>NZ_JACHBG010000006.1 GCF_014207095.1 Martinezella lusitana | reverse complement strand
AGGGCTTGGCGGAGGCTTGAGCTGTATGCTGGGAAACTCGCACGTACAGTTCTTAGGGAGGAGCGGCCCGGCAACGGGTCGTTCCTACCCGACAGGATACGCCGGAGCGCGAAGCTCGCAATCCGGGAACGGGCGCGACCATCAAGGTTGCAGCAGCAAAGAAGCTCACCTTCACGCCGGCAAAGGCCTTGAAGGACGCACTTAACAAGTAATGCCAGCTTTGAGCCATTGAGGCTCGATGCATCAGACGGCCGGCCCTCGCGGAGTGGGCCGGCCGTCAGCATTCGCGACTTGATACGGCGGACGCGATCTCGCCGGAGCGCGACAAGATCAGCTCAACCTGCCACGAGCAGATGGTCGGCGGTTATCAAGATGGGCTCTTAGAGCTGCAGGCTCATCCGTCTGGATCGCTGAAATGCCGGCGTCGATCAAACGGCCCCAGACCGCTTGCGGATCCTGCAATGCAGCGGAGTCTGTGAAACCGGCACACGAAACCGCGTCCAGCGTATTGACCCAGAGCGCAATGCCGGCCTGCTTGAAAAGTACCCGGCGCTCGGCAACTTGTTCCAGCCTGTCGAAATAGATTTCGCATAGGAATGGATTGAGTTGAAGCAAGAGGTCCAACTGACTGTCGGCATCCGGTGCCTCAAGGCGGGTCTTCGCCATGAAAGGGACGGCCTGCGACGAGACATTGGCGCGGATCCATGCCAGATCCTCCTTCGTCTTCAGATTGCCCCAGAAATCGACTTGCTGATCGACGCCCATGGCGCGGGCGCATGCGATTACTTCCGGGATCAAATCCCTGTGCTTGACGTCGAGATGGAGGAAAATTCGATCTCGCGTCAGATCGAAGACCTCCTTCAGGCTCGGCAGCGTCTCTGCCGTCATTGGGTTCCCCTCGCCCCCATCGCGATCACGCAAGGGAAGGCTGCATAATTGCTGCCGAGTTAGCGCCTCGGGCTGTTTATCGAGGCCTGCCATTCGTTTGAGCGTATCGTCGTGCAGGAGAACGAGCTCTCCGTCGCTACTGCGCCTTATGTCGATCTCGACCACGTCATAGCCGGCAGAAATCGCTCGCTCTATCGACAGCAAGCTGTTTTCCGGCGCCGCATGCCAGAGCCCGCGATGAACGATGATCGCGCAGTCGCGCGCGGGATCGGCGATATAGTCGATGTAGTTCATGACACGTCCTTTTCTTGCGCCGAACCGGGCGTAGCACAGGACTTTGTCAGAGCTGCAAAGCACGACGCACATCGTTGGGCCGCAAAGCTCGCCGAAAAAGGACAATCGCAGCCTCATGGCTGCGATTGGAAATCATCAGGCATTCCATGTCACGGAGCAGCCAGGTCGGCTCCTCAGAAGTCCCAGTCCTCATCCTCGGTGGCAACGGCCTTGCCGATGACATAGGACGAGCCGGAGCCGGAGAAGAAGTCGTGGTTCTCGTCGGCATTCGGCGAGAGCGCCGAAAGGATCGCCGGATTGACCTTGCAGGCCTCCGCAGGGAACAGCGCCTCGTAGCCGAGGTTCATCAGCGCCTTGTTGGCGTTGTAATGCAGGAATTTCTTGACGTCTTCGGTGAGGCCGACGCCGTCATAGAGCGCTTCGGTATACTTTGCCTCGTTGTCATAGAGCTCGAGCAGCAGGTCGAAGGCGAAATCCTTGATCTCCTGCTTGCGCTCTTCCGAAAGCCGCTCCAGTCCGCGCTGGAACTTGTAGCCGATATAGTAGCCATGCACGGCTTCATCGCGAATGATGAGACGGATCATGTCTGCAGTGTTGGTGAGCTTGGCGCGGCTCGACCAGAACATCGGCAGATAGAAGCCCGAATAGAACAGGAAGCTTTCGAGGAAGACGCTGGCGACCTTCTTCTTCAGCGGATCGCCGGATGCGTACTGTTCCATGATCAGCGTCGACTTGCGCTGCAGGAATTCATTCTCCTCCGACCAGCGATAGGCGTCGTCGACGTCGGGTGTCAGGCAAAGCGTCGAGAAGATCGACGAGTAGGAACGCGCGTGCACCGCTTCCATGAAGGAGATGTTTGAAAGAACGGCCTCTTCATGCGGCGTCGCGGCATCGGCCATGAGCTTGACCGAACCGACGCCGTTCTGGATCGTGTCAAGCAGGGTCAGGCCCGTGAAGACGCGGATCGTGAGCTGCTGCTCTTCCGGCTTCAAGGTCGCCCAGGATGGGATATCGTTCGACAGCGGCACCTTCTCGGGCAGCCAGAAATTGCCGGTCAGGCGGTTCCAGACTTCGAGATCCTTATCGTCATCGATGCGGTTCCAGTTGATCGCACGGATACGACTTGCCGGCTTGAATTGCATGTTCACGGGAATGTCCTTTCAAACCGGAAATCACAGGGCGCAGGAAACGCAGCCTTGCACCTCGGTGCCGGACAGCGCCATCTGACGAAGACGGATGTAATAGATGGTCTTGATACCCTTCTTCCAGGCGTAGATCTGGGCCTTGTTGATATCGCGAGTGGTCGCGGTATCGCGGAAGAACAGCGTCAGGGACAGGCCCTGATCGACATGCTGCGTGGCCGCCGCATAGGTATCGATGATCTTTTCCGGTCCGATCTCGTAGGCATCCTGGTAGTAGTCGAGATTATCGTTGGTCATGAAGGCGGCCGGGTAGTAGACGCGGCCGATCTTGCCTTCTTTGCGGATCTCGATCTTGGAAACGATCGGATGGATCGAAGAGGTCGAGTGGTTGATGTAGGAGATCGAGCCTGTGGGAGGCACGGCCTGCAGGTTCTGGTTATAGAGCCCGCCTTCCATCACGGCCTTCTTCAATTCCAACCAGTCTTCCTGCGTCGGGATGGCAATGCCGGCCTTTTCGAACAGCTCGGCCACATGCGCGGTCGCCGGCTTCCATTCCTGTCCGGTATATTTGTCGAAATATTCGCCGGAGGCGTATTTCGAATTCTCGAAGCCCTTGAAGCTCTGGCCCCGTTCGACTGCGAGCAAGTTGGAGGCGCGGACGGCATGATAGGTCACGGTGTAGAAATAGATGTTGGTGAAATCGACGCCTTCTTCGGAACCGTAGAAAATGCGTTCGCGGGCGAGATAGCCGTGCAGGTTCATCTGGCCAAGGCCGATGGCGTGGCTGTCGTCGTTGCCCTTCTCGATCGAGGGCACAGAAGAGATATGGCTCATGTCGGAGACGGCGGTCAGCGCGCGGATCGACATTTCGATCGTCTTGCCGAAATCTGGGCTGTCCATCGCGGCCGCGATGTTGAGCGAGCCAAGGTTGCACGAGATGTCCTTGCCCATATGCTTGTAGGAAAGGTCCTCGTCAAATTCGCTCGCTTCGCTCACCTGCAGGATTTCCGAGCAGAGATTGCTCATGGTGATGCGGCCGGCGACCGGGTTGGCGCGGTTCACCGTGTCTTCGAACATGATGTAGGGATAGCCGCTTTCGAACTGGATTTCGGCAATCACCTGGAAGAAGTCGCGCGCCTTGATCTTCTTCTTGCGAATGCGGCTGTCGGCCACCATCTCGCGGTACTTTTCCGTCACCGAAATTTCGGTAAACGGCACGCCATAGACCCGCTCCACGTCATAGGGCGAGAACAGGTACATATCGTCATTGTTCTTCGCGAGCTCGAAGGTGATATCGGGAATGACGACGCCAAGCGACAACGTCTTGATGCGGATCTTTTCGTCGGCATTCTCGCGCTTGGTGTCGAGGAAACGCATGATGTCGGGGTGGTGGGCGTTCAGATAGACGGCGCCGGCCCCTTGTCTTGCACCCAGCTGATTGGCGTAGGAGAAGGAGTCTTCCAGCAGCTTCATGACGGGAATGATGCCAGAAGACTGATTTTCGATGTGCTTGATCGGGGCGCCAGCCTCACGAATATTAGTGAGAGACAGTGCCACACCGCCGCCGCGCTTGGAGAGCTGCAGCGCGGAATTGATGGCGCGACCGATCGACTCCATATTGTCTTCGACACGCAGCAGGAAGCAGGAAACCAGCTCGCCGCGCTGCTTCTTGCCGGCATTGAGGAAGGTTGGCGTCGCCGGCTGGAAACGGCCGGAAATGATTTCGTCCACCATGTCGCGTGCAAGCTGCTCGCTGCCGCGGGCGAGCGCCAGCGCAACCATGCAGACACGGTCTTCATAGCGCTCCAGATAGCGCTTTCCGTCAAAAGTCTTCAGCGTGTAGCTGGTGTAATATTTGAACGCACCGAGGAACGTCGGAAAACGGAACTTCTTCGCATAGGCATGATCGAAGAGATCGCGCACGAAGTTGAAGGAATACTGATCCAGCACCTCCTGCTCGTAGTAGCCTTCAGTCACCAGATAATCCAGCTTCTCCCGCAGGTTATGGAAAAACACAGTGTTCTGGTTGACGTGTTGAAGGAAATACTGCTTGGCCGCCATGCGGTCCTTGTCGAGCTGGATTTGACCCTGCTCGTCATAGAGGTTCAGCATGGCATTGAGGGCGTGATAGTCCAGTGTCGTTTCCGTGGCCTTTGCTGGCCGGTCAAGCGTTAGCGTGTCCAAAATCGTTCCAATCCGTGTCTGACATTGGCAACATCCTCCGCCGTCCCCAAAAGCTCGAACCGATACAGAAACGGCACTTTGCATTTGTCGGAGATGATGCTGCCGGCGATACCGTAGGTCGCCCCGAAGTTGCTGTTGCCCGCGGCGATGACCCCGCGGATATTTGATCGGTTATCCGCATCGTTGAGGAAGCGGATGACCTGCTTGGGCACGGCACCTTTGCCCCCTTCGCCGCAATAGGTCGGGACAATGAGAACGTACGGACGGGCAGCTCTAAGCTCCTCGCCTGCTGAAAGCGGGATGCGAGCGGCCGGCAAGCCAAGCTTGGCAACGAAGCGATGGGTGTTCTCGGATCTGCTGGAAAAATAGACGAGCTCACCCACCTTCAAGTCCTCAGGCGAGGGCGCTGATCATGTCGGGACGGAAACCGGCCCAATGCTGTTCGCCGGCGATAACGACCGGAACCTGACGGTAGCCGAGGCCTTGCACCAGCTCGTATGCTTCGCTGTCGGTGGAAACGTCGACGATGGTGTAATCGATGCCCTGGCGGTCGAGAGCGCGGGTGGTCGCAGTGCATTGTACGCAGGCGGGCTTGCTGTAGACGGTAACCATTGGATGTCCTCGTATCTATATATAGGCGTGCAAAAGGGTCCGGGCACCAAAGGATGCCCGCATTCGGGATGACAGCAGAAACGGATGCAGCTCGCGGCTGGTCGCTTAAGCGACCGTCATTCGCGAAGCCGGATATGGGTACTCAAAAACATGGACTTCACCCCGAAGCTATTCATGCGGGGCATTCGCGGGAGCAAAGACGACGACAATCATGCCGCGCGAACCTTCGCTCGCCATCCGGACACCCCGCCCGTGGACGTTATGCTCGAGGCAGGTCTCCTGGCTCACGGGTCGCAGCATTCGATCCGCCTTCCCAAGACGCTGGTCTCAGTGGCCATTTCGAACGAACACTCGCCGCTCACAGTTGCGGGGGCAGCTACGGCTTGGCAATCATCATGGCTGCCGACCGTATTCCCATCTTAGCCTCCAATCCTTGCGAATCAAAGGAACCTCGAACACTATATATAGTATATGAGGTTAAAATTGCGTCAACTGGTTCCGACATCCCTGCCTTAATTTGAATGTTGATAATGTGTGGATAGCACCACCAAACCCTGCATCTGTGGGGCTGGACAACCATGATGTTACTTTATAACAATTGATATGTAATGTTATTACATAAAGGATCATCCATGTTTTACTCTCGTTCAAATCACCTTCTCGCAGCCACCTCGCTGGTCTGCGCATTGTTATTGCCATTCTCGTCTCTCGCCGACGACGAAGTCGCATCGGAGACATGGAGATTGTTCGTCGCAGACCATAGCCTGCCGGTGGTTCGGGCAATCGACGTCGCGAGCGGCAAGGAGATCGGCCGTTTCGACATCGAAGGATATGCATCCCTTTCGCTCAGCCAATCCGGCAGGACAGTCTTTGCCGTACAGGGCGAAAAGAATGTGGTGCAAGCAGTCGATACCGGCATATCTCTTTCCGATCATGGCGATCACCGCGATATCGCCCTTTCCGATCCGAAACTGCTTGCAACCGTGATCAAGGGCGAGAAGCCGGGCCATGTGGTCAGCCACGCCAACGAGGTGACGATCTTTTATGATCGCGGCGGCAAGTTCGACCTCCTCTCGGAGGCGGATCTCCTCCAAAACAAGCCCGAAATTCGCGCATTTAACACGACCGCCGCCCATCACGGTGTCGCGGTGCCGATGGGCAACTACCTCCTTGTGTCGGCGCCCGATCTGAACGAGCCGGTGAAGGAAGGCGAATTGCCGCCGCGCCTCGGGCTGCGGATAGTTGATCGTGAGGGGAAGCAGGTCGGTCAAATTGGAACCTGCACAGGCCTACATGGCGAAGCAACATCTGCCCGGCTGGTCGCCTTCGGTTGCGAAGAAGGCGTGCTGATCGTTCGCCCAGGCGGAGTCGACGGCCCGAAGATGGAGATGCTCGCCTATGGTGCGGCATTGCCGAAGGGCAAGGTTTCGACCCTGCTCGGCGGCACATCTATGCAGTTCTTCCTCGGCAATTACGGCGAGCAGAACATCGTGCTCATCGATCCAGACGACAAGACCACTCCCTACAGGTTGATCGAACTTCCGACCCGGCGCGTGGATTTTGTGCTTGATCCGGCCAAGCCGCAACATGCCTACGTCCTGACGGAAGATGGCAAATTGCATCTTATCGACGTGGTGGACGGCGTGATCGCAAAATCAGAGCGCGTGACCGAACCCTACAGCAAGGATGGCCATTGGCGCGATCCACGGCCGCGCCTGGCTGTTGCCGGTAATCTCATCGCCATTACCGATCCCCGCCAAAGCAAGGTGCATCTGGTCGACGGAGAGACCTTAAAGGAGGTTCGCGATATCCACGTAGAGGGGCAGCCCTTTGCCATCGTCTCCTCCGGCGGATCCGGCGCCACCCATTGAGGTCGCGCATTTAATGGCGCGAATGCACGACAGGACCTTCGCGGCCCCAACGCAAGAGAGAAACCGGCTATCTCAGCCGGTTCAATCGCCACGCGACATCACGCGAAGCGGGCGGTGAACATCGCTTTACAGGAAGCCTCAAGCTGCCGCTTCAACTCATAAAGCAGCGCGCAGATCGCAAGGGTAACAACGACGATGGGGACGAACAGCGAGGCAGACATCAGTCCGAGTTGATCCAATACGTAGGCGATAAGCAGCATGACGGTCTGATGAAGCACATAGTAGGTAAGAACCGCCCGGTTTAAATAGCGGATGACGGCATTCTCGGTTTTGAACCAGATTCTTGCGTAGCCGAGAACGGTGACGATGGTACACCACTGAAAAACGCCCGCAATTGCTTGCCCGACAACCAGGCGCCATTTTTCAGGCTCCGGCAGCGGCATCGCCACAAACAGCAACGCCAAGACCAGCGCACATGCCAAAGCCAGGCACAAGGCCGGCCTTCGCATGCTGACAACCGCGTCCCAATAGTCATCACGCATGGCCAGTGCCGCTCCGATGAAGAAGCAGGCGATATAGATGGCGTGGCTATACCAGTCACCCAACAGATTAGGCGTCGGCGGAAATACCGGCCTGAGCAGGAGCCGCAGCAGCACGAAGAACATGATGGGCAGGATGAGAAGCCATTTTCCGGTCAGCCATGAGGCGAGCCCGTCACCAGCAATAACCAAGAGTTGCGGCCTCGCCGATACGGCAAGCGTCAGGATAGCCGTATAGATCCAGAGATAGGCGAGATACCAAAGATGCTGCATCCCCGCGAGTTGCGCCAGTTCGCCGTCCGGCAGGCGTATCGGCGTCCACGTGAGGTAGTGCCAAACGACATCGTAGAAGCTGACATTCACGTCCAGACCGGCATTCAACCATACGTAAATCTGGGGAGGTATCAGAAATAGCAGCCCCAGCAGCAAAGGTATCAGTAATTGTCTCGTGCGCGCGCTCCGCAATGCCTCGGGAGATTGCCGCGTCAGCAACATACCCGTCACAGTCCCCGAGATGATGAACAGGAGGGACATCCGCCAAGGATGCGTCCATAAGTGAATAATATCGAAAATAGGAGAGGTGTCCGGCGCCTTTAGCAGGAAGCTTCTCGAATTATACATCAAGCTGACGTGGTAGACGATCAACAGCATGAAAGCTGCGACCCTGAGGAAATCCAGATCGTATCTGCGCGGTACCTTATTCATAGTTTAGCATATTCAACCTCAACCCTTAATGCATTGCCAAAAAGGGAAGGAAAAAATCATGCCGTGCAGTGCTTGCCGGCGGGCACCATCGAAATCCCCGCGGCGGCCAAGCAGTGATGTCGGCATCCTGATCGATCAGCAAGGCCCTCTTCAGTTGATCGGGCCAGCTATTCCGGTTCGCACGGTCATGTCGGCCAGGCTCACATCGAGCGTCGCGGGATCGATCGATTGGCGCACCTGCAGCAGCATGCTCGACAGGTCCTGCATCATTTCACGGACGAATTTCTCGGTATTCGCGCGATCTCCGGAGACGATGAGCCGCAACAAGGAAATGTGGCTCTCAATCATGGTCGCCATAGACGCGCCGGGGCCGAGATAGGTGTGGAATATCCATCCGGTGCGGCGATAGAGCGTCTGCAGCGGGATGAGCGTATTTGCCAGAAGCGGTTCGCCGGATGCGGTCAGGATCGCCTTGTTGAGCAAACGATCGGTGAAGTTGAAACGCTCCAGGCTAAGCTCCGACTTTGAAGCCTCCAGATCAGTGATGAAGGTCCGCAAGATCTTGTGGTCCTGCGGCGTGGCACGTTCGCTTGCCAGCCCGCAGCCGATGACCTCCATTTCCGTCCGCAAGGGAAGCAATGTTCTTTCCTGAGCCAGATTGACCGGCGCGATCCTCAAGCCTGAACGCGGGCTGACATAGATAAGCTGGTTGGCCGAGAGGCGCTTTACGGCGTCATGAACGGGCGTGCGTCCCAGGCCGGATTGCTGCTGCAACTGCTGGATGGTGTAGCGCGCACCCGGCTGCAGCTCCGTGGAAACGATCATACCTTCGAGGCGATCATAGGCTTCCTCTGACAGGCTCCGGGTTTGCTTCTCCGTCTTCGTCATCGCGCAGTCGATCTTTTCCCGCCCGGCCCAGCCGTCGCGTCCCACATCCGATCAACCTGGATCGGCATTGACTTTCGGCTGCATATATCAAAATTATTGCCTCATGTGAAATTTCAGATTAGTAGCGTGATATTTCATATGGGAGGATTCATGACAATCGAACACTCAACCACTGCCGCGACGATGCAGCGGCCATCCACCAATCGCCGTTGGTGGATCGGCGCCCTGTTAGCGCTCGGCGTTCTCGTCAACTATTTCGACCGGGTGAACCTGACGGTCGCCTCGCCCTTCATCCAGGACGACTTTCACATCGGCCCGGCTGAGATGGGCATACTTTTCAGCGCCTTCGGCTGGACATATGGCTTCCTGCAAATCCCCGTGGGCATGCTGCTTGACCGGTTCGGCGTCCAGCGCGTCATGCGCTGGAGTACATTCTCCTGGGGTGTTGCTTCCATCATCACGGCCTTCTCGACCGGCATGCAGACGCTCTTTCTTTCACGCATGCTTCTCGGCGTCGCCGAAACACCCGGCTTCCCTGCCAACTCGAAGGCAACCGGCTATTGGTTTCCGCGCCATGAGCGCGGGCTTGCAACGGCTCTCTTTGATGCGGCTGCAAAATTCTCCAATGTCATCGCCATTCCGCTGGTCGCCTTCCTGATGCTCCACTTCGGCTGGCGCGGCGGCTTCATCGCCACGGCGATCATCAGCTTCGTTTTCTTCGCACTGTTTTGGCTATTCTATCGCGACCCCGGAGCCGACAGGAATCTCTCGAACGAGGAACGCACCTATCTGAAGGCCGGTGGTGCGGCGCAGGAAGGCGAGGCCTCCGCCAATGCCGTTGGCATGCTCGGCTATCTCCTGCGCAATCGCAAGGTCTGGGGCCTTTCGATCGGCTTTGCCGCCTATGGCTACGCCTTTGCCCTCTTCATCTTCTGGCTCCCGGGTTATCTTGTGAAGGAGATGCATATGGATATTCTGAAGTCGGCAAGCTTCACGACAATTCCCTGGATCTTTGCCACGGCTTCAGACCTTCTGATCGGCGGCTGGCTGATCGACCACTTCATCCGCAAGGGTCTCGACGAATCCCGGGTACGCAAGACGATCATCGTCCTCGGCATGCTGATGGGTCTGGCCGTAGTCGGCGCCGGACTGACTGCCGATCCCTATTGGGCGATCCTCTGGATCACAATCTCTCTGAGTGGCCTTGCCGCGGCTGCACCGGCCGGATGGTCTATCCCCGCTCTCATCGCGCCGAGGGGCGGTGCCGCCACCGTCGGCGGCATCATGAACTTCCTTAACAGCGTAACCGGCATTGCCGCTCCGATCATCACCGGCTTCATCGTCGGGGCCACGCAATCCTTCAGTCGTGCCTTCCTGCTGGCAGGTGTGATGCTGGCGATCGGCATCGTCTCCTATGTCTTCGTCCTCGGTCGCATCGAGCAGATCCCCGATCCGAAGGCATGATTTCGTTTAAAGACCAGGAAAGGTTTCCCATGAAAATCACCAATGCGAAGGTCATCGTCTGCTCGCCTGGGCGCAACTTCGTCACCCTCAAAATCGAAACCGATGACGGGATTTACGGCATCGGCGATGCAACGGTGAACGGCCGCGAGCTGGCCGTCGCCTCCTACCTGCAGGATCATCTCGTTCCCTGCCTCATCGGCCGCGATGCGTCGCAGATCGAGGACATCTGGCAATATTTCTACAAGGGCGCCTATTGGCGCCGCGGCCCGATTACCATGGCGGCGATCGCCGCCGTCGACGTGGCACTATGGGACATCAAGGCCAAGGCGGCCAACATGCCGCTCTACCAGTTGCTCGGCGGTGCCAGCCGCACGCATATGCTCGCCTACACCCATGCAAATGGCGAGACGATCGAGGAGACGGTCGACAAGGTTGCCGCCTTCAAGGAAGAGGGCTGGAAGGCAATTCGCGTGCAAAGCGCCGTTCCTGGCCTACCGGTGACTTACGGCGTCGAAAAGGTCGGCTCGCTCGCGCAAGCAGAGGACAAGCCGCGCGAAACGCTTTGGGACACGCCCACCTATCTGCGGTTCCTGCCGAAGCTTCTCGACCATCTGCGCGATCGCTTCGGCTATGATCTTCACCTTCTGCACGACGTTCATCATCGCCTGACCCCGCAAGAGGCGGCAGCGCTTGCGAAGGAGGTGGAACGCCACAGGCTCTTCTGGCTCGAAGACGCGGTTCCGGCCGAAAATCAGGAGTCCTTCCGGCTTATCCGGCAGCACTCCACCACGCCGCTCGCACTCGGCGAAGTCTTCAACTCGATCCACGATTGCCGCCAGCTGATCCAGGAGCAGCTAATCGACTATATTCGTACAACGCCGCTGCATGCCGGCGGCATAACCCATGTGCGGCGCATCGCCGATCTTGCGGGCCTCTATCATATCCGCACCGCCTGCCATGGCGCGGCTGACATGTCGCCGATCACCATGGGTGCGGCGCTGCATTTCGATCGCTGGGTGCCGAATTTCGGGATCCAGGAATATGCCTTCCATCCGGATGAAGCGAAGAACGTCTTCCCACACGAATGGCATCTGAAGGACGGCCAGCTCTATAGTGGCGAGAAGCCGGGACACGGCGTCGATATTGATGAGAAGGCTGCTGAAAAATACCCCTATCGGCGAGCCTATCTCGACGTGGCACGGCTGTCGGATGGAACCATGTGGAGTTGGTGATGCTCAGCGAACGGCCGGCGTGCTCAAGTCGGCCGTTCGCTTTCATCGCCGCGGCTTTCTCGGATGCGGTCGGCGAGATCGAGGAAATTTTGTCGTATTCGGCGCAGGGTGAAATCGAAGCCGAACAAACGCCCGCTGTCGCTGAAAGCGACCGATTGGGCAGCCTCGGAATGCTGAAATGCGTCGAAGACCGCTTGGAAAGCACTGTCCGCATCGGACAGACGATCTGAATCGATATCGCCTCCCTCTCTCAGTGCTTTCCCGCAAGCCTCGGCAAAGGCGGCTTGGGCGCGCAGAACCAGTGCAGCCTGTGGCCCGATCGCCTCGACCACTTCAACGGGAAAAGGCGCTTCGAACAGGTGGCTGACATAGGTCATGTCATTGCGAATGCGCCACAGCGAACGCGGAATGGCGTCGGAAATTCCCTGCTTTGCCAGCCATAGAGATCGCTCGCGCTGTGCATCGGTCAGCAACGCTTCCGTTGCCACCAGCGATTGCCGCAGCCCGATATTGGCCTCCGCCGCCGACACCGCTTCGCCCTTTTCAGCTGCAGCCGCAAGCATCCGCATGATCTGGGCCATCACATCGAGCGCCGATGCGAAGCGATCGAGCACAACGGTTCGCGAACGGGTCGGCAGGATGAAGAGGCTGGCGAGCACGCCGATGACACCTCCCAGTGTGATTTCCGCGATCCGGTCAATCACGAAAACCTCCACCGGAACCGCCTGCGAATGCGTCAACATTACGATCGCGGCCGTCAAACCTGCGTTTTTCAAGCGCGGCGCTCGCACGGAAACGAAACTTGCAAACCCGACGACACTGATCAGTGCGACCCCTATGGGAAGCGGCTCGTGCGGCGTCAGAAACACGGCTATGCCGCCAAGCACCGCACCGGCGACCGTCGCAACCAGACGGTCGACGGCCATGCCGGCTGTGGCACCGACCGAAGCCTGCATGACAATCAGTACCGTAAACACAGCCCAATAGCCCTGCTGAAGGTGGAGCAACTGGGAAACAGCATAGGTGACCGTACAGGCGATCATGACCCGCAACGCCTGTATGGCTGCGCGCTTGGTCTGAAACGTCGAGGTTTTCGGTGGAGGCGGAGGTCCGCTTTGACGAGATGCGGGCTCGATCATCGCGCGGCCTCACGGGTGTAGACGTGTGTTGACAATGGCCGTGCGGGGTCTTGCCCCTCCCCTTCGAGTGTGGCGGCATCAGCAGCCGCACCTTCGCCGGACAATGGCAGCAATTTCTCCAGTAGGAAAGAAGGTGGACGCGTGCAGATGGCCTGCGCCGCACGCCATCAAGGCTCTATAAGATGAAAGCCCGAACAACCGCTGAAGTCGTACGGGCTCCAATATGCGACGAGCCTTGAGATCCGCGGATCACGCCGTGGCTGGGGCGGCGGATGGCGTCAGCGTGTCGTCGAGAAGCGCTTGCCGCAGCCGATCTTCTTGCTCCGGCGAAAGCGAGGTGCGAAGCAGGCGCGCGTGATCGCCCTTAAACTCGGCCAGCACCTTCTCAGGCTGGACCTTGCGGATCAGCAGGAAAAGCGCTGAGCTTTTTGCAGGGATGGTGTCAGCCAGCCTCTTGATGAGGTCGTCGTCGATACCGTAATCCGCCATCGATCCGGCCAATGCGCCGGATCCCGCGCCGAGCGCGCCGCCGACAACCAGGCCTGCCAGCGGATTCAGAAACAGCAGGCCGACCAGAGACCCCCAAAGGGCGCCCGATAGGCCGCCGCTTGCCGCACCCGCAGCAGTGAGATTGACGCTTTGCTTGAGACGAACCTTGCCAGTTTCGTCTCTGACCGCAATGACGGCGTCTTCCAGATCGATCAGATATTCCTTCTCTAGCTGAACGAGACGATTGAGAACGGCATCCGCCTTGTCGGCATCATCAAAACCAAGCACCACGAGTTCAGACATCAAAAATCCTCCAGGGTCGTGTCGACGTGACGGCAGATAGTGCACCGCCGCGATTAGTGAACAGCCGTGCTGATCATTCGATACGGATGGCTGGCCTTGAACTGGGAGATGACCTCAGTGGCCTGTTGCAGCACCTTGTCTGCACTTTCCGGATCATCGCGGGCGAGCTCATCCGCGTGAATGCGGATCGCCTCGGCCATATTGTTCGAAAACGCCGCGAACTGCTTGTCGCCTTCAACCAACGCTTCGTTTGCGGCATCTTCCAATGTCAAAGCGGCATCGATCAGGATTTCCTCGCGTTCTTCAACGCTCAACTCTTCTATTACTCTGGTTCTGTCTTCCATTTTGACCACTCCAAATAGACGTGATGGATATCGAGCTCATGAAGCCTCGAATACTAGACAGCTAAGAAGAGGGAATTTCAGATTCAAGCCCCCGGGGCCTCCAATCAAGGTCAGGCGTGCCCGGATTGCATGGCTTGCACATCGAGGGCTGAAGGATCTCGAGCTCGTGTACGGAGCTTGGTTGCGTACTTGTCAATGCTTGCATAAATCACAGCAAGCCACCAAGGGCTGCGACTCGCTATTCACCGCCCCCGCCGAGCATCCAGCGGATGTCGGAAATCATAGAAAAATGGTGCCGTATCCTTAGAAAGCGTGACCTGCCGGGCCGCCTTTCAGCGAGAAGTAAGCAAAGGCCGCTAGGAAAAATAGGACGATGGCGACGGCGACCAGCAGGCGCTTCCGCCATGGCGGTATTTGCCTTGGCGGCTTCGGCTTGGGACGGCGCTCAAATTTGACAACATTATCGGACATACAGACCGGATTAGCGAAGATCAAACGGTTTGCCAATCCAATATTACCATAAGCGAGGTCACCTTCCGACTAGCCATTAGCCCAAATCGCTCAAGCGAACTCTCAATCTGACCTGCGACACACCGGGGGCGTGCAAGTGGGCCGACCGCCAATATCAACGGAAATGCAAAACGGACCTGACACAGATCGCGAATTGCGGAGCAGGCCATTGAACGAATAGACAAAGCCCCGAAGGTGCCTTCTTGAATATATTCAACATGGTGCGCCCCTGGACAGCCCAGCAGCGCGCGCTCATCGTCCCGTTCCCTGCCCGGCAAGATCTGGAGAGGCGCAAATCCGCAGCGACCGACGCCGATGGTCCTGTGGTGGCTTTCTTCACCGCCGGCAGCTTCTACGAACAGGAAGAGAAGCGCATGGCCCGTTCAGCCGAGAGGATCGGCCTGAAGGTCCTTGCGACAGCATTGCCCAGCGCCGGAAGCTGGGTGCTCAATGCAGGCCTCAAACCCGGCTTTCTCACGCAAGAAAGATCAAGGTTGCGCGGACCGCTGCTATACGTCGATGTCGACGCCGTCTTCCATCGCAATCCCTGGCCGGAACTTCGTAAACTCGATTGCGATATTGCCGCTTACTATGAGACCAACGGCCGTCTGGTCAGCGCGACGATCCTGATCAACGACACGCCGGCGGCGGCGCAGCTTCTGGAACTCTGGCGGCAGGGATGCGTTGCCAATCCCGAGATGTGGGATCAGCTCGTTCTCGAACATATCATTGCCGAGGATGAAAAGAGCGTTCATCCGCAGTTTCGCGTCGTCAAGCTGCCCGTCTCCTTCTGCTGGATTTTCGATCGTGTCGAAAACGAAAGCGTCGCCGAGGTCTATATCGAGCAACTTCAGGCCAGCCGGGAGGCAAAGAAGCGCAAGCGCTGGTTCGGCCGCATCGGCAAACGCCTGAAACGCCGCCGCGACCGCATCGATGAGATAGAGCGCATCCTGTGTAGCGGTCGCTGACCGGAACCGGCCTCCCCACTTCGGCCGGCATCCGGATCTGTGCTGGCTTGGTCCTGTTAGAGCATGTCGCCAAGCGACCAATGGTTGTTCCAGCGAACGTCGATCTCATCCTCTACATTCTGATAGCGGATGTCGGTGGACAGACGCAGTCGCTGGCGCTCATCCTGATTGGTCGTCGAGGCATGAATCATGAAGGGCGAATGCAACATCACGTCGCCGGCCTCGTAGTCGGCGATCAGCCAGCGCGTGTCGAAACGCTCTGCCATGTCAGGCAGGTCCTTCGAGACCCACCCGCCCTCTGTCATGTTGCGATTGTAAGCGCTCACGCGCTCCTCGGGGCTAAGGTCGCTGTTCTGTTCGGCGAAGTCGCGCTCCATTCGCGCGCCGATGGCATGCGAGCCTTCGAGATAGGTCAGCCCACCCATTTCGACCGGAATGTCTCCGATCGGGATCCATGCCGTCACGACCCGACTGGTGCCGCCCCGAAGATAGACGAGATCATAGTGCGCCGGCGTTGCCGTCGTCGTACCCGGCCGAACATGGCGCATGATCTTGCGCTTGTGCAGGTAGGAGATGCCCGCCAGGAATTCATCCATGAAACGGGCCATACGCGGCTGCGCGCAGAACCCCTCATAGGCGACGGAACGGACCAAGGCCATCAAATAGCGGTCCACCGCTTTGCTATCCGGAGTGATCGCAGAAGCGATCCCGTCGCGCGGGTCCGTGCCGGATGCGATGAGGCCGGTTGCCGCCAGATGGCTGAATACCCAGCCCCGGAACTCGATCACCTCGCTTCGCGGCAGAAAGCCTTTCAACCAGACATATCCGTTCTCTTCATAAAGCCAGCGGATCGCGGCGACCCCGATACCCGGATCGGTCGGAGTGAGGTAACCGAGCCGATCTGCCGTCGTCGACAGCTGTTTCCCATTCGCCACGAGACTGGGGCCTTTCCCGTCTCTGTGCGTCACCCCCATGGAAATCGACATTTCACTCGCCCGCTACAAGAGTTGAAGACCCATTGAATCTAGCGAAAAGAACTGCTTTCCTACATGGAGGAAAATCATGCTGGACTTTTCGCTCACCATGGAAACGACAGACGCCATCTATCGGTCACCTCTTGAGGCCATGGGAGGACTGGCCATTATCGGCAGCGGGAGGCAGCACGTCGCTCATTGGGTGAAAGCCCGAAAGCTGCCGAGCTATGCCGCCGTTCTGATAGAGCAAGGCAACGGGCATCTTGAAACCGATGCCGTCGGTCGTAGGAGCGTAGAAGGCCCTGCCCTTTTCTGGCTCTTCCCGAACAGGCAACACTCCTACGGCCCGGATACGGATGGCTGGAGTGAGCGATGGGTGCTTTTCGAAGGCTCGCTCGTCCGCGATTTCCTGCGGCTACGGCTTATCAATGAGCAGAATCCGATCGCTTCTTTACGCAACCTCGACCGTATGCAACGCCTCTTCAGCGCCCTTCACGCCAATCTGCTCGAAGATACCCCACTTGCCAGTGCCTCGGCAGCTTCAGTGCTGCATCAGATCGTCATTCTCGCGGCCCATCAGGTCAGTCAAACAAAGCCTTCGCAAGCAGATGGAGCCGATCTCTCCGAGATCATCGACGCGCTTCGCAAGAAAGCAATGCAGCCTCTCGACATGACGGCTTTTGCGGCCGAGCACGGCATGTCGCCGGCAACGCTGCGTCGGAAATTTCTGGCGGAAATTGGGTTGCCGCCAAAGGCTTTTCAGCTTCGGCTGCGCATGGACCACGCCAAGGAGCTGTTAGCGACGACGGACGACAAGATCGAACTCGTCGCCTCCAAGGTTGGGATCGTCGACGCGTTCTACTTCTCGCGTCTGTTTCACGAGCGGGAAAACTGTACACCGCGCGAGTTTCGCCAACGCTACAGCAGAAGTTGAGCCGCAGCGAGATCGCGCATCAGGCCCTTGATGGCACGGTCATACCCACTGGAAACTGCCGCGTCTGCGTTCATATCTCGGCATCGCCGCCGATCGAGCTTCGCTCCACATTCCGACGTCGCCACGCGGCCGGAGCCTCTCCCATCCGCTTGCGGAAGAACCGCGAGAAGTAGGCCGGATCCTCAAAGCCAACTTCCCGGCCGACATCCTCGACCGAGCGGATCGTGAACATCAACAGGCGCTTGGCCTCCAGCAGACGCCGCTCGAGCAGCAGTTCCTTGACGGTAAGCCCGAAAACCTCGCGCGCGGCCTTGTCGAGTAGATGAGGTGTGGTGGCAAGCAGTTCGACGTAGCGGCCGACCGGCCAATCGCTCCGATAATGGCGATCGATGGCGCTTCTAAGCGCCAGCGCAAGGGCAACGGTCGGTGAGGCTTGCGGAAGCGCCGCGCTGCCGCCAAGGCGCCCCACCAACGAGAGCACGACGCCAACCAATCCCAATATGACTTTCTCGTTCTGCCCGCCACGATCCGCATATTCGGCGCTCACCATTTCAAGCAGCGCATCGACCCGCTTCCAGGATGGATCTTCCGGCCGCCCCGTCAGAAATGTCGGCGCATCGAGGCCGAGGTCCACCTGAGAGGCAAGCGTCTTCAACGTATCGTCCGATACCGAGACCACAATGGCGTCGGACTGATCGTCAACCTCGAATCCATGAATGATGTTGCTTGGGACGAAGCTGATCGTCGGAGCGGAAAAATTCCAAGTTTCATCCTCAATACGATAGCGACCGCCACCTTTGAACCAATAGGTGATCTGCCCCATAGATGGGTGCTTATGCGCCGCCACGTGCCCGAAATGCAGTGTTTTCCGGTCCATGACCGTCTCCACATGCAGAAAGCCGATGTCAAGCACACGGCTTGGCTCGCCATAGACAAAGAAATTCGGGATCTCGTTTTTCTGCGACATGCCGGAAAAAGTACCAGCGAATTACCTCCTTTGTCCATGGCCGCGGCGCCGGCGGCGACGTAGCATCGGTCATGATCTCAAGGGAGGAATACGAGATGCGAGCCGAAGACCACCGCAGCGACAAGAGCCGTCCATTTACCGGCGCCGAATATCTGGAAAGCCTGCGCGATGGCCGCGAAGTCTACATTAATGGCGAACGCATCGCCGATGTGACGGCGCATCCCTCCATGCGCAATTCCGCTCGCTCGATTGCGCGCATGTATGATGCGCTGCACGACGAAAAGTCCAAGGAGCGCCTGACGTCGCCCACCGACACTGGATCCGGCGGCTACACCCATAAATATTTCCGGGTGGCGAAATCCTCCGCCGAGCTTGTGGCCCAGCAGGGCGCCATCGCTGATTGGGCACGCATGTCCTATGGCTGGATGGGCCGGACCGCCGATTACAAGGCCGCTCTGATGAACACGCTCGGCGCCAATGCCGACTGGTACGGACCATTCAAGGACAATGCGCTTGCCTGGCACAAGCGCGCGCAGGAGTCCGTGCTTTTCATGAACCACGCGATCGTCAATCCGCCGATCGACCGTCATAAACCTGCCGATGCCGTCAAGGACGTCTTCGTGCACATCACCAAGGAAACCGACGCCGGTATCTATGTGTCCGGTGCCAAGGTGGTCGCGACCTCTTCGGCGCTGACCCACTACAACTTCCTTGCCCAGAGTTCGGCGACCGTCACTGAAGATCCGTCGCTATCGGTCATGTTCATCGTTCCGATGAACGCGCCCGGGATCAAGATGTTCTGCAGGGTTTCCTATGAGCAGACCGCCAATACTGTGGGGCAACCCTTCGACTATCCGCTGTCGTCGCGCTTCGACGAAAATGACGCGATTCTGGTGCTCGACAATGTCTTCGTGCCCTGGGAGGACGTGCTCGTGCTGCGCGATGCGGCCAAGATCCTGTCTTTCCACCCGGCTTCCGGCTTCATGCATGGCTATTGCTTCCAGGGTTGCACGCGCTTCGCCGTAAAACTCGATTTCATCGCCGGACTGCTGGCCAAGGCGCTGCGTGCCACCGGCGGTGACGCCTTCCGCGGCAATCAGGCGGCACTCGGCGAAGTCATCGCGCTGCGCCACATGTTCTGGTCCTTTTCCAACGCCATGGCCTACAATCCGCAGCCCTGGGCGAATGGTGCAGTGCTGCCGAACATGGAAGCAGCCCTCTCCTACCGCACCTTCATGTCCGAAGCCTATCCACGCGTCATCGAAACGGTGCGCAAGGTCGTCGCCTCCGGCCTTATCTACCTGCCCTCATCGGCCAAGGATTTCGGCAATCCGGAGATCGATCGCTACCTCGCCCAATATGTGCGCGGGTCCAACGACATGGGCCATATCGAGCGCATCAAGATCATGAAGCTCTTATGGGACGCGACCGGCACCGAGTTCGGCGGGCGGCATGCACTCTATGAGCTGAACTATGCCGGCGCGCCCGAAGAAGTCCGTCTGCAGGTTCTGAAAGGCGCCGAGCGCGGCGGTCGGCTGAAGGAGATGGAGGCACTCGTCGACCGGTGCATGAGCGACTACGACGAAAACGGCTGGACTGGAGACACCTGGCTTCCGCCGCTTGGGCAAACCTCCCCTATCCGCAACGCTGCCGAGTGAGGTCGTTGCTATGGAGGAGCAACTTTCGAAAACCGAATTTCGCAACGCGATGGCCCGGGTCTGCGCCCCGGTCAACGTGATCACCACCAACGGCCCTGCCGGCCGCGGCGGCTTTACCGCCACAGCCATGTGCAGCGTCACCGACGAACCGCCGACGCTTTTGGTCTGCATGAACAGCCGCTCGACGCAGACGGCACTCTTCTTCGAAAACCGCCGCTTTTGCGTCAACGTCCTCACGCAGGAGCATAAGGAGCTGGCCGGCTACTTCGCCGGTCAACGCGCCGAGATGGAAGAACGTTATGCCGCGGCAGAATGGGTGGATTTCCGCTCAGGCAGCCAGGCGCTTTCCGACGCGATCGTTTCCTTTGATTGCCGTTTGACAGAAGCACGCCTCGTCGGCACGCATCACATCTTCATCGGCGAGGTGATGGATATCCGCAGTCGCAGGGATGGGCACGCCCTACTCTACTTCGACCGTAACTATGTCCATGTCCCAACCCAGGCCGGCAGCTTCGGCGGCTGAGCAGCAAAGATGCCTACGACAAAATGGGGATGCGATCCGTAATCGCATCCCCATTTGCCATCTTGAATACCGTTAGGTCGTTAGGCGGCGGCATCGCCGAGATAAAGACGATGCAGATGCGCCGGATCGCCGGCGAGCGTCGCGCAATCACCGTCATAGACGATCGCTCCGCGGCGCAGGACATAGGCACGGTCGCCGATCGCAAGCGCAAGCGCCGCGAATTGCTCGACGAGAATAACCGCCATGCCGGAATCGGCCAATTGCCGGACCGCCCGCATCAGGCGGCTGACGATGACAGGCGCAAGACCGGAGGACATTTCGTCGATCATGATGACCTTCGGCCGAGTCAGCAACGAACGGGCGATGACGACCATTTGCTGCTCACCGCCCGACAGCATGCCGGCCTTGATATCGCGACGCTGACGCAGCTCCGGAAAGAGGGCGTATGCCTCCTGAAGATCGGCGGCAGGATCGAGTGCGACCTTGAGATTCTCCTCGGTGGTCATTTCCGGAAAGACCGTTCGCCCCTGCTCGACGTGACTGATGCCGGCACGAGCGCGCAAGCCTGCGCGCAGCTTCAGAAGCTCGACGTCATCCATCGTCACCGAGCCCGCCGCAGCGGGGATAATGCCCGACAGGCTTTCGAGCAGCGTCGTCTTGCCGGCTCCGTTCGATCCAAGGAGTACGCTGATTTCACCGCTCGACACGCTGAGATCCACGCCCCGGACGACGGGAATGCCGGAGCGGTTGACGACGAGGCCGTTGATGGAAAGTGCGGTCATTCGGCAGCCTCTTCGAGTTCGATGCCCATATAGGCCTTCTGGACGATCGGCATGGCAAGCACGGCTTGCGGGGCGCCGTTGGCGATCACGCGCCCGAAATCGAACACCGTGATCCCCGAGCAGGCCCGCCGTACGAGATCCATGTCGTGCTCGATCAGAAGCACGGCGCTGCCGAAAGTCTCGGGGATAGCAGCAATGCGTTCACCCAGCTTGACCGCATCGGCATAGGATTGGCCGGCGGCAGGTTCGTCAAGGAGGATTACGGGCGGGCGCGAAGCGACGACGCCAGCGACATCGAGCAGGCGCCGGGTCCCCGCGTCGATCGACGCAATCGGCGTGTCGGCGGGCGGACAATCGAACCATTGTAGAATGGCGGAAAGTTCGTCATCGCTGATGGCGCCTGCAGCAAGCCGCACATAGCCGCCGACGCTGAGTTCGGGTGCGATACGTGTCGTCTGCCAGGTCCGGTGAATACCCAACCGGGCGCGGCTGGTGGCCGAGAGACCCTCCAGCGGCTTGCCATTCAGCTTCACCGAGCCGTCATAGCGGGCCAAAAAGCCCGCGATCGCATCGACCATGGTCGACTTGCCGGCGCCGTTCGGCCCGACCAGGCCGACGACGGTTCGCGCAGGCACTTTGAGGTTGACTTTATCGAGCGCCACGACCGCGCCGTAGCGGACGGTGAGATCGCTGACCTCGAGCGCCAGACCCGGTTCATGAGCGGCGCTTGGGGGCAAGCGGCCCGCATCTTGATGGGAGGAAGCTTCCCGGCGGCGGGGCAACAGCTTGCGCCCGAGCCGCATCCAGGTCTCGCTGATCGTTTCGCCGGAGGAGAGCGCATGCACAGCACCGATGGCGAAGAAGACATTGCCAACGTCCTGCGGCAGATTGAGCCTGCGCAGCAGTTCCGGAAACAACGTGATCAGTATGCCGCCGATGACGGCGCCGAGCGTGAAATGCGCACCAACCATGGTCGCGACGGCGAACAGCGCCAGCGATTGCATCATCGAGAAGTTTTCGGACACCAACGTTCCGAGATAGCCGGCGAGAAGTCCGCCCGACACGCCGGAGATAAAGGCGCTGATGGCGAAGGCGCTCAGCTTTGCCCGCGGTATCGAAACGCCATGCGCCGCGGCTGCACGCTCCGAATGTCGCACCGCAAGCCAGGAAGCACCAAGCCGCGAGCGGCTGACGAATTCGAGACTGACGGCAATCACCCCATAGACAATCAGCACGAAGATGAAGAAGCCATAGTCGCTCTCAAAAAGCGATGGGCGTACGACCTGCGTGAACGTGGTCTGCCCTGGGAAAGTGATCGTCGCCAACACCGTATCGAATGCGGCGGAGAAGCCGAGAGTAACAATCGCAAGGTTGATGCCGCGCAGGCGCAGCGCTGGCAGGCCGATGGCTATGCCGACCGGCACGGCGGCAAGACCGCCGACGATCATCCACACCACGAGGCCGCCAGGTGCCTCGATAACGTTCAGATATCCTGTCACCCAGGCGCCGACACCCGCGAAAGACATCTGGCAGAGCGAGATCATGCCCGTGCGGCCAGCGACGAGACCAAGGCTTTGGAGCGCGATGCCGGTGATGAACACCGCGGTCAGCAGGAACACCCAGTACTTGGGCAACAACAGAAGAATGAGCGCGCCGACTGCGGCAAGCGATAGGGCCGTGACAACGGCGGCGCGGAAACTAGCGTGCTTCATCCCAGCGGGCTCCTCTTTGCGACCACAGGAGGACAGCAAGAATGACGATGAATGGAACGGTGCTGCGATACTGGCTGACGAGATCGATGGTGCTGACAGCACCCTCCAGAATGCCGATCGTCAGTCCACCCAAAAGGGCGGCGCGGAAGCTGGCAAATGCGCCGATCAACGCGGCGGCAAGCGCTGGCACGACAAGAAGGCTCAGCGACGAAAAATCGGGAGAGCGCAGCGGCGCGATGATCATCAGCGCGAAGGAGGTCACGCCGCCTGTTACGGCCCAAACTCCAAGCGCCAGCAATCTTACGCGAATGCCGATCAGCTCGGCTGCCATCGGCCGCTGCGACAGAGCGCGCAATTGCAGCCCTATCCGCGTGCGCGCCAGGAACTGCTCCGTCACTAAGGTAAAGACCACGGAAAGAAGCAGTGTCGTCACAGCCGCCCAGGTAACTTCGACGCCGGCGAGGCGGAACGCCGATCCGGGGATCAGCTCGGGAAAATAGTGGGGATGCTGGCCGCCGGTCAGCCGCAAGCCGATGGCGATGATGCCGACCAGAAGCGCCGCCGTGACAGCCGCTTTGGTGGAGGCATTCACATTGGCAAACCAGGTCGTCATGACGAGCCCTATCAGGACCCCGGCCAGGGCGCCGGCGGCAATTCCCGATAGCGCCGCCGGGAGGAGCGGCATGCCGGCCTCGTGCAGCGCGACCATGATGAAGGTACCCGTGGCGCCGATTGCGGCACCGGTAAAGTTCACCACGGCTACGAGGCGGTAGGTGAATATTGCGCAAACGCCAAGGATGGCATAGGCGCCGCCTGCGGAAAGACCAGCCACGGCGGCTGTAAAGAGAGCGTTCATTCAGAGACTCCGGAAGCGGGCACACCGCCTCACCAGATCAGATCATGGTCGGGGCTCATCGCCTGGCCTTGTCTCGGTATCGACAAGGCCAGGCGCGCAGCCTTCTTACTTGGCCTTCGCCAAAGTATACCAATCCGGTGTTTTGACTGTCCACTTGCCATCGACAAGCTGCATGACCTTGGTCGCCTTCATGGGCGAATGCGCCCTGGCTTCGCCGAAGACATAGGGACTGCCAGCGAGGGAATACTGCATTTCCTTGCCCCCCTTCAGCGCCGAAGAGACGGTTTCGCGGGTGACTTCGCCGTCGATGCCCGAAATCGTGTCGATCATCACCTTGGCGGCGAGATAGCCACCCTGCGAGAAGGCGGTCTTTGCGAGGCCAGCCTTGTCCATGGTCTTGGCCCAGTCGGTGTTGGCAGCGGTGTTTTCGGTGTAGGGCTCCCATTCGGTGCCGACATAGACGGGCTGCTTGCTACCGGCCAGTGCCTTGGCAACGCCCTCCGTGTAACCGGGTGCGAGGAACAGCCAGTTGATGCCCGAGATCTTCTGCGCATCGGCAGTCTTCACCCATTGCACCACGCCCGGCTCAACCTGGTTGGTGAGCACGGCATCGCAGCCCGCGTCGCGCGCCTTGATTACGTAAGGCGTGAGGTCACCCTGCGGCGGCAGCGTCATGTCGACGAGGCCGACCTTGTTGCCGGACAGCTTCTGCCAGGCCGCAACCGCGTTGCCATAGGCTTCCTGCGTGCCGCCCAGGATCAGGAAGAAGGCGCAGACCTTCTTTGCTCCAAGGTTTTTCGTCGCATAGTCAAGCATAACCGTGGTCAGCGTGAACGGGCCGACGTTCACGGGCGAGATGCTCGGCGCATTGAAGCAGAGGGGGTCGACGCCCACGCCCTGAACCGCGAGCACGTCATTGCGATTGTAGGTGCCGGCATTGACGGCGCAGTCGAGCAGGCTTGCGCCGCCTGCCAGAGCCACGACGCCTTTGTTGTCGATGAGGTCGCGTGCCGCTTGGGCCGCTACTTGCGGGTCGCCCTTATCGTCGGCCAGCGAATAATCGATCTTGCAGCCATTGATGCCGCCTGCGTCGTTCAACTGCTCGAAGACGGCCTTGGTAGCCTTCGGCGCGTCGGAAAAGTCGACGACGCCGGTGACCGTCGAGACGGCGCCGACCTTGATCGGCCCGCTCTTGCAGGTCGGTCCGGCCGCGAAGGCTGACGAACCCGTGAAGGCCATGCCGGCAACAGCCAGGCCAACGGCGATGAGTGTGGATGTCAATTTCATTCTCTTCCCTTCCCTCCTTGTAATTTGCGGCGTTTCCTCTTCGCCGCTGCAGCTAGCGCTGGTAGACAGGCTCACCCGCGAAATATGTGGTCAGCACCTTGGTATCGGCGATTTGATCCGCCGGTACTTCGAAGACATTTTGGTCAAGCACGATGATGTCGGCCGATTTGCCAGCGACAAGCGAGCCGGTTTCATCGTCCAGCCGCATCGCCTTTGCCGAATTGAGCGTGTAGATCTCGATTGCCGAAGCGAGGTCGATCGCCTGCTCCGCCCAAAGCGAGACACCCGGAAAGGCGCCGGACGGGTTCTGCCGCGTCACCATGCCTTCAATCCCGTTCCACGGATCCGGGATCGGAATGACGGGCCAATCGGAACCGCCCGCCAACAGTGCGCCGGTGGCCTTCATGCTGGCGATCGGCCAGAAGCGGGTTGCCCGCTCCTCGCCCATCACTTCCTTGTGGCCTTCCAGGAAGGTCGTCGGATACCAGATCATCGGGCAGAGATCGGCGACAACGCCGAGCGTCGCGAAGCGGCTGATGTCTTCCTCGCGCAGATAGCTCGCATGAGCGATGTGATGCTTGATGTCAGTCGGGCCGTTGAAATGCCTGACGGCCTCGACCGCATCGAGCATCTCGGTGACGGAATAATCGCCGGCGCAGTGGATCTTCAATCCCATGCCGAGCTTTTCGGACTTGTCGATATGGCGAACGAGATCAGGGTAGCTCACCAGCACTTCGCCACGATAGCCATGGGGACGCGCGGCGTCTGCGACATAGGCGTCGTGGAAAGCCGCCGTGCGGGCGCCGGGGACGCCATCGAGGAAGATTTTCGTGAAGTTCGGCTTCACATGTTCGGTGCGAAACTCATCCCGCAGCGCCAGCAGGCCATCACCCGATAGGCCAAACATGAAGCTCGGCTCTATGAGCGGCAGCGACGTAACAGCCCATGCGGTCAGCTTGCCCTTTAGATCCAGATTCTTGAGGGCCTTCAGTATGGGCAATACCGACGCGGCATCCTGGAAGGCAGTCACGCCGTAGGAGTTGACGACTTCGATGGCGCGGGCCACGGCGGCCTCGCCCATTTCCTCGGTGAACGCCTCGGCAGCCGTCCGCTCGACAATGCCGGCGGCGGACTCGACCAGCAGGCCGGTGAGCCTGCCGGTGACCGGATCGCGGCCGAAGGAACCCTGCGGTGGATCAGGCTGATTGTTGGAGATACCGGCAAGCCGCATCGCCTCGCTGTTGACCCAGCGATTGTGCATGGTTTCATCACGCAGAAGAACGGGATGTCCGAGGCTTGCCTCATCCAGCTTCCTGAGCGCGGCCTCGCTGTTGATCGCCGTGATCATGTCGGCGCCCCATTGATTGGCAACGATCCATTGCCCCTGCGGCACGATCCCGGCCTGCTTGCGCACATGGGCGCAGATCGCCTCGACAGAGGCGCCGGCCGGAATCTGGGTTTCGAACAGTTCGGCCTGGCCGCCCATCATGATGTGGTTGTGGATGTCGATGAAACCGGGCATCGCCATCTTGCCGGCAAGATCGACAAGGCGCGTTTCCGGCCCCTTCAGCGCTTCGATTTCGGTGTTGCTGCCGACGGCCAGGATGCGGCCATTCTTGACGGCGAGCGCCTCGGCCCAAGGCTGGCTTGGCTCAACAGTATAGATTCGTCCATTGATAAGAATGAGGTCGGCAAAGCCGAGCGAAACAGTCATGTTCAGTTCCCACTTAGATTCATTATTTGAACCATTTATTCAAATATTGAGAGTGATGCAGGGCTCAGCGTTTGTCAATATAGTTCACACGTTAAATATATTGATGTATGTACCACCAGCGCGAGCAAACCTGGAGCTCCGCGCACGACATATCAGCCGCCCGCAAGGCCTATGCTTGCGAGACGGACGCAGCCGGTGCGCGTGCGCTCCCGGCGTTTGGCCAAAGTAATTCCGCGAAAAACGCGTAACGGCTTTCCGCCCGGAGTTTTCGAGGAAGCAGAAGGATGTGGCACTTTCGCGATTCGAAGAAAAGCGGAAGCGCCTTATCGCGTCAAAGCTGGATCCAGGCGGTTTTCAGATCGACATATTTGTCGAGAGCGTGCAGCGACTTGTCATGACCGTTGCCCGATTGCTTAACGCCGCCCAACGGCACGCTGTTGTCAGCGCCGCCATAGGTGTTGACGTGGACGACGCCAGCCTGGATTCCGCGCACCATCCGATGAGCGCGTGACAGGTTCGACGTCCAGACGGCCGAAGCGAGGCCATATTCGGTGGCATTGGCAATCTGCAGAGCTTCCGCCTCGGTCTCAAACGGGATGATTGATAGGATCGGCCCGAAGACTTCTTCGCGCGCCAAGGTCATCGATGGCATGACGTCGAACACGGCCGGCCGCATGTAATAGCCGCCGGTCTCCTCCAGGATGCGCGAGCCACCGGTGCGCAAGGAAGCCCCTTCGGATAGGGCCTGCCCGACATAGCCGAGATCCTTCTTCAGCTGTATCTCGCTGGAGATCGCGCCGGCTTCCGTCGACAACTGGAGGGGATCGCCGACCGTCATGGCATCTGCAATGCGGGCGACTTTTTCGGAAAAGGCCTCATGGATCGATTTCTCGACGAGCAGGCGGGAGCCGGCGACGCAAACCTGGCCAGAATTGCGGAAGATGCCATAGGCTGAGACTTTCGCAGCCTGATCGAGATCTGGCGCATCGGCAAAGACAATGTTCGGAGACTTGCCGCCAAGTTCGAGATAGATGCGCTTCAGGTTCGAGCGCGCCGAATATTCCAATAAACGACGGCCGATAGGACCTGAGCCAGTAAAAGCTAGGACATCGACATCCATATGCAGGCCCAGTGCCTCGCCGCTGACCGCACCCCGGCCGGTGACGACGTTGAAGACCCCTTCGGGCAATCCTGCCTCCGCACAGAGTTCCGCGAGCCGCAGCAGCGTCAGCGACGCACCTTCGGCCGGCTTCAGCACGACGGAATTGCCGGCAGCAAGAGCCGGCGCAATCTTCCAGGCGCCGATCATCATCGGAAAATTCCACGGCACGATTGCCGCGACCACGCCAATAGGTTCGCGGTGGACGAGGCCGAGAATATTGTTGGCGGTCGGCGCGATCTCGCCATAGACCTTGTCGATCGCCTCGGCATAATAGCGGAAAGTGCCTGCGGCACTGCCCGGCTCCGCCTTCAGGGCCATTGAGATTTCGGTGCCGTTGTCGCGCACGCCGAGCACGGCAAGTTCCAGCGCATTCTTCTCGATCAAGTCGGCGATCTTCAGCAGCACTTTTTTGCGTTCGGCGGGAGCCGCTTTCGACCAGCTGCCCTTTTCGAAAGCTGTACGCGCCGCCCTGACGGCCAAATCGACATCTTCCGCACCCGCGTCGGCGATGGTGGTCAACCTGGTGCCGTCGATCGGCGAGATGACGTCCATGACAGCGTCGCTGACCGCCGGCCGCCAAGCGCCGCCGATGAACAGCGATTGCGGGGAAACGGACATCGTCCGGAGCTGATCGATCTTATCCTGCATCTCATTCTCTCGATTGAAAGGGTGGCGAGTACCCCCGCCACCACGATTGGAATTGTATCAGGCTTCCTGACCGGCACCGAGGCGGGCGAAACCATCGGCATCCGCCGACCGCAGGCGCGCGGCAGCGATAAATCCGATCACGCCCGCGATCAGAACGAGGCAGGGCAGCAGCACGGCAAGCACACCATTTGCTCCGGCAATCGCGCCGAAATTCGCCGAGATATAATAGACGAGCGCCGCAAGAATAAGCCCCGTCAGCGTCGGCAACACCTTGACCGCCAGCACATTATTCTCAAGTCCCGGATTGCGGCTGAAGAACACGACAATCGAAAAGGCGGTAAAGGCCATCAGCAGAATGATTGCCAGAGTGCCCACGTTCGTCAGCCAGGAGAAGAGCCCCAGCACAGGATCCTGACCGGTCGCGGCGAACAGCGCGACGACGAGCACGGCAATAACAGTCTGGATGATCGAGCCGACATGCGGGCTCTGGAAGACCGGATGCGTCACGCCGACCGACTTGGGCAGCAGTCCTTCACGACCGGCGACATACATGTAGCGCGCAACGCCATTGTGGAAGGCGAGAACGCCGGCGAAAAGGCTGGTGATGAAGAGGACGCTCATCACGACCGTGATCCAATGACCGACATAGCGCTCGGCAAGGCCGAAGAGGAAGGTCGTCGGATCGGCAAGGCCCTGCAAGGTGGGCACGAGCTTGTCGACGCCGGCGCCTGTTACCATCAGCCAGGACGTCAGCATGTAGAAGAGGCCGATAATCAGCACCGAGATATAGGTTGCACGCGGTACGGTCTTGTGTGGTTCACGTGCTTCTTCACTGTAGATCGTAGTTGCCTCGAAGCCGATGAAAGCGGCAAAGCAGAACAGAAGGCCCACAGCCGGCGTTCCGCTCCAGAAGGCGGTTGGCGTGAAGGGTGCGGCAGAGAGGCCGGCATCACCACCCTTTACGAAAATCGCGCCGTCGATGACGAGAACGACGAGATATTCAAGGATAACGAGCACTGTCAGCACCTTGGCCGAGAGATCGACTCGGCGGTAGCCGAAGACGGCCACAAGAGCGATGCCGATAAAGGTCCAAACCCACCACGGCAGGTCAAGGCCGAATTGCTCGGCAAAAAAGCCTTTGGTCGCAGCGCCGAAAAGCCCGAAAACGCCGACCTGCATGCAATTATAGGCCAGAATGGCGATGAGAGCGGCAGCACCGCCCATAAGCCCGCCGAGGCCGCGAGCAGTATAGGCATAGAAGGCGCCGGCGTTGCGGATGTGCCGCGCCATCGCCACGTAGCCGATGGCGAACAACAGCAAAATGCCGGTCACCAGCAGGAAGGTCAGAGGAATGCCCGGGCCGTTGCCGAGCATCATCGATAGCGGTACGCCGCCGGCAACCGCGGTCAGCGGCGCTGCGGCAGACACGACCAGGAAGGTCACGGCACCCACGCCGAGACTGTTTTTGCGCAGCTGATTCTCAGCAGCACCTTGCGAATTTTGCGTGTTCATCTGCGTTTGTTCCCCTTGTTGAGAGCATCCGATCGTCGCTGTGATTTCCCACAAGCGACCTCCACCAGAACCGGACTGACGAGCGGGGGCTTGAGCTTTTGTTGATTATGCCGCCATCAGCGCTTATGGTTCATTATTTGAACCGCAGCTTCAAATATAGACTTGCAAACATTCCTGTGCTCTGTCAAGTTATTTCGCATGTTAAGTATCTTGGGTCGCTGCTATCGTGCCGCGGCGCATGGTCAGCGAGCTGATTTGACGGAAGCCCCGGCTGGACGCACAAAAACAGACGCTGACCAACCCAAGAGGAGGAACAATGAGCACGATCGGGAAGGCGCTTTCATTGCTGGATACGCTGTCACGGCTGGACAAGGAGGCGGGTCTAACAGACATCGCCAATCTGTGCGCACTCGACAAGGCGACGGCGCGACGCTTTCTGGTCGAGCTGGAGAAACACGGTTTCGTCGAGCAGGATCCTGACACGCGGCGATATAGAGTAGGCTCTGCACCCGTACGTCTTGCCCGCATTCGCGAAGCGCGTTTCCCGTTTTTGCGAGTAGCAATCCCCTTCATTCAGGCACTCGCGGGATCGTCGACCGAGACGGTGCATCTTTCCGAATTTTCCGGCGGGCAGCTCTCCACCATTTATGTGGAGGATTCGTCCTGGGCGCATCGGATCATCGTCGAAGTCGGCAGTCTCCTGCCATTTCATGCGACGGCGTCCGGCCTCGCCTTCCTTGCATTCTGCCCGCCGGCAGAAATCGGAGCCTTTCTTAAGAAGCCGCTCGAGAAATACACCGATCATACTGTCGTCGATCCCCAGCTGATCCGCGGCATGCTCGACGAAACGGCGGCACGCGGCTTCTCGATCAGCCATCAGGGACTGGAAGCCGGCGTGATCAGCACGGCGGCACCCGTCTGCGGCCCCAACGGCCGCCCGATCGGCTGCGTGGCCATCGCAGCGCCGCTCTCGCGCACGACAAACGCTGGCATCTACGAATTCGGCGCACAAGCCGTCGCGACGGCCAACGCGATTTCAGAAAAATACTACGGGTCGGAAAAACCCTTGGGAACCAATGCAAAATCAGGAGGACGGATTAATGAGCCCCACGGCTCCCTCGCCCAGAATTCTCGTCATCGGAACCGGTGACACCAAGAGCGACGAACTGCAATTCATGGCATCCGTCATCGCGGAAGCCGGCGGCAGGCCTGTTATGGTCGATGTCAGCATTCTCGGCGATCCGCCTTATGTGCCCGATTTTTCCAGGCATGACATCGCAAAGGCCGCCAATACCACGATCGAAGCGATTGCCGAGAGCGGCGATGAAAATAGCGCCATGGCCGGCATGGCCGCGGGCGCAACCGCGCTGACGAAACGACTTTACGAGGACGGTCTGGTCGACGGCATCATCGTCCTTGGCGGCACCATGGGCACCGATCTGGCGCTCGACGTTGCTGCGGTCCTGCCTCTCGGCGTACCGAAATTCGTGGTTTCGACCATTGCCTACTCCCATCTGATCCCGCCCGAGCGCATTGCCCCCGATCTCATGATGATCTTGTGGGCCGGCGGCCTTTACGGATTGAACGATATCTGCCGCTCGGTTTTGTCGCAGGCATGCGGCGCCGTTGTCGGAGCGGCAAAACATGGAACCAGGACAGATCGCCAGCGCCCGCTCATCGGCATGACATCGCTCGGCTCCAGCTGCCTCAAATACATGAAGTACCTGCGGCCGGAGCTCGAAAAGCGCGGCTATGAAGTCGCTATCTTTCATGCCACCGGCATGGGCGGACGCGCCTATGAAGCCATCGCTTCGCAGAGAGGGTTCGCCGCCGTCTTCGATTTCTGCATTCAGGAAGTCAGCAATCATCACTACGACACCGTGGTCACCTCTGGCCCGGACAGGCTGGAGAACGCTGGCCGCACCGGCATTCCGCAGATTGTCGCGCCCGGTGCCGTCGACATGGTCGATCTTCAAGCATGGCGGCCATTGCCTGATATCCTCGCCGAGCGGCCCTACCATGCTCACAACCGGCTGATCGCGTCCGTCACCACATCACCGGAGGGCAGGCGTGAAGTTGCCCAACTAATCGGACGCAAACTTGCACGCGCCGATGCGAGGGTTGCCTTCCTGCTCCCGACCGAAGGCATTCAGGAATGGGACAAGCCGAACGAGCCGCTGCATGATCCGGATGGGCTTGCCGCCTTCGTGGAAGAGATGCGCCGTGCCATACCGCCGTCCGTCGCTTTGGAAGAGGTCGACGCCCACATCAATTCTCCCGCCTTTTCAGCTGCAGCCCTTGCCGTTTTCGACAAATGGGTCGCCGAAGGCGTCATTCCGGAGGGAAGACCATGACATCACAACGCGCGCTCATCCTTGATTTCGGCGGCGTGGTGACACGTACGTTGTTCGAAACCCATGAGGTCACCGAGCGCACTCTCGGTCTCCCGAAGGGATCGCTGACGTGGCTCGGACCGTTCGACACCACCACAGATCCGCTCTGGGTGTCGATGCAGAAACGCGAAATCACCGAGCGCGACTACTGGCTGACGCGCGCGGGAGAAGTTGGGAAAATGGCCGGCGAAAACTGGGCCGACATGCAGACTTTCGTTCGTCGCGCCCGCGGTGCCGAGCCTGAGCTCGTCCTGCGTCCGGAAGCCCGCGACGCCATCCTGCGGGTCAAGGAAGCCGGTCTCAAGCTGGCGATCCTGTCGAACGAACTGGACCTTTTTTACGGCGTCGAGTTCCGCAAACGCTTCCCGCTGATCGACCTTTTCGACGTTATTGTCGATGCCACCTATACGAAGATCCTCAAGCCCGATCCCCGCGCCTACGAACTCGTCCTTGCCGAGCTCGATCTGCCGCGTGAGGCCTGCGTCTTCGTTGACGACCAGAAGAAGAACATCGAGGGCGCCGAAGCCGTGAAACTGCCTCATGTGCATTTCGACGTTACCCGCCCCGCCGAAAGCTATGCCCAAGCACTTGCCATGCTGGGACTCTGAACAAGAAGGAATTTGATATGCGCGAAACCAATTTCATCATTGAAAACAATGCCCGTCACCTTTGGCACCCGATGGCTCACCCGGCCGAGATGCAGGCGCATCCGCCGCGAATCGTCAATTCGGGCGAAGGCGTCGAGATCGTCGACATCCAAGGCAAGAAGGTGCTCGACGCTGTCGGCGGCCTCTGGAACGTCAACCTCGGCTACTCCTGCGAGCCGGTGAAGAAGGCGATCCGCGACCAGCTCGACGAACTGCCCTACTACTCCACCTTCCGCGGCACGACGAACTCGCCGCTCATCGAACTGTCCTACGAACTCGCCGAATGGTTCAAGCCCGATGGCCTGAGCCGCTCATTCTTCACCTCCGGTGGCTCGGATTCGGTGGAGACCTGCTTACGGCTGGCGCGCCAGTATCACAAGATCAACGACCAGCCCGAGCGCACCAAATTCGTCGCGCTGAAGAAGGGCTATCACGGCACGCATTTCGGCGGCGCCTCCGTCAACGGCAACCAGAATTTCCGCCGCAACTACGAGCCGCTGCTGCCTGGCGTCATTCATTTGCCCGCGCCCTTCACCTACCGCAATCCGTTCAACACCACCGACGGAGCAGAGATCGCACAGGCGATCGCGACACTCTTCGAGGATGAAATCGCCTTCCAGGGTGCTGACACCATCGCGGCCCTGATCGTCGAGCCGGTGCTGGGCGCCGGCGGCGTCATCGTCCCGCACGAGACCTTCCTGCCGCTGATGCGCGAGATCTGCGACCGCCATGGTATCCTGCTGATCGCCGATGAGGTCATCACGGCATTCGGCCGTACCGGCGCCTGGACTGGATCGCGTCTCTGGGGCGTCAAGCCGGACATGATGTCGACGGCGAAGGCGATCACCAACGGCTACTTCCCCTTCGGCGCCGTGATGATTTCCGACAAGGTGGCGCACGTCTTCGAAAGCAATAAGAACTCCGTCGGCAATATCGGCCATGGCTACACCTATTCCGGCCATCCGGTCGGTGCCGCAGCAGCGCTCGCAACGCTCAAGGAGACCAAACGGCTTGACGTGGCTGCCAATGCCGCCGCCCGCGGCGAAGAGCTGCTGGCCGGCCTGAAGGCGCTGCAGAACAAGCATGAATTGATCGGCGATGTGCGCGGCAAGGGCCTGATGTGCGCCCTCGAACTCGTCAGCGACCGTGCAAAGAAGAGCGCGGCGGCCAAGGACGTGGTTCAGAAGGTCCATGACGCAACCTACGATGCCGGTGTGATGGTCCGCACCTCCGGCGCCAACGTCATCATGTCGCCGCCGCTGATCGTGACGGCTGCGAATGTCCAGACCATCCTGACCGCGCTCGATGCCGGCCTCTCTGCAGCAGGAGCCTGATCATGTCCGACAATGCAGCTCTTATCGCACGGCGCGAGCGGCTTCTCGGCCGCAACATGTCACTCTTCTATGAGGATCCGGTCCATCTGGTCCGCGGGGAAGGTGTCTGGCTATGGGATGCCGACGGCAAGAAATACCTCGATTGCTACAACAACGTGCCGCATGTCGGCCATTGCCATCCGCGCGTGGTCGAGGCCATCACGCGCCAGGCCTCGACGCTGAACACCCACACGCGCTACCTGCACGAAGGGATCCTCGACTATGTCGAGCGGCTGACGGCGACTTTCGACAAGAGCCTCGACGCGGCGATCCTGACCTGCACGGGCAGCGAAGCCAACGACGTGGCACTGCGCATGGCACAGGCCGTCACCGGCAAGACCGGCGTCATCGCGACCAACCACACCTATCACGGCAACACGACGGCCGTGTCGCAACTGTCGACGCGCATGCCGCCAGTCGGCGGCTTCGGCGGCCATGTTCGGCATGTGCCTGCGCCGGACAGCTATCGGCCGCTCGGCGGCGAAGGCGGAGACGCCTTTGCCACGGCTTTCGCAGCAGAGGTCGAGAAGGCGATTGCTTCACTACAGGACAGCCCGCATGGCTTTTCCGCTATCATCATCGACCCGTTCTTTGCCAATGAAGGCTTCCCGGATCTGCCGCCGGGCTTCCTGGACAAGACGGTCGCCGCTGTGCGGAAAGCGGGCGGCCTGGTCATTACCGACGAGGTGCAACCCGGTTTCGGCCGCACCGGCACGCATATGTGGGGGCATCAACATGCCGGTATCGTTCCCGACATCGTCACCCTCGGCAAGCCGATGGCCAACGGCCATCCGGTCGGCGGTGTCGTTGCCAACATCGATACGGTGAATGCCTTCCGCAAGGCGTTCCGCTATTTCAATACCTTCGGCGGCAATCCGGTCTCCTGCGCGGCGGCGATGGCGGTTCTTGACGTCATCGACGACGAAAACCTCATCGAAAACGCCCGCAAGGTCGGCGAATACACGCGCACTGCCTTCCAGAAACTCGCGCAGAAGCACTCGATCATCGGCGACGTGCGCGGAAGCGGCCTCTTCATGGGGACGGAATTCGTGCTCGACCATGCAACGAAGGAGCCCGCGCTGACGCAGGCAACCCGGATCGTCAATGAGATGCGCGAACGGGGCGTGCTGATGGGTAAGATCGGCATTCATCAATGCGCGACCAAAATCCGGCCGCCCATGCCCTTTACCACAGAGAATGCCGATTTCATGCTGTCGATTTTCGACGACGTGCTGTCGGGCTTGTGAGGCTGATATGGTTGACGAGTTGCCACAAGCCGTCCGGGACGCCCTGCAGAAGCGCGCACTGGAGGCGCTCGACCATTGGTCAGTTCAGGCCGATGAACCGGTGCTGATGAAATATCGGGAGAATGCCGTCTTCCGCATCACTCTCGACGACGGACAATATGCCGCCCTTCGGCTACATCGTCCAGGCTATCACGACGAAACGAGCCTGCGCTCGGAACTGCACCTGATGGCCGCGCTGCGGCTCGGCGACCTCAACGTGCCGAGCCCTGTTCCTACAAGCGACAGGCAAAGCCTCGTTCGGCTCCCGGCCAACCGGCAATTTTCCGAGCAGCACGCCGACGTCGTCAGTTGGATCGAGGGTTCACCGCTCGGCCAGAGCGGCACGCCGCTGGCACAGTCAGCCGAAAAGCAGGCGCAGATATTCTACTGCGTCGGCCGCTCCATGGCGACCATGCATAATCTCGCCGATGCATGGGCACCGCCCGAGCGTTTTCGACGCCCGGCCTGGGATGTGGAAGGCCTCGTTGGCGAAAAGCCCTTGTGGGGACGCTTCTGGGATTGCCTGGGCCTCCCGAAGGACGATGCCGAAGCGCTGACGGCATTGCGAGGCCAATTGCGCCAAGCGCTCGCAAAGGCGCAGGAACGTGGCCTCGATTATGGCCTGATCCATGCCGATCTTGTGCGTGAGAACATCTTCCTCACGGACAACGAAAGCGACGTTGCCTTCATCGATTTCGACGATGCGGGATATGGTTTCCGTCTTTTCGATCTTGCAACGGCCTTGCTGAAGAATCGCAACGAATCCGCCTATCCGGACATCGAAAACGCGCTGATTTCGGGCTATCGGAGCCAGCGTGAGCTTTCCGACGCAGCGCTCGAATTCCTTCCGCTCTTCATGGTTCTGCGCAGCCTCACCTACATCGGATGGCTCGCCGAGCGGCCCGAGATTCCGAACGCCGCCCCGCGCCTTGCTCGCTACGTCAACGAAAGTCTGGAGATGGCAAGAAAGCTGAACAGCATCGCTTGACTTCTCTCGGAAATTTATTAACGTGTTAAGTAAATAAGAGATCGGGAGGACGCATGCCACATCTCGCCATCGAGTATTCGGCCAATCTGGAAGGCCGCGCCGATATCGACGCGCTTTGCGAACGACTACTGAAGACCGTGCTGGAAACCGGTCTTTTCGAGATCGGGGCCGTGCGCGTTCGCGCCTTCCGCGCCGATCACTACGCAATTGCAGACAAGCTGCCGGAGAACGCCTTTGTCGATCTGAATTTCCGCATCGGCAAGGGTCGCACGGCTGATGAAAAGAAGCGGACCGGCGAGGCGATCTTTGCGGCGGCAACCGAGGTTCTAAGCCCTCTCTTCGAGACGCCGCATTTCGCGCTCTCGCTGGAAATTCGCGAGATCGATGCGGAACTCAGCTGGAAAAAGAACGCCATTCATCCGCGGCTTCGCGGCAAGTGACCACGCCCGCCTAGGGACGAGATAACATCAAGGAAATAGACGATGTCCAAATTGCAGGAAAACATCGCAAAGGCCGAAAGCTTTCTGGCCCGGTTCAAAGAGCGCGGTGTTCTCAACCGCATCAACGGCGAGGATGTCCGTGCCGATGACGGTTCGACCTTCGAGACCATTTCGCCGGTCGATCTGAAGCCGCTTGCCACCGTCGCCCGCGGCAAGGCCGCCGATATCGATCGTGCCGCCAAAGCCGCAAAGGCCGCCTTTGCTGATTGGGCTGCCATGCCGGGTGACGCCCGCAAGAAGCTTCTGCATAAGATCGCCGATGCAATCGTGGCCCGCGCGGAAGAGATCGCCTTCGTCGAATGCATGGACACCGGACAGTCGCTGAAATTCATGGCCAAGGCCGCCCTGCGCGGCGCCGAGAATTTCCGTTTCTTCGCCGATCGCGCACCGGAAGCGCGCGATGGCAAGTCGATCCGCGCCGAAGGCCAGGTGAACCTGACGACGCGCGTGCCGATCGGCCCGGTCGGGATCATCACGCCCTGGAACACGCCCTTCATGCTGTCGACCTGGAAGATCGCGCCGGCACTGGCCGCTGGCTGCACCATCGTCCACAAACCAGCCGAATTCTCGCCGCTGACCGCCCGCCTGCTGGTGGAGATCGCTGAGGAAGCCGGCCTGCCGAAGGGTGTTTGGAACCTGGTCAACGGTCTGGGCGAAGATGCCGGCCGCGCTCTGACGGAACATCCGCTCATCAAGGCCATCGGCTTCGTCGGCGAAAGCCGCACCGGTTCGATGATCATGAAGCAGGGTGCCGATACACTGAAGCGGGTGCATTTCGAGCTTGGTGGCAAGAACCCGGTCGTCGTCTTTGCCGATGCCGATCTTGAGCGCGCCGCCGATGCCGCCGTCTTCATGATCTACTCGCTGAACGGGGAGCGCTGCACCTCGTCCTCGCGCCTGCTGGTCGAGGAAAGCGTCTACGACAAGTTCACCGCAATCGTCGCCGAGAAGGCCAAGCGCATCAAGGTCGGCCATCCGCTGGACCCGGAAACTGTCGTCGGCCCGCTCGTCCATCCCGTGCACGAAAAGAAGGTGCTGGAATATATCCAGATCGGCAAGTCCGAGGGCGCAACGGTTGCAGCCGGCGGCGAGAAGTTCGATGGCCCCGGCGGCGGTTGCTACGTCTCCCCGACCCTGTTCACGGGCGCCAACAACCAGATGCGCATCGCCCAGGAAGAAATCTTCGGGCCGGTACTAGCAGCCATCCCCTTCAAGGACGAATCCGATGCGCTCGCGCTCGCTAACGACGTCCAGTATGGCCTGACCGGCTATCTCTGGACCTCGGACGTCACCCGCGCGTTCCGTTTCACCGATCATCTCGAGGCCGGCATGATCTGGGTGAATTCGGAAAACGTTCGCCATCTGCCCACCCCCTTCGGTGGGGTCAAGAATTCCGGCATCGGCCGCGACGGCGGCGACTGGTCGTTCGATTTCTACATGGAAACCAAGAACGTCGCCTTCGCCACCAAGCCACACGCAATCCAGAAACTCGGCGGCTGAGCCGACAATACGCATTAGAGCGGTTCAGCTTTTCGAGGAAGCGCGGAACCGCTCGAACTTTTCGTTTAACGCAATTCCGGACGGAAAACCGCTTCGCACTTTTCCTGGAAATTGCTCCAAGAGGAGGAACACATGCCCCTGCCAAAACCAAATCTCTATCCGCCCTTCAACATCGTGCGCCTCAGCCATGTCGAATTCGGCGTTACCGACCTTGCCAAGTCGCGCTCCTTCTATGTCGACACACTCGGCCTGCAGGTGACGGATGAGACGGCCGACACCATCTACCTGCGGGCACTCGAAGAGCGCGGCCATCACTGCATCGTCCTGCGCAAGTCCGACAAGGCGGAAGCTCGCGACCTCGGCTTCAAGGTCTTCGGCGACGAGGATCTCGACAAGGCCGCTCACTTCTTCAAGGGCAAGGGCCTGCCGGTGGAATGGGTCGAGCGCCCTTACCAGGCGCGGACCTTCCGCACCCGCGACCCGCATGGCATCCCGCTTGAGTTCTACTCGAAGATGGATCGCCTGCCGCCGATCCATCAGAAATATGCGCTCTACAAGGGCGTCAAGCCGCTGCGCATCGACCACTTCAACTGCTACTCGACCAATGTCGATGAAAGCGTGGCTTTCTATAACGAACTCGGCTTCCGCGTCACGGAATATACCGAGGATGCCGAAACCGGTCGTCTCTGGGCTGCCTGGACGCACCGCAAGGGCGGCGTCCACGACATCGCCTTCACCAATGGTCGCGGCCCGCGCCTGCACCACACCGCCTTCTGGGTTCCGACGCCGCTCAACATCATCGACCTTCTCGACCTGATGGCAACCACCGGCTGGGTCAGCAATATCGAGCGCGGCCCGGGACGCCACGGCATCTCGAATGCCTTCTTCCTCTACGTCCTCGATCCGGATGGCCACCGCATCGAAATCTACTGCTCGGACTATCAGACCGTCGATCCCGATCTGGAGCCGATCAAGTGGGACCTCAAGGATCCGCAGCGCCAGACACTTTGGGGCGCACCCGCTCCCAAATCCTGGTTCGAACATGGTAGCCTGTTCGCTGGCGCAGAAGTCGCGGAACCGGAACTGAAGGCACAGCCGATTATCGCGCCTTAAGCGTTACCCTCAAGAGCGGGCGAAAACGCCCGCTCTTTTCAACGTTATCCAGGCGAGGAGATAGTCATGAAATTGAAGGACGCAACGTTGTTCCGGCAGGCGGCATTGGTCGGCGGCGAGTGGATCGAAGCCGATCCCGCAAACGCGATCAAGGTCGACAATCCGGCAACAGGCGAGATCATCGGCCTGGTTCCCAATCTGGGCGCTGCCGAGACGAAGAAAGCGATTGCTGCAGCCGAGGTGACCCAGAAGGAATGGGCCGCCCGCACCGCCAAGGAGCGTTCCGGCATTCTGCGGCGCTGGTTCGAGCTGATGATGGAAAACCAGGATGATCTCGGACGCATCCTGACAGCCGAACAGGGTAAGCCCCTGCCCGAAGCCAAGGGCGAAATTGCCTATGGCGCAAGCTTCATCGAATGGTTTGCCGAAGAAGGCCGCCGCGTCTATGGCGACATCATCCCCGGCCATCAGAAGGACAAGCGCATCCTTGTCATGAAGCAGCCGATCGGCGTCGTCGCGGCCATCACCCCCTGGAATTTCCCGAATGCGATGATCACCCGCAAGGCTGGCCCGGCTTTTGCCGCTGGCTGCGCCATGGTCCTGAAACCCGCGTCCCAGACGCCGTTCTCGGCAATCGCCCTTGCGATCCTCGCCGAGCGTGCCGGCCTGCCCAAGGGACTGTTCAGCGTCATCACCGGATCGGCCCGCGCCATCGGCGCCGAGATGACCGCAAGCCCGGTCGTGCGCAAGCTCACCTTCACCGGCTCGACCGAAGTCGGTGCGGAACTCTACAAGCAGAGCGCGCCGACCATCAAGAAACTCGGCCTTGAGCTAGGAGGCAATGCGCCCTTCATCGTGTTCGACGATGCCGATCTCGATGCTGCTGTCGAAGGCGCGCTGATTGCCAAGTTCCGCAACAACGGTCAGACCTGCGTCTGTGCCAACCGTCTCTACGTGCAGGACGGCGTCTATGATGCCTTTGCCGAAAAGCTTGCCAAGGCTGTGGGTTCGCTGAAGACCGGCAACGGTTTTGACGAGGGCATCAATCTCGGACCTCTGATCGATGAAGCGGCTCTCAACAAGGTCGAGGAGCATGTCGCCGACGCTCTTTCCAAGGGCGGTCGCATCGTTGCCGGCGGTCATCGCCATCAGCTCGGCGGACGCTTCTATGAAGCGACGGTACTCGCCGACGTCACGCCTGCCATGGCTGTGGCGAAAGAAGAGACCTTCGGACCGGTGGCTCCCCTCTTCCGCTTCAAGGATGAGGCCGATGTCATCGTTCAGGCCAATGACACCGAGTTTGGCCTTGCCTCCTACTTTTATGCCAAGGATCTCGCCCGCGTATTCCGCGTTGCCGAAGCCCTGGAATACGGCATGGTCGGCGTCAATACCGGCCTGATCTCGACGGCCGAAGCCCCCTTCGGTGGCGTCAAGCTCTCCGGCCTTGGCCGCGAGGGCTCGCGCTACGGCATCGAGGAATTCACCGAAATCAAATATGTCTGCCTCGGCGGCGTCGTCTGAGGTCAAAACAAGGCCATGAAAGCATGACCCATCCAAGATTCCTGTCCTTTTCGAGAAACGGCCGTCATGGTTACGGGCTTGCGGTCGACGGCGGTGTCGTCGACCTCTCCGCCCGCCACGGCGCGACATGGCCAACACTGCGTGAGGTGATCGAGGCCGGTCGCCTCGTTCAGCTCGCAGAGGAAGCCAAGACGTTGAAGCCGGATTTCGCACTGGACGACATCCGCTTCGAAATTCCCATTCCGTCGCCGGAAAAGATCATTTGCGTCGGGGTCAACTTCCCCGACCGCAACGAGGAGTACAAGGATGGGCAGGCTGCCCCTTCCAACCCCTCTCTCTTCATCCGCTTTCCGCGCTCGTTCACCGGCAACGGCCAGCCGCTGATCCGGCCGCCGGAAAGCCCTCAGCTCGACTACGAAGGCGAGATCGTCATTGTCATCGGCAAGGGTGGCCGACGGATCGCCGAAGCCGATGCCTTCTCGCATATCGCGGCTCTTTCGCTTTGCAACGAAGGCACGATCCGTGACTGGGTGCGGCACGCAAAGTTCAACGTTACCCAGGGCAAGAACTTCGACAATACAGGCTCGATCGGCCCCTGGCTGATCCCCTTCACCGATGCCGCCCAGCTCGACGACATTGAGCTTAAGACCCGCGTCAACGGCGAGGTGCGCCAGATCGACCGCACCAGCCGGATGATCTTCTCCTTCCGCAAGATCATCAACTACATCTCCACCTTCACCACGCTCGTTCCCGGCGACGTCATCGTGACAGGCACGCCGACCGGCGCCGGCGCCCGCTTCGACCCGCCGATCTGGCTGAAGCCGGGAGATGTCGTCGAAGTCGAGGCAGATGGCCTCGGCATCCTGAAAAACACCATCGCCGACGAGGTGCTCTGATGCTGTCGCAAGATGAAATCCAGGCCGCGGCAGAAAGCCTCGACCAGGCTGAGCGGACGCGCGTCCAGACCGGGCTCCTGTCGCTGAAGCATCCGCAGATGACCATGGACGACTCTTATGCCGTCCAGAGCGCCTGGGTGAAGAAGAAGATCGCCGCTGGCCGCAAGCCGATCGGCTGGAAGATCGGGCTGACGTCGAAGGCAATGCAGTATGCCCTCAACATCAACATTCCGGATTCCGGCGTGCTCTTCGACGACATGATCTTCGAGGACGGCGCGACCGTGCCGGCCGACCGCTTTATCCAGCCGCGCATCGAGGCCGAAATCGCCTTCGTCATGAAGGCGCCGCTCAAGGGGCCGAACGTCTCGATCTTCGATGTGCTGAACGCCACCGACTACGTGACCCCCGCTCTTGAGATCCTGGACACCCGCATCCTCCGGGTCGACCCCGAGACGAAGAAGGCGCGCACTATCGTCGATACCATCTCCGACAATGCCGCCAATGCGGGCATCGTCACCGGCGGCCGCGCGGTGCGACCCGATCAGATCGACATGCGCTGGATGGGCGCGATCGTCAGCCGCAACGCCGAAGTCGAGGAAACCGGCCTTGGCGCCGGCGTTCTGAACCAGCCTGCACGCGGCATCGCCTGGCTTGCCAATCGCCTGTCGCAATATGGCGACGGTATCGAATCCGGTCAGATCGTTCTTGCCGGTTCGTTTATCCGCCCGATCGAGGCGCGGCACGGCGATACGATCACTGCCGATTTCGGTCCTTACGGATCGGTCAGCCTGTTCTTTGCATAATGGAGTAAGACATGCCCGCGCCCAAGAACCTCTTTAAACAGGCATTGAAGGAAGGGCGGGCGCAGATCGGCCTCTGGCAGGCCCTCGCCAATGCGTACACGGTCGAAATCTCAGCGGGCGCGGGTTACGATTGGCTGCTGCTCGACGCCGAGCATGCGCCGAACGACGTGCCGCTCCTCGTCTCGCAACTGCAGGCGATGAAGGGCACGGCGAGCCACGCGATCATCCGTCCGCCAATCGGCGAGACCTGGATCATCAAGCAGATGCTCGACATCGGCGCTCAGACCCTGCTCATCCCGATGGTCGACAGTAGGGAAATGGCCGAGACCATGGTCAAGGCTGTCAGATATCCGCCCCATGGCGTGCGCGGCGTCGGTGCGGCCCTTGCCCGCGCCTCCGCCTTCAATCGCATCCCTGACTACCTGCCGACGGCCAATGACGAGATTTGTCTGCTCCTGCAGGTGGAAAGCCGTGCGGGACTCGAAGCGCTCGATGCCATAGCCTCGACTGAAGGCGTTGACGGCGTCTTTATCGGCCCCGCCGATCTCGCTGCCGACATGGGCTATCTCGGTGGGCCGGGCGCGCCGGAAGTGCAGGCGGAGGTCGAAAAGGCGCTTGCGAAAATTCAGGCGCATGGCAAGGCCGCCGGCATCCTGATCGGCGACCTCTCGCTGGCCAAGCGCTATCTCGAACTTGGTGCGACCTTCGTGGCGATCGGCAATGATGTGACGCTTCTCGCCAATGCCACCACCAAGCTTCTGGATGATTTCAAGAACGCTGAAGCTGCAAAACCGCCTGCTGACGCGAAGGTTTACTGATCTCCGCAGACGCCTCTCGCAGACCAGCGAGGGGCGTTTGCCAATCATGCGGTGGAGGAGCCGCGCGATTGAACGCGTTGTGCACGCTCAGTCAAAACGGACTGCACAGCTGGACGCGACGCCTGCGAACGCATCGGCCATGATGCTCAAGAAATCCAAGAGGAGGAAACATGCGTTTCAAGAACAAGACGGCCCTGATTACGGGTGGCGGCACGGGTATCGGCGCAGCGGTCGCGCGCCGCATCCGCCAGGAAGGCGGCAATGTCGCGCTCGTCGGGCGCCGTCCCGAGCCGCTTAGAAGCGTTGCCGAAGAGATCGGCGCAACTGTCGTTGCAGCCGATGCTGCCGATGGCGCCGCGATGAAGGCTGCCGTGGAAAAAGTCGTCGAGACCTATGGCGGGCTCGACATCCTGATCGCCAATGCCGGCGGCCACGGTGTTGGACCGACGGTCAGCATGTCGGACGAGACATGGGATCTTGCCGTTCGTCTCAACCTCAACACCGCATTCGTCAGCGCGCGCGAATCCCTGCCCCACCTCATCAAGAACAAGGGCAATATCGTCGTTCTCGCCTCGATCGCCGGGCTGTTTGCCGGGCCGGATGCCGCGGGCTATGTCACCATGAAGCATGGCTGCATCGGCCTTGCAAAGTCGTTGGCGCGCGACTACGGCCGCAAGGGCGTTCGCACCAATACCGTTTGCCCCGGCTGGGTCACGACCGCCATGGCTGACGAGCAGATGGAATTCATCGTCGAGAAGTACAAGCTGAACAGCATCGAGGAAGCCTATGCGCTCGTCACCAAGGACGTGCCGCTCGGCCAGCCGGCGACCGCCGAGGACGTCGCCAATGCCGTCTGCTTCCTCGCTTCGGGTGAGGCTTCGATGATCAACGGCGCGGTCCTGACCGTCGACGGCGGCGCCGGCACCGTCGATCTGCCGACGCTGGCATTTGTGGATTAAGGGGGAGGAAACGCGCATGAACCAGAATCCAAAAGATTGGAAAACCTACGATCAATTCGCCTATGGCATCGACACGAACCGGCTGCCGGCGACGGATGCCCTTGCCGGCTCGTCGCACAAGGTCGCCTTCGACGACGGCCGCAAGCTCGAGCTTGCCTTTGGCAAGGAACACGTCAAATGGTCCGACGGCAAGGACAGCGCCACGGATAAGGCCGAAGTTATCGAAGTCGCGCCGAACACCTATTTCGTCGAGATCGTTTTTGCCGGACGTTCGAAGGAAGCGGAAACGCTGATCCTCAATGTCGAAACGCGTCGCGCCCTGTCGATCTACTCGATCGTTCGCGAATTGAAAGATTCGGTCGGCGAGCCGCAGGTGGCACAGATCTTCCGTCCCGGCATCATCGAAGGCGGTGTTGTCAGCGGCCAGGCTCCGGCTGAGAGCCGCGACCTGATCGGGCTCCGGGCACACTTCACCTACAGCCCCAACCATGTCTATGAGCACACGTACCTGTCGTCGCAGCGCTATGCCTGGCAATGCCTCGTCGGCGTTCAGCGCGGCCATGGCGACGTCGATCTGACCACCACCTACAAATTCGACGAGAACCAGTACATCTTCACCTTCCGCGAATTCAAGATCGCGGTCGCGTCGACGTTCTTCTACAATTTCAATGACATGCGTTCAACAGGCAAGTTCCTCGGCATCACTGGCGACGGACGTATCCAGAACAGCCCGGCCGGCGCGTTCATCCGCAAGGCCTCGATGACCTACTATCTGCCCGGTCAGGAACCAGTGTGAAGGACAGCACGATGCGAACAGCTTTCGAAATTGTGAAGGCGCATTACGACGCCAATCTCCGCCGCGACATGGATGGCATGCTTGCCGACATCGCGCCCGATTGCCACTGGACCGAGATGGACGGTTTTCCCTGCGTCGGCACCTATGTCGGCCCGCAGGAGATCTTCAAGAACGTCTTTCAGGCGCTCGGCGAGCTATTTGACGGCTATACATTCACGCTCGAACGGCTCCTCGACGCCGGCAACGACGTGGTCGCAATCGGCGAATATACCGGCACCAGCAAGCAGACGGGCAAGCCATTCAAGGCTCGCGTCGTGCATGTCTGGGGCGTGGCGCAGGATAAGATCCGCCGGTTCGAACAGTTCACCGATACGCTTCGGGTGGTAGAATCGATGCGTTGATCGGTCGAGGCGGCCGGGACTCGACGTCCGGCCGCCTCTTTTATACAGCCGCGGCCCTACGCCATTGCGAGGGAGAAACACCGAAGCGATTGCGAAAGGCCCGGGAAAAATGTGCGCTTGATGAAAAGCCGAGCGCAAAGGCGATTTCGGATATTTCGCCGGCGTAGCCTCCGGCATCCCGCAACTGTGCGGCAGCCTTTTCCACGCGTAAATTCCAGATATAGTCCGAAGGCGTCAGGCACTCGACCTCGAATGCCCGATAGACATAGCGCACCGAGCAGCCCATACGGCGCGCGATCATTGTGATGGTCAGGTCCGGCCGCTCGACATTGCTTTCGATGAACTCCTTGATCCGCTGCAGCAGCAGAGCCAACGGATTGGCAACCGGTCTTGCCGGCTGCGTATCCGCGCCGATCACGGTGCGAACGAGATCGATCATCGTCTGGCCGATGCCGGCGCGCCTGGCTTCATCGAGATGGCCGATCTCATGCATGGTCGATTCCATCAACGACAGCAGGATGCGGCACATGCCGTCCTGCTCCGCATGCGCCGTGAACGGCCTCGCCAGCCGCTCGATGGCGCTGTGGGAGAGCGCATGCCGCGGCAACTGCAGCAGAAGCTGGCGCACAGGCGTGCTGTTGGTCAGCACATAGGGCCGACGTGGGTCATAGATGACCAGAGCATCGGATTGGACCGGGGCACGCTGTCCGCCCTGCATCAGCGAAGCAATACCCTCAGTCTGCAGGATCAGTTTGATCGCGTCCGGATCATCAGGCCCCGCCGTGACGCGCTCGCCGAAAACGACATGCCGTTCGGCCTCCAACCGCGTCAGCCGGCATGCACCGAGCATTGCCGACACCATGCGGCTTTTATTCTGGTCGGCGGCGCCGAAATCAAGACGGACATTGCCGAAGAGATTGCGCGCGAGGCCGGCAAAGTCCTGCCCACCGGCAATCTCGACATGACGTTGAAGCGCTGCAGCCATCGTAGAAGCCCTCAAGATGTGAGATATCCGCCATCGACCGGCAGGCAGGCACCCGTGACATAACGTGCCGCGTCCGAGGCAAGGAATATGATCGCATCTGCGACCTCATCCGAAACGCCCCATCTGCCAGCCGGAATACGTTGAAGAATGGGGCCGGAAGCAGCTTCGTCGGCGAAAAGCCCGCGGCTGAGCGGCGTGACGATCCAGCCCGGCGCAACCGCGTTGACGCGAATTCCGGCCTGCGCATATTCCTGCGCCAGCGACTTCGTTAGCTGCACGATCGCGCCCTTGCTGGCCGCATAAGCCGGGCGGTCGGCTGCTCCGAAGGTGGAATACATCGAAGCGATGTTGACCATAGCCGATCCGACCTGCATTCGCGGACGGGCGAGTCGGCAACAATCCATGACCGAAGTCAGGTTGATCGCCATCACCTCGTCGAACACGGCCTTCGACCATTCGCCCCGATCGCGGCTGACGCCCGTGCAATTGACCAGGACATCGATGGCTTCGACGGATGCGAGGAAGGCTTCCAGCGCCCCCGGCACGAGCACATCGACTTCATGGTTTTCGATCCCCGGCATTGCGGGCGCCTTGGACGCGCCGAGACCGCAGCTGAGAACACGGGCACCAAGTGCGGCAAAGCCGTGCGCGCTGGCCGCTCCAATGCCCGATGTGCCGCCGGTCACGACGATCGTTCGCCCGGCAAAGAGATCCGCAGAAAACGTCATGGCAACTCCCTTCTGTCAGTTGGCAAGGTAGGCGCCGTGGAGAATGTCCGGTTGCGCCTTCAAGGTCGCGGCCGAGCCGTCGAAGACGAGACGCCCACGCTCCAGAACCAGGGCCTGATCGGCAAGATCAAGGGCAAGGTTGGCGAACTGCTCGATCAGGAGAACGCCGATGCCGCCCGCCGCTGCGATCTTGAGCGCCTCGGCCAGCCGCTTCACGACGGCAGGCGCCAGTCCGAGAGAAAGCTCATCGACGATCATGAAGCGAGGCTTGGCAACGAAAGCCTGCGCCATCGCCACCATCTGCTTTTGGCCGCCAGACAAGTCCGATGCCGATTGGCGGCGGCGTTCGGCAAGTTCGGGGAATATTTCGTAGGCGCGCTCGAGCCCTTGCTTGCGGCCACTGGCCGACGGATCGAGGGCGGCCACGAGGATGTTGTCCTCCACGGAGAGCTGTCCCAACACGCGATGCCCCTCCGGCACAAGCGCAAGGCCCGCACGGCGAATGCGATCGGGCGCAAAACCATCGAGCTTGGCACCATCGAGGCTCACCGAGCCGCCGCGCGGTAAGACGCCCGCCATGGCCATGACGGTGCTCGACTTGCCTGCGCCATTGGCGCCAAGCAACGTCGTGACCTTGCCGGCAGTCACCGAGAAGGAAACATCATGAATGACGCGCTTGCCGCCGCGCTCCACGACAAGATTCTCGACGCGGACTTGTGATGTACCGGTCATCTCAGAACTCCCCCAGATAGGCGCGACGCACATTGGGATCGGCAAGCACGGCATGGGTCGGACCGAGCGCCAGAAGCTTGCCGTAGTCGAGCACCATGGTCTCGCTGCACATCGAGCGGATCAGATCGACATCGTGATCGATGATCAGGACCTGTGCCCTGAACTCTGCCGGGATGCGGAGAACCAGTTCACGAAATGCTTTGCCCTCCTCCTCGGTCAACCCTGCCGCCGGCTCATCGAGCAGGATGAGCTTCGGGTTGCCGATCACACATTTGGCAAGCTCGACGAGACGACGCTGAAACAGATTGAGCGATTGCCCCAGGCGATCGGCAACCGAGGTCAGACCGACGAAGGCCAGAGCCTGATCGACCGCGCCGGAGCGATGTCCCACAGACACGACATGATCGGCGATCGCAGAGATATTGCCGGCGACCGTCAGATCCTCGACAACCTGCTCCGTCTGAAACGAACGCCGCAGGCCGGCGCGTACGCGCTGAAGCGGCGACATCGACAGCAGTGCCTGCTCGCCCAGCGACACCGTGCCCTGGATCGGGCGGACGAAGCCGGAGAGCACATTGAGCAGCGTGGTCTTGCCGGCACCATTCGGACCGATGAGGCCAGCCACCGGCGCCGTCAGCACGGCGCTGAGCTCGTTGATCGGCTTGACGCCGCCAAATTGCACCACGAGATTGTCGATCTTGATCATCGATCCCTCCCCAGGGAAAACTTGTTGCCGAGCCAGGCGATCACATCCGATACCTGACCCGCAATACCTGTCGGAGCGGTCGCCAGAGCATGGAACAGCGCCATGCCGAAGATCCCGATCGTCACATAGCCGTCGATACCAAGATCGGTCAGAAGCGCCGGCACTGCCCGCAGGAGAAGACCGGCGATCAAGGCGCCGTACCAGTTGAAGACCCCGCCGACGATCGCCAGCGAGAAGAGATTGAGGCTATCGAAAGCGCCAAAGGCGCGGCCGTCGAGCTGGCCAACATTGCCGGCAAGCAGCCCGCCGGCGAGACCGGCCAGAAAGCCGCTGAGCGCAAAGGCCCATGCCTTGTAGATCAGGACATTGACCCCACTTGCAACCGCGACCGTCTCACCCTTGCGGATCAGCGCCCAGGCGCGACCCGGACGAGCAAGCTTGTGCCATTGCGCAACCAACAGACCGATCGCCGCCGCCACGCAGACATAAAGGAAATAGGCGACTTCGCCCTCGGCGATAACGGGTCTCGCCAGCATTGCACGTCCCGAGCCATCTGCACGCCCAAGGAAGCCGGGACCACCGTCCGGAAAGCCCCAGGCGCTGATGACGATCTGGAAGGCACCGGCCAGCATCAGCGTTACAAGCGCCAGATACAGACCGCGCAACCGCAATGCCGGTACGCCGAAGGCCAACCCTACCACCGAGGCGACGATGCCGCCCGCGAGCAGGCTGACTTCGAAAGGCGGATGGAAAGCATGGCCTATACGCAACGTCACCCAGCCGCCGACACCGACAAGCGCAAACTGGCAGAGCGAGACCAACCCGAGCTGGCCGTAGAGAATGGCGAGGCCGGCAACGGAGAGCGACAGGGCAACGGCTGATGTTGCCGCCGATAGCCAGAAGGAATTGGCAAGGAGAGCGACGACGAGCGAGAAGATCGCCATCGTCATCGGAACATGCAGTAGCTGCTTGGGCAGGCGCACCATCGATATGCCTTCGGCGTTGGAGGCGATTGTCTGATCTTGAACGGTCATCGGTCTTTCAACGCGGCTCGCGCCGTGCCTCCCAGGATCGTGACTGCAACGAGCGCGATGACGAAGGGTGCGGCCGCGCGATAGGGCGAGATCCAGGCGATCGGCGTCAGCACGGCCTCGGCAATGCCGATCAGAATGCCGGCGACGGCCGTTTCCCAGAGCGAGCGCAGCTGCCCGAGGATCGCCGCAGCAATCGCCGGAATAACGAGCAAGGTCAGAAACGTTCCCTGCAACCGCACAAGGTCGGCAAGCAACAGGCCAGCGAGGCCTGAGAAGATACCGGTGATGACCCAGGCAGCAGTTTCCGTATAAAGGATGCGTACGCCGAGGACTGCGCTCAGATCACGGTCATTGGCAAGAGCACGCATATCGAGGCCGAGGCGCGTGCGGTTCAGCAGCAATGTAATGGCAATGACCATTACGACCGCCAATATGATGGCGATGATGCGCGTATAGGTCAGGCGCACAGCAAAGAGGGTCACAAACATCTGGTCGGTCGGGAACTGCAACCGGCGCGGCAGCTCGCCCCAGATGACGCCCATGACGGCGATCAAAAGGAGAGCGGGCGCCAGCGTCCCTACCGCGCGCACGACGATATCGCGATGCGACAGCATGGGCGCGAAGATCCGGCCATAGAGAAAGCTGATCGTGGTGGAGACGGCAACGGCCGCCAGAATGGCAACGGCGAGCGGCATCTTCCACTCCAGCAGTTGCCAGGCACAATGGGCGCCGATCGCGCCGAAAGCGCCGAAAGCAAAATTGAGAACGCCGGTCGCTCGAAACAGAACGACGAGCCCGACACCGGACAGTGCGTAGACTGCACCTATTCCCAGCCCGGAAATGACAAAGGGTAGAAAGTTCATGGATCGATCCTCTCGGGTCGCTCGGTTCCGCGGCGTCAGCACCGCGGAACCGATGGCAAGCTTCGGGGCTTAGTTGAGGCCGGCCGACTTTTCGAAGGCGCGGATATCCGTCAATTCCGGATCTGGCGATGGAGCGCAATCGGAGACGACCTTCCACTTGCCGCCTTCGGCAACCGCCATGCGTGTCGTCGAGTTGGCATTGTGACGCGGCTGGCCGTCGCCGTAGTACCAGGGAGCGCAGAAGATATCGCTCTTGAAGTCCTTGATCTGCTTCACGGCCGCGGATGCGGTCTCGCGGTTGATCTTGGCAGGATCGAGCGTCATCAGTGCCTTCTCGGCGACGCGCGCCGCCAGATAGCCGGCCTGGGCGAAGGTGTCACGCGGGTCAGACTTCTGGCCGTATTGATCCATCACGGCGAGCCAGTTCTGATTGTCCGGCGTGGTTGCCTCGAGATCATTGAACTCCATGTTGACATAGAACTTGTCGTTCCAACCCGGGCCGATGGTCGACGGAACCGAGAGATCATAAGCAGAAGCAGCGCTCAGGAAGGTGATGGATTGGTTCAGACCCTGCTCTTCGGCTGCGGTCAGAAGCGGCACCGCAACGCCCTTTGAAAGGCCGAGAACGATAACGTCGGGCTTGCTTGACGCTGCCTGCAGGATGACGGACGTCGCGTCGGCAGAGCCCGGATCCATCAGGATCGTCTGTGCGGCGAAGCCCTTTTCCTTGGCGAGCAAAGCGACACCATCGCAGGACCACGTGCCGACGTTCGGAATGTTCGGGGCGACGCAGACTACAGACTTGGCGTGGAGCTTGTCGAGCGCGTAACCCATGGCACCCAGCATCGAGACGCGCGGTCCGGCATTGGTCGGAGCGATATTGCCCGCAAAGAAGCATTCGCGCGGCACGCCGACACCGGCCAGCACCAGAATACCAGCCTTCTTGTAGAGCTCAGCATTGGCGCCGCATTCGACATAGCTCGAGTTGCCGACCATCAGCACGGCTTTCTGGTCGTTGACGAGCTTGGCCGCCAGCTGCGCCGCGATCTCCGGATTCCACTGGTCGTCCTCGACCATATACTTGACCGGCCGGCCTTTGATGCCGCCATTAGCGTTGAGGCAATCGAAATAGGCCTTTGCCGCCTTGGTCGAGTTCGAGAAGTCATCCGGGCCGGTCTTGCCGGTGATGGCGCCGATGACGATCGGCTCGCCGGTCGCCGGCTTGCCGCTATTGTCGCCGCAGGATGCGGCCGCATGTGCACTGAACGCCGAAACGAGCGTCAGGAATAGGCTGATCGCCAGCCCTCTGAGATTGATAGGCATTTTCTCCTCCAGTTGTTGTCCCCGCTCCCCACGGGATCTTGATGTCTGCGATCTCGGGCTCAGCCCGAAATCGCCTTTCCTGTCATGAAGGCGGCAGCCTTTGCCGCAATCATCATCGTCGGGGCGTTGGTATTGCCCGAAACCAGAGTCGGCATGATCGAGGCGTCACAGACCCGCAGCCCCTCTATGCCGCGCACCTTCAGGTCCGGCCCCACCACAGCATTGGGATCGTCTGCCCGGCCCATGCGGGCCGTGCCGGCCGGATGGAACACGGTCTTGCACGATTGGCGGATGTAGTCCCGCAACGCCTCCGGGTCCTTCTCGACACCCGGCTTCGGCAACACCCGACGCTTGACCAGCTTGGCAAGCGCCGGTGCATCGAGAATCCGGATCGCGGTTTCAACGCCGCGCACCAAGGTCTCGATATCGGCGGGATCGGAAAGCAGATTGGCATTGAAATCCGTCTGCTCGGTCGGATCGGCACTTTTCAGCCGGATCCAGCCGCGCGATCTCGGCCTGAGATAGCAGGGGCCGATGCTCAACCCGTGACCAGGTTCCGGGTCGCGATCGATGAAGCCGATCAGAACCGGCAGGACGTGAAACTGCACGTCCGGCTGGCCGGTGCCTGACGTATCGACAAAGCCACCACACTCGACGACATTTGATGACAGAAGACCGCGATGGGATGTCAGATAGCGCAACATGTGGCCCACAGCCTGTAGACCCTTGTCCTGACCGAGGATCGAGATCGGCTCGTATGTTTCCCCCTGCACGGGCACTTCCAGGTGGTCCTGATAGTTGGTGCCAACGCCGGGCAGATTAGCGACGACCTTGATACCGAGCGATGAAAGATGCTCCGCATCGCCGATGCCGGATAGCTGCAGGATCTTCGGCGTTGCAATCGCACCGGCGGTCAATGCAATTTCGCGCTCCGCTTTGAAGATCGTGCCGTCGAGCAGTTCAACACCAACGGCCTTTTTTCCTTCGAACAGAATGCGGGCGACCTTGCGCTGTGTCAGCACAGTCAGGTTTGGCCGTTTTTCGGCGTCGCGCAGGAAGGCTTGCGCGGAACTCCAGCGTCGGCCCCCGTAGGTCGTGCTTTGATAGAAGCCGACACCGGCCTGATCCTCACCGTTGAAATCGTCATTGTGCGGAATACCGATTTCGGTCGCGGCCTTGATGAAGGCCTCGCTCAGCGGGTGGCGGTGACGTGGATCCGAGACGCGCAGGCCGCCATTGTTGCCGTGATACTGACCATTCAGTCGCTCGTTGTTCTCAAGCGAGCGGAAGGCGGGAAGGACGTCGTCATAGGACCAGCCCTGGCAGCCCATTTGCGACCAGGTATCGTAGTCGTTGCGATGACCGCGAATATAGATCATCGCATTGACCGAACTGCCGCCGCCAAGCACGTTGCCCTGCGGCGTGATGCTCGGACGCCCGTTCAAGCCTTTGTCGGGGTTCGAGGCGTAGGGATGGATGTCGATCCCCTTGCCTAGCACCTTGAAGAAGGTCGCTGGGATGTGGATCCAGGGATCGGCATCCCGCCGACCCGACTCGATCAGCAGAACCCTGTGGGCGGGGTTCTCCGACAGCCGGTTCGCCAAAACGCAACCAGAGGATCCACCACCAACGATGATATAGTCGTACGTCGCCATGTCTTAGCTCAGCACCGTCTGGATCGTCGTGAATTCCTTCAGCCCCTCGGTACCGAACTCGACGCCGAGGCCGGATTGCTTCACGCCGCCGAAGGGTGCGTTGGGCTGAATGGTGCCGTGCTTGTTGATCCATACAGAGCCGCATTCCAGCTGCATCGCATAGCGCTTCGCCTTCTGGGCATCAGCAGACCAGACAGAGCCGCCGAGGCCGGCGGGATTCTGGTTGGCGCGCACGATCACCTCATCGATATCGCTATAGCGGATGATCGGCAGGGCCGGACCGAACTGCTCCTCATCGACCAGCCGCACACCATGATCGACATCGGCCACGAGCGTAATCGGATAGAAATATCCAGGCCGCTCCATCGGCGCACCGCCGGTCAGGATGCGGCCGCCATTGGCACGCGCATCATCGACGAGCTCGCGCACCTTGTTGAACTGCATTTCGTTCTGGATGGGTCCGAGAATGCTCGTTTCGTCGAGGCCGTCGCCAACGGCGATCTTGCTCGCATAATCGGCAAGCCCGCGGCAGACCTCTTCATAGATGCTGTCATGCACGTAGAGGCGCTTCAGCGCCGCACAGGTCTGGCCATTGTTGATGAAGGCACCCCAGAAGAGGCCTTCGACAATTGCTTTCGGGTCTGCATCCGGCAGCACGATACCCGCATCGTTGCCACCGAGTTCCAGCGTCAGCCGCTTCAGGGTCGCAACCGCCGACGCCATGACCTTCTTGCCGGTTTCCGTCGAACCGGTGAACGTCATCTTGGCGATGCCGGGATGAGCGGAGAGTGCTGCCCCGATGCTATTATCGCCGGTAATGACGTTGACGACGCCGGGCGGGAGAACTTCATTCATGATTTCGACGAGGCGGATGGTCGACAAGGGTGTCAGCGGCGACGGCTTGATGACAACGGTGTTGCCGGCGCGTATGGCCGGGACAATATGCCAGCAGGCAATCATCACGGGCCAGTTCCAGGGCGTGATCGAACCGACGACGCCGATCGGCTTACGATGCAGCTCGACACGGCCTTCATTGTCGTCCTGAAGCACCTCGACCGGCAGGTCCAGTTCGGCGGTGTGCCGCGTCCAGGCGAGTGCGCCGCCGATTTCGAAGCGCGAACCAAGACCATTGAGCGGCTTACCCTGCTCCCGGGTCAGGATCTGAGCGAGTTCTTCGGCATGTTCGTTGATCTTCTCTGCGACCGCGCGGCACGCCTTGGCGCGCTCCTCGTTCGAAACCTGAGACCACGCTGCGAAGGCTTCCGCGGCCGCGGCAACTGCGCGATCAAGATCCGCTTCGCTGCCGAGCGGCATGTAGCCGACAACATCTCCGCTTGATGGATTTGCGACCGGCGCATGATGGGACGTGGCAACATGCTCTCCGCCGATAAGCAGGGTATACTGCTTCACGATATTCTCCTCCCGTGACTTTCGAGAGGACTATGACTTTTGCCGCAAGACCCGTCTTGGGGAGAAACGCGCCTCGTCTTGGACTGGAACGCAGACTGCGTTTCAGTCCAATCGATGCGCCGGTTCGGCGCCGCGCAGCAGCTCGCTCGGAGCGCAATCGAACAGCTCCTTGAAGCTGCGATTGAAATAGGAAATATCGTTGAAACCGGCGGAGTAGGCGACTTCGGCTATCGTTGTGGGGTTACGCCGTTCCTTGAGTTGCTCGATCTTTTCGCGTGCAAAGCGCAGGCGCTTGTCGCGAATGACGGTCGTGCAGGTCATGCCCATTCCCTGGAAATCCTGCTGCAGCGTACGGATCGACACGCCGAGCCTTGTCGCCAACCATTTGGCGTTGAGGTCGGTATCGGTCAAGTGCTTGTCGATCAGGATATCCACCATCTGCATACGCTTGCTGGCACTGTCGTGCAAAGAGTTCAGATTGGTCGCCTGGGCGCTTTTCGACAAAAATGCCTGACGTGTCGTATCGAACATTAGCTGACGCAGATGCGGTGAAGCCACATCGTTTTCCGGCGTAGTCATCATCTTTGCGATCAGCGCCCGCAGCATCATCGCCATCGGATCGGAGGCGACAAGCTTGCGGGCGACGTCGAAATCGACCCTGCTGTTGGAATACATCAATTGCCGGGGCAGATGCAGCGAGAGATGGTTGGAGAAGTGTCCACGGAAATAGAAGGTTGTGGGACGCGTGGAGTCGACGAGAATGCACTCGCCGACGTCAAGAATGTTCTGTTGGCCGGAATGCTCGACGCCACAGACACCTTCAAGCTGCAGGATCAAAAACAGGTGTTCGTTCGCATCGCGCCGGATATCGTCCCAATCGCGGTGGACATAATCGAGGTCGTTGGAGACATGGGCAAACTCCATGCCGCATACATCGATGCGGCTTGCCATGCCGACGACACTATCGCCGCGCTTGACGGTATGCGGGTTGAAATTCCCGCAAATGCTCCGCAAGCCGTCCGCCCATTGATCATAAGGCGTTGGTGACCAGCTTCGTTCGATGAGGCTGCGATTCTGCAACAGGTCCAACTCTGCCTCCCAACAGTATCAGCACTGATGAAGACTGCTACAGTTCCTCCGGTCCGTCAATTAAATACTTAACACATTAATGAAATCGAAAAGATATCACTCTTCACCGACCGAGCCGTTTTCAAGCTTCAACGACGCCAACTCCGCTAGCATGTCGAGAAGCTGCTCCACGCGCTGTACGCCGAAGCGGGCGTCGATATCGGCATAGACCTTCAGGCTCTCCGGCATGACTTCCGTAACGAGGGCCTCTCCCGCCGGCGTGATCTGCAGAAGCACTCTGCGGCCGTCAGCTTCGTCCTTGTGCTTAGTGATAAAGCCACGCTCCTCCAGCAGCCGTATCATCCGCGTCAGGCTCGGCGCCAGAATGGATGCCTTGTCGGCCAGTTCGGTGGCATCAAGCTTGCCACCCTCGTAGAGGACACGAATGACGCGCCATTGCTGTTCGGTGACATCATGCGCCGCCAGGATCGGCCGGAAATGGCTCATGACCGCTTCGCGAGCGCGCAGGAGCCCGATCGCGAGGGAACGGCGAGGCTCTCGCAGCGGTCGCTTGGGCTTTACTGCCGCAGTATCGAATGCTGATGCCCGTCCGGCGTTGCTGTCTGTCTTGTCCGGCATTGTTTCCGCATATTTGCTAAGGTCACATTCCCATTGATTAACATGAGAATTTTTCAAAGCAAGGTGGTCGGAAGAGCAAGGCTCATCCGACCACTGAAACACCATGCGGCAGCACCCGCATCGGAGCTGACCTATGGCACCTGCACGAGGCGCCCGCTGCCTCTAATCTCGGAACGTCGCAGCACCGGATGCCCATATAGCTCGACATTGCCGCTTCCGCGGATCGATATGTCGGCGTCCGTCGCCGCAGCAACCTGCGCGTCACCACTGCCGCGGACTCTGATTTTGACCGACTGGGCGGCAAGATCCTTGAGGCGGGCGGCACCAGAGCCGGCTACATCCAGATCGACGGACCGAGCGCTGCCGGCGGCCTTGACACTGCCACTGCCGGAAATGCTCAGACGCAGATCGTCTTGATCAAGCTGCGACAAGACAAGGTCTCCGCTGCCGCGAACCTTCCAATCGGTGACGAGCGGCCCGGACAAGGCGACATCGAACTTGGACATGGACCAGCCCGGATTGCAATCCAGGCTCAACCGTCCGCCTTCCAGCCGCACGTGGTCGAGAAGCGCAGCGTTGCCGCTAATGACGGCCTCGGCTTTGCCGCCCGGCTGATATCGAACGGAAGCGGGCATATCGATTGACAAGCTGCCATCCGAATTGAAAGGCAGGACGATCTGCTGCTTGCCCGCCCCCGTTGAACCACACGCGGATTGTATGCCATCCCACCAATATCGCGCGTTGGCCAGATCTGGCCCCGAAAGCCCGAAGCCCACGGCAAGAAAGACAAATGCGCAAATCAATCCGGCCGTGGCGACAGTCGCCAGTTTCCCGTTCATTGTCCATTCCTCCAACGATGTCAGACGCGGCGCTCAAACACGATTTTCGGTTGCCTGCGCCAGGCGGAAATGCAGCCGGGCATACTGCCCGAGCATGCGGATACCCAAGCCAAGCCCCATCAACAGCAGCGCGCCACCGCCCACGAGGGCACTCACCAGCCCTGCCCCTATAAGGAGGCGCGCCAACATGCCGACGGTCGGCAGGCCGATGTGAAAAAACACCGTCGTGAACACGATCTTCAGACCGACAGCGCCGATGGCAACGAGTGCGATTGCAAGACCGAACGTGACGAAGACCGCAGCGAACAACAAAGGCAGAAGGAAGAAGATATCGACGATGGCAAGCCCGGCCAGCGCCATCATCGCCGCCAGAAGGTTCGGCACGCTCCAATGAGCCTCGAAACGGCGCAGCCCCGCATCGGCTCGCAGTTCCCTGGCGATCCTGGCTGCATCGCCCAGCGCCGCCACGACGTCTTCATCACTACGACCCGAGGCCTCGGATTCCGTAAAATAGGCGGTGTAGTCGGCAACGATATCATCGACTTCGCGAGGCGGAAGCCCGGTAAGGCCCAGTCTCAGCGTACGCAAAAAGGCATCCCTGGTCATGGCTATTCCTCAAGAAGTTTGTCGACGGCGCCCGCAAGCGAGCGCCAGTCACGCCGATGTGCCTCGAAAATCGAATGACCCAACGGCGTAAGCCGGTAGTATTTGCGCGGCGGCCCGTTGCTGGACTCGACGATGCGGGTCGCAACGAGGCCGTCATTCTGCATCCTGCGCATCAGCGGATAGATCGTCCCTTCCCCCATTCCAACGGCTGCGACCAGCGTGCTGGCAATCTCGTAGCCGTAGCTCTCGCCCCGTGAGAGCACGGCAAGAACGCAGAGATCGAGAACGCCCTTGCGCAGTTGAACTTGGATCGAGTCGGTCATGAATGCCTCAGCTTTACAAGTTAGATATAACAAGCTATCTGTTTATGCAAGGTACTGAACCGACATTCGAGGCACTCGCCCCATAGCGTCGCCGTTGCGGCAGCCCAAGCTCGCGGTCCGCGCCGTTGCTAGCACCTGATTCAAGCCCCCGGCCAGAAGGAATTGCGCAATGATCCACCGCAGCCTTGCCCTCGCAGCCGCCCTCTGCCTTGCTGCATCGCTGTGCCAAGCGGCGGGGTTGAAGTTCATTCGAATTCCGGCCGACCCCGGCGGCCCGGAAATCACAGGGACAATGTGGTCGCCCTGCGCGGAGGCGCCGACGACGATGAGAATAGGAGCTTTAATATTAGCAGCGACGCCGGATTGTCCGATCATGGGCAAGGATCTGCCGCTCATCGTCATTTCACACGGTTATGGCGGCGACTCGCTCGGCCACCGGGACACCGCCCAGGCGCTGGCGGACGGAGGCTTCATCGTCGTCGCTATCAATCATCCACATGCGAACTACGCCGACATGAGTCAGGCAAACGGCATGGGCGTGCTGGTCGAACGACCGGCCGACATCAAGCGCACCATCGACTTCATGCTCGGCCCATCGCCCGACGCAGCAAGCATCGGTCCGCGGCGTATCGGTTTCTACGGATTTTCCCAGGGCGGCTACACAGGGCTCGTCGTTGCCGGCGCCAATCCCGACTTCAGCAAGCTGCCGCCGCGCTGCGCGGACCCGAAGGTTACCGACTGCCCGCCAGCCGACCAAAGGCGGCCTTTTCAGCGAATCCAGCCACCTCGGACATGGACACACGATCCCCGCGTCAAGGCGATGGTGGTCGCTGATCCCTTGAGTACTGTCTTTTTGACCGCCGACAGCGTGAAAGACGTGAAAATTCCGCTTCAGCTCTGGGGGTCGCAGCTCGGCGGCGGTCAGGATGCGGAGCCGGAGAACGTTGCAAAGCTGGCGCATCTGCTACCGGACAAGCCAGATTTCCGGGTCGTCCCCAATGCCAGACACCTGTCGTTCTTAACGCCCTGCCCGAGCGTCAAATCATCCACGAAGCCCTCCTGCAGCGACGCTCCAGGCTTTGATCGCACCGCGTTCCATAAGGAATTCAATGCCGAAGTTCTCGCATTCTTCCGTGAGCATCTGATGGATCCGCGCCAGCCTTGACGAGCCGCATAGATCGGCTCTCCGCCAAAAAAGCTGGGATCATGGATCATCTGCCGATGGCCCATGATCGCGCCATGAGCGGGGGCAGTTAGCGGCGGAACGTCAGGTGGATAGTGCCACTCGGCGCCGTTTCCGACTTGACCGTGTAGCCGGCCTCCAAACCACGCAGATCATCCCACAGGCGGATGCCACGTCCGAGAAGGATCGGCGTGATTGCGACATGAAGACGATCGACGAGACCCGCCTTTAGAAAGTCACGAACGACCGTTGCGCCACCACCAACCCGCACATCCTTTCCGCCCGCCACCTTTTCCGCCTGCTGGAGCGCGTCGATCGGCGTTGTATCGATGAAATGGAACGTGGTACCGCCGGCCATTTCCAGGGTGGGTCGGGCCGTGTGGGTCAGAACGAAGACCGGAACCCTGAAAGGCGGCTCTTCGCCCCACCAGCCACGCCAGTTCGGATCATCGGGGAAGTTATGAAGCCCGAACATGCCGGCGCCCATGATTTCGGCGCCCACATTCTCGAAATACTCTCTTGCATAGTCGTCATCGATGCCGGTGGTCCCGGCCCCGCTGGTATCCTTGAACACGCGCTCTCTGAACGTCCGCGTTGCGGTATATGCGCCGACGAGACGCGGCCAGTCCTCGCCGAAAGGGACTTCGGGTGTCTGGTCCATCGTTGTCGCGAAGCCGTCGAGCGAGATCATGAGATCGACACGAACTGCCATTGGAGCTCTCCTTGTGAGTGGTTGCGTAGCCGGTCTCATCTTAGACCGACTAAATACTAAGGCAAGTACCTAAGTTTTCTTGACCAACGCCGCAATTCGTTTTAGGAAATCGCATGCCCTATCATTCGACGCCTCTCGACCTCGCCTTTCATGCTCTCAGCGACCCGACCCGCCGCGCTGTTGTATCGCGGCTGGCCGAGGGTGAGGTTCCCGTCACGGTCCTCGCCGAACCATTCGACATGGCGCTACCCTCCTTCGCCCAGCATCTGAAGGTGCTGGAAGATTGCGGGCTGATCGCCAGCGAAAAGCGCGGCCGCAGCCGCTGGTGCAGGCTGGTGCAGGCGCGGTTCGACGAGGCGGCAGACTGGATGGAGGCGGAGCGCCGGCGCTGGAGCGAGCGGCTGGACCGGCTGGAAGTCTACCTGGATAAGACGAGAGAGGATGAAGAAGAACATGACAAATCCGTTTGACACTTGGGCACTGGATCGCGAAATCGTGCTGGTGAAGGTCCTGAATCACCCGCGGGAGAAGGTCTTTTCTGCCTGGATGGATCCAAAGGCGCTGGCCCAATGGTACGGCCCGACCGACCTCAAAATCGAAAACCATGAGGCCGATATCAGAGAGGGTGGAATCTGGCGGTTCGACATGGTCGGCTTGTTCGAAGGGCAGGAACGTCGCTTCGCGAACCTCGTGCGCTTTCTGGAAATCGTACCGAACGAGCGGATCGTGATGGATCACGGCACGCCCGATGCAAACGATCCCGACCGCTTTCGCGCCACGGTGACCTTTGATGAGCAGGCTGACGGCAAGACGGTGTTGACCATGCGCCAGCTCCATCCGAGCCCGGCACGTCGCAAGATCGTTATCGGCTTCGGCGCTGTGGAATACGGGTTGCAGACGCTGGATGGCCTCGCAGCATGGCTGGACACCTGAACCTTTTGTCGATCAGGGCCGCGCTCATAAGGGCGATGGCCGAAGTGGTGAGCAGATCGAGCTGCGCTTGATTGCGCGGCTTGAATCCCGCTGATGGGACCGGATGATCATTGAAACCCGATCGCGAATCCGATCAGATTGACACATGACGAAAACGATAAGGATCGCTGCGGCTCTGCTACTGCGCCGCGATGGAGATACGCTGCTGGTGCGCAAGCGCGGAACCACGGCTTTCATGCAGCCCGGCGGCAAGATCGAGCCGCATGAGGCGCCGGAACAAGCGCTCGTCAGGGAGTTGCACGAGGAGTTGGGCCTTGCGATCGACACCGAGTCACTGGCATTCCTCGGCCACTTCGAGGCGCCCGCTGCCAATGAGCCCGAGCATATCGTCGTTGCGGACGTCTTCCGCCTGGATGTCGGCGATGCCGCGATTACCGCTGCGGCAGAGATCGAGGAGATCCGTTGGATATCGCCCGCCCATCCGGGCACGATATCCATGGCGCCTTTGACCGAACACCATATCTTGCCGCTTCATCGGCAGTGAAAACTCTTTGGCGAGCAGGGCGGATCCTCGAAACCGGTCCACGCGTCGTCAAAGGGCCATTTAGGCTATGGAGTTTCGATGGTCTTGGCGTTGACGGTAATCGCGCGACCGGCAAACCAGCCATTGATGGCGGCACCAAGACCGAGCAGGACGAACAAAACGGAGCACCAGGCAAAGCTGCCCGTCCAGCCATGGATCATGCCGACAATAAGAGGGCCGATGGCTGCAAGCAGGTACCCGACAAATTGCGCCATGCCAGAAAGATGTGCAGCGATATGCGCATCCGGCGACCGCAGCACGATCACGGTGAGCGCCACCGCAATCAATCCCCCCTGCCCTATGCCCTGCAGCACGGCCCAGAACCAGACCGTCCAAAGCGGAGCGAAGAGCAGGCCAAGCAATGCAACGACGGCAAAAGCGCAAAGGACAACGTTGATGACGCGCTGATCCCTGCCTTTGATGGCGATGTGAGGCGCTACAAGACATGAGGCGGCCTGCACCATCACCGACGCGGATACGATTGCGCCCGCGGTGACGCCATCGAGACCGCGTTCACGCAGGATGGGAACGAGCCAGCCGAAGACGCAGTAAGCGAGCGCCGATTGCAGGCCCATGAACAAGGTCACCTGCCAGGCAATCGGATCAGTCCACAGCCCCGTCACGCGAAAGCCGGTGCGACGGGCCTGGCTGCGCGTTCCGATGACTTGCGGCAACCAGAGAAGGCTGACCGCAAGCGCCGGCAAGGCCCAAGCCGCAAGCGCGCCACCGAGCGATCCGCCGAGGGCATGTTCGAGGGGAAGCGTCAGCCCTGCCGCGCTTGCCGCTCCGGCGCATAGCGCCATCGTGTAGCAGCCGGTCATCACGGCTGCTTTGTCCGGGAAATCGCGCTTGACGACACCGGGCAAGAGGACGTTGCCGATGGCGATGCACGCGCCGGCCAGCGCAGTTCCGACGAACAGCATGGAGATAGAAGACAGGCCACGTAGCGCCGTACCGAGGGCAAGCAACAAGATTACGCCGAGCATAACGCGCTCGCTCCCCAAGCGCTGCGCAAGCCTTGGTGCAAGCGGTGAAAACAGCCCCAGGCAGACCACGGGCAAGGTGGTCAGAACACTGGTGCCGAACGACGAGAGACCGAGCCCGGTTCTGATCTCAGGCAGAAGCGCCGATGCACTGGAAAAGACCGGTCTCAGATTGAACGCAATCAGCACAAGGCTTACGCCCAGGACAAATCTGCCGATCGGCGATTGTCCGCTGTGAGGCTGCGGTGGTGGAATTTCATCGGCCTCGGCGTCGATCAGGTCGACGGAGGCGGCATTTGGCAAGGAGGTGGTCATGATAGCAACAACCGGTCAAGAGTAGCGATAACGGGAGCCATGAAGCGGCGCACGGCGGCGTCGGCCGCCTCCGGATCGCCGGCCTCAATGGCGTCGACGACCTCGATGTGGGCCTGCATGTCCGGCTCGGGAATTTCAGCATCGAGCGTCGCTTCGATGGTCTGCGCGATCGACATCGAAAAAAAGTCGTAGAGCTCGACCATCGCCAGGTTTCGCGACGCCGCGACGACGGCTTTATGGAAAGCAAGATCGCGTTCGATGAAGCCTAACTTGTCACTCCCGGCGTAATTTCCTCGTGCAGCGAGCAGCGCGCGCAATTGCGAGATCACTTCGGGAGTATGGCGCAAGGCGGTCAGGCGCGCGGCTTCGACCTCCAGCGCCAGCCGGGCTTCGAACTGATCCCGCAACCCGGCGCGGCGCGCCATATCAAGCGGCCGGCCGAAGTCGGTCGTCGAGCGAACATAGGTGCCGGATCCCTGACGGGTTTCGAGATAGCCCTGCGAGGCCAACACCCGCACGGCTTCGCGGATCGTGCCGCGACTGACGGACAGCATCGCGGAAAGAGAAGCTTCGTTGGGCAGCTTCTCGCCCACACCCCAGCGTTGGGCGACAATTTCGCTGCGGATTGCCTCGACGGCAGTTTCGGCAAGCGTCGTTTTGGTCAGGGCGCGCATCGTTCAATTTCATCAAGTCATCTGATGACTTTACGAATATGCGATCGTTGCATCTTCGTCAACAGGCGGCAGCATTGCCCATGAAGGGTGAAAGAACCGGTGATTTTTATCTGCGCAGCCGGATACGGTCGCAATAGAGCAACATGGCGAACCCGATCAGCTCGGCGAAAGACCTCCAGCAGGTTTAGGATCGGCCGAAACCTGCCATGGCGAATGAATGCTGCACCAAGAAAGGGCACCACTTTATTCGATGACGCCGCGCCTAGCCATCAGTGCCAAACCAATCATCGCCACCAGCGAGAATATCGCAGGAAGGTAGAAAACATTTGGCAGACCAAGATATGCGACACCGATACCACCGACACCGCCGCCGAGCGCCATCGCCAACGCCGAAGAGCTCATGAAGATTGCTGAGGCGGTTGCGACGGCATTGGGGAGAAGACGCTGGGCGACGATCAGCCCCAACACCATGTAGAGCCCCCAGACGCCACCCATGAGCGTCTGCCCGGCAAACATGCCAACAGCGGTTGGCCATGCAGCGAAACAGAGATTGGCAACGACACCACACGCTGCGGCGATGCACATGAGCCAAAGCGTACCGATCTGCCGTGCCAACATCACGCTGAACGGCATCAGAATAAGCTCGATCAGGGGCTGTGTGCCGATTACGGCACCTCGCACACCGGGATCGATCCCGAGGTTTTCCTCCATGTAAAGCAGAAGGAAGCCGTATTTGATGGGCTCGCCGGCATAGACCAGGACATAGAGGCCGGTGAAAAGCAGAAGCGGCGCCATGTCCGACCAAGTGGGCGAGCCGGCCGCAGCGGCGGCCTGTGTTGCCTTTTTCTTGGGGCTCGGCGAGACGCTCAAGGTCCCCAAGGGCACGATCTGCGCCACGAAACAGATGGCCGTTGTCCAGAACATGGTGCGCAGGCCCGTTTCGGCCGCCAGCCAGGCACCGATGAACGGGCCAACGATCCAGCCCGCCGTCAGCGCCATCCGGATGAGTGCAACCACGCTTTCGTTCGCGCCCGCCGGATTCCTCTTCAGATCGTCATGAATGGCCGTGAAAAGCTGCGATGTGGCGGAGCCGGAGAACGCCAGGACGACGGCACCAATCACAAACGGCATCCATGGTGCGCTCGAAAGCGCAAAACCGACCCATCCGAGAAAGCCTGCCATGGCACATAGCCGGAACAGGCTGAGGCGCTTGCCTGTCCTGTCGGAGTAGCGACCGACCAGGTAGCCGGCAACCGGCGCGGTCAGGCCGGTCAGATAATAAAGCCCGGCTACGGGCATGGATGTTCCGAGTTCTTTGACCAGGAAGACGACGATCTGCGGCAGTGAAGCCGAGGTCCCTAACCCCGACAGGAAAAGGGCGAGCGTTGCGCCGCGATAGAGCGGCGAAGCCCATACTTGCTGGATTGCGGTCGCCTTGCTGGAGCCTTTGAAGGATTGCGCGTCCATTCCATTTCAATCCGCGGTAGCCGGTTGCCTATCTTGTCTATTCCGGTTCGACGCGCATAGCCGCCCTGATCAACAACGACCAAGATCAACCCTTCTGGACAGATGGAATCACGATTTCGTCCCGGATGGCGGGTATCTTTCCGCCAAAGCAGCTCCTGTGGCAAATGTTTGCTTCAAGCCGCAGCCTTTCATATGATGATTTCCACAGTGATAGCCGATTCAGGCTTCAGCCGGGTATCGCCCGGGAATAGGCGGCCAGAATAAACCGCTCCGCCTGATACAGATATTTCTCCAACGCCTCGGCGGCATTCGCTGTCGCCCCCTCCTCGATATGAGCGAGAATCGTGGCGTTCTGCCCGACATAGGGAGCATGCAGATATTCAGGATCGCGGATCAAACCGAATACCAGACGCAACTCCAGCGAGATCTGGGCATAGAACGCCGAGAGCCTCGGGCTGTCGGCCAACTCGACGATGGCGGCATGAAAGGCGATATCGGCGCTGCCGACATCAAGCCATTCGCTGCGGTCACGATGCTGGATCGCAGCATCCACAGCCTCTCGCATCTTGCTGACGCTCGGATGGCGATGATGTGCGCCGGAAACCGCCGAACACTCTATGAGCCGGCGAATATGGAAGATATCCATAATGGTGGAGATGCTCGGCGTGGTGACGAACACGCCTCGGTTGGCCTCGTGACGCAGCACGCCTTCCTTTGTCAGCAGCCGAAAGACTTCACGCAGCGTGTTACGCGAAACTTGGAACTCCTCACATAGCGTCGCCTCGGAAAGGTGGCTCCCGGGAGACAAAGTCCCGCTGATGACCCGCTCGCGGATGCGCGCCGCCGTCACGTCCGTCACCGTTTGTCCAGCCTCCGCCGGACCCGAAATCGGCTCGATACTCACAAGCTTCGTCTGCTTCATCTGCTCTCCCGGCGCCTGGCGTCAATCCCTGTTGCGCCCTCTTATCCCTGCGTTATCCAGCAAGCCACCCATCGCTGTGAAGGCGCGCAAGCAATTGGATTTCAAACCGAAACTCACCGGGTTAGGCCAATAACAAGGCTACCAACGTTGGACGATTTCGGATGAAAGCCCCTCAATTTTCGATGATGATCGCGAAAATTGTTGAACAATATAGACCAGATTGTTGTTTGATGCTATCTCATCGCCTAAGAAATGTAGTGGGAACATGGATATAGATGACCGCGGATTGCGCGATTTGGAGGAAGCCGTTGCTTGCTTTTTCCAGAATCAGATGTCGGCGGTCGTCAGGATGCCGGCACCCATCCGTAGCGACACCTTCGGCGGAGGATCCGGCGTGTTCACACCAAAAGGCGATATCGTTGCCGTCTGGGACACAGTGAAAATGGAAGTGCAGATCGTGCCCATCAATCCGCAAAACTGCGAAAACTCATGGCGCAACCCGCTACATGCCGAGACGAGCGCATGACGAAGGCGACGGATATGAACAAGCCACTTCTGTCAGTCGCGGATTTGACGGTGCGGTTCGGCGAAAACCGCGTGGTGGAAGGCCTTTCCTTTTCCGTAGAGCCGGGCCGGACGCTAGCGATCGTCGGGGAGTCCGGATCCGGAAAGTCAGTGACATCGCTCTCGATCATGCGGCTTGCAGACATGATGGGTGCTCGCTTCGAGAGCGGCAGCATCGCTTTCAACGGCGAGGATCTTCTCAAGCTCTCGCAGAAGGAGATTCGCTCCATCCGCGGCAAAGAGATCGCCATGATCTTCCAGGAGCCGATGACCTCGCTCAATCCCGTCTTCACCATTGGCGACCAGATCAGCGAAGTCCTTCTGCTTCATGAAGATGCCGGCAAGTCCTCCGCGATGACAGAAGCGCGGCGACTTCTCGAAATGGTACGGCTGCCCGATGCCGAAGCGCTGTTGAACCGCTTTCCGCATCAACTTTCCGGCGGCATGCGCCAGCGCGTGATGATCGCCATGGCGCTCGCCTGCCGCCCCAAACTACTGATCGCCGACGAGCCGACGACGGCGCTCGACGTTACCATCCAGGCGCAGATTCTCAATATCATGCGGGACCTGCAGAAGGATCTCGGCATGGGCATGATCTTCATCACCCATGACATGGGTGTCGTCGCCGAAATGGCTGACGATGTGGTCGTCATGTGGAAGGGAAAGAAGATTGAGGAGGGTCCGGTTCGCGAGATATTCGCCAATCCGAAGCATCCCTATACCCGTGCTTTGCTTGCCGCGGTTCCGAAGCTCGGAAGCATGGCTGGCGAAGACTTTCCGAAGCGGTCGCCCCTCATCGTTCTCGAAGGTGGCGAGCCGAAAGTCGTCGGCGAGGAGCGGATTCAGAATACCGCCCGCTACGATCAGCCACCATTGCTGTCCGTGCGCGACCTCTTCGTGCGTTTCGACATCAAGAAGAACATATTCGGCCAGGTTACGCATCGTTGCAATGCCGTCCAGCAGGTCGGTTTCGACATCCACCCCGGAGAAACGCTTGCCCTGGTTGGCGAATCCGGCTCCGGCAAGTCGACCATTGGCCGAACCATCCAGCAATTGCAAAAAGCCCGAGCCGGCGAAATCACCTTCAACGGCAAGAGTTTTGCCGCGATGTCGGCGGCAGAACGCTTCCGCATACGCCGGGACGTGCAATATATTTTCCAGGATCCTTTCGCCTCGCTCGATCCGCGCAAGACGGTCGGTTTCTCGATTGCTGAACCCATCAATACGCATGGCATCATCTTGGGCTCGAAGGAGGTTCGCCGCCGTGTGGACGAACTTCTGGAGCGCGTCGGTCTGACATCGGCCCATGCCGAGCGTTATCCGCACGAATTCTCCGGCGGCCAGCGCCAGCGCGTCTGCATCGCCCGCGCACTCGCCTCCGATCCCAAGCTCATCATCGCGGATGAGGCGCTTTCGGCGCTCGACGTATCGATCCAGGCACAGATCATCAACCTGTTCATGGATCTGCAGGCCGAACGCGGACTTGCCTATCTCTTCATCAGCCATGACATGGCAGTGGTGGAAAAGATAAGCCACAGGGTCGCGGTTCTCTATCTCGGCCAGATCATGGAAATGGGCAGCCGCCGGCAGGTTTTTGAAACGCCGATGCATGACTATACGCGACGCCTGCTTTCCGCCGTGCCGGTCGCCGACCCCACGGTCGAGCGCAAGACCGCGCTGATCGAGGGCGAAATTCCAAATCCCGTTCGCCGTGTTGGCGATGAGCCGCCCATTCTCTCCCGCGAGGAAATCGGCGCGGGTCATTTCATCGCCAGAAGCGCATAAACGACCACTATCCATTGCAACGATCTGAAGAGGAAACAGGTTGATGAAAAAATTCAAATTGGGGCTGAGAACCGCTCTTGCTGTGCTCGCGCTGTCGGGCATGACCGTCAATGCGGCGCCGGCACTGGCCGCTGGAAAGATGACCATCGCTTCGTCGCAAGACCCCGGCAGCTGGGATCCGATCGATACGTTTCTGGTGGCCTGGGCCGTCGTATCGACCAATATTTTCGATGGGCTGACCTATCGCGGCCCCGACCTGAAGCTGGTGCCCGGCCTTGCCGAATCCTGGGAAGAGCTGGACCAGGGCAAGCGCATCCGTTTCAAGCTGCGCCACGACGTGAAGTTCCACGACGGCGAGCCCTTCAATGCTGAATCGGTAAAATTCACCTTCGATCGCCTGCTGGGCGCAGAGGGTGCAAAAGGCCCGCAGCGTTCGAACTACACGGCGATCGAAAGCGTCGATATCATCGATGACTACACGGTCGACATGAAGCTGAAGACGCCCGATCCGGTGCTGCTGACCAAGCTTGCCGGCTATGGCGCAATGATCGTTCCGCCGAAGTACATCAAGGAAAAGGGCGAGGACTACTTCAACCTCAATCCGGTCGGCACCGGCGCCTTCAAGTTCGTTTCCTATACGCCGAAGGTGAATATCAAGCTCGCGGCCAATCCTGATTACTGGGGTGGCGCGCCAAAGCTTTCCGAACTCGAATATCGCTTCATCAGCGAGCCCGCGACCGCCGTTGCCGAGCTTCAGGCAGGCCGTGTCGATCTCGTCATCCCGCCGATCATCCCGATCGGCATGCTCCCTGTCATCCAGAACGATTCCAAGCTGGAGATTGCCAGCGTTCCCGGCCCGACGGTCGACGCGCTGCGCTTCAACACCCGGGACGGCATCACGGCTGATCCGCGCGTGCGCAAGGCCATCATTATGGCAATCGACCGCGCAACCATCATCAAGTCGATCCTCGTCGGTCAGGCCGTCGAGATCACCAGCTTCCAGGGTGCATCGTCCTTCGGCTATGATCCAGAGCTGAAGGCTCTTCCCTACGATCCGGAAGGCGCCAAGAAGCTGCTCGCCGAAGCAGGCGTCAAACCCGGCGCGACAATCCAGATCGATATTCGCGGCAACGACACAACCATGAACGAGGTGGCGCAGGTCATTGCAAGCTACCTGCAAATGGTCGGCATCACCGCGACCCTCAAGCCCTATGAGACCAACGTTCTGCTGAACGACATCATTCCGCAGGGCAAGACCGGCGCGATGTTCGAGCAAAAATGGGGTGGCTGGACCTTCGACTTCGACAATACGGCTTATGCGATGTACCACTCCGGCGAAAAGTGGAATCCCTACGAAAAGGATGCAACGCTGGACAAGCTGCTGGAATCCCAGCGTCCGCTCACCGATCGCGCCGAGCGGGAGAAGATCCTGAAGGAGATCGGCAAGTACGTCACCGACAAGGCGCTGGAGCTACCGCTCTATAACTCCAACGCGATCTACGGCATCAGTAAGCGCGTGAAGGGCTTCGTGCCCGCGCCGGATAACCGCATCAAGCTGAACGAAGTAACCGTCGAGTAATCGTCAATCGTGGCGCCGCCGGAATGTCCGGCGGCGTCCAACTGCAAATTTCGGGAAAAGAACGTGGCCGGTTTTCTCATCAAGCGATTGTTGCAGGCGATTTTCGTCGTCATCGCCATCACACTTCTCGTCTCCTTCGCCATTCGCCTGACAGGCGATCCCGCCATGATGATGTTTCAGGGCGGCGGCAGCATGACGGAAGAGGATCTGGTGCGCATTCGCGCAGCGCTTGGCACGGACCAGCCGTTCATTATCCAGTATCTGACCTTCCTGAAGGGACTGCTGACACTGGATTTCGGACGCAGCTTCACCGGTGGCACTCCCGTCTCTCAATTGATCGCCGGCGCCCTGCCCGCCACCTTGCTGCTCGCCTTCATTGCCATGGCGATATCGATCGTGCTCTCCATCCCGCTCGGGATCAAGGCTGCGACCGCGCGCGGCAGGACGGCGGACCAGATTATCCGCGTTCTCTCTCTGCTCGGGCTTTCCTTCCCGAATTTCTGGCTGGCGCTGATGATGGTGCTACTGTTCTCGATCACGCTTGGCTGGCTGCCGCCGAGCGGCATGGTCGGGATAGCCAGCTACGTCATGCCGGCCCTGACCATGGGCGTCATCCTGACGGCGACGAATGTGCGCCTGGTGCGCACCGCCATGCTGGAAACTCTACAGTCGCAATACATCATGGTCGCACGCGCCAAAGGCCTCAGCGAGAGCAAGGTGCTTTACAAGCATGCCCTTCGCAACTGCGCCATTCCGCTGATCACCTACTTCGGCATCCAGTTCGGCGGATTGCTCGGCGGCATCGTCGTCATCGAGCGCGTCTTCAACTGGCCCGGTCTCGGAACTCTTGCGTTCGACGCCGTCGCCGCCCGCGACTATCCGCTGTTGCAGGGCGTGATCACTGTGCTGGCCTTGTTCATCGTCAGCGTAAACCTGCTGGTCGATATTGCCTACGGGCTCGTCGACCCCCGTATCCGCACGGAGTAACCGCCCATGGCCGCCACAACTTCAAGCCGTTCGCGATTCCACAGCCTCGAATTCATCGTCGGAGCTTTGCTGACCGTCGCCATCTGCCTTGCCGCCATATTCTCGGATGTGCTCTTTCCGGGTGGAGCCGAGAAGATCGATCTGATGGCCCGGCTTGCAAGGCCGTTTGCCAGCCTCGCCCACCCGTTCGGGACGGATCCGCTCGGGCGCGACGTGCTTGCCCGCGTTATCGCCGGCGGTAGGATATCGCTGTTGGTCGGCCTCACTTCCGTCATCGGCGGCGTCGTTCTTGGTGTTCTGGTGGGTCTGGCAGCGGGCTACTATCGCGGCATCTGGGATGTGCTCCTGATGCGCTTTGCCGATATTCAGCTCGCCATGCCCTTCATTCTGCTGGCAATCACCTTCATCGCTATCGTCGGCGGCAGCCTCACCAACACCATCATCCTGCTGATCGTGTCGCAGTGGGTCCAATATGCCCGTCTCGTCCGCGGATCGGTGCTGACCCTGCGCGAACGGGAATTCATCCTCTCCGCTCGCGCCATCGGCGTTAGGGATTGGCGCATCATCTTCCAGCATCTACTGCCGAACCTTCTGGGACCGGTGATCGTGCTGATGACGCTGAACATCGCCAACAATATCCTTCTCGAAAGTAGCCTCACCTTCCTTGGTCTCGGCGTCGATCCGACGATCCCCAGCTGGGGCGGCATGCTGGCCGACGGACGCACCTACCTACAGACCGCGTGGTGGGTCAGCCTCTTCCCCGGCCTCGCCATCCTGCTGACCGTACTCGGTCTCAATCTCCTGGGTGACTGGCTACGCGATAGCCTCGACCCAACAGGCAGAACGACAAGGTAAGACATCATGACCATGATTTTCGAAAGAAGCTTCGAGCGGACGCTTTCGCAACTCGTCTCGGATGCCGAGGCCGGCCAGGAATTCGAAGCATGGACCTTCGACGACAGGCAGAGCCGCCAGGATGCGGAGCGCAAGCTCAGGGAAAAGGGCGTTCAAGCCCGCATCCGTAGTGCATACAAACCACTCCTCCATGCATTTCTTGAGGAGATCGATCTGAACGGCGTGGAAGCAATCGAGATCCGATATCCAGTGCATGCGAATGCGCCCGCCAACCGCTTCCGGTTAGAAGCCTATCCGCTTGCGGCGATGGTAGGAGATCGCGCGATCACCTTCGTCGCCAGAGCCGATAGTGATTTCCATTATGATGTTCTGTTGAAGAATGGCTCAGGTGACGAACGCCAGGTCAAAGTATTGGCGCCCAATCGGGTCCACATCGACACGGCCGGCGAAACGAACGTTTCGCCAACGGGTTGGCTGGTACGGGACGGCAAGGCCACCGGCGAACGGCTGGCGACGGACTACGAGCGGCTTTTCGAAGAAACCATCGCTGCAATTACGCAGTACGACTGGGGTGCGACCGAGCCCTATTTCGAAGAGCTCAATATTCGCGTCGGACTGCCGGCTGCCGATGAGCCCCTACCGGTCGGGGACGAAGTCATGAGCCTTCGGGAGGCGCTGCACGAGGACTTCTATTTCTCGCTGCTTGAGTTCTTCCAGAAGAAATCCGGCCGGCCGCTCGGCGATCGCGGCTTGAAGCCGGGGCAGATCGTTCCGCAGATCCTGTTATCTTCCGGCGAAATCTCCGCCAAGGTAGAAACGCAAGCATTGGCCTCACGTTACTGGGACGGTGCGGAGCAGCAGATCGAGACGGCAGCAGAGCCCCTGGCCGTGCGGCAGATCGAGGCCATGCTGGAAGAGATCGGCGGCGAGACGTTTGAAGCCGTCACCCGTTCCGGCCGCGCGGTCAAAGCTCGCTATATCAAGGGCCGCGACGCGGCTGTCATGATCAGCGGCGGGCAGCATGCCAATGAGACGACCGGCGGCGTTGGCGCGCTGCGCGCCGCGCAGAGGCTCGTAGCGATCGAAGGCGCGCATTTCACGATCTCGCCGCTGGAAAATCCCGATGGCTACGCGCTGCACCAGCGCCTGCGCAAGGACAACCCGCGCCACATGTATCATGCCGCGCGTTACACCGCGCTCGGCGACGACCTCGAATATCGCACCGAGGCGAATGCTGGTCCCTATCTCTACGAGAAGAAAATTCGCTTCCAGGCGGAAAAGCTGAGCGGTGCGCAGCTGCATGTCAATCTGCACGGCTATCCCGCTCATGAATGGACCCGTCCGCTTTCCGGCTACGTGCCGCGGAACTTCGCCATGTGGACGTTGCCGAAGGGCTTCTTCCTGATCGCCCGCTACCATTCCGGCTGGGCAGCGCAAGCCGAACGGCTACTGGATAGAGTCACCAAGCATCTGGGCGCCATTCCCGGACTGCTGGACTACAACAACAAGCAGATCGCCCTTTACGAGATACACGCCGGCGAAACGGGCTTTCGGATCATCAACGGCTTTCCGTGTCTCGCAGATGTCGACGATCGTCACACCGTGCCGGTAACGCTGATTACCGAATATCCTGACGAGACCATTTATGGCGACGAATTCATCGCCGGCCACACCGCACAGATGGAAACGGTCCTCTCGGCATATGACGCCTGGCAGGACATCACAGCTTCGAGCTGAGTGGAGTCGATCACAGCATATCATCAAGTGCGGCCATTGCACTTGATGATAGTTGGAGGATTTTCACATCCCTATTGATGCGTAGGTGCCTCGGCATTCGGCGCAACTCGACGGAATATCGTACGCAATTAATGCGGAATTCCAATTCTCACGATATTGCGTCCTTGAGCGGGTATGTACGTGTATTTGTTCGCTTAGTGCATTTATTGATCTAAGTGCTGCAATCGGCCCATATTATGTAATTGTCGTTGCTCAAATCGAGCATATTCCGAAGCCATGAAAGATATGCCCGACGCACTTGCGCTTTTTCATCGATGCGATGGACATGCCAAGTTAGTGATGCCTCGGAACCTATTCAGGCGATCGAGATCGCTTCAGATGAACACGCATCTGCAGAAAGTATAAAGCCCGCACGAGGCGGGCTTTATCATCATTCGGCAGTGGCATCAGCCTTTACCTTGCGGCCGCGTTTCGGCTTTGCCGCCTCGGCACTTGCTGCTGCCGGAGCGACCTTTACCTTTGTGACCTTCGGTGATGCTTTGCTTGCCGCTGACTTTGCAGCAGCCGGCTTCGCTGCAGCTGGTTTAGCTGCTGTCGACTTTGCTGCAGCAGCCTTAGCTGCCGCCGGCTTTGCCTTTGCCTTTGCCTTGGAAGCGACAGCGTCTCCGCCGGACTTTGCCGCGTTCAGCAATGCGACACGGCGGCGGCGGTTCTGCTCGAGCGCCTGCTGGAAGCCTACGTCCTTTTCCGCATGATATGCCAGATCCTCGAGAAACTCCGCCACGTCCTTGACGGATTCCACGACGATATAGCTCAACCCTTGACCGGCATTGATCGAGTCACGCCCAACGGTGACACCGAAGCCACCGGGCACACGCTGGAACCAGGTGGAACGCCACTTCTTGAAACCAGCGGCGTCTCGCGCGTACTCTTCCAGATATGCTTTCTGCTCCTCTACTCTTGCACGAAAAGTATCGACTACATTCCGCGCACCAGCCTTAGGCTTATCAGCCTTCTTCGAAGACCATTTCTCCAGAAAGTTTGCCATTGTCTGTTTCTCTTCAGGTTTGCGTTTTGTCCAAGCGGCCGTTTGTTCGGGTCAGCGATAACGGGGTTGCTCCACATGGATAGCCGCATAAATGTATAAGATAAGTATATAATGGCAACATCATCCGTTATCATTGCTTACGGACATGCCTCGGCACCTGCACGATCGCCTGTGGCCCGCCTCAATAATATGGGGACCCTATCGGCTTAGCGGCCGAAATATCCAGCTACTCTTGATGACGATTGACGTGACTGCCAGCAGATGGTGCGACGCAACATATCCGCTCTTCGAAGCCGTTTCCTTTAGATGCTTATATCGATCGGAAAGCCGAAACAGCCTCTGGCCTGAGTGGCACCGGCATCTATGTCCAGCACGTTCGTGATAGTTCCTCAAAGCAATATCGGGAGCCGAAAGAGTATCTCTCAGCTCCCGATATTTTGCTTGCATCATGATTGGCTGCGACCGCAGCGTGCCTATGCAGCCTTTGTCAGCTCGCCATGCGGATCGAGAACGAACTTGGTCGCAGCACCCTGGTCGAAGCTCTCGTAGCCTTGTGCTGCATCCTCAAGCGAGATGATCTTGGCATTGACGATATCGGCAATCGGCAACCTGTCGTGCAGGATCGCTTGCATAAGCTGCCTGTTGTATTTGATCACCGGCGTCTGGCCGGTGTGGAAGGATTGAGCCTTCGCCCAACCAAGGCCAAAGCGCAATGACAGGCTGCCATGCTTGGCGGCATTATCGACCGCGCCAGGGTCTTCCGTAACATAGAGACCGGGAATACCGATCGATCCCGCTGCACGCGTGATCTCCATCATCTGATTGAGGACGATAGCCGGCTGTTCGCCACCGGAATGCCCCCTTGCCTCGAAGCCGACAGCATCGATTGCACTATCCACTTCATTGGTGCCGACGACTTCGGCAATCATCTCTCCAAGGCGGTCGCTCTTGGAGAGATCGATCGGCTCGAAGCCCACCTTGGCGGCATGCGCAAGACGATCCTTGTTGAAGTCGCCGATCATGACGACGGCGGCACCCAGGATACGAGCGGAGGCGGCGGCGGCAAGACCGACCGGGCCGGCACCTGCGACATAGACTGTCGATCCCACGCCGACGCCCGCACGAACCGCACCGTGAAAACCGGTCGGCAGGATGTCGGACAACATGGTGAGATCGCGAATCTTCGCCATCGCCTTGTCGCGATCGGGAAATTTCAGCAGGTTGAAGTCTGCATAAGGCACCATGACGTAGCGTGCCTGACCGCCGATCCAGCCGCCCATATCGACATAGCCATAGGCGCCACCGGCACGCGACGGGTTCACCGTCAGGCAGACGCCGGTATCCTGCGATTTGCAGCAGCGGCAGCGGCCGCAAGCCACGTTGAATGGAACCGACACAATATCGCCGATGTCGAGCATTTCGACGTCGAGACCTTTTTCGATGACCTGTCCTGTGATCTCGTGACCAAGCACCAGACCCGGCATGGCCGTCGTGCGGCCGCGCACCATGTGCTGATCGGAGCCGCAGATATTCGTGGAGATCACCTTCAGGATCACGCCATGCTCGATGCGCCGGCCATCCGGCGCTTCCAGTTTCGGATCGTCAATATTGCGGACCTCGACTTTGCCGGGCCTCAAATAGACAACGCCTCTGTTCCCAGTCATGCCATCTCCTCCTTGGTTTAACGCTGATCTTCGTTACGAGCGCTTGCGCGCCTCAGATCGGCCCGCTCCTCAACGGGCTGAACAGCAGCAAAACGGCCGCGGATGTCGCCACCTCAGCAGCATCCACAACCGGTGCAGATATGACCGATCGGTGAGGAAGCAAGAGATGGATGGCGCAATCTGAAAAGCCTCCCATCCGCCTCCGGATCACTCGTCGCGATCATCAGGCCTGCTGTCCAAAGCTCGATTATGCTCGTCAAACCTGTTCTTCAAAACCCGGTTTGACGCACTTTGGCCCGAGAAGAGCCGAAGTATGACCCTTCTCGCGCTCCCATCAAGAGATATCTCGATGGTGCCTTGAACATGGATAGAAGATCATGCCTCGGGGTAAGGCGCGCGCAGGAAAGCGACATCAGTGCCTTGCAAGGCGACATGACGCGCTTTCATTCCGAAGCTCCGGCAATGCGGAACACGCTTCGGCTTGCGGCTATTTGTTTGCCTTGCTTTCAAGGCCAGTACGGATTTCCGGACAGTTCCGCTTCCTGTGGGCTGTCGAGGACAAGACAGCCCGCAGGAATTGCCAATGCGATCAACTATTTGATTGCGGCGTCTTCACCCGCCTGGATCCAGATCGCGACGTCAACCGGCTCCACATTTCTACTGCCAACAAGGAAAATCGCATCCGCTGCGACAGGCGCACTTGCGGCTGTACTGCCGTAGTTGAAAGCGAAATGCAGCTTGCCGCGTCGAGCAAGGCGCAGGTCGCCGAGATCGGGCAGGCAGTCGACATCAGCCCAGGCAAGCGTGTCGCCCATCAGTTTCAGCAGGAACTCTTCGCGCGGAAGCGTTGCGCAGTAGCGCGCCTTCTCATTGCCGATCAGCGCCGGTGTATCGGGGCGATACTCCCCCTGGAACGTTGCAAGCACGGTTTCCCTCGTGCGGATCGTTTCCCGCCATCCGGTCGTCTGATGGCTGGTATTGCCGTAGAGCACGGCCTCGGACTGAAACGCCGGCAGGGACTCGACGCGCGTAACCCGGAAATCGAGAAGATCGCCAAGGACACCCGGCGGCAGATCGCCCGGAATATGCATGTCGCGCGTCTTGCTGCCGCTGCGGGGACCGAACAAGACCTTCGCATCCGATGCTTTGAGCCGCGCAATGAAATCCGCATCAGGGATGACAAGATCAGGTGCCAGCACGAGCTTGTATCCGTCGAGATCGGAATGCTGTCCAACGAAATCGATATCGACCCCGAGACGCGAGACGGCGGAATACCAATCAAGCGCGATCGCGGAGGCGGCATAGTCGCGCCCCTGCGGCAGGGCGCGAGTCGCAAAACGCGAGTCATAATCGAGCAGCAGCGCCACGGAAGCCTTGCCGCGCTTTTCGCCCTTGGGCAGCAGCTTCATCTCCTTGATGACCTCGGCCACTTCCTTATAGCCCTGATCCTCTTCGCTGTTGGGCAGCAGAAGGCCGGCATGGAATTGCTCCTGCGCAAAGGGCGCCTGACGCCAGCGGAAATAGGACACCATGTCGACGCCGTGGGCGTAGGCAAGCCAGGTCCACAGCCGTACCATGCCATCGGCCGGCGACTGATTGTGCAACGCCCAGTTCACCGGTCCCGGCTGCTGTTCCATGACCCAAACGCGGCCGCGGCCGACTGCACGATAAAGATCGTGGTTGAAAGCAGGCTGATCGGGGTCGCCGACGCGCAGATAGCGCTGCTTTTCCTCTGCGCTCAGTCGGCCATTGATGAGCCCGCCCATGGGATAAACGTCCCACGAGGCGATATCGATGTCCTCACCAACCTTATAGTGATCGAAGTCGGTATTCTGCGACATGAAGTTATGCGTCACCGGCCGGCCCGGCGAATGGCGGCGAATGATGTCGACCTGCGCCTTGTTGAAGTTCTGTACCTCATCGGAGGCGAAGCGGAAGTAATCGACAAGATGCGTCGGCGTCGGCTCTTCGACGAGATTGTTGGGCAGATCCACCTCGTCGAAGCTATTGTAATGCATGCTCCAGAAGGTGGTGCCCCAAGCCCGGTTCAGCTCCTCGATGGTGCCATATCGAGCCGCAAGCCATCCGCGGAACGCGTGGAGCGCCCCTCTTGAATAGCTATGGATCGTATCGTGATCACCATACTCATTGTCGGTCTGCCAGGCATGGACGAAAGGATGTTCGCCATAGCGCTGCGCGACCGCCTCGGTGATACGGGCGGCCTCCAGACGATAGCGTTGGCTGGAGAAGCAGTAGTGCCGGCGCGCACCGAATTTGCGGACAACACCGCGCGCGTCGACGGGAAGAATATCGGGATAGCGGTCCACCAGCCACTTCGGAGGCGCGGCCGTCGGAGTGCCGATGATTACCTTCAACCCCGCCTTGCCGAGTACCTCGACAGCCTCATCGAACCACTCCCAATGGAAGACGCCGGATTGCGGCTCGATGCGCGACCAGGCAAACTCGCCGATACGCACCCAGGCGAGCCCGAGTTCCACCATGCGAGCGGCATCCTCTTCCCATTTCGCCCTTGGCCATTGCTCCGGATAGTAGCAGACACCAAGCTCCAGCATGCCGGCATCCTGCCGGCTTGCATCGAAATTGTTCTGTCTGGCGAGCGGCTTGTGCACTGTCTTGTCCTTCATCATTCAAGTCGCCGAACGTCGGGCATTACCCTTGTCGCAGTCGAAATTTAAACGTTTATATCGCCGCTAAAACCAATGCGGCATGATCTCTGTGGTGAGGTGAAAACTTAGCGGCCCGGCAGGCGAGACAGGGTCTCGTCCAGTGCATCGAGGAACCGGTCGCAATCCTCCGTACTGAAGGGCGCCGGAGGCTTCACCTTCAGCACGTTATGGTGCGGGCCTTCGCTGCTGAGCAGGATACGATGCTTGCGCTTCATCTCCGCGATCACGAAGTCGAGTTCGGTCGCCGCTGGCTCCAGCGTCTCGCGATTGCGCACCAGTTCCACACCGTTGAAGAGCCCGTGCCCACGCACATCGCCGATGATCGCGTGGCGCGCGGCAAGCGCCCGCACGCCATCCATCAACCGGTCGCCAACGACACGGCAATGGTGCATCAGCCGCTCGTCGCGGATGATGTCGAGAACAGCGAGGCCGATCTCGGCGGAAACGGGGTTACCGCCAAAGGTGTTGAAATACTCCATGCCGTTGGCGAAAGAGGCGGCAATGGCTTCCGTCGTCACGACGGCTGCCATCGGGTGTCCGTTGCCGATCGGCTTGCCCATGGTGACGATGTCGGGCACTACGCCCTGCAATTCATGCGCCCACATATGGTTGCCGACGCGGCCGAAGCCGACCTGGACTTCATCGGCCAGACAAAGACCGCCTGCCGCCCGCACATGGGCGTAGGCTTCCTTCAAGTAATTGGCCGGGAGCGTCAGCTGACCACCGGTGCCTAGAATGCCCTCGCTGAAGAACAACGCGGGACGACGTCCCTCCACCGCAAGAGCGGCAACCTGGTTATGCACGTCCTCCGCATATTTGCTGCCGGCATCCGCATCGCCATAGCGGAAGCGGCCGCGATAAAGATCAGGCATCTCCGCCACCCGGACATGCCGCGGACGCCCCTCTCCGCCCTTGCCGGCAAACTTGTAGGGGCTGACATCGATCAGGCTGGACAGATGCCCGTGATAGGCATGATCGACGGTGATGATATCACGATTGCCGGTATAGGCGCGCGCCAACCGGATCGCGAGATCATTCGCTTCGCTACCAGAATTGACGAAGAAGCAGACATTGAGCGGATCGGGAAACAGGCTCGCCAGACGGCGGGAATATTCCACCAGCGAGTCATGCAGATAGCGCGAGTTGGTATTGAGCTTGCCGATCTGCGCCTGCGCCGCCTTCACCACGCGGGGATGGCAATGGCCAACGTGGCAGACGTTGTTGACCATATCGAGCCAGCGCGTGCCCTCTTCGTCGATCAGATAGGCTCCCTCACCGCCGACGATTTTCAGCGGCGTCGCGGAATAGGCGATGCTGAGCGAACGGCCGATGCGGCGATGACGCTCGCGCACCAGAAAATCCTTGTCCCGCGCGACGACGACCGAAGCAGGCTTAGAGAAACCGAAGACGACGCTCGGATCGGGGCTGATAGCCCGCCACACCTGCCATTGATCGCGCACGCCGACACCGTGCATCTGCGCACCGAGGCCGAGATGATCCGTGACGATCTGGAAATGCAAATGCGGAGACCAGTTGCCGTTTTCCGACGCCTCGCCGAGAGTGCAGAAAGCCTCGCCCTTGGTGATTATCTGCCCTACCGAGAGTTTGGCCACACTTTCCCGCGAAAGATGGCCATAGAGACTCCAGAAGACATCTCCGTCATCCGTACGATGTTCGAGCAGCACCGTAGGGCCAAAGCCGAACGCGACGGCATCGTCGTGAATGAAGGCGACCATCCCGGCAAAAGGCGCATGCACAGGCTCTTGCTCTCGGCCGAAGAGATCGACACCGAGATGAATGCTGCGGCGCTGGCCGGCGGTCGGCGTCCGATAGGCATCGCTCTTATAGATGTTGCGATCTTCACCGTAGAGACCAATGGCGAAATCGGCCCCAGCCTGTTCGACACGCTCTTCGATCAAGCGGGCCGCGCCGGCGGCATCGAGCGACGCCCAGCTATCCGCATCCGGTCCCGCCGCGGTGAAATCAAGCGCCAGTACCTCCGGCTTTGCGACCGAGGGCCTGAAGATCGCAGCGAAGTCATGCGCGTTCCGCTCCAGCCAGCGCTCGATGCGGGGGCCATGCGGGATAGGAGCTAAGCCGCAGGCATCGCGGATGCGAGCAATCGCCAAAGAGCGGTTCTCGCATTGGAGACGCTGCAACTCGCGCCAAACGTCTTCCTGACTGACGAGAAGATAGGTATTTTCCGGATTTTCGCGGATCTGCTTGGCCGCCATGCACATGCTGACGGCATAGCGCGTGCAGGTCAGATCGAAGATCAATTCGGCTTCAGTCTCGCTGATCGGATTGACGGCGTGATAGGCGCCGGCGAGACGACCGATCGTCTCGACCGGATCTTCCGTACCGATCAGCGCATAGGCACCGGCAACCGCGATTTCGACAACCCGCCAGGTTTCGACCATATCGCCGAAGTCGAGCAGGCCGCTCACGGCACCGGTCTCGCCAAGCAGGACGTTGTAGTCGTTGGCGTCGTTATGGATGACCTGGCGCGGGCATTGCTGCAATCGCGGCAGTATCTCGACAACGAAACGCTCAAGGATAACCCTCACGGTTTCGCGCTTTTCGGTATCCGTAATGAAGGCAAGGTTTTCCAGATGCATATCCGCACGGCCGATATCCCAGGCGTAAGTGCGCTTGGCGCCGGGATGGCTGAAGCCTTCGAGATTGCGATCCATCTCGCCGAGCAGTCGACCGAGCGTAACGACGCTTTGCATGCCACGCGCAGCAGATTTCGACCACACACTACCATTCAGCCACGTCAACAGGCGCGCGGTACGTTTGCCGCGTAGCTCCGCCGCAATCGCGGTGGCACCATTCCTGTCCGCCAGCGCACGGGAGATCGGAAGCTGCGGCGCAATGCGCGCCAAATGATCAAGCACGGCAACCTGCATGGCGAGATCATCGGCGTCGCCGGAGGCATGCAGCTTGAGAAGGAAGCGGGTTCCGTCTTCCGCCTCGACGCAATAGTTGAGATCGTGTTCGCCCGGCAGAGCGGTTATCTTGCCCGAGACGCCATAGCTGTCGCGGAGTAGTGCGTCGATCGCCCGGATCTCGCCGTCATGCTGGCTGTTCGCGTCGGTCATTGCCAAACTCTTTTCCTTACCAAGATATTGCTTTGCCGTCGTAGGCGCGAAAACTGCCGGTCTCCGCCATCGTCGTCGTGTCGATCAGGTCCTTCAGCCCTCGCGCGCTCCGCTCGATGTCGACAACCGCGTCCGGACTGCCCATGTCGGTGCGGATCCAGCCGGGATGCAGCGATAGGACCGCGATATTCTCGCACCGAAGATCCTGCGCCAGCTTCACGGTCGCCATGTTCAATGCGGCTTTCGAGCAGCGATAGGCATAGTCGCCGTCGTCGTCATCCAGCGTCCCCTCCGCGAGCGATCCGGCCCGGCTGCTGATGTTAACCAGCACCTTGCGTCGCCCGAGGCAAAGATTTTCCCTAAGAGCTTGAGCAATCAGCAACGGCGCCAGCGCGTTGATCCGCATGACCTCCATGAAGTCATCCGTCCGCAGCGACGCGAGCCCGCCAGTGTCGCCGCGAACCGCCGCATTGTTGATCACGATGTCGATCGTCGTGCCCTTGAGCATTTTTCCAAGCGTTTCGATCGACGCCGCATCGTTGACGTCGAGCGGATAGAACAGCATGGAAGCCATCGCCTCCGGGAGCTCCTGGCGTGCGCACGCCAGTACCCGCCAGCCTTCACCGGCATACAGCTCTGCGAGCATTCGGCCGAGACCGCGCGAGGCGCCGGTCACCAGGACTGTACCCGGCCCCTGTAATCTCGACGGCCTGTTAGCGGTGCTTGACGTCATATTTCTTCTCGATGAGGCTCACGAAGCTGGCGGCCGCAAGCGTCAGCAGGATGTAGAGAACCGCTGCGGAATTATAGGGCGCAAAGGGTAGGAAGCTTGCCGACTGGAACTCGCGCATGCGCTGGGTGATATCGCGGATCGACAGGATCGACAGAAGCGACGTGTCCTTCAAGATAGCAATCAGTTCATTGCCAAGCGGCGGAATGATGATGCGGAATGCCTGCGGGATGATAACCAGCCGGGCAGTCTGCCAGCGATTGAGGCCGATGCTTGCCGCAGCTTCGATCTGGCCGACAGGGATTGCGTTGATGCCCGAGCGGAAGATCTCGGCGAGATAGGCCGAATAAGCAAGAGCCATGGCAACGATGCCGCGCATCAGGTTCGGAGGATCGAATACGCCCTGGGTCGCATCCTTCAGAGCACCGCTGAGCGGCAGTCCGACGTAGAGCACGATAACGAGCATCGGGATGCCGCGGATCGTATCGACAATGAACTCCGAGCCGATCGACAACGGATGCCGGCGATGGAGAAAGCCGCCAAGGGTCAAAAGACCGATGATAATGGCGACCACGGAGAAAGTTATACCGGCGGCGCGGTCACGGTCGTTCAGCGCCTGGGTGCGCCATATAACCGGCCAGTCGGACGGCACGGACGCCTCAGGCAGCAATGCGCCGCTGACATCCTGCTTCTTGCCGACAGCCTCGATGGCCTGCTGCGGAGTGACGAAGGTCCTGACCGGCGTTTCCGCTTTCGGAGCCCCCTCGTACTGGCCGAAGCGCACCGCGCTGATCAAGCCCGACGGCGTGTTGGTGACGATGCCGATCTTGCCGCCGAGCGTGCCGGCCAAAACGTAGTTGTCGCGCGGCTGCAGCAGGAACCAGGCGGAAAGAGCAGCCAGACCAAACGTCGTCGCCACAAAAAAGATCAGGCTTGAGCGCGTATAGCGCAGCTTCTGCAGCCCCACCCATATGAGACCAAGAACCGCAGCCAGAAGATAGGCAGCGATGGCGGCGCGGATGGTAGTGGCAAGGCCCGACGCGAAGGCGATGTAAGCGATCAGGAAAATGAAGGCAAGGCCGGCGCCGTTGACCACCCCGAGCAGCCATGCGCCTGCCCGGCGCGCGGCACTCTCAGCCGCGACGGCTGCGCGATTACCGATCGCGAGCAATGCGAGACCAACCACGAGCAACAAGGCATAAGTTGGCCAGATCCAGGCTTCGACTTGCCGCACGATCATATCAGCAGCCGGCGTCAACTGACGCGGCGTCACGCCCTTGACAATGAGATCGGACTTGAAGGGATCGACGCTGTTGGCGACCACCGAGGCGATGAAGGGATGAACCATATCGCCCGCGAGGATTGCGGCAGTCGCGATGAGACCAAGAAGTGTCACCGCAATGGTGAGGCGCGGTCGCGCGACGTTCGCCCGCGACAGGACAAGAACGGCGATACCCGAAGCGAAAGCGGCCGACAACAGCAAGAAGCCGGGCACAAACGCCGAGGATCCCGGTTCCACGCCGAGGATAGCCTGCAACGACCGCAGATAATCCGGCGAGGACGCAAACAGATAGACAATAAATGGCAGCGCCGCGAGAATGATCAGGTTGCTGGGCCGCACGCTTTTGATGAATAACATTCCGGCCTCCAGCGCCAGATCGAGCAGACGAGGTCGGGAGCGCGGTTGCGCGCTCCCGACAAAAACTTACTTGAGACCCCAATATTTGGCGATCAGCTTGTCCAGAGTGCCGTCCTTCTTGATCTCCTGCAGGCCTTCATTGAAGGCTGCGACGTTCTCATCGCCCTTGCGGAAAACCAGACCGATCGGATCGGACTGCAGACCCTTGATGGCCGCCACCAGCTGGCCGGCAAACTCGCGCTCATAGGCGGCAGCATTGGCACCATTGATGACGACGCCGTCGACGTCCTTGTTTTTGAGGGCGATGATCGCCGCGCTGAACGTGTCATATGCGGCAACGTTTTCCTTGCCGACGAGGCCTTCTGCGACCTGGGCATCAGTCGTATTGGCTTGCGCCGAAAGCTTGCGGCCCTGTGCCTTGAACTGCTCGAGCGTGATGCCCTGATCCTCAGCGCGCGTCAGGATGACCTGGCTGTTGATAATGTACGGATCGGAGAAGTCCATAGCCTTCTTGCGCTCGTCTGTGACCGACACGCCGGAGGCGACAAGATCGAAATTGCCCTGATCGAGGGCGGCGAAGATGCCATCCCAGCCTGTCGTCACGAACTCGGCCTGGCAATGGATCTTGGTGCAGATGGCGTTGACGACATCAATGTCGAAACCGACGATCTGGCCACTCGCCGGATCGATGCTTTCCATCGGCGGAGAGGTCGTGTCGGAACCAATCTTGAGCAGCTTGCCGCCGAGATCCGCGGCCTGGGTGGCGCCTGCAGCCAATACGGCAAATGCAAGCGTTGCAACAAATTTCTTCATTTCTTCCTCCTCAATCGTCGGAACTGCCACCTTGGCAACTCGCGACAAAACCCTAAAGAAGATCCGGCCCCCTCGACGCCATCAGTCAGATCCTCGCTTCACGCCATTTTACCTAGCAAGGAATATAAACGTTTTCAATTCGAAATATAAACGTTTTTATTTCCACATCGAAAGAACTGTGCACAAACACCTCCGAGGCGAAAACCCCGACTTGAACAGGTTTTGGATGCTGAAGGAAGAGACGGAATTCGAACAGACGGCGCGGAGCATGTCTCTAGGATCAGCGTTTTGGTGTGACGCGATCGTCGGAGCGTTCGATGAGCCTGGGCATGATGAGGGCTTGCAGTGCTTCCGGCGGTTCGCCTTCCATGCGGCGCAGGATGTAGCTGCCCAGAAGCTCGCTCGGCTCGTGGATCGGCAGGAAATAGGTGGTGATCGGCGGCGCGAAATACTGGCTGACGTTGAGATCGTCGGTCGCATTGATCACCGCATCGCGACCATGCACCAGACCACGCTCGTGAAAGCCGGAAAAGGCGCCGAGCGCCGAGGCCTCGTTGGCGCAGATATAGGCCGTCGGCGGATCGGGCAGACGCGACATCGCCAGCACGCTTTCGCGGCCGAAGGCCGGTGTCAGCCGGTCATGCGCCACCAGCACCGGATCGAAGGCAAGACCGGCGACATCGAGCGCCTGCCGATAGGCTGCAAGCCGGGTGATGGCATAGCTCAGATCCGCCAGCGGATTGATGAGTGCGATACGGCGATGGCCACGTTCGACCAGCCGCGCCACCGACCGGCGGATCATCTGCTCGTTGTCGGCATCGACATAGGCATGCGCATCATTGTGGATCGTCGTGCCGTAGGTGACGAAGGGAAAATCCGCCGCCTGCATGATGCGGATGCGCGGATCGTCGGCGCGCGTGCCCGAGACGATGATGCCGTCGGCCTTCTTCAGCGCGACGATCTGCCGGATGGTTGCCAGGCTTTCCTCGAAATTGCGCACCGCATAAAGCGAGACCCGATAGGGACTGTCCTCCAGCGCCCAGGAAATGCCGCTCAAGAGCTGGGCATATTCGACGCCTTCCCACTCCTGCTGTTTCGGCCCGGGTGCCGTCATGATCGCCGCGACCTGATAGGTCTTGCCGGTGCGCAGCTGCACGCCATGCATGTTCAGCTCGTAGCCGACGCGTTCGGCAGCGGCGACGACGATCGCCCGCGTCTCCGGCCGCACCTGTGGCGAACTCTTCAACGCCTTCGATACCGTGGCGATCGAAAGGCCGGTTTCCTGCGCGATGGTCTTGATCGTCGGTCTCTGCATCCGGTCCGGCTCGCTACGACTTCATCTTACTCAGGGAGGCGGCCAGAAGAATATAGACCGCCGACGTCCAGGCAAAGGCCCGGTCGCGCAATCCCATCCCCGACACGGCCGCGAAGTTCTCGGCCATACCGCTTCTCAACGCAACTGAACAGAACTTTTCCGAGATACTACGCGATAGTTCCAGCTCTCCTTGTTTTTGTAGCCCGTCCCAGAGCAGCATCGTGGTTGGCGCCCAAATCGGCCCGCGCCAATAGCCGTCATCTTCATAGAGCGGGCTCATCGGACTTTCGGTCGCCGGCCCCCATTCAGTGATGAAACCGCCGTCGACGAGCCTTGCCACGAGCTTCTGCGCCATATCTCTCGGCAATCGTTCACCCAGAAGCAACGGCATAAACTGAATGAGGTTCTGATCGGGAAGTTCCCTCCCCGGATCATCCGTCAGACGCGCACGGAAAGTTTCGCCGGTCCAGAGATCCCGGAACAACAACGCTTGCAGCCTTTCCGCTTTGGCACGCCATTCCTGCTGTCGCTGTTGATCGTCTTCCAGCAGCGTTGCGAGCACATCGCAGGCAAGGATCAGGAAAACCGGCAAGTCCGGTGTCATCACCGGACCACCTTCTGCGAAGAAGGTGGAGTTATCCCAGCCGCTATCATTGCCATGGAAATAACACGGCAACACGTCATCACTGGAGCGCGCATAGCGTAACCAGTAATCCACCTGACGCCCGATCGCGTTCTTCAGATAGGCCTTGCGCTCCGCCGTCAAGAAGCCCGGCTGCATCGCCTCGATCAACGCGACTGCCCAGCCATGCACGGGCGGCTTGGTAAAGGCAAAGAGCACGTCCCGATCGTTGACGTAATCAGGCAATAGACCCGAGGCGTCCTGATGATCGAAGATGACGGCAAACTGGTCGAAGGCGAGAGCGGGATCGACGCCGACGACGCCGAGCGCCGAAAAGGCATTGTCCCAGCTCCAGAGGTTGATCATATGGTTCTTCGACATATAGATCGCCGGGCGGGTAAGCGCACCGCCGGCAGGGACCGTATTTGCCCAGAGCAGGTAGCTTGCAAGGCGATGCGCCTCCTCCTGACCTAGGATCCCCGCAGGCATGCGCCGATGCCATGCCGCAAAATCCGTCTGGGCACCTGCAGAAGCCTCATCGAACGTGCCGGGTCGTTCTTCCGGCGGCACTGTCCGGAAGAAATCGACACTGCCTTCGAATGCCGCCTCTCCGGAAAAGGTGAAACTGACCTTTTCCGAATGATCGCGCTGCCAGGAACCCGTGACATCGAGCGCGCCGAGATCTGCGCGCGGGATGAATTTCACGTTCTCGACGGCCGCTACGAGACAGGGCTCGCCTTTGGGCGTGCGATAGACATAGTCATAACGAGACCCTTCGAGATGAAAGCGCACGCCGCAGCCAGCCCCGCGAATATGCAGTTGCTCGCCATGGCCTATGACAAACTCGACCTCGGAACCATTACCGCGGGCAACTAACCGCTCCGGAGCCAGTTCGAAAGCCGGTTTCGTCACATTGTCCGATGTGTCCAGGAAATCCATGCGGCACAGCCGCCCGAGAGAGGGCCGCTCGTCGCCGCCGGCGACAAAACGCAGATAAAGCGCCTGTTCGCCGTTGCCGCCGGGAACCGCCATCATCGACAGGGTCAGAAAGCGTCCTCGACGGCTGAAGGGGATATGTGCGATATCGAAGAGCATGATTATCCCTTGACCGACGACCCGACAGCCCCATCCATGATGTAACGCTGAGCCAGAAAGAAGAGCACCAGCGGCGGCAGGCAGAGCACCACGGTAATCGCGGCAATCGAAGTTACGTCCACCTCATGCAAGCCTTTGAACATCGAGAGGCCGAGCGTCAGCGTGTATTTCGACTGATCATTGAGGAAGATCAGCGGCCCGAGATAATCGTTCCAGGCATTCATGAAGTGGAACGTACCCACAAGAACCAGCGCCGGCATCATCAAGGGCAGATGAATGCGCCAATAGATATCGAAGGAATTGGCACCATCCATGCGCGCAGCTTCATCGATTTCAATCGGTACGGTCATGATATATTGGCGCAGCAGGAAGACGAAGAAGGCATCGGCAAAATAAGCCGGCACGATCAGCGGCTTCAGCGTATTGATCCAACCGAGGAGGTTGAACTCCATATAGAGCGGTATCATCTTCACATCCCAGGGGATCATCATGGTTGCCAGCAGCAGGATGAACAGCGAATCCCGACCCGGAAATTTGAAGCGCGCGAAGCCATAGGCGACAAGAGAACTAGAAATAAGCTGGCCGATGGTCGAAAGCACGACGACAACAAGCGAATTCTGGAAATAGGTACCAAAAGGCTGCTTGTTCCAGGCAACGGTAAAGTTTTCCCAATGCCATTCCGAGGGCCAGAAGACCGGTGGAAACTGGTAGAGATCTGCCTCACTCTTGATGGCCGTCATCAAGGTCCAGAAAAACGGTGCGATGAAGAGAGCCGATAGCAGGATCAGCGCGGAATAGAGCAGCGTCTTACGCATGGTTCTCCCCTCCCTTTTCGCGAACCTCGCCCTCGTAGTAGACCCATGCCGCCGACCAGCGCATGACCAGAAGGCTAAGCGCCAGCACGATGAGGAACATCACCCATGATCCGGCCGCTGCGTAACCCATGTCGAAATATTTGAAGGCGTTGTCATAGATATACATGGCAAAGAAATAGGTGGAGCCCAGCGGGCCGCCCTTGGTCAGCAGCAAAGCAATCGTCAGTTGCTGGAAGGCGGCGATGATCGAGGTGATGAAGGTGAACAGCAACATAGGCCCGAGCATCGGCAGGGTAATGAACAGCATCTGCGCCCAGCCGGGAATGCCCGAGACCGTCGCCGCTTCGTAAAGCTCCTTGGGGATCGCCTTCAGACCCGTCAGCAGGATTAGCATTGTGCCGCCGAAGCCCCAAAGGCTGGCGATCAGAATAGCAATGATCGCCAGACCCGGATCGCCAAGCCAGTTCGGTCCGTCGATGCCCACCAAAGACAGCATGAAGTTCAAAAGGCCATATTGCCGGCTATAGATCCAGCTCCAGATCGTCACCAGCGCGACACCGGAGATGACGCTCGGCAGATAGAAAGCGGTTCTGAAGAAGCCGCTCCATACCGTTGCATGATGCAGCAACAGCGCGATCAGGAAGGACATGACGATGTTGAACGGCACATAGATCGCGGCGAACTTTACGGTGATCCACAGACTGTCCCAGAACTGAGGGTCGTCGAAGAGCATAGTGCGATAGTTCTTGAGGCCGACGAAGGTGCGCGCGCCGACCACGGGCCAATCATAGAAGCTCATGGTCAACGAGAACAAGAGCGGACCGAGCGTGAAGAACAGAAATCCCAGAATCCACGGGGAGATGAACAGATAGGCCGGCAGATGGTCCGGCAATGCCGATCGCCTTTTCTTTGCCGCGACTGTTGTGGCGTCTTTATGTGTCACGTTCATCTCCCGCTTCCGCCTTACTTCAGGAACCGCTGTGAGCGCTTCACGGCATCATCGAGATGCTGCTTGGCATTACCCTGGTCGATCATCGTCCCTTCGATCGCACGGGCAAGATTATCCTGCACCTTGCCCCAGTTCGCATTCTTGAGGAACGCATGCGTCTCCTTGTCGGAGGTCGCGAGAATGTCGAAGAACGGCTTGTAGACCACATCCTTCGTCATGCCCTTGGCTTCGGCAACGCTACTGCGCACCGGAAGATCGTTCGTGCGCATCGCAACCGCTTCCGGCGAGGAGAAGAATTTTACGAATTCCCAGGCGAGATCGGGATGGGCGGCATCCTTGGCGATCGAGATCGCCGAAACGCCAAGCGCCGAATGGGCCGGTTTGTCGCCGAACTTCGGCAGAGGCGCCACGCCATAATTGAAACCGGCGGAATCGATGCCAGCCTTGGACCACATGGCGCTTTGGAACATGGCGATCTTGCCGCCCTTGAATAGCGTAAGGCCCGTGGTGTCGTCGCCGACATTCAGAGTGACCGCCTCTTCCTTCTTCGCCATGTCAGCGAACATATCGAGCACCTGGGCTGCGGCATCGCTGTTCATGTAGCCGTCGATCGTCTTGCCGTCGTCTGAAATGTATTTGGTGCCGTTCGACCACAGGAATTGCTCGAAATCATAAGGATCCGGCTTGGCATCGACGGCAAAGCCATAGATCTTCTTGTCCTTGTCGCGAAATTTCGCGGCCTTGGCGCGAAGGTCGTCCCAGGTCCAGCCGTCCTTCGGCTCTTCGACATTGGCAGCCTTGAACATGTCCTTGTTGTAGAACACAACCTGCGTCGTAAAGCCCGCCGGCATGCCATAGGTCTTGCCGGCGACGCGGGTGGTATTCATCAATCCCTTGGGGAAATCGTCCGGCTTGATCTGTGCGGCATCGCGCGCAATCAGATCATCGAGAGGCATCAGCGATGTGTAGTATTGCGGGAAGTTCCACATATACATCACGTCGGGTGGGTTACCGGCGCCGAAGGCCGCCACCAGTTTCTGATCGAAGCCATCGGCATAGGGCTCGACCTGCACCTTTATGCCCGGATGCGTCTCTTCGAATTTTCCGGCGATCTTCTGCTCGATCGCCAGGCTTTCTCCCGAATCCCAGGTGGCGAACCGCAGCACCTGATCCGCCCGCGCTGCCGAGGCACCGGCAAGCGTCAAAGCGATCAGCGAACCCACAAAGATATTTGTGCTCTTCTTCATTCCTCTACTCCCATTTCGGGTCAGGCGACCCGCTTCCCCTTTTCGTGATCGACAAGAGCCTGCGTCTCGGCATCAAGGCGGCGGCGCACCGCATTGCCCTCGGCGTCGAACAGGTAGCAATGCTGCGGCGGCAGCCGCAGATGGACCGTTTCACCATTGGCGACCGGATGCGTACCGCGCACCACCGCGGTCATCGCGCGACCGTCTTCCAGGCTGATATGGACATGGCTTTCCGTGCCTAGTCGCTCGACCAAGCGTACTGTTCCGGCGATATCGCCTTCGCCCGGAGACACGATCTCGATCTTGTCGGGGCGAATGCCGAGCGTCGCCTTGCCGGCTGAGCGCGCCGCGGCTCTATCGGCTTCGAAGACCACTGTCCGCATCAAGCCACCGCCGGACAGGCTGATGCGCTCGCCGTCTCCCTCGGCCGCAGAAACATCGAAGAAGTTCATGCGCGGCGAACCAATGAAGCCGGCAACAAAGAGATTGGCGGGCTGGTAGAACAGCTCCAACGGCGTGCCGAACTGGCTAACCCTGCCCTTGTCGAGAACGACGACACGGTTCGACAAGGTCATCGCCTCGACCTGATCATGCGTCACATAGATCATGGTCGTGCCGAGGCGGGCATGTAGCGCGGCAAGCTCGACGCGCATCGTCACGCGAAGACCGGCATCGAGATTGGACAGCGGCTCATCGAGCAGAAAGAGCTTCGGCTCACGCACGATGGCACGACCGATGGCGACGCGCTGGCGTTGACCGCCCGACAGTTGACGGGGCTTGCGGCCAAGCAGTTCCTTGATGCGCAGGATATCGGCGACATTGTCCACGCGCCGGTCGATTTCGCTGCGCTTCATTCCGTTGAGTGCCAGCCCGAAAGACAGGTTCCGGCGGACGTTCATGTGCGGGTAAAGCGCATAGTTCTGGAACACCATGGCGATATCGCGCCGTGCCGAAGCCTCATGCGTGATATCGCGCTCGCCGAGACGGATGGTGCCGCCATCCAGCTTTTCGAGACCAGCGATCGACCGTAGCAGCGTGCTCTTGCCGCAGCCCGACGGGCCAAGGAAACAGACGAATTCCCCATCGGCTATGTCAAGGTCGATGCCCTTGAGCACCTCCAGCGAACCAAAGCCCTTGCGGAGATTATCAATACGAATGGGTGCCAACGGCTCCTCCCTGTCGGCGATGCGGGCATCGTGTTAAACGTTTATATCAAAATAAAAACGTTTAACTTCTTTGTAAAGAGCATTGCCTTCACTTTCTGCGGGGGCATGTCGGAAGGCACGCAAATGCCTCCGGCGTCACTTTGGAGAAAATCGCGGATGGTTCGCTTGTGCAGAACCCCTCATCACGTCGCGCGACGGATGACAGGCGAGCCTATCAAGATCCGCCTCGAAGGAAACAGCCCAAGCGGCTGGACTGAGGAAATAGGAAGATGAAGCGCACAGGGAAGAAAACTTGGGTGATGGCGGGCGACCGACACCGGCAGCCCGCCGTCCTATCGTCAACTGGTAGCCGCGAAGATCGCGCGGATGTCAAACAACGACCTCGTGGCCGCTTTATTTGCCCAGCCAGTGAAACTCTTCGATCGAGGCTTTGCCCGTCTTCTTGTCGTAGAGGCAGATCATATTGACGTTCTGGACCTTTGATTTGCCCTTGCCGATAGATCCCTTGAGAAGGATGGCGATTTTCCCAACGGAATCGTCGAATACGACGGGCGCACTGGCCTCCGGTGTATTCATGCGCGATTGACCGATGCATGTCCCGTTTGCCTTTGCAAACAATGCCTTCCAAGCGTCATCGCTGGACGCGCTGGCGCTGTAGGCAGTAGCCAACATCAATGTGGTGGCAATCACTATTCTCTTCATCATGACGTCTCATCCCAACCGTTAATCGCCCTTTGCGAGCATTCTCGTTGTGATCAACCCGGCGGGCGAAAACAAGGCAATATCACCTCATTGCCCAGCAGAAACGGGTGTCGCCCAGGGCAGCCGCGCGAGGTGCGCTCGCACCAATCCGCGCTGTCGAGCGGTGACGAATATTCGCGGAGAAATGAGCGCCTGAATGCCGATGCCGTCGATGAGACAAAAGAGCAATGCCGCCTCTTCATCGGCATCGACCGGCCCGGAAAAAGCGCCCGCCTCCGCGAGCGCAGCGAATCGCTTCGACCAATGATCTCGAATTCCTTCATAGAGAAGATGGTGGCGGCGATGTTGTTCAGCTCGGCTAAGCGAAGCAGCGGTAAAATTGATCCAGACCTTCCACATCTGCCTGCTTTCGAGGCTGTCTGGAAGCGCACTCGATATCTCGGCCGCGAACTGATCGAGGGTCAGCGCACCGGCGGCAACCTCACCTGCACCCTCGACAGCGCTGATGATCGACTGAAGGGCGAAATCCAGAATGGCGTCCTTGTCGCGAAAATAGTGGGTCAGGACCCCCGTCGAGCAACCGATCTCCTGTGCGATCCCCCTCATGGACGCGCGATCGAGGCCATCGCGAGCGATGACCGCAAGTGTCGCCCGCGCGACTTCCTCGCGCCTCCCTTCGGAGGCATCCGTCTTTCCGCTGCGGGAACTATCGAGCTTCTGATTCTTCTTCGGCATGGGTTCAGAATAGCCGAATGCCAGGCAGGGACACAACGGAAAAACATTGACAACATAACAACTGTTGTTATTTTCTCTGCGAAACCTTCCAGGAGATCAGCGTGCGCGTGCTTGTATTGGGTGGAGCCGGTGAAATGGGGCGCATCGCCGCCAGCGAAGCCGCTTCCTACAGTTTTGTGGAGAGGGTCACCGTTGCCGATGTGAAGTACGGCGCGGCGCTGGCGATCAGCCAGACAATAGGAGCAAGGGCCGAGGCGGCCTACTGTGACGTCACCGACCTCAGTGCCTTGCGCGAACTGATGACGGCGCACGATGTCGTTCTCAACACGGTGGGGCCGTTTTACAGGTTCGGTTTGCCCATCCTGAAAGCAGCCATCGCCGTGGGCAAGAATTACGCCGACATCTGCGATGATTGGGAACCGACGCTCGAGATGCTCAATCTCAATGCCGAGGCGAGAGCAAGTGGCATCACGGCGATCATCGGTATCGGCGCCAGCCCGGGCATCACAAATCTCTTGGCAATGACCGCAACGTCTTCGCTCGAACAGGTTGACGAGATTCTGACCGGCTGGTCGATCGATGTTGACGAGCAAACTCATCCCGAACCAGAGCGCCACTCGGGATCGTGCGATACGCTGAATGCCGCCAACGTCCATTGGTTGCAGCAGTTGACGGGCAAAATCCGCCAACTGCAAGACGGTAAGCTCCGGGATGTGTCGCCGCTTCAACGCCGGAATATCCGTTATCCCTGGCTCGGCGCGATGAGCGCCTGGACCGTCGGCCACCCGGAGGCGGTAACCTTGCCCCGAATATTCCCGGAACTCGGATCCTGCGCCAATGTAATGATTGGCAAGGATGAGGATTTTAAGGAATTGAAGTCGCTGGCGACGCTCGTTGATACCGGCATTCTATCGATCGAGCGGGCGGCCAGATATCTTGAAGAAGACTCCACGCCCCCAAAACCGACCTTGGTTGCGCCGATGCCGTTCCGGCCGCAGTTGTTCGCCTGGGCAAAGGGCATTCGCGACGGGCGGAAGATCATTACCAGCGCCCATCTTCGCACCCTGCCCTCCGGGACGATGGGTGGGGCGACCAGCATTCCTCTCGCGCTCACCCTTCCCTTTTTCGCATTTGGATTCGATGGCCGCTCGGGAGTATTCACGCCCGAGGAAATTCTGCAACCCGCCGCTTTCTTCGACGAACTCTCACGCCGTTGCGCCGGCGTGTCTGGCCACAATAAATCCCTCGTCGTCCATGCGCAGGAATACCTTGAACCTTGAGCCGATCGATATCACGACATCCAGACTTCAGAAGGCAATGAGATTTTACATCCGGCGGCATTAGGCGACGAGCCAATCGTAATAGAGATGAAACAGATCGACCAGACCGTCGTGATCATGGTAGCGGCTGTTGCTGGCGCAATTCTGCTGTTCTTATTGCCGAAGAGCGCCGTTTGGGCGCTCGCGAATTTGCCTTGGGTTCCGTGGGACGGCCCTCTCAAACTGCTGATCACGGGCGAGCAGATGCTGACCAGATGGGGTGTCGCTGCGATCGGTGCCGTCCTTGGTGTCCTGAGCGGCGTGTTGATCATCCACGACGAGCCTATCATCATTATTTCAAGCTCGGAACTCCTGGTGCACAGGGGCGGCAAGCGCCACCGCTTTGCCCGCGCTCAGGTGAACGCGGTCGGCATCATCAACAGGCATTTGGTCATACGCGACCACTCAAATGTCGAGTTGCTCTATGTGAAAATCGATCAACGCAGCAAGATCGAAGCCGCCTTGCGCGCCAGAGACTGGCCGAAACTATACGGTAAATAGGCGCCTCGCCACCAAGTCGTGGCAACATTCGGATGAAGGAACCACAGCCATAGTGCGAAAGAAACCGTATGCCTTGCTTCGTCGATTGCGGGCCAATGATCGACCGGTTCGGTTGAGTTCGCGGACAATCCAAAGCGACGAGGTCTGATGTCGCTCTATTTGGCCGGCAATAGCGGTGAAACCGCATGAATGAGATGATCCAGCGATGCCGCGTCCTTGACGGGATCGCCCGAAGACTCGAATTCGGCGAGTTCTATTCCCGCAATCTGATGGTTTGGAATAAGCTCGAAAATGGCACGCAGCGTATCGGGGGTAAGACCGCCGCCTATCGCATAGGCTGCCGGCACGTAGCCCGGCTCCAGCACATCCCAGTCGACGTGGATCCAAACCGGGGCATCGCCGATCATGGGCAGGATCTTCTGCGGACTGACGTCTGCCGGCGGAACTACCCGTACACCCGACTGTCGCAGCAACTCTTCCTCCGCGGGATCGATGTCCCGAGCCCCGACGACCATCACGTTCGTCGGCTCAACGCCACTCCCGAGGCCGCTATCCCAGCGTCCGCAAGCCGCGGCAAGCACCATGCCGCCGAGATAGCCGCTTTCCGTCGTCTGCGGCGTATTGAAGTCCCCGCGGGCGTCGATCCACAGGATTACCGCATTCGGATTTCGTTTCGCAACGATCGGAAGAGTGGCCAGGCTCGCTGAGCAGGTATTAGCAACGACCAGCGGTCTGTCGCCGCGATTGAGAATATCGGAAACGGTTCTCTGCAGCGCCTGCAACGTTTCCTTTGCCTTGGGAAGACTGGACGACCAGTCGTCAATCTTCGGCGCCGACGCCGTCCCGACAATGACCGGTGTCAATCCCGTGACATCCCGAATGGCTGCCGCAGTCAATGCTGCACCGGGGATAGCGCCGCCACTGCGATCGGCGATGCGTCCCTGGGAAACAACGAGTTCGAAGGCCACAATCTGCTCCTTGCTGACGAAAAAATCCTTCATTCCAAACTTCTCTCCCGATGCATCGTCGCCCGTTGCAAAGGGATCGATATATCCACGCCGATATATCGATGAACATGGATACGGCAAACCCGAGTTGCCTGGAAAATTCAATGCATCGAAAGAAGACCACAGAAATCAGCAGCGGGAGAGCCGAAACCAGCATTTGTTCGGTTTGACGTGGGCGGTTTAGGACAATGGAATAAACATTGAATCAAACTCACAAAATGGAACATAAATTCCGCATTCAAAACTATTCGGTTCATATGTTCCATTTTCTCTTGCGCATTCATTTAAGTTCGTTTTAAATTCACTTGCTTTCGCGACGAAAGCCCGTGCGCTCGATCTGGGGAGGATGAGCGCAAGCGAATATCGTTTTAAAGTCGGAGGAACATCATGGCACGCTTCAATCGGACCCTTGCTGCCACATCTGCGCTTTTGCTTTGTCACGCATCCGGCGCCCTTGCGGCTACGGAGCTTGCATGGTGGCATGCGATGACCGGCGCCAACAACGAGGTCGTCGAACAACTCGCCAAGGAGTTCAATCAGAGTCAGAGCGACTATAAGGTCGTTCCCGTCTTCAAGGGCACTTATGGCGAAACGCTGAACGCCGGCATCGCCGCCTTTCGCGCGAAAAAGGCACCAGCCATTCTGCAGGTGTTCGATGCAGGAAGCGGTGTGATGCTGGGTGCAGAAGGCGCCGTCGTGCCGGTAGCGGACGTGTTGCAGAAGGGCGGCTACAAGTTCGACAAGAGCCAGTACCTGCCGGGCATCGTGTCTTATTATTCCAAGCCGGACGGGACGATGCTGTCCTTCCCCTTCAATTCCTCGTCCCCTGTTCTGTTCTATAATAAGGACATCTTCGCCAAGGCAGGGCTCGACGCCGAAAAGCCGCCGACAACCTGGCCGGAAGTCTTTGCTGCCGCCAAGAAAATCAAGACCAGCGGCGCTGCAAGCTGCGGCTTCACCTCAACCTGGCTGACCTGGATCCAGACGGAGAATTTTGCGGCCTGGAACAATGTTTCCTACGGCACGAAGGAAAACGGCCTTGCCGGCCTTGACGTTCAACTGAAGATCGATGCGCCCATTTTTGTCGATCATTTTCAGGCGATCGCCGACCTGAGCAAGGACGGAACCTTCCGCTACGGTGGCCGCACCTCTGAGGCCAAGCAGTTCTTCACGTCAGGCGAGTGCGCGATCTTGACTGAATCCTCCGGCGGTCTCGGCGATATCGTCAAGTCCGGCATCCACTACGGCGTCGGCCAGTTGCCCTATTATGAAGGCCATGGTCCGCAGAACACCATCCCCGGCGGTGCAAGCCTTTGGGTATTCGCAGGCAAGAGCGATGCGGAATACAAGGGCGTCGCCGAATTCTTCAACTTCCTCTCCAAGACGGACGTCCAGGTGCGCCTGCACGAGGTCTCCGGCTACCTGCCTGTGACGGTGGCCGCTTACGAGGCAACCAAGAAGTCGGGCTTCTATGACAAGAACCCTGGCCGCGAGACGCCGATCAAGCAGATGATGGGCAAGGCTCCGACGGAAAATTCCAAGGGCGTCCGCCTCGTCAACCTGCCGCAGGTCCGCGACATTCTCAACGAGCAATTCGAAGCCATGCTCGCCGGCCAGAAGGATGCGAAAGCTGCGCTGACCGAGGGCGTTCAAAAGGCGAATGCGGCCATCGCTGCCGCCACAGGCAACTGATCCTTCGAACCATCGTCCCGCGCCGCGCTGTGGTGCGGGACCGTCTTTTGCGGAAGGGAGCGCTATGCAGCCTGTCGTCTTTCCCAACAAGGTCTTGCCGTATCTGCTGCTTGCGCCGCAGATCATCCTGACCGTTCTCTTCTTTTTCTGGCCGGCAAGCCAGGCGCTATATCAATCCGTTTTGCGCGAGGATCCGTTCGGCTTGAAGTCCGGCTTCGTCGGTCTTGCCAACTTCCGTACCATTCTTTCCAATCCGGATTACGTGCATTCGCTGAAAGTCACCGTCATCTTCAGCGTCGCGACCGCACTGTTGTCGATGGCCGTAGCTCTCCTGCTTGCCACTGCCGCCGAGCGCGTTGTGCGGGGACGCAACATCTATCGCGCATTGCTGATCTGGCCCTATGCGGTCGCTCCGGCTATTGCCGGTATGCTGTGGCTCTTCATGTTCAATCCCGCGATGGGAACGTTTGCCTACATTCTGCGTCGCAACGGCTTCATGTGGGATCCGCTGCTGAACGGCAATCAGGCGATGATGCTGGTCATCGTCGCTGCCGCCTGGAAGCAGATCAGTTACAACTTCCTGTTCTTTGTTGCCGGCCTGCAGGCGATCCCGAAGTCGCTGATCGAGGCCGCGGCCATTGATGGCGCTCGCGGCGCCAAGCGCTTCTGGACCATCGTGTTTCCGTTACTGGCGCCGACGACTTTCTTTCTTCTCGTCGTCAACACCGTCTACGCCTTCTTCGACACCTTCGGCATCATCCATGCCGTCACGGGCGGCGGGCCGGCCAAGGCCACGGAGACCTTGGTCTATAAGGTTTACAACGACGGCTTCGTCAATCTCGACCTCGGCAGTTCAGCCGCGCAATCCGTGATCCTGATGATCATCGTCATTGCGCTGACTGCTTTCCAATTCCGCTTCGTCGAGAAGCGGGTGCACTACTCGTGAGGCGCCCATGATCGAGAACCGTCCCATCTCAAGCCTGATCAGCCATTTGATGCTCATTATCGGCATCCTGATCGTCGCACTTCCCATCTATTATACATTCATTGCCTCGACCCACAGTTCCCCGGACATCATCCGGCCGCCAATGTCGCTTGCTCCCGGAGGGCACTTCCTCGACAACTACGCCGAGGCGATGGGCGGTGGCGTGGAACGTGTCGTCGGCGTCAGTCTGGAGCGGCTGCTGTTCAACTCGACCGTGGTCGCGCTTGCGATCGCCATCGGCAAGATCGTCATTTCCTTCCTCTCCGCCTTTGCGATCGTCTTCTTCCGCTTCCCCTTGCGGATGGTGTTCTTCTGGATGATCTTCATAACGCTCATGCTGCCGGTCGAAGTGCGCATCCTGCCGACCTACAAGGTCGTCGTCGATCTTGGCTTGATCGACACTTACGCTGGTCTAACGCTGCCGCTCATGGCGTCGGCCACGGCGACTTTCCTCTTCCGGCAATTCTTCCTGACGATCCCCGGCGAACTCGTAGAAGCGGCGCGCATCGACAATGCCGGCCCCTTCCGCTTCATGCGCGATATCCTGCTGCCGCTCTCGGCGACGAATATTGCCGCACTCTTCGTCATCCTCTTCATCTACGGCTGGACCCAGTATCTCTGGCCGCTGCTCGTCACCAATGATGCGAAGATGGACACGATCGTCATCGGCCTTCGACGCATGGTGGACTTCACCGATGCATCGACCCCTTGGAACTATGTCATGGTGACTGCGATCCTCGCGATCATCCCCCCCATTCTCGTCGTGCTGCTGATGCAGCGCTGGTTCGTCAAAGGCCTTGTGGAGACCGAAAAGTAATGGCTGAGATCACCCTCAACAACGTCCGCAAGTCCTATGGCACGGTGGAGGCGATCAAGGGCGTTTCGCTCGACATCAAGGATGGCGAGTTCGTCGTGCTCGTCGGCCCCTCGGGCTGCGGCAAGTCCACGCTGCTGCGCATGATAGCCGGCCTTGAAGGCATTACCGGCGGCGACATTCAGATCGGCTCGCGCAGGGTCAACGATGTGGAGCCGGCCGAGCGTGACATTGCCATGGTCTTCCAGAACTATGCGCTCTATCCGCATATGACGGTGCGGCAAAACCTTTCCTACGGCCTCAAGAACCGCAATACGCCTGCAGCAGAAATCGACCGTCGCATGGCCTCTGCTGCAAAAACGCTGGAGATCGAGCAGTATCTCGACCGCAAGCCGCGCCAGCTTTCCGGCGGCCAGCGGCAACGCGTCGCGATGGGCCGGGCAATCGTGCGTGAGCCAGCCGCCTTCCTGTTCGACGAACCGCTCTCGAACCTCGATGCAAAGCTTCGCGGCCAGATGCGCATCGAGATCAAGCGCCTGCAGCGTGCGCTCGGCACGACGAGCGTCTACGTAACACACGACCAAATGGAGGCGATGACGCTTGCCGACCGGCTCGTCGTCGTCAATGCCGGCCGCATCGAACAGGTGGGTACGCCGATCGAACTCTACGAAAAGCCGGCAACCACCTTCGTAGCAACCTTCATCGGCTCGCCCTCGATGAACTTGCTGCCAAGCATGTCGGCAGCCGCCAGCTGGTCCCTCGCCGCCCATGTCTCGCCGCAGGGCAATTTTACGCTTGGCGTGAGGCCGGAAGATCTGGCGCCGGTTTTCCCGGAAGGCAAGCACTTCGACTTTGAGGCCACAGTGCAGATTGACGGTATCGAACTGGTCGGCGCGGAAAGCTTGTTGCACGGCAAGTTGGCGAATGGGGCAGATCTTGTTTTCCGCGTCTCGGGAAGGGCGCGCAATGAAATAGGCGATATGGTGAAGATCGGTGCTAACGCCGATGCCCTTCACATTTTTGATGCGAACGGCCAGCGACAGCAATCCGGCATAGCTGACAGCGCTAAAACTGGCTCATAATACGCTTCCCGGGTGAGTCGTGAAATCCGTTCCTTACGGCAACCTGGGGATCTTCCCGCTTAGATCCTGCTGCGAGCCGTGACACCGTTGCGGCCGGAGGCGCACCGTATCAACGATGGCGCTGCGAACCAACGTCTCCAGAAAAATCACGGCGGCATCCTATGGGTGTATTTATGCTTTCAAAATACAATCATAATGTTTAGTGTGGAAGTATAACAACGCCCATATCCCAACAGACACAGCTTCGCGAGATGGCAATGCTTCATGATCTTTCAGCTCTCGCTATATTGGCACGATTTGAGGGAGGCATCGAGGTACCGCCCGACTTTGCATTGCAGCAGCCTCCGATAACGACGTTGCACCGCCATCTCATCAATTTGTGGTCAACGGTCCCAAGAACCTCGCCGAACAGACGTGTCATGGACTTGGCGGCGGTCAGCTCCGGCGTTGTGACAGCACTTGAGCAATTACAAGCGATTTTCGAACGCGCGAGCTTCTGACCCGCTTGACCAGACCTATAACGATACTAAGCTATTGATGATTCACGTCAGTGGGGGGACGTTAGTTGAAGCAATCGCAGCCGCTTTTCATGGCGGATATATCGGAAGCAGCCGCGCCAGAGGCTGGAATATATACGTGGGATATAGAAAAGAACCTGGTCTTTGCCGATGCCGCGTTGGCTAGCCTGTTCGGCCTTGACCCTGCGGAAAGCGCTCACGGATTGCCCATAGAGGCGTATCTCGATCGCGTTCATCCTGAGGATCGCCCGCCGCTGGCGAAGGTTATTCATAACACAATTGTCGCTGAAACGCCCCAGCAATCCACATACCGCGTTCGTGACAAGAATGGGGTCTATCACTGGGTGGCAGCTTTCGGCAGAGCCTTTCGAGACAGGGCAGACAACCCGACGCTATATTCGGGCATCGTGGTACCGGCGACCCAGGTCGAGCGCAATGGGCAAAACAAGCAATCGGCTAATGACACCTAGCTCGCGTCATCTGTCGGGCTAATAGCTGCCTTCCATTGGGCGACAAGGCTTATTCCGCCCCGTCCACCATCGAAAGATGCAGGCTACTCTCTCTGGGCGGGACGCGCCGGCAAGCAAGGCCTTTGGATCAGCTATCCGCAATAGGCTCGGATAATCCTACGAGTTTTTGGATTGGTTTCGATGGTCACACGCTCCTGTCGATAATCCATCGTCACGCCTTGTCCCGGGTTGATCTGGCGCACGATCGATGCGCCTGTTAGCCGCCGCGCCGCGCCATCCGTCACACGCTTCTTGCCTATGAGCGCCTTGGCGGCATCCCCGCGGCATATTCCCGGTGCGGCCTTAGGCTTTGCCTGCTGTGCTTCACCTTGGCTGACCATCAACATAACGAGAGCCAGCGCCAGGGCACTAGCGGCAAAAAGTTTCGAACGAACCATCGGAGCAATTCCTTTCTCAAATTGCGATCGCCGGCCGATCCGGGCATTTGAGCGCGAAGCCACCGGTCGAGAGCGTGAAAAACCTATCCTGATGCAGGCATGATGTCATCGCCGGAAATCTCCTATTAGTTGCCGAAGGCGCACTGAGATCGCCGATCAAAGCGTTGGCTCGAATGGTGTAGCGATGGCGACCCTCGACGGCGCAACCTGGAAATCGGGCGGCAACATTCGGTGATAAGCGAGCATGAGCTGGCAGGCGCTTCGGGCATCGTGGCGCAAATCATGGTGGATGACGAAGGTGATCTTGCCGGCAGCGAGCAGTCCGATATTATCCTGATCGAGATCATGGGCGGCAAAGACGCAGCAATCGCGTCGGGCCTCCGCAAAAGCCTTCAATATCGCGCGGTTGCCGCCGCCAGCCGAATAGACGGCCCGAATGCTCGGTTCGCATTCAAGCGCATCGTGGACGAGGCGCTCCGTCGCCCGATCGACACCGAAGCCCTCGGAAATTCCTAGAACCGAAAGATGAGGAAAGCGCTGCGCAAGCACATCTCGAAACCCATGTTCGCGCTCGTCCTCCCCAGCAAAGAGCCTGCTGGACAACGTCACCAGCACCTTGCCTGGCCTTTCGCCCGCCATGCGCCCGAGCAAATACGCAGCCGTCGCTCCCGCGACGCGGTTGTCCATGCCGACATAGCCGATACGCGCATTTTCCGGCAAATCGGTCACCAGGGTGACCACCGGAATCCTCGCCGCCATGAGCTGGGCAGCAGATTCGGCGATGGCAGGCGTAGAGGCCGCTTTCAGAACGACACCGTGGCTGCCGCGACGGCGTATCGCACGCAGGATCGATAGAAGCTCCTGCTCGCTCATGGTTTCGGCAGCGTGAAATCGCGCAAGGAACGAGGCGGGCCGCATGCCGGGCAATTCCGCCTCGAAGGCGTGGCGTACCGCTGTGGAGAAACGCTGCGGCGTGTCCATGACCACGTCAATCACGAGACGCTGTCCAGCGAGGCCGGACTGCATGTATTGCCGTTCCAGTTCCGATATTGCCGCTGCGACGCGCGCCCGGGTGACTGCGCGGACGCCATCGCGTTCGTGCATCACCCGGTCGACAGTTGCGAGGCTAAGGCCGGCCTGCAACGCGATATCTTTCAGCGGAAAACGCGACTTCATCGAGGTTCCTTCTGAGGTGTTTTTGAGGGGTCTTGTACCTTTTTCATAGGGTGCATCGCGGCTACGATCAATGCCTAGGTCCAACGTCATTTCGGGAGGAGATCACCATGGACGCTCAAACGCTCACAAGTCGCCGTAGCCAAAAGGTTTGGCTGTCTGCCGATTGCGGCAGCCTCGACACCTTCAAATCCCTCGTCGAGAAAACCGCCACGTCAACAGACTGGCCCTTGGCCGCGGACATCAGGAAAAATATCCTCATTTATGAGGGCGACCAGGTTCGACACGCGGCTGGTGTCGAAGACGAACGCCGTGCCCTGACGGCTGAGTGGGTCGAAGCCTTCACCTCCGGCCCCGGTATCATCGTGATAAAAAACGCCATGCCGGATGTGGCAGTCGTTGATCGCGCGACCACTGTGTTCGAAGCCATCGTCCGCGAGGAGAAAGAGAAGGGTAAAGGTGCCGGCGATCATTTTGCCAAGCCGGGCGCGAACGATCGCATCTGGAATGCGCTCGAGAAGCATTGCCTGGCGGATCCGGTGAATTTTGCCCGCTACTACGCGTCGACGGCCATTGCCATGGTATCGGAGGCTTGGCTCGGAGCAGGCTACCAGATGACGGCGCAGATGAATCGCGTCAATCCAGGTGGCACGGCGCAAAAACCCCATCGCGATTATCATCTGGGCTTCATGTCTCCGCAGCAGATGCAAGCCTATCCCGGCCATATCCATGCCGTTTCGCCGCTTTTGACGCTGCAGGGCGCGGTTGCGCATTGCGACATGCCGCTCGAAAGCGGCCCAACATTGTTCCTCCCCTACTCTCAGACCTTCTTTGAAGGCTACATCGCTTTCGGCCGTCCGGAATTTCAGGAGTATTTCGCGGAACATCACGTGCAATTGCCGTTGCAGAAGGGCGACGCCGTCTTCTTCAACCCGGCCGTCATGCACGGCGCAGGCAACAATGTCTCGAAAGACATCTATCGCATGGCCAATCTTCTTCAGGTCTCCTCGGCCTTCGGCCGGGCGATGGAGAGCACCAACCGCAATCGAATGGCCGTGACCGTCTATCCTGCCCTTATCGCAGCTCTCGCTGCAGGCGCACTGAGCCGTGCGGAGGTTGCCAATGTCATCGCTTCAACGGCCGAAGGCTATGCCTTTCCCACCAATCTCGATAGCGACCCGCCCGTCGGCGGCCTTGCGCCGAAAACCCAGGCGCGGATCATGGCGGACGCTATCGACGCCGGCATGGACGCCAAAGAGTTCGCAGAGTTGATCGCCGCCCATGCGGCACGCAGGGAGGCTTGAGATCCGTGAGCAGACTGGATGGAAAATTCGCCGTCGTAACCGGCGGCACGCAGGGGCTAGGTGCTGAAGTCGCTCGCCTCTTTGCCGAGCGCGGGGCTGCAGGCCTGACGATCTGCGGCCGCAGCACGGCCAAAGGGGAAGCTCATGCACGCGAGATCAGTGATCGATACGGAATTCCGGTCGCATTCGTCACGGCCGACCTCGGCCAGGTGGAGAATTGCCGCAAAGTCATCGCGACAGCGGTCGAGAAATTCGGCCGCATCGATGCACTCGTCAATGTCGCTGCCATCACCGATCGCGGCACAATCCTCGACACGGATCAGGACCTGTTCGATCGCATGTTCGCCGTCAACGTTCGGGCGCCGTTTTTTCTGATGCAGGATGCGATCAAGACCATGATCGCCAACGGCATAGAAGGCACGATCGTCAACATTTCCTCGATGTCGTCGATGGCGGGCCAACCCTTCATCAGCGCCTACTGCTCATCCAAAGGAGCGCTTGACACCCTGACCCGGAACACGGCCTTCGCGCTGCTTAGAAACCGCATCAGGGTCAACGCCCTCAATATTGGCTGGATGTCGAGCGATGGCGAGGATCGCATTCAGCGCGAATATCATGGCGCCGATCAAGATTGGCTGACAAGGGCGGCAGCCGAGCAGCCATTCGGCCGGTTGGTCTCCCCTGCCGAGGTTGCCCGGGCGGTCGCCTATCTTTCCTCGGAGGAATCCGGGCTGATGACAGGTGCCACGATCAACCTGGACCAATCTATCTGGGGTGCATACGAAGGGTCGCCGCATCCACAGAAAGCGATGTAAGGCGGCGCCCGTTTGGCGCTGATACGACGGGGATAGCTACAAGGGGATTTTGCTGGGCCGTTGCAAGCCTTGAGAATCATGAAGCGCTGTCATTCGATTGCCTATTAATTCTGCCGGAGTGCCCTCTTCTCGCTGGCGCCGTTTCCGGCGCCCGAAGATCTGTCACATCCATGTCATGAAATACGTCGACACCTCGTCCCTGGTTTTAAATGCGGGTACCGAGATGGATTATTTCAGACGCTTCAACTTTCTGTTCGCAACGCCGGCCTTCGACAGCGAGGATCTGGAGGGCGCCCGCTACAATCAGATCGTCGAGGAGATCGAGCGCTCAGGCTTCGAGGTCGTGCGTGCTCGCAATATCGAAGACGCGGAGATCGCCGTCCAGACGGACGCCGCCATCGGCTGCATGCTGGTAGACTGGGGCAAGAAGGGACTTGAAGGCAAGACGGCCTCCCTCATCAATCTGATGCGCCGGCGCGGCCTCGAATTCCCGATCATCCTTTTGATCCGCCGCAAGCGTTTCGAGGATGTGCCGGTCGAAGTGCTTGATTTCATCGACGGCTATGTCTTCCTCTCGGAAGAGACGCCAGCCTTCATCGCCAAAAGCCTGATCAGCCGGCTCAAGCAATATGCCGAGACGCTGAAGACACCGTTCTTTGGCGCACTGGTCGATTATGCCGAGGAAGGCAATCAGCTCTGGACCTGCCCTGGGCACAATGGCGGCATCTTCTACAGCCGCAGCCCGATCGGCCGTGTGTTCATGGAACACCTCGGCGAAGCGGTATTTCGTGACGACCTCGACAATTCCGTGCTCGATCTTGGCGATCTTCTGACCCACGAGGGTCCGGCGCTCGCGGCGCAGAAAGAGGCGGCCAAGATTTTCGGCGCCGAAAAGACCTACTTCGTCCTGAACGGCACCTCCACGTCCAACAAGGTCGCGCTCTCAGCGCTCGTCACCGATGGCGATCTCGTGCTGTTCGATCGCAACAACCACAAGGCCGCCCATCACGGCGCGCTGATGATATCAGGCGGCATTCCGGTCTATCTGCCGACCAGACGCAATGTCTACGGCTTGATCGGCCCCGTGGATTTTGCGGCTATGGACGAGGAAGCTCTGCGGGAGCGCATCCGTACCCATCCGCTTGTCAAGGATCCGGAAGCGCACAGGAAGCAGCGCCCCTTCCGCGTGGCAGTGGTGGAGCAGTGCACCTATGACGGCACTATCCACAACGCCGAAATGATCCTCAAGCGCATCGGTCATCTGTGCGACTACATCCTGTTCGACGAGGCCTGGGCCGGCTTCATGAAATTTCATCCGCTCTATGCCGGTCGCTTCGCCATGGGCCTTGCCGAACTCGGCCCGGACGCGCCCGGTATCATTGCCACGCAATCCACCCATAAGCAGCTCGCAAGCTTCTCCCAGGCCTCGCAGATCCACATGAAGGACCGGCACATCACCGGCCAGAAGCGCCGCGTCGAGCATCGACGCTTCAACGAAAGCTTCATGCAGCACGCTTCGACCTCGCCCTTCTATCCGCTGTTTGCCTCGCTCGACGTCGGCGCGCAGATGATGAAGGGCCGTTCGGGCGAAGTTCTATGGGACGACACGATCCGCCTCGGCATCGAGCTGCGCAAGAAAATCCGCGCCGTGCGCCGCGAATTCGAAGAGAAGGAACAACGCGCAGAGCGACGCTGGTTCTTCGAGCCTTTCGTGCCGGATCGCGTGGCAATCCCGGATGTCTCGAGCGCTGGCGCCGTGCACGACGTACCTTGGGAGAGCATCGCCACCGACCAGCTTGCGACCAATCCGGCCTTCTGGCACCTGACGCCCGACGCTGCGTGGCACGGATTTGCCGGCATGGAGCCGGGTTTCGCAATGACGGACCCGAACAAGCTCACCTTGCTCACCCCCGGCTTCGACCGGGCGAGTGGGAAATACACCGAGCACGGCATTCCTGCCCCGGTGGTTGCGCAATATCTACGTGAAAACCGCATCGTCGCCGAGAAGAACGACCTCAACTCGCTGCTCTTCCTCCTCACGCCCGGCGTCGAGGCAAGCAAGGCCGGCACGTTGATCAGCGGCCTGGTCGCCTTCAAGAAGCTCTATGACGACAACGCCCTGTTGGAAGAGGCTATTCCTGAATTCTATCGCCGCCGACCGGGCCGCTACGCAGGCGTAAGGCTGCGCGATCTCTGCACGGACATGCATAATTTCTTCCGCCAGGCCAATGTCAGCGCGCTGCAGACGTTGCAGTTTTCCGCAGCCCACCTGCCGCCGATCGCGCTCTCGCCCCATGATGCCGCACGCTGCCTGGTGCGCAACGATGTCGATTACCTGCCGATCGACGCCATCGCCGGCCGCATCGCAACGACGCCATTCGTGGTCTATCCGCCGGGTATCGCCACCATCGTGCCGGGCGAGCGCCTGACGGATGAGGCAAAACCCATGCTCGACTATCTCAAGATGTTTGAAACCTGCTTCAATCTCTTCCCTGGCTTCGAAGTCGAAATCCAGGGCCTCTATCGCGAGATTGATGAAACCGGCCGCATCCGCCTCTATACTTACGTCGTTGCGGAATAGGCTGGGAATTCAGGTTCGATCATGGAGCAGAACAAGACGATCGTCATTCGCCCCTCACGCGAGGGCGACGTTGAAGCCATGCTGGCGATCTACCGTCGCCACATTCGTCGCGGCGTCGAGGACGGGGTAGATGACAATGACACGCCGCAGCCGGACGATCTCAAGGACCGACGCAAGAACCTGAAGAACCGTCGGTTCCCTCACGTTGTCGCGCTCGAAGGCGAAAAGGTCGTTGGCTACGCCTATGTGGTATTGTTCCGCAAACGCCCAGCCTATCGCTACACCGTCAAGCACTCGATCTATGTCCACCACGATCATATCGGCCAGGGTGTCGGGAGCCTGCTCATGCGCGGGCTGATCGACGCCTGCGCGGCCGCCGGTTTCCGGCAAATGATCGGCTACATCGATGCAGACAACGTCGCCTCGCTCAGCCTGCACGAGCGCTTCGGCTTCGCGCGGGTTGGCCTGTTGCCGGCGGTTGCCTATCGTTACGGTCACTGGGCCGATACGGTCATGGTCCAGCGTTCGCTGGGCTCCGGCTCGACCACACCACCACCGCCGCCACCGCTTTCAACCCGATGATGAGTAGCTCCAGGGATCTCATTACAGGGGTTGGCTTCTTTTGAAACCTCGCTCAGACCATATGTGCAGCAGCGCCGCTCGCCGCCAATAGAAAAACGACGGTCCAGGGCGGCGTTTTCCAGACGGTGAGCAGCAGGAAGCCTGCGAGCGCCAAGGCGAAATCCTTCGACGAGAGCACCGCTGATGTCCAGACCGGATTGTAGAGCGCGGCACCAAGGATGCCCACGACGGCGGCATTGGTCCCACGCATGGCGGCCTGCGCCGTCGGCCGAAGCCGCAACGCATCCCAGTAGGGAAGCATGCCATAGACCAACAATATCCCCGGAAGGAAGATCGCAACAAGGGCGATCGACGCACCGGCGAAGCCGTTAGGTTCCGGCCCCACGATTGTGCCGAGGTAGGCCGCAAACGTGAACAGCGGCCCCGGCACCGCCTGCGCCAGACCGTAACCGGTAAGGAAGGATTCGTTGGTAACCAAACCCGAATCCACGACTTGGGCCTGCAGCAAAGGAAGAACGACATGCCCCCCCCCCCCGAAGACCAATGCTCCTGAGCGATAGAAAGCATCGAACAACACAATCGCTTGATGACTGCTTGTCACCATGAACAGCGGCGGGAGGACAAGGAGGGCTGCAAATGCGATAAGGGCGATAGCTCCGCCGCGACGCGATACCGGAAAGTGCAAGTGAGTTGCCGATGCAAAGGATGGGTTGCCGCGACAGAGCCAAAGGCCGCCGACCGCTCCGAGAGCGATTGCGCCGGTTTGACAGAGCGCTCCACCGCCGAAGGCAACAATGGCAACCGCCGCAAGAGCAATGGCAGCCCGCCCCCGATCGGGCGTAAGGTTTTTTGCCATTCCCCAGATCGCCTGGGCAATCACCGCGACAGCGACCAGTTTCAATCCATGCACAACGCCAGTCGATGCCGCTCCGGTGAAAGTTGCCGTGCCGACCGCAAAGGCGAACAGGATCGCAGCGGACGGCAAGGTGAAGCCGAGCCACGCCGCCAGCCCGCCAAGCAGTCCGTTGCCGCGTAGGACCCCGAGCGAAAATCCGACCTGACTGGAGGCTGGCCCCGGCAGAAACTGACAAAGAGCAACGAGATCGGCATAACCTTCCTCATCGATCCATTTTCGCCGCACAACAAGCTCGTCACGAAAGTAGCCCAGATGAGCGATCGGACCACCGAAGGAGGTCAATCCAAGCATGAGGAAGACGCGAAGAACCTCAAGCGGCGAGCCCCTTACTGTTGGTTCGTCTACCAAGGCATCATCATGCGCACTCATCATTTCCTCTTGAACTTGCTCGCTCGTGTGACCCGCGCATGATATCCGATCGTCTCGATGCCCCATCATCTCGCCGATCAGCCCACGACCACTCCTCATGGCTCAGTAAATCCGCTTCACGGCGCCTAGGTCTTTGCTCTATTCGCTATCGCTCGGATGAGCTAGCATTGTCAAAATATGTTATCGATAATCGATAACATGCGGCAACGGCACTTAGCTCAAGATTATGTCGGCCGCTTTCTCCGCGATCATGATGACCGGTGAATTGGTGTTTCCCGAGACGATTTTCGGCATGATCGAGGCATCGACCACTCTCAGCCCGCCGATACCATGGACGCGCAGCTGTGAATCGACGACGGCATCCTCGCCGCTTCCCATCTTGCATGTCCCAACCGGGTGGAAAATGGTCGTTGCGATGTCGCCTGCCCTTCGAACCAATTCCTCATCGCTTTGAAACTCGGGGCCTGGCAGCACCTCTCTCGGAGCGAACTTCGAGATCGCTCTGGCCTGCATAAGACGGCGAGCATGACGAATGGAGCGCGCTGCCACGATGCGATCCCCCGCCATCGAGAGATAGTTCGGCCTTATCTCCGGAGCCGATGAAGCATCCGGCGCGGCGACATGGACCGTACCTCGGCTTTCAGGGCGGAGATTGCAAACGGAGACGGTGACGGCGGGATAGCGGTGCAGCGGTTCGCCCAGCCTGTCCGTGCTAAGCGGCTGAACGTGATATTCGAGATCGACCGTCGCCACCGCCGGATCGCTCTTCGCAAAGATCCCGAGCTGGCTCGGCGCCATGGACAGAGGGCCGGAGCGGCGGAACGCGTACTCCAATCCCATGCCGGCCCGGGCAAAGAGATTATGATAGAGCTGGTTCAACGTCTTCGCCCCCTCGATGCGAAATACGGTGCGGATCTGCAAATGATCCTGCAGATTTTCTCCAACTCCTTTCAGAGAATGTATGACGTCGATGCCGATATGCCGCAGCAGTTCGGGTCTGCCGACCCCCGAGAGTTCTAGTATTTTCGGCGAATTGATCGCTCCGGCCGAAAGGATGACCTCGCGCTTTGCCCGCACCTCGTGAACCCTGCCATCCAATCGAAACCGGACGCCGCTGACGCGACGCGCCTCAAACAGCAGCGTTTCCGTTTCCGCGCCTGTCAGCACTCTAAGATTGGCCCGCTTCATGGCAGGGCGCAGAAAGGCCTTGGTGGTGTTCCAGCGTAGTCCGCCGCGCTGATTGACCTCGAAATAACCGGACCCTTCGTTGTCGCCATCATTGAAATCGTCGGTCTTCGGAATGCCGAGCTCCTCTGCCGCATCTCGAAACGCATCGAGGATCGGCCAGGAGAGGCGCTGCCGCTCAACGCGCCATTCGCCGCCTGCACCGTGAACCTGCGACCGACCGCGATAATTGTCCTCCGACTTCAGGAAATAGGGCAGAACGTCATCCCAGCCCCAGCCGACATTGCCCTCCTGCCGCCAGCCATCATAATCGGCAGCCTGGCCGCGCATATAGATCATGCCATTGATCGATGAGCAGCCTCCGAGGAGCTTTCCCCGCGGATAGGGAAGCGAGCGGCCATTGAGGCCAGTTTCCTGCTGCGTCTTCATCATCCAATCCGTGCGCGGATTGCCCATGCAGAAGAGATAGCCGATCGGGATATGCACCCAATGATATCGATCACTGCCGCCGGCCTCGAGCAAAAGAACCCGATTTGCCGGGTTGGCCGACAGGCGATTGGCAAGAACGCATCCCGCCGATCCCGCTCCGACGATGATGAAATCGTAATCGCCGGCATCGGCGACTGCATTGTCAGAGGACGCGCTCACGCTGCCGCTCCTGTCGCAGAAGGCAGCGATGAGGACAGCCGTCGCCAGATCGGTGCCATTGCCGTCAGGATGTCGTTATAGAGGCCATAGCGTCGCTCGTAATGGCTTTGAAGATGCCTGTTCGGAACGTAGTTCCGCTCAACCCGCACCATGGACGCCGCGCCGGCCGCAAAATCCGCAAAAACTCCAATCCCCGTTCCTGCGGTGATTGCAGCGCCGAGCGCACCGGTTTCACGCGAACGGGCGATCGAGACCGGCAAACCCAGCACATCGGCGAATATTTGCGGCCAAATCAGGCTGCGTGAACCGCCACCGGAAAGCACAGCGTCGTTGAAGACTGCACCCGCCTGCCGCATCGTCTCGATATGTTGTCGATGGCCAAAGGCGACGCCTTCCAGCACGGCACGAACGAGATGCCCCTTCGTATGCCAGCCGGCAACGCCATAGAAGCCGGCGCGGGCATTGCCGCTTTGTTGCGCACCGTAGAGGAAGGGATGATAGAGCGGATCATCGCCAGCAGGCTCGATGCCGGCGGCCAGATCTCCGCACAAGTCGAAGGGCGATCGGCCGTCCAGCGGAAGATCCGAAAAGAACTCCCGTACCAGCCATTCGAGATTGGCGGCCGAGGTGGCGCTCGATTCGATCGCCATATAGCGCTTGCGATCGAAGGTCGAGGACATGAACACCGGCCCGTCGAGCCGCGGCGTATCGACGATCACTTGATTGATGCTCCAGGTACCGGCGATGATCGAGGCCGCCCCCGTGCGGGTGACACCGGAGCCGATGGCGGAGGCGACAACATCGAAAAGACCGCCGACGACAGGCGTTCCGATGGCGAGCCCGGTCAGTGCGGCTGCCTCCGCTGTGACATGCCCCGCAATATCGGAGCTTTCGATCAAGGGCGGAAGCAGTTCCATGCAATCACCGAGGCCATAGGCTTCCATCAGACCATGGTCATAGCGACGATCGACGACATGGAGCAGTCCGCATCCGGTCATATCGGAGACTTCGCTGACACGAACGCCGGTCAGGCGATTGACGATGAAATCCTTGCACAGGAAAACCGTGCCGATCCGGGCGAAGGTTTCCGGCTGGCGGCGCTTCAGCCAGGCAAGCAATGTCGGCGTTTGCGATGGCCAGGGCCGCTGCTGGCCAATCGGATAGGTGCGGTCACCCACACCTTTTTCCTGCCATTCCTCAACGAGGGCGACGGCGCGCGTATCCAGAGACTGGATGCCCAGCAAGGGACGGCCTTCGCGATCGAGGGCGTAAAGCCCGTTTCCGTGGCCTGCACAGCCAACGGCAACAATGTCTCCGGTCGAAACTCCAGCCTGCTCGATGCAGGCGTGGATGACCTTGCCGGCATTCGCCCAGAGCTCATCGAGCCCGCGCTCCACATGTCCGGGGCATGGCATGCGGCTGTGCCCCTCTGCTGACGCTGCCGCAATTTCGTTGCCCTGCCGGTCAAAGATCACCGCCTTGATAACCGTGTTGCCGGCGTCGAGCCCCAATAGATATTCTGCCATCCCGTACCCCTCCCAAGGCCCCAAGTCTTACTATCAGCCGCGCTGATAGAGCGCGAAGGCTTCCTCGCCGCCGACATCGTCATGAATGATCGCCATCAATCCGCGCACGACCGCACTCGGATTGGCATGCTGATAGATGTTGCGGCCGTAGACCATGCCCATCGCGCCCTGCCGCATCAAGGCCGCCGACTTCTCAAAGACGTTGCGCAGGTCTTCCTTGCCGCCGCCGCGCACCAGGACCGGGCAACGGGCCGCTTCGACCACCCTGTGAAAATCCTCGGCGTTGGTGGTCGGATCGGCCTTGACCACATCGGCTCCCATCTCGCGGGCAAGCCGCGTCAGCGTAACGATCTTGTCCGCGTCGCCATCGACCATATAGCCGCCAGCCGTTTCGACCGGCTGCATGACGAGAGGCTCGATCATCAAAGGCATTCCATATTTGTCGCAGTCGGCCCGAACCCGTGCGATGTTCTGCACGCATTGGCGAAAAAGGTCCGGCTCGTCGGGGAGCATGAACAGATTGACGACGACGCAGGCCGCATCCATCTCGATCGCGCCGATCAGCGGTTCTGCCTCATTCTGCAACACAGCCCACATATTGCGGTGACGTGTGCGGTTATAGGGATTTCCCATATCGACGCGCATAACCAGCGCCGGCTTGTCCCTGGCGGCAAGATCTTGCAACAGGTCGGCCTGACCGTAGTTCATCTGGATCGCATCGGGTGCCGCCGCCACCAGGGCATTGACGACCGCAGGCATGTCTTCAAGGCCATTGAGGAAAGACGGTTCGTTGCAGACGCCGTGATCGATTGCGACATCAAGGCAGCGGCCGCCATTGAACAGCCGGTTCATCCGGACTTTGCTGTTGTTTCGCATTCCATGCTCCTTTGTTCGTTCCGTTCGGAAAGAGTGCTCTCGGCGACGCCGTGGCGCTCGCGCAAGAGAGTGAGAAAACGGGTTCGCTCGGCGCTGCGCTGCGCCGGGGTCCAGGCCTTTTCCGTCGCCAGCAGATCGAGCACGGCGTCCATCATCTCAGCAGAAAGCGCGCCTGAAATCGCAAGCGTCGTCCGCCGCAGCAGAAGATCGTCCAGATGCTCCGCCGCTTCGTTGCGGATGAGGAAAATCAGCTCTCGCTGCGAGTAATCCGCATGCGGCATGGGCAGATCGGGTGCCATGGCAATAAAGCCGGCGATTGCTTCCGCGTGCGTGCCGTAACGGCCGAAAAGCGTCGCCATGCGGCTACCAGGAATTCCCTTTTCGGCGGCCACTTGCGCGATCCAGGCAGCGCGATCCAGCGGGAACCTCCGCCCGCCGCCGATTTCCCGGTCTGCCGTCGAAATGCGACGCTGCTTCCCCAGCCGTTCAAGGGCAAGATCGGCGGCAAGCTCGCCAAAGGAGCGAAACGTCGTCCATTTGCCACCGATCATGCACAGCACCGAGGGGTCGCCATCATCCCCGTCGACGATCGTACAGAAATGATCGCGCGGGATGCGACCTGTAAAGCTGTCGGTACTTGCCGGCAGAGGACGGACGCCTGAGAACTGGAAGCTGATCTCTTCCGGCCGGATCGTGATCCCGGGCAGAACGAAGGACAGGGACTGCAATATGTAATCCCGCTCATCCGCCTCACAGCGTACGCTCCCCGGGTCATCGACCCGGATGTCGGTCGAACCCACCAGAACCTTGCCGAGATAGGGAAAGAGGATGCAGATGCGGCCATCCTCATTCTCGTAATAGATCATGTGGCCGGCCAAGGCGTCGTAAAGTGCGGCATTGTCGACGATGAGATGCGAACCCTTCGTTCCACCCATCAAGGGGGATGTCTGCGTTTCGGGTTTAAGGAGAGCCTCGTTGGTAATGTCGATCCATCCGCCTGTTGCGTTGATGATGAGAGTGGGTTCGATCGTTGCCGATGCTCCGGCGATCGTGTCACGGATGAGATAACGCCCCTCACCCGTTCTCCGGATTTCGGCATAGTTCAGAGCCCGCGCCGCCGATCCCGCAGACAAGCCGTCGTCGAGTAGCTCGATGCCGAGCCGCTCCGGATGACTGACCCAGGCGTCGTAATAGGTAGCCGAACTCCTGATGTCGGAATTGAGCGCCGGCCATTTGGCGACCGTGCCGCTCCGACCGCGAAACTGATGGCGCGGCATCATGGCCCGCTTGCGCGTCAAGAAATCGTAGATGCTGAGACCGACCTTGATCGCAATCGCACCGCGACGGCTGGGACGGCGGGACAGGCCGAGAAAGCGAACCAGGCCATTTCCCAGGCCGGAGAAAATATCGAAGACCGGCACGGTCGTCGGCAGCGGCGCCACATAATGCGGCGCGTTGCGCAGCAGCCGGTCGCGTTCGGCAAGCGATTCCTGCACCAGCTTGAACTCGCCGTTTTCAAGATAGCGAAGGCCGCCATGCACCATGCGCGACAGTGCAGCGCTGGCTCCCGAACAATAGTCGTGCTTCTCGACGAGGAGCACGTCGAGCCCCTGAAGCGCCAACTCCCGAAAGGCACTGATGCCATTGATGCCGCCGCCGATGACACACACGTCCATCTTCGGGCTTCGGCGAAGCCCGTCCAACGTTTCTTCACGATTCATGATGGCGATCCGTTACCTGTCCATATCGGTCAGCTTCGCTGAAATGGCTGCCTCGATGGCTGATTGATCATCCGCATCCAGCCGGATGGTCCCGGCACGAGCGTTGTCGAGCGCCTGCGCAGGATTGCGGGCTCCGCAAAGCGCGAAAGTGACGCCGGGTTGGGCAAGTGTCCAGGCGATGACGACTTGAGCGATACTGGCCTCGTGCTTATCGGCAACGGGTCGGATTGCCTTTGCGAAGGCCTGCGCCTTGTCACGGTTCGAAACGGAAAAGCGAGGATTGTCCCGCCGTTGATCGTCACCGGAGAAGATCCGCTCCGGCCCGACGGTGCCGGACAAGAGCCCGAGCGCCAACGACGAATAGCTGAGAGTCGAAATCCCGTTTGCCCGCGTCAGCGGCAGCAATTCGCTCTCGATCTCCCGATCGATCATGCTGAAGCGTTCCTGGATGGCATCGAGGCCATCGGCCGATATATAGGCCTCCAGCTCAAGCGCGCTGACATTGCTGGCGCCGATCGCCCGGATCTTGCCGGATGCCTTCAGGTCTTCAACCGCCCTAACCGTCTCCTCGATCGGAGTCGTCGGATCCTGCCAGTGGGTGATATAGAGGTCGATGTAATCGGTGCCGAGGCGCCGCAGGCTCTCCTCGACTTCGTGGAAAATCGCATCGCGGCCGAGATAACGATGAACCGGCTTGCCGTCCTGATCGAAGAAATGCCTGCCTTTGTCGGTATGCCACACAAGGCCGCATTTGGTGGCGATCACGGCCTTGTCGCGGCGGCCGGCAAGCGCCTTGCCGACGATTTCTTCCGACCGCCCGAGACCATAGGCCGGTGCGGTATCGATGAGCGTGACGCCGGCGTCGAGCGACGCGTGGATCGCCGAGATCGATTCCGTCTCGTCCGTTCCGCCCCACATCCAGCCGCCGATCGCCCATGTTCCAAGGCCGACCGCCGATGCGATGACGCCGGATTTTCCGATCTCGCGTGTCAATTGCTGACCGCTCATACGTGCTGCCCTTTCCCGGTTGCGAGCGCCAGAACGCGGGCACCTGTCGCTTCGTCCGTGACCAGCGTATCGAGATGATGGCCACGCATGACGCTGAGGATCGGGCCTGCCTTGTTCGGCCCACTCGCCACACCGATCTTCGTCGGGATCGAAGCGAACTCCGGAAGGGTGAGCGAGACCAGCGATCGGTTGAGGCTGTAATCGCAAACGCGACCTTCGTCATCGAGCAGATGGGCAAGCAATTCGCACGAAGCACCGGAACGCTCTATCGCCGCGCGGTCCGTGCTCGAGGATGGATGGAGGTCATAATAACTTGAATCGTCGGAAAGAATGGAGCCGATACCGACGACGGCAATTTTGGCCTCCCGCGCCTGTTTGAACACATCGGCGACGGCGCGCATGTTGATCAGCATGTCGCGCTCGGCCGCACTGTCGGCAAACAGAGGCGCATGGATCTGGAAAGAGTGTCCGCCGAGACGATCCGCCATCAGCGTCGAGACGTGATTGACATCCGTATAGTGCTTGCCCTGAACGCAGCCGGTCGCCGGGATTACCGAGACATCAAAAGGTCGCGGTGCCTGAAGGCCAGCGACGACGGCACTGACGCCCTTGCCGCCGGTAATGCAGATCGTATCGCCATCCGCGATATGCTCGACAAGCAGGCGGGCCGCCGCCTCGCCGACGGCCTGCAACGCCGTCTGCGGATTGTCCGACACGGTCGGCACCACGATGGCACGGCTGATGCCGCCGAGCGCGAGAAGCTGCTCTTCCATGTCGACCAGGGGCTCGACGGGGGACTTGATCTTGATCTCGACGAGGCCGAGCTGGCGGCCGCGCTTGATCAGCCGGTTGACCGTCGCATGCGAGATGCCGAGCTGATCGGCGATCTGAGCCTGCGTCAGACCTTCGAGAAAGTGCAGGACGAGGGCTTGGTGCATCTGGCGCGCGATGACGATTTCTTCTCGCGGCGCAGATGGGGCTTTCGGCTTTGCAAGGGGCATGTCAGGCAGCCTTACGCTTGTGAAGGAAATGGTCGATGGAGACGGCGGTCAAGAGAATGCAGCCTTTGATCATGTCCTGCCAGTAGACCGAGACATTGAGCAGGATCAACGAACTCGTGACCACCGAGAGAAGCGCGATGCCGAGAATGGCGCCGAGGATCGTGCCGGAACCGCCGCTCAAGGATGCTCCACCGATGACGGCAGCAGCGATGATGTTGAGCTCCATGCCGACGCCGAAGGTCGGCGTCGCAGCACCGAACCGCGACATGTAGATCACGCCGGCAAACCCCGACAACGTCGTGCAGAGGACGGTGACCCAGAATTTGACCTGGTTGGTCTTGATCCCGGAATAGAGCGCCGCCTTTTCGTTGCTGCCGGTGTAGAACACCTTGCGGAATGCGGTTGCGCGGCGCAGCAGGAAATCGAAGATGGCGACCACCGCGACGAAGATCAGGATCACATAAGGTATCCCGTAAAACGTGCCCTGCCCGACTGCCTTGAACGAGGGCGGCAGCGTGAACAATGAGAGCGGCGTTCCTTTGGTGATGATGAGGCAAAAGCCTCGAACGATCACCATGGCCGCAAGCGATGTGATGAAATGATTGAGACCGATGACGGTCACGAAGAAGCCCATGGCGCAGCCTATCAGGGCGCTGGCGAGAATGCCGATCAGAGAGGCACTCCATGGGTCGACGCCCATCAGGAACAATGACCCGGACAGAACCATCGAGAAGCAGACGACCGACCCGACCGAAAGGTCGATGCCGCCGACGATCAGGAGGATGGTCATGCCGACGACGACAATGCCCTCGACCGAAAACGACATCAGCATGGCCCTGAAATTGCCAAGCGTCAGAAAGTGTGGCGAGGCAAAGCTCATGACGACGCAGAGCGCGAGAATGATGGCGATCAACCCCGCTTCCCGCATTGTCCCGAGCTTGCGCCAGGAAGACGTACGCTCCCTCGTCGCGACCAAAGCGTGATCTGCCATTGTCTCATCTCCCGTTTCTGCTCTTTTCTCAGACGGCATGTGTTGATGCCTTCGCTTTGAGTTGTTGCTGCACATCGACACCGGAAGCGAGCCTCATGACTGCCTCCTCCGTCATGGTATCCCCCTCAACTTCCCCCGCGACGGCGCCTTCGCGAATGACGATCGCCCTGTCACACAAACCAAGAAGCTCCTGCAATTCCGATGAGATCACGACGATGCCGATACCGGAACGCGCAAGGTCGCGCAGCAAACGATGAATTTCGGACTTGGCGCCGACGTCGATGCCGCGCGTCGGCTCATCGAGCAGGATTACCTTAGGATCGACCGCCAACTGCTTGGCGATGGCGACTTTCTGCTGATTGCCGCCCGAAAGCGATGAAACCGGCATGCCGATACCGCCCATGCGCACGCCGAGGCGGCGCGCGAGCTCCTCCGCGCGCTCGGACTCAGCCTTCGCATTCAAGAGCCCGAACTGGCCCGTCAGCGACTTGAGATCGAGGGCGGAGATGTTCTGTGCGATCGACAGGTCGAGAAAGACGCCGGAACCCTTGCGATCCTCGGAGAGATAGACGATTCCGGCGCGAACGGCATCGGCATAGCAAGTCGCTCGAAGCGCCTTGTCATGCAGTCGGATATCGCCTTCGGTCGTCTGGCGCAGCCCACAAATGCCTTCGGCGATTTCAGTCCGACCGGAGCCGATCAGTCCGCCAATCCCGAGAATTTCCCCCTTGCGCAGCTCGAAGCTGACCTCTTGAAAACGCTTGCCGTCGCCAAGATTGCGAATGGACAATACAGTCTCCACGCCGCGTTCGGTGAAGTCCTGCTTTTCCGGATAGAGCTGGGTGATTTCGCGCCCGACCATGCGACGTACCACATCATCGGCTGTGATGTCCGACACACGCTCGGTCGAGACGTAGCGGCCGTCGCGAAAGACGGTCACGCGGTCGCATAGGCTGAAGATCTCAGCCATGCGATGGCTGATGTAGATGATCGATATGCCCTGCTCTTTCAGATCGCTGATGATGCCGAAGAGCACCTGTGCCTCGGCGACGGTCAAAGCCGCCGTCGGCTCGTCGAAGATCAGGACACGGCAATCGAGCGTCAGCGCCTTGGCGATCTCCACCAGTTGCTGACTTGAAATCGGCAGCTCGCCGACTTTCTTACGGACATCGATCGGGGAAAGGCGGTTCATCACCGCCTGGGCCTCCCGTTCCAGCCTGGCAAAATTCATCAATGGAGAGCGGCGCCGGTTCGTCGCCGCCATGAACATGTTTTCGGCAACGGTCGCGTCCGGGCAAAGTGCGATTTCCTGATGGACGAGACCGATGCCCAGGGATTGGGCTGCGGCCGGAGACGCGATCTTGACGGGCGCGCCGTCGATAAGGATCTCACCCTCGGTCGGCTGCAGCACGCCGGCGATGATGTTCATGAGCGTCGATTTGCCAGCGCCGTTTTCACCGCAAAGCGCGTGCACTTCACCTCTTTCGAGCGTGAACTTCGCATCCGTCAGCGCCTTGATCGCACCAAAACGCTTGCTGACGTTGCGGATCTCTAAGATCGGTGATTGTGTCATGAGCATCTCCCCCATTTTCAAACCCGGCGTCGGCTGCCCGAGATGTCTCGCCCCGGACAGCCGACGTTTCAGGCTTTACTCCTCGATGCCCTTCGTGCCGCGACGCTTCAGATACTTGTCCCAGTAGAAGTCATCGGCATTTGCGGCGGTGACGATCGACAGACCGTTGTCGACGAAGGGAATGCTCATCGGATTGAAGCCGGAGCGCTTGGCGTCGTTCATGGGATCGATCAGCTCCGGATGCTTGGCAAGCCATAGCATCATGAAGCCCATGTAGCCCTGCATGCCCTGGTTCGGATTGATCGAGCCGAAGACTTCGCCGGCCTTGATCATGTCGAGGATGTTGGCGTTGACGTCGGCGCACATGACGAGGATCTTGCCGCCACTTTCCTTGTTGGCCTGGGCTGCGCCGATTGCGGAGTTCGCCTCCGGCATGAACACGGCATTGAGGTTCGGGTGCGCCTGTACCAGGCTCATCAGCCCCTGATAGGCTTTATTCGGATCCTGGTTCGATGCGGCGCGGCCGACAAGCTTCATCTCGGGATATTTGCTTTCCATGCGGGCGATGAAGGCCGCGATGCGCTTGTCGTGATTGTCCTGGCCCGGATTTTCCAGAACCGCATATTCGCCCTTGCCGCCAAGCTTCGCGGCAATCGCGTCGGCCGCGTAGGTGCCTTCGCGCGAATTGTCCGAGGTGATGAAGGAAATGCGCTTAGAGAGAGGCGAGTCCGCCGCAAAGGTGACAACTGCCGTGCCCTGATCGATCGCGCGATTGATCGGCTCGATGAAGGGATCGGAGTTCATTGGATGAACGAGAATTCCGGCCGGATTCTGGGCGAGCGCCTGATCGAACGTCGCGATCTGCTTGTTGACGTCATATTCCGGCGTGCCGGTATATGCAGTCTCGCAGCCAAACTGCTTGCCGGCCTGCTTGAACATCTCATAGACCGGGAACCAGTATTCGACGCCCGAAACCATCACGTTCATGACGTATTTCTCTCCGGGCTTGCAGCGAAACGGATTATCCGGCTCGGCCGCAGCAGCGGTGGAAATGAATGCCGCCGCGGCCAGGACTGCCATCGCGGTCGTGCTTAGAAAATTGCGCAAGATTCCTCCTCGAGGCCGAAGCCCCTCCCCAAAAAGCCGAGGGCGCGTATCGCGCCTTGTTTGTGAAACCGGGTTTCCTCCTCGAACCCCGGTGATGGTAGTTAGCTTGGCGCAAAGCTGAATGTCAATATAATTCACGCTATGAAATATATTTCATTTCATAGCTGATTTTACTGCTGTCGCAGGAATGGATGCCAAAATGAGCAAATTGTTTCTTCAAGAGCGCCATCATTGAAGTAATATATCTATTCTATAGATTATAAGCACATAACTTAGAAACGCCCGGGGCCAACTGATCCTCCCAACAATCAACGTCCCGGGCTGGGGACAGGCACTTTCAGGAGAGTTTTCATGCAAGCAATTACCAACGTGCACAGGCGCGTGACAGCTGCTGTCGCCGCAACGATGATCGTGGCCGCAACGCTGCTGCCCAACATGGCCAATGCAGGCCCGACACTGGATAAGATCAAGGAACGCGGTCTCATCAAGGTTGGCGTCGGAACGACACCGGGCTTCTTCACTCCGGACAGTAGCGGCCGCTGGCAGGGCTTCTTCATCGATTTCGGTCGAGCGCTTGCCGTTACCGTTTTCAATAATCCGGACAAGGTGGAATTTACCAACTCCTCGCCGCAGCAGCGCCTGCCTGCTCTTCAATCGGGGGAGTTCGACATTCTGCTCTCCGGCGTCACGGAAACCGTCACCCGCGCCTTCAAGCTCGGCTTCCATTTCGGCCCGGTCGTTTTCTATGACGGTCAGGGATTGTTGGTGCGCAAGGATCTTGGCGTCACCAAGGGTCAGGATCTGGACGGAGCCACGATCGGCATCCAAAGCGGAACGACCGGCGAGCTGAACATCGCCGACTTCTTCCGCAAATCCGGCAAGAAGTTCACGCCGGTGACGATCGAGGAAACAGCAGAATTCACCAAGGCTCTGGATTCAGGTCGCGTTGATGCGCTGACGCAGGATTCGACGGATCTTGCGGCAAAGCGCACGCAACTCAAGAAGCCGGACGACTATATTCTGCTGCCCGAGCGGCTCTCCAAAGAGCCTCTTGCTCCGGCCGTCCGCGCAGGCGACGATCAATGGCTGGAAATCGTCAACTGGACCGTCTACGCGACTGTCCAGGCCGAAGAATTCGGCATCACCAAGGACAATATCGATACGTTCCTCACCAGCGAGGATCCAGCCGTCAAGCGCTTCCTCGGTGTCGATCCCTCTCTCGGCCAGGCAATCGGCCTCGACCCGAAATTCGCCTACAATATCATCAAGGCCGTCGGCAATTATGGCGAGATATTCGAGCGCAATGTCGGCAAGGGCACGCCTCTCAATTTCGATAGAGGCCTCAATCAGCTCTGGACGAAGGGTGGCCTGATCTACTCGCCGCCTTTCCGCTGAGACGGGTTCGATGGATCAGCTGCAGATGCATTCTCGTCACGTGGGGTCGGGCTTTTCGAAGCCCGGCCCCCTTCGCCGTGTTCGCCTCTGGCTCGGTCCCGCGCCTGCAGCGCAGGCGGCCGTCCTGTTGGCCTTGGGCGCGGTGCTCTGGTATTTCGGCGCCAACATCGTCGCCACCATGCATCGGCTCGGCATCGAGCCCGGTTTCGCGTTCCTGTCGCAACGGGCAAACTTTGAAATCGGCGAGAGCCTGATTGCCTATTCGTCGTCGGACAATTATGGGCGGGCGCTGCTTGCCGGACTTGTCAACACCATCTACGTCGCGTCCGTCGGCTGCATCATTGCGACACTTCTTGGCATTGCGCTCGGCGTTGCGCAGATGACCCGCAACCTCATTCTGACCTCGTTTGTTCGCTGCTATATCGAGATCTTTCGCAACACGCCGCTCCTGCTGCAACTCTTCCTCTGGAGCGCGATTTTTCACAACCTTCCCGCCGCCCGCCGCGCGACGGAAATAGCCGGCACCTATCTCAGCAATCGTGGCGTCTATATTCCAAAGTTCGTGCTTGCCGGAAATGCGCCTGTCGCAAGCATCGGGCTCGCCTTGCTATGTGGACTTGTCGTAGCCGTTGCACTGCGGCGCCTGCTTCTCGGCCGTCCCTTCTATGCCACCCAGATCAGCCTGGCGACCGTCATTGCCGCAACGGTGACCTTTTGGCTTACCGGGGGCAGCGTCGATCTCGACCTGCCGATCAAAGGCGGCTTCAACATATCGGGCGGGCTATCGCTGAGCCCCGAATTTGCAGGCCTGCTTGCCGGTCTGGTTTTCAATTCGGCGGCAACCATTGCCGAGATCGTGCGCGGCGGGATCCAATCGGTGCAGAACGGGCAATGGGAGGCGGCTCGCTCTCTGGGTCTGCGCCCCGGTCACATCATGCGCCTGATCGTGCTCCCACAGGCGTTACGGGTGATAACGCCGTTGATGACGTCGAGCTATCTCGATCTGACGAAGAATTCCAGTCTTGCCGTTGCGATCGGCTATCCGGATCTGGTGAACGTCGGCAACACGACCGCCAATACCACCGGACAGACGCTCGAAGCGATTACGATTATCGCGGGGGCTTATCTGACGCTCAACCTGATCGTCTCGCTCGCCATGAATCTCTTCAACAGGCACATCACGCGGAGAGGGAACCGGCGTCAATGAGTGAATTGCAGATCGGCCTCTCCCGACGGCGTCGACGTCAGATTTCGAAAGGTCTTTTCGACAACTGGCCGAACGCCATCATAACCATCATCAGTCTCGCAATCCTGCTTTGGATGACAGCTCCTCTCCTGCGCTGGGTGGGTAGCGCCGCGATCTGGGGCGGAACCGGCAGCGACTGCAGTGCCGAAGGTGCCGGCGCCTGCTGGGCATTCATTATCGCAAAGTTCCGCTTCATCGTCTTTGGATTCTATCCCCCTGTATTGCAGTGGCGCCCCGCACTCGCGATCGTCTGTATTCTCGCGTTGCTTTTCATGTCGGCCGACCCGAGATCCTGGGGTTTCAAGCTGCTGATATTCTGGCCGATTGTGCTGGTGCTGGTTTGGCTTCTCATGGCAGGGGTCGTCGTTTCACCACCCGTGCCGACCAATCAATGGGGCGGGCTGCCGATAACCCTCCTTGTGTCGGTCATCGGTCTTGCAACTGCTTTTCCGGTCGCGCTGCTTCTGGCCTTGGCGCGCCGTTCGTCGATGGGCATCCTGCGCGTGCTTGCCGTGGCGTTTATCGAATGCTTGCGAGGTATACCCCTCATTGCCGTACTATATGTCGCCATGTTGATCCTGCCGATGGCCTTGCCGAACGGGGCTTTGCTCGACAAGCTGCTGCGGGCGCAAATCGGCATTACGCTGTTCGTCTCCGCCTATCTGGCAGAGGTCATCCGGGCTGGCTTGCAATCGATCCCTTCGGGCCAGCTCGAAGCCGCTTACTCCCTGGGCCTCGGCTATTGGCGCACAACACAGCTTGTCGTTCTCCCGCAGGCTTTGAGGGCGGTCATTCCGGCCATCGTCAATCTCTCGATAGGAATCTTGCTCAGCACGTCGCTGCTGGCTGTCATCGGCATTTCGGATCTGTTGAACACCGGCAAGATCGCGGCAACCGATCCCGTATGGCTCGGCTTCTACACTGAAGCTTACGTATTTACCGGCGCGATCTATTTCGCAATCAGCTTTGCAGCCTCCCGGTATAGTTTGTGGCTGGAGCGCCGGCTTGCCGCGGGAAAAACGCATTAGTACCGAAAGCGGCGCTTCAGCCGGCGCAACCCCACACACTCACGCCTTGGCCGGCCAAGCCGTCCTGAGGGCAAGCACTTTGCCCGGCCCGTGGACGGCCGCAAAGAACAGCCCAGCCAGGAAGGTGAAATGGTCGACGAAGAAGCCAAACTCAGCTTGGTTGGCGGCCCAGTGCGCCGGGCCATGAAAGGAGAATCCGAGAAAGACGACATAGATGGCCGCAACAATCGCTGCCGGAGTGAAGAAAGCGCCGGACAGGAAAGCGGCAACCAGCAACACCTCCAGGATCGCAGCACACCAGGCCAGAAACAGCGCGAATGGAAATCCCGCGGCGGCGATGTAGCCGGCAGTCGCCCCCATATCCATAAACTTGAATGAGACCGCCATCAGAAAGACGGCGGCAAAGATCAGGCGAGCGATGAGGATGGCGGCAGTCTGCCAGGCCGATTGAGCATTTTCCACGATGTTCCTCCAAATTGAAGCGGTTGATACTTCTAAGACGATGGAGAATGACCGATCCCGACGTCGGAGTCGGATTTTTTTCAAGCTGTGCAAGACTTCTTTGCATATCCGCCAGCTCGCTCGCTGTCGCACCGCCCCAGGCCGAAGGAACGGGTCGGCCTCAAGTTTGCGAGGGACATGATGCTGGCGATGGCAGTTTCTTAACGCATCGCGTCGACATCTCTATGCCACATCAACATGGAAGACATGTGCCACGCCGGATTCATGCCCGTTTTAACGGTTGACAAATACTAAGCTGAACTTATCATTAGGGTGCTGAATTAGATTGACCTCCGGTCCAGCAAAAGGCGGCCCAGTTTTTCCCTAGACTGGACCGCTTTTGTTTTTTTGGAGACTGGATCGAGCTTGCGTGCCGCAGATGGCCGTGCGCTGCACGCGACGCCTGGAATTGCGACCGGGCTGTGCCGGAACAAACGGCCGGGCTCCCTGGAAGAAATAAGTGTCCGACGACACATGGTGAGGCATGGCTATCGCCGTCGGACACTGTGCTGTCCCGGCCTGAGGTGGCATCCAGACCGGCAGTTCGAATATTAGCATCTGCAACGAGCTTAACGACCTGCCCGGATGGGCAGGACCACGTTGGTTCGATCCCACCTGCTCCTGCAACGATCAATGGCGACGAAGCATTTGCAGAAGAGGTGCTTGGGGCTTCCACCCGAGCGCGAGAGAAGCAAGAAGATAGAGTGCGCTCACAATTTTAGGAGAGGCGGAAAAGCTTACGTCGCATCGGGCAATTGCTGCAATTTCGGCACGCTGGATCCCACGATGACCAGCAGCTGGACGGCAAAGCAGCCGACCGACGCAACCAGACAGGCGGTCACTCCGGAATGCGCGGCAACAGCGGCCCCGATTGCGGCGCCGAGTGGCCGTGCCCCGAGGGTCGCCGTCATGATGAACGCGGAAACGCGTCCGAGCATGGAATTGGGTGTCACCGCCTGCCGAAGCGTCATCGTCGAAATCGTCCAAAGGATCGGCCCGGCACCAAAAAGAAAGAAGCTCAGGCCGGCGACCCAGACAGAGGGCAGCCATAAGGTCAACAGCATGGTGAATGCCGCCGCGAACCCGGCGATCGGTCCGATCAAGATTGTGGTGCCGAAGGATATCCGACGTGCCAATGCAGGTGCGGCAAGCGCCCCTGTGATCATGCCGCCGCCGTAGATTCCGAGGGTGACCCCGACCTCAGTGGCCGTCAAGCCGAGATTTTGTACTGCATAGGCGACATAGATCGCCTGGAGAACGAACCAGCCGATGTTGAAGAAAACGGCAGTGACGAGGATCGGTCGCAGGAGATCGTGGCGCAGAACGAAACCGGCCCCTTCTCTGAGATCGTGAAGCAGGTCGCGTTTGTGCTTGGCCACGACCCCATCCCGAGGAAGACCGGCGAGACAGAAAACGGCCAAAAGCGAGAGCGTGGTGGCGAGCACATAGGCGGCGGGCGCCCCGGTCCACCCCACAAGAGCGCCACCGAGCGCCGGCCCCGCCGTAAATGCGGCGCTTCGCGCAAGCTCAAGCCAGCGATTGGCGTCCGAAAGTTGCGCGCGCGGCACTTGAGAGGCGACGAGCGCCGGTGCAGCGACGCTAAAACATACCGTGCCGATCGCTCCGACAAAGCCGAGAACCGCAAGCAACGGCAGGTTCATCACGCCGAGCAACAAGAGAGCAACAATCGCCGCCAGCGACAGCGCACGCAGCAACTCCGATGCGACCATCAGCTTGCGTCTCGACGCATGATCCGCGGCGAGGCCGGCCGGAATGGAAAGCAGAAGGAAGGGCAGCGTCTGGGCAGTCTGCAGCCATCCCGTTTCGGAAGGCCCCGCGGACAGGAGCAGGACGGCTGCGAGCGGCGCTGCGGCAAGCGCAATCTGTTCGGAGAATTGCGCAAGCAGATTGGACCAGCCGATGCGACGGAACGCATCGGAAAAAGATGGGACGGAGCTGTTCACGGGGATCCTCGTTGACGTGGTTTCGCCGACAAGATCGATCCGTTTTCAGGCCGAAACCACCCGTTTCCTGCCCGTCTTCATCTTCGAGATGCGCGCCTCCCGTTCCCCCTCACGCAGGCTCACGAACCTCCCCATCAAATGTGGAGGGCGTGGCCGAGCGCTTTCAATGCGGCTTCCTGCAGACCTTCGCTGCGTGTTGGATGAGCATGAATGGTGCCGGCAATGTCTTCCAGCCGCGCTCCCATCTCGAGTGCCAGAGAAAAACTGCTCGAGAGCTCCGAGACACCGGCGCCGACAGCCTGCAAACCGAGAACCAGGTTCGTATCCATGCGCGCCACGGCGCGGACGAAACCATCTTCGGCCTGGGTCGTCATTGCGCGGCCATTGGCACTGAGCGGGAAGAGACCGACGCGAACTTCATAGCCCTGCGCGCGGGCCTCGTCGGGAGATAGTCCAGCAGTCACGATCTCAGGATCGGTGAAGCATACGGCCGGGATGGCACGCTTGTCCCAGACGCGTTTGCGACCGGCAACGATCTCGGCAACCATTTCACCCTGCGCCATGGCGCGATGGGCGAGCATCGGCTCGCCGGTGACGTCTCCGATCGCGTAGACGCCGCGCATGGAGGTGCGGCAGTGCTCATCGATACGGATGAAGCGGCCGGCGCGATCGAGATCGAGCTCTTCGAGGCCCCAACCTTCGGTACGCGGCTTGCGGCCAACGGTGACAAGCACCTTGTCCGCGGTGATACGCTCCTCCTCACCGCCGGCGGTCTCGATCACCAGCGCTTCCCCCGAATAGGCCTTTGCTTTCGCCCCGGTCAGCACCCTTATGCCGAGTTCACCCAAACGCTTGGCGACCGGCTTGACGAGCTCGGCATCATATTGCGGCAGGATCTGCTGGGTTGCCTCGACCACTGTGACATCAGCACCCAACTTCGCAAAAGCCGTGCCGAGCTCCAGGCCGATATAGCCGCCACCGACGACGGCGAGCTTGCTTGGAACGTTTGTCAGCGAGAGCGCTTCGGTGGACGAGAGGATCGCGCCGCCGAAGGGCAATGATGGCAATTCGACCGGCTCGGATCCGGTCGCGATGACGACCGCCTCCGCACGGATGACCTGTGTCCCTGTCTCGGTCTCGACCTCGACGGTCTTGCCGTCGCGGAATTTCGCCTGCCCATGCACGATCTTAACCTTGGCCTTGCGCAGAAGACCGAGCACGCCGCTGTTTAACCGGCCGACGATGCCATCTTTCCAGCGAATGGTCTGAGCAAGATCGAGCTTCGGCGCCTCGACCGTGATGCCGAGCGCATTGGGGCTCGCCATGTGAGTGACCTTCTCGAATTCTTCAGCCGCATGGATGAGCGCCTTCGACGGAATGCAGCCGATGTTCAGGCAGGTACCTCCGGCCTTCGTCGATTCGACGATGACGGTATCGACACCGAGCTGGCCGGCACGAATGGCGCAGATATAGCCCCCGGGGCCGGCACCGATGACGAGGAGCTTGCAGACGATTTCTTTCATGTCATCAACCTTCGATGAAGATCAGTGCGGGGGTTTCGAGCAGCGCCTTGATCCGCTGCACAAAAACAGCCGCGTCCCAGCCGTCGACGATCCGATGGTCGAAGCTCGACGACAGGTTCATCATCTTGCGCGGGATGAATTGCGTGCCGTCCCAGACCGGCCGGGTCATGATCTTGTTGACCCCAACGATCGCCACCTCCGGGTGGTTGATGATCGGCGTGGTAACGATGCCGCCGAGCGCGCCGAGCGAGGTAATCGTGATCGTGGAGCCGGAAAGTTCCTCCCGGGCGGCCGTGCCGTTGCGGGCGGCATCGGCGAGGCGCGAGAGTTCGGCGGCGACGTCCCAGATCGACCGGGCCTCTGCATGCCGGACGACGGGTACGGTAAGACCGGATGGCGTTTGCGTGGCGATACCGATGTGGACGGCACTGTAGCGGGTGACGACACCGGCATCGTCGTCGAAGGTGGCATTGACACCAGGCTGCTCGCCAATGGTCTTGACCAGTGCCCGCATCAGGAAAGGCAGGATGGTCAGCTTCGGCTGATCAGGCTTGCGGCCGGCATTCATCGTCGCGCGCAGATCCTCAAGATCGGTGACATCAACCTCCTCGACATAGGTGATGTGCGGAATGCGTGAACTCGCGAGACGCATCTTCTCGGCAATGCGGCGACGCAGGCCGGTGACCTTGATCTCTTCGGTAGCAGTCTTGCGGGCAAGCCCCGTTGCAGCAACCGGGGCCGGTTGGGCGCCGCGTGCGATGAACTGGTCGAGATCCTCATGGCCGATACGCCCTGCCGGGCCTGTGCCGATAACCTGGCGCAGGTCGATGCCGGCCTCCTGAGCGCGCAAGCGCACGGCAGGAGACGCCAAAGGTCGCTCAGCCGCCTCGCGAGCGACGGGACGCTCTATGGATTTTTCCGGCTCGGCGATCTTTGCTTCAGCGGCCTGTCTCGCTGGAGACGATGCGGCGTGTTTCGTCTCTGCGGGCCGGTCACCGACCGCCTCGGCTTTCACTACTGGCTCAGTCGCGACAGGGGAAGCCGCCTCCGCTGCATCCCCATCCTCTCCGGCAATCCGGATACGCAGGAGCGGTGCCTTGACGGCGACCGTGTCTCCGACTTCGGCGCCAAGCCAAAGCACGACGCCCTCGACAGGAGACGGGATTTCAACCGTCGCCTTGTCCGTCATGACGGCTGCCAACACCATGTCCTCGCGAACCGGATCGCCGGGCTTGACGTGCCATTCCACGAGTTCCGCCTCAGCTACACCTTCACCCACATCGGGCATCTTGATGACGAACTCACCCATCTTCAGCCCTCCATCACTTCTTTCAAGGCCCGGCCGACGCGGGCTGGACCGGGGAAATAGTCCCATTCCTGGGCGTGCGGATAAGGCGTGTCCCAACCGGTCACGCGCACGATCGGCGCCTCGAGACTATAGAAGCAGTATTCCTGAACCAGCGAGGCGATTTCGCCGCCGAAACCGGAGGTCAGCGTCGCCTCATGCACAACGACGCAGCGGCCGGTCTTCTTCACCGACTGAACGATCGTATCGAGGTCGAGCGGCAGAAGACTGCGCAAATCGATCACCTCGGCATCGATCCCCGTTTCTTCCGCTGCGGCGAGCGCCACATGCACCATCGTGCCATAGGCGACAACGGTCACCGCGCTGCCCGCCCTGCGGATTTCCGCCTTGCCGATCGGGATCGTGTAGTGCCCTTCCGGAACCTCACCGAGATCATGTTTCGACCAGGGCGTGACCGGCCGCTCGTGATGACCGTCGAAGGGGCCGTTGTAGAGCCGCTTCGGTTCGAGGAACATCACCGGGTCCGGATCCTCGATCGCCGCGATCAGCAGGCCCTTGGCGTCATAGGGATTGGAAGGCACGATCACCTTCAGTCCGCAGACATGGGTAAACAGTGCTTCCGGGCTCTGACTATGCGTCTGTCCGCCGAAAATACCGCCGCCCGTCGGCATGCGCACGACGATCGGGCAGGTGAAGTCGCCGTTGGAGCGATAGCGGATGCGCGCCGCTTCCTGAGTGATCTGGTCGTAGGCCGGATACATGTAGTCGGCGAACTGGATTTCGACGCATGGCTTCAAGCCATAGGCGGCCATGCCGATTGCCGTGCCGAGAATGCCGGATTCATTGATCGGCGCATCGAAGCAGCGGGTCTTACCATACTTGGCCTGGAGCCCCTGCGTGGCGCGGAAGACGCCGCCGAAATAGCCGACGTCTTCGCCGAAGATGACGACATTGTCATCTCGTCCCATCGAGACATCCATGGCGCTGCGCACCGCCTCGATCATTGTCATTCTTGCCATGTCAGTAACCTGCCTTCTGCCGCTGGCGGCGGATATGGGCGGGCATTTCCGCATAGACGCCCTCGAAAATGTCGCGCACCGACGGCTTGCCGCCAGCATGGAGGGTGCCGTGGCTTTCGGCCTGCTTCTGTGCCTCGATAACTTCATCGAGCACTTCGGCTTCCGCCTGGGCGTGGCGCTCTTCCGACCAGACGCCGCGCACGATCAGATGCTTCTTCAATCGCAACACCGGATCGCCGAGCGGCCAGGCTTCGGACTCGGTTTTCGGACGATAGGCGCTCGGATCATCCGATGTGGAGTGGGCGCCGACGCGGTAGGTGACATATTCGATCAAGGTCGGGCCGAGATTGCGCCGGGCGCGCTCCGCCGCCCATTTGGCGACGGCATAAACGGCCAGATAGTCGTTGCCGTCGACCCGCAGCGCCGGGATGCCGAAGCCGAGACCGCGGGCGGCAAAGGTGCCGGAGCCGCCGCGGGCAATTCCCTGGAAGGTCGAAATGGCCCACTGGTTGTTGACGATGTTGAGGATGACGGGCGCCTTGTAAGTGGAGGCGAAAACCAGCGCGGAATGGAAATCGGATTCGGCTGTCGAGCCGTCGCCGATCCAGGCGGCAGCGATCTTGGTGTCGTTCTTGATGGCCGACGCCATGGCCCAGCCAACGGCCTGGACATATTGGGTGGCCAGATTGCCGGAGATGGTGAAGAAGCCATGGTCCTTCGACGAGTACATGATCGGCAGCTGTCGGCCACGCAGGGGATCCGCCTCGTTCGAATAGATCTGGTTCATCATCTCGACCATCGGATAGTCGTCGGCGATCAGAAGACCCGCCTGACGGTAGGTCGGGAAATTCATATCCCCCTTGTTCAGCGCCTTGCGGAAGGCGGAACTGACCGCCTCCTCGCCAAGATGCTGCATGTAGAAGGAGGTCTTACCCTGACGCTGCGCCATCAGCATGCGGGCATCGAAGGCCCTGAGCTTCATCATGTTGCGCAGGCCGGTCAGAAGCTCCTCATCGGAGAGCAGTCCTGCCCAGGGGCCGACGGCCTCGCCATCACGGTTGAGCACGCGGATAATGGAATAGGCAAGATCGCGGATTTCTTCGGGCGCCACATCGACCGATGGCCGAGGAACGGATCCGGCTTTCGGGATCTTGACATTGGAAAAGTCCGGTTGACCACCCGGCCGGACCGCCGGCTCGGGGACGTGCAGGCTCAGATTTGGAACCTCGTTCATGCCCTGTCATACCTCCATTGTCGGCCGCACCGCCCGTTGCTCCCCACGACGACTGCGACCACAAACATCCTACAAATTGCGTGCGATAACGATGCGCTGAACGTCGCTCGTTCCCTCATAGATCTGGCAGATGCGAACGTCGCGATAGATGCGCTCCACCGGATAATCCGACATGTATCCGTAACCGCCATGGATCTGGATCGCGTCGGAACAGACCTTTTCGGCCATTTCCGAGGCAAACAGCTTGGCCATCGACGCTTCGGTGAGACAGGGCTGCCCCTCCTCCTTCAGCTGGGCCGCATGCAGCACCATCTGGCGGGCCACCTCAATCTGGGTCGCCATGTCCGCAAGCCGGAAGGCAACCGCCTGATGATCGATGATCGGCGTGCCGAAAGCCGTGCGCTCGCGGGCATAATCGCGCGCCGCCTCGAAAGCCGCTCGCGCCATGCCGACGGACTGCGACGCAATGCCTATGCGTCCGCCTTCGAGATTCGACAGGGCGATCCTGTAGCCGTCACCCTCCTCGCCGAGCCGGTTTTCGGCAGGCACGCGCATGCCGGTAAAGGCGATCTGGCATGTGTCGGATGAGTGCAGGCCGAGCTTGTGTTCGACGCGCACCACCTCGTAGCCGGGCGTATCGGTCGGCACGATGAAGGCGGAAATACCCTTCTTGCCGGCGTTGGCGTCGGTGACGGCAAAGACGATGATGACATTGCCGTTCTTGCCCGAGGTGATGAACTGCTTGGCGCCGTCGATGACATAATGATCGCCGTCGCGGCGAGCCCGGGTCTTCAAGTTGGAGGCATCCGAGCCCGCCTGCGGCTCCGTGAGAGCAAAGCCGCCGATCCATTCGCCGCTTGCCAGTTTCGGCAGGAAACGCTGCTTCTGCTCTTCACTGCCGTATTTCAGGATAGGTACGCAGCCGACGGAGCTGTGCACACTCATGATGGTCGAACAAGGGCCGTCACCGGCGGCGATTTCCTCCAGCGCCACAGCATAAGCCATCACGCCAGTCTCCGAGCCGCCATAGGCTTCGGGCACGAGCATGCCGAGAAAACCGAGTTCACCCATCTCCTTGAGTTCCTCGCGAGGGAAGCGGCTCTTCTCGTCTCGCTCGGCCGCACCTGGAGCCAACCGCTCGCGGGCGAAATCACGCGCCATGTCACGGATCTGGATCTGGTCTTCGCTCAGCATCATGTCGCGATCTCCTCCTCGAAACCGGTCAATTCAGTTCAACGGCCATCGCGGTCGCTTCGCCGCCACCGATGCAAAGCGTGGCCATGCCGCGCTTCATGTCATAGCGCTTCAATGCGGAAAGCAAGGTAACGAGCACGCGTGCGCCGGATGCCCCGATCGGATGGCCAAGCGCGCATGCGCCACCGTGAACATTGACCTTGTCATGCGGCAGGTCGAGGTCGCGCATGGCCGCCATGGCGACAACGGCAAAGGCCTCGTTGACTTCAAACAGATCGACGTCCCGAAGGTTCCAGCCGGTGCGCTCACTCAGCTTTCGCAGCGCGCCTATCGGCGCAGTCGCAAAGAGATTGGGCGCCTGGGAATGCGTGGCATGGCCGACGATCGTTGCAAGCGGGGTGATGCCCTCGCGCTCCGCCTGGGACCGACGCATGAGCACCAGCGCAGCGGCTCCATCGGATATGGACGAGGCGTTTGCCGCAGTCACTGTGCCGTTTTCACGAAATGCCGGCTTCAACGTCGGAATCTTCTCAAGTTTTGCCTTGCCGGGCTGCTCGTCGCGGCTGACGACCAGCTCCGACCTCCCTGCCTTCACGGTGACGGGTATGATCTCGGCGTCGAACGCTCCGTCCTCGATGGCGTTGCGAGCCCTGGTCAAGGAAGTCACGGCATAGTCGTCCTGCGCGGGACGAGTGAACTGGTAGGCTTCAGCGCAATCCTCGGCAAAGGTTCCCATGAGGCGTCCCTTGTCATAGGCATCCTCGAGCCCGTCCAGGAACATATGGTCGATCACACGGCCATGCCCGAGCCGGTAGCCGCCGCGGGCGCGATCGAGCAAGTACGGCGCATTCGTCATGCTCTCCATGCCACCGGCAACCGCGATCGATGCGCTGCCGGCGGCGATGAGATCATGCGCCAGCATGACGGCCTTCATTCCGGAGCCACACATCTTGTTGACGGTGGTTGCCCCCGCCGCAAACGGCAGCCCCGCCGCGATTGCGGCCTGCCTGGCCGGAGCTTGCCCCTGACCGGCCGGGAGAACGCAGCCGAAAACCGTCTCTTCGACGGCATCCGGGCTGATACCGCCGCGGTCGAGCGCAGCGCGGATTGCAGCGGCGCCGAGTTCGGCTGCGGTGGAATCCTTTAAGTCGCCCTGGAAGCCGCCGATTGGCGTACGCGCCGAGCCAACGATAACGATCGGATCCTGCTGCGTCATATCAAAACCTCCCGTAGTGAGCCTTTATCAGAGCATGATGCCGAAACATGTGAGCGCTTTTCGGAGGACATCATGCTCTACCTCTTTGATATTGGAGCGAATTCAGATTTTGGGTCGAACGGACCCAAAATCATCCGGCGCTAATGTGATGCCATGCGCAAGGCTCCATCCAGACGGATGACTTCGCCATTCAGCATGACGTTCTCACAGATGTGGCGTACCAAGGCGGCGAATTCCACCGGCTTGCCGAAGCGCTGCGGGAAAGGCACGCTCTTGCTCAGCGAATCCTGTACCTCCTGGGGCATGCCAGCCATCATTGGCGTCTCGAAAATGCCGGGCGCGATGGCGACGACCCGGATGCCGCTGCGAGCCAGCTCACGGGCTATGGGCAGCGTCATGGCGGCGACACCGCCCTTGGAGGCGGCATAGGCCGCCTGGCCGATCTGTCCATCGAAGGCGGCAACCGAGGCGGTATTGACGATGACGCCCCGCTCGCCGTCTACATCCGGCTCCTGCTTTGCGATTGCCGCGGCGGCGAGGCGGATCATGTTGAATGTGCCGATGAGATTGATGCCGATCGCACGGCTAAAGCTGTCGAGCCGGTGCGGGCCGTTGCGACCGATCACCTTCTCACCGGGAGCGATGCCTGCGCAATTGACCAGCCCATGCAAATGACCGAAGCGTTCCAGCGCCAAGTCGATGGCAGCCTGGCCATCGCTTTCCTGCGTCACATCGGTCTGGATGAAGGCAGCGGCGGCTCCCAGCTCGTTGCGGATGGCTGCGCCGGCATCCGCATTGACGTCGGCGATGACGACGTTGGCGCCATCACCCGTGAGCATGCGCGCGACCGCGGCCCCGAGGCCCGAACCGCCACCGGTAACGACAAAAGTCTTGCCGCGGATCAACATGGTCGCTCTCCTCTAGCCCAGTCGATTTCAGCTGAGGGCCTCCACACGTCATGCGGTCGCCCGCAATATCGTATCCCCCATGATGACGCGATTTTCCCCGCGCCTTGCCTTACTCTATCTCCGCTCGATATTGCATTCGATGACAAAAGCGTCTCAAACCATCGGCCAGTTTTACCATGTTTCATAGGGCATGACGATGACGGAAGCCGCACGGCGGATGATATCACCTTTTTTCGTGGAGGAAGCGCTCGACTGCTTACGGCGACAGGGAAAATCGTCCGAGCGGCTGCTGACGGCGCTCGGCCTCCCCACCCGCGTCGACGCGCCGATATCAGCCGAAAGCTACGGCGCTCTCTGGCTCGCCATCGCCGCCGAAATCGACGACGAGTTCTTCGGCATGGGCGGCAGGCCCATGCATCGCGGCAGCTTTACGCTGCTCTGCCATTGCATCCTCCACGCGAAAACCCTCGACCAAGCACTGCACCGAGCTTTGCGGTTTTTGAACATTGTATTGGAAGATCCGAAAGGGCATATCGAAGTGGCCGACGGGCTGGCGCATGTGGTGCTGACCGATTTGACCGGCGCGCGCTCGGCTTTCGCCTATCGAACATACTGGATATTGCTGCACGGCATCGCCTGCTGGCTCATCGGCCGCCGCATCCCTCTGCGTATGGTCGATTTTCGCTGCGACGAGCCGGATCATGGCGCCGACTACCGGCAATTCTTCGGGGCGCCCGTGCGCTTCTCGCAGCCGGTCAGCAGGCTCGCATTCGATGTCTCCTTGCTCAAACTCCCGGTAACACGCAGCGAGCAGGCCCTGAAGCAGTTTCTGCGCAATGCGCCGGCCAATATCCTCGTGCGCTATCGCTACGACGCAGGCCTTGCGGCAAGCGTGCGCAAGCGGCTCAGGCAATTGCCGCCTGCATCCTGGAAGGCATTCGATGAGCTGGCTGCGCAAATGCGCATGTCGCCTTCGACCCTGCGCCATCGCCTGCATGCCGAGGGCCAGAATTACGCTGCGATCAGAGATGAGATCCGCCGCGACCTTGCGATCGAGATGCTGCAAACGACCGAATTCGGTGTCGGAGAGATCGCCACACGCCTTGGCTTTTCCGAACCAAGCGCCTTCCATCGCGCATTTCGAAAGTGGACGGCAAGAAGCCCCGCTGCATTTCGCAGGGAGATGTCGGCACAGAAACGCTGACCATGATCGAGAGCACCCGCAGGCCAACCGTATGGTTTGGGAAAAGCAGCGCTGCCACCATCACATTGCCGCTGGCCTCCGTTGACCCACGGCCACGATATCAGCATTTATGAACAACCTATTTTGACCCACATCAAGAAAGCGAGTTCTCGTGCCTCACACCGCTTCCAACCTCCTTCTCGATCTCGACGGAACGCTGGTCGATTCCCAACCGGGTATCCTGTCCAGCTGCCGTGCGGCGCTGCGTGCCCTCGGCCACGAAACTGACCCAGAGATGGATATCCGCTCGATCATAGGACCGCCTATCGAGGATGTGATGCGGTATCTTCTGAGCTCATTCGGTGATGACCGTGTCGCTGAGGCTGTCGACGCCTACCGCGCCGACTACGGGGATCGGGGCCTTCTCTTGAGCGAACTCTATCCCGGTATCCGCGAGACGCTAGTCGAGCTGCATTCCCGAGGCGTCCGCCTCCTTCTTGCGACGTCGAAGCGACAGACTTTCGCGCAGCGCATTCTCGACAATCATGGATTGTCGGACCGCTTCCAGGGCATATATGGCTCCGTGCCCGGCGCCGGCCTGGATCATAAGCCGGAATTGCTGGCACATATTCTCAAGGATACCGGGCTGGCAGCCGAGGACTGCCTGATGATCGGCGACCGGAAATTCGACATTATCGGTGCCCACGCCAACCGGATGCGCGCCGTCGGCGTTCTTTGGGGCTACGGAAACCGGGACGAGCTTGAAGCCGCGGGAGCCGACCTGATTATTGACAATCCAACCGAGTTGAGAACGCTCGCCCGATAAGCACATGGAAGGCGCAACGATTTCAACCACGGCGACCGCCTCACGGCCGCCCATTGTCCCGTGGCTCACCTATGGAGCTGCTGCGCCGTCACATCGAGACGCCGCAGCGCTCCATGCGCTTCACCGAGAGTGATTGTTCGCGATACACGCAATACTGTTGCAACCCTCGCGCTTTAACCTCACATTGATATGTCGAGAAGTAACGAAGCCAGTGAAGTCGATTCAGAGAAAAAGCACAGGCACTGCGAGGGGCCTGCGATCCCTATTTCGGTGGGCGATAGCGAGCGCCGTGGCGCTTACTGCTGTTTCATATCACGCCGGCGCTCAGGCCTTGCGGCAGGAGCCGTGCTCCGCGCCATCGCAGCGAAGCGTGGCGATTACCTTCGACGATCTTCCCTACAGCATTGCCGGCGACCCTGAAGCCCAAAACACGCTGGACGCCGCAAGAGACGCAAACGCATCGATACTGGCAGCTCTGGACCACCGTCGCGCGCCCGCAACCGGGTTTGTGGTTGAGAGACGCGTGCGGGCATTGGGACAAATGGGAGAAATCCTGCTCGCGCCGTGGAATCAAGGACACCTGGAATTGGGCAATCATTCCTTCGGCCATAGGGATAGCAACGACCTCAGCCTTGACGAATTCCGCCGCGAGGTGACCGACGGGGAAGCAACCATCGATCCGATGGTGCGGAAGGCTGGGCGATCGCTCAGGTTCTTCAGGTTTCCCTACAATCATGTCGGCGACACCGCCGATCGGCGGGAGGCCTTTGAAACGGTACTCAGAGAGCGCGGCTACCGAATAGCAGCGTCGACGATCGATACGTCCGACTATCTTTTCGACGCCGCCCATGAACATGCGCTGACTGTTGGCGACGAGGACATGCGCCAACGCATCGAAACCGCCTATCTGGACTATAGCCGCACCGAAATCGCCTATTATGCCGATCTCAACAGGCAGGTTCTCGGCTGCGAGCCCCCGGCGGTCATGCTGCTCCACCTGAACCGCATCAACGCATCGGTCATGGATCGATTGCTCGAAATTTTCCAGGCGTCCGGCTACCGCTTTGCATCGCTCGACGAGGCGCAGGCCCATCCGGCCTATGCCAGTTCGCCCCGGTTCGTAACCAAGTTCGGACCGATGTGGGGATATCGCTGGGCGCGCGATCAGGGCGTGAAAGTTGACGGCAGCAAGGAGCAGGAGCCACCGGCATGGATCGTGTCATACGGTAAAACGCCTACTCCCTGATCGAGCCGGAACCGCCGACAAGTCGAAGTCGCAAGCCCTCAATCTGTTGAGTTGGGCCGCTCGGCAATTCCGCCAAGCCCGCAATGAAGCGCATAGCGCTCCATCTCTGGTTTCAGGCCGGCAAATGCGGAGAGGACATGCATCTTGAGCTGCAGTGCAGCCGGCCCCGGTGGCATCAGCTTTGATTGCACGAAGCCCAGGGCGCGCGGCACACCGCTCGGCAGTAACGGCAGTGCTGTAATATTGTCGGTGTCCCGTCGGGCAAAAACCACGCCGAAGGGAAGCACTGCCAAACCGTCCGAATTGGCGAGATGCGCCAAGATCCCGGCCAAGGAGGCGCCGGAGAAATTGATGCGCACATGTTCGGCACCGAGGTTGATCAATGCAGTTCTGAGATCGGTACTCAGCGGACTGCCGGCGGGCGGTTCTACCCAGGGATACTGCAGAAGGTCGGCGGGCCGAAGCGCCTTGGAAGCCAGAAGCGGATGACCGGCGCGACAGGCGATGACATTGCGCCCGGTCAGGATCGGGTCGAAGGTCAGGTCGCCATCGGCAAAAACCTCGACGGGGCAGATGGCAAGATCGAGTTGCCCCGTCCTGATCTTCTCGGCAAGGCTCGCCGTATAGCCATAGACCTGCTCGATCCGGACATTGGGTCGCGTTCTTTGGAAGCTTCCGACCATCGCCGAAACGAGCGCATCCATGAAGAACGGTGTGCCCCCAATCCTGATGTCGCCGCGCTCACCGCGTCGGAATGACTCGGCAACATCGCTCGCCCGCGCCGTGGCGCGCCGCACGGCCGCACCAAGATCGGCAAGATCCCGGCACAGAGGCGTTGGCTCCATGGGGCGACGATTGCGCAAGAAGAGCGGCTCGCCAAGCCGTTTTTCCAGATAGGCGATCGTGCGTGAGAGACCAGGCTGTGTCATGCCGAGCGTTGCCGCAGCCTCCGAGAGGCCGCCGGCATCGACGATAGCCCAGATCTGCAGCAGATGGCGCGGATCGATCTGCAAGACCGCATCTCCCCTCAGTGTCATCTCTTCATAACATACCATACTGGTATGTTGTCATTAAACATCATTATTCGAATTTATCTCGGCCCGGAGCTACAGTCTCTTTCAATCAGAGTGACCAGCCACAACGGTATATCCGCAACTAGGGGAGGAACTGATGAGACCATTCAATTATCAGGGATCGCCAGCAAAGATCCTTTTCGGCGCCGGTATGCGGAAGCAGGTCGCCCAAGCCGTTGCCGACTTGGGCTGCAGGCGGGCGCTTGTCCTTTCCACTCCGCAGCAAGCCAAGGATGCCGAGACCATTGCCGCATTGCTGGGGGAGCGCGCCGTCGGAACCTTTGCGCAGGCGACCATGCATACGCCAGTGGAGATCACCGAACTGGCACTTCAGGCGATGCGGGACAGCGGTGCGGACTGCACCGTCGCCTTCGGCGGCGGCTCGACCACCGGGCTTGGCAAGGCCATCGCCTATCGTCTCGATACGCCGCAAATCGTTATCCCCACCACCTATGCCGGCTCCGAGGTAACGCCGATCCTTGGACAAACCCAGGCGGGCCGCAAGGAAACCGTGCGTGCGGCCTCCATCCTGCCGGAAGTGGTGATCTATGATCCGGAACTGACACTCGGCCTGCCCGTTCCGATGACGGTAACCAGCGGTCTTAACGCCATGGCGCATGCCGCCGAAGCGCTTTATGCCCGCGATCGCAATCCTATTTCATCGCTGATGGCAGTCGAGGGGTTAAGAGCGCTTGCCGAAGCCCTGCCGCAAATAACGGAAGCGCCACGAGATCTGTCTGCGCGAAGCGCCGCGCTCTACGGCGCCTGGCTCTGCGGCACGGTTCTGGGCACGGTTGGTATGTCACTACATCACAAGCTCTGCCACGTGCTCGGCGGGACGTTCGATCTGCCCCACGCAGAGACCCACGCAATCATCCTGCCGCACGCCATCGCCTTCAATGCGGGGGCAGTTGCTGCCGAGCTGCAGCCGATAGCCGAGATTTTCGGTACAACCGCGCCGGGCGCGGCACTGCATGACTTCGCGGTCAGGATCGGCGCGCCAACGGCGCTCAAGGACATCGGATTGCAGGAGGCGGACCTCGACCGCGCCGCCGAGATCGCCACGGCCAACCCCTATTGGAATCCGCGGGAAGTGACACGCACCGATATCCGCCAGTTGCTGGCGGCGGCGTGGCGAGGAGATGCTCCGACGACCTGAGTGCAGGGGCCGGAAATATCGGATACGGGAGGAAAACATGAGCCAATCAACAACCTCGGCGCCAGCCGAGCGCCGAGACGTCGCCATCATCGGATGCGGACCTGCCGGCCTCATCGCCGCTTCGCTTCTTGGCCAGGCCGGGCATCAGGTGATCGTCATCGAGCGCTGGCCCGAACCCTACGGCCTACCCCGCCTCAGCCATATCGATGGAGAGACGGCGCGTCTCGTCGCTTCGGCGGGCGACATCGATCATGCGCTTCGCGATGCAAAGGCGATCGACACCTATCACTACCTTGACGATCAGGGAAACATCCTGATCGACCTCGACTGGAAGGGCAAGCAATGCGGCTTTCCCGCCCATATTTCGATCTTCCAGCCGGAGATCGAGGATGCTGTCTATGCCCGCGCCACCTCGCTGCCGAACGTCGAGTTTCTGCGCGGCTGGGAAGTTTCGAAGCTTGAGCAACGGGACGACCAGGTTCTTGTGGTAGCCCGCCCCTGGGACGGATCGTGGAAAACAGTTTCCGGCGACGGTGAAAATCTCCGCCGCATCGAGGTCGACTATGTCATCGGCGCCGACGGCGCCAACAGCTTCACGCGCCGCGCGCTCGGCGTGGAACGGCATCAATATGGTCACCACGAACGCTGGCTGAATCTCGATTCGGAATATGTCAGGGATCTGGGCGACCGCTTTGCCATTATCTCGATTTACTGCGACCCGGCACGCGCGCATATGTACATGCCGATCGGCAAATCCCGCGTGCGGTTCGAGATGCGCGTGCTGCCGGGTGAGGAAACCAGTTATTGGGAAGACATCAAGAACGGGCTTGCCTGGCTGCGCGACCAGCACGGCGTCGGGCTGGATGAGATCAGGCCAATCCGCAACGTCGTCTACACCTTCGATCCGGCAATCACCAAGAGTTGGAAAGAGGGGCGCATCATGTTGGTGGGCGATGCTGCCCATACGATGATGCCCTATATGGGCCAGGGCGCCTGTTCTGCTATCCGCGACAGCGCCAACCTGGCCTGGAAGCTGGATCTGGTGCTTCAGGGCAAGGCAGGCCCGGAGCTTCTGGACACTTACGAGGCGGAAAGACGCCCGCACGTCACGCAGATCACCGAGATGTCAACAATGCTCGGCAAGGTCGCCAACGAGGACGATCCGCAGAAGGTCGCCGAACGCAACGCGCTCTTCCTGTCGGGCAAGATGCCGCCACCGCCGCCATTCCCCAAGGTCGAGACCGGTGTCGTTCGCGTCGAGGCAGACGGCGGCCTTCACGCTGCGACCGGCGCACCGACGCCACAGGGCCGAGTGCGGCTTCAAGGGCATGAGGGCATGATGGATGAGGTGGCCGGCCGCGGTTTCATGATCGTCAGCCACGCCGATCCGGCTCGCTATCTCGACTCGGAAAGCCTCTCCTTCTTCGAACAGATCGGCGGCCGCTGGATCATCGTCGGCGACAGCGACGCCGCTCCGGATCATGCCGCGGACCTTGATGGTGTCCAGCTGGACTTCCTGAATACAAACGGCTTTGCGGCCTATCTTCGCCGCCCGGATTTTTTGATGTATGGCGCAGTCCGCCAGCTCGGCGACCTACCCGACTTGTTGCGTGACTTGCGCGACAGCCTGCATTGGCAAGGCAGGCCGACGCTGACCCATGAGGCGATGATGGAGGCACGGGCGTGACGGACGATCTCGTCGTCAAGGCGAACCTCGCTCACCAACGCGCCATGGCCATGACCAGGCTTCTGGATTGCGGTATGGACTATGCGGATGCAAGCCGCCTTCATGCGCGCGCTTCGGAGGGTGAACCCTGGGACGTAATCGCCGAAGCCATCGCTGCCGAGCGCCTGGCACAGGCCGACAGAGCCGAAGCCGAAGGACGCGTCGTCACGGCGGCCGAGGCGCGGCGGCGCGGCATCGCGGCGCTGGTCTTCGCGCAGATGGCCTTTAATTTCGACGAGCCCCGCAAGGTCGAATTGTACCGCAAGCTGATTGCCGCTTGCGGACGGCTCGGCCCCGTCTTCGATCTGCCTTTCGAGCGCGTCGAAACGGAGTTTTCCGAGAAGCGCCTGATCGGCTGGCTGGTGCGCCCGGCGAGCCTAGCGGCACGTGGCACCGTCATCCTTTTCGGCGGGCAAAGTGGTTGGGGCGCAGCCTATCTTCCGCTTGCCCGGGAGCTTGCTCGGCGCGGCCTCGCCACCATCCTGGCCGAGGGACCGGGCCAGGGTGAGACCAGGATCGAACAGGGGCTCTATCTTCAAGAAGGCATAGAAGCCGCCTTCGGTCGCTGGGTCGATTTCATCGTGGCCGACCCCTCGCTTGGCACGCCCGGTATCTGGGGCAACAGCTATGGCGGGCTGTGGGCCGCCCGAACGGCAAGCAGCGACAGCCGGATCGGCGCCTGCTGCATCAACGGCTCCTTCGCCCGGCCGGCTATCCTGCCATTCCGTACGGCCTTCGAGCAGAGCGCTGCGATGATAGGCAGCGAAGACCGAGCGGTGATCGAGGCCGTGATGGCGAAGTTGCGTTTCGACCCGACGCAACAGCGCATAGCATGCCCGCTTCTCATCCTGCATGGTGGCGCGGATCCGCTCGTGACGCTGGAAGATCAACAGCCGTTCCTCGATGCCGCCACCGGCGAGGCGGTGCTGCATGTCTGGCCCGATGGCGAGCACACGATATACAATCACAGCTTCGAAAGAACTGCGCTCGTCGCCGACTGGTTTGCGGCGCGGCTTGGCCCGGCGGCGTGAGGGAGGAACAACATATGACCGGTTATTTTACCGAAGAAAACTCCGTCGACGCCGTCAACTGCCGGATGGGGGATGCGGCCTCGCCGCGCATGCAGAAGGTGATGACAAGCCTGGTTCGTCATTTGCATGATTTCGTCAAAGACGTCGAATTGACCCAGCAGGAATGGGAGATCGCCATCGACTTCCTCACGCGTACGGGCAAAACCTGCACCGATACGCGGCAGGAATATATCCTGCTGAGCGATGTGCTCGGCCTATCCATGCTGATCGATGCCATTGGCAATCGCCGTCCCGCCGGTGCGACGGAGAACACTGTTTTAGGCCCATTTTATGTAGCCAATGCGCCGGTCCGAGAGAAGGGCGAGAGCATCAGCCTGGATGGCAAGGGGGAAAGCTGCCTCTTCGAAGGGCGGGTGATCGACCTCGATGGCAACCCCGTCCAAGGCGCGATGATCGATGTGTGGTCTGATAACGCCGACGGATTTTACGATGTGCAACAGCCGGAGCTACAGCCGAAATGGAACAATCGCGGCCGCTTCGTCACGGATTCCGACGGCGCCTATAGCTTCGTTGGCATCAAGCCGGTCAGCTACCCCATTCCCGACGACGGGCCTGTCGGCGAGCTTCTTGCTGCCCTCAGCCGCCACCCTTACCGCCCGGCCCACATGCATTTCCTGGTGACAGCGTCGGGCCATCAAAAGATCGTCACGCATATTTTCACAGGCGGTGATGCCTATCTCGAATCCGATGCCGTCTTCGGCGTCAAATCTTCGTTGATCGCCGACTTCGAGCGCAGCGAAGGCTTAAACAAGTGGCACGCCTCTTTCGACTTTGTCATGGTACCGGAGGACCTGTCGGCCCCCAAAGCATCGAGCGCCATGGACGGCTGAGCATCCGCAAAACAAGATAACTATAGATCAGACATGCCGCCCAGTCCGCGGGTGGCCAAATTCTCGAGGGGTCAGCGCTCACCCGCAGGCCCCTCATTATGACCTCATATTGCAAAGAACAGTCCACCATCACGGCAAGGCCTCATGCCGTCTCAACGCGCCCGCAGGGCTTCAAGCCGGCGGCCCTTTCAGCAAAACGCGATCAATCCGTTCGGCGCCCATATCCCTGGATGTTCCCGGCGTCTGCCGAGTTTTTTGATGCCGCCCCTCTTCATTTAGTCCCGCAATCGAAGCCACAACCCATCCATTGATGCACCAAAAGACATAAACTCGTCTGACAGCTTGCCTCGATGATCTTCACCGCTTTGCTGATGAGTTATGCCCCCGAGGACAGTTATGCCCGGAATTCATTAGTTACTTCCGAGCTATCATTAACTTTCCGAGACAGGACTCTTGACACCCCGCGCCTGATGCAATCTAGTTCAGTTGTCAGACATCTTACATAAGGTGGAACAAGTGTCTGGCATTGGAGGATCTATGAACAATTTCTTGAAAGGTATGGCGATCGCTGCGGCGGCGTTCGCCATGGTATCCGTTGCGCACGCCGGTACAACACTTGACCGCGTCTTGTCGAAGAAGAGCATGGTGGTTGCGACGAACAGCGGTTGGCCGCCACAGAGCTTCCTCGACGACAACAACCAGATGGTTGGATTTGATATCGACGTCTCCCGGGAGATCGGCAAGCGCCTGGGTGTCGAAGTCAGTTTCCAGACGCCTGAATGGGCAACCCTTACGGGCGGTCACTGGCAAGGGCGCTATGACGTCGGCGTCGGCTCCGTTACGCCCACCAAGTCGCGTGCTCAGGTCATCGACTTTGCTGGCATCTACTACTACAGCCCCTATGTCTACGTCGTACACAAGGACAGCCCGCTGAAGACCGTTGCCGATCTCAACGGCAAGGTTATCGGCGTCGAGACTGCGACGACCTCGGAAGATTTCATTCGCCGCAATCTGCAGATCGATGCGCCCGGCCTGCCGCCGGTCCAATATAAGGTCGAGCCCGGCGAAGTCCGCACCTTTGCCGACTCCATGCTGCCGTTTGACGATCTGCGCCTCGGCCCAGGCGTACGTCTCGATGCCGTCATAGCACCGGAACAGACAGCCCAGAACGCCATCAAGAATGGCTATCCGCTGCGCGTCATCGCGGGCGAATATGCCTTCCGCGAACCGCTCGTCATCATTGCGGAAAAAGGCGATGCGGAATGGACTGCCAAGGTCGGCGAGATCATCAAGCAGATGAAGGCAGACGGCACGCTCGGGACGCTTACCAAAAAGTGGTATGGCGCCGACTATAGCGTCGACTGATCGCAAATGGGTCGGGGCGGCGCCCTGCCCTGACCTGCCTCCTTTCCAGATTACCTTGAAAGAGCGACCATGTCGTACCCTGATACTTACTATCGCCGGACAATGACCGAAACGAGCGACCGCCCGTCGCTGAACGGCTCCACAGAATGCGACACGGTCATTATCGGCGGCGGCCTTGCCGGATTGACAACCGCATTGCAGCTCGCGCGCGCCAAATTGGCGGTGGTTGTTTTGGAGGCAGAATCTATCGGCTTCGGTGCATCCGGCCGCAACGGCGGCTTCGTCAGTGCCGGCTTTGCGACGGACAGTTCCGCAATCGCGCGCGTTACCGGCGCGGAAAGGGCAAAGGCTATCCATCGTCTCTCGATCGAAGGTGTCGATTTCGTGCGCGACACCATCCGGGATCTCAATATCACCGACGCCAGGCCGACACCCGGCATTATCAGTGCCTTGCGGTATGATGGCGGCGATAGCCTGAAAAGATACGCCGAGGAAATGAACCGTGATTTCGGCAGCGACCTCGAATACATGGACCGCAGCCAAATCCGCACCGTTCTGAAATCCAATCGCTATTTCCAGGCGCTGCGCAGCCCGAAATCCTTCCATATCCATCCGTTGAACTATCTGCGGGCGATGGCCCGCGAAATCGAGCGACTGGGCGGGCGGATTTATGAAAACTCTGCAGCAACCGACTGCCAGCTTTCCGGCCCGGAAAAAATCGTGCGAACGACGCATGGCCATGTGAAGGCACGGCGGGTCGTGCTGACGACAGGCGGCTATACCGGCCCCTTGGTCGGCAAGCTCAAGCGCTCCTTCCTGCCGATTGCCACCTACGTCATGATCTCGGAGCAAAACCCCGAGCTGATCGCCACGGCAATCGCGACAAGCAGCGCGATCGGTGACAATCGCCGGGCGGGCGACTATTACCGCGTCGTCGATGATGGCAAACGCCTTCTCTGGGGCGGGCGCATCACCACGCGCGCAGCCTCGCCTGCGGCATTGGCTCGAGAGCTGCGCCGCGAGATGACAGGCACCTACCCGCAGCTCTCCGACCTCAAAACCGAACTCGCCTGGTCCGGCCTGATGTCTTATGCCCGTCACCTTATGCCACAAATCGGCGAGATGATGCCGGGCGTCTGGCACTGCACGGCCTTTGGCGGCCATGGCCTCAACACGACGGCGATGGGCGGAAAGATCGTGGCCGAGGGCATTCTTGGACAATCCGATCGCTATCGCCTGTTTCAGCCCTTCGGTCTCGTATGGGCGGGCGGGGTTGCCGGACTTGCGGCAGCGCAGCTCACCTATTGGAAACTGCAGGCACAAGACTGGTGGCGTGAAAGAGCCGCCTAGGGCAGCTCCAGGAAAAGTGCGCAGCGGCTTTCCGTCCGGAATTGCGAGGAAATAAAGAGCTGGAACGGTTCAGCCTTTCCATCAAAAGCTGAACCGTTCCAGGAAGATCATCAAGGGGAACGATGGTGCTTGGAAGACTGATTTTGAACTATCCGGACGCGGCCCGGCGAACCGGGCTGCTCATCATGCTGACGCTGATGACGGCGGTCCTCTACACGCTCGGAATAAGTTCCGCCTGGATCGGCAAGCTTGTGCCCATGACGCTGGGCTGGCTGACGGACAGTCCGCAGGCGAGCCGCCTCGTCTCGGCCGTGCTCATCTCCCTGATCATTGCCGTCAACATCAAGCTTCTAAGGCTCCTGCCGCGCAATCAGCAGATCGTCGGCGTGTGGATGGAGCTGCTCATTCTGCTGATGCTCTTCTTCTATACCTTCGATCTCTCCTACGCCTTCATCGCAAAGAAGATTGGCTTCCTGATCTCGCAAGGCGTGGTGACAACGCTTTACATCTCCGCGATCTCGATCGTCATCGCCACCGCCATAGCCCTTGCCGGAGCGATCGCGAAGCTCTCGCGAAACGGCGTCGTCTATGGCCTGGCGACGTTCTACACCTCGCTCTTCCGCGGCCTGCCGCTTCTGATGCAGATCTACATCATCTATCTCGGCCTGCCGCAGGTGGGCTATGTCATCAGCGCCATACCGGCCGGCATTCTGGCTCTTTCCCTCTGCTACGGCGCCTATATGACCGAGATTTTCCGGGCCGGCATCGAAAGCATTCCGCGCGGCCAGTCCGAAGGTGCAACGGCTCTCGGGCTCAGCCCGAACCAAACGATGTTCCTGGTGATCCTGCCGCAGGCAATGCGTGTCATCATCCCGCCGACGGGCAATCAGTTCATCGCCATGCTGAAGGATTCCTCGCTGGTCTCCGTCGTCGGAGTTTGGGAGATCATGTATCTGGCGCGTACCCAGGGCCAGACGGAGTTCCGCCACATCGAAATGCTCATCACGGCGTCGATGATCTACTGGATCCTGTCCATGGCGCTCGAATTCCTTCAGTCCCGCATCGAAGAGCGATTTGGCCGCTTCAACGCGCGATAACTTCCAACTGCTGGCTCCAGGGCGTTTCCGTGATTTGAAGAATGACGGGAACGCCCTGAGCGCTGCCACGGTGCACCCCCAGTCTTCAAACCTGCTTGGCGCCATATGCCGCTAGCGTGGGTTAAAGCAGCAATGGTTGCTGCGGGAAGCCGCCGACATGGGTGCAGGTGATTGCCGCGCAGTCGCGTCCGGCCTCCATGCATGCCGCCAACGGCCTGGAAGCGATGAAAGCAGCCAGAAAGCCTGCGATAAAGCTGTCTCCCGCCCCCGTCGTATCGACGACTTGCACCCTTGCAATATCGATTTCAGCCCTTTCGGACCGATGTGAGGCAATTGCTCCCTCCGCCCCGCAGGTCACGACAGCGCAGCGCGCACCGCCTTCGAGCATATCGCGAAGCATGGTTTCCGCCCTTTTGCCGCGCGCACCGGCGGACGCAAACGCGACCGATAGCCCTTCGACGCCCAGATTTTCCAGGCTTGCATTGACGGAAATATCCTGGGACACGCTGACGCCCCGTGCAGCCAACCGGCGGCGCAAGGCGCCGCCATCATCCATCCAGCCGATATGGACATGATCGACCCCCTCTAGGACGGCGAGATCGCTTTCGCTCGGTCGGTAGCCGGCGCAGACACCGAACTCCTCAAAGACCATGATCCGGTCACCCACGGGCGTCTGCTCGATGTCTGTATAGGCGGTCACGCCCTGGCAAATGCGAAGACGAGCGGTTTCGACGCCATTTGCTTCGAGTGTTTGCCTCGTCCATACGCCGTCCGCATCCTCGCCTACCGCCCCGAAATAAGCGGCCGATTGACCGAGCCGGGCGAGCTGTACAGCGACGTTCACGGCATTGCCGCCGACAAGCGACTGGCTTACCGGCGGCAAAAATCGATCGATGCAATTATCTCCGACACTTGCAAATCGGAACCGCGGCATTCATCCCCCAAGAAAATCCTTGTCTTCAAGACAACGGACCGCCGCAAGTGCCTCCAACACCTGCGGCGGTCTTCCTTCTTGCCACAATGGCTCAATAGGCAACACGCTTATAGTAACGACGGGTGGTCAACGGATGATTTCGCAAGACCTCGAGATGGGCGCTGATGCGCTCCAGCACGGTTGCAAGCAGCACGGGCGAAATCAACGCGCGAACCTCGGCCGATATTCCCGGCAATGCGAAGTCGGCCGTATCCAGAACCGTCAGCTTCTGCGTATAGTTGGGCACGAAATTCTGAACCCGCTCGGCCAATGGGCGGTAGGCGTCCTCGCCCTTGAACAGGATAACGCTGACCTCTTTATCAACCAATTCAAGCGTACCGTGGAAAAAGTCGGACGCGTGAACGGGACGCGTGCGGATCCACTGCATCTCTTCCAGGATGCACATGCCGTAATAGAAGGCTTCGGGCCAGACGTTTCCGGCGCCGATGATGATGTGATAATCGGACGCCGCAAGAGCCCTGGCATAGGCCTCTGCCTTGCCCTCAAAAGCGCGCTTTACCTCAAGCAGCAGCCTGGGTAGCGTCGCCAGTTCGCCGAGAATGCCGTCGTAGTTCGAAATCTCGCCGCGATGCTTCATGATCGACAGTGCGATGATGAGCGACTGCAGATAGAAGGACTCGCAGGACGTATCGTCTTCGGCGAAGTTGACGAATACGTGGTCGCCACCCTTGCCGAGTGGCGTCTCTTGATGCCCCACCAACGTCAGGACCGTGGCACCGATCTCCTTGAGCTTCGAAAGCAGCGCGACGCTTTCCTTTGTCGTGCCAGAAAGCGACGGCATGACAACGACGGATTTGGCTGTCAGGTTTACCGATGACGAAATAAACAGCTCGGCTGTCAGGTCAATGAACGCAGGAAAGCGCGAGTTGCGCTGCAGCAGCTGGGCAGCCGGCTGCATGAGAATCGCGGCGCCGCCGGTTCCCAGGAAAAATACGTTCTGCGCGCCGGCGGCCAGGCAGGTGCCTATCACGTGATCGAGGCGCTGTGCCAGCACCAAAGCGCCGGACTGGATACGCAGAAATCGTTCTTCGTCAAAATTCAGCATGGAACTCTCTCGGTTGGTGACGTCGCGCGGACGCACTCGGTGATGACCTTCGCCCATCAAGCAAAGTTGTAAGACAACTGACATCATTGAATTTACCTGTCAAGACGCCCAAGCGACGGCTGACCCTGTTTTCAAGGCTCAGTTGCCGAGCTGGAAAGGCGCTCACCTCCAGAGCCACCTCTTGACCAATTCATATTTGTCAGACAAGACGATAGTTGAGTGAAAGAGTTTGGAGAGGCATGATTTGAACGAGTCTATTCGCGATACGCGCACCATCGTGATCCAGCTTCGCGACCGTATCGCCGACCTCATTCAAAGCGAAGGATTGCGGCCCGGCGAGAAATTGCCGACCGAAGCCCAGCTGACGCAGCGCTTCAACGTATCCCGACCAGCCTTGCGCGAGGCGCTGAAATTGCTCGAGCAGGAAGGCGATATCTATGTGGAACATGGCCGCGGCCGCTTCGTCTCCGCGATTTCAGCCGTGCATGTCGACCGCCCGATTACCGCCTTCGAAAGCGTCACCGACATGACGCATGCCTATGGCTATACGACCGTAAACAAGGTGCTGTCGATTTCGGAAGAGGTGCCTGACGCGACGATTGCCAAGCATTTGCAGCTCGAAGACAAGGAAACCGTCATTCGGCTCGAGCGGCTACGCCTCGAAAACGATAATCCGATCATGTATTGCCTGGATTATGTGCCGCGCAGCATCGTCCCTGCCCGACTTTACGATGTCGACTGGAGCGGATCTCTGCTATCGCTGCTGGAGCAGTACAGGCACCGCCCGAGAATGTCATCCGCCTCCGTCAGCGCGGTCATGCTGCCTCAAAGCGTGGCCGAGCGCCACGATCTCAAAGACTTCGGTCCTGCCCTTCTCATCACCGAAACCTGCTTCAACGATGCCGGCATTCCGGTGATTTATGCCATCGATTATCATCGTGGCAGTCACTTTACCTTTAGCCTGGTGCGCAAATAGGTTCCGGCCGCGCCGGTAGAATAGGGCTGAAGCCCAGCACGAAATCTAAAACCTTCGCTGAAGACATTTCGCATGGCTTGAGGACAGCTTTTTCGTCGGAGAGAAAATAGAGATTGAAGCTGACGATATCCGTCGCGCCGAGTTCTTCACCGTAGAGCCACAGTCTTTTGCCGTCAGCGGACCGCTTGACGGTAGCGCCCCACGGACGGCCCTGAAAATATCCCTCTGTATAGCCATCGGGCAGCTGGGCAAGGGCACGTTCGAACTGCCGGAAGTCGAGAGGCAGCAGTTCTCTGGTACCTTTCGTCACGCGGCCAGACATTCGTCGCATATGCCGCAGCCATCATCGTCCATCCTCGACGCCGACCGCCTTCTGCGACAGCAAAGACAGGTCTTAGCATCAGCCCGCGTTTCCTCACCACGCTCGGGCGGAAGGATCTCCATATATAGATCTGGAAGCGAATCGGATTTGAAATGGCCCATATTGAGGCTCCGTGAGGGGGACAGCCAAGAGATAGGAAGCCTCGCGCACATCACAAGGTGGTGGTGGCGACACGTATGACGCAGCGCCGTTTTCAAAGTCGCCCCTTGTGTCGCAACGACGGTTTGATATCGCCTTCAAGAATGGTATGTTCCTCTTTTGTTTCGCCCCCCCAGAGCAGAAGAGTCGCACGGAATTTGCAACGTGAATACTGAGACCGCCGCCACGGATATAAACCCGAGCCGTGTTCGAAAAATCATCCACGTCGACATGGATGCGTTTTACGCCTCGGTCGAGCAGCGGGACAATCCCGAACTCCGCGGCAAGCCGCTTGCAGTCGGCGGATCGGCGGCCCGTGGTGTCGTAGCGGCGGCAAGCTATGAGGCCCGCGCCTTCGGCGTCCACTCCGCCATGCCGTCGGTCACTGCGAAGCGCAAATGTCCTGAGTTGATCTTCGTGCCGCCGCGTTTCGACGTATATCGGGCCGTGTCTCAGCAGATCCGCGAGATTTTCGCGGAGTATACGCCCCTCATCGAACCCCTTTCACTTGATGAAGCCTATCTCGATGTCACCGAAAACCTGAAGGGCATGCAGATTGCCACCGAGATCGCGCTGGAAATCCGGACGAAAATCAAGCAGGTCACGGGGCTCAATGCTTCGGCAGGCATTTCATACAACAAGTTCCTCGCCAAGATGGCGAGCGATCTCAACAAGCCGAATGGCCAGGCGGTGATAACGCCGAAAAACGGCCCGGCCTTCGTCGAGACGCTTCCCGTCAAGAAATTCCACGGCGTCGGCCCGGCAACCGCCGAGCGCATGCGCAAATACGGTATCGAGACGGGGCTCGATCTGAAATCGAAATCCCTCGCCTTTCTGCAGGAGCATTTCGGCAAGTCGGGTCCATATTTCTACGGGATTGCCCGCGGCATCGACGAACGCCAGGTCAAACCCAACCGCATCAGGAAATCCGTTGGTGCGGAAGATACCTTTGTCGAAGATATCAGCGATCTCGCACTGGCGACGGCGGAACTGCAGCCGCTCGCGCAAAAGGTCTGGCGTTACTGCGAGGCAGGCGGCATTGGCGCCAAGACGGTGACCGTGAAGATCAAATATTCGGACTTCACCCAAGCGACTCGTAGCCGGACAAGTGCCCTGCCGGTCGCTGGTGTGGACGAGGTTCTCGAGGCGGCCTCCTCGCTGCTGGCAACCGTCTACCCGTTCAAGCGACCCGTTCGTCTGCTCGGCGTCACGCTCTCCTCTCTGACCGCCGAGGAAGCAGCGGACGATCAATCCCAGCCTCAGCTCGACCTCGGCGTCTGAGGGACAGGATCGCCCTCAGACCTTGCACTCTGAGGAATTTGGAGCGAACCGCATGCGTCCAGCCATTCCGGGCTCTTTCATACAGAAAATACGTGCATGAAAGAGCCTGCATTCCTGGAATGCCAAACTGGCTCAATGACCTGAAGGTTCCCGCGAGGATACTATCGCCGGATGCTCATCTGATCGGCTGGACGGCGGTGCAATCCTAGGCGTAGACATCGGTATAGAGCTCCGACGAAGCCGGCGCCGGATTGGCCTTGGCAAAATCGACCGCCTCCGCGACAACCTCCTTGATTTCCTGCTCGATGAGCTTGAGGTCGCTTTCTGTGGCGTGGCCATCTTCGAGAATGCGAGCGCGTGAACGGGCGATCGGGTCGTTCTCATTCTTGACCTTCTCTACTTCCTCGCGAGAACGGTACTTCGCCGGATCCGACATCGAATGCCCACGATAGCGGTAGGTCAGCATTTCGAGAATGAACGGCCCCTTCCCCGTACGGGCATGTTCAACGGCCTTCGCACCTGCGGCGCGAACGGCACGGACGTCCATTGCGTCGACTTGCTCGCCCGGCACGTTGAACGATAGGCCGCGCTGGGACAAATTGAGGTTTGCCGAGGCGCGCACGATGCTCGTTCCCATGCCGTAGTGATTGTTCTCGATGACATAGACGACCGGCAGGCTCCAGATTTTCGCCATATTGAAGCTCTCATAGACCTGCCCCTGGTTGGATGCCCCATCGCCGAAATAGGTCAGACAGACACGATCATTGCCACGATATTTGTTGGCGAAGGCAAGGCCGGTGCCGAGAGACGCCTGTGCGCCGACGATGCCATGGCCGCCGTAAAAACCCAGATCCGGCGCGAAGATATGCATCGAGCCGCCCTTGCCCTTAGACGCCCCTGCCATGCGGCCGGTCAGTTCGGCCAGCACCGCCTTGGGATCCATGCCCGCCATCAATGCGTGTCCATGGTCACGATAGGCAGTAATGACCTGATCTCCCTCACCAATCGTCATCTGCATGCCAACGACAACCGCCTCCTGGCCGATATAGAGATGACAAAATCCGGCAATCAAACCCTCGCCATACATTTGACCGCAGCGCTCCTCGAAGCGGCGGATCAGCAGCATGTCGCGGAAGGCCTTCAATTCCTCGGCTTTGGAGAGGACGAAATTCGGGTCGGCATTCAGCTTGGCCATGGTATTTCCTTACTATTGGGATGAGCAGGCGCCGGGCCTCAAGTGCTCGAGAGCTTGAGGCCAACGATCCCGCTGAGAGTGACGGCGATCCAGAAGAGCCGGAAGAAAGTCGCAGGCTCACGGAAGATCACGATACCGACAACGATGGACCCGACCGCGCCTATGCCGGTCCAGACCGCATAGGCTGTCCCGATCGGCAAGACCTGAAGGGCTCTGCCGAGGGCGTAAATGAAGGCGGCGAGCAGGACAAAGGAGAGGATGGACCAAGTCAATCGGCTGTAGCCATCCGCCATCTTCACGCTGATGGCCCAGCATACGTCGAGAACGCCCGAGACGACCAACAATGTCCACGCCATCCCCGTTCCCATGCCCGCCATCATCCTTCGTTGTCGTTTCCGGTCATGCCTTGCAAACGCGAAGCTGCGCTGGCTGTGGCACACATTTCGATGATAGGGGCGCTGCAGGCGCTATGCCCGTTGTGGTTTGGCAAGCGGATATTTCCGTTTGCCAATCGCGGCGATAAAAGCGGTGTCGATGTTTGCGCGCTTGCTGCTATCAAGCCGATATGGCGCAAGGCTCTGTCCCGCGACCGCTTGCGGTTCGGCAAGACTGCCTTGCGTTTTTACAATGCAAACCGTGCATTTCGAAGAGTACATTGCATTGGAGCGAGCTTGGACCGGGATTTCGGGTGTCATTGAGCTTGCCGAATTGCAATGCAAAATATTGAAATGGCAACTAGATGTGCGAGGCAGCAAGGGCGTGACGGATTGGAACGAATTCAGGATTGTGCTGGCGATAGGCCGAGCCGGGTCTCTTGTTGGGGCGGCAAGAGACCTTGGCCATGACCACTCGACGGTCTTTCGTTGGCTGAACGCCCTGGAAAAGCGCAGAGGGGTACAGCTGTTTGATCGGGCATCTAGCCAGTACGTGCCGACGGAAGCCGGCTTGCAGATGGTGACGGCCGCTGAGCGGCTGGAGGCGGAGATCCTGGCGCTCGACCGGTCGATTACCGGACAGGACACTCGGCTGTCCGGCAAGCTGAAGATCACCTCATCCGAAACGTTGGCTTATCGCATTCTCAACGAAGTGCTTGCGGGCTTCCGCCGCGAGCATGACGGAATAGAACTGGAACTCCTCGTCGACAATCGACAGCTCGATCTTCTCCGGCGCGAGGCGGATATCGCCATTCGTGCGACACGTCCGCATGAGGGGGAGCTCTTCGGACGCAAGATAGCCACCACGCCCTGGACCTTCTATGGGAGCAGCCTCTATCTTGCCGACCGGGAGCGCCCCACGGATATCGACTCTCTTTCCGACCATGTCGTGATCGGCTGGGACAGCGGCGCCGTCGCGGCAGCGTCCAAGTGGCTGACGGAGAATATTCCATCCCGCGCCTTTGCATATCGCTCGAGTAGCCTCATCAACCAGCTCATGGCGGTGAAAGCGGGCCTCGGTCTAGCCCTCCTGCCGTGCTATCTCGGCGATCTCGAACCCGATATCGAACGGGTTCAGGAACCACTCCCCGAACTCACCCGAGAATTGTGGCTGATCACACACAGGGATCTGCGCAACACCGCGCGGGTGCGAGCCTTCTTCGACCATGTTGGGGGCGGGCTGCTGGCACGCCGCGCGCTGTTGGAGGGAGAGCACGGCAAAAACTCTGGCCGCCACTGATTGAGCGAAGGCGGCCGGTGCCCACGCGGAACACCCGACGGGCACTCTCAGCGCGCCCCAAGGCCACTCGCTATTTGCGCAAGCCCTCGGCAACAAGCGTCGCATGCACGCTCGGGCGCTCGGCGACCCTTGAGAGATAGCGCATCAGATGTGGCCAATCGTCAAGATCGATACCGCGCCCGTTCGACCAGTTCATGATCGTGAAGCAATAGGCATCGGCGATACTGAAGCGGTCGCCGGCGAGATAGTCATGATCAGCGAGATGAGCTTCTAGGATGTCGAAACGGGGCTTTAGCCTTTCCCTGGCAACGTTGGCGGCCTGCGCGCCATATTCGGGATGGAACAACCACGGACTGAAGGTCTTGTGCAGCTCGGAGCTGATGAAGGTCAGCCACTCCTGCAAGCGGTAGCGATCGAAGCTGTCTTGCGCCGGCGCCAGCATCGCTTCCGGATTCCGGTCGGCAAGATACAGCAGGATCGCGACGCCTTCGGTGAGAACTTGTCCGTCATCGAGTTCCAATATCGGCACTAGGCCCTTTGCACTCACGGACTTGAGATCACGGCCATCTTCGACGCGATGCGGCTCGCTGCGAATGTTCACTCCTATCAAGTCTAGGGAAATACCGGCCTCCACGGCGGTGATGTGGGCGGCCATCGAGCAGACGCCCGGCGCATAATAGAGCTTCACTTGCTTCCTCCTTTGTCCGGTTTCAATTCCAGAAGATAGGCGCCCCTTTAGGAGAAAGCCGGTTGGAAGCTGACAAGCCGGGTTTGCCGGACGGCAACGCATGCAAGCGAGACGCGGCATGGGCGCTTTCGCTACACAGGGCGATCCCGCCCGCCTCGATATGGCCGGGTAAAGGTGAGCACAGTCACAAGCTCGTGACGTGAGGCGGTGTGAGCATCAGCGCAAAGGACGGACACGATCGGTAGAATGAGCAGAGAACCAGAACGTACTGCAACACCATTGCTGGACCGGATCGGGACCCCTCGGGATCTCTGGAACCTTTCAATCGAGCAGCTGCAACAGCTGGCGAACGAACTGCGCACTGAGACGATCGACGTGGTCTCGCAGACGGGAGGCCATCTCGGTTCGTCGCTTGCGGCCGTAGAACTGACGGTGGCGCTGCATGCCGTCCTCCACACGCCGCACGACCGGCTCATCTGGGATGTCGGGCACCAAGCCTACCCGCACAAGATTCTGACCGGTCGGCGGAACCGGATGCGAACGATCCGCCAGCGCGACGGCTTGGCGGGGTTCACCAGCCGTAGCGAGAGCGAATACGATCCTTTTGGCGCAGGCCATTCCTCCACATCGATCTCAGCAGGCCTCGGCATGGCGGTCGCCCGTGATCTGCTGGCCGCAGAAGGTTCCGGCAAAGATCGGACCATTGTCTGCGTGATTGGTGACGGCGCCATGAGCGCGGGCATGGCCTATGAAGCGATGAACAATGCCGGCGCGATGAAAGCGCGTATGATCGTGATCCTCAATGATAACGAAATGTCCATCGCACCGCCGACCGGTGCGATGAGCGGCTACCTCTCGCGCCTCATCAGCAGCCGGCAATTTCTGACGTTCCGCGATCTCGGCTTGAAACTCGCCGGCCGGATATCGTCGCGCCTCGAACGTAGGATACGGCGAGCCGAAGAATTAGCGCGAAGCCTGATGACGGGGTCGACACTATTCGACGAACTCGGATTCTACTATGTCGGGCCAGTCGATGGACATGATCTTCACCAGCTCATCCCCCTCCTGCGCCATGTGCGCGAGGCGGAACTCATCCACATGGTTCGGACAGCGCGGCAGATTGACGACCGTCCGAGCGCGATCCGCTATCCCCGCGGTCCCGGCACGGGAGCACTGCAACCGGTGAGAGCCGAAGCGCTGACCATAGGCTGCGGGCGAATTCTAAAAGATGGAACTTCCGCTGCGATCCCGTCGCTCGGCACGCGCCTTGCGGATGCCTTGGAGGCCGCACTTGCGCTCGAAGGATTGGGGCTATCCGTCACGGTCGCCGACGCGCGCTTCGCCAAGCCGCTGGATGTCGAACTCATCACCCGTCTGGCAAGACACCACCCGATATTGGTGACCGTCGAAGAGGGCGCCGCCGGCGGCTTTGGTGCGGCCGTCATGCATTGCCTGACATGGGAAGGCTTGATGGATTGTGGGCTCGTTTTCCGGGCAATGACCCTGCCCGATCGCTTCATCGATCACGACGGCCAGGAGGGGCAGATTGCGACAGTGAAACTGACAGCCGCCGATATTGTCGAAACCATTCGCCACGGCCTGGAGAAGTTATCCGGCCGGAGTGACAAGCGCATTTGAGCGCCCGAGAGCGACACAGCCATGCCGCAAGCGATACCGCCGCCGACGGCAAAAGCGCCCGCAGATGCGTTTGCGGGCGCTTCGAGACATTTCAGGCGAGACCTTACTTCAGGCGATCGGCGAATTTGTCGAGCGCCTTGGTGGCGCAGGCTTCGTCGAGATTACCGCCCGGCGCCCCGCCGACGCCGATAGCGCCGATCGTGTCCTTGCCGACCTTTACCGGCACGCCGCCAGCGAGGACCAGGAAGCCGGGGATATCGGCCAGACCGGCGGCAGCCGGGTTCTTCTGGACTGTCTCGACCATGCCGCTGGTCGGGTTGCGCGAGGAGGCGGAGGTATAAGCCTTGGCCGTAGCGGCATTGGCCGTATGGGCACCGGCATTTTCAGCCCGGACCAGTGCCAGCAGAATGCCGGAGCGGTCGGTGACAGCCGCAGCAACGTTATAGCCGTCGGCTGCGCAAGCCGAAACGGCAGCCTGGGCGAGATCAACCGCAAATGCAGTTCCGAGGCTGGTCTGCTTGACGGTATTGTCCGCGAAGGCCGGAGCAGCGACCGCGGTGGCAAGGGCGAGCGAAAGCAGGACTTTTTTCATTTCGGGGATCTCCAAAGCGTTGTGTTTCCTGAAGGGAGATCTAGCTGTTGCGGCGGCTTGCCGGAATTCGCACGGCCACGGAGACATATCGGTAGAACTACCGATGTGCGGCAAGCCATATGCGTGTTTGCTCGGCCACCGCGGGCGTGCCGAGCTTCATGGCGATGCTCGCACGATGGCTGTCCACCGTGCGGACGGACACGTCGAGCGTCGCTGCGATCTCCTTGCTGCCCAAGCCTTTCGAGACCAGTTCGATGACCTCGCGTTCGCGGGCCGTGAGCTGATCCAGCAGCCGGCCGGTCTCCTCACGCACCAGGAGTTCGGCAAGCTGCGCTTCGCAGGAAGCAATCGCCTCGATCAGCACATGCTCGTCGACGGGCTTGACGAGGAAATCCGCTACTCCGGCCTTGAAGGCGCGGCGACAAGCTTCGACGTCACCGTGACCGGTGATCATGATCGCCGGCCAGTCGATATTCATCTCCGCCAGTTTCTTCAGGAGTTGCAGCCCGCTGATTGCCGGCATGCGCAGATCGAGGATCAATATACCAGGCTTGGCCTTGTCGAGATGGGCAAGCAGATGTGCCGCATTCGGAAAGGCGGTGACATTCTTGCCATAGGTGGAAAGCAGGAGCGTGAGCGCTTCGCGCACGGAAGCGTCGTCGTCGACGAGATAGATCATGCGGCCCCTCCGGCTGGCAGGCGAATGGTAAAGCAGGCGCCGCCATCGTTGCGTACTTCAATGGTGCCGTCGACCTTTTCGATCAACCTGATGCAGAGAGGCAAACCGAGCCCCATGCCATCCGGCTTGGTGGTGAAAAACGGCTCGAAGATGCGGTCGAGTAGCGCAGGGTCGATCCCCGGCCCGTTGTCGGCGATGGCGATGACCGCCTGGCCGTTCTGCGAGCCAGCCTTGAGCGTTATGCGCGCGCCCGGTTGACCGGCAACCGCATCGGCAGCATTGCGAATGAGGTTGTGGATGACCTGCTGAAACGAGATGACATCAATCGCGACGATGCGGGGAGCCTCGGCTATCGTAACGTCGAGGGTGATCGCCTGTTGTGCCAAATCCGTCTCGACGAGGCGCAACGCGCCATGCAGCGCCTCGGACAGTGCCACTCTCTCGATCCGCGCCTCTGCGCCGGAGATATAGGCGCGCATGCGGCCGAGGATATCGCCCGCCCGCTTCGCCTCACGGATATTGGCATCCAGAGCCTGCTCAAGAATATCCGCGCGGTCCAAGGTCAGCGCACGCCGCGCGGCCTGGCTTTGGCTCAGCATGGCGGCGACAGGCTGGGTGAGTTCATGGGCAATGCCCGACGCCATTTCGCCAAGCGCGTTGACGCGGCCGGCATGGGCGAGCCGTGTCTCCTGCTCCAGAAGTGTAGCGCGAAGCTCCTGCCGCCTCTTCTCCCGGCGGGTATTACGATATTGCACGCCAAACCACACCACAGCGGCCGATCCCAGCACCAGAGGAAGCACCAGACGGAAGGGAAAGAGTTCGCCAAGACTGAAACCCTCGCTGATCGATAGATGCAGCGGCTGTCCCGGATTGCCGGCGGAAAGGCTGCTCTTCACGTCCACAATCGAAGCTTGGTCCGAAACTCTGCTGAAGAGCACGGTGTCGCCGAGCGACAGGCTGACCGAGTATCCAGACGGCAGGCTGTCTGTGGCGAAGAGCGCCGCGGCGTTGATGCGCAGGCGCAGCAGCCGGCCGGCTTCGACGAGCTTGTATATGTCGTAGGCATGACGCTCCGAGATCGGCCGAACGGCCGTTTCCCCGGGCTTGCCGAGCTTCGGCAAATCGCCGGCCGACAGATCCGCTTCCTTCGCCGGCCCATGGGCTCTGCCATAGGCGATGACGTGGGCATTTGCGCCGTCGATGCGGATCGTCGCGATATCGGCGACTCGGGGATAGAATGCGGTTATCGACTCGGCAAGTCCCTGAACGCCCGCCGACGGCTCGGTTGGCGACATACGGATCACAGCGGCAAGCGCGGTCATATGGGCATCGTGCTGCGCCAACTTTTCGGCCAGAAAAGTATCCGTTCCTCGCGTCCAGTCGGAAAGCTCGGCAACTCCGGATCTATACTGAACGGCCGCCAGCAGCGCGACGGCAAGCGCCGCTGTTGCCAGCCAGAGCACAAGGGGCCTGAAGGGAATGGCCATCGAGCTTGAAGGATGTCTCATCGTGTCGTGGGCGGCCTCAAAGCGGCAGCAGCGCGTCCTGTTTGGTTTCGGAGGGCTTATTCACCACGACTGGAAGGGAACCCGCAACCGCGAAATGCGGCCGGCGGCTCCCCGATGCATAGACTTACCTCTATTGGCGTCAGATCGTCGCCCGATTATAGGTGCGGATGACATTCCGGATGGCCTCTAACGCCAACGGGCGCGCCTTCGCTTCCACCGTGCCGGCAGCGACGGCCGGATAGAGCGCGCCGAGGTACTGACTGACCAGCGTCTCCGGCAATTCTCGGTCGCCGAGCCTTTGAAACAAGCCCTCGACAAGCGCCGCAGCAGCGGGATGCGGCCAGTAGTAGCGAATGCGGTCGCTATAGGAGAAATGTCGCTGAATGCGCAGTTCCGCCTCGTTGCCATGATAATATTTCTGCCAGTTCTTCGGCTCTGCGAGCAAAAGAGCTTCCATGCCCTGCCGCAAGGTTTCCGGTCCGTTATCAAGAACCGCAGCGATCTGATCGAGACCGTAGAGCGCTTCGCGCAGTGCGAAGGTTAGGCCGGGACCAACCTTGAGAATGGCAAAGCCGTCCTCGACGAGCCCGCGCAGGGCTGAAGCCGGCTGGTAGTCGGTCGAATGCGCTTCGAAGACGAACTGCGGCATACGGGCCAGAACATTGCTGAGATCGCGGGCGGCGGCACGGTCGTAGACCACCACATTCTCATTGCCGAATTCGACGCCCGGCTGCACAACGACGCCGATGGCGCGGGCGAAGGCGCTTTCGAGGCCAACAGCGGCGAAGGCGCGGCGATGCACCTCGACGGTTTCCAGCGCGGCTTCCGGGCTGGTCAGCTCCAGATGGCCCAGCGCTTCCATGGCGCCGCCGGGGATCGGCACTTCCGTACCGACGATATAGACAGGCAAGTCAAAGCCTGATTCCGCTGCCGCTTTCTCCGCTACCAATGCGAGACGCGCGGCGCGTTCGGCGGTTACCGCATCCGACAAGGCCACCGGCTCGCCGGCGCAGCCCATCGAGGTATCGAGATGGATCTTTGTGAAGCCGGCGCGCACGAAGGCATCCATCATCACTTCGGAGCGCTGCATCGCCTCTTCTGCCGGCAGATGCTTCCACGGGTTAGGACCGAGATGGTCGCCACCTAGGATCAGCCGGCGCGTGTCAAAACCGACGTGCGCGGCGATTTCCTCCACGAAGTGGCGGAAATCGGCGGGTGTCATGCCGGTATAGCCGCCCTCCTGGTTGACCTGATTGCAGGTGGCTTCGATCAGCACATCCATCTCGGTCGCAAGTCCCTCCAGGAAGGCGGCCTCAATGACCAGCGGATGGGCCGAGCAAATGGAAGCAATGCCACGCCGTTCACCCGCCGCATAGCGGGCAGGAAGTGTGCTGAGGGTCTTGGTGCTGCTCATGACGATACTCCGGAAAGATTGCGGGCGGCGAGGAAGGCTTCGATCTCAGCCATGCTGGAAGTGCCTTCCATCGGGCCTTTGACGCCGACGGCGCGTGCGCCGGTGGCATTGGCAATAACGAGGGCCTTGTCGGCGGCCATACCGCGCAACCAGCAGGTGACAAAGGCCGCACCAAAACTGTCGCCGGCGCCGGTCGGGTCAACCTCCTCAACCTTGAAGGCCGGGGCGATGGTCTCGCCAGAGGCATCGAAATAGCTGGCGCCTTCTGCACCGCGCTTGATCACGACGGCCTTGATGCCCCGCGCCAGCAATTCCGCGACAGCAGCCTTTTCTTCCGTTGCCTGGGTAAAGAGGAAGATCTCCGCACCACTCGGCATGAAGAGATCGGTGTTTTCAAGCGCATGGCCAAGCGCCTCGCGCATGCCCGGTAACTCGAGCATCTCCTTGCGAATATTCGGATCGAAGGAGATCGTACCGCCCTTCGCCTTGATGCGCCGCGTCGCCTCGTGAATGGCCGCGACGATGCCATCCGAGAACAGCGCGGAGCCCATGATGTGCAGGTGGTCGGCGGTCTCGACCAACGCTTCTGCTTGCGGCGTCAAGCCAATGGCCGAGCAGGCGCTGTGCTTGATGTTGAAGATGAAATCGCGATTGCCGTCCTGCCGGTAACGCACGAAGGCGCTGCCGGTCGCCGCGGTCGGATGTACCGCGATGGCAGAAACATCCGCGCCGTCGTTGCGCAAGCGTTCGACATTAAGCACACCAAAATCATCATTGCCGACGGCGCTGACGATGCCGCAGGGCTGGCCGAGCTTGGCCGCCTGGTCGATGAAAATTGCCGGAGCGCCCGAAGCGAAAGGCCCGATCAGCGAGATAGCGGACAGGAAACCGTTGCCCGTTTCGACCGCCATGATCTCGACGACGATCTCGCCAATGGTGATGATCTTCTTCATGCTCACGTCCGTACCGCCTTGCTGCGCACGTCGAGCCAGACGGCGATGAGAATGACCAGGCCCTTGACGATGAGCTGGTAGAAATAGGGCACCGACAGCATGTTCATGCCGTTGTTGATGACACCGATGATCAATGCGCCGAGAATGGTGCCAACCATCGTGCCAACGCCGCCGGCAAGCGAGGTGCCGCCAAGCACGACAGCCGCAATGGCGTCGAGCTCGTAGCCCATGCCGGAATTGGTCTGTGCCGAGGACAGGCGCGAAGAGAGCAGAATGCCGCTGATCGCCGCCATCACGCCCGAAATCATGAAGACGATGATCTTGATGCGATCGACGCGAATGCCGGAATAAACGGCTGCCTCGCGGTTGCCGCCGGAAAGATAGACCTGCCGACCGAAAATCGACTTCGACAGGACAATGTGGTTAATCGCGAAGAGCACGGCCATGATCCAGATGATGATCGGAAGCCCGAGGAAGCTTTCCGAGCCGATGGCGAGCCATGCATCGTTGTCGATCATGGCCGGAGCGCCGTTGGTCGGCAGGCTAACGACACCGCGATAGATCCCCATGCTCGCCACGGTCACGATGAACGACGGCAGCATCAGCTTGGCAGAGAGCGCCCCGTTCAAGCCTCCCATGATAGCGCCGGCCACCAATGTCAGCAGAACGGTCGGCAAGAAGCCGAAGCCCATGGCGAAAGCCTGTGCCGCCACCATGCCGGCAACCGCGATGATCGAGCCGATCGAAAGATCGATCTCGCCAAGCAGGATGACATAGGTCATGCCATAAGCGGCAACGGCAACAACCGCCACCTGCTGCATGATGTTCATGAAGTTGTTGAACGCGAGGAAGCGCGGGTTCAACACCGAGAAGACAATGCAAAGCACGGCAAGCGAAATGACGATGCCGCCATACTGGCGCACCACCGGCGACTGGAAGAACGAGGGGCGGGCCTGGGTGTCGGCGCCCCTTCCCTGCGTAGTCTGAACATTGCTCATACGTGCATCCCCGCTGCATAGGTCATAACGGTTTCGGGTGTCAGGCCTTCGGCATCGAGCACGGCTGCTAGGCCTCTGTTGTGCATCACGACGACGCGGTCGCTGAGGCCGAGTACCTCGGGCAGTTCCGAGGAAACCATCAGGATCGCGGCGCCTTCGGCGGCAAGCTCGCGGATGATGCGGTAGATTTCGAATTTTGCGCCGACATCGACGCCGCGTGTCGGTTCGTCGAGGATCAGCACGCGTGGCCTGATCTGCAGCCATTTGGCAAGCACGATCTTCTGCTGATTGCCGCCGCTGAGCGAGCCGGCAGTCGTGTCGATCGAGGCGGCCTTGATCGCGAGGCGCAGGACTTCTGTCTTGGCGGCGGCACGCTCGGCGCTACCGCGCATCAGGCCGAAGGGACCGGCGAGCTGCTTCAGCGCCACCATGTTGACGTTGCGCTCGACGCTGTGCGCGAGCACAAGGCCTTCTTCCTTGCGATTTTCCGTCACGAAGGCGATACCGTTGCGGATCGCCTCCGAGGGAGAGGCGAGTGTCAACGGCTTGCCGTCAAGGAAGATCTGCCCTTCCGGGCGCTCCATGCCAAAGAGCGCCTTCATGATGTCGGACCGACCGGAGCCGATCAGGCCAAAAAGACCGACGACTTCGCCAGGCTTCACATCGATGGAGACATCGTGGAACTTCCCCGGGACCGTGAGGTTTTTCGTCGCCAGGACGGGTGCAACACTCTCGGCCGGACGCGGCGCCACGCGAGGCGGGTAAATATCCTGCATTTCGCGGCCGACCATCAGCGCGATCAGCTTGTCGATGCTGGTCTCGTTCTTCTCCGTCGTGGTGACATATTCGCCGTCGCGAATGACGGTAATATCGTCGGAGAGCCGCATGATTTCTTCCATGCGGTGCGAGATGTAGATGATCGCCTTGCCGCGCGCCTTCAGCCGCTCGATGATCGAGAACAGGATTTCCGCCTCGCTATCGGACAGCGACGATGTCGGCTCGTCGAGGATCACCACATCAGCAGGCAGGCTGAGGCCCTTGGCAATTTCGACAAGCTGGCGCTGCGCAATGGAAAGATCGCCGACCTTGGCATGCACATTGACCGGTAGGCCGAGATCTTCGATCAACGCTTCGGCCTTGGCGACAAGGACGCGGTCGCGGACGAAACCAAAGCGGCTCGGCTCGTGGCTGGCAAAAATGTTCTGCGCGACGGATAGATTTCGGCAGAGGCTAAGCTCCTGAAAGACAATCGAAATGCCGTGAGCACGAGCGTCGCGCGGGTTCTGCGGCTGGTAGGCCTTGCCTGACAGCAAGATCTCGCCCGAGGTCGGCTTGTAGACGCCCGCGAGGATCTTCATCAGTGTTGATTTGCCAGCACCGTTTTCACCCAACAGCGTGTGCACGCGACCGCGGCGAACTCTAAGGTTCATGCGCTTCAACGCCTGCACGGCACCAAAGGACTTGGCGACATCGCGGATCTCTAGCACTGTTCCCGTGCCTCGCGACGCTTCTTCCTGTATGGCTGCATTGCTTTGTGTCACGCATGATCCTCCCTGGCCGCCCGCATCGGTAGCAGCAAGCACGGCCATTGGCGAATGAACGGATAAGATGGACTACGGTCCAGGCCGCAGACAACAGATAGCCGCCCGGGTAAGGTGACCGCGGCGGCCAGAGGCCGCCGCGAAACTCAATTTACTTCGTTTCGCCGTCCTTGGTCACGACGCCGGGCACGATCGGCTGCTTGGCCGGAACTGTCTCGCCCTTAATGACCTTGACGGCGGTTTCGACAGCAACCTTGCCCATCTGGTCCGGATACTGAGCGACAACACCGACCATGACCGGATCGTTCTTCACAGCGTTGCGCGCCTCTTCCATGCCGTCGAAGCCGATGACCTTGACCTGGCTCTCGAGCTTGGCAGCCTTGACGGCAGAAGCAGCAGCCAGCGCAGCGTCGTCACCGAAGCCGAAGATGCCGACGATGTCGGGATTGGCCTGCAGCATGTTCTGCGCAGCAGCCAGCGCTTCCGGACGCGTGATGCCCGTCTGGATGGCGGCGATCTTGACGTCTGGATACTTTTCCAGACCCTTCTTGAAGCCCTCGACGCGGTCAACGACCGACTGAACCGTCGGATAGTCGATAACGGCGACCTTACCCTTGCCGCCGATGGACTTCGCCATCAGCTCGGCAGCCTTCTCGCCGCCGGCAAAATTATCGGTGCCGACGAAGGAGGTAACATCGGCATCGATAGCCGGAACGTCGACGGTAATGACTTTGATGCCGGCCTTCTCAGCCTTCTTGATCGCTGCGCGCACGCCCTTGCTGTCGACAGGCGATATGACGATGACGTCGACGCCCTTGGTGATGAAATCCTCGACGTCGGCGAGCTGCTTGGACAGATCCTGGTTGGCGATGGCAACTTCCAACGGCACCTTTTCCGCCTCGGCTTCCTTCTTCATCGCGTTGGCAAGCGAGATGTAGAATGGATGCTGCTGCGTCAGGAGCGACGCGCCGATGCCGGCTGCGGATGCAACACTTGCCATCAGAGCAAGGGCCGCGCCGGAAAGAAGAATACGACTGAGCGTTTTGCGAAGCATGATTTCCTCCAATTGCCGGCCTCGCCGGCTGATTAAAAATCGTGAATCCGCCCTGCCAGCTGGCGGCGGCAGCCGCCTTTCCTCTCCTGCACAGGACATATCCACCCATATTGGGCGCAGTTCCTATCGCATTGATTGGATATCGCGTCAATCAATTTTTTTACACGTGAAAAAAACTTTACGGCGCTAAATTATGTTTGTAACAGTTGATTTGACCGCTATACATATGACGAACAGTTGCGGAAGGCTGCAAAACAAGCATCATCCCACTGATAGGCATAAAGAATTATTTTTACGCATGACAAATGAGCGCGACAGCGCGTCGAAACCGTTACGAACCTCGAAAGCGACCATGAGCGAGAGCAAAATCAGGACGATGGAAGAGTTCGCTGCGGCAAGCGGTCTCTCCCGCCCGACTGTTTCGAAATATTTCGACAATCCCGAAAGCGTGAAGCCCTCGACCCGTGCCCGCATCGAAAAGGCGCTGAAGGATTACGACTACCGGCCGAATATTTTCGCCGTCAGCCTCAATCGCAAGAATCCGAAGAATATCGGGCTGATCGTTCCGCATATTTCGGATCCGTTCTATGCCGAGATTGTACGACAGGTCGAAATGCGCTGCTTTGCCGAAGGTTACTGGACGATCGTCCTGTCCTCTCACGGCGAAAGGAAGCTCGAGGCGCGGGCTATGCGCACTCTGCTATCGCTGAACATCGCAGGCGTTCTGATGGCGCCGCTCGGTTTCGAGACGGATGCACGGCTACTCGAAAGTCTCGCCGACGCCATGCCGACGGTCTTCCTCGACAATAGTATCGGCGACCGCCCCTTTGTCGGCACCGACAACCGGCAGAGCATCGGCAACATCACCGAATATCTTTGCAGGACGGGCGAGCATCCGTGCTTTCTGGAGATGCCCGCCGTCAACCAGAACGCTCTCGAACGACGGAACGCCTATATCGCAACCATGGAGCGACTGGGGTTGGAGCCCGTCACATTGGCGATCCCGCCGAAAGACTGGAATTTCGAGCAATTGGGCTATGAGACCGCCGGACGCCTGCTTGATGGTTCCGGCTTTCCGACGCGCACCGTGCTTTGCGCCAATGATCGCCTCGCTTTCGGTGTCATCGCGGCGGCCTTCGAAAGGCGACTTCGTGTCGGGCACGACAGCGATTGCGACCTGCGCGTCGCCGGCCATGACGACCATCCGCTCAGTCGCTTCACCTGCCCGCCGCTGACCACCATGGCACAGGATTACCGTGGCATTGCAGCCGCAGGTATCGACATGTTGTTTGCAGCGATTGGCGGAACCTCGGAACAATCAAAAAGCCAGGATCGGACGACGCATCTCGAAGCGCGGCTCATCATGCGACAGTCGGCATGAACACGGCCGCCTGACGCATTTCCTAGGAATGTCGCGGGCTTTCTATCCGGACAGCGGAGTGTTCACGACAACCGCACCCAATCCATGGCCTCAAGCACATAGGGAGCAAACAGGAAATCCCTGATCTCGATAATCCGGCCTTCCGACCATTCGATCAGGACGAAATGGGCGGGAATGTCCATCGAGCCGGTGCCATCGAAGACCAGCATAGCTGGCCTTCCTTCCACAGCACCAAGAGCAAACCGCCATTTCGCCACCTCGGCATAGCGCGTGAAATAGGGAGCGATCTTGTCGCGTCCCTGCCACGTGAGCCGGTTGACCAGCTCCAGCTTCACATCATCGGCGAGCATGGCCCGGATCGCGTCGAAATCGCCGCTTCGGAACATATCGACATAGGCTGCGATCTTCCGACGGTCCGTGTCGGACATCAGCGGCAGCCTTGTGTCTTCGCCCTCCTGCGCGAGCAGTCTGAGTGTCACACGCCCGCGTTGGAGTGCCGATTTTGCGGCCGCTGGAGAGCAATCGGCAATGCCGGCTATCTCCTCTATCGAATGCCCCAGGACATCCTTGAGGATCACCGCGCAGCGCTGCAGCTCCGGCAACCGCAGAAATGTCTGAAAGCCGATCGCGACAATGTCCGCTTCGGGTATGAGATCGGCTTCGATATCGTCCGTGAGCGGGACGACGGTGTTTCGAGAGTTGCTGCGCAGGAAGTCGAGGCTCGTGTTGTGGGCGATGCGAAACAGCCAGCCTTCAAGGTTGTCCACCTCGGCTCCCTGGCTTCGAGCATGCAACGCCTTGACCAGGGTGTCCTGCAGGATGTCCTCCCCCTGAACGGCCGATCCCGTCATGCGCGCGCAGTATCGATGAAGGCGCGGTCGCAGCGCTTGCAATCGATCTTCGAAACCATCCGTGTCCATTGGTTTACCCTCTGTTCGCATTCTCTTCTGCCAGGGATCGGACACCGATGTCGATGAGGATCTTTGACAGGTTAGCCGGCTGCGACAGGAATGGCGAGTGGCTGCTATCCAATGTGTGAGTAGTGGTCTTGCCGCCGAGCGCACTATCAACAGTAGCGATCATATGGTCTTGTCCGGAGAGCGGAACGGCACGGTCCTGGGTACACCGGATATAGTGGCGACGCACCGAGCCGAATCTCCTTGGTGTTACCGGCGAAGGAGCGAGCGCGCCGGCGTTCGATTCGTCGCAATGGAGCTGCGATGCCACCTGCACGAACTCGCTCTCCGGCACATCCGCATAGAACGAGGCCTTGAGCAGCGACCTATAGGCTTCGTCGGTCGATCCAGCATGGATCCTTGTCGCGCCGATGGCGACGGGGTCACCTATGAACAAGCCGGGCGACAGGGCCGAAGACATGGTGCCATGCTGAAGCATGGTGAGCAATGACATACCGTTCGGCACCATGAAACCCGCTAGATAGACAACGGCGAGAAGCAGGCTCGGCACCTGCTCCGCAACCGCCGAGATCGTCATCCCGCCGGCCGAATGTCCGACGAGAATGACTTTGCCGCCAGCCAGCGATGCAGCCTCTTCCACCAGTGCAACAACAGCGCTGGTCCGCTCCTCCTGCGGCGCGTCGGCGACGGGCGACCGCTCTGCGGCAAATACAGCCGCATCGAACGGTTGCCGATGGAGCGACGCAGGCGCTGATGCATTTGCACCGGCGCCGGGAAGATCGAGCGTCAAGGCAAGGAAACCACTGGCTTCCAGAAACGGTATGACCTTGTTCCATACGGAGCGGCTGTGCCAAGCCCCGTGGACCAAGACGAAAGCGGCTTTGGGTCCCGGCATGTGAAAGTCTCCCTAGAAAATGTCGTTGTTCGGCCGCTGATGCACATTGCTCGCGCCCTTCCGCGCAAAGCTGCTCCTTCCTCTCGTGGACAGGCAAAAGGGACGCAGGCTCAAACCGGCCTCTTGTCGAAAAGATACATTTGAACACCGGAGTCGTCGGGCGCATAAATTCGGCGATCTGCAGCAGCCGCTTGACCTTCCGGACTTGCGAAAGCCATCTTGATTGCCGCGAGGTCGTCAAAGTACAGCGTGCCTATCCGATATATATCGGAGGAACCTACCGGCACTGCGATCGGCCCATGACTGATCTCGTAACTTCTGAGCCCCGGAAGCTTCTTGGCAAGTGGCACATGGATATCGAAATAGTGCCTATCGAATGCCTCCGGATCCTTCGGCGTCCGGTAGATCACGACCATCCGGGCTGTTCCAGCGTCCACCTGGAGGCCATGCGAGGCGGATTCGACGGTGCGTTCATGTGTCATAGTCGCCACCGCCGAGCCCATGATCGTTTCCAGGCTTGCCAGCGCCGCGATCCTCGGGAAATAGGCTCTCATACGCGGATCCTCACGCATCGCTGCGACGGCGGCAGGTGTCTCCCATTCGGACTGGATGACGACGCCGGTGCCGTCCGCCGCCGCGATCAACCGGGTCATCCTCCAGCCGGGAAGCGTGCGGATGACAGTCTCTATGTTCTCTTGCAGGAGTGCGATCAACGCCTCCTGATTTCCCGGTTCGCACCTCAAGAGGTTGATCAAGGTGACAAGTTGGTCGGACATGGCATATCTCCTTCTGTTTCGGATATGCCAAGGACGATCCGAAGGCTGGAAACGGATCGCGGTTCAGAAGATTTTTTAGACCGTGAGCAACAGGCCCAAATCGTGCCACTCCGCCCCTTCCCGGTGTGGTTTAAGATAAGCTCAGGCGACGCCGTATGTCGACCTAGACGACCGTTTCGCCGCCATCGACGACAAGGATCTGGCCTGTCATGTAGGAGGAACGATCGGAAACGAGGAAGAGGATCGGCTCGGCAATTTCCGAGACGTCGGCCCAGCGTCCGAGCGGCACCTTTTCGGCTATATAGCCTTCGATGGCCTCGCGGCCGCCCATCTGCGCGATGAACGGTGCATTGAATGGCGTGTCGACCCAACCGGGGCAAATCGCGTTTACCCTTATGCCGAACCGGGCATAGTCGCCCGCCATCTGCCGGGTCATGGCGATCACCGCATGCTTGGAGGTGGTGTAGGCAATCATCTCGCGGTCGTAGAGGACGCCTGACGAGGACGAGGTGTTGAGAATGACGCCCTTACCGGCCTTCCTCATGATCGGCATGACGAAGCGCGCGGCCATGAAATGCGCTCGCACGTTCAGGTTCCAGGATGTGTCGAAGCCTGAAACCGCGACTTCTTCCAGATTGCCCGCGACCTGTGCGCCAGCATGATTGTGCAGGATATCGATGCGGCCATGCTGCGCCGCGATTTTGGCAATGCCAGCCTCAAGGGCGCGATCGTCCATAACGTCGACAACCATGCTTTCGGCCCCGCCACCTGCGCCGGCAATCTGGCTTACAGTCTCCTCGGCACTTGCCAAATCGATATCGGCGACGATCACATGCGCACCTTCACGCGCCATGATGAGCGCGCCGGCGCGGCCGATCCCGGAGCCGGCTCCGGTGACGATTGCGACCCGATCCTTGAGTATCATGATGTTTCCCTGGTCAGTTTGTCGTTGTCTTTTCGCGCATCAGAAGGCGCGCGATGAGAATGAGGACGAGGGATGCGATCAGCACCATCGTCGCAATGGCATTAATTTCCGGCGTGACGCCGCGACGGATCGAAGCGAAGACATAGATCGGCAGGGTCGTGTTCGATCCCGCGACGAAGAATGCGATGATGAAATCGTCGAAGGAAAAGGTGAAGGCGAGCAGAAAGCCTGCAAGGATCGACGGCATGATCTGCGGCAGGACGATCTGGCGGAACGTCGTCAGTGGTGTTGCGTAGAGATCGCTTGAGGCCTCAACAATATCGCGGCCAAGGCTTGCAATGCGCGCCTTCACGATCATTGTCACCAGCGCCATGGTGAAGAGTCCGTGCGCCGCGATGATCGAGCCGTAACCGAGTGCGAACTTCGGCGGCTGGTCGCCGGGCCAGACGGCTGCGATCAGCGGATTGATGATGCCGAAGACCTCGACCAGAGCCACCAGCGTCGCAATGCCGATGACAACACCTGGGACGACGATCGCCGCGGCGAACAACCCGTCGAAGATGGCGCGCATGCCGGGGCCGAGCCGCTCCAGGCCAATCGCTGCCATCGTGCCGAAGATCGCGGCAAGCGTCGCACTGGTGAAGGCGATGATCAAACTGTTTTGCAGCGCTTCCATGAGGAAGGTGTTCGACAACGCCCGCCCGTACCATTGGGTCGAAAAGCCGGTGAACTCGCTCGCATTGCGGCCGGCATTGAAGGAGAACAGCACGACGAGCGCGATCGGCGTATAAAGGAAAAGATAGACGAAAGTGACGAGTGCGCGCATCAGACGAGATCCACCTGGCGGGTGCCTGCAACGCGCCAGGCGATGCGCATGGCAACAAGCAATATAATGACGACAACAGCCACCAGCGTCACGGCGATCGCCGATCCGAACGGCCAGTTGCGCGACTGCAGGAAGAGATCGACGAGCGCGTTGCCGATGAAGAAGACTTTGCCGCCACCCAGCAACTGGGGGATCAGATACTCACCAAGCAGCAGGATCGTTACCAATGCGACGCCGGTCATCACGCCCGGCAGGGATAGCGGCAGCGTAATGGAAAAGAAGGTCGAGATGGGCTTGGCGCCAAGATCGGCAGATGCCTCCAGCAGCCGGCGATCAAGCTTTTCGAGACTGACATAGATCGGCATGATCATTAGCGGCAGGTAGCCATAGACGATGCCGAGGAGCACGGCACCGGGCGTATTGATCAGTCTGACATTCTCGATCCCGACATATTCGAGCAGATGCGGAATACCGCGCGCGCCAAGCAGGTACATCCAGGCATAGGTGCGCACGAGAAGGCTCGTCCAGAAGGGAACGACCACCAGCGAGACGAGCAGCAGTCGGCGCTGCGGGCTTGCCTTCACTGCCAGATAATAGGCGACCGGATAGGCAACAAGCAGGCAGGCTGCAGCACCGATCGGCGCAAGGATCAGCGTATTGACGAAGGCTGCCGAGCGAGAACCGAGATTGGCGAATTGCGCGAAGGTGAAGGCAGCCTGATAGCCGCCTTCCGGCGCTCGCTCGCCAAAAGCAAAGACGATGATGGCGATGAAGGGCAGCACCAGAAAGACGAACAGCCAGATGCTTGCCGGGCCGACGAGGGCAGCGGTGACAAGGCGCCGTTTGGTGGCAGAGGTAAGGGGCATCGATGGGTTTCTTTATCGCCGGTTCGGAATGCGAGCCCGGCCCCTTCACGCAATGACGCTAGGGACCGGGGTGGGGCAAGGACGATCAGGCCGACTTGAAGCGGGCCATCAACTCGGCGCGGCTCGGATCGGTGAGCGTGACGGCGGCGCCGAATTCCAGCGGGTTCAGCGCGGCCTCGTCGGGATAGACGATCTTGTTCGAGGTGATGTCCTTCGGCAGAAGAGCGATGACGCGGCTGTCTGTGGTCGGGGCGCCGTTGGCGATGTGCTCCTTCACCGCGTTCTTCGGATCCATGAGATAGTTGAGAAGAGCGTACCCGGCTGCCTTGTTCGGAGCATCCTTCGGGATCGCGTAATAGTCGGTCCAGATTTCGCCGCCGTCCTTGCCCAACACATAGGCAAGTTCCGGCATGTCGCGGTTGAGCTGCGCGCCGTCATTGGTCCAGCACATCGTGAGCCAGGCATCCGTCGAACGCATGGACGGCTGGTAATCGGAGTTAATCGCAAAGAGATGCGGCTTGACCTTGATCAGCAGTTCTTCGGCTTTGGCGAGCTCTTCGGGCTTGATCGAGTTGAAATCATAGCCGAGTGAAACGAGTGCGCTGCCGATGGTTGTCAGCTGATAATCGTGCACCATGGCGCGCCCATCGGCATCGGTCTGCGCGATCTCGAAGAAGTCTTTCCAGCTTGCGAGCTTCGTCTTGATCTTCTTGGTGTTCACAGAAAAGCCGGTCGTGCCCCAGTTCTTCGGCACGGCATAGGTCTTGCCGTCGATCTGCCCTTCCTTGGTGAAGCGCGGGCTCTCGGTGGTCTGGCTAAAGTTCGGAACCTTGGACAGATCGAGCTCTTCGACAAGGCCGAGCTTGTGATAGGTCGAAATCGTGTAGTTGGTCGGCACATAGAGGGACCAGCCGGAGGCGCCCGCCTGGAGCTTGGCGAGCATTTCCTCATTCGAGCCGAAGACATTGACCTCGACGGCAACGCCGGTTGCCGCCTTGAAGTTCTCGAAGGTCTGGGGATCGTGATAGTTCGGCCAAGTCGCGATCGACATCTGCGTGCCGAGTTCGCCTGCGGCATAGGCCGGCGTCGAAAGCGCGCCCGGGAAGCGCGACAGAACCGCCGTCGCAAGGCCGAGACCGGTGATGCCGAGGAAATGACGGCGGCTGACGGAGCCGCGCTTCAGGCGCATGAATTCATCCATGAAGCCTTCAGCTGAAATGGGGAGATTGTCCTTGTAATCCTTGCTCATGATGCTGTTCCCTTGTTTTGGTTTATGCATTCGATGCTGGAAAGACATGTAAGGCTTTGGGATCGAAGCCGAGGAAAACCTGCTCGCCTGGACCGACGAGGTGATTTTCGCTCATGCTGCTGCGATCTGAGGTGATCAGGAAATCGCCCAATCCTGGGACGGTGACCGCGTATTCCGCCGATGAGCCCAGGAAGATGCGGTGGGTCACTGTGCCCTTGAAAGACATGCCCGCCGCCGTCATTTCGCGGGTGAGCTTGATCGCCTCCGGACGCAATGCCGCAATTGCGGCTCCGGGCACGAGCCGCTTGCCGGCCGAAAGCGCCGAGCCGTCGGCAAGACGCAGCGTTTCGCCGTCGGCTTCCATCGTGGCCTCGATGCGGTTCGTCTTGCCGACGAAATCTGCGACAAAGAGATCGGCCGGGCGGTCATAGACCTCCTGCGGCGTGCCGAGCTGGCGGATGCGGCCGGCGCTCATCACGCAGACGATATCGGCCATCGACAGTGCTTCTTCCTGGTCATGGGTGACCAGAACGAAGGTGATGCCGAGTTCGCGCTGCAGCGTCTGAAGTTCGATCTGCATGGCCGAGCGCAATTTCTTGTCGAGCGCGGCAAGCGGCTCGTCGAGCAGGAGCACGGAGGGGCGATTGACGATGGCGCGAGCAAGCGCAACGCGCTGCTGCTGCCCGCCCGACATTTCGTGGATGCGGCGCTTGGCGAAGCCGCCGAGGCGGACCATCTCAAGCGCTTCGGCGACGCGCCGGTCGATCTCAGCCGCGCCGACTTTCGGACGCATCTGCTTCAGCCCATAGGCAACGTTTTGCGCGACGTTGAAATGTGGAAACAGCGCATAGTGCTGGAACACCATGTTCACGGGCCGTCGATAGGCGGGAACGCCGTTCATCTCGCGCCCGTCGATCAGCACCGTGCCCTCGCTCGGCTGCTCGAAGCCGCCGATCATGCGCAGACACGTCGTCTTGCCGCAACCGGAAGGCCCGAGAAGCGCCAGAAATGCGCCCTTGGGCACATTGAGATTGATGTCCGTTACGGCAGTCACGGCGCCATAGGCTTTCGTGACCGAACGGAATTCGATGTCGTTCGTTGAAGCGGATGCCACGTCTGTTCCCTGCGGTTGGTCGGCAGTCTTCATCTGCCTTATTGCCACCGTCGTTAAAGAAAGAGTAAGCCTGGGCTTCCGGCGAGGTATATACCCCGAGAGAGGTATTTTCGTGCAGATTGCTTCATGGGAGGTGTATATGAGGGCTGCGCTTGTTAGCGCAGGGCGGCAGAGGGGATCCGTCACATGAGCACCGACCTTGAAGGACTTTTCGCGGCCTTCAATGCCATGATCGGCAGATCGTCCATGACGGATGCCGAGTTCGGCGAGACCTTTCGCCGGACGATGGCGGCGCTGGTGCGGTTCGACTACGTGGTCGTTTTCGCCTATCGCGGCAAGGAGCGGCCGATCGATCTCTACAGCACGTTCGATCCCGAGGAGCACGTCGTTTTCGTGACGCTCTATCAGGCCGGGCCTTACCTGCTGGATCCCTTCTACCACACGGCACGTAGCCGCCGCGAGGGCGTGCTCAGAATGCGGGAGCTGGCACCGGATCGCTTCTTTTCCAGCGAGTACTACCGGACCTATTATGTGCAAACGGGGCTTGCCGAGGAAATCGGCTTTTTCGTCAATGTTGACGAGGACATCACCGTCGTCCTGTCACTGATGCGGCGCGAGCAAACAGGCGTTTTTCCGCCTGCGGAATTCCTGACACTCAAGAAGGTCGAGCCGCTCGTCGCTAACATGGTAAGACATTATTGGGCCAGCCTTGCTCCACGCTTCGATGCGCAGTTGACAGCCGGCGGCAGGAGCCGTCGCCGGCAGGGTCAGAGCGAAGCCCTCGCGCCGGCCGAAGCGGTCTGGCGGGATCTCAATCTGACAAGCCGCGAGACTGCCATCGTCGAGCTCGTCCTGCAAGGACACTCGTCGGAATCGATCGGCCTCAAACTCAACATCTCCACCGGCACGGTGAAAGTCCACAGACGCAACGTCTATCGCAAGCTCGGCATTTCGTCGCAGACCCAGCTGCTTTCGCTGTATCTCAAGAATCTGGCATAGAGAGTTCGGACCTTCCCCGAATTTGCCGGCGACAGGATTTGCCAATCTGCCCGCCCGATAGAAAACGAGCGCACGCGTCGAGGTAGGCCCGGTTTAGGCAGTCTCAACCGTACAAACCAGCGTCTTGCATGCTGGCAGCCCGGCAACGCCCATTATGCCGATCTATGATATCTAGCCCGCATTGTTTCGCATATAAGCGCCCCTCGAATTCCGCTATTCTGCTCGCGGCAGGTCGAATGGATTCAAGGGATCTTCATGGTGCCAACCGATAATTTCGCTTTCCTGCTTCCGGTTATCATGCTGACGTTCGGGTGTACTTTCCTCATCGTCGGCCATTGGGGTTCGCGCCAGGCAAGGATCTGGGGCACAGGCTATCTTTCGGCGGCGGCGGCATTTTCCGTGCCGCTGGTTCTCTCGTGGCTGCCGGTGCAAGCTCAGACCCTGACGGCGGACGCTCTTTTCATCGCAACATTCTATTTTTTCGGAGGCGCGCTCCTCGCTCGTTTCCGCAGACCTTCCCTTATCGCACCGCGAATCGCGCTCGCAATTGCCGCCTTTGCTTCCAATCTCTACTCCGTCATTGTCGCACACAGTCTACCGGCCGAACTTCTCGTCAACGATCTCGCCTGTGTCGTCCTTTTGGGTCTGCCGGTCGTGATCTGCTTCGGTCAGTCGCAGCACGCCCGTGACCGGCTGCTTCTCGCCGTCGCCTCCGCCGTTGTGCTTGACACGATCGTCCGCGACACCATCCTGATCGTTCTGCTGCCTTCGCCCACAGGGATCGAGGGCTTCACCTCGTCCAGCTACGATTTCTATATGCAGGTCGGCGCATCGATCCTTGGCCTGCTGATGGCCCTAACGGCCCTCGCCGCCGTCGCCCTCGATACGATCGCGATCTATCGGGACGCGGCGGATCGGGACCATCTCAGCGGCCTGCTTAATCGGCGCGGCTTCGACAGAGCTGCCGCCGAGCTGCGGCATCGCGGGAAAACCGGTGCAATCATCATCTGCGATATCGATCACTTCAAGCGGGTGAACGACAAGTTCGGCCACGCAATGGGAGATCGCGTGATCCTCGCCCTTGCAGGGTTGCTGCGCGAACGTTTGCCCGCCGACGCCCTTGCGGCGCGCTTCGGTGGCGAGGAGTTCGTCATCTTTCTTCCCGCTGCAAGCCTTGCCCAGGCCGGCGACCTTGCCAACGCCATCAGGCTCGCATTTGCCGGCGTCGAACGTGGCGAAATCGGACCCAACCATAAAATTACCGCCAGTTTCGGCGTCGCGGCTGCGGAGAGCGGAGATGCCGCAATCGCCGATCAGATCGGCCGCGCGGATTCTGCTCTTTACGCTGCCAAAGAGGCGGGCCGTAACCGTGTCATGGTTGCAGGAGAACCTCCGCAGGAGGCCACCATGCCGAGAATCGTCGGTGGACGGTGACCCTTGGGCGTTGCGGTGCCAGGCCCTCATTGAGATTTAGGGGGTCCTACGCCACAAGATATGACGGCAACAGTCATAGCTTTCGATATATAAAAACAACGACAAGGCTAGTTGCGTGTTCGCCGGGCTGCCAGCGCCGATAGCGGTCACCGCGGCACCGCCCCAATGAAAGAATGGTGGCTTGGCGACGCAACGTTGCACAAGACGCCATTCTTCCCCGACGGGCTGGGAGGTTCGCCGCCTAGGCCATCTTCGATGCCAAAGTCGCGGTTCAGCATGAACTCACAGGCCATAAACATCCAAGGACGCTGAATTTGATGATGGCATGAGAACCTCTATATCGTTGCCAAGCCGTAGCAGGCGAAAGCGCCATGCCCGGCATATATCTGCTTGAAAAGTGAAACTGAGTTTTCGGATCCACGAACACACGCGTCGTTGAGCGCAAGGGCTGCAACTCTGAGATGTTTGTGTTGATCTGAGCTTAGAGGATCACCGGCAGGGCACTCCGATAGAGAAGCTCGGCCTATCATCGATGTTCGGGGCGTTCAAGGCCGAATGCTACCGCAAGCGTCTCGTCACGATCGCGTTCGCACGAGAATTTTAGCTCCCGAGATGGACAGTTTTTCAGCCATGGCTCTCAGCGCCGTCATGTCGGATCCGGTTAGCGTGAGACGGCTGCCCATGATCGGCTCCCTTATCCAAGGCTCGATGACGACCTTGTCATCAATCAGCACTTGCGTTTGCCGGCCGAGCGCCGCCTGGGTGAATTTCTGAAACGCCTCGCCACTATCCGGCGTAAGCACGACCTCCAGTTCATATCCATAGCCGTTGGAGGCTTTGAGGACCTGCGCGCTCTTCACCTCAAGCCAGACTGGCGCGATCGACTTTTCCGCATCATTGCTCGTTACGGTCGACGGCTCCTGCGATATGGTCGTCGAGGCCTGTGATGTCGACGGCAGGTCGGGAATGCCCGGCGCGGCATCGGCCGGCGAAAGCGGCTCGATTTTCAGCTTCGGCACACGCAAGTCCGCGGCCGTCAGGATGGCCGGAACTTGCAGCACAGCCGGCGCGTCTTCCCGCCTGATATGGGTATAGGTGCGGAACGTCGAACCTGCCGAAATAACTGTTACGGTTTCCAATGCTTCGATGACGGATCCATCGCTCAGAGACACCACAAACTCCGCGCGTCGCGTCTTGCTCGCGCGTTTGACGGAGGTCAACTGATCGGCCGTAAGGCTCTTCAATCGCTCGCCGAAGACGCCCAAAAACTTGTCGATCGCGCCCTGTTGAGACTGGCGGAATGCGTCGGGATCATACTCATCCACTACAGACAGGGTCGCGGTATGCTTGGCGACATCAGTGGATTGCAGGAGCCAGTTCGATGCGACGGGGACGCTGACGCCGCCATAGTCCTCGTTTCGAGACGCCGTGAGAGCCTTACCGACCTCCATGGCCTCATCCTGATAGGCTTGCCCTGTGGCAAGCAGCTGCGCTTCCGGCGTCAAGACAGTGACAATTTGAAGAGGGTTTTCCTGGATGCGATCAATGATGTTATAGACGCCGCTCTGCGGCGGAGCGAGGGCTCCATCCGGTCCATTTGTCGCCATCCTACGCATATTCGCCAATATCTGATCAACACCGAACAAACTGTTTGGAAAGCCGTTCAGATCCGTTTCCATTTCGAGCGCGCCGACGCCGTATGCGGTGAGAGAATTGCGATAAAGCGGGTTCATCTGATAGGTGTCAACAGCGCCCGCGACACCATCCGGCAGGTCGGCGCTCAGAGACCAGCGAACCCGCATGCCCTTATCATCCCGCGACAGAACCGTCATGCGTTGGCGAAACTCGCCGCGCGTGATCACGGAGGCAGCGCCGGACGCGTCGAACCAGAGCGACATGTCGCTTTCGGTCGCCTTTTGAACACGGTAGCTGCGCTCGACCCCAGTTACCGGCGCATAACCTGGAACCGTCACGCTATCGCCGGCCCAGGCGGAGCTCGACAATGTCGCAAGGACGCAGAGGGAGGATAACGTCTTTCTGAAGTCCAAGATCTTCATTTGGCGATCCATGGCTCAGCCACCGTGGCAACGCCAAAGGGATTGAATTTATATTCATTCTCTTCGTATCGCGTGTCGTCAGACAGTTCGACGTGACGACGCCTCAACGCGACCTCAACGCCGTTTTTCACCATCTCATCGGCGATCTCGTCGATCAGGGCGGCAATTTTGAGCTGTTCGGTATTGGTGGTCCGCGGCTGGTCGTCCTTCCGGCCGACGGTAATCAAAACATCAGGCAAGCCGACCAGATGAAATCCGACGCTCGCCATTCCATCGGCATCGTCGCCGATAGGCCGGCGAGCAAGGGCCAGGCGACAAGCTCGCGCAACTGCCAGCAGATCATCGGAGGCCGCAGCCTTTCGCATCTGCTCGGAAAGCTCTTTCCATCGCTGCACGCCATGGGCGACGCCCGCGCTTTCTCCCTTTGCAGCGACAGCACCATGGTCGAGCATGTGTTGTACGAGCAGCAGGGCTTTTGCCGATGTTGCCACCGCCGTTTCTGCCGTCATCGATGGGCCAAGGACGTACAGCACCGATCCGTGCGTGGCGACCGCATTCTCATCCGCCTCCTGATAGGCTTCGGGATCGACGCGGTCCCAACAAATATTGAAAGACCGAACCATCCGATCGTCGGGCTTGTCCCGCGAATATTCCTCATCGACAGAAAAGTCGTCGCCGAGCGCGGCGATACCGGCGCGAGCACTTTGCTTGAGCGCCTCAAGGCCGTTTTCCCCGCCGAGAAAACAAAGGACGTGACGCGGTTTGTAACTGGAGCGGGCCACGGCAAAGACCGAGGATTTGCTCGATGCATTACTGGGGGACGGTTGCCCCAGGATAAGTCCGGCCAGGAACGCAAGAACGCCGCGACGCTTCGAATTCATTCCGGTGCCCCCATGGCTTTCACTCAGATGAGACTAGACGTTCCCGCAACACGAAATCCAGACCCGCATATTTACCTAGCCTATTGCCCTCGCAACTCGATTTCAACATGCCGCCGCCCTTTGGTTGTGGCCAGGGCGGCAGAGGATCTGTTTTTGCTCCGATAGTCCATTCAAAGATCGGCGAGAATCCGCTCTCTCTGAGCTCTCGAAGCAGCCATGCGCTGTTGTGCCGCGGCGACGATATCCGGCGTTACCTGCTTCGGCAGGCCGGCCTCGAATGGAGGTGCGGGAGCATATTCGAGCGATAGCTGTACGGTGCGGGCCTCGTTCTCGCCGAACAGTTCCGCGATGACGGTCAGGGCGAAATCGATGCCCGAGGTGACACCGCCGGCGGTAATCAGGTTGCCATCGCGCACGACCCGCTCATCGACTGCGGTCGCGCCAAAGCGGGGCAGAAAATCTATGGCATTCCAATGCGTCGCGGCTCTCTTGCCTTTCAGCAATCCGGCGGCGCCAAGGACCAGCGACCCCGTGCAGACGGAGGTGATGAAACGCGCCGTTCGTGCCTGCTGACGGATAAAGTCCAATACGACTTTGTCGCGCAGCAACGCATTGATGCCGCTGCCTCCAGGCACGCACAGAACGTCCAATTTCGGGCAATCGGCAAAGCTCACGGTCGACTTGAGTTCAAGGCCGGTTGCCGAAATGAGCGGCTCCACTGCCTTCCAAACGAGATGAACCTTTGTGCCCTGCGCGGAGGCGAATACTTCATAGGGTGCTGTCAGGTCGAGCTGCTGAACGCCTGGAAAGGCAAGAAGGCCGATGTGCAAGGTCATTTGAAATCTCCAGATTGACTTTCCAGAGCCTAGCAGGTCAAGATTTGGCGTGATTGCCATTTACCCCTCGATTTACGCCAAAATGTCACGACGCATCGAAATCCTCACCTTTTCCGATAGCCAGCTTCTCGATGTCGCTGGCCCCTTGCAGGTTTTCGCCTCGGCGAACGACATGGCGAGAATGGCGGGACGTCCGATGCCCTATGATCCCGTCGTGGTCGGCATCGCCGATCAGGTGAAGACCTCTTCCGGCCTTTCAATCGGCGCGCTGCCACTACCATCAGCAGATGCGCCGCTGGACACGCTGGTCGTTCCCGGCGGTTGGGGCGTTTATGCAGCCTGCGAGGACGGTCACTTAATCGAATGGATCAGGAGACGGACGCAGGCGGCGCGACGGACCGCCTCCGTCTGCAGCGGCGCATTCCTGCTTGCAACCGCTGGCCTGCTCGACGGGCGGCGGGCCGTCACGCATTGGCAGCGCTGCGAAGAGTTCAGGTACCGCTTTCCGAAAGTCAGATTGGAAGCAGATCCGATCTTCATCCGCGACGACAATATCTGGACCTCGGCCGGCGTCACGGCAGGCATCGATCTCGCGCTGGCGCTGGTAGAAGCCGATCTCGGCCGCGAGCCTGCATTGACCGTAGCGCGTCAGTTGGTCGTCTTTATGAAGCGGCCCGGCGGGCAGTCGCAGTTCAGCGCCGCGCTACTGCTTCAGGACAAGGGCGGTGGCCGATTCGACGATCTGCATGCCTGGATCATTGAAAACCTGGAAAGGCCGCTCTCCCTCTCCGATCTCGCCGAACGAGCCGGCATGAGCGTGCGCAGCTTTTCACGCCATTATCATCGGATGACCGGACGCACTCCTGCGCGCGCCGTCGAGGAAATGCGGCTGGAAAGCGCCCGGCGACAGCTGGAACAGGGAACGCATGTGAGCCGGGTTGCGCTTCGCTGCGGCTTCGGCGCGGAGGAGACAATGCGGCGCGCGTTCCAACGACAATTCGGCGTCAGTCCACAGGCCTATCGAGAGCGTTTTTCCCTTTAGGCACGCGGCGGCATCTCGGGAACGAACCTACCTCCGCGGCCGCACTTGCGAATGAACGCTAACTGAATGGTCCCTTCAGCATCCATTCCAACTGCCGCATCTAAAAAGAGATCGTTCAAACGCGGTCCCGTCCGCCAAAGGAGACGCAGTCATGATCCGCAATTCTCTCATCGCAACCGCACTCGTCGCTCTCGTCGGCATGACCGCCGCCGCCCCTGCCATGGCCAATGATGTGCGCATCGAACAATATGGTTGGTCGAACTCGGCCGGCGGCGCCCAGCAGGGCTACAGGAACCGGATCAGGACTTATCAGAACGGCGGCTACAACAGAATGGTCGGCCAGCAATATGGCCGTCACAATCTCTCTGCCGTCGGCCAGGAGGGCAATGGCAACTACGGCGCCACCTATCAGAATGGCGATCACAACGTCGCCGGTATCGGCCAGTTCGGTTCCAACCACACGACCATCCTCACCCAGGACGGCAACGGTAATATTGCAGCCGGCGTTCAGGTCGGGAACGGCTGCAGCGCCAATGTCAACCAGGGCGGCAGCGGCAATGTCGCCGCCTTCGTCCAGGCTTGCCCGTAACCGGTAGCAACGGGGCCACGCGGCCCGGGAAACACCCCGCGGCCGCGATGACGGAACGTCAAGGAGACGAACCATGCCACATATCGTCAATCACCCACGCCGTCTTGTCACGGCGCTCGCCCTGATCCTGCTTCCAGTCGGCGCACTGGCGGCGATGGTAACCTCCGAGCAAACCGATGGCCCTCTGCGCTGCGAGATCCGCGTCACGCCACAAGCCGGCATGGTGGCTCTTCAGCCCCTTGTCCGAACGGATAGGCCCGTCAGCGGCACCTATCGCTTCCAAGTTGAAAGTACCGGAGGCTCGGGCGGCTCCAACATTGATCAGAGCGGCGCCTTCGACGCCTCTCCGGGTCATGCTGCCCCCCTCGGTTCCGTCTCGCTGGGTTCCGATGGCGCCGGCTACCGTGCGACGCTTGACGTCACCGCCGGTGACAGCAGCGTCCGTTGCACCCAGCGGATCGGTGGCTCGATCTGACCAGATCTACCTCGATCCAGTTCATCACAAAGGGCGCCGGGAAGCCGGCGCCCTTTGTGATGTCAGACTCCCAGTGCGGAATTGAACGATAACTGAACAGGCAATTCCGTTTGGGTTCAGCTGCAGAATGCGAGAGTTGGTTATCGGCTGATGGAGCCGGGCAATGGAGACCAGGATGACCCGCACTATGTTGAAGATCCTTACCGCTACGCTTCTTGCCGGCTGCATCGGGCAGGCAACCTTATCCACGCCGGCTTATGCCGGAGGCCGGATCTCGGTGAATATCGCTCCTGACAACGCCGAGGATGCCGATCTCTTCTCGACCGGCCTTCGTGTCTATTCTCTGTATCGCGGGTTTCGCGATGCCGATATCCGCCAGCTGGGTCACAGAAACCTGGCCGGCATCGCTCAGTATGGCCGTGGCAACGTCGGCATTGTCGAGCAGAGAGGCAACGGACACTCCGCCAGCCTGCGGCAGAATGGCAACGACAATGCCTATGGCATCTTCCAGTTTGGCAGAAATACCAGCACCGACGTGGTGCAGGACGGTAATGGCGGGAGCGGCGCCACTTTCAGCTATGGGTGGTAACTCGCATTTCCGTTTCGTCGCAGATGGGCGATGCGCGGGCATCGCCGCTGCTGCACGGCCTACCGGTGCGATTATGCGACCGATAGTTGATATGGCCTCGCCGGCATGGACGTCGAAGACCTTGAATTTCTATTCAGTAACATTGATCCACATCTAAGATACTCTTCTCGCATTGGAGACCTCGAGCAGCGCAGCAGCACCCTTGTCTTGACAGAAGATAGCCCATATTGACTAGCAGCCGGCATCTTCAAGGACGAGTTATCCATGGCCACCGCCTCCAGCCTGCGCATGCTTGTTGCCCTCGGTTGTGGACTTTTCTCTACAGTTTGCCAGGCGCAATCCTTTGATTGCGGCAAGGCCCAGACTGCAATCGAAAAAGCGATTTGCGCCTCGCCACCCTTGATTGTTAAGGATACCAGCCTGGCCGCTGCCTATCGGCAGGCGACGAGCGATCTCGGCGGCGATCCGGCAAAGCTTGCCGAATTGAAGCAGCAACAACGCCGCTGGTTGTCGGATCGAGATAAATCCTGCACGGATTCCGATCCGACTCATCTGACCAAGTGCTTGCTGACGATCTATCAGGCACGGATTGTCGAATTGAATACGCTGCACTCCGTGGCTGGCGGCAACACGCTGGATTCCAACCTGTCTGTCGAACCTGCAAGGTCAACGCTGAAAGAGACGCAGGTCCCCGGAGGACAGTATCGGGTGGCAGCGCCGCCCGCATCGGCTCCGCAAATCCCCCCTGCTCGCGCCCTTCCGGAACCCATATCGCAACCGCATCTGGTGTCGAGCAATCTCCCGGCCGACCAAGACGGCAGCACCCTGATGACGGTCGATGCACCGGGGCGCGTCACCATCCGCGCCCATAGCAGCTCGGGCGTTGCGCTCCAGCTCGTCGACATGATGACCGGGCCGGGGGAGCGGATGGGCGCACCCGGCGTCAGCGACGGGCGGATCGATGCGTTGCTCGACAAGGGGACGTACAAGATCCGCGTTTTCGGAGCCAAGGGCGCATCCGGCAAGGTTGAGCTCACTGCAGAGGCCTATCAGGAGCTTGAAAAGCCGGACGCTCTCCTGACCAAAGGGACCCCTGTAAGTGCCGATTTGGGCGATCTTCAGCAAAGATCGTTCTGGATCGACGTTCCCGAATCCGGGCGTGTCGACGTCGACGCCGTCGGGCGGTCCCTTCACGATCTGAGGCTTTGGCGCCAGGGCGCCAACATCGTTCCGCTTTCGCCGACGATTTCGGTCTTTGAATTGAAGCCTGGCCTCTCGATGACGCGAGCCACATTGACCGGCACGGCCGAGCCGGGACGCTATCTCGTCACCGCCTATGGCGGCGAAAAGCTGGCCTGGGCAAATTCGGACACGGCACAGCCATTCCACATCCGCACCGGCATCCCGACGTCGCTTGCCGCCGGAATCGCCGAAGGCGTCATCGGACGTTTTGGGTCGGTACGCTTCGAGGCACCCGCAGATTTCGACCGATTCCGTCTGGATCTGCCGCAATCGGCGCCGGCCGTGCTTCGCGCAGGCAGGATGTCCAGCAATACCTACGCATTTCGAAGTGCCGTCATCGGCAAGTCCAGCCGCGAGCCATCGGCCACGCTGGCGCTGCCCACGGACAACCAGCCGGGCATCGTCGAGATATCGGGCTACGAGGGGCAGAATTTCAAAATCCGCGGGCTGCGCTTTGGCAATCAGACTCAATTCGATGGCTCTGTGCCCAATCTCATCAGCCTGGATGTTGCGGGAGAAGGCGGAGACGAAATTCCTGCCACATCTCTGTTGATCCGCAACGACAGCAACGGCAAGACAAGTGTTGTCACCACCGACATGCCCCATCTCGGCCCCGGCCAAGCCTGGCGGCAGCGGTTCAATTTGCGCGGACCGACCTCGCTTCTCTTCGAGATGACGCAGGCAGGCCAGATCGGCATCCGTACGTCGGGCGTCGCCTTGCACGCCGACATCAGCCCGATTCTTCTCGGCAATGCTCCCCGCGCCGACGGAAAGAACCCGGACCGTTATGATCTGGACGCAGGCTATTATCTGCTGCGTCTTTTGCCGAACGAGAATGCGAGTGGCATCGTCGATCTCACGCTCGGGACGCCGGGCCTCACAGTACCCGTCCAGCCCGCCTCCCCGGCGCGCACGACGATTTCCTTTGGCATCCAGGAAGCCCGGTCGGCAACAAGCCTCGAGCTTATTACCAATGCCGCTCCCAACCTCCTGACCGGTCCGCGCGCCGTCGCCCTGCCCGCCGATCTTGAGGCCAGACCGCTTGCCCTTTGGCAATCGGCCGGTGCCTCGGCGCCGGGTTCAGACCAATCCGATAATGGCGCAGCCGCGCTTCAACGACCAGCTTCGTCTGCGGATCTGCGCATCGATGTCCGTGCGCCGGCTGGCGGCACCATCTCCGCTTTCGACATGCACAACGCACCCGTCGCCTTTGCAGTCGGCAACGAACATGCCGACGCGACGGGGCGGGTGCTTACTCTGCGCTTCCCTGCCGTTTCTGCGGCCCGCGCGATAGGCGTGCGCTGGCAACCGGACGACGTGGCTCCCGACAAGACAGCGCGGTCAGCCGCTCCATCCGTCTTGAACGCGGGTCAGAAGCAATTTCTCGACCTCTCCGAAAATGCTCGTAAATCCTATCAGCTCAACGTAGCCGAAGGCGGCCTCTATCGCATCGAAACATTCGGGCGATTGCAGACATCGCTGGGGCTGGGTACGTCGACCGTGCCCTCGCTCGGCGGCGCATCGGACAATGGCGACGGGCACAACGCACTGCTGCTGACCTACTTGCGGGCCGGAAGTTATCAAGTCGATGTCTCCGCGCAGAACTCCTCGGGCCACCTTGGTCTCGGCGCGACACGAGCCTCGCTTGCGCAGGCTGCGACGCTCGTTCCCGACAGCAGCAGTCGCGGTGTTCTGTCCAGCTCCAGCGGCGGCATCGTACCGATAGAGATCGCAAAGGCAGGCTCATATCAGTTTGATCTCTATGCGCTCGGGGGCGATCTTTCCGCCCGTCTGGAGGACGCCGATGGCTGGCCACTGACGGCTCCCGGCCCTCTCTCGACGATTAGTCAGGATTTCGCGCCAGGACATTATCGCCTTGTGATCCAGCCGCGCGAGGTCGATACCCGGTTTGTCACCCGGCTGGCGACCATCATCGATCCGCCGCAACCGCAAGGTCACGGACCGCATCCGCTGGCCTTCAATCAGGCGCAGAAGTTCCAGTGGCGCGAGCCGCAGGGAGGTGGCGACGCCCGCATTCCGGACAGCTGGACATTTGACCTCGCCGCAAGTGCCGACGTCAGCATCGACCTGACCGAGGGAATGATCGGCACACTGATCCGTGGGGACCAGGAGCAAATTGCGAGATTTGCCGCCAGTCCGAAATTCAGCGGCAAGTTGAAAGCGGGGCACTATCGCATCGAACTCAGCAGCCTCGCCCATGACGACCGGCTGGACTACGAGATAACCCTGAATACGAAGGATCTGCAGCCCGGCGAAACGCGTTTCGTCGACCTGCCAAGCCTGCTGTCCTTCAATGTCGAGAAGAACCGCGTCGTCAGCCTCGGCACCTTCGGCCGCAACGAGCTGAAAGCCGTCTTGAAGGGATCGGACGGAACCGTGATCGAACGGCTCTCCGGCCGCAGCGACGACTGGAATATAGCTCTTTCTCGTCGCCTGCCCGCCGGATCTTATACGCTTGCCCTCGAAAAGGCGATCGCCACCAACAGCCAATCTGGCGGCAACTCGGACGATCGGACCTCGGCATCCAGCGATGGCGATCAGCAGACCGATGGCGACGATCAGACAAACGCGTCAAGCACAGAGGTTCAGTTTGCCCTACCGCAGGAATTGCCGCAGCCGGAACTCGCTGCGAGCGGCAGCGTCGAAGTCACCGGCAACTCCGTTTTCACCTTTCCGTTGCCGGCAGGTGAGAAGGATCGGCTCTCGCTCGTAGCGGCACAGTCCACCAGCGAACTGGTCCTATCTGTCGACACGTTGGCAGCTGACGGAAGCTGGAAGCCGCAGGCCTTCGCCCGTGGCCACGCGCCTTTCATCGCCTGGCCCAGCTCCGGGAATGGAACCAAGATGCGTGCGTCTGTGTGGACACTCGATGGCGGCTCGGCCCCGATTAAGATTGGTGCCAAGAGCGTCTCTCGCCAATTGGGTGCGCTTGGCGACGTTGCGCTGGAACCCGCAACTATCGAAGGCCTCGATGTTGCGGTGAATATCGCGCTTGTGCGTGTGCCCGCGGCAGGGCTGGTGCAGTTGGATGCCGCCGGGGATCTGCTTGCCGGCGCAAGCACCGATCGCCCGCTTGACTCTGTCGCATCGGGGCTGTTCGCACCCCAGTCGGAGCATTTATGGCTGGTCTCCCGCAAGGACGGTTCGGCACGGGCGACCCCCGCGAAGCTCGATGGCGAGGTTGCGCTGACGCTGCCCGCAGGTGATCAAGCCAATCTTCCGGCGGCCGCCGTCCCACAAGGCAAGGTCCGCCTGTGGTTCGCACAGTCCGCGTTTGGACAACCTGGTCTCAACGCCGGACACGGCATGGGTGTCGGTGCCAACAGTGCCGTCGCGCTGGCCGGTGAGCAGGATCTGCATCTATGGAACGCCGGAGGCGATGAAAGCCTGCAAGTGCGGTTAAGCTCGACCGATGTGGTTGAAATCGAGGCGGTGACACTGAGTAGCAGCTATGCCGCCCCCATACCGGCCCTCAGCGCACTGCCGCTCAAATTGCCGGCGGGAGCGAAGCGGCTGACGCTCGACCTGGCGCCTGGCATAGCCGTGGTCTCAGGTCCATCCGATCCCGAACCTTTGAATGTCTGGTCAGGCTCCTCGCCGCTGTCCCGCACCGTCACGACATCAGTCAATGAAATCCGGCTGGTCAATCTGAGCAATGCGCCGGCATCCGCCCGCATCAGCCTATCACCCGGGCAAACCGCAGCGCTCGGCGCCGATCAGATCCTGCGCCGCTTCTTTGGCACAGCGGGATCGGAGGCCATCGCTGTGGATGCGATGAAAGGAGACATCGTGAATGTTTCCGGCGGCACGGCGACCTTTGTCGCAAGCGACGGCAAGGTCCTGCGCGGACAAAACATCACCCTATCGGGCGCCGGCCAGCTGATCCTCGATCATGGAGCCGGGCTGGTGGCATTGTGGCTGGAACGCAATGGCAAGTCACCCTGGCCCAAGCCCGAGCCGAAATCGATCGACCTTCCTCAAAGCGCAGCGCTTGAGGGTCAGGCAATGGCGTTCCGTCTTGCCCCCGCTCAGCCGATGGTTCTCGACCTCAGCACCGACGCGCCGGTGATCGTCGACCTCGCGCAGAATGGACGCCACGATCTGCAGTTATTCCCCATGGGCGCTGCTTTTCATCGCTATGTCGCGCCCGGCGAGGCTGTCCTTACTCTCTACTCCACCCACGACGGTCCCCTATCAGGCACGGCGGATATCGTGGCGACGCCAGTCATTCCCGTGAGCGAGGGCGTTGGCACCGCGATTGTGCTCGCGCCCGGCGCAACCGCCCTCTTCGGATTTGAGGTAAAGAGCAAGGGGAATATCGGTGTCGGCCTACGCTCCGATCCCGATCTGGCTGTCGGTCGTCTGCTCGATTCCAAGGGTCAGGTACTCGGTGACGGTATCAACCAATTGAAAGAACTTGGGCCGGGCACTTACCTGCTCGAAGCGCGAGCCCCGGCGGATGCACCGACGCTCGTCGTCAGGCCGGCTGTCGTCGGGCTGTCGCCGCCACCGGCGGGACCGCCGCCTGAAGTCGTGAACAACTATCTGCAAAATGCCGGTTTGAAGCCCTCGGGATCGAAGTGAAGCCAATGAAAAAGATTGCATTTCTCATCGCCCTGTCCGTGGCTTCTTGTGCGCTGATAGCGCCCGCCGGGGCGCAGCAACCGGCCACACCGCTGAGCCTCGATGTTTTGCAACGAGCAGATGGCGTCAAGATTGTGCCCGAGAGATTTCTGAGGGCCTATGACCCCGTGACGATTTTCTTTCCCACCGACACGGGACCGAAGGCGGGCGGCCCGGAGGACGCTCCCGATCGCCTCGTTACGATGGAACCGCAAGCTGCCGGCGCCTGGCAGTGGCTTGGCCCCCGCGCCCTGCAATTCCGCCCAGCCGACAAATGGAAACCGCTCGATCGTGTCAGGGTGAAGATGGTCGGTCATAGCGGCGAAGCCGGCAGCGAGGCTGAACTGATACCCCTGCTGCCTCTACCCGTCTCCACCGTTCCTGCGGCCGATGCAGATCCGGTCAACGACCTCGACCAGGTCACATTGACATTTGCCGAACCGGTCGATGTTGCGGCGCTGAAGCGCTTGCTGTCGATCGAAGTGCGGCCGTCACCTGGAATTGGCGACGAAGGCGGTTTGACTTTGGGTGCGCAAGATTTAGACATCCAACCGCTCGAACGCACGGCGCGCAGCGATCAGCAATCCTATGTCGTGAAGCTTCGCAGCGCCGTACCGGATGGCCGTGTTGTCCTTGTGCGGCTGAAATTGGCCGACACTCCGGATTTTGCCGACCAGACCTTCGAGCTGCGGGTGCGCACGACTATTCCCTTCACGATGACGGGTTCCGACTGCGGGCGCGGCTTCGACACCGCAACGATTGACGGCATCATGCGCTGCACGTCCGGTGCGACAGCGAGCTCATCAGATGACGACAGCGGTTCGAGCGACGAAGGGAATGCGGAGGCGCGTACCGCCCGTTCTGTCCAAGGCCGCAGCCTGATCTTCCGCTTTTCCGGCAACCCCGTTGCAGGGGATCAACTTTCCGCCCGCGATGCCCTGCGCATCACGCCCCCCGTCGACGACCTGACGGTGCAGGCAAGCAATGGGCGGCTTTATGTTCACGGCCGCTTTCTGACGGATAAGGTCTATACTCTCAACGTCGCCGCCGGCGCCGTGCGGGACGACCGTGGGCGGCCGCTAGCTGCTGCATTCAGCCGAAAATTCGCGTTTTCGCCGGAGCCGGCGTCGCTCGCATGGGACGCCTCGCAGGGCGTCGTCGAACGCTTCGGTCCACAGCTCGTCCCCTTGCGTGGTCGCGGCTATGATCGGGCCGACATCAGGCTCCATGCGATCGATCCGTTGTCTCGCGATTTCTGGCCCTTCCCGCAAGCGGGTCTGGCCACCAAGGATGACGACCAGCCGCCGCTGCCGGGCAAGGAACCGCCGAAATGGGCGGGGATCGACGACATTTCGAGCGACGCTGTTGCCGCGCGCATTAAAAACCTGGGCTCGCCCGCGGTGTCGCAACTTGTGGATCTGCCGATCCGCAAGGGCGGCGTGAACAGCAAGTTTGGCCTCGACCTCAAGCCGCTTTTCGCCAAGATTCTTGGCCCCGACCAAGCCGGCACATATCTGATCGGGCTACGCGCAGTGGACGACCAGAGCCGCCATTGGCTGCGGGTCCAGGTGACCGACCTCACCCTCAGCGCAATCGAGGAGCCGGACCGCGTACGCTTCGCAGTCACTTCGCTCGCAACAGGCAACCCGATCGACGGCGCGCAGATCCGGCTGGACGGAATGCGGGACGGCAAGTTCGTCATGCTCTCGACCGGGACGACGGATGCCAAGGGTTTCTTTTCCTGGGATCTCAAGCAGCGCACCGAGGCAAGAATCCGCCGCGTCATCGTGACGAAAGGGTTGGATACGCTGGTCATCGACCCCGATCACGCTCCGGCGCAATATGCCCAGAACAACTGGACCAAGCCTTCGACCTCGTGGCTGGACTGGACCACCAATCCTAATGAGGATCGCACGGAGCAGACCCGCACGCTTTGCCATGTCTTCACCGAGCGGCCGATTTATCGCCCCGAAGAGCCTGTTCATATCAAGGGCTATGCCCGCAGCTATCGCGGTGGCCATCTGAACCTCGCACAAGCGGGCGGCCAGCTCGTGATCTCCGGCCCTGACAAGCAGGAATGGCGCATACCCGTCAAGTTGGATGAATTTGGCAGCTTCTATCACAAGTTCGACGCTGCGACGCCGGCAACGGGCGACTATCAGGTCCATTTCGAACCGGATGATCCGACCAAGGCGACGAGCGACGATCAACCGGCACAAAAGTCGGACGATGGCGACGATGCCACCGAAGGGCCGACGAACGGCAATGGCGGTGATGACGGCGCGGCACAGGATGGGCAACCCGATAGCGCCCAGGCCGCTACCCCGGACGATAACGCAGCGGCAGACAATGCCGACACGAGCGACCAGACGCTCCAATGCGGCAGTATTTCCTTCAAGAAGGAAGCCTATCGGCTGCCGACTTTTGAAGTCGTGCTCAACAATCCGCAGACCGTACCCCTCGATGCCTCCTTCAACGTCGATCTGATCGCCCGCTACTTTGCCGGCGGCTTGCTGGCGAACCGGCCGATCCATTGGCGAGCCGTACAGTATCCCTACAACTGGACGCCTCCCGGGCACGACGGCTTCCTTTTCTCGACGGACTCCCGCTATTCAGGCGGCAGCGAATTCAAATCCTCGCCCGCGCTCGAGCGGGACGGAAGCACGGATGCCGGCGGCGCTTCGCGCATCAGCTTCGACACGACGATCGAACCCACGGCGCAGCCCCGCCGCTACATGATCGAGGCAACGGTTACGGGCGATGACGATCTGCAGGTGCGCAGCATCTCAAATGTCTACGCAGTTCCGCCGTTCGTGCTTGGCCTGAAAGTTCCGCGCTACGTGCCGGCACCAGGCGCAATCGAGCCGCAAATTCTGGCTGTCGATGGCAACGGTGATCCGGTCGCGGGGCTCGAGATGACAGCACGTCTCATCCATCGCAACTGGACTTCGACCTTGCAGGCGAGCGATTTCAGCCAGGGCTCGGCGAAATACGTCACGCAGGAGATCGACGAGACTCTGCTGGAACGCAAGATCACCAGTACCAAGGATATTCAGAGCCTGGCGTTGGAAGCCAAGGAAGCCGGCGTCTATATTATCCAGCTCGAAGCCAGCGACCGCGTCGGTCGTCGACAGCAAGTGAGCGTCGACTTCTTTGTCGGCGGCTCCACGCCGGTGACATGGGCACAGCCGCCGGCGCGTACAGCAATCGTCACGACCGACAAGGATAGCTATATTCCGGGCGAGACAGCCAACCTGCTGATCCAGTCGCCATTTCAGTCGGCGCACGCTCTGGCGATCGTCGAAGAGCCTGAAGGCAAGTTCAGCTATAATTGGGTCGATATTGCCGACGGTTACGGCCACTATGCGCTGCCCGTCCGCAAAGAGCAGATGCCGGAGGTGCCAGTCCACTTCCTCATCATGCGCGGACGACTTGATAGCAGTACCCCTTCGCCGAGCGCGCCTTTCGACCAAGGTAAACCGGTGACGATCGCGGCGACGAAGACGGTTACCGTCAAGCCGGTCAAGAATACGGTCACCGTCAAGCTGGACTATCCGAAGAAGGCCCGCCCAGGCGACGAGGTGGAAGTGACGCTGCATCTGGCTGATGACCTCGGCCAACCGATTTCGGGCGACGCGACATTCTGGATGGTCGATCAGGCAGTCCTGTCGCTGGCGACCGAGCAGCCGCTAGACCCGCTGCCGAACTTCATCGTCAAACGCAAATCGACGATGGCATTGCGCGATACCCGCAACATGGCCTTCGGCATCATTCCTCTTGACGAAGTGCCCGGAGGCGACGAGCGCGAGGACTGGGGCACCGACAACAATATCTCCGTTCGCAAGAACTTCACGCCCGTGCCGATCTATCTTCCCGACGTGAAAATCGGCCCGGACGGTACGGCCAAGATCAAGGTCAAACTTCCGGACTCGCTCACCGTGTTCAAGCTGCGGGCAAAGGCGGTCAGCGGCCCTGACCGTTTCGGCTACGGCACCGGTGAAATGCTGATCCGGCAGGAAATCGTCGCGCAACCCGCCCTGCCTCGCTTCCTACGCGAAGGCGATCAATTCGAGGCCGGCGTAATTGCCCGTATCGTCGAGGGCGGCGGCGGCCAAGGGGCTGCCACCATAGCGTCCGACGGTCTGACACTCACCGGCGACAAGGATATTTCCTTCACCTGGGAACAGAACAAGCCGGCGCATATCGGCGTGCTCGCTTCCGTGCCGCAGCAGAAGCCTGGCAAGGACGATGTGCGCCTGCGTTTTGGTGTCGAGCGCCTTGCCGACCACTCGCGAGACGCCTTAGAAATCACGCTGCCGGTGAAGCCCGACAGCATTCCAACCAAGCACTACGAGATTGTCGAGATCCCCGCCGGCGGAGAAAAAACTCTGTCGGCGCCGCAGCAGACCATTCGCCCAGGATCGTTCCAGCGTGTGGTCACGCTGACCTCCGATCCGGCGATGGTAAAACTGGTCGCGGGGTTGAACAGCCTGGTTGCGTCGCCATACGGATCGACGGAGCAGCGGATCTCGCTGGCCTCGTCGGACCTGGCTTTCAAGAACTTCACACCTATCCTCGCCGCAGCAAGGCTCGACAAGCGCATCGATAGTGACGTTCACAACACCGTTCTGGCGATCACCCAGGCGGTGGATGCGGATGGGCTTGTTGGCTTCTGGCCTCACAGCAAGGGCAATGTCACGCTGACGGCGTGGGCCTACTCATTCCTGGTTGCAGCGGATAAGGCGGGCGAACCGACAGACAAGGCTTTGACGGAGCGTCTTGCCAACGTGCTCAAGCTATCTCTGCGATCGGACTATCCGCATCTGCTCACCGGCAGCGAGATCCGCGAACGTGTCGAGGCGCTGACGGCGCTGGCCGATGGCGGCAAACTCGACCCGGCCTATGCAGCGGAATTCGCTCGCTCCGCGGCGCAGATGCCGAATGTCAGCGTCGCTCGAATGACGGCGGCGGCAGCAGGGGTGGCTGACGCCGATCCGCGCCTGGTCGCCGGTTTAGCCGATGCAATGTGGTCACGCGTGCGCATTCTCTCCCGCGACGGTCAGCTGGTCTATAACGGCCAGACAGAGGATGACGGCAATCCCATCATCCTGCCCTCGGAGACCCGCAGCCTTGCCGAAATGGTACGCGCAGCGGCTTTGACCTCCGAGGGCGATCCGCGTTATCCCGCTCTGAAAAATGCCCTGTTGCAATTGGGGGAAGGCGACGGCTGGGGCTCGACCAACGCAACGGCCGCAGCGATCCGCGCCCTTGCAACTGTTTGGCAGCGGCCAACCACACCACTGCCGGTGACGATGACGCAGAACGGCAACGCGCAGTCCCTTACGCTCGACGCCAATACGCCGGTGTTACGGCAGGTTTCGCTGGATTCGGGCAGCGTTACCATCCACAACGGCGGAACACTGCCTGCTCTTGCGTTGGTCGAGACCAGCTATCTGCCCGCCGAACCTGGCTACAAGGCACAGGCACGCAGTGAAGGCTTCGCCCTCACCCGCACGCTCTACCGCGTCCCCGCCGGCAATGCCCCCTTGGAGAAGCTTACTCCCGATACCAACGGCACGATCACACTCAAGCTCGGCGACGTGCTGGAAGAACGGGTTGATCTGGTCGTCTCCGAGGATCGTACCCATGTGGCCCTCACCATGCCGCTTGCTGCGGGGCTCGATCCCCTTAATCCAAACATCGCGACCGCGCCTGCCGAGGCAACACCGTCGATGGCACCGACCTTGGCGGCGGATTGGGTTTCCTACGGCGATGATCAGATCTTCAGCGCCTATGACACGCTTCCGAAAGGCAATTACACATTCGCCTACCGGATGCGCGCGCTCATCCCGGGCACATATACGCAGCCTCAGGCGCTCGCAGAGACGATCTACCGGAAGGGCGTCGATGGAACGAGCGCCGCTACTCAGATCGTCGTGGCGAAGTAGCGGCATGGAACGGAGGAAAACTCTAGCCGGAGGCTCCGGCTAGTCGGGCAATGGCTTTGTTGAGAACCCGCCGATCGAAATTCACGGCCCTTTGCTTGCTGGCTGTCGCCGCCGGCACGATTGCCTATATCTGCCTCGTCGTTCCCAGAGCGCAGTTCCTCGCACCCGCTCCAACTCCCATCCTCTATGATCGCAACGGCGCCTTCCTGGCGCAGGTGGGGCACAGCGACGACGGCAGCGGCCGCATTGACTACGGCTATTGGCCGCTGGAGGATCTGCCGGATCGCTTCGTCAAGGCGACGCTCGCCCTCGAGGACAAGCGTTTTTTCAGCCATGCCGGCGTCGATCCCTATGCCGTGGGTCGAGCGGCCTGGCAAAATCTGAGCGCCGTCAGGCGGCGCTCAGGCGCCTCCACCATTGCCATGCAGGTCGCGCGCATGCAGCAGCCGGAGGCGCGCACCTTCGTCCACAAGATCCTGGAGGCCGGCGCCGGGATTGCGCTGACCCTGCGCTATGGCCACCATGCCGTATTAGCTCAGTATCTGCGGCTCGCTCCCTACGGGAATGGCAGCCATGGGATCGCCCATGCGACGCGGTTCTATTTCGGCAAGCCGGTCACGGACTTGTCCTGGGCGGAAATCGCTCTGCTCTCGGCCATCCCGCAATCGCCGACGCGCATGAACCCGCTCAGGCCCGACGGATTGCGTCGGGCGGTTCAGCGTGGACATCAGGTGCTGGATGTGTTGCAGGCACAAAAGATCATCCGAACTGACGAGGCGGAGATCGCGCATCGGCAGTTGAACGAATTGCGCATGCCCGATCTGCCGCGCCGTCCGGATGCGCTGCATGTGATCCTGCGTTATCACGACCTCATCGAAACCGGCCGGATAAAGCCCGCCGCCGCAAACACGCCGCTAATCCACACCACGATCGATCTGTCCTTGCAGCGCGATGTCACTGCACTTTCACGGCGCTTCCTTGATAGCTGGCGGTCCGCCGGGGCTTTGCAGGTCGCCGCCATGGTCGTGTCGCGCGAGACGGGCGAAGTCTTGGCCCAGGTGGGATCGAGCAACTATTACGGCAGGCATGCCGGCTCCTTCGACTACACGCAGATACAGCGGTCTCCCGGCTCCACTCTGAAGCCGTTCGTCTATGCCTTGGCGCTCGAACGCGGCATACTGAAACCAACGGACATGTTGCTTGATCTGCCCGAAGGTGCGTCGGGCATAGGCGACGCCGACCGCGAATTCCTCGGCCCGATGCTGCCGCGTCAGGCGCTTGCCAACTCGCGCAATGTACCGGCGACAAACCTGCTGCGCAGCATCGGGCTCGAGACCACCTTCCACTTTCTGCGCGATCTCGGCCTCCACGATCTGGAGATTCCGGCCGACCACTTCGGCCTGTCGATGGCCATCGGCTCACTGCCCACCCGTCTCGACAGCCTGATGCGAGCCTATCGTGCGCTTGCCAATGACGGACAGCTGCAGGACCTACGCTGGGCGAGCGAGCAGCCGCAACAGCCATCCGTGCGCGCCGTTTCCCTTGATACGGCGCGGTTGATTACGTCCTTCCTGTCCGATCCGCAGGCACGCCTTCCCAGCTTCCATCGCTACGGATCGCTGGAATATCCGTTTCCCGTCGCCATCAAGACCGGCACATCGCAAGGATATCGCGATGCCTGGGCAATAGCCTATTCACAGAAGGTCGTGGTTGGCGTTTGGGTCGGGCGTGGCGACAATGGCACCATGAACAGGATGACCGGTGCAAGCAGCGCCGCCCACCTCGTTCACGCGATCATGGACCGCGTCCATGAGAGCAAGCCCGGAGACCTTGCCGACGCGCGCTTTCCAACGCCGCCGGATCGCAAGCCCGTGGATCTTTGCATTGTCAATGGCGCGGCAAATGACAACACCTGCAGTCAGACGCTCGTCGAATGGCTGAAGCCGAATGAAATGCCGGAATTGACGGCGAAGGTTCCGCATCTGGATACAGGCGCCGGCACAACCCCTGCCACGGCCGGAGCCGGCGCAAGGGCTGCCTCCGCGAGCCTGTCAACCGGCCGAGACGACGGCGGTCCGCAAATCCATCTCGCAATCTCGACACCTGCCCGCAACAGCCAGATCTGGCGCAACCCGGAACAGCCGGCGGCATATAACCGCCTGGCCCTTAAGGCAGAGGTGAAACCGCGCGTGCCGCAGATTGTCTGGTATGTCGATGGGCAGCCCTTTGCCGTCACGGATCCCGACCGTCCGGTTTTCTGGCCGATCCAGAGCGGCGAACACCGTTTCCAGATCCGACTACCCTATCGCGACGAAACCTCGGCCGTCATTCCCGTTTACGTACAATAGAGGCAGCGAGAAGCTGGCGGTCTGTTGGCTCAAGGCTTCTGCGGGTGAGCCCGTCTTCAGTCGCCCCGTCATCCGGCCACGGCGGTGTCCTATTCCCTTCGCAGACGCAGCGTCAGGAAACCGGCGATGAGAGCGGCAACCATGCTGAAAAGGATTGGTCCGAGATAGCTGCCGGTCCTGTCAAAGACGAGGCCTGCCATTGTCGGCCCCAACAAGGCGGCCACGCCGACGGCCGTATAGAGATAGCCCAGCATGGTGCCGATATGACGGGTGCCGAAGAGATCAGCCGCGACGGCGGGGTAAAGTCCGACGCAACCGCCGTAGCTTATGCCGAAGGTCAGAGTAAAAAGCACCAGCACGGTCATGCCGTTGGCAACCGACCACAGAAGGAATGAGCCTGCAACGGCAAAGGTGAGGATCGCCAAGAGCCGCACGGAACCAATACGATCGCCCAGGCCAGCCAGTACGAAACGACCAAAGATATTGCCGATGCCGATGAGAGCGATCAGGATCGTGCCGCTTTCGAGCGACAGCCCCATATCATGCGCCGCCGGCACGATATGGACATAGGGAATGAAGGTGCAGAACGATGCCAGCAGCAGCATGACGTAAAACAGGCGGAAATGACCATTGCGCCAAACCGTAATGGGGCTTGGGCGGCTCGCGGTTTGCGGCTGTGCCGAATTGCCATCGTCTTGGCGCTTGCGCACCAGCATCGCAGCCGGCAGACCGACTACGGCAATGACGAAAGCCAGACCGATGAAACATCCACGCCAGCCAAGGGCCGGGATAAGCCGGCCGATCGCAAATGGCAGCACTAGCGTGCCAAGCCCGATGCCAGCGGTCGCAATGCCCGACGCGCGGCTCCGCTTCAGGATGAACCAGGATTGCACCGCGCCAAGCGCCGGCACGTAGGAGAGGCCAATTCCAACCCCCACACCGGCACCGTACCATGCATAGAGCGAAGCCAGGGACTGTGCCTGACTGCCTCCGGCATAGCCAATGATCATCGCCAGCAAGCCGGCTGCTATCACGATGCGGGACGACCAGCGGTCGGCAAGCGGGCCGGCGATCGCGCCTAGCGAATAGAACACGAAGGCTGATATGGAAAAGACGAGCGCGATCTCGCCGCGCGATGCGGCAAACTCCTGCGAAAGGCCGGGAAAGACGGCCGAGAAGCCATAGGCCGATCCGAAGGTTACAGCGGTCAGCGCATGTGCTGCGCCAACCACCCGCCATCCGGTCGATGAATCCGCCGCCTCGGGCAGCGCGAGTGGTGAGGACGTGGATGACAAATCAGTCGACCTTTCGAAACATCCATGGCTCGAAGAAATCAGTGATGTATGCGGCCACGATCGCTGCCGACCGGCTTAGCCGTGCGCGGCGGCAGCGATTGCCTCGTCTCTGATCTCTTCCGTGAGCTTGAGCCGCAACGCCGAGAATTCCGGACTTGCCTTGATCGTGTAATGGCGTGGATGCGGAAGGCTGACAGGCGTGATCGATTTGATGCGGCCGGGGCGCGCCGTCATCGTCACGACGCGCGATGCCATGAACACCGCTTCTTCGATATCGTGCGTCACGAAGACCACCGTCTTCTGTTCCCGCTCCCAAATGCCGAGCAGAAGCTCCTGCATCAGCCCGCGTGTTTGATTGTCGAGCGCGCCGAACGGCTCGTCGAGCAAGAGGATTTTCGGATCGTTGGCAAGCGCACGGGCAATCGCCGTTCGTTGCTGCATGCCGCCGGACAATTGCTTCGGCCAGTGATCCTCGAAGCCGCGCAAGCCGACCTTGTCTATATAGCTGGCGACGATATCGTTCCGGTCCCGCTCGGCAACGCCGCGTTCGCGCAGGCCGAAACCGACATTCTCGCGTATCGTCAGCCACGGAAACAGCGTGTAGGACTGGAATACCATGCCGCGATCGGCGCTAGGGCCAGTGACTTGCCTGCCATCCAGCGTCACCGTGCCTGTCGTCGGCTTGTCGAGGCCGGCAATGATCCGCAGAAGCGTGGACTTGCCGCAGCCTGAGGGGCCGAGGATGGTCACGAAGTCGTTGCGGGGAATGTCGAGCGCCGTCGGCTGGAGGGCTAGAGTGGGCGCGCCGCCCTTTACGCCGGGAAAGGTACGGCTGACATCCTTGATGCGAAGTTCGCCGGGTACGCTCATGCAAATCTCCATGCGAACAGCTTGCGGTTTACGCGCTTGAACGCAAAGTCGGAAACAAGGCCGATCAGGCCGATGACGATGATGCCGAAGATAATCTGGCCGGTGGCGAGCAGCGCCTGACTGTTGATGATCATGTAGCCGATGCCGGAGGAGGCACCGATGAGTTCGGCCACGATGACATAGGTCCAGGCCCAGCCGAGAACCAGCCGAAGCGTTTCGCCGATATCGGGAGCGGCAGCCGGGATCAAGACGCGGCGCACAACGCCACGATCGGACGCTCCGAGCGTATAGGCTGCTTCGACCAGATCCCGTCGTGTTCCGGCCACCGAAACGGCCACCATCAGAATGATCTGGAACACGGCGCCGATGAAGATGACGAGCAGCTTCTGCGTTTCACCGATGCCGGCCCAGAGGATGAGCAGCGGAACGAAGGCCGAAGCCGGCAGATAACGGGCGAAGGAGACGAAAGGTTCAAGCAGTGCCTCGACCGGCTTGTAGGCGCCCATGAGGATGCCGAGCGGTACTGCGATCAGCGCCGACAGGACGAAGCCACCGAGCACGCGCCAGATCGTCATGCCGATATCGAAGGCGAAGCCTTGATTGACAAGCAGATCGTAGCCGTCCTTCACCATGGTGATCGGATCGGCAAGAAAGGTCTTCGAAACAAGGCCGCCAAGCGTGAGGCAACCCCAGGCGACGAAGAAAAGGATAAAAAAAAGCAAGCCGTATAGAAGCCGGCTGCTGGAGCTTATGGGTTCGAGCGGGCGCATTGGGTCTCTTGTCGTGAGAAAAGGCGTGCCGAAGACCCGACACGCCTGTGGATTGCTTTCGGCCTTACTCGATGAAGGACGGATCAGCCAGTTTCGAAAGATCCGGCTTGCTCTTGATGACGCCGGCATCAAGCAGGATCTTGGCAGCTTCCTCGCTGAACGTCTTGAAAGTCGAGCCAAAGAACTTCTTCGCGGCGGCCTTGTCCTGCCACGCGAGATAGGCGGCTGACTCGCCGAACTCCTTGCCGGACTGTTTCACGTCCTTGCCCATGATCTCGTAGGACTTGTCCTTGTCCGCTTTGATCATTTCAAGCGCATCGTAATAGCTCGCAGCCAACGCCTTGGCAGCGTCGGGATGATCTTTCAGGAAAGCGTTGGTGCAGCCGAAAGTATCCATGACAGCCGGATAGTCGACCGTGGTGGCGATAATCTTGCCTTTGTCGGGTGCTGCGCGAACGGCTGAGAGATATGGCTCGTAAGTCACGGCCGCATCGTTCTGGCCGGCGAGGAGTGCCTGGGCGGCAGGGCCTGGCTCCATATTGACGACTTTGACGTCCTTCATGCTCATGCCGTTCTTGGCAAGGATGTAGGCGAGCAGGAAGTAAGGCGATGTTCCAGGTGCCGACGCCGCGACTGCCTTGCCCTTGAGATCGGAGACCTTGGTGATTCCCGGCTTGGCTGCAATGCCGTCCGCTCCGTGCGAGACATCCAGCTGGAACAATTGCGTCGTCGCGACACCTGCTGCATTCCAGACGATCCAGGTTTCCACGGTCGTCGCGGCACACTGGATATCGCCCGAGGCAAGCGCCAGATGGCGGCTTGCCTGCGGTACCTTCGCCACGGTGACGTCTAGCCCATGCTTCTTGAAGATGCCGGCTTCTTTGGCAAGTGTCAGCGGCGCAAAACCGGTCCAGCCCGATATTCCGATAGATACTTTCGTGTCCGCCGCCTGCGCTTGCGTGAGGCCGGCCAGGGCCGTAAAGGCGGCTAGAAACAATGCCTTTTTCATGATGTGAAGTTCCCTGCTCTTTGTTGAGGCAGCTGACGATACTGCCGTTTTTGGCAGCGTCATATTGCGTGCGCGACTTTTTCATGTCTAGACAAAATAACTTATGACGCTGCGGATTTTGCGGGTTTCCTCGTTTGACAAACCCATGTCGAGTGGTCGTCAGCGTGCAAAGCACAACAGGAAGCTACACCGCTGGCGCGACGTCGGTTACAGGTTGTAGCCTCCTATTGCGACAACGGTTCTCCTCCAATCGCGCCTAGCTAAAATATACCCCTGACCAGCCCTTAAAGCCGGCGTGCCTTCGCCGACTCACGGAGCAACCCGGGGAAAGTACGCAGCGGCTTTCCATGCGGAACATGTGAGGAAACAGGAAGATAGAGCGGTTTGAAGCGCTAGGCTTTGTGCAGGACGTGCGCGGCCTTTACAGCGGCTGATGCCCGATTCTCGACGCCGAGTTTGACATAGATCTGCTCCAAATGCTTGTTCACCGTGCGGGCGGAGAGGCCGAGGATTTCACCGATATCGCGGTTCGATTTCCCCTTCGCAAGCCATAACAGCACCTCCGACTCGCGCTGTGTCAGCGAGAAATGCTGGCGCAGTATGTCATCATCGGGGCGCTGATCCCTAGCGGTCAGCCGAAAGAGATACTCGTCTGTGCCGATGGCGCCGAGAAAGGAGAATTGCAGGACGGATTGCCCGCCACTGCTGATCGAAAGAAGCTCGTCACGAGCAGACCCCAGCCGCTCACGTTCAAGCATGAAGGCTGCAATGTGTTTCGATGCCAGATCGAGGCCATCGTCACTGCCGGTAGCAGCATTGATGAGGCGGGTTGCCTGTGGCGTCGACCAATGGATCGAGCCATTGCCCTTGACCGCCAGCAGATGCCGGCCTGCGGCGTCGAGCGCCACCCTGGCGCTCTGGGCGGAGCGGGCGTTGCGAAGATGGACGCGGATGCGTGCGCGCAGTTCGTCGACATTAATCGGCTTGGTGAGATAGTCGACGCCGCCGGATTCCAGCGCATGCACCACATGCTCGGTTTCGGTCAGGCCGGTCATGAAGACGACGGGGGTCTGGGCAATGCCGGCATTGGCTTTCAGCCGACGGCAAGTCTCAAAGCCATCCATCGAAGGCATGACAGCATCGAGAAGGATGAGATCGGGCGTGATGCGCTCGACGATATTCAATGCGGCCGCCCCAGACGTGGCGATCAGCACGGAGAAGCCGGATTGCTCGAGCGCGTCCGTGAGGAAGCCGAGCGCCTCGGGCGAATCGTCGACCAGCAAGACTATGTCGCGGGGAAGGTTGGGCTCAGCCAATCTATTCTACCCTTTCCGTGTCGAAGGTGCGCAGCATTTTGAGAAAGCCATCCAGATCGAAGGCCTGGACATGAGCGCGCAAGGCGTCCGTAAAGGGCTTGTTCTCTTCAAGTCTGGCGAGATCCGCAAGCTTTGCCTCGATGCCCCTGACATAACCGATTTCGCCAAGCCGCATCAGCTCCCGAACATGCTCCAAGCCAGGGCTTTTCAGTGCCGGCGGCTGCTTCGGCGTCACCACAGCCGCGGCGTCGATATAGACCCATTTCAGGGCGAGATGCAGCGCCAGCTTGTCACGCAATTGCCGGATATCGACCGGCTTGGCGATCGCATCATTGTGGCTGTCGTCACTGTCGGTCGCGGCGGCGGCATCGCCGATATTTGCCGACAGCATGAGGATCGGCGCCATCTGGCCATTTTCCCTGAGCCGGGAGACCAGTTGCCAGCCATTCATCCCGGGCATGGAAATATCGACCAGGAAAAGATCCGGCTTGATGCCTTCGATCAAAGTCAGGCAGTCGGGACCGCCGGCGGCTGTCAGCACGATGAAGTCGAGCGGCGACAGGATCTCGCGCATCAGTTCGCGATGATCTTCATTGTCGTCGACGATGACAACGGTCCGCCGCGGACCTTCATAGCCGATGATGCGCTGCTCCTGCGCCGGTGGTTTCATCGGACGGATGACCGCCGACAGCATCAAGCGCACCCTGAACGTCGAGCCCTTGTCCTTCTCGCTGGTGACGGAAATCTCGCCGCCGAGCGTATTGGTCAGCAGCTGCGTGATCGTCAGCCCAAGGCCAAGGCCGGGCATAGGTCTGATGCTGTCCGCTTCACCGCGTTGGAAAGGCTCATAGATGCGAGTGATGTCTTTTGCGGCGATCCCGCGACCTGTGTCGGAAACGGTGAAGGTGGCAACCTGGTTGCGGTAGCCCACCTCGAAGTGAACGCTGCCCGTATCGGTGAACTTGATGGCGTTGGAGAGCAGGTTGACGAGGATCTGGCGTAACCGCTTCTCGTCGGTTCGGACATAATCGGGCAAAGTAGCAGCGCGCTCATGGACGAAAGTCAGCCCCTTGGCCTGCGCCTGTGGACGGAACATGTCAATGATCTGGTCGAGGAAATCCTGGATGTTGATCTCGTTGGAATAGACCTGCAGTCGGCCTGCCTCGATCTTCGAAATATCAAGCAGCCCGTCGATCAGGCCGGAAAGATGTTCGGCACTACGGCGAATGACCTTCAGGGAGGATTGCCGGGGCGCCGGAATGCTCTCGTCACGCTCCAAGATCTGCGCATAGCCGAGTACGGCGTTGAGCGGCGTGCGCAACTCATGGCTCAAACCCACGACATAGCGGCTCTTGGCGCGGTTTGCCGCTTCGGCCGCCTCCTTGGCGCCCTGCAGGGCGGCGTCGGTTTTCTTATGCGCGGCAATTTCCTTTAGAAGCAGCGTGTTCTGGCGCGAGGACTCTTCCTCGGCCACCACACGGCTGTCATGGGCAAGTACATAGAACCAGCAGGCCACGCCGGCGATCACGGCAAAGACGAAAAAGACGATCAGGATCGTGCGGTTGACTACGGATGCCGTTTCCGGTGAAGCGGCGCCAACCTGATGCGCGATCATCGCGAGAATGGCGCCCATGGCAGTCAATGCCAGAGCAACGGCAATGCCGTAGCGACCGAGGCGTGTGGCAAGCCGAGCGACGATGCCAGCCGGCAACAACGTCCTGGCGACGGTGGCGACCTGGGTATTGAGCCGCGCTTTCGGCTTGCACATGTCATGGCAGCGGCTGTCGAGCGAACAGCACAGCGAGCAGATCGGCGCGGCATAGGCAGGACACCAGGCCATGTCCTCCGGCTCGAAGGGATGTTCGCAGACCGAGCATGTGATGGTGGTCAGGTTCTTCCAGCTCTGGCGCGGCTTGCGGGCCAAGTAGTACTTGCCTTCGGTGACCCAGGCGATGGCGGGTGAGGCGATGAGCGCGACGATCAAGGTAATATAGGGTGCAAGCGATGCTGCGAGCGAACCGAAGGCACCGAAATGGGCCATCAGGGCGATGGACGCGGAAAGTGCCATAGCACCGAGACCGACCGGATTGATATCGTAAAGATGTGCGCGCTTGAACTCAATACCCGGGGGTGCAAGCCCCAGCGGCTTGTTGACGAAGAGATCGGCAGAGATGGTGCAAAGCCAGGCCATGGCGATGATGGAGAAGATGCCGAGGGTCTCTTCAAGCAGGCGGTAGATGCCGAGCTCCATCAGCAAGAGCGCAATGGCGACATTGAAGACCAGCCAGATCACGCGGCCGGGATGGCTGTGCGTCAGCCGCGAAAAGAAGTTCGACCATGCGAGCGAGCCGGCATAGGCGTTCATAACGTTGATCTTCAGCTGCGAGATCATCACAAAAGCGGCCATGAGGAGCAGCGCTGCATTGTGCCAGGGGATCATGTAGCCGAAGGCAGTGAGGTACATTTGCGCGGGATCGGCGGCGCGCTCGGCCGGCACGCCCGAGGTCAGCGTCAGGACGACGAGGAAGGAGCCGGCAAGCAGCTTCGGCGCACCGATGATGACCCATCCCGGCCCGGCAAGAAAGACGGCCAGTCGATGGCGCCATTTACGATGACCCTCCGGCGGCAGAAAGCGAAGAAAGTCGGCCTGTTCGCCGATCTGTGACATCAGAGCCAGGATGACGGCGGAAGCGGCGCCAAACTCGATCAGATCGAAGGGAGCGGCGGTGCCTAGTGCGCTCGCGGGATGATGGATGCCCGCAAAGGCCCGCCAGAGATCGAATTTGCCCCAATCGGCAAAGGCGATGAAGACGAATGGCAGGATGTTGAGAACGATCCAGAATGGCTGCGTCAACAACTGGAACCGACTGATGAGGCGCACGCCATGGGTGACGAGCGGGATCACCATGACGGCACTGATGATGTAACCGATCCAGACGGGTATGCCGAGCGAAAGCTCCAGCGCGCCAGACATGATCGACGCCTCGATCGCAAACAGCATGAAGGTGAAGCTCGCATAGATCAGCGAGGTGATGGTCGAGCCGATATAGCCGAAGCTCGCGCCGCGGGTCAGGAGATCGATGTCGACACCATGGCGGATGGCATAGCGGCTGATCGGCAAGCCCACGGCCAACATGACGATACTGGCAACGATGATGGCATAGAATGCGTTGGTGGTGCCATAGGAGAGCGTGATCGTGCCGCCGATGGCCTCCAGTGCCAGGAAGGAAATGGCGCCGATCGCGGTTTGCGAGATGCGTTGCGACGAGAATTGGCGAGCGCTCTTGGCCGTAAAACGCAGGGCATAGTCTTCCAGCGTCTGGTTCGCGACCCAGCGGTTATACGCGCGTCTTACCGGAATGATGCGTTGCCGCGCCGCCATGCTTACCCTTCAGCAGTCCCGCCAGGATCACTCCGGCAGTCCAGAGGTGTCGTAACATGGATCGGCGCGACGCTTAAGAGCGCGAAGGTGGCCAAAGCTGCAGATTTCGCCCCGGCGCCTACGTCATTCTACGTATGTGGTTTCCCAATGGGCTGCCGAATAGTCACGTCAGGCAACGGTCCATCTTCGTTTACCGGCCGTTGCGGCAGACAAAAAGAGGGGAACCACGGATGAAATTCAAGACTCTCGTCTCCGGCGCGCTGCTTGGCGCCATCATGTCCACGACCGCATTCCACGGTGCCTTTGCCGCCGACGACACGATCAAGGTCGGCGTCCTGCATTCGCTGTCCGGCACCATGGCGATTTCGGAAACGACGCTCAAAGACGCCATGCTGATGCTCATCGACGAGCAGAACAAGAAGGGCGGCGTTCTCGGCAAGAAGCTTGAACCCGTGGTCGTCGATCCGGCGTCGGACTGGCCGCTCTTCGCCGAAAAGGCCCGCGAACTGATCCAGAAGGACAAGGTCTCGGCCGTCTTCGGCTGCTGGACCTCGGTGTCGCGTAAGTCGGTGCTGCCCGTCTTCAAGGAGCTCAACTCGATCCTGTTCTATCCGGTCCAGTTCGAAGGCGAAGAGTCCGAGCGCAACGTCTTCTACACGGGGGCCGCGCCGAACCAGCAGGCAATTCCGGCCGTCGACTACCTCATGAAGAACGAAGGCGTACAGCGTTGGGTGCTTGAGGGCACCGATTATGTCTATCCGCGCACGACCAACAAGATCCTCGAAGCCTATCTGAAGTCCAAGGGCGTCAAGGCCGAAGACATCATCATCAATTACACGCCGTTCGGCTTTTCCGACTGGCAGACGGAAGTCTCGAAGATCAAGACCTTCGGTTCGGCCGGCAAGAAGACCGCCGTCGTCTCCACCATCAATGGCGACGCCAATGTTCCCTTCTACAAGGAACTCGGCAACCAGGGCGTCAAGGCCGAGGATATCCCAGTCGTCGCCTTCTCGGTCGGTGAAGAGGAACTGGCGGGCGTCGACACCAAGCCGCTTGTCGGACATCTTGCCGCCTGGAACTATTTCCAGTCCGTCGACACGCCCACCAACGCTGCCTTCATCAAGGAATGGCACGCCTATACCAAGAACGACAAGCGCGTGACCAACGACCCGATGGAAGCCGCCTATATCGGTTTCAACATGTGGGTGAAGGCCGTCGAGAAGGCCGGCACCACCGAGCCGGACAAGGTCATCGACGCGCTTGTCGGCGTTTCCGTTCCGAACCTTACCGGCGGCACCGCCACCATGATGCCGAACCACTACATCACCAAGCCGGTGCTGATCGGCGAAGTGCAGGAAAACGGCCAGTTCGATGTCGTTTCGCAGACCCCTGCCGTAGTCGGCAAGGAATGGTCCGACTACCTGCCCGACAGCAAGGATCTGATCTCGGATTGGCGCACGCCCATGAACTGCGGCAACTTCAACGTCACCACCGGCAAGTGCGGCGGCAAGGGCTCCTGATTTCCGCGGCAATGACGCAAGACCGCCGCGGGCAGGCTCTTTTGCCCGCGGCAGCTCGAGGGGACAATGATGCTCGATAAATTCGTTTACCGCTTGGCGTTGACACTGATCGCCGGCCTTTTCCTGGCGCTGGCGTTGACCGCAACGAGCCTGCGGGCCGAGGACGATACACACGGTCTGATCAATCAGCTCGGCCAGGCCAATTTCCAGCAGGCTGGCGATATCGTCGAAAGCCTTGCGAAAACAGGTGATCCGAAAGTGGTGCCGGCATTGCAGGCCTTTTCCGACGGAGATCTCTATGTCCGCAAGGCGGACAATCATGTGTTCATCGCCAAGTCCTCCGGCGATAGGATGGATCTGCTCGATCCATTGACCGGCCAAGCCGCCGGGCAGGAAGTTAAGGACAATCTCGGCAAGATCAAGATCAACAACAATCTGCGCCGCGCGGTTCGTGCTGCTCTCGGCAGCCTGACATTGATGAGCCCTGACCGCGCGACACGGCTTGCGGCGGCTCAATCCATTTTGAAGGCGCCAAGCGCGGATTCGCTTGAGACGGTCGAGACGGCGCTACAGAGCGAGAAGGATGAGGAGGTCCGCACCACGCTTGAAAGAGCAAGAGCGGTTGCGGTGCTCGGCTCGGACCGTCCGGCTGAAGACAAGAAGGCAGCGATCGAGACGATCAAAGCCGAAGGTGGCCGCGACGCTATCGGAATCCTCTCCTCGGTGTCCGTCGACGAAAATCTAAAGCCGGATATCGTAACGGCTATTGCCGGCATTCAGGAGCAGTTGAAAATCTGGGATGCGGCGCAGAATGTCTGGTACGGCCTTTCGCTCGGCTCGGTGCTGCTTCTGGCCGCCATCGGCCTTGCCATCACCTTTGGCGTCATGGGCATCATCAACATGGCGCATGGCGAGATGGTGATGCTTGGCGCCTACTCGACCTTCATGGTTCAGAGCGTCATCCGCAATTCCTATCCGGAACTGTTCGACTGGTCGCTGGCGATCGCTCTGCCGGTCGCATTCATCGTCACTGGCGCCGTCGGCCTCGTCATCGAGCGCGGCGTCATCCGTTTTCTCTATGGCAGACCACTGGAAACGCTGCTTGCCACATGGGGTATTTCGCTGGTCCTGCAGCAAGCGGTGCGGTCGATCTTCGGGCCGACCAACCAGGAAGTCGGCAATCCCTCCTGGATGTCCGGCTCCTTCGAGTTGGGATACCTCTCCATTACCTGGAACCGCCTCTGGATCATCGTCTTCGCGCTCGGCGTCTTTGTGGCGCTACTTCTTCTCCTGAAGCGCTCTGCCTTCGGGCTGCAGATGCGGGCGGTGACCCAAAACCGGCGCATGGCCTCCTCTATGGGCATCCGCACGCCATGGGTCGATGCCTTCACCTTTGCGCTGGGGTCGGGCATCGCCGGCATGGCCGGCGTCGCGCTTTCGCAGATCGACAACGTCTCACCGAACCTCGGCCAGGGCTACATCATCGACAGTTTCATGGTCGTGGTGTTCGGCGGCGTCGGCAATCTGTGGGGGACGCTGGTCGGCGCCTTCTCGCTCGGTATCCTCAACAAGTTCCTCGAACCCTATGCGGGAGCGGTGCTCGGAAAGATCCTTGTCCTCGTCCTCATCATTCTCTTTATCCAGAAACGTCCGCGCGGCCTCTTTGCGCTCAAGGGAAGGGCGGTGGAAGCATGATCACCGCCTTCATCCTTCGCTCGCTCGACCGCCGTATCAGCATCGCCATCGCGATCCTACTTGCCGTCGCGGTACTCGTGCCGCTGTCGAACCTGCTGCTGCCGGAAACGAGCGCGCTGCATGTGCCGACCTATCTGATGTCGCTGTTCGGCAAGTATCTGACCTATGCGCTGCTCGCTTTGGCGCTCGATCTCGTCTGGGGCTATTGCGGCATTCTCTCGCTCGGCCACGGCGCCTTCTTCGCGCTTGGCGGCTATGCGATGGGCATGTATCTGATGCGGCAGATCGGTTCGCGCGGCACCTACGGCAATCCGATCCTGCCTGATTTCATGGTGTTCCTGAACTGGAAGGAGCTACCCTGGTTCTGGTATGGGTTCGATAATTTCTGGTTCGCCATCCTGATGGTACTGGTCGCACCTGGCCTGCTTGCCTTCATATTCGGCTGGTTCGCCTTCCGCTCACGCGTCAATGGCGTCTATCTATCGATCATCACCCAGGCGATGACCTATGCGCTGCTGCTTGCCTTCTTCCGCAACGATATGGGGTTCGGCGGCAATAATGGCCTCACCGACTTCAAGGATATTCTCGGCTTCAACATTCAGGCCGATGGAACGCGTGCCGTACTTTTCTCGGTAACGGCGGTATTCCTGGCGCTCGCCCTGATGCTGTCTTCAGCCATCGTTCGTTCGAAGTTCGGCAAGGTGCTGGTTGGCGTTCGTGACGCCGAAAGCCGCACACGCTTCCTGGGCTATCGCGTCGAACACATCAAGCTCTTCGTCTTCGTCGTATCAGCGATGATGGCCGGTATTGCCGGGGCGCTCTATGTCCCACAGGTCGGCATCATCAACCCCGGCGAATTCGCGCCAGCCAATTCGATCGAAGTGGTCATCTGGACCGCCGTCGGCGGAAGAGCAACGCTGATCGGCCCGATCATCGGCGCCATCCTCGTCAATGGCGGCAAGACCATCTTCACCGGCCTGTTTCCTGATTTCTGGCTGTTTGCGCTTGGCGGGCTGTTCGTGGCCGTAACCTTGCTCCTGCCCAAGGGCATAGTTGGCACCCTCGCGCAATATTTTGGTGGGAAACGCCAGCCTGTAGAGCCATCCGCGACGTCGGAGGAAGACACCCAACAGCCGGTTCAGGCGGCGGAGTAGGACCATGATCCCGGACATCAAACCCAACAGCATGCTCTATCTCAACAATGTCTCGGTGTCGTTTGACGGCTTCAAAGCTTTGAACTCGCTGTCGATGGTGATCGAACCGGGGGAGCTTCGCGCCATCATCGGCCCGAACGGCGCCGGCAAGACGACGATGATGGACATTATCACCGGCAAAACGCGGCCTGACGAGGGTGAGGTGTTCTTCAACGGCCAGATCGATCTGACGAAGAAGGACGAGGCCGATATCGCCCAGCTCGGTATCGGGCGGAAATTCCAGAAGCCGACCGTCTTCGAGAGTCATACCGTCTGGGACAATCTTGAACTGGCGCTCAACCGCAGCCGCGGTGTCTTTGCCACGCTCTTCTATCGCCTAACGGCCACAGACCGCGATCGCATCGACGAAATCCTTGAGATAGTGCGGCTTTCGCATCGGCGCGACGAACTGGCGGCCAATCTCTCGCATGGCCAGAAGCAATGGCTGGAGATCGGCATGCTGCTTGCGCAGGAGCCGAAACTGCTTCTGGTCGATGAGCCGGTGGCAGGCATGACGGATGCGGAGACAGCGGAGACGGCGGTGCTGCTCAAGGAAATTGCCAGGACACGCTCGGTCGTGGTGGTCGAGCATGACATGGGCTTCATCCGCGATCTTGGGGTTAAGGTGACGTGCTTGGCGGAAGGATCGGTTCTGGCGGAAGGGTCTATCGATTTCGTCAGTAGCGATCCAAAGGTGATCGAGAATTATCTGGGACGGTGAGATGCTGACAGTCGAAAACGCAAACCTGCATTATGGCGCCGCCCAGGCGCTGCGCGGCATCTCGATCAAGGTCGAGATGGGCAAGATCACCTGTGTCCTCGGGCGCAACGGCGTCGGCAAGAGCTCGCTGTTGCGCGCAGTCACCGGACAGCACGCGTTGTCTGCTGGTACGGTCGCCTTCAACGGCGTCGCGCTGAATGGCATGGCGCCTTTCGCCCGTGCCAAACAGGGGATTGGCTATGTGCCGCAAGGACGCGAGATCTTTCCTCTACTGACCGTGAAGGAGAATCTGGAGAGTGGCTATGCGCCGCTCGCTCGCCGCGACCGCAATATTCCCGACGACATCTACAGTTTGTTTCCTGTGCTGAAATCCATGCTGTCTCGCCGCGGCGGTGATCTCTCGGGCGGCCAGCAGCAGCAGCTGGCAATCGGTCGGGCAATGGTGACACGCCCGAAAATCCTGGTGCTGGACGAACCGACCGAAGGCATCCAGCCGTCGATCATCAAGGATATCGGCCGGGCGATCCGCTATCTCAGGGATTCAACCGGCATGGCGATCCTGCTGGTCGAGCAATATCTCGACTTCTGCCGCGAGCTTGCCGATTACGTCTACATCATGGATCGCGGCGAGATCGTGCACGAGGGACCGGCGGAAACGCTGGATACGCCGGAGGCTCGGCGGCATCTGACCGTTTGATTGGCTGCAAGCGCCATTTGAGCGCAACCTCCATTCGAACGCGCCACCAGATTCAAAGAGATGCCGCCCAATATCATTGGAACGCCGTCCCATCGCTCCTCAGGTGCCAGCGGACGAAATGTTCTAAGCTCCGCGGAAATTCGGCACGGATGCGATGAGTTCGCGTGTGTACAGGTGTTGCGGGCGACTGAAAACCTCGTCGACCGATCCAGCCTCGACAATAGCTCCATCCTTCATGACGGCAATTCGGTGGCTTACATGCTGGATAACGCCCAGATCATGTGAGATGAAGATCATCGACAAGCCCAGCCTTGCCTGGAGATCGACGAGCAGATCCAGAACTTGCGCCTGGGTCGTGACATCGAGGGCGGAGACCGGTTCATCACAGATCAAAAGCTTCGGCGAGGCAGCGATCGCCTGCGCGATCGACACACGCTGGCGCTGGCCTCCCGAAAGAGCCGCCGGTCGACGGGCTAGCAGCTCTCGCGGCAGGCCGACCAGTTCCATCAACATCTCGATTCTTTCCTCACGTCCTGCTTTGTCCAACTCTGTATAGAGCCGCAGTGGCTGACCGATGATGCGCTCGACCGTGAAGCGTGGATTGAATGAGCTGAGCGGATCCTGAGCTATGGTCTGGATGCCCGCTCTCCGAGGCCGCCGCGCTCGCTCAGGAAGCATGCTCCACGGGTGCCCATCGAAGAATATCTGCCCGCTATCGGGTTGCTGCAGCGCAAGAGCAAGCTTGCCCAGCGTCGTCTTGCCCGAGCCCGATTCTCCGACGATGCCGAGTGTCTCGCCGTGATCGATATGAAGCGATACATTGCTGACAGCCTGCAGACGGTTGCCGTCCGGGCGCCTGAAGCTCATGGAAACCTCACGGATATCCAAAAGGTGTTGATCCGTGGCGACGATCCGGCGAGCCGGCAAGGATCTATCCGGTTCGCTCAGACGCTGACCGCGATTGGCAGCAGTCGGCACCGCCGCGAGCAGACGTCGCGTATACTCATGCTGCGGATCCGCCAAAACGCCGTGCGCAGACCCAATTTCCAGCAGCCGGCCTTTGCGCATGACCGCAACGCGATCTGCGAGTTGTGCGGCAACGGAAAGATCATGGGTAATCAGGAGAATGCCGTGACCGGCTGCAGCCAGTGCCTTGAAGATGGCCAGGACCTTTTTCTGAACGCTCACATCCAGCGCCGTCGTTGGCTCGTCGGCGACCAGCAGCCTTGGTTGAGCTGCAAGCGCCGAGGCAATCAAGGCCCTCTGGCGCAAACCACCTGAGAGTTCATGCGGGTATTGTCCGACGCGTGTCGCCGGCTCGGGAATACCGACACGCGCCAACAGTTCCAATACTTGCTGCGATACTAGCCCTCGCGAGGACAAACCATGCGTCAGGATCGGCTCGGCGATCTCGCGGCCGATCGTTCTCAGTGGATCCAGCGAGACCAATGCGTCCTGGAGAATGAAACCGATTTCGCGGCCGCGCACCGCGCGCCAATCCTTCTCCCGCAATCCCAGAAGGTTCAGTCGCCGACCTTCGCGAGCCGTCAGTTCCATCCTGTTGGCCTCAACGTTTGCCCGCGATCCCGCCAGGCCAACGATGGCACGCGCCGTCACCGACTTTCCCGATCCGGACTCGCCAACCAGGGCCAAAATCTCGCCGGCCGCTATGTCCAGAGACAAGTCGCGAACCGCATCCACCCTGCCCTGCGGTGTCGAGAATGCGACACTCAGACCGCTCACCGCAAGCAGCGGCGGCTTGGCGGACGAGGGAAGGAAGCTCTGCGAACCGGTTTGGATATTCATCGCACATCGCCCGTTGCAAGAATTGTTTGCAGCCGCCGTCCGAGCAACGTGATCGAGATTACCGAAACCGCGACCACGCTTGCGGGCAGCAGGCTCGTCCAGGGCGCTATGTCAAGGAAGTTGCGGCCATTGGCCAGAAGCGCACCCCATTCAGCGGCCGGTGGCACGACGCCGAGGCCGAGAAAGCTCAGTGCAGACGCCGACAGGACCGAGCTGCCGACACCGATGGTCGCGAGGATAAGCAACGGCCGGATGGAATTCGGCACGATATGCTGGCGAATGATGGTCCAGGGATGTTCGCCCAGCGCGACTGCATGCTCCACATAGCCCGACAGCTTGACCTGAAGCACCTGGGAACGAATGAGCCGCGCATAGGTAGCCATGCTGGAAAGCCCGACCGCCAGCAGAGTGTTGGCAGGCCCACGACCGAGGACGGCGATGACGAGCAGCGCCAGCAGCATTTCCGGGAAGGCCAGCAGGATATCGATGAGGCGCAGCAGGGGTCTGGCGATCACCTTCGGTGCCAGCGCCGCCAATGTGCCCAAGAGAATACCGCCGAGACTGGCGATCAGTGTCGCACCGATGCCGATGCTGAGGGATTGCGAGGTGCCGTAGATCACGCGGGAGAAGAGATCACGCCCGAGCTCATCGGTGCCGAACCAATGCATCGTGTCTGGCGCCGACAATATCGCATCCGGATCGACCGCTTCGGGATCGAAATGGCAAAACCAATGCGGCGCCCATACCGCGAGGCCAAGAATGATCACAAAGGCCAATGGTATGAGCAGGCCGGCAGACAGCCACGGACGCCGTCTGCTTTCCGCGCGGCGCAAAGGCGCTGCATCTTCGAATAGGCTGGCATTCGTCATAAGCCTCTCCTGCGCAGACGCGGATCGATCATCAGATAGATGCCATCGACCAAAAGGTTGACGATGACGAAAATGAGCGCGGATAGCATGACCAATCCGAGGATGAGCGGCATGTCACGCGTCTTGATCGCCAGAAGCGTGATCTGCCCGATCCCTGAGCGGCCAAAGACAGTCTCGGTGAGTATCGAACCGCCGAGCGTACCCGCTAGTAGCGTGCCCGTCAGTGTCGACGCCGCGAGCGCTGCATGACGCAATCCGTGCCTGACGCGCAGGATGGTTTCGCCGACACCGCGCGCCCTGACGGTCAGCGCGAACGGTTGCGAAAGCGCCTCTTCCAGGCCATCCCGCAATACCTGACTCAAGAGCGCCGCCAGGGGCAGGCTCAGGGCCACCGCCGGCAGCACCAAGGCGGCGAGCCCGTCATTGCCCGTCACTGGGAACCATTGCAGGTTGAAACTGAAGATGGTGAGCAGAACGATGCCGATCCAATAGACCGGCGTGCTCAGCAGGATCAACTCCACGCCCGAAGTAAACCTCGCCAGGTTTCGACGGCGACCTGCGGTCGCCAAGGCAACCCCGATCGCCAATAGAAGCGCGAGAAGGATGGCGCTGCTGGCAAGCTGCAATGTCGGCCCAGCCGCCTCCCAGATCACCCGGCCCACGGGTTCGCGGTACTGATAGCTTTGACCGAAATCACCAATGACAGCCTTGCCGATGTAGTGGATGTATTGAACGGCAAGCGGCTGATCCAATCCATATTCATGCACCAGCGCAGCGCGCTCGGCCTCCCCGAGGACGTTCTCTCCGCCGGCCAATATCGACACCGGATCACCGGGGATGAGCTTGACGGCGGCAAAGGCGATCGTTGCCGCGCCCCAAAGCACGGCAACGATCGGGCCGGCCCGCCGCACAGCGATCCGGAGGAATCTATTGATCCAGCCAGGCATCATAGAAGTTCGGTTTCGCGTTGGTGGCCCAGGAGATGCCGTGAAGCGCCTTGGCTGCACCGAGTTGATAGGCGACAACGAAGAGCGGCACCGCATAGGCTTGCTCGATGATCTCCTTCTGCACGTCCGCATAAAGCTGCTTGCGTTCGGCGTCCGTCGCTCCGACGGCCTTGTTCAGCTTCTCATCCAGGCTCTTGGTCCGGGAGGCGTTCTGGCCGCCCGGGGGGATGTGGGCGGAATGAAACACCGTGCGCAGAATGTCCGGTTCGGCGCGCACATAGAAAAACGAGACGAGATCGTAATCATTGGTGTTGAGGTGGGCCGTCCAGCCACCGGCATCGACCGGATCGAGCTGAAGATCGAAGCCCGCCTGCTTCACCTGATATTGAACAGCCTGCGCGAGGGTGACCTCGGATGCACTGGTGGAGCCGGTGTCGTAGACATAATGCAGGCTCAGCCGCGCACCGTCCTTTCTCCGTATTCCATCGCCATCCTTCTGCGACCAGCCTGCCTCGTCCAGCAGATGGTTCGCCTTGCCGAGATCAAAGCCCCATTTGCTTGGGATATCGCGATCGTAATAGAGCGTCGAAGGCCCAAGGATGTTGTCAGCCGGCTTCAACGTGCCGAAATAGGCTGCCTTCACGGCGGCCGGGCCATTGACGGCGGCTTGAAATGCCTGGCGCACCCTCAGATCGTGAAACGGCCCTTTGGACGTGTTGAGAAAATAGGCGCTGTTGATCCCCGGATTTTCCCGGGTGACGACCTGCAACTTGCCATTGCCTTGCACCGATCGATAATTTGCCGGTGGCACGGCGTCGATTGCCTGCAGTTGCCCGCTTGCCAGAGCGCCCAGTCGCACCGACGCTTCCGGCAGGTATTTGAAGACGATCTGCTCGAAATGAGCCGGCCCCTTGTGTTTGGCATAACCAGGCCCCCAATCGTAGTCGGCTCGCCGCGCAAGCTTGCTGCCGCTACCCTTGGTGAAATTGTCGAGGACGTAGGGGCCGGAGCCAATGACCGTGTTCGTCGTGCTCTGCACCTTCTGTAGATAGGTCGGCGACTGAATGCCGAGATAAGGAAGGCTCAATCCCTGCAATAGTGGCGCAAAAGATTCTCGATAGCGGATCACGAGCGTCAGGCGATCCGGCGCCTCGATCTTGTCGATCGGTCCGAGCAGCGATTTAGCGTAGCTCGACACTGTCTTCGGGTCGAGGATGCGCTCGAAATTGAATTTGACGGCAGCGGCATCAAGCGGCGTCCCGTCGCTGAAGGTTACCCCTTGACGCAGATGGAACGTGTAGACGGTGTTGTCGGGGTTGATCTCCCATCGCTCGGCAAGCCAGGGCGTGAAGCTGTTGTCCTCAGCCTGTCCGACGAGGGAATCGACGAGGTTGCGAGCGATGACGGCGGTGATCGAACTGCCTGTGATGGACGGATCGATGATCGACGTGTCGGTTGCCAATCCCACATTGAGGACGCCGCCATCGACGGGCTTTGTATCGTCCGATGCGGCATTGGCCGCGGTACCGATTGAGGCCCAAATAGATAAAGCCAGTGCGATGCTGAGACCACCCCGCCTTTTCCCATGTATGTTCAAAGAGTTTCTATCCATATCCCGTCCTTGATTTCGATCACGGTCATGTCAGTCACTTGACCGGAGACCGCATCCCAATGCGGCTCGACGGAAATAATATTGTCTATAATTTTAGTAGACTAAAGGCATTCTGGTTCGTTTAGAGCTGAGCTGGAAAAATTCCGTTTCATGGCTCAGGCTTCAAACGAGAGGGTGTGCTTGCTGTTTCTGCGCAGACGATCGCTAGCCAACTAGCAGACGATGACATTGCGAGAGTCCCGTTAAAACAGGTCACACCCTGAGCGCCAACGGAGCTGAGGCATCGCGCGAATGCGGACACATCGCCGGGATCAGCGTTTTGGTGTGACGCGATCGTCGGAGCGTTCGATGAGCCTGGGCATGATGAGGGCTTGCAGTGCTTCCGGCGGTTCGCCTTCCATGCGGCGCAGGATGTAGCTGCCCAGAAGCTCGCTCGGCTCGTGGATCGGCAGGAAATAGGTGGTGATCGGCGGCGCGAAATACTGGCTGACGTTGAGATCGTCGGTCGCATTGATCACCGCATCGCGACCATGCACCAGACCACGCTCGTGAAAGCCGGAAAAGGCGCCGAGCGCCGAGGCCTCGTTGGCGCAGATATAGGCCGTCGGCGGATCGGGCAGACGCGACATCGCCAGCACGCTTTCGCGGCCGAAGGCCGGTGTCAGCCGGTCATGCGCCACCAGCACCGGATCGAAGGCAAGACCGGCGACATCGAGCGCCTGCCGATAGGCTGCAAGCCGGGTGATGGCATAGCTCAGATCCGCCAGCGGATTGATGAGTGCGATACGGCGATGGCCACGTTCGACCAGCCGCGCCACCGACCGGCGGATCATCTGCTCGTTGTCGGCATCGACATAGGCATGCGCATCATTGTGGATCGTCGTGCCGTAGGTGACGAAGGGAAAATCCGCCGCCTGCATGATGCGGATGCGCGGATCGTCGGCGCGCGTGCCCGAGACGATGATGCCGTCGGCCTTCTTCAGCGCGACGATCTGCCGGATGGTTGCCAGGCTTTCCTCGAAATTGCGCACCGCATAAAGCGAGACCCGATAGGGACTGTCCTCCAGCGCCCAGGAAATGCCGCTCAAGAGCTGGGCATATTCGACGCCTTCCCACTCCTGCTGTTTCGGCCCGGGTGCCGTCATGATCGCCGCGACCTGATAGGTCTTGCCGGTGCGCAGCTGCACGCCATGCATGTTCAGCTCGTAGCCGACGCGTTCGGCAGCGGCGACGACGATCGCCCGCGTCTCCGGCCGCACCTGTGGCGAACTCTTCAACGCCTTCGATACCGTGGCGATCGAAAGGCCGGTTTCCTGCGCGATGGTCTTGATCGTCGGTCTCTGCATCCGGTCCGGCTCGCTACGACTTCATCTTACTCAGGGAGGCGGCCAGAAGAATATAGACCGCCGACGTCCAGGCAAAGGCCCGGTCGCGCAATCCCATCCCCGACACGGCCGCGAAGTTCTCGGCCATACCGCTTCTCAACGCAACTGAACAGAACTTTTCCGAGATCGCACTGCCTATTTCTACCTAACCTTGACGGCGCGGAGCGGCAATACCCGTGACATCGCACTGCCGAATGAAAGGCAATGGAGATTCAGGTGAGATGGGCTCTTCGCTCGAGCCCGGTTTTGCAGGCAGCCATCGGCGCCGCGATGAAGCAATCGCGGATCAACCGCGGACGCTTCGTGGGAGATGGCAAGGCGGGCATTTTACCGCCGGCCTTGCCAAAGCCGATCAGGCGGCGCGCTTCAGCGCATCGCCAATAGTGGAGACGATCGTTTCGATCTGAGCACGCTCGATAATGAGCGGCGGCGAGAGCGCAATGATATCGCCGGTCACGCGGATCAAAAGCCCCTTGTTGAAGCAATCCACGAACACGTCATAGGCGCGCGTGCCGGGTGCGCCGTCGCGCGGCGCAAGTTCGATTGCACCGACAAGGCCGAGATTGCGGATATCGACCACATGCGGCAGGCCTTTCAGCGAATGCAGGGCATTTTCCCAATCGCTTGCCAACTCGCTGGCGCGTGTCAGAAGGCCCTCTTCCTCATAGACTTCCATCGTTGCGAGACCGGCGGCGCAGGCGACCGGGTGGCCCGAATAGGTATAGCCATGGAAGAGCTCGATCTGGTTTTCCGGGCCGGTCATGAGCCCATCATAGACCTTGCGGCTGGCAAAGACTGCGCCCATCGGGATGGTGCCGTTGGTGATACCCTTGGCCGTCGTCACGAGGTCGGGGACGACACCGAAATAGTCGGTAGCGAAGGGGGTGCCCAGGCGGCCGAAACCGGTGATGACTTCATCGAAGATCAACAGGATGCCGTATTTGTCGGCAATCGCCCGCAAGCGCTCGAGATAGCCCTTCGGCGGCAGGATGACGCCGGCGGAGCCGGACATCGGCTCGACGATGACGGCGGCGATGGTTTCAGCGCCATGCAACGCGACCAGCCGCTCCAGATCTTCCGCAAGCTCGATGCCGTGCGCCGGCAGTCCTTTGCTGAAGGCATTGCGCTCGACGTCAAGCGTGTGGCGCATATGGTCGGCCGGGATCTGCGGAAAGACGCGGCGGTTGTTGACGAGACCGCCGACGGAAATGCCGCCGAAGCCGACGCCGTGATAGCCTTTTTCGCGGCCGATGATGCGGGTGCGGGTGCCCTGCCCGATCGCCCGCTGATAGGCGATAGCAATCTTCAGGGCGGTGTCGACGGATTCGGAGCCGGATCCGGTAAAGAATACGCGGTCAAGCCCACCCTTCGGGCCGCCCGGTGCGTGCGCAGCAAGCTTTGCGGCGAAGTCGAAGGCGATCGGATGCCCCATCTGAAAGGTCGGGGCGAAGTCCATCGTCGAAAGCTGGCGTTCGACCGCCTGAGTGATTTTCTTGCGGCCGTGACCAGCGTTCACGCACCAGAGGCCGGCGGTACCATCGAGCACCTTATTCCCATCGACATCGGTGTAGTACATGCCCTCGGCCGCAGCCAACAGTCGCGGCGCCGCCTTGAACTGGCGATTTGCCGTAAACGGCATCCAGAAATTGTCGAGAACCGGGGTGTTGGTGTGGGTAATCTTGTCCATCATCGCCTCCATTGCGCCAGCACTGAATCCGCGATTTCCCTGCGTCGAACAAGTCCTTTTCTACACCGATTTAACCCATTGTTTTTTAAGAGGCGATGTATAGAGTTTTCGATATTTCGAACACGTGAAACGCAGGACCACAATGTCCGTTGATATCGGTAATCGCCTCCGCCACCTGCGCCTCGCGCGCAATCTTTCCCAGCGCGAGCTCGCAAAACGCGCCGGCGTGACCAATTCGACGATTTCGCTGATCGAATCCAATTCGGCCAATCCGTCGGTCGGCGCTCTCAAGCGCATTCTCGACGGCATCCCGATCGGCCTTGCCGAATTCTTCGCCTTCGAGCCGGAAGCGCCAAAGAAAGCCTTCTACGCTGCAGAGGAACTCGTCGAGATCGGCAAGGGTCCGATTTCCTATCGGCAGATCGGCGAAAACCTGTTCGGCCGTAGCCTGCAGATCCTCAAGGAATGCTATCAACCCGGAGCGGATACCGGCAAGGTGCCTTTGGTGCACGAGGGCGAGGAAGGCGGCATCGTCCTGTCAGGCCGCCTCGAAGTCACGGTCGATGACGAGCGGCGCATTCTGGGGCCGGGTGACGCCTACTACTTCGAAAGCCGACGGCCCCACCGCTTCCGCTGTGTCGGGCCGGTGCCTTGCGAAATCATCAGCGCCTGCACGCCGCCGAGCTTCTGATCGGCCGTTCGTCGGAGTGCGCGAACGCGGATATGCCGTCAGCCGAATGTGAACGCATAGGCCTGGGCGCCGGGATCGAAGAACTTGATCTCGAACGTATGATCCGCGACGGCGCCGCTCGTGCGGACGAGTTGATAGAGCCTCTGCTCCGTCACAACACCACTCCCGTTTGTATCCGTATCGACGCCGTGACTATCCCCGGGCGGCTTGCCGTCGATAGTGATCCGGAAGCGGACGGGTTTTCCATCCGCCGCCGGTCCAAGCACCAGATGCAGATCGCGCGCATGAAAACGATAGTACAGACCGGTATCGGCCCTGTTTGACATCGCCTCTTGTCCGCCCACCGTCCAGTTGCCGACGAGCCCCCATTCGTTGAGCTTCGGAGTTCCGGCAACATAATCATGCGCAGCGTCGTTTACCGTACCGGCGTCGTCGACGAAGTTCTGCGAGCGCAGATAGCCGACATAGGTTTCCGGCGACTGCACATCGGCCTCATCTGAGGCCGCAGCTTCGGCGCCCGTTGCCTTCACGTTGACGATATCGCCGGAAACATTCACCTTTCCGGCCTCGGCAAGGAGCTGCTGGATCACCCGCTCGGACTGATCATAATCGCCCTCGCCAAAGTGATGGTGACGAACCTGGCCCTGCGCATCGATAAAATAATGCCCCGGCCAATATTCGTTGTCGAAGGCGCGCCAGATCGCGTAATTATTGTCAATGGCGACGGGATAGGTAATGCCGAGTTCGCCGATCGCCTTCTTCACGTTGTCGGCATTCTTTTCGAAGGCGAATTCCGGCGCATGGACGCCGATCACGACAAGGCCCTGATCCTTATATTTCTGAGCCCAAGCTTCGACATAGGGAATGGCGCGCAGGCAATTGATGCAGGAATAGGTCCAGAAATCGATCAGAACGACTTTGCCCTTCAATCCGGCTGCCGTCAGCGGCTCGGAATTGAGCCATTGGACCGCACCGTCAAGCGACGGGATGGAGCCCTCGGCAGACAGCTGGATAGCCGCGGCCTTCTGCGCCATTGACATTGAACCACCGGCGTTGGGTCCGTTCGAGTTTGCGCTCATCATCGCGCCGCCGTCGCTCTTCATGACCACGGGCGACGACTTGCTCTGATCCTGCGCACGGAAACGATCCACAAGGCCCTGCTCGAGCGAGGCGGTGCTGGCGAGTGAAGCCCGCGTCAACAGGCCTGTGTCGAGCCCCATCGCAATCGCAACAACGGCCACCAGAACAGCAACGCCGACGCCGCGTCGGAGCCACTCGCCAACGCCGAGCGATTGCTTCATGGCCTGATAGGCACGGCCGCCGATCAGGAGTGCCAGAGCCAGCGAGGTCGCAGCACCGAGGGCGTAGGCCAGCAGCAACAGTGTCGTACCCACGCTCGCCCCCTGCAGAGCGGCACCCGTCAAGATAAGGCCGAGCACCGGTCCTGCGCATGGCGCCCAGAGTAGCCCCGTCGCTACGCCGAGGAGCAATGAGGCCAGCATCTTCGAGCCCCCACCGCGGCTGGCGCGATCGGCCGACTGCGACAAGCGTGCCCCGAGCGAAACCAATGGTCGGGTCAGATGGTCCGAGAGCGACGGAAAGAGCAGAATGGTGCCGAAGACGGCAAGCAGCGCCATCGCCGCATAGCGTCCGTATTCGTTGGCCTGTACCGCCCAGCCGCCGCCCAGAGCTGCCAGTGTCGCCACCGCCGCGAAGGTCGCCGCCATGCCGATAAGCATGGGCAGCGTGCTGCGCAGAAATGGCTGGCCTGCCCGCGCAAAGACGAATGGCAGCACCGGCAGGATGCAAGGACTAACGATGGTGAGAACACCGCCAAGATAAGCAAGAATGAAGAGGATCATGGTCGTCTCTGATTTCGGTCAGGCCGCAGCGGGATGGAATTTCATGGCAACGCCATTCATGCAGTAGCGCAGACCAGTCGGCTTCGGTCCGTCCTCGAACACATGCCCGAGATGACCACCGCAGCGGCTGCAATGCACCTCGTTGCGCACCATGCCGAAAGATGTATCGCGCGATGTTGCCACCGCTCCTTCGATCGGAGCCCAGAAGCTCGGCCAGCCCGTGCCGCTGTCGAACTTGGTGGACGACGCGAACGCATCCTGATTGCAGCCGGCGCAGGCGAAGTTTCCCTTTCCATGCTCGTTCAGCAGCGCACTGGTGAACGGACGCTCTGTCCCCTCCTCCCGGAGCACGGCATATTGATCGGCGGTCAAGATCTTGTGCCATTCCTCATCGCTATGGGTGACAGCAAATATCCCCGACGCCTTGGTTGCCGTTGCCCCCATGCCCAGTCGCAAGCCAATGCCGCCGAACGTGGCGGCGAGAAGTAACAGTCGTCTGTTCAGCATCACACTCTTCTCCTTGGCGGATAAGCCGCCTGCCCGCAGAACGCTTGAAGCGCCGATTTTCTCGGCGTTGATCATGTCCTGCCGCTATGGATACGAGAGCGGGAGCGATCTTGTTACGCACATGCCGGTGAAAACACCGAAACGTGATTGACCGTCATTCGGCAGCCGCCAACGGCTGCGCAATCGCTGCGGCAAAGCTGGCCAGACTTGCGGAACGCAGCGGCAGATAGGGCTTCTCGCTTTCGCGGCACAGACGTTTGACCATGTCAGCCGCCGAATGGCTGATGCAATCGACCGGGAAGATCGCCCAGGAGACGCGGCTGACCATGCCCGGCAATAGCGAGAGGTTATCTTCAACGCCGCCGTCATGGAGCATAAGATCGATATTCTGGTGCTCAGCGAGTTTCCGCAATCGATCGAAAAGGTTCTTGCGGCCGCCGACGTAAAGCAACGTCTGAAGCTCATTCGAATGTCCGACTGCGGGTGCGGCTACCTCCGATGCGGTCAGCGCCGTCTCCAGGAGATCCAGCTCTTGCTGCAGAATACCGTTTTCCTCGGCAAGCGCCGCAGCGCGCCGCTCGGCCTCTGCGAGTCTCGCTTCCAGGGCGGCAACACGTTCGTCATATCCGCCGGCACGCTGGGCGGCGACTTGCAACCTTTGCTGCAATCTTGCTTCCTGGCCATTGTCGGCACGCGCCGGCTCGGCTGCGACGGTCTGCCTGCGCAACAGATCTGCTTCCAGCTCATCGATGCGTCTCTTTAGACACGCCTGATTATTGGCCGCCGCCTGAAGCCTGGCTTCCTGACGCGCAATCTTGTCGTCCTTGGCTTCGGCATCCAGCTGCAGCTTGCGTAACCGTGCAAGATCGAGCCGGCTGGAGCTGCCGACGAGATGCGACAGCATGTGCACTTCGCCGAAGACCTCCTGCCGCAGCGAGCGATCGCTCGCCGGGTGGCTCATGACAGCCCAGTAGGCTCCCGATATGTCTCCGTCATCGACTGCGACATTCCATTGAGACCTGACCTCGGACGCGGTCGAAAGCTTCGAAAATTGCTTCAGGATCCGGTCGTGGCGACGCTCAAGAGCCTTGTTCAAGAGCTTGCTGGCAATGTCATGCTGTCCGGCAGCCCTGACGCCGCGACTATGCAGTGCATGATCAGTCGCCATCTTCGCATCGATGTCGCCGACCTTGGCAAGGACTTGCCGCAGCTCGGCAGTGGTCAGGCAGGTGCCGACGATCGAGCAATGAAACATCGACGGCAACTCCCAAGTCTTCAGCCTCCGGGCTCTGACGACGACCACAGATTCCGCAAGCGGCAGCTGATCTACCTTCGGAAGCGAAAACGAAAGCGGCGGCTTATGATTGAACAGAACGGACATGGTCGCACTAGCGTTATATTTCGTTAGATATTACGCTAGTGCGTCTTCTGTCATCAGGCAAGCTCGGCCTTTACGGCCAAAGTCGCTCTCTTACCCAACCAAGCTTTTTGCGGCTGTATCGCAAACGATGATGGCGGCGGTCGCTGTCCCCCTGCCAGAACTCCACCTCATGCGGCATGACGATGAAGACCGCCCAGCTTGGCGCGACAAGGTCAGGCTCTTCCTGCAGTCTGTGATGCTGTCGGTTCAGTGCGTCCTCCAGCTCTTGCGTGGAGCCCAGCACCTCGCTCTGCCTGGCAAGCAGCGCCACCGCTTTCGCGCCTCGCGAGCGCGCACGAAAATCCGCGTCACGCTCGTGAATTTCGGCTTGCAGCGCCATCCCTCGCAGACGGACCTGCCGCCCGAGTGCCGGCCAATAGAAAGTCAAAGCGACGGCGGGATTGAGGTTGATCTGGCGCCCTTTCGGCCCGCTATCCGTCGTTGCAAAGTGCCAGCCTCGCTGATCGAGATTCTTCAAAATGACGACACGGGCATCCGGCCCACCATTCTCGTCGACGGTGGAGAGCACCATGGCATGCGGCTCCTTCACGCCGGCCTCGATCGCGTCACGAAGCCAATGCGAAAACAGTTCTCGCGGCTCATTCGGCGTCAGATCGGCATCGAAGGCAGGAAATGGCCCTGTTAAAGATCTCAGCAGGCGTAGTTCATCTCTCATCACCTCACCTCATGGCCTTGCAACAATGAGCCGCAGCGAGCCTTGGAAGAAGGGCTGCGTGCGAAGGACGCCATATCGACGATCCCAGCTTCCATCAGCGAGATCACGACCAAGTTCGGCCGCAAAGCGTTCACCGATCGACGGATCAACGAAGCTCCAGGCAGAATTGGCAAGCCGTGCGCCAGGATCGAGTATACGCTCCGGACGGCCGTAATAGGCCTCGCCGAAACCATCGACACAATTCAGTGGGATGGGTACCGGACGGACCTCAGCATTACCGCCAAGACCTGCAACAATGCTCATCATAGATGGATAGCGGCGCGCCTCGACGGCGATCATTTCTGGCGCATAGGCATGCAACCAGGATCGCTCGAGCAACTCCGGGTCGCAGCTGAGAATGAGAACAGGTCCGCGCGTGACACGGCGCATCTCGCTCAACCCGCGCTCAAGGTTCGACCACTGATGAACTGTGAACGTCGCCATCGCGGCGTCGAAGGCTTGGTCTGGGAAAGGAAGGTTCTCCGCAGCGGCATCGATCGCAAGGGGAAGATGCGCCGGCCTTTGCGCACGCATCGATGCCGATGGCTCAACGGCGGTGATCTCCCGATCGACCGGCTCGTAGGAGCCTGCTCCGGCCCCGACGTTCAAGACCGTGGCCGCATCGCCGAGTGCCTGTCGAATGAATTCAGCGATGTGGGGATCCGGCTGGCGATAGCGGCTATAGCCTGCTCCGATGACGCCGTAATTGGCATCTCCAGCGCTGCCATCCTGATGTCTATTGTGCATTTCATGTCTCCATTACCATTTTTCGGACCAAGCTTCGGCGCAGATGAAAATGCTTATCGCACCGTCATCTCATTGTTCTGTGATCACACAGCGCTCGCGTTTCGTTGGTAAGAAACACGCTATCTCGCAGAAAGAAAATCGATATGATCGAACAGTCAATGTTCGGAAAATGTACATGAGCAGACGTATTCCCTCCCTCAATGCCTTGCGTGCCTTCGAAGCCGCCGGCAGGCTCGGCCGCATGACGCTTGCGGCGGAAGAGCTCAACGTCACGCACAGCGCGATCAGCCGGCAGATACAACATCTGGAGGACGTGCTCGGCATACCATTGTTCGAGGGGCCGAAGAACCGATTGAGACTTACGGAGGGTGGCGCGACCCTGCTCTCGGGCCTCACGACCGCCTTTGACCAGATCGACCTGTCGGTCCGCGCGGTCGCCGACACGGAAGACGGGCAGCTCGACGTCTCCTGCCCCGGCACATTCACAATGCGCTGGCTCATTCCGCGCCTTTATCGCTTTCAAGCACAGTATCCCAACATAGAAGTGCGCCTGTCGGCTTCGTCGAAACCTGTCGATTTCAGCCGGGATGGCTTCGATGTCGCCATCAGAGTCGGCGTCGCCCCGTGGCCGCAGGGCGCCGACGTCATTTCATTGTTTCCGGAACAGACCGGGGCGGTACTTGCCCCGTCACTGCTTGCCGAAACCACGCCCGAATTCGACAACCTGCCGCAACTCCACACGCGCACGCGGCTGCGTGCCTGGGGCGATTGGCTTGCCCGCTCGGAAAGGCTCGTGCGGACAGGACCGCGCATCGAATATGAACATTTCTATTTCATGCTCGAAGCTGCCAGCGCCGGGCTCGGCGTCTGCGTGGCCCCGTGGCCCTATGTCGGCGACGACATCCGTTTCGGTCGGCTCATCGCGCCCTACGGCTTTCTCGAAAGCGGCCATGAATATGTTGCTCTTCGGCGGGCCCGGCGTAACAGGAAATCCGTTCTCTTCTGCGAATGGCTGCACGGTGAAGCCGAAGCCTATGTGCGATCGAGCACCCCTCCAACGACCTGATCTTGCCGCATGTGCCATTCGCTAGCCAATCGGAGAAAATCCAGCTTCGCTCAAAATCCACTGCCCGCGGGGAGAGAATAGAAAATTCCGCAAGTGCGCGGTTCTGCTGTCTGCGCCCTTTCGAATTGCCACGCCATACTCGATGAACGGCTGAAACGGGTCGGGGATATCAACAATGGTGAGCGCTGGATCGGCGGCCAGCAGACGCGCGTTCGAAGAATAGCTCATCATAAGATCGACTTCACCGTCGGTGATCAAATAGCCGCTGGGCTTGCCCGGAGGTGTCGGGGGAGAATTGCGCCCGCCGACCAACTGACGCGACCGGGACTTCACCGCCTCTCCTGTTCCCGGGTGTTGAGCCTCTATGCGATCGAAAACCTCGAAGGCGTAATCACCGCCCGGATCATCGCCCGGCGTCGATGTGCCGATCCTGACCTCTGGGTTCGACAGGATAGTGAGGAAGTTTTCCGTCGTGAGGCCGAGATCGGCCCGGGCAACGACGCTCAGTCTGTTTCGGGCAAAACATGCGGCATTTTCTGTTAGACCGGCCGCCGCCAGGCGGTGCGGATGTTCCATATTGGCCGACGCGAAAAGATCGAATTCCGCACCCGCCTCGATCTCCTCACGCAGCAGCCCAGCCGGCCCGAGCGTCAGCGAAACTGCAATGCCGGTCTCCTCACCAAAGGCCTCTATGATCGCCGGGAAGGCATGACGCAGACTTCCGGCGGACAGAACCCGAACTGTGTCGCTCACAGGCGATTTCCTTTCCATTTCCTCTGGCGGAACAGCGGCACGAAAGCCGTCTCCATGAGCTCACCACTTCCAAGCACTGCCGAGCGGACCGGAACGCCATAGAGCGTTTCAAGGTTAGCCTCGGTCATGACCTCCGCCGTGGCGCCGAAAACTGCTGCAGCCTGGTCGAGCATGAGCAAGACCTTGTCAGCGACCGCCACGGCGTGGTTTGGCTGATGTGTCGTAAAGGCAATGGCCAATCCTTTGCGATCGGCAAGCGTGGCGAGGAGCGAAAGCACCGCATCCTGATTTTTGAGGTCGAGCGCCGAAGCCGGTTCATCGAGCAACAGTACCGCGTTCTCGCCGGCCAGCGCCCGGGCGATCAGGACGAGCTGACGCTCGCCGCCGGAAAGCGCGTCGATGTTGCGCTGCGCATAGCCAGCCATACCGGTGGCATCCAGTGCGTCCATCGCCTTCTGCACATCGATCCGATGCGGCGTGCGGAAGAGACCAATGTGACGGGCACGCCCCATCAAAACAACATCGAGCACGGAATATGGAAAGGAGCCAGCAAACTCCTGCGGGACGAAACCGGTGCTCTCATTCAGCCGCATGACCCCGGAGGTCGGCTTTTGAAGCCCGGCCAGCACGCGCAGCAAAGTCGATTTTCCACGGCCGTTCGGCCCGAGGATGGTAACGATTTCGCCTGCATTGAGCGCGAAATCGAGATCGCGAAACTGCCACCGTTTCCCGTCATAGGATTGGCTTGCGCCTGATACCTGTAGCTTGGCCGGATCAGAAGCCACGGGCGCCTCTTTGGCTCTGCCGCAATATAAGAGCGAAAACAGGCGTGCCGATCAGCGCGGTGAGAATCCCGAGCGGAATTTCCGAACCGGTCGCAGTCCTCGCAACGGTATCGATAACAAGCAGATAGAGGCCACCGATCAACAACGAGGCTGGCATCATGACACGATGATCCGGGCCAACAAGCATGCGTGCTATATGTGGAACGACAAGCCCGACCCAACCGATGATGCCACTGACGGCGACCTGCGCCGCGACGATGCAGGAAACGAGTATCAGGGTGAGCCAGCGCAATGGCTCGACGTCGACACCGAGGGCGCGGGCTTCCTCGTCACCAATCGATAGCAGGTTGATCCGCCAGCGCAGGCCCAGCAAAAGCAGGCCCGCGACGAAGATCGGCCCCGCCACCAACGAGAATTTCTGCCAATTGGCGGTGGCGAAGCTGCCAAGCAGCCAAAAGACCATCGCCGGCAACTTGTCCTCAGTATCGGCAAGATACTGCACGAGGCTCACCAGCGCTCCGAAAAAGCCGCTGACGACGACACCCGCCAGCACCAGCGCCAGGATGTTGCGACGGGCGACGATGCCGTTCAGAGCATAGACGATGACGAGAGCCGACAGCCCGAATGCAAAAGCCGAGCCGAGCAGGCCATAGCGCGAAAAACTCAAGAGGATGGCGAGCGTGCCGCCAAAAGCGGCGCCGGAGGAAACCCCGACGACCTGTGGACCGACCAAGGGATTGCGGAACACCCCCTGCAGCGTCGCCCCCGACAACGCAAGACCGGCCCCCGTCAGCAGCGCCAGCAGGATACGCGGCATGCGCACCGTGAAGACAACATTGGCTTCCGTCGCCGTTACGGGCGTTGCGGGCGCCGAAATCGGCGACCAAAGAATTTCCACCACCCGCAGAAACCGAACATCGTATCGCCCCACTCCAAGAGAGACCACCGCCGCGACTGCGAGCAGCATCGCCAGCATGGCGATGACAACCCGCGGCGCATGCCGGGAAGCGACACCAGCGCTCATTGCGCTGCGCGATAATCGATACGGTAGAATTCCTTATAGTAGGCGTCAGCTTCCTTCTGCATGTCGATATCCTTGAACCGCTCCGGATACAGCTCCTTCGCCATCCAGAGTTCGCCGAGCGCCATGGCTTCCGGCATCGGATAGCCCCAGGCCTTGGCATATTCCGGCATCAGGTAGATGCGTCCACTCTTCACCGCATCGATGGTCTGCCAGGAAGGCGACTTCTTGATATCGTCGACAACGGTGGGGTAGCGTTCCTGCACGAAGATAACGGTCGGATCCCATTTCAGCACGTCCTCCATCGTCACCTGCTTGAAGCCGCTGATCGAGTTGGCGACGTTGCGAGCGCCAGCGCGCTCCATCATCAGGCCGGTATATTTGCCGCGGCCGTAGGTGGTGAGGTCGGGATTGGCCATATAGACCGGTACACGCCTGTCTTCCGGAATGTCGGCAAGGCGATCGGCGATCAGTTTGCGTGCCTTCTTGGTGACCGCAATCATTTGCTCGCCTTTGTCCTTGCGGCCGAGCACCTCGGCAATCAACCGCACGCCGATCGCAAATCCTGCATCGATCGCGGCCGGCTCATCCTTGACGGAGGGGTTGAGCTTCACTGCTTCTTCCGGCGGTACATCAAGAAGTGAGATCGCGACGACGGGAAGCCCTGCCTCCTCGATCTGCTTCACCATGTCGGCCGGTGCATAGTTGGTGACGAAGACGACGTCCGGCTTCAGCTTCAGAAGCTCCTCGATGTTCACCTTGGTCAGACCACCCGGCATCGGCAGCTTGGGAAGCTGCGGCGCGAGCCGCACATAGTTGGCGCCCAGTTGCTTCTTCCATTCGTCGAGAACACCAACCACTTTGTCCATAGCATCGAGCTGGACCGCAATGTTGAGCGTCTGATGCTGCAGGATGACGACGCGGCTGACCGTATCGGGAATATGCACTTGCCGGCCGATCTGGTCTGTCACGACATGATCGGCCCAGGCGGGCGCGGAAAACAGCAGACCGCCGAACAGAACAGAGATTTTCGCAAGGAAGAGCAGATGACGACGGCTGAGCATGGGATTCTCCTGAGATAGTCCCAATCGCTAGCATTATATTTTTCCGTATACAACGACCGCGTTGCTGCAGAAATCCGAAGGCTCGCGCCACCGGCATTGCACGCCGGGAACTCCGGAAATATTTGAGTTTTCTGAAATAGCGCAACGCTCCGGGTCGATGTCTGGAGCAACGAAAACGGCGCGAGGCAACCCTCGCGCCGCACCTCACCCACCAAGGTTCGACTGCGTGTCAGCGCGTCTCGAGTATCCGCATTAGGCGGCCACGATAGCTGTCGAGAATGACAGCCAGCACGATGACAGCGCCGATGACGATCGGTTTGATATTGTCGTCCGCGCCGAGCAACTGCAGCCCCGTAGACAGTACCTGCAGAATGCAGGCGCCCACCAGCGTACCGATGATCGACCCTTTGCCGCCCGAAAGGCTGGTTCCGCCGATAATGACTGCGGCAATGGCATTCAGCTCGTAGCCGATACCCGCGACGGGGCTGCCGACGTTAAGGCGAAGCAGGTAGACCATGGCTGCGATGCCTGCCGTCAAGCCGGAAATCGTGAAGACAGCAATCTTGAACTTCTTCGGTTCATGCCCCGACAGACGAACCGCCTCCTCGTTGGTGCCGATCGCGAAGACGAAGCGCCCGAATACCGTATAGCGCAGCACGAACCAGCCGATGAGCACAACAACGATCGCGATGAGGAAGATCGAGGGCAATACGCCCCAGAAGATCAGATTTCCGAAATCGACAAATGGTTGTGGCAGGCCGGTGATCGTTGAATTGTCGCTGACGACACGCGCAAGACCGCTCGCGACGTTCAGCATGCCGAGCGTGACGATGAAGGACGGTAGCTTCCACTTCTCGCACACCCAGCCATTGACCGCGCCAAGTACGGCACCGGCGCCCATGGAAGCGAGCGATGCGAGCACGATCGCCTGCCAGGGAGAGAACCGCGGATCAACCATGATCGTCGCACCGATAACAGTGCAAAGGGCAAGCAGCGAGCCGACCGAGAGGTCGATGCCGCCCGTCAGAATGACGAAGGTCATGCCCGAGGCCAGCACCGTATTAATGGCGATCTGCACGAAGATCTTCAGAAAATTCTCAGGCGTCGCGAAATAGGGCGCCGTTGCCGAGAAGAATATCAGGATGATGACGAGCGCGATGGCGACGCCGGCCTCCTTCATCGATATCCGAATGAGCTTGTCCCAGAAGCTGCTTTCTCTCGCCTCGATTTTGCTTTCAATGTTGCCGGACACGACTGTACTCCTTGTAGGCGAGCGAGAGGATCCTGCTCTCTTCGAATTGGTCCCGGGCTATCTCTCCGGCGATCTTGCCGTCCGAAAAGACGATGATGCGGTGGCATATGCCGATCAGCTCCGGCAGATCGGAGGATACGACCAGAACGCCCTTTTCTTCGGCGGCGAATTTCCACAGGAGATCATAAATTTCGGCCTTTGCACCGACGTCGATCCCCCGCGTCGGCTCATCGAAGATCAAGACCTTCGGGCCGCGGAACAGCCATTTCGCGATGACGACCTTTTGCTGATTGCCGCCGGAAAATGTCCTGACCAGCTGGTGTATGGACGGCGTCTTTATGCGCAGCTCCCGCACGAGGCGTTGCGAATAATCGTCTTCGACCCGGCGGCTGATCAGACCGTTGCGTGAAACCTTGCCGAGATCCGTTACGGTGGTATTTTCGGCGCAGCTCATGTCGAGCATCAGCCCCTGCATCTTGCGGTCTTCGGTTGCCAGGCACAGTCCGGCCGCAACAGCATCCTTCGGCGAATTGATTTCGACCAACTCGCCATCGATGCGAATTTCGCCGGCGGCCTTTGCGTCCGCGCCGAATATCGCGCGAACCGCCTCGGTGCGACCGCTGCCGACCAGGCCAGCAATACCGACGATTTCACCCTTGGCAACGGAAAAGGACAGTTCCGGGCTGTTGCGCGTGACCTTCAAGCCCGAAACACCGAGCGCCTCACCGGCGATGACGCTGTCACCGCGAAAGGCGTTGTGATGTGAGAGCGTCCTGCCGACCATGAGCTCGACGATCTCCGGAATGCCCAGCCCTGCCAGCGGGCGGGTGATCACCTGCTGGCCGTCGCGAAGCACAGTCACATCGTCGCCGACTTCGAAAATCTCCTCCAGCCGGTGCGAGATATAGAGCGTCGTGACGCCACGTGCCTTCAGCCGTCTCAGGATTTCGAAGAGACGATCGACCTCCTTGGAGGTCAGGGTCGCCGTCGGCTCGTCGAGAACCAGAAGCTTGCTTTCATAGCAGAGCGCCTTGGCGATCTCGAGCAGCTGAAGCTGGGCAACACTGAGACGGCTCGCCGGCGTTGTTGGCGCGACGTCGAGCCCGACCTCCGCCAACAGCTCTGCCGCTCTGCTGTTCATTTCTTTGTAATTCACCAGGCCATAGCGACGCGGGATATGCTCGAAGAGCAGATTTTCAGCAACCGTAAGGTTGGAAAGAGGGTGCAGTTCCTGATGGATGACGCGGATGCCCGCCTTGAACGCTTCGAGCGGAGATGTCGGACTATAGATTTCGCCATCGAACAGAATCTGTCCGTCGTCCGGCTTGAATACGCCCCCAAGAAGATTGATCAGCGTGGACTTTCCAGCGCCGTTTTCGCCGAGCAAAATGTGGCCCTTGCCGCGGCCAATCTGTATGGAAACGTCCTTCAGCGCGACAACGCCCGGGAAACGTTTGCCTATTCCTTCCAGCTTCAGAATGAAGTCATCATCTGTGACTGACACGTCCACCTCATGCATGTTCTATGTCGAATGGGAGATGGCCAACCCTCCGAGTGCTATGTGCAGGGTGCTCGGAAGCGAGCCTCATCCTGGGCATTCAGCGAGGAAGACGGTTGGGTAACGGATAGCGCCGGTCAACGACCGGCGCCTCCATTGCGCTTATAGCCTAGACCTCGGACTACTTGATGTCCTTGGCGGTGACGAGCGTGACATCCGTCTTGACCCAGCCCGTGAACTTTTCGCCTGCATACTCGCGAAGGCCGTACTTGATGCCCATGGCCGCCATTTCCGCGCCATACTGTTCGACGGTGGCAAGCATCTTGCCATCCTTGATCAAGGGCTTGACGGATGGGATGTTGTCGAAGCCGACGACCTTGATCTTGCCGCTCTGGCCGGACGCGTCGAGCGCCTTGACGACGCCGAGAGCCATGGAGTCGTTTGCGGCCATGACGCCCTGAATATCCTTATACTTGGTCAGGAAATTCGTCATGACAGTATTGGCTTCTTCGGTCTCCCAATGTGCCGTCTTGCTATCGAGGAGCTCGAGCTTGCCGGCCTTGATGGAGTCCATGAAGCCGACCTTGCGCTCCTTGGCGTTGTCGGCCTCGGGATTGCCTTCCAGAATCACGACCTTTGCGCCGGGACCCAGATCCTTGGCCAGCGCGTCACCTGCGAGCTTGGCACCCTCGGCATTGTCGGGCCCGAAGAAAGCCAGATCGATACCGGCTGCCTTCTTGGCGTCCGCATCGAGCGGCACGTCGATGTTGATGACCTTGACGCCGGCTTTCACTGCCTTTGCAAGCGGCGTAGCCATGGCCTTCGAATCTGCGGGGGCCACAACGATGATATCGTATTTCTGCGTCACGAAGTTTTCGACGGCATCGACCTGTGAGGCAAAGTCACGTTCGTCCTTCATGCCGACGGCCTTGAAGTCGAACTTGTCCTTGTTTTCGGCCGCATATTTGTCCGCACCGGCCTTCATCTGCTTGAAGAACTCATTGGACAAGGATTTCATGATCAGACCGACCTTGGGCTTACCGGCGGCAAAGGCCGGCGAGACGCCGCAGGATAGGGCAAGCGCCAACGTGCCTGCAAGGCCGAGCTTCAGCGCCGTACGGCGCGGGGCATTGATCAAGACAGATTCATGCTTTTTGGAATTTGACATTTCTCTCCTCCCGAACGGTCCGAAGCTCAGCTCCATCTGAGTTGCCTGCGGCAATGAACCGTTTCCAAACACCTACTGGGTAGCAATGCCTCCGAGGATTGTCAAGGCTGTGAAAACGCCCATAAAATCGGAGGCAATTGCAATTATCGAAATATGCTGCACTATATCTATTGAACCGTTTCCACGAGACGTCTTGCTGTTTTCTTTGTATGGCCGCAACGGTCGTCAAATTTAGAGTGCGACGCCATGACGAAGGCGCTAGAGACCGTTGGCAGCAAGCCTGGATCAGGGATCTTTTGCTGCCGAAGATGAAGGACACATGTTTCCGTGATGCCAAAAGTCGGAATTCGAGACGTCGCCAAACTCGCAGGGGTTTCTACCGGGACGGTTTCGAGAGTCTTGAATGAGCATCCTTCCGTCACACAGGAAGTGAGAGCGCGCGTCAGCGGCATCATCAAAGAACTCGGTTACATGCCCGACCCCTCCGCAAGGAGCATGCGCAGCAAGGTCAGCCGCCTCATCGGGATCGTCATTCCGGATCTGACCAATCCCTTCTTCTCGGAACTGGTCCAATCTGCAGAACAGGCCGCGGCCAAGCACGGCTACAACATTATCGTCATGACGTCCTTCGACCATCCCGCCAAGGAGGCAGACCGGATCGGGCAACTGACCAGCAGGAAAGTCGATGGCATCATCCTCGTTCCCAGCAACGATTTCCATACGCTGAAGCTACCTAAGGGGCTACCGATCGTCGTCATCGATCGCCTCATGCCCGGATATTCCGGGATTGCTTCGGATCATCGCAGCGGGGTTAGACTTGGCATCGACTATCTGCTGAAGCTTGGTCATCGCCGCATCGGTTTCATTTCAGGTCCGGAGGGTTCCGTTCCTGCCAATGACCGCCTGAGGGGTTATCTCGATGCCATGAAACAGGCCGGCGACGGTGGACGATTGGCAGAACCGCCGCTGATCGCCGAGGCAGGTTTCGACTACGAAAGTGGCCGTTCGGCCGGAAACTATCTCCTCGCCCGTGCCCGCCACGAGCGCCCGACCGCCATTTTTGCGAGTTCGGACCAGCAGGCGATCGGCTGCATGAGGGCGGCCTATGATCTCGGCATCCCGATCCCCGCAGCGCTTTCCATCGTCGGCTTCGACGGCATTCCTCTCTCAAACATGACGATCCCCCGGCTGACGACGGTGAAGCAGCCGATCCCGAAGATTGCAGCGGCGGCGGTGGCGGTTCTCCTGAATGAACGACCGGTGCCTGATGTCGACGACCCGGTCCTGTTTGCCTGCGAGCTCGCCGAAGGCGAAACGACGGCCGCACCCCAACCTGACTAGATATTGTCGGCCGGGAGGATTGCAATTTAATCGCGACATGGCATTTGATGCTCAATCTGCAAGGGCGCCTACCATGATCACAAAGTCCATCTCCCGCTCACATATCCGCACAGCCCGCCTCACCCTACGACCGACATCCGTTGCCGATGCGCAAAGGGCTTTGGAAATCCAGAGCGACTGGGATGTGGCGCGCATGTTGGCTAACGCCACCTATCCTGCCGACCGGGAAGACATGGAGACCTGGTTTGCTTGCCATGAGCTGGAATGGGCCGAAGGGACTGCTTATCGCTTCGCTATCGAGCGAGAAGGAAGGATGATCGGGATCGTCGATGTCGACGGCATTGCCGCCGGCGAAGGCAGCCTCGGTTATTGGCTGGAAAAAGTGGCCTGGGGCAAGGGCTATGCCTTTGAAGCCGCCCAGGCGCTGATCGAGTTCGCCTTTTCTGAGGTAGGATTGTCGAGCCTCGTTTCCGGCCGCGCCGTCGATAACCCTGCATCTGGCCATGTGCTGACAAAACTGGGCTTCACCCAGCTTGACAGCAGAGAGCTTTTTTCGCGGTCACGCGGTGAAACGATCCTCCAGGCTCGCTATACCCTTACGCGCTAGAGGCTGCGACGCGGCCTCCCATGTCAAAGGCACCGAAAGTCGCAGCCTTGCTTAAGCAGACCTTCTAGAGTTCGACCTCGTAGACCTCTTCGTGCGTCGCAACGAAAGCCTTGCCTTCCGGCGTCACCCAGCCACGGAACATCCCCGGCGTATTGTAGGGCGCAGCGACAATACCCTGGGCATCCAGGGCAACCAATCCGGCGCCGATCTGATGCGGGGCCAGATCATGGTTGATAAGCCCGTCCGTCGCGACCGCGATATCCTGCTTGAGATAGGCCATCCGAGATGCGATCTCGTGTCCAACGACATAGCGGATGAAGAACTCACCCTTGCCTGTGCCAGAAACTGCACAGACGCCGTCGCGCGCATAAGTGCCCGCGCCAATGACCGGGCTGTCGCCCACCCGTCCGTCAGGCTTGTTTGTATAGCCGCCGGTTGACGTTGCAGCGGCGAGATGGCCAGCAGCATCGAGGGCCACTGCGCCGACGGTGCCGTGTTTTTCGTTTTCGGTCCCTTCAGTACCGGCAGCGGCGTGCCGTTTCATGGCTTGCAGCGCATCGACCCGTTTCTGCGTGGTGAAATAGGATTGCGGTTCGACCGGGAGGCCTTTTTCCTCAGCGAAACGATCTGCCGCGGGACCGGTTATGTAAACCGCGCGACCATCCTCCATCAACAGACGGGCTGCCTTGACCGGATTGCGGATCGCATGCGATGCGCTGATGGCACCCGCTTCCAACGTCGCGCCGTCCATGATCGATGCATCGAGTTCGTGCGCGCCATTTTCGTTGAGGGCCGCGCCATGACCGGCATTGAAGTGCGGGCTGTCTTCCATGACAACGACGGCTGCCTCGACGGCATCAACAGCGCTGCCACCAGTCTTCAGCAGCGCATAACCTGCACGCAGAGCCGCACCGAGATCGCGTCGCGCTCCCGCCCACTCCTCCGGTGTCATGCTATTTTCCGGCATGACACCACAACCGCCATGAATGGCCAGCGCAATTTTCATCATTTCCTGCTCCGATCCAGCATCAGCGCTTCCTGTGCGCCGAATGCCGCTCCCATAAGTGGCGTCCAACCAAGACGATCGGGCACCGCGATTCATTTAAAGGCGATATCGCCGATGACCCTTACTCTTACGCGCCGCGCACCGCCAGGCAGATAAGCAATTGGAATGTCCTCGACTTCGAGCGTCTTCAGACTGGCGCGGCTGGCGCCGGAAGCAACTGCCGCGTTCTGAGCCTCCGCCTCTGCCTTCGCGAGAGCTTCGTTGCGGCTCAACCCCGAGAACACCTGGTCGACTTCGCCCGAAACCTGCGCCATCGCAGCGCCAAGCGCATTGGCAACGCCGGCATTTTCGACGCGAAGAACCTCTGAAGCACCCGCGATCTTATCGGGGATCAGGAAGGCGCCGCCGCCGACGGCGATCAGTTGCACATCCTCCGCCGAGGTCTTCATCTGGTCGAAGCTGTCTGTCACCATGTCGCGGATGCGTCCGAGGCTCGCCTTCACGAAGGCCGGATCGAGGTCGCGAACGCGATCCTTGTCTCCCATCTCGATCAGACCGGCGGCGACGGCGACGTCCGACGTCGTCAGCGTGTTGCCGCCGAAGACGCGCGCCTCCGTCAGGATGCGATAGCCAACCGAACGCGGGCCGACCTTGCCTGTTTCCGGATCGATGATTGTTCCGCCGCCAAGTGCGATCGGCAGAAGATCCGGCATGCGGAACAGCGTGCGCACGCCGCCGATATGGACGATGTTGTTGGCCTCGCGCGGGAAGCCACCAACGAGGCAGCCGATATCCGATGTCGTGCCGCCGACATCGATGACCATGGCATCGCTCAAGCCGGTGAGAAAGGCTGCGCCCCGCATCGAATTCGTCGGGCCGGATGCAAAGCTGTGAACCGGATTGGTCGCGGCGACATCAGCCAGAGCGACCGTGCCGTCATTCTGCGTCAGATAGAAGGGGGCTGTAACGCCTGCTTCGCGCAGCGCATCCGAAAATGCCTGTACCGTCGTCCTGCCGAGTGACTGCAGTGCTGCATTGAGAAGCGCGACATTTTCGCGCTCGAGCAGGCCGATCCGCCCAAGCGTGTGCGACAGCGTAATCCTTGCATCGGGGATCACCGAACGAACGATCTCTGCAGCCTTGACCTCGCATTCGGTCGTCAACGGCGAGAAGGTCGCCGATATCGCGATAGATGTGATACCGGCATCGCGGATCTTCATGGCCGCTTCGCGGATTTCGTCGGGGATCATGGGCACGAGCGGACTGCCGTCATACTCATGGCCGCCGTGAACCATGAAGATCAGCGGATCGACGGCCGCGCGCAGATCGTCAGGCCAATCGCACATCGGCGGCAGGGACGCACCGGTCGGAAGCGCAATGCGGATAGCAGCCACACGTTCCAGCCGCGCCCGCTCGACGACGGCGTTGGTGAAATGCGTGGTGCCGATCATCACGGCGTCGATCGGCCGGCCGGATCCGCCGACATGGCCGGCGACATGGCTCAGGGCCGCTTTTACACCGGACATCACATCCTGTGTCGTGGGAACCTTGATGGAGGCGATGATCTTTTCACCGTCGATCAGAACGGCATCCGTATTGGTGCCGCCAACGTCAATACCGATGCGCTTCATGCGAATACCGATCTGAAATCAATGTCATAGCCGAAAGCACGCGGGCCGACAGCAGCGATCCCCGCGGGCGTGGTCAGGAGCTCCGGAGCCGGCAGGGCGACAACGGTCACGCGCTGGCCATAGCGCACAGACTCGGTGCCGATGGCGCCGCCGGAAATCGTGTCGAGAAGGCAAAGAAGATCCGGTGTCATCGCTACCGGTTCGCCATCGCGGAAGGCGACGGCCCATTCATTCTGGAAGGCAAGCTCCATGCGCGAACCCTTGTCAGCATCGATGCCTTCGATGACGGTCCGACCGCGCAGGAAGCCGCCGGTGGTTTCACGCGCCACATCGATCACCTTGCCGCGAAACAATTGCTTGCCGCCCTCGTGATCGAGGACCGCCTTTATCGGGTCGTCGTGACGCGCACGCGCCTCGATGACGGCGCGGCCAAGTTCAGTCGCCTTGGTGATGGTGTAGTGAATGCCCCAATCTTTCACCTCACGGCCGGTGCGCGGCGCCTTGCAGGTGGCGGCCGTCGAGCCAACCTCCGTACAGACCTTGCGCGAAATCCGCTCCATCCACTTCCAGGACGCAGCCTTGGTGACGATGACCTCGTTGTCGCGCACGTCGACCAGGGAAAGCGGATACATCGGCAGATTGCCGATGGCGAAGGAGGTCATCTGCGCCTCGGGATAGGCACGTCCCATCGCATCGGCGTTGACGACCGGCCTGCCCAGCATCGCGGCAGCGAGGAAGGAGGACAGCGCATTCGAGCCGCCAATCTCGACGCTCATGATCGCGCGGAACGGCTTGCCGAGATAATCCTCCATGACCTCGACCGCACGCGCCAGATGCACGGGATCACTTAGACGCTCCTGTCCCACAAGCGGCGCCCCCATCTTCGAGACGACGGCAACCATGTCGTCATCATCGAGCGCCATCGGATCCATCACCTGTACGCGACGACCTTCGGCATAGAGCCTTCGAAGATTGAGGGTCGAAATATAGGGATTGCCACCGCCTCCGGTTCCCAGGATCCAGGCTCCCGTTGCGAGCGGCTCGATATTTTCTTCGGCGAATTCCTGAAGCATGTTTCACCTTCGGCAATAGAGCGGTTCAGCATTTCACGGAACTCTGGGCCGCTCTATCTCTTTGTTTCCTCGCAATTCCGGACGGAAAACCGCTCCGCACTTTTCCCGGAGTTGCACTAGCTGTCCCGACCCCGAATGGGGCCGGGTCGATGTCCTGTGCAGGCGAAGATCAGTTCGCCTTGCAGTCCCAATGGAAGTTCGAGAAATTCAGATCCCAGCTCTGCATGGGAATGAACGCGTAGCCCTGCAAGCACTTGTTCGCTGCATAGCGCCGGTTCGGCGATACTGCCCACACGTCGGGCTGCAGCTCGGCGAGCTTTGCCTGCAGTTCCTTGTAGGTCGCATTCTGACCCTTGATGTCAGTGGTCGCCCGCGCCTTGTCGATCAGTGCGTCGACCTCGGGATTCTGCAGCCATTCCATCGACATCCAGGTGCCTGAAGCCTTTGAGTGGTACTGGTTGTAGAAGATCGCGTCCGGTGACGGATAATTGGGCGAGATGTTGACTTGCGTCGACGCCGGCGTGGTTTCCGGCTTCGACGAAAGCTCGACGATGCGGTTCCAGGGCTCGGGCTTGATATCGAGCGTAATGCCGATCTGTTCGAGATTGGCCTGCATCAGCAGCGCGACCTCGGATTCAAAGGCAAGCGAGGCGACGTAGCTGTTGACCAGCGTGATCTTCTGGCCGGCATATTTCGATTTGGCGAGCTCTTCCTTCGCCTTTTCGAGATCAAAAACGCCGGGCTGGATATCGTTGCTATGGGAGTCCTTGAAGACGGTCGAAAGCGGACCGGTCATGTCGAAGCCGGGGTAGATCGCCTCCTGGATGGTCTTGTAGTCGGTGGCATAGGCAATCGCGCGCCGCACATGCACGTCGTCGGTCGGATAGACCTTGCTGTTCAGCTTGATGACGAAGCCACCCGCCGTCGTCGACTGGAGCAGCTTATAGCCCGGCATCTTGCCGATCGTTTCATAGGTATCATTGCCGAGGCCATGCGAGGAGAGACCGAGCTCGCCCTTTTCCGCCAGCGCCTTGACGGTAGCGTCGTCGCTTGTCTGGACGAAGCGCACCTCGTCGATCGGCGTTCCCTTGGTCCAGCCGAGGAAATAATCGGCGTTGCGAGCGATCACCATATCGGCGGAGCGATTGTAGCTGACGAGCTTGTAGGGGCCGGAGCCGGCGGAGTGCTCGCCGACATAGGCTTCGCCCCATTTGTCATCCGGCTTGGAGTTGGCTTCGATCAGCTTCTCGTTCAGCGCCATCATCAGCGGTGTGACGGCCATGAACGGCGAGAACTGGCGATCTAGTTTGACGACGACGGTCTTCTCGTCCGGTGCGGTGACGTTTTCGGGCTTCACGAGGCCGACGACGAGATTGGATGGGCCCTTGTTGATGCCGATCAAACGCTGAATTGACCAGACGAAATCGGAGGCCTTCACAGGCTTACCGTCCTGGAACTTGGCATCGTCGCGAAGATGGAACGTATAGGTCAGGCCGTCCTGCGAAATCTCCCAGGATTTTGCCAGATGCGGCACGATCTCGCCCGAAGGACTGACCGTCGTCAGGGCATCATACATGTTCACGATGGCCATGTAGCCCGTGTAGTCGGTGACCTTCGCCGGATCGAGCGAGCTGAAAATCTGCATCGTGTTGACGGCAATCGACACCTTGTCGGCGGCCGATGCCGCAACCGAGGTCAGCGGCAATGCCATGGCACCGGCAAGCAGAAGCGACGAAAGACGCAGACCGTTGGAACCCATCTTCATTCAAGTTCTCCTCTTTGTGCGGGAACTGCCCCGCTTATGGTTAGGCTGCCTTCTGCCCTGGGGCTGGCAGCGGGGAATAGGTGATCTCCGGATATCCGAACGCGGCCGGGCCAACGACATCGAGCGCGCGCGCGCTGCGCAACAGCTCGTGGCAGGGAATGGCGACAACGGCGACGCGCTGGCCGTAGCGCAGCATTTCGGTGGTGATCGGATAGCCTGTATCGACGTCGAGCAGCACGATTAGATCCGGCACGCAGACTTCGATCACGCCGTCACGACGGAAGACCAGGAACTCGTTCTGGATCGCCACGTTCGCCGTCTGGCCGTTGCAATCGTCGAAGCCGGCCAGTTCCATATCGCCGATGACGAAGCCGCCGCGCAGATGACGCTTCAGGTCGGTGATCTTGCCGTTGAACACTCGCCGCCCGCCTTCCAGCGCGCAAACCGCGGCGATCGGATCTTCCTGCGCCCTGCGTGCGCGGATCACCGCTTCGCCAAGCGCGATCGCCTTGGTGAAGCTCTTTGGGATGCCGTACTGGTGGACGTAGTGAGCCTGCATCGGCGCCGTTGCCAGCATCGCGCCGCCGCCTTGCGCCACGACGCAGGCGCGAGCCATACGTTCGTGCCAAACTTCAGATACGGCATGGCTGAAGATCACCGCATTGCCGTGCAGATCGCACATGACCGACGGCGTCGAGCTGTGGCCATAAATCGAAAAGGTCGTCATCTGCATTTCGGGAAAGGCCCGGCCCATCCCGTCACAATCGAGGATCGGCAGACCGCCAAGAGCCGCTGTGACCAGCGGGTTCATGGAATTCGCGCCGCCGATTTCCTCGCAGACGATGGCATCGATCGGCGTACGGATAAGCTCTTCCATGGCACGCAGGCACCGCAATCCTTCACGCCCCTCGCGGATGCGCTCGACGCCGACGACGGGTGCGCCGATGCCGCCGATCGACATGCAAAGGGCGTCAGGCTCGATGGCGTCTGTCGCGAGAACCTTCATCTCGTAGCCAGCCTTCATGGCTTCGAGGACGAGGAGCTTGCCCTGATAGGGGTTGCCGCCGCCACCGGTGCCGAGAATGCCCGCTCCGATTTCCAGCGCATCGAGATCCTCGGGCGTCAGCCGGCGCAGGGCGGCATCGTCGTATTTCTGCTTGCGCGTCTCAGGCATGATGGCCTCCCATTTCACCGACGACTTTGACGTGAATGCGCGTGGCGTTGCCTGGCAGATAGGCAAGCGGCGTGTCCTCGCGCTCGATAACTTCAAGGGTTTCTGCAAGGGCACCGGCAGCGATTGCCTTTTCACGCGCTTCGGCTTCCGCCTCGGCAAGCGCGCTCTCGCGCGTGCGGCCATCGACAAGCGAGAAGACCCGATCCGTCTCGCCGCTGATCTGGGCGATGGCGGCACCAACGGCGTTTGCGACGGCAAAATTTTCCGGCATGATCACCTGGAGATCACCGATGCGATCAGGCATCAGGATCGAGCCGCCGCCGACTGCGATGACCGGCACCGGCGTAGAGGAAATGCGGCTCCGCTCGACGCAAGCCTCCAGCATGGCGTTGATCTTTGCCACTGCCGCATCAATTAGTCTCTTGTCGAGTTTGGTGACGAGCGCACTGTCACCGATTTCGGCCTTGCCGGCTGCTACAGCGATGTCGGTTGCCGTGAGTGTCGTGCCGCCGAAGCACATGGCTTCTTGGCGCACGCGATAGCCGACCGACTTAGGTCCGACGGTGATAGCCGTATCGCCGTTGACGACGAGCGAGCCGCCACCCAGGCCGATCGAGAAGACGTCAGGCATACGGAAATTGGTGCGGACCCCGCCAATATCGACCGTCGTAGAGGCCTGGCGGGGGAAGCCGTGCGAGAGAGAGCCGACGTCCGAGGTCGTGCCGCCAATGTCAACGACGACGGCATCCTTCAGCCCAGTCAGGAACGCTGCCCCACGCATGGAATTGGTCGGACCGGAGGCAAAGGTCAGCACCGGGAAAGCGCGTACGACATCGGCAGCCATCAGCGTGCCGTCGTTCTGCGTGATGTAGAACGGGCATGGGATGCCGGCAGCGACAAGCGCCTTGCCGAAGGCAGCGACGGTGCGATCCGCAAGCGACAGCAGGCTCGCATTCATAATCGCCGCACTTTCGCGGGCCAGCAGGCCATGACGGCCGATATCCTTCGACATGACGACAGGCAGGCCGGGGCAATGCTGCTGCAGAATTTCCTTGGCTCGCAACTCCATGGCATCGTTGATGCCGCTGAAAACGCAGGTCACCGCGGCGGCCTTCAAGCCCTTTGACCGGATTTCGCCGGCGATGCGCACGATGGCATCCTCGTCGAGCGGCGAAAGTTCGCGGCCATCGAACTCGTAGCCACCTTTGACCTGATAGCCGTGATTGCCGACGATCTCGCGCAGGTCATCGGGCCAATCAACCATGGGCGGCAGACCGGCGCCCGACGGCAAGCTCAGGCGGATGGCCGCAACCTCGTCCATATGACGGCGCTCGATGACAGCATTGGTGAAATGCGTTGTGCCGATCATGACGGCTACGATGCGGGTACGATCGATGCCGGAGGCCTCGATGACCTTCTCCAGCGCCTCGATCACGCCCGACGTCACGTCTTCTGTCGTCGAGGCCTTGACCCCCGCCAGAACAGTTTTTCCCTCAAGGACGACAGCATCCGTATTGGTGCCGCCGACGTCAATTCCAACGCGATACACGTTAGGCTCCTCTTCGATCAGTCTGTGGTTTTGACGAGGAAGCGCATGCGCTCTTCCTCGCTCACGCTGGGCTTCAGGCGCTCTTCTGCGTCGGTGACGACGGGAATGGCGGCTATCAGCGCGCGTGTGTAGGGGTGATTGGGTGCGGCAAAGACCGCCGGCGTCGGTCCTTCCTCGACGATCTCGCCTCGCAGCATGATGGCGATGCGCGAGCAGAAATTGCGCATCAGCGATAGGTCATGCGAGATCATCAGATAGGTGAGACCAAGTTCTTCGCGCAGCTGCAACAGCAGCTCGATCACGGTTTTCTGCACCGACACGTCAAGCGCTGCCGTCGGCTCGTCCAGGATCAGGATCTTCGGCTCGGCAGCAAGCGCACGTGCAATCGCCACACGCTGCTTCTGGCCGCCGGAAAGCTCATGAGGGTACTTTGCCAAGTAGGATTGCGGCAGGCGCACGAGATGCATGAGCTGCTTCATCCGCGCTTCGCGAGCCGGCCGATCCATGCCGATGGATTTCAAGGGCAGCGCCAGTGTTTGCTGGACGTTGCGCTTGGGATTGAGCGAGGTGCCGGGATTTTGATAGACGATCTGCGTCAGCCGCCTGCCACGCCCCGGGGCCGGCGCGTCGATGGCCACGCTGCCCGACGTCGGGCGCGACAATTCCATGATGATGCGTGCGACCGACGTCTTGCCCGAGCCGGACTCGCCGGCCAATCCGAAGATTTCGCCTTGACGCAGCGTCAGGTTCACGTCGCGAACGGCATGGAAGCCGGGCTTCCTGCCGTAGATCTTGTTCAGCCCCTCCACCTTGACGATGGGAGCACGATCGCTCTGCGGCAGATCGACGACGCGGTCGCCATAAAGAGGCGGTACAGCATCGAGAAGCGCCTTGGTATAAGGCTGCTGCGGGCTGGTCAGAATCTCGCGACAAAGGCCGGCCTCGACGATATCGCCGTGATGCATGACCACCACACGATCCGCAACCTTGCGCACGACACCGAGATTGTGGGTGATCATGAGAAGAGCCATACCCTCCTCGACCACCAGCTGGTTGATGAGATTGAGGATCTCGTCTTGCGTCGTCACGTCAAGCGCCGTGCCCGGTTCATCGGCAATCAAGAGCTTCGGCTGATGAAGCAACGCAAGCCCGATCAGGACGCGCTGGCGCATGCCACCCGAAAGTTCGGACGGATAGGCATTCATCACACGTTCGCCATCGGCAAGCTGCACGCGCCGCAAGACGGCAGCAATCCGCGTACGGCGCTCGGCCTTCGACGAACGGATACCATCGCGCTTGTCGGCAAAACGCATGACATCGTCGAGATGCGTGCCGATCTTGAAGACCGGATTAAAGGAGGAAAGTGGATCCTGCATGATCAAAGAAAAGGCGGTGCCTTTCAGCGCCTCGCGCTCCCGTCGCTGCATTTTAAGGACATCACGACCCGCGACAGAGATGGTGCCGGAACTGATGGTGGCGTTCTTCGGCAAAGTGCCGATGATTGCCTTTGCCGTCACCGACTTGCCTGATCCGGTTTCGCCGATCAGTGCGACGCGTTCGCCGGCTGCGACAGTCAGGGCGATATCGCGCAGCACCTGACGGGTGCGGCCGTAGGTCGTGAACGAGACGTTGAGAGCGTCGATCTTGAGAAGCGGCTCTGTCATGGAATCAGCCCTCCACATCAAACATGTCGCGCAAGCCGTCGCCTAGGAGATTGAACCCGAGCGTCACGTAAAAGACCGCGGCACCGGGGCAGACGACTTCCCACCAATAACTGGGCATAAACTGGCGGCCATCGGCGACCATGGAACCGAGGTCGGGAATGGGCGGCTTCACGCCGAAGCCAAGGAAGCTGAGGGTGGCGCCGAACAGGATGACGAAAGCCGCATCCAAGGTCGTCTTGACGGAAATGACCGCAACACAATTCGGCAGAATTTCGCGGAACAGGATGTGCATGGGTCCGGCTCCGGCAAGCCGGGCTGCTTCGATATAGTCTTCCGACGCGATGGACTTGGAAACGGAGTAGATCAACCGCGCATGCCATGTCCACCACAGCAGCGTGATGGCGATCATCGCGTTCATCAGGTTCGGCTCAAGCAGGTTCGACACGGCAAGCGCCATGACGAGCGGCGGCATCGCCAGCATGACGTTCGTCAGACCCGTGATGATCTTTTCGACCCAGCCGCCGAAGTAACCGGCGATCAGGCCGAGCACCGTGCCGATCGGCACGGAAATGCCGAGCACGCCGATCACCAGAAGCAGGGAAACGCGCATGCCGAAAACGGTGCGGGAAAAAATATCCCGGCCCACCTTGTCGGTGCCGAACCAATGGGTGGCATCCGGCGCGACATGCCTGGCGCGGAAGTCGACGACAGCGCCTACATGCTTCGGATAGGGCGTGAGCCAGGGAGCAAAGACTGCAAGCACGACAACGGAAATCAGGATCAGCGTGCCGATCACCGCAGCCGGGTTGCGGCTGAAGCGATACCACATCATGTAGCCCGTGCTCAGTGCGCGATCGGAGGCATCAAGCATCTTCATATCGGCCATCAGCGTGCCTCCCTGCGGCGCTGGCGCGGGTCGATGATCGAGATCAGGACATCCACGACCAGGTTCGCAACGATGAAAAACAGGCCGGCGACCAGCACCACGGCAGTCACGGCATTGAGGTCTTTCTGCAGAATGGCGTTCAGTCCGTAGGAGGCAAAGCCGCCCCAGGCAAACACCATCTCGATGACGAAGGCATTGCCGATGAGCGAGGCGAATTCGAGCCCCATGATCGTCAGCGGCGCGATCGACGACAGCTTGAGGAGATAGCGGAAAATGATGACCCGCTCGGGCACGCCGAAGCTCTGAAGGGTCAGGACATGGTCCTTGCGCTGGTTCTCAAGCATGGAGGACCGGGTGATACGGGTAATCTGTCCAATGCCGGCCATGGCGAGCGCGAAGGCTGGCAGGATGAGATGCTGGAGTGCGTCGAGAAACACGTTCAGACGACCGGCCGTCAGGCTGTCGATCAACAGGAACCCGGTCGGACCGGCCTGAAAGCTTAGGGAATGATCGAGGCGACCGATGATCGGCCAGTTCGGCAAACAGCGAGCCGCCAGCAACTGCAGACTGATCGCAAACAGGAAGCTTGGGATAGTGACCCCAGTCAGCGACAGGATACGGCCGATATGATCCAGTGCGCGATCGCGGAAATGGGCTGTGATCACACCGAGCGGGATAGCCACCACGAACATGAAGATCACCGAGACGAGCACCAGCTCGACGGTCGCCGGCACGGTCTGCTCCAGATCGGTGGTAACAGGACGCTGCGAGACCAGAGACATGCCGAGATCGCCGCGCAGCGCCTTGCCGACATACTCGGCATATTGCACCGGCAGCGGCTTATCCAAACCCATTTGCGCGCGCAGAGCATCGACCTGTTCCTGCGTTGCCGCCGGACCGAGTGCCATGCGCGCCGGATCGCCCGGCACGACGCGCGCAAGCGCGAAAATCATGATTGAGAGCGCGATCATGACCAGCACGAACGTGCCGAGCCGCGTCAGGATCGCGACCAACGGATGTTGCTGCATCGACGGGAGGTTCCTTGTTCGCCAGCTAACTGACAGACAACAATCCTCATCTGCGGGCGGCGAACAACTAGTCAAAAGTATAGTTTTTTGGCTTTAAGGTATAGGTTATTCATCCGCGATCGCTTACAAAGCGACATGGATGCACCGATCCCTCGCCAACGCCTTTGCCATCGCATCGCCGAGCAACGAGCCGGTGTCATCTTTCTGCGAGCCCCTGCTGGAGCAGGAAAGACCGTCACGCTTTCCATGGCCGCCGAGGGTATGGGCAAGCATGTATGCAACTTGCAGCAACCTCGCATGAGCGACATCGAGGACGGGTGGCTTTTCTGGGACGTGCCGGTCTCGGCTCGGTCGGCGCGCCTCTCCGCACCATTGCTGGAAAACATCGACATACTGGTCGTTGCCTGTCGTCCAGACCAGCGCATCAGCGGATTGGCGCGTCTCATTCTTCATCGCGGCTCGACGACGATCCGTGCGGACGAATTGACCTTCTTGGCGGAAGAATTGAGCGGCTTGCCGGCGGAAGACGCACGCAGCCTTCTTGAGCATTACGCTGGCTGGCCCGCCTTCCTGCCGCTGGTCGGTTCCAAAGCTCCTCGCCTGGCTGTCGATTACTTGCGCGAGAATTTTCTGGGTCACCTTTCACCTGCGCAAACCGCCACCCTCTCGATCTGGCTTGAAACACCGATACCGACCGCCAACGAGGACTGGGCGGACTTGCTGCCTCCCCTCCTCATCGATGAGCCGGACAAGCACATCGAGCTCCGTCAGCTTCTCGTCATCGCCGTTAGCGAGCGTCTCGCGACATTCGAGAACACTGTCGCCGTCATCGAAGTCGCATCTGCCTTCGAAAAAGCTGGGCGGGCACTGGCGGCCATGACCTTGCTTCTCGACCACGGGCACGAGGCACATGCAGCGCAGATTCTTGAGCGTTCCCGAGGGCTGGAGCTGATATACAGAAATAGCCTTGATGCCTTCCGTGACATCATCATGCGCTTCTCTCACGAAATGATCGCGACCAACGAGATCGTGCTTTTCGCGCTCGCGCGGATGCTATTGAAACTCGGGGAGCTACAGCGTGTCCGCCATCTCGTCGGCAAACATCTGGGCTCGGATTATCTGGACCCGCTCAAGGTCTTGCTGCGCGGATCGCGCTTCTCCTTCGCTGCCCGAACCTTCAGGCTCAACCTCATGATCTCCGAGGATCTGATGCCCACCGACGCTATGATCACCCGCCTCGGGGAATTCATGGCTGATTACCCCATGGGCGATCACGGTAAATGGGCGGCCTACTACAATGCGCTGCTGGAGTTCGAAATCCGCCGTCGAAACTTTCGGGAGGCGGAAGCCGCCGCCGCCCGGGCGCTGATCTACCTTGGCCACATGGGCGGCCAGCCACTGCTCGAATTCTTCATTCACCTGCATCAGGCGGTGTTGCGGCTGATGAGCGGCGATGCGCTGTTTGCAAGGCGCGCCGCAAAAGATGCCCGCCTCAAGCTAGAGCAGGTGCCGCACATGGCGGAGGCGGAATTCCGCATGCTGCGCCTGGTGGAAGCCTGTATTGCCTATGAAGCAGGGCAGCCGCGCGATCTCCTCCAATTCGTTCAAGGCGAATTCGACGGTTTCGCCGCCGCCGAAATCTGGCCCAGCCTCATGCAATTTGCCCTTCACTACGCCTCGCAGATTCTAGCGGACCATTTTCCGATGGCGATACGGCCAGGATTTCTCGACGGACTTTGGATTCATCTGTCAGAGGGGCTGCAGTTCCACGCCATGATGGAAATCCGAACGGCCATCGCCTACCAGAATGCCGATCGCTGGGGCGATGCTGCTGCCACGCTTTCGGCGGTCCGCATGCGGATCGGCCGCAACTGGGTCGAGAGCGCGCATGAAGAGCTGACGCGCCTGACGAGGCGCGACGAGATCTCCTACACAATGGCCTGGCTGCGCGATGCTGTCCGCCTTGCGACGCCCCGTCCCTATCTCTCACGTCAGATCGACGCGCTGATCGCCAACCCCAAGGTGACGAACCGCGAGAAGGTCGCGCTGCAACTCTGGCACAGCTATGCCGCCTACCAACGCCGCGATAGAGCGGCAACCCGTGCTCACCTCCTGTCCGCGCTCGAAGCGTCGACCCGCCTCGGATGCCATGGCGTGCTCTCCGAGGAACGCATCTTTCTTTCCCCGCTGTTGAAGAACGAACGTATTCGCGGCTTCATCGAGACATCATCCGATGTCCGCACTGCACTCTCGCTCTTTGCCGCCTCCGTGAATTCGCCCCAAGCCCGCGCACTGCAAGGTGGCCTGTCGCAACGCGAGGCGCAGATGATGCAATTGATTGCCAGCGGCATGTCCAACAAGCGCATCGCCAATACGCTCAGCATTTCTGAGGTGACCGTGAAGTTTCACCTCGGAAATCTGTTTCGTAAGCTCGGTTGCCAGCGTCGGGCGGAGGCGATCCGTGCGGCAACCGCTCTCGGCTGGCTTTGAGCGCCGAAAGAACGAGCCGGTGGTCTATGGCAAAGGCCCTTCGGCCGAAGACTCGCCTCGCGCGTTCTTGGGCGGAACATTGCCATTCTGCTCGGCGCGATCGCGATGTAGTGCCGCTCGGGCGAGCAGCATGAAGGTGATGGGTGTCGTCACCGTTACGAAGATGCCGATCAGAAGTTCATGGATGACGAGGGAATGCGTCGATGTCGAAAAGAAGATCATCGATGCCACCATGATGGCACCGATACCGCCGCTCGTTCCCAGCGTGGGAGCATGGATGCGCTCGTAGAAGCTTCCCATTCTCAGAAAGCCGATTGCGCCGACGAGGGTTAGAAAGGCGCCGACGACAAGCAATCCACCGATGGGGATTGCGGCCCAAAGCGGTATGTTTTCGAATGGAGTGCTCATTCGATCACCTCGCCGCGCATCAGGAATTTCGCAAGCGCGACGGTCGCGACGAAGCCAAGCATGCCGATGACGAGCGCGGCCTCGAAATAGACCACCCGGCCCGTACTGATCCCGAAGGTAAGCAACAGCAGCATCGCGTTCACATACAAGGTATCGAGCGCAATGATGCGATCCTGGGCACGCGGGCCGCGAAACATGCGAACAGACGAGATCGCCATGGCAGCGACGATCATCAGCTGCGCGACCGAGACGGACATTTGGATAATCATCGCGCTCATGCGAATATCTCCATCAACAGGCTTTCATAGCGATTGGCGACCGTTTCGCGCCATTGCGCCTCGTTCTCGAGATCAAGCACATGGAGCAGAACAGTATTGTCGTTGGAATCATATTCGAGCCATGCGGAACCGGGCGTGCTGGTGAGGATGACGGCGAGCAATGCCAACGAGATCTGATCCCGAACCCGGAGTTCCAGGGTCACGAAGCCAGGTGTCGCGTTCCGCGAACCGCCGCGCAAGATGATCCACGCCACCTGCACGTTCGATTTCAACACGTCGAAAACGACACGAAAGAAAAGCTTGGGCAGCAGATACCACTTTCTCAACTTCGGCTTTTCGGGCCGCAACGACGCCATGGCCCAGGAGGCAAAGACGGCAACGACGATGCCGAGAAGAAGATGGCCAAGCGTGAAGCCGTTCAGCAGCAGCCAGATCAGGATCAGGGCCAAGGTCAGCAACGGATACGGCAGCATCACGAACCTCCTGCCTTGCTCGACACGACTGCCGCATTGCGGACTGCGTTGACATAGACACTGGGATCGCTGAGCGTCCGGATCGTTACCTCCATATATTGCATGACGGGACCCGCCCATATGGTCAGCGCAAGCGTCAGGGCAAGCAGGCCCATGACCGGCAATATCTCGATGACGAGCACGCGCGGGACCGTGCCCTCAAGCGAGCTCCAGAATGTGCGAATGCCGGCGCGTGTCATGGAAATCAGAGCGGCAATGCCGGATAGGATTACCAGCAGGATCAACGCCCAGACGGAGGCGCTCGGCGGCACGCCGATCGCGCCTGTTCCCATCATGGCCGACAGCATCGCAAACTTGGCGACGAAGCCTGAAAGCGGCGGCAGGCCGGCCAGAAGGATGGCGCAGGCGGCAAAGCAGATGCCAAGCATCGCCATGGTGCCGGGCATTGTGACCCCGTCGCCTTCCTCAGGCTCCTTCTCCTCGGCGTCCCCATAGGCTTCCATGGTAACCGCAAGAACGCTGGCGCCCGCATCCTGACCGCGCTCGACAAGCTCGATCAGCATGAAGAAGGCGCTGATCGTCAACGTGGAGCTGACGAGATACATCAAAGCACCGGCCGAGATGGATCCATCGTTGATGCCGATCACCATCAGCAGGGTTCCGGACGACACCAGCACAGAAAAGCCGGCAAGCCGCCCGAGCGCCTGCGATGCCAGAACCCCGATAATGCCGAAAATCAACGTCGCCATGCCTCCATAGAGGAGCATGGTCGCGCCGAAGCCGGCTGAAGGCCCTTGACCGAAAAGAAGCATGGTCAGCCGCAGGATGACATAGATCCCGAGCTTGCTCAGAATGGCGAATATGCCTGCAACGGGTGCCGACGCTGCACTATATGCCGTCGGCAGCCAGAAACACAAAGGCCACATGCCGGCCTTGATCAGGAAAGCGATGCCGAGCACGCCGGCGCCTGCCTGCATGAGCATGCGGCGGTCAGCAGCCATTTCGGGAAGGCGCACTGCAAGATCGGCCATATTGAGTGTTCCCGCCGTGCCGTAGATCAGGCTGACGCCGATGAGAAAGAGCAGCGCTGCCGCGAGATTGACGGCGATGTAGTGCATTCCCGCTTTAACGCGAAGTGGCCCGGAACCATGGAGCAGCAGGCCGTAAGAGGCCGCCAGCATCACTTCGAAGAAGACAAAGAGATTGAAAAGATCGCCGGTCAGAAACGCGCCATTGACGCCCATGAGCAGCAATTGGAACATGGTGTGGAAATGGGCGCCGACCGCATGCCAGCGCGCAAGCGAGAAGATCAATGCGGCAACAGCGACAATCGACGTCAGCAGAAGCATGAGCGCCGAAAGACTATCGAGCACCAGCACGATACCAAAGGGCGCGCTCCAGTTTCCGAGAAGATAGGCTTGTTCCCGGTCCGCGGACCCGCCTTCCGTGTGGAAGAGCGCGAGCGCAATGCCGACCAACAAAAGCGCAGCCGCCAAGCTGACAAGCGCTTTCAACGTGCGGTCGCGCTCGTCGATGAACAGGAGAACGGCACCCGCGACCAGCGGCAACAGGATGGGAGCGATGATGAGGTGGTGCGACCAGCCTGTCATTTCCGGTCGCTCCTTCCGTCGACATGGTCGGTGCCGGTCAAGCCGCGCGAGGCAAGCAACACCACCAGGAAGAGCGCGGTCGTTGCAAAGCCGATAACGATCGCCGTCAGCACCAATGCCTGTGGCACCGGATCAGCGAGCGTCGATGTCGGCACGCTGCTGGACAGCAGCGGCGGCATGTTCGTCTTCACGCCACCGACGCCGAAGATGAAGAGATTGACGGCATAGGATAGTAGCGAAAGGCCGATAATGACCTGATAGGTGCGCGGACGCAGGATCAGCCAGACACCGCAGGCTGTCATCACACCGATAGCAACGGACAAGATGAGTTCCATCAATCCCCCTTTGCCTTTTCCGCCTCTATGGCGCGAAGGCGGTTGATACGGATCGATTGATGCGCAAGCGCAACGAGGATCAGAACAGTGGAGCCGACGACGAGCATGAAGACGCCGAGGTCGAAGAGCAGCGCGCTCGCGGCCGGTACCTTCCCGATCAACGGCACATCCAGATACTGGAAATGCGACGTGAGGAATGGGTAGCCGAAGAACCATGCGCCTGTGCCTGTCGCCGTCGCAACGAGCAGGCCGGCCCCCATCCAGCGCAATGGCAAGATGCGAATGCGATCCTCCGCCCAGCGCGTGCCACCGGCGAGATATTGCAACAGGAACGCGATGGACAGTGTCAGGCCCGCCGAAAAGCCGCCGCCAGGCAGATCATGCCCGCGCATGAAGATATAGACGGACAAGGTGATCACGAAGGGGAACATCCATTGCATGATCACCGACGGGACGAGCAGATAGTCCCGCACGGTATCACCGGCGGAACGTTCCGGCCGCTCCTCGTCGAAGCGATTCTGGATCCGCTGCTGCTCCGGCATTTCCATGCTATCGGGAGCCGGGCGGAAACGACGCAGAAGCGCATAGACGGTGAGCGCGACCACGCCGAGAACGGCGATTTCGCCCAGGGTATCGAAGCCGCGGAAATCAACCAGAATGACGTTTACGACATTCTGCCCGCCACCCTTTGAGTATGCATTCTCAAGGAAATAATTCGCAATGGCATCGGGTGCCGGCATGGTCATGACGGCATAGGATATGAACACCATACCGACGCCGCAGGCGACGGCAACCGTAAGGTCGCGAAAACGGCGGAAGCGGGCGCGCAGTTCCACGGTATCATCGACACCTTCCGTCCGCTTCGGTAGCCAGCGCAAACCGAGCAGAATGAGAACCGTCGTGACGATTTCAACGAGCAGCTGCGTGATCGCGAGGTCCGGTGCAGACAGCCAGACGAAGGTCATGCAGACAATCAACCCGACGCCGCCGAGCATCACGAGAGCCGCAAGCCGGTGATATTTGGCGAGAAATGCGGTACCGATCGCAAGGCAGATGCCGATCGCCCAAACCGATGCGAAGACCGGATCGGCGCCCGAAAAGGCGAAATGGGGCGCTTCAAAGCCGGATAGATAGAGCGGGAGCAACCCGGCTGCAAAACCGGTGACGACCACCCAGCGAAGCTGTGGCTGCAAATTACGCGTGCCGATCCGCTTTTCCGCGTTTCTGGCCCAATTCCAGGAAACCTCGACCAGAACGCGCTCGAAGATGCGCTGCCCCTTGAGGCCACGGAACAGCGGTGGACCGTCCTCGCATCGCGACAGATAATCCTTGAAGACGAAATAGAACACTGTTCCGCCGACGAGAGCGATGACGCTCATGACGAGCGGCAGATTGACGCCATGCCAAAGCGAAAGGCTGTATTGTGGTGTGTCTGCGTGCAAAACGCTGACGACGGCCGCCTGCAGGAAAGGAGCGACGGATATGGCCGGTACGATACCGACGATCAGGCACACGATGACAAGCAATTCAATCGGGAAGCGCATCCAGCGCGGCGGTTCATGCGGCTTGACGATCGGCAGGTCTGTCGGCGCGGGACCGAAGAAAACCGTTTGAATGAAGCGCAATGAATAGGCGACGCTGAAGGCGCTCGCCAGGGTCGCCACATAGGGCAAGATCCGGTCCAGAATGGAATCGGCATGCGTCTCGATGGCTTCCGCGAAAAACATCTCCTTCGACAGGAAGCCGTTCAGGAGGGGAACGCCGGCCATCGCAGCGCTCGCAACGATCGCCAGCGCACCGGTGAACGGAAGGTATCGGAACAACCCGCTCAAGCGCCGCATGTCGCGCGTGCCCGTCTCATGATCGATGATACCGGCCGCCATGAACAGCGATGCCTTGAAGGTCGCATGGTTCAGCATGTGGAAGATGGCGGCGACGGTCGCAAGTGGGCTGCCGAGGCTGAGCAGCGTGGTGATGAGGCCCAGGTGGCTGATCGTCGAATAGGCGAGCAGCCCTTTGAGGTCCTGTTGGAACATCGCGAAATAGGCGCCGAGCAACAGGGTGGTGATCCCTGCCGCGCCAACAATATAGAACCACTCGTCCGTGCCGGCCAGAACGGGCCAGAAGCGCGCCAGCAGAAAAACGCCGGCCTTCACCAGCGTCGCCGAATGCAGATAGGCCGAGACGGGCGTCGGGGCGGCCATGGCATTCGGAAGCCAGAAGTGGAAGGGGAACTGCGCACTCTTGGTCAGCGCACCGAGCAGGATCAGCACCAGCGCCGGCGTATAGAGCGGATGATTGCGGATGAGGTCGCCGGACGCGAGAATCTTATCGAGATCGTAGCTGCCGACGATGTGACCAAGCAGGATCACTCCGATCAGCAGGCAGAAGCCGCCGATGCCGGTGATCGTCAACGCCATGCGCGCGCCATCGCGGGCGGCAGCGCTGTTATGCCAATAGCTGATCAGCAGGAAGGAGAAAATGCTTGTCAGCTCCCAGAATATCGAGAGCAGGATGACATTACCCGAGAGCACGATGCCCAGCATCGCTCCCATGAAAGCTAGCAGGAAAGAGAAGAAGCGGGGAACCGGATCCTCTTCCGACATGTAGTAACGGGCATAGACGATAACGAGGAAGCCGATAGCGGTAATGACGACGGAGAAGAGCCAGGAAAAGCCATCCATCCGAAGGCTGAAATCAAGCCCGAGCTGGGGCAGCCATTCGATGCTGTATCGCACCACCCCTCCGTCAATGACGGCTGGGTACGAACTGATTGCGATCAATAGCGCAATAAAGGTCACCGAGCCGGCGATCCAGGCCGGCGTGCGGCGCGAGGTCGTGCGCAAGAGGCATACGGAAAGAAGACTTCCGATAAACGGCAGAGCCAAAAGTATTAAAATGAAAATAGGCTCGCGGGTTATCCCAAAACGTCGTTCCTTCGCTTGGCCGGATCACCTCAGTCCCCGCAACGGCGAACACCTCTAGCAAACCGGCATAATATGCCCTATATGATAGATATTGACCAATATGGGCAGTTTGAAACTGCACGTCAAGGTAAGAAGGCGATGATTTTAACACCAGCGCTCTGTCGAGCAGCCCGAGGCTTTCTCGACTGGACCCAAATGGATCTCGCCGACCGCTCGGGGGTATCCCGCAGCACGATCCGCGACTATGAGGGCGACCGCCATAGCCTGCACCGGGCAACGGAGGCTCAACTGCGACTGGCTCTCGAAACCGGAGGAATCGTCTTCTTCCGCATCGATGGGCACAAAATCGGAATTTGCCTGAAGACTCCTACCACAGATGCGCTCACTCCGGCACATACGGAGAGCTGCGAAATCCTGTCCATATCGGGCGACCAGGATCCTATACCGCGCAAAACCGGGCAATGACGTTTGGCCTCTTGCCCGAACACCAGCATTCCCTTTGAATTGAGCGACTGCCACAACCGTCGACCTGGGCTCCGGATTGATCATCCCATTAACGCCCCACTCGCGAGAAGGTGAACGGGCAGGCCCTCAAATCAGCCATATTCGGACCGATGACGCCTCCGCGCCGTATCCCCAGGACGACCGGAGAGACCCCATGTCCGTCACCAGTGCCCCGGCAGCCGACACGGCAGCCGCCCAATACCGACCATCGCAGCGAATCTTGCACTGGCTGATGGCCATCGTCATCATTTCCGCCCTCGTCCTCGGCCTTTACTGCTCGCATCACGCGCCGGGCACGCCGTTGCGCCGCGCACTTCTCGACGTGCATAAATCGCTTGGTATGATGGCGCTCGTCCTGATCGCCGTCCGCTTGCCGCTACGACTTTCGCTTGGCGAGCCGGCATATCAGCGGCCGCTCGATATCCTCAACCATTATGCAGCACGCGGCGCGCATATCCTGCTTTATGCGCTGATGATCCTGATGCCGCTTGCGGGTTACACAACCTCTGCGGCGGGTGGCCATGACCTTCCCTGGTTCGGTCTTTTCCAATGGCCGAACCTGTTGCCCGTCAACAAAGCACTGGAGCGGACCGCCGCCGATATCCATGAATACGGTGCCTACTGCCTTTACGTCATTGTGAGCGCGCATATCCTCGCCGCACTCTGGCATCACTTCTTTCGCAGAGACGACGTGCTCAAACGCATGCTGTAATGGCCGAAAGCGGGGGCCTGCAAATCCACCGACGGTTACCGCATGCCGAGACGCGACAAGGTGAGACGCGACTGTTCGCACAGAGCTTCGTTCAGGCCACCGCGATAGTAGCTGAGCGCGATGACCGCGCCGTACAGCGCCCACCCTTCGGCTCTCAGCCAATCGGCATCATCCACCTCGCAGGCCATGCGAAAGACATCGCGGGCGGAGGGGTCGACCCACGACCACGCTGCCGCGTAGTCGGCAGCGGGATCGCCGACGGCGCAAAGGCCCCAATCGATCACCCCGGTCAGTTGCCCGCCCTCGGCTATCAGATTATCCGCCTTGAGATCGCCGTGCAGCCAGACGGGCGGTCCTCGATGCGCGGTGGCGCAAGCCCGCTGCCAGAGATCGTGGGCCGCAGGGGCGTCGATCTCATCCGCCAGAATGTCGATCGCCCCAAGCGTAACCGGAGACAGAACCTCCAGAGCCACGCCACGGCGATGATTGAGTTCTCCCGCAAGCGGCGCGCCTTCCGTGCCAACCAGATGCAAAGCCTTGAGAAATTCAGCCAACGCTAGCGCTGCGGCGGCCGGATCGGCAATATTGGCCGGAGAGGCGATCTTCCCTTCCATCCAGTCGAAAATGCCGAAGTTGCATTTCAGCCCAAGCTCGGTGCTTCCACGGAAGCGCAATCTCGGCACCTTTAGCGGCAAATCCGCAAGCCGGGGCAACCAATCGAGCTCTTTGTCGATCAGATGCACGGCAGCCTCGCGGCGCGGAAGACGCAAGAGCAATGCTTCGCCTATGCGATAAATCGCATTGTCGGTGCCGGAGGATCTCAGACGCTGTATCGGAAGATCTGCCCATTGCGGCGTCATCTCCGATAGTAGGTGCCGGATCGCATTCTCCTGCGGCGCGACATCATCGTGCATGCTGAAATCCGTTGCTATTTTCGTTAACGGGGTCGGGGTGGTGCAAATCCGGCGTCATTCAGCCTGTCCGCCGATTTATCGCGCTTCCGCAACCGACACCATCCGGAACAGCACTCGTTTCACATCGGCTCCCCAACTTCCACCGCATGGTTGTCCGGATCGTAGAAGCGAAAGACGCGCTGTCCCCAATCCTGCCGTTCGATGGGATGGATGAGCGCGACATGCTGCGCTATCCTTTCGAAGGCTGTATCGATATCGTCGTCCTCAAAATAAAGCAGGACATTTCGACGCCCATAGGGTTCCGATGCTTCCGTGGGTGCCTTCCAGATCGTCCGCTCGAGCGCTTGCCCCTCATGAATTGCAAAGCCTGTCTCGAATAGGACGAAACTCCCGAAATCACTCAGGATCTTGAGACCCATGACGTCGCGATAAAATGCCTTGGAGCGATCGATATCGCTGACAAAGGGAATTGGATTGACGAAGTGCATTCTTGACACCAATGCAGTTGATTAAGATGGACCAAAAAAACGACCTTCCAAATTGCATCGAAAACGTGCATCTCCGATTGTCATATCGTTTCCGGATGCAGGACCTATGTCAATTCTTCGGGGATTGCGATCTTGGCCCGAGGCAATTGGAGGATTGATTGATGACCGATGATGCGCGCACGATGATCGTCATGGATGCGGGAAATTCACGTTTCCAGTTTCGGGCCGGCGCTTTGATCCGCGCCAACGGCCATATCCTCATCCACCGTGCAGTTAGAGACCCTTTCTGGGTTCTGCCCGGCGGCCGGGTGGAATTTCACGAAGCCGGCGCCGAAACGCTCGCGCGCGAAATCGAGGAGGAAATCGGCTGTGCGGCAACCATAGGGTCGCTGCGCTTCGTGATCGAGAATTTTTTCGAACTCGATGGACGAAGGGTTCATGAAGTCGGCTTCTACTACGATGCGGAATTGTCCCGGCCGCTGCCCTTTCACGAGGACGAGATCGTTTACCGGATCAAGGACGGGGGTACCGACCTCGAATTTCGCTGGGCGCGGCCGACGCGAGCTGTTCTGGAGCAATTCGATCTGAAGCCCGCGCCCTTGCTCGCCTTGATCGAGTCGATGCCCGCCGGCGTTCAACATATCGTCCGCCGCGATGCCGCAGGATGAGGCATCGCCGCCCTGAAATACAGAATGTTCTTGACTGCCTTTTGGAGGCGTAATCCACTTCTAATAGGTTGTTCCAACACTCGAATTTGCGGTCGTTCACTGATGTCACGGATTGTCATTCTGGGAAATGCGGGCGGCGGGAAATCCACTCTTGCGCGCAGATTGGCCGAAAGGCATGGGCTCAGCCATTTCGAAATAGACAAGCTTCTTTGGCTGGAAGGCTGGATACCGGCGCCTGTCGACACCTATTCCGAGCGTCATCGGCAGATCATATCGGGTGACAACTGGATCCTCGACGGGCTTGGACATCGCGATTCCATAGCATCGCGCATTGACCGCGCCACCCATATCGTCCTTATCGACATGCCGCTCTGGATGCATTTCTGGCTCGCCGCGGAAAGGCAGATCGCCTGGTCTTCCGGTGAATTGCAGCACGCTCCTGGCGGCCTCTCGGCCATGCCGCCGACGCGCGACCTCTTTCGAACAATATGGGAAATAGATCAGGGCTGGATGCCCGGCATTCGGAGCTTGTGTGACAATGCGGCGAGAGCCGGCAAGAAACTGGTCCGCATTTGCAGCGTCGAAGAACTGGAGCAGCTTGCAAGAACGGCAGATGTCGCCGACTGGCTCTCTGCGAAGTCATGAGACCGCGCGACGAGTATGGGATCTCAAAGGCTTGACGTCCGCCTTGTGTTGAGACTGGGCGGGCGGGACCGTGTCTGGAGGACGGCGCAAGGCGGCTTATCAACAAGAGCGGCACGAGCCGACGACCGATGCAACAGAAGGCTGTTGCGCGTCGTGACGCCGTCGGCCAACATGCCGGCGAGTCCGGTCTCGAGACCTCGCCTGAAATGCAGGATGACACTTGTTTCGGCACCGCCGATGCAGATCATGCGTTTCACCAAGAAGAAGGATTGAACGCATGACCAAAATCTTCGACGCTCCGGAGGAATTCGCAGCAACGGCACTTGCCGGCTTTGCGGCGCTTCATCCGCACTTCGTTCGACTGATAAAGGGGGGCGTTGTCCGCTCCACATCGGTGCCGAAAGGTAAGGTCTCGGTCGTCGTCGGCGGCGGGTCGGGTCATTATCCTGCCTTTGCCGGCTATGTCGGGCCGGGCTTTGTCGATGCAGCTGTCGCGGGCGATGTCTTCGCCTCCCCCTCGACGGCGGCGGTCGCCCGGGTGTGCCGCAAGGCGCATCATGGTGGCGGTATCCTGCTCAGCTTCGGCAACTATGCGGGCGACGTCTTGAATTTCGGCGTGGCTGCCGAACGTCTGCGCGCCGAAGGCATCGATGTTCGCATCGTGGCGGTGACGGACGATGTCGCCAGTGCCCCTGCAGAAACCGTATCGAAGCGTCGCGGCGTTGCCGGCGATCTCGTGGTCTTCAAGATAGCCGGCGCGGCGGCCGAAGCAGGTCTGCCCCTTGATGAGGTCGAGCGCATCGCTCGGCATGCCAATGCTCGCACCGTATCCTTTGGCGTCGCCTTCGATGGCTGCACCTTGCCCGGTTCGGCCGGCCCGCTCTTCACTGTGCCCAACGGCAAGATGGCGCTAGGCCTCGGCATTCACGGCGAACCCGGCATCAGCGAGGAAGCGATCGTCAGCGCCAGCGAACTCGCGACGCTGCTCACGGAAAAGCTCCTGCCGGAGCGCCCCAAAGACACGCGGAAGGTCGGCGTCATCCTCAACGGCCTCGGCGCCACGAAATATGAAGAGCTCTTCGTGCTCTGGTCATCCATTGCGGGCCGATTGCAGCAGGCCGGCCTGGAAATCGTCGCACCGGAGGCGGGCGAGTTCGTCACTAGCCTGGATATGCAGGGCTGCTCGCTGACCCTGGTCTTCCTGGACGACGAGCTGGAGCAACACTGGATCGCACCCTGCAGCAGCCCGGTCCTGCGCCGCGGCGCGACGATCCCCACGACACCGGCGATCGACAATCTGGCCGACGAGGATATGCTGACGACCTACCCGCCTGCCGATGGCGGAGGCCAGCGCGGCGGTGCTTGCATCATCCGCATCTTCTCGGAGACTTCGCTTGTGCTCCACGAGGCGGAGGAACAGCTCGGCCGGATCGACGCCTATGCCGGCGACGGCGACCATGGACAAGGCATGGCCCGCGGTGTGACGGCTGCTCTGGAAGCAGCCAAGGCGGCAAGCGCTGCAAAGGCCGGAACCGCAAGCGTGCTGGCTGCGGCCGCCGACGCCTGGGCGGACCGCGCCGGCGGCACATCGGGCGCGATCTGGGGGCTTCTCCTTCGGTCCTGGAGTACCGCACTCAGCGACAATGGTCCTATCGATGACCGGGCCGTTGTTGCCGGCGCGCGGCAGGCACTCGATGGCGTGGTGAGGCTCGGTGGCGCCAAGATCGGCGACAAGACGCTCGTCGACGTATTCTCTCCATTCGTCGATACGCTGGAAAAGAGTTTCGCCGAAAGCGGGTCGCTTTCCACCGCCTGGAGGCAAGCAGCCTCGGCGGCAAAACTTGCAGCCGAGGCAACGGCGCAATTACTTCCCAAGCTCGGGCGCGCACGTCCCCTTGCAGAAAAAAGCCTTGGCCATCCCGACCCCGGCGCGGTTTCCTTTGCGATGATTGCGACCCGTGTCGCCACCCTGCTTCGATAGTTGGAAGCAGGGCGCGACGGAACCATCGGAACACGGTCTGAGCCCGCCCCTCGCATGACGAGCGGCGCGGCCGTGACGACAAAAAACCATTCCAAGAGATGCGCAATCTTTGAGATGATCTTGTTTGCTTCAGCAAAGGATGGGTCATAGCGTTGCTTCAACCATTGGACGTCCTTGCCCCCTCGGCGGCACCGTGAGCTTCGGATGCGTATTACGCGCCGGCAACAGCTTCATGGCCGCAGCGAAAGGTGACAAGCGCATTTGAAAAGGAACGCGTCGTTGACCATTCACACCACACCAGCCGCGGCATCGTTGCCGACCTTGGATCTCTCCCGCTTTTATGCCTCATCGCAAGAGCGGCAGGCTTTCATCGCCGAATTGCGCAAGGTGCTTCACGATCATGGCTTCTTCTACCTGACGGGTCATGGTGTCGATCCGAAGTTGATCGGCGATGTCGTGGCGACGGCAAAGCGCTTCTTTTCGCTTCCTCTGGAAGAAAAGCTCACGATCGAGATGGTGAAGTCACCGCATTTTCGCGGCTATAATCGCGCTGGACAGGAACGCACGCGTGGCGAGCAGGATTGGCGCGAGCAGCTCGATATCAACACGGAAGAAGAACCAGCCGAACTTAGCCCGGATAGCCCGGCATGGCGGCGCCTGCAAGGACCCAACCAGTGGCCCGAAGCCCTGCCGGAACTCAAGCCCTTGCTGCTCGCCTATCAGGCGGAAGTGACGCGAATCGGCATTGATGTGCTCAAGGCGATCGCCGCGGCCCTCGGTCAGCCGGAAAATGTCTTTGCAGACATATATCAGCCTCAACCCTCGCAGCTCTTGAAGATCATTCGCTACCCCGGACGGGATGTAGCAGAAACCGACCAGGGGGTCGGTGCCCACAAGGACGGCGGATTCGTCACCGTGTTGCTTCAGGACACCACGCCGGGTCTACGCGTGCGTACCGAAGACGGCGTATGGATAGACGCGCCGCCGGTTCCCGGCACTTTCGTCATCAATACCGGCGAGTTGCTCGAGCTTGCGACGAATGGTTTCGTCCGCGCAGACGTGCATGACGTCATCGCGCCGCCTGCGGGCGTCGAGCGCTTCTCGGTCGCCTTTTTCCTGGGCTCTCGCCCGGACGCCACGATTCCGGTCATCGACTTGCCAGAAGACCTGAAGCGCGCCGAACGCGGCATATCGGTCGACCCCCTCAACCCGATCTTCCGCGAAGTCGGCCAGAACCAGTTGAAAAGTCGATTACGGTCGCACCCGGATGTCGCACGTGCGCACTATGCAGAGCTACTGGCCTCGGAGTAGTCGTTGCCTCGAAATAGGAGCCGGTGCGCAGCGCACATCGGCTCTGATCGCTGATATCACTTGGAGACGGACGCCTCTAGCAAACGGCCGTCTTAGCTGGTTCGACCGCGAGGCGCGCCAATACAGACGGATAATATCGAAGCTCCCAATTCGGCCTGCTCGTGCCTTGACAAACTTAAAATGACCGTATTTTAATCACGCTCAAGATATGAGCAAACGGACTTGTCTTACTGACATGATACTGTTTGCCAACGGGCAACAGCGCCCCACAACGCCCCGGTTTCCGGGATATGCGTTGTGGGTTTTTTTGTTTTGGGAGATGCGATGCAGACCGCCGTGAAGATCGGCATTCTCTATTCGACCACCGGGCCATACGGCTCGCTGGGGCGCGAGGCTCAGCTTGGCGCCGAATTCGCACTTCACGACTATCGCCGCAATGGCGGCCGGAAAGCGGAGTTGGTCTTCTTCAATCCGCATGCGGATCTGGCCGCCTATCTCGAAGGCGCTCGCAGCCTGATGCGCGACAGCGGTTGCCGGCACATCGTCGGCACGATCACGTCCGCCGCGCGGAAGGAAGTCATTCCACTTGTCGAGAAGCATGACGGCCTGCTGTGGTACATGTGCCCCTACGAAGGCTTCGAGGCGAACGAAAACGTCATCTATATCGGCGCCTGTCCCAACCAGCATCTCATACCGCTATTCGAGCACCTCATCCCGCGCCATGGACCGCGGCCCTATCTCGTAGGCGCCAACTATGTCTGGGGCTGGGAGATGAACCGGCTCGCCCGCGAGCTGATCGTCAATGCCGGGGGAACGATCCTTGGGGAGCGTTATCTGCCGCTTGAGGAAACATCCGTCGAACGCATCGTCGCTGATATTGCCGAGAAGCGGCCGAGCTTCATTCTCAACAATCTGATCGGCCCCTCGAGCTATGCCTTCCTGGCAGCGATCGCCGAACTCGGGAAACGCGATCCGGCGTTCCTGCCGGAAAATTGCCCGGTCGCCAGCTGCGACCTGACGGAGTGCGAGCTGGCGGATATTGCCGGCGGAGCAGTCGGCCAGCTCTCGGCGCTTTCTTATTTCGACGGCCTGGAAACCAGCGAAAACATCGCCTTCAAGTCCCGACTCAAGGCATGGCGGCCTGACATCGGCAAGGTCTCAACCATTTTCGCAAGCTCCTACACCGCCGTCGCGCTTTGTATTGCCGCGATCGAATCTTCGGGCAGCGAGGATCCAGTAACGGTGCGACAGGAGGTGGTCTCCCGATCCTGGCCATCGGTGCTTGGCAACCTTGTGGTCGATCCGACGACCAACCATGCGGCACTCCCCTTCTATCTCGGACGCATCAACGACCAGCACGGGTTCGATCTGATCGCCTCGGAGCAGGCCATCCCCGCCGATCCCTATCTGATCACAAGCAGACAGAAGCCGACGCGGCATCTGCGGGTGGTGCAATCATGAACGGCACACCCAATTTCGCCGGCTGGCGCGTCACGCTCCTTGCGGAAGACGACACCAATACAGAGAGGCTGAACCGCCAGCTCATCGTTCTCGGCATGCGGGTGAACCGCCAATGGAAACCCATTCCAGCCAACGATCTACCGGATTTGGTCGTCGTCGACGTCGACCGTGGCTGGGACGAATTGATTCCATGGAGCGGCGACAAACCGCTGCGGCCCGTTGTTGCCGTGCTCGGTTCGGAAGCGCCCGGCCGTATCGCCTGGGCCATGCGCCAGGGCGCCGGCTCGATCATTCAAAAGCCGGTGACGGCATCTGCCGTCTTTCCCGCCCTCGTGCTGGCGGTCTCCATCCATGAGGAGCGTCTGACCACAGCAAGACGCATCGCCCATCTGCAAGAGCGCCTGAAACTGCGTCCGGTCGTCTTCACAGCAATCGAACGGCTCAAGGCCGAGCGCAAGATCGATGACGAGGGCGCCTATGCAATCTTGCGAAATTGCGCCATGCGCCGGCGCCTTCCGGTCGAACAAATCGCCGCCTTCTTCCTGGTCGGCTCCGAAACACTCTCCGAGGTCGGCTGATGCGGGTACTCAAGGAACTTTGCCGACAACCCGCAGGGTTGTTCGGCCTCATCATTGTTGTCATCGTCGTCGCCATGGCGATCGCGGCACCGTGGCTTGCGCCTTTCGACCCTGATAACCAGATGTTCGACGGCCTGACGCTGGAAGGAGCGCCCATACCGCCGGGCGGGCAATTCCTGCTCGGCACTGACACGCTCGGCCGCGACCTTCTTTCGCGACTGCTGTTCGGCGCAAGGACGTCTCTGATCATCGGCCTCGTTGCCAACGGCGTCGCCGTGACGATCGGCCTCTTTGTCGGCGTCATGGCCGGCTATCTGCGCGGCTGGGCCGGCAGTCTGCTGATGCGCTTCACCGACCTGATGATGGCTTTCCCTGCACTTTTGCTCGCCATTGTGCTTGCGGCAATCCTGAAGCCCAGCCTTTGGATCGTCGCCATGGTCATTGCGCTCGTGAACTGGGTGCAGGTGGCCCGCATCGTCTATACCGAAACGCGCGCACTGGTGGAACGCGATTTCATCATGGCCCAACGGGCGCTCGGCGCCGGCCATGTCCGCATCGTCGTCCTCCACATTTTGCCGCATCTGGTTCCCACCGCCATCGTCTGGGGAACGCTCGGCATCGCAACGACCGTTCTTCTGGAGGCGACGCTCTCCTTCCTCGGCGTCGGCGTGCAGCCGCCGCAACCATCCTGGGGCAACATCATCTTCGAAAGCCAGAGCTATTTCCAGGCGGCCCCTTGGCTCGTCTTCTTCCCCGGCGCGGTCATTCTGCTGACGGCCCTCGCCTTCAATCTCGTCGGCGACGCGTTGCGCGACATTCTCGATCCGACCCAGAGAGGCAGAGGCTGATGCTGAACGTTCTTGCACGGCGCCTCGTCCAATCGGCGCTCATCCTCCTCGGCGTCGCCGCCATCACCTTCATACTGCTCTATGCACTGCCGGCCGACCCCGCGCGCATGATCGCCGGCCGCAGCGCCACCCCGCAGACGGTTGACAATATCCGCCGCGAGCTTGGTCTCGATCAGCCGCTACTGGCGCAATTCATGCACTATCTGAATGGCCTGCTGCACGGTGATCTCGGCCGATCCTATGCCCAGAAAACTCAGGTCATGACCCTCATCCTGGCCCGCCTGCCAGCGACGATCACCCTGATGGCGGCAGGCATCTTCGTCGAAGTGCTGCTTGGCCTGACGCTCGGCATCATCGCAGCGCTCGATCGCGGCGGCCCAACCGACCGGCTCGTCATGGCATCCGCTTTCGTTGGCGTCTCCGCCCCGCAATTCGTCGTCGCATTGCTGTTGCTCTACCTCTTTGCCGCCACGCTTGGATGGTTCCCGATGAGCGGCTACGGCAGCTTCTCGAATATCGTGCTGCCGGCGGCCACGCTCGGCCTTCTCGGCGCCGGCTGGTATGCGCGCATGGTTCGCTCCGCCATGATCGACGTGCTGAACCAGGATTTCATCCGCACCGCACGCGCCAAGGGCCTCTCCGGGCGGCGCATCATCCTGCGCCATGCGCTGCCGAACGCCATCCTGCCGATCATTGCCATGATCGGCATCGATATCGGCCAGTTCATGGGCGGCGTGGTCGTAGTGGAAGCCGTCTACGGCTGGCCGGGCATCGGCCAATTGGCCTGGCAGGCGATCCAGCAAGTGGACATCCCGATCATCATGGGTGTCACGCTCACCTCCGCGCTCGCCATCATTCTCGGCAATCTGGCGGCCGACCTTATCGCACCGCTTATCGATCCACGCATTCGTTCGCATTGAATCACACCAAGAAGGGGAACTAACCTATGTTCAAAAGCTGGTTACTCAGAACGACGACCGCTGCCATGCTGGCCTTCACGCCGCTGGCCAGCCATGCCTCCGATCAGCCCACCCAGGGCGGCAGCATCACCGTTACCTATAAGGACGACATCACCACGCTCGATCCGGCCATCGGCTATGATTGGGTGAACTGGTCGATGATCAAGAGCCTGTTTTCCCGTCTGATGGACTACGAACCAGGCACCGCAAAGCTCGTCCCGTCGCTCGCCGAAAGCTTCACCGTCTCCCCGGACGGCCAGACCTATACCTTCAAGCTGCACAAGGGCGTGAAGTTCTCGAATGGACGAGAGATCGTCGCCTCCGACATCAAATATTCGATCGAACGCGCGGTCAACCCGAAGACGCAAGGTCCCGGCGCCGGCTTCTTCGGTGCGATCAAGGGCTATGAGGATATGGCGGCCGGCAAGGCCGACAACCTTCCGGGCATAGAAGCCCCGGACGCAGGTACTGTCGTTTTCCATCTGAGCCGCCCCGACGCGACCTTCCTGCATGTGCTGGCGATCAACTTCGCCTCCGTCGTGCCGAAGGAAGCCGTCGAAGCGGCGAATGGCGACTTCGGCAAGAAGCCGGTCGGCTCCGGCACCTTCATCCTGAAGGACTGGACCATCGGCCAGAAGCTCGTCTTCGAGCGCAACAAGGACTACTTCGCCAAGGGCGTTCCGCATGTCGACAGCTTCACCGTCGAAGTTGGCCAGGAACCGCTCGTCGCGCTGCTGCGCCTGCAGAAGGGCGAAGTCGACATCGTCGGCGACGGCATTCCGCCGGCAAAATTCCTGGAAATCAAGAATTCTCCCGACGGCGCAAACATGATCGTCGACGGCGAGCAGCTGCATACCGGCTACATCACGCTCAACACCAAAGTGAAGCCCTTCGATAATCTGAAAGTCCGCGAAGCCGTCAACATGGCCGTCAACAAGGATCGCATTACGCGTATCCTGAACGGCCGCGCGACACCAGCAAATCAGGTTCTTCCGCCGCTAATGCCGGGATACGACAAGTCGTTCCAGGGCTTTGCCTATGACGTGAAGAAGGCCAAAGCTCTTCTCGCTGAGGCTGGTTTCCCGGACGGATTCTCAACTGTGCTCTACTCGACCAACACCGATCCGCAGCCGCGCATCGCCCAGTCGATCCAGCAGGATCTGGCGGCAGTCGGCATCAAGGCTGAGGTTCGCGCACTTGCACAGGCCAATGTCATTTCCGCTGGCGGCACCGAAGGCGAAGCGCCGATGATCTGGTCGGGCGGTATGGCCTGGATCGCCGACTTCCCGGATGCATCCAACTTCTACGGCCCGATCCTCGGTTGCTCCGGCGCCGTTCCAGGTGGCTGGAATTGGTCGTGGTATTGCAACAAGGCCCTGGACGAGCGCGCCGTTGCGGCCGATTCCATGTCGGATCCGGCCAAGGTTGCCGAGCGTCAGGCGGCCTGGGGCAAGATCTTCACCGACATCATGGCCGATGCCCCTTGGGTACCCGTGATCAACGAGCGCCGTGTAGTCGCCAAGTCGCTGCGCATGGGTGGTTCGGGCAACATCTATGTCGATCCGACCCGCGTCATCAACTACGACGCGATCTTCGTGAAGCAATAAGCCAAGAAGACGACCAATCCGACTCCCTCGCTGCCGCGAGGGAGGTGGGCCAAATGCCAGCGGAATTGAACTCGGAGACCATCATGTGCATCGCCTGCACCCATACTATTCATCGCGCGCAGCATCATTTCGGCTGGAACAGGGACTTTCCGCCGGCGCTGACGGCAAAACCTGGCGAAACCATCCTGTTCGAATGCATGGATTCATCAGGCGGCCAGATGGGCGCCGATGCGACGCTGGAGACGCTCGTCAATCTGGATTTCGCCAAGATCAACCCCGTCTCCGGTCCCGTCTATGTGGAAGGCGCCAAGCCCGGCGACGCCCTTAAGGTGACCATTCGCAAATTCCACCCGATCGGCCACGGCTGGACGGCGAATATTCCGGGCTTCGGCCTTCTCGCCGACCACTTCAAGGACCCGGCACTGCATGTCTGGAAGTATGACAGCGTCACCATGGCGCCTTCAGCATTCGGCCCGGGCGGTCGTGTGCCCCTGAAGCCGTTTACCGGCACGATCGGCGTCGCACCGGCAGAACCAGGCCTCCACTCCGTTCTCCCGCCCCGTCGCGTCGGCGGCAATTTGGACATCCGTGATCTGACGGCGGGCGTCACGCTCTATCTGCCGATCGAAACGGAAGGCGCACTTTTCTCGGTCGGCGACACCCATGCGGCGCAGGGCGATGGCGAAGTTTGCGGTACGGCCATCGAAAGCCAGATGAATGTCGAATTGACGCTCGATCTGGTTAAGGGCGCCAACCTTCAGACCCCGCGCTTTACGACCACCGAACCTGTCACGCGACATCTCGACGGCGCCGGCTACGAAGTCACCACAGGCATCGGCCCGGATCTGATGACGGGGGCAAAGGAAGCCGTGATGCGCATGATTGACCTGCTTGCGGCCGAGCATGGCCTCAATCCGGTCGATGCCTACATGCTCTGCTCGGTTTGCGGAGATCTGAGGATCAGCGAAATCGTCGATATGCCCAACTGGGTTGTTTCCTTCTATTTTCCAAGGATTGTCTTCGCGTGAGCAATCAAAGCGCCCGTTCAGCGGTTCTCGCCGTCCGCAACCTCAGCGTCGATGCCAGAACGCCGGAAGGGTTGAAGCGCATTCTCGATGATGTGAGCTTCGACCTCGAGCCCGGCAAGACGCTTTGCCTTGCGGGCGAGTCGGGATCCGGGAAGTCGGTGACCTCCCTCTCGATCATGGGCTTGCTCCCCAAAGCTTCGCTGAAAGTCGCATCGGGTGAGATCCTGCTGGAGGGGCGCAATATCGTCGGCATTCCGCACCGCGCCCTGCGTCAGATCCGCGGCGGCGAAGTGGCGATGATCTTTCAGGAACCGATGACCTCGCTCAATCCGGTCATGACGATCGGGGCGCAGCTTATCGAGGCTATTCGCGAGCATCAGGCTGACACCGCCGGCGATGCAGCACAGATCGCCAAGTCGATGCTCGACGCCGTCCATATCAACGACGCCGCCAAGCGCCTGACCCAATATCCTTACGAGCTTTCCGGCGGCATGCGGCAGCGTGTCATGATCGCCATGGCCCTGTCATGCCGTCCGAAAGTGCTGATCGCCGACGAGCCGACCACGGCGCTCGATGTGACGGTGCAAGCCCAAATCCTGACGCTGATGCGGGAGCTTCGCGACGAATTCAATACGTCTATCCTGCTGATTACCCATGACATGGGCGTCGTCGCCGAGATGGCCGATCGCGTCGCGATCATGCAGCATGGCCGCATCGTCGAGCAGGGCGATGTGCTTGATGTCTTCGGCAAACCCAGCCAGGCCTATACGCGCGAACTGCTGGCTGCCGTCCCGCGCCTCGGCACCCATACCGGCACAAACGAGCCGCCGCGCATTTCAAACGCTCCGGTCATGGCTGCGCCGGCCACGCCGATCGTCGAGGTCAAGAAACTGAGTGTGACCTACGGCGGCAAGACGGGATTGTTCGGCAAGGGCAAGACTGCTGCACCGACAGTCAACGAGGTGTCCTTCACGATCAAGGCCGGCCAGACGCTTGGGCTGGTGGGCGAGAGCGGCTCGGGCAAGTCCACCACGGGCAAGGCCATCCTCAATCTCATCGGTTTTGCTGGTAGCGTGAAAATCGAGGGCCGTGAGGTTCATGGGCTGTCTGCCGCGAAAATGCAGCCGGTGCGCCGTTCAGCGCAGATGATCTTTCAGGATCCCTACGCCTCGCTCGATCCCCGCATGAGTGTGGGTTCGGCGATCGCCGAGCCGCTCGTCATCCACAACGTCAGTAATGCGTCCGAGCGCAAGGATCGCGTCTCGGCGCTGTTGAAACGCGTCGGGCTGACGCCGGACGCTGCAAGCCGCTATCCGCACGAATTCTCCGGTGGCCAACGTCAGCGCATCTGCATTGCGCGGGCGCTGGCGCTCGAACCGAAGCTGATCGTTGCCGACGAAAGCGTGGCCGCACTCGACGTTTCGGTACGCGCACGCGTTCTTGACCTCATGCTCGAGCTTCAGGAGCAGATGGGGCTTGCCTATCTCTTCATTTCGCACGACATGGCCGTGATTGAGAAGATGTCGCATCACGTCGCCGTCATGCGCGGCGGCCGCATCGTGGAAATGGGCACGCGCCGGCAGATATTCGAAAATCCGGGCGACGATTACACGCGAAACCTGATGGCTGCCGTTCCGATACCGGATCCGGCTCACTATCGGCAAGCACGCGAGGGATTGCGACAAGCCAGCCAATCATAGCGACAAGAGAAGCGCCGACATCATCGCCGGCGCCATCCTCAAGGCAAAGTCGAATTCGGAAAGATTGTCTCGGCTTGCCCGAAAACCTCAGGATCAGTGCTGGTTATCGGGAACGATGACGCGCATGCCGTCGGTGGCGGCGCTCATCAGGAGCTGACAGCTAAGGCGACTATTTGGCTTCGGCTCCATTACGAACTCGATCATGTCAGCCTCTTCCTGTGAAGGCGGCGGCAGCAGATCGAGATGAGCCTCGTCGATATAGCAATGACAGGTGCCGCAGGCCAAAGCGCCGCCGCATTGCGCGACGATACCATCGATGCCACTTCGGACGGCGATGGCCATCAGCGTTTCGCCATCTTCCGCATTCACACGCGTCTCCCCACCGGCGGAATCGACGAATACGACTTCACTCATTGCATTCTCCATGCTTTCAACAGAGCATCTTCGCTTTTCTCCAAGTAGCGAAAATGCTTATCCTCTTGTTTTTCTAGGCATCTCGAGCGGAAAGCCGCTATGCATCCGGTTCAAGCGGGAACAAGACGGATGTTGAGGCGCTGCGGCCCGCGAACTGACAGCCCGCGCTTGTAGGCAGGACGCTCGTCCAGCAACTCGATCGAACGGGTACGCTGCAGCAGCGTCGAGAATATGATCTCCATGTCCAACCGTGCCAAATGATTGCCGAGACAGAAATGCGCACCGCCGCCGAACGCCACATGCCGGTTGGGCGTCCGCTCGATATTGAAACGGTCGGGCGCCTCGAATTGCTCGGGATCGCGGTTGGCCGCACCGTAAAGCAAGCCGACCTTGGTGCCCTTCGGCAGGCTCTTTCCTGCAATGATCTTCTCTTCGGTCAGATAGCGATGGAAGAACGGCAGCGGCGATTCAAATCGGAACATTTCCTGAATCGCAGTCGGCATGACGGCCGGCGTGTCTCTGAGCTTGGCCAATGCGTCCGGATACTGCAGAAGCGCGTGCATTCCGCTGCCGAGCACATCGATCGTCGAGCCGTGGCCCGCCATCAGGATCAGCATGCAGGTGGAAACCAGCTCGTCCTCGGTCATTTCGCCGCTCGTGTAAGCCTGCGTGAGCCGACAGAGAAGGTCTTCGCGCGGGTTGCGCACGCGATCGGCAATGAGTTCCTTCAGCAGTTCGTAGAATTCGGTGGTCGCACGCTCGGCGATGGCCTTGCGCTCGTCGCTGCGGTCAACATCGAAATATTGCACGACCTGTTCGGACCACTTACGCAACTGTCCGGCATATTCGTCCGGCACGCCCAGCACAGAGCCGATAATATGGCCCGGAACCTCCGAGGCGAGATCCTCGACGAAATCGATCGTTCCGACATCGAGCAACCGATCGAGCAGCTTGTCGACGAACTCCTGGATCATCCCGCGCTGGCGCGCGACGAGAGCCGGGGTAAATTCTCGAAAGACTTTGCGGCGCAGGCGATCATGGGTTTCGCCGTCGGAGTCCAGCAGGCTGAACTGCACGAAGCGCGAATGGTTCGGCATGTCATGCCAATTCAGACGCACCTTCTCCGCTTCTATCTCCTGAGGTGATAGAAAGTATTCCATCGAGCGGACCAGCGTCTTGTCTGCAGCCGCAGCGGCGACATCCTGGTAGCGCGACAGTAGCCAAATATCGAAATGCTCGTAATAGACCGGGCCGGGACAGTCGCGCAGCTCGCTGTAAGACGCATAGGGATCGTCTGCGAATGCTTGCGAAAGCGGATCAAATGCGGGTGACGCTGTAACCACCTGAACCTCCTCTACTCCGGTTAATCCCCATAGAATAGCCGCCCAACCCGTCGAAAGACATGGATGGCAGCCGCAGCGATATGGATAAAACTCTCATCTTCCGATATCATCTGCGGATCATGACCGACGAAGCGACCTCGGCGAAGATAGATGCCCTCGATGAAGTCTTCTTTCAGACCCCGGGGCGGCTGTCGCGCGCCCTGCCCTATTTCCTGCTCGCTGCCGGGCGCCGGACCTGCACCTCCGCCGAAGCGCCCATCGCCCACCGGTTTAATCACCATACGCTGATCCTCACGCTCAGCGGCAAAGGCGCGCTTCATATCAGCGGCCAGTCAAGCCATATGCGGGAGGGAACCGTAGCCTGGCTCGACTCCTCGATGTTGTATTCACATGGCTGTGAGCCTCGTTGTTCCCACTGGTCGTATCTCTGGCTCGGATTCGTCGGTCACGGGGTGGACACCCTGTTCGACAATCTTGGCGTAGGCCTTAATCCTGTCTTTGAGACCGCAGCGCACCATGATCTGCGGCCCTTGTTCGAGAGCATTCTCCGCGAGGTCGAGACCGGTAGCTTCCTGGCAGAGAACCGTTGCTTTGCGTTGCTTGCGCAACTTATCTCAATTCTCGTGTCCGAACGAGCGGATGCAGGCGATCTCAGCAGCGCGGTACAGCGGCTGCAGCATGTGGTGGAAACCGTGCGGGCCAACCTTTCGCACCCCTGGAGCGTGGGCGAACTTGCCGCTGCAGCGAATCTGAGCCAGGCGCAGCTCTTTCGCCGCTTCCGGCAGAGAATGGGGACGACACCGCTCGATTGGCTGCGCCACGAGCGTGTCAGTGCCGCAAAGCGGCTCCTTGTCGTCACCGATGAGAAGATCGGCGCTATCGCGACCAGATGCGGCTACCTCGACCCCTTCCACTTCGCGCGCGATTTCAAAAGGCTGGCTGGCGTGACGCCCAGCGCATTCAGACAGCAAGGACACGGCACAAGGCGATACCATTCTTGATGGCCCAAGCGACAGCCGACAAACACGGCCGCCCGTCAATCGGTCAATCCTATGGGTTCCCTGCATGAAAGCACTAAACCTGCCGTATATTATGATCTTGCCCGAAATCCATGCCGGATATCCCTCAAGAGGATCGAAGAGTGACCACTGAACAAAGCGTGCTGCGCATTTCCATCATCATAACGTTCGTTCTTGCGGCCGCTGGCATCGTATTCGGGCTTTTGTCTGGTTCCTATGCCATCGTCTTCGACGGCATCTATGCCCTGACGGACGCGATCATGACGATCGTTGCACTAATCGTCTCCAACCTGATCATTACCGCCGCCACGAGCAATGCAAGCACGGGCAGGTTCGTCAAGCATTTCACCATGGGTTTCTGGCATCTGGAGCCCATGGTCCTCGGCCTCAACGGCATCCTGCTGACCGGTGCGGCGATCTATGCGCTGATCAATGCTATCGGCAGCATCATGGCGGGTGGCCGGCACCTCTCATTCGATCAAGCCATTATCTACGCTGTGCTGACCATGATCATAGCCTTCCTCATGGCTGCCTATGCCAGAAGAGCGAACAAGGAGATCGGCTCCAATTTCATCGCGCTGGACGCCAAGGCCTGGGTCATGACCGGCAGCCTGAGCACAGCCCTGCTCCTCGCCTTCATCTTCGGCTTCGCCATTCAAGGCACGACGCTGGAATGGATGTCGCCCTATGTCGACCCGCTGGCGCTGGCGGTCGTCTGCCTCGTCGTCATTCCGATGCCGCTTGGAACGATCAAGCAGGCATTCGCCGACATCCTGCTCGTGACGCCCGTGGCGCTGCGTGAGCATGTCGATCGCGTCGCCGCCGACGTGGTGCGCCGCTATAATTTCGAATCCTATCGCGCCTATGTCGCGCGGGTCGGTCGCGGTAAACAGATAGAACTCTATTTCATCGTGCCGAAGGACGACCCAGCGAAGAAGCTCGAGGAATGGGATCGCATTCGCGACGAGATTGGCGAGGCGATCGGCGATGAAAGTCCCGACCGCTGGCTGACGATCGCCTTCACGACCGATCACGAATGGGCCGAGTAATCCAGACGCCGCATCATCACGGAGTTACTCTCCGACGATCGGAAAATCAGGCGACAAGGATCCGGCCGAAGAGCAAGGACAGCCGGTCGCAGATTGCCCCGGCATCTCCGTTGCCGGTAGCAATGGCATCATCAACGACGCCGTGCATGCCGTCATAGATGGCGATCGCGGCCGCGCGCACGTCCGGCAACGACCAAGCATCGGCTTTAGCGCCTTCACCCAGCAAGGCCGAAAGCTGGGCGATGACGATTTCCTTCTCCTTCGAATTCCTGTTGCTGTGGCGGAATTCGTGAAAGACCACATCGTGAAGCTCATAATTGGCGATATAGGCCTCGACCGTTCCACGCAGCCACGTCGCGAAACGAGCACGATGATCGTCACCCGGACACTGCGCCAGAGCGTCGGCGACCTTCTTCGTGAAGTCTCGCGAGAAGCGCTCGCGTAGGGCAAGGATCACATCCTCCTTGGTGGCGAAGTAGTGATAGAAAGTTCCCTTGCCGACGCCCGCAAGCTCCACGATATCGTTGACGGTCGTCGCCTCGATGCCTTTGGCGATGAAAAGGTCCGCCGCGGCCGTCATCAGATCGTCGACGCGAACCTCCGCCGGAAGCATCAATCGTTTCCGCGGCAGTTGAGTTTGACCAGTTCTCGCGGACCGCGTCCCGATTGCCATTTCTACCGCCCTTCCGTTGTTCAGCCGCGAGTCGAGTGATGACACATTCGTTCCGCACTTGGAAGCCTAACGCGTATTGACCGACGGTCGGTCGGAATGCATTAATATCTATATATCATAGATATAGGCCTTCAATAAATGACAGTAAATCGCAGATCCGTCGCCGCTGCCGCCGTTTATCTCGGCACATTCATGGCTTCGCTTGCCATCAGCATCGTCAGCGTTGCCCTCCCGGCAATTCAATCCGACCTCGGCATCGGCCTTTCGGGCCTGCAATGGGTCGTAGGCACCTACACATTGTGCCTTTCGGCCTTCATGTTGTCCGCCGGCCCTCTGGCTGATCGCTATGGGCGTAAGCGGATATGGCTCATCGGCGTGGCGCTGTTTACAGTCGGCTCGGCAGTTTGCGCCTCTGCGCATAGCCTGGAGACGCTAATTGCAGGATGCGCCCTGCAGGGCGTTGCGGGCGCCTTGGTAATTCCAGGCGCGCTATCCATATTGACGCAAGCCTTTCCGGATCCCGCAGAACGGGCTCACGTCATCGGCGGCTGGTCGTCTTTCAGCGCGGTCTCCCTCATCCTCGGCCCGATGCTCGGTGGCCTTCTCGTCGATCATGCAGGCTGGGCCAGCATCTTTCTCGTCAATCTTCCGATCGGCATGGTCACGATCTCGCTCGGCCTGTTGGGCATAGAGGAGAGCGCCAATCCCGAGCATGCCGCGCTCGATCCCGCAGGCCAGTTCCTGAGCATCGCTTTTCTGGGGTCCTTGACCTTCGCTTTGATCAATGCCGGCAACGCCGGCTGGTATGCCCGCGAAACGATTTTCTCGCTCCTCACCTCGTCCATTTCCCTCGTGCTCTTCATCGTCGTGGAACTTCGTGCGTCACGTCCGGTTTTTCCGGTCGATCTCTTCCGGCAAGCGCCGTTCGCCTCGGCCAATTTCGCTTCGCTGGTGCTCGGCTTCTCCGGTTACACGAGCCTCTTCCTGTTCTCGCTCTTTCTTCAGCAGGGGCAGGGCTGGACCGCGACGGATGCAGGTTGGCGCATGGCGCCGGTCTTCGCCGCCATGTTGTTTGCCTCGTCCATCTTCGGCAAACTGAGCCGACGCTTCGGAATGAACCGGCTCATGATTGCGGGCTATATCATCCTTGGCGTTTCGATGCTGGCCATGACCTCATTCACGCCGACGACACCCTATTGGATCGTCGCGCCGGCATTCACCCTGCTTGGTATTGCCTTGGGAGTAGCCGTTCCCGCGACAGGTGCTGCCGCGATGGGTAGCGCCCCACGCGAACGAACCGGTGCCGCTTCCGCAACCATGAACGCGCTGCGACAGGGTGGCATGACCATCGGTATAGCCCTTCTTGGAACCATCATGAGCACACGCGCCACTGCATCCCTGGAAGGCACATTGACGGGCTCCGGCAGCGAACATGCCGCCACACTCGCCGCCGTTGCCGTCCAACGGCATGAGATGCCGGTCGGCCTTTCCATAGCCCCGGAAACCTTCCAGAGCCTGCTCAAAGAGGCCTCCACGCACGGCTTCGCCTCGGCGGCCATGGTTGCGGGCGCACTTGGCCTTGTCGCAACGCTGGTCCTTGCCGTTTCGGCCTATCGCACAGCACGCCGACGCAGTTCAGCGTCACATTGAAGGAGTTCGGCGCGCCGGCTCTACGCGCTTTCGGTGTCGGCACCCGGCGCGCGGGCAGCCCCCGCAGCTTTCGGCCGTCCCAGCCGGCGCGTAAAACCCTGCACAAAAGCCGTGAGCGGTTTCTCGACGAACCTGCAGAGCGCAAGAGCAAATATCGCTGTGGTGATGGCGCCGCACGCAACGAAGAGGCCGAGCGGAAGCTGATCTCCGACGAATTTTTCCCAGATGGCGCGCAGCGGTCGCAGGATGAAGGGATGCGAGAGGTAGAGGCTGTAGGAGGCATCCCCGAGCGCAATACCCCACACCACAATCCTCCCGGACGGTAGGGCCGGACCAATCGCAGCGGCGAGGACGAACAGGGCCGCCGGCAGGCCGCTTCGCAGGAATTGCGGCAAAACATCATCTTCCCAGATGGCGGAGAAGCGCACGAAGCCGAGAAGACCGATCGCCATCATGCCCAGTGCCGGCCAGATGCCGATCCGCAGGCCGCTGCGAAAGATCAACGCAACATAGACGCCGAACAGAAATTCCAGGATGATCGGACTCGTCCAGAAAGCCAGCTGTACCTGCTGTGGAGAAACCACATTGCCGATGAGCGCCAAGCTCACCATCAGCACCGAGAGCCAGAAGATTCCAAGCCGGATCGGCAGGATCAGCGCCAGCCCGAAGAATACGTAGAACAGCATCTCGTAGTTCAGGGTCCAGCCGAGAGCGAGCACAGGCCTGATCTCATCAATCCCACGGCCAGAGGGGATGAAGAAGTAGGACGCCAATACATGCGAAGCATCGCCGATCGGCACATTGAGCAATGACGGCGCAATGGCGGCACCAAGCAACAGCACGCTCGTCAACAACCAGTAAAGTGGAACCACCCGCGCGCAGCGCCGCAGAAAGAACCGCAGCGGGGCGCCGCCTTTGCCGAATTCGGCTGCGGCGGTATGCGTCATGATGAAGCCAGATAGTACGAAGAATATGTCTACCCCGAAGCCGAGGTTCCATGTGGCGCCGTCGATCGGCACGCGACCCGCCGCGTCGGACAGGCTTGCTGTCTCATGCATGGCATGCGCAACCACCACGGAGGAGGCGGCCAGCGCGCGCAGGACCTGGAGATTGGAAATCACGCGAGAGGACTTACCGGCGTCACCGCCGGCAATTCGACTGCCAGGTGCGTTTTGATGAGAATCCACCAGAAATCCCAGTATACATTGCCTTGGATCTCTATTCCGTACTCCGCGCGATATAACAACTTCTCGCCGAACGTACAAATCGACCGCTTTGCTTGGAAATATAGTTATTTCTCCGTTAATTCGTCGCTGACACCGTGCCAACAGCCGGAACGAGCTTCATGCAATGGCAAGGACAACATGCGCCTGAATTTTCGCGGCAATCTCGCCGCTGCCATGCCTGTCTGCGATTGCTGCCGCGACATAGTCGGTCACAGCCGACAGCGTTCCGGGTTGCTCCGCCTCTATTTCATTGCGCAGAAGCGTTCCCTGGCAATAAGCAGACGCCACCAGCTGCGACGACGCCGCGCGGCTTTCGGCGGCTGTTGTTTCTATCTGCACCCGTGAGAAACCCGCCTGTTCGAGATCCCTGCGGATCACCTCCAGATCGTGATAGCCGTGCGGCATGCGGGCAAGAAAGCGCGGTGGGGCGTTCGGAAACAACCTGGCGAGCGCGTTCGTCACATCATCTGCGAAAATATTCTCCTCGAGACGATCCCACACGTTGAACAGGAAATGTCCCCGGGGCATCAGGACGCGCCTTGCTTCACGATAGGCAGCCGTACGATCGGGAAAGAACATCGCGCCGAATTGGCAAAGGACGAGATCGAATGCCGCATCTTCAAAGGGCAGCATCATGGCATCCGCTTGCCGCCATGTGACGCGGCTGTCGGACGGTTGCCGCAGCGCCGCATGGTCGAGCATCGGCTGATTGAGGTCGGTCGCAACATAGGTTGCATCAGCAGGGAGTTTGGGCGCCAAGGTGCGTGTCACGACCCCGGTTCCGGCGGCAATCTCCAAGACCGCTTTCGGCGCCAGGGAGTCGGCGCGCCGCGCAATGTCTGCCGCATAAGGCTCGAAAATCAGCGGCACCATATAGCGGTCGTAGTTTTCCGGTATCGAGCCGGCGAATAGCCTGTCCGCCTCCAACATCAACATCGTCCCCCCGCGCTTGAGAGGCTAGTATGTTTAGCACATCAGTGCGGAAGCGTCATTCACAACGGCTCGGAAGCAAACGCGCAGAGCGAATTCCGTTCAGCCCGCATCGGCGCGCGCCAGCACATCCAGAAGCTGGCTGGTATTGTCGATGGAGAACTGCACACGCTCACCCGGCCATATGGATTCGGAATAGGAGATCGGTGTGCCCTTGAGGTCCACGTCCACCTTCCTTAGCGCGACCACCGGCTGCGATGCCGACTGACATAGCTGCTTTGCCTCCTCATTTGTCGGCAAGCGAGCGATGATGTCCGTGCGCAGGCGGATATAATCGGGGATGCCATACTCGGCGAGGATAAGCGTCACGCTTCGCCCGCTGCGTCGCGCCTCATCGAAACCAGGGAAACGGCGCACCGGAAAGTAGGCATGCGAAAAATTTATCGGCTCTTCATCGGCAAAGCCGCGTCTGACGATATGATAGACCGGCTCGCCTTGGGGAAGCCGCAAGGCTTCGGCAATCAGTTCGGTGGCAGGCACTACCTCTTCGTGAATGGCCTGCCCAAGCGGCTCCCTGCCCTGATCGAGCAGATTCTGGGAAAACCGCGTGCGCTCCGACAGGCGGTAGTCGAGGCGGCTGTCTCTTACGAAGGTTCCCCGCCCTTGCTCGACCAACACGAGCCCTCGGCTCTCCAGCCGGGAAATCGCGCGCCGTATGGTGTGGCGCCCAACGCCGAAGCGTTCCATCAGATCCGCCTCGGTGGGAAGCTGCGCCTTGGGTGACAGACGGCCGGTCAGAATATCCTCGGCGATATCGCTCTCAACCTGTTGCCATTGCCCATGCAGCAGTTTTTTTTCCATGCCCACCCATCCGAATTCTATGATGTCATTCGAATGTCATATATCGGCTCCAGCATTGGTTTTCAATCTCTCTCCGGCGATCATCATCCTGAAGGGAGCCATCAAAGCCAAATTTTCCTCTCATATTTCATGGTTAGGCTTTGAGATCTTCACATGAGTGTCACCTGCGCCCATTAGATAGATATTCGAATGTTTTATTATTCATTCGAATATTGAGGATATAATGGTAGCGCTTAATCGTCGGCAATTCATCGCGGGTACGACCGCAGTCATCGGCACATCGATCGCAATGACCGGCAAAGCCCGTTCTGCCGATGCGGCGATTGAAATTTCGAGCACCTGGGGTCCCGACAAGCCGTTCCAAAAAGTCGTCGATGCGTTCAACGCAAAGAACCTAGGCGTAACCGTTACCAACCGGTTCGATGGCGACTATGAAGCCGTCACGGCCAAGGCTGTCGCCAGCGTCGCTGCCGGTCGACCGCCAGCCATGATGATCACCGGCTGGAAGTTCGGCTATTTTGCCAAGCGCACACTCGGCGCGCGTGATCTGCGTGAGATCAATGCTGCGAAGGCTGAGGTCATTCTCGCCAATTTTCGTTCCTCCGTATTACCGCTGGTCACGATCGATGGCGCAGTCATCGGCCTTCCCTGGGCCATGTCGACGCCAATTACTTATATCAACAGCGAGATGTGGAAGGCTGCCGGCCTCGACCCCAACCTTCCGGAAACACCGGACACCAAGTGGCTCTGCGAGAGCGCACGCAAGCTCGATGCGGCCCTGAAAGGCAAGCATCCGACCTATCGTTCGCCGATCTCGCTGTCCAACAACGAATGGACGAGCCAATCCTTCATCCAGAATGCCGGCGGCTTCATCATCGATCCCGATGGCAAGCTCGCCCTGAACAGCCCGGAAGCAATTGCCGGCATGAGCGAATATTGCGCGCCGGCCCATGAGGGCCTCTGGCTGCCCGTTGGCGACAAGGAACAGGTCGCCGCGTTCCAGTCCGGCGCGCTTGCCATCTGCACGACCAGTTCGACGGCGGCGATTTCCTTCCCGTTCGGCGCCGCCAAGGCCGTCACGACCAAGTTTCCCGGCCTTGCAGGACATCCGCGCAAGATGAACAGCGGTGGTAATTTCCTCGCCGTCTACACCCGCAACAAGGAACAGGCGGAGGCTTCGCTTGCCTTCCTCGAATTCTGTGCTTCGAAGGAAGGGCAGGCACTCTGGTCCCAGACCGGCTATCTCAACACGTCGCAGCACGACATTCCGCTGATCAACGAGTTCATGAAGCCCGCGGCCGCACAACTGGCGGACGGTTTGACCGCAGAAACGATCTGGCCGGGCAAGCGCGGCCTCGAAGGTCAGGCGGTTTGGCGCAAATGGGTTGCGCGTATGCTGCTCAAGGAAACGACAGTTACCGACGGCATCAAGGGAGCTCACGACGAGCTTGCAGGGCTGATTTCGGCATAGGCTTCGTATCATGCCATTCCGTTTCAAATCGCTGGCCCCCTATTTGTTCGTGGGGCCGGCCGTGCTTGCCGTGGCGATATTTCTCTACGGACCGCTCCTCGCCTCTATGCTGCTATCGGTCGTCGACTGGAATCTGCTATCCGCAGATATCCGCTTTGTCGGTGCCGACAATTATGCATCGATTTTCGGCAGTTCCGACTTCCGTCTGGCTGCCTGGAATACGCTTCTTTATTGCATCGTCCTCACCCCCGCGGAGATCATAATCCCCTTGATCTTTGCCGTCATGCTGCATTCGGTGCGCAAGAATCCCTTGCAGGGGCTCTATCGCGGCAGCCTGTTCCTGCCGACAATCGTGGCCTATTCCGTTGCGGGTGTCGCCTGGTCCTGGCTGTTCAATCCAGTCAATGGCTTGCTCAATGAAGTCCTGGGCTACTTCGGCTTTCCGCCGTCGCGTTGGCACACTGATCCGAACCTTGCTTTGTTCTGCGTCAGCCTTGTTACCTTCTGGAAGACCTTCGGCCTCAACATGCTTTTATGGCTGGCGGCGCTGGCAAATCTGCCGAAACAACTGCGCGAGGCATCACAGCTCGACGGCGCCGGCTCGACACGGCATTTCTTCAACATCAGCCTGCCGCTGATGACGCCGACCGCCTTCTTCATCAGCGTCACGACCTTCTTCCATGTCCTCGACGACATCGTCGGCGTCATCGATGTCCTGACCCATGGCGGACCGGCGGGCAGAAGCTCGAGCCTTCTGTATTTCCTGTGGCAACAAGGCCTAATGTTCTTCCAGTTCGGCCCTGCCAGCGCCGTTGCCGTTATCATCATAGCTCTCGTACTCGCCATTACATGGCTGCAGTTCCGCGTCAGCGAGAAGCGGGTGCATTACAGATGAGCAATATCGGTCATAAGCTTCACAGGTTGCTGCTGCACGTCGTGCTCATGGCAATCTGCATCGTCACGATATTTCCGCTTGTCTGGATGGTGGCCGCGGCTTTCACGCCGAACGACATGATCATGGCAAAGACCGTGCGCCTCTGGCCGGAAAATCCGACGCTGGCGAATTTCACCATTGCCGCCAGCCGCCATCCCATCTGGATGTGGCTGTGGAACTCCATCCTCACGGCAAGCCTTATCACCGCCGGAAAGCTTATTCTCGCGATCCCGGCGGGTTTCGCCTTCGGACGGCTAGAGTTCAAAGGGAAGCAGACGCTGTTCTGGTTCGTCATCGCCACCATGTCCTTTCCGAATGTGCTGGCGATCATCCCGACCTATATCGCAGTGGTAAAACTCCAGGCGGTCGATACCTATGGGGCGATGATCATCCCGTCGATTCCCTATATCGGTTTCTATGTCTTCTATATGCGGCAAGCCTTTCGATCGCTGCCGGGCTCGATGTTCGAGGCGGCCCGGATCGATGGGAGCGGCCTGTGGCGGCAATTTTTCGAGATCGGCGTTCCGAATGTCATCCCGGCAATTGCGGCCCTCTCGGTAATTTCCTTCATGGGCGCCTGGAACATTTATCTCTGGGGTCAGCTCGTGCTGGACGACGCTTTCAAGAAGACGCTCACGACAGGCATTGCCGTCTTTGCCGATCTCGAAGGCGCCGAGCGAGCTTGGGGTCCGTTGATGGCGACAAGCCTGTTATCGATCGTTCCCGTTCTCTTGATCTTCCTACTGGCGCAGCGTTTCATCGTGGACGCGTTAGCACCAGGCATTGACGACAGATAGGTAAAGCATGCCCCGAATAATCGTAATCGGATCGGTAAATCACGACCGCATATGGCAATTGGATGCCCCGTTGATCCGGGGCGGCCGGATGCAGTTTTCATCCCGAACAACCCGGCTTGGCGGCGGCGCCTACTATACCGGCCAGCAGCTTCTGGAACTGGGAGCCGACGTCGCACTCGTCTCGCGGTTGATGCACGACGAGCAAGGGCAAGCCACGCTCACATCGCTTTCCTCCGCCGGTTTCGACACCGACTATATAATGATGGCCCCCGGAGAAACCGCGCCGCTGGAAATTTTCCTGGAGCCCAACGGCGAGCGGACGATCATCGCACCGGCCGGCCGGGCGCATCCCCTAACCGCTCCGGGGAAGCTGTCGAGCGCAGGCGTCTATATCAATGCCTTTACCCTTGATGGGCACATTGTCGATCAGATCAGTGCGCAACCGCTAGTTCTCTCCCAATTTCCACTCAAGCCGGCGACGCCGCGCCCGGCGGACTATGTCATCTCCTCTCGTGACGACCTTCCAGACGATCTTGCTCATGCCTGGCAGCGCGCGGCCGCAATCGCCGGCCCACGCCTGAAAATGCTCGTCCTTACCGATGGTCCGCGCCCAATCACATTGTTCGACGGTTCAAGCGCATTAGAGGTCGAACCGGCCGAGAGGATTGCTACGGCAAACACGATCGGCGCGGGCGACCGCTTCGCAGGCGCATTTCTATTCGCTTTGCTGCAGGGACAGACGCCGGCGGCCGCCGCGTGGGACGCAAGCCGCATCACAGCCGAATGGCTGCGCCGGCGTGACGACTGAGCGCTTCGCCCAGTTCGAGGAATCTCGTCTCTCAAAGCAAAACGAGATGGACAATTCATTCGGATGATTATAGTAATCATCCGAATGTTTCCGGTGACCCATCGCCGGCATCAAGCGACCCCTAAGTGCCAAGGAAAAGACGATGACTAAGGAGAAGACTGGTGATCCGGTCGGCGCATCCTATGCCCATGCGCAGACCCTGGAGATTCTCGCAGCAAGCCGTCCGACAAACATCAAGGCCACCGCCGAACAGATGCTCGACACGCTTGGCGACGTCGACGTTGTCGTCAACCGTACCGGCCTTGTGATGCTTCCGTTGACGGATACCGTCCAGGGCACCGCCTTTCACCTGGGCGAAGTGCTTGTATCCGAAGCGCATATCCGCGTGCCGGGACAGTCCGTAGAAGGCTATGGCGCCATCATTGGCCGCGACCTCGAGCATGCCATGGCAATGGCGATCATCGATGCGGCAATTGCCAGCAATCATCGAGCCGACATCATTCTCGAATTTTTGAACGCCGAGCACGACCGTCAGCGGGAAGAAGACAGCCAGCGACTGCGAAACGTCGAAGCGACCCGCGTGCAAATGGAGACATTCTGACCATGGCACATTCCCTTACACCGACCGTGGACGATACCCGCACCAATGCCACGTTTGAAGATCTCATGTGGGCTCTCAGCCGGCCCGGCCAGCCTCGCGACATGTCGGAAGAGGGTTTCTGGAGCCTCGCGGAGAGCCTGCTCGATCGCGAATGCAGCTTCCATTGCGAAGACGACGCCTCTTTGAGCTCCGTCCTGACCGCAACGGGCGCCCGCCCGGCGCCGCTTGCCGAGGCGGACTATGTCTTCGCGGCAATCGACTCTGCCGAGAAGCTCAAAGTCCTCGCCTCGCTGCGCATCGGCAGCCTCGCCTATCCGGACGATGCAGCGACGCTGTTTGCCCCCGCGCGACTTGGTTCCGGACAGCGGCTGCGTCTTTCCGGTCCCGGCATCAGGGATAGCATCACGATCGATATCGATGGCGTCGATCCCGCCTTCTGGCAAATGCGCGCAAGAGCGATCCGCTATCCCCTCGGCTGGGATCTCTATCTGGTCGACGGCAAGCGTCTGCTCGGTATTCCCCGTTCAACGAAAATCGAGGTGCTGTGATGGCTTATGTAGCAACCCGCGGCGGCGAATATGCCATCGAGCAGGCCGAAAGACTTTTCCGCAGCGATCTCGGTCCGATTACTCGCGAGCGCGTCGAGGCCGTTCGAACAGGCCTCCCCTATCTCATCGACCGCGTCATGGGTGAGGCATCGCTCTATGAGCCTGATCTCGCGGCGTTGGCGCTGGCACAGGCAGGCGGCGATCTCTATGAAGCCATCCTCCTGCTGCGCGCCTATCGCACGACGCAGCCCCGTATCGCGGTCGCCGAGCCGGTTGGCCAGACGGATCTTTTCACCGTTCGCCGTATCTCCGCCGCCTTCAAGGACATCCCCGGCGGCCAGATCCTCGGCCCGACGCTCGACTACTCGCACCGCTTGCTGCAGGTCGACGTGTTGAAGGGCGAAGACTATGTGCCGGAACCGGTTATTCCGGCAGCAAAACCGGCCCCTGCGACCCAGCCATCTCTGACCAGCTGGCAGAAAGCGCAGGGGCTCATTCCCGAGCACGCAGACCAGGACGTTACGCCTGACGACATTCCCGATTTGACACGCGAGCCGCTGCTGTTTCCCGCGGCCAGGGCACATAGACTGCAGAGCCTCGCGCGCTCCGACACCGGGGGAACCCTGGCGCTCGGCTATGCCACCATGCGCGGCTACAGTTCCGTGCATCCGACGGTCAACGAATTGCGTCTGGCCGAAGCGCCGGTCCGGATGCGTCACCCCTGCGGCACCGTCTTCAGCGCCGGCCGCGTCCGCGTCAGCCAGACCGAGGTCATATCCAAGGCGAGAGAGCTGGAGCTGGGCTTCTCCGCCACCTTCGGTTGGAACGAGGTGAAGGTGATTGCGGCTGCGACGCTCGATCTCGCTTCCAGCCAGCCCAATCCGCATCCGGCGGCCAACGAGGAATTCGTCCTATATCACACGGAACCGGTCGAAAGCTCGGGCTTCTGCATCCACTTCAAGCTTCCGCACTACGTCACGTTCCAGTCGAGCCTGGATGCGCTGCGTCGCGTCAAGGCGGACAAGAGCGCTGATGCAGCCAAGACTGCCGTTAACGAGAAACCTGCCGCCCGGCAGGAGGAGGTCGCACTATGAAGCTTCAGGAGCTCACGAAGCCTTGGGTGGCTTTCAACTACGGCTTTCTCGATGAATCCGCCAAGCGCGAAATGCGCCGCCGTATTCTAAAAGCGATTGCGGTGCCTGGCTATCAGGTGCCCTATGCCAGCCGCGAGGTGCCGATTGCCCGCGGCTGGGGAACCGGCGGCCTGCAGGTGACGTTGACACTTCTAAAGCCGACCTCTGTGGTCAAAGTCATCGACCAGGGGTCCGACGATTCCGTCAATGCCAGCAGCATCCGCAAATTCGTTGGGCGCGTTGGCGGAGCGGTCGAGACCGAAGACACGATGGCGGCCACCATCATCCAGTCCCGCCACCGCATCCCGGAAGAAAAACTACGCGAAGACCAGATCCTCGTGCTGCAGGTTCCGGACCCGGAACCGTTGCGCGCCGTTCAGCCGGACCTGTCCGTCGCCCGCGAAATGCATGGCGATGCCGATTACGGGCAACTATGGCTCGTGCTCTACGAACAGCTCGTGAAATCGGGGCGTATCATGCAGGGATCGAGCTATCCGAGCATGGTCAACCGCCGTCACGTCATGACGCCGTCGCCCATTCCGCGCTGGGACGTGCCGAAACTCAATCAGGCTGATCATCTGACGATCCTGTCGGCCGGGCGCGAAAAGCGCATCTTTGCCGTGCCGCCCTATACAAGCGTCGAACCGCTTGTCTTCGACGATGTGCCCTACCGCGTCGAAGATCACCAGGACAAGACCTGCTACCGCAGCAATGTCACAGGCTTCTTCATGAATGAGCTTCCGCAGGACGACGGCTCTTCGCAATACGAGCTGTCCGACAGCCACTTCGGCGTCAAGCACATCCGAAAATCGGAAGCAGAACCGGTCGCGATCGGCGAAACATGGTACAATAATGGAAAGATGGACTGATGGTCGCGCTTGATCCCACTCAATCAACAGAGTTGACCCGCCAGCCGCCCCGACTGATGATGGCGCAGCCCATCCTGACCATGCGCGACATTGCCCGCAACTATGGTGACGTCACGGCACTCGGCGGCGTCGACGTTACGGTCTATCCGGGCGAAGTCCTTGGCATCGTTGGCGAATCCGGCTCTGGCAAGTCGACCCTTCTGAGAATGATGAACCTTGAGGATACGCCGGATACCGGCACTTACAATCTCGCCCTTCCCGGCCAGGAGGGCCGTAACCTCTTCACGCTCGATCGCTTCGAGCGGCGAATGCTGCGCGCCCATCATATCGGCATCGTCTACCAGAATCCGCATCTTGGCCTGCTGATGAACCATACTAGCAGCGGCAACGTGGCTGAGCGATTGCTGATCGCCGGCAATCGCAACTTCGCAGAGCTGCGCGACCGAGCGCGCCAGTCGCTCAACGCCTCCGAGTTTCCGATCGAGCGTATGGATGCCAGGCCGAACGAGTTATCCGGCGGCATGCAGCAACGCGTGCAGCTCGCCAAGGCGATTGCGCTCGAACCGGCCGTTCTGCTGCTCGACGAGCCGACGACCGGCCTCGATGTCAGCGTTCAGGCGCTGGTTCTCGATACGCTGAAGCGGCTGCAGCGCGAGCGTTCCATTACCATGGTGTTGGTATCGCATGATCTTGGTGTCATCCGTACGATGGCAGACCGGGTTATGGTCATGCGCCGTGGCATGGTCGTGGAACAGGGTCTCGCCGACCAGATCTTCCAGGATCCGCAGCACGCCTATACGCAACAGCTCGTTCACGCCAAGCTTTGACAGGGAAAGAAAGATGAATATCCAGGTTTCCGCCCGTCAGACCAAACCGACGGTGCTGCGCGTCGAAGGCCTTTCGAAGCAGTTCGAGATGCATCACCTCAAGCGCACGCTGTTCGCCTTCGAGAATATCGATTTCGAGCTGAATGCGGGTGAGTTCATTCTGCTGAAGGGCGAGAACGGTGCGGGCAAATCGACGCTGCTGCGTACGCTCTATCGCTCCTACCTGCCGCGCGCGGGCCACGTCTATTATCACACGCAGGAAGGCATCATCGATCTTGCGACCGCTGCCGACGTCGATATTGCAGTACTACGACGTCGGGAGATCGGCTTCGTCACGCAGTTCCTCAACGCCCGCCCGCGCGTTGCGGCCGAAGAGATCGTCGCCGAGCCGCTGAGACTTGCCGGCAGGGCGCATGGCGAAGCTTTGGCCGAAGCCCGACGTTGGCTCGATGCCTTCGGCGTGAAAAGACAGCTTTGGTCGGCCTATCCCTCGACCTTCTCCGGTGGCGAGCAGCAGAAAGTCAATCTTGCGCGCGCTCTCATCCTGCCGCAGCGCCTGCTGCTGCTCGACGAACCGACGGCATCGCTCGACCATGCCGCCCGCCGCGCACTGGTGGAGAGATTGGCACAGCTCAAGGCATCCGGCGTTGCGATGATCGGTGTCTTTCACCACCCGGACGATGTAAGGGCTTTGATCGACCGAGAATTGCATCTGGAAGCCATCAAGATCGAGGACGAGCAAGACGATGTGGTTGAGTAATTTTGAGATTGTATTGCAGGATCGCGTTATCGAGCGTGGCGCCGTCAGGATCGAGGATGGGCTGATTGCTGACATCAGCGAAAGGCCGGTCGAAGAGGCCGAGATAGATGGCCGCGGCCGGCTTCTACTTCCCGGTTTCGTCGACATGCATGGCGATATGATCGAGAAAGACGTCGAGCCTCGCGTCAACGTCCGCATGCCGATCGAGCTCGGCGTGTACGATCTCGACAAGAAACTTGCCGCCTGCGGCGTCACGACGGCCTATGCCGCGGTTGCCTTCACGCCGGCCACCTATGGCCATGTCCGCTCGGTAGCCAACACCCGCGCGATGATAGAGACACTCGCCGCCATGCGGGACGAGTTGCTGATAGACCATCGGGTCCATGGTCGTTTCGAAGTGACCTTCCTGCCCGCCGTTGAGGAGGCGAGAGCCTTGATCGATGCCGGGGCGCTCCACTTGATTTCACTCATGGACCACACACCGGGCCAGGGACAATATCGCGATATAGAATTGCATATCGCCAACACCGCCAAAGCACGGAAGATCAGCGAGACCCAGGCGGCGGAACTGGTCAAGCAACGCATGGCCGCCCGCTCCGAGCACGGCGACAGCATGGATATCATCAACGGGCTGGCGGAGCTGGCGCGGCAGAGTGATGTCGTGCTCGCGTCCCACGATGACGATACCACCGAGAAGGTGGTGCTTCTGCACGGCCTCGGCGCCGCGATCAGCGAGTTTCCAATCAACGTCGCTGCAGCCGCGGAAGCCAAGCGTTTGGGATTGGCGACCGCCATGGGCGCGCCAAATGCGCTGCGAGGACTGTCCTATTCCGGCAATCTTTCGGCCCGCGAGGCCTACGAAGCCGGCGTGCTGGATATACTGGCGAGCGACTATCACCCCTCCGCCATTCTGCCCGCAGTCATTGCCCTGGCAGAAATCGGCGAGGGCGGCCTTGCCGCTTCGGTCGCATTGGCAAGCGCAAATCCGGCAAAAGCACTGGGCCTTCATGATCGCGGCAGCATCGCCAAGGGGATGCGCGCCGATCTGGTGATTGCGGAACGCGGTCGGGTACCGCGCCTGCGCAGCGCGATCCGGGGTGGACGGACGGTCTGGTCCGACGGCTCGGTGAGGAGCCTAGTGGGCGCCTGACCTCAAATAGTTGATCGGCAAGAATCCGCCGTCAAATGTCATTGTTGTGAGCCGCCGCGCAATCGTGCCCGGCGGCTCATCTGCATCACTTGGACGCGGCCTTCGGCGATATCAGCGCATCATCGCGGCGACATTGCCGCCGTCGACGGTGATCACTGCTCCGGTAGAGGTCCGCGCCTGGACAAGATGCAGCACGGCCTCGGCAACATCTTCCGATGACACCTCGCGCTTCAAAAGGTTGCCGCGCATATAGACGTCAGGTGTCACACCCCGCGCCCGCGCTCGTTCCTCGACCATTTCATCCGTCATCAGCCCGGTCCTTATCCGATCCGGATTGACCGCGTTGACCGTGATGCCGTCGCCGGCATGTTCCAGTGCATATTGCCGCATCAGCGCCATCAGCGCCGCTTTCGACGTCCCATACGGGCCAAAGTCCGGCCCCGGGTTTACGGCCTGCTTGCTGACATTGAAGACGAGCGAACCGCCCGTGCCCTGACGCTGCATCACCTTGACCGCCGCACGGGCGATATAATGGTGGCTCCAGAAGTTTAGGTCGAAAGCTGCTTTGAACAAGGCGTCGTCCACCGCCGTCAACGCGCCCTGGAAAGCGGCGCCGGCATTTGACACCAGGATATCGACGCCGCCGAACTCTGCGGCTATCCGGGCAAGTGCGCTTTCCGCCGCTGAAGGATCCGTCAAATCGCACGCGACAGCGAATGCGCCCAAGCGTTTGGCCTCAGCTGCGACCCGTTCGCCGTCGATATCGATCAAGGCAACTTCAGCACCCTGGCTTTTCAGAAGCGCGGCTATGGCAAGGCCAAGGCCGCCTGCGCCGCCCGTCACCGCCGCCACCTGCCGCGTCAGCGGCTTTTCCGTCTGCTTGCTAAGCTTCACCTGCTCCAGAGACCAATATTCGATATCGAACAGATCTTCTTCCGAAAGCGCCTCGAAACGGTCAATACCCTCGGCGCCACGAATGACCTCGATGGTCGCTTCAGCAACATCGGCGCAAATGCGTGCCGACTTCTGCGTCGCAGCCGCGGCGAACAGACCGATACCGTCCACATAGAAAACGCGCGGCATGGGGTCGAGCATCGTCTTACCGCCGCCGACGCGGGCGTTGTTGCGCTCGAAATAGGCTTTGTAGTCTGCGGCATAGGAGGCCACTGCTGCCTTGACCGTTGCGACCCAGCCTTCGATATCGTCCGCCCTCGGCGGCGGAAGAGCAATGCCGTAGCGCTTGATGTGGATAACATGCTCCGGCGTCGCATTTCCGCGACGAACGAGATCGGCCACATTGGGGGCACCGCAGAAATCGAGAATATCATCGTTCGAACGATGCTCGATCACAAAGCGACGCGGACGCCCCTCACCCTTGCCGGGAAGCGCTATCGCACCGCGCAGGATGGGGGCGATGTCCGAAACAGACGCGAGGTTCGTGCCCGGCTGCCCGGCGCTTGCCGTTCCGAAGGGACGGGGCCGTCCTTCCGCGATGCGCTTCTCGGCCCGATCGATCGCCGCGATCATATTCTCATAGGCTTCGCGCGGATCATCCGACCAAGTGAAGATACCATGCTTCAGCAAGATCATTCCCGCCGCATCCGGCCGAGCGGAAAATGCCTTCAAACACGCCTTCGACAGATCGAAGCCGGGCATAACATAAGGCACGATGATCATTTCCGGGAAAAGCTCTCGAATGATCTCCTCGCCGCGGGGCTGGTTGGTCAGCGCCACAATGGCATTCGCATGCGTATGGTCGACATGCTTGAAAGGCAGAATGGCGTGAAGGATGGCCTCGACAGACGGATTGGGTGACGCCGGATCAAGCAAGAGCCGACGCTGCAACATCACCATGTCGTCGTCCGAGAGGGACTCGTACCTCACCATGGCTTTCAACGGTTCAAGATGCAGCGCCGGCAAGCCGGCAGGTTCGATCTTGCCCATATCCCAGCCGCTCCCCTTTACACAAAGCACCTCAACGGCGCTGCCGTCATGATCGACCAACGTCGTCTTGACCGAGGTGTTGCCGCCGCCATGCAGCACGAGTTTGGGCTCAGAGCCAAGCAGGCGCGTTGTGTAGGTGCGAATGGCAACATCGCGACCGATCCCGGCTTTCTCATAGGCGCCGACAATCGTAGCGAAGTCCGCTTCTGACCATTTAGATTTCATCTGCCATTTCCTTAGCTGACAAGCTGCGGCCGCCGCACGCAGACATGAGGATACATTCACAGAAAATCCTAATTTTCCTGTGGTATAACAAAGACTTCCAGAGGTTCCCCCTCGCGTCTGAAACAATTGACACCATTGATTGACATTCGTCAACATCAATGAGCGACTTGTTGATTAAAAGCTTTTTCTGTGCAACTCAGGCACATCGCAGACATCAGGAATCGAGTATGACCTCGGACGATTTGACGCCGTCTACGCATGCCATCCCAGCAGAGTTCGACGACGCCATCGTCTGGGCGGCCTGGCTCTATTACGAGAACCAGCTCACACAGAATGAGATAGCGGCGATGATCGGCGTTTCGCGCGCCACCATCGTCAATTATCTGCAGGAGGCACGGCAGAAGGGCGTCGTCAGGATCCTGATGAACCCCGAAATCGTCACCCGCACCAATATAGCCCGCAAGCTGGCGGCCAAGTTCAGCCTGGCGGAAGCGCTTGTCATTCCGACGGAAAAATCCGCCACGCCGGATGCGCGCCTGAAAGCTCTGGGAGCGGGCGGAGCGCGGCTGATCGAGCGCATGGTTTCGCCCGGGGATACGATCTGCGTTTCGTGGGGACGCACCGTTCTGGCGATTGCGGACGCGATTGCCTTGCCCCGGCCGCTGGAGGGGCTTTCCGTGGTTCAGGTGACGGGCTCGTCAAGCGGGACTCGCGAATTTTCAGCGGAGCTTTGTGCGTCGATCATGGCCCGTAACATGGGTGCCGCCAGCGTCAACATGATGGCGCCTACCGTGCTGAGCACACCTGAACTTCGCGATGCCTTGATGGGCGAACCGGTGCTCAAGCGCCAGTTCGAGCGGATCGGCAAGGCCGATATGATCGTCTTCGGCGTCGGCGGCCTTGCCGCTGAAAGCACGATGCGCCTTGCCGATGTGACCAGCGACGAAGAGATCGACGCCTATGCACAGGAAGGCGCGGTTGCGGTGCTGATCTGCCGCTTCCTCGATCAGCATGGCAAGCAAATCGTTCGTGATTTCGACAAGCGCGTCATCGGTATAGAGCTGGATGGGCTGCGCAGCCTACCGCGCAGGCTCTGCGTCGCAGGTGGCGCACAGAAGGTGGACGCGATCCGTGCCGTTCTCGCCGGCGGATATGCGACTCATCTCGTGACCGACATAGAGGTCGCAGAGCAGCTGCTGGCCGAATGAAAAGGCCGGGCCGGAAGACCCGGCCCGCACCGCCTTCGATCAGCGCTTGATGGGCGCCGTATTCATGAACGCCAGCGTATCTTCGAACGAGCGGATGCCTGCATCCGAGCCTAGACCCGTCGCAACAAGCGCGGCCGATGCCTGCGCGAAGTTCAAAGCGGTTTTCAGGTCCATCTTGCGATGCAATGCGGTGATGAAACCAGCGTCGAATGCGTCGCCGCATCCCGTTGTGTCCACCACCTCGATCTGGAACGCCGGCTGCCGTACGATCTCGCCGGAAGCATCGGCAAAGCATACGCCGTCGCCGCCAAGCGTGAAGACGCAATGCTTGACGCCACGATCCAGGAAGAAGCGGCTGGCGCCCTCGACATCCGACGCCCCCGAAATCTGGCGCGCTTCTTCGATAGAGGGCATGAAATAGTCGATATGCGGAAATAGAGGCGCGATCAGATCGAGCGTGCCGTCATTCGCTCCCAGCAGGTCGAATGTCGTCGTACGCCCCCGCGCCTTGGCCTCGGCAAGCAACTTGCGACTTGGCTCGCCATCAAGCTTTGCCAGCAACCCTGTACCGCCCAGGTGAATGATCGGCGGCGCCAGCACCGCATCGAGGGCACTATCGGCAATCTCGAAATGATCGGACGCGCCACGGGCATGAAGCGCGGGACGATCGCCGTTGCGGCGGATATTGAGAATGGTCGACGACGTCGGCACGCCCTTCAGCCGCTGCATCTGCGCGGTATCGATGCCGAAGCGCTGAAGTGTCGCGAGCACGAAATCGGCTTTCTCATCATCGCCAACGGCGCCGACAGCGAGGCAGTTCAGACCAAGCTTAGCGAGATCCACAACGGTTCCACCCGCCGTGCCCGCAACAGTCAGCCTGATTTCGTCGATGAACTCGACATTGCCGCCCGGCGGAATGGCATCGACCGGCCGACCAAGCACGTCAAGAATATAGAGCCCGACGACCGATACATCATGAGACATGGAAACCTCCCAAAGAACTGCACTTAGCTATGGCGCGCCAACTTATGTGACGCTGCACGACAGATGTTTAACTAGCTGCGCTCGCGCAGGGCGAATGTCGCCCCAGCCAGCAGGATGAAGATGCCGATGATGGCAAGCTGCAACGTGCTTGGAATGCCGACGAAGATCAACACGTTGCTGACCAGCGTTATGAGGAGCACTCCCAACAGCGTCCCTATCACCGACCCGGAGCCACCGGTGATGCGCGCGCCACCCAGCACGACGGCGGCAATGATTTCAAGCTCCATACCGGCCAGATCGAAAGGATTGGCGAGACGGTTGCTCGAGACATGAATCACGCCGGCGATACCCGCGAGCAAACCGGCATAAGCAAATACGAAGATCCGCACTCGAAAGAGATTGATGCCAAGACGCTCGGCAATCGACGGATTACCGCCAACGGCGAAGATGGCACGTCCCATCAGGGTACGCTCGAGAATGAACCATGTCACAAAGGCGGCCGCAACCAGAACCAGGACAGAGGCGGGCAGCACGGATACAACGCCATTCGATGCATGATGTGTAAAGAGCGAGGCTTTACCGAAGGCATCCATCGCGGACGGAATATTCATAAACAATGCTGTGCCGACAAAGGTCAGTAGAAAGCTGCGGATGACATATTGCGTGCCGATGGTGACAATCAGCGACGGCGCCTGCAGCTTCTGTACCAGAACACCGTTGAGCGCTCCGAAAGCCGCGCCCCCGAGAGCCGCGAGAATGAGCACGATCGTCATCGGCGTTTCCGGAAACCAGTCCGTGACGAGCATGGTCAGCACGTACATCACAAAAGCCGCAATCGCCGTAAACGAAACGTCGATCCCGCCTGAGGCCAGAACCACCAGCACGCCCATGGCAAACAGCCCGCGCACCACCGAAGCCCGCAGAATGTCGACAACATTGCTCATCTGAAGAAAATCGGGATTGGCCGCGATCACGATAAGGCAGGTAGCGACGGTTAGAAGCAGTGTGAAGAGCTCCGGCCGGCGCCCCATCAAATCCCACAGGCGAGGCCTCAACCCTTTGCGCTGCCGGCTGAAATTGGTCGCGGATGCGATCTCGCTCATTGCGCGATCTCCTTCGAAGTGCTGGCCATGGATTGATAGATTGCGTCTTCAGTCAGCCCATCAGCTTTGTGGGCTGCCACGACGCGGCCCTGACGCATAACGAGAATGCGATCGCAGTTCTGAAGCAGCTCCGGCAGATCGTCGCTGATGATGATGACGCCCATACCATCGTCAGCCAGCCGCTGAATGATGCGGAAGATCGTATCCTTCGATCCGACATCCACGCCAACGGTTGGACCGTGCAGGATGAGCAGCTTGGGATTGATCGTCAGCCAACGGCCGATCAGGACACGCTGCTGATTTCCGCCGGAGAGCGACTGGACCGGAATGGTAACGTCGGGCGCGACGATCTGGAGATCGCTGACGCTTTCCTCCGCGCGCTTGCGCGCCCTGCGGGGACTGATCATCCCGAATGCGTTGCGCAGGCGATCGAGGATGGGGAGCGTGATGTTGTCCTGTATCGGCTTTTCCAGAAACAAGCCTTCGGTGAGCCTGTCTTCCGGCACATAGCCGATGCCGTGCTGGATCGCCTCGGCAGTCGACCGCGGCGAAATTTCCTCACCGTTCAGACGGATCCTGCCGCTCAACGCCGGCTTGACCCCGGCGAGCGCCAGCGCCAGCTCGTTCCGGCCGGAGTCGAGCAGCCCGGTAACACCCAATATCTCACCTTTTTTCAAGCTGAGTGAAACATCTTGGAATGCATGGCCACCATCGAGTTTCTCGACATCAAGCATCACCTCATCCAGTTTCGGATCGGTGCGATACCTGGTCTCGCTGATCTCGCGGCCGGTCATCCAGCGGCTGAATTCCGCCTTGCTGTGAGCGGCGACATCGAGTTCGGCCACCTTCAGGCCGTCGCGCATGATAATCGCCCGGCCACCGAGTGACTTGCATTCGTCGAGCTTGTGCGTGACGAAAAGCACGGCCACGCCCTTGCCGCGCATTCTTTCGACGACCTTCAGCAGATTGTCGACCTCCTGGCGTGTAAGCGACGTCGTCGGCTCATCCATGATGACCAGCCGCGCCTCCGAAGCGACGGTGCGGGCAATTGCGATCAGCTGGCGCGTGGCAAGCGGCAAGGTATCGGTGCGGCGCGTCAGGAAGGCGCGGTCGGTCGGCAGATGCACTTCGGCAAGGGCTCGGCGTGCCGTTTCATGAAGTGCCGCGACATCCAGTCTGCGAGCCAGGCGGCCCGAGGCTTCGACGAGCTGTTCTGTGAACGCGACATTCTCTGCAACCGAGAGATTGGGAAGAAGCGACAGGTCCTGATAAACCGTCTCGATGCCGGCGCGCAATGCGCCGATAGCACCCAAGTCGCCGGCTTGTTCGCCGGTTGGTTGGCCATCGATCAGAATTTGTCCTTCATCGGCAAGCTGTGCACCCGAAAGGATCTTGATGAGCGTGCTCTTGCCACAGCCATTCTCACCCATCAGGTGGTAGATCTGTCCGGCCTCGATGACGAGGCTGACGTCCTTCAACGCCTTGACGCCACCAAAGGATTTCCTGACGTTTCGGGCCTCGAGAAACGGCGGCGGGGCATTAGGCAGGGCATCGGTCGTGCTCATGATGAATTCCTGAAGCTCTCAGTCCTTTTCTTCCGGAGGCGGTGGTGGTGCACACACCCCCGGAAGACGGCCTGACGAGTTATGCTCTCTCTATCAGAACGGGAACTTCTTGTAGTTGGACTTGTCGGCATCCACCCAGGCCTGACCCTGAATGACGATACCCTTGCCCGGTCCCTTGATGACGGTCATCTTCTCATAGCCCGGCACGCCGAGGTTCGCGCCGTCCTTGATCTCTTCGCCCTTCAGAACCATGTCCGCGACCTTGTTCATGACATAGCCGGCGTCCTTCGGATCCCAGAAGAAGATCTGGTTGACGGCACCGCTTTCCAGGTAGGGTCCGGTATCCTTCGGCAGGCCGAGGCCGTAAACGCAGGTCTTGCCCTGCAGGCCCGCTTCCTCGACGGCGCGGCCGATGCCGATGACGTCGATGGCCGACGATCCCTGGAAGCCCTTGATGTCAGGGTATTTGCGCAGGATTTCCTTAGCCTTTTCATAGGCGCGGTTGGCATCGTTGAAGGACTCGTTCTTTGCAGAGACGAGCTCCATGCCCGGATTTTTCTTGGCGTTCTCGGCCGCCGCATCGACCCACTGATTATGCGTCAGGCTGCCGAGCGACCCGACGAAGGTCGTCCATTTGCCCGATTTGCCCATGCATTCCGAGAGTTTCTCGTTGATGCGCGCACCGAAGGCCTTGTTGTCGAAGGCTTCGATATCGACATCCGTGTTTACCAGGCTGTCACCCTCATGCGTGATGACCTTGATGCCGCGCTGGGATGCACGTCGCAAAACGCCTTCCAGTGCGGACGGGTCCATCGGAACAACGGCGATTGCCGAAACATTCTTTGCAACGAGGTCCTCGACCAGGCGTGTCTGCTGGGCGGCGTCTGCCTTGCCCGGGCCAATCTGGCTGGTGCTGACGCTGGCATTGTCCTTGCCGTAGTTATCGACGCCTTCATTCATGCGAATGAACCAGTTTTCCCCGGTGACCTTGACCACCGTCACGATGGACGGCTTGTCTTTGGCAATTGCCACACCTGCAACGACCGCGGCCGCCAGCACCGTGCAAGCTGCGAGTTTCGAAATTCTGCTCATATGTTTCCTCCTTTGATACAAGCAAATTGCGCTTTGATGATTGATTTGACCGACTGCCAAGACCGCCAGGTTCAAGGTCGGCAATAGATGCCGCTATCGCCGTTTCGGCTGCAGCCAGTAGCCGAGATGGACCCGTGCCGATGCCAGCAAGGCCAATAGCAGGACACCCCAGGCGAGATCGCGGAAGAAGTTCGAGATATTCATGAAATTGAAGAGGCTCGAGAGAATTTGCAGTGCCGTTGCAGCGAGCAACACGCAGATCACTTTTCCATAGCCACCTTCCGGCTTCACTCCACCGAGAACGGCAATCAGAATGGCGATCAGAACATACGAGCCACCATAATCCCATTTCACTGATGAGTTACGTGCTGCGATGATAATACCGGCAACCGATGCAAGTACACCACAAAGCGTATAGGTAACAAGCAGCATACGCTTCTCGTTGATGCCGCCATACCGCGCAGCTTTTGCATTGCTTCCAAGCAGCATCAGCTTCACACCGAATGGCGTGTATTTCAAAAGAAATGCAAGAACGGCAGCGATCGCGAGAAACAAGGCAAAGCACATCGGAATTCCGAGGACAGGCATGTTTCCAAAATTATCGAGCGGTTCGATATAACCCATGCTGACCGCGGAGCCGTTGGTCAAGAAAACCGCTATACCTGTGAACAGGAGCTGCGTGCCCAATGTCGCAATCAACGGCGTTAAGCGCGCATACGCAATGACAATTCCGTTCATTAATCCGCCTGCGATGCCGACGACCAATGATAAGCCAGCAAAAGCCCAGGCAAATAGAAGCGGACTCTCGGAAACCGGAATAAACTGACGAGTTATGAGAAATGCAATGATGCCTGCAAGATTCGCCAGCGCAATACCGGAGAGATCGATACCGCCATTACCGGAAATCATGGCCAGCATAACACCCAAGGCAAGTAGCCCCAGCTCAGGCACTTGAGACGCCATAGACTGCAGATTGTAGCTATCCAAAAATGTCGCACCGGCCAACATTCCGCCGGCAACGAGAACAGCACAATTTATCAGCGCCAGAAAGAGCGTCTGGCGATCCAGTTTAGATGGCGACACGTCTTTTCCCTCCCACGCGATGAGATGCTTTAGCACCTCATTCAGGTCCGCCGCCCCCGCGGCAGGTCGGCAATTTGATTATTGCCAGCCGTTATTGACATTTGTCAGAATGAACTGTCGCTTGTCAATAAGTTTCACGCGGCGGTCATCAAAACTTTGCGTGACCGCCGTGAAAAGCACGGCGAGAGGGCGCTCGGGCATGCGCGTAACCGCCGAGAATCTCGCTTTCAAGCAGGTTCGATCCGCGTCGGCTCTGTCGTATCGCGCCCCGCCCATTACGACAGGCCGCCCCTGGAAACCAGCAAGGCCAGCGTGTCGGAGAACCGACCGGCAAGCTCAGGCCTTAACCAAATTTTAACCTTTAAATTGAAGCGAGATCGGCCCTAATGTAGAGAGGGCGAGGTAATTTGTGTTTTTGCCGGATCGCCAATTGAATACCGATATAATATATCAAATCCAGGCTTTTATCGAAGAATACGCGGGGAAAATTCTTCCTGTCGCGCTGATATTGCTTGCCGCTGAGTTTATTTTCCCAAAGTCCAAATATACCTATATGTCCCACATCCGTGGCGCTGTTTTCTGCGTCGCCAACATCGTCATTACGAAAGTCAGCCTCACGCTGTTCTACAGATTGTGGGAGGAAATCGGCATCAGGCCGGTGTTCCACATCGACCTGAGATTCCTATCGGAGTTTTCCGACGTCTGGCTGCTGAAGGCCTTCGGCGGGATCGTCGCTTCCCTGATCGTGCTACAGGCCAGCGAGTTTTTCTATTATTGGTTTCATCGGCTTCAACACAGCAACAGGTTCTTCTGGCGCTTTCACGCCGAACACCATTCGCTGGAAGAGATGAGCGCCTTCAACAGCAACCATCACTTCAGCGAGGAGATATTCCGGATCCCTTTCCTGATCATCCCGGTCTCGCTTCTCTTCAGTTTCGAGCAGGGATATGTGCCGTGGATCTGGGTTTTCCTCGTGCGCTGGCAGGGCTATTTCGAGCACAGCTCGACGCGCCTGCACCTCGGTTGGGTGCGATATCTGTTTCCCGACAACCGCTTTCATCGCATCCATCATTCGGTCGAGCGGCAGCACTTCAACAGGAATTTCGGCAGCGGATCGGCGATCTGGGATATATTGTTCGGAACGGCATATTATCCGAAGGCCGACGAATGGCCTGATGTCGGCCTGCCGAACGTCCGCGAGCCGCAGAATTTCAAGGAGTTTCTGTTCCGGCCGTTTCGGAGCAGAAAGATACAGCTTCATCCGACCTCGACAGCAGAAGAGATAAGCTTCAATCCCGCCGGCGAATGATCCCTATCCGGCGCATCCGTTAGGACACGTTACGGCCGGAAACCGGATGCGGATACGATCAGGGACGTTCCTCGGCCGTCAACCGGCGCTCGATATCATCAATGACCGTCAGCAAATCGGCAACCGTATCGACGATGTAATGAGCGCCGTGCTTCTTGAGCTCCGCGGACGCTCGCTCGCGAACCGCTGCAAGCGCCTCGGGCGCCATGGCAGCGACCTCCGCCGGCGTAAGGCCCGCTTCGTTGCCGCTCAAGGCGACACCGACCGTCCAGCAGCCGGCCGCAACACCTTCGTCAATGCCGACGCCGGTGTCGTCGACCTTGACGACAGCGCTGGCAGGCCAGACATCGAGATCCAGAAAGCACTTGTACATATTCATCGGCGTCGGCCGGCCATGCGGCAGATCGCCGGCGCAGACGAGATTATCGACCTCATAGCCCTGCTCTTTTGCAAGCGGCAGAACGCGCGCCATGATCGAGCGGGTATAGCCCGTCGTCGAGCCGATCTTCAATCCGCGCTGGCGCAATGTGCCCACCACTTCCTTGGTGCCAGGCACCAGATCGGCAAATTTATGCACCACCTCCTCGTTCATCGGAACAAAGACTTCGTAGACGGCATCGACATCTGCGGCCGTCGGCGCCTTGCCGTGACGTGCGGCCCATAGCTCGCGAATACGAGGCTGCTTCAGCATCGCATCGATATGGTCCCATTTCGGGCGGCCCATCGGCTCACGCGCTTCCGCGATGGTAACCTCGATGCCGAAGCGGCTGAACGCCTCGACAAAGACGCCCATGGGAGCGAAGGAGCCAAAATCGATGACGGTTCCCGCCCAGTCGAAGACCACGGCCTTGAGTTGGCTCATTGGCCTATCTCCCATGAACGCGACGTTGAACCATAAAGATCGTCGATAACCTGCTCGCCGAGCGCGAAACCGGTCGACGCGCCTGTGCCGCCCGTCACCATGACCAAGCGAATATGATCGGCAGGGCGCTCCACAAGCACCGTCCGTTCCTTGGAAGAGGCGTAGGTGCCGATCCAGCGATTGACGACATGACGCTCCGGAAGGTCGAACACACGATCGAATTCATCGAGAATGAGCTGATCGAACCGGTCGCTGGCAAACGGTTGCTGCGCGTTGCCGTAGACGTGACTGTCGCCGACGACAAGCGAACCATCGGCCGATTGAACCGCAATGAGGTGAATGCCGGCGGCGCGGCTTTCGGCCTCTTCGTTATCCAGTCGCCTTCCAAGCGCTTCGGCTTCCGGCAGGGCGGAGAAGCCTTCATAGCGCGCAAAACTCATGTCCGACATGACAGCAGCGCCAAATCGGCTAGCTCTGTTCGGTGCGACACGCAACATCTGCAGCGTGCAGATGGTGAGCGCGTGCTTGCCGATCACATCCGGGAAGAGTGTGGAAAAGTCATCGCCGGGGCACACGACAACCGCCTCCACCTCGATCGGTCCGTGGCTCGTTTCGATCCGCGTTCCATCAATCGAGCGCACCGCCGTATTCCAATGAAAGTCGACCTTGTGCCTGGCTTCAAGCCAGGCGGCAAGCTTCGGCAGCGCTTCCGAAGATTCGACGCGCAGTTCATGTGGGCTGTAAAGGACCGACTGAACGTCACCAAGGCGCAGGCTCGGCACGATTTCGCACGCTTCGGCTTTCGTTATCTGGCGGCACTTCTCTCCCATCGAGGTCGCGAGAAAGGCTTCGACCACCGCGGTGGCTTCACTCCGGCGCGCCGGCATGACCAGACCACGATGCACGACCGCAATACCCGCTTCATCGACAATTTCGGCCCAGACATCGCGGGCCCGCATGGCGCGCTCCCAATGCGCACCCGCTTTCTGCCCTGAAACGGTAATGAAGCCGAAATTGCGGATGGATGCGCCAATAGCCTTGGCATTGCGCTCGATGACAACAACCTTCTTGCCCTGCCGCACGGCTGCCAACGCAGCGCCCAGGCCGACAATGCCGGCGCCGACAACCGCGAGATCATATCCACCCGTCATCATTCTACCCTTTCTCAGCCTGCCTCTGTTCCGGCTGCGGCTTATAGGGCAGAACATAACGAAATCATATGACAGAATTATAAATTACATAAAATCATATGATTTAGCTATAGTTTGCATCAATTGAACGGCAGAACACCGTCCATCTCAAGCGCATGGTCCTTCGCAACCTCGAAGAATGCCTGGATCGCCGCGTGGTCGCGGCATTCCGGCAAGGTGACGAGATAGTGGCCGATCGCCAGTTCCGGTTCGACGAGCGGGACGACATCGATATGATCGTCGGAGCGGACTTCGCCTTCGATGGAGATTGCCAAACCGATACCGGCGGCAGCGGCGGCGTAGGCAACATCGAGTGTCGCCACCTCGAGAACAGGCTTCAGCCGTACACCCTCCTTGGCGGCGGCCGCCTCCAGTAACGTGCGTGTGCCGGAGGATTTGTTCCAGAGCACCATGTCCTGGCCGTCAAGATCGGCGAGCGTCAATCGGCCCTTCTCCAGCATCGGGTCTCCCTTACGGCCGTAGATCGCTACACGGGATTGATGCAGAAGAAGCGACGAGAGGCGGCTGTCGGGCGCGACCTGGGAGATCGCGGCAACATCCAGCTCACCGCGCAATACCGCATCGGCAAGCTCGAGCGACGGTCCGCCGCGCGTCGTCAGACGCAGAGCGGGATATTGCCGGACGAATGCCGTCAGGATCGGCATGATGAGCCGATGGGCGCTGAAACCGATCGAGACCGTGCCGGTGTTCAGCGACGTCGTGTCGGCGATGACACGGTCGACCTCACCGAGGCATTTCAGCGTCACCCTGATCTTGGCGATCAGATCCAGCGCCGATGGTGCGATACTGACATTGTGACCGTCGCGGATGAAGATGCGGGTGCGGCACAATTCCTCGAAGGATTGAATTTGCGTGGAGACCGAAGGCTGGCTGATTCCCAGATCTTCGGCTGCCCGCGAGAACTTTCCCGTGCGCGCCAACGCCTCGACGGCTCTCATCTGCGCAAGCGTAACAGATGGCATTTACGACGATCCTACCCTGAAATTGCAGCGATACTCTTCAATAGGTCGCCAGCCCCACCGTGGCAACTTGCTTCCATCGACGACAGACCATGCGAGCGGCCGGCCATGCGAGCCTCTCTTGCCCCTACGGATGCATGCCATGACGCCGCTCACGCGGTTTCCCAGCGCGACTATTGACATCTTCATACATGAATATAGTCTGCGTATATGCATAGATGGCCACCCGGTCATCTGAGAGTGAGCCGGAAAGAGAGAGCCGGCGAGGACGGGGGCAAGATCGAGCGGAGTACCTGCCGCCTCGGGAGACCATCGTTCGGGAGGAGTGAAATGACTGACGATAATCCGGCGGTGCAAAGCGCCGTACGCAAGGCGACCATTCGCCTTCTGCCCTTTCTGGGCCTGATGCTGATCCTGAATTTTCTCGATCGCTCCAATGTCGGCTTCGCCAAGACGGCCTATCAGGCCGATACCGGCATTTCGGATGCAGCCTACGCCTTCGGCGCCGGCATTCTCTATCTGGGCTATGCGACATTCGAGGTGCCGAGCAATCTGATCATGCAGCGCGTCGGCGCGCGCCTTTGGCTCAGCCGGATCATGATCACCTGGGGGATCGTCTCCGCCTGTATGGTCTTTGCCCATACGGCGACCAGCTATTACATCGTCCGTTTCCTGCTCGGCGTTTGCGAGGCAGGCTTCTATCCCGGTGTCCTGCTCTATCTCACCTATTGGTTCCCGGCCAAACAGCGGGCGCGGGCCACCGGCCTATTCTATCTGGGCGTGCCCTTGTCGCTGGTGATCGGCGCACCGCTCTCCGGCTGGCTGCTGACCCATCATGACGTGCTCGGCCTCACCAACTGGCAATGGATGTTTGCCGTGGAAGGCCTGGCGGCGACAGTTGTCGGCATTTTTGCACTCTTCTTCCTGACGAGCCGCCCGCGCGAGGCGAAATGGCTGACAGATGAGGAGAAAAACGCACTGACCGCTGTCATCGAGGCGGAAGAGCGTGGCAAACTCTCCGAGGTGAAGCACTCCGTCTTCAGCGTTCTGAAGGACTGGCGCGTACTCGCCTTCATCGGCATTTATCTCTTCATCCAGATCGGCGTCGGCCCGATAACCTTCTACCTCCCTGCCAGATTGGCGCAAGCCATGGGCGGCGGCATCAATACCTGGGTGGGGGTGCTGCTGGGCCTTCCCTGGTTCTGCGCCCTCATCGCTACGCGCATCTTCACCGTCTATGCCGACAAGCACGACAATCATCGCATCGTCTGCATTTCCATGCTGACCATCGGCACCCTTGCGCTTGCCACCATCGGCCTGACCATGAACCCCTGGGTGATGGTGATTGCCGCCTGTATCGCAGTGCCGGGACTTGCCTCTTCACAGCCGGTGTTCTGGAGCCTGCCGACCCGCTATCTGGGTGGCGTTGGCGCTGCCAGCGGCATTGCCTTTATCGTCTCGCTCGGTAATCTCGGCAGCTTCGCCTCACCGCAGATTAAGGCCTATGTCGATGCCACCACCGGCAATGGTGACGTCGGCTTTTATATCCTCGCCGGCTGCTGCTTCCTATCGGTCATCCTGCTCGTTGCGCTTGGTTCGCATCGCCGCTGGATCGCCGATGCCGAACCCACGGTCGGCGGGAGCCGTTCGCGCTGAACTGCGACGCTGTAAAGCAACTGGGTCCCGCCTTGCACTCCTCTCAACGAAGAAGAGCCCCAAGCGGGATCGAAGTTCTTTGTCTGCCTTGAAATCAGTTATATGTTGCGGCGCAATAGCCTCATTTCATAACCATTTGTTTATATCCAACACAAAACATATCATTTGTCCCACTTCCCATCGGCCACCTAGGTTGCTGCACGCGGCGGTTCAACTGTCGCAAAATACCTTGGGAGGAAGGAATGGAGTTTTCATCCAGAAAGGTGCTGGCAACGGCACTGCTTTTGCTATCCGTGAATTTTACAGCGACCCATGTATCCGCTCAAAGTTCTTCGCCAGCTAACAAGGACGTGCCGCAGGGATCGGCATTCTGGGACGAGATACCGACCCAGGTTCCCGATGGCGCCAAGCCCGGAGAGATCTATTGGGCCAAGCAGCGTCTGGACGCACCTAAGGGATCGAAGGGCTGGGACGTCATTTATGTGACCGCCGGCATTGGCGAAAAACTGACTTATGTTTCCGGCGAAATCTATCTGCCCGACCAGGCTCCTGCCGGTCAACGCCGGCTCGTCCTCTGGAATCATGAAACCGCCGGCATGGAGGATAGCTGCGCGCCATCGCGGCGAAGTCTGGTGGACAAATGGGGAGTTCGCATCCCGGCGATAGAAGATCTGCTGAAGAAGGGTTTTGCGGTCGTGACGAGCGACTATCAGGGTCTCGGCACGCCGGGCGCGACGGCCTATCTGAACGGAGCGGCACAGGCGCAGGCGTCGCTGGACGCCGTCAGATTTGCCCAGACGTTTCCGGGCGCAAATGTCGGACCAAAGTTCACCGCCTATGGCTGGTCGCAAGGCGGCCAAACCTCCCTGTGGCTTGCCCATCTGCAGGAAAGCTACGCACCCGAGCTCCAGCTGCTCGGCGTGGGCGAGATTGCTCCGGCGTCCCGGCATTGGGATCTGACCGAATATGACCTGACGACGACCATTACCGGCGGCTATTACATCTCGCGCATGGTCGGGCTGCATGTCGGCCATCCCGAGCTGAAACTGCGCGACGTGCTCTCCGTCGACGGCCTCGAAATGCTGGAAAACCTCAGCGCCGGCTGCTGGACGATCGCCGACAAGACGCAGGGCAAACCGACCACGCTCTTTGCAAATCAGGAAGGATTGAAGCCCGGCAAACCCTGGCGAGAACTGCTCGAAAAGAACGATGCCTTCCTGCCGGTCAAGAATGTGCCTTTCGTCTTTTTCCAGGGCGACAAGGACGATGCGGTGCCGGTGCAATTGACCCGCAAGGTCGCGGCCGACCTGTGCCAGCAGAGAGTCCCGGTCGACTACAGGGAAAGCCAGGGATTGGATCATGAAACAATCGTCCCTATCGCTGCAGCCGCACTGCCGGCCTGGTTCGAAGATCGGTTCAAGGGAAGTCCGGCGCAGAAGGCCTGCCCCAAACCGAATTGATGGATGAAAGGCCCATCGCCAACCATCGGCCGCTGCTTGCGAGCTCCTGCATTCGCCAGTAACCTATGCAGGAGCGCCACCCTTTGCCGGCGCGATGCCGAAAGGAAAATCGATGATCAGCCTCGGTGTTTTGACAACCTATACTGCAGTCGTACTGGGGCTGATGATCATTCCAGGGCCGGCCACTCTTCTGACATTGGCGCGAGCCGTCAGCGGCGGCAGGCGCACGGGGCTTGCAACAGGGCTGGGGATTGCCGCTGGCGATCTCTTCCACACGATGATGGCGACGTTCGGGCTATCAGCGCTGCTGGCAACATCGGCACTGGCATTCGAGATCGTCAAATATGCGGGCGTTATCTATCTGATCTACCTCGGCTTCAAGGCATTTGTAGAAAAAGCCGAGAGTCTGGAGATGCCGACTGCGCAGGTAATAACGCCGATCCGTGCATTTCGGCAGGGGTTCTTTACAGAAATACTCAATCCCAAAACCGCCCTGTTCTTTCTGGCTTTCCTGCCGCAGTTCATCCACCCGGAGAACGGATCGGTCATCGCGCAGTTTGCTGTGCTGGGCGCCATCTTCGTCGGCCTCAGTATCTCTGTCACGTCGCTGCTGGCCGTTGGAGCCGGCTCGATCGGCGGCTGGCTGCGCCAAAACCGTAGAGTTGGCCGGTGGCAGGGGAAGGTCGTCGGAATGATTTATGTCGCCCTTGGCCTGAGGCTTGCGCTTCAACAACAGTGATGCGGTTCAGCGACGGTCGTCCCGCTGCGTCTCCTGCAATGCTTGCCTGCGGGCGATTTCGCGCGGCGCATAGCCGAAAGCCCGCTTGAACATCGATGTAAAAGCGGCAGGGTTCCGGTAACCCAGATCCAGGGCAATCGTGGTGACAGGCGTGCCAGCGACAAGGCGCGGAAGTGCAGCGTGCAGACAAGCCTGCTGCCGCCATTCGACGAAACTCAATCCCGTTTCAAGGCGAAACATCCGCGTGAACGCGCGGCGGCTCATGCTTAGATGGCTCGCCCAGTGGTCAATCGTATCGTGCGCAGTGGGATGCAGAAGGAAATCCTGGCATCGTTGCACCAGCACAGGGCTCCGCGGCAATGGCAGGGAAAGCGGCAGCGGCCTCAATCGCGCCAGTTCGTGGAGAAGCAACGCCATCAACGCCCCCGACCGGTCCGTCCGATCATACTCGACGGGGATGTCGACGGCTTCTGCAATCAAGGCCCGAAGCAGCGGCGATATCTCCACGACCTGACAGTGATCCGGCATCGTTTCGATGGCGTGCGGCTCGATGTAGATGCTACGCATGCTGACATTGCCGAGCATGCGGACGCTGTGTGTTATGCCGGGAGGAATCCACATGCCCCGCTCCGGCGGCATGACGAGGGTGCCGCTGGGCGTGGTCGCCAGAACCACACCCGAATAACCATAGAGCAACTGCGCCCGGCGATGCTGATGCGGCTCGACACGGTGCCCGTCCTTATACTCATTGCCGAGTGCAACAAGCGGCCGCTCGACATCGATGAATGGATCAATCCGGCTGTTCCTGACCATTTTGGCCCAGTCTCGTAATAATTGCGCCTAATCGCGGTGGCGGGCGCCCTGTTCTTTCAATATCAGCGCGGATAACGAATTGAAAGCGAGTGCCATGAGCCAGGTCATGAACGCGCCCCGCGCGGCGACTACGATATACCCGATCCTCCTCGTTGCCAGTCTCGGCCACTTCATCAACGACGTGACGCAGTCCCTGCTGCCGGCGAGCTATCCGGTGCTGAAAGCGGGCTTCGCACTAAGCTTCGCCCAACTCGGCGTACTCACATTCGTTTATCAAGTGACGGCCTCGATCCTGCAGCCATTCGTCGGATGGTACACCGACGGCAAGCCGCAGCCCTACTCGCTTCCCTTCGGCATGGCCTGCAGCTGCGCCGGCATGGTGACGCTCGGCTTTGCGCCGAACTATTGGGTTCTGGTGCTGGGCGCAGTCCTTCTCGGGTTCGGTTCCTCGATCTTCCATCCGGAAGCGTCGCGCATCGCCCGGCTGGCGTCCGGCGGCAAGCATGGCTTTGCGCAATCGGTGTTTCAGGTCGGCGGCAATTTCGGCACGTCGCTCGGCCCGTTGCTGGCGGCGTTCTTCATCCTGCCGCATGGGCAGCGGGGCATGGCATTCCTTGCCATCCTCGCCTTCCTCGGCATTCTCATCCTGAGCGGCCTAGGGCGCTGGTATCAAATGAACGGGCAAAGCCTTCGCGCGCCGGCCAAATCCGGCAAGAAGCACAAGGCGCTCTCTCTGTCGCGCACCCGCGTCGGCATCGCAATCGCTGTGCTGATCGCATTGATCTTCTCGAAGTATTTCTATCTTGCGAGCTTCACCAGCTACTATAATTTCTACCTGATGGAACGGTTCGGGCTTTCTGAACGGTCCGCGCAGCTCTGCCAGTTCGTCTTCTTCGCTGCAGTCGCTTTCGGCACCATGATCGGCGGCCCGGTGGGAGATCGCATCGGACGCAAGAAGGTTATCTGGACCTCGATCCTCGGCATATTGCCGTTCACGCTTGTGCTGCCCCATGCCAGCCTCGAGGTCACCGTGATCCTCAGCGCCATCATCGGCACCGTCATCGCCTCGGCGTTCTCGGCAATTGTGGTCTATGCGCAGGAGCTGATGCCCGGCCGCGTCGGCATGGTCTCGGGCCTGTTCTTCGGCTTCGCCTTCGGCATGGGCGGCATCGGGGCTGCAGCCCTTGGCGTCCTGGCCGACCGGACCAGCATCGAGTTCGTGTTCGAACTCTGCGCATTCCTGCCGCTGATCGGGCTTTTGACGATCCTGTTGCCGAACGTCGAGGACTGAACGCATCAAGGCCGCTGAAACGACCGATCTCTGTGAAGAGAGGATATCGCTTCAGCGGTCACCTCTGACGATCCGGAAGTTCATTTCGGCGCGCAGGCCAAAGCCGAGGGCGCTATAGAGCGAGATGGCCGAACTGTTTGCGGCATAGGCATGCAGATATGCGGTTTCGTCCCTTGCCGAGATTTCTCCCGCAACAAACCGGAACAACAGCTTGCCGAAGCCTTGCCCCTGGAAATCGGGGTGAGTGCAGAGGCCGCTGAGTTCAGTAAAGCCGGTTTGGCGCATACGCTGGCCGGCCATTGCAACCAGCCGGCCATCGATCTTCATGCCCCAGAAGGCACCCAGGTTCTGGGCGCGTAACGTGAATGGACCCGGTTTGGTCAAGGCAGCAAGCGCAAGCATGTCTTCAGCGTCGGCCTCCGTCAGCGGTACGATACGGCTGTCAACAATCCGCTGATAGGGCCTTTCAGCAATCATCTGCACGAGCCTGGCGTCGGAGAGGATCATCAATCCCGGTGGAGTGTCGAACGGCCCAGTCTCGACAAGCGCGGCGGCCTCACCCAAAGCAAGCAGATCCTCAAGAGCTTCGAGGCTTGCGGCGGAGCTATCGGCGGAAGCCGCGAAAGGCACGATCGAGGGAGGATAGCGCAGAGCTTGGTTGCCGCCCTCGGCCAGCGCAGCATGGACGGTTCGGAGGGCGTTCCAGACCGGGCGATCAAGAATATGGCTCATGATTTCCGCTCCTTGTTCGGGTTGGCCCGCTTGGCAAGCGGCATGGCGGCAAGCCCATCCTCGATATTGGCGAGGTGTTGCAGGATCGGCCCTGAGAAATCATCGCAAAGCTCGGCCACAGCCTGCTCGACGCGCGGCCAGACCGATTGCCTGGAATAATCCACCAGTTCCTGTCCCTTCGATGTCAGTGAAACCAGCCTTCGGCGCTGGTCTTCCGGCGAAGTTCTTATGTCAACGTAATCCATCTCCAGCAATTGGGAGACGGTGCGCGTAGCGCCCGGTTGCGCGATACCGACGGCCTGGGCAAGTTCGCCGACCGTCAGCGGACCTGCACGGTCGAGCGCCGCCAGAAACGGATATTGCGCAGCCTGAAGGGAGACGCCAAGCTCCTCCATGATTTGCTGTGTATCGGCCTGCAAGCGTTCGCCAATACGGCGAAGACGGCTGCCCAGACAAAGAAAGCCGAGTGATTTGACGATATCCTCAACCAAAACAGCGCTCCGCAAATATATAACACGTTATATATCATGTTATATAAAAACCATCTGGCTTCTGTCAACGCCGTTCTGAGGTCGGTGATGTCTGTATAATTTCATCGAGTGGTCCTGCGGTCTCCCCGCAGGATGGGACGATATTGCCGACCGCTTACCTTGCCGGGACGACTTCCTGCGGAGCGATTCCAGAAAAAGCGGAAGCGCTCCAGCGCCATCCGAATTCGCCTGATGAAGAAAACAGGACCGGCCCGCGAAAGGGGGTTCGCTCCTCGTATTGGAACGCTTTCGCGCCCGGCCCTGCATTCCTGGCAGGCCGCACCTGCTGGAAGCGGGGCTTTTGCTCGCCGATTGCGGCGAGAGATTGGCTGCTGGCAAGGAAATTCCAAACGTCCGAGACTGACGACCCCTCAGCTTGTTTCAAGGTTCGGATCGAGCAATGCCTACGAGGATCGCCTGAGTGAACCGCCTTTGACGCTAAGCCTGTCGTGTAGTCGGATCCCTAGCGCCTAGGTGTAGCAAGGTTCTGGTTTGCCTCCTCCTCGTCGCTATTCAATGCGGACACTGCGACCTCAATGATCGCATCGTTCGCCGCCCGAAGGCTGCCTTCGAACAGAGGCCGCACCTCAAGAGGCCATGTCGACATTCCCCTATCCGGCTGCAGGAATTGCCATGCTCCCGATGTTAACCATCTATTAAGATTTGCGGCCGTTCCACGACGAGTCAAATTGACTTCGGAAAGCTCAAAATTTAACGATTCGTTAACACTGTTCCTTTGGGCAAAGGCGTTTGTATGTTTTGCGTCGTCCGGTCGACCAGCCTGCTTTCCGCAGCCAAGAGCATTCTTTCAGCTTTGATTTTTGCGACAACTGTCCTTGCCTGGGAAATGGGGGCCTCGGCGGCACCAAGCCCGGTGATGTCGACGGGCTCGATCACCTCACAGCCAATCGGACACTACGATTTCTGCCAGCGCCGCCCGGATGAGTGCTCGATCCATCCGAGCGATCTGCGCCCCATCAGTATCAACCAGAAGACCTGGGAGGAGATCGTCGAGGTCAACACCTCCGTCAATAGATGGGTCAAGCCGGTCAGCGATTTCGACCACTACGGCGTGGTGCAATACTGGAACTATCCGGACGACGGCATGGGCAATTGCGAACATTATGCTCTCGAGAAGCGTCGCGAACTGATGAAGAAGGGCATATCGCCCGCCAACCTGTTGATCACGGTCGTTCGTCTGCCGGATGGAGAAGGTCACGCCGTCGTCACGGTACGCACGGATCGGGGCGACTTCATCCTCGACAACCTCACCGATCAGGTCAAAAACTGGACGCAAACGCCCTATCATTACCTGAAGCGGCAGGCGACCAACGACACCGGCCGTTGGGTCGACATCATCCAGAAGCCGACCGTTGTGGCGAGCATGACCAACTGAGAACATGCCTCGCAAGACTGCGCAGCGGTTTTGAGAGGCACATTCAGGATCAAAAGCTGATGCGAAGGAAGCGACGCCTTGAGATTGCGAGCCGCTTCAGGCATCTATTCCTCCAGCATGCGTGCCAGCATATGCCTGATATGATCCTGACCACCGAAGAAAATGGCAGCGACGACGATCACCTGCCGCTCTTCATCCGGTAGGAACCAAATAGCGGCCCGATCGCGCCGCAGGAAGCGGATGCCGGGATGAATATCCGGCCGCAACGTGCCGATGTAAGGCGTCTCCACCAGTCGGTCTATGTCGATGCGAAGCTGGCGAACTCGGTCGGCCGCGCGTGCCCAAGCTTCCTCCGAAGCATCTCCGAGGCCGCCATAGGCCGCCAGCAGGTGATCGAAGATCAGATCGAAATCGCGGAAGGCGGCGCGGGAATACTCAACCGTCCACACGCAAGGCTCGCCGCTTTCGCTCAAGCATATTCTCGATACTCTCTTCCATATCGGCGGCCGAGACTTTCGGACCCTCCAATCGCCGCTTGATCAGGGCGCGAAGGGCGTCCGTTTCTGCAGCTTCCGCCTCGGTCTTCTGGCGCAAGAGCTCCAGGCCCTGTTGCAGAACCGAGCTCAGGCTCGAGTAACGCCCGGTCTCCACGAGCGACCGAGCGAAAGCATCTTGCTGTTCGGTCAGGGAGATCGATGATTTGACACTCATAGGGCAAGCTCCTTTGCTGCATAAAATGCTACTCAGTCGCATACAAGTCAAGCTGGCCGATTTTCCGGGGCCCCTTACACGCTTGATCTGGCCCGCAGGGCGGAAGGTGCCTCCCCTGGACTCGTCACACGGCTGGTCGAAGCGCTTCACCTTGCCGAGTGGGACGCCGACGCTTCGCTCACGAATATCGACATGCCTTTCCGCTCGGCCTGCACGGCCCCAATAAGGGATCGGACGAAGCGGATGCGTTCATCACAACGCCTGCGGGATATATGGTTGTCGCGTCGCTTGCGGGATGGCTGGCAATGTCGTCTCAGGGAATTCGAAAGGCTGGACGATTGGGAGACTGCCACTGCAAGCGGCTCCGATGCTACTCGTGCGCTGCTCGCGTTCTGGATAGAGCATCGCCTGGCCGTCCTCATCCTCCTGCGCGGCCCCCGCGGAACGCGTTTCGAGCGTATGAGGACCGTGATGATCCATGAAATGGAACGACTGGCCTGCGCCCATACGGAGAAACGAGGAGGAGGCAGCGCTCTTTCCTCTCCCGCAAGATTTGTTTTGCATAGGATTTTCGCCTGCACAGTCGACTTGATCGCCGATATTCTTGAAGAGCATCAGAATCCGATAGCCATCCAGCAGGCCGTCGCCGTCTTCTGGCGCCATCAGCTTGCCGGATTGCAGGCTTTGCTAAATCCTTCCTGAAACGGAAACTCCCTTCGCTCGGCATTTGCGCCTTCGAAGCTTCGAAAGCTGGCGCTGTTCCCGCATAGACGCGCAACGGCGTTGCATCTGGAGTTGCGTGAAACGGTCGGCAAGAACGATACGAAGACTCCAGAGGTGAGTGGCCCCAGGTGCCGCAAGATTGCCGCCTTGGTTGTATCGATCACTCGATCGTCGGATTAGCGAGGGCCGGCCTCGCATAGTTTATCCCGTTCTGGCCAACGCTTGGACCTCACGCTGTTTGAATCTAGCACGCAGCGCCTTGATAGCTGAAAGCAGCAGCACGGCAACCTAACATTGCTCGGCAAGCGCAGCCAATTCACGTCAATACGCAAGCCTGCTTCTGCGCCGCACGACGCTGAAACTTAAGTATTTGTATTCAATTCATAATTTTCCAGACTACTTGCAGAGGGCACTGCCTGCAACATAAGTATATGCGCAGATTCTTTCGTTAGAAGTTTATACATTAACTAAATACTAATAAACAACTTAACTTCCGTCCGAATATTAGATACCCATTACTCAAGCAAGAGGTAATGGTCGTGGACGATATTGATACAAACTTTCCAAAACACAGGAATGGCGCCGCCGCAACCGTTGATGGCATTGAGATTTCGCGCCTCGATGCCGATCAAGCACTCATCAAAGGCCATGCCTCCCCAGAAACCGCTTCTAACATGGAAGGCAAAATGCAAACTGGAGATGCAAATCAATATGGATCGGCCTATCCATTGCGACAGGGGGCCTTCGCCTTCCCAAGCGTGCTGATAGGGGGATTGCCCATCACCGTCGTCGACCGGCGCAGTGCCGCTTCGCTTATGATCGAGGTCGCGCGACATCGCCGTAGCGATAATCGGCCGCACTATTTCACCTCCGCCAACGGCGAGGTTGTCGCGCGTGTTCATGCGGACGAAGAGATTGCCAGGCTCTTCCGCGAGGCCGATCAGATCCTTGCCGATGGGCAACCGCTTGTCATGGCGTCGCGATGGCTCTGCAGCGTGAGCCTGCCTGAGCGCGTGGCAACGACGGACCTGTTCCATGACGTAGCCGCCCTCGCAGAGCAGGAAGGCATTAGTTTCTATCTGCTGGGAGCGACGGAAGCGGAGAACCAAAAGGCTGTGACCGCCACGCGCGAGAGCTATCCGAACCTGCACATCGCCGGCCATTGCCATGGTTATCTCTCCGGGGAGGAACTCGAAAGGAAGCTCGACGAAATCAATGCGCTTGCCCCCGATATATTGTGGCTCGGACTTGGCGTTCCGCGCGAGCAGATCTTCGTACACGACTTTGCCGCGCGGCTTGCAAATGTCGGCGTCATCAAGACATCCGGTGGTCTTTTCGATCATCTGGCGCAGAAAACCAGACGAGCGCCGATATGGGTTCAGAAAGCCGGCTTCGAGTGGTGCTGGCGTGTGCTGATGGAGCCGCGCAGACTTTTCTGGCGGTACTTCACGACCAATCCCTATGCCATTTACGCGATCCTGAGGTTCTCGAAATGACCATCAAGCAATCCTTTGAACGACTTGCCACTGAAACCGATACGGACATAGCCATCGTCGGCGGAGGGCTCTCCGGAACGCTCGCTGCCACCATACTTGGCCACGCCGGCTATCGCGTGACGCTGATCGACCGCCATCGCACCGTCCCCGAGGAATTCCGCGTGGAAAAGATGAGCGGCGGCCAGATCGATACGCTGCAACGGCTTCGCCTCCTCGGGCCTGTCTCCGCCGCAGCTGTTGCGTTTGATGAAGTCATCCACATGCGCAAGGGACGCATGCTGGACCGGACGAACGATCGTCAGTTTGGCTTCCTTTACAACAGGCTCGTTTCCGCCCTCCGTGCCGCCTTGCCTGCAAATGTAAACTTCGTCGTCGGCCAGGTGAGTGGGGTGCAAACGGGCGCAACGCGGCAGCGCATTGCAATTCTTGGACAAGATGAGATGACGGCGAGGCTTTTGGTGCTCGCTACCGGTATGGGCGACATATTGCGCCGGGACCTTGGAATTTCGCACAGATCGGTCGCCGAGAAGCGCTCGTTCGCCTTCGGTTTCAATCTTCGCCCGGTTGGAGCGAAGAGCCTCCGCCATATGGCTCTCACCTATCATGGGACCTCTGATGGCATCGATCACATGAACCTGTTTCCCGTCCCCGGCGGAACTCGCGCCAATCTCTTCGTGTTCCGCGATCCGCGCGATCCGTGGATCAAGTCGCTTCATGAGAACCCGAAGGACACGCTTGCGGCTATCTTCCCGTCTCTGATTGAGACTGCCGGTGACTTCGACATCGTCGGTAAAGTCGACAGCTGGCTCACAGACATCACCATTGCCGAGAATTGCCGGCAAGACGGCGTCGTCCTGATCGGGGATGCCTTTCAGTCCTCCTGTCCGGCAACCGGGATCGGGGTCAGCCGCTTGCTGACGGATGTAGAGCGCCTGTGCACGGCCTACATCCCGCAATGGATGGCCGAAACCGCCTTCGATCGCGCCAAGATCGCCGCCTATTACGACGATCCTCAAAAACAGGAAAGCGATGCCCTCGCGCTGCAATTGGCCTTGCACGGTCGCAATCTCGCAACAAACACCGATTTGCGCTGGCGTACGCGCCGCCAGATCCATTTCATGCGGCGCCGTGCAGTGCATGCGCTTGAGAAGCTGAGCCCTGCGCTTGCAACGAAATTATATCGTCTTGCAGCGAGATATGTGAAATCCCCGGCCCGTTCGCCAGCTTAATAGAAACGCCTGCAATGTCTGACGCGCAGCGAAGCACAGCTAAGAGAACTGCCTTCAGAAGCCGAATATGACCACCTCGGTAAAGGTCAGATCGCCGAGCGGAGGTGGCTTCGGACCTTTGAAGTATTTCGCGCCGCTTCCGGCAAAATACCGGCCGATCAGGCCGGGTACAGGCCCATTGGCATCGACGACGCAGAGCAGCGCGCCCTTGCGCAGCAGGTAGCGACCGAGCACCCCCGCGCACTGGCTGAGTTCTTCCAGCGAGCGGCAATAGATAACCTGGCCACAGGGAACGATGCCGTGGAACACACGGCGTGTCATGAAGACGAAAGGAAATGCCCTCCCCTCGCCAACGCAGATCACGGATAAGCAATCGAGCGCCGCATGCTGGAGCAGAATATCTTGATCGCCCTGCGAAAGCATGGCCATCTCAGGCAGGTCGGCGCGAGCTTCAAGCACGCGGTAACCGCGTCGCGCCGAACCGAGCAATGGGAAAAAGCCGAGCTGCCCCTCCGAATAGCGGCGGAAGCCAAGCGCTTCGTTGACTTTTTCTGTTCCCGGCGCCGGCGATACGTTGATGTAGGTAACGTTCTTCTTTCTCAGCACCGCGATCACCATCTTGCCGGCGAAGGCGCGGTATTCCGGATCGACGGACCAGCTGGAGAGATTACAGCGGATCTCCTCGCCCTCCTGTCCCTGATGCAGGAAATAGAGCGCCAGCAAGACACCGACGATCCGCCCTGACATATCCAGCACAAAGCCGTATTTCGGTAGATCGGGAACGACGGGCCTCTTTTCCATGCGAGCGACGGCCCTTTCCCAGTAGCTGCGTGGCCGCGTCGGGAAATTTCTGCCGAGGCATTCGATGATGCCATCCCAATCGCTGTCTTCGATCGGTCTGCAAGTAAGTCCGGGGGGGTAAGCACCTAAAACAGCCACGATAAACTCCGGAGTAGTGCCGATACTGTGGTCTATTGCCCAATCTATAGGAGATATTACTACATCATCATTAACAAATATTTGTTGGAGCGCGGTTCAGCGAGGCGGTTGCGTTGTCGCCGTGCCGTGTCGCGCATGCGTGCCCCGCGCCAGCGCGAGGGCGCGCCATCGCGTACCAAACGAAACGCCAACCAGAAGAAGGCAGAAGCCGAGCGCGAGAGGTGAAAAGAATGCCTCTTCCTGCAATACGGCATTCGATGTGATCGTGACGATGGCGACGAAGGCGAAAAGAAAGTCCGGATCACCCGTCGCGATGAGCTGGCGGCGCGCAGACATCGCGAGCGCCACCAGAAAGCCGAAGAAAACAATGCTGCCGACCCCCATTTGATAGAGCATGACGCCGATGGCGCTCTCGACCGGGATCGAGGCGACGCCTTCGCCCTGGGCTCTATCCCAATCCAAATTAAGGCTGGTGCTCGACAGATTGCCGCCGATCCCCAGCCCCTGTCCGAAGGGATTGTGCAGGAATTCGCGGACACCGGCGATCAGGCCCAGAACGTGATAGTCGCCATGCGTCGCACCAAAAACGATGGCCACGACGGTCCAGACCACAGCCAATACGACCACCGTCATGAGCGTCAGCTCCGCCCGCGACGGACGAAACATCAGCTGCGCGCCAAACGCAACGAGCAACATGAAAGTGGCGCCCTTGGAGCCGATGACCAGCAACAGCGGCAGCGCGACGATAGGCACTACCCAACGCCCCCTGAAGAGAAGCCAGGCGGACATGATGCTGAGGCCATAAGCATAGCTGATCGGATGGAAATTCGGGCCGCCGTTGCGGAAGATCGGCGGAAACAACTCGCTCAGTAGCTTGATGTTGAAGAAGGTCGTCATCATCGTATCTTCCAGACCGCGGAGCACGAAGCCCGTTTCCCTGAGCCTCTTTTCCCAAATGCCCGACTCGATCTGCGCCTTGAGGCCTCGCTGCACGTAGAGATCTCCATGGAACAGGCTCAGGAAATCCATCCGGAAGATCTGCTCGAGATATCCATAGGCAATAGCGCCGACGCAGAGCCAGAAGATGGCCTTGCGCAAATCGATCGGATAGAGGCTGGCCGCCAGGATTGCGATGTGGAAGCAGGCAAGCGGCGTGAGTGTGTTACGGAAATAGATGACGGCATCTTTCGGGCCTCCGTGGACAGCGCCAAGCGCAAAATAAAAGGAGACTGTCGCACACAGGGCAAAGCTGAATAGCAGCCAGGGACGCAACTCGGTCAATGTACGGACGCGATATTGGAACGATGCGGCGAGGAAGATGCCGAAAGCCGTCATCAGAATAACGAAATTGGCGCCTCGCAACGCGTCGAATGTATTGTGGTCCGGCACGAAAGGCGTGAACCACGCGACCACGAGATTTTGGTAGAGAAAGGAGCAGGCGATCACCACTGGTATGCAGCCGGGCGACGCGACCGACAGCACCAGAGTGAGGAGAAAGGTCGCAGCCACTCCGAACGGTGTCCACACCGCGAAGGCGGAAACCGATGCAACGACGGCAAGCAGCGCAATGAACAGATGAAACAGGGCATCCGAGCGCAACGATCTCACACCACCTGTTTCGAAACCGGTATGGCCGCCCGCAATGCTCACCTCAGCCTCCGCCGTCGCTGCCGAGAAGCGCCGCCGTCATCAGCGGGTCGAAGCCATCGGCGCTCCGCCTGCTTTGAATGAAGCCGAATCCCTGATCCAGCTCCCAATGGACCCAGCCGACCTGATGGACCTCCGCCGCACGCCGCACCGCCCGGACCCATGCAACACGGCTTTCAGCTCCGACACAGAAGTTCAGCACGCCGAACTCGTTCATGATCACCGGGCATTCATGCGCCTCGGACCAACGTTTGAGCCCTGCAAATTCGGCTGATATTGCGGCCTCCGTCCAAGGTGTCGACAGTTGCTCCTCGATGAGGGCTGCCGCCTGCTCATCACCCGCCGTCCGAAGTGCCTTGATGCGCTCTTGGACATCAGGCGTTTCCTTCGTCGCCGGAAACGGTAGGTTGGAAATTCGCGCAAGCGGAGAGGCATCCCAGGTTTCGCATTGGTGGGTGAAGGCCGTCGGTGCGTAGAAATGAATGGCCGCGATCTGGTTATCGTCCGCAAGCGGCGGTGTCTGGCCGATCTCCCAGATGCCTTGCGAAGGCGAAGGCCCCCAGACAAGCGTATGGTGCGGGCATCCGGATCGGACGATCTCCGCAAGGCGGTCGCGCAAGCCGAGCCATGCCTGGCTCTCCAGCGGCGGCTCGTTCAAGAGCTCGGGATAGACCGAAGCTGGCGACAGATCAGCAATGACGGAGCGAAGAGCGGTCCATGCCTGTGACACTCGTTCCGCTCCGGCATCAAAGTCAAGACGCAAAGCGGCATGAAGACTTTCCGAAGGATGCATGTCCACAATGACGGCGAAGCCATGCCGGACGAGATCAGCCACGCCTTCCCGAATATGACGAAGTGCCGCTGCGTCTCCATTCGCTATGAGGTCGCCGTTGACAGGCAACCGGACAGTCTCGAAGCCCATACCGCGAAGCTTTTCAAGCACAACCTCGCTCGGCGCGATACCGTCACTCCTGTCGACCCAGCCCGGCAAATTGAACCCGCGCGATGGTACCGTTCGCCGGTTCGTTGCCTGTGCCGCGGCCAATTTAGGAATGGAGAGAGCCGCAGCAACCGAGCCGCCGGCAAGCGCAAGAGCCTGTCTGCGCGAAATAGGTACTGATGTGCGGCTGGAGGCCATGTTCACCGCCTCGCGGCGATCCTGTCGCCCCGTTCCCCATCGCCAGTCGGCCGGATGGCTTGCACCATCTGGCTTTCTGCGGCGCCCGCCGGTTCCCGTGCAATCACAAGCGTCGCGCTCCGCCCGATCTGATCCGCATCGAGGCGCTGGCGAAGCATGTTGTCGACCTCGGACATATCCTCCGTGGGGCTAAGTGCAAAAAGCATAAGATCCGCCTCGGCAAAAAGGGCCGGTTCCCAATCCTCCCCAACCAGAGAAGGAGCCATCAGAAGGACGAAGTCGTAAGCCCCGGCGCCGGCCAATATGTCGTCGATCGTCAGATGCTGCCGCGATATCGAACTCCTCTCGGCGGCAACGTTATAGACGACGGTATGAAGGCCGCTCGCACCGCTGATAAAGACGCCGTTGCCACTTCGCGCCGGAGCTTCCAGTCCCGGCTGATTGCCGAATTCGACCACAAGTACATTCTGTTCGGCCTGCTGAAGACCAATGCCCACCATGGCGCCGGCGAGCCTTGCCGAAAGAGGGGTATGAAGCGAGGACATCAGCAGGACATAAGGCTTCGGATGTTCCGTCAGGTGATGGATGATGCGCCGCATCAGTTGCAGCACGTCTCGTGAGAAAGCTTCGTTGCCGGCTTGGAAGAAGCGCCGCCGCATCGCGCGGATACTCGAATATGCTCCAACACCGGTTACGCTCGGCAAATGGTATTCCCCGAAGCTGATGGGTGCCGGTTCGGAACGACCCTTCTCCTGTATGCTCTCTTTCTGCGGTTCAACCTGCTGAAGCCTGCTGCGCAGCGGGGGAGTTGGATCTCCCTCGCGTCGGCTTTTCAGCCCTCGCAACAAGGCGAGACCGCATCCGATGATGAGACCGAGCAAGGCGCTGACCGGCAATAGCAGCAGGGGCTTTGGCCAGGTCGGCTGCACCGGCGGCGCGGCGGAGCTTATCACGCGCGCCTCCTGAAGCTGGAGGCCCTGCATCTGCGAGGTTTCCTCGGCGCGCTTCAGGAAGTCGTCAAGAACGGCTCGTGCCGCCTGTGCTCTTGCCTCCAGCCGCCGTAACTGCACCTGCGCGACATCGGAGCCTTCCAACTGCTGACGCAGCGCATCGAGCTTCGCCTGAAGCGTGACGACAGTCTGCGCAGCCAGATCGGATTTTGCCTTCAGTTCCTGCGTGATACGTTGCGCCTCAACGGCCATCAGCCCCTGCATCCTGTCGAGCTCGGACCGAAGCCTTTTGATCATCGGATGGCGCGGCTGGTACATGGCTTCATAATTGGCAAGATCCGAGGCGCGCTGATTGTAGTTTTCGCGCAGCTTCACGGTTGCTTCGGAGGAAAGGATCTCCGACAGCTTGGCAAGGCCGGCGGGCGATGTGCCGGCGGCAAGCGCCTGACTATACTTGTCTTTGGCTTGATCGGCGTCGCTACGCGCGGCGATCAACTGATCGGTAAGCTTGTCGATCTGCGATTGCAGCGTGCCTCCGGCGGAAGCATCAAGAATCTTGTGTGTGACCTTAAATTCGGCAACTTCATGTTCGGAATCGCTGACGTTTTTCTGGAGGCCGCCGATCTTGTCCGCAAGGATCGAGTTCACGTCGCTGTTGGCTGTTTCGCGCTCGCCCGAAAGGCCGGTCTTATAGCGGCTGACGATGGCATTGGCGATCCGGGCCGCCTTGTCGGAGTATCGGGATACGAAGTTGATATCGATGACGTAAGTTAGCCCTGCCCGCTCGACAGTGACGTTGCGCTGAAATCGCTTGAAGATCTCATCCTTTGTGGGAGCTCGCCCCCCCAGCCCGATGAGCGACAGAAGGCCGCCACCCGAAAATTCCGGATCGCTTTCAATCTTCTCGCTTTCGAAGACTTTCATTAGCAGATCGCGGGATTCGATGACGAAGACCTGGCTTGCGATCGCCGCACTGTCGTTGCCTATTCCAGGCAGCACACTGTTCAAGTTGGTGGCATGGGAATCGCGTGGGTCGATCATGATCGAGGCTGTTGCCGTATAGCTCGGCTTGGCGACGGCAAGGTATGCAACGGTCAGCAGCAGCACTAGAAATGTGCTCGCCAACACAGTCATTCTGCGTTGCCAGAGAATAGTCCATACGGCGCCGACATCGAACAGCGGTGGAAGCGTGCGCTCGTCAATGCTAAACGGCTTCATCTAGTCCCTCTCGGCGGCGGCTTTCGGCGCATCGCACATCACTAAATGCAGTATTAGTGAATAATATTAATCATCCGTTGAGTTTACACCACAGCGTGTGATCCGGACCGGTCTTCGCAAGTAACCATGTTCCGAGTTCGCTGTGGCACGACCATAAGAACTTACGATATTAGAGATACATTCTATTCTTGGACTTTCAGGCCTTAAAGCTGAGGCCGATCGGCGCAGGATCACGATATTGGGCGACAAGACGAGCAGCGGCGAGGCTTTACCGGCCGGAGATTCCTCTCCCGCGGACAACCTGCGCTTGTCGATGGGCGCGCTCGCAAAGAGCGGTGCCGTCGCCAGCATCATCAAGCTCGTGAGCGCGGGTTTGTCGTTCCTGATGTTCGTGGCTGTTGCCATGACGACGGACGGGCGGCAATTCGGCCTCTACAGCGCCGCCTATGCCGGAGCAAGCCTTACCTCCTTCTTCTCGCTGATCGGTCAACACAGCGCAGTCTTGCGGTTCTGGCCGCAATATGCGGGAAGCGGCGACCTGCACTCCGCAAATGGCATGATGGCGCGTTCCATCCTTGTCGCCCTGGCAGGGCTCGCCGGCTTCAGCCTCGTCATCGTGGTGATCGCGTTTCTGCCCTTGGCCAGCGCTGATATGCCGGAATGGCAATCGATCTGCATAGCGGCCAGCGTCCTTGCCTTTGCCCTTGGCTGGTCGGAATTCGTTGCCTGTGCCTTGCGCGCCAAAAACGCCCTCATCTTCGCCCTGCTTCCGCGCGATGTCATATGGCGGGCCATCGCCATCCCGGTCTTCGTGCTGGCCCATTTCATGCAAGTCAAAATGAGCGCGGTTACGGCAACATACCTGACGGCCGGTCTGCTGCTTCTTTCGATCGCGCCTCAGACCATCGTCCTGCTTCGCGATACGATCCGCATGAAACGCGGCTCATTGAGTCAGGAGCAGAAGCGGGAATTCAAGACCGTTACGCTCGGCCTTTGGGGCGTCACTGCACTGCCTCCGGCTCTGAGCCAGGCAAGCACGCTGCTTGTGGCGGCAATTCTCGGCCCGGAGGCAGCCGGTGCGGTTTTCGTCGCCGACCGGACCATGCGCCTCGTGGTGCTGGCCTTAAACGGCATCAATCAGGCGCTTGCCCCGCAAATATCAGGCGCGTTCCACAATGGCGACCGGCCGCATGTCCAGCGCATCACGAGCCTTGCCGCCCTCGCCGGCTTCATCATCGCACTCTCCGTGCTGGTCGTCTTCGTCCTCTTCGGAAACCTGATCCTGTCGATTTTCAATCCTGCCTATGCGACGCCGACCATGCAGGCGACACTGATCATCTTCGGTATCGGCGCAACCGTGGGAACGGCCTGCGGTCCAACCGAAATCCTCATGCAGCTGACTGGCCTGCAGCATCAGCTCTTCAAGCTGCTCGTGGTGGTCAACGTGCTTGGGCTATGCGCGACGGCGGTTCTGACCTATCTGCTCGGACCGATCGGCGCCGCCTTGAGCATAGCCGGCACCATCATCGTCTGGTGCGTCACCGCCGTCTTCATCGCCCGGCGCAGCATCGGGATCAACCCATCAATCCTCGGTTTCTTCGCCGGTGAAGACGCGCTTGCCGCCCGCTCCTTTTTGAAAGGCCGCACATGAAGATCGTCCAGGTACAGACCCAGGCGGAGGCAGGGGGTGCACAGCGGATCTCCGACATGGTGGGCGAAGGCTTGCGCGCCCGCGGCCACCAGATCCGCACGGTGTTCATGTATCGGAAGACGGATGTCTATGACCGCGACCCTCATGCGGACTTCATCCTCACCGAACCACCGCGCGGCTTGCCTGGCCAATTGAGAGCGGCCGTCGGCCTCGCCCGCTATTTGCGGGCTGAGCGCCCGGACGCAGTTATCAGCTTCCAGCACTACGGCAATGTCTTCGGCACGATCGGCGCGCGTCTCGCCGGAACAAGCATGATCATTGCGAACCAGAGCGGAGCACCGCAAACCAGAGGGGTGCGCGGCATCCTCACTACGATCGACAAACTGATGGGCACCCTAGGCCTCTATCATGCGAATGTCGTCAACTCGCGCTGGACCGAGACACAGTTTAAGACGTTCCCCGAAGCATATCGGCGGCGGACTTCGCGGATTGACCACGGTGTTCCCGCACCATCGCACCGGATGGAGAAGACGGCTGCCCGTGTTGCCCTCGGCCTCCCCCAAGATGTCTGGCTCGCCGTTTCATCCGGGCGAATGGCGCCTTCGAAGAACCAGACCGCCCTTGTGGGGACGCTGGCGCGACTGCCCGGCATTCATCTCGCAATCGCGGGAACGGGACCGGAATGGGATGCCATCGTCGCCCTGGCGGAGAGCCATGGCGTAAAGGACAGGCTGCACCTCGTCGGCGAGGTTCCGCCCAACCGCATTTTCGAGTTTCTCGCGACCGGCGACGCGTATGCCTTTGCTTCTACCACCGAAACCTTCGGTCTTGCCGCTGTGGAGGCAGCTATCTCCGGATTGCCTGTTGTCACAAGCAATCTGCCGGTCATGCAGGAAGTGCTGACGACGGAGGATGGCGAGCCGGCGGCACTGTTCGTCGAAGCCAGCACCGATGGCATGGTGAAAGGGCTTGCCGAGATCATCGCAAAGCCTGAGCTTGCGGTCAGCCTTGCCGCCGCCGGGCAGCGACTGAAGGAGCAATACTCGCCGGCGAGAATGTGCGCAGGCTATGAAGCGCTGCTCTCGCCTCAGTCATTTTCGCACGGCCGCAATCCCATCGATCACTTCCAGTCGGCTTGAACGATTGAAGGTGTGGATTTTCGGATAGGGCCAGTCGCCAAGCGCATCGATTGGCCGAGGTGCAGTCAATCGAATGGTCTGCTCGTCCAATTCAAGCAATTCGGAAAGACCGAGCCCGCCGCCATAGCCAAGCGTGCCATCCTGCACCGGCAGGAAGATGCGGTTGCTTTCATCCCGGATGAACGCACCACCCGGCCGCGCCATGCGACGATCGATGAGGACGGGGTTCAGAGGATGCGGCTTCCACGGGCCAGCAAGCCTTTCAGCATGGAAGACCACCAGCGTATCGGAGGTGCTGCCATAACCGTCGCGGCTGGTGGCAAAGAGCCAAAGCCGCCCGCCGTGCTCCAGCAATGTCGCGTCGGAAATCTCACCATGGATGAGCACGGCTTCCGGCAACCAACGGTCGGGAAAATCACCGGAGCGGTAGAGTGTCAGCTTCCCGCTCGCACTGGCCTCGGGGAGCATCCAGATCGCGCCATCGCGCTCGAAAACCTGCGGATAGGAGAGGTGATACGGCTCCTCCAATACGCAGCGCGGCGCCTGAGGTTTCCCGTCGGAATCAAAGGCCACGACCGAAATAACGGCCTTTCGCGTTGCATGCGGATAGTCCTCAACGAACAGAAAATATCGGTCGTGCCATCGGAAGGCAAAGGGATCCGCGTAGAAGTGATCGCCTGCATCCGGCAGGACAGACCAGCCGTTTCCAAGTGCGCATGTCGCCGCCACCCCAGGCCCATCGACGAAGCGATAGCCGACACGCCAATGCGCGTGTCGGAAACGCAGCCGACGCATGGTCTCTGCGCCGAGGCGAGGCAGGGCGCGGGCCAGATAGGCAGGGGCAAAACCCCTATCAGTCTCGGTTACATTCGAAGCCGAATCCGGTCGAGGACCACCCATGGGTAGCCGACGCTCGACAAGAGCCCGAACAACCGAAACAGCAAGGGTGATGGCACGGGCAAGAACGTCCTCCACGCCAAGCGCCGTAGACTCGCGCCTGTCGACCATTGGCAGGGCCCTTCCCATGACGGACCTGCCATCAAGCACGGCCTCGATGGCAGGCAAGGCACCGGAAGCGACCGCCGTTGGCACGGCGATATCAAACGGAGAACCATCGAACCGAAGCGTGATGGTGGGGATTTCCGAAGATGGGGCGTTGCCGGCAAGATCCAGCCTCAAGTCAGCCGCATCATTGCGAAAGCTGACGGGAATCTCGGGCACCCGAGAGCCGAGACCGGGATCACGCCTACGGAAGATGCGACGCTCTAGCCTCAAGGCGGCATTGACCGTCGCGGGCCAGCCGGCCGCTTCGGCGCCATGCGAAACTGAGATATCGTATCCGGCAGCTTGAAGCCGCCGGACAATGATCTTCTGCCACAAGCGAGGAGCAGCTTTTGGAACGATGATATCGATCGATGGCATGGCGCTTCCCATCCGCGGCTGCCTCCTGCGGTCCCCACAGGCGAGATGGGGATAGCTTGGCCAAGAAAACTTACTTTCGAGTTACTCCAGGGTTGCATCGGGATGACCGGTTTACCCGCGAGTGCGCAGTGCAGCCGTGATGGGAAGACGTGCGGCGGATAGAGCAGGCAGTGCGCCACCGACGACACCGATGGCCAGGCCCAACAGACTGGCAATGACAATCACCCGATCGTCCACAGTCAGCTGAAATGCAAGGCTGGCATTGTTTGCGCCGATCGTGCTCGCTTGCCAGCCGTTGAAGAGGAGCCACGAAACGGTAACGCCGATCGCAGCCCCGATTGCCGAAAGCAGGACTGCTTCAGCCCAGGTCGCGACGAAGGCGGAAAGCCTGGTGAACCCGAGAGCTCGCACCGTGGCAATCTCGACGGTTCTGTCCGAGACCGAGCTCATCATCGTGTTGAGCGCTCCTGCTGCCGCGCCAAGCGCCATCAGCAAGGCGATCGGCCAACCGAACATGCGAATGAGCCCGGCCGTGGCGGAGGACTGAGCGGAGTAGAGATCGGCTTCGGATACTGCCACCAGGGGTGTCGCCGTGATGCCGCCGAGTGCTTTCTGGAGCTGCCTGATCGAGCCAGGTTCGACAAGCTTCAGCCTTATGCTCTGAATTTCGCCCAACCGATCGAATGCAGAACGAGCCGCATCGAGATCGGCCCACACTTCGGATTCGAATGCACTCCCGTGTGCGGAAAAGCGGCCGACCACCGTCCATGCGACCGGACCTAGTCTTATCTGCTGTCCGAGCGCGAGGGAGCTGAACTCCGTTGCGATGCGATCCCCGACGATGATTTCACGCGATCCGACGCGGGGGAATCGACCGGCTGAAAGGGTAACGCCGCCTCGCAACGATGGCCCCGTCGGATCCATGGCACGCAAAGCCAGCATCTTGGAAAACTCGGCGCCCTCTTGCCGAACTTCGACAGGAACGACGATTTCGCGGGAATAATCCAGATTGCCCGCCTCATCGCGCACAGCCCCGACGTCACCTCGCATCGCCTCCAACGTCCGGATGGCTTCTGCGGGAATATCGGAGCCCATTTCCTGATTGGTCCCACCGCCAAGAATAACGGCGATGTTGGGCGAGCCGGCGTTTCTCAAGGCCGCCTCGAAGCCGGCGGCCATGGAAAGAAAGCCGACGAGAACGCCGACGACAAGCGCAATGGACAAAGCCATAGAAATCGAAATGGCCAGACGACGTGGCAGACTGAAAATGCTGGCCCGCGTCATTACGAGTATTTGCTTGATACTGGACTGCATGGGACTACCTCGCTCTGAGTGCTTTGGTGACAGGCGCGCGCATGGCATTGATCGCCGGCAGCAATCCCGCTGCGACTCCAAGGAGCACAATGAGGCAGACCGCCTTTGCAAGCACTGCAGCCGTAAAGACCAAGCCGAGAACCGGCCCGGCCGCAATAGAGGCAAGCTTCGCCAGGAAAAGCCCGACAATGCCCCCGATGATGAAGATCAGCATCGTCTCGCTGAGAACGAGCCCCAGAATCCGCCGACGCGAGAAGCCAAGCGTCTTCAGCACACCGATTTCAAACCTGCGCTCGCGGACAGCGAAAACCATGGTGTTGATGACGATCATCAACAAGGTCGTGAAAGCCGCACCGACGACGAGGTTTATGATCAGACCGATGTCAGCATACTGGCGCAGGAAGGCCTCAAGAAATTGCTTCTCCGACTGCGTGCGCGTCGGCACTGCGGAGTTGGCGAAAAGGGCATCGATCCGGACGGCCAACTCACTTGAGGAGATGTCTGCCCGCGGCCGTACGATGAAAGCGTCCACGGTGTCGGCGTTCCGCTCACGAAGGGCGTTGATGTAGTCGTAGCGGGCGATGATGAAATAGGTATCGGCGCTTTCCGTCTCGCCGTCGAAAACGCCGACAATTTCGAAACGCCAGTCGCGAGTGCCATCTTTCGCTGCGGTTTGGAACGAGGTCAGGGTGAGGCGCTGGCCAACAGTCCAGCCTTGTGCCGTCATCAACGCCCGACCGACAAGCACCCGGTCGCGGCTGGCGGAGAGCGCCTTGACCAGATCTGGCGTCAGAGCAAGCTCCTTGCCGTTGACTTCGGCAAGCAGCTGCGGCTCGACGGCGCTGACGGCCATGACATTCTTTTCCGCGCCGACAAAACCGCGCAAGCGCGCCACATAGGCGACGGACGACACGCCGGGCACTGAGGCGATGCGCGACATGTAAGCCATCGGCAGCGACTGGTTGCGTCCCGCGGCATTCATGACGCCGAGAATATTTTCACTGGCGCCGGCCGATCCCTGCGAGCCGTTCGTGAAACTCGCCGTCAAGCCGTAAATCAGGAAAGCCACGGAAATACAGAAGATCAGCAGCACCGTACGCAGCGGCTTGCGCCACGCATTCTTTCTGGCAAGACCCAAGAAGCGCATCAGGCGACCCTCCTCTCTTCAACGAAATGCCCCTTGTCGAGATGCAACTCGTGGCGGGCATGAAGGGCGGCTTGCGGATCGTGCGTAACCATGACGATGGTCTTGCCCATCTCACGATTGAGGAAGCCGAGCATGTCGAGCACCTCATCGGCGGACTTCCTGTCGAGGTCTCCGGTCGGTTCGTCGCAAAGCAGCAGATCCGGATCGGCGATGATGGCCCGCGCAATGCCGACACGCTGTTGCTGACCGCCGGACATCGAGGCCGGATATTGCTTGCCTCGCCCCCCGAGCCCGACAAGATCCAGAACCTTCTCGACCCGGGCACGCCGTTCCCTTGCGGAAATCGGCTTGAGCAGAAGCGGCAATTCGACATTCTCGGCCGCGTTGAGCATGGGCAACAAATTATAGAACTGGAAAACAATGCCCATGTTATGCGCGCGCCAGGAGGAGCGCGCCGCCTCTCCCATCTGATCGAGCCGGGCGCTGCCGATGCGCAATTCGCCGCTGTCGGGGCGGTCGATACCCGCCAGCATGTTGAGAAGCGTCGATTTACCGGATCCGGATGGCCCCATGATCGCGACGAAGTCACCCTTCGGAATGGTCAGATCGAGACCGCTGAAGATGGGGAGCTCTTCACCGCCGATGCGGTACGCTTTCTGCACGGCGCTCAGAGCGATATATGGTTCTTGCCTGGCACTTTCGGTCATTGGCTGGTGTCTCCGGATGATTGCTGGGAGTTGGATGCAGCGATGCGGATGCGCGCTGCCATGTTCGGACGAATTCCCGCCGGCGGCGCGACCAGTGAGAAGCGAAGTGTGATCGTGCCCTTTTCGGCCGAGGCGACAGGCGCGATCCTGCTGATGTCGATAGCGAAGGGGCTTTCCGGGAATCCGTCGAGCACGGCCTCCCCGCGCATGCCGGGATGAACGGCGGCAATATTCGTCTCTGCCACATCGGCATCGATCACCATGCTGCCTGTGTCGATGAGGGTGAGGAGGCTCTGATTTTCCCGAACGCTGTCGACGCGTGCCAGCACGGTATCACCAACATGCGCGCCAAGTTTTGCAACGGTGCCGGCAAACGGCGCTCGCACCGTCAGTTCATCCAGCTGTTCCCGGGCTATCCGGATTGCAATGTCGGCCCGATTGATGTCCTGGCGTGCCTGTTCCACCGCGTTCGACGCGCTTTTCCAGGTCGTTCGGGCCGCCTCGAGATCCTTCTTGGACGCTGCCTCACGCGATGCAAGCAACTCAATACGCCGCAGCGAGGTGTCCGCCTGCGTGAGTTCGATGGCCCTGGCTGAGAGAGCGAGATCGGCGGAAACCTTTGCTGCGTCTGCCTGCTCGAGCGCAAAGCGGGCGTTCGCATCATCGAGCGTAACTAGGACCTGACCGGCTTCGACACGATCCCCCGCTTCGACCGGAATGCCGATTACCCTGCCTTCATATTTCGAAAAGACCGCGGTCGAGCGTGGCGCCACGACGTAGCCGGACCCGGTGATTTCACGGGTATTTGCTGCGGCAACCGGCTGTCCGGACTGTGCGCCGGCGCGGCCCGCCGCGATTGTCGGCGTGCTTTTAGCCTGCTCCTCCTGGAGGAGAGTGTCCGGCCCTTGCGATTGGACCACCATACCCCCAACGCTGCTTATCAAGTTCGGCCATAGGGAAAGACCAGCGAGAGGAACTGCGATCAAAGAAAATGCAGTCGAAACGAGAGCGAACCGCCGCACAACTTTTCGCGGCGGTTCGAATGAAGCGGTGCCGGCAGCTGACGCGACGGAAAGCGACTTGAGCGTTTCGGCAAGTTTGCGGTCGTGTTCGGTGATCGTGTTCATGTCGGCAACATGGCCGATCAGGCTGCCAACTCGACCTCAAACGCGTTTTTGGGCGTACTCGATCGCGATACAGCACCTTCCACGCTGTATCAGGCGCTGTTCTGCTTCCGCTCACGCCATTGCACCGGGGTCATATCGGTGACGCGACGGAACTCGCGGTTGAAGTTGGATTTCGTCTGGAAGCCCACGTCGAACATAATATCCGTCACCGGCTTCTTCGTCCCCTCGAGCAGGCTGCATGCCTCGGCCACCCGAAACTCGTTGACATATTGCGAGACGTTCTTGGCAGTCGCGCGGTTGATTGCCGCCGAAATCTGCCGGGCCGGGATACCGGCCTTGCGGGCGAGACGATCCAGATTGAGGTCTGGATCCCGGTAGACGCGTTTTGCCTCCAGTAGGGACTCTATCGCCGCTAAGGTGTCCTTGTCGCCGGTCGTATCGAATTGCGGCGCCGGCTCGGCAATGTCCGGAAAGCTGCGCCCGCGGCTGGCGACGGCACCTGCAATGGATAGGATGACCAATGCAGCCAGATTGCCAAAGGTGATCAGGGCAATGGCGTGCCTTCCCTGCGTCCAGGCGAAATCGAGAGCGACGAAAATGTCGAGCAGGGCCGACAGGAGCAAGGTGAAGGCCGCGAAAACGAGAGCGCGAAAAACCGGTGACGTGCTTTCGAAGGATGTCATCCTCAGCGCATCCGTTCCCGCGCGCATCGGCAGGAGGATCGCGATGGCATAGCCGATGAAGATCAGGGGAAGCACAACATCGATGGCATAACGCGACGTCGCCATCAGAAGAACGACTGCGACTGCCGGAAGCACATGCAATCCCATTCGCCACAGAGATATCTCGGCGCTTTTGCGCGTCAGTCTGCGCACCCCCAGATACGCCAGCGGCGGGATGAGCGCCGCGGTGACCGGCATCACATAGATGACGGTGTCAATGCCATATCCCCAACGCAGACCACCCAGGAAACTCTGAAAGGCACTGATCAATATAAGTGCCAGAAACGGCAGATTGCGCGGGACCTCCCTCAAGGAAGTCTGGTCGCTTCCCTTCGCCACGACGGCAAAAAGGGTGAGGAGCAGAATGGCGACGACAAAGGGAAGCGGGATGAAAAGCATGAGGATCTACATCAAGCGGGCAAAACGGGACAATCGACCTGAGCCATGGCTGTCATCAACGCCCTCCGCGACCTGAATCATGTTCGAGGTCGACAATATCCCCTGCCGAAACCATTCCAATGAAAATCGGGATCACGCAACCGCATTTCCCAAGACTGATTGCGGCGCCCGGTCCTTCGCCGTTCGGAGGCTCAGCGCTTGATCTTGCCGCTTCGCCGGTCTGTTTCCGCAATTAGCGACGGAGCGATCGAGCCGATCTCCAGCCGCACGCAAAAACCTGCAGTGGTATCAAAGAACAAAACTCTTCCACCGTGAATTTCGGCTGCTCTTTTGACCAGATTTAACCCCAGACCAGCTCCCGACGAGCTGGCGTTGATGCGGCGGAATGGCTCGAAAACGCGATCGCGCTCATGTGGCGGAATGCCGGGACCTTCGTCGCAGACATCGATGGTGCCCGCCGCGCCGACCCGGACGACGATTGCACCCTTGCCGCCGGAATGATCGATGGCGTTTCGAATGAGGTTCACGACAGCCATCTCGATCGTCGATGTCTGAACGACAAAGGCGGCCTCCTTCGAGCTGGGCTCGAAATCGAACTCGTAGCCGGCATCCATAGCGATTGGGGCGAGGTCGGCGGCGATGTTCTCGACCAGCATGTTCAGGTCCACGCGTTCCGCACGCAGCTCGACCACGCCGATGGCCTGCATCTCCAGAAGCTGATGGGCCACGCGCGAGAGACGATCGATGTCGCCGCGAAGCTGCTGGCTGACTTCCGCCTCCGGAAGCAGATCGGCTCGCGTTCGCGCGATCGCGATGGGCGTCCTCAGCTCGTGGGCTGCATCGGCCAGGAAGCGATTGTGGCGGTTATAGCCTTCATCCAGCTTGGCAAGAGCATGATTGAATGCATCCACCAGGGGGATGATCTCATTTGGCACCTTCGAGCGATCGAGCCTGGCCGCGCGGGTCTCAAAGTCGATCGTCTGCGCTTGCCTTGCCGTTTCAACAAGGCCGCTCAGCGAGCGACCAACCGCTCGCGGCGTTACGAGCAAGGTCGCCACGCCGGTGAGCGCCAGCATGGGAACGACGGCAATGAGAATGACAAACCCCATCGCCGGTAAGACGCTCAGCCAAGGGGTCTGCCCGTTAGCATCCTTCGCGACCTCGACACGAATATTGATCCATACGTTAAGGCCTTCGTTGGGAAAGCCGCGTTCGGTCGCTGCCACAAACTGAAGTTTGCCAATCGACGTATCCCGGTTTTCCAGCGCGGCATGGGTCCCGTTGCCGACCTCCAGCCTTGCATGATCGACGCCTCGAGGAAAAACTTCCTTCAGCTGGAACGCGGGTGCCTCTCCATACTGATATATAGCTCCGTCAGCATCGCGGATGATGAACCATAGATCGGGAGACCGACGCTTCAACTCCTTGAGCGCAGCCGAGTCAATCATCTGTAGCCGACCATCGGCATCTCTTGTCACATGCTCTGCAACGATGCGAACGGCTTGTTCGTTGGTGTCTTCCAGCTCCGGGTTGATGATCCAGACCCAGCCGACGAGAAGGACGACGAAGAGGACGAGAAGAAACGCCTGCAACGGAATCAGGCGCTTTATGAGGCCCCATCGCAAGGAGCGACTGCGCTCTATTTTCATGCCTTAGCCCGGACAAGGTAGCCGATATTTCGTACGGCCCTTATCTCGACCTCGGCTCCAGCCTGAACAAGCTTCTTTCGAATTCGCGAGATATGCGCATCCAGAGCGTTCGATCCGATTTCGTCTTCCAACGCATAGACCGCTTCGATCAAGTTCGATCTTGTCACGATCCGGTTTGGGCGACGCATCAATGCCTCCAGTACCAGATATTCCCGTCTCGGAAATTCGATTACCGAACCTGCTATAGAGACTTCATTGCTGCGGGGATCGACGCTCAGATTGTGGAAATCGAGATACTTGTCGGAAATGGTGGGACCACGCCGCTGGAGCGCCCGCAGCCGGGCGAGCAATTCCTCGATCGCGAAAGGCTTGGCGAGGTAATCATCGGCACCGCTGTCGAGGCCATCGACGCGATGATCGACACTACCGAGCGCAGTCAAAACGAGAATCGGCACCGGATGCTTGCGCTGACGAAGTGCCGCGACGAGATCCAGGCCTTCGCCGTCAGGTAGGCGGCGGTCCAGCACCAGAACGTCATAGGTGCCGACACGAGCCATCGCGTCGGCATCCGCGATTGTGCGGACATGATCGGCCAGCACGTCGCGACGCCGTAGCGCCTCAAGCAAAGCCTGAGCCATTTCAGGCTCGTCCTCAAGTAGCAAGATCCGCAATCGCTTCCCCTAAAAGAGACAGCGTCCTGCCATCCCTTTCCCCACTGACATGCCAAAGATTGCAGATACATTACATGTCGACATCCGAAATGGTGCGCAAGCAGAGATCCGACCGATTATCATGGGATAAGGCTCAGCTTTCAACAAAGGGGGCGAGGATCCCGCGCATCGCACAAGTGTTAACAATGTCACACGCTGCGTAAAAGTTGTCCGCGACTTGCTATTCCATCTCCTGCCGGTCTAATCCAGCCACAAATCGAACCTACCGGTCGAGCGAAATTCACCCCTCCGCCTTATTTGTTAACAAGTCATCACGATTCTCATGAGCCGCATTTCATCTACCCTTTCCCGCCGAACTTTCATTTTTGGTTCGCTGGCCGCATCAGCAACGCTGGCCGGCTGCTCCACCGTGCCGCAGACAGGTCCCGGCGATCAGGCGCCGCTTAAAACGCCGTTGCCAACGATCAAGCCGGTGGTCGAGCCGGAAGTCGTTGCTCCTGCGCCCGCCCCCGCGACCTCACCGGAAGTTGCCACCCGATACGCTCAACTCCAGGATGGCGGATTCACCATTCCCGCCATCCCCTATGAGAAGATCGATCCGAAATATTATCGCCAGCAGGTCGTCGACCCCACCGGCGAGCCGGCCGGCACTGTCGTCGTCGACACGGCGTCGCGCTTCCTCTACCTCGTACAGCCCGGCGGCAAGGCATTGCGTTACGGCGTGGGGATCGGACGCGAAGGCTTCGCCTGGAAGGGTGAAGGCACCATTCACTGGCGTCAGCATTGGCCGCGCTGGAAGCCGCCGACCGACATGATTGCCCGTCAGCCCGGCCTTGCAAAATTCTCCGTCGCCAATGGCGGCATGGCGCCTGGATTGAAGAATCCGCTCGGCGCCCGCGCGCTCTATATTTTCCAGGATGGCAAGGACACGCTCTACCGCCTGCACGGCACACCCGACTGGAGATCGATCGGCAAGGCAACCTCTTCCGGCTGCGTCAGATTGATCAATCAGGACGCAATCGACCTCTATGAGCGCATCCCGTATCACGCCCGAATTGTGGTCTATCAGACCCCTCTGCGCGGAACCGGGGCCTAAGCAATTCCAGAAAGGAGCGGCGGTTCTACGCCCGGAATGTGCAACAACAATGGGGTAGGGCGTTCGCAGTTCGATGAAGTGCGCAAGCCTCCATGGATGGCCGAACCATCCACTCGGCCGCCCTTCTCCCTCTTGCCTCGCTCCGTACGAAAGGCTTTGCGACGGAAGCCTATTCGATCGCAGTGATCTCCAGTTCCTCATTGCCGAGGCTGACGAAATCGCCAACGGCCTTGCCCATCAGGAGCCGTGCCACGGGAGAGACATAGGATATCGATCCGGCCTTCGGATTCGCCTCGTCCTCACCAACGATACGATATCGCTGCACCCGCCCATCCTCGCGGCTATAGGTGACCGTGCTTCCGAAGGCGACAAGGTCAGAAGACGCCGGAGCGGGCATGATCTCGGCAGTCCGAACACGTTCGACGAGATAGCGCACATCGCGCAACGGGATAGCGCCCTGCCGGCGACGCTCGTTGACATCCTCAATTCCGATGGTCGCCTCGTAGGCTTCCCGCGCCTGCTGAAGCTGCTGCTCCAGCGCCTTCAATCCCGCCTCGGTCACGAGGTTCGGATGCTCAGAAATGGTCCGGTCGGGCAGCAGGGTTTCCGCTGCCGTTTCCGCACTTTCTTCCTTCATGAACGCGGTGCTCAATTTCAAACTCCATCTCGCGCGCGACGCCCCGGCATCACCCGGGTCGAGCGCCCCGCCGATCAGAAAGCATGTTGCATCTCTGGAACGACGGGGATCAAATACCAAATATGCCTGACACAATAGACCGGATGGCGACTGCGGGGAAATGCAATGACGAACAAAACTTCCAAACCGGCGACAAAGTCAGAACCGGGTTCGACTATGGCGGAGCCAAAGTTGCTATCGGGCGGCAACCCGCAAATCGCCAAGGGGTATGGCGATGAACCGGTGCAGGCCTATATCGCTGCCATGCCAGGTTGGAAGAGCGAGGTCGGCCGAAAGCTCGACGGCTTGATCAAGCAAACCGTTCCCAATGTCCGAAAAGCGGTGAAATGGAATTCACCACTCTACGGCATCGAAGATGATGGCTGGTTCCTCGGCATTCATTGCTTTGCAAAATACATCAAGATCGCCTTCTTTCGCGGAGCATCGCTGCAACCGATCCCACCCGGTGAATCCAAAGCCGAAGATACGCGCTACCTCAATATCCGCGAAGGCGACATCATCGATGAAACCCAATTTGTCACTTGGGTAAGACAGGCGAGCGAGCTGCCCGGCGAACGTATGTAATCCATCGGCTGCCCGATCTTGTCGCCGACATTTCTTGGCATTCCCGGCATGATTGCGTAGCATCCCCCACAGCCGCGCCCATCCGTCAGGCAATTGCTGCCCGCATATTTGTAACGTAGCGCAAAGGAACGCCATGCGTCGTCTGGACAAGGAGATATTCTACTCCCTTTCGCTCCTCGGCATGGTCATGGGGCTTGTGTTTTTCGCAGCATCGCTGACGCCAAGCCTCATGCCGCGCTCCTATCTCGTCCAGGGTGCACTCTCCGGCATCAGTGCGGGCATCGGCTATATGATCGGCACCGCGCTGACCTGGCTTTGGTTCTACCTTCAGCTGCCCGCCCCGGACAGTTCGTTGAAACCGGTGCGATGGGCAATAGGGATGGCATGTCTCGCCCTCTGCCTTGCCGCGCTCTGGCATGCCACATTCTGGCAAAACTCGATCCGTCTTTTGTGGAAAATGCCGCCGATCGCCACCGCAGAGCCCTATTGGCTTGCGGCAGTGGCCGCTGTGACCTTTCTGGCGGCACTAATCTTGGGACGCTTGTTTCGCCTGGTCTGCCTGATCTTTTCAAAATGGCTTTCGCGTATGGTGCCAAGTCGGCTGTCAAAAGTCATGGGGTCCTTATTGGCTATCGCGTTGTTCTGGTCGATCGGCCAGGGAATATTGCTTCGCCTTGCGCTTGACGCGGCGGATGCCTCCTTTCAGCAGGCGGACGCACTGATCGAAACTGATCAGCCAAGCCCGCAGGAGGCGACGAAAACCGGCAGCTACGCCTCGCTCGTCGAATGGCAAGGCCTCGGCCGGCAAGGGCGGCACTTCATCGTATCCGGCCCGACGGCAAATGAGATCTCCAGCTTCTGGAACACCAAATCACGGGAGCCGCTTCGCATCTATGTCGGATTGAACAATGCCGAAACGAGCAAGGAGCGCGCTACGCTCGCCCTGAAGGAATTGATACGGCAGGGAGCTTTCGAGCGCTCGCTTCTGGTCGTGATCGTACCGACCGGGACAGGCTGGATAGACCCCGCAGCCATGGACACGCTGGAATATCTGCAACGGGGCGATGTCGCCAGCGTCGCCGTTCAATATTCTTACCTCACGAGCTGGATGTCGCTTCTGTTCGAGCCACGGGAAGGCGAGGAAACGGCCGTCGACCTCTTCGATGCCGTTTATGGCTACTGGTCCAAGCTCCCGCATGACAAGCGTCCGAAGCTCTATCTGCACGGATTGAGCCTCGGAGCGCTGAATTCGCAACTCTCGCTCGATATCTACAATGTCATCGGCGACCCGGTGAATGGCGCCTTGTGGAGCGGACCTCCCTTCCGCAGCGCCCGGTGGATGGCGGCGACCGCAGCACGAAATCCCGGCACGCCGGAATGGTTGCCGAAATTCCGCGACGGATCGGTGATCCGGTTTGCCAATCAAGAGCATCCGCCAGAGCAGTACGCCGCGCCCTGGGGGCCTCTTCGCGTGATCTATCTCCAGTACGCCAGCGACCCGGTCGTCTTCTTCGACGTATCGTCCGCCTTCCGCGAACCTGAATGGATGAAGGCGCCGCGTGGATCGGATGTTTCGCCTCAGCTCACCTGGATACCTGTGGTGACGATGCTGCAGCTGCTTTTCGACATGATGATCGCCACCACCTCACCGGTTGGCTACGGGCATATCTATGCACCGCAGCACTACATAGACGGCTGGATATCGCTGACCGACGCCTCGATCGCGCCGCAGGATGTCACACGGCTGAAATCGCTCTTCGCCTCGCGCTTCGGCATGACGCCGTGACATGTGAACAGCGGGAGGCCGGTGGCGAGCAATCGCGCTCATTCGCAATTGCTGTGTTCGTCGATTTGCTGCCCTCTAGTGCAAAAGGCCGCCAGACTAAAGCCTGGCAGCCTTTTGCGTAGTGTTTTGTTAAAGTGCGCTACGATCCCTTCAAGAACCGCTATGCGCTTTTGCTCAATATGCGTTAGTGCCCGCCGAGCCGATACCCCTCGTTAAGATAGTCGAGCGCAACGCCGTTAACAGTCACAGCATAGCGATCTCCCGCAGCGTCCTTGGAGACGGACACCTGGTACTTTCCGCTTGGCAAGTCGAGATCCGCCGAGAAATTATCCCACTTTGCCGGCAGCGCCGGCTTCACATGGAGATGACCGTTCTCGACGCGCACACCGAGGATGCCTTCGATCGCCGTGCGATAGAGCCAGCCGCCCGAGCCGGTGTACCAGCTCCAGCCGCCGCGACCCTTGAGGGCGCCTTCGCCATAGACGTCGCCGGCAATCACATAGGGCTCAACGCGGTAGACATCCGCCGCAGACTTATCGAGCGAGTGATTGATCGGGTTGAGCATCTCGAAGCAGCGCCATGCATCTTCCGAGCGGCCCATGCGCGCAAAGGCGAGCGTTGTCCACACCGCGGCGTGGGTGTACTGACCGCCATTTTCGCGAACGCCCGGAGGATATGCCTTGATGGCACCGGGGTCGTTGGCCGGGTTGGTAAAGGGAGGCGTCAGCAAGCGGATGAACCCGCCTTCCTTGTCCGCGAGCTTTTCTAGGACGGCGTTCATCGCCATCTCGCTGCGCTCCGGATTGCCTTCGCCCGACAGAACGCTCCACGACTGGGCGATGGAGTCGATCTTTGCCTGATCGGACTGGCTGGAGCCGAGCGGCGCGCCGTTGTCGAAATAGCCGCGGCGGTAGTAGTCACCATCCCAGCCGGAGGTTTCGAGCGCTTCCTTCAGCTTGATCAGATGTGCCGACCAGCGACTGACGCGCTGCGTGTCGGCACGCGCCTCGGCATAGCCGATGAACCGGCGCAGGGCGCCCGCCAAGAACCAGCCGAGCCACACGCTTTCGCCACGGCCATCGATGCCGACGCGGTCCATCTTGTCACACCAGTCGCCGCTCATCATCAGCGGCAGGCCCTTTACGCCGGTGCGCTTGATCGCCAGATCAAGGCCAAGGGCAGCATGCTCATAGAGCGATGCGTTCTCGGCGGAGACACGCGGGACGAGGAATGCGTCGTACTGGCCCGGGCTAAGCTCTGCCCCTTCGACGAAGGGCAGCATTTCGTCGAAGATCGCCGTATCGCCCGTCGCCGTGCAATATTGGTCGACCGCATAGGCGAGCCAGACCGGATCGTCCGAAATGTTCGTCCTGACGCCGGCGCCGCTGTCTGCCAGCCACCAGTGCTGGAAGTCGCCCTTGGCAAACTGGCGACGGCCGGTATTGAGGATTTGCCTGCGGGCAATGTCAGGCGAATGCAGCAGGAATGCGAGCGAATCCTGCAGCTGATCACGCAGGCCCCAGGCGCCGCTCGACTGGTAGAAGGCGGTGCGCGCCATGATGCGGCAGCTAAGCGTCTGATAAGGCAGCCAGTTGTTGACCATGAAGTCGAAGCGCTGATCAGGGGTCGAAACGCGTGCCTTGCCCGTAAACGTCTTCCAATAGCCCTTGGTGTTGCCAAGGACCTCGTCGAAGCCGACGGAGCGGATATCGGCCATAAGGGCAGCCGATTCCTCGCGCGAACCGGCATCGCCCATATAGAAGCAGATGGCACGTTCTTCGCCCGGCTCTATCGTGAGATCGAAGGCCATGGCTGCTGCCGGATCGCCATCAAGCTCGATCACGTCAGAGAGACGCGAGCCCGCGGAAACCTTGCGAGGCTGCTGGATCGTTCCGTGGCGGCCGATGAACTCGCGGCGACTGCCGGAGACGCTCGAAGGCCTTTCGCTCGCCGCAAACGACGCAACCCGCCCGCCAAAATCGACGCTGAACGGATTGTTCGCGAAGATCACACCGCTCTCACGATCGAATTCGGAGACGATGTATGGTTTGCTCTTGGTCGGATTGTTGCCGAGAATCCATTCGGCGTAGCCATAGAGGCGAAGCTTGCGTGCTTCGCTTGCGGTGTTGCGAATGCGAAGCTGCGTCAGCTTGACCGGCTTTTCCATATGGAGCGTCTGGGTGACTTCCAGCGAGATTTCGTCCTGGGTCGTGGAGAAGACCGAATAGCCCAGGCCGTGGCGAACCTCGAAGTTCGTATCCGAAGTCTGCGCCAGGGCAGCATAGGGAACGATGATCGAACCGCGATCGAGGTCCTTGATATAGAAAGCTTCGCCAGGCCTGTTGATGACCATGTCGTTGGTCCAGGGCGTCAGCTGATGGTCACGGGAGTTCTGGCTCCAGGTGAAGGCCGCACCTTCGGCCGAGACATGGAAACCGAAGTTCTCATTGGCCATGATGTTGACCCACGGATGCGGCGTCTGCTCTCCGCCCGAAAGGCGCACGACGTACTCGCTGCCATCGGCTGCAAAGCCGCCATAGCCGTTCCAGAACATCAGATCGCTGCCGTCGCCATTCGTCGGCGCAGCCTTGCTGCGCGTCATCCTCGGCACGAGCGTGGAATCGCCCCACTGGCCAAGCAGCGCCGGCGATCCTGCAACGGAGCGAGCCCGTTCCAGCTGATCGTTCAGGCTGCCGTCCCGGCCACGCAGCACGATGCGCGAGGCCGCGATGATGGCATCATAGACTTCCGGAGCGGTCATATCCTTGCGGATCACATAGATGTTGCGCTGAATGCCGGCCGCCTCGCTTGCATGGCGCGCGCCATCGCAAAGTTGGTCGATCGTACGTTGCATCTCCGAGGCGTCCTCGCCGGTACGCTCGTTGAAGATCACGAGATCGACCTCGACTCCGCGCGATTGCAGGAAGCCCTGCGCGCGCAGCAGCTCCTTGACGAGATCGGTGCCAAGCTCGTCGGTAATGCGCAAGGTCATGATCGGCGCGTCGCCGGAGAGCGTTGCTCCCCAAAGAACCGACTGAGACCGCAGGCCGGCACGAACCGTCTGCTTGTCCGCACGCAGCGACATCTCGGGATAGACGATATAGCGCGCAAAGCGCTGATAGGCCGCCGCTTCCTTCGAGTTGACACCGATCTGACGCAGCTGCTTCTGGGTGCGCGTCCAGGCCTGAACGAGGCCCTGGGCAAAGCTGTCGGGCTGACGATAGTGCTCCACCGCCGTCTCGAGTTCCGCCCTATTTCCGGCCGCGATGGTCCAAAAGACCAGGCTGACCTTCTTGCCCGCCGGAATGCGCACGACTCGGCGCAGCGAGACGCAGGCATCCATGGTGAAACCGTCCGTGCCCGAGAGCGTGGCGCCTTCATCGAAGGCGGCAGCTTCCGTCAGCGTGCGACCTCTTCCGAGGAAGCGCATGCGGTCGGTTTCGAACTGGGTCGGGCCGTCGCCACCGCTGCCGTCGACGACAAGCTGCGCGATCGCAACTTCCGGATCGGTGACGCCGCGCTTGCGGCGCTCGACGAAGATGGCGTCGCCGCGGCTAGCAATCTCGGTATGCACGAACATGCGGGCGAAGACAGGATGCCCGGTATCGACGATATCGAGCGTGGCAACCGGCTCCATATAGGAGGTGACTTCGATCACCCGGTCTTCCGTACCGGAATTGGTGATCGTCAGGCGACGGCCTTCCGCATCGTGATCGCTCGCGATGAAGACTTCCATTTCGCTCGTCAATTCACCGACGGTCTTGACGAACTCGGCCTTGTCGTCGCTGAAGGTGACGCGAACGTGCTCGTTTGCGATGGAGCGCGGCTCAGCGGTGGCGGACCACCATTCGTGCGATACCGTGTCCCGCAGGAAGACGAAGGAGCCCCAGCGGTCTTCGGTCGGATCGGCGCGCCAACGGTTAATGGACAGGTTGTTCCAGCGCGTATATCCGGCGCCGGTCGCGGTCAGCATCGTCGAATAACGACCGTTGGACAGCAGCAGCAATTCCCGCTCGCGCGATGCGGGATCCTCGACGCGACGCACTTCGGGACGCATCAGATCGCCTTGAATGGTTGCCGGAGCATCCGTCTCGTGTTTGGAAGCCATGACCGGAATGTCGCGCGGTGCCTTTTCCTGCAGTAGCAACTCGGCCGCCTCGATCACCGGGTCGGCATGGAAGAGCTCGCGTAGCAGCCCATCGAAAGCGACGTTGGCGACGGCTGCGATCGACATGCCATGGTGGTGGGCGTAGTAGTTGTAGACAACTGCACACTTCTTGCCTTCGGGCACGCGGCTCGGCGTGAAATCGACGGCATCGTGGAAGCCGTACATGCCGAGTGCGCCGACAGCTCTAAGCTTGTCGAGGTTCTCGAGTGCGGCCACCGGATTGTACTGGCTGGCGAGCAGCGAAGCATAGGGCGCGATAACGGCATTCTGGCCAAGGCCGCGCTTCAGACCGAGTGTCGGCACGCCAAAATTGCTGTACTGATAGTTCATCTGGTGGTCGCGGGCATTGAAGGCCGCTTCCGAGATACCCCAGGGGATGCCGACGCCGAGGCGCTTGGCATAATTCATCTGTTCCTGAACGATCAGATTGTTGGTCTGATTGAGGATACCGCCCTGACGCTCCTGCATGACAAGCGGCGGCATGAGATATTCGAACATCGAGCCCGACCAGGAGACCAGCGCACCGCGCGGTCCCACCGGAACGACGTGACGTCCAAGCTTGTACCAGTGCTCGGTCGGCAGGTCGCCCTTGGCGACGGCAAAGAGGCTGGTCAGGCGCGCTTCGGATGCCAGCAAATCGTAGCAGGCAGCGTCGACCTCTTCGGTTTCGACCCGGAAGCCGATCGACAGCAGACGACGCTCCGGACGGAACAGGAAGCTGAAGTCCATGGCGAAGGCGATGTCGCGAGCGCGAGCGCCGACCGCGATCAGTCTTTCGGAGATACCATCGATCTTCGCGTGATCGAGCGCATTGTCGACCAGATGAAGCTCGCAGGTCGCAACGAGCCTGCCGGCCCAATAAACGGCTTCCTCGCTCCGTGCGGTCTTGACCTCCTGGTCGAGATTGCCGGCAGCTTTGCCGATCTCACGGGCATCCTCTACCAGCCGCTCAATGGCGGCCAGCGAGAATTCCTTCTTCTGCTTGGTACTGGCGAGCGTGTTTTCGAGAGCGGCAATCCGTTCGTCGACGCGATCTCGAAGGTCGCGGCTCGTCTTGTTGTCATCCGCAAGTTCGGCAAGGACTTCGCGGAGAATGCCGACAATGTCGCCGATACCATAGAGACTGCCGTGAAGCTGAGCCGTTGGCGCCTGTGCCCAATTGCGGCAGGCGGAACCCACCGCGATCAGGTGGCCGGCGAGGTTGCCGCTATCGACCGACGAGACATATTTGCGGCCGAGCGGCTTCAGAGTATCCGTGTGATACCAGTTGAACAGGTGGCCGCGATATTTTTCAAGCTTCTCGGTGGTGTCGATCGTCTGTTCGATGCGCTTGACCGCCTCCTCGAACGAAATCCAGCCGAACTGGCGCGCCGAAATCACCGACAAGAGGTAGACGCCGATATTCGTCGGCGAGGTACGCATGGCGACGACCGCATGCGGCGTCTGCTGGACGTTATCGGGCGGCAGGTAATGCTGGCCGGGCACGACGAAATTGTCGAAGTAGCGCCAGGTCCGCCGCGCGATCTTGCGAAGCTCGCTTCTGACCTTATCGGGAACGACCAGCCGGTCTTCGGTCTCCGCCGTCTGGCTGACGATCCAGGCGATCATGGGCGAAAGCACCCAGAGAATGACGAAGGGTACACCGACCAGATAGGCGCTGTCCCCGGAATACATGGCGAAGAGCAGCGCAAGGATGGCAAGCACCGGAGCGCGCCACATGACCTTGTAGTGGCCAAGGACGGTGGTCTGCGCCGAAGCCTGGGCGCTCGCGGCGGTGCGCCATTGCAGCATCAGCTTGTGGCTGACGAAAAGACGATAGAGCGAGCGAAGGATGGCATCGGCCATGACGCATGCGCTGTCAGCAATGAAGACAACACGCAACGCGACCTGGGCGTTCGCATTCTGGATATCGGTCCAGACCATATGCAGATGCGCGCCCAGGATGATGTCGCTCGTGCGCGGGATGATGCCGTTGATCAACGACAGCGTCGGCGCCACGAACAGGCTGAAGATCAGCACGATCTGCCAGAGCAGCGCGCCGAGCGGGCTCATCCAGTACCAGCCGAGGGCGGACGCCAGGAACCAGGCGATCGGCGTCAGGGAACGACGAAGATTGTCGGCCATCTTCCAGCGGCCGAGCGCCGTCACGCCACGCTTCGGATCGAAAATATAGGGAAGCAGCTGCCAGTCGCCTCGGGCCCAGCGATGCTGGCGCGAGACTTCCACTTCGTAGCGGATCGGGAAATCCTCGACGAGCTCGCAGTCGGTTACCAGGGCGCAGCGCGCCATTGAGCCTTCGAGCAAATCATGGCTCAGCACCGAGTTTTCCGCGATCCTGCCCTTGAGCGAGGCTTCGAAAGCATCGACGTGATAGAGACCTTTGCCCGTGAAGGTGCCTTCGCCCGTGATGTCCTGATAGACGTCGGAGACGGCGAAGACATAAGGGTCGAGACCGCGATTGACCGAGAAGATGCGCTGGAAGGCGGATGCATCCTTGCCCGTTGTCAGCGACGGTGTGACGCGCGGCTGCAGGACGCTGTAGCCGTCGACCACGCGCTGGCTCTTCTCATCGAAGACCGGGCGGTTGATGGGATGATGAAGCTTGCCGACAAGCTTGGTCACGGTGTCGCGAATAATGCGCGTATCACTGTCCAAGGTCATGACGTATTTCACGTCCTGCGGCACGGTGTCGGCGCCGGGAAGGAAGGTGGTATTCGGATCGCCGCGCAGCAGCATGTTCAGCTCATGCAGCTTGCCGCGCTTGCGCTCCCAGCCCATCCAGGCACCTTCGGCCTCATTATAAAGGCGACGACGGTGCAGGAGGTAGAAGCGCTGCTTGCCGTTCTCGGCGTAGCGCGCATCCAGATTGGCCATCTGACGACGCGCATAGTCGAGAACTTCGAGATCGCGCGCATTCTGCTCTTCCTGACTATCGGGCCAGTCGGTGAGCAGCGCGTAGTAAACTTCGCCCCGCGGATTGGCGAGATAGTGAACTTCGAGATTGCGGAGCAGTTCATCCACATGCTCGCGCTTGCCGATGAGGCTTGGAATCGTCACGAGCGTGCGAGCCTCAGCCGGCAAGCCCTTCTTGAATTCGTAGCCGATCAGGCGATCGGGAGCGATGAAGAAGGTAGCGAAAAAGTTGAAGAGGCCTGTGGCACCTTCCGAGGCCGGAAGCGCGAATGCCAGCAGCAGAACGATCGTCGCAAAGAGAGGAATTCCCGTGCTGACGAAAACAGCGCCGACAGCGACGAGCGCTAGCAGCGTGAGGGCCAGGACAGGTACGGCGATCGCGAGCCAGTTCAACCGGCGGATCGCCCGCATGAACCGCACGCCGAGCGGCTTGCGGAAGCCGATCTCCGCCTCGAGCGCGGGGCGCCCTGCGCCGACCAGAAAATAGCCGACGTTGGTGGCGGCAGCCGACGCGTCCTTGCCACCGGCGCTAGCGCGCTCGGCGAGCTTGATCGCTGCTTCGGCGATATCGAGTTCGGTCTTCTCGCTGCGCTTTGCCAGCTTTTCGATCTGGCGGCGATAGGAATTGCGCGAGCCGGAGTCGAGTTCGGCATAATCGGTCTGCTTCCACAGAAGCTTGTCGATCTTGCTGACCTCTTCGACCCAGGTAGACCAATCGGTATCGTTGATCTCCCTGAGGCTCTTGATGATGCTGCCCATCAGCGTATTGGCGGCCGCAAGCCGGCTCTGCTCGATGGACATGACGGTTTCAGCGTCGGCGCCATTTGCGGCGAGCTTTGCTTCCAGCCAGCCGAGCGCGGCCTCCGTCGGCTCAAGGGCGTTGCGCAGGCGATAGTGCAGCTGGGTAACGAAGGTCGAATCGCCGAGATTTGCCGCCAACGTCTCAAGGAATTCGACCGATTTGGCGTCGCCGAGCGCAATTGCCTTACTGGCAGCGTCGTTGGCGATGCCGCGCATCTCGCGGCTCTTGTCGATCCGCGTTGCAACGCGCCTGAGATTGTCGATCAGCACGTAGCGAACGAGCGACGGCATAGCCCAAAGCTCGCCGATATGCAGGGTCTGAACGTCCTGGAAACCTTCCGTCACCGCCGCCATGCCGGGATTGCTGATATTGCTGTGGGCATGGGCCATATAGAGCCAGGCGAGCGCCAGGGTGCGGGGAATATCGACCCCGTTCAGCTTGATGGTGCGCAGCTCGCGATAGAACTTCCTCGGGAAGTCACGACGGACTTCCTGGATCGCCTCCTCGACGATGTAATGGTTGTCGAGCAGCCATTCCGTTGCCGGAGTGATGCTTTCGCCTGCATCGACATCTGCCGCTGCGGATTTATAGACCCGGAGGATCTCGCCTTCGTTCTCGCGATGCCGTTGAAAAAAATCGAAATTTTCAAAGCTCGTGACGTCAAGCTGCCGGCTCTCCGCAAATCCAGCGGCCTTTGCTCGCAACTGATCATTCGACAAAAGAGTGGCTCGGATTCCGAAATCCGGATCCGAAAGGGGCGACTTGGCCTGTGCGGTCGAACCGCCCGCTAAATTCTGAGACACCATGGCATCTGCTCTTCTGTTGAATTCATATCCGACTGAGTATCCTAACCAAACAAAATGCGCTGACGGCGCTAGAGTTGCATGTTCGGGCTCTTCATAGGCTTGTAGGGAAAATAGCTGTGTTCAGACATGAGATAGTGGAAACCGTTAACGCTTCTCAATAGCGGCTTCAAAATGAACGCGCGATTAATCAAGTTATATATTTAACAAGCAGAAATGGGGAGTTGGCATGCCTTATCTTTATGGTGGGTGATCGGGCCTCCGAAACGCAAAAGGCCCCCTTATTGGGGGCCTTTGAGTTTGGATATCAGGTCATCGGCGGGCGTCGAAAGCGGGACGCCCGCATGGGCCTCAGGCCTTGTAGGTCTGCACGGCGCCGGCAAGCTTGCTCCATTGGCCATACCAGCTGTTGAACAGCTTGAACTGCGCCTCGACATAGCCGCGCTGGCTCGCGGACAGAACATCGCTCTCGTTGAAATGCAGCGCATATTCCTCGTCGCCCTTCAGCACCATCATGTGCTTGAAGTAGAGAACCAGATCCGGACCCTCGTCGAAGGACGACAGCACCGCCAGTGCCTGTTCGAGCTCGAGCGCCCGCTGACGCGCATCGGCGTCGCCCTTGGCCGCCGCCTGGGAGAGCTTGCACAGATGGATCACTTCCTTCGGCAGCACATTGCCGATGCCGGTGATCGCCCCCGTCGCACCGCAATTGACGAAGCCGTGGAACACCGCCGTGTCGACGCCGATCATCAGCGAGACCTCGTCATCGCGGCTGGTGATGTTCTCCGCCGCATAGCGCATGTCGGCCGGACCGCCGAACTCCTTGAAGCCGACGAGATTGCCATGCTCGGCCCTCAGCGCAAAGAACAGATCGGCGCGGGTGGCAAAGCCGTAATAGGGGCTGTTGTAGATGACGGCCGGAAGATCCGG
>NZ_JACHBG010000005.1 GCF_014207095.1 Martinezella lusitana | reverse complement strand
CGTCAATCAGCATCGCAGCCAATCAAGGAAACACTAGAGCGAAGGTCTTCGTCGCCAGCAGCGCCGCCGCCCTCGTCAGTGATCGGGCTTATAGACCCTACCCATCGAACTAGTCAACACCAGCATTGTAAAAATTCTGACATTTTTGTAAGCAACTGATTTTAATAGGTAATTTTAGGAATGTGTGAAAAATCTGGTGTTTTATACCGGATCCTACGCGTTTTCCGGATTCATTTTACGCCTATTGCCGGAATCGCCCAGATCCGCACCCCAAACCAGCGCAAATCGCGCCGCCTGCGCAGACCCCCGGCCTCTCATTGCCAGCAAAACGCCCAGGACCTAATAGAGATCAAACGAACAGGGGAAGCAAAGCATGTTGCTTCTTCACAAGGAGCGGGCGCAAACGGGTTTGCCACACGAATCCGGCACCACTCTATATAGAGCGATATGGAGCCAGCAGGCGTGACATATAAAGTGCCTCCATTGCCGGAGCTTCCGGTCTCGCATGTGCTTGGCGATATCGGCACTGCGCTTTCCGGCCATGGGCGTGCGGTGCTGTCCGCGCCGCCCGGCGCCGGCAAGACGACGCTGGTGCCACTTTATCTTCTGGGACAGCCATGGCGCGGCGATGGCAGAGTCATCCTTCTGGAACCCCGGCGCCTAGCGGCGAGAGCTGCCGCCGCCCGCATGGCCTCATTGCTCAACGAGCAGGTGGGCGACACTGTCGGCTATCGCATGCGGCTCGACAACCGCATCTCTTCCAAGACGCGGATCGAAGTGGTGACGGAAGGCGTGTTCGCAAGGATGATTCTCGACGATCCCGAACTCTCGGGCATTTCGACCGTCATCTTCGACGAATTCCACGAGCGCTCGCTGGACGCCGATTTCGGCCTGGCGCTGGCGCTCGACGTGCAATCGGCATTGCGGGACGATCTGCGTATTCTTGTGATGTCCGCGACGCTGGATGTCGAGCGGGTCGCCGGCCTGCTCGGGCAACCGCCTGTTATTGAAAGCATGGGGCGAAGCTTTCCGATCGATATCCGCCATCAGGACAGGCCCGCGGGAGAGCGGATCGAGGATACGGTGACACGAGCTATCCTCGATGCGCAAGCCAGCGAACGGGGGTCTATTCTCGCCTTCCTTCCGGGACAAGCCGAGATCACCCGAACGGCGGAGAGGCTTCAAGGCCGGTTCGGACCGGAGACGGTGATTGCGCCGCTCTACGGCAATCTTAGCCAGAAGGAACAGGATGCGGCTATCCGGCCCGCACCGCAGGGCACGCGCAAGATCGTGCTTGCGACCTCGATCGCCGAAACCTCGATCACAATCGACGGCGTGCGTATCGTCATCGACAGCGGCCAGCAGCGGCTACCCGTTTTCGAGGCCTCGACCGGTATCACGCGCCTGGAGACGGTGCGAGTGTCGCGTGCCTCCGCCGATCAGCGTGCCGGCCGCGCCGGGCGAACCGAGCCCGGCATTGCCATTCGCCTTTGGCATCCCGGCCAGACGGCGGCACTCCCCGCGTTTACGCCGCCGCAGATTCTTTCCAGCGATCTCTCGGGTCTGGCGCTCGACCTCGCGCATTGGGGCGTGCAGGACCCCTCGACGCTTGCCTTCGTCGACCAGCCGCCGGCAACCACGCTCGCGGAAGCACGGACGCTCTTACGGCAACTGGGGGCGCTCGACGCCGAAAACGGACTGACGGCGCATGGCCGGCTGATGCGCGAGCTCGCCCTTCCGCCACGGCTGGCGGCCATGGTGATCTCAGCTGCGGAATTCGGCCAGGGGCGCGAAGCGGCGTTGCTGGCTGTGCTGCTGACGGAGCAAGGGCTCGGCGGCCAGAGCATCGATCTCGAGGAAAGGCTGCGCCGCTTCAAGACGGAAAAGGACGAGCGAGCGGAAGCCGCCCGCCGGCTGGCCGGGCGGCTTGCGTCTGCGGCCGGCGGCAATGGCGCCGTCACCACTGCCCCTTCCCTTGCGGGTTCGCTGCTGCTGCACGCCTTTCCCGATCGCATCGCCTTGCAGCGCGGCGGCCGCGGCCGTTTTGTCATGGCCAATGGGCGGGGCGCCGAACTGCCGGAGACCGAACGGCTTGCCGGCTCGCAGATGCTCGTGATCGCCGATCTCACCGGCCGGGCGGCGCAGGCACGTATTCTCGCGGCGGCGGAGATTTCCCGCACTGATGTCGAAGACCATCTGCCAGGCGAGATCCGCACCGAAGATCAGAGCTTTTTCGACAAAGCGAGCCGCCAGGTGCGGGCACGGCGAGCGACGAGGCTCGGCGCCATCATCTTCGAGGAGACGCCTCTGCCCCGCCCCTCCGGCGAGCAGGCTGCCAGGGCGCTGGCCGAGGGGATTCGCGAACTGGGGATCGACGTCCTGCCCTTTTCCAAGGAGGCGGCGCAGCTGCGCGACAGGATCGGCTTCTTGTATAAGACGATCGGCGATCCCTGGCCGGATATGCGCGACGAAGCGCTGCTTGCGCGGCTCGACGAATGGTTCACGCCTTTTCAGAACGAGGCGCGCGGCCTCTCCGATATTTCCGCCGGCGGACTTTCCAACGGGCTGATGGCGCTGGTGCCGCATGAGCTGCAGCGCGATCTCAGCCGGATGGCGCCGACGCATTTCGAAGCACCGACCGGGCAGCGTCATCCCATACAATATGATGGCGAAGAGCCACTTCTGACCATTCGCGTTCAGGAGCTGTTCGGACTGAAGCAGCATCCGGCGGTCGGCGGCGGCAGGCTGCCGCTGCTGTTGGAATTGACATCTCCGGCCCACCGGCCGATTCAGACGACGCGCGACCTGCCGGGCTTCTGGGCCGGATCCTGGAAGGATGTGCGCGCCGACATGCGCGGGCGCTATCCTCGGCATCCCTGGCCGGAAGATCCGGCCGATGCCTTGCCGACCACGCGCGCCAAGCCAAGGGGGACCTGACAATGGCACGATTCTTCCGAGGATTGGAAAAGCTGTCCGAGGCCGAGATCCGGGCGCAGGACGACCATCATAGCAGCCGGCGAGTGAGGTTGCAGACGCTGGTGCGCCTGCGCTGGCTCGCGGTCGGCGGCCAGACTGTCACTGTCATGATCGTCGCCTTCTGGCTGAAATTCCCCATGCCGCTAATGCCGTGCGGCGTGCTGATCGCCTGTTTGGCCTGGATCAACTTCTTCCTGACCCTGCGTTTTCCCCCGACGCACCGGCTGGAACCGCCGGCCGCCTTTGCCCTGCTCGGCCTCGATCTTCTGCAGCTCAGCGGGTTGCTGCTGATTACAGGCGGACTTGCCAATCCCTTCTCGGTGCTGGTCTGCGTGCCCGTCATCATTTCCTTTGCCTCGCAGCCGATTCGCTACAGCGTGACGCTGATCGCGCTTGCGATGATCTGCATCACCGGGCTTGCCTTCTCGCCCTTCCCGCTTCCCTGGTACGAAGGCGTCGCCGTGAACGTTCATAGCGTCATGCAGCTGGGCGTCTGGTGCTCAATCGCCTCGACCATGGCCTTTGCGGCCTTCTACGCCTATCGCGTCTCGATGGAGGCGTCACAGCTTGCCGATGCCCTTTCGGCAACGGAGCTGGTGCTGCAGCGGGAGAAGCATCTGTCGCAGCTTGACGGACTGGCGGCGGCGGCGGCGCACGAGCTCGGGACGCCGCTTGCGACCATCAGCGTCGTCGCCAAGGAGATGGAACGCGAGCTGCGCGAGGACGACCGTTTTCGCGAGGATGTGGCGCTGCTGCGTAGCCAGAGCGAAAGATGCCGCGACATCCTGCGGCGGCTGACGACACTTTCCTCGGAAGACGAAGCGCATATGCGGCGGCTGACGCTGTCTTCGATGATGGAAGAGATCATTGCTCCCCATCGCGAATTCGGCATCGCGCTGGAGCTGATCGAGAAGAGCCCACGCGCCGGCGAGCCGGTACTGTCGCGCAATGCCGGCATCATGTACGGGCTCGGCAATCTGATCGAGAATGCCGTCGACTATGCCCGCAAGACGGTGACCGTCACCGTGGAATACACGACCGACGTGCTGACGATCGTCATCGAAGACGACGGCAGCGGTTATTCGCCCGAAATCCTGGCACGGATCGGAGAGCCCTACGTCACGTCCCGGCAGCGCGACGATACGGCCGGGGGCCTCGGGCTTGGCCTCTTCATTGCCAAAACGCTGCTGGAGCGCTCCGGCGCCGCCCTTTCCTTTACCAATCGCGACCCGGAGACGCCCGGAGCCCGTGTCCGCGTCGAATGGCCGCGCGTGTTGATCGACAGTAATTCGACAAAATGATTTTCACGGCTTACAACAGCCTTGGTCAAAATCGTTAGAATATGCAGGCGGATGGTCGCCGGGATAGAAGATAGAATGACGGAAAAAGAGATCGCAGCCACACATATCGTGGACAAGGATGCCGCGGCCTATATCGGCGCGGATGCGACATTGCTGATCGTCGATGACGACGGCCCCTTTCTGCGCCGGTTGGCGCGTGCAATGGAAACGCGCGGCTTCGCGGTGGAGACGGCGGAATCGGTGGCGGAAGGCGTCGCCAAGACCAAGATCACCCCCCCGAAATATGCGGTCGTCGACCTTCGGCTCGGCGATGGCAACGGCCTCGAGGTCATCGAGGCAATCCGCCAACGGCGCGATGATACGCATATCGTCGTCCTGACTGGGTACGGCAACATCGCGACAGCCGTCACTGCCGTCAAATTGGGTGCAATCGACTATCTGGCAAAGCCCGCCGACGCCGACGATGTCTTTGCGGCCCTAACGCAACGTCCCGGCGAAAAGGCCGAGGTGCCCGAGAACCCGATGTCGGCGGACCGCGTGCGCTGGGAGCATATCCAGCGCGTCTATGAAATGTGCGAGCGCAACGTTTCCGAGACGGCACGCCGGCTCAACATGCATCGCCGTACGCTGCAGCGCATCCTCGCCAAGCGCGCGCCGAAATAACGCAATACCAAGAAAAGCGTGCGGCGGTTTTCCTTGAAGCACCGCCGTCGCTTGAGGGCTATTCCGAGGTGAAGGACTTGCCCGTCGCCCATTCGGCCAACAGCAGGCGCTGGGCCGCTGCGCGGGAGAAGTTCAACGTCACCGATTTGCGCGTCGCCGGCGGGAGGCGATGCTCGGGCGCTTCGCGGATCATGTGGGCGCCATAGCCATCCGATAGAAACAGCCCGCACTCCTCCGGAAATATATCCAGCGGCACCTCCTTGTGCGTGGCGAAGAACAGCCGGTCGCAATGCTGCCGATATTCGGGCCATTTGCGGTCGACGCGGAAATCCTCGATCGAGGTCTTGATCTCGATGATCCAGATCTCGCCCTTCTCGGAAATCGTGATGAGGTCGGCCCGGCGGCCGCTGGCAAGCGGCAACTCGGGCAAGATCGCGTGGCGCATCTCATGCAGTAATAGTTGCACGCCCTTGCGTACAAGCATCGCCCGTTCCGACTGCCGGCCATCTATTAACGGATTGTTATTGTAAACGTTCAAAATCGTCATGAATTGCCTCAAGGACAGGCAAGCATTGTTGCAAAAAAACCATGTCCCTCTAATTTGCGCGGCGACGCTATTTTGTAGCGTCAGAGCAGCTTGCAAAGTTTAGTTTAATGGAAAATAAACCGTAGACAACGATGGTAGATAACCATCCGATCCCCGCCACGAAATTTCAAGAGACTTCCATGCGCATCCGTAATGCTATGACCGCACTCGGCCTTGTCGCAATGCTCGCATCGGCTGGCTATGCCACCACTGCCGCAGCCGCGCCGACCGCTACCGCAAAAACCGCTGCTGAGACCATCAAGACATTCGATGGCGACTATGGCATCACCAGCGACAACGGTTTTCAGCTGCCGGCTATCCCGATCCAGAAGGTAAAGCCGCAGTTCCGCCGCCAGATCGTCGAGTACAAGTCCGACGAGGCTGAAGGTACGATCATCGTCAACACGCGCGAGCGCCACCTCTATTACATCCTCGGCAATGGCGAAGCGATGCGCTACGGCATCGGCGTCGGCAAACAGGGCTTCTCCTGGTCCGGCACCGCCTATGTCGCCTGGAAGCAGGAATGGCCGAGCTGGCATCCGCCGAAGGAAATGGCCGTCCGCCGCCCGGAAATCGCAAAATATGTCGACGGTGGCATGAACCCGGGCCTTTCAAACCCGCTCGGTGCTCGCGCCATGTACCTCTACAATGAAAAGGGCCAGGACACGCTGTTCCGCCTGCACGGCACGCCGGAATGGGCGTCTATCGGTACGGCAGCATCTTCCGGCTGCATTCGCCTGATCAATCAGGACGTGATCGACCTCTACAGCCGCGTCCTGCCGGGCCACAGCACCAAAGTCATCGTTATCCAGTAACTCGCTGGCATCGGAATTGAAAAAAAGGCCGCCGGATCGCGATCCGGCGGCCTTTTTGTTTGGGAAATTCCGGGGCGACGCTACGCCACTCCAACCCATCCTCGTCCTTCGAGGCTCCGCCTTTCACTGCGCGCCTCAGCAGGGGGGCTGATCTCCTCCCCCTCGCCACAAGGGTCTCTCCACCTCATCCCGAGGTGCCTTGCCGTCAAAGCGTCAGCGCAGACGACAAGGCCTCGAAGGATCGAGATGAACCCTCACGGACAGAAGGATCAACCCGCCTGCTTTGCCTTCAGTTCGATACGGCGACGATGCAGAACCGGTTCCGTATAGCCATTCGGCTGCTCGCGTCCCTTGAGCACGAGATCGAGAGCTGCCTGGAAGGCGACGGAGCCGTCGAAATTGCCTGACATGGCGATGTAGTTGGGATCATCGGCATTCTGCTGGTCGACGACGGCGGCCATGCGCTTCATCGTCTCGATGATCTGCGCCTCGCTGATGACCTTATGGTGCAGCCAGTTGGCCATGTGCTGCGCCGAGATGCGCAGCGTAGCGCGGTCTTCCATCAGGCCAACATTGTTGATGTCTGGCACCTTCGAGCAGCCGACGCCCTGATCGACCCAGCGAACGACGTAGCCGAGAATGCCCTGGCTGTTATTGTCGATTTCGCGCTGGATTTCCTCCGGCGTCCAGTTCGGCCGCGAAGCGACCGGCACGGAGAGGATATCGGAGAGCTTGGCGCGGGCGCGGCTCTTCAGGCTCTTCTGCACGTCGGCGACGTTGACGCGGTGATAATGCGTGGCGTGCAGCGTCGCGGCCGTCGGCGACGGTACCCAGGCGGTGTTGGCGCCCGCCTTGGGATGGGCGATCTTCTGCTCCAGCATGGCCGCCATCAGATCCGGCATGGCCCACATGCCCTTGCCGATCTGCGCATGGCCGGACAGGCCGCATTCGAGGCCGATATCGACGTTCCAGTTCTCGTAGGCGCCGATCCAGGCGGCCTGCTTCATGTCGCCCTTGCGGATCATCGGGCCGGCTTCCATCGAGGTATGGATCTCGTCGCCGGTGCGATCGAGGAAGCCGGTGTTGATGAAGGCGACGCGTTCGCGGGCGGCGCGGATGGCCTCCTTGAGGTTGACCGTGGTGCGGCGCTCCTCATCCATGATGCCCATCTTCATCGTGTTTCTGGGCATGCCGAGCAGATCCTCAACGCGCGTGAATATATCGACGGCAAAGGCGACTTCTTCCGGACCGTGCATCTTCGGCTTGACGACATACATCGAGCCGGTACGCGAATTCTTGCGGCGGCCATTCGGGCCGATGTCGTAAAGCGCGATCAGGCCGGTGATGACGCCATCCATGACGCCTTCCGGCACCTCGTTGCCATCGCGGTCGAGAATAGCGGGATTGGTCATGAGGTGGCCGACGTTGCGCACCAGCATCAGCGAGCGGCAATGCAGATCGAAGGTGCTTCCATCCGGCGCGGTGTAGGTCACGTCGGGATTGAGGCGGCGCGTGAAGGTCTTGCCCCCCTTGGCGACTTCTTCCGTCAGATCGCCCTTCATCAGGCCGAGCCAGTTGCGATAGACCTCGGCCTTGTCCTCGGCGTCGACGGCCGCGATCGAATCTTCGCAATCCATGATCGTGGTGATGGCGGATTCCAGGCGGACATCGGAAATGCCGGCCGGGTCGGTCTTGCCGATGGTCGTGGTTGTATCGATGACGATTTCGATATGGATACCGTTCTGCTTCAGCAGGACATGCGTCGGGTTGGCGGGAGCACCGAGGTAGCCGGCGAAATGGCTGCCATCCATGAGCTTCGATGCACCGTTCTTGGTGGCAATTGCAAGGGCGCCATCCTTCACGGCAAGGCCGGTGACGTCCTTCCAGCTTGCGCCGGCGAGCGGGACAGTGGAATCGAGGAAATCGCGAACCCAGGCGATGACCTTCTCGCCGCGCTTGGGATTATATCCTTTGCCCTTCTCAGCGCCGTCGGTCTCGGGGATGGCGTCGGTGCCGTAGAGCGCGTCATAGAGCGATCCCCAGCGCGCATTGGCGGCATTCAGCGCATAGCGCGCATTCATAACGGGAACGACGAGCTGCGGACCGGCGATCTCGGAAATTTCCGGATCGACATTTGCAGTCGAAATCGTGAAGGCCGGACCTTCCGGCACGATGTAGCCGATTTCCCGGAGGAAAGCGTCGTAGGCAGCGAGATCGATGGGAGCGCCATTCTTGCGATACCAGTCGTCGAGGGCCACCTGCATGCGATCACGCTTGGCGAGAAGCTCGCGGTTCTTCGGCGCGAGGTCGTGAACGATCTCGGAGAAGCCTGCAAAAAACGTCTCGGCGTCCACGCCCGAGCCCGGAAGAGCTTCCTTGACGAGAAAATCATAAAGTACCGGTTCGATCTGCAGACCGTTCTTTTCAATGCGGCTCATGCCAAATACTCCTCAAGGCCGTTTCACGGCTCAATTTTCATATGCTGCCACTTTGCGGGTTGTTTCGCTCTCCGTCAATTTGGCAATAATTCGAAAGATTTATGCAACACGGGAAACAATAGCCGGCAGCAATCGGAAAGTGTCAAAAAAGCCAAGCGGTTCAGTTTTTCGCTGAAACTCTGAACCGCTCAATCTCTTTGAATCTACGCATCAGGCTTTCCGAAAATCGTGTCAGATTTTCGGGCCGATGGCGTAGAATTGCTTTATCGCCGTGTCACGCGCATCGGCAATCCGCCGCGCGGCTGGGTCGTCAGCTTCTGCACCGGCCAGGGATCGGTGCCGTCGATCGCGTCAAAGCGGAAACGCCGCATCATCACGGCGAGGGCGATGACTGCCTCCTGCAGGGCAAAAGTTGCGCCGATGCAGACGCGCGGACCGGCGCCGAAAGGGAGATACTGGAAGCGATTGATCTTGCCGCGGTTCTCCGGAAGGAAGCGCTCCGGCATGAAGGCGCGCGGCTTCTCCCAGTGGAGCACATGGCGATGCAGGGTCCATGGCATGATCAGGACGGTGATCCCCTTCTCAATCGTCACCCGCTCGCCATTGGGGCTGGTCCATTCGTCATCGGTAATGGCGGCACGATTGATCGAGGGCGCCGGCGGATAGAGACGCATGGCCTCTTCGAAAGAGGCGCGAACATAGGGCATCAGATCAAGCCAGGCGACCGGCTCGGCATCGGTTGTAAGCACCCGGTCGATTTCCTCTTCCATGGCCTGACGGATATGCGGGCTTTTGGCGACGCAATAGAGCGTCCAGGCCAGAGCGCGTGCCGTCGTCTCATGGCCGGCGCCGATGAAGGTGAGGATATTGTCCTCGATCTCCTCCATCGTCAGCCCGTCGGGGCCGGCCTTCTCCAGAAGTAAGGTCAGAAAGTCGTCCGGTGCGCTTGCGCGATCCCGGCGCATACGCTCCAGGCGCTGGTCCATGGCCTTGTGGACGATGCCGCGGAACTTATCGAGCATGCGCTGGCCGCCAATGCGGGTGAGACGCGGCACCCAGGAAGGTGCGCGCAGGAGATCCATGGGATCGACGCGGCCCATGCGATGCAGCAGCTCGTTGACGTCGTCGGCGAAATGCTCGCTTTCGGTAACGATCTCGCCGGAAAACAAGGTTTCTGTCAGGATGGCGAAGGTCAGCTCGGTCATGTCGGCGGCGATGTCGAACACGGCACCTTCGCTGCCGATCCCCTCATATTTGTGCATGTATTCCAGGCTCTGGCTCAGCATCTGTCCGGCGAAGCCCTGAGCGTGGCGCGGCGTGAAGACGGGTGCGACGGCCTTGCGCGAGCGCTTCCAGACCGGACCTTCCGCCGTCAGCAGGCCATCACGCAGGATAGGGCGAAGCACGAGCTGGCGGATGTCGGCCATGCGGTAGTTGGCGGCATTGTCGACCAGAACATGCTTGATCAGGCCGGGATCGTTGACGATCAGCGTTCGCTCGTTGAAGAACTTCGTCTTGATCCAGGGCAGCGTATAGGAAGGTTCGCCCCAGAGTTCGAGCGGATTGCGCAGGATGGTCTTGATGATCGTCCAGCGCGACGGCGGAACGGTGCGTGGGATGGGCGCCGGCGGGGAGAAGGCTTCCGGAAGCATGTCCATGGGATCAATTCTCCTCGAAGGCCGGGCCATTGCCTGATCAAAGCCGCCCGAGCGGCGCACCCATCCGATATGGGGAACGCCGCCCGCAAAATCCAGACGATAGAACGTCGCGTTGGAATGCTTAGAGCAACGACTTCAGGTCGCTCAGCTTATCGTTGATGAGCCAGCCGTAGTAGTTCTCCTCCGGCCAGACAGGCTGAGAAGAACCGCGGTTCTTGGCTGCAAGGGCGGCGGCGCGCTTGCGGGAATTGCCGAGGTTGTAAAGCGTCGCGGTGATGCCGGGATTGCCTGAAATATCCATGCCGGCGATCGAACGATAGTCATCGATCGATTTGCGGATGGAAGCAGCGACGAAGGCCAGCGACAGATCGGGATCCATGATCGCCTTGTAGACGCCGCCGGCATCCTTCTCATCCAGCTTCGGGATACCCGAGGTGCGGCTGACCAGATCGGAGAGCTCCAGCGCCGTCAGCGGATTGACCTGGCCGAGGCCGAAGGTCTGGCCCGCATAGAAGGGCTGGAAGAAGACGGCGCTGAAGCGATTGTCCGGATAGGACTTGCCGCCGACCGTCTTGCCGCGGAAATCGTCTTCCCAGACATCCTCGCGGCAGATCCAGAGGCTGTAGGAATCTTGTCTGCTCTTGCAGGCGTCGAATTGCGGCCGGGCGATGAAATCGTCGACGTTTTCGCCGTTATAGGCGAAGCGGAAGCTCTGGCCCGCATAGGAGGCCGCCTTCACATAGTAGGACTGCAGACCATCATAGGCGTCGACATTGTAGGTGTGCTCGCCGACCAATGCGCCGATGATATGGATCGGATCGATGCCGTAGGCGCGCGCTGTCGACTTGATCTTCGACATCAGCTTCTTGTCGGTCGCCAGCAGCTCGCGCACCTTCTGGTATTTGCGATCGAAAGTGGAGCTGGTGCCGCGCGTGCGCCGCACGGACGCGCCGGGAACCGGCGGCTGCTCGGCATTGCGGTTGCCTGGAGGCACGGAGGTCGCGGCGTCCGCAGAGGCGGGGATCCAGGAGAGGCTGACAACCGCCAGAAGAAGAGTGATCAGTATACGTCGCAAGATGGCTGTCCTGTCGAAGTTTCAACCGATGTTTCCGTGCGACGGACTGGCGGATAATCTTGGCCGAATAAAGCCATCCGACATAAGGAAACGGGCCCTTAACTAAAAAGTTAAGGGCCCGTTGTCGAGTGTTTACTGTTTTAGATCGCCTTCAGCTGCCCGGTTACAGGATGAAGCGCGACAGGTCCGTGTTGGTTGCGAGGTCGCCGACATGCTCACGAACATAGGCGGCATCGATGGTCACCGACACGCCAGCGCGATCCGAAGCATTGTAGGAGATATCGTCCAGCACCCGCTCCATGACCGTCTGCAGGCGACGGGCGCCGATATTCTCGACAGTGGAGTTGAGATGCACGGCGACGTCGGCGAGCGCGTCGATCGCATCGTCGGTGAAGTCGAGCTTCAGGTCTTCCGTTTCCATCAACGCCTTGTACTGACGGATAAGGCTTGCCTGCGGCTCGGTGAGGATGCGGCGGAAGTCTTCCTTGGTCAGCGGGCGGAGCTCGACGCGGATCGGCAGGCGGCCCTGCAACTCCGGCAGCAGATCCGAAGGCTTCGAAACGTGGAATGCGCCGGACGCGATGAAGAGGATATGGTCCGTCTTGACCGGGCCATACTTCGTCGAAACCGTCGTGCCCTCGACCAGCGGCAGCAGGTCGCGCTGCACGCCTTCGCGGGAGACGCCGGCGCCCATGCCACCGTCGCGAGCCGCGATCTTGTCGATCTCGTCAAGGAAGACAATGCCGTCATTCTCGGCGGATTGCACGGCTTCGCGCTGGATCGCCTCGTTGTCGATCAGCTTGTCGGATTCGTCGCGCACGAGTTCCTTGTAGGAATCCTTGACCGTCGTGCGCACCTTCTTCGTGCGGCCACCCATGGCCTTGCCGAACATTTCGGAAAGGTTGAGTACGCCGATATTGGCGCCGGGCATGCCGGGGATTTCGAAACCGCCGGGCATGCCGGAGCCGGTATCGGACACTTCAATATCGATTTCCTTGTCGTCGAGCTGGCCATCACGCAGCTTCTTGCGGAAGCTGTCGCGCGTTGCGGGCGAAGCGGTGGCGCCGACCAGCGCGTCGAGCACGCGCTCCTCGGCGCTCATATGCGCCTTGGCCTGCACCTCATTGCGCTTCTTTTCGCGCACCAGGCCGATGCCGACCTCGACGAGATCGCGGACGATCTGTTCGACATCACGGCCGACATAGCCGACTTCGGTGAACTTGGTGGCTTCAACCTTGATGAAAGGGGCGCCGGCAAGCTTGGCAAGGCGACGGGAGATTTCCGTCTTGCCGACACCGGTCGGGCCGATCATCAGGATGTTCTTGGGCATGACTTCGTCGCGCAGATCGGGCTCGAGCTGCTGGCGGCGCCAGCGATTGCGCAATGCGATCGCCACGGCGCGCTTGGCCTCATGTTGGCCGACAATATAACGGTCGAGCTCGGAAACGATCTCGCGGGGGGAAAAAGTGGTCATTTCGCGTGTTCCCTGTCAGGGCTAGAAACTATCAAGAGAGGAACGTCTTAGGCTTCGGCGTCGAGCGTTTCGACGATCACATTGTGGTTCGTGTAAACGCAGATGTCGGCAGCGATATCGAGGGCGCGGCGGGCGACGTCTTCTGCTGACTTGTCGCTGTCCATCAGCGCGCGGGCGGCGGCGAGTGCATAATTGCCGCCAGAGCCGATTGCGAGCGCACCATGTTCCGGCTCAAGCACATCACCGTTACCGGTGATGGCGAGCGTTATGTTTTTATCGGCAACCAGCATCATGGCTTCGAGGTTGCGCAGATATTTGTCCGTGCGCCAGTCCTTGGCGAGCTCGACGGCAGCGCGCATCAACTGACCGGGATATTGTTCGAGCTTCTTTTCGAGGCGTTCGAGCAGGGTGAAGGCATCGGCGGTCGCGCCTGCGAAACCGGCGATAACATCGCCCTTGCCGATGCGGCGAACCTTGCGCGCGTTGCCCTTCATTACCGTCTGGCCAAGGCTCACCTGGCCATCACCAGCCATCACGACCTTGCCGTTCTTACGAATAGTTACGATTGTCGTCATTTAACACCTGTTTGCCCCCGTTCCGGCGGGCTTTCTGCCGGGCCGCGTATCGGCCCCGTCAGCACCTATGTAAGAGGGGTTTTGGCGATTGCAAATGGCAGCCGAACCGGATTGGTTCGAGCGAGCCGGCTAAAGACGAAGGCCACACGCGTAACTTCTGGATATTTCTCGATCCGCCTGATAAGGAACGGCCGTATTCCGATGGAGCATCCCATGGCAGAGACCGCAGCAAGCCGCACGGCAAGCGTTTCCCGCAAGACCAACGAGACCTCGGTCTCCGTTTCCGTCAACATCGACGGCAGCGGAAAATCGACGATTTCGACGGGGGTCGGCTTCTTCGACCATATGCTGGAACAGCTGTCACGACATTCGCTGATCGACATGGAGATCGACACCAAGGGCGACCTACATGTCGACGATCATCATGCCGTCGAAGATACCGGCATCGCGATCGGTCAGGCGATTGCCAAGGCGCTGGGCGACCGGCGCGGCATCACGCGCTACGCCTCGATCGATCTCGCCATGGACGAGACGATGACGAAAGCGGCCGTCGATCTTTCTGGGCGACCTTTCCTCGTCTGGGACGTTTCCTTCAGCGCCCCGAAGATCGGCACCTTCGATACCGAGCTGGTGCGCGAATTTTTCCAGGCGCTGGCGCAGAATGCCGGCATCACGCTGCATATCCTCAACCATTATGGCGCCAACAATCACCATATAGCCGAGACATGCTTCAAGGCCGTTGCGCGCGCATTGCGCACCGCAACCGAGATCGATCCGCGGCAGGCAGGCCGAGTGCCATCGACGAAAGGCACGCTCGCCTGAGCCCCAACATGGGGAATTGAGGAAATGGCAAGCTATCTGATTTTGTCTCCCCCCGGAGCGCCCAATCGATCCGAAGTATCGGATCGGTATCGTGATAGAACGCGATTCATCCGCGACGGCTTTTCGTGGAAGGCGTTTTTGTTTCCAGCGTTCTGGATGCTCTTCAATCGCCTCTGGCTGCACGCCGTCGCCGCCATCCTCTTGCAGGGCTTTGCCTTGGAGCTGATGCGCCAGCCGGGATTTTTCATTGCCGGAGCAGCCATTTGGCTGGGCGTTCACATTCTGGCGGGACTTGAGGGGCCGGATGCGGTGGGACAGCGGCTGATCAACCGCGGCTGGAAGATCGAAGATCTCGTTTCTGCGCACGATCTGGCAACTGCGGAAGAGATCCACTTCTCTCAAATCGAGCAGGAGTCAAAAGCGGATATCCATCCGAAGAATTGGAATATTCCGGCACCTAATAGCAATATCAGCCGCCCAGGCCCGAGCTTCGGCCTTCCCGGCTATGACGGAGGACGCTGACCATGCGCGTCGCGATTATCGACTATGGTTCCGGCAATTTGCGCTCGGCGACGAAGGCTTTCGAGCGGGCCGCCCGCGAGGCCGACATCGACGCAGCGATCGACCTGACCGATGACGCCGAGCGCGTCGCCACGGCAGATCGCATCGTGCTCCCCGGTGTCGGCGCCTATGCCGATTGCCGCCGCGGCCTCGATGCCGTGCCCGGCATGGCGGAAGCCGTTATCGACGTCGTCGAGCACAAGGCCCGTCCCTTCCTCGGCATCTGCGTCGGCATGCAGCTGATGTCGTCGCGTGGGCTGGAAAAGACGATCACGAAAGGCTTCGGCTGGATCAAGGGCGACGTCAAAGAGATGACGCCGAGCGATCCCAGCCTGAAGATCCCGCAGATCGGCTGGAATACGCTGGACCTGCGCCATCCGCATGCCCTGTTCGACGGGATCGCGACGGGGCCTGACGGCTTGCACGCCTATTTCGTCCATTCCTACCATCTGGCGGCCGAACATGGCGAGGACGTGATCGCGACGACGAGCTATGGCGGGTCGATGACCGCCTTCGTCGGACGAGACAACATAGCGGGCGCGCAGTTCCATCCGGAAAAGAGCCAGAAGCTCGGCCTTGCCCTCATCGCCAATTTCCTGCGCTGGAAGCCATAAGGCTCGCGCTCTAAGGACAGACACCATGATTCTTTTTCCCGCTATCGACCTAAAAGACGGCCAATGCGTGCGCCTCAAGCTCGGCGACATGGAGCAGGCGACGGTCTACAATCCCGATCCCGGCGCACAGGCAAAAGCCTTTGAAGACCAGGGCTTCGAGTGGCTGCATGTCGTCGATCTCAACGGCGCCTTTGCCGGCGAGACCGTGAACGGCGCTGCCGTCGACGCCATTCTCAAGGCGACCAAAAACCCCGTGCAGCTCGGCGGCGGCATCCGCACGCTCGACCACATCGAAAACTGGCTGTCGCGCGGGCTTACCCGCGTCATCCTCGGCACCGTCGCTGTGCGCGATCCGGCGCTGGTCATCGAAGCCTGCCGGAGATTTCCGGGCCACGTCGCCGTCGGCATCGACGCCAAGGGCGGCAAGGTGGCGGTCGAGGGCTGGGCGGAGGCTTCCGAGCTTGGCGTGATCGAGCTTGCCAAGAAATTCGAAGGTGCCGGCGTTGCCGCGATCATCTATACCGATATCGACCGCGACGGCATTCTGACTGGCATCAACTGGGCCTCGACGCTGGAACTGGCCGATGCCGTTTCCATCCCCGTCATCGCCTCCGGCGGGCTAGCCTCGCTTGACGATATCCGCCGCATGATCCAGCCGGATGCCCGCAAACTGGAAGGTGCGATTTCCGGCCGCGCGCTTTATGATGGCCGCATCGACCCGAAGGAAGCACTGGCGCTGATCAAGCAGGCCAAGGAGGCAGCGCAATGACCCTGAAAGCCCGCGTCATCCCCTGCCTCGACGTCAAGGACGGCCGCGTCGTCAAGGGCGTCAACTTCGTAAATCTCGTCGATGCCGGCGATCCAGTCGAAGCAGCGAAAGCCTATGATACCGCCGGAGCCGACGAACTCTGCTTCCTCGACATCACCGCCTCTTCCGACAATCGCGATACTATCTTCGACGTGGTGGCCCGCACCGCGGAGCAATGCTTCATGCCGGTAACGGTCGGCGGCGGCGTGCGCGCTATCGCCGATATCCGCAAGCTGCTGCTCTGCGGCGCCGACAAGGTCTCGATCAATTCGGCGGCGGTGAATAACCCGGATTTCGTGGCCGAAGCGGCCGATAAATTCGGCAACCAGTGCATCGTCGTTTCCATCGACGCGAAGCGGCGGCGCACCGAGGCACTCGGCGGCGACAATATGAGCGCCTGGGAGATTTATACCCATGGCGGCCGCAACGCGACCGGCATCGACGCCGTCGATTTTGCCCGCAAGATGGTCGAGCGCGGCGCCGGCGAGTTGCTCGTCACGTCCATGGATCGCGACGGCACCAAGGTCGGCTACGATCTGGAGCTGACGCGGGCGATCGCCGATGCGGTGCGCGTTCCCGTCATCGCATCCGGCGGCGTCGGCGATCTCGATGATCTCGTCGCCGGCGTCAAGGAAGGCCATGCCACGGCGGTTCTGGCCGCCTCGATCTTCCACTTCGGCACCTATTCGGTAGGCGAGGCAAAGCGCTATATGGCCGAGCGCGGCATTCCCATGCGGCTGGATTAGGAGACAGCGTAGCGATGAGCGGATTTACCCTTTCGGACCTCGAAAAAATCGTAGAGGAACGCTCCAAGGCATCGCCCGACGAATCCTGGACCGCCAAGCTTGTTGCGGCCGGCCAGCCGAAAGCCGCCAAGAAGCTGGGCGAAGAGGCGATCGAGGCCGTGATGGCGGCCGTCACCAACGATCGCGACAACCTCACCTATGAGGCTGCCGACGTGCTGTACCACCTTTTGGTCGTATTGAAGATTGCAGGCATTCCGTTGCAGAATGTCATGGGCGAGCTCGAAAGGCGCACCGCCCAATCCGGCCTTCAAGAGAAGGCGAGCCGGTAAAAAGTCATGACCTCAGCGACCAAGACCCAGCCTGCACCCGAGACGCTCGATATCTTCCAGGCGAAAGCCTATTCGCCCTATTTTTTCTTTTCCTCGGAGGAATGGGCAAAATTCCGGGCGGATACGCCGCTGACATTGACCGCAGACGAAGTGACGCGGCTGCGCTCAATGGGCGACCCGATCGACCTCAATGAGGTCCGGCGTATCTATCTGTCGCTGTCGCGCCTACTGTCCTCGCATGTTGAATCCTCGCAGATCCTCTTCGAGCAACGCAACCGCTTCCTCAGCCTCTCCGATGTCGCCAAAACGCCGTTCGTCATCGGCATCGCCGGCTCTGTCGCCGTCGGCAAATCCACCACCGCCCGCGTCCTGAAGGAATTGATGGGGCGCTGGCCGTCAAGCCCGAAGGTCGATCTGGTCACGACAGACGGCTTTCTTTATCCGAACGCCGAGCTGCAGCGCCGCAACCTGATGCAGCGCAAGGGCTTTCCGGAAAGCTACGATACGGCAGCGCTGCTACGCTTCCTTTCGGCGATCAAGGCCGGCCAGCCGAATGTGCAAGCGCCCTCCTACTCGCATCTCGTCTATGACGTGCTGCCGAACGAGTTCAAGACGGTCGACCGCCCGGATATCCTGATCTTCGAGGGCATCAACGTGCTGCAATCGCGGCATCTGCCCGCCGACGGCAAGATCGTGCCGATGGTCTCGGACTTCTTCGACTTCTCGATCTACATCGACGCCGACGAGGATCTGATCCACAACTGGTATGTCGCCCGCTTCATGAAGCTGCGCGAAACCGCCTTTCGCGACCCCCACTCCTTCTTCCATCGCTATGCCTCGATCAGCGAAGAGGAAGCGCTGACGATCGCCGAAGGGCTTTGGAAGAACATCAACCTCAAGAACCTGCGCCAGAACATCCTGCCGACGCGGCCGCGTGCCGATCTCATCCTGCAGAAGGGCAAGAACCATCTGATCGAGCAGGTTGCGCTCAGGAAGCTTTGACTGAGGCGTCCGCGATTGCATCCGCCGCGCCGGTTTCCGGCGATGCTCCATTGCGTTGGATGCAAATGAGCATGCACACCGCCAAACCGGCCGGGAACAGAGCTCCGAGCGGCATGATCGATGACGCAATCTGCTGATTGAACACGGGGTAGAGCCAGGCGAAGCCGAGTAAGGGCAGCAATCCCCGAGAATTGACGAAAAAATATAGAATGGCGACACTCAGAGGAATTGTGTCGTAGATGTAACCATAAGGCATGGCGACGAGCGCCAAGGTGGCCGTCAGGCAGACCCTGCTGCCGTGATCGACGCCCATCTTGCCGCGCCAGAGCCATATAGTCGCAACAATGGCCGCCATGGAAGCGATCAGCTGAAACGAATAGGATGCGGCAAGGCCTAGTCCGAATGACCGCGCCAGCATGAAGATTGTCGCCGCATTCATCTGATAGCCCTGTGGAAACGGGGCTTCCAGGATCGCCGTCATCAGCGGCCTCGTCTCTGTCACGAACAACCACCAGACCTCGAAACCGAACAAGAGACCTGTCGTGACCACTAGAAAAACCGCCGTTGCAGCAGCGGAGAGAATGGCACGGTAGTTGCCGCTGGCAAGCAGACAAAAGGGCACCAGCACACCCAATTGCGGCTTGACCGTCAGCAGACCAAACAAGATGCCTGCAATGATTGGTCGGCTCGGAGCAAGAAGCAATCCGGATAGCAGCAGGGCCGTGGTCAAGGCGCCATTTTGTCCGAAGATGACGTTTAGGATGGCCGCCGGCGAGGCAATGAGAAGAATACGCAGCCACCAAGCCAGATCGAGTGGCTTTGTCGCCAAGAACAGCAGGAGGAGCGTCCCCGAAGTCCAGACAGCGTATGCGGCGAAAATCGGCAACCTCGCCAAGGGAATACCGATCAGCAGCATAGAGGGCGGATAGCTCCATTCCTGGTCGGGCAGCAGGGGCGACAGGATCAGTCGAAGTTCCCGCCGATACGCCTCGGCATCGAACAGATAAGCGACGTTTCCCTTCTCGGCCATCAGCGTGCCACCCCAGAGATTGGTGAAATCCCAATAGGGCAATCGGTCGGAAAGGCTAGAGAATCCATCCGGTGTCAGGGTCCACAGACACTTTAGGAGATAGAGGCCGCATGCCAGTCCCAAGGCACCGATCAAAGCCGCAAAAAACTGTTCCGCCCTCGGTCTTGCCACGATGGTCCCTAACGTCCCCGGCTCCGGTCTATTGATCCATTTATGAAGTTACCCGTCTTAAGGTCAGGTTTATCCGGCCGCCGTTCTTCAGCAATGTCGATGTCGTCGGATAGATGCGGTCGACGCCGTGGAAGCAGAGTCTGCCTTCGCCACCGAGGACGATGATGTCGCCGCTCGTGAGCTTGAGGGACAGCGTGCGATCATTGCGGTTGAGACCGCCAACCCGAAAAAGGCAGGTGTTGCCGAGCGAAATCGACAACACGGGCGCATTGAGATCCTGCTCGTCCTTATCCTGATGTAGGCCCATGCGGGCGTCGTCGGCATAGAAATTCACAAGACAGGCCTGCGGCGGATTTTCATAACCTGCTATATCTCTCCAGAGATCGAGCAGTTGCGGCGGCAGGGCCGGCCAAGGTCTGTTGGTGACGGGATGAGTTGGCTGATAGCGATAGCCGCGCTGCTTGTCCGTGACCCAGCCGAGCTCGCCGCAATTGGTCATGCGTACCGACATTTCCTTGCCCGTGCCGGGCATGACCGGCGTGAACAGCGGCGCCTCCGTCACGATGGCGCGAACGGCCTCGACGAGCGCCTCCTGTGCAGGGCGATCGAGATATCCGGGCAGGTGGCGAATTCCGTTCGGAAGCAGCATTTGTGTTTTCCTGATGTTGCCGGCCAGGTGAATATGCCGATGCCAACGCCTCTGTGCTTGGCCCCTCACCCCAGCTCTCTCTCCGCTGGCGGGGAGAGGGAGCTTATCTTAGCCGACGCCAGCTTACTGCAAGTGGGAACTTTACTGTCTCGCTCGGTCGTCCTTTCTCCCCGCATCGCGAGGACAAGGCTAGATGAGGGGCTGAGCACAGAGCTGCCGCAAGGCAAAACCCGCCTGACAGCCCCAGCCACTAACTTAAGTGTGGAATCGTTTGAATCATCGTTAGCAATACCCCTTACAACGCCGGTTGTCGGGGGTAGTGTCTGCGCCAGAGGTTTTTTTGGAAGACCCAACGCGGCTTCGACGTCCTCTCCAAGACGTCCTGTACTTCGGATAGTCGCCAAGCACGAAAAATTGCGCAATTATGTAAGGCCCACCACGGTGAGCTGATCAGACTGGGACCAGTCCGTGGCGGAGCATGATCTCATTGACCTTAGCGAGATCCGGTTTGCCGGGCACGTTCACCGCCTCGGCAATTTCTTCGAAATAACGCCGTCCAATTGTACCCGGCGTGATGGTCGCCAAGACCTTGGCTGTGCCATCATGCAAGTTCTCATGATGGTGTACCGACCCTCGCGGAATGAATATGGCGTCGCCGGCGCGAATCTCGTGGGTTAGCCCATCGACGAGGACAGTGAGCGTGCCTTCGAGGCCGTAGAGGAATTCGTCGGCATCCCGATGATGATGTGGAGCGGGGACGCGCGCCCGAGATGGCACTGTGAATTCGAACACCGTCGCGCCGACTTCACTGATGAGAAAGCGCAGTTCGAGTTGCCCGATCCGCACAATGTCGTTTCGTACCGCTTCCATATGAGGCCTCCTCAATGTAAAGTAACTTTACATCAACAAGTAAAGTGACTTTACATATATGTCAATCCCATTGCTCCCGAATTCCATTCCCGACGCGTTGCCCGGCCCGCCGTTCTTCGGTGCGCTGCTGCGCGTTGTCTGGCAGCATGTGCGAGACCGCATGCTGCAAGCCATCCACGAGGCGGGGTTTGCTGACTTCCAGGAGGCGCATTTTGCGGTGTTCTCGTTTCCGCTGCCGGATGGCACGAGACCGTCCGAGCTCGCGCGTCAGAAGCGGATGTCGCGACAAGCCGTGAATTATCTACTTAGCCAGCTTGAAGACCTGGGCTATGTCGAGCGGCGCGCAGCCGACGACAGCGATCGCCGACTGGTCTATCTAACGCCACGGGGGCATGAAGTCGTCGCAGCCATTTTCGGATGTCTTCGGCAGTTGCATGAACAATGGTCCAAAGAGGTTGGCAAGGAGCGCTTCGATGACTTCGTAGATGTGTTGAAGCAGCTGTCGACCAAAGCACAGGAACCGACGAACCGTTGAGAAACTCAACTTTGCGACGGCGATAAGGCTGCCTCAGAACGGTTCGCGAACCGTACTCCGAAGGTAAGCCGCCCTGAACGCATAAATATTAGCCCATCGAAGTCTACGGGGAGTGAGGCCGCCTGGGGCCGAAAGCGGTCAAAGCTAAGAAATGTGGGACCGTAAAATTTTAGCGATTCCACATGTACGTTAATGGCTGGCCTGACAACCACCATTTTGCTCAACCAAGCCAAAATCGCAGCCCGAAAACTTAGTCGCCACCGACCTTGCCGCGCATCTTCTTCACTTCCGATCGCCCGGATTTCTCCTTCAGCCGGCGCTCGATAGAGCCCTTGGTCGGCTTTGTCTTCTTACGCGGCGGCGGCGGCGGGGCAGCGGCCTCGAGGATCAGCTCCTTCAATCGCTCACGCGCATCCTCGCGGTTGCGGTCCTGGCTGCGGAAACGGCTGGCCTCGATCATCAGGACGCCGTCCTTGGAGACGCGCCGCCCGGCAAGCCTGGTGGCGTTCGCCTTCACTCGATCGGTCAACGACGGCGAGTTCTGGACGTTGAAGAAGAGCTGGACTGCCGTCGCTACCTTGTTGACGTTCTGACCGCCGGGGCCGCCTGCCAGGACGAATTGTTCCGTCAGCTCCCAGCCGGCGATGGTAATCCGGTCGTTGATGTAAAGCGCTTCGCTGGCCATGGTTTTCTCCGCGACTGCAGAGGTCGAAGGATATCCGGCCGAAGCCGCCTCCCCGCTCTATCGGCAATCCAAGCATTTCCGGGCGGAAAACCGCTGAGCACTTTTCCTGAAATCGCTCTATTCCACATTGCAACGCGCTTGAAAACATCAGGCGAAACGAAAAACCCGGCGGAATGACCGCCGGGTTTCACGTGAGTCACTGCTGTTGCGAAAAGTCTACTCCGCCGCAACCCGCATTCCCGGCGCCGCGTCGCGGACATTGCCGTCCACATGCGCCTCGAACTTGGCAAAGTTGGTGACGAACATCTGCACCAGCTTCGCGGCCTGCGCATCATAGGCTTCGCCATCGGCCCACGTCGAACGCGGATCGAGGATAGCGCTCTCGACGCCTTCGACGGCAACAGGCACCGCGAAGCCGAAGTTCGGATCGATACGGAATTCGACATTGTCGAGATCGCCGTTCAGGGCTGCGGCCAGAAGCGCGCGCGTCGCCTTGATCGGCATGCGACGGCCGGTGCCGTAAGCGCCGCCGGTCCAGCCGGTGTTGACCAGCCAGCAGCCGGCGCCATGACGGGCAATCTGTTCCTTCAGCAGATTGCCGTACTCGGCCGGGTGACGCGGCATGAACGGTGCACCGAAGCAGGTCGAGAACGTGGCTTCCGGCTCGACAACGCCCTTTTCCGTGCCCGCGACCTTGGCGGTGTAACCCGACAGGAAGTGGTACATCGCCTGATCCGGCGTTAGCTTGGCGATCGGCGGCATGACACCGAAGGCATCGGCCGTCAGCATGATGATCGTCTCGGGGTGGCCGGTAATGCCGGATTCCGAAGCGTTCGGGATGAAATGCAGCGGATAGGCGCTGCGGGTGTTCTCCGTCAGCGAACCATCGTCGAGGTCCGGCCGGCCATGCTCGTCGAGCACGACATTTTCGAGCACAGTGCCGAAACGGCGCGTTGTTGCGTAGATTTCCGGCTCGGCTTCGGCCGACAGACGGATAGTCTTGGCGTAGCAGCCGCCTTCGAAATTGAAGATGCCGTTTTCACCCCAGCCATGCTCGTCATCGCCGATGAGCGTGCGGGTCGGATCGGCCGAAAGCGTCGTCTTGCCGGTGCCGGACAGGCCGAAGAAGATCGCTGCGTCGCCATCCGGGCCGACATTGGCCGAGCAGTGCATCGGCATGACGCGGCGTTCGGGCAGCAGGTAGTTCAGCGCCGTGAAGACCGATTTCTTCATTTCGCCAGCATAGGAGGTGCCGCCGATCAGAACGATGCCGTTGACGAAATCGCAGGCGATGACCGTCTCGCTGCGGCAGCCGTAGCGCTCGGGATCAGCCCGGAAGCTCGGCAGGTCGATGATCGTCAGCTTCGGCACGAAGCTTTCCAGCGCCGAGCGTTCGGGACGGATCAGCAGATTGCGGATGAACAGCGAGTGCCAGGCGAATTCGGTGATGACGCGTGTCGTCAGAGCATATTCGTGGTCGGCGCCGCCGATGAGATCCTGAACGAACAGGTCCTTGCCGCGCGCATGGGCCAGCATGTCTTCATGCAGCAGCGCAAAGTGTTCCGGCGACATCGGCTTGTTGTTGTCCCACCAGATCTGGTCTTCGGTGGTGGCATCGCGCACGACGAACTTGTCCTTCGGGGAACGGCCGGTGTGCTGGCCGGTGATCGCTCTCAGTGCGCCGTCGGCCGTCAGGTCGGCTTCGCGGCGGCGAATCGCCTCCTCATAAAGGTGAGCCTCCATGAGGTTATAGCGCACGCTGGCGGCGGCTCCCAGGCCGATCGATCCCAGTTCAGTCGCGGGATTACGGACGCCGAATTGCTCCATCACTTTTTTCCTCTGCAAGGGCTTGGACGTTAGAATTGTCTAAAGCGTAGATGTGTCTTTTTAAAAGCACAAGAGCAGAAAGCTAAAAATATTTAATGATATCAGATATTTAATCGATTTAAATAAAACGACGCAATTTTAAATCGTTTGAATGATGGACATCGGGACGTTTCGTCGCACAACCCTTGAGCAAGCAAATTGCTCCGCGACAATCCTCCCCTTTATCTTTGCCACAATTTGTTCCACCTTTATCCTCATAAGCGCGCCAGGTTATCGCCAACCGAGCTGGCAGACCGCCTGGGCTGGATTCCAAATCCGGGAGACGCGCACTGATGACGGAGACGAATACCATGTTGACAATCGCGCTCGTTGACGACGACCGCAATATCCTGACTTCCGTATCGATTGCCTTGGAAGCGGAGGGATATAAGGTAGAGACTTATACGGACGGAGCTTCGGCGCTTGACGGCCTGCTGGCACGGCCGCCGCAATTGGCGATTTTCGATATCAAGATGCCTCGCATGGACGGCATGGAGCTGCTGCGCCGCCTGCGCCAGAAGTCCGATCTGCCCGTGATCTTCCTGACGTCCAAGGACGAGGAGATCGATGAGCTTTTCGGCCTGAAGATGGGCGCCGACGACTTCATCACCAAGCCTTTCTCGCAGCGCCTGCTAGTCGAGCGCGTCAAGGCCGTGCTTCGCCGCGCTTCGGCCCGCGAAGCCGCGAACGCTGCCGGCGGCGGCAACGCGGTCGCGAAGCCGGGAGCGACACAGCAAGCCCGCTCGCTGGAGCGCGGCCAGCTCGTCATGGACCAGGAACGCCATACCTGCACCTGGAAGGGCGAGCCGGTGACGCTGACCGTGACCGAGTTCCTGATCCTGCATTCGCTGGCCCAGCGCCCTGGCGTAGTCAAGAGCCGCGACGCCCTGATGGACGCCGCCTATGACGAACAGGTCTATGTCGACGACCGCACGATCGACAGCCATATCAAGCGGCTGCGCAAGAAATTCAAGATGGTCGACCTCGATTTTGATATGATCGAGACGCTGTATGGCGTCGGCTATCGCTTCCGCGAAGCCGCTTAGAGCCGGATGATTTTAGGTCGAACGACCTAAAATCTGAATCCGCTCTAGGATCTAAAGAATGGAGCATGATGTCGTCCGAAAACCGCTTACACTTTTCGGCATCATGCTCGGATAGTTAACTGGACCATACGGCGCCCAATGGAATAAGAGCATGCGGACGGGATCGCCGATCCCGTTCTTTGAAAGGGCCGTAGGCTTGGCACAGCTGGTGCAGGACAGAGATATAGACGACTCGGAAAGCCCGAGCGGCGCTCGAATCGCGCGCCGCCGATGGACTCATCCGTTCGTTCTGATCCGCCGGATCTTCGGCAATGCCGTCTTTTCCAGCCTGACGCGGCGAATCCTGTTCTTCAATCTTGCCGCCCTCGTCGTGCTCGTCGGCGGCATTCTCTACCTCAATCAGTTTCGCGAAGGCCTGATCGACGCCCGCGTCGAGAGCCTGCTGACGCAGGGCGAGATCATCGCCGGCGCCGTCTCGGCATCCGCGTCGGTCGACACGAACTCCATCACCATCGATCCGCAGAAGCTTCTGGAGCTGCAGGCAGGCCAAAGCATAACGCCCGTTCCGAACGACGAGGATCTGGAATTCCCGATCGATCCGGAAAAGGTGGCGCCGGTGCTGACGCGGCTGATTTCGCCGACGCGTACCCGCGCGCGCATCTTCGATGCGGACGCGAACCTGCTCCTCGACAGCCGCCATCTTTATTCGCGCGGGCAGGTGCTGCGCTACGATCTGCCGCCCGTCGACGACGAGAAGCAGAGCTGGTCCGACTGGTTCAGCGGCCTGCTCAACAAGATGCTGCAGCCGGGCAATCTGCCTGTTTACAAGGAAGCGCCCGGCGGCGACGGCTCCATCTATCCGGAAGTCATGAATGCGCTCACCGGCGTGCGCGGTGCCGTGGTCCGTACTACGGAGAAGGGCGAGCTGATCGTTTCGGTCGCCGTACCGGTCCAGCGCTTCCGCGCCGTGCTCGGCGTGCTGCTGCTCTCGACCCAGGCCGGCGATATCGACAAGATCGTCCATGCCGAGCGCCTGGCCATCATGCGCGTTTTCGGCGTTGCGACACTCGTCAACGTCGTGCTGTCGCTGCTCTTGTCCTCCACGATAGCCAATCCGCTGCGCCGGCTTTCGGCTGCAGCCATCCGCGTGCGTCGCGGCGGGGCGAAGGAGCGCGAGGAAATTCCGGATTTCTCCGCGCGCCAGGACGAAATCGGCAATCTGTCGATCGCGCTGCGCGACATGACATCCGCGCTCTACGATAGGATCGACGCGATCGAAAGCTTCGCCGCCGACGTCAGCCATGAACTGAAGAACCCGCTGACATCGCTGCGCAGCGCCGTCGAAACGCTGCCGCTTGCCAAAAGCGACGATTCCAAGAAGCGGCTGATGGATGTGATCCAGCATGACGTGCGCCGCCTCGACCGCCTGATCAGCGACATCTCGGATGCCTCGCGTCTCGATGCCGAACTCGCGCGATCGGATGCAAGAACGCTCGATCTGGAAGTGCTGCTGCGCGACATGATCGATATTTCGCGGCAGGTAGGGCACAGCAAGAAGGCGGTCGAGATCGAATATGTGATCGACCGCAAGCCGGCCAACAAGGCGAAATTCACTGTCGAAGGTCACGACCTGCGTATCGGTCAGATCGTAACCAATCTGATCGAGAATGCCCGGTCCTTCGTTCCGAACGATACCGGCAAGATTACGGTGCGGCTGACGCGCACGCGCACGCGCTGCGTCATCTATATCGAGGACAACGGTCCGGGCATCCAGGCGGAAGATATCGATCGGATCTTCGAGCGCTTCTATACCGACCGGCCGGAATCCGAAGGTTTCGGGCAGAATTCCGGCCTCGGTCTCTCCATCAGCCGGCAGATCGCCGAAGCGCATGGCGGATCGCTTCGGGCCGAAAACATCATCGACAGCGACGGCACGACGCTGCTCGGCGCACGCTTCATCCTCTCGCTGCCGGCACAAACGACGGCATGAGCGGCCGCATGCCCGACGAAGCAACGAATATTCACGCCACTGCCATCGTCGTCGGCAAGACCGGGCTTCTGTTTCTCGGCCCCTCCGGAAGCGGCAAATCCACCCTCGCCTTTTCCTGCCTGGCAGCTGCCAAACCGCTGGGGCTCAACGCGATGCTGGTCGCCGACGACCGTGTGCTGATAGCAAAGCGTGAGAGCTCTATCATTGCCGAATGTCCGCCCTCCATCGCCGGTCTGATTGAAATTCGCTATACCGGCATCGTTCGCATACCTTACGTTTCAAAGGCGGAGATGCATTTTGCCATCCTTCCGGTCGATCCAGCCACCGCCGACCGATTGCCGCCGGAAGACGAACAGATCGACATTACGGACTCGATCCAGTTGCCTTTGATCCGATTGTCCGCAACCTCAGCGAACCCGCTCGCGGTAATAACTGCAAAAATCGGCGCAAGACTGGATTAAATGGCCCATTTGGCCCCGACACGCGCTCTAATCCTATATTTTAAGCTTGCACTTCGTCTTTTCATGGCCAAGATGTCCCCCCACCGGTGGACGCCATTGCTGCATTGCGATATGGGCCACCTGTTTGCGTAATGCGATGGGAGCAGTAATATCATGATCGGACTTGTGCTTGTCACTCATGGCAAGCTGGCTGAAGAGTTTCGGCATGCGGTCGAGCATGTCGTTGGTCCGCAGAAGTTCATAGAGACGGTATGCATTGGTCCCGAAGACGACATGGACAAGCGGCGGCAGGACATTCTGCAGGCTGTTGCCGGCGCCGATGACGGCCATGGCGTCATCATCCTGACCGACATGTTCGGCGGCACTCCTTCCAATCTCGCAATTTCCGTGATGAACAGCGGCCACACCGAGGTGATCGCCGGCGTCAATCTGCCCATGCTCATCAAACTCGCCGGCGTGCGCGGCGACAACAATATGGAAAAGGCGCTGGTGGAAGCATCGGAAGCCGGTCGCAAATACATCAACGTGGCCAGCCGCGTGCTCAGCGGCAAATGACGAGACAGCACCGCCTCCAATGACAGAGCTTTCCCGGGAACTCCTCATTATCAACAAGCGAGGCCTCCACGCCCGCGCCTCCGCCAAATTCGTTCAGACCGTCGAAGCCTACGACGCTGCCATTACCGTTTCCAAGGACGGCACGACGGTCGGCGGCACCTCGATCATGGGCCTAATGATGCTGGCCGCAAGCCCGGGCTGCAGCGTCATGGTGACGGCCAGCGGCAATCAGGCCGCCGAAGCGCTCGAGGCACTGGATCAGTTGGTCGCCAACAAATTCGGCGAGGAAATATAGGCTTTCCGGCCTGCCATCGCCTGGATATAAAGATATAAAGACTTCTTTATATCATCATTGATTTCCACTCTGAAGCCTGCTACACGGCATCATCCACACGCTATCGCGTGCAATTTTGGTTGCATTCGGCCGAGGCGTTTGTCCTTGGCGCGACTGCATCGTTCAGGCTGGAGACTTTCATGAGCACTGAAAAGGACTACGTCGTCGCGGATATCGGCCTTGCCGATTTCGGCCGTAAGGAAATCTCGATCGCCGAAACCGAAATGCCGGGCCTGATGGCTTGCCGCGCCGAATTCGGCGAAGCACAGCCGCTGAAGGGCGCCCGCATCACCGGTTCGCTGCATATGACGATCCAGACCGCCGTTCTCATCGAGACGCTGGTGGCACTCGGCGCTCAGGTACGTTGGGCATCGTGCAACATCTTCTCAACCCAGGACCACGCCGCCGCTGCGATCGCCGCCTCCGGCGTTCCGGTCTTCGCCGTCAAGGGTGAGAGCCTCGAAGACTACTGGATCTACACCGACAAGATCTTCCAGTGGACCGACGGTGGCGTGTCCAACATGATCCTCGACGATGGCGGCGACGCCACGATGTACATCCTGCTCGGCGCCCGCGCCGAAGCCGGTGAGGACGTACTCTCCAATCCGCATTCGGAAGAAGAAGAGATCCTCTTCGCCCAGATCAAGAAGCGCCTCAAGGCTTCGCCGGGCTGGTTCACCAAGCAGCGCGACGCCATCAAGGGCGTGACCGAAGAAACCACCACGGGCGTCAACCGTCTCTACCAGCTCAGCCAGAAGGGCCTGCTGCCCTTCCCGGCCATCAACGTCAACGACAGCGTCACCAAGTCGAAGTTCGACAACAAGTACGGCTGCAAGGAATCGCTGGTTGACGGTATCCGCCGCGCCACCGACGTCATGATGGCCGGCAAGGTTGCCGTCGTCTGCGGTTACGGCGACGTGGGCAAGGGTTCTGCCGCTTCGCTTTCCGGCGCCGGCGCTCGCGTCAAGGTAACCGAAGTCGATCCGATCTGCGCCCTGCAGGCCGCCATGGACGGCTACGAAGTCGTTCAGCTCGAGGACGTCGTTTCCTCGGCTGACATCTTCATCACCACGACCGGCAACAAGGACGTCATCCGCATCGACCACATGCGTGCGATGAAGGACATGGCGATCGTCGGCAACATCGGCCACTTCGACAACGAAATCCAGGTTGCCGCTCTGCGGAACCAGAAGTGGACGAACATCAAGCCGCAAGTCGACATGGTCGAGTTCTCCAAGGGCAACCGCATCATCCTGCTCTCGGAAGGCCGCCTCTTGAACCTTGGCAACGCCACCGGCCACCCGTCCTTCGTGATGTCGGCTTCCTTCACCAACCAGACGTTGGCCCAGATCGAGCTCTTCACCAAGCCCGACGAATACAAGAACGAAGTCTACGTGCTGCCGAAGCACCTCGACGAGAAGGTCGCTCGCCTGCATCTCGCCAAGCTTGGCGTGAAACTGACCGAGCTTTCCGAAGAGCAGGCTTCGTATATCGGCGTGACGCCGAAGGGCCCGTTCAAGTCGAACCACTACAGATACTGATTGCTAAAACAGTATCCACAACATCTTGTGGCCCTGGCATTGACAAATGCCGGGGCTTATTTTTTAGCCAGCTCCCTTCCCGCAGATTCCCTTAGGCAGTATTGTTTTTACACTTGATTCGTGACGAACCGGGCGTGCCCGGAGCCATGAAAATGGGATGTCTTGTCAGGATGCGGCACAGTAGAGCCGGATGATTTTAGGTCTGTTCGGCCTAGAATCTGAATTCGCTCTACAATCAGATAAGTAGAGCATGATCTCGTCCGAAAACCGTTTACACTTTTCGGCATCATGCTCTGAAAGACGGAGACAGACCTCTTATGTCTGAAGGGGAAGACAACCTGCATCAGCCAGCGCTAAACCGAGCGGCGGCGCGACTGCGGCAGGGTGGTGCATATTGGCTTTCGGCGAAGGCGAAGCGCGGCAAGGGCCGCTTGGCCTCCTTCAGCCGCATGCTGCGGCTCAGCGTTTTCGGCGGTCTTGTTACCGGCCTCGCGGGACCTGTTCTCGCTCAAAGCGACGTTGCGGCCCAGACGACTGTGCGCCTCTTCACCTCTTCCGAAATGGCCGTCTTCTCCGTCATCATCGGCGTCATTTCCGCAGCCCTGCTCTCGACCGTCTGGATGGTTCGGCAACGCGGCAATCTGGAAAGCGAAAGCCGCGAGATCCGCACGGCGCTCTCCGACGCCAACCAGCGCATCTCCCAATATCAGGCACTGATCGCCGACAAGAACCGCCGTATCGTCATCTGGGACGGCCAGGACGCACGGCCGGAACTGCTCGGCCAGCTGCCCGTCGAAACCGGCGCGCCGCAGGATAACGAGTTCCTCGCCTTCGGCCGCTGGCTGAAATCATGGTCGGCAGGCGAGCTCGACAAGGCGATCGACAAGCTGCGCGGCAGCGGCCAGAGCTTCGACATGGTCGTCGAGACCAACCGGGACGAAATTCTCGAAGCGCAGGGCCGCATTTCCGGCGGTCGCGCCTTCGTCCGCTTCATCGCACTCAACAATCTGCGCGCCGAACTGGCCGAGCTGAAGATCGAGCGCGATCGGCTGATGACCTCGATTTCGGCGTTCCAGAATCTGCTCGATGCCATCGACCTGCCGGTCTGGCAGCGCGATGCGGAAGGCAAGCTCACCTGGGTCAACCAGGCCTATGGCGAGGCTGTCGAGGCTATTTCGGCGGAAGAAGCAATTCGCGAAGAGCGTGAATTCCTGACGACGGTGGCCCGCGAGCGCATCCGCGCATCGGCAACGCCGGAATCGCCCTTCCACGACAAGATTTCAACCGTCGTGCACGGCAACCGCACGTTCTTCGACGTCATCGACGTCAAGTCGCCCAACGGCTCCGCCGGCATGGCGATCGATGTTTCCGAGGCGGAAGCGGTTCGGGCCGAACTGGCGCGCACGCTGAAGAGCCACGCCGAAACCCTCGATCATCTGGCGACGCCGGTCGCGATCTTCGACGGCGACCGGCGGCTGCAATTCTACAATCAGGCCTTCGTCCAGCTCTGGGAGCTCGATATCGCCTTCCTCGAGAAGCGTCCTGACAATAGTGAGCTTCTGGACCGGCTGCGCGGCGCCAAGAAGCTGCCGGAACAGCTGAACTGGAAGACTTGGAAGGACGGCGTCCTTTCCGTCTATCGCGCGCTCGATACGCAGACCGATCTCTGGCATCTGCCGAACGGCCAGATCCTGAGGGTGTTCGCAACCGCGCATCCGCAGGGAGGCGCGACCTGGGTGTTCGAGAACCTGACCGAGCAGGTCGATCTCGAAACGCGCTACAATACGCTGGTCAAGGTTCAGGGCGAGACGATCGACCATCTCTCCGAAGGCGTCGCCGTTTTCGGTCCCGATGGCCGCATCCGCCTGTCGAACCCGGCTTTCCGCATTCTCTGGAACATTACCGAGGCGCAGGCCAAGCCCGACACGCATATCCAGGCGCTGGCCGAAGCCTGTGCACCCTCCTACGATCGACCCGACGGCTGGAAGCGCTTCGCCGAACAGATCACCAGCTTCGACGACGAGCGGCCGTCTTCGCAGGGTACTCTGGAGCTCTATTCCAATCTCGTGCTCGACTACGCCGTCATTCCGCTACCGAACGCGCAGACAATGCTGACCTTCGTCAACAAGACCGACAGCGTCCGCGCCGAACGCGCACTCACCGAAAAGAACGATGCACTGCTGAAAGCAGACGAACTGAAGAACGACTTCGTCCAGCACGTCTCCTACGAGCTGCGCTCGCCGCTGACCAACATCATCGGCTTCACCGACCTTTTGAAGACGCCGGGCATCGGCTCGCTGAACGATCGGCAGGCCGAATATATCGACCATATTTCCACCTCCTCATCGGTGCTTCTGACGCTGGTCAACGACATTCTCGATCTGGCTACGCTCGACGCCGGCATCATGCGGCTCAACTATTCCGAGATCGAGCTCAGCGACCTGCTCGATGAAGTATCGATGCAGATCGCCGACCGGCTGCAGGAAAGCGGCGTGACGCTCGAAATCACCGTGCCGGCCCGTCTCGGCTCCATCGTTGCCGATCAGCAGCGGCTGAAGCAGATTCTGCTCAAGCTTCTGACCAATGCCGCGAACTTCGCCCCCGAGGGCTCGACCATTGCGCTGAAATGCGGACGCGAAGGCACAGATTTCGTCTTCTCGGTCGCCGACAAGGGTCCCGGCATACCGGAAGAGCTGATCCACAGCGTCTTCGATCGCTTTGCCTCGGGCGGCAAGGGTGGCAAGCGCAGCGGAGCAGGCCTTGGCCTTTCTATTGTCGAAAGCTTCGTCAGCCTGCATGATGGCGAGGTTTCCATCGAAAGCCAGCCGGGCAAGGGGACGACCGTCACCTGCCGCATCCCCTCGGCTGAACTACCCCACTCCGTCGCAGCAGAATGACAGCCTCAAACAGCAGCATTTCCCTCTTCCTCGCAGACGACGCCGCCACGGCAGAGCTTGGCGAGGATCTGGCGCTGGCCTTGAAGGTTGGCGACTGCTTGGCATTATCAGGCGATCTCGGCGCCGGCAAATCCTCGCTCGCACGCGCGCTGTTGCGCGCCATGGCCGACGATACCGAGCTTGATGTGCCGAGCCCGACCTTTACGCTCGTGCAATCCTATGAGCTGCGCATTCCGGTCTCGCATTTCGATCTCTATCGCCTCGGCGATCCCAGCGAGTTGACGGAACTCGGCTTTGACGAAGCCCTGCAGATCGGCACCTGTCTCGTCGAGTGGCCCGAAATGGCCGAAGGCGAGCTCCCGAAGGATCGTATCGACCTCAAGCTCACACATGAAGGCGAAGGACGGCGGGTCACGATCACGGCACCGGCCAAGCAGATGGCGCGCATCGAGCGCGTGCTTGCCATCCGCGCCTTTCTCGATACGCACGGCTATCGCGGCGCGCACAGGCGCTTCCTGACCGGCGATGCCTCGCTGCGGGCTTACGAATCCATCCATCCGGCGAATGGCGGCAGCCGCGTGATCCTGATGGATTGGCCGGGTCTGCCCGAAGGACCGCCCGTGCTCGACGGCAAGCCCTATCCCAAGGTCGCGCATCTTGCCTGGGATACCTATCCGTTCGTGGCGATCGCCAATATCTTGCACGAAAACGGCTTTGCCGCTCCGGAAATCTTCGCCGCCGACTACAATCAGGGCATCCTACTGATCGAAGATCTCGGCACCGATGGCGTGCTCGACGCCGAGGGCAAACCGATTGCCGAACGCTATCGCGAAAGCGTCGCCTGCCTCGCGCATCTGCACGGTCTGTCCATTCCACACGATATTCCGGTGACGCCGGATCACATCCATCACATTCCGGATTTCGACCGGACCGCGATGAAGATGGAAGCGCGGCTGCTGCTCGACTGGCATCTGCCCTGGAAGCGCGGCACACCGGCGAGCGATGAGGAACGTGCCGACTATCTGGCGATCTGGGACAAGCTGATCGATCAGCTTGAAGATACGGAAAAGAACCTGCTGCTGCGTGATATGCATTCGCCCAACATCATCTGGCGGGCGGCAAAAAAGGGCATCCAACGGATCGGCCTCATCGACTTCCAGGACGCGATGATCGGGCCGACCTCCTACGACGTCGCTTCACTCATGCAGGATGCCCGGGTGACGATCGAACGCGACCTGCATGACCAGCTGATGTCGGACTATCTTGCGCTCCGGCACGCCCAGGGCGGCTTTGATGAGGCCAAGTTCCTGAAGAGCTGGGCGATCATGTCGGCGCAGCGCAATTGCAAGCTCGCCGGCCTCTGGGTGCGGCTTTTGCAGCGCGACGGCAAGCCGGGATACCTGAAGCATATGCCACGCACGCTCGCCTATCTCGCCATCGCCTTCGAACACGAAGCGCTCGCACCCCTACGCGAATGGTGCGAGAAGGCCGGGATCGGCCGGGTTTAGGTTGTAGTAACGTTTCAACAGATGAGCGAAGTCAGAACATGCTTTTAGAGCGAAGGACGTTGTTTTCGATCGCTTGGCTCTCCGGCTGCATCTTTTTGGCAAAGCGCGTTTTTGGACAAGAATCGGCCGGTGCTGATAACCCAGAACCATTCGGTTACAAGACTGGCTGGTTGGCGATTAGCACCAGCGATACGACTGCCGTCATTGGCCAACTCGAACTCACCCAGGTGCAGGCCGCGACATGGCGACGAGGGCTCGAAGAAACTCATGTCTATCCCCCGAATGGGGTTCCCGTTTTTGTGTGCCCGCCGATCAATGGCTGGACGCTCATTGTCACCGGGCTAAACGTTGATGGTGATAGTAAGGCTTTGCGGAAAACCTTATGCGATCTATCGAAAAGATTTGGTGATGCCCAATACTTTGCCTCTTATCGCGTGGTCAACGCGCAGGTGTGGCAACGCGCACGCCACGGCGCAATGGAGCGGGCATTTAGCGTAGCTGATGGTACCGTTACTCTGAACTTTGGCGCGACAACGCGCGACGAAATGGATCTCGGCTTGCCGGAAATTTCGGCGCTTACACCAGAGTATCTCACCAAAGCATCCGATCCTTTATATGACCGTTGGATTCTTGGCTCAGAGGACAATCCATCACTGCTTGCCGAGAAGTGGAGTATCAATCCATTAAAAATTGGTACTGACTTCGCGACAACACCTTCGATGGGGCACTTAGCTCAGATGCGGTCAATCTGACAGACGGATCGGTGGCGAAGTGAAGCGGAAATAATCCGATAAACCTAGACCCCGCGACGGCTTTCCGGCCTTGTGCTAAGGAAAGCAGATAGCGAATCGAAAGTTCGAGACGAGATGACCATCAAGCAAGCCATGGTATTGGCCGCGGGACTCGGAACCCGCATGCGGCCGATCACCGACACCATCCCGAAGCCGCTGGTGAAAATCGCCGGCAAGCCGATGATCGACTATACGCTGGATGCTTTGGTGCAGGCAGGTGTCGAGCGGGCCGTCGTCAACGTCCATCACCACGCCGATCAAATGGAAGCGCATCTGCGCGGCTATCGCGGCCTTGAAATCCTGATCTCCGACGAACGGGACGCGCTGATGAACAATGGCGGCGGCCTCGTCAAAGGGCTGAAGCTGTTGAGCCGCGATCCGGTGTTCGTCATGAATGCCGATCTGTTCTGGGTCGGCGAGGAGCCCGGCCATCCAACGAACCTAGAACGCTTAGCCGGATTCTACGATGAGCAACGCATGGATATGGCGATGCTCTGCGTCGATCTGGAGCGAACTACGGGTCATAACGGCAAGAATGACTTCGGCATGGCGCAGGACGGCAGGCTTGCCCGCTATCGCGATGTCGGACGCGACGGCGTTGTCTATGCCGGCGCTATCGCGATGAGCCCGTCCTTTTTTGACGACGCGCCGAATGACGCCTTCAACCTCAACATCTATTTCGACAAAGCAATCCAGCGCGGCCGGCTCTATGGCACCATGCTCGACGGCCATTGGCTGACAGTCGGTACGCCTGAGGCGGTTGGCGAGGCGGAGGAAGCGATCCGGACATTCCGGGCGTTTGCGTGAGCCTATGGCGGGCGGACACCGGCAACGCATCCTGACGATTCCGGCAGGCCTGCCCTTCCTGAAGACTCTTGCGACTGCTCTTTGCGACGGCCGGCTGACGGAGCATTTTCGCCATGATCCGGAAGACCCGTTATCGCTCGCCAAGGTCAGCATATTCCTGCCGACGCGGCGTGCGGTGCGCGTGTTGCGCTCGGAATTCGTTGACCTGCTCGGCGGCCGTTCCGCCATTCTCCCTGTCATTCGCCCGCTCGGCGAAACCGACGACGACAGCGGCTATTTCGAGGAAAACCTGCCTGAGACAGCCGATCTGGCACAGCCGCTTGCCAACACGGCGCGGCTCCTGGAACTGGCACGGCTGATCCTTGCCTGGCGCAACAGGCTGCCGCAGGTCGTGCGCGACATTCATTCCGATTCGCCGCTGGTAGCGCCGGCAAGTCCGGCAGATGCCATCTGGCTCGCGCGCAACCTCGCCGAACTGATCGATTCGCTGGAGACCGAAGATCGCAAATGGAGCGAACTTGCCAATCTCAGCGCCGAAGAACATGCGCTCTGGTGGCAGCTGACGGCTGAATTCCTGCGGATCGCGAGCGCCTTCTGGCCGGCTCGCCTCGAAGAACTCGGCAAATCCTCGCCCGCCCGCAACCGCAATGCCGTTCTTCGCGCCGAGGTGCAGCGGATATCGACCATGCGGCATGCCGGGCCTGTCATCATCGCAGGTTCGACCGGTTCGGTGCCGGCGACGGCAGAACTGATCGCTGCCGTCGCCTCACTGCCGCAGGGCGTGATCGTACTACCCGGCCTCGATCTTTCGATGCCGGAAGAAGACTGGCAGCTGGTAGCGCCGGAAACGGCCGCCGGCGAGCGATCCGACCCCACCACCCGCAGCCATTCGCAATATGGCCTGTCGCTGCTGCTCAAGCGCCTGCACGTCACCCGCCGGGATGTGGAAGCCGTCGCAGAGGCCTCTGAAGCCATGCAGATGCGGGCAGAAATCCTGTCGCGCGCGCTGGCGCCGGCGAAAGCGACGAGCGGCTGGGGGGGCTGGCGCGAGACGCTTGCCGCTGACGCCATTGGTAACGCCTTCGCCGATGTCTCCCTGATCGAGGCATCGAACGAACGCGAGGAAGCGACGGCAATCGCTATTGCCTTGCGGCTGGCACTGGACAAGCCCGGGCGCAACGGTGGCGAGAGCCAGGCGGCGCTGATCACCCCGGACCGCAATCTTGCCAGGCGAGTCACGGCAGAGCTTGCGCGCTTCGGCATCAGCGCCGACGATTCGGCTGGCACGCCGCTCAACGCCACGCCGCAAGGCACGCTGCTGCAATTGCTGCTCGAAGCCACGCTTCGCCCCGGCGATCCCGTCGCGGTCGTCGCCTTGCTCAAACATCGCCTCGCCCGTTTCGGCGTTTCGCCGGAAGCGCACGGCCTCGGTGTCGATGCGCTGGAAATCCTGGCGCTCAGAGGCGGCGTCGCCAATATCGACGTCGGCACGCTGGAAAGCCTGCTGGATATCAGCATCGCCGAGCAGGCCAGCGACAGGCACGCGCCGCAATGGCGCAAATCGCTGCCGCCCGAGGCCATCGAATACGCACGCGAACTGGCGCGGCGGGTGACTGCTGCATGCGATCCGCTTACATCCGCGCTCTCCCTGCGGACTGTCGAAGGTCTACTGACCCTTTCGGAATGGGCGGAACGCACCGGCCGGGCACTGGAGGCGGTGGCCGCCGATGAGCGCGGCAACCTGGCCACCCTTTGGTCCGGGGAGGCCGGGGATACGCTCGCCAGCCTGCTGAAGGAGGTCATCGACACCGAGGGCCAGCTCGAGGCCGATGGCGTGCAGTGGATAGACATCACGACGGCGCTCTGTGTGGGTCAGGCGGTGAAGCCGCGGGCGCTCAGCCATCCGCGCCTCTTCATCTTCGGTACGCTGGAAGCCCGCCTGCAGAGCGTCGACACGCTGATCCTCGGCGGCCTGAACGAAGGATCATGGCCGGGACAGACGGCAAACAACCCCTTCATTTCCCGCAGCATGAAGACCGAGATCGGCCTTGAGCCGCCGGAGCGCCGTATCGGCCAGCTGGCGCACGATTTTGAAATGGCGAACGGCACCCGCGACCTGATCTATTCGCGTGCGCTGCGTCAGGGCTCAACCCCGACGGTCGCCTCGCGCTGGCTGCAGCGGCTGATCGCGCTCGGCGGCGAGGAACTGGAAAACGCTATGAAGGCTCGCGGCGACCAGTATCGCCATTGGGCCGGCATGATCGACGAGGGCGAAAACCAGGCGCCGGCGCTACGCCCGGCACCGAAACCGCCTGTGGAGTTGCAGCCGAAAAGCTATTCCTTCAGCGAAGTGGGGCGGCTGCGTCGCGACCCCTATGCCATCTATGCCCGGCGCGTGCTGCGGCTCGATCCGGTCGCCCCATTCAACCGCGATCCCGGCCCGGCCGAGCGGGGCACGCTCTACCACAAGATCATCGATCGTTTCGTCCGCGAGGGGCATATTGCCGGCACGCCGGATGCGACGCTGGCCATGGATCGCATCATCGCAGACCTGTTCGATGCCGAACGGCTGCCCGTTCATATCGACAGCGTCTGGCGGCCTCGTTTTCGCGAAGTGGCACGTGCTTTCCTTGACTGGGAAGCGGAACGGCGGCCGGGGGTTCACAAAACGGCGACGGAAGTGCCTGCAGGCGTCGAGATCGAGCCCATTGGCATTCGTCTTACCGGTGTTGCCGACCGCATCGACGTCAAGAGCGACAAGGCAGCCGACCTCATCGACTACAAGACCGGCTACAATCCCTCGCCGTCACAGGCGCGCGCGCTGCTCGACCCGCAGCTGGCGCTCGAAGCCTATGCGCTGAAGGCGGGCGCCTTCCGCAATATAGGCGCGCTGCTGCCCGAAAACCTGCTCTATGTCCGGCTGCGGCCCGGCGATCGCTTCAAGGTCGACCAGGTCAACAACGAGCATTCCAGCCGCGGCGGCAAAACGGAAACGAAGTCGGCTATGGATCTGGCGCAGGAATCGATGGACCAGCTGGTGAAATTCGTCTCGCTGCTACAATCGGGAGAGAAAGGCTTCTCCTCACGGTTGATCCCAGCCCAGCAGTTCGAGTATGGCGGCGATTACGATCACCTCGCCCGCGTATCGGAATGGTCGACGGCAGAGAGCGAACAGGAAGGCGGCGGCGATGAGTGAGCTTCCCGCCGACGACTTCGCCAACCTGCCCGAAAGCGACGATCCCGGCGTCTGGATCAGCTGGACGACGATCCAGCAATCCATCGCCTCCGACCCCGAGCGCTCGGCCTGGGTCTCGGCCAATGCCGGCTCCGGCAAGACGCATGTGCTGACGCAGCGCGTTATCCGTCTGCTTCTTGCAGGCGCGCGCCCTTCGGCCATCCTCTGCCTTACCTATACCAAGGCGGCGGCGTCCGAGATGTCGAACCGCGTCTTCGATCGCCTCGCGGCCTGGGCAACCATGCCGGACGAGGAGCTGAAGACGCGCATAGCCGACATCGAAGGCAAGGAGCCTGACATCTTCACGCTTGCCGAGGCACGGCGGCTCTTTGCCAAGGCGCTGGAAACGCCGGGCGGCCTGAAGATCCAGACCATCCACGCCTTTTGCGAGGCTCTGCTGCATCAATTTCCGCTCGAGGCCAACGTTGCCGGGCACTTTTCCGTGCTCGACGACCGGGCGGCGGCAACCTTGCTCGACGATGCCCGCCGCGCGCTGCTTTCATCCGCAACGCCGCATGGCGATGCCGAGCTGGCGGAGGCCTTCGCCTATGTGCTCGATCTCGGTGACGAATCTGGCCTGGAAACGCTGCTCGCCGATATCGTCGCCAATCGCAATGCCATCCGACGCTTCACCGAGGCAGCCGAGCGGCAAGGTGGCTTTGAGGCGGCCTTGCTGGCGCGGCTCGGCCTCTCCACCGGCGACACGGAAGACGGCATCGCCGGGCAATACTGGCCGCTTCCCGGCCTCTCCGGCACAATGCTTGAGCTCTATCTGACGCTTGCCGACCAGAAGGGCGGCGCCAAGGCGCAAGAGGTCGCCTACGCCCTGCGCCTCGCCAAACGCGAGACGGATCCGATCGCCCGCGCTGAAATCCTCGAAAAAACCATGCTGACGGCCAAGGGCGAGCCGAAATCCGACAGCCAGTTCTTCGTCAAGGCAATGCTGGCAGATGCCCCTGCCCTTGCCGAGGCTGTCGCTGAGGCACGCGCCCATGTGGTTGCCTGCCGCGACCGGTTGAAGCTGATGCGGATGTACCGCGCAACGCGGGCCGCCCTCATCCTCGCCGACCGGCTGAACCGGGATTACGAGGAGCTGAAGAAGCGTCGCAGCCAGCTCGATTTCGAAGATCTCATCACCCGCACGGCCGATCTCCTGACCAAGAAGGATGTCGGACCCTGGATTCACTACAAGCTGGATCAAGGCATCGATCATATTCTGGTGGATGAGGCGCAGGACACCAGCCCGATCCAGTGGAGTGTCATCCAGTCGCTGGCGGAGGATTTCTTTTCCGGCGAAAGCGCACGGCCGACGCTGCGGACGATCTTTGCCGTCGGCGACGAGAAGCAGTCTATCTACTCGTTCCAGGGCGCCCGTCCCGAACGCTTTTCCGAGGAGAGCGACCGCACGAGACGGCGCGTGGGCGCGAGCGGCCAGCAATTCTCGTCGATCCGCCTGCCGCTGTCCTTCCGCTCGACCGCCGATGTGCTCGGCGCCGTCGACCATGTTTTCACCAGCCCGGAGAATGCCCGTGGACTGAGCGCCGTCAACGAGCCGGTGGTGCACCGCTCTAGCCGCATCGGCCATCCCGGCGCCGTCGACCTTTGGGAGATGATCGCACCGGAGCCGGCCGCCAAGGAAGAAGACTGGACGGCACCTTTCGACTCGACGCCGGAAAGTGCTCCAGCCGCCATCCTGGCGCGACGGATGGCACTGACGATCGGCAATCTCGTCGGGCGGGAAACCATCATCGAGAAGGGCAAGGCCCGGTTCATCGAGGCCGGCGACATTCTCGTGCTGGTGCGCAAGCGCGACAGCTTCGTCAACGCGCTGACCCGCGCTTTGAAACGACGCGGCAATATTCCGGTCGCCGGCGCCGATCGTCTGGTGCTGACCAGCCATATCGCCATTCAGGATCTCCTCGCGCTCGGCCGCTTCCTGCTGCTGCCGGAAGACGATCTTTCGCTCTCCGCGCTATTGAAAAGCCCCTTGTTCGATCTCAGCGAAGACGATGTCTTCGCCGTCGCCGCCTATCGCGATGAAGAGGAAAGCGTCTGGAGCCACCTGCAGCGATTTGCCGAGGATGGCCATGATCGTTTCAAGCAGGCAGCCGAGCGGCTGAAAACCTATCTTTCGCTGTCGAAGAGCCTGGCCGTTCACGACTTCTACGCGCGCGTGCTCGGCTGCTTCGGCGGCAGACGGCAGTTTCTGGCGCGACTCGGCACCGAGGTCAGCGATATCCTTGACGAATTCCTGACTTTCGCGCTGGACCATGAGACCAGCGGTCTGCCTGGGCTGCAATCCTTCATCTCGACGCTGGAGCTTGAAGCGCCGACCGTGAAGCGCGAGCAGGACAAGGGCCGCAATGAAGTGCGGATCATGACGGTGCATGCCTCGAAGGGGCTGGAGGCGCCGATCGTCTTCCTCGTTGATGGCGGCGGCAAGGCCTTCACCCACACACACCTGCCGAAGATGCGGCTGATCGAGACCGGCCGGGACCAGATTCCGCTGCCGGTCTGGGTGCCTGTCTCGGCGCTTGCCAATTCGCTGACGCAGGCCGATACGGCGCGGCTGCAATCCCTTGCAGAAGAGGAATATCGCCGCCTGCTCTATGTCGGCATGACGCGCGCCGCCGACCGACTGATCATCTGCGGCTATCGCGGCATCCGCGAGAACGCCGATACCTGGCATGCCATGATTTCCACGGCACTACGCGGAGACGAGCAGCACTGCACGCCGAAGACCTTCTCCGGGCCTGATGGCGATTGGGACGGTTTGAGCTGGCACGTCGCGCAGGTGCAGCGCGAGTTCGAAACCATGCGCGAACCGGAAAAACGCACGGAGCGTACCGGCCTGCCCGCCGGCCTCAGCCGGCCGCTGCCGCCGTCGCGAAACCTGCCGCGCCCCCTCAGCCCATCCGGCGTCGGCACCGTTGTCGACGATGAGGCCGACAACCTGCTCGTCACGTCGGCGCTTTTCGGCGAAAAGGCGAAATCGGACCGCGCCCTGCAGAAGGGCCGCTTCATCCACCGCATGCTGCAAACATTGCCCGATATCGCGCCGGAAGACCGTGTCGATGCCGCACGGCGCTATGCCGAGCGGGCGGCTCGCTTCTGGCCACAGGCCGAACGGGAAGCCTTGATCAGGGCCGTCATGGCGCTGCTTGACCATCCGGAGCTGCAAGGCACTTTCGGCGCGCATGCACAGGCGGAAGTCTCGATCATGGGAACGCTGAAACTCGGCGGCCAGTCCTATGCCGTATCGGGCCGTATCGACCGCCTGGCTGACCTTGACGACCGCATCGTCATTCTCGACTACAAGACCAACCGAGTGCCGCCCCGCAACGAAAGCGACATCCCTTTCGCCCATAAAGCGCAGCTCGCCATCTACCGCGCCATCCTCTTGCCGCTCTATCCGGGAAAGCGCGTCGATTGCCTGCTGGTCTACACCGAAAGCGCAGCGATCTACACGCTATCCGAAGAGGCGCTTGCATGGGCGCTTGCGGAGCTCGAGACAAAGTGAAATACCAAATATTGAAATTTGGGCACCGCACCATCACATATTTAGCAACCGCAAATCCTGGTAAAGGAGCAGCCTATGGCTACCGTTAAAGTCGATACCTCCAACTTCGCTGCCGAAGTCCTGCAGTCCGCCGAGCCCGTCGTTGTTGATTTCTGGGCCGAATGGTGCGGTCCGTGCAAGATGATCGCTCCCGCTCTCGAAGAACTCGCAGTGCAGTTCGAAGGCAAGGTCAAGGTCGCCAAGCTCAATATCGACGAAAACCCGGAACTGGCTGCACAGTTCGGCGTTCGCTCGATCCCAACGCTTGCCATGTTCAAGGGCGGCGAAGTTGCTGACATCAAGGTCGGCGCCGCTCCCAAGACGGCCCTGCAGAACTGGATCTCCAGCGCATCCTGATCTCGGTATCGATCGCATGAAAAAAGCCCGGCTCGACCGGGCTTTTTTGTTGATCTCGATTTGGCTTACCGCGGCGGCGTGCCATTGTCGGCAAGCACATCGCCAACCAGATAGAGGGAGCCGCCGATCAGGATGCGCGGAGGTGGCGAGGCTGGCGCCGCGATAGCCTTAATCGCATCCAGCGCCTCGCCGACATCAGACATCGGTTCGGCCACCAGGCCGGCATCATAGGCGGCATTGGCCAGAATAACCGGATCGATCATGGCATCGCTGCCGCGGATCGGTACGCAATAGACCTTCTCGGCAAGACCGGCGAAAGCCTTGAAATAGCCTATCGGATCCTTGGTGTTGATCATGCCGATGATCAGGAATAACGGTCGCGGCTGGCGCTCCTCGAAATTAGCCATAGCCTCGGCAATGACTTCGCCGGCGCCGGAATTATGGCCGCCATCGACCCAAATCTCCGCCCCTTCGGGCGCGTGTGGCAGCAGATTGCCTTCGGTCAGCCGCTGCAGGCGGCCAGGCCACTCGACCGAGGTCATCGCCTTTTCCATCATCGCTTCGGTGACGGTGAAACCCGCAGCCTTGACGGCGCGGATGGCGGCAGCGGCATTGCCATACTGGTGACGGCCCGGCAGGCGCGGCAGTGGCAGGTCGGCCAAGCCGAATTCGTCCTGATAGACCAGCTTGCCATATTCCTCGTGGGCGGAAAAATCCTGGCCGAAAATGGCGGTCGGGCAGCGAAGCCGCTCGGCCGTCGCGATCAGCACATCGAGCGCGGCATCATATTCCTGATGGCCGATGACGACGGGATGACCAGATTTCATGATGCCGGCCTTCTCGGCGGCGATCAGCTCGACGCGATCGCCGAGATAGGGCTGGTGATCGAGCGAAATCGGCATGATGACCGAGACGGCCGGATCGGAAATAACGTTGGTGGCATCGAAGCGACCGCCAAGGCCGACTTCGATGACGGCGGCATCGGCTGGATGTTCAGCGAAGAGAAGGAAGGTTGCAGCCGTCAGGATTTCGAAGACGGTGATCTTCTGGCCGGCATTGGCAGCAGCTATGCGACGCAGCGCATCGGCAAAGACGGCATCGTCGACGAGTTGACCACGGCCACCTTGGATGCCCATGCGGTAACGCTCGTGCCAGTTCACAAGATGCGGCGAAGTATGGACATGCACGCTGTAGCCGCCGGCCTCGAGCAAGGCGCGGCAAAAAGCTGTGACCGATCCCTTGCCGTTGGTGCCGGCGACATGGATCACCGGCGGCAGCTTCTTGTGAGGATTGCCGAGGATATCGAGCAGCCGGGTTATTCTCTCTAGGGAGAGATCGAAACCCTTGGGGTGCAACTCCAAGAGTTTCTCGATTTCCCGCGCTGCTTCGCTCTTTGCGGATTGATCCATAGCCGTCATCCCGCACCTCCGCCTTTTGGCTATCTAGAGCGCTTCCGATCTTCTTCAAATCGCGAAATGCTCAGCCTCTTGGTTTCACGCAATTCCGAACGGGGAACCGCTACGCACTTTTCCTGGAAATGCTCTGTGATATCAGGCCTTCGCCGCTACCGGCAATGCAGCGCCGTTCTTGCTCTTGGCGGACACATCGTTTGCCGGCGCCTTGGTCAGAATCTTGAGAAGCGTAGCGAGAGTATCCGGAATGTCATGCCGCTTCACGACCATATCGACCATACCGTGCTCCAGCAGATATTCGGAGGTCTGGAAGCCTTCGGGCAGCTTTTCGCGCAGCGTCTGCTCGATAACGCGCTTGCCGGCAAAGCCGATCTCCGCACCCGGCTCGGCCATGTGGATATCGCCAAGCATGGCGTAGGATGCGGTAACGCCACCGGTGGTCGGGTTGGTCAGAACCACGATATAGGGCTGGCCAGCTTCCTTCAACAGGTCGACGGCAACCGTCGTGCGTGGCAGCTGCATCAGCGACAGGATGCCTTCCTGCATGCGTGCACCACCCGAAGCCGGGAACATGACCAACGGGCACTTCTCCGCAATCGCGCGCTCGAAGGCCTTCACGATGGCCTCGCCGGCCGCCATGCCGAGCGAGCCGCCGATGAAGTTGAATTCATGGACGACAGCCACGAGCTTCACGCCGCGAACCTTGCCGAGGCCAGCGAGAACGGTGTCTTCCTGCTCGGTCTTCAGACGGCTGTCCTTCAGGCGATCGATGTATTTCTTCGAATCGCGGAACTTCAGCGGGTCCTGCGCCACTTTCGGCTGCGGCAGGGCTTCGTATTCACCCTTGTCGAAGAGATCGGCAAGGCGAGCCTTGGCCGGCATCTTCATATGGAAGCCGGAGGCTGGAATGACCCACTTGTTGTCTTCCAGATCCTTGTGGAAGACCATCTCGCCCGTCTCGGGGCACTTGATCCAGAGATTTTCCGGAACCTCGCGACGGCCCAGCATGGAATTGATCCGCGGGCGGACGTAGTTCGTGATCCAGTTCAATTCGAAACTCCTAATCGACCGAATTAATCGATATCCTAGTCGCCACCAAATGCCCATAGGGCTCTTCCTCAATCCGCGAGGGATTGGGGAAAGGCCTATATGGGAAAACTATTCGGCGGCAACAAGGCGCGCAGAGCGCGTTCCTGTCGACAGGCCGCGCACAAGCGTGGCAACGGCCTGGATGGTATCTGAAGTCGCCTTGCCATCCTTGGTAAGGCTGGTGGCGATCTGGTTGACGATGGCGGTGCCGACGACGACCCCATCAGCCGAAGCGCCGATCAGCTTGGCATGTTCGGCCGTCTTGACGCCGAAGCCGACGCAAACCGGCAGCTCCGTATGCTGCTTGATGCGCTTGACGGCGCCCGAAACCAGCGACGGATCCGGCAGAGCCGAACCGGTGATGCCGTTCATCGAGACGTAATAGACGAAGCCGGTCGTGTTCTTGAGAACCGTCGGCAAGCGTTTGTCGTCGGTCGTCGGTGTCGCCAGGCGGATGAAGTTGATGCCCTTGCGGATGGCCGGAATGCAGAGCTCGTCATCCATTTCCGGCGGCAGGTCGACGACGATCAGACCGTCGATCCCAGCGGCAAGCGCGTCATCGAGGAACTTTTCGACGCCGTAGATGTAGATCGGATTGTAGTAGCCCATCATCACGATCGGCGTATCGGCATCGACTTTACGGAAATCGGCAGCAAGCTGCAGCGTCTTCTTCAGCGTCTGGCCGGCCTTCAAGGCGCGCTGGCCGGCAAGCTGGATCGCCGGGCCGTCAGCCATGGGATCGGAAAAGGGCATGCCGAGCTCGATGACGTCGGCGCCGGCTTCCGGCAGCGCCTTCATGATGCCGAGCGAGGTGTCGTAATCGGGGTCGCCGCCCATGAAATAGGTGACGAGTGCCGGGCGGCCTTCAGCCTTCAGAGCGGCGAAGCGTTTGTCCATACGTGCGGTCATGGCGTCTAACTCACATTCCCAGAATCTTGCCGACGGTGAAGATGTCTTTGTCACCACGGCCGGAGAGGTTCATCAGGATGATCTGGTCCTTGCCCATCTTCGGGGCGCGCTTAATCACCTCGGCGAGCGCATGGCTCGGCTCGAGCGCCGGAATGATGCCTTCGAGGCGCGTCAGCGTCTGGAAGGCATCGAGCGCCTCATGGTCCATGATCGGAACATATTCGGCGCGGCCGATATCGTTCAGCCAGGAGTGTTCCGGGCCGATGCCGGGATAATCGAGGCCGGCCGAAATGGAATGACCTTCCTTGATCTGGCCGTCGCCGTCCTGCAGCAGATAGGTGCGGTTGCCATGCAGCACGCCGGGCGAACCGGCGGTGATGGAGGCGCAATGCTCGTCGCCCTCAAGGCCCTTGCCACCGGCTTCGACGCCAACGATCTTGACGCCCTCGTCATCGAGGAAAGGATGGAAGATGCCGATGGCATTCGAGCCGCCGCCGACGGCCGCCACGACGAGATCCGGCAGGCGGCCTTCTGCCTCCAGGATCTGCGCGCGGGCCTCCGTGCCGATCACGGCCTGGAAATCGCGGACCATTTCCGGATAGGGATGCGGGCCGGCGGCCGTGCCGATCAGGTAATAGGTGTCGTCGACATTGGTGACCCAGTCGCGCAGCGCCTCGTTCATCGCGTCCTTCAGCGTGCCGCTGCCGGCGGTGACCGGGATAACCTCTGCACCCAAAAGCTTCATGCGGAACACGTTCGGCGCCTGGCGCTCGACATCGGTCGCGCCCATGTAGACCACGCAAGGCAGGCCGAAACGGGCGGCAACGGTCGCCGAGGCAACGCCGTGCTGGCCGGCGCCGGTTTCGGCGATGATGCGGGTCTTGCCCATACGCTTGGCAAGCAGGATCTGGCCGATGCAATTGTTGATCTTGTGCGAGCCGGTGTGATTCAGCTCTTCGCGCTTGAAGTAGATCTTCGCGCCACCGAGTTCGGCCGTCAGGCGCTCGGCGAAATAAAGCGGGCTCGGGCGGCCGATATAATGCGTGCCCAGCGACTTCAGCTCCGCCTGGAAGACCGGGTCGTCCTTCGCCTTGTTCCATTCCTCCTGCAAATCCAGGATCAGCGGCATCAACGTTTCGGCTACGAAACGACCGCCGTAAATGCCGAAACGGCCGTCCTCATCGGGGCCGGAGCGGAAGGAATTGGGTTTAGGCGTCTGGTTCACTTTCTACTCCCTGCTGCCGGTTCCGGCAGACATGCTTCTGCAAAAGCGTCGAAAAATTGGTCGATCTTGCCCAAATCCTTCACACCCGGCGCGCTTTCAACGGCGGAGGAAAGATCGATGCCCGTGGCCTTGGTGGATGCCAGCGCGCGGGCAACATTGTCCTTGTTGACACCGCCCGACAGCATGTAATCCACCCGATCGTCGAGCCAGCTCATCAGGCCCCAATCGAAGGACACGCCGTTTCCACCCGGCAGCTCCGAGCCAGCGGGCGGCTTGGCGTCGAACAGGAAGCGGTCGGCAATGCCGATATAGGATTCCACCCGCTTCAGATCGTCGGCGTCGCGCACCGACATGGCCTTCATGACGGGGACATTATAGACCGCTTTGATGGTCAGCACACGCTCCGGGCTTTCATTGCCATGGAGCTGCAATATGTCGGGCCGCACCAGCGACATGATCTCGTCGAGATCGTCATTGCTGGGATTGACCGTGACGGCAACGACCTTCGCCTTGCCGCGAGCACGCTCGGCCAGCAGGCCGGCCATGTCGGGCTCGATATAGCGCGGGCTCTTTTCGAAGAAGATAAAGCCGATATGGGTAGCGCCGCGCTCAAGAGCACGATCCACCGCTTCCGGCGTCTTCAGACCACAAATTTTGACATCGGGGTTCATGGCAGCGGAGTGACACGAAAATTGGAAAGAGTCGAGCCTAAAGGCGACGTTGGCGGGATTTTTGCGGGGCTCCAGGACCATTGTCTATGAAATAAAAGTGCCCCTCACCCCAGCCCTCTCCCCGTTTTGACGAGGAGAGGGGGCGACCTCACCAAACCTCTCCGCCCCGCGTGCGGGGAGAAGGTGGACTCGAACAGATGAGCGAGGCGAAGCTGTGTGAGGACGGATGAGGGGCTAACCTGTCCATATGCAGTCGCAAGCAATTGCCTTGGGCGCACTCCAGCTTGCTCCGGCAGAATGCCACTCAATCAAAATCGATTGCGTGCAGCTGGCTGCCGTGGCGCTTCAACCAGGCTTTGGCTTCGTCCATGTCGGGGCAGAGCTTGAGGCAGAGCGCCCAGAAGCGCGGGCCGTGGTTCATCTCGCGCAAATGCGCGACTTCGTGGGCGGCGAGGTAATCGATGACCAGCGGCGGCGCCATGACGATGCGCCAGGAAAAGCTGAGATTGCCCTGCGAGGAACAAGAGCCCCAGCGGCTGCGGGTATCCTTCATGGTGATGGAGGAGACAGTCGCGCGGATGGTCTTGGCGTGGATTGCGACGTATCTTTCCAGATCGGCGCGGGCCTCTTTTTTCAAGAAGGTGGCGATGCGGCGGCCGGCATGTTCGGGCATGCCGCTGACGCGCAGCACCGGCCGGCCATCGACGATAACGGCTTCGGTGAGGCCGCGCAGGGTGCCGGTATGCTCGATGTGGTGGCGCACGCCGCGCAGGAGGATTTCGCTGCCGCCGCGCAGGCTGTTGTCCGCCGTGAATTTCGCGAGCTTGGTCAGAAGCCAGCCCTGATGCCGGTCGAGGAAGGCATTGACTTCGCGGGCAGAAAGGCCGCGCGGAACAGTCATCTTCAGGGCCTTGCCGCCGGGCTCGATCCTGAGCGTAATGCGGGTTGCCCGCTCATGCTGGCGGATCGTCAGCGGCATCAGGCGGCCGGCGACGTCAAGGGTACGTGTTTCCTGCGCAGGCGGCTTGGCCTGCGGTTTGCGGGATCTGGAGAGCAGTGGAAACATGAGGCAGTTTTATATGATTCGCGGGAGGATCTGGCAAAGAAAAACCGGCACCCGATGATGCCGGTTTCGACTCTATGATGCGGCCGCTCTCACAGCCCGTCACGGGGTCTGGAATTCGGTCGGCGAGCCGCCATTGTCATGGCGCTTGACGCTGTTGCGTTCGCGCATGAAACGGTCAAACTCTTCCTGATCCTTGGCGCGGCGCAGTTCGCGAGCATAGGCGTCGAACTCGGCGCGCATTTCATCCAGCTTGCGGCGTTCCTGCTCGAGGCGCTCAAGCTCTGCCCGGCGCCAGTCGTCGAAGGCGACGTTGCCGGTCGAGGAGAAGGAATGGCGATGACGATTGCGATAGCGTCCGCAGCCACCAAACATGCCGTCGGTCCTTTCGTTTACATCCCGTTTGAATTCCCGCAAACGTTCCCCGAAGAGAATATAGGCGAGCATGGCGAGGCCGAGCGGCCAGAAGACCACGAAGCCTAGTACCATCAGGGCAATAGTAGCCGGAGTCCAATCCGGGCGAAGCAATGCAGATTGGTTCATTGTCAGGTATCCTCGCACGACGCATTGCCCTCCGACCGATACCGACCGATGGAAAGGTTTCTGCGCGGTTTTTAAAGCTCTACCTGCATCTCAGCGCGTTCCAAGGACGCGCGGCGCGGTAAACGGCCCGATCTCTGCGGTACCGCTGGAATCGAGATGGTAACCTCTTCGTGAGGCTTCAATGGGATCGCCTGACGGAATCCGACAAGTGTTTGAATCCGGCGGAATAATTCAACAAAAGCTAATAGTTTGCTGTTCCGACATGGCTGCAAGTTGCAGCCAGCCCGAAATCAATTCATCTATCTGATTTTATTGATATTTATGCCGATTTCCCGCCCTTGATGACACGCTTGACGACCGGGCGACCGGTGCGGGCATGTTCGCGCGTGAAGGCCAGGATACGCGGCGCGATCTCGCGGCGGAAACGCGAGCCGTTGAAGACACCGTAATGGCCGACATCTGGCTGCAGATAGTGCATGCGCATATGATCGGGGATATTGGTGCAGATGGTCTGCGCCGCATGCGTCTGGCCGACACCGGAAATATCGTCGTTTTCGCCTTCGACGGTCAAAAGCGCGATATTGCGGATGGCGGAGGGATCGACGCGCTGGCCGCGATGCATGAGCTCGCCCTTGGGCAGCGCATGCTTGATGAAGACCTGATCGACCGTCTGCAGATAGAATTCCGCCGTAAGGTCCATCACGGCCAGATATTCATCGTAGAAATCGCGATGCTTTTCGGCCGGCTCGCCGTCATTCTTGACGAGATGCACGAAGAAATCCTTGTGCGCGATCATGTGCCGGTCGAGGTTCATCGACATGAAGCCGGAAAGCTGCAGGAAGCCGGGATAGACCGGACGCATAAAGCCCGGCTGCGGCCAGGGCACATTCATGACGACATTGTCGGCAAACCATTCCAGCGGCTTGTCCTTGGCGAGCTGGTTGACGGCAGTCGGATTGATGCGGGTATCGATCGGACCGCCCATCAAGGTCATCGACGAGGGCGCCAGGCGATCGCCTGCCGCTTCCATGACGGCAGCGGCCGCCAGGACCGGCACGGACGGCTGGCAGACGGCAACGACATGTGTGTCCGGCCCAAGGTGGTGCAGCATCTCGATGACGTAATCGATATAGTCTTCCAGATCGAAGGTGCCTTCCGTCATCGGCACCATGCGGGCATCGATCCAATCGGTGATGTAGACGTCAGCGCCCGGGAGCAGAGCTTCCACCGTGCCGCGCAGCAGCGTGGCGTAATGACCCGACATCGGCGCGACGATCAGGATACGCGGATCGGCGGCATGTCCGGCCGGCATGCTGCGCTCGAAACGGATGAGATTGCAGAAGGGCTTCTTCCAGACGATCTTTTCGTACACGGACACCGGCTTGCCGTCGATCACAGTCTCATGCAGCCCGAATTCCGGCTTGCCATAGCGCCGAGTGGTGCGCTCGAAGACCTCTAGGCTTGCCGTCAGCGTACGGCCAAAGGCCGTGTGCGAGAGAGGATTGAGAGGATTGGCATAGGCCAGGCGCATCATATCGGCCGCAACGCGAAAAGGCGCGAGAGCCGCGTGATTGAGTTCGTAAAACTGATAAAACATGGGGGCTTTACCTTTCGTGATGCGGGCACCAGCAGCCTCGCAAATCACCTGATCAATAAAACGCACGCGCCTTGCGTGTCGCTTGCCTTTGCTGAGGCGCTCCTCCGGTCGCGCCGTACAGCAGGATGATCGCGGCTCCTCGGGCGCAATCCTCATCCTTTAAGCTCTTACTATCCAGCCTAACAGCTTTTTGCTGCAGAGCAACATAACCGCCGCCGGTTCTTGCGATAAAAAATGCCGGAGAATCGCTCTCCGGCATCAACATTGATCTCAAAACGTTAAAGTCCCTAAGCCTGCACGTCTTAGGCGTCAGCGAGGAACGTTTGCTTCTGGGTGCCGAGGCCTTCCATGCCAAGCTCAACGACATCGCCCGGCTTCAGATACTGCGGCGGCTTCATGCCCATACCGACGCCAGGAGGCGTGCCGGTGGAGATGACATCGCCGGGATGCAGCGACATGAACTGGCTGAGGTAAGAGACGAGGAAGGCAACGCCATAGACCATGGTCTTGGTCGAGCCGTTCTGCATCGTCTTGCCGTTGACCTTCAGCCACATGCCGAGGTTCTGCGGATCTGCGATTTCGTCCTTGGTGACGAGCCAGGGGCCGATCGGGCCGAAAGTGTCGCAGGACTTGCCCTTGGTCCACTGTCCCGAGCGCTCGGTTTGGAAGGCGCGCTCGGAAACATCATGCGAGACGCAGTAACCGGCGACATAGTCAAGCGCGTCGGCTTCGCTCACATATTTTGCCGTCTTGCCGATGACGACGCCGAGTTCGACTTCCCAGTCGGTCTTTTCAGAGCCGCGCGGGATCAGCACGTTGTCGTTCGGGCCGACGATAGCGGAGCTTGCCTTCATGAAGATGATCGGCTCCGGCGGCACGGTGGCGCCGGTTTCGGCGGCGTGGTCGGAGAAATTCAGGCCGATGCAGATGAACTTGCCGGTGCCGGCAACGCAAGCCCCGAGACGGCCTTCCGGCAGCTCCGGCAGGCTCTTCGGATCGAGGGCTGCGATCTTCGCGAGACCGGCAGGCGAGATAACCTCGCCGCCGATATCTGCGACATGAGCGGAGAGATCGCGGATTTTGCCATCGCTATCGAGAAGCGCCGGCTTTTCCTTGCCGACTTCGCCAACACGCAACAGTTTCATGGATTTTCCTTCCCTGCATTTTCAAAGACGAGATTGCTTTCAAAGCCAAGATTGATGGCGCCACATATGAACGAATTATTCACCAGTGTCACCAATCGATTTCGAAGAGCATAGCATGTCCGGCTTTCCCGCGCCGTAACAACGGTTTCTCTAAAGCGCGTCGCGATCTCTAAGAATCACTTCGTGCGCTTTAGCTTTTTGATTTTACGCATGTCGTTACCGCAAAACCGCTGCACACTTTTGCACGACATGCTTCAGGAGGCAGGCAACGATCTGGCGATTTCAAGGATGACGTTGAAAGCCGTGTCGATGTCATCGGCCGTCGCCTCGAACTGACCTGCCTGGAAACGAATGACGAGACGGCTGTCGACGCGGGTCTGTGTCAGATAGATCCGGCCGTCATTGTTGATTGCCGTTATCAGGCGCTGGGTATGCTCCTCCTGCGCGACGCCCGCAGGCGCCTTGTGATCGAAGGAGAACAGCGACAGGAATGGCTGGGTGACGATCTCGAAATCCGGTTCCTCAGCGAGGCGCTTAGCCAGATTCTGCGACCAGGTGACGTGATTGCGGATCATCGTCCGCAGCCCTTCCAGACCATGATAGCGCAGCAGGAACCAGAGTTTGAGCGCACGGAAACGGCGGCCGAGTGGCACGGACCATTCCGAATAGTTGATGATGCCGTCGTGACCATGCGTGCGCAGATATTCCGGCTGGATCGCCAGGGTCCTTACCAGGGCATCCGGTTCGCGGACGAACTGGACGGAGCAATCGAACTGCGCGCCGAGCCACTTATGCGGGTTGAAGACGACGGAATCGGCCCGCTCGACACCCCGCCACAGATCACGGAATTCCGGGCAAATCATCGCGGAGCCGGCCCAGGCGGCATCCACATGCACATAAAGGCCGTTTGCATGGGCAACATCGACGACGGCAGCGATATCATCGCAGGCACCGACGCTGGTGCCGCCGACGCAGGCGATGACGCCGGCGGGCAGCAGACCGGCGGCGCGGTCCCGCTCTATCGCGGCGGCAAGCGCCTGCGGATCCATTGATTTGTTCGGGCCGCCGGAGGGAATGCGGACCAGATTTTCAGCGCCGACGCCGGCAATCCAAATGGCGCGATCGATCGAGGTGTGAACCTGATCGGTGGAATAGATGCGCACGGTCTTGTTGGCCGCGAGGCCACAGCTGTTTCCCTGCCAGTCAAGCGCTCTCTCGCGCATGACAAGCACGGCTGCAAGAGTTGCCGTCGACGCAGAATCCTGTATGACGCCGGTGAAGCTTTCCGGCAAGCCGAGAGCCTGGCGTAGCCAATCGACCACCTTCGTTTCAAGCTCGGTGGCGGAGGGCGATGTCTGCCAGAGCATGCATTGGGCGGCGATGGCGCTGACCAGATATTCGGCGACCACTGAGACCGGAGCTGCATTGGCAGGGAAATAAGCAAAGAAGCGCGGATGCTGCCAATGGGTCATCCCAGGGACGAGGATATCCTCAAAATCCTTGAAGATATCCTCCATGGCTTCGCCTGTTATCGGTGGAGAATCAGCAATATGCGCCGATATTTCGCCCGGCGCCATCTTCGCCCGTACCGGCCTGTCGCGAAGCGAGGCGCGATAGTCCGCGCCCCAGTTTGCCGCCTTCTCAGACCATTGCCGGAACTCTTCCCAATTCATGACGGTCCTCCCCGCTTTATCGATTGAGGCGGACCTTAGACCGGTTTTGGCATAGGGTCGAGTATCAGAAGAGCTCGCCGAGAGCAGGCCCAAGCGGCACGATACCGCTCGGATTGAGCGTCGCTATCGAGTAATATCCGCGCTTGATGTGATCGAAATTGACCGTCTCAGAAATACCCGGCCAATCCAGCATGCGACGGCAGAAAGATTGAAGATTGGCATAGTCCGAGAGCCGGCGGAGATTGCACTTGAACAGGCCGTGATAGGCGACGTCGAAGCGGACGAGGGTGACGAACAGCCTGATATCGCTTTCGGTGGGATGGTTGGCAAAAAGGAAATCCCTGCCTTCCAGCTCCGCCTCGACGCGATCGAGACAGTCGAACACCTCGTTGAAGGCTTCCTTATAGGCAATCTGTGTTGTGGCAAAGCCGGCGCGATAGACACCGTTGTTGAGGGCGGGATAGATCCGGGCGTTGAAGCTGTCGATGTGCGCTCGTTTGGATGCCGGGTAAAGATCGATATCCTGACGGGCGAGATCGCCGAAGCCGTCATTCAGCATCCGCAGAATATCGGATGACTCGTTGTTGACGATCGTGCCGGTCTTCTTGTCCCAAAGGACGGGCACGGTGGCGCGGCCGTTGAAGGCAGGATCGGCCTTGGTGTAAATCTCGTGCATGTAGGTGGCGCCATTGACGACGTCATTCGTGGCGCCGGGATAGTCACCGAAACGCCAGCCCTGTTTGGAGAGCACGGGTTCAACGACGGAAACGGAAATGACCTCTTCCAGGCCCTTCAGCCTGCGCCCAATCAGCGTGCGCGATGCCCAGGGGCAGATCAACGCGACATAAAGGTGATAGCGGCCGGCTTCCGCCTTGAAACCACCCTCGCCCGTCGGGCCAGCCCGGCCATCGGGCGTGACCCAATTGCGAAAGCTCGAGGTCTGGCGGACGAAGCCGCCCTTTTCATCCTTGGCCTGGACCGGCTGCCAATCTTCCGTCCATTTTCCGTTTACCAGCAAAGCTCAGTCTCCGCGCGCGCGTTCCTTGTTGAGCCACAGCATAGCGGAACAGAATTTCACTGGAATAACGCAAACTTGAAACAGACTGTCTACCTGGCGCAAGCAGATGCGGCTATGTATGAAAACCTGCAACTTTTGATCAAGTTCACTGGAGCATCCTATGGCGAAATCCGTTTCCACGGTCCGGACCGATCATGCCAGCCGCTATCTGCAGCAACTCTGCAAGCACTGGAGCCACAAATTTGAGGTGGAATTCAACGAGACCGCCGGCAAGGTGCCGTTCAGCCCGGAGACATCTCTCGAGTTGGCGGCAGATGCGACCAACCTGGTGCTGACGTTGAACGTCGAAAAATCCGAAGATCTCGAGCGCATGCAGAATGTCGTGGCCGATCATCTCAAGCGCTTTGCTTTTCGCGAGGAGCTCGACTTCGTGTGGATCGCAGACGCAAGCGCCGCATAGAGCGTTTCCGCTTTTCTTGGAATCGCAAAAGCGCTCTATCTTTTGCTCTTACGCATTCCGAACGGAAAACCGCTTCGCACTTTTCCTGGAATTGCTCCAAATTTCCACCCAACTCCCAAGACCCACAACCGGTTCACTTTGACGAAAGAAGCCCCGATGACATCAAGCAACAGCCGCGAATCCCAATATCCGATCGACAAGCTTTTCCTGGACCGCTGGTCGCCGCGCGCCTATTCCAACGAACCCATGCCGGAAGCCGACCTGCTGACCATCCTCGAAGCCGCCCACTGGGCACCGTCCGCCTCGAACCTTCAGCCCTGGCGCTTCCTTTATGCCCTGCGCGGCTCGGAAAACTGGGACAAATTCCTGAGCGTTCTGATCGAATTCAACCAGGGTTGGGTGAAGTCCGCGGCCGCGCTGCTTTTCGTCATTTCCCGCACCCATAGCGGCGAGCTTGGCTCCGACGAACAGAAACCCAGCTACAGCCACTCCTTCGACGCAGGTGCAGCCTGGGGCTTCCTGGCGGTTCAGGCACACCTAGCCGGCTACGAAGCACACGGGATGACCGGCTTCCATGTCGAAAAGTCCTACGAAGTTCTCGGCATTCCGGACGGCTTCCGCGTCGAGGCCGCCGTCGCTATCGGCAAGATCGGCGACAAGAACCAGCTTCCGGAAAAGCTGCGCGAGCGTGAAGTTCCGAGCCAGCGCAAGCCGCTTTCGGACGTCGCCTTCAATGGCACCTTCATCGCCAAGTAATTGATACGAACGGAAAAGGCCCGCCTGGTCCATCCAGGCGGGCCTTTTTCTTTTTGACAATTTCGCGTGGAAGGCCGCTGCGGCGCTTTTCCTGCAGGCGCTGAGATCAGATGTCGAGGTTGGCGACGTTCAGGGCGTTGTCCTGAATGAATTCGCGCCGGGGCTCGACCTCGTCACCCATAAGGCGGGCAAACAGGCCGTCGGCATCCGTAGCATCGTTGACCCTCACCTGCAGCAGCGTGCGGACGTTCGGATCAAGCGTCGTTTCCCAGAGCTGTTCGGCATTCATTTCGCCGAGACCCTTGTAGCGCTGCATGGTGAGACCCTTGCGGCCGGCGGTGAAGATCGTTTCCAGCAGCTTGCGCGGTCCGGAAATCTCGGTCTCGCCATCACGGCGTACAAGCTTCGGCGGCACAATGTAGGTCTCTTTAAGCCGGGCGCCGAGCTGGTCAATGAGGCGCGCGTCCTGCGAACCGATCAACGCCATGTCGAGAAGAATGACTTCCTTGACGCCGCGCACCATGCGCTCGAAGCGCAAACCACCCTCGCCCGTGACGATGCCGTTCCAGCCGCGCTCGGTTTCCTCGGCAATAAGGTCGAGCCGCTTGGCGACGTCGTTCGCAAGAACCGTCGCCCGCGCCTGGTCGCTGACCAGTTCAGCATTGAGCGCGCCGGCAATCGCCGCCTGCTCGACGACATCGCGATTGTAGCGCGAGTGCAGATTATCGATCAGCGTGCGCAGGCGCAGTGCATCCGAGATAACCTCGCGCAGATCCTGGCCGGCGCGGACTTCGCCGCCGCCGAGCCGCAGGCTCGCATCGTCGAGGCCCTGCCCGATCAGATATTCTTCCAGCGCCTTCTCGTCCTTCAGATACTGAACCGACTTGCCGCGCGTCACCTTATAGAGTGGCGGCTGGGCGATATAGAGATGGCCGCGCTCGATGAGATCAGGCATCTGGCGGAAGAAGAAGGTGAGCAGCAGCGTACGGATATGAGCGCCGTCGACGTCTGCGTCCGTCATGATGATGATCTTGTGGTAGCGCAGCTTGTCGGCGTTGAATTCGTCCTTGCCGATGCCGGTGCCGAGCGCTGTTATCAGCGTGCCGATTTCCTGGCTCGACAGCATCTTGTCGAAACGAGCGCGCTCGACGTTCAGGATCTTACCGCGCAGCGGCAGAATGGCCTGGTTTTCGCGTGAGCGGCCCTGCTTGGCCGAGCCGCCTGCCGAGTCACCCTCGACGAGGAAGACTTCAGACTTGGCAGGATCGCGCTCCGAGCAATCGGCAAGCTTGCCGGGCAGCGATGCGATATCGAGCGCACCCTTGCGACGGGTCAGTTCACGCGCCCTGCGGGCTGCTTCGCGGGCGGCCGCAGCTTCGACGACCTTGCCGACCAGAACCTTGGCTTCGGAGGGATGCTCTTCGAGCCAGGTGCTAAGGGCTTCGTTGACCAGGCTTTCCACGACCGGGCGAACCTCGGAAGAAACCAGCTTGTCCTTAGTCTGCGACGAGAACTTCGGGTCGGGAACCTTGACCGACAGCACAGCCGTCAGACCTTCGCGGCAGTCGTCGCCCGTCAGCGTCACCTTCTCCTTCTTGGTGATGCCGGACGTGTCGGCATAGGAGGTGATCTGGCGCGTTAAGGCAGCACGGAAGCCGGCCATATGCGTGCCGCCGTCGCGCTGCGGGATGTTGTTGGTGAAGCAGAGGACGTTTTCGTGATAGCTATCGTTCCACCACATCGCCACTTCGACCGTGATGCCGTCCTTTTCGCTGCGGATCGACACAGGTTTCTGAACCAGCGGCTTCTTAGCGCGATCGAGATAGGCGACGAAGGCTTCCAGACCGCCGTCATAGAGCATCTCTTCCTGCTTGACGTCGGAATGCCGCTTGTCGGTCAGAAGGATGCGGACGCCGGAATTCAGGAAGGCCAGCTCGCGCAGGCGATGCTCAAGCGTACCGTAGTCGAACTCAATCATGGTGAAGGTTTCGGAGCTCGGCATGAAGCTCACTTCGGTGCCGGTCAAGTTGCCGGAATCACCTGTTTCCTTCAGCGGCGCATCGGCAACGCCGTGGGTGAAGCTCATTTCATGAATCTTGCCCTGGCGGCGAATCTTCAGCTTCAACCAGACGGACAGCGCGTTCACGACGGAAACGCCGACACCATGCAGACCGCCCGAAACCTTGTAGGAATTCTGGTCGAATTTGCCGCCGGCATGCAGCTGGGTCATGATGACTTCGGCAGCGGAGACGCCTTCGCCGGTGTGGATATCCGTCGGGATGCCACGGCCGTTGTCGGTGACCGTTACCGAGCCGTCCGGATTAAGAGTAACAGTGACGATATCGGCATGGCCGGCCAAAGCTTCGTCAATCGCGTTGTCGACGACTTCGTAGACCATGTGGTGCAGGCCCGAGCCATCGTCCGTATCACCGATATACATGCCGGGACGCTTGCGCACGGCATCGAGGCCCTTCAGAACCTTGATGCTGTCTGCGCCATATTCGGCGCTACCGCCATTTTCGGAAATATCGGTCATTTATTGAAGTCTTTCCAGTGTTTAGAGAATCTCGCCGATCGCTGCCGAATCAGCGGTTTTTCTTGCCCTGAATATAGGATGTTTCACCCCGAACTTCCAAACGGAAGGCCTCCACATACGGCATAAAGCAGGGGATTAAGGCGCTTTTCAGCCGGTTTTTCCGCCATTTTCCAAAACGCGGGCTAGCTCTTGGATCGTTGCGGCGTCAATGTTGCGAATCTTGACCGCCAGATGGTTGACGAAGGCCGTGTGTTCGGCCGAAAGCCCTGATGTATCGACCACGATGCGCGGGTCGGAAAATCGAGCGAGCAGAAACAGTTCCTCGGCCTCGTCCCAGATGATGTTGAAGTAGCCCGCGATGCGTTGCAGCAGATCGAAGGTCGGTGTGCCGCGCTTTCCATGCTCCAATGCGGATAGATAGGCCGGCGTCACATTCAGGGCCGCGGCCATCTGCTTCTGCGACACACCCTTGCGCAATCTCAGTTTACGTACCGCTTCGCCGAAGGGAGTCAAAGCTTCTCCCCTTTCCCGCGCGAGAGACGAATGTAAAGTGCGCCGTCGCCGCCATGGTGTTGAGCCGCCGTCTCGTAGGACGAGATCAGGAAGCGAAACTCGGGCTTGGAAAACCAAAGCGGCACGGCGCGCTTGAGCGCCCCTTCACTGCCCATCGAGCTGCCTTTGCCTGTTATGACGAGCACATGGCGCAGCCCGCGACTGTGGGCCCGCAGCAGGAAATCCAGAAGCATGCCATGCGCCTCGCTTTGGATCAGGCCGTGAAGATCGATGCGCGCCTCCAGAGCGAGCCTGCCCTTGGCAATCTTGCGCTTTACGGGACGTTCGAACGGATGATGCTGGCCGGAAGGCTGCTTTGCCGATGTCTGCGCATTTTGAGTGTCGACGGCTGCCGGAGCTGTTGCCGCCTTCGCGGCGCGGGTCTTTTCCTCGTTCTCCGCTTCCGCTGCCAGCGCTGCCTCGAACGCCTCCAGGTCGGCCATTCGACCAGGCATGGGCCGGGCGCTCTTGGCGACCCTGCCCCAGAGGATACGATCCTCCGTGCTGAGTTTGCGCTCCTTATCCTTTCGTTCCGGGGCCATCAGCCAAACCTTCGCGCTGCCGCCTTTGGAATGAATATGTAAAAATCGGCATCATCGCGCACGATGCCGGCGAGCTCGCCGGCATCATAGCCCGAACCGGTGAAGATATCGCCGCGCGCCGGGCCGACAATGGCGGAGCCGGTGTCGAGCGCCAGCATAAGCCGGGCAAACGACCTGCCATTATCAAGGTGCTTCAGGCTTTCCGAACGGATGAAGAATGGGAAGCCGAAGGTATGGATCAGACGGTCCACCGCCAGCGAGCGACCGGCAACCAAAGGCACCTTTGCGGCCGCGATCGGGCCGAGAGCCTCATCGCTGACATCGGCCTCGCGGAAGAAAATATAAGACCGATTGTGCGCCAGGACTTCGTCAACTTCTTCCGGATGCGCATAAAGCCAATCGCGGATCGTCTGCATGGAGATCGTCGCACGATCCAGCAAACCGCGATCGATCAGCAATCGTCCGACGGCTGAGAAAGGGTGTCCAGCCTTGGCGGCATAGGTGATGCGGCCAAGCCTTCCATCGGGATAACGCAGGCGCGCCGCACCCTGCACGTGCACGAAGAAGATATCGACCTTGGATTTGGCCCAGGCGATTTCCAAGCCCTTACCTTCAAGGTAGCCGCGATCGATCTCGCCGCGATCCGGATAGGCCGAGATCACCCCATCGCTGAGGCGCCCGAACATGTAGGAGGGGTCGAGGGTGGACGGTCGGTTGCTGTCATCAAGGTCGATCAGATCGTCCGGCCGGCGATAGAAGGGATAGCGATAGGTTTCATCCGCTGTGGCCGAGACTTCGATTTCCGGCTCGAAGAATGCCGTCACGAAACCGCTGCCGCCATCGCCGCGACGAATGAAGAAAGGCTGGCAATGTTCCTCGAAGAATGCGCGGGCTTCGGCCGCGCAGCTCGGCTCTCTCCCCTCTGCGGCGTCGAGAAGCGCCAGGAGATCGTCGGCCGTCAATCCGGTCTCGCCCGTGCGGTAAGGCTTCACATCGCGGATGTGGGTCCGACAGTCCCTCATGGCGCGAAAAAGGCTGGAAGGATCATCATCCTTCCAGCCCTTCAGATCAGCGAAGGTTGCCGGCTCAAGCCTGAATTCCTGCGATGGACTTGTCATTGTTCGGATTCGGTCGCCACAAGTTTCCAGTTGGGATCGCGGGAACGCGTGTCGCGGGCAAAGGTCCAGAGATCGCTGACCTCCGCCACGGCCTCGGCATCGCCGTCGATCAACGCGCCGGTCTTGTCGTAGGTTGCGGAGATCATCTGGCTGACGATGCGCATCGTAATAAGCGCTTCCGTTGCCTTCACGTCGGCGGTGACGATATCGGCCTTGTCGATACCGACGAAGGTGGACTTGACCTTCTCGCCCTTGGCTTCGCGATCGGCGATGGCGGCGTCGAAGCCCTCATAGACTTCGCGCGACAGAAGCCCCTTCAGGGACTTGCGATCGCCTTCGGCGAAAGCCATGACGATCATCTCGTAAGCCATACGCGCGCCGTTGGTGAACTCCTTCGGATCGAAAGAAGAATCGGCCTTGCTGACTTCACGCAGCGAATCATTGAGCTGGGTGCCGGCCGGCGTAAAGGCATCGATGGCGGCAAAATGGTCTTCCTCTTCGGTCGCATCGCGGCGCGGCAGGGTCACCACCTTGCCAGCGTCCGGCGAGGCTGGGCCACTTGCCGGGTCGGCGGAGCCATAGAGATCGCGCGGCGGCTTCTCGTTCCCCGTGCGGCGGCCAAGGACATTGCGCAACTGAAAGAAGATCAGTACCGCCGCCACCAGGAAAAAGATCGTCACAAAGTCGTTTGCACCCATCTCGTATCGGAACCACCGTTAAAATTAAAAGATCAATCCCCATATAGTCCGCATCGATCTATCATTCAAATAGCGGACCAGTTTCTTTATTATATGCGAGAAACCGCCGTTTACGCGAATAAACCCGCTATCAGGACCACCGTAACATGCGCCTATCACTTCTTCCTATCTTCGTTTTTCTGATGCCGCTGGCCGAAATCGCCGGCTTCATCGTCGTCGGAAAGCTGATCGGCGTCTGGGCAACATTGGGGCTCGTGGTCCTCAGCGTGATGCTTGGCGCCATGCTGCTCAGGATTCAGGGCATCGGCATCCTGCAGCGCATTTCGGCCGAGAGCCGCAATGGCGGCGATCCCGGCCGCGAAATGGTGCATGGCGCGATGATCGTCGTCGCTGCCTTTTTCCTGATGCTGCCCGGCTTCATCTCGGACATCATCGGCCTTCTGCTTTTCATTCCGGCCGTGCGCGATCTTGCCTGGACGATGCTGCGCAAGCGTATCGTCATCGTCGGCAATTCCCGCGCCTTTAGACGCGGACCGGCAGGCGGGCCGGGAAGTGGCGCGGGTCCGCACGCACGGCCGCGCGATGCGGGAACGGTGGTCGATCTCGACGAAAGCGATTTCCATCGTGAGCCTAAGCGCAACTCGCCATGGTCGGACCAGAAGCGGCTCGAAGACTAGAGCGACGGCCGGAAAGCGCCGGGGCATAAGGGTTGTAAGCCCCTATTCGAAATGCTAGATGGCGACACCCATCGAGACGTGAGAGGACACCCCCATGGCCAACGAGACCAACGGCAACGGTGCAGCGAGCCCGAGCCTCAGCATCCTTGCTCAGTACACCAAGGATCTTTCCTTCGAAAATCCGGGTGCTCCGCGCTCGCTTCAGGCCCGGGAAAACGCTCCGGACATCAACATCAATGTCAATGTGAACGCCAATCCGCTGTCGGACGAAGATTTCGACGTCGTGCTGACGCTGAATGCCGAAGCCAAGGATGGCGAGCGCGTGCTCTTTCACACCGAGCTGGTCTATGGCGGCGTCTTCCGCGTTACCGGCTTCCCGCAGGAGCACATGCTGCCGCTGCTCTTCATCGAATGCCCGCGCCTGCTGTTCCCCTTCGCCCGCCAGATCATTGCCGACGTCACGCGCAATGGCGGCTTCCCGCCGCTGATGATCGACCCGATCGATTTCGCGCAGATGTTCACGCAGCGTATGGCCGAAGAACAGGCCCGCGCTCAGGTTTCGGCCGTTCCGAACTAAGTCTGAATTTTCCATTCTGGAAACGAAAATGCCCGGGCATCGATCCGGGCATTTTCTTTTGGTGCTTTGAGATGCAGCCTCTTATTCGGAGGTGCGATACTTGGACCAGATTCCCTTCTCACCGAGTTTGGCAACCAACGCGGCATGGGCTGCCTGCTCTTCCTCACTCAGCCGGCTTGGCAGAGGATTGGGCCTTGCATAGACATCGGCGACGATCTCATCCGCATCGTCGTTCTGCCGCGAGCGCGCCGACGAACCATTTCCACTGCCAAGGCCGAGCGCAGTCTGTCGGCCACCGATCATCTCGATGTAGACTTCGGCCAGCAGTTCGGAGTCGAGCAGCGCGCCGTGCTGCGTGCGATGCGAATTATCGATGCCATAACGACGGCAGAGCGCATCCAGCGAGTTCGGGCCCATTGGATGCTTGCGCCTAGCCATGGCGAGCGTATCGATCACCATATCCGGCAGGATCGGCGGGCGACCCAGTCTTGCGAACTCGGCGTTGACGAAGCCCATGTCGAAGGTGGCGTTATGGGCGATCCACTTAGCATCGCCGAAGAACTCCAGGATCTGGTCGGCAACCTCTTCGAAGGGTGGCTTGTCCTTCAGCGATTCATCGGTGATGCCATGGACGGCCAGCGCATCCGGATGCACCTTGCGGTCGCCCGGATTGATAAAGAGGTGTAGCGTCTTGCCCGTCGGGAAATGGTTGATCAGCTCGATCCCGCCGATTTCGATGATACGGTCCGCCCTGTTGTCGAGGCCCGTGGTTTCCGTATCGAAAATGATTTCGCGCATGTCGAGGCTCCGCCTTCCTAGTTTCCGCCCTGCTGCTTGCGCCGCAGATCCGCAATGATTTCCTTCACCTGCTCGCGTGCCGCGTCGATGCTTCCACCGGTGTCGATGACGTAGTCGGCACGTGCCCGCTTTTCCGCATCCGGCGTCTGGCGGGAAAGGATCATATTGAATTTTTCTTCCGTCATGCCCGGCCGGGCAAGCACTCTTTCTCTTTGAATCTGTGGATCGCAGCTGACGACGACGATCTTGTCCAACCGCTTTTCCGCGCCGGTTTCGAACAGCAACGGAATATCGAGCACGATCATATCAGCGCCGACCTGACGATGACGCTCCAGAAACTGGTTTTCGCGCTCACGCACGAGCGGATGAACGATGGCTTCCAATCGTTTGAAGCCGGAGGGATCGCCCGCAAGCTTTCGACTGAGCTCCTGCCGATCGACTTTGCCGTTGCTGGTGGATCCGGGGAAAGCAGCCTCGACGAGAGGAACGGCTTCGCCGCTATAAAGATCGTGCACCACCGCATCGGAATCGTTCACCGGGATTCCAGCCTCGGCAAAGATCTTTGCCGATGTCGATTTTCCCATTCCGATCGATCCGGTCAGCCCGATCCTGATCATTAGTGCTTTTCCATGTCAGCGATGATCAAAGCTCTCAAGGTTTCATCAACCGCTGGACGCTTGCCGAACCACTTTTCGAAGCCGGGCACGGCCTGATGCAGCAGCATGCCAAGCCCGTCAACAATGGCAAAGCCCTGTTCCTCGGCTTGTGCCAGAAGCGGCGTTTTCAGCGGCACATATACAATGTCGGTAACGACGGCACCTTGCACAAGAGGCGAGAAGTCGATCCGCGGTGCCGCTTCGCCGTCCATGCCAAGCGATGTCGTATTGATGAACAGGCCGGCGCCCTGCATGACCTCGCCAAGCGCTGCCATCGGATGAGCATGAACGCGTTCGCCGAAGCGATCAGCCAATTCTCTGGCACGTTCGACCGTACGGTTGACCACATGAATTTCCTTGAAGCCGCGATCGCGCACGGCCTGGATGATGGCTCGGCTCGCACCCCCTGCTCCTAGGATGACGGCCCGATTACTGCGGTCCCATCCGTGATGGCGCTCATCCAGATTTGCGGTGAAACCGCGGCCATCGGTATTGGTCGCGTGGAGCAGACCATTTTCAAGCCACAGGGTGTTGGATGCGCCGAGTTCCCTGGAAAGCTCGTCCGGCCGATCCGCCAGTTTGAATGCCGCTTCCTTATGAGGGATCGTCACATTGCCGCCGACGAAGCCGCTCGTGCCGTCCTTCAACGAGGCAATGAAAGAGGAAAAATCCTCAACGGAGACTTCATGAGCGCGATAGCTGCCGGCAAGTCTGAGCTGGCGCAGCCAGTAGCCATGGATCAGAGGCGAGCGCGAATGCTTGACCGGATAACCCGTTACGAAAGCGTTTACGCCCGGTGTTTCACGTGAATCATCCATCGATTGTCCCCAACTCGCGCAATTTTTCCAGTAGCGGCAGCATCGGCAATCCGATGATCGTGAAATAGTCGCCGTCGATTTTGGAGAAGAGTTGGATGCCCTCCCCCTCGAGTTGATAGGCGCCGACGCTCGACAAAGCCTTCTCGCCTACACGGTTCAGATGCCGATGAATGAAATCCGATGATAGCGAGCGCATCGTCAGATTGGCATGGGACACGTGCTCCCAAATGATGTCGCCGTTGCGGGCGAGCGACATCGCGCTGTTCAGGCGATGGGTCTTGCCCGACAGCGTCTTCAAATGATTTTCGGCGTCCGCCATGCTCTTGGGCTTATGAAAGACCTGATTGCCGAGCGACATCGTCTGATCCGAACCGATAATGAGCGAGTTCGGGAAACGATCGCTTACCTCCTTCGCTTTCGCCTTGGCCAGTACCAGGGCAACAGCATCGGGGCTTGCGCCATTTTTCTCGAGCGGCGCCTCAATGGCGCGCTCGTCAATATTGGCGGCGACGGGCTGGAAATGAAGTCCTGCATTTTCCATCAGCATTCGACGGAACGGGCTGGAAGACGCAAGGATGAGCGGCAAGGTCATGACGGCTGCCTCTGACATTTGGATGTGGAGCGATTAGCGCAGCTTCGGGCGCAGGGCAACAATAGCCGCCGCAGTCTCTTCGATCGAGCGACGCGTGACATCGATGATCGGCCAGTTGTGCCTTGCGCAGAGAGAGCGGGCGTATTTCAGCTCTTCTGAGATTGCCGCACGATCGGTGTAGTCGCCGCGATCGAAACCAGGTGTGGAGCCGAGGATACGATTTTCGCGCACCTGCGAAATGCGGTCGGTGGTGGCGACCAGGCCGACGATCAACGGTTTGGTTGCCCTGGCCAGGCTTTCCGGCAGCGGCACGCCATGAACGATCGGAATATTGGCGGTCTTGATGCCACGGTTGGCCAGATAAATGCTGGTCGGCGTTTTCGACGTGCGGCTGATCCCGATGATGACCACGTCGGCATCGTCGTAATCATCGGGCATCTGTCCGTCGTCATGATCCATGGTGAAGTTCAACGCCTCGATGCGGGCGAAGTAATCGGCATTCATCACATGCTGCGCACCGACCCGCCGGCGCGATGCCGTGCCGAGATAGGTCTGGAAAACATTCATGACCGGCTCGAGCACGTTGACGCAGGGCACGCCCATTTCCCGGCAGCGCTCGTCGATGAAATCGGCAAGCTCGCGGTCGACGATGGTATAGAGGACGATGCCCGGGCTGTGATCGATCGCCTCCAGAACCGGCAGGAGCTGCTTGCGATTCCTGATCAGTGGATAGACGTGCTCGATCGGCTGCGTGGCATGGAATTGCACGGATGCAGCCCGGCCGGCGGAGATGAGAGTCTCTCCCGTTGAGTCAGAAATCAGGTGCAGATGAAAGAAGCTCGTTCGGTTTTCCACGCTACTTTCCATTGCCTGTTGATATCTTTGGATAACAGAGAGGTACGAGAAGGGGGCCATCCCGGGCAAGTGGAAAACCGCCGAGTTTTCCACATTTGGCGTTTCCGCGCAGAGGCTTTCGCGGCGGCTGTGGGCAATGTGGACAAAGTCGGCTAACTCCGGCAGCTCCCCAACTTATCCCCAGGCGCTCTTCAAACGGATGCGGCCATAAACCTTTCAAAAGATTGAAGGATTGAGCTATCTATCCACATATCTCGCCTTCGCCAGAATTTCTTTGCTCGATCGCTGCTGAGCCGCGACAAATTGGACAGGCGATGGATGAACTTTAATCCTTGATAGTCACCGACTCTAAGAAATAGAAACCTTAGATATATGTTTGGTTTTATATAGGACGACGGCTGTGACCGATGAACGCCGGAAGATCATGCGGGTATTGAGCGGTGAGACGCTTTCCCCTCCCCCTCTCTGGCTGATGCGTCAGGCGGGACGCTATCTGCCTGAGTATCGCGAGACGCGGGCCAAAGCCGGGAGCTTTCTCGATCTCTGTTACTCCCCCGATCATGCGGTGGAAGTGACGCTGCAGCCGATCCGTCGTTATGGCTTCGATGCAGCCATTCTCTTTTCGGATATCCTCGTCATCCCCGACGGGCTGAAGCGCAATGTCCGGTTCACCGAGGGACATGGTCCGGAGATGGATCCGATCGACGAGGCTGGAATTCTGGCCCTGAAGCCGGAGGGTGTGATTGCGCACCTTGCGCCTGTCATGGAGGCCGTTCGGCGGCTGCGGCAGGACTTGCCTGTCGAAACGACGCTGCTCGGCTTCTGCGGCGCTCCCTGGACCGTTGCGACCTATATGATTGCCGGGCACGGCACGCCGGATCAGGCCCCTGCCCGTCTTTTCGCCTATCGTTATCCCAAGGCTTTCGAACATCTGCTGATGCTGCTTGCGGATATCTCTGCCTCCTATCTCGTGGCGCAGATCGATGCCGGCGCCGACGCGGTGCAGATTTTTGATTCCTGGGCCGGCGTGTTGGGGGAGAAGGAATTCGAAGCTTTCGCCGTCAAGCCGGTTGCCAGAATGATCGCTTCGGTCAAGACGCAGCGTCCACAGGCGCGGATCATCGCCTTTGCCAAGGGCGCGGGGTACCAGTTGAAAACCTATCGGCAGAAGACCGGTGCTGATGCGATCGGCCTCGATTGGTCGGTGCCTTTGGCTTTTGCGCGGGAGCTGCAGCAGGAAGGCCCGGTACAGGGTAATCTCGATCCGATGCGTGTCGTTGCCGGCGGCAAGGCGCTGGAGGATGGGATCGACGACATTCTCCAGCATCTCGGACATGGCCCACTGATTTTCAATCTTGGGCACGGGATCACGCCGCAAGCCGACCCGGCCAATGTTTCGGCGCTTGTCGAGCGCGTTCGCGGATGGAGAGGCTGATGACGATGGAAAAGCAGACCGACGAAGCGCCTGGCAGAAAAGCCGGCTCACGGGCCTATTTCATGATCCTGATTTTTGCCGTTCTGGCGATCGGGCTGTTCGCCTGGCATCCGGTCGATCTCTATCTTTGGATCAAGGCCCTGCACATCATCGCCGTCATTTCGTGGATGGCGGGAATGCTCTATCTGCCGCGCCTCTTTGTCTACCACACCGATGCGGAGCCAGGTTCGCAGCAATCCGAGACGTTCAAGGTGATGGAAAAGCGTTTGCTGCGCTACATCATAACGCCGGCAATGATCCTGACCTGGATCTTCGGGCTCTATCTCGCCTGGTCGGTTTATGATTTCCACGGCGGATGGCTGCACGCCAAGATCGGGCTTGTCGTTATCATGTCCGGTCTCCACGGCTTTTTCAGCCGCGCGGTGCGCACTTTCGCCCGTGATGAAAACAAGCATTCGGCCCGCTATTGGCGAATGATGAACGAGGCGCCAACGCTTCTGATGATCGTCATTGTCATTCTCGCGGTAGTGAAGCCGTTCTAGCGGGATTGGCCCATTTTTGGTGGGGACGTTAAATTTCCTTCATTTCGCCGACCCCCCTTGCGGTTCAGAAAGTGAGTCGCTATTTTCCCGCCATCTCTTCTTCGTGGCATGTATCCATTCTGTCGCCCGCGAGCGCCCCCTATCGCGGTTCTGAATACGAGCAACATTGCCTTTCCCCTTCTAAAAAATGAGTAATTCCCTTCATGGCTGAAATGAAGCTTCAGGAACTGAAAAATAAATCCCCGACCGATCTTCTGGCATTCGCCGAATCGCTCGAGGTCGAAAACGCCAGCACGATGCGCAAACAGGAACTGATGTTTGCAATTCTGAAAGTGCTCGCAAGCCAGGACGTGGAAATCATCGGCGAGGGCGTCGTCGAAGTTCTGCAGGACGGCTTTGGTTTCCTTCGCTCCGCCAACGCGAACTATCTTCCCGGTCCGGACGATATCTACATCTCCCCTTCCCAAATCCGCCGCTTTTCTTTGAAGACCGGCGACACGGTCGAGGGGCCGATCCGCGGTCCGAAGGAAGGCGAGCGCTATTTCGCGCTGCTGAAAGTCAACACCATCAATTTCGACGATCCGGAAAAGATCCGTCACAAGGTCCACTTCGACAATCTGACGCCGCTCTATCCGAATGAGCGTTTCCGCATGGAACTCGACGTTCCCACGTCGAAGGATCTTTCTCCCCGCGTCATTGATCTGGTGGCGCCGCTCGGCAAGGGCCAGCGCGGTTTGATCGTCGCTCCGCCCCGTACCGGTAAGACCGTTCTCCTGCAGAACATTGCTCATTCGATCACCGCCAATCATCCCGATTGCTATTTGATCGTGCTTCTGATCGACGAACGTCCGGAAGAAGTGACCGACATGCAGCGCTCGGTGCGCGGCGAAGTCATTTCCTCGACCTTCGACGAGCCGGCGGTTCGTCACGTCCAGGTCGCCGAAATGGTCATCGAGAAGGCCAAGCGTCTTGTGGAACATGGTCGCGATGTCGTCATCCTGCTCGATTCGATCACCCGCCTCGGCCGCGCCTATAACACTGTCGTTCCTTCTTCGGGCAAGGTTCTGACCGGTGGTGTCGACGCCAACGCCCTGCAGCGCCCGAAGCGCTTCTTCGGCGCCGCGCGTAATATCGAAGAAGGCGGCTCGCTGACCATCATCGCGACCGCGCTGATCGATACCGGTAGCCGCATGGATGAAGTCATCTTCGAAGAATTCAAGGGTACGGGTAACTCGGAAATCGTGCTCGACCGTAAGGTCGCCGACAAGCGTATCTTCCCGGCCATGGATATTCTCAAGTCCGGCACGCGTAAGGAAGACCTGCTCGTGCCGCGTCAGGATCTGCAGAAGATTTTCGTTCTTCGCCGTATCCTCGCGCCGATGGGCACGACCGATGCGATCGAATTCCTCATCGATAAGCTTAAGCAGACGAAGAACAACCCGGATTTCTTCGACTCGATGAACACGTAACTCTCGTCAAATTGACTGTCTCTTTGGCAGAGGCTGTGAAATGATATGATCGGGTCGCCTCGGGCGGCCCGATTTCCGTTTGGAGCATATCGCGTGAATATATCGCACGGCTTCCCGTGCCAGTATGCGCGAGATCGAAAACGCAAGCGCGGCCGCGCCACTCCTTCAGGACCGATGAAGTTCCACGCCAATTGGCAAATAGGAATCGATTCGGAACCGGATCAAATTTATGAACGCAGCGAACCAGACAATCTATGCCCTCTCAAGCGGTAGCCTTCCCGCCGGCGTTGCCGTGATTCGGATCAGCGGCAGTGAAGCAATGCATGTGGTGAAATCACTTGCAGGATCTGTCCCTGCAGCTCGTCAAGCAACGCTTAAAACGATTCGGACTCGTAACGGTCTTATTCTGGACCGTGGCCTTATTTTGACCTTTCCAGGTCCGGCCTCTTTCACCGGAGAAGACTGCGCGGAGATTCACATTCATGGGGGCAAGGCGGTTGTCGCTGCCCTCCTGGCGGAGCTTTCGCTGTTCGAAGATTGTCGTTTTGCGGAACATGGGGAGTTTTCAAGACGCGCCCTTGAGAACGGCAAGATGGATCTTGTCGAGGTCGAGGGGCTTGCGGATCTCATCAGTGCGGAAACGGAAATGCAGCGACGCCTTGCGATAGAGCACGCGGCCGGTGGCCTTTCGGCTCTGTATGAGGGTTGGGCCGATAGGCTGACCCGCGCCCGCGCACTCATTGAGGCAGAGCTTGATTTTGCTGATGAGGATGACGTACCCGGATCTGTTTCCGATCTCGTCTGGAGCGACATGGAACGCCTGCGTTCCGAACTAGCCGAACATTTGGCTGGTGGGGACTTCGGCGAGATCGTAAGGGATGGATTGCGTGTCGTTATTGCCGGCCCGCCAAATGCGGGCAAATCCAGCCTCATCAACGCTCTGGCAAAACGCGAAGTCGCGATCGTCACCGATATTGCCGGGACGACGCGCGACGTCCTGCATGTGGATCTGAATATCGATGGATATGCCGTGAGACTCTACGACACTGCAGGCCTGCGAGAGACTGAAGAACTGGTCGAGAGAGAGGGTATCCGCCGAGCTCTGAAGACCGTGGCGGATGCAGACTTGGTTCTCTCGCTGGCGGAGATCGGTCAACCGGCGCAAACCGAATTTCCCGGCTTTACAGGCAGAGTTATCAAGCTTGGTACGAAGGCTGATCTTCGCGCGGGAGCGAATGGTGCGTACGATCTACTTATCTCCTCGACATTCGGCCATGGGCTTGCTGAATTGCATCAGCTTATCATCAATGACTTGCGGGATCGCTCGCCGTCTCTCTCTCTAGCCCTCCCTAGCCGGTTGCGCCATCGCACGCTCCTTAAACAAAGTCTTGATGCATTGAGCATGGCAGTAAGTTTTGATAGTCAAGGCCTCGACATCAGAGCGGAGCATTTGCGCCAAAGCGCCAATAGCCTCGGTAGGATAACGGGCCGGGTTGATGTCGAAGATCTTCTTGATGTGATCTTCTCTGAGTTTTGCATTGGCAAATGATTCACGTGAAACATGCCGATAGAATGCTCTTAGGAGCGTTTCACGTGAAACCTTCTTGACTCCGTGGATTGATGTGCCAAACAGACGGCTTCATCGAGGATCGTGATCATGCGGGACAATATTTATGATGTGATCGTTGTGGGCGGCGGTCATGCAGGCACTGAAGCTGCAGCCGCGTCGGCGCGGCTGGGTGCGCGCACGGCTCTTGTTACGCATAAGCGCGCCACCATCGGCGTCATGTCTTGCAATCCCGCCATTGGTGGCCTCGGCAAGGGACATCTGGTCCGCGAGATCGATGCGCTCGATGGACTTATGGGCCGCATTGCCGACGCCGGAGGTATCCAGTTCCGGATGCTCAACCGCAAGAAAGGTCCGGCGGTTCGTGGTCCGCGCACGCAAGCGGATCGCAAGCTCTACCGACTTGCGATGCAGGCCGAGATCGAGGGAACGGCGAACCTTGACGTCATCGAAGGCGACGCTTTCGATCTGACGATCGAGCATGGCCGCGTTTCAGCCGTCGTTTTGAAAGACGGAAGAGTGATCCGTTGTGGCGCCGTTGTCTTGACGACCGGCACGTTCCTTCGTGGCCTCATCCATATCGGCGACAAGAAAATTCCGGCCGGCCGCGTAGGCGAAGAGCCTTCGGTTGGACTTTCCGGCACATTGCTGCGCTATGGCCTGGCGCTTGGCCGCCTGAAGACAGGAACTCCTGCGCGTCTGGATGGCTCGACGATCGATTGGGAGTCTGTCGGCCGTCAAGGCGCCGATGAGGATCCGACGCCCTTCTCCTTCATGACTGATTCGATCGTGAATCCGCAGATCGAATGCGGCGTGACACGCACGACGCCGGAAACGCACAAGATCATCGCCGAAAATCTGAGGCGCTCTGCGATGTACTCCGGTCAGATAGAAGGGGTCGGCCCGCGCTACTGTCCTTCGATCGAAGATAAAATCGTCAAGTTCGGCGAACGGGATGGCCATCAGATATTCCTCGAGCCAGAGGGGCTTGATGATACCACAGTCTATCCAAATGGCATCTCGACGTCCCTCCCCGAGGAAGTTCAGGACGCTTTCATCAGAACTATTCCGGGTCTGGAACGAGTCCATATTCTACAGTGCGGATATGCCATTGAGTATGATCATGTCGATCCGCGCGAGCTGAAATTGTCACTGGAGGCGGAGAAGATTCCAGGCCTCTTTTTGGCCGGCCAGATCAACGGTACGACCGGCTATGAAGAAGCCGGAGCTCAAGGCCTCGTTGCCGGCTTGAATGCGGCGCGATTGGCTTCCGGCGGGAAAACCGTCGAGTTTAGCCGCACCGAATCCTATATCGGCGTGATGATCGACGACTTGACGTCGCGGGGTGTCGCCGAGCCTTATAGAATGTTCACTTCGCGCGCAGAGTATCGGCTGTCCCTTCGCGCCGATAATGCCGATGTGCGTTTGACACCGATAGGGCTTGCGATTGGCAGTGTTGGTAGCGCGCGCGCATCGCGCTTCAATGATTATATGGAGAAACTGGAGCGCACTAGAAGCCAGTTGAAGGAACTGACGATTACGCCCAGCGAAGCAGCGAAGGCCGGATTGCATCTGAACAAGGACGGGCAGAGACGTTCGGCCTACGAGCTACTGTCCTATCCTGATCAATCTGTAACGAGCCTTTCGCGGCTTTGGCCTGAGTTGGGTTCGTTAGAGCGCGGTATAGCGGAAGCGATCGAGATTGAGGCGGCCTATGCTGTTTATATGGATCGCCAGACCGCCGATATCGTGCAGGCTCGAAGGGAAGAAGAACGCGCCATACCGGCCGAGTTCGATTTTACCCTTCTCTCGGGATTGTCCAACGAGCTGAAGCAGAAGCTGACAGCCGCGCGTCCGAAGAATATCGCGCAAGCTTCTCGGATTGATGGAATGACGCCAGCGGCGCTCTCGCTACTTCTGGCTCATCTCCGAAAGATGGGAACGACCGATGAACAGAAGCTTGTTTCCTAGTACTGCAAGGTTTGAGAGTCCAACATATGGAATTGAACGGTGTGCGTGTTTCACGTGAAACACAGGAGCGATTGCTGCATTTTGCGGAGCTATTCCAGAAGTGGGCCAAGACCATCAATCTCGTAGCACCTTCAACGATTGGCGATCTTTGGAGCCGCCATATCGCTGATAGCGCGCAGATTTTCCAGCTTCATCCGCACACAGATCACTGGGTCGACTTGGGTAGCGGCGGCGGTTTCCCAGGTGTGATAACCGCGATTCTGCTGGCGGAACAAGGCGCTGGCCACGTCGATCTGGTTGAAAGCAACCAGAAGAAGGCCGCATTTCTGCGCGTTTGCTTGCGGGAATGTGAGGCGCGCGGTGCTGTTCATGCGATCCGAATCGAGGAAGCACCTGCGGTTATACAGCATTGCGACACGATCTCGGCACGTGCACTAGCCGAGCTGGATTTGCTGCTCAACTACTCGGAGCCTTGGCTGGAGCGCAACGAAAATCTGCATCTTGTGCTGCATAAAGGCCGGGATTACGCACGCGAGCTCCAGAAAGCCCGTGGTCGTTGGGAATTCGATCTGGTAAAACATCCAAGTGTCGTCGAGCGAGATTCCGTAATTTTGGAATTAAGTCGTATTCGGCGCCTGATTTAACCGAAATTGGATGTGCGGCAGATGATCGGCGAGCGAAACCGGATTATTACCATCGCAAATCAAAAGGGTGGCGTCGGTAAGACGACGACCGCGATCAACCTCGCGACGGCACTGGCGGCCATCGGCGAGAAGGTTTTGATCGTCGATCTCGACCCGCAGGGCAATGCCAGCACCGGGTTGGGCATCGAGCGGCGCGATCGTAAGCAGTCTTCTTACGATCTTCTGGCTGGGACGCATACGATTCTGGAAACTGTTCTGGAAACGGCCGTTCCGAACCTTTTCATTGTGCCCTCGACGATGGACCTGTTGGGCGTCGAAATGGAGATTGCGCAGCAGCCTGATCGGGTTTTCCGGCTTCGGCGAGCGCTCAATAGCCCGGATGCCCTTTCCTTCTCCTATATTCTGGTCGATTGCCCACCTTCGTTCAATTTGTTAACCATGAATGCCATGGCGGCCGCGCATTCGGTTTTGGTGCCGTTGCAGTGCGAATTTTTCGCGCTGGAAGGCCTCAGTCAGCTGCTTGAAACGGTTGATCAAGTGCGTCGTACTGTGAACCCGTCCCTGGATATTCAGGGTATCGTCTTGACGATGTTTGATTCCCGTAACAATCTTGCACAACAAGTGGTGAGCGACGTCCGTACGCATCTCGGCGAGAAGGTCTACCACACGTTGATTCCGCGCAACGTACGCGTGTCGGAGGCGCCGTCCTATGGCAAGCCTGCGATCCTTTACGATCTGAAGTGCGCGGGAAGCCAGGCCTATCTGCAATTGGCTTCGGAAGTGATCCAGCGGGAGCGGCAGCGCAAGGCTGCAGCCTGATATTTTTTTGTTTTAGAGTGAGTATCGGCGATGAATGATGACCTTTCGAAACGGCGCCTTGGGCGTGGCCTGGCAGCTCTCATCGGAGAGATGGATCAGCCTACGCCGGTGGAAGCGGGGAAGCCGGCGGTAAATCCGGATCGCCTGGTGCCGATCGAATTCATCTCGCGGAATCCACGTAACCCTCGCCGTTATTTCGATGAGACGGAGCTGCACGATCTCGCCAGTTCCATACGGCAGCACGGGATTGTTCAACCGGTCGTTGCTCGCACGGTTTCGGCAGATCGTTATGAAATCATTGCCGGCGAAAGACGCTGGCGTGCGGCGCAGTTGGCCGGGCTCATCGAAATCCCCGTCATCGTTCGCGACGTGGATGACAAGACGGCGCTGGAAATCGCCATTGTCGAAAATGTTCAGCGTGCCGATCTCAATCCGTTGGAAGAGGCGCTGGGCTATGAGCAGCTCATCGCCGAGCATGGTTACACGCAGAACGATCTCGGCGAAATCATCGGCAAAAGCCGTAGCCATGTGGCCAACTCTCTTCGCCTTCTGAAGTTACCTGATCCGGTGCGTGATATGCTGGCCGCCGGCAGCCTTTCGGCGGGACATGCTCGCGCTCTGGTGTCGACGTCGGATCCGTCCGGCCTGGCACGCACGATCGTTTCCAAGGGGATGTCGGTCCGTGATGCGGAGCGATTGGCGCAGAATGATATCAAGGCGCAGAACGACCCCCGTCCTGCCGGCGCGCATAGGGACGAAAAAGATTCCGACACCCTGGCGCTGGAACGGACGCTTTCGGATACGCTTGGGCTGGATGTTTCGATCAATCACCGCGGTAATGGCGGCCAGGTCAGAATATCCTACAAGACGCTGGAGCAGCTTGAAGAAATTTGCCGTCTGCTGGAGCGGCGCTGATCTCGGTTTGCTGCAGATTACCCTTGAAACATCAGCCCTTTCGGGCCGATTGCAGCGTTGTTGCCAGCAGCGTTTGCGTGGCGATCGTGTCTTCGAGGCTGGCACGCTGACGCGTCTGAAGAACGGCAGATTGTAGCCTGTTCATTTCGCGCGCTATGGCAGGAGCCGTCCAGGTTTTGAGTGCCTGCTCGACGATTGGCTTGCGGCGGAAATGCAAGTGGCGGCCGAGCGTCTGCATGACCTGGGCGGGAGCCAGCTTCCTTTCGTCCATTTCGGCTCGCATTGTGTCGAGCAGCTGAAACTGCTTCAGGCACCCCTGAAGCACGAGGAACATTGGCGTCTTGGACGAGGCGATCTTCTGTATCGCGTGAAGGAAGGTCTCCGGGTCGCCCTTCAGGATAGCGTCGACTGCGTCGTCGGTGGAGATGGCGCTGGCGTCGCCGATGATGTCGTTGACGTGGTCTTCCTCAATCGTGCCCTGCCCACGGCAATAAAGCGCAAGCTTGCGGACTTCGTTGCGCGATGCGATTCGATCGCCTCCGAGAAGCTCCAAAAGTGCCTGTCGCGCAGCTGGCGTTATTCGCAGATTTTCATTTGCCAGCTCAGTATCTATCAGCCCATTGAGCGCCCTGACATCGTCCGCATAGCACGGAATGGTAGCGATGGTACGGGCCGCCTCGGCGATCTTGCGCAGGCCCGATCCCTTCTTGAGATCGCCGGCTTCTATGATGACGAAACTTGCGTCTGGGGGACTATCGGCGATGATCTGCAGCGAATCGATCAAGGCCTTCTCGTTGGCGGCTCCTCGAATCCAGATGAGCTTTTCTCCGCCGAAAAGGCCGATTGCGTTGACCTCATCCAGCAGACGTCCCGCGTCGTTCTGCAGATCACCGACATCGAGTTTGATAAGGCAAAAAGCGTCGTTCAGATCGACGCCGGTCTTGCTGGCAATTTGCGCGGCCCGTTCGGAAACGAGACCGCGATCCGGGCCGTATATGACAAAAACCCGATAGTTGCGCGCGGCATTTTGCAGGAATCCGTCAAATTCATGAGACTTGATTTCCGCCATGCCGCGCTCTCTTTCACCGGCTTAGGGCAGCGGCGATATCGGCTGCAACCATCTCTGCAACCTCGCGGGCGGCCCGATCTTCCGAGTTGAGGATTGCCCGATACTTGGCGAATTCCTGCGTCGGGAAATCGATGAGCGACGTGACCGCGCGCGTGCTGGACTTCAGTACCTTACCAGTGTCCTTTTCCTTAAGCACGAAGGAAGCCGTAACGGTCGTGCGGCCGGCGGCAGACGTATCGGACGACGGAAGATAAAGAACACCACCTATACTCGAGCTAACGCTCAGATCGACTGTGTACCTAGGCGTCTTCGTCTCGCCAGCACCGCGTCCGGCGATGAAGATTAGCTGGTTACGCACCTCCTGGCCGACGCGGCTGCCCGTTTCGGAAAACGAGACTTGCGAGAGTTTCTGCGTCACGCCGGTGCTGACGGCATAGAGCGGCTTGACCTGGCAGGCCGACAAAAGGCCGGCAACTGCCACCAGGGACGCGACGCCGGCGATGCGAGCGAACTTGAAAAGGCTATCAGACGACAATGTTCACGATCCTCTGTGGAACGACGATGATCTTCTTTGGCGCCTGACCGTTCAATGCGCTCTTGACGGCATCCAGGGCGAGCACGGCCTGTTGCACGGCATTCTGATCTGCATCGCGCGCGATTGTCAATTCGGCGCGCTTCTTGCCGTTGATCTGGACGGGATAGACGATCTCGTTTTCGATCACGAGTGCTTCGTCGTAGACCGGCCAAGCGCTTGTGGCGATCATGTGAGTGTTGCCGAGCGCGGTCGAGCATTCTTCGGCCAGATGCGGGGTGATCGGCGCAACGAGCGCAATCAGGATCTCGACAGCTTCGCGGACGGCGGAGCGATAGCTAGCATCGGCTTGGCCTGCCGCAACCTTGCTCAGCGGCGCTGCGAGCGCATTGACGAACTCGTAGATGCGGGCCACGGCCTTGTTGAAGGCGAGCTTGTCGTAGTCGCCCTGAACAGCCTTCAGCGTGCGGTGAGCGATCTGCGAAATTGCCAGCGCCTCACCATCCTTAGCCGGATTCGATTCAACTGCCTTTAGTGCATCCGCAGCTTCGGATACGAGGCGCCACATGCGCTGTGTGAAACGGTGCGCACCTTCGACACCGGCTTCCGACCAGATGACGTCGCGATCGGGCGGCGAATCGGAGAGTACGAAGAAGCGTGCGGTATCGGCGCCGTAAGACGCGATGATATCGTCGGGATCGACGACGTTCTTCTTTGATTTGGACATCTTTTCGATGGCGCCGATGGTGATGTCTTCACCGGTCGAAAGCAGCGTGGCGCGGCGTTGGCCGTCCACCTCCTCAATGTTGAGATCGGCCGGCGACACCCATTCGCGCGTCAGGCCATTGCCGCGGCTGTAGGTCTCATGCACCACCATGCCCTGTGTGAACAGACCCTTGAAGGGCTCCTTCACGTCGAGATGGCCGGTTTCACGCATGGCGCGCGTGAAGAAGCGCGAATAGAGCAGGTGCAGGATCGCGTGCTCGATGCCGCCGATATACTGATCGACAGGCAGCCAATGGTTGGCGGCCTTCTGATCCGTCGGTTGATTTTCCCAAGGTGCCGTGAAGCGGGCGAAATACCAGCTCGAATCGACGAAGGTATCCATCGTATCCGTTTCACGGCGCGCATCCCTGCCGCATTGCGGGCAAGCGACATGGCGCCATGTGGCATGTCGATCCAGCGGGTTTCCGGGCTGATCGAAGGTCACATCGTCGGGCAGCCTGACCGGCAGGTCTTGCTTCGGCACGGGCAGCACGCCGCAGTCATCGCAATGGATGACCGGGATCGGGCAGCCCCAATAACGCTGGCGTGAAATACCCCAGTCGCGCAGGCGGAAATTCACCTTGCGCTCGGCCTGCGGCGCATTGCCGATGCTCGTTTCGGAGAGCTTCGTCGCCACGGTTTCGAAGGCCTGGTCGGTGCTCATGCCGTCGAGGAAGCGCGAGTTGATCATCACACCGCCACCGTCATAGGCGATATCGCCGACGCTGAAGCTTGTGGCATCACCATCTGCGGGCATGACGACAGGCACGACAGGCAGGCCATATTTGCGGGCGAAATCTAGGTCGCGTTGGTCGCCGGAGGGGCAGCCGAAGATGGCGCCAGTACCGTAGTCCATCAGCACGAAGTTGGCGACGTAGACGGGCAGTTCCCAAGATGGGTCGAAGGGATGGCGGACGCGGATGCCGGTGTCCATGCCCTTCTTTTCCGCCGTTTCGAGCGCAGCCAGCGAGGTGCCGGCACGGCGGCATTCCTCACAGAAGGCTTCGATAGCCGCGTCCTTGGCTGCGGCTTCCTTGGCCAGAGGATGGTCGGCAGAGATTGCGAGGAAGGATGCGCCGAACAAGGTGTCCGGACGCGTCGTATAGACCGTGATCTCACGATCGCTATTGGGTGCGGTTTCCGGAACGATCTCCCAGCGAATGGTCAGGCCTTCGGAACGGCCGATCCAGTTCTTCTGCATCAGCCGCACTTTTTCTGGCCAATGGTCGAGCGTATCCAGCGCATCCAGGAGATCCTGGCTGAATTCGGTGATCTTGAAGAACCATTGCGTCAGCTCGCGCTGCTCCACGAGCGCGCCGGAGCGCCAGCCGCGGCCGTCGATGACCTGCTCATTGGCAAGAACGGTGTTGTCGACCGGGTCCCAGTTGACCTTGGACTTCTTGCGGTAGACGAGACCCTTCTCCATCATGTCGATGAAGAGCATCTGCTGGCGGTGGTAATAATCGACGTCGCAGGTCGCGAATTCGCGGCTCCAGTCCAGCGACAGACCCATGGCCTTCAGCTGGGTGCGCATCGAGGCGATATTCTGATAGGTCCATTCCTTTGGATGCACCTTGTTGTCGCGCGCGGCGTTTTCCGCCGGCATGCCGAAGGCGTCCCAGCCCATCGGATGCAGCACGTTGTAACCGCGGGCGCGCTTGTAGCGAGCAACGACATCGCCCATGGCGTAGTTGCGCACATGGCCCATGTGAATGCGGCCCGACGGATAGGGAAACATCTCTAGAACGTAGTATTTCTCGCGCGGATCGGCGTTGTCGGTAACGAAGACTTCCTCTTCGTTCCATTTTTGCTGCCAGCGGGGCTCGGCGTCGCGCGGATTATAACGTTCGATAGACATCTGATCTTGTATTCCGGAAAATCATGGGGAGTAAGGCGTGACCTTCACCACGAAACCACCCAAGCGTCAAGTTTAGCAGGTGCAGCAAGTGCCTTATCTTGCAAAGCAAAGCCGGATTCGGGCGCTTTCGCCCTTGGCAAAGCCTGCCTTCGTCATTACTGCAGGGATTGAGAAGCAGGCGAAATATCGAGGCGAAAAGATGGAACTTCAAGAGCGTCTGAACGAAGTCCGTTCCCATATTGCTGCGGCCGAACGCCAGGCTGGCCGAAAAGCCGGTTCCGTGCAGCTCGTTGCCGTTTCCAAGACGTTCGACGCCGATCAGATCCGCCCGGCGATTGCGGCCGGCCAGCGAGTCTTTGGCGAGAACCGCGTGCAGGAGAGTCAGAGCAAGTGGCCAGAGCTGAAGGCCGAAACTCCAGGGATCGAGCTGCACTTGATCGGGCCGCTGCAATCGAATAAGGCCGCAGATGCCGTGGCGCTATTCGACGTCATCGAAACGATCGACCGGGAAAAGATCGCTCGGGCTCTGGCTGACGAAATGAAGCGTCAGAATAAAGCCGTCAGGCTCTACGTGCAGGTCAATACCGGGCTGGAGCCGCAAAAGGCAGGTATTGCGCCTGACGATACGGTTGCTTTCGTCGGCTTGTGCCGCAAGGAACTTGGTCTGTCGGTCGAGGGCCTGATGTGCATTCCGCCGGCGGAGGAAAATCCCGGGCCGCATTTTGCCCTGCTGGCAAAGCTTGCCAAGCAGGCCGGCGTCGAAAAACTCTCCATGGGCATGTCGAGCGACTATGAAATTGCCGTCGCCTTCGGCGCAACAAGCGTTCGCGTCGGCTCTGCGATCTTCGGGGCGCGATAACGCAGGCTTACACCCTCCAAAGCGTTATTTAGGCGGCGCCACAGCACGGGTTGCCCGGCTTCCCCACGCATAGCCGATAACATTTCCTATTGTCGTGCCAATGAACGACAGGGCGATGATATTGGTAATTTCCTCCCAGGAGATGGTGAAGGCGTAAGCGAGAAACGCGAATGCCAAAACGAGGAACGGCGCAAAGACCATCAGCATGACCAATGTCAGTGCTGAAAATATGATGATGATGCCGGTGACGATGAGCTTGTCGACTTCGACAAGCGAGTAGATGGTGATGCCGACGATCACGAAGACGATCGGCAGTATGATATGCTCGAATATCGCGAATTTCCCGAAAGGCCCCCGAAGTACTCGCCGCCGTGTCCGCAGTGCTGAAGCGACGGCAAAGATCAATCCGCACGCGTAGCTGTAATATCCAATGGCCAGGACCGACATAGCTGATGCAACTCTCGATGGTCGTTTCACCGAAGCCTACACAATATCCTTGTGGTTGTCTTGCTGCATAAGGACGCAACAAAAGCGTTATGTCGTCAATTGCGAGATGCCATGAAAAAAGCCCCGGTCGAAGACCGGGGCTTTGCATAATGTCCGCTTTGTCGGATCTTAGAACTGATCGTCGTCTTCGTCGTCGCGGCTCGTCGACTTCAGCGACTTGAGCTTGGCGAAAACGGCATCGGCGTCGATTTCCTTTTCCTTCTCGTCATCGCGGTCATAGCTGAAGCCGAGCTTCTCGGTCTCCTGAGCGGGCTGTAGCGTTGCGCCGAGCTCGGCAGCGGTCGGCAGCGGGCGACCCTTGGCGGCCTTTTCAACTTCCATATCGAGGTCGATCTGGCTGCAGAGGCCGAGTGTGACCGGGTCCATTGGCGCCAGGTTGGCCGAGTTCCAATGCGTACGATCGCGGATCTGCTCGATGGTCGACTTCGTGGTGCCGACGAGGCGGGAAATCTGCGCATCCTTCAGTTCCGGATGGTTGCGCACCAGCCACAGGATGGCGTTCGGACGATCCTGGCGCTTGGAAACCGGGGTGTAGCGCGGGCCGCGGCGCTTCGATTCCGGCACGCGAACCTTCGGCTCGGAGAGCTTCAGCTTGTGGTTCGGATTGCCTTCGGCGCGGGCGATCTCGTCGCGTGTCAGCTGGCCGGTCGAGATCGGGTCGAGGCCCTTGATGCCCTGTGCGGCTTCGCCATCGGCAATCGCCTTCACTTCGAGCGGATGCAGCTTGCAGAACTGCGCGATCTGGTCGAATGACAAGGCCGTATTGTCGACAAGCCAGATGGCAGTTGCCTTCGGCATGAGCAATTGTTGAGCCATGGATATAGTCCTTCTGTCAGTCCGCGCCGGTGTCGCGGTCCGGGGTGTAACACCACAATGTCCGGGAAATACGGCCCTATATAGCGATAGTGTCGCGTAATTGCAATTCTTTGCGCATGAAATGCACTTTGTCCAATTGCTGTCATGGTTTGACCTGCTATTGATTGCGCGGAAAGAGCACCCATAATTGCGAGAGAGGGTGCCAGGGTTCAAGGAGGAGACTATGTCGGAAAAGATTCATCCGGTGACGAAATCGGTCAAGGAACATGCTTTGATCGATGAGGCGAAGTACCAGAAATGGTATCAGCAGAGCGTCGAGGATCCCGACAAATTTTGGGGCAAGCATGGCAAGCGTATCGACTGGTTCAAGCCTTATACAAAGGTGAAAAATACGTCGTTTACCGGCAAGGTTTCGATTAAATGGTTCGAGGACGGCGTCACCAACGTCTCCTACAATTGCATCGACCGTCATCTGAAGAAGCACGGTGATCGCGTTGCCTTCATCTGGGAAGGTGACAACCCCTATATCGACAGGAAGGTCACGTATAACGAGCTCTACGATCAGGTTTGCCGGCTGGCGAATGTCCTGAAGAAGCACGGCGTCAAGAAGGGCGACCGCGTCACCATCTACATGCCGATGATCCCCGAGGCGGCCTATGCCATGCTCGCCTGCGCCCGCATCGGCGCTGTGCATTCCGTCGTCTTCGGCGGCTTCTCGCCTGAAGCACTTGGTGGCCGCATCGTCGATTGCGAATCCACCTTCGTCATCACCTGCGACGAGGGCGTTCGCGGCGGCAAGTCCATTCCGCTGAAGGATAATACCGATACGGCGATCCAGATCGCCGCCAAGCAGAATGTCGCCGTCAAGAATGTCCTGGTCGTGCGCCGTACCGGCGGCAAGATCGCCTGGGAAGCAGGCCGCGACCTCTGGTACCACGAGGAAACCGCCAAGGCGAAGCCGGATTGTCCGCCGGCGAAGATGAAGGCCGAAGATCCGCTCTTCATCCTTTACACCTCGGGTTCCACCGGCAAGCCGAAGGGCGTGCTGCACACCACGGCCGGCTATCTCGTCTATGCGGCGATGACGCATGAGTATACGTTCGACTATCACCCCGGCGATATCTACTGGTGCACGGCCGATGTCGGCTGGGTCACTGGCCACTCCTACATCGTCTACGGGCCGCTTGCGAATGCTGCGACCTCGCTGATGTTCGAAGGCGTGCCGAACTACCCGGATCAGGGCCGCTTCTGGGATGTCATCGACAAGCACAAGGTCAATATCTTCTACACAGCGCCGACGGCGATCCGCTCGCTGATGGGTGCTGGCGATCATTTCGTCAAGCGCGCCTCGCGCTCCAGCCTGCGCCTGCTCGGCACGGTCGGCGAACCGATTAATCCGGAAGCATGGGAATGGTACTACAAGGTGGTTGGCGACAGCCGCTGCCCGATCGTCGATACCTGGTGGCAGACGGAGACCGGCGGTCACATGATCACGCCGCTTCCGGGCGCGACCGACCTGAAACCCGGCTCGGCCACCCTGCCCTTCTTCGGCGTCCAGCCGCAGCTGGTGGACGGCGAAGGCAACGTGCTGGAAGGCGCCACGGACGGCAATCTCGTCATCGCCGACAGCTGGCCGGGCCAGATGCGCACGGTCTATGGCGATCATGAGCGCTTCATCCAAACCTACTTCTCTACCTACAAGGGCAAGTATTTCACGGGTGACGGCTGCCGCCGCGACGAGGACGGCTATTACTGGATCACCGGTCGTGTCGATGACGTGCTGAACGTCTCGGGCCACCGTCTCGGTACGGCGGAGGTGGAATCGGCGCTGGTGTCGCACAAACATGTGTCGGAAGCGGCTGTCGTTGGTTACCCACACTCGATCAAGGGTCAGGGCATCTATTGCTACGTGACTCTGATGGTCGGCCTGGAAGGCTCGGATGCGCTGCGGCAGGAACTGGTGAAGCATGTTCGCACCGAAATCGGCCCGATCGCCTCGCCGGACAAGATCCAGTTCACTCCCGGCCTGCCGAAGACCCGCTCCGGCAAGATCATGCGCCGCATCCTGCGCAAGATAGCCGAGGACGATTTCGGCGCGCTCGGCGATACCTCGACGCTCGCCGATCCGGCCGTCGTCGATGATCTGATCGCAAACCGCCAGAACAAGGCGGATGCTGCTTAAGGCCTGAATTCAAAGGCGCCATACCCTTGGGTACGGCGCCTTTTCAAAAGGTACTTCGAAAATTTGAGCGCTTACCGCTTGCTCTGCACGGCGCCCGGCTTGAGATATCTCAGCCGCTATCCCTAAAAATCGATCGCTCGACCATTGATCTCCCAGTCGCCGAAGCGTGCGGGGTCGGAGCCGCCGCGGCCGCCGATTTCCGGGGGCAGCTCTGCACTGGCCTGCGCCTGGCGGCGCTCCTCGGCTTCGGCAAGGGCGCGCTTAGCGGCGGGTGAGAGCGGTTTGCGGGTGACATCGCCGTCTTCAATGTCGATTTTATTGTCGTTATCTGCGGGGTGCATGGTCTCGAGCGACCTCCGAAATATTGAAATGAGGGGAGGAATAGCCAAATCATAGAGCATGATGCCGAAAAGTGTGAACGGTTTTCGGGTAACATCATGCTCTGTTTTTTATTTCGGAGCGGATTCAGATTTCAGATCTCTTAGACCTGAAATCATCCGTCTCCAATGCGTCCGGCCGCAAAGAAAAAGGTTTGGGCGCCAGATCTGTTGGAGACCTTTTGATGAATCTCATGCGTACCGCCATGCTGCTTGCCTTCATGACCGCCCTTTTCATGGGCGTTGGTTATCTCATCGGCGGTCAATCGGGCATGTTGATCGCATTTGTCGTCGCTGCCGGCATGAATTTCTTTTCCTACTGGAATTCGGATCGCATGGTGCTTTCCACCTACGGTGCGCAGGAGGTGGATGAGCGCAGCGCGCCGGAATTCTACCGTATCGTTCGCGATCTCGCCCGCAATGCCGGCCTGCCGATACCCAGGGTTTATCTCTACGACAGCCCGCAGCCGAACGCCTTTGCCACGGGCCGTAACCCCGAAAACGCCGCCGTTGCCGCCTCGACGGGCTTGCTGCACGCGCTGACGCCGGAAGAAGTGGCCGGCGTGATGGCGCATGAGCTGGCGCATGTGCAGAACCGCGACACGCTGACCATGACGATTACGGCGACGCTTGCCGGCGCCATTTCCATGCTCGGCAACTTCGCCTTCCTGTTTGGCGGCCGCCGCGACAACAACAATCCGCTCGGCATGGTCGGCGTTCTCGCCGCGATGATCGTTGCGCCTCTGGCCGCGATGCTGGTGCAGATGGCGATCAGCCGAACGCGCGAATATTCCGCCGACCGTCGTGGTGCGGAGATCTGCGGCAATCCGCTTTGGCTTGCCTCGGCGCTCGGCAAGATCGCCCGCGGTGCCTCGCATATTCCGAATGAGGAAGCCGAAGGACATCCGGCAACGGCGCATATGTTCATCATCAACCCGCTGTCGGGCGAACGCATGGACAATCTGTTCTCGACCCATCCGAATACGGAAAACCGCATCGCGGCGCTGCACGAAATGGCCCGCTATGGCGGCGGCGGTGCCTCGCCGATGGCGCCGTCTTCAGGCCCATCTGCGGGCTTTGGCTCGACGGGGCCGGTCTTGACTGCTAATCCGGAGCGGAAATCGCGCTCCGTGCCGAATACGGGTCGCGGTGGTTCACAACCGCCGAAGGGTCCCTGGTCTTGAGTTCTGACACGAAAAACAAAGCTTTCAACAAAGACGGAAGAAGATCCGGCAAGGGCTCGGACAAGTCCAGGCCGCATGATTCGGCGCCGGCGAAGCCCGGTTTTGCGGCGCGAGCCGCGGCGACGAAGATCCTGGCCGCCGTCATCGATCGCAAGACGCCGCTTGATGGAATGCTGGACGCGGAAGGCGGCAATCCCGCCTATAAGGCGCTCGGCGAAAGCGACCGGGCGTTGGTGCGCGCCATCCTGAACAGTGCGCTGCGGCATCTGCCGCGCATCGAGGCGACGATTTCGTCGCTGCTCGATTCACCGCTGCCGGAAGGCGCCCGCGCCCTGCACCACGTCCTCGTGGTCGGTGCGACGCAGATGCTCTATCTGGATGTGCCGGATCATTCAGCCGTCGATCTTGCCGTCGAACAGGCCAACCGCGACCCGCGCAATCGCCGCTTTGCCAAGCTGGTCAACGCTATTCTTCGCCGCATCGGGCGGGAAAAGCAGGACATTCTCGAAAAGGTCGCAGGTGTGCCCGCCATGCCGGCCTGGTTCCTTTCCCGCCTGGAAACGGCTTATGGGGTAGCGGCAGCGCTCAAAATTTCCGAAACCCAGCTCGAGCCGGCCGCCATCGATCTCACCGTGAAATCCGATGCCGAAGGCTGGGCGAAGCGCCTCAACGGCGTGGTCCTGCCGACCGGTGGCGTGCGTCTCGCCGCTTTCGAGGGATCCATTCCCTCGCTTGAAGGCTTCGATAAGGGCGAATGGTGGGTTCAGGATGCAGCTGCCAGCATTCCGGCGAAGCTGTTCGGCTCGCTCGCCGGCAAGCGGGTCGTCGATCTCTGCGCGGCTCCCGGCGGCAAGACGGCGCAGCTTATTCTCGCAGGTGCAAAGGTCACGGCTCTCGATCAGTCCGCCAACCGGCTGAAGAGATTGTCCGGCAATCTGGCGCGTCTCGGCTTCGAGGCCGAAACAGTCGGCGCCGACATGAGCAAATATCAGCCCGACGAACTTTTCGATGCGGCCCTTCTCGATGCGCCCTGCTCTTCGACCGGAACGACACGCCGCCATCCCGATGTGCTCTGGACCAAGGGACCGGAGGATATCGCCAAGCTCGCCGCGCTGCAGGAACGCCTGCTGCGTCATGCGCTGACACTCGTCAAGCCCGGCGGCATCGTCGTTTTCTCCAATTGCTCGCTCGATCCCGAGGAGGGTGAAGATCTGGTCGCGCGCCTTCTTGCCGACAGCGACAATGTCGAGCGGGTTCCGATCGCAGCAAGCGACTGGCCGGGCCTCGAAGCGGCGATTTCTCCGCTCGGCGCCTTCCGCACGACGCCAGACATGTTGCCGCTTACCGATGGTTTTGCTTCCGGCCTGGATGGCTTCTATGCGGTCATGCTTCGGCGTGTGCGATAGAGCATGATGCCGAGAAGTGTGAGCGGTTTTCGGTCGACATCATGCTCTACGTCTTTGATTCTGAAGCGGATTCAGATTTCAGGTCGAGCGGACCTAAAATCGTCCGGCCGTAGCGTGGTTTCCACAGGCTTTCGAAAGTGGTTCAAAAGTCGGTAACCTGTTCTTAATTGGTATATTTGTAACCTCTTTTTAACCACGGGTAATGAGAGTAAGCAGAAGCAAATATGCAGGTCTGCGGCAGGGTTTCGTGAGTTCATACGTGCGGGAAGCATGGCGGCGGATGTCTCGCCGCGCGGCGTTGACGCGATTGCGTCTCACCCGCCACACGATGCGTGTGCCGGAACGTCTCATCGTGGCTCCGACGGATCTGCGCAGTGTCGACCCGTTTTTCGTCGAGGAGCTTCTGAACGGCCGCATCCTGCTGGCTGGCCGGGTTCTCGAAACGCAAGGCGGTTCCCCTTTCTCGCTTGAGCTTCCGTCCAAGGCTTTTGCTGCGCGGCTGCATAATTTCCGCTGGCTGCGGCATTTGCGGGCCGAAAAGAGCGACCAGGCCTCGGCCATGGCGCGCTCCATTCTCACCGATTGGATTGCCGTTCACGGCCGGCGACTGCATGGGCTTGCCTGGGCGCCCGACATCGCCGCACAACGGCTCATCGCGCTCCTGTCGCACTCGCCGGTGCTTTTGCACGGCACGGATAGCGGTTTCTATCGCCGCTTCATGCGCGTGCTCGTATTGCATGTCCGCTTTTTGCGCCGCATGGCGTCGTCTGCGCGGGATGGCACGACCCGTTTTCGCGTGCGCATCGCGCTTGCCATGTCGTCCGTCGCCATGCCCAACGGCGCGCTGGCGGTGAAGCGGGCGGGGCAGGCGCTCGATCGTGAAATCGACAGACAGATTCTGGCAGACGGCGGCCATATCTCCCGCAATCCGCGGGTGTCGCTGGAGCTGCTGCTCGATCTGCTGCCCTTGCGCCAGACCTATGTCAATCTCGGTCATGACGTGCCGATACGGCTTATTCCCGGCATCGACCGCATGTACCCTGCCCTGCGCTTCTTCCGCCATCAGGATGGCGATCTGGCGCTGTTCAATGGTGCGACCTCGACGCTTGCCAACGAGCTCATGTCGGTGCTGCGTTACGACGAGACCGCGGGACAGGCCTTCAAGGCACTCCCGCATACGAAATATCACCGGCTCGCCGCCGGTCAGGCAGTCGTCATCATCGACGCGGGCGCTCCCGCCTCGACCGATCTCAGCCGCTCGGCGCATGCCGGCTGTCTCTCCTTCGAGATGTCGTCGGGCAAGACGCGCTTCATCATCAATTCCGGATCGCCGGAATTTGCCGGCGATCGCTATATTCAGGCCGCACGGGTGACGGCTGCGCATTCGGCCGTCACGCTCAACGATACCTCGTCGTCGCAGTTCTCCAAGTCGAAGTCCCTTGGGCCGATCATGGTCGGAGGTGTGAAGAAGGTCATTGTCGAGCGAGCCGAGACAGAGGATGGGCGCGACTATGTGCGCGCCGCACATGACGGCTATCTCTCGCCTTTCGGCTATGTTCACGAGCGCGAGCTGAGTCTTAACGCCAAAGGCACGATCCTGGCCGGCCGGGATCGCTTCTTCGTACCGGAGGGCAGGAAGAAGCCACCGAAAGGCGAAGGCATCGCCTCGGCGCGTTTCCATGTCCATCCGTCGATCAGCCTGCTGCAGACCGAGACAGACTCCGCCTTGCTGATCGCGCCCGACGGCGAGACCTGGGTTTTCTCTTCGCCAGGCAACGAGGTGCTTGTCGCGGAGGATATTTTTTTCGCCGATCCCTCTGGTATGCGCTCTTCCGACCAGCTCGAGATCGTCTTCCGGATCACCGAAAAGCCGGAAATCCGTTGGTTTTTGTCCCATCGGCCATAGGCTAAGCGCCTCAGCTATGCTAACGGGGCGGCATTGTCCGTCCCGCGCCATTTCCGCCGGACGCCTCGTCTCCTCATGCCAGAGCGATCTCGCTCTACTTTTTGTTATTGCGCAATTCCGGACGGAAAACCGCCGTACACTTTTCCTGGAATTGCTTCAGCCCGGAGAAAGCCCATGGCCGTCGTTTCCAAGAAAATTCCTGCTCCCGACAAGGTGAAGGTGAAAACCGCGCTTCTGTCCGTCTTTGACAAGACCGGCATCGTAGAGCTGGCGCGCGCGCTCAGCGAACAGGGCGTCCGGTTGCTGTCGACCGGCGGCACGCACAAGGCGATTGCCGCGGCCGGCCTTGCCGTGACCGACGTGTCCGAAGTGACGGATTTTCCCGAGATCATGGATGGCCGCGTCAAGACGCTGCATCCGAAGGTGCATGGCGGCCTGCTCGCCATCCGCGACGATGCCGAGCATCAGGCTGCAATGAAGGCGCACGGCATCGAGGGCATCGATCTTGCCGTTATCAATCTCTATCCCTTCGAGGACGTTCGCAAAGCCGGTGGCGATTACCCGACGACGGTCGAGAATATCGATATCGGCGGCCCGGCGATGATCCGTGCTTCGGCCAAGAACCATGCCTATGTGACGACGCTGACCGATCCCGCCGATTATTCTGAGCTGCTGGCCCAGCTCTCCGCCGATGCCGGCCAGACGACCTATGATTTCCGCAAGCGTATGGCCGCTAAGGCCTTTGCCCGCACCGCAGCCTATGATGCGATGATCTCCAACTGGTTTGCCGAAGCGCTCGATATCGCCACGCCGCGCCACCGCGTCATTGGCGGCGTTCTGCGCGAGGAGATGCGCTATGGCGAAAACCCGCACCAGAAGGCGGCATTCTACCTGACCGGCGAAAATCGCCCCGGCGTTTCCACGGCAACGCTCATCCAGGGCAAGCAGCTTTCCTACAACAACATCAACGATACCGATGCGGCCTACGAGCTCGTTGCCGAGTTCCTGCCGGAAAACGGCCCGGCCTGTGCGATTATCAAGCATGCCAACCCCTGCGGCGTCGCCACCGGCCCGAGCCTCGTGGAAGCCTACAAGCGCGCGCTCGCCTGCGATTCCACCTCGGCCTTCGGCGGCATCATCGCCCTGAACAACCTGCTCGATGCCGAAACCGCCGAAGAGATCGTCAAGCTCTTCACCGAAGTCATCATCGCGCCTGACGTCACTGAGGAAGCCAAGGCGATCATTGCCCGCAAGCCGAACCTCCGCCTGCTCTCGGTTGGCGCCCTACCCGATCCGCGCGCTGCCGGCCTGACCGCAAAGACCGTCTCCGGAGGCCTGCTCGTGCAGAACCGTGACAACGCACTGGTCGAGGATATGGAGCTCAAGGTCGTCACCAAGCGCGCGCCGACGGCTCAGGAGCTTGAGGACATGAAGTTCGCCTTCCGGGTCGCCAAGCATGTGAAGTCGAATGCCGTTGTTTACGCCAAGGATGGCCAGACGGCCGGTATCGGTGCCGGGCAGATGAGCCGTGTCGATTCCGCTCGCATCGCAGCCATCAAGGCCGAGGAAGCCGCCAAGGCCATGGGGCTGGCAGAGCCGTTGACACGCGGTTCTGCAGTCGCCTCTGAAGCCTTCCTGCCGTTTGCCGACGGCCTGCTGTCGGCGATCGCCGCCGGCGCCACGGCCGTCATTCAACCTGGTGGTTCGATGCGCGACCAGGAAGTGATTGACGCGGCCAATGAGCACAATGTCGCGATGGTCTTTACCGGCGTGCGCCATTTCCGCCATTGATCAGCGGATATACCTGATTGGAAAAATTTATATCCCGGCTGGTTCGCCAGCCGGGATTTTCTTTGCTTACTTCGCTGTTTTGTCGGCCGGATAGGGCGTCGGCAGCAAAAGAAGAAGGCCGCCGGCAAGGAAGATGACGAGCGTTGCCATGCCGAGGCGGGCAGAACCACTGAAATGGGTCACCAGCGAAAAGAACAACGTTGCCATGAAGCTGGTGGCGCGGCCCGAGAGCGCGTAGATGCCGAAATAGCGCCCGGCTTCCGAGAGGTTTACGCTGCGAGCGAGATAGGAGCGGGAGGAGGCCTGCACGGGGCCGAAGGCGATGCCGATCAACAGGCCGTAACCGATATAAGCCTTTTCCGCTGCTGTGCCGAACAGGCCGCCAGTGCTGACCGTGGAAAGCGGAACGAGGCCGAAAAGCGTGAAGCCGGGGCCTGTGGAGATGATGCCGAAGGTGGCGACCAGCAGCAGCGTCAGACTGATGACGACAGTCGTTTTCGAGCCCAGCCAGCGGTCGACGTAGCCGGCGGCGAAACAGCCGAATATGGCGATGACATTGAGGATGATGCCATAGATGCCGATCTCGATCGTCGCCCAGCCGAACATGCCGGCGGCGAAGGTGCCGCCAAGAATAAGCAGGCCGTTGACGCCGTCCTGATAGACCATGCGGGCAAGAAGAAACAGGCTGATGCCGCGTCGCCGCTTCAACTCGCCCAGGGTTGCGGATAGCTCTTGCAAGCCGGTACGAACGGCCGCGCGAAGGGGCAGGCCGCGAGCAGCATCCGGCGTGAAGAGAAACATCGGCAGGATGAAGACGAGATACCAGACGGCGGAAATCGGCCCGGTGATGCGTGCATCCTCGCCAAGTGAGGCATCGAGGCCGAAGAGCGGCGCCAGGCCGAGGATGGTCTTGCCGGTTTGCAGGTTGCCGGCGAGCAGCGCGACGACGGTGATCAGCACGATCATGCCGCCGAGATAGCCAAGCCCCCAGGCAGCGTTCGACAGCCTGCCGACATCGTCCTTAGCGACTAGCCGGGGCATCATCGAATCGTTGAAGACGATCGAGAATTCGGCCGAGATCGAAGCCAGGATCATGAAAATGACGGGATAGATGACAGGCGATCCGGGCGCTGCGCCCCAGAGGCACGCAAGGCTAACGATCTTGATGACGGCGAAGAAGGCGATCCACGGTTTGCGAGCGCCGGATTGATCAGCGATCGAGCCGAGCACCGGGGAGAGAATGGCGATGATCACCGAGGAAATCGTCGCCATGTTGCTCCATGTCGTCTGGGCGGAGACGGGATCGGCAGTCAGCCGCGCGACGAAATAGGGGCCGAAAATGAAGGTAGTGACGACGGTGAAGAACGGCTGAGCCGCCCAGTCGAAGAACATCCAGCCCCAAATGCCTCGCGCCGGCACTTTTGCCGGCACGTCGTTGTCAATCTCGGTCGTCACCAAATCCAGCCCCTTGCTCCCTCACCCGTTACCGGGTCGGGGCGGACTGTGTCACCTTGCCCGGCCGTTCGCAAGGTCGCTGAGCAGGCCGGCGGCAACGGTGATGCGGGCGAGATTGGGATCGCCGCTTTCGCTGAGGCCGCCGAGCTCTTCGGCGATGCGATTGATGCGGATACGGTCTTCCGCATGCCATGCCTGAACCGGCTGCTTGTCCTTCGGGTGGTTGGACAGTGCGGAGATCACGATATCGCGGCGGGCGCCGGCGATCTGGTCGAGGCTGCGCGCAAGCGCGAGGCTCTCATAGTGATCGCCGGTGACGATCCGGTTGCCGGCTAGCAGCAGGCGGCCGACGCGGAAGGTCTGCGAGACGGTGAAATAGCTTTCCGCCGCCCGGTTCAGCGTATCGCCGGTACGCTCGGCGATCTGCATGATTTCCGGAACGAGGACGAGCGCATAGATCGTGGCGATCTCCGAAGCCAGCTTCTCAGGCAGGCCCGCTGCCAGATATTCCGCTTCGCGTGCCGTGATCTCCGCTGCGAAATCCGTCGGGATGTGGGTGAGGAAGACGGGCCGCAGCTTCTTCAGTGCTGCTCGAAGCCGGCTAACCGTCTCTTCAATGTCACCCTTGGCTGCACCGGTTTTCAGGAGCAGGCGGGTCAGCACCGTGTAGACCTCGGTAATCTCGCCATAGACGCGGTTTTGCATCTGGCCGCCGACTTTGCCGTCAAGCGCATCCGTCTCGTTCCAGAGCCGGTCGAGATCGAAGCCGTCGCGGGCGACCACAGCCGCCTTGACCACCTCGGCCGCCGATGCCGCTGTCGCGTCCATCATGCTGACTGCAAAGCCCGGACCGCCGCGATTGATCGCTTCGTTGGCGAGCGCCGTGGCGATGATCTCGCGGCGCAGGCGATGCGTCTCGATATCGGCGGCGTTCGAGCGCTGCATCTTGGCCGGGAAATAGCGGCTGAGGGTTGCGGCGAAGTAGGGATCGTCGGGTAGGTCGCTGGCGACCAGCGCGTCGAAGAGGACGATCTTGGCGTAGGAGAGCAGAACGCCGATTTCCGGGCGCGTCAACGGCCGGCCGTTGGCGTAGCGTTCGGCGAAGGTCTGGTCGTCGGGCAGGGTCTCGACCTTGCGGTTGAGCTGCTTTGCCGCTTCCAGCACGCTCATGAAGCGGCTGAGTTCCAGGCCGTTGCCGGTGCCCTTGCGCTCCGTCAGCGAGATCGCCAGGGATTGCAGGTAGTTGTTGCGCAAGACAAGCACGGCCACTTCGTCGGTCATGGAGGCGAGCAGCGTGTCGCGCTTGGCGCGCGTCAGCCGGTCGTCGAACATGGCGGAAGCCAGCGCGATCTTGATGTTGACCTCGACGTCCGAGGTGTTGACGCCGGCGGAATTGTCGATGGCGTCAGAGTTGCAGCGACCGCCCTTGAGACCGTAGGCAATACGGCCCTTCTGCGTGACGCCGAGGTTGGCACCTTCGCCGATCACCTTGGCGCGAACTTCGTCGGCTGCGATGCGGATCGGATCGTTGGCACGGTCGCCGACTTCCGAATCCGTTTCGGACGGGGCTTTGACGTAGGTGCCGATGCCGCCGAACCACAGCAGATCGACCGGAGCCTTGAGGATCGCCGTCATGATCTCGAAGGGCGTTGCGACCGATTTGTCGATGCCGATGGCGGCAACCGCTTCCGGGGTCAGTGTCACAGATTTCGCTGAGCGGGAAATGATCATGGCGCCCTTCGACAGGACGGACTTGTCGAAATCCTGCCAGCTCGAGCGCGGCAGGTTGAAGAGGCGCTGCCGTTCGGCCAGCGTCTTTTCCATATCCGGATCGGGATCGATGAAGATGTCGCGATGGTCGAAGGCAGCGAGCAGGCGGATCTTCGGAGACAGCAGCATGCCGTTGCCGAAGACGTCGCCCGACATGTCGCCAACGCCGACGACGTTGAATGGCGTCGTCTGGATGTCGATGTCCATTTCGCGGAAATGTCGCTTCACTGTTTCCCAGGCGCCGCGGGCGGTGATGCCCATCTTCTTGTGGTCGTAGCCGGCCGAGCCGCCCGAGGCGAAGGCATCGTCCAGCCAGAAGCCGGCTTCCTGCGCCAGTGCGTTGGCGGTGTCGGAGAAAGTGGCGGTGCCCTTGTCGGCAGCAACGACGAAATAGGGATCGTCACCGTCAAGCCGCACGGTGTCGGCCGGCGGAATGATATCGGCGCCGGAGATGTTATCGGTGATCGACAGCAGCGTGCGGATGTAGGTCTTGTAGGCCTCGCGGCCGGTGTTGAAGATTTCGTCGCGGCTACCGCCGACCGGAAGCTTCTTCGGATAGAAGCCGCCCTTTGCGCCGACAGGCACGATGACGGCGTTCTTGACCTGCTGCGCCTTCACCAGGCCCAGCACTTCGGTTCGGTAGTCTTCCGCACGATCCGACCAGCGCAGACCGCCGCGCGCCACCTTGCCGAAGCGCAGATGCACGCCTTCGACCTCGACGCCGTAGACGAAGACTTCGCGGAAGGGCCGCGGCTCGGGCAGGCCGTCCAGCAGCTTCGGATCGAGCTTGAAGGCAAGCATGGCCTTCGGCGTGCCGTCCGAGTTCCTCTGGAAATAGTTGGTGCGCAGTGTCGCGTCGATGGCGTTGACGTAGCGCCGCAGGATGCGGTCGTCGTCCAGGCTCGGCACGTCCGCGAGCTCGCTTTCGATAGCCTCGTGCAGCTCGGAAAGCTTCTTCGTGCGGTTCTTGTCGCTGAGCTTCGGGTCGAGCGTGTTGCTGAACAGGCGGAAGAGCGAGGCAGCGATGCGCGGATATTTGTCAAGCGTCGCGGCGATGTAATCCTGCGAATAGGCGATGCCGGCCTGGCGCAGATAACGGGCATAGGCGCGCAGGACGTTGGTTTCGCGGGCGGAGAGATCGGCGGAGACGATCAGCCTGTTGAAGGCGTCGTTGTCGATCGTGCCGCCGAAAGCGGCGAGGAAGGCCTCTTCCAATGCTGCGCCGTGACGGGCGAGATCAATCGTCAGGCCACTGCGGGCTTCGAGTTCCATGTCGTGAAGCACGACATGGCCGGTCGAACCGTCCTTGGCCGTGACGTAGATATCGAAGGTGCGCTCGCTAATGACGTTGAAACCGAGGTTTTCCAGGAGCGGCACGCGGCGCGTCAGCGCCAGGTTGCCCTGTCCGTGGAAGATCTTCAGCGAAAGAATGTCGCCGGTCTCGTCCTTGCGGATATAGAAGCCGATGCGGATCGGTTCGGCGCCGGCCGTGGCAATGATGTCAGGCAGATCGGCAAAGGCGTCTTCCGGCGAGAAGGCTTCCTGGAAAGCCTGGCTAACGGAGATGGCCGGCGCTTTCGGGCCTGCCAGCATGACGAAGCGCTCGTCCCAGCGAGCGGTGATGGCGCGGATTGCCTCTTCGAGATCGGCCTGCGAAACATGCGGCGTCTTGCCGGCACTGCGGCCGATGATGAAATGCACGCGCGCCACGCCACCTTCCGGGAAAGCCGGGTAATAGGCGGAGACGCGACCGTCATAGACCGTTTTCAGATAGTTGCCGATTTTCTCGCGGACGACGGAATCATATTCCTCACGCGGGACATAGACGATCACCGAAACGAAGCGGTCGAAATGGTCGATGCGCGGCAATGCACGCACGCGCGGCCGGTCGGTGAGATCGTTGATCTGTTCGGCAAAGTTTGCCAGCAGCGAGGTGTCGATCTGGAAGAGGTCGTCACGCGGGTAGGATTCCAGCGTGTTGTCGAGCATGCGGCCGGAATGGCTTGTCGGGTCGAAGCCGAAGTGATCCTTGACCTTCTGCACCTTCGAGCGCAGCAGCGGCACTTCGGCAGCAGCGCTGGTGTATGCGGTCGAGGTGAAGAGGCCGACGATGCGCAGCTCGCCGGTGACATTGCCTTCCGAATCGAAGCGCTTAATGCCGACATAATCCATATAGGCGCGGCGATGCACGATCGATTTGACGTTGGCCTTGGTGACGATCAGGAAATCCGGACCGTTGAGGAAGGCGAGGATTTCCGGCGTCGTGGTGACGGCGTCCTTACCCTGCCGCAGCACGCGGACGTCGGGATTGGAGAGAATGCCGAGGCCGGCGCCGCGGTCACGCTCGATCGTGGCATTGGCGCCTTTGCCCGAATAGACATATTCGCGCATGCCGAGGAAAGTGAAGTTGCCATCGCGCAACCAGGCAAGGAAGGCAAGCGCCTCGTCGCGATCGCTCTTGCGGCGTCCTGCCGCCTCATAGGTGGAAAGCTCCGAAATGACGGTATCCAGGCGCGACAGCATCGGCTTCCAGCCGGAAACGACGAGATGTGTCTGATCGAGCACGGTTTGCACCCGCTTGACCAGGTCCGCTGCTTGCGCTGCCGTCAGCGGAGAGAGATGAAGCTGGATGTGGCTGACCCGATGGGCGGGATCGCTCGGATGATCGGCGGAATAAAGGCCTGCCGCCTTGCCCTCTTCCATGACGAGGATCGGGTGCACGGCCATGTAGAGATCGCGGTAGCTGCTGCTGACCTCTCCCATGACTGATTCGTAGAGGAACGGCATGTTGTGGTCGGTGATCGAGAGGATCGACACGGCGACGCCATCGGGCTCGATGCCGGCCACTTGCTCGATGCTGACACGCGGAGCTGTCTTGCTCCAGGCTGCCAGTTCCTTGGCAGCATGAACTGCGGCAAGAGCCAGCATGTCCGGGCTGTAACGCCCCATGTCATCGTTGCTAGCCCGGCCGAACAGGATTTCGGGGTCGAGGTGAGCCCCGCCCGTCGCAGCGGCAATTTTCTGTGCCGCTTCGATCTGTTTTTCCCGTTTCGGATTGGTCTTGGGCGCCATGGAATTCCTCCCGATTTTCGAATTTTGACCACAGTATCAGAACGTTTAGCGAAAAAACTGGCAAAAAGATTGCCAATTTGGATCGTTTCGGACTGATTTTGGGCCGTTTTTTTAAAAAACTTGCCGGAATGCGTGATCCCGGCAAAAAGCGGATATTGTCGACGAGAAATTGATGGAATCAGTTCGTCAACAGAGGCTTTCATGACTCTGTGAAGTGCCGTTGACAGAGTGCCGCCAAAGGGACCATCAACGATCTGATTGCAGTTGAAGCCCTGAACTTGAAAGCAAGCATCATGTCGCAAGTGTCGGCCGGCGCCGTTATCGTCATCTCCAGCCATGTCGTCCGTGGATCCGTCGGCAATCGCGCCGCGGTCTTTGCGCTTGAAACGCTGGGGCACCCTGTCTGGGCGCTGCCGACCATTGTTCTGCCATGGCATCCCGGCCATGGCCGTTCGACGCGGCTGACCTTCAACGAAGCGGATTTCGATCATGCGATCGACGATCTCATTGCCGCTCCCTGGCTTTCCGAAGTCAAAGCCGTGCTATCAGGATATTTCGTCAATGCCGCGCAGGCACATTCCGTCGCGAAGCTAGTGAAAGCGCTGAGAGAGAAAAACCCGGACGTTCTTTATGCCTGCGACCCGGTGATCGGTGATGCCGGTGGGCTTTATGTGCCGGTTGCCACGGCAGAGGCGATCCGCGACCATCTTATTCCGCTCGCCTCGCTGGCGACGCCGAACCGTTACGAGCTTGCCTGGCTCGCCGGTGCGCCGCTTGAGGACAATAATGCCATCATGGAGGCTGCGCTCGCGCTGGGGCCTTCGCGCATGCTGGTGACGTCGGCGGTGCCGATGATGGCCGGCGGCATCGGAAACCTCTATCTCAGCGGTCGAAACGCGCTGCTTGCCGAACATCGCAGTATAGAAGGTGCGCCAAATGGGCTCGGCGATCTGCTGGGTGCCTTGTTCCTGTCGCGTCTCCTGTCCGGCATGGATGAAGAACGGGCATTGCAACTGACGACCGCAAGCGTCTATGAAGTGTTGGCGCGCGCCGTCAAACGCGGCAGCAACGAACTGACGCTTGCCGTCGATTCAGCGAGCCTTTCGACGCCGATGGCAATGGTGCAACTTCGTCATCTCGTGCACCCGGCTCAACGGCGGAAAAAATAGGGTTTCGCAACGGTTAACGCTTTTTGCAGCGCAGCAGTTGCCATCCGCCCCGGTGCGCTGTAATTCCATATCATGCAAAGGTTTCCCGACACCCTTCTGAACGGCTATCGCAACTTCATGAGCGGGCGTTACGTCGATGAGCGCGAGCGCTATCGCAATCTAGCGGAGCTCGGTCAAAATCCGTCTACGCTCGTGATTGCCTGTAGTGACTCCCGCTCGGCGCCGGAGATCATCTTCGATGCAGGACCGGGAGAGCTGTTCGTCATCCGAAACGTCGCCAATATGGTGCCGCCCTATGAGCCGGACAGCAATTTCCATGCGACCTCGGCAGCGCTCGAATTCGCGGTTTTGTCGCTGAAGGTCTCCGACATCGTCGTAATGGGGCACGGTCGCTGCGGCGGTATCCGCGCCGCCCTCGACCCCAATGCCGAACCGCTGTCGCCGGGCGACTTCATCGGCCGGTGGATGGCGCTGCTGAAGCCTGCCGCCGAGCAGATCCAGAGCAATGACATCATGACGCAGACCGAACGTCAGACGGCACTGGAGCGCATTTCGATCCGAAATTCACTGAACAATCTTCGCAGTTTCCCGGAAATCAAGGCGCGCGAGGAAGAGGGCAAGTTGAACCTGCACGGTGCGTGGTTCGATATTTCGACCGGCGAACTATGGATCATGGACCAGAATACCAGGGATTTCATCCGACCGGAGATTTAAGGTCGCCTCCACGTCCGGTGGATAGAGTTGGGTCAAAAGAAAAGGCGCTGCAGTCCGTCCGGTTGCAGCGCCTTTTCGATTCAAGCGTTGAGCTTACCTGCCGTCGATCTGCTGACCGATATAGGCGATTGCCTGCTGATAGACCCTGGCGTCGTTCCAGCCGGCAATGGCAGAGAAATTCGGTTCTCCGGGCTGATAGCCGGCGCCTGGCTGCCATCCGTGACCGCGCAGGAAGTTCGCCGTCGAGGCAAGCGCGTCTGCACGTGATCCCACAAGATCGACCCGGCCGTTTCCGTCTTCATCGACGCCGTAAAGCACGACGTTTTTGGGCATGAACTGCGTCTGGCCGATTTCGCCGTGCGCCGCGCCGCGCGCCGACGGGCTGAGATAGCCTTCGCCCACGAGCTTCAGGGCGGCATAAAGCTGTTCGGTAAAGAATGCAGAACGGCGGCAGTCATAAGCAAGGGTGGAGACTGCAGAAAGCGTATGCTGGTCGCCCATATAGCTGCCGAAGCCGGTTTCCATGCCCCAGATTGCGATGATCGGGCCGGCGGGGACGCCGAAGCGCTTCTCGATCTTGGCAAAGAGCGCGGCATTGGCCTGTTTCATGCTCTTGCCGCGATTGATGATCGTCTGGCCGCCGCGCTTCTTCATGAATTCCTCAAAGGAAAGCTTGAAGCTCTTCTGGCCGCGATCGGCGCGGATGGTGGGTTGGTTGTAATGAACGTTGGCGAAGGCCTTGTCGAGGACGGAGGGGCTGACGCCCTGTCCCTGCGCTTCGCGCTTGAATTCCTGCACCCAATTCTCGAAACCGGCAGATGTGTTGCCGCAGGATGCAGCGTTTGCCGTAATCGGCATGGCGAGCAGCAGCCCGCCCGCGACGAGAGCTGCCATTCCAGACTTTGTGATGCGCATTCAGTGTCCCCGAATTCTCACCGCGCTGCTAACGCGGTAACCGTTTTTGGAAGGCGCATAAACCCGCCAATCTTCAGGCTCATGCGCGGCCTAGTCATCACTGGACCATGCCAGCATCCGACCGTCATGTCATTAATACATTTTAGCGATCAGTATTTTTGCTTCACGTGAAACAGACCGCCAAGTGTATTTGTAAAAAAGCCCCGCCTTTCGGTCCGAAATGGCGAGGCTTCCATGTAGTCTTGCTTAGCTAAACAAGGTTTATAAACCGTAAATTGGTTTAGAAATGCTTATGCAGCCTGCTTGCGCGGCTTGATCAGGCCGCGATTGACGAGCAGTTCGGCGATCTGGATGGCGTTGAGAGCGGCGCCCTTGCGCAGATTGTCGGAGACGACCCATATATTGAGACCGTTCTCGACGGTCGCATCTTCACGGATACGAGAAATATAGGTCGCATCTTCGCCGGCGGATTCGTAAGGCGTGATGTAGCCACCGTTTTCGCGCTTGTCGATGACGAGGCAGCCCGGTGCTTCGCGCAGGATGTCGCGGGCCTGATCGGCAGTGATCTCGTTTTCGAATTCGATGTTGACTGATTCCGAATGGCCGATGAAGACGGGGACGCGCACGGCCGTGCAAGTTACCTTGATCTTCGGGTCGAGCATCTTCTTGGTTTCAGCCAGGACCTTCCACTCTTCCTTGGTGTAGCCGTCTTCCATGAAGCTATCGATGTGCGGGATGACGTTGAAGGCGATGCGCTTGGTGAACTTCTTCGCCTCGATCGGGTCGGCGACGAAGACGGCGCGGGTCTGGTTGAAAAGTTCGTCCATGCCATCCTTGCCGGCGCCGGAAACGGACTGGTAGGTCGAGACGACGACGCGCTTGATCTTGGCGAAATCATGCAGCGGCTTCAGCGCGACGACGAGCTGCGCAGTCGAGCAATTCGGGTTGGCGATGATGTTGCGCTTGGTGAACTGCGTGACGGCATCCGGATTCACTTCCGGCACGATCAGCGGTACGTCGGCGTCGTAGCGCCAGGCGGAAGAGTTGTCGATGACGACGCAGCCCTGGGCGCCGATCTTCGGCGAGAACTTCTTCGAGACTTCGCCGCCGGCCGACATCAGGCAGATGTCGGTGTTGGAGAAGTCGTAGTTTTCCAGGTTGGAAACTTTCAGCGTCCGGTCGCCGAAGGAAACTTCTGTTCCCTGCGAGCGTGCGGATGCGAGCGCTACGACCTCATCGGCCGGAAAGCCGCGTTCAGACAGGATATTGAGCATTTCGCGGCCGACATTTCCGGTCGCGCCCGCTACTGCAACTTTGAAACCCATTTCTCAAGCTCTCTTTCTCTTCTCTCCTCTTGGGCGAAGGGGGGAACCGTAGCCATTACGACCGGTTCCTGTCCCCAGCCGAGCCGGGGAGAGAGCGGCAGGCCAGAGACGTCAGACGGTTTTCGTCGTCGTTTTGGCCATGGTTTTGGAAGAAACCGGAAAATAGACATCCCGCCCGGCATAACCAGCCAGGTGACTGAAGCTGTCGATCTGTTCGAAGCGAACCATGGAAGTCTTCCTTTTCCGTCGCCGGTTCTAAGATGTTTTCCACAGGAGTCAAGGATTTCCTCGCTTTTGCCGGGGCGCGTGCGAGGAAACCGAAGGCACGGCGCGCCGCCTTCAACTTATCGTGTTCGAAGGCGGCGGCTTTCTCATATCAGCGGTTGGGCTTGCGTGTGATCTCGAACAGGAACCAGGTGCGGCGTTCGGTTTCATCCAGCCAGTTTTCAAGCAGGCTCGCCGTGGCGACATCGCCATATTCGTCGCAGACGTCATGAACGGCGCGCATTTCGGCCGAAAGCCTCAGATTGTCATCCGCCAGTTCGGCAAGCATGTCCTGCGGGTCGACATACTCAGCGTCATTATCCGGGATGCGCTGGAGCTTGGCGATCTGGCCGATCGACCGCAGTGTGTTTCCGCCGATCTTGCGGGCGCGCTCTGCCATGGGGTCGGTCATCGCGAAGATCTGATCGCCGTGCTCGTCGAGGAGCAAGTGATAATCGCGGAAATGCGGGCCGCTCATGTGCCAATGAAAATTCTTGGTCTTCAGGTAGAGGGCAAAGACATCTGCCAGAAGCGCTGTCAGCGCCGCGGAAATATCGCGTGTCGCGTCTTCGCTGAGATTGGTGCGAGTACCTAATTTCGATTTGGTATTGGCGGTATTCATAAAGGCGTCCTCCGTTTGTTGTTCACGACAGCGATCGCCGGCGGATCTTAAGGGAGTTCGATGACATCAGCTGCTGCGTGGGATCGCATTGAAGACAGGGTCTGTTTATCGATGTCGCAGAGGAAATGCTCTTGGCGGCATGGTCGACTGCGCTGTTACGCGGAAAACCCGAGCAGCTTTACTAAATAGGGAAATGAGCCGGTTTGGCAATTGTCCGCTAACATACCGGCGCAGCGTGCGATTATGCCGCGCCGGAGTCACTGCCCTTGTCGGGACGGCGCTGGGATTGATGGCTACTTCAGGCCGCCACCGACATAGATGGTTTCGCCGGTCACCCAGGCGGCGTCCTGCGAAGCGAGGAAGACGGCGACCGGGGCGATGTCGGTCGGCTGGCCGAGGCGGCCAAGAGGCGTCTGGGAGACGAGATGCTTTTCGAAGTCGCTGCCGAGAAAGCCGGCGGCGACGACGCCCTCAGTCTCGACGCCGCCCGGGGCCAGGTTGTTGACCCGGATATTGCGGGGGCCGAGTTCCTTGGCGAGGATCTTGGTGATGGAATCCACGGCGGCCTTGGTTGCGGTATAAACCGAAGCGGTCGGCAGGTTCATGCTGACGGCGTTGGAGCCGATATTGATGATATTGCCGCCTTGCGGGCCGAAATGCTTGACGGCTTCCCGTGTGGTCAAAAGCGTGCCCAGCACGTTGATATTGAACTCGCGATGGAATTCCTCCTCGGTGAACTCTTCTATCGGTGCGAATTGATAGACGCCGGCATTGTTGACGAGGATGTCAACGGCGCCGAAGGCCTGTTTCGTTTCCGCAAAGAGGCGTTTGACATCTTCGGATCTAGAAACGTCGCCGTGGACAGCGAGCGCCTTGCCGCCCTTGGCCGCGATATCTGCCACCACCTTATCAGCACCTTCGCGACTCGATGCATAGTTGACCACGACAGATGCGCCCGCTTCAGCCATCGCCTTGGCGATGCCGGCGCCGATACCCTTGGATGCTCCAGTCACGATCGCGACCTTGCCTGCCAATTTGCTCATGTCATTTTCCTTCGGAAATTGTTAGATAGTTTTATGATTGTCTAACTGTTTGGCGCATGCGACCCGGAGATTGTTTCGCATCGTCACTTCGATATTTAGATAATCATCTAATTGATACAAGAGCCGAGTCAAAAATGTTTATAGGCTAACGAAATCGTCAGATCTTGGAGAGTTCGGCCATATAGGCGTTCAGCGTATCGCGGCGCAGCACGAGGCTTGCGAATTTGCCCTCGCGCTGGATCTCGATGAGCCCAGCGTTTTCAAGTTCCTTGATATGGTGCGACATGGTTGCGGCGCTGACGGCATGGCATTCGTTCAGAAGGCTGCACGGCATGGGCTGGGCGCGGCTGCCGATCGCCTTGAGCATCTGCACGCGGCGCGGCTCGGCAAGCGCCCGGGAAATCAATCCAAGCTGCCTTTCGCTCAAATGTATCGGAGCTGCATCCATGGGTTCATCATAGCGGAAGTGAAAACGAGTTGCCTGGCTCTTATGGCCTGCACGACGTCAGATATATGAATGCGCGGTGACCTTGGCAACCTTTGCTATGGGGCGGCAGATGAAGATTGCGGTGCAGCGGACCGAGGGGATTGTCGTGTCCGGTCACGCATGTGGCGTCATTCCGTGATCTGATTGAGCATTCTCTGACGGCGCGGCAGGCGCAGGCCCTGGAACATTCCGCGCTTTAACAGAGGCCATCTCGGGGTCGGCAGGCCGGCAGCGTTGATGCGGAAGAGGATACCATAGCGGGAATAGACGATGGCCGTCATGAAGGAGAACCATCCACCCAGCGCAAGGCCGGCGATGACGTCGCTCGGATAGTGTGCACCAACCATGACGCGGGTGATCCCCAGCCACAGGGCACAGGCGATGAAGATGTAGCGGTAGCGCGGAAAGAGCAGGGCAAGCGCCACAAACAGGGCGCCGATGGTCGTGGCATGGCCCGACGGGAAGCTCTCGAAGCTGGCGCGACCATTGAAGGGCGAGAAGCCGAAAGGGCCCCAATCGGCGAAATGTGTCGGGCGGGCACGACCGATGGCGCGCTTCAGCATATTGGCGAGCAGGCCCGACAGTACGATCGTCGTTAGCAGGTAGCCGCCGATCTGGCAGATCCGCAGCGCCCGGCCGCGACAGCGCGGCGAGCGCAGCAAACGGCTGGCAGCCCAGCCTTCGAAGAACAGGAAGGCGCTGACGATGATGATCCAGCCGGAATCGCCGAAATCGGTCAGCATTCCCCCGAAAAATCGAATGGTGGGAGAAAGGCTCTTCAGGGCGGCACCGACCGGCCAATCGAACAGGAGCGCAGAGAGCAGCACAATATTGGCTGTCAGAAACAGGCAGGTCTTCCAATGGCATGGCGCAAGCGCCGCATCGCTGCGTCGCCAACGCCGATCGAGAGATGCCAAGATCCCTTGCATACCCACCGCCTGATTTTATGTCCAATCAGAGATGACGCTTAACAGCGACTTGTTACAACTCTTCTAAAGAATTGTGACATGGAGGCGGATGATCGCTCATGACGCAAATTTGAGCAACTCCAGCAAAAGTATGAAGCGGTCTTGCGTCGGGAATTGCATGAAAACAAAGAGATAGAGCGTTTTCATGGCTCCGTCTGGAACGGAAATGCTCTGGTCTAGCTCGCCACAACGAAAAGCCCCGCTCTTCGGGTGAAGGGCGGGGCGCATGTTTCACGTGAAATATAGTAGGCGATTTATGGCGGAGATTATGCCGACAGGGCCTTGAACTCGGCGAGGATGGCGTCGCCCATTTCGGCGGTGCCGACCTGGCGGCTGCCAGCCGACATGATGTCGCCGGTGCGGATGCCGCTGTCGAGCACGTTGGCGATCGCCTTTTCCAGCGCATCGGCTTCGGCAACCATGCCGAAGGAGTAGCGCAGGCACATGGCGAAGGAGGCGATCATGGCGATCGGGTTGGCAATGCCCTTGCCGGCGATATCAGGTGCCGAGCCATGCACGGGCTCATAGAGCGCCTTGCGCTTGCCGGTCTTGGCGTCGGGGGCGCCGAGCGAAGCCGACGGCAGCATGCCGAGCGAGCCGGTGAGCATGGCCGCAACGTCGGACAGCATGTCGCCGAACAGGTTGTCCGTGACGATGACGTCGAACTGCTTCGGCTGGCGCACGAGCTGCATCCCGCCGGCGTCAGCGAGCATGTGCTCAAGCTGCACGTCGGAATATTTTTCCTTATGCGTGGCGGTGACGACCTGGTTCCAGAGCACGCCCGACTTCATGACGTTGCGCTTTTCCATCGAGCAGACGCGGTTGTTGCGGGTGCGCGCCAGTTCGAAGGCGACGCCGGCGATGCGCTCGATCTCGTAGGTATCGTAGACCTGGGTGTCGATGCCGCGCTTCTGGCCGTTGCCGAGATCGATGATTTCCTTCGGCTCGCCGAAATAGACGCCGCCGGTGAGTTCGCGAACGATGAGGATATCGAGGCCTTCGACCAGCTCCGGTTTCAGCGAGGAGGCGGATGCCAGCGCCGGATAGCAGATGGCCGGACGCAGGTTGGCGAACAGCTTGAGATCCTTGCGCAGGCGCAGCAGGCCGGCTTCCGGGCGCACTTCATAAGGAACCGCATCCCACTTCGGACCACCGACGGCGCCGAAGAGCACGGCGTCAGCGGCCATCGCCTTTTCCATATCGGCATCGGAGATCGCCGCGCCATGCGCATCATAGGCGCAACCGCCGACAAGGCCTTCATCCGTAACGAAGCCGGTATTCTTCGCCTCGTTCATATAGGCGATAATCTTACGGACTTCGCCCATGGCCTCGGGGCCGATGCCGTCGCCCGGCAGAAGGAAGAGATTGCGCACTGTCATGGGAAAGCCTCCGCGAGAGAAAAGTTGCGGGGTTTTTAGACCTGCAAATGCGGCTTTTCAAGCGAGGAAGGGGCCGAAACGGTACGGTTCTCGGGCTTTTGAGAGCAGCCATCCGCCCTCGCCCTTCGAGACGGCCTTCTAGGCCTCCTCAGGGTGAGGGCTACCTTTTCTGCTCGGTCATGTCCGCTCCAATCCTTCGACAGGCTCTGGATGAGGGTGGGTAAGTTATAAGCTGGGCGAGAGGATGAGCCCTCATGGTGAGGAGGCCCAAAGGGCCGTCTCGAACCATGAGCGCGGGTGGTTTGCTTTGCCTTATGCTTTATTCGGCCAGACCCAGCGAAGTGAGGTAGGCGGCGGATGCCGGGATCTTCGACTTGTCCTTGATCTCGATGATCAGACGCGGGTTGCTGTCGAGCTTGGCAAGGGCGGCAAAGACGGCGCGCCAGTGGATGTTGCCTTCGCCGAGGCTCCAGTGACGGTCGGCATAGCCGTCCGCATCCTGCAGGTGGATATGCTGCAGGCGGTTGCCGGCGGCGTGGACGTAATAGTCGACCGGCGGCGCGCCCGTATAGCCATGGGCATAATGGGCATGGCCCGTGTCGATCGAAACGGCGACGGCCGGCGAATTGAAGCTGTCAGCAAGGCCGACGCGGATATGGGGATCCTTGTCCTCGATATTCTCGATGACCATGGTGAGCCCGATGTCTTCGGCACGCTTGACGGCTTCCTTCAGCGTCTGATGCGTATATTCGATGATCCTCTCGCGCTCGCCCTTGTTGTTGTCGAGGTTGTTGTAGGACCAAGACGTATAGGGGCTATGGATGACCATCTGCGTAGCGCCGATATTGGCGCAGACGTCGAGTGCCTGCAGCAGGCGCTTGGAAACGACGGCGCGGATGTCGGGATCCTGTGAGGCGATGATGAAGCCCCAGAACGGGCCGTGGATGCCGAGGCGCCCCTGATGGCCGTCGAGCAGCTTGCGGGCACGCTCGGCAAGCGGAGCCCAGTCGCCGTTGAGGATTTCGGCTTCGACGAAGCTCTGCAGCTCCAGATCGCGCGGCTTTTCGAGCAGCCAGTTGCGATGGGTTTCGACGTCGTCAAGCGTCATGGCGGCGCCAACAATAGGAAGGGAGGTCATGGGGAGGCTCCATTGCGTGGAGAGGAATTGGGGTGGGAGAGAGGCCAGAGGGCCTCGGCAGGCCTATATGGACCTGCTTCTTGTCGAACATATTACAGCGGGTGAAAAGGTACGTCTTTTCAAAAGACTAAAAACAAAAAAAGCCGGGCTATAAGGCCCGGCTTTGAAACGCAAACGATGATGATAAACCGATCAGGCGGCCCAGGGGCGCGATGCGGTGTTCGTCTTTTCGAAATCGTTGATCGCGGAGGATTTTTCCAGCGTCAGGCCGATATCGTCGAGGCCGTTCAGCAGGCAGTGGCGCTTGAACTCGTCGAGTTCGAACTTCAGCGAGCCGCCATCCGGGCCGGTGATTTCGAGGTTTTCCAGATCGATCGTCAGGATGGCGTTGGAGCCGCGCGAGGCGTCGTCCATCAGCTTGTCGAGATCTTCCTGGCTGACCTTGATCGGCAGGATGCCGTTCTTGAAGCAGTTGTTGTAGAAAATATCGGCGAAGCTGGTCGAGATGACGCAGCGGATGCCGAAATCGAGCAACGCCCACGGCGCATGCTCGCGCGAGGAACCGCAGCCGAAATTGTCGCCGGCGACGAGGATCTTGGCGTTCTGATAGGCCGGCTTGTTCAGCACGAAATCTTCATTCGGCGAACCATCTTCGTTGTAGCGGGCTTCAGCGAAGAGCCCTTTGCCGAGGCCGGTGCGCTTGATGGTCTTCAGATAATCCTTCGGGATGATCATGTCGGTATCGACATTGACGACCGGGAGGGGCGCTGCGACGCCGGTCAACTTCACGAACTTGTCCATGGGGTCCTGCCTTCATTCTCGTCTAAGCACGAATTATCCTGCCAATAGAGCAAATCCGGCCCGAAATGAAGGAGAATCTTGGACGTGCTCTAAAACGTGGCGCTTTGGCCGCGCCAGCCCGGCAGGACAGGCCTTAATCGGGCAAGCGGATTCGGCGGCAGGCATAGCAGGCCGCCCTACCCTGCCTTCGACCTCAGAGATCGATGATCGTGCCGCGACCGTCGTTCCAGATGCGCATTTCGCGCTGGCTGTTCGTCTTCGCCTTGGCATGCACCGGTGCCGGCTTCATGCGCAGCGAAATCGCGCGGGCGGCCATGAGCACGGTCAGGATGCCACCGACAGCGAGCGTCAGCGAAACAGTGAACAGCGCCATAGCTGCGAAGACGGTGATACCGGCAAGCGCAATGAACACGGAACGGATATTTTGCATGGTCGAGACCTCTCTACTCACAGCAATGTGGTCCTCATCTCTGTCATCTGCAAGAGGAGCATGGCTTTTTGTTGACTTGCCTGCTGATTAAAAGCGCGGCAAAACGGCACTATGAGCGAATTTTCCCCTTCCCGTCCCGCCCGCCTGCGTCGTTCGGTCTTGAGCGTTCCCGCCATCAACCGCCGTGCGCTGGACAAGCTTTCGAGCCTCGATTGCGATGCAGTCATCTTCGATCTCGAGGATTCCGTCTCGCCGGAGAAGAAGGCGGAGGCACGCGAGAACTTGCGGGCCTTTTTCGCTGCGACACCGCTTCTAGGTAGGGAGCGGATCATCCGCATCAATGCACTTTCCTCCAATTTCGGCGCTGACGACCTGGCGCTGGTCGTGGAGCTGGAGCCGGATGCGGTGCTGCTGCCGAAGGTGGACGAGCCGCAGGACGTGACCGGCGTCAGCGACCGGCTTGCGGAAGCCGATGCGCCGGAAGACTTACGTATCTGGGCGATGATCGAGACGCCGCGCGGCATCCTGAATGCAGCTGCGATCGCCGAGGCCGGGCGCACGGCGGGCAGCAGGCTCGATTGCTTCGTCGTCGGCCTCAACGACCTCAGGAAGGAAACGGGCGTGCCGCCGCAACCGGGGCGCAGTTATCTTGTGCCCTGGCTGATGCAGGTGGTGCTGGCCGTCAGCGCCTATGGGCTCGAGGCTATCGACAGCGTTTTCAACGACTTCAAGAATGCCGGGGAATTCGAGGCCGAATGCGGCCAGGGCCACAGCATGGGCTTTGCCGGCAAGATGCTGATCCATCCGAACCAGATCGAGGCCGCCAACCGGCATTTCGGCCCCGATGAAGCCGCCATTGCCGAGGCCGAGGCCATCATATCAGCCTTTGCCGAACCGGGTGCCGAAACTCTCAATGTCGTGAACCTCGGCGGGCGGATGGTGGAGCGGCTGCACCTTGTCCAGGCGGAGAGACTCGTCCATAAAGCTCGCCTGATCGAGCAGCGCCATGGCGCAGTTGTAGCGCCTCGCACCGACGCCTGATGGTCGGATTGTCTGGCCAAACAAGAAAGATGCCTTGATGAAACTCTACCGCTTCCTCACCGGCCCCGATGACGCATCCTTCTGCCACAAGGTGAGCGCGGCGCTAAACAAGGGCTGGGAACTATACGGCTCGCCGACCTATGGCTTCAATGCCTCGAGCGGCCGGATGGAATGCGGCCAGGCCGTCGTCAAGGACGTGGCCGGCAAGGATTACGATCCGGACATGAAGCTTTCGGAGCAGTAATCCATCGAAACTGCATTAGCGGCCAAATATCGACTGCTGATCTTGCCATCTCTCCATTCGTGTCTTCAAGGCTTCAAGTTGATTGATATCTCAGATGCGTTTCGCGATGCGCTCAAGTTAAAGGGCAGCTGGAACCAGATATTGTTCTCAACGCTATTGGCGTCATTGGGAGAGAAGGTGCCAGATGGCTGCACGGATTGGGAAGACGGTGTCGAAAATTGGGGAGTGGTATTCAACGGCGAGGAAGTAATTTCTTTCGTTTGCGAACCAATTCCTATTGCTTTCGTCAAAAGGAGATTCTCGAAAGATCTCAATGCCATTATGAATCGCTTCGGTGTCATTCATGTTGATGCCGAAGAGTTCGATGCGGAAATCTATAGAGTCGATAAAACTATACTTAAGGATGTATTTGTAGATGTGACGGATGTTGTCGATTATAAATGCATTAGCCTTAAGGATATTTGGTATGCAACAGTCACTATGCCAGTTCGCAAAGATTGATCAAGTGTGAGCTGGATTCCTCACCGATCCGTCGCTTCCTCGGCGCTCGCCTCGATGCGCTCCATGTCCTCGTCGCTCAGGCCGAAATGGTGGCCGATTTCGTGGATCAGGACATGGGTGATGATGTCGCCGAGGGTTTCCTCGTTTTCAGCCCAGTAATCGATGATCGGCCGGCGGTAGAGGCGGATCTTGTTCGGCATATCCCCGGTCTGGGCGGTGAAACGCTCAGAGATGCCGCGGCCCTCGAAAAGGCCGAGCAGGTCGAAGGGGGTTTCCAGCGCCATATCCTCGAAGACCTCGTCATCGGGAAAATCCTCGATGAGAATGATGAGGTTGCCGGTGAGCGAGCGAAATTCGTCCGGCAGGTGGCTATAAGCCTCCATAGCCAGAGATTCGAATGTGCTGATTGAGGGCGCGTGGCGGTCCCGCCAATCCTCGCCCTGGTCAATGCGAGCCATGAATGCTTCCTTCCTTGGCTGGTCATATAGAGACTTTGCGCAGCTTTTACGAGAGCGGATTCAAGCGAAGGAATATTTTCTTATGAAATGGTGTTGACTCTTTTACCAAGCTCTGGAATCCATAAGAACATAACAGGAACATTGCCAATATGGAGTGAACGTCATGGCCGAGGCTGCCGTGGCGCGGGAAACGCTTTTTGCCCTGCGTGAAACCATTGCGAGACTGGAAGGCAGGCCGATCCCGGCACTGGCTGCAGCGGCGCATGAAAGGCTGGCGGACAAGCCGGCTACACGGGGGGCAGGTCTTGTGAAGCCCCTGCCCGAGCAGCCTGTTCTTGCGACCGGGGTCGAGGATCTCGATGCCGCGATGCAGGGCGGTCTGCCGCTCGATGCGCTGACGGAGATCCGCTCGCTCGGCCTGCGCGATGCCGGGTCGGCCAGCGGCTTTGCCCTTGCGCTTGCCGCGCGGCTGCATGCGCAGGCGCTAAGCGCAGACGCGGCCATCTCTCCGATCCTGTGGATCGGCGACACGGTCGCCACGATGGAAGCTGGCCTGCCCTATGCCATCGGTCTCAGAGATTTCGGGTTGGAGCCGGCGGCCTTCCTGCAGGCTTCGCCACGCAAGCTGGAGGAAGCGCTCTGGCTGGCGGAAGCGGCCCTTGGCAGTGCGGCCTTTGCCGTCGTCATTCTGGAAGTGCGCGGCAATCCCTCGCGTTTCGGTCTGACCGAGAGCCGGCGGCTGGCGTTGAGGGCCAAGGCGGCGGGGCGGCCCTTGTTTCTGTTGCGACAGGGAGGCGAGGAGGAGGCGAGCAGCGCCCTCTTCCGCTTTTCCGTCGAACCCGCGCCGGCGCCGGCGCGGCCCCTGCCGGATGGATCGGTGCTTGGCGGCAGCATCGGTCACCCGGCCTTTCGTCTGACCTTGGAAAAGAGCCGCAACCCGGCGCCTCTTTCCATAACCCTGGAGTGGAATGCCCATGACCGCCGCTTTGCCCCTGTCTCCGACATTCAATGCCCTGCCTTTCCCGGCGAACACGCAGCGCATTCTGGCGCTGACCTTCCCGCATCTGCCGACCGATCGCATCGCGCGCAAGCGCTGGGGTCTGTCCTGGCGTTCGACAGGCAGGCTTGAAACGCCGCCGCTGGTCTGTGCCGGCAAGTTCAACAATGCCATGCGGCTGACTGCGCTCAATGAGCGGGCAGAGATGATCGGCCTGAAGCCGGGCCAGGGCGTGGCCGAAGCCAAGGCGATCTGCCCTACCCTCGATATCGTCGAGGAGGATCCGGCGGCGGACCGCAAGCTTCTGGAAGCGATCGCCGACTGGTGCGATCGCTATACGCCGCTAGTGGCGATCGATGGCAAGGACGGTCTGTTTCTCGACATTACCGGCTGTGCTCATCTCTTCGGCGGCGAAGAGGCGCTGCTCGAGGACGTCTTGATCCGGATTTCCCGGTTGGGGCTCGATGTGCGCGGCGCCATTTCCTCCGCGCCCGGCCTGTCCTGGGCAGTCGCCCGTTTCGAGGACAGCCGTGTTGTACCCCCGGAGGCGATGGAAGAGGCCCTGGCGCCGTTGCCGGTGGCCTCCTTAAGGCTCGGCGAGGAGATCGTTGCGGCCTTGCAGAAGATGGGCCTAAAGCAGGTGGGCGATCTTCTGGTTGCACCGCGTGCGCCGCTTGCCCGCCGTTTCGGCGCGCAGCTGCTGTTGCGGCTCGATCAGGCGGTCGGTCTCGTCGAAGAGCCGATCTCGCCGCGCCGGCCGGTCGCGCAATTGTCGGCCGAGCGCCGTCTGGCCGAGCCGGTGCAAGCGGAAGCCGATCTTCTGGAGCTCGCCCGGCAGCTCGCCGAAGCGCTGAAGCCGGGACTGGAGGCGCGCGGTGTCGGCGGCCGTTCCTTCGAGCTTCTGCTCTTCCGGGTCGATGGCGCGGTCTTCCGCATTGCCGCCGGCGCATCGCAGCCGCTGCGGGAGCCGGGCCGGGTCGCCAAGCTGTTCACGGAGCGCTTCACCGCCATTCATGACGATCTCGATGTCGGCTATGGTTTCGAGATCGTCCGTCTCAACGTGCTGCAGCATGCGGCCTTCGATGCAATGCAGGGCGATTTCGTCGGCGAAGGCCGGCAAGATAGCTCGCTTGCCGCCTTTGTCGATCGCGTGGCCGCCCGGCTGGGACCGGATTGCATCCAGGGGTTCGAGCTGCGCCAGAGCCATATTCCCGAGCGGGCTTCCCGGCCGGTGCCGGCCATGCATGTGCTTGCCGCTCATAGACGGACGGGCAGCGACCATGCCGGCCGCGGTTTTTTCCGCAGCGAGCGGCCGTTGCGGCTGTTTCGCACGCCGGAGCTGGTCGAAACCGTCGCTGCCGAAGTGCCTGACGGTCCTCCCCGGCAATTCCGTTGGCGGCGCGTCATGCACCGGGTGCAGCGGGCAGAGGGGCCGGAACGGCTCTCGGCGGAATGGTGGCTTGAGGAAAAGGAGGAGCCCGCCCGCGACTATTTCCAGATCGAGGATGAAGAAGGTCATCGCTTCTGGCTGTTCCGCAAGGGTCTTTATGGCCGGGGCGGAACGGGACCGGATTGGTACATGCATGGGGTCTTCGCATGAACGCGCGCCCGAGTTTTCACGAATCCGTGCCCTTCTGCGAGATCGGGGTGAGAACGAACTTCTCCTTTCTCGAGGGGGCTTCGCATCCGGAAGAGATGGTAATACAGGCCGCCCTCCTGAAGCTCTCCGGATTTGGGATTGCCGACCGCAATTCGGTTGCAGGCGTGGTCAAGGCGCATGCACATACCAAGGTACTCTGGGCGGAGTATGAGAGGACCATCAAGGAAAACCTCGAATGCCGGGCCAACGGAAAACCGGAAAAGCCGCTCCTGAAGCCGGTTCCTTTCCAACCCGGTGCCCGTCTGGTGTTCTCGGATGGCACGCCCGACATTCTTGCCTATCCGCAAAACCGCAAGGGCTGGGCGCATCTCTGCCGGCTGCTCAGTGCCGGCAATCTATGGGGCGAGAAAGGCACCTGCATTCTCCATGAAAGCGACCTCATGGAGTGGGGCGACGAGATGATGCTGGCGCTCGTTCCCGATGCTGATAGCGTCGAGACGCCGGAGGGGCAGGCAAAGCTGGAACAATGCCTGGCGCGATTGTGGGCCCGTTTCGGCCGCAAATTCCACATGGTCCTGTCGCCGGCCTATGACGGCCGGGATCGGCTGGTCTTCGCCACGCTCTCCATCATCGCATTGCGCAACGGCGTGCGGCTGATTGCCAGCAACCAGCCGCTCTATCACGCGACCGAGCGCAAACCGCTTGCCGATATCGTCGTATCGATCCGCGAGCATGTGCCGATTGCCGAGGCCGGCTTCAAACTGGCGGCCAATGCCGAGCGTTATATGAAGGGCGCGGCGGAAATGATGCGCCTTTTCAGGGATTATCCAAAAGCGATCGCCAATACGCAGAAGTTTTTTAACCGGCTTTCTTTCTCGCTGGATGAGCTGAAGCACAATTATCCCGATGAAAGCATTGAAGGCGAAACTGTTGCGGAGACGCTGGAGCGGTTGACGTGGGAGGGGGCGAGATCGCGCTTTCCTGATGAGATCCCGCCAAAGGTCTCGATGCAGATCGAGCATGAACTCAAGCTCATTCGGGAGCGGCAATATGAGCCTTATTTCCTGACGGTGTACCGGATCATGGAATTTGCCCGCAGTGCGAATATCCTATGCCAGGGACGGGGATCGGCCGCTAATTCGACGGTCTGCTATTGCCTCCGGATTACCGAGGTCAATCCCGAACTAACAAGCTTGCTCTTCGAGCGCTTCATCTCGACGGAGCGAGAAGAGCCACCTGATATCGACGTCGATTTCGAGCACGAGAAACGTGAAGAGGTCATCCAATTCATCTACAGACATTACAAAAAGGAGCATGCCGGGCTGACGGCGGCGGTCACCAGCTATCGGGCGCGTTCGGCCGGCCGCGAAGTGGCCAAGGCCTTCGGTCTGTCGGAGGATGTGCAGTCTGCCCTTGCAAGCGGTGTCTGGGGCTGGTCGACGGAGAAACTGTCCGAGCGCGAAGCGAAGATTGCCGGCCTCGATCTTAAGGACAAGACGACGCGGAATGTCCTTTCCTATGCCACGACGCTGATGGGGTTTCCGCGGCATTTGACCCAGCATGTCGGCGGCTTCGTCATTACCCGGGATCGGCTGGATGAGGTCGTGCCGATCATGCATACGGCGATGGACGATCGTTACATGATCGAGTGGAACAAGGACGATCTCGATAATCTCAACATATTGAAGATCGACGTGCTTGCGCTTGGCATGTTGACCTGTCTCGCCAAAGCCTTCGATCTGCTGTTGCTGCATTACGATGTGAAGAAGGAACTCGCCGATCTCGGGAGTAAGGAATATCCGGACGGCAAGCCAGTCTATGACATGATCTGCCGCGCTGACACGATCGGCGTTTTCCAGATCGAAAGCCGGGCGCAGATGAGCATGCTGCCGCGTCTGCGGCCTCGCAGATTCTATGATCTGGTCATCGAGGTGGCGATCGTCCGACCCGGCCCCATCCAGGGCAATATGGTGCATCCTTACCTCAAACGGCGGGATGATGACCTTCATAACCGGCCGATTGAATACCACCGCCCGGAATTGAAGGCGGTCTTGGAAAGAACCTTGGGAGTGCCTCTGTTTCAGGAACAAGCGATGCAGATCGCCATCACGGCTGCTGGATTTTCGCCTGCCAAGGCTGATCGGCTGCGTCGATCGATGGCGACGTTCAAGCGAACAGGAAAGGTGGATGAATTCAAGCAGGACATGGTCTCGGGCATGACCGCAAACGGTTACCCTCAAGATTTTGCCGAACGTTGCTTCAGCCAGATCGAAGGCTTCGGCGAATATGGCTTTCCCGAAAGCCATGCGGCGTCCTTCGCGCTACTCGTTTACGCCTCTTCCTGGCTCAAGACTTATTATCCCGATGTCTTCTGCGCGGCGATCCTCAATGCCCAGCCGATGGGTTTTTATGCGCCGGCGCAGCTTGTGCGCGATGCGCGCGAGCATGGCGTCGAGGTTCGGCCGGTGGATGTCAATCGTTCGAGCTGGGATTGCCTGCTGGAGAAGGCGCGTTTCGATCCGGGCGCGGTCGAGCGGCGCCACGCGTCGATGCGCGACGATATCAAGACGCAATGTGCCGTCCGTCTCGGCTTCCGGCAGGTCAAAGGTCTGTCGGATAAGGAGATAGAACTGCTTGTCACGCGCCGCGGCGATGGCTATCGGTCCGTGCGTGATCTCTGGCTGCGCTCCGGGCTTGCCAAGGCGCAGATCGAGCGTCTGGCGGATGCGGATGCGTTCGGCTCTATCGGGCTTACGCGACGCGACGCGTTATGGGCGGTGCGGGCGCTCGATGCCGGCAGTGCTGCCGAAAAACTTCCCCTCTTCGATCTCAGCGATCATACGGAGCTGCAGGTCGAGCCGGCGGTTACGCTGCCTGAAATGCTGCCCGGCGAGCAAGTGATCGAGGATTACCGCTATCTGTCGCTGTCGCTGAAGGCGCATCCGGTTTCCTTCCTGCGTGGCGATTTCGCGCGGCAGGGCATCGCGCAGAGCCGAGATCTGTCCAATATCGCCAGCGGCCGGATGGTGACGGTTGCCGGGCTGGTGCTGGTGCGCCAGCGGCCGGGCTCGGCCAATGGGGTGATCTTCATGACGCTGGAAGACGAAACGGGCGTCGCCAATGCGATCGTCTGGCCGAAGAAATTCGAGAAATACCGCACCATCGTCATGGGGGCGCGGCTGGTGAAGATCCGCGGGCGCCTGCAGAGCGAAAGCGGCGTCATCCATGTGGTGGCCGATCATATCGAGGACATGACGCCGGCGCTCGGCATTCTCCAGCGCGAGGCAAGGCGCTTCGGTGTCAGCGACCGCGCAGATGAAGCGCTGCGTCCGACCATGGATCACAGGCAGAAGCAGAAACCTGTCTTATCGCCGCCTGTGCCCGGTGCTGCGGCAGCGGCGGAAGGCCGCAGCAATGGTGTGGAAACCGCAAGAGTCATGCCGCGGGGCCGCAATTTTCATTAGGAATCCGCCTTTCGCCTCTCAGGGGCGGAAGGCAGGTTGCCCCTGGGTGGATCAAAACGAATCGTTTCTTTCTTGACAAAGGGCGTCTTCTTTAGCAGATAACAAGACAGCGGATGTCATGTTTGACGGGCTGAGCGAAGAATGCTGGTTTGCAGTTGTAATTACATCACCGACAAGGAAATCCGGGAGGTCATCACAGAACTCCTCGATCAGGACTGTTGGCAGCTCATCGTCCCGGCAAAAGTTTATCACGCCATGTCGAAGCGCGGTCGCTGCTGCGGCTGTTTCCCGAATGTGGTTGATATCATTATTAAGACAACCGAGGATTATCACGCCCGTCGCCACTCGACGGAAGCTGAAATATTTGATTTCATGTCCCGCCTGAAGAAATTCCACGAAGAAAACAGGAGAGCGGACATTGAAAGGCGACAAAAAAGTCATCGAGCGGCTTAACGAGGCGCTGTTCCTCGAGCTTGGCGCAGTTAACCAATATTGGGTTCACTACCGACTCCTCGAGGACTGGGGCTACACCAAGCTCGCCAAAAAAGAGCGTGCCGAATCCATCGAAGAGATGCAGCACGCCGACCGTCTCGTTGCACGCATCATCTTCCTCGAAGGCCATCCGAACCTGCAGACGCTGGCGCCGCTGCGCATCGGCCAGAACGTCAAGGAAGTGCTTGAAGCCGATCTCGCAGGCGAATACGACGCCCGCACCGCCTACAAGAAGTCACGCGATATCTGTCACGATGCCGGCGACTATGTCTCGATGAAGCTCTTCGAAGAGCTGCTGGCGGACGAGGAAGGCCATATCGACTTCCTGGAAACCCAGCTTGAGCTTCTCGGAAAGATCGGCGAGGCCAAGTACGGCCAGCTCAACGCCGACTCCGCGGATTCCGCAGAATAATAATTGCCATCACAGATCCGGCCGCCCTTCCCGGCGGCCGGTCTTTTTTTGTCAGTCTTCGGCCTTCAGGCCTGCCAGATGCTGGAACTCGGCAACGACCTTGTCATAGACCGAGCGCTTGAAGGGAACGATCAGCCCCGGCAGCGTTGCCATCGGCTTCCATTCCCAGGCATCGAATTCGGGTTCATGGCCGCCCGGCGGCGGGTTGATGGCGATTTCGCTTTCGTCGCCGTCGAAGCGAAAGGCAAACCAGCGCTGGGTCTGGCCGCGATATTTTCCTCTAAGGCCGATACCGATCAGCTGCGGCGGCAGATCGTAATTGATCCAATCCTTGGCTTCCGCCAGCAGCGTCACCGTCTTCATGCCGGTTTCTTCATAGAGTTCGCGGTAGGCCGCCTTTAGCGGGTCTTCGCCATCGTCTATGCCGCCCTGCGGCATCTGCCAGAGCTGCGGCGAACCATCATATTCGGAGTTGCCGTCGGGGATGCGTCGGCCGGCCCAGACCAGGCCGTCCCGGTTCAGGATCGTGATGCCAACGCAGGGGCGATAGGGTAGGTCTTCGGCTCTTACGGACGCTTGGACGGGCGCTTGCGGCTTGCTCATCTATATCTCCAATGAATCAGGGGCGTTTCGGGTCGCTGGCAAGCGCCGAAACCGCGACGATTTCGATGCCGCGCATGGCGGCCTCTTCACTCCACTTGCTGATGGCGTCGACGCTCTCGTCGAAAGCGGAAGCGACGCCGATCGCCGAGCCGTTGCGGCGGGCAATGCGCTCCAGCTCATCGAGCTTCCTCATGATCGCGTCCTGCTGCAATTCACCATCGAGCTGGACGTCGGCAAAGGCGTGTGGCACCTCCAGCGTCTTGGCGAGCGTTCCGGACTTGGATTGCGCCGACGAGCCGTCGTCGAGGAACAGCAGGCCGCGCTTGCCGATGTCGCGCAGCACCGGCTCCATCGCGCCGGGGTTGGCGAGGAAGCGACCACCGAGATAGTTCATGATGCCGGTGTAGTTGGTAATCTTGCCCATCGCCTTGTGCAGGTTATCGACATTCTTCGTAGCAGACAGCGATGTCAGCAACGTGTCCGGTCCCGGATTGTTGCCGGGATAATCGAAGGGCTCGAAGGGAACCTGGATGAGGATTTCATGGCCGCCGCGCCGTGCGTCCTGCATCCAGCGCTGCAGGCTGTTACCGCTGACGGCGAAGGCGAGCGTGATTTCTTCCGGCAGTTTCTCGATGGCGCGCTGCGTTCCCGTCTGGCTGAGACCGAGGCCGCTGACGACGATGGCGACGCGCGTACCGCGGGCGCCGGACCAGGGTCGGGCATATTGATCCATCGGTCTCAAGCCGCTTGGACCTACGATCGGCAGCTTGCCGAAGGGGGAATCCTCCAGCAGGCTATCATTTGGCGTCGCCGCCATGCGGGGATCCTGGCCGACCTGATTGGCGTTGATCAGGACCGGCCCATTGCCGTCACGATTGCTGGGGCTGAACATGGTGACGACCGAGCCGTCATCGGTGACGACACGTGTGGTATTGGCTCCCGATTGCGGGTCGACCTGTGTCAGGCTGCTCGTGCCGCTGGCGGCCGGCTTGGCGCCGGCCGGCGGAGCTGCATCTTCCTTTTTGGCCGTCTCGATCGGTTGGGTTTTCTTGAGATCGTCGCGCATCAGCGCCGAGTAAAGAGAGAAACCGGCAATCGTGATCAGACAGAAGCCGCCGAGAATGCGCCCGAAGGGCGGGGATCTCCGCTGACGGCCAGGGCCGCGGTTCTGTCCCAGCGGTGCATGCAAATCCGTTCCCAAAGTCCGTATCCACCCCAAAGCGGGAATTTGTTCCGGCTCCGAGCATTCCGTTTTCCAGCGGTTACCGCAATGGAAAATCCTGGCCCAGGCTCAAACTATCAAAACATCATCGAAACAGTTCTGGAACAAGGCCGCGCTTGTTCGATCAAGGAGAGCGGAACGATACGCGGGTTCCGCTCTCCCATAGTAAAAGCGCCGGGTCTGTTTCCAGCCCGGCGCCTATCCTTACTTGGAGGAAACCGCCTTTTCAGGGTTCGGCGGGAAGGCCGGATCGGTCTTGTTGCCGCGCAGCAGGTCGAGCGCGTAATTGAGCTGGATATCGTCCTTCGGATCCGGCGGCATGTAGGCCGAGGAGCCGGAGCCCTTGTCCGTTTCGCTCTGGCCCTTGATGTGGCCCGGCAGGCTGGATTCGCCTTCAGACGTCAGCTTGCCCTTCAGGTCGTCCGGCAGCGGCTGGTCGACCTTGATGTCGGGGGTGATGCCGGTGCCCTGGATCGAGCGGCCCGACGGCGTGTAGTAGAGTGCCGTCGTCAGACGAAGCGCACCGTTGCCGTCGCCGAGCGGGATGATCGTCTGGACCGAGCCCTTGCCGAAGGACTGCGTGCCGAGCACGGTGGCGCGACGCAGATCCTGAAGCGCGCCGGCAACGATTTCCGAAGCCGAGGCCGAACCGCCGTTGATCAGCACGATCATCGGCTTGCCGTCCGTCAGATCGCCCGGAGTCGCATTGAAGCGGCGGGTTTCGTCCGGGTTGCGGCCGCGGGTCGAAACGATCTCGCCACGCTCCAGCACGTCGTCGGCAACATTGATCGCCTGGTCGAGCAGACCGCCCGGGTTGAGGCGCAGGTCGAGGACATAGCCCTTGAGCTTGTCGGCCGGGATATCCTTCTTGATCTTGGCGATAGCGGCTTCGAGATCCGGTGTCGTCTTTTCCGTGAAGGAGATGATGCGGATATAGCCGACGTTGCCGCCTTCCTCGCGCGACTTGACGGCAGCAATGGCGATCACGTCACGAACGATGGTGAGTTCGATCGGCTTGTCGACATCCTTGCGCATCAGGGTCAGCTTGACCGGAGTCTTGACCGCGCCCTTCATCTTGTTGACGGCATCTTCCAGCTTCAGGCCGCGTACCGACTGGCCGTCGATGGCGGTGATGTAGTCGCCAGCAAGGACGCCGGCCTTGGCGGCGGGCGTATCGTCGATCGGGGTGATGACCTTGACGAGATCGTTGTCCATCGTGACTTCGATGCCGAGACCGCCGAATTCACCCTTGGTCTGGGTGCGCATGTCTTCGGCATCCTTGGCATTCATGTAGCTGGAATGCGGATCCAGCGACGTCAGCATGCCATTGATGGCGGCTTCGATCAGCTTGTCTTCCTGGGGCGGCGTCACGTACTGGGCGCGAACGCGTTCAAAGACGTCGCCGAAAATCGACAATTCCTTGTAGGTGGACGTTCCCGCGGCTTCGGCCGGCGCCACCGCCGTGTAGATAACGCCCATCGCCGTCGCACCCATCAATGCGCCGACGAGAACAAGAGAAGCCCTACGTATCATTGCGTGCCTTTCCAGTGTCTTTGGAGGTCCACCACGGTCGAGAATCGACCGGCTTCCCATCTTTTCGGAATTCAATGTAAAGCGTTGGCCGGTCCGTTTCCAGCGCCAATGCGGTCGCACTCGCGACTCTTTTCTGGCCCATCGCTGCGAGCGGCTCGCCAGCGAAGACAAATCTGCCGGGGCGCGTCTTGATCGCGTCCATGCCCGACAGCACCATGTGATAGCCGTCGCCCGTATCCAGGATGATCATCTGGCCGTAGCTGCGAAACGCGCCGGCATAGACGACCGTACCATCGGCGGGAGCGGTGATGAGCGCATTAGGGCCTGTCGCGATGGTCAATCCCATCGCCGTGTGGCCCGTGCCGTCGTCGTCGCCGAACTGGCGGAGAGTATCGCCCGCCACGGGCAGCTCCAACTTCTTCTTAAGGTCGGAGAAGGCATATGCGGGCGTAATGCGGTTTTTATCGGGCACGCCGCTTTCTGCCAGTGCCTTTGCTTGCTCCCGTTGCTGATCCGTCAACCGTGCCCGCCGCGCTTCTTCCGCGCGGGCGGCGGCGGCCGCATCGCGAACCGAGCCGATCTGGCTTTCGAGCGATGCGACGAGGCCCTCCAGGCTTGTTGCCTGGCCTGCCAGCTCCTCCGCCCGCTTGCGCTCGGCCTCGAGCTGGGCTGAATTTTCCTTGCTGTGCTTGTTGTTCTCTGCGATCAGCAAGTCCATGCGCCGCTCCTCCTCCAGACCGTTGGTCATGGTGGTGGTAAGGTCGGCCTTTTCGGCTGCAGCGTCGGCATGCAATTTGCTCAGGCTCGTGAGGTCGGCAATCAGCTGGTCCGTCTCCTTGCGCATCCCGGGCACGACGGCTCCGAGCAGGATGGCGCTGCGCACCGAGGCGAGTGCATCGTCCGGCGTCACCAGCAGCGCCGGCGGCGGATTGCGGCCCATGCGCTCCAGTGCGCCCAGAACTTCGGCCAGCAGCGCGCGGCGCTCATGCAGCGAGGCGCGAATCTTGTCCTCCTTGATTGCCAGGTCTGTCAGGGTCTTTTCGCTTTGCTGGATCTTGCGATCCAGATCCTTGCGGCGGGCGGCGCTGTCGATCAGCGCCTGACGAAGGCTTGCCGTGCTTTTGTCGAGCGAAGCGATGCTGTCTTCCAGCTCCTTTGTCTTGTCCGAAGACAGATTGATCGTCTTTGACAATTGCTCGAGCTGTGAGCGCGTTTCATCCCGCTTGCGGGCAAGCTCGGCTGCAGGGTCGGGAACCGGTTGCGCCGGCGTCGATGCTCCGGTCAAAGGGCGGTCGTCGGGTGCTTGTGTCCCGCCGCCGCTGGTTTCCTGCGCGAAGGCCATGTCCCGGAGAGACAGCGGCCCCGCGACATAGATACCCGCGCCCAGGCATGCCGCCAGGGTGGGCAGCAGAAAGCGGGGGAGCATGGGCAGGGCTTTTCTCATCCAGTCGGTTCGGGCCTGGTCCCTTCGGATCGCGCGAAAATAAGCTGATTTGCCGCGATCATCGGGGAAGCATCGTCACTTTTGAGGCGGGAATCAAAACACGCCTGTGTGAGCGTTTCGTTAACGCAAAAAGCCCGAAAGCCAAACTGTTTTCGACGTTGCGTTAGGCAGTCACACCCGGTGGTAGGGATGGCCGGAGAGGATGGTCACGGCGCGGTAGAGCTGTTCGGCAATAAGAATGCGCACCAGCTGATGCGGCCAGGTGAGCTTGCCGAGGCATATGGTCATGTCGGCCTTGTCGTAAAGGGAGGGGTCGAGACCGTCGGCGCCGCCGATCGCGATCGTCAGGTCGCGCTTGCCCTGATCGCGGAACGTGCCGAGCATGACGGCGAAGGCTTCGCTGTCCAAAGCCTTGCCGCGTTCGTCTAGAAGGATAAGGACGCCGCCTTCCGGATGCGCCTTTTGCAGCAGGCCCGCCTCTTCGCGCTTGCGGGTCTCGCTATTGGAAGCACGGCTTTCGGCAACCTCGGTCATGCGCGCCAATTCGAGGCCGATGGCCGGCCCGGCCTTGGCGAAACGGTCGAGATAGCGAGCCGCAAGATCCTTTTCAGGGCCGGCCTTCAACCGTCCCACCGCAAAAAGACCTATCCGCATTCCCGCTCCCAAGCATATCCGTCATTATGGCGGCACAAAACAAAACTCTTGCCGGGCGATCATGTCCGGCGATCCAAAGCTGCCAACCGGGGCCGGGAAAGGACCGTAAGGTTGTTAGTGCAGCGTGCCTTCATCGAGATCGGGTGCTGCCCACATCTTTTCGATGTTGTAGAACTCGCGAATCTCGGGACGGAAGACATGAATGATGATGTCGCCGGTGTCGATCAACACCCAGTCACCGCCATCCAGACCTTCGACGCGGGCATTGCCGAAGCCCTCGTCCTTGAGATCGGTCATAAGATGGTCGGCAATCGCCAGGACATGGCGGCTCGAGCGACCGGAGACGACGACCATGTAGTCTCCGAGTGCGGATTTGCCAGCAATGTCGATGGTGACGATATTTTCGGCCTTGGAGTCCTCGAGGCTTACGAGGACGGCTTGCAGGGCGCGGGCAGCGGCATCGGCGCCACGTTCCGGGCTCTTCGGGATAACGACAGGCGTTCTTCCCTTGGCGTGTACTGTTGTCAGTGCTCTTCCTTCCTTGAGTAACAGAACATGCACATACGCGATCTGAGTCGATCACGCTACAAAGATAGGCATCATTGTATAAAGGTTTCAAGACGCAAGCCGTGGTCTTGAGGGGGCTGAGACAAGGATTTGTGTTCGATTTGGGCAGTTTTGCACCAGATCTAGGTAAATATCTGCGTCGAAGGCCGAAATCAGCCTTACTGGCTCACCCCGTCGACCAGAATGAGGTTGCGGCTAAGTGCCCGATCGCGCGCTTCCAGAGCGTGCGTGTACTCCGGCGAACGATACCAGGCTCTGGCACGTTCCAGATCCGGAAACTCCACGATCACAATCGCCCGCGGCAGCCAATCGCCTTCCAATTGCTCGATCGAGCCGCCGCGAACGACATAACGTCCGTCATATCGGGCGATGGAAGCGGCAGCGCGTGTCCGGTAGGCCTCGAAGGCTTCGGCATCTCTGATCGTGACATCGGAAATGATATAGGCCGGCATTGCCTCTCCAATCCTGCAAGGTGAAGGTTCGCGCATTCCTTGCCCGTGCGCGAAACGCTTTTGCATTGAAGATCAGATAGGCTGCAGCTTTCGCTTGTCCATTTCCCGTCGGCATGTACAGCCGGACGAAGCCCGCGTATAGAATATACAGACCAATTCACCGTAGATGCCATGACAGATGCCCCACAACCATCTTTGAAGCCCATCCTCCGCATCAGCTTTCCGGGGCAGGACCGGCTTGGGCGCGGAAAAATGGAACTTCTGGAGCATATTCAGGAGACCGGCTCCATTTCGGCGGCTGGACGCGCCATGGATATGTCCTATCGCCGGGCGTGGTTGCTCATCAGCGAATTGAACCATATGTTTCGGGAGCCCGTCGTGGAGTCGCAGCGCGGCGGTCAGAAGGGCGGTGGCGCTGCTTTGACGCCGTTCGGAGAGGAATTACTTCGGCGTTTTCGCAGTATGGAAACGACGTTGCGTGCTGCTATCGCCGACGATCTGGACTGGCTCGAGGCCAATCGCAGCGCAGCGAAGGCGCTGCCTGACAAGGCTTGAGCCGTCCTAGTGCTCCAGTGCCACCGTCTTGATGACGGCGTGGATCGGCAGGCCGGTCTTCAATCCCAGCCGCTCGGCCGAAAACTGCGTGATGCGGGCCGTTACGATATCGCCGCCGCAATCGACCTTGACCTCCGCAGTTCCATCGGCGGCGATGCCGATGTCACGCACCGTGCCATCGAGAATGTTGAGCGCGCTGAGGCCCTCCGGCCATGTCGTTGCCAGCATGACGTCGCGGGCGGGAATATGGACGCGCACCGTCTTGCCGATAGCCGCCGCTTGACCCGGGACGAAGAGTTTTGCCGCCTTCAGCGCAACGACTGTCAGGTGATGCCGCTCATCCATCGATTCCACGCGGCCTTCCAGCAGCACGCCTGCTTCGCGACGGTCGGCGGCCAGCGGTCCCGATAGTTGGCTGAAGACATCGACAGCGGCGCCGATCGTCTCGACCTTGCCGTCGCGCATGACGACGACGCGGTTGGCGAGGCGCGCCACTTCGGCGATCGAGTGGCTGACATAGATGATCGGGATCCTCGTCTCGTCGCGCAACCGCTCGAGATAGGGAAGGATTTCCGCCTTACGGGCTTCGTCGAGCGCGGCAAGCGGCTCATCCATCAGCAGGAGGCGGGGGGAAGAGAGCAGGGCGCGGCCGATCGCGACGCGCTGCTTCTCACCGCCGGAGAGTTTTGCCGGGCGTCGATCGAGCAGCGCGGCAATGCCGAGCAGATCCACTACGCCGTCAAAGCTCTCGTTTCGTTCGCTTTTGGGGGCAAACCAGCGGCCGTAATTGAGGTTCTGGCGCACCGAGAGGTGCGGGAACAGCCGTGCCTCTTGAAAGACGTAGCCGAAGCGGCGGCGGTGACGGGGGATGAAGATCTGCTTCTCAGAATCCGCAAGCACCGTATCGTATAGGCTGATCCGGCCGTGATCTGGCCGGGTGAGGCCGGCAATGATACGGACGATTGATGTCTTGCCGGAGCCAGAGCGTCCGAAAAGGGCCGTCACGCCGCCATCCGAGGTAAAAGCGGCTTCGAGCGAGAAGGCGCCGAGGCGGTGGCGGATATCGACGGTGAGCGTCATTCGAAATCCACCCTCCGGCCGGCGAGATAGGCCAGGAATTCCGAGGCGAGCAGGGCCGCCATGGAAATGATGACGGCGACGATGGTGAGCCGCATGGCGCCGGCATCGCCGCCTGGAACCTGGGTGAAGGTGTAGATGGCCGACGACAAAGTCTGCGTCTCGCCGGGAATATTGGAGACGAAGGTGATGGTGGCGCCGAACTCGCCCATGGCCTTGGCGAAGGAGAGGATCATGCCGGCGATGATGCCAGGCAGGATCAGCGGCAATGTCACAGTCACGAAGGTCCAGAGGGGACTGGCGCCCAGCGTACCCGCGGCTTCTTCCAGCTTGCGGTCGACGGCCTCGATCGACAGGCGGATGCTTCTCACCATCAGTGGAAAGCCCATCACACCGCAGGCAAGTGCTGCTCCTGTCCAGCGAAACGAGAAGACGAGGCCGAGATATTGTTCGAACAGCGCGCCGATCGGCCCCTTACGGCCGAAGAGAATGAGAAGAATGAAGCCGGTGACGACGGGCGGCAGGATCAGCGGCAGGTGAATGAAGCCGTTGAAGATCGATTTGCCCCAGAAGCGGCCACGCGCGAGCAAATATGCCGCGCCAATGCCGAAGGGCAGGCTCACCAGCATGGCGACGACAGAAACGCGCAGGCTCAGCTCAATGGCCGTCCATTCGTCGCTGCTCAACCCAAATACGTCCAAATCCTGCCTCTTGAAACAAATCAGGCCCGCCATGAACCGGCGAGCCTGGGTTCTTTCCCTATCCCGGATACCTGGAGCAATTCCGCGAAAAGTGCATAGCAGTTTTTCGTCCTGAATTGCGTAAATGCGAAAAAAGCTCCAGCGATGAAATTTATCGCTTCAGGACTGTGAAGCCCTCATGCTCGAAGAAGGGAACAGCCTTAGCCGATTTCAGATAATCGAAATAGGCTTGCACGTTCGGGTTCTTGCTGCTGGCGGTGATGGCGACCGGATAGACGATCGGCGGGTGGCTGTCTGCCGGGAAGGTGCCGACGACGGCGACGCCCGGATCGGCCGAGACATCGGTCTGGTAGACGATGCCAAAGGGTGCTTCGCCACGCGAGACCAGCGCGAGTGCTGCACGCACGCTTTCGGCGCCGGCGACCTTCTTTTCAACCGAAGCCCATACGCCGAGCTTTTCCAGCGCCGTCTTGCCGTACTTGCCAGCCGGCACCGATTCCGGCTGGCCGATCGCCAGACGACCATCGCCGAGCAGGGCAGCCAGGTCGAAGCCATGCTTGATGTCGACGGGCTTTGCCTTGTCCTTGGCGGCAACGAGGACGAGCTTGTTGCCGAGAAGATTGACGCGGCTGTCGTCCTTGATCAGCTTTTTGCCGGCGACATAATCCATCCAGTTGGTGTCGGCGGAAATGAAGATGTCGGCCGGTGCGCCATTTTCAAGCTGCTTGGCGAGCGGACCGCTTGCCGCATAGGAGACGGTGACTTCCTTGCCGGTCTCCTTGGTGAAGGCGGCATCGGCATTGTCGAGCGCGTTCTTCATGCTGGCGGCAGCGAAGACGACGATCTTGTCGGCGGCAAAGGTCGGTGTAACCGAAAGCCCCAGCCATGCGGCTGACAATGCGGCGGTTGCAAGCTTGATCCATCGGCGTCGGCTGGTAGCCATCTTATTTCTCCCCAAAGATATCGACATGTTTCGAGAGATATAACGATGCGCGAAACTTGGCTAGGGATGTGTTCGGAAAAATATATCGCCCCATCGCTATCTAACCCCACGAAATTTATGGGTTTTCTATTTTGCGACGCATATAAATCTGTTCTGGTATTGCGAAAATGCATGGCTTTATTCGCCCAGAAGTCTGGCGAACGCTCACGAAATGAGATGTAACGTTATAAATCGTGGATTTTAGGGCTTTCTCGTCAGGCGCATGATGTCATTGTCGAGGCACAGACCGCACGCGACTGGTAAAAGAAGCGAATTTTGGGCAAGTATGTTTTCAAGATATGCGTATTCTGCATTGCTGCATTGCGCAATCAATCATTTATCAATCGGTAAAATCTGCTAAAACATAAGTATCGAAGCGGCGATCTCCTCCTCCCAATGCCGTTCGATATGGATCAGCAACTCTCCTCCTCCCAGTTGCTGATCAGGTTTAAAGCCCGACGCATCCTCCTCCCGCGTCGGGCTTTTTATTTTTCCGATCTTCTCGAAAAATCAGTCAGACAGCGCTTTGCCTCGAGGCGCGGAAAAACTCTGCCTTCTTGTTTTTTGCGCATTCCGGACGGAAAATCGCTGCGCACTTTTCCTGGAAATGCTTTATTGCGCTGCGCGCAAGGCTGTCGAGCTGAGCGCCGAGCGTGGCCCGTGAATGAAGGTCCAGGCTGGTGCGCGCTTCTTCCAGAGCACGCGGGCGTCGTCTTCGTCGACGCGGGCATAGTGGAAGGTTTTGGCCATCTTGGCCGAGAGATAGGAGAGCGTCGATCCCGGCCGGTCGATGACGGCGATCGGGAAGGTGCGGGCGATTTCCTGCCACTTCTGCCAGCGATGGAATGTGTTCAGGCTGTCGGCGCCCATGATCCAGATGAAATGCACATGCTTGTTGCGCGCCTTCACATGCGCGAGCGTATTGGCCGTATAACTCATGCCCAGCCTCTGCTCGAAGGCCGTCACCTTGATGCGAGGATCGTGAAGCATCTGCTCGCTAAGCGCGATGCGCTCGGCAAGCGGCGCCAGATGATTGCGGCTCTTCAGCGGGTTGCCGGGCGTCACCATCCACCAGAGCTGGTCGAGGCCGAGCCGGCGCAGGGCGATCTCCGCCACGAGCGCATGGCCGCGATGCGGCGGATTGAACGAACCGCCGAAAAGACCGACCACCATGCCGCGCTCGGCATGGGGCATGCGCAGATAGCGTTGATCGACCTCTTCCGTCAGCACGTTAGGGCCGTATCTGTCCGGTGCCGCGCACGCGATATTTGAAAGAGGTGAGTTGCTCGACGCCAACAGGCCCGCGGGCGTGCATCTTGCCGGTAGCGATGCCGATTTCTGCGCCCATGCCGAATTCGCCGCCATCGGCAAATTGCGTCGAGGCATTGTGTAGCAGAATTGCCGAATCGATCTCGGTGAAGAAGCGCTCGACGACCGCAGGGTCTTCGGCGATCACGGCTTCGGTATGGTTCGACGAATATTTGCCGATATGAGCAATCGCGCCGGAAATGCCGTCGACCAGCGCGACCGAGATGATCGGCGCCAGATATTCCGTCGACCAGTCTTCTTCCGTTGCCGCCTTTGCGCCGGGCTCAAGCTTGAGGACTTCGGCGGAGCCGCGGATTTCGCAGCCAGCGGCGGCAAGTCCGTCAAGCAGCGGCTTCAGATGGGTGGAGGCGACCTTGGAATCGACCAGCAGGGTTTCGGCCGCACCGCAGATGCCCGTGCGGCGCATCTTGGCGTTGACGACGATTGATTTCGCCATGTCGAGATCGGCCGAGGCGTCGATATAGAGGTGGCAAAGGCCTTCCAGATGGGCAAAGACCGGTACGCGGGCCTCGGTCTGCACGCGACCGACGAGGCTCTTGCCGCCGCGCGGCACGATGACGTCGATATTGCCTTCAAGGCCACGCAGCATGGCGCCGACGGCGGCACGATCGCTGACGGGCACGAGCTGGATTGAATGTTCCGGCAGGCCGGCTGCCTTCAGTCCTTCGACAAGGCACTCATGGATCGCCTGCGAGGAGCGGCGAGAATCGCTGCCGCAGCGCAGGATCACGGCATTGCCGGCCTTCAGGCAGAGCGCACCGGCATCGGCTGTCACGTTCGGCCGGCTTTCGAAGATGACGCCGATGACGCCGAGCGGCGTGCGGACGCGCTCGATCTTCAACCCGTTCGGTCGATCCCAGGCGGCGATGACTTCACCCACTGGATCATTAAGCGCGGCAATGGCGCGAATGCCTTCGGCCATTTCGGCAATGCGCTTATCGTTCAGCGTCAGACGATCGACGAAGGAGGCGAGCATATCCGTGCCCTCGACATCCTTGAGGTCCTTGGCGTTTTCAGAGAGGATATGATCCTTATGAGCAAGAATGGCGTCCGCCATGGCGTTCAACGCCTTGTTCTTACTGTCAGTCGAAGCAAAGGCTAGAGGTCGCGACGCAGCCCGAGCCTTGCGGCCGATGTCATTCATCAGCGCATCGATGTCGGGGCTTTGTGCGACAGTTTCAAGCATGAGCTTCATCCTTCTTCGATTTCTCGGCCTTCGCCTTGACGGACGCGGTCATGACGAGGTCGTCGCGGTGCACCATGGCGGCGCGGCCGGCATAGCCGAGGATCGCCTCGATCTCTGCCGATTTGCGGCCGGTGATCTGGCGGGCCTCTTCCGCATCATAGCCAGCAAGGCCACGGGCAATTTCACGACCTGAAGGGCCGATGACGGCAACCGTGTCGCCGCGGCCGAAATGGCCGATAACCTTCCGCACGCCTGCCGGCAGAAGGCTTTTGCCGGCCCCTAGAGCCGTGACCGCACCGTCGTCGACATGCAACTCGCCAGCCGGCTGCAGCTGTCCGGCAATCCAGGTCTTGCGGGCGGTGACGGGCGTGCCTGATGGCGCGAACCAGGAGGAGCGGGCGCCGCTTTCGATGGCGTGCAGCGGACGGTCTGTCTTGCCGGAAGCGATGATCATGGCGCAGCCAGCGCCGGTCGCGATCTTGCCGGCATCGATCTTGGTGCGCATGCCGCCGCGCGACAGTTCGGAAGCGGCGCCGCCGGCCATGGCTTCGATTTCGGGCGTGATATCGGGGATCGTATCGAGGAACTTCGCCTGCGGATCGAGGTGCGGCGGCGCGGTATAGAGTCCGTCAATGTCCGACAGCAGCACCAGAAGGTCGGCGCCGGTCATGGTGGCGACGCGCGCGGCGAGGCGATCATTGTCGCCATAGCGGATTTCGCTCGTCGCGACCGTATCGTTCTCGTTGATGATCGGCACGGCGCCGATCTTCAGAAGCTGGTTGATGGTGGCGCGGGCATTCAGGTAGCGGCGGCGCTCTTCGGTGTCGCCAAGTGTCAGCAGGATCTGACCGGCGACAATATCGTCATGCGACAGGCTTTCCGACCAGGCGCGGGCCAGCGAGATCTGGCCCACAGCCGCTGCCGCCTGGCTTTCCTCCAGCTTCAGTGCGCCGGAGGGCAGGTCGAGCACGGAGCGGCCGAGGGCGATGGCGCCCGAGGAGACGACCAGGACATCGATACCCTTGGCCTTCAACGCCGCTATGTCGGCGCACATGCCGTCGAGCCAGGATTTCTTCAAGCCGGTCTTGCGATCGACCAGGAGAGCAGAGCCGATCTTGATGACGATGCGGCGATAGCGGTCGAGCGGCTTGCGGGCAGTCATCCCTGCTGATCCTCGTCTTCATCCTCACCAGCGTCGTCGGAGAGCTGCATGTCGCGGTGCCGCACCTTAGGGGCCTTTGCCGGCTTGTCCGCTTCGCCTGAATTGGCTTCGACGATGACGTCGCGCAGCGCGCGCAGCACTTCGGTCATACCGCGACCGGTGACGGCGGAAATCTGGAAGGGCGTTCTGCCGCAGGCGCGAGCCAGCTCGCGAGCCTTCTTCTTCAGCGTTTCCTCGTCAACCACGTCGATCTGCGATAGCGCGACGATTTCCGGTTTGTCGGGGATGTCGTTGCCGTAGGCCTCAAGCTCGTGCTTAACGGTCTTGTAGGCCTTGCCGACCTTCTCTTCCTGGGCGGAGACCAGATGCAGCAGCACACGGGTGCGCTCGACATGGCCGAGGAAGCGGTCGCCGATGCCGACGCCTTCATGCGCGCCCTCGATCAGACCCGGAATGTCGGCCAGCACAAATTCCTGGCCGTCGATGGTGGCGACCCCGAGATTGGGGTGCAGCGTCGTGAAGGGATAGTTGGCGATCTTCGGCCGTGCGCGGCTGACAGCAGCAAGGAAGGTCGACTTCCCGGCATTCGGCAGGCCGACAAGACCGGCATCGGCGATCAGCTTCAACCGCAGCCAGAGGGTCTTTTCCTCGCCGGGCAGGCCGGGATTGGCCCAGTCAGGCGCTTGGTTGACCGAAGATTTGAAATAGGCATTGCCGAAGCCGCCATTGCCGCCGGGCGCCAGGCGAAAGCGCTGACCTTCCTGCGTGATATCGCAGATCAGGGTTTCGCCGTCTTCCTCAAAGATCTGCGTGCCGACGGGAACCTTCAGCGTCACGTCGGCGCCCTTGGCACCGGCGCGGTTTTTGCCCATGCCGTGCATGCCGATCGTGGCCTTGAAATGCTGCTGGTAGCGAAAGTCGATCAGCGTGTTGAGGCCGTTGACGGCCTCGACCCAGACATCGCCGCCGCGGCCGCCGTCGCCGCCGTCCGGCCCGCCGAATTCGATGAACTTCTCGCGCCGGAAGGAGACGCTGCCTGCGCCGCCGTCGCCTGAGCGAATATAGACTTTTGCTTCATCGAGAAATTTCATCTTACGTCGTCACCCGGTGTCGGCGCACGTCCCTTCGGATCGAATGGGATTTAGAAAAGCCTATGCGCTCTTTATCGAATTGTCGCCGTCCTCTGCGCATCCATGGGGAGGCATCGGCCGGCTGTTTACCCGTCATGTCGCCTTCGATATAGGCGCTACGGGCCGAGGTCAAAGAATATCGTGCGGTTCACGTGTCATAAGGTGAAGAACAGCGCGATTGATGCGGCGCTACCGCCGGTCTGACCGGCGATAGCGGGTTTTCAAGGCTTTATGCCGCCTGCGAGAGCCGTAGCGCACCCGGCTTCAACACGGTTTCGATGTGCGGAACCATGGTGTTGCGGGCAAAGCTGTAAGTCTCCGAGCAACCGGTGATCTCGAAGCCGAGCTTCTGCTGCAGCTTGAGCGACGCCGGATTGTCGGCGAAGACGCCGGAATGGATGGCGACTTCGGGCATGCGGCGGGCAAAGCGTTCGAGCGCGGCCTTCACAGCCTCGCTCATGATGCCGTGCCGCCAGTAGAAGCGGTTCAGCCAGTAGCCGAGATGCCAGCGGCCGTGCCTAAGTTCGATGCCGACGCAGCCGATATGGGCATCATCCTGCTCGGTGATGGCCAGTTCCCAATCGATGCCGAGGCTGGAGGTATGCTCCACCAGCCAGTCAAGCGCATCTTGCCGGTCATAGGGTGCGGGCACCCTCGCCAGCATGCGGGTGACCGCGAAATCGGAAAGCGATTCCGCGATCATGTCGGCGTCGCTCAGCCGGTGTGGGCGCAGCGTCAGCCGTCCGGTCTGGATGACCGGCGTCGGGCCGGGCATCAGCATCCTGTCATTGCGGCGGTTGAGGGCGAGCGCGTTCATCTCATGCCTCCCCAGCTACGCAAGGATATCCAGGTCTTACGATCGAGCCTGTACCATTCGACCGGAACGGTGCTGCCGAGTGCGAGCGACGCGGCAAGACCGGACCCCTGGAACTGGAAGCCGCACTTCTGCACGACCCGTCGTGAGGCAACGTTCATGACCCTGCAACGAGCATCGATCTGTGCGACGTTCTCACGGGTACGGAAGACCATGTCGACGAGCGCGTGGGCGGCTTCCGTCGTATAGCCCTGGTTCCAGTAGGGTTCGCCCAGCCAGTAACCGATCTCGACGGTATCCGGATCGGCCGTCGGCTCGACGCCGCAGCATCCTAGAAAGGCGCCGTTGTCGGCTTTCGTAATCGCATAGACGCACTTGCCAATCTCGCCAAGCTTCGTGCGTCGCACGAAATCGGCGGCATCATTGGTCGTATACGGGTGCGGCATACGCGATACCATAGTAGCGACATTGGCGTTGTTGGCGAGATGGGCAAGGGCGTCAATGTCTTCTTCGTGGGGCGCGCGCAGAACGAGCCTTTCCGACAGTAAGACAGGGCAATCGGTCCTTAACCGTTCCGGCCTCAGCCGCTCTTCGGGAGACCTCGATTGGCCTTCCCTTAACAATTCGCCTTGCATGGTTCAGTCCTCCTTGGTTGAGGGTAAAGAAAAAGGGGAGATGGCGTCCCATCTCCCCTGTTTTCTGGACTGAACCTGATGCGCTCAGCCGGGTCGATGAGACGCCGGCTGTTTTAGAGCGCTACCGGCTTATTCCGCTGCTTCCGCTTTCGGCATTACAGACACGTACACGCGGCCATTGGCCTTCGTACGGTAGTTCACGTTGCCCGCCGTAAGCGCAAAAATCGTGTGATCCTTGCCGAGGCCAACGTTGGAACCCGGATGCCACTGCGTGCCGCGCTGACGCACGATAATGTTGCCTGCGATGACGGCTTCGCCGCCGAACTTCTTCACGCCAAGGCGCTTGGATTCGGAATCGCGACCGTTGCGCGAGGAACCGCCAGCTTTTTTGTGTGCCATTGGAGTTCTCCTTTAAACCCTGATCCCGTTACTTACTTGGCAGCCACGATGTCCGTGATGCGGACAACGGTGTGGTGCTGGCGATGGCCGCGCGAACGCTTCGAGTTCTGACGACGGCGCTTCTTGAAGGCGATGACCTTCTTGCCGCGGTTGTGCTCGACCACTTCGGCCTTGACGGAAGCGCCCTTGACGAAGGGAGCACCAATCGCAGCGTCGGCGCCTTCGCCGATAACGAGGACTTCGGTGAATTCTACGGTGCCGCCGGCGGTGACTTCGAGCTTTTCGATGGTCAGCACGTCGTTTGCTGCCACTCGGTACTGCTTACCGCCGGTCTTGATGACTGCGAACATTTTTTATCCTTTCATGTTCGTTCCGGCTCTCTCGCCTTGAGGGACGAGCGGCCGTCTTTTTATCAGTCGAAATTTAGCAGGGATCCCGAAGGCTCGTGCCTTCAAAAAATATCTGCCGGTGAAGCCCTGCGCGAAGCAGGACGGGCTAGGCACGGACTTGTCCACACCTATTGCGCCGCACGGGATATATAAGCGTCCCTGATCTGTCAAGGCGAAAGGATGAAAAGCTTTCACATTCGCCCTTGCCATCCTCTCCGACTGTCGCTATGAGACAGCCCGCGCTGAGACACGCGCCGACCAGCATAACCGGAGAGGTGGCAGAGTGGTCGAATGCACCGCACTCGAAATGCGGCATACCTGCAAGGGTATCGTGGGTTCAAATCCCACCCTCTCCGCCATTCTTTCGGCCTTCATTGTCTGAATTACCAAGCCGTTTGCTGCTGAAAGCGGCCGAAGCGCCTCAATTCTCCGGAAAGCGATAGACCACGTCCGCAAATGATCCCTTCGGGAAGACGTAGAAGAATTTCAGGTTGGCGGATGATTCGTTGCGGATGCCGTGTTCGGCGTTGCCGGGGATGAAGACTGTCGTGCCGGCTTTGACTGTGGTTTCCTGACCGTCGATCCGGACGATGCCGGTTCCCTCGAAGATGAAGTAGATTTCCGATGGGTCGTGCCGATGCGGCTTCAGCTCGCCGCCGGGGACAAGTTCGGCGATGCCGGCGCTCATGCTGTCGGTGGGGGTGATGTCGCTGCTTAGGAGCGTGTGCCAGGAGATGGCGCCGTGGACGGGGTCGTTCCAGCCGTCGCGCGGGCGTTCCTCGGCGGTGGTGATAACTGCTTGCGATCGTTTTGTCATTTTGCCTCAAAACGGTAGGTCAGCAACTGTGCGGAACGGTGTCACAATCGCAGAGAATGTCAATCGGACCGATATCGGGTGATCGAGTGGTCGAATGGGCTGCATTTGAAATGCGGCGCATTCGCAAGATATCGTCGCTTCAAAACGCGCTTTCCGGCAGTCCGGTAGAGAGGCTGGCACGCGCAAATCGTCGATTTTCTGCGGCGATCGAAGGGGTCAGCGCGCGAGGCCGAACTGAATTTCGACCCTTTGGTAAGAAGCGCCGGGGCCGTTCCAGCCATGATAGACTTCCCGGCTCTCGCCCGAAAAGATGTGGCGGGACATTTCGATTTCGGCGACCAAGGGGGCATAGCCCTGGGTAAAGAGGGTCCGCAGCGACCCCTGATGCATCTTGCTTGCCACAATGATCGGCTCCAGATGGTGAAGCTCCATGGCGCCATCATAGCGTTCTGGTTTTTCTACCGGGCGGCATATTTCCCAATCGAAGAGTGTTTTACCGTCTCTCGGAAGGTTGTGGGAGATAAAGAGCCATGGGCCGGCGACCTTTAGCCCGGATTCGACGATTTGCTTTTCGAATTGCGGCGCATATTCAAGAGCGGCCTGTTTGATATCGGGAATGCGCAGGCGTTTCCTGGCGCGCAGTACCAACAGATCAGGCGTTTCCTTGATTTCCATCGCATATTCCTTCGCTGTGCCGGATGAAGACGAACTGGGATGGGGTAGGTCGCCAAAAGGATGTCTGCAAATCGAAAGCGAGAACGAGATGCCAAAGATGGGAGGAAATGGCGTTTTTTGGAGAAATTTATACTTTTCCGCGCGATCTGCAGGACTTTGAGGTCGATATCCCTCCGAATTCCTGTTCTGTCGCGGGATGGGAGATTTCGCGGTGGAATTTGGCGGCGGTCATATCGCTGTGCCATTTGCCGATCGACACGCGCCGGCATATTCCAGTTGCTGTATCGGAGGGCATTCGAACCGATGATCCATCAACTTCTGTCGATCACCGCGCGGCCGCTCGTGAGGTCCGTTACCATTTGCAGGATGTCGTCGGCGTTCGCTGTGGGAATGTTCAGGGTCAGCACGGCGCCGGTGGAGATGAATTGCTCTGCCGTTATGGAGGTGCCTGGCGAGGCAGCAAGCCGGGCCTTCAGCAGGGCGAGGTCCGAGAACTGTGCCTCTATGCCGACGGAGGTCATGGGCACGATTTTGATCTTCTCCGCAGCCTGAAGGCAGAGAGCGGCGGTGCCGCCATAGGCTCTGATCAGTCCGCCGCTGCCGAGCAGGACGCCGCCGAACCAGCGAGTGACCACGACGACGACGCAGTCCAGCTCCTGCCCGTCGATCGCTTGCAGAATGGGCTTGCCCGCAGTGCCGCTCGGCTCGCCGTCATCGTTGAACCGATAGTTCTGGCCCATCCGCCATGCCCAGCAATTGTGGTTGGCATCCGCAGCCGAATGTTCGGCGATGAAATCCTTCGCGGCCTGCTCGTCTGCAACAGGGCCGGCTATCGCGAGAAAGCGGCTGCGTTTGATCTCCTGGGAATGGCTGCTGGCGGTCGTGAGCGTAAACATAAACCGCTCTTAGCGCAGAAATATCAATTTTCCGACAGGGTTCATTCGAGCGATGGTTCGATCGGCCTTGTCGGGAAAAGGTGCGCCGACTGTTAGCCGGCAATGAGAATCGAAATCGTGCTACTCGGCAACGAGGCCGCTGCGGCGCAGAAGTGCGAGGAAGGCAAGCGGAATGAGCGTGGTGACGATGATTGTCACGAAGGCCATGGCCATGCCGAGGCCGATCGAGCCCTGCTCGAACTGCCGCCAGATGAAGGTGGCGATGGTCTGCATGCCGACGGGTGCCAGCACGATCGAGGCGACGAGTTCGCGGGATGCCAGGGCGAAGACGAGGAGCATGGCGGATGCGAGGCTCGGCAGCACCAGCGGCAGCAGGATGCGGCGGAAGGTCGTCAGCGTGCCGGCGCCGGCAACGCGGGCGGCGGCCTCGAGATTGTCACCGATCTGCTGGAAAGCGGCCGAGGAGTAGCGCGCCGTCTGCGGCAGGAGAATGCAGCAATAGGCTAGCAGCAGGATGATTGCAGTATTGTAAGGCGTAAAGGGCAGGCCGGGCATGTTCCAGACAAGGATCAGGCCGACGGCGACGACGATACCGGGCAGGGCATTGGGCAGCACGGTCATGATGTCGATCAGCATGCGGCCGCGCATCTTCGTCTTGACGACGGCATAGGCCGATGTGACGCCGATGAGGCCTGTCACGACGGCGGTGCCGATTCCTAGCGCCAGGCTGTTGCCGAGCGCGGCGAGCGCGCCGGCGCTGTTGCCGAAAACGGCTGCGAAATTGTCGAGGCCGAGATTACTGACGACGAGGCCGCGCGAGATCGTCTTCGACAGCGCGGTGGCAAGGATCGAGAGCATGGGCACGCCGGTTGCAAGGAACGAGACGATGCCGAAGGCCAGCAGAACCGGTGCCGTCATTGCGCCGAGCGGCCGCTTGTCCTTGTTCTGCGGCTTGCCGCTCACCGTCTGGTAGGAGCGTCGCGACAGGATCCGGTGCTGGATGAGGAATGCGATCAGCGAGATGACGACGAGGGTCAGCGACAGGATGGCGGCACCCGGCAGATCGATCGGCCAGTCACCGATACGGGTGTCGATGCCGGTGACCAGAACCTGGAAGCCGGCGCGGCGGCCAAGCGCTGCCGGCGTGCCGTATTCCTCGATCGCCGCGGCAAAGACAAGCAATAGGCTGGCGGCGAGGCCGGGGGCGGACAGCGGCAACGTGATGCGCCAGAAGGCGCGTGCCGGCGAGGCACCGAAGACGCGACCGACATCGGCATAGCGGGCGCCGACGGCCTCCACCGTGCGCGAGACGGCGAAATAGACGACCGGAAAGGTGTTGAAGGTCATGACCACGGTCATGCCCGTCAGCGAGAACAGGGTGGAGGCAAGATTGAAACCCGCGAGCTGCTCCAGATAGCCGCGCGGCTGCAGTGTCATGATCCAGCCGAGCGTGGCGATATAGGGCGGGATCATGAAGGGGGTGAGCAGAAGCACATCCCACAGCGGCGCGAAGGGAATGCGGTAAAGCGCACGCAACACGCCGAGGGGAACGGCGACGAGGGCCGAGGCCAGGACGACGGCGCATCCGAGAATGACCGTATTCGCGGTCATCCCCAGGAGCGCTTCGTCGGCCAGCGTCTTGCCGATGGCCGAGAAGGGTGCTGCAAACGAGCCTTGCCCCAAGGAGGGGAAGACTGCCTGCAGCACGACGGCGGCGAAAGGAAAGGCGACGATGATGATCAGCCCAAGGCCTGCGAGCCACGCTGCCGGCATCGGAGCGCCTGTTCCCTTCGTCTTCATCGCATAAAGCCTTACTTGCTGCCGAACAGATCGCCGACCTGTTTCAGGATTTCCTTGCGCTTGCCGTAGGCGGCGTTGAGGTCGTAATCGAGCAGCTTGAGATCGCTGACGAGGGGACGCGAGGCCGGGATGTCGGAGCGGGCGGGCATCAGGAAGGTGCCGGCGACGAGCTTCTGGCCCTCATCCGACAGCATGTAGTCGACGAATTTCTTGGCCTCATCCTGATGCTTCGACCAGTTCAGGATCATGACCGGACGCGGTGCGATGACGGTGCCTGATTGTGGGAAGACAACGTCGATGCTTTCGCCCTTGGCCTTGGCGGCGAAGGTGATGTAGTCGACCGCGCCGAAGACGGCTGCCTTGGCGCCCTGCAGCACCGGGTTCAGCGCTTCTGCATTGGCGCCGGCAACGATGGCGCCGTTACCTTTGAGTTCCCTAAAGAGCTTATAGTCGTCCTTGCCGCCGAGGGCCGCCGTCAGTTCGAAGGAGGAGCCGGACTGGGCAGGATCGGGAATATTGACGAGATCCTTGAACTCGGGCTTGGCGAGATCGGCCCATTCCTTTGGCTGGGACGTGCCGCTCTTGGTGTTCCAGGCGATGCCGAGCGCCGAGACGCCCTGGGCAACCGCCGTATCGGTCTTCAGGAATGCCGGGACTTTTTCGGCGTTCGGGCTGGTGTAGGAGACGAGCCAGCCGCGCTTGGCGAAATCGGTCGCCGTATCCCAGGAAGCCGAGATCAGCACGTCGACGACGGGGTTGGCGGCTTCGGCCTCGATGCGTGCCATGACCTTGCCGGTCGTTGCCTGGAAGACGTTGACCTTGATGCCGCTCTGGGCGGTGAAGCCGGCGGAAAGCTTGTCGATGAGGTTCTGCGGGCCGGCGGTGTAGACGGTGATATCGGCACGGGCGACGCCAGCCAGAAGGGCGGTCGACAGCGCAAAAATGGCAATGGTTTTCAGCGATTTAAACATGGTTTCCTCTCTATGGCTTCGTGATGTTCCTGCTAGAGCCCTTTCGCTTTTCTCCGAAATCCAGAAAGGCTCTATCTCCTTGTTTTTACGCAACTCCGGGCGCAAAACCGCTGCGCACTTTTGCTGGAGTTGCTCTAAAACCACAGGATGCCGTTGGCATCGACCGAAAGACCGATCTGTTCACCCGGCCGGATCTTGATCGGGCTCAAAACCTGTAGTTCAACGCCCGTCGTGCCGTGCAGTGCGGCGGTGACCAGGTGGCCATCGCCCCTGAAATGGGAGCGCAAGGCCGTTGCCGGCAGGCTCGGCCAGGTGCTTTCGCCGATCGAGATGGCGCGTGTCGGAATGAGGATCCTGGCCTTTTCCTGTCCAGGACGCGCCGCGTTCGTCAGGACATGTGGGCTTCCCGCAAGCCGCCAGCCATTGTCGCGCCATTCCAGATTCGCCGTGCTGCCGAGCCGCAGGAATTCGGCGACTTCAGGCGATGCCGGGCTTTCGATCAGGATATCCGGCGAAGCGAGCTGGGCTATCTCGCCGGACCGCATGATGGCGACCTCGTCTGCGAGCGTCAGGGCTTCGCTATGGTCATGCGTGACATAAATTGCCGTCAGTCCAAGTGTGGCGATCAGCTCGGCAAGTTCGCCGACCATGTTTTCGCGCAGCTCGCGATCGAGGTTGGAGAGCGGCTCGTCGAACAGGACGAGCTGCGGCTCGGCGACGATCGCGCGGGCAATCGCGACGCGCTGTTGCTGGCCGCCGGAAAGATCGCTCGGGCGTCGTTGCGCGAGCGGCGCCAGGCCGACGCGTTCCAGCGCCCGCATGGTGCGCTGCTCGCGTTCAGCCTTCGAGACGCCGCGCATTTCGAGCGGAAAGGAGACATTGCCGCCAACCGTCAGATGCGGCCAAAGCGCATAGTCCTGAAAGACCATGCCGAGATTGCGCTTTTCCGGCGGTACGAAGGTATTCGATGTCGCATCGGCAACCACTTGGCCGGAAATAGCTATCTGGCCTTTCGTCGGTGCAAGTAGGCCAGCAACCAGGCGGAGCAGAGTCGTCTTGCCGCAGCCGGAAGGGCCGAGCAGCGCCAGCGTCCGTCCTTTGGCGAGCGAAAGATCGATACCACGCAGAACGGCCGTCTTATCGTAATGAAGTTCCAATCCCGATGCCGAAACGGCGGTCTGGATCCGGTTCGTGTCACTTGTCATTTAAAAATCAGCGTTTCTAAAACTACAAGCCTGAGTAGAGGCGGCGCATGACAGCTGCATGACAGTGGCGTGACGAATTTACTGCGGGACGTTCCCGCAGTCCGGCATCCAACCGAGCTGTATAGTTCGGCCGTTATCGAACTATTCCATGCGTCCGCAGGATTACATTGCGATTCCAAAAGGAGAATTTGCAATGTTGACGAACGCAGCCGAATCCACGCCAAGCGAACATGAACACGAACACATCGTCATCAAGCCGAGTGTGCTCTATGTCGGGACCCCCGTTGCGCTGATCACGAGCCTCAACGCCGACGGCACGACAAACATCTCGCCCATGTCTTCGGCTTGGGCACTATTTGACCGCATGGTTCTCGGCCTGACAGCCACGAGCAAGGGGCGGGAAAACGCTATGCGCGAACGGCAGCTGGTGTTGAACTTCCCCTCTCCGGATCTTTGGCCGAAGATCGAGGCTCTCGCTCCGACGACAGGATGCAATCCCGTTCCCGCGCATAAGGAAAAGATCGGCTATCGTTTCGAGGCCGACAAGTTTGATGTATCGGGCTTTACGCCGCAGGCGTCCGAGCTCGTCCGGCCGTTGCGCATAGCCGAATGCCCGATTCAACTCGAAGCGGAGGTCGTGGCTTCGCACGCTCCTGGCGGCGAGCGGCCCGCGGAGCGGCAAGAGGGCTTCTGGATCATCGAGACGAAGGCAATCCGCGTTCACGCGCATCGGGACATTGTCATCCCGGGCACGAACCATATCGACACCAGCCGATGGAGCCCGCTGCTTTATGTATTCCGGCACTATTTCGGCACTGGCCAGGATCTCGGTCGCACATTCAAAGCCGAAGCGTGATGCGCCTGCGACCACCTGCTCGGATCGTTCCTCCCGGCCTTATGGCGCCGGCGGGTTATTTCGTAGTTTCGGCGCCGCGGATCAGCAAATCGAGACCCCGCTCGAAAAATGCCTCGTGCCCATTCGCACGATAATGCGCGATCGCCTTGGCAAGATTCGGATGGCTTTCAGCGGCGGTGTCGAGATCTGATCGGTCCGATGCGTCTGCCGTATCGGCCTGTTCTTCCAGAACGCAGCCCACCACATAGCGACCGATCGCGATCTGCAGCTCCAGCGCCTGACCCGGCGTAAAGCCTGCCTCGCACAGGCAGCCGAGCTGGATTTCGATCGTGTCGAGATCCGAGGGATCGGCCTCCGTCCCAGCGTGGACGCGGGCGCCGTCGCGCCATGTGAGCAAGGCGGAACGGAAACTGCGGGCATTAGCGCGCAGAAAATCCTGCCAGGTTTCGCCGGGAAGGGGAGTGCGGCGCGTGTGGCTTCGCTTCAGCATCTCGATATTCATCGCCGCCAGCAGGTTCTGCTTGCCCTTGAAATGCCAGTAGAGCGCCGGCTGTTGCACGCCGAGGCGCTGCGCGATCAGCCGTGTGGACAGCCCGTCGATGCCCACTTCGTTCAATATGGTCAGTGCCGTGTCGACGATCTGGGCCCGGTCGATTTTCATCGCGTCTCCAATTGACAGCTTTGAGAACGTAATTTATCAGCGATAAAGTTCCTTATCAATGATAAGTTTTGTGCTATGAACAAGATGCTTTTGACCATTCTCTCCGTTGTCGTTCTCGATGCCGCAGGCACGGGCCTTGTGATGCCGATCTTGCCGGAACTCCTGCGTAGCGTGGCGCATACGCCCGATCTCGGCTGGCGTTACGGCGCGTTCCTCTCGCTCTATGCCGCGCTGCAGTTCCTCGCCGCCCCCGTCCTCGGAACATTGAGCGACCGTTATGGGCGTAGGCCTGTGCTGCTAATCTCGCTGGCGGGCGGAATGATTGATTATGCCTTCATGGCGTGGGCGCCTGACTTCTGGTGGCTGTTCCTCGGGCGTGCCGTTGCCGGTCTGACGGCCGCAAACGCATCCGTCGCTGCGGCATGCCTCACTGATATTACACCCGAGGAGAAGCGCACGCGTGCCTTCGGGTTGCTCAGCGCCTGCTTTGGCATCGGTTTCATTCTCGGGCCCGTGATCGGCGGCGTGCTTGGCACGGTTTCCGTTCGTGCGCCCTTCGTAGCGGCGGGGCTGCTCGTCATGGTGAATTTCATTCTGGCGCTCGCGATTCTGCCGGAAACGCGCAGCGTGAGGCCGGAACGTCTCGATCCGGCCGCTTTCCATCCGCTCGCGCCGCTGCGCTGGATCGGTGCGTTTCCGGTACTGCTGCCGCTGCTTTTGATGTCAATCATCCTTAGCATGGTCGGCGAAATCGGCGGAACCGTCTGGGTGCTCTATGGGCAGGACAAGTTCGCCTGGGATACTGCGACCGTTGGCCTGTCGCTTGCCGGTTTCGGCCTCTTCCACGCGCTCGCCCAGGCCTTTGTCGCCGGTCCTTTGAGTGAGCGCTGGGGCGAGCGGCGAGCGCTCATCGTTGCGATCATCTGCGATAGCGCCGCCTATATCGCTATCGCCTTCGCCACGCGCGGCTTCATCGCCTTTCTTCTCTTTCCGCTGTTCTGCCTCGGCGGCATCGGTCAGCCGGCGTTGCTGTCCATGATGACGCAGCACGTGGGTGCGGATGAGCAGGGACGTCTGCAAGGCGTATTGGGCAGCTTGACGAGCCTTGCATCCGTCATCGCGCCGCTCGCCATCAGCGAGATCTACTTCGCATCCAGGTCCATCTTCCCTGGCCTTGTCTGGGTTCTCGGTGCTCTGCTTTATCTTGCCTGCATGCCGATGTTGTTCGCGACGCGGAGGAAAACGGCCGACGCGTGAGTTTGGAAGCCTTGCGGATCGGGGTACGGCATTTCACGTGAAACGCCAGACCTCCGTCACAAGGAGGAGGCCCGACACAGAAGAGCGGGCCGAGTGGCCCGCTCTTTGGCAGCGTCACAGTGGAAGCAGGGTTGCACCGCGCCCTCCCAAGTCAATTCTCGGAATCGTCCGAATCGGGATCCTTGGCCTTGACGAACAGGCTCTTCAGGCCGCTCGTTTTTGCCTTGGCCGCCGCCTTGTTGGTTTTCAGCGCGCGCGTGGCGGCCTTGGCCTGTTCCAGCATCATCTCGATCTGAATCTGCTGGATTTCGGTAAGGCGCTCCCATTGGCGATTGAGGAGATGGTCGACCTTTTCATGCAGGTGGCGAATTTCCAGCTCGGCCTTCAGGTTCACCTTGTAGTCGTTAAGCGCGTGCAGGCGATCCTTCTCTTCCTGGCGCCGCTGGCTCATCATGATGACGGGCGCCTGCAGTGCAGCGATCGTCGATAGAACCAGATTCAAGAGGATGAACGGATAGGCATCGAATGCCTCTTTCTCGCCAATGATGACGTTAACGGCCATCCAGACCCCGAGAAACAGACAGAACGAGATGATGAAGGTCCAGCTGCCGCCAAAGGTGGCGACGGCATCGGCCATACGGTCGCCGATGGAGCGGTTGTCTTCGTAGTCTTCTTCGATGTTCTCGGCGAGCGTATCATGCGTCTTCAGGCTCTCGACCACCTCGTCTTCGAGGTTGGAAAGCTCGCCTCGCTCGACCGTCAGAAGTTGGGCGATATACTGGGCGCGATAGTCGTCCATGACCTTGCGGCTGACATAGTCGTCGGCGCGAAGCTCGGGATGCTTCAGCCGCATGAAATCCGCCAGGGATGGGCGGAGGTCATCGACGTGCACCGCATCCTTCTTCTTCAGCGTCTGGCCGGTAATGGCATCGACGAGTTTGACAGACTTGGCCTTCGCCCGGGCAAGGCTTTTGGTATAATCGTCCATCTCCACTATGGTCGCGGCTTCGCCCTCGCCGGCATCGAAATCGACTATTCCTTCGGTAGGATCAAGCGTCTTGGTGTCTGTCATAAAGGGGGGGCCTCTTCCATGTCTTCCCGCTCATTTAGCCAACAATGCCAACAGGAATGTGACTGTTACAAGACTGTCAAATCGAAGTCGCCATCAAGCGTTCCCGCGCGCTTTCGTTGTCGCGTTTCCGTTTGAAGCTGCCGGATATCTTATAATGCCACTGTCCTAATTAACGGCAAATGGGATGTGTCGTTCCCGCATAGTTTTGGACCGCCTCGTCTTTTCGCACACTATGGCAACTGCGCGGTGATTTCCCAACCGCTCCAAAAGCACCGCGTGTCGGCGCGGAAATTTTCTGCGTTTGAATCAAGTTTATGATTTTCCAGCCTCTTGACCGAAGGCGGCCGACTTCTATTTGCTGCGCTGCACAGCACATTCGCTGGCGCGAATAAATGCCGAAGTCTCAATGATTTAATAACAACGGGGTGTTGGGCCTGTTGCCGAAAACTGCACATGTGCGGAGAGGATAACTATGCACAATTTCCCAACAGCAGACCTGGAGTCCGTTGCTCGACGAGGCGGGCGCTTCAAGCGCATGGCCGTCAGGATACCCACCTATCTGACCGATCTTCGGGAAAATCCGGCCTGGTTGCCGATGTTCCTCCTTGCCCGAACCTTGCCGTTTCGGCGCATGCACTGGTTTGCCACCCGACAGCGCGTCAAGCTTGCCGCTTCCGGTGCATCGATGTTTGCAGGTGTCGATCGCAAAGATGTCGTTGACGCCCTGCGATCGGACGGGATCTTTCCCGGCCTGACGCTGCCCGATCATATCCACCGTCAAATCGCGGAATTCGCGCTTACCACAAGCTGCTTCGGCAATTTCAGCCGGAAACTCGAATTCGCCGCCGGAGACCATAGGGAAGCGGAAGCGCGTTTCGAACGCCCGATCCTCAGCGGCCACTTCTTCGAGCGCTCGTTGGATTGCGAGGCCGTCATGGCGGTGCAGCGCGACCCGCTGCTGATCGATGTCGCCAGGCAATATCTCGGCGGACAGGCCAAGGTGATCACCACCCGTATCTGGTGGAGTTTTCCGACGCAGGCTTCGGAAGCAGACCGAAGCCTGGCTTCGCTGGACAAATATCATTTCGACCTCGACGACTGGCGGATGCTGAAATTCTTCTTCAACCTGGTCGATGTGGACGAGGGCACCGGCCCCCACGTCTTTGTCAAGGGAAGCCATAAGCGCCGCCGGGTGCGGCATCAGCTGACCTTGCTCGTCGGGCACCCGGCAAGCGAGGTGCTCGATTATTATGGCGAGGCGAATGCGCTGACGCTGACCGGCAAGGCCGGATCCGGTTTCGTCGAGGATCCCTTCGGCTTCCACATGGGTACGGTTCCCACGCAAAGACCGCGCCTGATGATGGAAGTCGGCTTCGGCGTTTCGAAACCGTCCCGCCGCCGCTTCCATGGGGAGCCCGTCTTGCGGTAGGTGCGTCCGCGCTCCCCAACCATCCGTTTGCTTCGATATCACACCGCCCGGCCGAACCGCCGGGCGATGAAATGGTCGAGCGCGATCCGGCCCGGGCCGCCCGCGATGATCACCAGGAAACACGTGGCCCATGTCCCATGCGTGGGCCATGCATCCGGATAGACGAATATCTCGATCACCAGCGTCATGCCGAGCAGCGCCAGTGCGGAAAGCCGGCTCGCGAAGCCGATGACGAGCAGAATGGGAAAGAAGTGCTCGCTGAAAGCGGCGATGTGTGCGGCGATCCACGGATCGACGAAGGGCAGCTTATATTCCGTCTGGAACAGATAGACGGCATTGTCGGTCACATGCCAGCCCTCCACCTTCGTTTGGCCCGACTGCCAGAAGACGGCGGCGATCGACAGCCGCGCTATAAGCGCGATCAGATCATGCGGGATGCGGTCGAGAAGCCTCAAGGCGCTGTAGAGCCTCTGAGGCACGGTTTCGCGTTCGGCCGTGGTGGCCGTCATCATTCGGTCTTGCATGTCGGTTCTCCCTGGCGCTCAGCAAATGCCTGTGAAGGCGCCGGCGGCGAGCGCGCCGGCAAGATTGGCGGACAAGTCGAAATCTGCGGCCTCGGTAAGCGCGCTCTCGAATGCGCTGGCCAGATCGATGCCGGCTAACAGCCCTTCAAGAAAGACCGCAGCACCCGGCGGCAGCCTATGTACCTCCACAGTCATTTGCGGACGGATGACAAGCGCATCTTCGGCTATCCAATCGTCGATCTCCCCGAGCTCCATCTCGCCGGCGTTCATCGCCCAGATGCTCACTACCGGATGGGCGGAGCGAATGATCCAGGCGGAGGGGTGCGGGACAAACCGCAACCTTTCCAAGCGTTCCGGCTCGATCGTCGCCAGCAAGGTGGCATCGAGCGGCATAGCGTCGGCAGCGTGATAGGCTCTGCCTCGCGCCGCTTCCAGCCTGAGGACGTCGGGCAGATAAGGAACCTCGCGGGCAGGTTCGAAACGCTCGACGAAACCGGCGAAGTCATCGCCATAAGCCAGCAGCAACGGCGATTGCGGCGGATGCAGGCGGACGAATTCATGCGCCATCCCAGCGAAAAATTCCTCGCCGACAATTCTTTCGGCTGCAGGGAAGCGCGAGGCGAGGGCACCGACCAGCCCGACGGCAACGTTGTTGCGATAGACGCCGAAACGTCGCTCCGGCCTTGGACCGTTCCATGCCGCCAGCCCTTCGGGGACAGCTAGATCAAGGTCCACGAGTGCGGCGGCGAATGCGGCCTGGGTGACAAGTGACATGACTCCTCCTCACGCCGCCCGGCGTTCAGCAGCGCGACGCAGGATGGCGCCGGCAGCTTCGGCTTCGGCCCGAAGAGCCGGCCATTCGGGCACGTCATTGTCCCATTCGACCAGGCTGGCGATCGGGCCTGTGCGAGCGATCAGTTCCTCATAGAGTTCCCAAACGGGATCCTTGACCGCCGTATCGTGGCTGTCGATCAGGAGCCGCGCGCCGGCATCGTCAGTGGTTTCCGAATGGCCGCTCAGATGGATTTCGCGCACCCATTGGACCGGAAAGCGCTTGAGATAGTCGTGCGGATCCAGCTTGTGATTGGTGGCGGCAACGAAGACATTGTTGACATCCAGCAGCAGGCCGCAGCCGGTGCGACCGACGACTTCGGCCAGAAACTCCGTTTCCTCGATCGTGCTCTCTTCGAAGAGCAGATAGGTAGCCGGATTCTCGAGCAGCATCTGGCGGCCGAGCAGCGTCTGTACCTGATCGATATGGCTGCAGACCTGAGCCAACGTCGCCTCTGTATAGGGCAGGGGCAGCAGATCATTGAGAAAAGTGGTGTCGTGGGTCGACCAGGCGAGGTGCTCTGAAAAGCTCTCGGGCTCGTAGCGGTCGCAGACGATCTTCAGGCGGGCAAGGTGGTCGGCATCGAGCGGCTGCATCGAGCCGATGGAAAGGCCGACGCCATGGATGGATAAGGCATAATCCTGCCGCAGCCTGCCGAGCTGGGCATGCGGCGGGCCGCCGGCGCCCATGTAGTTTTCGGCATGGACTTCGAAGAAGCCGATCGGCTGGCTGGTGGCATCGATCGCAGCGAAATGTTCCGGCTTGAAGCCGACCCCGGCACGGCGGGGAAGTTCTGACGGTTTCATGGCAGGCCTCCGTTCGGATGGGCTCGATCGTGGAAGGAGGGCGGCGCGGGGACCGTGCGCCACCCTGCGTCAACGCGTTTGGTCAGACAGGTGCCGGACCTTGCATCATCGTGCCATGGCCGTTCGGCGTCTTGATCGCTTCGCAGGTTCCTGCCGGAACGAGCTTCCACGAATTGCGCTGATAATCGATCTTCGATGTGCCGGCGCAGGTCGTGCCGGGGCCGGCGGCGCAATCATTCTGTCCCTTGAGTGCGATGCCGTAGCATTTTTCCTTGGCGTCGGCGGCCGAGGCGGTGGTGACGCCGGCGGCCAATGTGACGGCTGTTGCGACCGATGCGGCCAAGGCGACTGCGGAAATCCTGCTCATGACAAATTCCTTACATCAACTGATTGATCGGTGATCGGGCTTGAAATCAGGCCGGGGTCAGTGAGCCGTGGCCCTTCGGGGTCTTCATGGAGGTGCAGGTGCCGGTCGGAACCAGCTTGAAGGACATCTTATCATAGCTCATGGTCGATTTGCCGGCGCAATCATGCTTGCCGGCTGCGCAATCGTTTTGGCCCTTCAGCGCAACGCCGTAGCACTTTTCCTTGGAGTCGGCTGCCGATGCCGGGACAGCGATGGATGCAAGGGCCGATGCGATCGAGCCTGCAATAGCTAGGGTGATGATGCTGTTCTTCATGAATCTGTCTCCTAGATGGATACGAGCCGTCATTGGCTTGCATCGAGGTCTACGGAGATGGCGCGGGTGATGTTACAGCCCGCGTCGAAAAAATTTTCCGATCTCAAAATATTCTGTGCCGGCTATGTGTCCCGGCCGATCTGACAGCTGATCGGCCATTTCGGTGCGGAAACCGAAAAGACTTGAAAAAGAAGGACCGTTGCCGGTAACGAAATGCTGCGGTCCTGCGTAGAGGAGATATCGGGTGGGCCATCCGGCGCGCGAAGAGGAATGGGCAGTCTGGATGCGCGCCGCCATTGGCGGCGATGGGCAGGCATACCATCGCTTCCTGTCTGCGGTGACGCCGCATCTGCGCGCCATGGCGCGCCGGCGTTGCGACCAGTTCGGTGCGCCGCCGAGCGAAGCCGAGGACGTGGTTCAGGAGGTGCTGCTTGCCATCCACCTGAAGCGCGGAACCTGGGACCCGGCCCGGCCGATCGGACCTTGGCTGTCGACGATCGTCCGCAATAAGCTGATCGACAGCCTGAGACGGCGCGGACGGCATGCGAATGTGCCGATCGACGATGTGATCGATGTTCTCGAAGCAGAAGAGCATGTCGATTCCTTGGATCGGTTAGATGTCGACCGCATGTTGGAGCAGTTGAAGGACCCGCAAAAGACGATCGTGCGTTCGATTTCCGTCGAGGGAACGAGCGTACGGGAGACCGCGGATCGGCTGAAGATGACGGAAGGGGCGGTGCGCGTCGCGCTGCATCGCGCGCTGAAAGTGCTTGCGGCCCTGTATCGGAGTGAGACCAGTGAAAACCGATGACCTTATCCATCTTCTGGCGCAGGATGCGCCGGTCCGCACGCGGATCGGCAAGGCCCTGACCATGGCGGTCATCGCGGGCATCCTGATCGCCGGCGGCCTCTTCTTCGCTATGATCGGTTTTCGCGCCGATATCGACACCGCGATGGAAACGGTTCGCTTCCTGTTCAAATTCGTCGTGACGATCGCACTTGCCGTGACGGCCTGCGCCCTCGTCTTCCGCATCGGGCGGCCCGGGGCATCGCTGCGTTTGTGGGGTTGGCTGCTTCTGACGGCACCGATCCTCTTGCTTGCCGCTGTTGTCGCCGAACTGGCCGTCATGCCGGCGGACAGCTGGAGCGCGCGGATGATCGGGCACAATGCCCGCTTTTGCCTGACGCTGATACCGCTGCTGTCGATCGGCCCGCTCGCCTGCTTCTTGTTTGCGTTGCGCCAGGGAGCGCCGGAGCGGCCGGGTGTCGCCGGAGCCGTCGCCGGCCTTGCCGCCAGCGGCATCGCCGCGACGTTCTATGCCTCCAATTGCACCGACGACAGCCCGCTCTTCGTGCTGCTCTGGTATCCGATCGCGATCGCCATCGTAACGGGTATAGGATATGTCCTCGGCAGGCGCCTTCTGCGCTGGTAAGCTGCCTTTTGGCTCACGACGGCCAAGAATAAGCGCCGCTTGCCGGCCCGGCCCATGGTCCGTGATATTCGGAAACCCCGCTGCCGGCGCGGCGAAGAAGGGGCATTCGCCACCGGCTTTCAAAAAATCGCATTGGCATGCGTTAAAGTATTTGCATCCGCGGCAAATTCGATTATAGAGGCGCAACCTTCGCCGCGAACGCAAAATTGCTTCGTAGCCGTTGGGGAATAGTTCAATGGTAGAACGACGGACTCTGACTCCGTTAATCTTGGTTCGAGTCCAGGTTCCCCAGCCAAATAAATTTCACCTGATAAGTCTACTCTCTGCCTGCAGCCTGCTATCGGATTTCATAGCATATTCCAAAACGCTGGCTGCAACGGTTGGGCAATTTTGGTGTCGGCACCGCCTGAACCGGTTCGGCCCTGATTTGGCCAGTCATAACCAGTCCGGGTCGTGGCATGGGTGATGCTGCAGACGTCTACGCGCGACCCGAAATCAGAAAATACCCCCTTCTTTCAACGCGGCCGCCGGTTCGGCTTTTGCGAATGGGTTGATCGCGCCCCGCCGCCGCGCTAGGGAATGCCACATGTTAGATTGGTGAGTGAAGACGATAGCCAGCAGATTTCGACTGCCGCAACGGCAATCAGCTTTCTGTTCAGCTTGTCCAGCGCCCCGATCGAAGTCAAAATTCGGTCAGTAAGCTTGCATCGCCTTCCAGGCGAAACAGGTTAATGGAGACACGATAACGGCATGCCATTCCATTCAATTATTGTTCCGACATACAACCAGGACAAGTACATTGGCGCAGCCCTGGAAAGCATAATAAGTCAGACCGATCCTGACTGGGAGGCTATCGTCGTGAACGATGGCTCGACCGATTCGACGCGCGAGATCATTGAAGCATATGCAAAAAGAGACAGCCGCATCAAATGCATTCACCAGGAAAACGGTGGTGTTGCACGCGCGCTGAACACGGCGCTTCAGCATGTCACGGGCGATTGGATACACTGGTTGAGCTCTGACGACCTGTTCGAGCCAAACAAGCTTTCAATCAACCGTCGCTGGATTGCGGCACACCCACAATCCAGTTTCTTCTTCTCGTATTTCACTCTGCTGCGGGAAGCGACCGGAGCTCTGGAACGGCGTGATCTATGGGGTCCGGTGCCGGTCGAAGATCATCAGATCCTCACGCTTTTCTATCGGAATTACGTAAGCGGTATTTCAATCTGCGTCAGGCGAACGGCATGGGAAGATGTCGGCTTTTTCGACCCTGCGCTCCGTTACGCCCAAGACTATGATCAGTGGCTGCGCCTTCTGCAGAAGAACAAGGCTACATTTGTTTCCGAATGGACGGTCATCAGCCGAAATCATGCCGAGCAGGGCTCGGAGACATTTCCGGCAGCCTGCTATTTCGACACCGCCAAGGCTGCAATCCGATTTCTAAACGAGCATCCTTTTCAGGCGCTGGTTCCCCATGCGGATCTGACGCGTGAGGAGACGGCGCTCAAAGCCGTTTCCGAGGCGCTCGACGTTGCTTGCGAAGCCACTGCATTTGTCTACGCCATGGGCGTGCATCCAGCCCTCATACTGCGCATTCTGGAATGGGTATATTCAGCCCCGTGCAAGTGGCCGGCTGTTCGTGAATTGGTCGAGGATCGGGTTCGCGGCATGGCCTTCGAGCCGGACGACAGCAACTGGAGTTGGATGTGGAAGCAGCTTACGCTCTCGCTGACGAGAGCGGAGAGGCACTTCGCCTACCAACCAGTGAACCCGGTAGACGTCGCGCTGCGAGAATGGGAAGCGCGGATTGGTCGCGAGGGCTCAGATGCCCGCTCTTTGTCGGATTATCTATCCCGGTTTGACAACGTCGAGGTTGAAGGCAGTGGCTTGGGTGTTTCTCACCGAGCACGCGTTGCCCTGTTGACCAACCGGAGCCTCGATGACGGAGCACCGCTCCTTATTGCTGCAAGGCAGCTTCTGTCGCTTGGCTTACGACCTGTCATTCTGGCGGTAGGCAACGAACCCAGCACGCCTAACTGGAGTGTTCGCGGCGGCGTAGCCGCGGTTTCGGTCGAGCGCTTTGATATGAATACCTTGCCTTGGCTTGGAGATGTCGATCTCGCCGTCTATTTCGATGGTATAGGCCGCAATTCCTGGCTTGGTTCACTTGCTGCGATCGACATGGGTGGCGATTCCGATGTTGAGGAGATCGTGAAGGCCGTTTCTGCGGTTCTGAATTATGACAAGGAACCAGTTCGGCCCGTGGTTTTCCTGGAGCGAGTGCTCACGGGCGGAGGCGCCGAGAGGGTGGTGCTTGACCTCACCCGGCACCTCGACCGCCGGCGCTACAAGCCCGAAATCTGGACGATGTTTGAGGAGCACAACGCGGTGCCGGACCTTGGGCACGCATCGTTTCGTCTCATCACTCAGGAAGAGGTCGTCGAAACTTCTGGTGTCGTTGTGAAAAACATGCGCGGCGCAGTAGGCATAGGACAAAAGATCTATCACCGAATGCTGAACGAGCGACTGCGCGAGAAGCTGGCAGTCGGCAGGACGTTGCGTGGCATCTGGCGATCGAGGCATCGGCGCCAGATCATCCCGCCAAAGGCCGAGATGCCTGCAGACTTCTCCGTGGGCGGTGAAAAGCTTAGTCTCATACCGTCCGTCATTCACCATCAAATTCAGGCGCAGGCCCTGGGCAAGGCAACCGCCAATCTTCCTGCCGGCGCTGTGGTGATAGCTGTGATGGAGGAGGCTTCCGTCGCTGCGTGGATGGCCCAAGCCGAAACCTCGTTTCCTTACATTGCCTCGCTCCACACCATGGAAAGCTTGTGCATCGACGATATCTATAGGGAGCCACAAAGGATCCGATCGGAGAGGTGGTTTCTGGCGAATGCATGCCAAGGGGCGAGGAAGGTGACCGTACCTTCTGCGGGCTGCAAGGATGATCTGGTTGACGTTTTCAAGGTGGGCGGTGGTCTCATAGATGTCGTTCCAAACCCGGTTGATTGCTCCCGCATCCGCAGGCTGTCGTTCCAGCGCTTGACCGCCGTTCAGGATTGGGTCCGGAAATCGTCCGGATTCCGGCTTGTTCATGTTGGGAGGCTTGATCCGCAAAAAAACCATGAACTGCTGTTCCTGGCGTGCAAAGAGTTGATGAACGCCGAACGCGATTTTTCACTTGCTTTGGTCGGTGATGGCTGGGCTCGCCCTGCTTTGGAAAAGCGGATTGCGGAACTGGGGCTTACAAATCACATCACGCTGGTCGGCGAGCAGGAAAACCCGGCGCCTTGGATCGCAGCTGCCGACGCTCTGACATTGACATCCCACTTCGAGGCTTTTGGCCTGGTTTTGGTCGAAGCAATGATTTGTGGAACACCCGTTGTCTCGGTGGATTGCCCTGTTGGTCCATCCGATGTATTGGGTGGCGGAAACTTCGGTATGCTTGTTGACGAGGCTTCTCCAAGGGCTTTTGCACAGGCGATATCAACATTGATGGACAGCCCGGGGCTTGCCCAACAACTTAGAGAAAAGGGTTACGAACGCGCACTTGCTTTCGATGTCAAACAGATCGTGCCAGCTTGGGAACGCCTGATCGATGCGCAAGGCCTATAGATTCGTGCGGTTCGTTTCAAATCACATGAAGACAAGAATTCGATCCGGCCTGAGGGCCGTCAGAAATCGCCTGCGCGCTGTCAATGGGCTGATGAAGCCTGCGGTTGGATTGTCCGGCTATTCTACCGACGCTCTGGCGGAAGAGCTGGCAGGACGAATGTCCGGTCAACCGGGAAATCCGTGCCATGATATTTTCTATCGGCATGGCTTCCATATGCTGCGCAAGCACTTCTACCTTCCCGTGCCGGATGACACCGACAGGCTGGATGAGTTCTGGGGCAAGCCTTCGGAGATGGTCGGCATTGATCCGAACGAGCCTTTGGCGTTCGAAGTCATGGAAAGCATCTGCCCGAAATACCTGCCGGAATTCCGGGAGCGCTTTCCGATAGACGGGCCGGTCAACCCGCCTGGCTTTTATCTGATCAATGGCGGCTACATGGCTGTCGACGCCCATGTCCTCTATTGTCTTATCCGGCATTTCAAGCCCAAGCGTATCGTCGAGATCGGCAATGGCAATTCGACATTGCTGTCGATCGCGGCGGCTGACAGAAACAAGGCGGAAACGGGCCAGAGGCCCAAGGTTACATCAATCGATCCCTACCCGTGGCCAATGTTTCAGGGCGGCTATGCGGGTCTCGATGAACTGATCCCAGAGCGTGTGCAGGACGTGCCGGTTTCCTTCTTCGAGGAACTGGAAGAGAACGACATGCTGTTCATCGATTCCAGCCATGTGATCCGCAGCGGCAACGACGTTCACTACGAGTTCCTGGAAATCCTGCCGCGGTTGAAGCCCGGCGTGCTCGTGCATGTGCATGATATCAGCATGCCCAAGCCTTATCCCAAGGTCTATTTCGAGAACCAGCTTTACTGGAACGAACAGTATCTCCTGCAGGCTTTCCTGACTTACAACAATCGCTTCGAGATTGTCTGGCCGGGGAATTACATGATGATCAATCACCCTGACAGGATGTTGGCGGTGTTCCCCGAGTTCAATCGCATGCGGCAGGACTATCCGATGTCGGAGCCGAGCGCTTTCTGGATGCGGGTCAAGCCGGGTGCAACGTCGTGAGCGAAGGCGTGAGCACCTGTCCGATCTGCAGCCGCGGATCACTCCAGCCGTCCGATGTCTCAATTCACTTGCCTGAGGTGCTAAACCAGTGGCAGGCGGCTATCCCGGAACAGCTGAAGCCTGAAGTATGGGACGATTATCGATCGGTGGGCGATAGGCCAGTTACACTATACACATGTGACGCGTGTGGTTTTGGTCAGTTTCATCCCATCGTGGCTGGTACTTCGAATTTCTATCAGGCGATTGCCGCTGTCGACTATTACAACAATGACAAATGGGAATTCGACGCTGCCGCCAGCGAGATCGAGAAGGCGGGCGCGCGCTCGATTCTTGACGTTGGCTGCGGCTCAGGTCTGTTTCTCGACTATCTGAAGGCGCGGCTTCCGGAAGCTTCGCTGTTCGGATACGAGCTGAATGAGCAGTTGCTGCTCGATCTCGCCAAACGTGGCTATGGCACATTGCCGGTCGATCCTGCGGCTTTCGCTACAGCGGATGGCGCTCCGCTGCAGTTCGACGCGATTTGCATGATGCAGGTGCTGGAGCATGTCGATAACCCAGTGACTTTCATCGAGACCTTTTTGCCGCTGTTGCGGCCGGGTGGGACGTTCGTCATCACCACTCCCAATTCCGAAGGACCAATACGGGCGTTCCCGCGGGCGCTGACCGAGGTGCCGCCTCATCATACGACACGTTGGACCGAGCGGAGCTTCCGCGCATTGTGTGAAGCACATCAACTGGATGTATCTGCGGTGCGCTTTGAGCCGCTCCCTGACTATCTGTGGGACTCTTATTTACCTGTCGTATGGGACGAGCCGATCTGGCCTGCGCTCATTTTCGATCCGTTGGCGAGGGGGCGGGGTCTTGAAGATGTTGGTCAGCGCGCCGGCTTTGCGGCGACTGCCATGCGCGCCGCCGGCATCCGCTGGCTGCAGAATGTAGTCGGCCATACAATTCTTGTTTCCGCTACCTCCGCGGATCAACGGTGATCGCCATGTTGAAGTCGCTCAGAGCCGCAATCCTCAATGCTCTCGGCATTACAGCCCTGAGGGCGCAATTGAGTAGCGTCGAGAACAATATCCAGAACAATGTAAGCGCCACGAACCGGATTTTGGCGGAGCAGGAGTTGCGTGCTGCCGGATGGCATGCGGCAACGACGAATCGTCAGCTGAAGCTCGAGCAAACCTTGCGGAATGTCGAGGTTTCTCTTCAACAGATAACAAAGCAAATCGAGTCTGGGGCAAGCAGGGATGAGATGCGCCTGCGGGAACTTGGTCTCGAATTGCAACGCCTGGGCCAGTTGGTAAAACAAGTCCGGGATAGCGGCCAAGAGTTGAGTTGATTATGGATACCTTTGACACCGATCGGTATCCGGGACGACCCAGGATCCTCTTTGTGGGATTCCCGGAAAGTTCACACACGCATTCCTGGATCGACCTTCTGGCAGACGCATCCTTCAACGCGCGGCTTTTTGCATTACCTTCGGCGGATCCTCCGGCTGACTGGCCTGTCAAGACCTATGTGACCTTCACCGGCGGCGCCAACCAAAACAGACCCGACCGAAAACTGGTTTTTCCGCCGGCCGATAGCACTCTGATGGGGTTGGCGGTAACGGCGCGAAGCGCACTTGACCGCGGGATCCTTTCGGCGCGACCACGCATATCCCGTTTGGTCCATGGCGGCGTCAGGCTCGCTGAAAAGATTGGCGGAAATGGCCAGCCGACAACGATCGAGGCGGCTCTGGCAGCCGCCATACGGGACTGGCAACCGGACATAATCCACACGCTTGGCTTCGATTCGGCGAGCTATCTTTATCTCCGCGCCCGCAAGCAGTTTGGGCTTGAGGGTTTGGGCCGCTGGGTAGCGCAGGCGCGTGGAGGGCCGGATCTTGCACTTCAGCGGTACCAGCCCGAATATCGCGAATTGATCGAAGAGGTGCTGCGCACCTGCGATCACTTCATAGCCGATAACCAGCCAAACTACGACTATGCGCTCACCGCCGGACTCACGCCTGAGAAAATGCTTGAACCGGGCATGGGCGTGGTATCGGGCGCCGGTGGTATGGACATAGATGCGCTTCGTAGCATGTGGACGCTCCCGCCATCGCAGCGTGAGAGGGTAATTCTGTGGCCAAAGGCCTATGAGACCTACACCGCGAAGGCGATGCCCGTGTTTGAGGCCATCATCAATGTTTGGGAGCAGATCCAGCCCTGCCGCATCGAGATGATCTGGATGGTGCAGCCGGACATCAAGATTTGGTACGAAAAGATGTTCCCGCCGCACATCAAGATTCATTGCCCAACGGCGGGTAGGCTGACGCGGGAGGAGACTTTGAAGCGGATTGCGTCGGCACGCGTCATGCTGGCGCCCTCGCTCAGTGACGGCATTCCCAATACGATGATGGAGGCGATGGCCCTCGGCGCCGCACCTCTGGTATCTCCGCTTGATACGATCGCGCCCGTTGTTAAGAACGAAGAGAATGTGCTATTTGCGCGCAACCTCTACCCGGATGAGATCGGCGAAGCTCTCGTACGCCTTATGACGGACGATCAGCTGGTTGATCGCATGGCCTCGAATAATCTGGTGCGGGTACGGGAAATGGCAGACAGGCAGCAAGTCAAGCTCCGAGCCCTTTCCTTCTACGAAACGATTGCCGAAATGTCGCGCATCCGTCGCAAAACATCGGAAAACTGATCTATGTCCAACGCTTCTGCGACCGCTTTTCTCTTTAGCAGCCTCAGGAAAAACCGTCGCCTGCTCCTTGAAATGGCGCGTCGCGACATCTCCGATCGCTATGCCGGCCAAATGCTCGGTTCCGTTTGGGCTGTCGTGCATCCCGTCATGACTGTGCTGGTTTTCATCTTCATCTTCGCCGTGGTCTTTCGGGTCAAGGTGGATGACACGCTGAAAATACCCGGTGATCATACGCTGTACATGTTGTCTGGCCTTATTCCATGGCTGGTCATCGCCGATGTATTGGGCCGCAGTTCCTCGATCATTTCGCATCAGGCGTCGCTCGTGAAGCAGGTGGTTTTTCCGGTAGAGATCCTGCCCGTGAAAATGGTGCTGGCGACCTTGCCGACCTTCCTGATCGGCTTCAGCGGGCTGTTGATTTATGCGATGGCAACGGGCCGCATATCATTCGGTATCCTGCTGTATCCTTTGGCGGCCGTACCGCTTTACCTTTTCTTGTTCGGCGTTGCGTTTACGCTGTCGGCAATCGGTGTTTTCCTGCGCGATATCAGGGAAGTCGTTCAAATGTATTCGCTGATCGGCGTCTACATCGCTCCGATCTTCTATTTCATGGACTGGGTGCCGGCCGCGGTAAGGCCCGTGCTCTATGCCAACCCCGTGACGCTTTTTATCGAGACGTTCCATGACGCCGCTTACTACGGCGGCATCAGGAGTTGGTTGGTCTGGATCATTGCAAGTGCCGTCGGACTCCTCTCCACATGGATTGGCGCTACGATCTTTGCGCGGCTGAAGCCGCATTTCGGGAGCTATCTGTGAGCGAAAACAAGGAAATCGCCGTCAAGGTCAGCGGACTCGGCAAGATGTACCGCCTCTACAATCGTCCATCGGATGTCTTGCGCGAGCTCGTCACCCGCAAGACGCGGCATCGCGAACATTGGGCTCTGAAAGACATCGACTTCGACGTTCGCCGCGGCGAAGTCGTGGGAATCATCGGCCGCAACGGCGCCGGCAAAACCACGCTGCTGCGCATCATCGCGGGTACGCTCGACCACACGGTTGGTACCGTCGACGTGCGCGGCCGCGTCTCGGCGATCATGGTGCTCGGCACCGGCTTCAACATGGATCTGAGCGGGCGAGAGAATATTCTCTTAGGCGGCCTGTGCCTAGGCATGACCCATCAGGAAATCTCGGCCAAGACCGATGAGATCATCGCCTTCAGCGGCTTGCAGGATTTCATCGAGTCGCCCTGCAAGGAATATTCGAGCGGCATGGTTGCTCGCCTTGCCTTCAGCATCGCCGTCAGCGTCGAGCCGGATATTCTGATCGTCGACGAAGCGCTTTCGACCGGAGACATGATCTTCAATGCCAAGAGCTACGCCCGTATGCGCGAAATCGCGCGCAGCGGCGCAACCGTCCTGTTCGTGACCCACAGCCTGCAGCAGATCTACGACCTCTGCGACAAGGCCATCCTGCTGAACAAAGGCACCGTCGCAGCAACAGGCAAGCCTCGGAGTGTCGGCTATCTCTACGAGCAGATGGTTCATGAGGAAATGGCAAGCCTCCACGGGGCTGATTCAGCGCCTTCTATGGAAATTGGCGCCAGTACTGCCGATAACACGCGCAAAGCGGAGGTCGTATCGTCGACAATTATGGATGTTGACGGTGGGGTCGCGCGTTATCTTGAAGACGACAGGACTTATCATCTCGTGATCAAGGTGAAGAGCAATGTCGACATCTCCTCCGTATCCATAGGCTTTGATATCCGAACGCAGACTGGCGTCCAAGTCTATGGTACATCGTCCGCCTTTTGCGTCAATGCAACGGATCTTTCGCTGGTGGCTGGCCAGGTGAGGGAATTCAAATTCGAGTTAACGCCGCGGCTGAACAATGGCTCCTACTTTGTTTCTGTAGCTGTGGCCGAGTTCATAAGCGGATTTGAATCCAAGGAGCAGTATTCGCTGCTTCATTTTGTCGGCGACTCATTAATCATAGAATCGCGCAGCGCCACATATTTTCCAGGTCTCGTGAACTTGGAAAGCCGCTTAATCGACCATAGCTGAACATAGCAAGGCGCGAGAAAAGGCCCTTTGCGGTGGCACTTTAGGACGCGATATCAAGGAGAGGATTGGTTTTGAATCCGAAACATCTAGAACTTCTTAGTTGTCCCACATGTCAGTCGGAACTTCGATTGACGGAGGCAACCGAGGTAGGTGGGCGCGTCAAGAGTGGACGTCTCGTCTGCAGCCAAAGCCATTCGTTTCCAATCGTTGAATTCATTCCACGCTTTGTCGACGCCGGACATTACGCCTCCAATTTCAGCTCTCAATGGGATGCCTGGCCGGAGCTGCTGTCGCTATACGACGGATACGGCGAACGTTTTACCAAAGAGACGCGTTGGGGATCCGATTTGTCTGGAGCTGTTATGCTTGAAGCAGGCTGCGGCGCTGGTACCTTTACGCCATTTGCAGCAGCGACGGGTGCAACAGTCGTGTCGTTTGATTTATCCCAGGGCGTGGAGGCGAACTATCGGCGTTCCGGGCATCTGGACAATGTACTGATTGTACAAGCGGACATCTTCTCGATACCTGTCAAGAAGACAATCTTTGACTACGTTTTCTGCTTCGGTGTTCTGCAACACACACCGGATCCTAAAGCCGCATTCCTGTCGCTTGCGACCTGCCTTAAGGCAGAGGGGAAAATTGCGGTGGATGTATACACAATGCCGCCGGCTGGACACCCCTATGAGATTCTTTGGAAGAACAAGTATCGAGCGCGAAAGCTGGTGCGCTCGCTTTCCGATGAAACCATCCTTAAATTGGTCAAGGGTTATGTGAATTTGATGTGGCCTTTGGTGAAGCGCTTGGCGGCGAAGCCAACGGATCGTCGAAGGAAAATAAATCGCTTCTTCCTGTTTGACGACTACAAAGCCCGGCTGCCCGGTATGCTCGAAAGTCGGTATCAGTCATTTGCCAAGCTTGATATCTATGACTTTCTCGGCCCTGCATACGACATACCCGCCACACAGGCGGAGTTGCAAGGCTGGTTCAAAGAGGCTGGTCTTTCCCAAATCGACGTTCATCCGGGCTACAATGGTCTGGAAGGACGCGGTGTGCGATAAGGCTACCTGCACGCGAAGCGCTTGACAGTAACTTAAACGATCGGGCCTAGGTACGATGGGTATTAATGCAGAGCTGGTAAATATGGCCGCATCGTTGCGCCAGTCGGGAAAGTTGACGGGTGCGTCGATTATCGAACTGGGCGCACAGGACGTCTGCGTCGTCGATGAGGTCATCGGCCGGATTTTGTCCCGGTTTGCTTTGCCTCGGGTAACGACGCCGATTTCCGGGGCGGCGGATCTCTACAAGCTGTTGGGTTTTTCCACCTATCGCGCAATCGATGCTAGCGGCCAGCAAGGTTCACTTCTCTTCGATTTGAATGAAGATTTGCAGCGCCGTTATAATTACTCCGAAACATTCGACCTTGTCACCAATCTCGGGACCGCAGAGCATTGTTTCGATCAGCGCACAGTTTTTTCCAACATCCATAATCTCTGCAAGGTCGGTGGTCTGATGATTCACGCACTGCCGGCGCAGGGCAACGTGAACCATGCTTTCTACAACTATCATCCGCGCTTCTTCGCCGATCTGGCGACGGCGAACGGCTATGAAGTCATAGATTTGTCGTTTACGGTTGACTATAAGCCTGCACTGACCGGCTATACTCGCGGAGATTTTCAGAAGTGGGATTCTCACGACATACTGTTCTATGCCTGTTTCAAGAAGGTCGATGACAAAGAGTTTCGTGTGCCCTTCGATGGAATGTTCGCAGCGAACAATCAGCTCGAAGGCTATATGGCGTCGAGCGCCGATCCGCTGAAAACGGAGTTCTCCCCTTATCTGAAGGGTGGCAATTGGGAAAACACCAAAGGCCGATCGATCGACGAGCCTGAGCATAAAAATACCCTTGGGGGTATTCTGAAGCGTCTCTTGGGTGGGCAGAAATAGAATGTGCGGAATAGCCGGAAGTTTTCAGGCAGCAGATCGTGATGCCGTTCAGGCGATGATCGCGGCTATGCGGCATCGCGGGCCTGACGATACCGGCCTGTTTGCCGATGAAAAGGTCGTGCTTGCGCAGGCGCGACTTGCCATTATCGATACATCGAGCGGTGGTCATCAGCCGATGTTCTCGGAAGATGGCAAGATCGCTATGGTCTATAACGGCGAGATCTACAATTTCAAAGGCGAACGCCAGCTCCTCGAAGCGCGTGGCTATATCTTCCAGACCAGCTCCGATACGGAAGTGGTGCTGAAGCTTTATCAGGAGTTCGGCGAGGAATTTCTGGTACGGCTGCGCGGCATCTTCGCGCTGGCGATCTATGATCGCCGCGATGGGCGCGATACTCTTCTTCTCGCGCGCGACCAGTTCGGCATCAAGCCGCTGCTTTATGCCGAAAGCGGCAAGGGTCTCGTTTTCGCTTCCGAGCTGAAAGGATTGCTTGCGAGCGGCAAGGTTGCGCGCACCGTCAATCATCAGTCGCTGCAGCAGCTGCTCAGCCTCGGCTCCATCTATCAACCGGCAACGCTTGTCGCTGGGGTGAAGGCTCTTCCCGCGGCGCATCTGATGCGCATCAACGCCACCGGCATCGAGATCAAGCGCTATTGGTCCTATGGGCTCGACCGGGTGGCGGGCCTTCGAGCCCTGCCATATCGTGAGCAAGTCGAACGGTTTGCGGCGCTGATGCGCGATTCCGTGCGCCAGCAGATGGTCGCCGATGTACCTGTTGGTGCGTTCCTATCCGGCGGCGTGGATTCGTCTCTGATCGTTGCGCTGATGGCGCGGGAAGCAGGTGGACACATCAAGACCTTCTCCGTCGGGTTCGAAGCTGGCGCCGATGCCGCAGACGAGAGCCACGAAGCCGCCGAGGTCGCCAAGCTTCTCGAGACGGATCACAGCCGCGTCGAAATTGCCGCCGCAGACATGGTCGGGCACCTGCAAAACTTCATCCGCGGGCTGGACCAACCTTCCGTCGACGGATTGAACAGCTATTTCGTATCGCATGCGGCGGCCCAGCATGTGACCGTATCGCTTTCCGGAACCGGAGGCGACGAGCTCTTTCTCGGCTACCCCTGGTTTGCGAGTGTCGAGCGGACGATCAAGCAGACGCTTGAAGGCAATCATGGCCGTGTCAACCAGTTCTTGTCGCGCTTGCCGATGGGGCGGGCGATTACCGCCCGCATGGCGCCGCAGGAAATCGATCCCGCAGCGTTTCATGAGATTTTCGGACGCCAGTATCATTGCTTCGGGCCGGATCTTGCGCACGAATTGCTATCTGGCGATGCCCGGAAGACGGTATCGCTCCGAAGCTTCGCCGAGGAGATCGGCGGCTGCGACGAGCTTCGGGACGCAAGCTGGCTCGACCGCGGCAGCGTGCTTTGCCTGAACGGCTACACGCGAAACCAGCTTCTGCGCGACATCGATGCCTGTTCGATGATACATTCGCTTGAAGTGCGTGTCCCTTTCCTGGATGTGGACATTGCCGACTTCGCTTTTTCCCTGCCGACATCAAGCAAGATCCAGATTTCGGAAGAGACCTTTAATCCCTACGCCAGCTACAGCGCGGCGGGAGTGAAGAGAATCGTCTGCGACGTGGCGCGCCGCTATCTGCCGGCCGAATTCTTCGAGACTAGGGCGAAGCGTGGCTTTGCGCTGCCTTATGGCGACTGGATGAAGGGCCCTCTGTCAGATGTCCTCAATGATTGCCTGTCCCGAGAGACGGTGATCAAGGCTGGCTTATTCAATCCGGATACCGTAGAGCGCATCCTCGATGACTTCCATCAAGGGCGTCGCCCCTGGTCGCATCCATGGCTTCTCATGGTGACCGAACTCTGGCGCAGGGAAGTTCTCTCCCCATAAGCAGGCGCCGATGAGACAGCGCGATGCGCCGGACCGGGACATTTGAAACTAGGACTATCACATGACGATCTTTGACAGATTTTTCGGTTGGCGACGCCATGTTGAGCGTCTGAACACCCAGATCGAGCAGCAGAGTAGCCAAATGGAGGCCCTCGCATCCAGGGTTAGCCATCTGGAAGACCGTTTGCTCAGCTACTACAAGAACCGCTTCGATGTGGTTGACAAGCTTGCCGACTATCTCGTCGGTACCGAGATCGAAGGCGACTATCTGGAGTTCGGTGTCTACCTCGGCACGACTTTCGGCTACACCTACCGCACCATGGCTTCGCTGTTTCCTAAGATGCGGTTCGTTGCGCTCGATTCGTTCGAGGGATTGCCGGAACCCAAGGGTCTCGACAAGGTCGGCAACTACACGAGCGGGTTCTACGCGGGACAATTTGCCTGTGACATTGCGGATTTCGAACGCAACCTGCGCACAGCCGGCGCCGACATGACGCGCATTTCGATGATCAAGGGCTGGTTCGACGAAAGCCTGAAGCCCGGATCGGGCAAAACCGGAGACGTTGGTAAGGTGGCTGCTGCCTGGATCGATTGCGATCTATACGAATCCACCATTCCAGTGCTTGATTTCCTGGTCGGGCGGCTCTCGGTCGGATCGGTCATTCTATTCGATGATTGGCGCTGCTATCGCAATCTGGCGGACTATGGGCAGCAGCGAGCATGCCGTGAGTGGCTGGAGCGCAACCCTCAGATCAAGCTCAACCAGTTCGTCGATTTCGGCTTCCACGGACAGGCGTTCACCGTCGCTGCCTGCTGACGGCGAAAGAGCAGGTGTTCGAAATGGCGGCTTACGAACAGTCCATCCCAGCGCTTGAAGGCGGCCCGAAGGTGTCGGTGATCATCCCCACCTACAATCGGGCTCGTTTCATAGGTGCGGCCTTAGAGAGTGTTCTTGCCCAGACCTTCACGGACTTCGAGCTTGTTCTGGTGGATGATGGTTCCACCGACGAAACGCCCGAAGTCGTCGCCCGCTATCTCGATGACCCCAGGGTTCTCTACATCAAGCAGAACAATCGGGGCCGCTCGCAGGCGCGAAACCGGGCGCTCGCCGTAGCGCGGGGCGCCTATATCGCCTTCCTGGATTCAGACGACAGCTATCTTCCCGAAAAGCTCGCCAAGCAGGTTGCTTATCTCGATAGCAAGTCCGATGTGGACATGATCTATACGTCGGCAACCTGTGTGGACGAGGCGGGCAAACCGTTGGCGGTTCAGGCATACAACGCCCGGGAAGAGGGTGACATATACAATCTTATTGCCTTCTTTCAGCCGCTGACGATCACGCTTCCGACTGTTATGGTCCGCCGAGCCGTCATGGACCGGGTGGGCGGTTTCGATATCAATATGGAGCGCTTCGAGGATACGGATCTATGGCGCCGTATTGCTAAATCCCATCGCGTTGGCGCGATGCCGGAGGTTACCTGTCTGCTGACGACCCACGACGATAATTCGCTGGCAAGCCAGAATCCCGGGAAGATCCTTCGGGCTATCGACTACTACATCACCAAGGTGTTTCGCGACGACGCCGACAGGGGAATGCCCTCCCTGCGCCAGGGCGCGTCGCGGCTTTGCGAATATTACGGCCGCGCCCTTCTTCTCGCGGCGGATCATCGAGGTAAGGGCCTGTCACTGCTCACTCGGGCGATCTCCTACGCACCCGGCCGCAGTCCCGGCATCGCGCTGCGTGCCATCAGAACCTTAGTGGGAGCTGTGCTGCGTGGGCGGATTGGCTCGAAGGGTTTGGAGCAATGAACGATTTGAAACCCAAGGTCAGCCTAGTCATTCCTGTCTACAACGGCGCTGATTATCTGCACGAGGCGATCCGCAGCGCCCTTGCGCAAACCTATGGCAACCTCGAAATTATCGTTGTCAACGACGGCTCGAAGGATGGCGGCGCAACCGATGCGATCGCTCGCGAATACGGCGATTCCATCCGCTATATCGCCAGGGAGAATGGCGGCGTCGCCGCGGCCTTGAATACCGCCGCCGAAGCTATGACCGGCGATTATCTCTCCTGGCTGAGCCACGACGATCTTTATGCGCCGCAAAAGGTCGAGCGGGATGTCGACGCCCTCCTCGCCCTCGACACGCGAGAGCGAGACAGGAGCATCATCTATAGCGATTATGCTGTGTTCTCCGATACGCCTGACCGGGCGACAGAGGTGCGGATGGAGGGGGTTCGGCCCGAGGCCTTCCGCTACTGGTTGACGATCAAGAACGCGCTTCATGGCTGTACGCTTCTCGTTCCGCGCCAGGCCTTCGCAGAGTCCGGTGGTTTTGATGAGAGATTGCGCACCACGCAGGATTTCGATCTCTGGTTCCGTCTGGCAGGCCAATATCGCTTTCACCATCTGCCGGAGGTGCTGGTCTATGCCCGCAGTCATGCCGAACAGGGCAGCGTGAAGATGGCAGGCACGGCCTATGAGGAAAGCAACGCCCTGCTCGAGCGCTTTCTCAGTGGGCTGACATCCGACGATTTCAAGGCCGCCGGATACACTGGCCGTTTCGACGCCTATACGGCGTTGGCACGGAGCTTTTGGCGCAGAAGTTTTGTGCCAGCCGCCCGCGCGGCCAGCAATGCAGCTTTTTCGGCGCGCAATGAGGTGCCGTTCTCCGGTCAGATTCGTCTTTTGTCGATGCTCGTTCTGGCGCCGCTGGAAATGCGGTTTTGGCAGACGGTTCGCCGTGTTCTATCGCCGCATCGCCGGGCACGCCTGCGCATGATGGCATCGCTGTTGACGGCAAGGCGGCGTGTGCGTGGTCTCGAGACTGGCGATTTGAAAAAGCGGTTCTCCCGCATCTACAAGGAAAATATCTTCGGCGGTGGTGTCTCCCGCTCGGGCGAAGGCTCGGATCTCGTGCAGACGGAGATCATTCGCCGCGAAATTCCGTCGCTGCTCAAACGGCTTGGCGCTCGCTCGCTGCTGGATGCACCTTGCGGCGACTGGCACTGGATGCAGAAAACCGAGCTTGGTGTGGACCAATATATCGGCGTGGATCTCGTCGAGGAGATGATTGATCTCAACAGCCGGAAGTTCGGCAACGAGCATGTACGCTTCGCGAGTTTGGATTTGACCAGGGATGCGCTGCCGCGTGTCGACGTCATCTTTTCGCGGGACTGTTTGGTGCATTTGACATCCGCCGATGCCCTCAGGATCATTGAGAATTTCAAGCGGTCCGGCGCTCGCTACCTGTTGACGACCACGTTTACGGATCGGCAAAAAAATAACGAGCTGGCCGGCAGTAATGCCTTCTGGCGACCGCTGAACATGCAGGCTGCCCCTTTCAACTTCCCCGAACCCATTGCTTTGATCAACGAAGGTTGCACGGAGGAGCGGGGCAAGTATCAGGACAAATGCCTAGGCCTTTGGGAGCTTGCCGATATCCATATCCCGTCGATGCCCGATAGCGGCGGGCCTCCATGAGCAAGCTTTTGTTGCACGCGCCTAATGTCCATGTGGGAGGAGGCTTGAGCCTTCTTCGCGCCATGCTGCGTGTGAGACCGTCACCTTTTGCCATTGCCCAGCTTGACGAAAGGGCGCGAGGCAAGCTGGACCTTCCCGCCGGCGTCGACGCCGATTATGTGGCGAAAAGCCTGGGGAGCCGCCTTAAGGCGGAATGGCGGCTGCGACGCGTATCCTGTCCCGGTGACGTTGTTCTATGTTTTAACAATCTGCCGCCGCTGTTTGACATAAGAGGCAAGTCGGTGGTCTTCGTGCAAAACCGGCTGCTTGTAGAGCGCTATGGGCTTGACGGCTATCCATTGTTCGTACGCGTTCGCATCGGCTTGGAACGCCTTTGGTTGCGAGCCCGCCGCCGTCAGGCAAGCCGGTATATCGTCCAGTCCCAATCGATGGCGCTTATGTTGCGCCAGCTGGTCGGTGCGGACAAGCCCATATCGATCGTGCCGTTTGTCGGCGAGGATTACGATACCACGCGTCCGAACCGGGATGGCGCGACGCGGCGTTTTGATTTCATCTACGCGGCCAGCGGCGATCCTCACAAGAACCATGCCGTGCTCCTTGAAGCCTGGCGTCTGCTGGCGCAATCCGGCCTCCGCCCGAGCCTTTGCCTGACCGTCGATCCAACCCGTCACCCAGCTCTGGCATCGGCCATCAGCGCGGCGGCTCGAAACGAAGGTCTTGCCATCACGAATGCGGGATGGCTTTCGGCTCCGGAACTTCAGAAGACCTATGCGGAAAGCGGCGCGCTGATCTACCCGTCGCTGGTCGAATCGTTCGGCTTGCCGCTTCTGGAGGCGGACCAGGCAAAGCTACCTATTCTTGCGCCGGAGCGAGATTATGTGCGCGACGTAGCAGATCCGGCGGAAACTTTCGATCCGACCTCGCCTCTGTCGATCGCCCGAGCGGTAAAGCGCTACCTGAAGCGGCCTGAAGAGCCCGTCACGGTTTCGAGCGCGTCTGATTTTCTGGCGGATATCCTGTCATGAAAATCTTGATCTGGAGTCAGTATTTTTGGCCGGAGACCTTCAGAATCAACGATATAGCCGCCTGCCTGACAACGCTCGGGCATGAAGTTACCGTGCTCACCGGCAAGCCGAATTATCCAGAGGGCGACTACTATCCCGGCTATGGTCTCATGGGGGTGAGGCGAGAAAAGTGGCGAGATGCCGAGGTTGTACGCATTCCGCTCGTCCGGCGCGGGCGTTCGCAATTGGGACTGGCGCTCAACTACCTCTCTTTCGTTGTTTCGGGCTATCTGTTTGCGCCGCGCGCCCTTCGCGGGCAGACGTTCGATCTGGTTTTCATTTACGCTCCCTCGCCGATATTCCAGGCGCTACCGGCCCTCTTCCTGTCGCGCGTGAGGAAAATTCCGAGCGTGCTCTGGATACAGGATATCTGGCCGGAGGTGCTGATGGGCCGAGGCGCCTTGCGCAACCGGTTCATCGTCGGTGCGGTGGAGCGCGTCGTGCGGTTCATCTATGACCGGTCGAGTGTCTTGCTGGTTCAATCCGAGGCGTTTCGCCGCTCCGTCAGCCGGCTCACCAGGCATCCGGAAAGAATCCAGTATATGCCGAACCCTGCGGAAGGATTTGCGGCCGGTGCCCATCCGACGCCTCGTGCGGTGGAGCTTGCAGCTCGCATGAGGCGTGCATTCGCCGTAACCTTCACCGGAAATCTCGGCAAGGCACAGGCGCTGGACACGGTGCTCACTGCCGCGGCAATCCTGTCGAACGAGCCGCTGATCGAGCTATATCTCGTGGGGTCGGGAAGCTTATCGGCATGGGTCGAGGCCGAAATCGAGAAGCGCGGCCTGAAAAATGTCATCCTTTCCGATCGCCTCCCTGCTACCGATATGCCGGAAATCATGGCTGCTTCGGGGGCTCTGCTCGTCAGCCTTGCTGCCGATGCCGTCGGTGAGGCGACGATCCCCAGCAAGCTGCAGAGCTATCTTGCCGCGGGCAAGCCGATAATCGCTTGCATGGACGGCGAGGGCGCCCGTATCGTTCTTGAAGCTGAGGCTGGTCTTGCGTGCAAAGCAGAGGATCCTGCCGATCTCGCCGACGCGATCGTCAAATTGTATTCGCTCGATGAAGAAGGCCGGCGGAGACTCGGTGAAAACGGCAAGCGCTACTTTCTTGCCAATTTCGATTTGAGTTTTCTGAGCCAAAGGCTCATTAGCATGTTTGAGGCTCTCCTCACCACTGAGAAAGAAAGATAGCGATGAAGGTTTTGGTCCTCGGGGCATCGGGCATGCTCGGTAGCGCAACGATCCGGACGCTCTCCGAAAATAAAGATCTTGAGGTCTATGGAACGCTGCGCTCGGAGAATGGGCTTCGGCATTTCGAAGCTGAGATTGCGAAGCGGTTACTGACCGGAATCGATGTCGAAAATCAGGATGTCCTGGTATCCACTTTGGGCAAAGTATGCCCAGACGTGATCATCAACTGCGTCGGCCTCATCAAGCAGCTTTCGGCGGCGAAGGATCCTTTGGTCGCTTTGCCCTTGAATGCGCTGTTTCCCCACAAGCTTGCTCGTCTGGCTGCGCTCTCGGGGACGCGGCTCGTTCATGTCAGCACTGATTGCGTCTTTTCGGGTGCGACGGGCAATTACACCGAAGAGAGCACGGCTGATGCAACGGATCTCTACGGCGTTTCAAAGCATCTCGGTGAAGTCGTGACCTACGACAACGCCGTTACCTTGCGCACGTCCATCATCGGGCGCGAACTCACCTCCAACAACTCGCTGGTCGATTGGTTCCTGGCGCAGCAGGGCGAGGTCAAGGGTTACGACAAGGCGATTTTTTCCGGCCTGCCGACCTGCGAGCTTGCGGCAGTCATCAGGGACGTGGTTCTTCCGAACTCAGCGCTGACAGGCCTCTATCACGTTTCGGCCAAGCCCATCTCTAAATACGAGCTGTTGCGACTGATCGCCGCCGAATACGGTAAAGACATAACGATCGTTCGCGATGACAAGGTCGCCATCGACCGCTCTCTGGACTCCTCCAGATTTTCGAAGGCAACCGGCTATGTTGCCGCCGAGTGGCCGGTCTTGGTCAAGCGCATGCACGACAACGATTTCCGCGGAGACAAATAGAATGTTCGACGACAAGACCCTTCTCATCACAGGTGGCACCGGATCCTTTGGCAACGCAGTACTGCGCCGCTTCCTCGATACGAACGTCAAAGAGATTCGCATCTTCAGCCGCGACGAGAAGAAGCAGGAAGATATGCGTATCGCGCTCAGCAACGAAAAGCTGAAGTTCTTCATCGGTGACGTGCGCAACTACGACAGCATCCGCGACGCAATGACGGGTGTCGACTACGTGTTTCATGCCGCCGCACTGAAGCAGGTTCCGTCCTGCGAATTCTACCCGATGGAAGCGCTGCGGACCAACGTGCTCGGAACCGAGAATGTCATGAGCGCGGCTGCGGAGAAATCCGTTCAGCGCGTCGTGTTCCTGAGCACGGATAAGGCTGTCTACCCGATCAACGCCATGGGCATTTCCAAGGCTATGGCGGAAAAGGTCGTGGTGGCCAAGTCGCGCATGATGAATGGCGGCCCTGTCCTGTGTGCCACACGCTATGGCAACGTCATGGCGTCGCGCGGCTCGGTCATCCCGTTGTTCATCAGCCAGATCAAGGCGGGCTTGCCGCTCACGGTCACCGATCCGCACATGACCCGCTTCCTGATGTCGCTCGAGGATTCCGTCGATCTCGTGATCCATGCCTATGAGAACGGCTCACAGGGCGACATCTTCGTTCAAAAGGCCCCGGCCTCGACACTCGAAGATCTGGCGATTGCGCTCAAGGATCTGTTCAACGCCAGCAACCCGGTCAAGATCATCGGCACGCGCCACGGCGAGAAGCTTTACGAAACGCTGGTCGCTCGCGAAGAGATGGCCAAGGCCTACGATCTCGGGCGCTACTACCGCATACCGGCGGACAACCGTGACCTGAACTACAACAAGTATTTCGTCGAGGGTGAGCAGAAGATCTCCGAGATCGACGACTATACGTCTCACAATACCGAGCGCCTCGATGTGGAAGGGGTCAAGAAGCTGCTTCTCTCGCTCGATTACATCCGTGAGGAATTGGCCTCGTAGAGGCGGCTCGTCAGTTTTTCCTACTTACGTCGAAAGCAGAGAGTACAATGTTGAAGGTCATGACCCTGGTCGGCACCCGACCTGAACTCATCAAGATGAGCCGTGTGATCGCGGAGTTCGATGCACATGTGAAGCATGTGCTCGTTCACTCCGGTCAGAACTACGACTACGAGCTCAATCAGGTCTTTTTCGACGATCTTGAAATCCGCAAGCCGGACTATTTCCTCGGCGCTGCCGGAGAAACGGCGGCAAAGACCATCGCGGATGTCATTGCCAAGGCCGATGAGGTTTTCGAGGCGGAAAAGCCTGATGCTCTGATGCTTTACGGCGATACGAACACCTGCCTTGCGGTGATTGCCGCCAAGCGCCGCAAGATTCCCGTCTTTCACATGGAAGCAGGGAATCGCTGCTTCGATCAGCGCGTGCCGGAAGAACTGAACCGCAAGGTTCTCGATCATCTGAGCGATATCAATCTGGTGTTGACCGAGCATGCGCGCCGTTACCTGATTGCCGAAGGCATCAAGCCGGAGACGATCATAAAGAGCGGCTCCCACATGCAGGAAGTCCTCGACTTCTACATGCCGAAGATCGCCGCTTCGGATGTGCTCGAGCGCATGAAGCTCGAAAAGGGCAAGTATTTTATCGTTAGCATTCATCGCGAAGAGAATGTCGACACTCCGGAGAATCTGCGCGATCTGCTTCAGACGCTGAGGGACCTAGCCGAGCGATACGGCTATCCGGTGCTGATTTCCACCCATCCGCGCACGCGCAAGCGGCTGGATGCGCTGGGCGAGCCGATCGATCATCCGCTGCTGCACTTCATGAAGCCTTTCGGCTTCGTCGACTATATCCATCTGCAGATGTCGGCTTTCTGCGTGTTATCGGACAGCGGCACGATCACGGAGGAAGCATCGCTCCTCAATCTTCCCGCCATCACGCTGCGCAATGCGCATGAACGGCCGGAAGGCATGGATGTCGGCACCCTTGTCATGAGCGGCTTGCGCAGTGCCCGCGTGCTGGAAGCCGTTGCCGTCGTCACGTCCCAGCACAATGGCAATGAGCGTGTGTTCCGCACGGTCAACGACTATGAGGCCGGTCCCGTGTCGAAGCAGATCCTGCGGATCGTGCTAAGCTACGTCGATTACATAAATCGTACCGTTTGGCACAAGGAATAGGTGCTGCACTGGCCGGGCACCGTAAGGGCGCCCGGTTTTGTTGATCGCATCTTTGCTGATCGCATCAAGCCGCGGCTTTGGCTTCCTGCTGCCCCGGCTTTGCCGCCGCCAGATATTCTCCCTTCAGCCGCATATGGCACCAGCAGGCGAAGGCGGAGGAGGCGAAGGCTAGGCTTTCGCCGATGGCGAGGCGGTTGTTGGAGTTGCTGAGCAGCGTCAGCGAGAAGAAGACCAGGCATAGGACATAGGCGTGCCATGCTGCTCGCGGGATGATGCCTGCCTTGCGGGCTCGCCATGCGGCGCGCAGAAATACGCCGAGCATCAGCGACATCACCGCTGCGCCGAACAGGCCGAAGCGCACTAGGATCTCAAGATAGCCATTGTGCAGCAGCGTATATTGAATGTGCGAGTAGCGCGTCTCCGCCCAGCGCTCGAGCCATTGGTTGCCCCAGCCGAAGATCGGCGCGGAGGAGAAGACTTCCCAGCTATTGGCCCAGAGCTGCAGGCGCTCATCCATCGATACCGGAGTATTGGCGGAGCTGATCGTATTTGAAACGACGCCGCCGACGTCGTGGCTGCCGGTGACGCCTTCCACCATGGAAAGGGCGGCCGATACGGTCGGCCCGGCCGTCTTGTCGAGATTGTGCCTGACGCCGTAAATGCCCGCGACCAGCAGCGCTGCAACGACCACGATGGCGATGACGCCGCTTTTCATGCGCAGATAGGTCAATGTGACGAGTGCCAGCAGCGGCATGGTAACGCCGAGCGACAGCCAGACGCCTTTCGATTTGGCGCCATAGATGGCGATGAAACAGAGCGCGAAGATCAAGGGCGAAGCGATATAGGCGAAGCGCGCAATCCGGCGGTCGCTGGATTTTTCCGTCAGGTAATGCAGCAGCCAGAACAGGGTGAAGATTATGATCATGCCGCAGGCGACGGCGCCGTGGATCTGATTGTTCATGATCAGCGGGCGGATGGTCTCGCCGGCGAACACTTCGCGCAGATGCTGGGTGGCCACCAGCATGACGAGCACCATCGCGAAATAGGCCGCGACGATCTTCTCCATCAGCTCCTCGTAGAGCAGGAAGGCGATACCCATGATCGGAAAGAAGAAGGTGAAGGCGTAGAGCCAGTCCGAAGCACCGATGTCGTGCTGCGGCGTCAGCCAACAGATGATGGCGAAGCGAGCCATGACGTAGAAGGCCCAGCCCATGCAGAGCCAGCCGATCCAGTCCGTGCGCGGCTTAACCGGCGCTTTCACATAGTAATAGAGGGCGATCAGCGAGAGCAGCGCGGTCGCATAGCGGTAGGCGTCGCTTTCGACGACGGTCGGCGAAGCCACCAGCAGCCAAAGCAGGCTGCCGATGATCGCCATGGCCTTCGGCATGGCGCTCGCTGCCGTGACGACATCGCGGGGGTGGGGCGCGGGACCGATATGCGACGTGTTCATGCGTGAATCATCCAATGTCGTCGTTCCCTTCGTCCGCATCGATTCCCCGTACAACCCGCCGAAACGCTCATGACGGCCCCTATGAGCGCAAAGGGGCAGGAATACGGCGTTTTTACACCTGCGTCCGTTCCGCCTGCGATTTCGCCCGGCGCTCCACTCAGAAATGCTTTAATGGGTCACTCCATCGCGCCGAACCACCTTCAGAGCCGTCAGGGCGATGATCTTGAGGTCGAGAAAGAACGAACGCCGCTGCAGATAATCCTCGTCCAGCGCCACTTTCTGAGGAATCGGCAACTCGTCGCGGCCGTTGACCTGCGCCCAGCCCGTGAGACCCGGCAGCAGCTTATCGACGCCGCACTCGGTGCGCAGGGCAATCAGGTCGTGCTGGTTGAAAAGGGCAGGCCTGGGGCCGACGATGCTCATTTCGCCCTTTAGAATGCACAGGAGCTGTGGCAGCTCGTCCAGGCTGGATTTGCGCAGGAAGGAGCCGATCGGGGTCAGATAGATCTTGGGGTCCTTCAGCAGATGCGTCGCGACAGCGGGCGTATCTGTGCGCATGCTGCGAAATTTCGGCATATGGAAGATCTTGTTACCGCGGCCGACGCGATCCGACCAATAGAGAACCGGCCCGGGCGATGTCAGCCGAACGGCAAGGGCGACGATCAGAATCGGAATGGAAAAGACGATGGCCGCGGCAAGGGCGGCGAGAAAATCGAAAAGGCGCTTTGCGATCGTATAGAGCATCGTCTCTTGCAGTTGCATCGTCTCCCGCGTGGAGCGGTGACGGCGGTTTGATATTTTGTGCATCTCACATTGCGGATTAGTGCACAACTGGCTTGCTCCAGATTCCCCGGCCTTGTTCCCGATCGGTATCCGGTGCAAAGCATCGGGACAGCAATGATGGTTGGCGTGAACGAGCAGAGGCAATGGACGGATGATCCTGATCACCGGTGCGACGGGTTTTGTCGGGCAGGCGCTCTGCGCAGAGCTTGCGCGGCGGCAGATGGCGTATCGGCCGGTAAGCCGCGCGCCGCGGCCTGGCTTCATCGCCACCGGCGCGATCGATGCCACGACGGATTGGTCCGCTGCGCTTGCCGGCCTCGATGTCGTCATGCATCTGGCGGCGCGCGTTCATGTCATGAACGAAAGTGCCGCCGATCCGCTCGCTGCATTTCGCGCAGTCAATGTCGATGCCACGGTCAATCTGGCGCGGCAGGCGACGACGGCCGGTATCCGGCGCTTCATTTTTTTAAGTTCGATCAAGGTCAACGGCGAGGAAACGGCGCCAGGAAGGCCGTTTCGGGCTTCCGACGCACCACATCCGGAAGATCCCTATGGCCATTCGAAGCTGGAGGCGGAAGAGGCGCTGGTCGCCATCGGCGCCGAAACCGGCATGGAAATCGTCATCATACGGCCGCCGCTGGTCTATGGGCCTGGCGTCAAGGCGAATTTCGCCAGCCTGATGAACTGGGCCGCAAAGCCGTTTCCCTGGCCGTTCGGTGCGGTTCGAAACCGCAGGTCGCTCGTCTTTGTCGGCAATCTCGTCGATTTCATGCTGCTCTGCAGCTCCCATCCGGCCGCCGGAAATCGTACCTTCCTGATCAGCGACGGCGCGGATCTTTCAATCGGCGAATTGATCGGCAAGCTGTCATCGGCGCAGGGGAAGAATGCGCTGATGCTACCCGTGCCGCCAATGCTGCTGGAAGGGCTCGCATCGCTGCTCGGGCGCGGGGCTGCGGCACGGCGCCTGCTGGGGTCGCTTCAGGTCGATATTGGTGAGACAAAAGCCGTCACCGGCTGGTCGCCACCCTATTCGGTCGAACAGGGGTTAGCTGTCACGGTTGCCGGCTCCGGAGCGAAGGGCCGCTGAGCCGGCGCCGGAGCCTGTCAAAGGCTCCAGACCGAATGCCCCTGCAGCAATGAATTGTTGCGGTCGAGTGCCGCCTTGACGTCGACGACGACTCCGCTTTCGTTCAGGAGATTGAGAATATCCGCAGCGCCATCGGCCAGATAGGATTTGTGCGGCACGGCAAGAACGACGGCGTCGAGTTTGCCGAAATCCTCAAGTGCTGCCAAGCGTATGCCATATTCCTCTTCGGCTTCATCATGGTTTGCCATCGGATCGTGCACCAGCGGTTCCAGGCCGAACTGATGCAGCTCTCGGATGATATCGGGTACGCGGCTATTGCGCAGATCCGGCACGTTTTCCTTGAAGGTCAGGCCGAAAATGCCGATGCGGGCGCCATTGATGGGCCTTTTTGCCGAGACCAGCATCTTGATAAGCTTCTGGGCGATGAAAGCGCCCATGCCGTCATTGATGCGGCGACCGGAGAGGATGACTTCCGGGTGATAACCGAGCTCTTCGGCCTTGGCCGTTAGATAGTAGGGGTCGACGCCGATGCAGTGGCCGCCCACGAGGCCTGGAGTGAAGGGCAGGAAATTCCATTTCGTCCTTGCCGCCTTCAGCACGTCGGCGGTCCGGATATCCATCTTCTCGAAAATGATCGAGAGCTCGTTCATCAATGCGATGTTGACGTCGCGCTGGGTGTTTTCGATCACCTTGGCGGCCTCGGCGACCTTGATGCTCGGGGCGCGATGGATGCCGGCCTCGACCACGGCGCCGTAGATGGCGGCGATCTTTTCCAGCGTCTCTTCATCATCGCCGGCGACGACCTTCACGATGCGCTCGAAGGTGTGTTCCTTGTCGCCGGGATTGATGCGCTCCGGCGAGTAGCCGACATGGAAGTCCACGCCCTGCTGCAGGCCGGAAACCTCCGCCAGCACCGGGCCGCAGACTTCTTCGGTCACACCGGGATACACGGTCGATTCGTAGACGACGATCGAGCCTTTGCGCAAAACCTTGCCGACCGTGCGCGAGGCGGAGATCATCGGCCGCAGATCCGGCTGGCGGTTGCGGTCGATCGGTGTCGGTACAGCGACAATGAAGATATCGCGATCGTGCAGATCCTCGATCTCGCTGCTGATACGCAGCCCGCTCGCCCTCAGCCGTTCGACGGAAACCTCGCGGGTATCGTCCTCGCCAGCCTTCAGCGCTGTGACGCGCGAGGCCTTGATGTCGAAACCGACCACATCATGAAATTTTTCGGCGAGCGCAATCGCAACTGGAAGGCCCACATAACCGAGGCCGATAACGGCAATTTTTTCGTTCAACACAATTTACCTCGAACAATTCACCTGAATTAGCCCAAATCCGGAGCGCATGTCAGCGCCAATATTTGCCTTCAGGATCTTTTCAGGTGCCAGTCGCATGAATGTGATGACCGGTTGTCCGCTTTGCAACAGACCCAGGATGACGCATTGCCGCAAGCGGCGATTGCAGTTTGCGGGAGATGGATAGGATACCTATCGAAACTTTCTGCCGCCGAACCCATTTATTCAGGTGAGACTTACTTTTTTAGAAAGCGTGGTTTGCGATGCGAAACAGCTATCTCAAACAGTTGCGCACCCAGCGTGAGGTGCTCGAAGCCAAGCTTGAGCTGCATATAGCACGCTATTGTTTCGGCGATGGCGATGTGGATGATGGCACTGAGTCCGAGCTTCGGCAACGAATTGCGGAATTGTCCGACGAAATCACCATGCTTGAAACCCAGTGAGGTGAATAGTCCGCCGATCGCGGGACACAGGCGCCACCTTGCTGACTCCGGCTAGTATTCGGTGCGATATCAGGTGCCAGAAAATCCTGCACGGGGTTCAGTTGCCAATCCGCAAAGGGTGGGTTGGCAAAAACAGCCGCCAAATCCGTAGACACGGGCGCCTGGCAGGCCGAAAACGGCTGGCCGGTCGCGCAAGATCCGGCCTTGATCAGGTCATCGGCGGAGGCCTGGTCGGTTCGCAGGCCGATTTTCATTGCCTCATCCGGCGTAATGAGCCGTATCGAACTTGGAGCGGCACTCATCGCCATATCCAGTATCGACCGATCGATGCCCATTTCCTTGAAGTAAGCGAGGAATCTCGATCGTTGCGATTTTGACAGTTTCGTACTGTCGTGCTGTCCGACAAATTTGCGGCTGATTTCCCGGCGACTGACGAGGCGCTTCTTGCCGTTAACGATCTGATACTTCATCCGGTAGATGATCCGCTCTTGATCATAGGTCGTTTTGACCTGATGGACTCCCACGATACTGAACGGGCTGACGACGCGCCTGACGCCGGCCGCCAGCACGAAAGGGCAGGCCGAAAAACATCTGCTGCCTGCAGAATAGACAACGCCTTTCGATCCGCCGCGCCATCCGTCGGCACAGAGCGGCTGGTTGTTTGGACAGGATTGTAGCCGGGTTCCACCCACGGCCACCGACAGGCCGCGCTTCCGAATGATTTCACCCATTTCCATTGCGGCTTCTACATTCCCGCCGGGCGAGTTCACGATTATCGGCAGCTTCCTGTTGCCGATGCTGGCCAGAAGTTTGCGCAGATCGGTGGGAGATCTCGCATCGATCATGCCTTCAGCCGCGATCCAGTCCATACAACCATCGGGTCGACAGTCGCCGGAGCTGGGGTCGGCATGAACGAGCATGAACTGCATCGGCGCGCCCGGCACTTGCGCCGCTGCGGCCGTCGTTAACGCAAGGAGCCCCAGTCCCGCCGCGGCTCCGAGCCGACAGATCCGAGCAATGCGACGCGAAAGATGCGAGAAAACTATGGGAATCATGAAACGATGCCTCCCAACACCGGTCGGATGGAGAGCCAGTAGAGCACAACTCGGTTAAGCAAGTGGGTACAACCTTGATCTGCAGCATGCTTCCATCGTTCAATTGGCGTCCAGCGGCAGCGTTTTGTGAGGCCGAAGAGCAGGCATCTCGACAGGAGCGGTCGTTCGGCGCGATAAGATCGGTGACGATCGAAGCGCGCGAGGAGCCCAATGAAGCCGAGTCTGCCTACTTTGTTGAGCATCAACGGCGGCTATGTCGACACCGCCGGCTTTCTGGCCTTGCACGGCCTGTTCACCGCCCATGTCACGGGCAATTTCGTCACGCTCGGCGCGGCCTTGGCCTTGGGGGCCTCGGGGGCGGTCGCCAAGCTTCTGGCGCTGCCCGTCTTTTGCATCTTTGTCATTTTTGCTCGCCTCCTGGGCGGCGATCTGTCTCGGCGCAATCTGCCGACGTTGCAGATCGTCCTGACGCTGAAATTCCTGCTGCTCGTGCTTGCGGCGATCCTTGCCCTGCGTTTCGGTCCGTTTGGCGACGGGGACGGCTGGCAGGCGATCCTGACCGGCATGATCCTTGTCGCCGCCATGGCCATCCAAACGACGGCGCATCGCATTCATCTCGGCTCGACACCGCCGACGACGATGATGACAGGCACGACGACGCAGATCATGATCGACATTGCCGATCTGCTGCGCGGGGCCAAGCCCGAGGAGAAGGCGGCGATGAAAGCGCGGCTTGCCCGCATGGGCGCCGCCGTCGGCGGCTTTGCGCTTGGCTGTGCCGTGGCGGCGGCGCTTTTCCTGCTTGTCGGCATGGCGTGTTTTCTCGTTCCGCCGGTTCTGGCGCTTGCCGGAATCCTCATGCAAGCCGGCAATGCGGAGGCAAAGCCGGCTTAGCTTCTGCTACCCGTCCATTCTTGACGATGCCAATCTTGCTCCTTTATCCCGCCTTGCAAGTCGGCTACAGCTCCCTAAGTGTACGCGTCGGATCGAACCGGTCCGCCGCGCTTGGGGCGGCAAATCCTTGTAGTTATTAAGGGGTAGTCATGGCAGGAGAAACGGTACTTGTGGTGGGTGGAGCCGGATATATTGGTTCGCACACATGTCTGGATCTGGCGAATAAGGGGTTTCAGCCTGTCGTCTACGATAATTTCTCCAACGGTCATCGTGAGTTCGTCAAATGGGGACCGGCCGAGGAGGGCGATATCCGCGATCGGGCGCGTCTCGACGAGGTGCTTGCCAAATACAAGCCCGCCGCCATCCTGCATTTCGCTGCGCTGATCGAAGTGGGGGAGTCGGTCAAGGATCCCGTATCTTTCTATGAAAACAACGTCATCGGCACGCTGACCCTGCTTTCGGCCGCCCAGGCGGCCGGCGTGAAGGCTTTCGTCTTTTCCTCCACCTGCGCTACCTATGGTCTGCCGCAGAGCGTGCCGCTCGATGAGAGCCACCGGCAGGTGCCGATCAATCCCTACGGCCGCACGAAATACATCGTCGAGCAGGCCCTTGCCGATTACGACCAGTACAAGGATCTGCGCTCCGTCGTGCTGCGCTATTTCAACGCCGCCGGCGCCGATTTCGAGGGCCGCATCGGCGAGTGGCATACGCCGGAAACCCATGCCATCCCGCTCGCCATCGAGGCGGCTCTTGGCCGCCGTCAGGGCTTCAAGGTGTTCGGCAGCGACTATGACACCCGCGACGGCACCTGCGTGCGCGACTACATCCATGTGCTCGATCTCGCCGACGCCCATGTCCGTGCGGTGGAATACTTGCTGCGCGGCGGCGAATCCGTCGCTCTCAATCTCGGCACCGGCACGGGAACGACGGTGAAGGAACTGCTCGGAACGATCGAAACCGTGTCGAACCGGCCGTTTCCGGTCGAATATGTCGGTCGTCGCGAGGGCGATTCCACGACGCTCGTCGCCAACAACGACAAGGCCCGGGACATTCTCGGCTGGTCGCCGCAATATGATCTGACCCGCATCATCGAATCCGCGTGGAACTGGCATGCCAAATCCAACCAGCATTGAGCGCTCTTCCGGGGGCAAGCGTCCGAATGTTCTGCTGATTTCGGCAGACCAATGGCGGGGAGATTGCCTCTCCGCCGTCGGGCATGAATGCGTCCGGACGCCGAATGTCGATGCGCTGGCCAAGGAAGGCGTGCTTTTCCGCCGCCATTACGCCGGTGCCGCGCCCTGTTCGCCGGCGCGGGCGACGCTCTATACTGGCCTCTATCAGATGAACCATCGCGTTTGCCGCAACGGTTCGCCGCTGGATGCCCGTTTCGACAATGTCGCCCTCGCGGCACGTCGAGCCGGCTACGATCCGACGCTGTTCGGCTATACGGATACCGCGCCGGACCCGCGCGGCCGCGATCCGCGTGACCCGCATCTGACGACTTATGAAGGCGTTCTGCCCGGTTTTACTGCGCGGCAGCTGTTGCCAGAGCATGAAAAACAGTGGCTGTCCTGGCTGCGCTCGCGCGGCCATGCCGGTGCCGTCAGCCGCGATATCCATATCCCGGCCGGTGCGGCGCCGGGCGAGATTTCCAACGATGCGCCCGCCTATTCCAAGGATGAGACGCAGACGGCCTTCCTGACGGGTGAATTCATCCGCTGGCTCGGCGAGCAGGATGCCCCCTGGTTTGCGCATGTGTCCTTCCTGAGGCCGCATCCGCCATTCTCGGTGCCGGAACCCTATAATCGCATGTTCTCGGAAAAGGATGGGCCTGCCTTTGCTCGTGCCGCCGATCGGGCGACGGACATGTCGGCGCATCCGCTGCTTGCCTTCGCGCTGCCGCAGATCAGTAAAGGCGGCTTCATATACGGCGGCCACGGCTCCATCAGCGAATGGACGGCGGAGGACCTATCCGCGATCCGCGCCATCTATTACGGCATGATCGCCGAAGTCGACGCGCAGCTCGGCCGGATCTGGCAGGCGCTGAAAGATGCAGATGCCTGGGACAACACCGTTATCGTCTTCACCTCCGACCATGCGGAGATGATGGGCGATCACTGGATGCTCGGCAAGGGCGGCTTTTATGACGGCAGCTACCATGTGCCGCTCGTCATTCGCGATCCGGGCCAGCCTGCCACGCATGGCCGGCAGGTGGACCGTTTCACCAGCGCTGCGGATATTTTCCCGAGCCTGTGCGACCGGATCGGGGTCGCGCCGCAAAACCATGTCGACGGTGAAACGCTTTTGCCGTTCCTGGATGGTTCCGAGCCGGAGACGTGGCGCAAAGCGGCATTCTGGGAGTTCGATTTCCGCGATATCGCCGATGAGACCTTCGAGCGGCATTTCGGATTGAAATCCAATGCCTGTAATCTCGCCGTCATTCGTGACGAACGGTTCAAATATGTCCATTTCGCCGGTCTCCCGCCACTCTTGTTCGACCTGGCGAAGGACCCGATGGAGCTTTCAAATGTCGTAGATGACGCGGCGTACGCGGCAACGCGGCTTGCCTATGCGGAAAAGCTGCTTTCCTTGCGGGCGGAACATCTGGACCAGACTCTTGCCTATACGGAACTGACGGAAAAAGGGCCGGTTTCGCGCCAGCCCTGATCGGCATCAGCCAAGAGCGCCAAGATAATTCAGCTTGCCGACGGGCAGGCCACGGCTGCGCAGAATGTCGTGCGCCGTGGTCACGTGGAAGAAGAAGTTCGGCAGCGCGAATTTTGCCAGATAATCCTCGCCCTTGAAGGTGATCTTGTTGCCTCCCGGCGAGATCGTCACCTCTCGCGTTTCGCTGCCTTCCATCGTGGCCGGTGTGATTGTCGCCAGGAAATCCTGCGTTTTCTTCAGGCGTTCGCGCAGATCCGACACCGTCGTTTCATTGTCTTCGAAGCGCGGCGCATCGATGCCGGCGAGCCGGGCGATCGCGAGCTTGGCGGTATCGGAGGCTCGCTGGAACTGGCCGGAGAGCGGCAGCATGTCGTCGATCAGGCGAGCGGAGACGAGTTCGTTCGCCTCGATGCCCTTCTCAGCGGCATAGGTTTCGATCTTGTCGAGGTAGGCCGAAAGGTTTTGTAGGCCGCGTTGAAAGACGGGGACCGAGAAACTGTACATTGAGGGCATGTTTGTTCTCCGTTGCGGGCCGCCGCCCGGCGGCCAGAGCCAGTATAATCCTACCCCCTTCCTGTGGCGATGGAATAACCGTTTCATCGGAAGGGGTGCCGATATGTAGGTTCGGTGGGCCGATACTTGCCAGTGGCGCTCGTAAGAAATCCACCTTCTTCGCCTCCCGCGAAGCTGCCTGAAATTAGTATTGACCTTTGCGACGAAAAATGGAATGAATATTCCGTACTTATCGTTTTACGGTTTGTTTGTTCCGTTTTTTCAATGTGGCCGCCATGGGAGTGTCGGCTGAATTGATGACAGGCCCTGCGGTCGAGACCGAGGGCTCCGGCATTAAGGAGGGGTGTGGCCGGACACCGCATCTGGGAGGAAAACATGAAGAAATTCATTCTTGGCACCGCGATGGCGCTTCTGTTGTCGACTGCCGCTCACGCCCAAAACATCGGCGTGTCGATGGCGCTGTTCGACGACAACTTCCTGACCGTTCTGCGCAACGGCATGCAGGACTATGCAAAGGGTCTGAACGGCGTGACGCTGCAGGTCGAAGACGCTCAGAACGATATCGCCAAGCAGCAGAGCCAGATCCAGAACTTCATCGCCAGTAAGGTCGATGCCATCATCGTCAACCCGGTCGATACCGACGCAACGGCTGCCATCTCCAAGCTGGCTGCCGATGCCAAAATCCCGCTGATCTACGTCAACCGCGAGCCGGCCAACGTCGACAGCCTTCCGGACAAACAGGCCTTCGTCGCCTCCAACGAGCAGGAATCCGGCACGCTGGAAGCCAAGGAAGCCTGCCGTCTTCTCGGCGGCAAGGGCAAAGCCGTCGTCATGATGGGCGAATTGTCCAACCAAGCGGCCCGCATGCGCACCAAGGATGTCCATGACGTCTTTGCGACCGACGCCTGCAAGGGCATCCAGATCGTTCAGGAGCAGACTGCAAACTGGCAGCGTACCCAGGGCGCCGACCTGATGACCAACTGGCTCTCCAGCGGTCTCGAATTCGACGCCGTCATCTCCAACAACGACGAAATGGCGATCGGCGCCATCCAGGCGCTGAAGGCTGCCGGCAAGCCGCTGGACAAGATCGTCGTTGCCGGTGTCGATGCGACACAGGATGCGCTTGCCGCCATGCAGGCCGGCGACCTGAAGGTCACCGTGTTTCAGGATGCTGCCGGTCAGGGCAAGGGTGCGGTGGATGCCGCGCTGAAGCTCGCCAAGGGCGATAAGATCGACAAAAAGGTCTATATTCCCTTCCAGCTCGTGACGCCGGCAAACGTCAAGGACTTCGTGAAGAAGAACTGATCGCTGATGATCGACGGATGCGGGCAAGTAAGCCCGCATCCTCACAAATCCGATCTGCCCGGGAGGGAAAAATGGTTGTGAGCCCATCCACCATGGCGGCGGTGCGCGCCAGCGGCGTTGTCCCCAATGCCACCTATCTGCTGAGCGCGGAAGGCATCCGCAAGGAGTTTCCCGGCGTTCTGGCCCTCGACGACGTTTCCTTCCACTTGAAGCGTGGAACGGTGCATGCGCTGATGGGTGAAAACGGCGCGGGCAAATCGACGCTGATGAAGATCCTCGCGGGCATCTATATTCCCGACCAGGGCGACGTGCGCCTTAAGGGCGTCGAAATCCGGCTCAAGTCACCGCTCGATGCGCTGGAAAACGGCATCGCCATGATCCATCAGGAACTCAACCTGATGCCCTTCATGACGGTAGCGGAAAATATCTGGATCCGGCGCGAACCGAAGAACCGCTTCGGCTTCGTCGATCACGCCGCGATGCGGCGCAAGACCGAAGAACTCTTCGACCGCCTGAACATTTCCATCGACCCTGAAATCCAGGTGCGCGAGCTTTCCGTAGCAAGCCGCCAGATGGTCGAGATCGCCAAGGCGGTCTCCTATAATTCCGACGTGCTGATCATGGACGAGCCGACCTCTGCCCTGACGGAGCGCGAGGTCGAGCATCTCTTCCGGATCATCCGCGATCTGCGCACCCAGGGCATCGGCATCGTCTACATCACCCACAAGATGAACGAGCTGTTCGAGATCGCCGATGAATTCTCGGTGTTCCGCGACGGCAAATATATTGGCACGCACGCTTCCACCGATGTGACGCGCGACGACATCATCCGTATGATGGTTGGCCGCGAGATCACGCAGATGTTTCCGAAGGAAGAGGTGCCGATCGGCGACACCGTGCTTTCGGTCAAGGATCTGAGCCTCGACGGCGTGTTCTCGAATGTCTCTTTCGATGTCAGGGCCGGCGAAATCCTCGGCGTCGCCGGACTGGTCGGCTCCGGCCGTTCCAACGTCGCGGAAACCATCTTCGGCGTGACGCCGGCATCGTCGGGCACGATCCAGCTCTTCGGCAAGGCAGCCACGATTTCCTCGCCGGCCGACGCCATCCGTCACCGGATGGCCTTCCTGACTGAAGACCGCAAGGATACGGGCTGTCTTCTCATCCTCAGCGTTCTCGAGAACATGCAGGTCGCAGTGCTGCACGACAAGTTCGTGCGCGGCGGTTTCGTGCAGGAAGGGCCGATCGAGCAGGCCTGCGAGGAGATGGCTAAGAAGTTGCGCGTCAAGACGCCCAACCTCGATGAGCGCATCGAAAACCTTTCCGGCGGCAATCAGCAGAAGGCGCTGATCGGCCGGTGGATGCTGACAAACCCGCGCATCCTGATCCTCGACGAGCCGACCCGCGGTATCGACGTCGGCGCCAAGGCGGAAATCCACCGCCTCGTTACCGAAATGGCGCGCAACGGTGTCGCCGTCATCATGATCTCTTCGGAAATGCCAGAGGTGCTCGGCATGAGCGACCGGATCATGGTGATGCATGAAGGGCGGGTGACCGGATTCCTGGATCGCGCGGAAGCAACTCAAGTGAAGGTGATGGAACTGGCCGCGCAGTAACGCCGCCAACCGTCGCAAGGGAGGATTGAACCATGGTTACCAAAGTTGCAGAGGCGACCGCCCCGGCAGTCACGCGGCCAAGACGCCGCCGTGTTCCGCCCGAGCTCGGCATCTTCCTTGTGCTGATCGGCATTGCGCTTCTCTGTGAAATCCTCGGCTGGATCTTCGTCGGCCAGAGCTTCCTGATGAACCTGCAGCGCCTGAAGATCATGATCCTGCAGGTCTCCGTCATCGGCATCATTTCGGTCGGTGTGACGCAAGTCATCATAACGGGCGGCATCGACCTTTCCTCCGGTTCCGTCGTCGGCCTCACGGCGATGGTCGCCGCGAGCTTTGCGCAGTCCTCGACCTGGGCAAGAGCGGTTTATCCGGCCCTGACGGACATGCCCTTCTTCGTGCCGATCGGCATCGGCCTTCTGATCGGCCTGCTTGCCGGCTTCATCAATGGCCAGCTCATCACCCGGACGAAAATCCCTCCCTTCATCGCTACGCTTGGCATGATGGTCTCGGCACGCGGCCTAGCGAAGCTCTACACTAGAGGGCAGCCGGTCTCCGGCCTCACCGATCAGTTCAATTTCATCGGCTCCGGCATCTGGCCCGTCGCAGTTTTCCTGATCGTGGCAATCATCTTCCATATCGCACTGCGCTACACCCGTTATGGCAAGTTTACCTATGCGATCGGTGCCAATGTGCAGGCCGCGCGCGTATCGGGCATCAATGTCGAGGCACATCTGGTCAAGGTCTATGCAATTGCCGGGCTTCTGGCAGGGCTTGCGGGCATCATCACCGCCGCGCGTGCTCAGACGGGGCAGGCCGGCATGGGTTTGAACAATGAGCTGGATGCGATCGCGGCTGCTGTCATCGGCGGCACGTCGCTCACCGGCGGGGTTGGGCGCATCTCCGGCACCGTCATCGGCACCGTCATCCTCGGTGTGATGATCTCTGGCTTCACCTTTCTCAATGTCAATGCCTACTACCAGGATATCGCCAAAGGGGGCATCATCGTTGCCGCCGTCGCCGTCGACGTTTACCGCCAGAAGAAGCGAGCCAAGCGCTGAAATGCCCGACACATTATCAGCGATCTTGAGGCGGGGTTTTCACCCCGCCTTTTTCGTTTCAGTTGACTGTTCCATGCAAATGCAAATTTTTTTCATTTGGGTATGGCGAATCCTGCCAGCTTTTCTATTCTGGCCGCTTTCCAGTCGCCCCCACCGGGCGCTTCATCCAGGGTAGACGATGCAATCCGTATTCGATGGTCATAACGACGTTCTTTTGAGGCTGTGGCATCATGCGCGCGAAGGCGCCGACCCGATCGCCGAATTCAAGGATGGAATTTCGACCGGCCATATCGATGGACCGCGTGCGCGCGCCGGCGGCCTGATTGGCGGTCTCTGCGCCATCTACATCCCGTCCGGCGATCTCGTCTTTGCCGATCCGGATAGCAATGGCCATTACTCGACGCCGCTTTCCGCTCCTCTGGAGCGGGCGCCTTCGCTTGATATCGCCCTTGAGATGGCGGCGATCGCACTCAGGCTCGATCGCGCCGGCGCCTGGAAGCTTTGCCGCTCCACGGCGGAAATTCGCGATTGCATCGAAAAGGGTGTCTTCGCGGCGGTGATGCACATGGAAGGCTGCGAAGCCATCGATTCCGATCTTGCCGCCCTTGAAACCTTCTATGCCGCCGGCCTGCGCTCGCTCGGCCCGGTCTGGAGCCGCAATAACGTCTTCGCCCACGGTGTGCCCTTTGCTTTCCCCAGCTCTCCGGATACCGGGCCGGGGCTGACGGATGCGGGTTTTGCGCTGGTGCGTGAGTGCAACCGGCTGGGTATTGTCGTCGATCTCGCCCACATCACCGAAAAAGGCTTCTGGGACGTCGCAAAGACCTCGGATCAGCCGCTCGTCGCGAGCCACTCCAATGCGCATGCGCTGACGCCGGTTGCCCGCAACCTCACCGACAAGCAGCTCGACGCCATCAAGGAAAGCCGCGGCATTGTCGGCCTCAACTATGCGACGACCATGCTGCGCGAAGATGCACGCTCGGATATCGATACGCCGATCGAGGACATGGTGCGTCATGTCGACTATCTTGTGGGACGCGTCGGCATCGATTGCGTCGGTCTCGGATCGGACTTCGATGGAGCGACTATCCCGCAGGAAATCACCGATGCGGCAGGCAATCAAAACCTGATTGTTGCCCTTCGCAAGGCTGGCTATGCTGAAACCGATCTTGTAAAGCTGTGCCGGGAGAACTGGCTTCGGATCCTGGCCTCCGCCTGGAAGGAAGACAGCGGAACAAGTGCGTCCTGATATTGTGTAGAGTTTAAAAAAAGGGGAATGAAAACAATGATGATTACCAAGATGAACCGCGGCTTTCGCGCGCTTTCCGCAAGCGCGGCTTTGTCGCTTCTGTTGATGGCGGCGCCGAGCGCTTTCGCCGCAACGCCCAAGGACACGCTGGTCGAAGGCTTCGCGTTCGACGACATTCTGAGCATGGATCCGGCCGAAGCCTACGAGCTGTCCGCCGCCGAAATCACCGGCAACACCTACAGCCTGCTCGTTCGCCTCGACATCAACGATACCTCCAAGATCAAGGCCGACATCGCCGAGAGTTGGTCGGTTTCCGATGATCACCTGACCTATACGTTCAAGCTGAAGCCCGGCTTAAAATTCGCGTCCGGCAATCCGATCACCGCCGACGACGTTGCATGGTCCTTCGAGCGCGTCGTCAAGCTCGACAAGAGCCCGGCCTTCATTCTCACCCAGTTCGGTATCAACGGCGGCAACGTCACGGAGAAGGCCAAGGCCACCGATCCGAACACTTTCACCTTCACCGTCGACAAGCCCTATGCGCCGAGCTTCGTGCTCAACTGCCTGACGGCAACCGTTGCCGAAGTGGTCGACAAGAAGCTGGTTCTCCAGCATGTGAAGCCGGTCACTCCGTCGGCCGACTACAAGTATGACAACGACTTCGGCAATGCCTGGCTGAAGACCGGTTTTGCCGGTTCAGGTCCGTTCAAGCTGCGCGAATGGCGCGCCAACGAAGCCATCGTTCTTGAGCGGAACGAAAACTATTATGGCGACAAGGCGAAGCTGAACCGCGTCATCTACCGTTTCATGAAGGAAAGCTCGGCTCAGCGCCTGGCGCTTGAGAATGGCGATATCGACGTTGCCCGCAACCTGTCGCCGACCGATCTTACCGCGATCGAAAAGAACCCGAAGCTCGCTTCTACCAGCGCGCCCAAGGGCACGATCTACTACATGAGCCTTAACCAGAAGAATGCGAACCTTGCCAAGCCGGAAGTGCAGCAGGCGTTCAAGTCGCTGGTCGATTACGACGCTATCGGCAAGACCTTGATCAAGGGCATCGGCGAAATCCATCAGACCTTCGAACCGAAGGGCATGCTTGGCTCGCTGGATGACAATCCGTTCAAGCTCGATGTCGCCAAGGCCAAGGAACTGCTGGCCAAGGCCGGCCTGCCGAACGGCTTCTCCGTGACCATGGACGTGCGCAGCGTCGAGCCGGATACGGGCATTGCGACCGCAATCCAGCAGACGCTCGGCCAGGCCGGCATCAAGGTGGAGATCATCCCCGGCGACGGCAAACAGAAGCTGACGAAGTATCGCTCGCGCGGTCATGACATCTATTTCGGCAACTGGGGCCCGGACTATTGGGATCCCCATTCCAATGCCGATACCTTCACCACGAACGACGACAATTCCGATACCAGCACCAACAAGACGCTCGTGTGGCGCAATACCTGGACCTCTCCCGAGCTGGAGAAGCAGGCCAAGGCTGCGCTCTTCGAAGGCGATGCGACCAAGCGTGGCGCCATGTATCAGGACATCCAGAAGAAGTTCATGGAAGCCAGCCCGTTCGTCATCCTCTACCAGCAGACGGAAGTCGCCGGCTATCGCAAGGATGTGAAGGACTTCAAGCTCGGTCCGAGCTTCGACAACAACTTCGTCTGGCCGATCTCCAAGTGATGATCCGGCAGGATTAGTTCTTTGAGCACTGTCGAACGGAAAATGCAGGTGCGGCCCCAAAAGGGCCGTGCCGCCCCCTTTTTCATGGGTCTGCTACGGTTTCTTACCGTAGCGGTCACGACCTATCTTGGCCTTCTGGCCGTTACCTTCTTCATAGGGCGTGTCATCCCGATCGATCCGGCATTGGCGATCGCCGGCGACCATGCGCCGCAGCAGGTACTGGAGCGTCTGCGGCGCGAAATGCATCTCGATGCGCCGCTCTATCTGCAATTCTATTACTACCTGATCAGCGCGCTGAGTGGCGATTTCGGCATCTCGGTGTTGACCACCAATCCCGTCATGGACGATATCAAGCGCGTCTTCCCGGCGACGATGGAGCTTGCGACCGTCGGCACGATCATAGGTGCCGTGTTCGGCGTTCCCTTTGGCGTTCTGGCCGCGGTGCGCCGGAACAGTTTCATCGACCAGATCGTTCGCGTCATCGGCCTTGTCGGCTACTCGGTACCGGTCTTCTGGCTTGCGATGGTGTCGCTCGTCATCTTCTATGCGAAGCTGAACTGGGTGGCCTATCCCGGGCGCATCGACATCGCCTATGAGTATACCTTCACGCCGATCACAGGCTTCTTCCTGCTCGATAGCGCCCTGCAGGGGCAGTGGGACGTCTTCTGGGATGTCTTCCGCCACATCATCCTGCCGGCATCGCTGCTCGGCTACTTCTCGCTTGCCTATATCAGCCGCATGACGCGCAGCTTCATGCTGAACGAGCTGGGCCAGGAATATGTCGTTGCCGCCCGTGCGAAGGGTCTTTCCGAGACGCGGGTGATCTGGGGGCATGCCCTGCGCAGCGCCATGGTGCCATTGATCACGGTCATCGCGCTTTCCTACGCAGGCTTGCTCGAGGGCTCGGTGCTGACGGAGATCGTGTTCTCCTGGCCCGGCATCGGCTTCTACATCACCAGCTCGCTGCGCAATGCCGATATGAACGCCGTCCTCGGCGGCACGATCATCGTCGGCACGGTTTTCATCGGCATCAATCTTATTTCCGATCTCCTGTATCGGACTCTCGATCCAAGGACTCGACGTAAATGACGGCTGAGACCACCCAACCCAGCTTGCGGGACTGGCTGCTGTCCGATCGGCCGCAGTCACGCCGGCAGGCAAGACTCGGGCGCGCCTATGTCACCTGGCGGCAATTTTCCGCCAACCGCCTGGCTGTCCTCGGCCTGCTGATCATCATCGCGCTCGTGGTGGTGGCGGCATTTGCCGATGTCATCGCGCCGCACTCGCCCGTCATCGGCGACCTGACCAATGCCTATCTGCAGCCGCCCGGCACGCCGGGTTATCTTCTCGGCACCGACGATCTCGGTCGCGACATTCTTTCGCGCCTGATCTACGGATCGCGATGGACGCTCTACATCGTCGTTCTGGTGGCGATCATATCGGCGCCGATCGGGCTGATCATTGGCATGGTGTCGGGCTATATGGGCGGCTGGGTCGATGTGATCCTGATGCGCATCACCGATATCTTCCTTGCCTTTCCGAAGCTCGTACTGGCGCTTGCCTTTGCCGGCGCGCTCGGCGCCGGCATTGAAAACGCCGTCATTGCCATCGCGATCACTTCCTGGCCGCCCTATGCGCGCCTGGCGCGAGCCGAGACGATGACGGTGCGGCACTCCGACTATATTTCCGCCGTGCAGCTGATGGGCGCTTCGTCGCTTCGCATCATTTTCCGTCACATCATGCCGCTTTGCATCTCCTCGGTGATCGTGCGCGTGACGCTGGATATGGCAGGCGTGATCCTGACCGCCGCCGGCCTTGGCTTCCTCGGCCTCGGTGCACAGCCGCCGCTGCCGGAATGGGGTGTCATGATCGCCAGCGGTTTCAAATACTATCTCGATCAATGGTGGGTGGCGGCCATGCCCGGCATCGCGATCCTGATCGTCAGCCTCGGCTTCAACCTGCTCGGCGACGGCCTGCGCGACGCGCTCGATCCGAAGGAGAGCGGCCAATGACAACGCTGTTGACCGTAGACAATCTCAGGGTTCGCTATCCGACGCGCACTGGCGTCATCGAGGCGGTGCGGGGCGTGTCTTTCACGCTCGGCCGCGAAAGGCTCGGGATCGTCGGTGAAAGCGGCTCCGGCAAGTCGCAGACCGGCCGGGCCATCATGGGACTGACGCCGCCGCACGCGCTCGTCAGTGCCGACACCCTGAATTTCAGCGGCATCGACCTTTTGTCGATTTCCGCCAAGCAGCGCCGTTCCTTGCGCGGCAAGCGCATCGCCATGGTGTTGCAGGATCCGAAATATTCGCTCGATCCCGTCATGACCATCGGCAAGCAGATCACCGAGACGCTGCGCACGCATGAGACGATCAGCAAGGGTGAGGCGCGGGACCGCGCGCTTGCCATGCTGGAGGCCGTTCAGATCCGCGATCCCGGCCGCGTCTACGACCTGCATCCACATGAAGTCTCGGGTGGCATGGGCCAGCGCGTCATGATCGCCATGATGCTCATTGCCGGACCGGAGCTGCTGATCGCCGACGAGCCGACCTCGGCGCTCGATGTGACCGTGCAGCTCGATGTTCTCAAGATCATGGACAAACTGGTGTCGGAACGCGGCATGGGGCTGATTTTCGTGTCCCATGATCTGCGGCTGGTTTCCTCTTTCTGCGATCGTGTGCTCGTGATGTATGCGGGCAAGGTCGTGGAGGAGCTCAAGGCGTCGGAGCTTACCAATGCCCAGCATCCCTATACGCGCGGCCTGCTGAACTGCATGCCCGTCATCGGCGAGAGCAGGCATCCGCTGCCTGTGCTCGACCGCAAACCGGAGTGGGCGGCATGACGGCAGCACTTGCGGTTGACGGCCTCAGCGTCGTTTATAACGGTTACTATGCTCTCGATGCCGTCAGCGTCGACGTGAACAAGGGCGAGTCCTTCGGGCTGGTCGGCGAATCCGGCTCAGGCAAGTCGACGCTGCTGCGTGCCGTGGCAGGCCTTGCTCCCGTCACCGACGGTACGATCCGTGTCGGCAGCGAACAGCTGAAGGGGGCAAGGCGCAGCAAGACCTTCTATCGCCAGGTGCAGATGGTGTTTCAGGATCCCTATGGCTCCCTGCATCCGCGCCAGACGATCGACAGGCTATTGCTGGAGCCGCTGTCGATCCACGGGATCGGTGACGCGGAGACGCGAATTGCCAGGGCGCTCGATGAAGTGGGCCTCGGAAACGGTTTTCGTTTTCGCTACCCACATCAGCTCTCTGGCGGTCAGCGTCAGCGTGTCGCCATCGCCCGTGCGCTGATCGTCGAGCCGTCGATCCTGCTGCTTGACGAGCCGACGTCGGCGCTCGACGCTTCGGTACAGGCCGAAGTGCTCAATCTGCTCGAACAGGTGCGCAAGGATCGTCAGTTGACTTTCGTCATGGTCAGCCACGATCTCGGCGTCGTCACCCATATGTGCGAGCGTCTCGCCGTCATGCGCAATGGCGCAGTCGTCGAGAGGCTGACGGCAAGAGAGCTGGCAGCCGGCGACGTCAAGGAAGACTATACGCGCAATCTCATGGTTGCCAGTAAGGGCTTCGTCCGCGCCTGAGCGGACGATTTCAACCAGCCTGTTAACTTAAAGCGGCCCAGCGTTTCACTAGAGGCGGATGATTTTAGGTCTGTTCGACCTAAAATCTGAATCCGCCCTAGAATCAAATAAGTAGAGCGTGATGTCGTCCGAAAACCGCTAACACTTTTCGGCATCGTGCTCTAAATCGCGGGGTCGCTTTAACTGCTTGTTTTGATGGAATTCCTGACGGAAATCAGCCGCTTCGCCTTTGCCGGAACGGCGTGGTGAGCGCACCGTTGAAACACGACCAATCGTATAGACTATTGACACCTGCCGCAATTCTGTCATGATCTCGTTAATGGCGGTTAACTTTCGTGATCCCGATCATGGGTCACACGCAAGTGGAGGCAGGTATGTTTTTCATGGGTGGCATGACCATGGGCTATCTTCATCCGCCGGTCCCGGCGAAGCAGGAAGGTGCGCGGTCTACCTCCCTTTCCGATGACAAGTGCCGCCGCCAGGCCGGACCTGCCGAAGAGCAGGCTGCCGATGCAAGCGCCATAGAGCGCAGCTTGATTTGGGCTCGACGCATTCTTTGCTGATTTGGCTGTGCCGATCTTTTGAGCCCCAGCAATCCAGTGGTTTATTTTTTCTCGAGCGATCTTCTGGACAGAAATTCATCTCTACCTAATTGATAGGAAATGTATGAATGTCTGTTTCGAGTTCGACACGAGACGCATAAAGAAAAACGAACGGAGGCAACACATGGCGAATTTGGGCATTTCGAATGCGCATGTGAATCAGTTCGATGGTTCCAAGCGGGCTGCGAAGACGCGGCAGAAGATTCAGACGGCAGTTCACGTCGTGCTGTTTTCCGCGGCGTTCCTGTTTGTCGCGGCTATTGTTTGCGGCATCGTGGTCTGATCGAAGCCGCTTGCGGATAAGGCGATCTGAGCGTTCCAGTATCGGTCGTCTTCGTCTTACTTAGTTCCCAACATAACTGGCATTGAAGGCGTGGCCGGCGGGATTGTCGGTGCCGCGCCTTTTAAGCGCTTCGCTCACTTTGTGCGAAGCGGCCATATCCTGTCGAAAAGAACGGTTTCTGCTCGATATGCAAGCCCGACCGGCCTTGCACGCGATCGTGATTGCGGCGATATCGATCGTGTAAAGCCCCGACTCGCGGCGGCTGATATCTATTGTAGTGAGAGAATGACCGCCGTGGCGGCAGGTCCTGACGTGCAGGATCCGCCGATGGATGGCATCGCGTCGCGATCGAAGGCATTTTCGGCTTTGTATCACGATGGCAGACGCCATGTTGCGCCGATACTGCCTTAGACATGGGATGGCTTTTCGGTGGACATTGAACCGCCGGGCGGAAAATGTCTGGTTCCGTCTCAAAAGCGCCCGATGCGGCGGGATACTCGGTCATCGTAATTTACAGGCGGTTATCCCTTCCAGGAGGGACGGCCGATTAGACAGTCGCATTTCTGCACTGTTTTGCGTCGTCGTTCGACGGCAAGGAGGGAACTCTTTGGCTTCGATCGCATTTGATTGACGGAACAGGAGAGTTTCATGAGCTCAAGGGCGAATATCGGCCCGGCAACGGCAAAGCAGATCACTCTGCCGAAGCCGATGTCTCAGAGGGATACGCGGCTCGATGTCCTCAGAGCCTTGGCTCTGATCATGATCTTCATCAATCATGTGCCCGGGCAAATTTTCGAATTCATGACCTCGAAGAACTTCGGTTTTTCAGATGGCGCCGAAGCTTTCGTGTTGATCTCCGGCATATCGGTCGGCCTTGCCTACGGAACCCGGTTTTCTCCCGGCAACCGGCTGTCTGTGGCGTGGAAGGCGGTCAGGCGCGCATTCACGCTCTATACCGCGCATATGATCACGACTTTCGTGACCTTGGTGCTGTTCATTTCCGGTGCGTGGATATTCCAGCAGAAGGGCTTGCTGTGCGAGGTGAATATCCTTGCCCTGCTCATGGACCCGGCCGGCGGTATTCCGGCGCTGCTCACGCTTGGACATCAGATCGGCTACAACAACATCCTGCCCATGTACGCCGCCCTGTTTCTGATGCTGCCGTTGATCATGCTGCTGGAGGCGAGGAGTCCGTTGCTGCTGCTTCTGGTTTCCGCGGGCGTTTGGCTGGTGTCCGGTATCTACTACATCGCGCCCCACACGACATTGCTTGAAGGCTTCTGGTTCCTCAATCCGCTGTCCTGGCAGTTCCTGTTCGTCATCGGCTTTGCCGCCTGCATGCACGTGAAGAAGGGCGGCCGGATATCCGCCCATCCGGCCTTGATCGCACTCGCCGCTGTTTATGTTTTCGTGTCTTTCGTCTGGGTCACGGACAAGCTCTGGGTGCTCGGCGACTATCTGGCGATGCTGGGCTTGCCGACCGTGATCACCGGCTTCGACAAGACCTTCCTGTCGCTGCCGCGACTGCTGCATGTGCTGGCGTTGGCCTATCTGATCGTCAGCGTGCCCGCGATTTCGCAGTTCCTGCGTCGTACCGCCCATCATCCGCTGACGATCCTTGGGCGGCATTCGCTCAACATCTTCGTTGCGGGCACGATCCTCGCCATGGCCGGTCAGGTTCTTCTCTACGTGACAAACAAGAGCCCTGTCGTCGGTGCGATCTATGTCGTCATCGGGGTCACTGCGCAGTTCCTCTATGCCTATCATCTCGAGAACAGACGGCTTCAGGCTGCCGGTCAGCGTTCTGCAAAGATACCGGAGGGAGCGGCGACCATGGTTGCTCCTGTTGCAAAGCGCCCCTGAGAAAGCCTTCAAGGCAGCCGCGCATATGGCGCGGCTCAACCATCTGATTTCCTTGAAGTAATGTTTGTGACGCTTTCACGAAGGAAGTGTGACGTGATTTTTCTGCAACGCGAAATATTTGCGCCGCATCGTGGCGGAAATTTAAGTGCCCAAAATCTTGTTGTGCAAAATTTAATTGTTATATCGTCGATGTGACGGCGCTCGGGAAGTGCCGCCATCGCGTCGCCGGCTTTTCCAAGGGGGATAGCCGCGCATTCGTGGGGATTTGTCAAAATAGGGAAATGGGTGCGGACGTCGAATTCTCGGCGCGATAGCTCATGTCCAATCGATACTGAATTGGAGTAATCTATGAATATCAGAAGTCTTCTTCTCGGTTCGGCCGCCGCTTTGGCAGCTGCATCGGGTGCGCAGGCGGCTGACGCCATCGTGGCCGCCGAGCCGGAACCGCTTCAATATGTTCGCATTTGTGATGCTTATGGCCCCGGCTACTTCTTCATTCCCGGCACGGAAACCTGCCTCAAGGTCGGCGGTCGCGTCCGTACCGAGGGCGAATGGTACGATGCCTACAACGCCCGCAGCAAGAACGGCACGCTCTGGCATACCCGCGCAGAGCTATCGGTCGACACCGCGACCGACACCGAATACGGTCCGCTGAAGACCAATACGGTCGTCCGCTGGGACTGGAACGACGGCAACACGACCAGCACGAAGCTGCTCTGGGCCAATATCAGCCTCGGTGGCTTCCTCGTCGGTAAGGCGGACTCGCAGTACAATTCCTACATGGGCTATGCCGGCAACGTCATCAACGACGATGTCATCTATGACGGCCCGAAGGAACTCAACCAGCTGACCTATAAGTATGATGCCGGCAACGGCTTCACCGCTGTGATCTCGGTGGAAGATTCCAACTCGTCGGGTGATACCTCGTCCTATGGCGGCGCTTGGCAGACCGGCAAGGGCAACCACTACGCTCCGGACGTCGTTCTCGGTGCGGGCTACAAGACGGGTGCTTGGACGCTCCGCGTCATCGGCGGCTATGACAGCGTCGTCGAAGAGGGCGCGATCAAGGCTCGTGTCGATGCCGATTTCGGCGCCTTCAAGGCCTTCCTGATGGGCGGCTGGAATACCGACGGCGACAAGCTGAACAAGTATGCCGGCTCTTACCTCAACAGCAACCGCTCCGCTTGCCCGACCAACGGTGCCGATTGCGGCTGGGGCGACTGGGCTTTCTGGACCGGTGCCAGCTATCAGCTGACCCCGAAGCTGCAGGCCAATGCTCAGGTTGCCTACACCGACTCGAAGATCTTCGCCGCGACCGCCAATGTTGCCTGGCGCCCGGTCAAGGATCTGCTGGTCCAGCCGGAAGTCTCCTACACGAACTGGGATGCTGCCGATCGCGACCAGTGGGCTGGCGTACTCCGTTTCGAGCGCAAATTCTGATCCGATCCCGGTTGGGCGCCGATGCTAACTCCTGGTGTCGCTCAATCGAATTGACCTCCGATCAGAAAGCGGAAAGGCCCGGTTTTCCCGCCGGGCCTTTCTTTGTTTAGGGTGGCCGTGTATTCCGGGCGCAAATTTCTCGCGGACAAAGCCCCTCACCCTAACCCTCTCCCTGCCTGCAGGGAGAGGGGATTATTCCGTGTTTGCAGCACCATCTCGCATATGCTGACGACTGAAGACGTTGGTCTCACGCGGTAAACTCTCTCTCTCCGTTTCAACGAGGAGAGGGCCATATGGGCTTAAGGTGAGGGGGGCATACATCGAACCCGGTGTCGCCCCTGCCTGACAATCATCGCCAGGCTCAAAGCCTCGACAGCAAAAAGCCGGGAGAACGTCGTTCTCCCGGCTTCGATCTTGGGCCCCTTGCGAAGATCAGGCGGCTTCGTTTTCCGTGGCGTATGCCTTGCGGACTTCTTCGTCCGTCAGGATGCCGCTGGCGCGCAGCAGAGCGGCGAAGCGGCCGTTGCTCTGGCTGAGCTCGTTGAAGCTGCCGTTCTCGATGATCCGGCCGTTGTCGAGGAAGAGGACCATGTCGGCCTCGCGAACCGTCGACAGGCGGTGGGCGATAATGAAGGTCGTGCGGTTCTGGCGCAGGTTGTCGATCGCGGTCTTGACCCGGTTTTCGGTTTCAACGTCGAGCGCACTTGTGGCTTCGTCGAGCACGAGGATCGGCGCGTCCTTGAGGATGGCGCGAGCGATCGCGATACGCTGGCGTTCACCGCCCGAGAGCTTGTTGCCACGCTCGCCGACGCGGGTATCGTAACCGCCTTCGCGGGTTTCGATGAAGTCGTTGGCGGCGGCGGCCTGAGCGGCGCGGATCATTTCTTCCTGCGTCGCGCCTTCGCGGCCGAGGCAGATGTTGTCGCTGATTGAGCGGTTCAGCAGACCGGCATCCTGGAAGACGGTGGCGATAAAGCGGCGTAGCGACTTGCGCGTCACCTTGGTGATGTCGTGACCGTCGACGAGGATCTGGCCGTTCTGCGGGTCGAAGACGCGCTGGAGCAGATTGACGAGCGTCGTCTTGCCGGCGCCGGTCGGGCCGACGATAGCAACCGTTTGGCCGGCCTTCACCTTGAAGGAGATGTCGTGCAGGCCCTGCGACGAGTTGGCAAAGCCGAAGGATACGTCGCGGAATTCCACTTCGCCCTTGACGTCCTTGATCTCGGCGAGACCGGCCGGCTCCTCGCGGTCGCGGACGGAATCTTCCAGCGAGTAGAAGTCCACGAGCTTGGCGCGAGCTTCGAAAATCTGGTTGGCGAAGTTGCGCAGCTGCTCCAGACGGCCGATCAGCACGTTGGCGAAAGCGATGAAGGTGATCAGCGCGCCAAGGCTCAGGCTGCCGTCCTGGACAAGTACGGTGCCGATCATCAGGATCGCCATCATGGCCACGGTCGAGGCCGTGCGGTTCAGCGCGCCGGCAAGCGCCCACCAGTCGAGGACCGGATACTGAGCCTCCAGCAGGCGTTCGGTGAACGACTTCAGCGCCTTGGTTTCAGCTTCGATGCGGTTGTAGCTATGCAGCACCGAAACGTTGCTGATCGAATCGCTGACATGCGAGAAGACGGTGTTGTAGTGTCCTTCGACGGAATTCTGGCCGTCCTTCGTACGGTTCATGACCAGGCGGCCGATGCTCCAGTAGAAGATGCCGAGCAGGATGAGCACGGCCGAAAGGCGCAGGTCCATTGCCATGGCGGTCGGGATCATCACGACGAGCGCGACGGCAGTCGTCAGATGATTGCGCATGAATTCGAGCCACAGGCCGAACAGGGCTTCGCAAGCGCGCAGCAGCGTGTTCAGCGCGCTCGCCGTGCCGCGCTGGCTGTGCCAGGACAACGGCATCGAAATGATGCGGCCAAATGCCTCGGTGAGCAGGGATGCGCGGCGGCCATGCGCAAGGCGGTCTGCCTCGCGGGACACCACGATGAAGGCGACTGCACTGAAGACTGCAAAGCCGGCCCACAGCATCATGGTCGGTGTGACGGCTTCTTTCTTGGCAATCGCATCGAAGATGCGGCCGAACAGAACCGGTTCGTAGATGGTGGTCATCGCCAAGGCGATGTTTGCGATCACGACCATCCAAACGCGATAACGATACGCGCCAAGATACTTCAGGGCTCTCGCATAGACTTTGAACAGTGACACGTCTGGCACCCTCTTTGCATCGGCAAAACTCGGAATGCTGGGATGCTACAGATCGCTACCTGAACCGGCGATTAACGGAATCCGACACTGTTTTTCAAAGCGATTTTTCGCGTCATGCGCGCGAGCCTATGTCGTTGACCCTATCGGTTTTGGTTAAAATATGACACCTTGAGGCCACCTTGGTGTTGCGTTGCCATGCGGCGCAAGATCTGCCATCCAAGGTTGAATGATAAAAATTTCGCCAAAAGCGTTTAATTTTGTTCCGGTCTGAGTATGTTGCCGGCGATTGGACGCGCTTTAGGCCAGGCGAGACATCGATGAGAATGTCCAGGCGCCAGCAATTCAGGCTGCAAAGCCAAGGGGTAGATGTGAATATCCATTCGTTATTACAACTGCTTGTGGTCATTGAGGAATGCAAGCTTGCCAAGAATGTCGTTGCAGAACTGGAGCTGGTGCTTCGTTCCTACAAGTTCGATTTTTATGGCCTGCTGAAGCAGCCGCGGCCAAACATCGATCTTGGGCGCTTCATGCTGGCCGGTCGCTGGCCGGAGAAATGGCCGCTGACCTACCAGAACAAGCGATACATGCTTGTCGATCCGGTCGCACGCCATCTTAGCCGGGCGCAGCGGCCGTTCCGCTGGCGTGATGCCATGACCGCGCTCAAGAGCGATCCCCTGCGCCGGCGGATGGAGCAGATGATGGCGGACGCCCGTGCCAACGGCCTGGTCGACGGCTACATCTTCCCGATTCATGGGCGCAACGGCTTGCTGGGCAGCATGACGATCGGCGGCGATGCGGTGGACCTGTCCCCGACGGAGCTGTCTCTCTTCGATGCCGTGGCCAGAAAGACGTTCTGGCGGCTGCTGGAGCTGCGCGACGAGGCGCAGTCTCTCGAAGAGGCCGCCAATGTCGATGCGAAGCTCACCAAGCGCGAGATGGAGGTGCTGAGCCACCTTGCCGAAGGTATGACCTCGATCGAGATCAGCCGCCTGCTCGTCATCTCCAACCACACCGTCGATTGGTACATGAACAGCATCCAGGACAAGCTGAAGGCAAAGAACCGGCAGCACATTGTCGCCATCGCTTTCAGAAACGGACTTATTCCGTAGCGGCAATAATTTCGATTTCCGACGATCGGAGAAATTGACACTTCTTGTGACAAGAAGTTAAGAATTTTCTTCGCGGGTGCAGCATTGCCCGTTCCGATGCCGTGAGGAGACTGCATTGCCTATTTCCAAGATCCTGGTAGCCAACCGTTCCGAAATCGCCATTCGCGTATTCCGCGCCGCCAACGAGCTTGGCATAAAAACGGTGGCCATCTGGGCCGAGGAAGACAAACTCGCGCTGCATCGCTTTAAAGCGGACGAAAGCTATCAGGTCGGCCGCGGCCCGCATCTTGCCCGCGATCTCGGACCGATCGAGAGCTATCTGTCGATCGAGGAAGTCATCCGCGTCGCCAAGCTTTCCGGCGCCGATGCCATCCATCCCGGCTACGGCCTGCTGTCGGAAAGCCCCGAATTCGTCGATGCCTGCGATGCCGCCGGCATCATCTTCATCGGCCCGCGCGCCGACACGATGCGCCAGCTCGGCAACAAGGTCGCGGCGCGCAATCTGGCGATCTCGGTCGGCGTGCCGGTCGTGCCGGCAACCGAGCCGCTGCCCGAGGATATGAAGGAAGTTGCCCGCATGGCCGAGGAAATCGGCTATCCGGTGATGCTCAAGGCCTCCTGGGGCGGCGGCGGTCGCGGCATGCGCGTCATCCGCTCCGAGGCCGATCTTGCCAAGGAAGTGACGGAGGCCAAGCGCGAAGCCAAGGCCGCCTTCGGCAAGGACGAAGTCTATCTTGAGAAGCTCGTCGAGCGCGCCCGCCACGTCGAAAGTCAGGTCCTGGGCGATACGCACGGCAACGTCGTGCACCTGTTCGAGCGCGACTGTTCGGTTCAGCGCCGTAACCAGAAGGTCGTAGAGCGCGCGCCGGCGCCCTATCTCACCGAGGCGCAGCGCCAGGAATTGGCCGCTTATTCGCTGAAGATCGCCGAAGCCACGAATTACGTCGGCGCCGGCACCGTCGAATATCTGATGGATGCCGATACCGGCAAATTCTACTTCATCGAAGTCAATCCGCGCATCCAGGTCGAGCATACCGTGACCGAAGTCGTCACCGGCATTGATATCGTCAAGGCGCAGATCCATATCCTCGACGGCTTCGCCATCGGCACGCCGGAATCGGGTGTTCCGAAGCAGGAAGACATCCGCCTCAACGGCCATGCGCTGCAGTGCCGTGTGACGACCGAGGATCCGGAGCACAATTTCATCCCGGATTACGGCCGCATCACCGCCTATCGTTCGGCCTCGGGCTTCGGTATCCGCCTCGACGGCGGCACCTCCTATACCGGCGCGATCATCACCCGCTACTACGATCCGCTGCTGGTGAAGGTGACGGCCTGGGCGCCGAACCCGCAGGAGGCGATCGCCCGCATGGACCGTGCGCTGCGCGAATTCCGCATCCGCGGCGTTGCAACCAACCTTACCTTCCTCGAAGCGATCATCACGCACCCGAAGTTCCGCGACAACAGCTATACGACGCGGTTCATCGATACGACGCCGGAGCTGTTCCAGCAGGTCAAGCGCCAGGACCGCGCCACCAAGCTCCTGACCTATCTTGCCGATGTCACCGTCAATGGCCATCCCGAAGCGCGCGGCCGTCCCGCGCCGTCGCCCAAGGCTGCCCAGCCGGTGGTGCCCTATATCGATAGCGCTGTTCCGGATGGCACCAAACAGCTGCTGGACAAGCTCGGACCGCAGAAATTCGCCGAATGGATGCGCAACGAAAAGCGCGTGCTGATGACCGATACGACGATGCGCGACGGCCATCAGTCGCTGCTCGCGACCCGCATGCGCACCTATGACATCGCCGGCGTTGCCGGCACCTATGCGCGCGCTTTGCCGCAGCTCCTGTCGCTGGAATGCTGGGGCGGCGCCACCTTCGACGTTTCCATGCGCTTCCTCACGGAAGACCCGTGGGAGCGTCTGTCGCTGATCCGCGAGAGTGCGCCGAACCTGCTTCTCCAGATGCTGCTGCGCGGCGCCAACGGCGTCGGCTATACGAACTATCCCGACAACGTCGTGAAATATTTCGTCCGCCAGGCGGCCCAAGGCGGCGTCGACCTCTTCCGCGTCTTCGACTGCCTGAACTGGGTCGAGAACATGCGCGTGTCGATGGATGCGGTTGCCGAGGAGAACAAGCTCTGCGAGGCGGCGATCTGCTACACCGGCGACATCCTCAACTCCGCCCGCCCGAAATATGATCTGAAATATTATACCGATCTCGCCGTCGAGCTGGAAAAGGCAGGCGCCCATATCATCGCGCTGAAGGACATGGCCGGCTTGTTGAAGCCGGCGGCTGCCAAGGTGCTGTTCAAGGCGCTGCGCGAGGCAACGGGACTGCCGATCCACTTCCACACGCATGATACCTCGGGCATTGCAGCCGCAACCGTGCTGGCTGCGGTCGATGCCGGCGTCGACGCCGTGGATGCGGCGATGGATGCGCTTTCGGGCAATACCTCGCAGCCTTGCCTCGGCTCGATCGTCGAAGCCCTCAAAGGCTCCGAGCGCGATCCGGGCCTCGATCCCGAATGGATCCGCCGCATCTCCTTCTATTGGGAAGCCGTTCGCCACCAGTATGCCGCCTTCGAAAGCGACCTCAAGGGACCGGCTTCGGAGGTTTATCTGCACGAAATGCCGGGCGGACAGTTCACCAACCTCAAGGAGCAGGCCCGCTCGCTCGGTCTTGAGACCCGCTGGCACCAGGTGGCGCAGGCCTATGCCGACGCCAACCAGATGTTCGGCGATATCGTCAAGGTGACGCCGTCCTCCAAGGTTGTCGGCGACATGGCACTAATGATGGTGAGCCAGGATCTGACGGTTGCCGATGTCGAAAACCCGGCCAAGGATATCGCCTTTCCGGATTCGGTCGTTTCCATGCTGAAGGGCGATCTCGGCCAACCGCCGTCCGGATGGCCGGCAGCGCTGCAGAAGAAGGCGCTGAAGGGCGACAAGCCCTATACCGTCCGTCCCGGCTCGCTGCTCGCCGAAGCCGATCTTGATGCCGAGCGCAAGGTCATCGAGACCAAGCTCGAGCGCAAGGTCGACGATTTCGAGTTCGCCTCCTACCTGATGTATCCGAAGGTTTTCACCGACTATGCACTTGCGGCCGACACCTATGGTCCGGTCTCGGTGCTGCCGACACCGGCTTATTTCTACGGCCTCAAGGAAGGCGACGAGCTCTTTGCCGAAATCGAGAAGGGCAAGACCCTCGTCATCGTCAACCAGGCAATGACCGCGACTGACGAGAAGGGCATGGTGACTGTGTTCTTCGAACTCAACGGCCAGCCGCGCCGCATCAAGGTACCGGATCGTGCCCATGGCGCTTCCGGCAGCGCTGTTCGCCGCAAGGCCGATGTCGGCAACGCGGCCCATGTCGGCGCGCCGATGCCGGGCGTCATCTCCACCGTCTTCGTCTCGCCCGGCCAGGCGATCAAGGCCGGCGACGTGCTGGTTTCGATCGAAGCCATGAAGATGGAGACGGCGCTGCACGCCGAAAAGGACGGCACGATCTCCGAGGTGCTGGTGCGCGCCGGCGACCAGATCGACGCCAAGGATCTGCTTGTCGTCTACGGCGCCTGAGCATAGGTAAGAACAGAGGAAAGGGGCGGCTCACTGATCCGCCCCTTTCTCTTTTGCAAATCTCAGGCGGAGCCAGTCATGACCAATCATTCCCTGCATGTCGGGCAGTACGACGTTACGCTTCTGCTTGACGGCCTCTTCGAGGCGCCGGCGGACGTGTTGATCCACGCGGATGGTGATGTCGCTCGGCAGCACGCAATCGCAAACTGGGGCAAGCCGACGCTTCGGGTCGATGTGAACTGCTTCCTGCTGCGCGGACCTGCCGGTGTCTTTCTCGTCGATGCGGGTACGGGCACGTCGTGGGGGCCGAAATACGGCCATGCGCGCGCAGCACTGCGTGACGTGGGTGTCTCGCCGGATGAAATCCGGGGTGTCTTGCTCACCCATATCCATGGCGATCATGCGCTCGGTTTGTTCGATGGTGACGAGGCATATTTCCCTCATGCAGACGTGTTCGTATCGGAGCGCGATATGGCCTTTTTCACCGATCCGGCCGAACGAGAGGCTCTGCCGGAAGCGAGACGCGGTGGCTTCAAGATTGCCGAGCAGCTGCTACGCGTCTACGGGCCGCGCATAAGGCGGATCGGGGCAGGCGAAGTGCTGCCGGGCATAGAGATGCATCCGCTGCCGGGTCACACGCCCGGCCATATCGGCTATCTGCTTCGCGGCAACGACCGTTCCCTGCTTCTCTGGGGCGATACCTTGCATCTGGGGGATCTGCAGCCCGGCGATCCGAAGATCGGACTGGCCTATGATCTCGGTCCCGCGCAGGCGGTTGGAACCCGCATGGCCGCTCTGGAGGATGCTGCGCGCGAAGGCTGGATCGTTGCCGGCGGCCATATCACCGGCTTCGGCCGGGTGGTGCGGGAAACACCGGGCTATAGGCTTCTGCCAGTTTGATATATCCTTGATCGCGAGGGGCCGCATCAACGATGCTCCTCTCGTTCATGAGTAAGCGCGTCGGAGCGTGCGCCTAGAGTTGTGCGTCAGCTAACCCGTTTTTCGATGATGGCGGCCCAGAATGCAGCCAGCAGTGCGAGCAAGGCTGAAATTAGCATCAGGGCGAACAGGGTATGGATCATCGGCGATCGTTCGAGGAACAATCCTGCAATGGAGCCTATGAGCGCGCCACCCGATATCCGCATGGCGGCGGCAAGCCCCGCAGCTGTCCCGACCGTATCTGATCGCACCGACATCGCGCCGCTATTGGCGGCCGGCATGGTCAGCCCGTTGCCGATGCCGATGAAGATGCAGGGGCCGAAGAGCGCCAGAACATGCGTCGCGCCCGACAGCGACAAAGCGAGCCCGGTCGCCAGGCCGATGCAGGTCAGAAGCCGGGCAGTGACCAGGATCATGCCGATCCGGATTCTTGCTGCATAGCGGCCAGCCAGGTAGCTGCCAAGGATGAAGCCAGCGGGAACGAGGCCCATGTAAAATCCGAGCTTGGCGCTCGAGTCATCGAGTGTGTCGCCGATTGTGAGCGGTGCTCCACCAAGGAAGACATACAGCACACCCATCGAGCAGGCCATGCAGAGCGTATAGGCCCAGAACCGCGCTGAGCGCAGAAGCAGCCCATAGGAGGCAAGATAGTTGCTGCCCATTCCCGACAATGGCGGCCTCGATCCTTTCAGTTCGCGCAGGGACAGAAGAAAGGCAGCAATGCCGAGGATTGCGAGAACGACGAAGCTTGCCTGCCAGCCGAAAAGCTGGTCCAGCGTGCCACCGAACAGCGGGCCGACCATCGGTGCCAGTGCCCATCCCATGGCGAGATAGCCGAATTTGCTGGCTGCCTCCCGATCGCTTGATGTCTCTTTGATGATGACGAGCGCCACGGAGTAGCAAGGACCGATGCACGCCTGCATCATGCGGCATAACAGGAAGATGCCTATACTCGGAGCGAGAATGCAGCCGATCGATGCGACGATGAAGACCGAGAGCGCCGTCAGGACAACTGGCCGACGGCCAAAACGGTCCGATATCGCGCCGCCGATGGCTTCCAGGAACGCGGTGACAATGGAGAAGCCGGCGACCGAGAGGTTCACGAGGGCGAAGTCGGCATGGAATGCTGCCGATATTTTTGGAAGCGATGGCAAGATCATGTTGACCGGCAACACAGCGAGGGCGGAAAGCAGGATGAGGGTCGTCAGCCGCGGCTGCGCGGCGGCTCTTGCCTTGGTCGGGTCGTCGACGGCTTGCTTGGATGAATGGTCGATGCGGCTTTCGGTGCGCGTCATGGCCTTGTCCGTCGTCCAGGTGGAAGGTTGAGGGAGATCTGACGAGGCGCCGCCCGGATTTCGGGCAATAAAAAAGGCCCCGTCAGGAGCCTGCTTACCGCACATGGGTGCTTTCGCCGGATGGTTACACCATCCTGCCCATGCGCCTTCCTACCACTACGAGAACCAATGCCGTGTTCATGGGCATTAGAGCTAAACGGAAAGCCGCGCATGGTCAATGCGCGGCTTATTCTCCGGAGCCAGCACTCTAATGGGCGATACTAGATGTCGTAGCTGTGGCCGGCATTCAGCGTCGAGATGAACTGCTTGGTCCGCTCCTGCGCCGGCGCGCCGAAAATGTTGCGCGAGGAGCCGGTCTCGACGATGCTGCCCGCTTCCAGGAAGACGACGTTGTTGGCGATCTTCGAGGCGAGGCGCAGATCATGTGTTGCCATGACCATGGTGGTGCCTTCGCTGGCGAGCTTGCCGAGAACGTCGACCACCTCAGCCGCCAGTTCCGGATCGAGCGCCGAGGTCGGTTCGTCGCAGAGCAGCACGCGCGGCGTGGGAGCAAGGGCACGGGCGATGGCGACGCGCTGCTGCTGGCCGCCAGAGAGCGTCGAGGGCCAGGCATCCATCTTGTGCGCCATGCCGACCTTGGTCAAAAGTTCCACGGCGCGGGCGCGCGCCTTGTCGGCCGGCCAGCGCAGCACGGTCGTCAGGCCCTCCATGACATTTTGGATCGCGGTTTGATGCGGAAAGAGCTGGAAATTCTGGAAAACCATGCCGGTCTGGCGGCGGATCTTCTGGATTTCAGGCCAAGCAGGCTTCTTGCCCGGCTGGAAGGTGGCTGCCTCATCGCCGATGCGGACCGTTCCGGCGGTTGGGATCTCCAGTAGGTTGATGCAACGCAGCAGTGTGCTCTTGCCGCCTCCCGAGGGACCGACGAGCGCCGTCACCGTGCCTTCGGGAAAGACGAGGCTGATATCTTTCAGGATGACGTTGTCACCGAAGCGTTTTTCGATATGCGACAGCTCGATCATGTCCTTGCCTCCTCTAGCGTGCCGCCGGAGCGGGCGAAGCGGCGTTCGAGGTAGCCCTGCAGCGTCGACAGGAAGGTGCTGAGCACGAGATAGATGATGGCGGCCTCGATATAGAGGATCAGCGGCTCATAGGTCGTCGCCACGATGCGTTGTGCGGCCTGGAACAGCTCCGGCACGGTGATTGCGGCGGCGAGCGAGGTATCCTTGACCAGCGAGATGAAGGTGTTCGACAGCGGTGGCACAGCGACTCGGGCTGCCTGCGGCAGGATGGTGCGGCTCATGGCCTGGCGCCAGTTCATGCCGATCGAATAGGCGGCTTCCCACTGGCCCTTCGGTACGGAGGAGATGACGGCACGGATGATTTCGGACGTATAGGCTCCGACGCTGAGCGTAAAGCCGATCACGGCGGCCGGGAACGCATCGAGCAGGATGCCGAGGCTCGGCAGGCCGTAGAAGATCACGAAGAGCTGCACCAGGAGCGGTGTGCCGCGAATGACCCAGACATAGAAACGCGCAACGGCCACCAGCGGTGCCGGGCCGAATAGCCTTGTCACGGCCGTGAGCAGGCCGAGCAGCAAGCCGAGAATGAAGGTGATCAATGTGAGCGGGATGGTGAAGACGAGCCCTGCCCAAAGCAGCGTACCCAAAGACTCCCACATCAGTTGCAACCAGTGCTCCACGCAGAAGCGACCTTTCCATAAGAGAATGCGTCCGGAGATGTCCCCGGACGCATCTTTTTCACAATTTAGCGTTTCTGCCTATTCCCCTTACTTCGAAACGTCCTGTCCAAAGTATTTCTGGGAGATCTTGCCATAGGTGCCGTCAGCCTTGATGTCGGCCAGCGCCTTGTTGATGGCAGCCTGCAGTTCTGGCTCGCCCTTGCGGATGATGGCGGCGGAATAATCGGCATTGGCCTGCTGTGCGACGATTTTCACCGGCGCATCCGGCTTGTGCTTCTTGAAATCGAGGAAGGAGAGGCTGTCGTTGATCGTGGCGTCGGCACGGCCGGTCAGCACGAGCTGGATCGACTGGTCGAAGCCATCGGTGCCGACGAGTTCGGCGCCGGACTCGGTGGCGAGCTTGCCGAAGTTGCTGGTCAGCGACTGTGCAGCCTTCTTGCCCTTCAGATCGGGGAAGTCCTTGATGCCGCTGTTGCTTTCCTTGACGATCAGCACGGCCTTGGAGGCGATGTAGGGATCGGAGAAGTCATACTTCTTCTTGCGGGCATCGGTGACGCCGACTTCGTTGATGACGGTGTCGTAGCGGTTGGCGTCGAGGCCGGCGATCAGGCCGTCCCACTTGCCTTCCAGGAACTGCGCCTTGACGCCGAGCTTCGAGGCGATGGCTTCGGCGATCTCGACATCGAAGCCGGTGAGCTTGCCGCTCTCGTCATGATAGGTGAAGGGCGCATAGGTGCCTTCCGTGCCAACCTTCAGCACGCCGGCAGCCTGGATCGCCTTGAGATTGTCGCCGGCATGGGCGGGCACGAGAAGCGCGGCCTGCACGAGGGCGGCGGCGGCAACAGTCTTCAACCAGTTCATCGTTTTCTTCCGTTTCTTGAGAGCGGTTTCGATCAATGCGGCATACATTGCAGAAATACCGCATCGAGAAAGCGTAGAAAACTGCGAAAGAAAGCGGCAAATGCGAATATTTTTCTCAAAGAAGGAGTTGTGGCGATTTTTGGTGAGAACGAGATGCCGGCGAATATCATTCGCCGCCGGAGGCGTCTCTCATCCGCGGTGAGTGCGGCATATCCAGCCGAGTTGTGGCGAAGTTAATGTGTCCGTTTGATCCCGCATTTTTCGATCCAGTCTGCCGGCAGTACGTTGACGGCGACATCTGGCTTCAATTCAACCAAGGCCATGCGGCTGTAGCTCCAGATGTATGGCACGCAATGTCTTAGAGCAGCGGAATGGACGTAAAACTGAAATTCGCGGGGTACTTCGCGAATGGAATCGAAAAATGAGTGTTGAAGTTCCAGATCCGGCTGAAATTCGAAGATCGCCTCCCTTCTCTTCCAATCTGCATAGGTTCCGACTGAGAACACACCCAGAAGCATCCCTACCGCAAGAAAGACGGGCGGGCGAAAAACCGCACCAAGCCAAGGCATGAACGTGCGAGAGGTTATGAGCGTGGCGAACGCAACAGTTGCGGTCAGCACAATTCCCTCGAACGGAATGCCAAGTCGATCCGCAAATGTGAGAGAAAGTGCAATGAAGGTATATATATTACCGAAGATCAGTAATGAGATAACACAATAAACGATGATGGAAAGCACGAGAGATATCAATACTTCCATATGCTAATCCATCTGAATGAAGTTATAATTTTCAATTTACCAAGTTTGCCAGCTATTGAGTTGGCATCCATATTTTAACGGCTGCTGCGCCCCGAGACCGGCTGTAAGCAGTCTGATAAGAATTATCAAAATCAACTTATAATTGACAATGTGCTGAACAACAACTTTTTGCTTGTCGTCATTGATGCCATTTGAGCGGGGAGACAATCTGATCTGCTTTTGGAAAAGCGCTTGCCATGTTATCGCTCAAGCTCTTCGGGACTGGCATTTTCGTAGCCCAAGTCCGGGCTCTACACTGTCGGCCCTCGCGTCGCCCACTGCGACATCACTACGGTATTGATTGATGCATCCGAGACTTCTCAGGACATTCCTCGCCGTCGCCCGCAACAGAAGCTTTACGCGCGCTGCCGAGGAGGTTCACCTCGCGCAATCGAGTGTCAGCGATCAGATGCAGAGCTTGGAGGCGGAGCTCGGCGCCGAACTCTTCGTCCGCTCGCGGCAAAGCTTGGATTTGACGCAGGCCGGTAAGGTCCTGACCTCCTACGCCGAGGAAATCCTCGTGCTGGCGGATGAGGCGCGGATAGCCATTGCCGCTGCGGGCGGTTCCGAGAAGGGGACTGTCACCATCGGTGCGCTTGAGACCATTGCCTCCGTCCGGTTGCCGGAATGGCTAGCCGGCTTTCAGGCGACTCATTCGGACATTGCGCTTCGGTTGAAGATCGCGGGAACCGGCGAGTTGATGCGCAAGCTTGAAGCCGGCGAGCTCGACGTCGTCTTCTGTTTCGATGGTGGCGGTCTTGATGAGCGTTTTGTGAAGCGTGCGGTTGCCAAGGAAGCGCTGGTTCTCGTGGCGCACAAAGGCGGCGCCTTTGACGCGCGACAGCCGGATCTGACCGAGCTTGCCGCGATGGATTTCCTGGCAACCGAGGTTGGATGCGTTTATCGAGCCATGTTCGACAAGGCCTTTGCCGACGCCGGCCTGGCGCCGCCGAGGCTCGCCGCGGAGGCCGGGAGCATCGGCGCGATCGCGAGGCTGGTTGCCGCGGGGGCGGGCATGGGACTGGTGCCGCGCCTTGGCGTCGCCGATGCCATTGATCGCGGTGAGATCAACGAGCTGCGTTGGCCTGGGCCGTCGCAAACCGTTCCGCTTGTCATGATCTGGCGGCGTCGGCGCGTGCAGCCGCCGCCGCTGAAGTTGCTGCTGGCGGCTGCAAGCGAAGGCTTCGCATCGGTTAAATCAACCGATGCCCGCCCTCGACATGCAGCACAGTTCCAGTCGTAAAGCCGTTGCCCATCAGATAGCCAATGGCGTCGGCTATATCCTCGGGCTGCCCGACACGTCCGGCCGGTAACCGTTTGGCCATGGCATCCAGGGTCTCGTTTCTTTTATCGCCGGCAACGAATGCCCAGATGGGCGTGTCGACCCAGCCGGGCGATACGGCATTCACACGGATCGGCGCCAGTTCGACCGCAAGCGCCCGAACCAGCCCTTCCAGCGCGGCATTGATTGCCGCCACGACAGATCCGCGCGCCGAGGGGCGATAGGCTGCAATGCCGGAGGTGAAGGTGAGGGAGCCGGAGGGCGACAGTGCGGGCGCGCCGTATTTCGCCAGCAGCAGCGGGCCGAAGAACTTGCTGTCGACGACCCTTTGGGCGGCGCTCAAGTCCATGTTGGGCAGGAGTTCATAGGCTCCCTCGATGTCGGCGGCGGTGCTCACGATGTGATCGACCGTGCCGATGCGATCGAACATGGCGGCTACCTCCGCTTCACGAGAAATGTCTATCGTCACCGTCGATAGTGCCGGATACGACAGTTCCGCGCTGGCACGGCCGAGCTTTTCCGCATTCCTTCCGGCGATGATGACGTCTGCTCCGGCGGCAAGCGATTGCTTCGCCAGCGCCAAGCCCATTCCCGAACTGCCGCCGACAATCAAAACCCTTGAGTTCGCTATATCTTTTATTGTCATGTTTTTCATTCCTACAGCTGATGACCGCAGGGGGAGATTTGTCAGAGACGGGCGGGGAGCGAAAACGGAGAAAACCGATGGCGCTATCGGCATGTCCGATGGCGGCCTGACGGCTGGATTTCAGGCAGGTGAAAGGAAACCCGCTCGAAGGCTTACGGTTTCGGATGTAAACAATGCGAGGGTGTATTAAACAACCATGGAGCGTGCAAACTATATCGGGGCTTTCCTGCTCGCGGTATCGTCAGTCGCTACGGCTCTATGAATGAGCCAGCATCGACTTGCGGATGCAAACACGGTGTTTGATTTCGGCTTCCGGCCTTTCGTCGTCATCCACATCGTTTGAGCAGCGGCAGACAACTGAACTACAACACGATCCGCTCTTGGAAACCCTTATCATGCTATCGCTGAAACCCTTTTCGACTGAACATTTCGCAGTTTTGCCTACATGGTTCGACAATGAGAGGGAGTTGGCTCAATGGGGCGGTCCGGGTTTCAGCCATCCGCTTGACGCTTCGCAGCTTGCTCCCCTGCTTCAGGTGGGCCATGGCGATCGCCCCGAGCGGCACTGCTGGATGGCCGAGGACGAAAGCTCAAGTCCGGTCGGCCATGCCCAGCTGGTTTACGATTGGCAGAACGGGGTGGCGCGGATAGCAAGGGTCGCGATAGCGCCGGCCATGCGTGGCAGGGGAATTGCCGTTCCGATGCTGAAACTGGTTCTGGCTAGGGCTTTCTCCGAAGGCGCAATCGAGCGGGTGGAACTCAATGTCTACACCTGGAACGAGCCTGCCATACGCACTTACGCAAAACTTGGCCTTATCAGGGAAGGCGTGCGCCGATCCTCCGCAAAGGTCGGGGAGGAGCGATGGGATACCGCGATCATGGGAATTCTGCGGGCCGAATGGAACGAGGTGGTCACAGCCATATGAGCGAGGCAGCGCCGCTCACGATCCCGTGGAAGCTTCGACGTTCGTCCCTTTGAAGAGTGCTATTGCCAATTCTGCCTCGTCGAACGCACTCGCCAGATTGAGCGCTTCCTCCAAAGAGGCCTGCTTTTGCAGGAGATGATAGAAAAAGCCGTGTACGAAGAGCGGAATTGCGGCGCCATCCGGGTATTCGGCGGGAGCAATGTAGGCGCGCACGCCGCCGGAAAGAAAGGCTTGCGCGAAGGCCTCGTTGCCCGTCAGGCAGGCCGTACTCAGAACGACCTTGCCCGGCAGATTGATCCTGCTCATCAGATTGGCAGGCGGTAAGCTCCCTTTGACGAGGGCAGAGGTGTCGATTTCCTCGACGAATTCCCCGAGCACGAATCCCGTCTCATCGCCGTGGCCGGATAGGATGATATATTCCGGAGCATCGGCCCCCTGATCCAGGCATTTGAGGACGTCGTCAGGTGTTCCCGGCAAATGCAGCAATACCACGGCTCCAAGGCTCTCGAGAACGGCTCTCAAAAGAAGCGCCTCGCCGGAATCGCCGATCGCGACAATAGCAACCGGTTCACGCGGCCAGGAAAAGGACTTGTCGATCATCATCGGTCTCTATCATCTCGGCGGATGCGAAGGTCCCGCAGGATGCGGGTTGCTCCATACCTTACCGCGAAAACCCGCCGAGGACACCTTTGGCGATAGAGCGCGTAGCGCAACGGTGTGGTGACAGCTTTGCTGCGCTGACATACGCTGTATCAAGGATCTAAAGTGCGAGAATCGTGTCTGAAAGACCGCCACGCGCTCTAGAATTTGTCCTTGTGCGCTTCAAGCGGCGGCGGCGCGCCGCTTCATCCGTTCGCTGATGATGATGATGAAGCCGGCGCTGAGGATGAGGATGGCACCGATGAAGGTGTTGCTGCCGGGGATGTCTCCCCAGATGACGTAGCCGAGTAGGAAGGCCCAGACGAGCGATGTATATTCGAACGGCGCCAGCACCGAGACGGGCGCCTGGCGCATGCCCTCGAACAGCGCGAGCTGGCCGGCGCCGGCGATGATGCCGGTGAGTAGCAACAGGACGATCTGGAACGGTGTCGGCGTATGCCAGTAGGCGATTGCCATACCGGCGGTCAGGATGATGAACAGGATGTTGGAGACAGCCATCTGGATATGGCTCTTCTCGTGTAGTGCGGTCTTGCGCAGGAGCACCATGCCGCTTGCCCAGAGGACGGCCGCCTGCAGCGCAAGATAGACGGGCCAGGAGATCGACAACCCAACAGGATTGGAGGCGATCACCACGCCGCAAAAACCGACGCCCACGGCCATCCAGCGCGCGAAGGTGACCTTTTCGCGCAGCACGATGGTGGCGAGAATGGTCCCGACGATCGGCGCGGCGTAATAAAGCGTCGTGACTTCGGCGAGCTGCAGGTATGAGGCTGCGGTATAATAGGAGATCCAGGCGATCAGGATGATGATGCTGCGCAGGATCATCGGCTTGATGATCGGCGAGCGCATCACCTTGTGAACGAGGGCAGGGCCTTCAAAAACGAAGCAGCCGGCGAGGATGGTGCAGCTCCGGATGAACAGGACCTGCCAGACAGGGATCGAAGAGACGAGCAGCTTCACCGCCGAATCGTGGGCAGTAAACAGCATGTAGGCAAACACCGTAAGAAGGATGCCGTAGCTGATGGGGTTTTTCACGGGGGAGCACCAAGGGATAGCCGGCAACAGACCGACTGAAGAATCTTTCAGGCCTCAACCGATAGGAGCCTACCTTTTCGCCGTCAATAGCGCTTTTTACCAATGCCGTACGCATATGAATTATTTATTTGAGGTTGTGACGTCTTTGCCTCCGCTTTAACAGAGGGAGACGAAATGTGACCGGTGCCGCTCTTTTCCGTCGTTGAGATTTCAATCGATTTAAATAGACTGCGGCACCGATTTGGAGGAATTCTTATGGACGACATGACGAGATTGGAGGGTCTGGAGGCCCGGCGAAGCGGATTTTTCACAAAACCGCGTGCGGCCGTCTCGTTGATGTTCCTGCTGAACGGCTTCATGGTTGGCTGCTGGGCGCCGAAGATTCCGGAGTTTGCCGAGCGCCTGCAATTGTCGAAATTCGAGCTAGGCCTGATGATCTTGGTTTTCGGCGTCGGCTCGTTGACGATGATGCCGCTTGCCGGCGCGCAGATCGCCGTGCGCGGCTCGCACATCGTCGTCAAGATTCTTGCCGTGCTGATGTTGCCGATGATTCTGGCTCTGACGCTGGCGCCGAATGTCTGGACAGCCGCGATTTCGCTCTTCCTCTTCGGCGGCTTCGTCGGCGCCATGGACGTGGCGATGAACGCCAATGCCGTCTCGGTCGAAAAATCCATGCGCCGGGCGATCATGTCCTCGTGCCATGCCTTCTGGAGCCTTGGCGGCCTGCTCGGCTCGGCGATCGGCGGTTTGCTGATTTCGCGCTGGGGCGTTCTCGGCCATGCCGAGGCCTCGACCGCAATCGCCGTCCTTTTCCTGGTGGTTGCCTGGCCGATGGTTCTCAGCGACCAGCCGCACCATGATAAGGCCAAGCCGAAGGCAAAACTGCCGATGATTCCGCTGCCCTGGCTGCTTGGTATCGTCGCACTGTTCTGCATGGTGCCGGAAGGTGCAGTTCTCGATTGGAGCGCGCTCTATCTCAGCCAGGAAAAGGGCGCGTCGGTGGCATTGTCGGGCTTCGGTTTCGCTGCCTTCTCGGCAACGATGGCGACCATGCGCTTTGCCGGCGATTTCGTGCGCGATTGGCTCGGCGCCATCAGGACGTTGCGTGTCTGCACGGTCTTTGCCATCGTCGGCATGCTGACGGCGGCACTGGCTCCCAATGCCGAGATCGCCATTCTCGGCTTTGCGCTCTGCGGCATCGGTATTTCCAACATGGTGCCGATCGCCTTTTCGGCAGCCGGCAATATTCCCGGTCTGCAGCCTGGTATCGGTATCTCCGTCGTCACGACGCTTGGTTATTCCGGCATGCTGGTGGCGCCTTCGGCGATCGGCTTTGCTGCCGAGCATATCGGCTTCTCGCCGGTGCTCATGGCGCTGCCGGTGCTGCTGCTTGTCGTGCTGGCGCTGTCGTCGCTGGCGCGATACGCCGACGGTATTGGAGATGCCAAGCATTAATTTCGTCGCTTTTGCTCGGTAACGGATAGATCTTTGCCGATCAAAAGAGATCGCCGGAGCGGTTGACAACGACCGCTTCGTGATCCACCTGAAAGGCACCCGTTTCAAAGGCCTGCGAGAGCTTTCCATGTCGTCCGCCACCGATTTCGACCCGAAACCGCGCCGTTCCTCCGTTGCCGTCGATGTCGGCGGCGTGATCGTCGGCGGCGGTGCCCCCGTCGTCGTGCAGTCCATGACCAATACCGACACGGCCGATATCGATTCGACCGTCGCCCAGGTCGCCGCCCTCTACAAGGCCGGCTCGGAACTCGTGCGCATCACCGTCGATCGTGACGAAAGCGCCGCCGCTGTGCCGAAGATCCGCGAGCGGCTGTTGCGGCTTGGCATGGACGTGCCGCTCATCGGCGATTTCCATTATATCGGCCACAAGCTGCTTGCCGATCATCCCGCCTGCGCCGAGGCGCTGGCGAAGTACCGCATCAATCCCGGCAATGTCGGCTTCAAGGACAAGAAGGACAAGCAGTTCGCCGAGATCATCGAGATGGCGATCCGCTACGACAAGCCGGTGCGCATCGGCGTCAACTGGGGCTCGCTCGATCAGGATCTCCTGACCGCGCTGATGGACAAGAATGCCGCCGAAGGCTCGCCGCTGTCGGCCCGTCAGGTGACGCGCGAGACGATCGTGCAGTCGGCGCTGATCTCCGCCGATCTTGCCGAGGAAATCGGCTTGCCGCGCAATCGCATCATCCTGTCGGCCAAGGTCAGCCAGGTGCAGGATCTGATCGCCGTCTATTCCATGCTGTCGGAGCGTTCCGACCATGCGCTACATCTCGGCCTCACCGAGGCCGGCATGGGTTCCAAGGGCATCGTCGCCTCGTCCGCCGCCATGGGCTATGTGCTGCAGCATGGCATCGGCGACACCATCCGCGTTTCGCTGACGCCAGAGCCGAATGGCGACCGTACCCGCGAGGTGCAGGTGGCGCAGGAGCTGCTGCAGGTCATGGGCTTCCGCCAGTTCATCCCCGTGGTTGCGGCTTGTCCCGGCTGCGGCCGTACGACCTCGACTGTCTTCCAGGAACTGGCGCAGAACATCCAGAACGACATCCGCAAGAACATGCCGGTCTGGCGTGAGAAATATCCGGGCGTCGAAGCGCTCAACGTCGCCGTCATGGGCTGCATCGTCAACGGCCCCGGCGAAAGCAAGCATGCCGATATCGGCATTTCGCTGCCCGGCACCGGCGAGACACCGGCCGCCCCGGTCTTCATCGATGGTCAGAAGGCGATGACGCTGCGCGGCCCGAACATAGCGTCGGATTTCGAGGCGCTGGTGACCGACTATATCGAAAAGCGGTTCGGTCAGAAGAACGTCGCGGCGGAGTGATCCGCCGCCTAAACCGTCCTATTGTTGGCTTTCGCGCGATTTCGCATGGCAAACCACCATGCGATCTTCTCCTATGGTTGCTCTATAAATTGCTGGTCAGCAGCTTGATGCCGGCGAAGCAATAGAAGCCGGCCATCGCGCCTTCGATCCAGCGGCGCGCACTGCGGTAGATCTTCAGCGCGTGTGGCGTGGAGAACAGGATCGAATAGCCCATGAACACCACCAAGCCGGTGCTGCAGCAGACGACGATGATCAGCACGGCAACCGAGGCGGGGGCGCCCTGCGGCATGCCGAGCGCGATGATGGCGAGCCACGCGAAGATCGCCTTCGGGTTGGTGACGTGGATGCCGTAGCCGCGCAGGATCAGCGATTTGAAGCTGGGCATCTTTGGCCCCTCTGCCGCGGCCGTCAGCTCTCCGTTTGCGCGGACGGCGCGAAACGCCTTGTAGGCGAGATAAAGCAGATAGAGCCCGCCGAAAATCTTCAGGATTTCCAGAGCCATCGCATAGGTCTGCAGCAGAGTGGCGAGGCCGGCGGCAGCGGCAATTGCCCATGTCACCGATCCCCCGAAGATGCCGAGCGAGAGGGTCATGCCCGCCTTGCGGCCGTGGGTCATCGATGTGCCGATGATGGCCATGATGGCCGGGCCGGGGCTGGCGACGGCGATGATGTAGGCGACGTAGGCCGGCAGAATCTGCGGCAGATAGGCGAGCGCTTCGCGCATAGGTGACTTTCCCGGGAACTCGGCCGACGCGAAGAATTTCGCGTTCGAAGGTCAATTCGGATGCGGAACTTGTCACAGAACCGGCCGGAAATCACCCTCGGGCTGGTGGATTCTTGTCACCGTGACATTCAGGGGCTTCGTTCGGGTGGTCCTGTGCCGGGCAAATTGCGGGAGAGAAGCTCAGCTTCTGCGGTTCGCCACGAAGCTGGCCGTCTCGACCAAGGTGCCTGCCTTGTCGCCATAGACGGATAGCAGGTCGCCCGCTTCGCTCACCAGTCTCGAAACGGTGGCTTCAGCCCATTCCTGACCATGCAGGCCCACCAGCGTTCCCTTGCCGCGGGCGGCATCCTTGCCGGTCGCCTTGCCCATGGTGGCGGCGTCAGCCGTGAGGTCGAGCAGGTCGTCGGCGAGCTGGAAGGCGAGGCCGATCTTCTCGCCGAAGGTCCGAAGGCGCTTGCGATCTTCGGCGGAGGCGCCGGCGATGATGGCACCGGCTTCGCAGGCGAAACGGATGAGCGCGCCGGTCTTCATTGCTTGCAGCGTCGTGATGCCGTCTTCGTCGGGCGTTTCCTTCTCCGCGGCGAGATCGAGCGCCTGGCCGCCGGCCATGCCGCCGATGCCGGCTGCCCGCGACAGCGCAAGCACGAGCGCCATTTTCCGGTCGGCGGGCAGATCGGTTTCCGGGGCGGCGATGATGTCGAAAGCGTAGGTCAGCAGACTGTCGCCCGCCAGGATTGCGGTGGCGTAATCGTAAGCGATGTGCACGGTCGGCTGGCCGCGGCGCAGGTCGTCATCGTCCATGGCCGGCAGGTCGTCGTGAACGAGCGAATAGCAATGCACGCATTCGAGTGCCGCGCCGATCCGGAGGGCGGCGTCGGCATTGCCGCCGAGAAGTGCTGCGGACTCCAAGACGAGGAAGGGCCTTAACCGCTTGCCGCCGTTCAGTACGCCGTGGCGCATCGCGCTTAGCAATCGGGCAGGGCGAACGACCTCGTCATCGAGGCTGGCATCGGCCAAGAGCCGGCTGAGGAGGGCTTCGATCTTGCCGGCACTATCCTTAAGGCGGCGCTCGAATGAGGAGTGGGTGCTGTCCATGGCGGCTGTTTGGCATGAGAGGCGGTTGCTGGCAACGAGAATTGTCGACAGCGGGGTAGGGAATGGCGTCGCACTCTGGTCATCGCTCTGTGTAGGCGATATGACGAGTGCAGCATCAGAGCGTTTCCCGGATACATGGGGAGTGTATCGGGATGGAGCGACCGTGGACGTCAGACAATTGGACATATCGACGGACAATGAAGAGGAAGCTGAGGTGCCGCGACGGTCCTCCCTGTTGGCGCGCTTCCGTGTCCGCCCGCTTTGGCAGCGTATCGTCCTCGTGGTGATCGGCTTGTTTTTGCTGCCTTATCTCTTCATTCTATTCTACGTCCTGCCGTTCATTCACCCGGTTTCGACGCTGATGATCGGCGATGCCGTAACCTTCCAGGGATATGATCGCCGCTGGGTTCCGCTGGAGAATATTGCCCCGGTCCTGGTGAAGTCCGTCATGGTCTCGGAGGACGGGCAGTTCTGCTTTCATGGCGGCGTCGATTGGGGCGAGATGCGCTTGCTTATCCAGGAGACGATGCGGGGTAAATCGACACGCGGCGGCAGCACCATCCCCATGCAGACGGTAAAGAACCTGTTCCTGTGGAACAGCCGCTCGTTTGTACGCAAGACGATGGAATTGCCGCTTGCGGTCTCGGCCTCCACAATCTGGTCGAAGCGGCGGATGATGGAGATCTATCTCAATATCGCCGAATGGGGGCCTGGCATTTACGGCATCGAGGCGGCGGCGCGTTATCATTTCAAGGTGCCGGCTTCCAAGCTGACGGGCCGCCAGGCGGCGCTTCTGGCCGTCTCTCTTCCCAACCCGATCGACCGCGTGGCCAGCAGGCCGGGGCGCGGGCTCAGCCAGCTTGCCTCGCTGATCCAGCGCCGTGCGCGCAATGCCGACGCATATATCAAATGTCTTTATGACTGAGATCAGAACTTGTCGTTCGATCGGCTTGTTGTCATCTGGCATTCTTGGCCATGACGTAAGGGCGGATGATCTGCCAACGAAGATCGGACGCCCCATGAATTTCGACGTTTTCTCTCCCGAGCTGCTCAAATATGCCAAGAGCCTGCATCCGGAGCCGCCTCTCCATCTCGGCACGCGCTACGATCGCTCCGGCATCTTCAAGCCCGAGCCGGGCAATACGATCGTCTGCCATGTCGAGGACGGTTCGCAGACGCAGCGTGCGATGGTTGCCGCCCGGCAAAGATATCTCGATATGCCGGAGGCCGGACAATTTGCCTTCACGCCGGTCTCAAGCCTGCACATGACCCTGTTTCAGGGCATCATCGAATATCGCCGCAGCCGGCCCTTTTGGCCTGCCGACATTGCGCTCGATGCGCCGATCGACGAGATGACCGAGATCATGGGCGAGCGGCTGAAGGTCTTTTCCATGCGCGATCCCTTCAAGGTGGCGGTGACGAAGGCGCGACCGAGCGGCCTTCTGGTCGATGGAGCTACGGAGGCGGACCGCAAGACAATGCACGCCTGGCGCAATGCGCTGGCGGATCTTCTCGACTATCGCCATCCCGATCACGAGACCTATCCTTTCCATATCACGTTTGCCTATGCCATCGAGCGGCTGGTGGACGAGGCGCTGCCGCGCTGGCAAACCATGCTGGATGAGGTTGCGGCGATGCTGCATGCCGAGGTGCCCGTTCTGGAATTGCGGCCGCCGGCCTTTTGCTCGTTCGGCGACATGAACCATTTCGAGGAACTCCTCGTCTTTGAATTTCAAAACTAACAGGAAAGCAGGGCTTATGGACAAGCTAACCCTCTACATCGGCAACAAGAATTATTCCTCATGGTCGTTCCGGCCATGGATCGCGCTGGAGGGTTGTGGTGTCGCCTTCGAAGAGGTGTTGATCCCGTTCGATTTTTCGGCGGGCAATCCGCAGATCCGCGAGGTTTCTCCGACCGGCAAGGTGCCGATGCTGGACCATGGCGGCTTCAAGATCTGGGAGTCTCTCGCCATCATCGAATATGTGGCCGAACTCTTCCCCGATGCCGGTCTGCTGCCGCAGGATCGGCAGGCACGGTCCCTGGCGCGCTCCTACAGCATGGAGATGCTTTCGGGCTTCAGTGCTCTGCGCAGCAATTGCCCGATGAACATGCGTCGTCCTGTTGGCCGTCCCGATCTGCCCGGCGAGGTCATGAAGGATGTGGCACGCATCGAAACCATCTGGCACGAAGCCCGCTCCCGTTCTGGCGGTCCGTTCCTGTTCGGCGCCTTTTCCGGCGCCGATGCCATGTTCGCGCCGGTCGTCAGCCGCCTTGAACGTTACGATATCGCCGTCTCGGCCAAGACAAAGGCCTATATGGCCGCTATGAAGGCGCTGCCTGCCTGGAAGAAATGGGAAGAGGCGGCGTTGAAGGAAACCTGGATCGTTCCGGAGGATGAGGACTGACGGGCCGATTCGACCGGATTCGGGCGCGCTGGGCAAAAAATGCTGGAAGGGACTGGTCAAAGCCCCGTAAGCCATGTATAAGCCCGCCCAATTTCCGAAATTGATGCATGTCTATTTCGGCCGCCTGGCTGGCCGCGGATATGTTTCGTCCGCCAATTGGAGTAACGAGAATGGCTGTACCGAAGAGAAAAACGAGCCCGTCCAAGCGCGGTATGCGCCGCTCGGCTGACGCACTGAAGGCTCCGACCTATGTCGAAGACAAGAACTCCGGCGAACTGCGCCGCCCGCACCATATCGATCTGAAGACCGGTATGTATCGCGGCCGTCAGGTTCTGACGCCGAAGGAAAGCGCATAATTTCAGCGCCACCTCGATGGCATGAATAAAAAAGGCTGGCGTTTCGCCGGCCTTTTTGTTTGCGGATTGTGATTTCGTCAGTCCGAAAAGCCTTGGTGGTTCTCGCATCCGCTGCGGATGCGAGGTCTGATCTTAGAGGCTGTCCAGCTTGCTCTGCATGGCGCGGAGCTGCTCCTTCAGCTCGTCGATGTCCTTGGCTTCGGCCTTGCGGCTTTCTTTGGCCGGCGGCTTCATGAAGGGTGAGAACATCTGCATGGCTTGCTGGAACATCTCGGTGTTGCGGCGAACCTGTTCCTCGACCATCTGCATCGGCAACTGCAGGTTCTTGCCAAGCGGCGTCTCGCCGAAGGCACGGTTCATCTGCTCGCGCATCTGCGTCTGCTGTTCGGTGAAAGCGCGCATGGAATGCTCAAGGAAGCTCGGCACGACCATCTGCATCTGATCGCCGTAATAGCCGATCAACTGCCGCAGGAAGGAAATCGGCAGCAGCGTGTTGCCGGTCTTCGATTCCTGTTCGAAAATGATCTGCGTCAGGACCGAATGCGTAATATCCTCACCGCTCTTGGCATCCTGGACGGTAAACTCCTCGCCCTTCTTCACCATCTCCGCCAGGTCGTCCAGCGTCACGTAGGTGCTGGTGCCGGTATTGTATAGGCGGCGATTGGCGTATTTCTTGATTACGATCTGGCCGTCATTCTTCGCCATTATCAGTCTCCTGGCCCCGTCTGATTGTATGGAATGCTCCTCCACCGCTGAGTGTAGACGCAAAAGAAGCTTGGTGACAATCGCTTTGTGCGATGCGGCAAGCCCTTTCCTTTGATTGGATTTTTTGCGGGCAATGACGGCTTCATGAAATCTGCGTGCCGGAAATTCTTGCAGTTTGACTCCGGCGCAAAGCTTTGACAGTTTCGCCTCATATACACGTTCATCCTGTGAGGAGGCTTCCATGAGCAGTTCATCCATCGTTGTCGCCAGCGCGGCCCGTACCGCCGTCGGCTCCTTCAACGGCGCGTTTGCGGCGGTTCCGGCTCATGAGCTTGGCGCCACCGCGATCAAGGGCGCGCTGGAACGCGCCGGCGTCGACGCAAAGGAAGTCGACGAAGTGATCCTCGGCCAGGTGCTGCAGGCTGGTGAAGGCCAGAATCCGGCCCGCCAGGCCGCCATGAAGGCCGGCATTCCGCAGGAAGCGACCGCATGGGGCGTCAACCAGCTTTGCGGTTCGGGCCTGCGCGCCGTCGCGCTCGGCATGCAGCAGATCCTGACCGGCGATGCCAAGATCATCGTCGCCGGCGGCCAGGAATCGATGTCGATGGCGCCGCATGCCGCTAATCTGCGTGCCGGCACGAAGATGGGCGACATGAAGATGATCGACACCATGATCAAGGACGGCCTGACGGACGCCTTCTACGGCTACCACATGGGCATCACGGCGGAAAACGTCGCGCGGCAGTGGCAGCTTTCCCGCGAGGAGCAGGACCAGTTCGCCGTTTCCTCGCAGAACAAGGCGGAAGCCGCCCAGAAGGCGGGGCGCTTCAAGGATGAGATCGTCCCCTTCACCATCCAGACGCGCAAGGGCGACGTAACCGTCGATGCCGACGAGTATATCCGCCATGGCGCGACGCTGGACGGCATGGTGAAGCTGCGCCCGGCCTTCGACAAGGAAGGCACCGTGACCGCCGGCAATGCCTCCGGCCTGAACGACGGCGCGGCTGCCACCGTGCTGATGACCGAGGCGGAAGCCTCGCGCCGCGGCATCCAGCCGCTCGCCCGCATCGTTTCCTGGGCAACGGCAGGCGTTGATCCGCAGATCATGGGCACCGGCCCCATTCCGGCATCCCGCAAGGCTCTGGAAAAGGCCGGCTGGTCCGTTGGCGATCTCGATCTCGTCGAGGCCAACGAAGCCTTCGCCGCCCAGGCTTGCGCCGTCAACAAGGATCTCGGCTGGGATACGTCCATCGTCAACGTCAATGGCGGCGCCATCGCCATCGGTCATCCGATCGGTGCGTCCGGCGCGCGCGTTCTCAACACACTGCTGTTCGAAATGAAGCGCCGCGGCGCCCGCAAGGGGCTTGCCACGCTGTGCATCGGCGGCGGCATGGGCGTTGCCATGTGCTTCGAGGCGCTTTGACGTCTCGCAGCGGGATTTTCTGTCGGAATCGGTGAAGAGAGGCGGAGCGGGCGACCTCGCGATCGGTTGTCACGTCTCGGTCCCAACAAAGGGGAGTGGCACATGAGCAGAGTGGTATTGGTAACCGGTGGAACGCGCGGTATCGGAGCGGCCATTTCGATGGCGCTCCACAACGCCGGCTACAAGGTTGCGGCGACCTATGCCGGCAACGAGGAAAAGGCTCATGCGTTCCACGAGGTCACGGGTATTTCCGTCTATCGGTGGGATGTGGCCGATTACGAGGCTTGCGGCAAGGGGATCGCCAAGGTCGAGCACGATCTCGGCCACGTCGACATCCTGGTCAACAATGCCGGCATTACGCGCGATGCGATGTTCCACAAGATGACGCCGCAGCAATGGCATGAGGTTGTCAACACCAACCTCACCGGCCTGTTCAACATGACCCACCATGTCTGGCAGGGCATGCGCGATCGTAGCTTCGGCCGCGTCATCAATATTTCGTCGATCAACGGTCAGAAAGGGCAAATGGGGCAGGCCAATTATTCCGCCGCCAAGGCCGGCGACCTCGGCTTTACCAAGGCGCTTGCGCAAGAAGGTGCTGCCAAGAATATCACGGTAAATGCCATTTGCCCCGGCTATATTGCAACGGAGATGGTGCTTGCCGTGCCGGAAAAGGTACTGAACGAGCGTATCATTCCGCAAATTCCGGTCGGACGACTGGGCGAACCGGAGGAAATCGCACGCATTGTGGTTTTCCTCGCCAGCGACGATGCCGGTTTCATCACCGGGTCAACCATCACCGCAAACGGCGGACAGTTCTTCGTCTAAACAGGCATTTTCGACGGGATTGCCGGGGCAACCCGGCAATCATCCACGGCCCGAGCCGGCCGATTGCCGTTGTCGCGGCTTGAATTCCAGGATGACAGCTTCGATTGCCATTCGCCGTTTCTCCTTGCCGCGTGTTCTTGCGGCGGAGCCGAGCGCGTAGAAGGTTGTTCCGACGAATAAAAGTGCTGCAATGCTTGCGATAATTGCGGCCATAACGCCGTTCCTTTCTCAAAACACTGCTATTTCTCTCCCCGCAGCCGGTTGGTGCGGGGAGAGGATGATGTTGGCCAAGCGGCGCTACGATCTTTAAAATTGGCTTCGTGCGCTCCAGGCTTTTGATTTTGCGCATGTCGTTGCGGCAAAAACGCCGCATGTTTTGCGCAGCATGCCCGAGCTTGTTTCGCGCCACTGTCTTGCGGCGCTGACATCATGACCGGCCGACCGCAAGGCAGCCGGTCATGAGACGTTCGTCTTAGCGGCAACGAGCCTCGTAGCGGCGGCCGTAACGGTCGCGATAGATGCAATAGCCGCGGCGATCTTCGGATTGTCCGATGAGGTTGCCGACGAGGCCGCCGGCGACTGCGCCGACCGCTGCACCACCCCAGCTATGCGTGGCGACGCCGCCAATCAAAGCACCGGTACCGGCGCCGATGGCCGTGCCCTTTTCCGTTGCGGTGCACGATGCCAGTGCGCCGACGAGGGCGATGGCGGCAATGATCTTTTTCATGATGTTAGCTCCCTGGTGTTTCGAGGTTTTCAACGATGATCTGCGGATCAGATCCGCCCCATCAATAGCAGAATAAGGACAATGACGAGAACAAGCCCGAGACCACCCGACGGGCCGTACCCCCAAGCGCGGCTGTAACCCCAGCTAGGAAGTGCGCCAACCAGCAGCAGAATCAGTATTATGAGCAATATCGTACCAAGCATGATATGTCTCCTCCATGTCCGCCGCTGAAGTCTTCCCGGCAGCGCAAAGCCATCCAGCGACTTACTTCAGCGTCTCGGCCAGATCCACTCGCAGGAAGTGCGACCGGAGTTTGTGGCATTTCTGCTGTGGAAACTTGTTTCCTCGAAAATTGTTCCGGTTCAGAAATAAAAATACTCGCTGCCGACCGTTTCCATGGTCAGCAAAACATTAACGCACGGGCACGGATCGGCCGGGACCGCTGGGGTATGTGAGTTAACTCTATGGTTAAAATATGATTAAAATACAACTGGTTGCGGTGAACGAAACAAGAAAGGACCGACGTCTGCGATTCGTCGGTGATTCGTTCTGCTTTTGGGCTTTGGTTAACATCGAAGCCGTCTGGGCCGGAATTTAGCTCTCAAGCCAGCGTGCGAATGAAGGCGTGGCATCGGCCAATCGGCACCACGGATAGTCGCCGAAAAGTAGAGCTCGGACATTTCAATCGTTAACGGCGGCACATTCGTCAGCTGCCTGCTGCCAATCGCAGTTCTTCATGTCGCGACGCTATCGGTCCGTTGCCACCATATATAGCCGTGAACAAATGAAATACGCGCATGAATCAATGATTCGTCGCCGATTCGTTCCGGCTTTGATCGAAGCGTTAATATGAACACCTTTTGGTTGTATATGTCGATTTTTATATTTGTACTCGCTGAAAGATTAATCGCAATCCAGGATTCGGCGTGATTCGCGGCTTCAACCCTTCGGAGTCCTGCGTGATTCCAGCGGAGAGGCACCATATATGGTGTAGAACAAAGGCGGAATCGGCCGAAATCGCCGATTCGTTCAGGTTTTGAGCCGAATCTTAACTAGGCAGATCTCTGTGAGAAAATACCTATTATTTACAGATTGTTAACCATGAACTTATTCGAATTTCAGCCCAGCTAGGACTCCCCGCTTGACTCGTCTTGTCTGGAAGAACGCGCGAAAAATGCGATTCAGTATTTGGTGGGACTCTATCAATCGAAATCCATATATAGTAGAGAACACATAGGGAACGCTGCTGAGTCAGCGATTCGTCTCCGATTCGTTCTCAGGCTGTTCCGGAATCGCCGGGACTCGCGTGGGCTGTGGGGGTAATGTAGCTTTTGGTTGAATTGGCTTGTTGTGAAATCGAATGTTGCGGCTGTTGTTTTTTCATTCAGGTCTTGCCTTTGTCACATATGGTCGTCATCTCTTCCTTTCTTCCAGAGGAGCTTGCTGATCGGAAGACGGTAGTTTCTCGCCCATGCACGGACCAATGACTAAAAATTCCCAGCCTATGATCCTGAGCGGACGCGGCGTAACCGCGGTGCTCGGACCGACCAATACCGGCAAGACCCATTATGCCATCGAGCGTATGGTGGCGCACGGCAGCGGCGTTATCGGCCTGCCGCTGCGGTTGCTGGCGCGTGAGGTTTATACGCGCGTGGTCGAGAAAGTCGGGCCGCAGCATGTGGCGCTTGTCACGGGTGAAGAGAAGATATCGCCACCCAATGCGCGCTATTCGGTCTGCACGGTGGAGGCCATGCCGCGTGAGACGCGCGCCTCCTTCGTTGCTATCGACGAAGTGCAGCTGGCGGGTGACCTTGAGCGTGGTCACATCTTCACGGACCGCATCCTGCATCTGCGCGGCCGGGACGAGACGTTGCTGCTCGGCGCCGGCACCATGCGGCCGATTCTGGAGCAGCTGCTGCCGGGTATCACCGTTCTTGAACGGCCGCGGCTTTCGCACCTTTTCTATGCCGGGCAAAAGAAAATCACGCGTCTGCCGCAACGTACCGCGATCGTCGCCTTTTCCGCCGACGAAGTTTATGCGATCGCCGAGCTCATCCGCCGTCAGCGCGGCGGCGCCGCGGTGGTGCTAGGCGCGCTCAGCCCACGCACCCGCAACGCTCAGGTTGCGCTCTATCAGGCCGGCGACGTCGAATATCTGGTCGCGACCGATGCGATCGGCATGGGCCTCAACCTCGATGTCGATCATGTCGCCTTTGCCCAGGATCGCAAATTCGACGGCTATCAGTTCCGCAATCTCAATCCGGGCGAGCTAGGCCAGATCGCCGGCCGTGCCGGCCGTCATCTCAAGGACGGCACTTTCGGCGTGACCGGCCAGGTCGATCCTTTCGACGACGAGCTGGTGCGCCGGATCGAAGGGCACGAGTTCGATACGGTAAAGGTGTTGCAGTGGCGCACCAAGGATTTCGATTTCTCTTCAATTGCCGCATTGCGTGCCAGTCTGGAAGACGCGCCACGCGTGCAGGGCTTGACGCGGACGCTGCCTGCGGTAGACCAGCAGGCGTTGGAATATTTGTCACGCGATCTGGAGATTGTCGATCTTGCCAACAACCCGGCCCGGGTTGAGAAATTATGGGAGGCCTGTGCGCTTCCGGACTACCGGCGCATTACGCCTGCCCAGCATGCCGATCTCATCGCCACCCTCTTTTCCGATCTTGTCCGCTATGGCACGGTGAAAGAGGATTTCCTCGCCGAACAGGTGCATCGCGCCGATCGGACAGATGGGGAGATCGACACGCTTTCGGCGCGAATCGCGCAGATAAGGACTTGGACCTATGTGTCGAATCGGCCCGGCTGGCTTGCCGATCCGACACACTGGCAAGAAAAGACGCGGGAAATCGAGGATCGATTGTCCGACGCGTTACATGAGAGGTTGACGAAACGCTTTGTTGATCGCAGGACATCTGTGCTCATGAAGCGCCTGAGAGAGAATGCGATGCTGGAAGCTGAAATCAGTGTGAATGGGGATGTCTTCGTCGAAGGGCATCATGTGGGACAGTTGACCGGATTCCGGTTCACGCCTATCTCGGGAACCGAGGGGCCGGACGCCAAAGCTGTCCAGGCTGCCTCGCTGAAGGCGCTCGCGCTGGAATTCGAGGCGCGTGCCGCCCGCATGCATGCGGCTGGCAACGGCGATCTTGCGATCAGTGCCGATGGTCTGGTGCGCTGGCTTGGCGACCCTGTGGCGCGCCTGTCGGGCAGCGATCACATCATGCGTCCGCGCGTCATCCTGCTCGCCGACGAGCAGCTGACGGGCAATGCGCGTGATCATGTCGCCGCGCGTATCGAGCGTTTTGTGAATCATCACATCAGCACGATCCTGAAGCCGTTGGACGATCTCCAGCGCGCCGAAGATCTGCAGGGCCTCGCCAAGGGCCTGGCTTTCCAGCTGGTGGAGAATCTCGGCGTTCTGTTCCGCCGCGACGTTACCGAAGAGGTAAAGTCGCTGGATCAGGATGGACGCGCCTCCATGCGTCGCTACGGCGTTCGCTTCGGCGCCTACCATATTTTCGTGCCCGCACTGCTAAAGCCGGCTCCGGCCGAGCTCATCACTTTGCTTTGGGCATTGAAGAACGACGGTCTCGACAAGCCGGGCTATGGTGATTTGATCCCCGTACTGGCCGCAGGCCGTACGTCTGTCGTCACGGATCCGAGCTACGAGCGTATGTTTTACAAGCTGGCGGGCTTCAGGTTCCTCGGCAAGCGTGCGGTGCGCATCGACATTCTCGAGCGCCTGGCGGACCTCATCCGTCCGCTGCTGCAGTGGAAGCCCGGCCAGGCTTCGCGCCCGGAAGGTGCCTATGACGGTCGCCGATTCACGACGACGACGGCGATGCTCTCCATCCTCGGTGCAACGCTCGAAGACATGGAAGAGATCCTCAAGGGTCTCGGCTATCGCGCTGATGCCGTGAAGCCGGAGGAGGCAGCTGCCTTCCTGGCGCAGCAGGATGCGAGCGCCGCGCCGGCGCCGGTAGCGGAAGCTGCTGGCGAGAGTGCTGACCATGACGATGCCGACGCAGCTAGCGAAGAGCCGGCTAAGGAGGCAGAAGCCGTTGCGCAGGAAGTAGCTCCGGCTGCCGAGGCTGCCCCGGTTGAAGCTGCTGCTGCAGCCGAAGTTGTGGCTCCCGATGCCGAAGTTGTCGAGCCGAAGTCGGTTCTGCTTTGGCGTCTTGGCGGACGCAGCGATCAGCAGCAGCGTCAGGGCGGCCGTGGTCACGGCGATCGTCGTGGCCAGCAGGGCGAAGGCCGCGGTCATCAAGGCAATCGTCGCGCTGGCGGCGAGCAGGCAAGCGGTGAAGGCAACCGCGAGGGTCGTGATCGTCGTGACGGGCGTGAAGCTCGTGGCGGTGACAAGGGTCCGCGTGGTAACAATCGCGAGGGCGGCCGTCCGCAGCAACAGGGTGGCCGTGGCGAGCGAAACGACCGTCAGGAGCGTGGCGACCGAAACGATCGCAACAATCGGAATGATCGCAACAACCGTGGCGCATCGCAGCCTCTGCGCTTCGAAGCAAAGCCGCCGCGCAAGGAAAAGCCGATCGATCCGGATTCTCCGTTCGCAAAGCTCGCTGCCCTCAAGGAGCAGATGAAGAAATAGGCCATGAAGGACGAGAAGCAGCCATTTTCCGGTTCGCGCCAGCGCATCGACAAATGGCTCTTCTTTGCCCGGATGGTGAAATCCCGCTCGCTGGCGCAGCTGTATGTGCAGAATGGCAGCGTGCGGGTGAACGGTGATCGCGTCGTTCAGCCAAGCTACAATTTGAAGGTCGGCGACCGTATAGAGCTCTCGCTGGAGCGTCGCGACATCATCCTGATCGTGCGGGCAGCCGGTGAACGCAGAGGGCCTTTCGAGGAAGCCAAGCTCCTCTATGAAGACCTGACACCGCCGCCGAGTGAGGCAAAACACCTCACCCCCTTCGAGCAGGCTCAGCGGGCGCCGGGCAGCGGCAGGCCGACCAAACGCGACCGGCGCGCAATCGATCGTCTGATCTCGGACGATGATTAGAAAACTCTGTCCGTCACCGGCGGTTTTGAAGATTGTTTGTCCTTGAAATTGGCTGATAAAGTCGGTACCTCACGATCAACCTGCCGGTAACCAGCTGGACGGCGAGTCTGCGCAATGCGCATTCGTCTGCTCGTTCGGCTCCGTGGACAAGGTGCGACGTTCCAGGTTGCGCAACCGCGGAAGCTAGAGACATTCCTGGAGTGCTTCATGACATATGTCGTGACCGACAATTGCATCCGCTGCAAGTATACCGATTGCGTAGAAGTCTGCCCTGTCGACTGCTTCTACGAGGGCGAGAATTTCCTCGTCATCCATCCCGACGAATGCATCGATTGCGGCGTCTGCGAACCGGAATGTCCGGCGGAGGCTATCAAGCCCGATACGGAGCCGGGCCTCGACAAGTGGCTGAAGATCAATGCCGAATATGCATCCATCTGGCCGAATATCACGGTCAAGCGTGACGCGCTTCCGGAAGCCAAGGAGATGGACGGCGAGCAGGGTAAGTTCGAGAAGTATTTCTCGACGAATCCCGGCGCCGGCGATTGATCAGGGGCGGTGACAGGCCGCCCATAAAGGTGTAGTCGATATTGCACGGAGCGAATCACCACGGCTGAGCCGCATGGTGGTCAACGTGGCCATTTTGGCGTGCGTGAAGCAAATTATTGATTTCCTCAGATTTTTGTGATAGCTTGCTCATACTGATCCACAGCGGCATTTCGCATGCCCAAAACCATCACGAAAGCAAATAGCCAATCCGTACGCGGTTTCCCTGCCATATCAACGTTTTGTGTGTCGGGTCTGGGGTCGCGATGGATGGGTTAGTGTTTGCATGAGTCTGGCTGGACCAGGATGAAGTCCTTGACGGTGCTTCCGTCTCATCCGGGCCTGACTGACCCGGCCCCGGCCCTTAACCCGGGCGCGTAACAGGGAGTTTTTGAAAAGAATGACGACCCAGCAGAAAAAACCTTCAGCAGCACGCCATGGCTTCAAGACTGGTGAAGCGATCGTTTATCCGGCCCACGGTGTCGGCACGATCACTGCGATCGAAGAGCAGGAAGTTGCGGGCATGAAGCTCGAGCTGTTCGTAATCGACTTCGAGAAAGACAAGATGCGCCTGAAGGTGCCGGTGGCCAAGGCCATGAGCATCGGCATGCGCAAGCTCTCCGAGACGGATTTCGTCGATCGTGCATTGAAGGTCGTGCAGGGCAAAGCCCGCGTGAAGCGCACCATGTGGTCGCGCCGCGCCCAGGAATATGATGCCAAGATCAATTCCGGCGATCTGATCTCGATTGCGGAAGTGGTTCGCGACCTCTATCGCGCCGAGAACCAGCCGGAACAGTCCTATTCCGAACGTCAGCTTTATGAGGCTGCGCTTGATCGCATGGCGCGCGAAATTGCCGCCGTCAACAAGATGTCGGAAACGGAAGCTGTCCGCCTTGTCGAGACCAATCTCAACAAGGGTCCGAAGCGTGGCAAGGTCATCGAGGAAGACGATTCCCAGGACGAAGCCGCATAAGGCCAAGGCGCCCTATACCACTTTTAAAAACCCGGCCTTCGCGCCGGGTTTTTTCTTTGGAACCTTTTTCGTGCTGCCGCGTTTTAACCTCGTGTTTGCGGTTGGTGTGGGTGCTCTCCGGTAGGAGAATTTCCAGGCAGGCCGCTTCATGAATGTTCACGAGGACCGGCCTATGCGTTTTCATCCGAAGCTCCCCGGCGATCTGAAGATGCTTCAATCGTCAGACCCGTTCGATGAGATCGAACTAGACTAGTCATCGATCATCCGGCGCGCCGGAGATCGGTCTCCAATTTCGCATTTCATTCAATTGATTTTCATCCGAACAGCGATGTCCGGAAACGATGACTGCTGCCCTTCTCGTCGACCGCGGCATAGAGACGATTTGAGGCCGAACCCAGGAGATGCATATGACGAATATGTCTGCAGATCGGCGAATGATCAAAGTCGCAATGGCTGCTCCCTATCTCGATCGCGACGAAGAGCATGACCTTGCCATACGCTGGAAGGACCATGAGGATCGCGGCGCCCGCAATCAGATCGCAACCGCCCATATGCGCCTTGTTATTTCGATGGCGGGCAAGTTTCGCAATTTCGGCTTGCCGATGAGCGATCTCGTACAAGAGGGCTATGTAGGTCTGTTGGAAGCGGCGGCAAGGTTTGAGCCGGAGCGGGAAGTGCGTTTTTCGACCTATGCCAGCTGGTGGATCCGCGCGTCGATCCAGGATTATATCCTGCGTAACTGGTCGATCGTTCGCGGTGGCACGAGTTCGGCGCAGAAGGCGCTGTTCTTCAATCTTCGCCGTCTGCGCGCCAAGCTCGCGCGAAGCGATTCGAACGTCACCGTCCAGGCCATCCATGAGGAAATCGCCGTGACGCTCGGTGTCAGCCTCGCCGATGTGCAGACGATGGATGCGCGTCTTTCCGGCAGCGACACTTCGCTGCAGGCACCGTCGATATCGGGCGATTCCGAAAGCGCCGAGCGCATCGATTTTCTGATCAGCAGCGAGCCGCTTCCGGACGAACAGGTCTCGGACATGATCGACGGCGAACGCCGCCGCGTCTGGCTCGCATCGGCGCTGAAACACCTCAATGAGCGTGAAATGAAGATCATCCGTGCTCGCCGCCTTGTCGAAGACGGCGCGACGCTGGAGGAGCTTGGTGCCGATCTCGGCATCTCCAAGGAGCGCGTTCGACAGATCGAGAGCCGCGCGATGGACAAGCTTCGTTGCGCCTTGGTCGACGCCGATCCGCGCATGGCGAGCTACGCCTGACAGCAGCCTTCTCCCGGTGGGGAGAAGGTAACGCCCCTACAGCCTTTCCGCTTTTCTGCGAAACGCGAAAATGCTCTCTTTGTTGTTACGCAATATTGGACGGAAAACCGCTTCGGCCTTTTCCGTGAATTGTTCTATTCGGCGATAATCTTGACCTTGTCGCCCGGTGCGATGCTTGCGCCGGTGGGCAGGGCATTGATCAATTTGAACAGGTCGAGCTTGCGGTCGGTGCCCATCATGCGGGCGGCAAGCGTGGTGATCGTGTCGCCCGGCTTGACGGTAACGACGCGAACGCGCAGCGGCTTTAGCGATGCCGCCTCTTCCGGTGTCATGTGCCGGAAGCTCGCGCGTAGCACATTGGCCGTCTGATCCAGCTGGGCGATATTTCCCTTCGGAACTGCCGTCAGGAAGCGGAAAATTTGCGTGCGGTCGCGGATCACCGTGACGTCGAAATCCCAACGGTCGGCGGAGGCGCGCGCGGTTGCGGCCGGCATGCCGTTGACGGTGATCGACTTGATCGACGAGGGATCGAGGCCGGTTACCCAGCCGCTGGAAATATAATTCGTCAGATTCTGGTTCTGGGTATCGGCGACGCCGTCGAAACGGATGGCGATGTCGCCCGGGCCAGTCGCCATGACGGCTTCGACCTTGTTGTCGATGCGGAAATCGGGCGGCACGTCGAAACGGATGCCGAGGCCGCCATGCAGGAAGGTCTGGCCGCGCACATAGCCTTCTTCGGGGCTGTCGCCATAGAGCAGGCCGTCAATGCCGCCTAGATAGTAACCGCGCCCGGTGTCGCCGACTTTGCCTTCCTCGCCGAATTGGCGGGCATGCGCCTTGGCAAGGTCGATGCGCTGTGGCGTGCTCGGATGGCTCGACAAGAAGTCCAGACTCTGATCGGCGTCGGAATTGGCCGTCATGAAGCGGCTGTAGTCTTCCATGGCGTTGAGGAAGCGCGCTGCGGCATAGGGGTCGTAGCCGGCTTGGCCGAGCGTGCGGATACCGATCTCGTCCGCCTGCAGTTCCTGCTGGCGCGAGAATGCGGCGAGACGCAGCTTGCCGCGGGCAAGCGCCTGCTTGCCGGCAAGATCGCTTGACAGAACTTCAGCAACGACGCGGCTGGCAATGACTTCAGCCTCTTCGCGCTTCTGTCGTTCGATGCCGTGATTGGCAGTGACGTGCGCCATTTCATGCGACAGGACTGCGGCGACTTCCGACGCGTCGTTGGCCAAGGCCAGCAGGCCGCGCGTCACGTAAAGATAGCCGCCCGGCAGCGCGAAGGCGTTGATCGATGGCGAATTGAGAATGGTGATGCGATAGGACTGCTGCGGGTTCTCCGACACGCTGGTCAAGGCGCCGGCAATGCGGGCAACGAGGCGCTCCGTCTTGGCGTCCTTATACTCGCCGCCGTAGCTCGCGAGAATGCGCGGATGTTCGCGGGCTCCCATTTGCGCGCGCGGGTCGTTCTTCTGTACCTCGGAAACGATCTGCGGATTGGCCGAAGGCGAGACGCTCGGCTGATACGACTGATCCATCACCGTTTGGCAACTGTTCAGCATCGCTGCGGCGACAAGAAGAGGCGCCAAGCGGCGCAAACGGGCTGCGACGATCGCTCTGATCCTTCGTTCTGCTCGTTCGCTCTGCTTGTTTACCAGTGTCTCACTCATTTCGCTGCCATGCCGGCTCGGCGCCAAATCCGGTTGATCATGACCGGGCGGATCATCGTCGCGCGCCGATAAAGGTTGCCTTTACCCCATCGATCCGCATTTGCCCGGACGGTCTCCACCTTTTGCTGTAGCCGATTTTGGCACCGGTTGCATAGCGAGACTCCGTTTAAATGTGGCAGCGTTGTATTTTAGCAAGCATTTCCCCGGACTTTCAGCCGCTCGGCGCGACGAAATTAAGGCAAAGCCCGCGGCATAATGCTGCGCCGCACTTAATGGCGGAGAAATGTTGTAAGTGCCGGGATATCGACGGTGTTTAGAAACGTCTCGATGGGGGCGGAAAGTGCGATTCTGCCGCCGTCGATAAAGACGGCATGGTCGGCAAGGCGCCGCACCTCCGCAGGATCGTGCGAGACGATCAGCACCGTATTGCGGGTCTCCCGGTGCAGGGTTTTCAGTAATTCAACCATGCCGGAGCGCAGTCCGGGATCGAGCGCTGCGAAGGGTTCGTCCAGGAGCAGGATCGGCTTGTCGCGCACTAATGCCCTGGCGAAAGCGGCACGCTGGCGTTCGCCACCCGATAGGGTTCCGGGTTCACGCCGTTCGAAACCGGCCAGCCCGACGCGCGCAAGTGCCTCCGAGACCCTTTGCCGGTCCTGCGCGGAGAGCTTCAGCGAAGGGTTGATGCCCAGCCCAACATTGGTGAAAAGGTCGAGATGGGCAAAGAGATTGTTGTCTTGGAAGACGAGCGATACCGGCCGCTCAGCGGGATGTTTGCCGGTCACGTCCTGTCCGGCGAGGAGAACGCGGCCCCGATCGGGTTGTTCGAAGCCGGCCAAGAGATTGAGGAAGGTCGATTTGCCCGAACCGGAAGGTCCGGCAACCGCAATGATTCCGCCCTGCGGCAATGTGCAATCGAAGCGGAAATCATGCGTTCCGAGCCGCAATTCGACGCCTGTCATCGCGATGCTGCGTTCGATCATATTGCTGCCGTCAGTCATCTTGCTTGCCTTCACCGTCGCGAGCGCCCTGGCCCACCGTGCCGGCGATGGTGAGGAGAAAGCATACCATGCCAAGGATCAGGGCATATCCATCGGCGTCGTTGGTGCGGTAACTGCCAAGCTTGCTGTAGACCAGCCAGGGCAGGGTCATCAGGCTGCTGGAGCCGAAGAGGGCCACGGCGCCGAGATCGCCGAGCGAAAGCGCCATGGCGAAGGAGAGCGCGGTGAAGAGGGGCTTGCGAAGGCCGGGCCAATCAATGAGCCGGAGTCGCGTTACGCCTTGAAGGCCAAGGCTTGCAGCCAGCCGCGCGGTGCGCCGCCGATGAACGGCATAGGCCGGCTCCAATACCCGGATAGCGAAAGGAAGTGCCATCAGCGCGTTGATGACGACGATCAGGATTGCCGCAAATCGGCTGGGGTCGCCGAGCGAGCGCAGCGCCAGGAACCAGCCGGTCGCCAGCACAATCGGCGGAACGAGCAGAATGAGCGAGGAGGCTCCCGTCAGGGTAGCCGCAAGGCTGCGCAGGCTCCGCGATTTCTTGCGATCCGCGGAGATCACCGAGCGGGCATGAATGATGGCAAACGATATCGCGACGGCCAAAAGCCCGGCGGCAAGCGCGATTCCGAGGCTGGTTATGGCTGCCTGCAGAAAGATCGCCTGACCGGCGAGCTTGAGAAGATTGGCTTCGAGACCAGCGACAATGACGGATGCGAGTGGCAGGCCGATGAAGAGGGCGGCGGCAAGCAGCAAGGCGGCGTCGGCCCATCGGGCGCCGCGCAGTTGCCCGTCGATGCGCCGCAGGGCACGGCCGCTCGTCAGCCCGTGGTCGTCCGCCGAGGGAAACAGCGTCATCGCTCCGAGGATCGCCGCCGTAACGACGATCTGCAGCAGCGACAGCATCACGGCGCGGCCAGGATCGAAATCGAAACGCAACGCCTGATAGATCGCGACTTCCAGTGTCGTTGCGGCCGGACCGCCGCCGAGGGTTAGCACCAGCGTGAAGCTGGTGGCGCAGAGCATGAAGATCAGCCCGGCAATGCCGGGGATGAGGCCGCGCAGCACAGGCCACTCGATAAAGCGGAATACGGAATGTGGTTTCATGCCGAGGCCGCCGGCTACCAGCCAATATTCCGCCGGCACACGCTCCAGCCCGGCCAGCATCAGCCGGCAGGCGAGCGGCATGTTGAAGAAGACGTGCGCCAGCAGAATGCCGGCCAAGCCATAGATGCTGATCGGCTGCGATAGGCCAAGGGTTGCAAGCGCCTGATTGAGCAGACCCTGCCGGCCCCATATGCCGAGCAGGCCGAGCGCGCCGATCAGCACCGGCAGACCCATGGGCACGGCCATCAGCCGGATCAGCCATAGCCGGCCGGGAAAGCGCGGCTGGCGCGCAAGCGCGCGGGCGACCGGTATGGCGAGCGCGACGGAAAGCAATGTCGATAGGATCGCCTGCAGCAGTGTGAACTGCAGCACGCGCAGCAGGTAGGGGTCGGTCAACGGGTTGTGGCCGCCGGAGTTGATCCCGGCGGCAAGCAGGATTACCACGGCGATCCCAACGAAAAGCGCGATGCCAGCGAGGCTGAGCGCCCCGCCGGAAATGGCACGCCTTCTTTCGGATGCCGTGAGCATGGTCGCGATATCAGTTGCCGCTGGTGGCCGTCAGCCACTCGTCGATCCAGGCCTTGCGGTTCTTTTCGACGACATCGGGGCTGATGAGGAAGGTCTTTGACGGCACGACGAGCTTGCCGAAGGCGTCCGGCAGCGGCGTCGAGGTGGCCGAGACCGGCATCATCCAGTTGCTTGTCGGGATGATGTCCTGGAAGCCCGGAGAGACCATGAACTTCAGGAAGTCGTGGGCCAGGTCCTTATTGGGTGACGACTTGATGAGACCGGCAACCTCGATCTGGATGTAATGTCCCTCGGAGAAGCCGGCGGCCTGATAGCGGTCGGTCTTCTCCTCGATCATGTGATAGGCCGGCGACGTCGTGTAGGAGAGCGCCATTGGTGCTTCGCCCTTGGTGAAGAGGTCGTAGGCTTCCGACCAGCCGGGCGTTACCGTCAGGATGCGGCCCTTGAGCTTTGCCCAGGCATCGGCTGATTTATCACCATAGATCGACTTTACCCAGAGCAGCAGGCCGAGGCCGGGCGTCGAGGTGCGGGGATCTTCGATGACGATCTTCTGCTTGGGGTCGCCCTCGACGAGATCCTTCATGCTCTTAGGCGGATTCTTGATTGTCTGTGTGTCGTAGATGACGGCGAAATGGCCGTAGTCATAGGGCACGAAGATATCGTTCTTAAAGTCGCCGGGAACCTTCAGTGCCGAGGTATCGACGCCGCTTGCGTCGAAAAGGCCGGTATCCTTGGCTTCGTCGACGAGGTTGGTATCGAGGCCGAGGACGACATCGGCCTTGGTGCCGGCGCCTTCGAGCTTCAGGCGGGAGAGAAGCGCAACGCCATCGGTGACGCTGACGTAATTGACCGTGCAGCCGCAGGTCTTTTCGAAGGCGGCTTTGACCTTCGGGCCGGGACCCCATTCGGACGTGAAGCTCTCATAGGTATAGATGGTCAGCGTCTTATCGGCGGCAGCGGCAGGCTGGGCGGCGAAAAACGTCGTTCCGGCGGCGAGCGCCAGGCCGGTGATGAATGACAATAGCGAACGGTCGTGCATGGCAGCGCCTCCTCTTTGGTTTCGTCTTGAAGGGGAAAAGGGCGCTATGATTTCGTCACGCGTCTAATCCCTCCGCCGGTGTTAGCCGGATCAGGTTCCGCGGGTTGGCCGGTGAAAGCCTCTCAGCCAGATGTCCGATTGGACATAAGGCACCCCGTTAGAGCGTCGGCAGATTTAGCCCTGTGACGAAGGGATGACAAGGGAAATGATTCCCTTGTCGATTGCAGCATGGAAGACCTACTCGGCAGCTTCCGCGACGGCGGCGTTTTCCTGCGCCTTGCTGGCGCCGGGAAGCTGCACGTTTTTCAGCGTGAGAGACGTCAGCAGGCCGAGCAGGCAGATGCCGGCAGCGGTCATGAAAAGCGGGCTGAAGGCACCCGCATAGGCGTTGGCGACGGCTTCGCGGGTTGCCTCGGGCAAGGCGGCCATCATCTTCGGAGTCAGCTGTTCGATATCGGACACACCGGGTATGGAAACGCCGATATTGCCAAGCTTTGCGGCAATGATGGCGCCGTAGATCGAGATGGCGATCGAGGCGCCGCCCATGCGCGAGAGCGTGACAGCGCCGGTCGCAGCGCCGACGTCGCGGGCCGCTGCCGCGTTCTGCACGCCGATGACGGGCACCTGCTGGGCAAGGCCGATGCCGATGCCATGCAGCAGCATCAAAGCGCCGATGACGGCGATCGGCGTTCCGGCATGGACGAAGCCGAGCGAGGCAAAGGCGATGGTGCTGCAGGCGGCGCTGGCGACCGCGAAAGGCTTGTAGCGTCCCCTTGCTGCGATCAGCCGGCCGGCAGACAGGGAGCCGCAGACGAGGCCGCCGGTCAGCAGAATGAACAGCAATCCGGTTGTCGAAGGCGAAAGGCCGGTTGTGGTCTGCAGGAACAGCGCGAAGTAGTTGACCATGCCGATGGCGACGGCGCCGCTGGTGATCGAGATGATCAGAAGCCGGCCGAATGTCGGATTGCGGAAGAGCGACATCGGGACGATCGGCTCCGGCGCGCGGCGCTCGATAAAGACCCAGGTGACGGCGCAGAGGACGCCGAAAGCGATGATGCCGAGGCATTGCGGCGACAAGAGCGATCCGAAAAGCTCGCTGCCATCTGCGGCAAGCACGATGCTTGTCGTCGTCAAGGCAAGGACGATCGCGCCGGCATAATCGATCTTCGGTCGGCGGACCGGCTTGCGGTAGGGCAGCATGGTGGCGAGGCCGGCCAGCACAATGAAGCCGATCGGTACGTTGACGAGGAAGATGGAGCGCCAGCCGAACAGATCGCTCATCGTGCCGCCAAGGACGGGGCCGACGGCGCCGGATGCCATCAGCACGAGGCTGGAATAGCTCTGGTAGCGGGCGCGCTCGCGCGGTTCGAAGAGGTCGGCGTTGACGGCGAAGATCGAGACCATGATGCCGCCACCGCCGAAGCCCTGCAGCACGCGGGCGGCGATCAGCGTGTTCATCGAAACCGCAAGGCCGCAGACGGCGGAGCCGATCGTGAAGATCGCGATCGCCGTCATCATCACATATTTGCGGCCGAAGAGATCGCCGAGCTTGCCGTAGACCGGCATGACGGCGGAAAGGGAGAGGAGATAGGCCGATCCGATCCAGCCGAAGCGTTCGAGATGGCCAAATTCGCCGACGATTGTCGGGAGCGCCGTCGATACGATCTGGTTGTCGAGCGTGGCCATGAACATGGCGGTCATCAGGAACAGGAAGAGAATAAGCCGCCGTCTATGATCCGCCACGAGCGGCGCGAACTTTGTCTGCATGTCCATGGGGCAACAAATCCGAACTTGGCCGGAGCGTTGCGCTATCGAGCGAATGCGCGGGACGCCCAGTCTTCATGGATGAAGCATATGTGCTATTAGCATATAATTGTCAATGGCAAGTGATTGCCATTTGCATGTTTTGTTTCCTCTCAACCTCTGCTATGGTGGAAGGATGACATCTGTGACGAATACACGCGAAGTTGAAGCCCAGGCGCCGGCCGAGGACGAGAGGTTCCAGCGCATCGGTCAGGCGATGTTGCGCATGCGTCTGCTGACAGGCCGCCGCATGATCGGCAGGCTTGCCATTCGTAACGTTGCTCCCGGACTTGAGCTTTCGCATCTCGATGTGCTCGACGCTGTAAGGCGGGCCGAGGGTACGGGCGAAGTGACCGTCGGCACCATCGCCGAGCTGCTGCGCATCGATCCTTCACGGGCAAGCCGCATCGTCGCCGACATGGTGGCGCGGGGCGTGTTGCGGCGCAAGGCCTCGCAGGCGGATGCGCGACGCATCGTCGTGGTGTTGACCGCGCTTGGGCAGCGCTTGCTGGCCGATATCCAGGCGCAAAAGCACGCGGTGATCGAAAGCATTTTCGCCGACTGGTCGCCCGAAGATGTCGAGAGCTTTTCATGGCTATTTGATCGATATGTTACCGGCTATGAGCGCATTTTCCAGGATTGTATGAAGGAAACAACCGACTGACCGGCCCGACTGGGCTGTTCTGGCGAACGGCGCTCTTCCCTAGGTGTAGGACTTTGCGCTATGGGCTTGGCCCATGAACCAGTCCACCACCTTCACCATCCTGCTTGGCGGCGAGCTTCGTCTGACGGACCGGCTGCGTGCGGCCGTTTCAGGTAGCCGTTTCATTGCCGCCGATGGCGGCATGCGCCATGCCATCGCGCTTGGAGCCGAGCCGGAACTGTGGGTCGGTGACTTTGATTCCACGCCGGCGGATCTGCTCGAAGCATTTTCGGACGTGACGAAGCAACCCTATCCGGCGGCGAAAGCGGCAACCGATGGCGAGATTGCCGTATCGGACGCGATCGACCGAGGCGCCGTGAGGCTGATCCTGGCCGGCGCCATGGGCGGCGAGCGTTCGGATCATGCGATCCAGCATTTGCTCTATGGTCTACAGCTCGCCGAAAAGGGCTTCGATGTACTGCTGACCTCGGGTGATGAGGAGGCCGTACCGCTGCCACCGGGTAAACTGGAACTCGATCTACCGGCCGGCTCGCTGTTTTCGGTGCTCGGTTTCAGCGATCTCACGGGCCTTTTCATCGAAAATGCCCGTTATCCCTTGCGCGACTTCCATCTGCCCTTCGGCGGGTCGCGCACCATTTCCAATGTGGCGGAAGGTGCAGTTCGCTTTTCGCTCGGCAGCGGCAGGGCGATCGTTCTTGCCCGCCCTTATGATCTCAGCGGAGTCTGATCTTGGCCCCTCCTATTCTGAAACTCGACGACATCTTCCTGAGCTTTGGCGGCGCGCCTCTTCTGGCCGGCGCCGGTCTGCAGGTCGAGCCGGGTGACAAGATCTGCCTGGTCGGACGCAACGGTTCCGGCAAGTCGACGCTTCTGAAGATCGCTGCCGGCATCGTCGAAGCGCAGTCGGGTGAGGTGTTCCGCCATCCGTCGTCGACCGTGCGCTATCTCGAACAGGCGCCGGATTTCGCCGGTTACAAGACCGTGGCGGCCTATGCCGAAGCCGGCCTCGGACCGGGCGACGATCCCTATCGCGTCACCTATCTCCTCTCCCATCTCGGTCTGACTGGCGAGGAAGACCCGAAGAACCTCTCGGGCGGCGAGGCGCGTCGCGCGGCTCTCGCCCGCGTCATGGCGCCCGAGCCGGATATCCTGCTGCTCGACGAGCCGACGAACCATCTCGACCTGCCGACCATCGAATGGCTGGAAGGCGAGCTGCAGAAGAGCCGCAGCGCGCTCGTGCTGATCTCGCACGACCGTCGTTTTCTCGAGAAGGTCTCGACGGCGACCGTCTGGCTCGATCGCGGCACCTCGCGCCGGCTGGACAGGGGCTTTTCCCATTTCGAAGCCTGGCGCGATCAGGTGCTCGAGGCCGAAGAGCTGGAACAGCACAAGCTCGGCAAGGCGATCGAGCGCGAGGAGCACTGGCTGCGTTATGGCGTGACCGCACGGCGCAAGCGCAATATGCGCCGCCTCGGCGAGCTGCAGGATATGCGCGCCCGCCATCGTGGCCACAAGGGTGCGTTGGGCACGGTACAGGCGTCGGCCTCCGATGCGCAGGAAAGCGGCAAGCTGGTGATCGAGGCCGACAAGATCACCAAGACCTATAATGACCGCGCGATCGTCGCACCGTTCTCGATCCGCGTCCATCGCGGCGATTGCATCGGTCTCGTCGGTCCGAACGGCGCCGGCAAGACGACACTTTTGAAGATGCTGACCGGCCAGCTGGAGCCTGATAGCGGTACGGTGAAGCTCGGCACCAATCTGGAGATCGCCACGCTCGACCAGAAGCGCGAGGAGTTGAACCCGGAAGACACGCTCGCCAACTACCTGACCGACGGTCGCGGCGAGAACCTCCTCGTCAATGGCGAGCAGCGGCATGTGACCGGCTACATGAAGGAATTCCTCTTCCAGCCGGAGCAGGCGCGCACGCCGATCAAGAATCTCTCCGGCGGCGAGCGTGCGAGGCTGATGCTGGCGCGCATCCTGTCGCGGCCGACCAATCTGCTGATCCTCGACGAGCCGACGAACGATCTCGACATCGAGACGCTGGATCTGCTGCAGGAAATCGTTTCCGGTTTTTCCGGCACGGTCATCCTCGTCAGCCACGACCGCGATTTTCTAGACCGCACCGTGACATCGACGATCGCGCCGGCCAACCCGGAAGATCCCGATGGCCGCTGGATCGAATATGCCGGCGGCTATTCCGATATGCTTGCCCAGCGCAAGGGCGTGATCGAAGAGCGCAAGCGCGCTGAAAAGGCGGCCGAGAAGCCGAAGGCTGCGGAAGCGTCATCATCGTCCGGCGACGCCTCGAAAGGCAAGAACAAGCTCTCTTACAAGCAGAAGTTCGCCCTCGAAAACCTGCCCAATGAAATGGCCAAGGCGGAAGCCGAGATCGCTGCGCGCGAAAAGAAGATGGCCGATCCGAACCTCTTCACCAAGGATCCCGCCACGTTCAACCGTCTTGCGGCCGAGATGGAAAAGCTGCGTGAGAACCTGACCAAGATGGAAGAGGAATGGCTGGAGCTTGAGATGCTGCGTGAGGAGCTGGAGGGCTGAGGCACCGGCCAGCTCACCCTATGCGGGTCTATCTATATCAAGAAAAAACAAGTGGTTGCGCTTGATGGCAGCCGCTTCTTTCCCTGTTGTCGAATCCGATAAACCGTTTATACATTAAGGCACGTTGCCGGACAAAGCGCCGGTTGATACCCCCGGGCCGGCGTGGCCCGTGGCGCATGTTGGGGAAGTTCGAAGCGACCTGATTGGAGTTTCGCGACCAGAGCGAACGGGTCCTTCGTTAAAATTTGCAGGCAAATATCTTGGACGCTTAACGCGGCGGCGCATTTTGCCGTCCGCGGTTTTTCGAGGGGGCTTTCATGCCAGTGCTGCCGCGTGCCATTTTGTTCAGCTGTCTCATAGCCGCTTTCTCGGGAGGCCAGGCGTTTGCGCAGAGCGCGCCGCCGGCTCCGCCCGTAACTGTCGCCAAACCCGTCGTTCGCGATGTCATCGATAGCGATGAGTTCATCGGCCGCTTTCAGGCTGTCGATGAAGTTTCCGTGCGCTCGCGTGTCGGCGGTTATCTGCAGGAGGTGCATTTCAAGGATGGCACCTTGGTCAAGCAGGGCGACCTGCTTTTCGTCATCGACCAGCGACCCTTCATCACGACGCTGAATGAATCGACCGCCTCGCTGGAGGTGGCGAAATCGTCGCTCACGCTTGCCGATGCGCAGTACAAGCGGGCGGAATCCCTCTCGACCACGGGCAGCCAGTCGGCCTCGACGCTGGATGACCGCCGTCGCGATCTTCTCGCCGCACAGGCGAATGTGCGCGGCGCGCAGGCAGCCGTCGATCGTGCCAACCTCGACATGGACTTTACCCGGATCACTGCGCCGCTGAGTGGCCGTATCGACCGGCGTCTCATTTCGGTCGGCAATCTCGTGCAGGCCGATCAGACGGCGCTGACGACCATCGTGTCGCTCGATCCCATCGATTTCTATTTCGATGTCGACGAACGCCGGCTGCTCTCCTACGCCGATGAGGCCCGCAAGAACGGCAGCGCCCTGCAACAGGGCGGCGGCGGGCTCGATGTGACGGTGACGATCGCCGATCCCAAGCAGAAGCCGTTCAAGGGCAAGCTGGATTTCGCCGAAAACCGCGTCGATAACGAAACGGGGACGATCCGCGTTCGCGCCCGCTTCCCGAACCCCGATCTCATCCTTCAGCCCGGCCTTTTCGGGCGCGTGCAGGTGCAGGGATCCAACACCTACAAGGCAATCCTCGTTCCGGACGAAGCCATTGGCTCGGATCAGAACCAGCGCGTAGTTTACACCGTCGACACCGCCGGCACCATCACGCCGAAATCCGTTCGCCTCGGGCCGAAACTCTACGGCTATCGCGTCATTCGTGACGGCATGACCGGCGACGAAACCATCATCGTCAACGGACTGATGCGTATCCGGCCGGGCGTCAAGGTTGCGCCGCAGCTGATCGAATTGCCGCAGCAGGCGGCGAACGATGAGCCGCCGACGCAGGCCGATACACAGGGGACGGATCAATGAGGTTCTCCCATTTTTTCGTCGACCGGCCGATTTTCGCATCTGTGCTGTCAATCGTGCTGCTGATCGTCGGCGGCATCGCCTATTTCCAGCTTCCGGTAGCGCAATATCCCGAGGTTGCGCCTCCCACTATCGTCATTCGCACCTCCTATCCCGGTGCTGATGCACAGACCATTGCCGATACGGTGGCAACGCCGATCGAGCAGGAAGTCAATGGCGTCGAGGACATGCTCTATATGTCCTCCTATTCCAGCGCCGATGGCTCGATGTCGTTGACGATCACCTTCAAGCTCGGAACCGATCTCGACAAGGCGCAGGTCCTGGTACAAAACCGCGTGGCTATTGCCGAGCCGCGCCTGCCTGACGATGTTCGCCGCATCGGTATCACCACGGTCAAGAGCTCGCCCGATCTGATGATGGTCGTGCATCTGCTGTCGCCGAACAATCGCTACGACCAGCTCTACATTTCCAACTATGCCCGCACGCGCCTCCGCGACGTCCTCGTCCGCCTTGATGGCGTCGGCGACGTGCAGCTTTTCGGCGAGCGGCAATATTCGCTGCGTATCTGGCTCGATCCGCAAAAGCTCGCCGCCTACGGCATGACCGCAGGCGATATCGTGCAGGCGCTTCGGGACCAGAACGTGCAGGTCTCCGGCGGCACGATCGGCGGACCGCCCGTCTCCGGCACCAATGCCTTCCAATATACGGTGACGACGCAAGGGCGCTTTTCCGACGCGAGGCAATTCCGCTACGTCATCGTCAAGGCGACCGGAAACGGCCGTCTCGTGCAGCTTCAGGACGTCGCCCGGATCGAACTCGGCGCGCAGGACTACGTCACCAACAGCTACCTGAACGGCAATCCTGCGGTCGCGCTCGGCGTTTTTGCCCGGCCGGGCACCAACGCGCTCGATGCCGCCGCCGACATCCAGAAGACCATGCAGAGCCTGTCGAAGGATTTCCCGCAGGGGCTCGAATACCGCATCATCTACAACCCCACAGACTTCATCGCCGAATCGATCAACGAGGTCTACAAGACGATCTTCGAGGCGGCCGTTCTCGTCGCCATCGTGGTGCTGGTCTTCCTGCAGTCATGGCGGACGGCGATCATCCCGATCGTTGCCATTCCGGTTTCGCTGATCGGCACTTTCGCTTTCCTTCTGGCCTTCGGCTTCTCGCTGAACATGCTGACGCTGTTCGGCCTGGTGCTGGCCATCGGTATCGTCGTCGACGACGCCATCGTGGTGGTGGAGAATGTCGAGCGTAATCTCGCGCTCGGCATGACGCCGAAGGAAGCGTCGCATGTGACGATGAACGAGGTGGGCACCGCCGTTCTGGCGATCTCGCTCGTGCTCATTGCGGTCTTCCTGCCGACGGCCTTCATTCCGGGGATCACGGGACAATTCTACAGGCAGTTTGCCGTGACGATCTCGGTCGCGACGGCGATCTCCTGTCTGAATTCGCTGACGCTGTCGCCCGCCATTGCCGCGATCGTGTTGCGTCCTCACGACCACAAGAAGTCGAACAATGTCTTCTCGCGTTTCGGCCGCGCCCTGGGCGATGGGTTCAATCGCGGCTTCGAGCGGATGAGCAGCGGCTATTCCTGGATCGTGCGCCACCTCGTCACGACCTGGACGGCGCTTGCCTGCGCGCTTCTTGTTTTTGCCGCCCTCCTGGCCGGCACCTGGTATATGGGGCGGATCGTGCCGCAGGGCTTCGTTCCGACAATGGACCAGGGCTACGCCATCGTCGTCGTGCAGCTGCCTGACGGCGCGTCGCTGGCGCGCACCAATGCCGTCATTCAGAAGGCGACCGCGATCATCAACAAGACGCCGGGCGTCGAGAATGCCGTCGCCTTTGCCGGCTTCAACGGCGCCACCTTTACCAACGCCTCGAATTCCGGTGTCATCTTCACACCGTTCAAGCCCTTTGAAGAGCGCTTGAAATCCGGGGATACGGCCGGCAAGATCATCGGCACGCTCTACGGCAGTCTGCAGGGCATTCAGGAAGCCTTCATCATCGCCATCCCGCCGCCCTCTATCCGCGGCGTCGGCAATTCCGGCGGCTTCAAGATGCAGATCATGGACCGGGAAAATGCGGATATGCGCCGCATCCTGCCGCTCGCCTATCAGATGATGGGCGTTGCCGCGCAGAATAAGGGTGTCAGCGGCGTCTTCACGACCTTCTCCGCCAACAGCCCGCAATATTTCCTGGCGATCGACCGCGACAAGGCGCGTGCGCTCAATGTGCCGATCCCGAATATCTTCGAAACCCTGTCGATCAACCTCGGTGCGTCCTACGTCAACGACTTCAATGCCTTCGGCCGCGTCTACCAGGTGCGCGCCCAGGCCGATCAGAAGTATCGCATGGATCGTGACGATATTCTGGCGCTGAAGGTGCGCTCGGCGACAGGCGCGCTGGTGCCGCTCGGCACGCTGGTCGACATCCGCGACACGACCGGACCGGCGCTCGTGCAGCGCTACAACATGTATGTCTCGGTTCCCGTTCAGGGCAATCCGGGACCGGGCGTGTCTACCGGCTCGGCCCTCGACATCATGGAGGGCATGGCACAGAACCTGCTGCCGGCGGGCACGACCTTCGAGTGGACGGAACTGGCCTATCAGGAGAAGCATACCGGCAATACGGCGATCTACATCTTCGCGCTGTCGGTGATCTTCGTCTTCCTGGCGCTGTCGGCGCAGTATGAAAGCTGGATCCTGCCGCTCGCCATCATCCTCATCGTGCCGCTGGCCGTCCTTGCGGCGTTGATCGGCGTGCATCTGAGAGGGATGGACAACAACATCCTCACGCAGATCGGGCTCATCGTGCTGATCGGCCTTGCGGCCAAGAACGCGATCCTGATCGTCGAGTTTGCCCGACAGGCGCAGGCTGAGGGAAAGAGTGCGGTGGAGGCGGCGATCGAAGCCAGTCACTTGCGCCTGCGCCCGATCCTTATGACGGCGTTTGCCTTCATCTTCGGCGTCGTGCCGCTGATGATCGCCACCGGCCCGGGTGCCGAAATGCGCCAGTCGCTCGGCACGGCCGTTTTCTCCGGCATGCTCGGGGTGACGCTGTTCGGCCTGTTCTTGACGCCGGTGTTCTATGTCGTCCTGCGCCGGCGGCGCAAGCAGGCGGAGACTGCCGCGGAAGAACCGTTAGCGAACGACGCGGCGGCACAATAACGGCGATTGGGGCGGTTCGGCGTTTCACGGGAATCACTCGATCGCTCCCATCCTTTGCCCAATATGAAAAGCCCGGCGAAATACCTGCCGGGCTTTTCTGTTTTTGACTCAGAGGTGCGGATTGCGTGGCCGATATTTTTTGACCAGCTGCTGGTTGATCTCCTTGGCGCCCGGCATGTTGGCGCTGAGATAGACCGGCGGATTGCCATCCTTGCAGAGTTCGGCGGCAACATCAGCGAAGATGGCGTTCAGCACCGTCGTGCCGACAGCCGTCGATGCCGGTCCGACCTTCAGCTCGGTGCCCGGCAGGTCGACCATGGCGTCGCCAGGCGGCAGGCCATTGTCCAGCACGATATCTGCGAGGTCGGCGAGCCTCCTGCGACCATTGGCAATGGCAGCCGAATAGGCGAGCGATGTGATGGCGATGACGGTCGCGCCGATCTCGCGGCCGTAATCCGCAGCTTCGATGGGCGCAGCATTGACGCCGGAATTGGAAGCGATGATCAGCACGTCGCCCGGCTGCATGCCGTAGCGCTCTAGGACCGGGCGGATAAGGCCCTCGATGCGTTCGTAGACCGTGCTGATGACGGCGCCTTCATGCAGCATCGCGGATCCGATGAGCACGGGGATGGTGAAGGCCAGCCCGCCGGCACGATAATGCACCTCTTCCGCCAGCATATGCGAATGACCGGTGCCGAAGATGTAGACGCGGCGATCGCTGCGGGCCGCCGCGCAAATGGCGGCGGAAGCCCTGGACATGGGCTCAGCAAGCGTTTCGCGCAGGGTTTCCAGCCGGCCGATGAGGGCGGAGAAATAGCTGTCCGTGACTGCGGTCATGCCGAGCCTCCATTTTTAGAGCACTGCCGGGAAAAATGCGCAGCCGTTTTCCGTCCGGAATGCTTGAGAACAACAAGATCGAGCGCTTCCGCTATTCAAAGAATGGCGGAAACGCTCCGATGTTTCAGGCCGAAGGCTGGCCGGCGATCCATGTTTCGGTGGCCTCGATACCGTCGTTGATATGAACGAGGTCGGCGCGGGCTCCCGGTGTCAGGTGGCCCCGATCCGTGAGCCGCAGGAAGCGTGCGGGGTAGGAGGTTGCCATGCGCAGCGCCTCTGCCAGCGGCAGTTCAAGCACGTTGACGCCGTAGCGGATGGTCGAAGCCATGTCGACGTCGGAGCCCGCAAGCGTGCCGTCGTCCAGCGTCAGCTTTGAGCAATAACCGCCCTTGGTGCGATAGACCGTGCGGCCGTTCAGCGTGAAGCTCGGAAGATCCGTGCCGACGAGCGACATGGCGTCGGTCACGAAGAACAGGCGGCCTTCGCCGCGCTTGGCGCGTAGAGCAACCCTGAGCGCTGTCGGCTCGACATGGTGGCCGTCGGCGATGATACCGCACCAGGGGGCCGGATGATCGATTGCGGCGCCGACGAGGCCGGGTGCGCGGTGGCCCATCTGGCTCATGGCGTTGAAAAGATGGGTGACGCCGCGCGCGCCTGCATCGAAACGCGCATCTGCGGCTTCCGCCGTGCAATCGCTATGGCCGATGCTGACGATGACGCCGCCTTCGGCAAGCGCCTGCACCTGGCGCTCGGTTACCTGCTCGGCCGCGATAGTGACGAGCAGGGTGCCGATAGCCTCGCGGGCGCGGATGAAGGTTCTGACGTCGCTGTCTTCGACCGGGCGCATCAGTTCCGCCAGATGCGCGCCCTTGCGGGCGGGCGCCAGATGTGGGCCTTCCAGATGCAGGCCGGCGACGCCGCGATTGGCCTTTACCGCCTCGATTGCCGCCTCGATCGCCGTGGTGGTTGCCGCGGCGACATCGGTGATGAGGGTCGGTAGCAGCGAGGTCGTGCCATAGGGGCGATGCCCCTCGGCAATCAGATACATGGATTCGGGCGAAGGCTCGTCGTTGAGCATCCGGCCGCCGCCACCGTTCACCTGCGCGTCGATGAAGCCCGGAGATAGGACGCCACCCTTTAACTGGATGGTTTCGGCATTACCGGGCACATCGTTGACGCCGGTGATGGCTTGAATGCGGCCGTTGCCGATCACGAGCGCGCTGTCTTCATGAAAGCGGTCACCATCGAAGATGCGCGCACCTGTAAAGACCTTGTAGTCCATCACATGGTCTCCGTTACCTTGAGGAGGTTAGCCGGCTTATCCGGGTCGAAACCCTTGCGGCGCGTTACCGCTTCTATGAGGCGATAGTAGCAGAGCAGCGATACCAACGGATCGAGGAGGCCGTTGCCGGTGCTGGGCATATGCAGGTTGATGCCGGCAAGCGGAGCGGTCGAGAAGGAGACGGCGGTCGCGCCGAGCTTCTGCAGACGCTCCAGCGCTTGAGCGTTGTTGGGGAAAGCGGCATCGTCGGGCGAGAAGGCGACGATCGGGAAGCCCGGCTGCACGAGGCGCATCGGGCCGTGCATCAGTTCGGCCAGCGAGAAAGCTTCCGCATGGATGCCAGCGGTTTCCTTGGCCTTCAGGGCCGCTTCGAGCGCGATGGCAAAAGCGGGGCCACGACCGCCGGTATAGAGCGAGGAGGCGTTGAACAGCACGTCCTCGGCGGCCTTGCCGTCGATGCCCGAGGTTGCTGCAAGCGCTTCCGGCAGGTTGGCAAGACCGGCGGATAGCGCCTTGTCCTGCGTGATCGCTGCGGTGACGCCGGCAAGCGCGGCAACGGAAGCGATGAAGGATTTCGTGGCGGCGACGCTCTGTTCTTTGCCGGCATTAAGGCCGAGGACGATGTCTGCTTCATGGGCGAGGGGGCTGTCGGTGACGTTGACGACGGCGATCGTGGTTGCGCCACCCTTCTTCGCCGCGGCCTGCAGGGCGATGATGTCAGGGCTGCCACCGGACTGCGATACGGTGAAGTGGATGCCGCCCTTCAGGTGGAGAGGTGCGTTGTAGACCGAGGCGATCGACGGGCCGACCGAAGCGACCGGGACGCCGCAGGAGATTTCGAACAGATATTTGAAGAAGGTTGCCGCGTGGTCGGAAGAGCCGCGTGCCGCTGTCGTAATCAGCGAGGGGCGAGCGGAGGAGAAGAGCTTTGCGATTTCCGCAAAGGCAGGCTTTTCCTTTTCAAGCAGCGTCGCCACTACCTCGGGCGACTGGCCGGCTTCCGTCAGCATAAGGGATTGGGTGTTGCTCATAGGTCATCTCCAATTCTCAATTCAGTAACAAAATCATAGGCATCGCCGCGGTAATGCGAGCGGGTATATTCAACGACGCGCTGGTCTGCGAGGCGGGAGACTCGCTCGATCAGAAGCGCAGGGGCTCCGGCCTTGACGGTCAGGATCGATGCGGAGGTGGGATCCAGGGTCACAGCGGTCAGCCTCTGCTGGGCGCGCACGGGCTTGAAGCCTCTTGCGGCCAGCGCATCGTAGAGTGACCCCTCAGACACGGTGTCTTCGCCCAGGAACTTGATCGGCACGACGGCGCGCTCGATGGCAAGCGGCTGACCGTCGGCGAGGCGCAGACGGTCGAGCCGCAAAACGGGCTCATCGAGGCCGAGGCCGAGAAGGAAAGTCTCTTCGGGCGCTGGCGGGCTGATGGTGCGCTGGAGGATGCGGGCGGCCGGCTCGCGACCACGAGAGCGCATATCGGCAGAGAAGGAGGAGAGCCGCCAGAGCGGTTGCTCGATGCGCTCGACATGCTGCGAGACGAAAGTGCCGCTGCCATGGCGCGATTCGATGACGCCGGAGGCCAGAAGGTCGCGATAGGCTGTGCGTACCGTGACCCGGCCGATCTGTAGGGCGCCGGCAAGATCGCGCTCGCCCGGCAGCGCCGTGCCCGACTTAAGCAGGCCTTCCTGGACAAGCCCCGTCAATGCCCGTGCCAACCGCTTATAGAGCGGCCCGCTCCCGGCCCCCTCGCCGAGACCGCGATTGTTTAATTCAGCGATCAAACTGGTTCTATCCATGGATAATATTTAGAACCTATTTAGAACCAATTTACAAGGTGAATCTGTTCGCAGGACAAAAAGAATCGGCCGGGCGTTTGGAGCGCCCGGCCGATGATTGAGAGCGTTGAGCATGCCCGGCTCAGTTCTTGGTGAAGATATAGTCCGTTTCCTGGCGCAATACCTCGCCCGGGCGGAGCACCGCATTGGGGAAGCCCTCGTGATTGATGGCATCCGGCCAGACCTGGGTTTCCAGGCAGAAGCCCGCAAAAGGTCCGATCTTTTGGCCGTCATGACCGGGAACCGGAACGTTGAGCTTGAAGGCGGTGTAGAATTGAACGCCGGGCTCGGTCGTGCGCACTTCCAGCGACACGCCGGAATTGACGCTGCGGGCAAGCACGACGGAACGTTTGGCCGTCCGTTCGCTGGAGAAGCAGAAATTGTGGTCGTAAAGCGCCTGTTCCGATCCTTCGAAGCGCTTCATCGGCGACATCTCGCGGAAATCGAACACCGTGCCTTCGACCGAGCGGATTTCCCCCGTCGGCACCTGCTTGTCGTCGGTCGGAGTGTAGTGATCGGCGGCGATCATGATGTCGTGGCCAAGCGTGTCGTCACGGCCGTCGAGGTTGAAATAGGCGTGCTGGCAGACATTGGCGAGCGTCGGCTGGTCGGTGGTCGATTCGTAGGTGACCGACAGCTCACCGTTACCGTGCACGCGATAGGTCGCCTGGATCGTGCAGTTGCCGGGATAGCCGGCGCGGCTATCGGGATCGACGATTTTCAGGACGACGTGGTCGGTATCGTGCTCGACGATGGTCCAGTTGCGTTTGGCGATATTGTCCTTGCCGCCGTGCAGATGGGTGACGCCCTTCTCGTTGAGCTCCAACTGGTACTGCTTGCCATCAAGCGTGAAGTGGCCGGCGCCGATGCGATTTGCGCAGCGGCCGGGCGTGGCGCCGAAATAGGAGGAATGGGCGGGGTAGTCGGCGAAATTGTCGAAGCCGAGCAGTAGGGCAGGCTGGTGGCCCTCAAGTCGCAGGTCCTGGATGACGGCGCCCCACGAGATGACGTGCGCGGTCAAACCGCCGCCGACGATCTTGACGCGATAGACGGTTTCCCCATCGGCCGTCGTTCCAAAAACTTCCCGCTGCAAAGCATTTTCCGTCATATCAGCTCATCCATGGCTATCGAAAAGGCAAGGCCAGACCCTACCCCATTCGCGTCGTTCCGCAACCGATTCGATTGCGAAAGTTAGGGGCGGGCGATGGGGGATCAAGCCTCACTCGGATTTCTTTCATCGCTTCGGAAGACAAACCTGCGCCGCAAATGTGCAGGGCGTACGACAGTCGGCCAAGAGGAGATGATAAACCGCAGGCGCCGATGGTGACGCGATGGCGCGCAACTGATATTGAAACATTCAGGTGCTTGCCTTGGGCAGTGCACCCAACGGCAGGAGATTTATGCGCAGAGACTTTAGCTGAATCGCGCAATGCGGTGTGCGTAGCGTTCCGATTGGACGCTGTCTTTGTTTGCATTTTTTCTGCAGGTCACATCATGAAAAACCTGAACATATCGATGCGCGCCTATGAACAGGCGGCGGACCTCCAAGCACTATCGGCCATCTGGTTTGGCGCATCGCATCGCGCCCACGCCTTCATCGGCAGAGAGCGCCTGCTAGAACAGCGCATTCTGATCGAAACACAATACCTCCCAAGCGCGGGGACCTGGGTCGCCTGCTATCAGGGAAAACCGGCCGGCTTCATCAGCCTGCTCGACACCTTCATCGGCGGCTTGTTCGTCGCACCCGACTATCAAGGACATGGCATCGGCAGGCTCTTGGTTGCCCATGCTCTGAAGCTGAAAGGCAAGCTGCGGCTGGAAGTTTATACCGAGAACGCGCGGGCATTCTCCTTCTACAAGAGCCTTGGGTTCGAGGAATTGTCGAGACGAGCCGAAGACGATGAGGGCCCGCCATTCGAGAATGCAGATATGTTGCTGAAGGGCTGAACACAGGAGAGGGCGGCGTTAAGGGCTGCCCTCTCCAGCATTTGCCTTCGGTTGTTGGAGTGTGCGGCAGGTGCATCTGTGGGGGATTTTCGGCTGGCCGCTCCCTAGCTGTGCGGCGTCAGCAACCTGGCAATCTGAGGGGAGACGATCGCGGTGAACAGTTCGGGATCGCCGAGAGTCCTCGCAGAGAGCATCGCTCCATGGGCGGATGCCATCAGTATTTGGGCCTCTTCTTCCGGTCGTTTGGCCAAGCTGAACAGGCTCGCTCTTGTTCCGGTTTCCAGTACCGAGGTGAGCCATTGGGCGAGACCATTGAAATGCGCACGGACGCGGGATGCGACCTCTGCCGGCAGCATTTGCATCTCGCAGGCAAGCATCGCGCAGACGCAGAAGGGCAGAGAGGCATCTCGAATGCATGTCTGCCAGAAATTCACATAGGACTGCAGTTGTTCGGTAGGGCTTGAGAACTGCTCGCGAAGAGAATTCAGCCCCGCTTCAGCCTGTTGCCGGTAGCGATCCACCAGCACCGAAACCAGCTCGGCTTTCGTCGGGAAATGGTGGTGGATGCTGGCCTTTCTGATGCCGATCGCAGCCGAAATATCAGCATAGCTGAACCCATTGTAGCCACCCGCGACGATGAGGGATTGTGCGGTGTCGAGAATTTTTTCGGATGTGGAAGTCATTGATTTCATGTTGCTGCCTACCTTCTGGTAGGTTGTTTGTCAAGGTTTCACGGTATCTCCGATCCCTCACAAAGAGGTGTTCGAGCATTAGGTTGACTCATGGATTTAGCCTTCCTACTAGTAGGTAGATTTCAATCTGGAGCTTACCGATGCCAAGCAACTCCCTAAGCCAATCGAACTGGCTGCGATCCTATTATTTCGTCCGTGCACTCTTCTCCATCGCCTGGATTGCCGCCGCCATTCTCCTCCGGGGGCAACCCGATGCAACCGCATTCTTGCTCGTGATCTACCCGGCATGGGACGCCCTCGCCAATCTGGTTGACGCGCAGGCAAACGGTGGTCTGAAAGCCAATTCCTCGCAGGCATTGAATGTCGTCGTCAGCACGGTCACCGCGCTTGCCGTGATCGTTGCCGTTAGCAACAGCACCTATGCCGTTCTGGCGGTGTTCGGGATTTGGGCGATCTTTTCGGGGTTGCTGCAGCTCTACACCGGAGTAAGGCGCTGGCGTCACTATGGTGCACAATGGGTGATGATCCTGAGTGGTGCCCAATCGGCCCTCGCCGGCGGCTTCATGATCAGCCGATCGCTCGGCACGGCAGCGCCGACGATTTTGGACATCACTCCCTATGTCGGGTTCGGCGCGTTCTACTTCCTGCTTTCGGCAATCTGGCTCTCTGTTGCAGCCTATCGCAAGGCAGGCGCATAGACCCTCTCGAATGCGGCGGCAGGGCTGAAGTCGTTGAGCGATAGAATGCTCAGCGCGACAATTCCTTCGTCGCCCTTTCCAGCCCGCCGAGTGTCAGGGGATACAAGCGGTCGATCATCAGGCGGCGGATGATGGATATCGCCTAGTCCAACTATTTTCCAGCAACCGGTCAAAGCTGATACATCGGTAGAAATGCTGCGACTTAGGATGCTTACCTTACATGGAGGCGCAGTATCGCCGGCTACTGAAGCTTGCGCAGTGCGGCTTCTGCATCTTTTTTGGTAGCCGGAGCGATGAACTGATCTGGAAAGGCCAGGGCGGCGTTATAGTCCGCTATTGCTTTCTCCTGATTGCCAATTTTGGCAAAAGCATCACCACGAGCGATCAGGCATTCAGCGCAGATTGGCTGGGTGGAGAGGGCAAGATCATATTGAGAAAATGCTGAATCGATCATGTTTTTCTTCAAATATGCGTTGGCTATTCCAATCATTGCATAAGCATTCTTGGGCTGAAGTGTAAGGCAATCCCGATAATCCTGAATCGCGCGATCCGGCTCGCCCCTGGTCAACAGGAGGTCAGCCCGGACACGAAGGGTAACTGGCTTTGCAAATTTGTCTTCCATAGCTCTGTCAAAATCCGCAAACGCTTCCTTGTCTTTGTTCAAGGCAGCGTAAGCCATTCCTCGGCTGACAAAATCGGTGCTGAGCTTTGGATTTAAATCCAAAGCTCTTGTGTAGTCCTGGATCGCCAGCTCATATTTCTTCATGGAGAAATATGCGCCGGCTCTGTTCTGATAGTATGTTGGGAGCATGACCCCCTTTGGCTCGGAAAGCTCTATCGCGCTGGTGTAATCGGCCACAGCCTTGTCGTATTGCATTGCAAAGCCGTATGCTTCGGCCCGATTGGCGAAGGCGTCAGGCGACTTTTGCTCAGCGAGTTCAGTCGTGCACAGGGCAATGGCCTGCTCACCTCTTGCTGAAAAACACGTTGCTTCTGGCGCCGTTTTCATTGGCGTGAGGCTGGAAGCAAATAATACATCGGTCCAAGCGGACAGCGCCAACATGAGGGCTGTCGCTGCGGTGATGCTGCTATTGACTTGCATTTTGCTTGTGCGCCTTTTGTCAAACCTTCAGTTCAGGAGGCATGGCAAATCATCTTGATGGCACACGGTCAAGTTGGACGGTTTGCGCGCACTCGACTTTCCGGATTCATGCTGTACGAATTTATCACGTTCAGCGTGACAATTCCTTCGTCGCCTTCTCCAGTCCGCCGAGTGTCAGCGGGTACATGCGGTCGCTCATCAGGCGGCGGATGATGGAGATCGAGGTCGTGTAGCCCCAATAGTTTTCCGGCACGGGGTTGAGCCAGATGCATTTGCGGAAATGGCCGGTCACTCGGCCAAGCCAGGCTTCGCCCGCTTCCTTGTTCCAATGCTCCACCGAGCCGCCGGGATGGTTGATTTCGTAGGGGCTCATCGAGGCATCGCCGACGAAGACGACCCGGTAGTCGGGGCCGAAGGTGCGGATGAGATCGGTTGTCGCCGTGACGTCGACGCGCCGGCGGCGATTGTCCTTCCACACGCCTTCGTAGAGGCAGTTGTGGAAATAGAAATATTCCATGTGGCGAAACTCTGATCGCGCGGCGGAAAACAACTCCTCGACCACGCGGATATGATCGTCCATCGAGCCGCCGACATCGAAAAACATCAATAGCTTGACGGCATTGCGCCGTTCCGGCCGCGTCTGGACGTCGAGATAGCCATGCTCGGCGGTGGAGCGGATGGTGCCGGAAAGATCGAGCTCCTCGGCGGCGCCCTCGCGCACCCATCGGCGAAGCCGTTTCAGTGCCACCTTGATATTGCGGGTGCCAAGCTCGACGCCATCGTCGAGATTCTTGAAGTCGCGGCGATCCCACACCTTGACCGCGCGGCGGTGGCGCGATGTTTCCTGGCCGATGCGCACGCCCTCCGGATTGTAGCCATAGGCGCCGAAGGGCGAGGTGCCGGCCGTGCCGATCCATTTGGAGCCGCCCTGATGCCGGCCCTTTTGCTCGGCCAGCCGTTGGCGCAGCGTCTCCATCAGCTTCTCGAAGCCGCCAAGGGCCTCGATCTCTCTTCTTTCCTCTTCGGTCAGATGCCGTTCGGCGAGCTTGCGCAGCCATTCTTCGGGAATGGTGGTCGCTTCGACTGCCTCCCCCTCGGCACTGCCGCGGATCGCTTCCACGCCGCGGAAATAATCGGCGAAGACCTGGTCGTAGCGGTCGATGAAGCGCTCGTCCTTGATGAGCGTCGTGCGCGCCAGATAGTAGAATGCCTCGATGTCATAGTCGGCAATCCCTTCTTCCATTCCTTCAAGCAGCGACAGGAATTCCCGGAGCGTCACCGGTACCTTCGCTTCCTTCAGTTTCAGGAAGAAGGGAATGAACAAGCCTCAGGTCCTTTCCTGGCCGATCTCCTCCAGATCGTACGGCGTGGTCTGGTAGATCTCGTTGATCCAGTTGCCGAAGAACAGATGGGCATGGCTGCGCCACCGGTTCTGCGGCGGAATTTCCGGGTCATTATGCGGGAAGTAGTTGTGCGGCATCTTGATCGGCACGCCCGCATTCACATCGCGGAAATACTCATCCGCCAGCGAGGTGGAATCATACTCCACGTGATTGAACATGTAGAGCCGGTTGCAGGCCTGCTCGTGCACGAGGCAGACGCCCATCTCGCTCGATTCCATCAGAATCTGCAGGCTCGGAACCTTCTCGATGTCATCGCGGCGCACTTCCGTCCAGCGCGAGACGGGAATGGCGAAATCGTCGGAGAAGCCGTTGAGGTAGACGGAGGATGGCGCGAGATTCTGGTGGCGATAGACGCCGAAGGCCTTTTCCTTCAGCGTATGCTTCGGCACGCCATGGAAATGATAGGCGGCGGCCATGGCGCCCCAACAGACGTTCATCGTCGAATGGACATTGGTTGTCGTCCAGTCGAAGATCTGCCGCATCTCGTCCCAGTAGGTAACCTCTTCATATTCGAGCAGTTCGATCGGTGCACCGGTTATGATGAAGCCGTCGAACTTGCGGTGCTTCACCTCTTCCCAGGTTTCATAGAAGGAGAGCAGATGCTCCTCGGAGGTGTTCTTCGCCTTGTGGGCGCCGATGCGCACCAGCGAGAACTCGACCTGCAGCGGCGATGCGCCGACCAGGCGCGCCATCTGGACCTCGGTCTTGATCTTGTTCGGCATGAGGTTGAGAAGCCCGATCTGAAGGGGGCGGATGTCCTGACGGAACGCCACCGTTTCGGTCATTACCCGCACGCCCTCGCTCTGGAGGGTTTCGAATGCGGGTAGCGTATCGGGGATCTTGATGGGCATTGTTTCACTCGCCAAATACAAAAAAACCGGCCGCGATGAATCGCTACCGGTCCGCACGCGGCCCTTTAGCGACTTATTTAACGTGGCTGCAAGCCGGCCGGCCAAATCACCACAGAGCAAAATCCATAAACCCGCTGTCGCGGCGGGTCAATGGGCTAGCTTTGCGAGGACTGGCGGCCGCGCTCTGATGTCGGTTGCCGCTTACGGATGTTCAAGACGCTCGCCGCGGGGGCTGCATTATTTGCCTTGCCCACGCGCCATGAACGCCAGCCGTTCGAAGAGATGCACGTCCTGCTCGTTTTTCAGCAGTGCGCCGTGCAGCTTCGGCAGCGCATTCTTCGCATCGGCGCGCAGCGTGGCTGGATCGACATCGTCGGCGACGAGCAGGCGGATCCAATCAAGAGCCTCTGAGGTTGAGGGCTTTTTCTTCAAGCCCGACACATCGCGGATTTCGAAGAATTGCGTTAGCGCCGCATGCACCAGCGCCTGCTTGATGCCGGGGTAATGCACCTCGACGATGCGTGCCAGCGTCTCCATGTCGGGGAAACGGATATAGTGAAAGAAGCAGCGGCGCAGGAAGGCGTCCGGCAGCTCCTTCTCGTTGTTCGACGTGATGATGACTATCGGGCGGACGGCGGCACGGACGGTTTCGCCGGTCTCGTAGACGTGGAATTCCATGCGATCGAGTTCCTGAAGCAGGTCGTTGGGGAACTCGATGTCGGCCTTGTCGATCTCGTCGATGAGCAGCACGCATTTTTGAGACAAGGTGAAGGCCTGCCAGAGCTTGCCCCGGCGAATATAGTTGCGGACATCGTGAACGCGCTCATCCCCGAGCTGGCTGTCGCGCAGGCGCGAGACGGCATCGTATTCGTAAAGGCCCTGCTGTGCCTTGGTGGTCGATTTGACGTTCCACTCGATGAGTTCCAAGCCGAGCGCTGCGGCGACCTGCCGTGCCAATTCCGTCTTGCCCGTGCCGGGCTCACCCTTTACGAGAAGCGGACGCTCCAGTCTGATGGCGGCATTGACGGCGACCATCAGGTCCTTATCTGCGATATAGTCGGCAGTTCCTTGAAATTGCATCGGAAGGCTTTCTCAATCTTTCGAATGCAAGCTAATTGCTGACCTAATTCGGTTCAAGACGCGAAACCGTGTATATAGGAACGTGATCGCACCGATCTGTTGCAAGGATGGACATGAGGGCGGGTCATGATTAACTGACGGGACGTGCGTCGCAGGGAAGTGCTGATGGCAGTTGAAGCGCAAGCCAAGCCGAATATCCAGGGGAACGAGCAGGTCGGATACGATTTCAGCCTCTTCTTTCGGCTGAAAATGATGTTCTCGGCCTTCTGGAATTCGCCGGTTCGCATCAAGATCATTTCGTTGACCGCCGCGCTCCTGGTGATCATCCTGCTCACCGCTTACGTTCAGGTGTTGTTGAACAGCTGGAACGCTCCGTTTTACGATTCGCTCGCCCGGCGCGATATCTCGGCCTTCTTCCACCAGCTCGGCGTGTTCGGCATCATTGCCGGTTCGCTGCTGGTGCTCAACGTCATCCAGGCCTGGCTGAACCAGATGACCGCGCTCTACATGCGCGAGGGGCTGGCGAGGGATTTGGTGAACCAGTGGCTGCAGGCCAAGCGGGCGCTTCGCCTTGCATCCTCCGGCCTGATCGGTGTCAATCCCGACCAGCGTCTGCATGAGGACGCCCGCAACCTCGCCGAAAGCACAACCGGGCTTGCCATCGGTCTGGTGCAGGCAACGATCCTGCTTTTGAGCTTCATCGGCGTGCTCTGGGAGCTGTCGAGCGGCATGGTCTTCCACTTCAGGGGGGCGAACTTCTCCGTCCCAGGCTACATGGTCTGGGCGGCAATTCTTTATGCCGGCTCCGCCTCCTTTCTCAGCCAGTTCGTCGGCCGTCGTCTGGTGCGATTGAATGCCGATCGCTATTCGAAGGAAGCCGAGCTACGTTTCGCGCTCATGCATGCCAACGAGCATATGCCGGCGATTACCATTGCCGGAGGCGAGGAGAACGAACGCAAGCGGATCAATCTCGATATTTCCGCCGTACTTGGCGTCATCCGTCAGCTTGCCATAGCCAACACCAACCTCACTTGGGTTTCCGCCGGCTATGGCTGGCTGGTGCTGATCATTCCGATCCTGGTGGCGGCGCCCGCCTATTTCTCCGGCGGGCTTACTTTCGGCCAGCTCATGGTGGCGGTCGGCGCCTTCAATCAGGTCAATTCGGCGCTGCGCTGGTATGTCGCCAATTTTGGCCCGATCGCGGAATGGCGCGCGACGCTGATGCGCGTCACCGATTTCCGTCAGGCGCTGACCGAGATGGACGACAAGCCGCCGATGCCGCATACCCTCACCTTCGACAAGGCGGCTCCCGGCACGATGGTCTGGACCGATCTCGAGGTGTCGACGAAGACCAATGACGAGGCCACGGAAAACGGCTTTCGGATTGCCGAGGGCACGATCACGATCAACGTCGGCGAGCACATTATGATCAACGGCGATCATGGCGTGAACCGGAGACTGCTGTTCGAGGTATTGGCGCATCAATGGTATTGCGGCGCCGGAACGGTCAGCCTGCCGCCGATGGACGATATGCTGTTCGTGCCGCACACGCCCTATGTACCGACCGGTACGCTCAGGGAGGCCATCTGCTTCCCCGACGACAGGGACGCTTACGACGATGCCGCCGTCGATGCCGTCATGGAGAAGGTGGGCCTTGGCCGGCTGAAGAGCCGCCTCGATACCCAGGCCCGCTGGGACCGATTGCTTGATACCGAAGAGCAGAAAGCCGTCGGCTTTGCGCATCTGCTGCTGGCGAAGCCGAAATGGATCATCCTCGACGATGCCTTTGAAGGGCTGGAGGCCGAGGTTCAGGCGAAGGCCTGCGCCATGCTGGCGGACCTCACCGATGTGACCATGATCTATATCGGCCGCTCGGATGCCTATATGCAAGCCATGTCGCCGCGTATTCTGCACATGCAGGCTTTGGCCCTGCAGGAGCACAGCACCGCCATGGACACGCCTGCCGAAGCCGCCAAAGCCGAACCCGCTAAAGCGGAAGAGGCGAGCGAGAAAAAAGCCAACACCCGTTGATGTGATCTTGCCTGCGGGCGCGATGCCACGGTGGGTTTCAATCCAGCCAAAACGCAAAACGCCCCGTCGCGAGGACGAGGCGTTTTTCATACAAGCTACGGGCTTGAAGCTCAGTCCTTGGCGCGCTCAACGTAGGAATTGTCTTCCGTGGCGATGACGACGCGGGTGCCGGCGTTGATGTGCGGCGGCACCAGGGTGCGGATGCCGTTCGACAGCATGGCGGGCTTGTAGGAAGAGGATGCCGTCTGGCCCTTGACGACCGGCTCGGTCTCGGTGATTTCGAGCGTGACGTGGCGCGGTAGTTCGAGCGCCAGCGGGATGCCTTCGTGGATCGACAGGATGCAGGTCATGCCTTCCTGCAGGTAGGCCTTCTGGTCGCCCATGGTGTCGACATCGACGACGACCTGGTCGTAGGTGGCCGGGTTCATGAAGTGGAAGCCTTCGCCGTCTTCATAGAGATACTGGAAGTTCACGTCTTCGACGAAGGCGCGCTCGACCTGCTCGGTGGTGCGCCAGCGCTCGGAAACCTTCACGCCATCGACGATGCGGCGCATGTCGACCTGGGTGACTGGGGTGCCTTTGCCCGGATGAAAGTTCGCGGCGGTGAGAACGACGTAGAGCTTGCCGTCGACGTCGAGAACGTTGCCCTTGCGGACCGAAGAGGCGATGACCTTGACCATAAGACTTCCTTGTAACGCTGCGCTTTGCGTCGTAGAGGGACTGTCTAAATGCTCTCCGAGACGCAGCAATTGTTTGCTTGGGGGCGCAACTACCCTAAATCAATGGAAATTGCCACCCCCAACGCGGCTTGCGCCCCGAAGAAAGCTAGGAATGAAGCCAACGACGAGCAAAGCGTCCCCCTGGTGGACCCGCAATGTCCATGCGGACCGGCGGCCATTCCTGATCGGCCGCAATGCGATCCAGGCGGCGATGCGCGTGTTCTTTGCAAGCAACGATTTCATCGAGGTCGATACGGCGACGCTGCAGGTGTCGCCGGGCAACGAGGCGCATCTCCATGCTTTCGAGACCGAGGCGTTGACGATCGATGGCCGGGCTTCGCCTCTCTATCTTCACACGTCGCCAGAATTTGCCTGCAAGAAGCTGCTTGCGGCCGGTGAGGAGCGCATCGCCTGCTTTGCCCATGTCTATCGCAACCGTGAGCGCGGCCCCTTGCACCATCCGGAATTCACCATGCTGGAATGGTATCGGGCAGGCGAGAGCTATGAGGCCCTGATGGCCGACTGCTCCGTGCTTTTGGCGCTGGCGGCCGAGACTGTCGGCGCGAAGAAGCTGACCTATCGCGGCGCCGAGACCGATCCGTTCCTGCAGCCCGAGCGCATCAGCGTCGCAGCCGCTTTCGAGCGCTATGCCGGCATCGACCTCTTTGCTTCCATCGGCCTCGACGGTTCGACGGATCGCGAGCGGCTGGCGGCGGATATGCGCAAGAGCGGTATTCGCTTTGCCGACGACGATCTTTGGCAAGATCTCTTCAGCCGGGTGCTGGTCGAGAAGGTCGAGCCTAATCTCGGTTTCGGCCGTGCCACGATCCTCGACGAATATCCTGTCTCCGAGGCAGCACTTGCCCGGCCGTCGGCACGGGATCATCGCGTTGCCGAACGTTTCGAGCTTTATGCCTGCGGCGTCGAGCTTGCCAATGCCTTTGGCGAGCTTACCAATGCCGTCGAGCAGCGCCGCCGGTTCGAGATCGAAATGGTCGAAAAGCAGCGCGTCTACGGCGAGACCTATCCGCTGGACGAGGAGTTCCTGGAGGCGCTTGCCGTCATGCCCGATGCAAGCGGCATCGCGCTCGGCTTCGACCGGCTCGTGATGCTGGCAACCGGCGCCTCGCGCATCGAGCAGGTGCTTTGGGCCCCGGTTGTGGAGTATGACGCATGAACGTGATGCGTCCGGTGAGGAGCGTCGGCGAGCTTGAGCGCGCCGGATTGGTCGATGCGGATCAGGCGATCGCGCTTGAGGCTGTAGCCGAGCGCTATGCCGTGGCCTTGACGCCATCTGTCGTGCGCTTGATCGATCCGGCCGATCCGGCCGATCCCATCGCCCGGCAGTTCGTTCCCGATGTGGCGGAATTAGTCGTCACGCCCGAAGAGCGCGCCGATCCGATCGGCGACCATGCGCATAGCCCGGTCGAAGGTATCGTGCACCGCTATCCGGACCGCGTGCTACTGAAGGCCGTGCATGTCTGCCCGGTCTATTGCCGCTTTTGCTTCCGCCGCGAAATGGTCGGGCCGCAAGGCCTGGGCACGCTGGATGGCGATGCGCTCGACGGCGCCTTTGCCTATATCCGCGACCATAAAGAAATCTGGGAAGTCATTCTGACCGGCGGCGATCCGCTGATTCTTTCGCCGCGGCGACTGGAAGAAATTCTCAGGCAACTTGCCGATATCGATCATGTGAAGATTGTCCGCTTCCACACGCGCGTTCCCGTCGTCGATCCCGCCAAAATCGACGGTGCCTTACTCTCGGCGCTGAAGGCGAGTGGCAAGACCATTTATGTCGCCCTGCATGCCAATCATCCGCGCGAACTGACAGACGAGGCACGAGCTGCCTGCGCTCGACTGGTCGATGCAGGGATCGTGCTCGTCAGCCAATCGGTTCTCCTCAAGGGCGTCAACGACGATCCGGACGTGCTGGCCGCATTGATGAAGGCCTTCGTCGAAACGCGGGTGAAACCCTATTATCTGCATCACCCCGATCTCGCTCCCGGCACCAGCCACTTCCGTTTGACGATCACCGAGGGGCAGGCGATCGTAAAGGCGTTGCGTGGCCGGATTTCCGGCCTTTGCCAGCCGACCTACATCCTCGATATCCCGGGCGGCTACGGCAAGGCGGATATCGGCGGGAGTTCGGTTCGCGCAGTTGGCGAAGGCTGTTATTCTGTTTCGGATTATCGCGGCGGCGAGCATGTTTATCCGCCCGAAGGCTAGAGCCGGCTCTTCCATTCCGTAATTTACTGACGCTATGATTGTTATGAGATTTCCCGAATAAAACGAGACGGCGAGTTGGTGCGTTAACCTTCTTGCATGCGCCGTCTTTCCGCAAAATCGCCAGCACATAATATTGGGATTATTGAATATGTGTGTGCCGGCCGCGGCTTGCTTGGTTTATGCTTGGTAAATTTTTATCAAACAAATGCCGAATATAGAATTATTCTGCAAAGTATAAGTTGGTTGTATTTACCACGTCGATTAGCGGAATGTTCTATTTTGCCTGTTACTTCTTGGCGACAATAAGAGTGCGTAACCACGGTTATGCTTGCAATTGCCAGAAGGGACTAGACTATGAATAAGACGATTCGCGATTTGCTGGCCAAATTCGGTGCGCTTCCCGTTGTTGTCGATCAGATCGAAGACGATGCTGATCTCTATGCGACAGGGCTATCCTCATTTGCCTCTGTTCAGCTGATGCTCGGCATCGAGGAGGCCTTCGACATCGAGTTTCCCGATAATCTGCTGAACCGCAAATCCTTCGCCAGTATCGCTGCGATCGAAAGAACCGTCGGCATGATCCTGGACGGCAGAAAGGTCGCGTGATGACAGCTGCGGTCGCTCGAATTGAGGTTGGGACGGGCGAGGGAGCGGCAGTACGTGCCGTCCGCGTCGCAGCGATCGCCAGCCAACATGCCGATGCCGTCGATGCCGAGGGTCGGTTCCCACGCGAAGCTGTCGACGCCATGCGCGCCGAGAAGCTGCTTTCCATCCAGATCCCCGCGGCATTTGGCGGCGAGGGTGCCACGATCACGGAGATTGCCGAGCTTTGCTCGATCCTTGGTCAAGCTTGCGCCGCCAGCGCCATGGTCTTTGCCATGCATCACATCAAGCTTTCGAGCCTGGTCGAGCATGGTGACGAAAGCGAATGGCACCGCGACTTCATGCGCCGCATCGCAAGCGAGCAGCTGCTTCTGGCCTCGGCAACGACCGAGGGTGGGATCGGCGGCAACCTGCGCAACAGCATCTGCGCGATCAAGGTCGAGGGCGATACCTGCTACCTCGAGAAGGATGCGACCGTCATCTCCTATGGCTCCCATGCCGACGCCATCCTGATCACTTCGCGTAGCCATGCCGACGCCGCGTCTTCCGACCAGGTGCTGACCTGCTTCCTTAGGGATCAATACGATATCAAGCGCACGGTCGAGTGGAACACGCTCGGCATGCGCGGCACCTGCTCCGACGGCTTCCTCTTCAAGGGCGAGGCTCCGGCCAAGCAGATCCTGCCGAAGCCGTTTGCCGAGATTGCCGCGCAGTCGATGCTGGCAAGCTCGCATCTGCTTTGGAGCGGTGTCTGGTATGGCATTGCTGCCGACGCTGTTTCCCGCGCCCAGGCTTTCGTGCGTGCCGCTGCCCGCAAGTCTCCCGGGGCACCGCCGCCTGGCGCACTGCGTCTCGCTGAAGCCTCCAGCATGCTGCAGATGGTGAAGTCCAATGTGGTTGCCGGGCTGAAGGCCTATGAAGAGGCCAAGCTCGATGCCGATCGGCTGTCGTCGATGGCCTTTGCCGTGGCAATGAACAACGTCAAGATCGCGTCGTCCGAGATGATCCTGCCGATCATCAACCACGCGATGCTGATCTGCGGCATCATGGGCTACAAGAACGGTACGCCCTACAGCCTCGGCCGCCACCTGCGCGACGCGCACTCGGCGCAATTGATGATCTCGAACGACCGCATCCTCGGCAATACGTCGACGATGTTGCTCGTCCACAAACAAGACACCAGCCTGTTGGGGTAATCGCCATGGATATGCAATCCTCGTTTCTCGACCGTCTTTTCGATTCCGGTCTTCTGATCGACACAGGCGTTGACGGCCTCTACGGCCGCAGCGGCCTGTTCGAAGACGTCATTTCCGCCTTCGAGCGTCTGATCGACAAGTTCGGCGGTGCCGATGGCGCCGAAGCCATCCGCTTTCCGCCCGGCATGAACCGCGCTTTCTTCGAAACAAGCGGCTACATGAAGAGCTTTCCGCAGCTCGCCGGCACGGTGCACAGCTTCTGCGGTAACGAACTCGATCACATGAGCCTGTTGAAGTGCATGGAAGTCGGCGACGACTGGACGAAAGACCAGCAGGCGACCGATATCGTGCTGACGCCGGCTGCCTGCTATCCGCTCTATCCGACGGTTGCCAAGCGCGGCGCCATTTCGGAAAACGGCGCGCTCTACGACCTGCAGTCCTACTGCTTCCGCCACGAGCCCTCCAAGGACCCGGCCCGCCAGCAGCTCTTCCGCATGCGCGAATATGTCTGCATGGGCAGCGAGAAGCATGTGACGGATTTCCGCCAGAGCTGGATGGATCGCGGTGTCGAGATGATGAAGGCCGTCGGTCTCGATGTGACCATCGACGTCGCCAACGACCCGTTCTTCGGCCGCGCCGGCAAGATGCTTGCCAACAACCAGCGCGACCAGAACCTCAAGTTCGAGCTGCTGATCCCGATCACCTCCGTCGCCAAGCCGACCGCCTGCATGAGCTTCAACTACCACCAGGATGCCTTCGGCACCAAATGGGGCCTGAACTTTGCCGATGGCAGCGTCGTGCATACGGCTTGCGTCGGCTTCGGCCTGGAGCGCATCGCGCTGGCGCTGTTCCACACCCACGGTCTCGACGTCAAGGAATGGCCCGAGAGCGTCCGCAAGACGCTGTGGGGCTGATCGCTTCCATGGCCTCTGTGTTTCAGGGACTGGATCCCGCCGCCTACAAGCCACATGCGCTGCACGACAGCGAGCGCATGTGGCCAGAGACGAATTGCTATATCGATCTATGGATCGAGGTGCTTTCGAGCATGAAACTGCCGCCGGAAGCCATGCTCGGCTTCACGGTGACACAGGATTTCGAGGGCGACCAGTTCACCTTCTTCAAGGTGCCGCTCGAGGATCTGGAAGCGCTCTATGGCGTGCGCTGTACCGAACTTGCGATCTACGACAAGGTAGAGAACCATGTCGCCGAGCAGATCGGCCGCGGCCGGCTCTGCCTGGTGGAGATGGATTCCTTCTTCATGCCGGATACTCAAGGGATCGGCTATCGCCGCGAACACGGCAAGACGACGGTGGCAATCAACCGGCTCGACATGGAAGGCCGCACGCTCGATTATTTCCACAATGGCGGCTTCTTCCAGCTGTCCGGCGAGGATTTTGACGGGCTGTTCCAGCTGCATCTGACGGATGAGGATCTGCCCTTCCTGCCCTATACGGAATTTGCGAAATTTCCGGAGAAGGCGCCGGCCGAAGCCGCGATCCGTGAGACGGCACGGCAGCTTCTGTCCTTCCATTTCCGTCGTCGCCCCGGCGCCAATCCGATCCGTGCATTTGCGGAGGTTTTCCCCACGCAGGTGGAAGCGGTCGCCGAACGGCCTTTCGGCTTCTTCCATAAATACGCTTTCAATACGCTGCGTCAGCTCGGCGCCAATTTCGAGCTTGCCGGCAGCCACTTCGACTGGCTCTCTGCCGATTTGGCCAATGCGGCCGGCGAGGCACGGAAAATTTCCGAGACGGCAAAATCGGTGCAGTTCCAGCTGGCCCGCGCCATCACGCGCAAGAAATTCGAGCCGTTGCGTACAGCCCTTGATCCCGCCGCGGATGCGTGGGATGCCATGATGGGCGAGCTCGAACGGAAGCTTTAATCGGCTTCCGTTGGATCGTCCTACGGCTGGGTTATTTCTGAACATATTGGGGCGGGGGCAATCCCTCGAAAATGTCATGGGCGGGCGCTTGGCGGATCTCGGCGGTGGAATGCGGCTGAGCGAGGGATGGAATCTCGTGTTGACGGATGCAGGCACCTGCATCTTGCCGTCAGATGTGCCGCTGACCTCTGGTTTCATTCCGGCACCCGTGCCGGGCACGGTGGCGGAAGCGCTGGAAAAGGCCGGGCGTTTCGACCGGACGAGGTCTCAGCCTCTGCATGACAGCGATGCCTGGTACATTTGCCGCCTGGTGGATACGGAGGCCGGCGAGGCGGTCTTGAGGCTCGAAGGGCTGGCAACGCTTTGCGAAGTCTTCCTCAACGGCCAGCAAATCCTCGTTTCCGAGAGCATGTTCGAAGCCCATGACGTCGACGTCACCTTGCTTGGCGGTGACGAACTGGCGCTTTGCTTCCGCGCCCTGGAGCCGAAGCTTTCGGAAACTGGGCCGCGCGCCCGCTGGCGGCCACAGATGATCACGCCGCAAGGCTTGCGGATGGTGCGCACGACGCTGCTCGGCCATATGCCCGGCTGGTGCCCGGAGGTTCACGCCGTCGGCCCATGGCGGCCGATTTCGCTGCTGCGGCCAAGCGCGCCAGTCATCCGCGATCTCTCCTTGCGGCCGGATTTGCTCGAGAACGGCGAGGGCAGGCTCTATGCCTCGCTTGCGGCCGAGGGTGGTATCAACGAGTTGGTATTGAAATGCGGGGAGACCGAGCAGGCATTCGAGAAGCATGGTGCCGGGCGCTACACCGCAATCCTGAAAATTCCCGATGTGGCGCCCTGGTGGCCGCATACGCATGGCACCTCGCAGCTCCATGATGTCACGCTCATCGTCGATGGCATAGAACACGCGCTTGGGCAGACCGGTTTTCGCCGGCTATCGATCGATCGTGGCACCGATGGCCAGGATTTTGCTTTGATCGTCAATGGCGAGCGGATCTTCTGCCGAGGCGCTGTGTGGACCACGGCGGACATCGTACGTCTGCCCGGCGGTCGCGACGATTATCAGAGCTGGCTGCGGCTGGCGGCTGAGGCCGGCATGAACGTGATCCGCATCGGCGGCACCATGGCCTATGAAACGCCGGACTTCTTCCGCCTCTGCGATGAGCTCGGCTTGATGGTCTGGCAAGACTTCATGTTCGCCAATTTCGACTATCCGAAGAACGACAAGGTGTTCACCGCCCATGTCGAGGCGGAGATTTCACAGCTTCTGAGCCGTACGCGCATGTCGCCATCTCTGGCAGTTCTTTGCGGTGGCAGTGAGATCCACCAGCAGGCGGCGATGATGGGCCTACCGGAACAGTTCTGGAAAAGTCCGATCGTCGAAGAAATCATCCCGCCGCTGGTGCAGTCGCTCCGGCCGGATGTGCCCTATGTGGTCAATTCGCCCTCCGGCGGCCCGATGCCGTTTTCGCCGAATGCGGGCGTCACACATTACTATGGCGTCGGCGCCTATATGCGGCCGCTTGCGGATGCGCGCCGCGCCGATGTCCGGTTTGCCGCCGAGAGCCTGGCTTTCGCGCATGTGCCGCAAGCCCGCACCCTTGGGCAGCATCTGCCGGTCCCCGCAGTCCATAGCCCGCTATGGAAGGAGCGCGTGCCGCGCGATCGCGGCGCATCCTGGGATTTCGAGGATGTGCGCGATCATTATCTTCAGGAGCTTTACGGCTTCGAGCCCAACCGCCTGCGGCGGGAAGATCCGGATCTTTATCTCAACCTTTCCCGCGCCGTGACCGGCGAAGTGGCCGAAGAAACCTATGCCGAATGGCGCCGCCAAGGTTCCGGCTGCAATGGCGCGCTCGTCTGGACGCTGCAGGACCTGCTTCCCGGCGCGGGTTGGGGCGTGATCGACTCGACCAGGGAGCCGAAGCCGGTCTGGTACGGGCTGCGCCGGGCCTTCCGGCCGGTGCAGGTGCTGTTGATGGACGAGGGCACAAACGGTCTCGACGTGCATGTCATCAACGAAAGCGAGGCGGCGCTCGAGCTGACCGTCGAGGTCTCCTGCCTGCGCGATGGCCGTCAGGTCGTCGTCGGTGGCGGCCGCGATCTGGTGCTCGAAGCCCGCAGCAAGCAAAAGATTGCGTGCACTGAACTTTTCGGTGCCTTCTTCGATACGACCTATGCCTTCCGTTTCGGACCTCCGTCGCATGATGTCACGGTCGCGCGGCTGACGTCCTCGGCAACCGGCGCTGCAATCGCTCAGGCCTTTTACTTCCCGCTGGGGCGGAGCAAGGCGTTCCACGATGCCGAGATTGCAGCATTGGCGGTGCAGGAGGGCGAGGATTGGTTTCTTGATCTGAGCACCGACCGTTTTGCGCAATCGGTACAGATCGATCTGGAAGCCTATCGCGCGGAGGATGACTGGTTCCATCTTGCGCCCGGCAACAGACGGCTTCGCCTGTATCGGCGGGAAGGCGTTCCGGCCGATGTCAATCCATCCGGCCAGATCCGTTCCATCGGCAGCCGGCGGATCGTCGAGGTGTGAGAAGGTGTGGAGGTCTATCTCGCCCCTGGCGGGCGAGAAAGTAAAAACTTAGGATTTGGCGGGGCTTGTCCCTGGTCTAATTCTTAGTTTTACAAGAGCGGGGGTAGGCAGGGGCGCAAGAAAGCGCCCCCTCTCTTGCAATTTCAATGGCTTAGAAATTGCGCCAGACTTTTGAATGTGAAGCGAATCCGGTGACGCAATTCCTAAACCAGTGAAATTGCTTTCTCGCCCGCCAGGGGCGAGATAACCCCAAAATCACCGCCAACTCCGATTACAAAGTCACCCCATCCGGGCCAAACAGATGGCAGCGTTCGGGATCGATGTGGATGCTGACGGTTTCGCCGGCGCGGATGCTTTGCTGATCTTCCAGCGCGACCGTCAGTGCCTGGCCGCCATGTAGCGTGACATAGAGGATCGTCTGGCCGCCGAGGTGCTCGACGAGGTCGACGTTGGCATTGCCGAGCCCTACGCCACGGTCACCGACATTCAGATGTTCCGGGCGCGCACCGAGGGTGACGGGCTGCCCGGGCTGGAGACCGCCCAGCCGGCGCGGCAGGCGCACCGTCTGGCCGGCGAGATCGATGACGGCGGAACCGTCATCGGAAGCGACGATCTTTGCGTCGAGGAAGTTCATTTTCGGCGAGCCGATGAAGCCGGCGACGAACTTGTTCTTCGGCTTGTTGTAGAGGTCGAGGGGAGCGCCGACCTGCTCGATCTTGCCGCCATTCAGCACGACGATCTTGTCGGCCATGGTCATGGCCTCGGTCTGGTCGTGGGTGACGTAGATCATGGTATTGCCGAGTCGCTGGTGCAGGCGGGCGATCTCGACGCGCATCTGCACGCGCAGTTCTGCATCGAGGTTCGAGAGTGGCTCGTCGAACAGAAAGATGTTGGGCTCGCGCACGATGGCGCGGCCGATGGCGACGCGCTGGCGCTGGCCGCCGGAAAGCTGCTTCGGCTTGCGCTGCAGCAACTGCGTGATCTGCAGAACCTCGGCCGCCTTTTCGACACGCGGCTGGATCTCATGCTTCTTCATGCCGGCGGTTTCGAGTCCGAAGGCGAGGTTCTTGTAGACGGTCATATGCGGGTAGAGCGCATAGGACTGGAAGACCATGGCGATGCCGCGCTTGGAGGCAGGGACATCGTTCATACGGCTGCCGTCGAGATAGAGCCCGCCGCCGGAAATCGGCTCGAGACCTGCGATCATGCGTAGCAGCGTGGACTTGCCGCAGCCGGATGGGCCGACGAAAACGGTGAATTCTCCCGGCTCGATCTCAAGGTCGATCCCGTGAACCACCTGAAGCTCGCCATAGCGCTTGATAACCTTCTGCAGCGATACGCTTGTCGCCATGGGCGCTTCCTCCTTGTTGGTTCTAGTGGCTCGCGGGGCAACGCTCATGCCGGCCTCCAGCTCTTGTATTTCTTCGCTTCCGGCCCGACGGGGAAGCGGACTTCGGTGCGTGTTTCCGAGGATTCATAGAATGCGGTGACCAGTTCCAGCGCCTGGCGGGCATCGGCAGAAGTTACCGGTAACGGGCCACCGGAGACCAGCGCTTCGTGAAACAGCTTCATCTGCGTGTTGAAGCGGATCGGGATCGGCGTCCAGTCGGCGAGCAGCGCATCGATCTTGGCGGCAACCTCGTCATTGGCAGGAACGATCTTCCAGGGATCCTGGCCCGGGCTGTAGGGCTCGTGATTGCTCTCGATCAGGACGTTTTCGAAGCAGAGGCGCAGGCGGCTGATCTGCTCCTGCGAGCCGAGTGTGGCGCTGATGGTGGCGAGCGCGCCGTTTTCCATCAGTAGGCTGGCGCTGGCGCAATCCTCCACCTCTATATCGTTGACCCGGGTGGTGACGCGGCCGAAGAGCCCTGCGATCGGCCCCATCAGATAGGTCAGCATGTCGTGCAGGTGGATGGAGTGCGTCATGAGAACACCGCCGAGCTCGGTCTCCCACTTGCCGCGCCAGGGCACCGCGTAATAGTCGGCGCCGCGCACCCAATGCGTTTCCGACGTCGCGACATAGGGCTTGCCGGCGATGCCTGAAGCGATGATGCGCTTGGCCTTCTGGATGCCGTCGCCATAGCGATACTGGAAGATCGGCATCAGCCGGCCCTTGGCCGTCTTTTCGGCGGCGATGACGGCATCGACATCGGCGAGCGATCCCACAAGTGGCTTTTCGCAGACTACATGCTTGCCGGCCGCAAGCGCCTGCATGATGAGCTGGAAATGCGAACCGGGCGGCGTGCAGATATCGATGATGTCGATATCGGGCATGTTCAGGACTTCGGAGAAATCCTTAAGGCGCTTGCCGACACCGAATTCGTCGCCGACCGCGTTCAGGCGCTCCTCGTTTAGATCGCAGAGAGCGGCAACTTCGAAACGATCAGAGTGAGGCAGATAGCCTTCGACGATGTGGGAGCGGCCGATGCCGAGACCGATGATCGCGACTTTCTTGATGTCGGACATAACGCAATTACCTCTGCATGTTCTTGAGCGACGTTGCTTCGGCGAGAGCCTGCGCCTTCAGCGCCAGCTCCATGGCCTTGAAGCAATGTTCCTGGCCCATCGCCGTTTCGGTGCGGTCGCGGATGTCGGCGGCCAATTGCCGGCCATAGGGCAGGTCGAAGCCGGTGCAGTCGACATGCTGCATGCCCTTGCGGTCGGTGAGGAAGAGATGATCGGCGCCGGGCCGGCCGGCGACGTCGATGTATTTGCGCAGCTCGATCGTGCCTTCGGTGCCGACGATAAAGAGGCGGCCGTCGCCCCAGGTGGAAAGGCCATCCGGCGTGAACCAGTCGACACGGACATAGCCTGTCACGTCAGGCGTGCGCAGGTGAAAATCGCCATAGTCCTGCAGGCCGGGCGTATCGGGGTTGGCGCGGTTGGACACCGTCGCCGACAGCACCTCGGCTTCGAGCGAGCCGGCAAAGAACAGGAACTGCTCGCATTGATGCGAGGCGATGTCGGTGATGATACCGCCATAGCGCTTGCGGTCGAAGAACCAGTCCGGCCGGGTCGGCTTGCGCAGCCGGTGCGGGCCAAGGCCGGTCGTGTGGATGACCTTGCCGATGGCGCCGGCCTTGACCAGTTCGCCGGCCTTGACCGTCGAAGCCGTCTCGAAATGTTCGGAATAGAGAATGGAGACGATGCGCTTGGTCTCGGCCTGTACGTTTCGGACTTCGGCGAGCTGATCCAGCGTCACCATGCCAGGCTTGTCGAGCATCACGTCCTTGCCGTGGCGCATGGCCTCGATGGCAAGGCCTGACCGTTCGCTGGAAATCGCGGCGCTGACGATCAGCGCGATGGAGCTGTCCTCCAGGATTTCCCGCTTGTCGGCGACGCGTTTCGCTTGCGGAAAGCGCCCGGCGAAGATAGCGGCGAGGTCGTCCTCCACGGCATGGAAGGCGACGAGTTCGGCGCCGGCCCGCAGCATAACGTTGACCTGGCCGTAGATATGATCGTGATTGAGGCCGATGGCGGCAAAGCGCGGCGCGCTCATGCGACATTTCCTTTCAGTGAGTTTCCTTGATTGCAATCCCAAATCTCGGGTGTTCGGGACTGCAGAGTTTATAATCAGCGTTTGAGGCCGGCGGTCGCGATGCCGTCGATCAGCAACCTCTGGAAGAAGAGGAAGATCAGGAAGACCGGGATCAGCGACAGGCTCGACATGGCGAAGAGGCTGCTCCAGTCGGAGCTTCCGGTGGAGTCGACGAAGGAGCGCAAGCCGAGCTGCACCGTGTAGGTATTGATATCGGAGAGATAGATCAGCGGTCCGAAGAAGTCGTCCCAGGTCCAGATGAAGGAGAAGATGGCGGCGGTTGCCAAAACCGGCAGCGACAGGGGCAGCATGATGCGCCAGTAGATGCGCCATGCGCTGCAGCCGTCCATCATGGCCGCCTCGTCCAGCTCGCGCGGGATGCCGCGGAAGAACTGCACCATCAGGAAGATGAAGAAAGCGTCAACCGCAAGGAATTTCGGCACGACGAGCGGCAGCATCGTCTTCACCCAGCCGAGCTTCAGGAAGAGGATATATTGCGGGATCAGCGTGACGTGATAGGGCAGCATCAGCGTGCCGAGCATCAGCGCGAACCAGAAATTCTTGCCCCAGAAATTCAGCCGGGCGAAGGCATAGGCCGCCAGCGAGCAGGAAATCACGTTGCCGATGACCGAAAGCACGGCGATGACAGCGGAGTTCCAGACGAATTTGCCGAAGGTGACCTGGCCGCCGAACCAGCCGCGGGCATAGGCGCTGAAATCGAATTGCGACGGGATCAGCGATGCCGTGCCGAAGATTTCGTTCTGGTCCTTGATCGAACCGGAAAGCATCCACAACAGCGGATAGAGCATCACGATCGACGCTGCGATCAGAGCGACGTGGATGAGGACGGAGAGGAACCACGGGCGCTCGCGCGGCGGCTTCATGTCCTCGGCAAAATGGGTGAGCTTCGCGTCAGTCATCGTAGTGGACCCAATAACGAGCGGAGAGGAAGGAGAAGGTGGTGAAGATGGCGATGATGATCACCAAGACCCAGGCGAGTGCTGCGGCATAGCCCATGCGGAAATAGCCGAAGGCTTCCTGATAGAGATAGAGCGTATAGAACAGCGTCGAGTCGATCGGTCCGCCGGTGCCGGAGGAAATCACGTAAGCCGGCGTGAAGGCCTTGAAGGCGTCGATCGTCTGCACCACGGCGTTGAAGAAGATCACCGGCGTCAGAAGCGGCAGGGTGATCTTGAAGAAGATCCGCACTTTCGAGGCTCCGTCGAGGCTGGCTGCCTCATAGAGATCGGTCGGGATCTGGCGCAGGCCGGCGAGGAAGATGATCATCGGCGAGCCGAACTGCCAGATGGCGAGGATCACCAGTGTGTAGAGCGAATAATCCGGGTTGGAGATCCAGCTCGGTCCGTTGATGCCGAAGACATACCAGAGCAGGGTGTTGACGATGCCGTCGGCATCGAAGATCTGCCGCCACAGCACCGCGATCGCGACGCTGGAGCCGAGCAGAGACGGCAGGTAGAAAATGGCGCGGTAGACCGGCAGGCCCTTGATGCCACGATTGAGCAGCAGCGCCACCAGCAGCGCGAATGTGAGCTTCAGCGGTACGGAGCAGACGACGTAGAACAGCGTCACCTTCATCGACGACAGGAACTTGTCGTCCGCCGTCGCGATCCGCACATAGTTGTCGATGCCGACAAGGTTTGGCGACTGCAGCAGATTATAGTCGGTAAAGGAAAGATAGAGAGAGGCAATCGCCGGCCCCAGCGTCAAACCGAAGAAGCCGATAAACCAAGGCAGAAGGAAGAGATAGCCGGGTGCGTTGCGCGCGAAGGCGCCCGGCGCCTTGTAGGCGGTTTCCACGCGCAGCGGCGCGCGCGCGCCGACAGCCATGCCGCCGGCAACGCTCTTGCTGTTTGTACCCACGGTATCAGCCTCGCGTAATGTTTGCTGCTGCCTGTTCGGCGAACTTCGTTCCAGCGTCCTGCGCGCTGGTTTTGCCGAAAGCCACTTCCTCGGCGATCTTCTTCAGCAGGAATGAGTTCTCGCCGGCGCCGTTCGGCGGCGATGGCGGCAGTGGTCCGACATGCGGCGTCAGCCGGCCGATATAATCGACGACCTGCTTGCTGACAGCATCCAGACCCGGGGTCAGGAGATCGCGGATTTTCGGGGAGGCGGGGACGCCGCGCTCAAGACCAAGCGTCTTGGTGCCTTCCGGATCCTCCACCAGATAATTGACGAAGGCGACTGCGGCATCCTTGTTCGGCGAGGTTGCCGAAACAGACATCAGCATCGAAGGTTTCAGATACTGGCCGGGTTTGCTGTCCGGGCCTGCGACCGGATAGGAGACGATCTCGAGCTTTTCCTTGACCAGGCCCTGAATGGCAACGAACTGGTTTGAATGGGCGTAGCTGATCGCGGCTTTCTTGGTCACGAGCATGTCGGTCTCAAGGGTCAGCTGGTCGAGCGCCTGGACATCAGCCGGCACGCAGGCGCCGCTTTTGCGCATATGGCCCCACAAATCGAACCAGTCGGTTGCGTCCTTGGCTTCGAAGGCGAGCTTGCCGTCTGCGGTATAGAGTGCCTTGCCGCGCTGGCGCAGCCAGCATTCGAAAGCCGGTTCATTGCCGCTCGCATCGCCAGTGCCGTAGAATCCGCGCCGCTTCTTGGCTGCTGTTACCTTGGCGCAGGCGTCGCCGATCTGCTCCCACGTCATGGCATCATGCGGTGGCTCAACGCCGGCTTCGGTCCACGCGGCCGAGTTGACGACGACCATGAAGGAATTCACGCCGAGGCTGACACCGTAGATCTTGTTGTCGACCTTGCCGGAATCGATGTTGGCGGCGCCGAAATCCTCAATCGCCAGGCTCTTGCCGAGATAGGGCGTCATGTCGAGCAGCGCGCCGCGGCGGGCATATTCGAAGATGTAGCGATAATCCATCTGGATGAGATCGGGCGCATTGCCGCCGCCAGTCTGTGTGGCGAGGCGCGTCCAGTAGCTGTCCCACCCGAAGGATTCGCCGGCGATGGTGATGTCAGGGTTCTTGGCCTGATAGGCCTTCACCGCTGCAAAAGTCCGGTCGGCACGCTCCTTTGAACCCCACCAAAGAAGGCGCATCGCTGTTGCCGCATTGGCGCGGGAAAGTCCCAAACTGCTGAAGGCAAGCGTCGCTGCCATACTGGCAAGCAACTGCCGGCGGTCGATCGTCAACGTCATCCTGGTCTCCTCCCCAGCGAACCGATGATTTACGAACTGCTTTGCATGATATAACTATTTGGTTACAAGTTGGATAGAAACGCGACCGCTGTCAAGCGCCAATCGCATTGCAGTCAAAACGGGGCCGTAACGGGACCTGTCGAAACCGGCAGGGTTCATCGCTGAAGGCACCAGCCTGGAAGGAGATCGTCCATGGCGGCCAGGGCGAGACAACAGACTGAAAATAAAGCGCAAATGGATGCCGACAAGGGTGCAGAAAAGCGGCCGAAGAAGGTTTCTCGCAATCCGCAGCGCACGCATGCGACGATCCTCGATGCGGCCACGGAAGAGTTTGCAGCGCATGGCTTCGGCGGTGCTCGCGTGGATGCGATCGCAGCGCGCGCGCAGACCAACAAGCGCATGCTCTACCACTATTTCGGCGACAAGGAGGGGCTCTATCTCGCCGTGCTGGAGGCGACCTACGCGACGATCCGCAACGCCGAAAAACAGCTCGATCTTGCGCGTCGTCATCCGGAAGAAGGGATGCGCGAGCTTGCCCTGTTCACCTGGCGGCACTTTCTCGCGCATCCGGAGTTTCTGAGCCTGCTCGCCACCGAAAACCTGCATCAGGCGCACTATCTGCGGCGTTCCGAAAAAGTTTCGGTCATGCATTCCCATCTCATCGACGAACTTTCGGATGTGCTGCGCCGAGGCGAAGCGCTCGGCATTTTCCGGCCGGCCGTCGACCCGATTTCCGTCTATCTCACCATTGCAGCACTCGGCTTCTTCTATCTGTCGAACCGTCATACGCTGTCGACGATTTTTGCGCGCAAGCTGACTGCGCCGGACGCGCTCAATGCCTGGGGCGAGCACATCGTCGCGGTCACGCTGGCCTCGATCCGGGTGTAGTGCCCGGCAGTGTGGGCTTTTGGCAGTATCGAGAAATTTTTAAAAGGTGATTGACAAAGCTGGAGTTATCGCGCGATCTTGTAACTATATGGTTACATTTCTTAGGCGGGCAAGCATTTGCTTTTCCTGATTCCGGAGGGAAAAGGGAGCGGAGGAAATTGCGTGAAGCGTATTGGCTGCAATGCGAAGCGGCTGGAGATTTGAAGAACCACTTCTGCAACGAACGAATGGCCCCTCACCCTAACCCTCTCCCCGTTGGGACGGGGAGAGGGGACGACAGAGTAACCCAGCTCGCTGTCGCCGGTTTCGAACTGGTCATGGACTTGAAGACTCCCTCTCCTCGCTTGCGGGGAGAGGGCTGGGGTGAGGGGCCATGCACGCCAGTAGCCCAGGTACACAGACCTGCCTGACAATCACGGGAGCCACCTGCCATCATGACCGAACTATTGAACATCAGGCTTGTCGAGGCCGAGACATTTGAGCGCCCGGTCAAGCTGCGGCTGCCCTTCCGTTTCGGAGCGGCGACCTTGCGCGAGGCGCGGCAGATTTTTCTGCGCGTGCGCATCGAAGACGCGCGGGGACGCTCTGCCGAGGGGATGGCGGCCGAGCTGATGGTGCCGAAGTGGTTCGACAAATCGCCCGAGCTTTCCAATGCCGACAATGAAAACCAGCTGCGCCGTTCGTTGGCGCTGGCACTCGATGCGCTAAGCGGTGCGGGGACGGGAACGGCTTTCGGCCTGCACTCGGCCGTCGAAGTCTCGCATCATGCGCGGGCGGCGGCTGAGAAGCTGAACGGCCTGGTCGCCTCTTTCGGCCTGGCGCTTGCAAACCGGGCCATCCTCGATGCGCTCTGCCGGCTGGAAGGCTTGGCGGTTGCGCAGGCGATCAAGGCCAACCGCCCCGGCATCGATGCGTCCACGACACGTGACCTCGCAGGCTTCGACCTCTCTGGCTTTCTGGCGGGTTTGGAGCCGGCTGCGAGCCTTGCTGCCCGCCATACGGTTGGACTTGTCGATGCCATCGTGTCCGGCGATATTCCGGCAAGCGAGCGCCTGAATGACGGGTTGCCGGAGAGCTTCGAGGAGGCGATCGATGCCTATGGCCTGACGTTCTTCAAGGTCAAGGTTTCCGGCGTTGCCGATGCCGATATCGACCGCCTCTGCCGCGTCGCTGCCGTCATGGATGCCAAGGTTCCGGCCTACTCCGTGACGCTTGACGGCAATGAGCAGTTTTCATCCGCCGAGGCGGTTGCCGATCTGCTGGCCCGGGTGAAGGAGGAGCCGAGACTGGCACGCTTTGCCGGTTCTATCCTCTTCGTCGAGCAGCCGATTGCCCGCGCCCATGCCTTTGGGATGCCGGTCAAGGCGCTTGCCGGTTTCAAGCCGGTAGAAATCGACGAATCCGACGCCGATATCGATGCGTTCGTCACGGCGAGGGCGCTCGGCTATACCGGGATCTCCTCGAAATCGTGCAAAGGGTTCTATCGCTCGCTATTGAACCGGGCGCGCGTTGCCAAGTGGAGTGCTGAGGATGGCATTCCCTATTTCATGTCGGCGGAGGACCTGACCACGCAGGGTGGCCTTGCCGTGCAGCAGGATCTGGCGCTCGCCTCGCTAATCGGCATGACGCATATCGAGCGCAACGGGCATCACTATGTCGACGGCATGGCCGGCGCGCCTGAAGCCGAGCAGGAGGCTTTTGCTAAGGCTCATTCCGATCTCTATCGCGTCAGCAATGGCCGCACGCGGCTGCGGATCGAGGCCGGGCAGCTTGCCATCGGCTCTGTTATTCACGCCATTGGTCTTGGTTCTTCGGTTGCACCGGATTGGACCGCGATGGAGAGGTCATCGGCGTAGGATTTCGGTCACAGCCATAGGGGCTTTGACCAAATATCTGATCGTGCCCAGCCCCTCACCCCAACCCTCTCCCCCGCGAGCGGGGAGAGGGTTGGGGTGAGGGGCATGTCGCCGAGATAAATTCAGGCCGGGAGGCCTCATATTGCCATTTGCAGACTCTGGAGGAAGAGATATGCGGTCGTCATCGAAGAAACGTTATGCTCTGGTCGGCACGGGAAACCGTGGTGCGACCATGTGGGGCAAGGAGTTGGTCGAGGGCTGGAGTGATGAGGTCGAGCTTGTCGCCGTCTGCGATCTCAATGCCATGCGCGCGAAGCGGGCGCTGGAATATATCGGCGCATCGGTGCCTGTTTATACCGACTTCGACGCGCTGCTGCGGACGGAAAAGCCGGATCTCGTCATCGTCTGCACCCGCGATTCCACCCATGACGATCTGATCGTCAAGGCGATGGAGGCGGGGGCCAATGTCATCAGCGAAAAGCCGATGACGACGACCGTCGACAAGATCAAGCGCATCCTCGATGTCGAGGCGCGTACCGGCAAGCGGCTGGATATTTCCTTCAATTACCGTTTTGCGCCGACCTCGGCGAAGATCAAGGAGTTGATCAATTCCGGCGTCATCGGCGACGTCACGTCCGTCGATTTCCATTGGTATCTCGACACCAGCCATGGCGCCGACTATTTCCGCCGCTGGCATGCCTTCACGGAAAATTCAGGCAGCCTCTTCGTTCACAAGGCGACACACCATTTTGATCTTCTGAACTGGTATCTGGATTCCGACCCGGAAACGGTCGCCGCCTTTGCCGATCTCAAGCATTACGGCCGCAAGGGACCGTTCCGCGGCGAGCGCTGTCGTACCTGTCGGTATAAGGACGAGTGCAACTATTATCTCGACATCAGCGCCACGCCGCTGCTCGAAAGCCTCTACGAGGATCCGTCGACCGTCGACGGCTATGTGCGCGACGCCTGCGTCTTCCGCGAGGATATCGATATCCCCGATACGATGGTCGCCTCGATCCGCTATCGCAACGGCGTCAACGTCTCCTATTCCCTCAATACCTATATGCCGATCGAGGGACATCATATCGCCTTCAATGGCCATAAGGGGCGCATCGAGCTGCGCCAATACGAGAAGCAGAAGTGGACGACGCCACCTGCCGACGAGATCGTCGTCATGAAGAACTTCGGCGATGTCGAGCGCATCTGGGTGCCGCATTCGTCCGGCGGACATTATGGCGGCGACGACCGGCTGCGCGACATGCTGCTACGCTCGGGGCCGAACGATGAGCTCAAGCAGCGTGCGGGATCGCGCGCGGGGGCAATGTCGGTCTTGTGTGGCATCGCTGCCTTGCAGAGCAGCCGCACGGGCCAGCAAGTATCCGTCGCCGATATATGGGGCGCGGATGGTGGCCTCAATCTGCTGGAGCTGCGGCCTTAAGGTCGCGGCTCATCGATCTCAGGGGAGCTTTGTCCTGAAGGCGTCGGGATCAGCTGCAGCGGGGAAGCTGCTGCGCATAGATTCTCGTCATGCCGTTGAAGCGCTTGGCGCCGGCCAGCGCGGTCGAATTGCCGCGCCATGATCCCTGCAGATAGCCCTTCGCGCCTGAATAATAGGCGAGATACAGACTGTAGGAATCGTTCAGCGGAATACCGGTCTGCAGGTGCGTCTGGTAGTGATACCAGCCGACGAAATCGATGGCATCGGCGAAATCGGTGCGGCTTGCGCCCCAGTTGCCCGTTTCGCGCTTGTATTTGTCCCAGGTGCCGTCGAGCGCCTGCGAATAGCCATAGGCCGTCGTCGGGCGCTTCCAGGGAATGAAGCCGAGCAGGTAGCGCCTCGGCGGGCGGGCGCGCGGCCGGAAGCCGGATTCGGTGTAGATGGTTGCCATCAGGATGGGTACGGGCACGCCGTATTTGCGCTGCGTGCGGTCGGCGGCTCGCTGCCAGTTGTTGAACCAGCCGTCGCGCTGATCGAAGATCGCGCAGATGTTGCGGGTATGATGGGGTGCGGTCGCACAGCCCGCGAGCACGCCGAGCAGCATTACGGCCAGAATGGAAATGACGCGGGTACGCATTACTAGAACCTCTTTACTCAAGAGATTGCTAGCGCGGAATGATTAAAAACGGGTTGTTCGCCTGTGCCGAAATGGGGCGATTTCAGGGAGTTTTCGTGGATCTGCTGCGGCGCGTCATGCCATGCGCGCCATATCCTCGCGGCGGATTTCGTAGAGCAACGGTTTGCCTTCGATGAAGCGAATGGCTTCGTCGACCGCCATCTCGCCGAGGCGGGTCCGTTCCAACCCGACGGCGCCGGCAATATGCGGCGTCAGGAAGACATTCGGCAGGTCATAGAAGGCCGAAGCGGCCTCCGGAATTTCCGGATCGGTAACGTCGATGATCGCGTCGATACGGCCGGTCTTAAGTACAGCGATCAAAGCCGCTTCATCGACCAAGGCGCCGCGCGCCGTGTTGATGAAGGTCGCTCCTTCCTTCATTAGCGAAAGGCGGTGCGCGTCGATCATGTGTCGCGTTGCGGGCAAGGACGGCGCATGCAGCGAAACGATGTCGGCCGATGCCATCAAGCCGTCCAGTTCAGTCTTGTCGACACCCATTTGGGCGGCTTCTGCGTCGCTGACCATGGGGTCGTAAAGCAGGACGCGATAGTTGAAGGGCGACAGAAGCTCGATCACCCGGCGACCGATCCGCGAGGCGCCGATGATGCCCACCGTGCGGCGATAGTTGCCGATGGCGTCCGCCTGCATCGCCAATGTCCGCGCGCGATTGCGGTCGGCAACGTAAAAGTAACGGAATTGAAAGACTTTCTTGCCGGCGAAGATGATGGCGGCAAGCGTAAATTCGGCAACCGGCAGTGCATTGGCTTGCGCCGCGTGGCTGACCGATATGCCCCGATCGAACAGGCTTTTCCCGAGCAGACCCTTCACCGTGCCGGCGGCATGGACGACTAGCTTCAGATGCGGTGCGCGCGCCAGTGCGGCAACATCTATCGTCGGAGCGCCCCAGCCGGTGATCAGGATCTCGGTTTCTGCCAGAAGCTTCGCCGCGCGCTCGTCGTCGAAGCGTTGCATCGGCGCTGCATCGAGCACGCGACCCATAGTATCGAGGCGTTGAATAAGCGTATCCGGAAGGACGTGCTGCGTGCGCGATGGCTGCATGGCAAGGGTGATGGCCGGACGGCGGGAGGCAAGTTGCGTCATGGCAAGCGACCGGGCGCTTCGATGACGCTGACTGTGATGCCCTTATTCTGAACAAAGGCGCGCAGGGCATCGATGTCGGGTTTGGCCGGTGGTCTGGTCCAGGCGTGATCGACAGTTGCGGGATCCTTCTCCGCAAGCACTGCGGAGACGAGAATGGTCTCTCCTGCCGGAATAGTGCCGCGCAGCTGCGGCACAAGCGTCTTGGAAGCGATGAGATTGGTGTTCGGCGGCGCCTTCTGCGCCAAGCCCTCGCGCCTGATCGTCGAGCCGAGGTCGATAATGCCGGTGAAGTCCTTTTCGCCGATGGCGTAAGCAGAGCCGGTTACGCATGAGAGCGTATCGGCTTCGAGATCGCGTCGCGCAATGGCAAAGCCACCTTCCGCCGTCTGCAGCGGTCGCGGCGTGCCGATTCGATGCAGGCGGATATGCCACGGAGCGGCAGGGACGAGCCATGTCTCCACGGTCACATCCGGATAGGGCGACCACTTGGCGTAGAGCGTATCGCCTGCAAGCTTGGCTTCCTCGTTGGTTTCGCGCACACGGTAATGCAGGCCGTCATCGCTGAAGGCGAGGATGCTGTCGAAGGCGCCGCCGGCAAAGATGCGTTCATCGCTTTCGACACTGAAGCCGTAGCGGGCGGAATAGGCGAATTTCGAGTACTTCTCGGCGCCGAAGCGCATCTGCTGGTTTTCCTGGCCGGAAGAGAGCGCTACGACATCGGCCTTGCTGCGCATCAGCACCATGCCGGGGTGCTTTTGCGGGATGATAGCTGGCTCATTCTCCAGCGGTTTTTCTTGTACCGTCCAGAATGGATGCGTTTCGGGGATCGCCAGGGGCAGGAACGCCTTGAAGGCCCAATAGGGCGAGCCGGCGGAATTGTAGTTCTCCGACATCAGCAGATTCGGATAGGCAAAGCCGATCGGCAGCGTGCCGTCGCGATGGGCTATCGGCTTGTCTGCCCACCAGCGTAGGTGCCGGAGGCAAAGGCCCTTGACCTCGCCCCAAGGCAGCGCCTCGACATCGGCAAAGGCGAGCGCCGACCAGAAGCCGGCGCAGGCGAAGCGGTAGGTCAGGCTGCGGCCGAAGGGGATCGTCGCGCCATCGGGCGCGAACCAATGGCGGAAATCCCTTGCGAACAACATTGCACGCTCGCGGTATCGCTCCGAGCGATCGTCGTTGACGAGCTTGGAGTAGATCAGCCCGTAAAAATGCATGGCAAAGGGAATGTAGTGATCGATGCGCCGGACATCGCCGTCGCGATACCAGCCGTCGGCGATGTAGAAGCCGTCGAGTTCGTTCAGGTATCTTTCCGTCAGGCCGCGGTCGAAGGAGGCGCCGAGCCGGTCGAGCGCGATATCGACGAAGATGCGGAAGAATTTCCAATTATTGTCGGCGTAATCGAAAGTGCGGGCGTGCTTGAGATAGGTGATGAGATTGTCGCGCGCGCGCTGATCGAGCGGCTCCCAGATCTTTTCCGGTACGAGGGCGAGCGCGAAGCCGAGGGCTGCGAGTTCGACCATGCGCTGGTCGCGGCCGTTCACCGTTCCCCAATATTCCGGATGTTTGGGGTCGACGCCATTGGCGAGGCCTTCGGCATAGCGGTTCCAATGCCGGAAGTCGCCGCCGCCGGCTCCGAGCGGCGCAAGGCCCCATAGCGGGCGGGCGAAGCCTTCGAGGTCGGCCGCCGCCCGATCGAAATGCGCCCCGGCGCCATCGATGCGGACGCGGGCATTGCCTTCGGAAAAATAGGGCAGCAGCGGATCGAAAAGGTCGGTCAGCGCGCGGCGCATGTCAGCGCGGTTGGCAAGCGGGTTGCCGGCGAGCGGATTGGAGCTGGCGGGGTCGTAGATCATCGGTTCGGCTTTCTCGATCGTTTCCGCGGCGGGATTGGGCTTCAGGTTTCGGGTGGCAGCGTGCCGCCGGCGATGGGTGGAACGCCGTGGCAGACCTGGCGGGCCGGCGCCTCACGATCGCGGAAGCGGGCGATCATCAGGCCGATGGCTTCGCGGCCGAGGGCGGCGCGATCGACGCGCATCGTCGCCAGCCGGGGATTGGTCATCAGGGCACAGGGCAGGTCGTCGAAGCCGACGATGGCGAAATCTTCGGGCACATGCAGGCCCGCCTCGATCGCCGCGTCAAGCACGCCGACGGCGATGAAATCGTTCATGCAGAAGGCAGCGCTATAGCCTTCGCCGGCGGCCAGGATCGCCGCGGTCGTGTCATGGGCTTCCTGGCTGGAGCTGCCGCGGAAATTCATCGGCACGATGCGGCCTTCTGCGCCGTCGACCGAAGCGATCGCTGCCTCGAAACCGCGGATGCGTTCGCGGATCGTCTGGCGATGTGAGCCGGTCAAATGCAGGATACGGCGGTGGCCGGCATCGAGCAGGCGTCGGGTCGCGTTATAAGCGCCGAAGAAATTCGAGGGCGAAACACCATCGAAACGTAGCTTCGGGTCTGTGCCGTTGACGAGCACGGTTGGTGTGCCGCTTGCATCGAGCCACCGGCATAAGTCTTCAGAAGGGTCTATGCCTACGAGAAAGAGGCCTTCGGCGCCGGCGGTTTGCAGATATTCCTTCACCAGCTGCGGCTCCGTCCTCGCCTCACGGACGAGGCGGATATCGAAGCGCATGCCGCGCTCGGTTGCTCCGGCCCGCAAGCCTTCCAGAATGCCCTCGTAGAAGACGCTCAAGCCGCCGGTGACGCTGTCGCTGGCGATCAGCGCCAGGCTGCCGGTTGTTGTCTCCGCCGCCGTTTTCAACGGGTAGCCGAGGTCGCTCGCCACCTTGAAGATATGCTGGCGGATCGTCTCGCTGATGCCGGGCTCATTGGTGAGAACCCGCGACACTGTCGAAACGGAGACGCCGGCCGCGGTGGCAATATCGGCCTGTCTGATGCGTTTGGTGCGAAAATCACTCATATGCAAATGTTATGCAAAATAACGCAAATTTGCAATAGAAAGATTCTTTATTGCACAATGCAATGAAGTTGCATATCTTTGCTGCACTTCATCCGCAGAGGCGTCGAGGAGATCGCCGTGGATGACAACGCAAGAGAAGGAGGAATCTCATGCGCATGAATCGCCGTTCATTCATGATTGGAGCTGCGGGAGCCGCGGCTGGCCTCGCCTTCGGGGGAGGAGCGATGCCGGCTTTCGCCGATGCTACGCAGCTGCGCGCGATGTGGTGGGGCTCGCCCGATCGCGGCAAGCGCACTGTCGCGGTTGCCGAACTGTTTCACAGCAAGAATCCCGATCTTTCCGTTGTCGGCGAAAGTCTCGGCGGCGACGGCTATTGGGCCAAGCTCGCGACAAGCATGGCAAGCCAGAACATTGCCGATATCTTCCAGCTCGAGCCGAGCACCATTTCGGACTATTCGCAGCGTGGCGCCTGCCTTCCGCTCGATCAGTTCGTGCCCTCGACGCTGAAGGTCGATACATTCGGCAAGGACATGCTGAAGCTGACGACTGTCAACGACAAGCTCTATGGCGTCGGCCTCGGCCTCAACTCATTCACGCTTCTCTATGACGAGGAGATCTTCAAGAAAACGGGGCTGACGCCACCCGGTCCGACAACGACCTGGGCTGAATATGCCGATCTCGCCGTCGAGATGACCAAGGCTGCCGGCAAGCGGGCCTATTGGGGCGGTCCCTACGGCGCGCGTTATAACTATGTGCTCGACGCGTGGATGCGCCAGCGTGGCAAAAGCCTCTTCACCAAGGAAGGTGAGCTCGGCTTCAGCGTTGATGACGCCAAGGAATGGTATTCCTACTGGGAAGAGCTGCGCAAGCGCGGTGGCACGGTGCCGCCGGATGTGCAGACGCTCGATCAGAATGTAATCGAAAGCAACTGCCTGGCGCTGGGCAAGTCCGCCATGGGCATGGCCTATTCCAACCAGCTCGTTGGCTATCAGCTCGTGGTCAAGAGCAAGCTGGCGATCACCATGTTGCCGCGTGAAAAGAAGGATGGCCCTTCCGGTCACTATTATCGCCCGGCGTTGATCTGGAGCGTCGGCGCCACGAGCAAGAATGGCGAAGCGTCGGCGAAGTTCATCGATTTCTTCGTCAATGATATCGAGGCCGGCAAGATTCTCGGCGTCGAGCGTGGAGTGCCGATGTCTCCGAGCGTGCGCGCAGCAATCCTGCCGCAGCTCAATCCCACGGAGCAATTGACAGTGAAATATGTCGAGCTGCTGAAAGACCAGGTGGGCGATTATCCACCGCCTGCCCCGATGGGGTCTCAGGAATTCGACGGCAATGTGATGCGCCCCGTTGCCGATCAGCTTGCCTTCGGCAAGATCACAGTCGCGGAAGCCGCGCAGAAGCTGGTGGATGAAGGTAAGGCGAAGCTGAAGCTCAAGAAGAGCTAAGCGGGGTCGATCTAGGTTCTTTGATTTGAGGGGGCGTTAGCGCCCCCTTTTTGAATTCCACCGTCAACTTCTCAATCTTTACCGCGCAGCCCAGTTGGCGCCGCGGCGGAAGATGGTCTTCATCTGCGGCACGGCGAATTCCTTGGCCTGGTGGCCGAGCGATGAATAGAAGACGCGGCCCTTGCCGTATTTGCGCTTCCAGGCAACCGGCATGACGACGCCGTCGATCCAGTAGGCATGGTCGCCGGTGAAGGTCGTGGTGGCCAGCACCTCGTTCGACGGGTCGACATGCATGTAATATTGCTCCGACGTGTAGGGGAAATCGGTGATCCCCTCCATGATCGGGTCGTCCGGCCGCGTGATATTGACCGTGTAGTCGATGATATTGCCGGGATGGGCGACCCATTGGCCGCCGATGATGAACTGATATTCGACGCTTTCGCGGAACGAGTCGCCCGCGCCGCCGTGATAGCCGGCGATGCCGACGCCGCTTTCGATCGCATCGGCAAGGTTCTTCACCTCTTCCTTCTCGATCTTCGACATGGTGACGATCGGCACGATCAGGCTGAGGTCGTGGATCGAAGGATCGGCGAAGGCCTCGGTGCTGTTTTCGAGGTAGACCTTGAAGCCGTCCTCCTCCAGCATGTCCCGGATGATATGGGCGCATTCCTGCGGCTCGTGGCCGCTCCAGCCGCCCCAGACGATAAGTGCTTCACGCATGATGATCCTCCTGAAATTACTTTGTTAGCGGCCGATCTGCCCATCCACCAGGGATTCGGACAGAGGGGCGGGACGCTCGGTTTGCGTCGTGATGGTGACCGTGCGCCCGCTGTCGGAGGCCGTCTGGAAGGCTTCCATGACTTCGAGCACATGCAGCGCGAGGCTGCCATTGGCGCGGTGCGGACGGTTCGAACGGATGGCATGCGCCATGTCTGCGACGCCGAGCGAGCGGTAATTGCCATCGGCATAGGGGGCGGTGATCTCACGCTCGGCAAATTCGCCACCCTTCTTGAGGAACTCCACCGGGCCGCCGAACCGGTTGGGGTCGGGCACGATCAGCGTGCCTTCAGTGCCGTAGACTTCGAGCGGCACATGCTTGTGGCCGGCGACGTCGAAGCTCATGCCGATCTGGACGACCGCGCCACTCACAAAGGCCATGACGCCGGCAACATGCGTCGGTACATGCACGGGGATGCGCTCGCCATTACGGGGTTCGCTGGTGATGATGCGTTCCTTGCGCGGCGTCACCGCAAAGCCGGCGACCTGCGAAACGGGGCCGAGCAAGTTGACGAGATCGGTGATGTAGTAGGGACCCATATCGAGCATCGGGCCGCCGCCGACTTCATAATAGAAAGCCGGATTCGGATGCCAGCGCTCGTGGCCGGGGCACATAAAGGTAGCTGTGCCGCCGACCGGGATGCCAATCGCGCCTTCGTCGATGAGGGCGCGGGCTGTCTGGTGGCCGCCGCCGAGGAAGGTATCGGGTGCTGCGCCGATGCGCAGGCCCTTGGCGGCTGCCGCATCGGCAAGCTTCTTGCCTTCGGCGAAATTGATGCCGAGCGGCTTTTCCGAATAGGTGTGTTTGCCGGCGTCCAGTGCCTGAAGACCGACGGCGACGTGCGCCTTCGGAATGGTGAGGTTGACGATGATCTCGATCGAGGGATCGGCCAACAGGGAGACTATATCAACCGCTTCCAGGCCGAATTCGGCGGCTTTCGCCTCAGCGAGTTCGCGATTGAGGTCGGCGACACCTTTGATGTCGAGAATGGGAAAGGATTTCATGGCGGTGAGATAGGCGCCGGAAATGTTTCCGCAGCCGATAATGCCGATGCCGACCTTGTTCATAGATTTCCTCCGAATGCATTGTCTTTGCTGTACCGGAGCGGTTCAGTGCCTCACGGAAACGCTGAGCTGCTCCATCCTGTTGTTTCGACGCAATTCCGAACGGAAAACCGCTGCGCAGTTTTCCTGGCATTGCTCCGGGGATCAAAGGGCCGGCGCCGGCCCCGTCGTTCCCCAGGGCGATTCATAGAGTTCGCGCAGCGCGACGACTGCGGCGCCCTGCGCCCAGGTCTCGTCGGTCGACTGGTCGAACACCAGCTCCGTCACGCCCTTGATCGATGGCGGGATGGCCAGCGAATAGGCCTCGCGCAAGCTGTCGAGGAAGGGCTGGCCAAGCGCCAGGCTCGATCCCACCAGAATGACGCGCGGCGGAGCAAACAGCGTGACGATATTGGCGAGTGCCATGCCGCAGGCTTCGCCGGCGCGAATGGCCGCGCCGATGAGCGCATTATCCTCGGCGTCGATCAGCGTCTTGGCGTGAGCCATTCCCCGACCGAGGCGAATGGCTTCGGCAAATCGGCCGCTTGGCTGATCGCCGAGAATGGCGCTTTCGCCGGCAAGGCTTGCCAGTCTGATCGTGCCCTGCGGCCCGATGCCGAGTACGAGATCGCCGAGATTGTGGCTGAGGCCGCCGGCGCCGCGAAAGAGTTGACCGCCATGCAGCACGCCCAATCCTAGTGTCTGTTCCAGCGAGACCAGCACCATGTCATCCAGGTCTCTCGCCTTGCCGAACCAGTGATGCGCGAGCGTGATGGCGTGCGCATCGCTTTCGACGATGGTGGTGACGCCCAGCCGCCCGGACATTTCCTTGGCGAAATCGACGCCTGTCTCGCGGAAGATAGGGCTGGTGCGGACATGACCGGTGCGATGTTCGATGACGCCGGGCAGGCCGAGGCAGACGGAATCGATCTCGTCCAGCGCCAGATTGGCGTCTACGACGCAGCGACGCACGCCATCCTCGATGAGATCGGCAATAACGCCGATCGGCTGCCGGTCGACGCGCAGTGCAAGAGTCAGCGTCGAGAGAACCTCGCCGCAGAAGTCCGACACGACGAAGACCATGCGGTTGGCGGCGATTTTTGCGCCGACAACGCGTGCGGCATCGGGGTTAAGCTCCAGCATGACACGGGGCCGACCGCGTGTGGCTGCCTCGCGCAGGTCGCCTTCGGTGCGGGCCAGGATCAGTCCGTCATCCAGCAGCGAGGCGGTGATTGCCGAGACCGTCGTGGTCGAAAGCTGGGTGCGGTCACTGATTTCGATACGTGCGATGGAGCCCGCCCGCCGGATGGTATCCAGCACATTGAAGCGGTTTATCGCCCGCATAAGCTCGGGATCTGCTGTTTTCATGAGATTGGTGCCGAATGATGAACCCGCACGGCTGCGGCCTGGTATTTTTAACGGAATGCGAATTAAATAACCTATGGTGACTGCCCAATGTCAAGCCGCTTCGCCGTCGATCTGCCGAAAATTTAGCGATGACGGTTGACATTTCAGCAAAGCTCCGTTGAATTATTCCGCATAAGGGAAAAAATATTGAGGTTCTTGGTTCCCTTGGGAGGAGAAAATCATGATCCATCTACGTGGGGCGAAAGCTCTTCGCATTGCCGCTATTGCCGCGACGAGCGGGCTGGCTCTTCTGGCCGGCGTCACGAGCGCTGCCGCCGAGACCACCGTGAAGTGGCTGCATCTTGAGGCCAATCCGGCCTATGTCGCCATCTGGCGCAAGATCGCCGACGAGTATCAAGCCAAGCATCCCGGCACGAAGATCGAGATGCAGTTCCTGGCAAACGAAGCCTTCAAGGCCAAGCTGCCGACCCTTTTGCAGTCGAAGGACGCCCCGGACCTGTTTTATAGCTGGGGCGGCGGGGTGCTGAAGCAGCAGCAGCAGACCGGCACGCTGCTCGACCTGACTTCGGCAATGGATGCGAAGGACGGCGTCTGGAAGAAGAGCTATAATCAGGCCGCCATCAAGGGCCTGACCTTCGACGGCAAGATCAGTGCCGTTCCCTATCAGATGGGCACCGTTTCCTTCTTCTATAACAAGGCCCTCTTCGCCAAGGCCGGTGTCGATGCCGACGCCATCAAGACCTGGGACGACTATCTGGCCGCGGTCAAAAAGATCAAGGCAGCCGGCATCGTGCCGATCGCGGGCGGCGGCGGTGAGAAGTGGCCGATCCACTTCTACTGGAGCTATCTCGTCATGCGTGACGGCGGCCAGCAGGTGTTCAACGATGCCAAGAACGGCAAGGGCAAAGGCTTCAACGATCCGGCCATCATTAAGGCCGGCGAGCAACTTGCCGAACTCGGCAAACTCGATCCGTTCCAGCCCGGCTATCTCGGCGCCACATGGCCGCAGACGCTTGGTGTCTTCGGCGATGGCAAGGCGGCAATGATCCTCAGCTTCGAGACGACGGTCGCCACGCAGCGCGTCAATTCCGGCGACAGCAAGGGCCTCTCGGACGACAATATCGGCCGCTTCGCCTTCCCGGCCGTGACCGGCGGCGCCGGCGCTCCCACAGATACGCTCGGCGGTCTGAACGGTTGGGCCGTTACCAAGAAGGCCCCGCCTGAGACCCTCGATTTCCTTGCCTATCTGACGAATTCCGAGAATGAGCGCACCATTGCACAGGCCGGTTTGATCATTCCTGTCGCTGATGGAGCGCAGGATGGCATCAAGTCGCCGCTGATGCGCGGAGCTGCCGATCAGCTGGCGCATTCGACCTGGCATCAGAACTTCTTCGACCAGGATCTCGGTCCGTCGGTTGGCCGTGTCGTCAACGACATTTCCGTCGGCATCGCCTCAGGCCAGATCACGCCGAAGGATGGCGCACAGCAGGTCCAGGACGCCTTCGAACAGGACCAGCTCTAGCGGCATCCGGCGCCGGCCGCTCCCTTGTGCCGGCGCCGGTTTTTCTTTGAACTGCAATCGTCGAGACCGCCCATGACCGATGTCAGCGCCACGACCACTATCCCCTCCGTCGCAAGAGCAAGGCCTGCTGCCAAGCGAAAGTCGCCGGCCGCGCGCGGCCGTATGCCGGTTATCCTGCTGTTCCTGCCTCCGGCCGTTCTGCTTTTCACCATCTTCGTCATCCTGCCGATGGGGGAAGCCGCCTGGTACAGCCTTTATCGCTGGAACGGCTACGGCCTGCCGACGGAGTTTGTAGGCCTGCGCAATTTCCAGGTTCTCTTCAAGAACGATGCCTTCCTGACGTCGCTAAAGAACAATGCGCTGATCATTCTGGTATCGATCGCCATCCAGGTGCCGCTTGCCATCTGGCTGGCGACCATGCTGGCAAACCGTATTCGCGGCGTCGTGCTTTTCCGGCTGATATTCTTCCTGCCCTACGTGCTGGCCGAAGTGGCCGCCGGCCTCATCTGGCGCTTCGTCTATGACGGCGATTACGGCCTGTTTGCTGCGCTCGCGCATTTCCTCGACACCGCGACCCCTTACGTACTCGCCGACAAGGATCTGGCGATGTACGCCGTCCTTGGCGTGATCGTCTGGAAATATTTCGGTTTTCACATGATGCTGTTCATCGCCGGCATGCAATCCCTAGACAAGAGCGTGTTGGAGGCGGCCGAGATCGATGGTGCCACCGGCTGGCAGAAGTTCCGCTACGTGACGTTGCCGCTGCTCGGCTCGACGCTGCGTCTCTCCGTCTTCTTTGCAGTTGTCGGATCGCTGCAGCTCTTCGACATGATCATGCCGCTCACCGGCGGCGGCCCGTTCAACTCGACCCAGACGATGGTGACCTTCCTTTACAATTTCGGCGTCACCCGCATGCAGGTCGGCCTCGGCAGCGCCGTCGGCGTCGTGCTGTTCGTGATCTGCGTCACCCTCGCCTTCGGCTACAAACGGATATTTATGCGCAATGACTGATCTGGCTTCATCCGTTCGACTGACCACCGGCACGAAGATCTATCTCTATGTGTCGCTGACCATCATTGCCGCCATCGTGCTGATCCCACTTTTGACGACCGCGCTCGGCGGCTTCAAGACGCTCGGCGATCTCCGCACCAATCCCTTCGGCCTGCCAGCCGAATGGCATTTCGAGAATTACACCAGCATTCTCTTCGGCGACCGCTATTGGCGGCAGATGATGAATTCCTTGATCATCGCCGTGCTCACCGTGTTCCTGACGCTGTCGGTCTCGGCCATGGCAGCCTTCGCCTTTGCGCATGTGAAATTCTTCGGCTCGAACTTCCTGCTGAACTACTTCCTGATCGGTCTGATGTTTCCGGCGGCCACCGCCATCCTGCCGCTCTTCATCCGCATCCGCGATCTCGGCCTGCTCAATACCTATTGGGGCGTGGTGCTGCCGCAGGTGGCTTTCGGTCTCGGTATGAGCATCCTGCTCTTCCGAAACTATTTTCGAAACCTTCCGGAAGAATTGTTCCAGGCCGCCTTTGTCGATGGCTGCGGCTATATCCGCTTCTTCTGGCATATCTCGTTGCCGCTTTCGCGGCCGATCATCGCGACCGTCAGCATCATCTCCTTCGTCGGCAGCTGGAACAGCTACATTCTGCCGCTGATCATGCTGAACTCGGACTCGATCTACCCCTGGCCGCTCGGCATGATGGTCTATAGCGGCGAATTCGGCACCGAATGGGAGCTGGTGCTCGCTTTTATCACGCTCACCATCCTGCCCACCATCATCGTCTTCTTCCTGGCACAGAAGCACATCATCGCCGGCCTCACCGCCGGCGCCGTGAAATCCTGAGCCTTATTGGAGCACAAACAACATGGCATCCGTCGAACTGCACAACATCCATAAGGCCTATGGGGCGCTCACCGTCATCCACGATATCTCGCTGTCGATCGAGGACGGCGAGTTCATCGCGCTCGTCGGCCCTTCGGGCTGCGGAAAATCGACGTTGTTGCGGATGATTGCCGGCCTCGAGGAAATCACCGATGGCGACGTGTCGATCGGCGGGCAGGTGGTCAACGCCATGACGCCGCGTGAGCGCAACATCGCCATGGTCTTTCAGTCCTACGCGCTCTATCCGCACATGACGGTCGCGGAGAATATGGGCTTCAACCTGAAGCTCTCCGGCGAGACGAAGCAGGCAATCGAGCAGCGGGTCAATGAAGCCGCACGCATGCTCGATCTCACCAAGCTGCTCGACCGCAAGCCGGCGCAGCTTTCCGGCGGTCAGCGCCAGCGCGTCGCCATGGGCCGCGCCATCGTGCGCAATCCCGCCGTCTTCCTGTTCGACGAGCCGCTCTCCAATCTCGATGCGAAGCTGCGCGTGCAGATGCGCTCCGAAATCAAGGCGCTGCATCAGAAGGTGCAGACCACTTCGATCTATGTGACCCACGACCAGATCGAGGCGATGACGCTTGCCGACCGTATTGTCGTGCTAAACCAGGGCCGGATCGAGCAGGAGGGCACGCCGATCGAGCTCTACCGCAAGCCGGCCAATCTCTTCGTCGCCGGCTTTATCGGCTCACCGGCCATGAATTTCCTCGATGGCGTGGTGGAAGGCGTCGAAGGCGCGCCTGCCGTGCGGCTGAAGGACAGTACGCCGGTGCGGATTGCCGACGAACGCAAGGTGAAGGCGGGCCAGAGCGTGAAGATCGGTCTGAGGCCCGAGCATCTGAGCCTTGCCAATGACGGTTCACCGCTCAGCGGCCAGACCCTGCTGGTGGAGCCGACCGGCGCACAGACGCATGTGTTGTTCGACCTTGCCGGCGAGCAGGTGACGGCCGTTGTCGATGGCGAAGCGCCGGTGCGCTATGGCCAACCGTTGAATGTTTCCGTCAGCCCCGAGCAGGTTTACGTCTTCGACGCCTCAAGCGGCCTGGCGCTTTAGGTAACGATGTCGATGGAATCGACGCGATCGGGATAGAAGGCCATGTATTCCTTGATCCGGCTGACCGAAGGATAGGGATTCTCGTAGGTCCAGATGGCGTTCACCGAGCGCTCGCCGCCGGCGGGGATGCTGTAGTAGGAGCATTCGCCCTTATAGGGGCAATAGGTTTCGTGACTGGTCTTCTGCAGCGATGCCAGGTCGACATCCCCCCGGGGAATGTAGATCACGGCGGGATAGGACGCTTCCTTGAGCGACAATGCGTTGCGCGTATCGGCGATCACCTTGCCGGCGACGGAAACGGTGACATGCGCATGCTTCCGCTCGATGGTGATGGGATGATCCGGACCGGGAATCTTGACTGGCTTTTCCGACATCATGAGCCTCTTGGGTGAAGGGTCAGATAAATGCAGTTGTCGCCGCATCGGTGCCTGACAATCTGCGTTTGAAAAAGGATATAGGAAGCCTGCCTGCGATTATCAGGGCTCTAGTGCGAATCCGTCTTCGGTGCTCCCCAGCGCAGCCCGTCCATCAGCAGGCCCACGAGCCGGCGGGCGCGATCGTGCCATTCCGGCGAATTGGGCATGGAATAGGTGCCCGAGAGTGCGTGCAGCACATCGGTGCTGTCGACATCGGTGCGGATCGAGCCTGCATCCACGGCCCGCTCAATCAGGCCGGAAAGGGCCACCGGCACCTTGCCGTAGCTATCGGCAAAGAGCTTGGAATTGCTGTTGAGGAGGATGCGAAGGCTGTCGGCCATGCCGCGTTTCGTGGCGATATACCCGACGAAGCGATGCATCCATTCCTCGAGCGCCTGATCCGGCGCGAGCCGGGACGCTAGCTCTTCTGCGGCATCGCAGAGCGCTTCGACTTCGTGGCGATAGACGGCTTCGACCAGATGTTCCCGGCTGGGGAAATGGCGGTAGAGCGTCCCGATCCCGACATCGGCTTGCCGGGCGATATCCTCAAGGGAGGCGGCAGTGCCGTGGCTGGCAAAGGCCTGGGCGGCAACCTCGATCAACCGGTCATGGTTGCGGCGCGCATCGGCACGGGGGCGCCGGCTGTGGTTCGGTGCCGTATCCTTGTGTTCCGGCAATGGCTTGCGCGCCAATCTCTGCTCCTTGCGGGCTCCCGCATGAATATATCCGGCAACCCGCCACATGGCAGGCGACGGCACCTTCTCTCTGTCCCTACCGGAGGAGTGTTACCGCATTCGGCATCGAGGCGCCATTGCCGCCTGTGCGGGTGAGGGATGCGCATATATGGACAGAGGTTCTAAGCAGCCTTACGGCGACGAGGCGCCGAAGTGGTTCGGTCCGAAACTCGGGCCTAGGCTTGACCCTTGTCCGAAGCTAGCAAAGGGCTGCGACGGAGCGCTACGCGCCGCGGGAACATCGAGATAGCTCATGATATTTTCGACGTGGCTGACCTGCGAGCGCAGGCTGTCGAGCGACTTGCCGGTCAGATTGGTGCCGGCCGGCAGTTGCGCCGTCAGCGGGTTTTCATACCGGCCGTTGACGCGCAGTTCGTAGTAGAGGTGCGGACCTGTCGAATAGCCGGTTGAGCCAACATAGGCGATGACCTGGCCCTGGGTGACGCGCTGACCGACGCGCAGATCCGACGGCGTTGCCGAAATATGGGCATAGGTGGTCTCGTAGCCGCCATCGTGGCGAATGCGGACATATTTGCCGTAGCCGGTTTCCCAGGAGATCTTTTCGACGATGCCGTCGCCGGCGGCCTGGATCGGGCTGCCCATCGGCGCGCGGAAGTCCACGCCGTTGTGGAATTTCTTCACGCCGAGAATGGGGTGGACGCGCCAGGCAAAGCCATCGCCAAGCGTACCGTTCGGCACGGGGCGATGTACCAACGATTTGGCGATCGAATGGCCGCCTTCGTCATAAAATTCCGAGGGGCCTTCGCCACCATTCTTATGCAGATAGAAGCGGTGCGTGTCGCCATCGGCATGGAATTCGATGAACATCAATTCGCTCTTGCCATCCTCCGCCTTGCGGAAGAGCAGGTCGACGCTGTCGGGTGCGTCTTCGATGCTGGTAAGGGAAATGCCCTTGGCTTTGGCGAGCTTGACGAGCTGCGAAGCGCATTCCTTGGTCAGCCCCGCTCTCTCAAGCTTGGCGGTGACCGTTGCTTCATCGCTATCGTCGATATTCTTGAGGTCGACGGCGGCGATTTCCGAAGATGCCGGCGTGTCGGCCTGGCTTTCGCTATAGAGCGTCGAAAACAGCCGGTCATTGGCCATCGGAACGAAGCTGTCCGCGTCGTCGCGGGCAACGACCCGTTCCGGCGTTTTGTCGCCGCTCAGGCGAGCCATGACCAGCTTGGGTCGAGCGCCGGGGCTCTTCTTCTCCAGTAGCAGTTCCAGGCTGTCGCCGGGGGAAATAGCATCGGTTTCGAGCGCGCGCTGCAGCTCGTCACCGGCATCGCTGCCCAAACCGGCAGATGCGAGAATATCCTGAAGGTCCTGCTTGTCCTTCGGCATGGAGACCAGTCGGCGGAATTCGCGGCCTGGCTCTCCGGTCGTTGCCCGAGAAACGCTGACGTTCAGCGGCACGCCGCGAACCGGGAAGCGTGAGCGGCGCACCGCGTCGTAATGCGTGGCTTGCGGATAGATGCCGTGGCGCATATCCGACAGCGACGTCGGAGCGAAGGCGATCTCCCGAGGGCGCTCCTGGTCGTAGGACGCATTGATGGGGCCGGCGCTGGCGCGCGCGTTTGTGGAGTCGTCGGACTTAAACACCAGGGTCGTGCGGTGATAGGTGAAGATGCGGGTTTCGCCGCTCGAGACCTTCTCCGCGACCTGCGCGAAGCGCGCACCATCGAAACGCTGCTTGGCGGCGAGCCGGGTGCTTTTGTGCATTGCGGGTTGAGACTGCACCAGCTGGGCCGCGCGCACGGGCACCGCCTGTTCGATCCCATGACGCGCCAAGAGCGGATAGAGCACGGTGGCAAGCAGGCCGCAGGATGCGGTGCCCGCCAAACCGATGGCAATCAGATGGCGCAGATGCGCGGAACGAGGCAGAAAAGGGATATGAAAATCGTGATGAGGCCGCGCCTGAATCGCAGCTTCTGCAGGAAATTGAACGCGCAATGGACTTTCGGCCATGAAGTGAGGAACCCTGCAGATTGCGGTGGGCCCAAACTAGGGCAAATGATGGCAAAATCTAGGCAAATATTACGAGTCTGTTAATTGCCGTGATCGTCCACAGGTCCAGATTCGCGCGTTCCTAGTGATTCGTCAACTGAAGATGGTGTCGTAGAGCAGCTTGAAGTTCAGCGCAAGGATGATTGCCGCAACCAGCCAGGAGAGGACTGCAACGCCCCTGGAGACGACGAAACTGCCCATTTTGTCGCGATTCGTCACGAACTGGACGAGCGGAATGACTGCGAAGGGCAGTTGCATGGACAAGATCACCTGGCTGAGAACGAGTAGATTCGCCGTGCCCTTTTCACCGTAAATTGCAGTCACAAATACAACCGGAATAATTGCAAGACCGCGCGTTAAAAGTCGTCTTGCCCAGTGCGGAATGCGCAGGCGGAGGAAGCCTTCCATCACAATCTGGCCCGCGAGCGTCGCAGTTACGGTCGAATTGAGGCCGGATGCGAGTAGCGCGATCGCAAAGAGGGTGGAGGCGATGCCGAGGCCGAGCAGCGGCGAAAGCAGCTCGTAGGCCTGGTCGATTTCGGCGACATCGGAGTGGCCGCTATTGTGGAAGGCTGCGGCCGCAACGATCAGGATCGCGGCGTTGACGAAGAGCGCCAGCATCAGCGCCACAGTGCTGTCGATCGTCGCCCATTTGATGGCGTCGCGGCGGCCTTCGTCGTTGCGCTTGTAGGCGCGGGTCTGCACGATCGAGGAATGCAGGTAGAGGTTATGCGGCATGACGGTCGCGCCGATGATGCCCATGGCGATGTAGAGCATCGCGGGATTGGCGACGATCTCAGGAGAAGGGATGAAGCCGTCGAGAATGGCGGCGACCGGCGGCGCGGCAGCGGCGATCTGCACGGCAAAGCAGGTGGCGATGACGATCAGCAGCGCAATCACGAAGGCTTCGAGATAGCGAAAGCCCTTGTTCATCAAAAGCAGCAGCAGGAAGGTGTCGAGCGCGGTGATGAGCGCGCCGGCTATCAGCGGAATTCCGAAGAGCAGTTGCAGGGCGATCGCCGTGCCGATGACCTCGGCAAGGTCACAGGCGATGATCGCGAGTTCGCAGACAAACCAGAGAGCCAGATTGACCGGCCGCGGATAATGATCGCGGCAAGCCTGGGCGAGATCGCGGCCGGTGACGATGCCGAGCCTTGCCGACAGCGCCTGCAACAGGATCGCCATCAGGTTGGAGAGCATGATGACGGCAAGAAGCGTGTAGCCGAACTGCGCGCCGCCCGCGAGGTCCGTCGCCCAATTGCCGGGATCCATATAGCCGACGGAGATCATGTAGCCCGGTCCGATGAAGGCGAGCAGACGCCGTATCCAGCTGCCGCCATGCGGCACTCTAATCGTGGCGTTGACCTCAGGAAGGCTGGGGCGAACGCTGTCCCCGGCATCGGCGAATTTCCATGCGCGTTCCTGCGCGGCGGCTTCCTGCATTGGTGTCATGACGTCTCCGGGAGAATCGATGTGTGAACTGGCTAAAGAGTTACGCATGATAATAGATTTATGCAATATGCTATATTATTTGGTTCTTGCTTTTTAAATGAAAAATCACCGGGCTGGCCGCATTTCCTGGCGATGAGAATGACGGCGTTCCGTGGATCTCCGCATTCGATTGCGTCGGGTGATACCGGAGGTGAACGGGAACACGTGAACGTCCCGATGCGCGGCTGCGATCAAGGGAGAATGCTGCTGGAATGGGCAGGGGGAGTGGTGGCCTGAGAGCGGCGATGAGCTCGGCTGGCAGGAGTTGGTACCGCCTGAGGACGTCATCGCGCCTATCGCGCGGACGCCGGTGGCGGGGTTGCCGCCATATAACAGAAGCTTTCCGTTACCTCGAACGAGGCAACGGAAAGCTGTACCCGGTCAGTGCCTATTCGGCGGCGTCGTGCTTCGAAATGGAATCGCGCACCACGCCATATTGGCCGCCCCAACTGTCGGTCATTTCGTGGCGAATATCCCAGAGTTCGGGGAAGAAGCGGTGGCGGGCGCCTGCCTGCAGCAGCTCGACCGGGCGTCCCTTCAGGGATTTCGAGCCGAGCCCGATGGAACGCTGGATCAGATACATGTGGTTGGCGCGGAATTTTTGAAACAGCTCGTCATATTCCACCAGCGCTTCGGCGACGACATAGCTGTCGCCATGATCGTATTTGCCATCATAGATATCTGTTATCGTCAGGCCGGGCGCATCGAGGTAATTCGCCTTGAAGGCGTGCCAGAGATCGGGCGGCATGCGCAGCAGGAACTTGAAGCCCGGCGATTCCTGGCCGCTGCCGTTGCCGAGCTGCAGGCGGATCTGCTGATATTCCTTCGGCGACATGGTTTCCAGAAGATCGAGCTGGGTCGTCATCATGCGCATGATCTTGTGCACGCGGCCCATCAGGGTCACGACGCGGTGGGTGTTGCGCTCTTCCATGAAGCCGATGACATCGACCAGCGAATAGGCCATCAGCTTCATCCAGAGTTCTTCCACCTGATGAACGATCTGGAATTGCAGTTCGTCGCCGTTGACCATGCCGTTCAACGGCTTCTGACAGGCGAGGAGTTTGTCGCATTGCAGATAGACGCCGTAGTCGAGCATGTCAGGCGCCTCGATGCGGGCGTAATAGTCTTGCTTCTGCATCTTCGTTCCCTTTGTTCCAGCCTTTGGCCGACAAGCATGTTTGCCTTTACCAAGGATAAGCAATTTGCCTTGAACATTGTTCCTATTTGTCATTCATAATTGCAGAACGGGAGCACGATCGTCTCTTGTAGGGAAAATGGAGAGAACGATGGAGTTGGATGCGCTCGATCACAAGATCATTGCCGCGCTGGAGGCCGATGCCCGCATCTCGTTTGCGGCGCTTGCCGATCTCGTGGGGCTCAGCAAGACGCCGTGCTGGAAACGGGTGAAGGCGCTAGAGGAGGCAGGCGTGATCAGAGGGTACAGGGCGCTTCTAGATCCGCCGCGGCTCGGCTTCGGCCTCGAGGCATTCGTGCAGGTGTCGATCGACGTCGAGCGCTTCGATGCCTTTGAGGCCGCCGTACGTCGTCATCCGCTCATCTGGCGCTGTCATGCGACGACGGGCGAGGCGGATTATCTCCTGCATATTCTGGCGACCGACATGGCGGCGCTCGACCGGCTATTGCGGCAAGAACTCAATAGACTTCCCGGCGTGCGGCACACCGTGACGTCGATGTCGACGCGGGAGATCAAGTCGGACATCTCGCTGGCCGAGGCCATGCGGCACGCGGGCGGCTAGCCGCTGGATCACCTTAGCCGCATGGAGCCGACCAGGCTGCGGATCAGTCGCTCGCCTATATCGACCAGAGGGAAAGACTTGCTTGAGCGGAGCCATTCGGCAAGCAGACCGTTCATGGAACACTGAATAGCGCGGGCAGCAGCATCGGGCGTCCATAGCGGCGCTAGCGTCTTTTTTTGGTCGGCCATCTCGATCAATCGCTCCAGCTTGCCGAACATTTGCTGATTGGCGGTGACGATTCTCTGAGCGGCGTCGGAGCGATGTTTGGTGAACTCGCAGCCGAGAATCATGATGGCGAAGACCTGCTGCAGATGTTCGTCCTTGGCGAGATTCTCCAGAACCTGGACCGTGCCCTGCTCGATCAACCCGAGCGGATCGTCGTGACCATGCTCGATTGCATAGTCAACGATGGTTTCCTGCGGCAGGCGGATTTCGCTGTGCAGCGCCGTCAGGACCTCGGCCTTGTCCTTGAAATGCCAATAGATCGCACCGCGCGTTACGCCGGCGCGTTGCGCGATCTTTTCGAGGCTGGAGCCGCTGACACCGTTTTCATAGAAAATGTCGGCGGCGGCCGCCAGGACCTCCTCTCGGGTCTTGGCAGCATCTTCTTTTGTTCTTCGCATGCTCCTCCTCGAAGTTTCTGTGAGACGGTGGGGCATATCGTCTCGCTCATATGTCTGATTTTACATCTCAATATCCGAAACCACGGGGGGTCCGGATATGAGCCATAAAAGCCGCGTCGATTTGATATTTACAATCATTCATGAATGTTTGTATATTGCGCTGCAATAAAAATGTCGAATCTCACGGTGATTTTTCCATGACGACGTATAAATCCTCCCTTCTGCGCAACGGTCTCGTTGCCGCCGGACTGCTCTTTTTCGGCGCAACTTCCTCCCTGGCGCAGCAAGCCGGTCAGATGCCGCCGCCACAGGTGACGGCTATCGAGGTCAAGCCCCAGGCCGTGGCGCTCTCCTATGAATATGCTGCCCGCATCTCTGCCTTTAGGCAAGTCGATGTGCGCGCTCGTGTCGGCGGTATCCTGTTGAAGAGGAACTTTGTCGAAGGCGCCGAGGTGAAGGCCGGCGACGTGCTCTTCCTGATCGATCCGGCGTCCTACCAGGCCACGCTTGCCCAGGCAAAGGCACAGCTCCAGCAGGCACAGGCTCAGCTTGAGCAGGCGCAGCGCGAAGAAAAGCGCAATATCAATCTCTTCGGGCAGAACGCCGCGACGCAGAAGGCTCGCGACGACGCGATTTCGACGCGTCAGCTGGCGGAAGCCGCAGTTGCGGCAGCGCAGGCGCAGGTTCAGACGGCGCAGCTCAATCTCGACTATACCAAGGTCACGGCGCCCGTTGGCGGCATTACCAGCCTGGAGCAGGTTTCCGAAGGCAGCTTGATCGGCACGACCGGCGATAGCGGCCTGCTCACCAGCATCACGCAACTCGATCCCGTCTACGTCAACTTCTCCTTCTCGGATTCAGAGGCTGCGGAAGTGCGCCGCCTGATCGACATGAAGAAGGCCAAGGGAGAGGCGCCCAACCTGGGCGTCAAGATCTCCTTCGGTGACGGCACGACTTACGATCATGACGGCGCCGTCGACTTCACTTCCTCCACCATCGACGTGTCGACGGGGACGTTGCAGGCGCGCGCCGTGGTCGACAATTCCAGCCGCCGGCTGTTGCCCGGCCAGTTCGTTCGTGCGCGGGTGACCGGCGTTTCACTCGACAACGCCATCACCATCCCGGAAGTGGCGCTGATGCAGAGCCCTCAAGGCCAGTTCGTCTATACGATCGACCAGGAGGGCAAAGCTCACATCAACCCGGTAACGCTCGGTCAGAAGATCGGCAACAGCTGGCTGGTGCTGTCAGGCCTCAAGGCTGGCGACAAGCTGATCATCGAAGGCATCATTAAGGTACGCCCCGGCGCACCGGTGCAGGCGACGGCGGACGCTACGCCCAAGGACGCGAAAAAGGTGGTGCAGAACTGATGCTAGGTAACCGATTCTTTATCGACCGCCCGGTTTTCGCGGCGGTGATCTCGATCGTCATCCTGCTGGCGGGCGCTGTCTGCCTGCGCATCCTGCCGATCGCGCAATATCCCGAGCTGACGCCGCCGCAGGTGGTGGTCACCGCCACCTATCCCGGCGCCAGCGCCGAGACGGTCGCGCAGACCGTTGCCGCTCCGCTGGAGCAGCAGATCAACGGCGTCGAAAACATGCTCTACATGCAGTCGACGAACTCCAACAGCGGCGCGATGCAGATCACCGTGACCTTCGCGCTGGGCACGGATCCGGACCAGGCGGCGATCAACGTCAACAACCGCGTTCAGCGTGCGGTCTCGACGCTGCCGCAGGACGTGACGCGATTGGGCGTCGTGGTCACCAAGCGCTCGACGTCGATCCTCGGCTTCGTGGCGATGTATTCCACCGATAGCCGCTACGACCGCACCTATGTCGGCAATTATGCGCTTCTGAACGTCATCGACGATCTCAAGCGCATTCCCGGCATTGGCGACGTCAATCTTCTCGGCGATGTCGACTACTCGATGCGTGTCTGGCTGCGACCGGACAAGCTGGCGCAGTACAATCTGACGCCGAGCGACGTCGCGACCGCAATCCGGGAGCAGAACTCCCAGTTTGCGGCCGGCCGCTTCGGCGATCAGCCAAGCAACAATCCGCAGGCCTTCACCTATACGGTGACGACGCAAGGGCGCCTGCCCGATGTCGACGCCTTCGGTGAAATCATCCTGCGTTCGACGGCCAATGCGGCAACGCTCAGGCTGAAGGACGTGGCGCGCATCGAACTCGGCACCAAGAGCTATTCGGTACAGAGCAGCCTCAACGGCACGCCGGCAGTGCCGATCGCTGTCTACCTGCAGCCGGGCGCCAATGCCTTGAATACGATGGCGGCACTCAAGTCGCGCCTCGACGAGTTGCAAAAGTCGTTCCCGCACGGCGTTGCCTACGAGGTTCCCTACGACACGACGAAGTTCATCCAGGTGTCGATCGAGGAAGTGGTGCACACCCTCATCGAGGCGATCCTTCTCGTCGTCATCGTCGTCTTCGTCTTCCTGCAGAACTGGCGGGCGACGCTGATCCCGATCATCGCCGTTCCGATCTCCATCGTCGGCACATTTGCCGGCATGTATCTGCTCGGCTTCTCGATCAACCTTCTGACGTTGTTCGGATTGGTGCTGGCAATCGGTATCGTGGTGGATGACGCCATCGTCGTGCTCGAAAACGTCGAGCGACTGATGGCGACGGAGAAGCTGTCGCCGAAAAAGGCTGCCATCAAGGCGATGGGCGAGGTGACTGGTCCGGTCATCGCCATCGTGCTGGTGCTCTGCGCCGTGTTCATCCCGGTCTCCTTCATGGGCGGCCTGGCGGGCCAGATGTACAAGCAGTTCGCCGTCACCATCGCGATCTCGGTCACCCTGTCCGGTATCGTGGCGCTGACGCTGACGCCGGCACTCTGCGCGCTGATCCTGAAGCCCGGCCATCATGAGCCGATCCTGCCGTTCCGCATCTTCAACCGCGCCTTCGACCGGTTGACTGCAGGCTATGCGGCCGGTGTCGCCTTCTTCCTGAAGCGCGTCATTATCGGCTGCGTGCTGGTTGCCGGCCTGCTCGGCGTCACCGGCTATCTCTTTTACACGCTTCCGGGATCGCTGGTGCCGGATGAAGACCAGGGCGCATTGTTCCAGATCGCCATCCTGCCGCCCGCTGCTTCGCTGACGCGCACGCAGGCCGTCATGGACGAGGCTCTGGTCAACACCAAGAAGCTGCCGGGCGTCGAAAACGTTTTTGCGGTTTCCGGCTTCGACCTTCTGTCGGGTGGCCTGAAGAGCAGCGCCGGCGTCGCCTTCGTGACGCTGAAGGACTGGAGCGAGCGCAAGACGCCGAAACTCGATGCCCGCAATCTCGCAGGCCCGATCATCGGCGCCAATATGGGCATCAAGGATGCCATGGTGCTCGCCTTCAATCCGCCGCCGATCATGGGTCTTTCGACCACGGGCGGCTTCGAAGTCTATCTTCAGGATCGCAGCGGCAAGGGCGTTGCGGGTCTTTCGGATCAGGCGCAGAAGCTGGTGGCGGCAGCCTCCAAGCGGCCGGAGCTTGCAGGTGTGCGCACGACGCTCGACACCAACGTTCCGCAGTTCCGTGCCGATCTCGACCGCGAGAAGGCCAAGGCGCTCGGCGTGCCGATCAACTCGGTCTTCGACGCCATGCAGGCGACCTTCGGCAGTCTCTACGTGAACGACTTCACGCTCTACGGCCGTAACTACCAGGTGAACCTGCAGTCGGAGGCACCCTTCCGCGAATCGCCGGAGGATCTGCGTCAGGTCTTCGTGCGCTCCGACAGCGGCAAGATGATCCCGCTCGACACGCTGATCAAGGTGTCGCGCGTCATCGGGCCGGACCAGCTTGAACGCTACAACGCCTTCAATGCCGCCAAGATCACCGGCAATCCGGCGCCAGGCTATACGTCCGGCGATGCGATCAAGGCCATGCAGCAGGTGGCGGCCGAAAGCTTGCCGGAAGGATTCCAGATCGCCTGGACGGGCTCGGCCTACCAGGAACTGGAGACCAGCGGTGCGGGTACGCAGGCGATGGTCTTCGGCATCATCATGGTGTTCCTGATCCTGGCTGCCCAGTATGAAAAGTGGAGCCTGCCGCTCGCCGTCATCACCGCGATCCCCTTCGCGCTGTTCGGTGCGTTGCTTGCCACCTATCTGCGCGGGCTGACCAACGACGTCTACTTCCAGATCGGTATGGTGACGCTGATCGGCCTGGCGGCAAAGAACGCCATCCTGATCGTCGAGTTCGCGGTGCTGAAACGCAAGGAAGGCATGGGTGCGGCCGAGGCTGCGCTCGAGGCGGCGCGGCTGCGCTTCCGCCCGATCGTGATGACCTCGCTCGCCTTCATTCTCGGCGTCGTGCCTCTTGCCATCAGCAGCGGCGCGGGTTCGGCGAGCCGTCATGCCATCGGCACCGGCGTCATCGGCGGGATGCTTGCGGCGACCTTCATCGCCACCTTCTTCATCCCGATGTTCTACCGCTTGATCGCCTGGAAACAGCCGAAGCCGGATGAGGATGACGAGGACGAAGTCGTCGATCATCGCCAGCATGCGCAGGCGGCGGAGTGATGGCGTTCTGAACATTCGCCAGCCATGAAGAAAAAAGCAGGCGGATCGCAGCATTGCGGTCCGCCTGTTTTCATTTGAATGCCGATCAGGCTGTCGAACCGGCGAGCCCGATCACATCGGCGGCACGGTGCCGTTGAGGCCGACGGCGACGCGTTCGGCGGAGACTTTGGAATCGTCGGCTCGCTCCCCGGTGATGAAGACGCCGGCGCCGGGTTTCAGGTCAGCTTTGGTCGCCGATGTCAGCGTCACGACGGGTGTGCCCGTGGGAATGTTGATCTTCCGCTCGCCGCCCTTGTAGGTGAGCGTCAATGTCGGGCCGTTGACTGAGGTGACGGCATTGGCAACGGTAGCGTTGGTCATGGAACTGTTGGGCTTCGAATCCCAGGGACGGTCGCCTTCACCGGTTCCCTTCATCGCGGCCGGAAAGATCACGACTTCGATGGCGCCATTGATGCCGCTATCGGTCGGCTGCGAGGCGATGCCGACGAAGTCACCGGGCTTGATGTCGCTGACGGCGGCCTGAACGATACCGCCGACGCTCCACCCTGCCTCCAGCGCGACGGTAACGTCCTTGCCGTCGCGGGATTTGACCTTCAGCGTGTCGCCGTCGAGGCTTTCGACTGTGCCGCGCACTTTTACACGCTCGGTTGCGGCAACGGCGCCTTGCAGGGCGGCAAGTGTTGCGATGGTGAGCGTCAGCGCGCCCGTAATCAGACGTTTGCGATGCATAGGCATTGCCTCTCTTGAATTGTCGGTCAAGCTATGGTTCGGGTGTGGCGGTCGCGATGATCGAGCTTGCCGGCGGGATTTCCGGTCTAAGCCTCGCGATTGGTGTCGCCAGCGGCCTAAACCTATTCGTCCCCATCGCGACGCGCCATTCAAACAAGCGTGAGGCGGCTATCCTGTTCTCGGAACTCAAAACATTCGGACTGGGCAGAAAAGTTCAACAACATAAAACACTCGTTAATGTTTCGTGTTAGTATGTGCGGATTGTCTCGAATTCCCTTATCGCGCCATGGTGCAGGGCTGGGGAGATTGGAGAACGAAATGATCGCAATTCGTCCGCTGTTGATTGGGATTATTCTGATTCTGGCACTGGTGTTGATTGCGCTCAGCATTCTGCTGGTCGATCCGGCGCAGCCTCTTCGTCAATCCGAGAGCCTCATCCCGATCCACACGGAGCCGGGACAGCAGCGGCCCTAAAGCGTGCCGCAATTTTTCGGATTTGCTCCTCCGCTTCAAGTCTCTGATCTCACGCTTGTCGTTGTCGCAAAACCGCCGCGCACTTTTGCGCGGCATGCGTTAGGCGATGTCGCTGCCAGTTTGAAAGCAATCAGCTCGAAGGCGTAAAGCGGGCTACCAGGCTGTGGCGATCACCGGGATAGGTAAGGCGAACATGGGTGATCGGGCCGGCTGAACTCCAGGTGCGTCGTTCGACCACCAGACAGGCCGTACCCTTGGCGACATCGAGACTTGCTGCCGCGTCGCCCTCGGCGGAGATGGCGCGGATCTGGTGTTCGGCCGTGCTCCAGGGCACCTGATTGAGCAGCCATGGGCCGGGCGGCAGGGTTGCAAAGTCGGCTTTGGCGGCGTCGGGCACGGCATCGAGATTGATGACGCGGTCTTCCAGGCAGAAGGGTCGCGCGCCGGCATAGTGAATGCAGCTGATTTCCAGCACGTTGACCGGGCCGGCAAATTGCAGCCGGCGGGCATCCTCCGCGCGGCCGCGCCGCTCGGCGAGCTTCATCAATCGATGCGAATAGGGCAGGTTGAGCGACTGGATTTCCGACTTGATATCGTGAATCTCCAGCACGGCCGATTGCGCGTGCGGATGCGTAACGAAGCTGCCCGAGCGCTTGCGCCGCTCGATCAGCCCCGCGCGGGCGAGCTGGGTCAGGACTTTGTTCACCGTCATCCGCGAGCAATCATACTGCTCGGCCAGCGCCATTTCGAACGGAATGCGATGACCCGGCGGCCAAGCGCCAGAGACGATCTGGCCCTCGATATCGCTCAGGATGCGCTGATGCAGGGTCGCCTCTTTGCTTGTGGCCATGCCGCTCATGTTTTCCGTGTAAGACATCGGGTTTCCGCGAGTTATTTAAGGACCAATCGGCGGCAGGAAAAGCAGTTTCTTAACCGATCAGCTCGGCCATTGCCTGATGGAAGCGCGCGGAAATTGCCTCTCTCTTGATATGCCGACCGCCTTCGACCTGCTTCTTGCCCAAAGCCCATACGCCATCGACCTTGAAGCCGCCGGCAAAAGTCCAATGATCGAGAACGCGGTCTTCGGAAAGATAGGGCACGGCGCTGGCGTCGAGGGAGACGATGTCAGCGCAATTGCCGACGGCAAGGCCGGCCGGTGCTTTCAGTGCGGCACCGCCGCCGACCACAGCACTGTCGAACAGCTTGCGGGCTGTCGAACCACCTGTCGTGGCGATGACGTTGCGGGCACGCAACGCCAGGCGCTGCGAATATTCCAACTGCCGCAGTTCTTCCGGGACGGAGATCAGGATATTGGAATCGGACCCGATGCCGTAACGGCCGCCTTCCTCGATGAAGAGAGGCGCAGCGAAGACGCCATCGCCGAGATTGGCCTCGGTGATCGGGCAGAGACCGGCGATTGCGCCGCTCTTTGCCATGCGCCGGGTCTCATCCTCGGTCATGTGCGTGGCATGGATCAGGCACCAGCGCTCGTTCATCGGGGTGTTATCGAGCAGCCATTGCACCGGCCGCGCGCCCGACCAGGCGATGCAGTCTTCCACTTCCTTCACTTGCTCGGCCACGTGGATATGGATCGGTCCATCGCCTGCTATGGGAATAAGCTTTGCCAGTTCCTCGGGCGTGACTGCCCGCAGACTATGCGGCGCAATGCCGAGTTCGGCTCCAGGCAGACGGCTCGTCACCGTCTTGCAACCGGCCATCAGTGCTTCGAAGCTTTCGAGCGAGTTGATGAAGCGACGCTGGCCTTCGATGGGCGCTGCACCTCCGAAGCCGGAATGGGCGTAGAAGACGGGCAGCAACGTCAACGCAATGCCGGTTTCGGCGCTGGCGGCGCCGATGCGCTCGGCCAGTTCGGCGATATTGGCATAGTGGCTGCCGTCCTTGTCATGATGCAGGTAGTGGAACTCGCCGACGCGGGAGAAACCGGCTTCGAGCATTTCCATATAGAGCTGTGCCGCGACGGCCTCGACGTGATCGGGCGTCATCGACAGTGCGAATTTATACATGACGGTGCGCCAGCTCCAGAAGCTGTCATTCGTCGGACCGCGCACTTCGGCAAGGCCGGCCATGGCGCGCTGGAAGGCGTGGCTATGCAGGTTCGGCATCGCCGGCACGAGAATATCCTGCCTGTCGTCACCGGCCTTGGGCTCGACGCTCTTGGCGATGTCGGTGATGCGACCGCCTTCGAGGGTAATCCGCACATTTTCGTGCCATCCGTCGCCAAGCAGTGCCGAGCGTGCATGAAGTATCGCCATGGTCTCACCCTTTCCTTTCGGACACAGAGTCCAAAATCCCTCTTGTCAGCCTTTTTAATATGTATATACATTATGAGCCAACGAGGAAAGGCGTAAAGCTTATGGGTGGGAACAATTTTTCCGAAGATGGCGCCAACGATGGCAGGGAAAACGGCGCGGCAAGCCGCGTGTGGCGCAATGCCCGCCTTGCGACCTTGAAAGAGGGCGAGGCCCGGCTCGGCACGATCGAGAAGGGTGCTATCCTGACCAGAGACGGCCGCATCCTCTTTGCCGGTCCGGAAGCGGATCTGCCTGACGTTGCCGGTGCCGAAAGCATCGATCTTGAAGGCCGCTGGGTGACCCCCGGCCTCGTCGATTGCCACACGCACATCGTCTATGGCGGCAATCGCGCCCGCGAATTCGAAATGCGGCTGGAAGGGGCGAGCTACGAAGAAGTCGCTCGCGCCGGCGGCGGTATCGTTTCTTCGGTCAATGCGACGCGCGCGTTGTCGGTTGACGAGCTTGTCGCCGTTGCGCTGCCGCGCCTCGATACGCTGCTTTCCGAAGGCGTCACCACCATCGAGGTGAAGTCGGGCTACGGCCTGAATATTCCATCCGAATTGAAGATGCTGCGGGCGGCGCGCAAGCTGGAGACGGTCCGTCCCGTCCGTGTCGTCACGTCCTATCTCGGTGCCCATGCCACGCCGGCCGAATACAAGGGTCGAAACGGCGACTATATAAGTGATGTCGTACTGCCCGGCCTGAGCCAGGCGCACGCGGAAGGCCTGGTCGATGCCGTCGACGGCTTCTGCGAAGGGATTGCCTTCTCGACGACCGAAATCGCCCGCGTCTTCGATCTTGCCAAGTCGCTCGGCATTCCCGTGAAACTGCATGCGGAACAGCTTTCCAATCTCGGCGGCGCCAAGCTTGCGGCCTCTTATGGCGCGCTGTCAGCCGATCATATCGAATATCTCGACGAGGATGGCGTCAACGCCATGGCTGCGGCCGGGACCGTTGCGGTGCTGCTGCCGGGCGCTTTCTATGCTATCAACGAAAAGCAGAAGCCGCCGGTCAACGCGCTCCGCGAGGCGGGTGTTTCGATCGCCATCGCCACGGATTGCAATCCTGGCACCTCGCCGCTGACATCGATGCTGCTGACCATGAATATGGCTGCCACCCTTTTCCGTCTGACGGTCGAGGAATGCATCGCCGGTGCAACGCGCGAAGGCGCACGCGCCCTCGGGCTGCTCTCCGAAACCGGTACGCTGGAAGCCGGAAAGTCGGCCGATTTCGCCATCTGGAATGTCGAAAGCCTGGCGGAGCTTGTCTACCGCATCGGCTTCAATCCTCTCCATGCCCATGTTTTCAAGGGAAAAAGGTTCAACCGATGACTATCGTTCTCCATCCCGGTTCCGTGTCGCTGCAGCAGTTGGCGACGATCTACTGGACCGGCGAGCCGGCCAGGCTCGATGCATCTTTCGATGCAGGCATTGCCAAGGCGGCTGCCCGCATCGCGGAAATTGCCGCAGGCAATGCGCCCGTCTATGGCATTAACACCGGCTTCGGCAAACTGGCGTCGATCAAGATCGACAGCGCTGACGTCGCCACGCTTCAGCGCAATCTCATTCTCTCGCATTGCTGTGGCATCGGCCAGCCGCTGCCGGAGAACGTCGTTCGCCTGATCATGGCGCTGAAGCTGGTTTCGCTCGGCCGCGGCGCCTCCGGCGTGCGGTTGGAGCTGGTGCGGTTGATCGAAGGCATGCTTGAAAAGGGTGTCGTACCCCTCATTCCGGAAAAGGGTTCGGTCGGCGCCTCGGGCGATCTTGCGCCGCTCGCCCATATGACCGCCGTCATGATGGGTCATGGCGAAGCCTTTTATGCCGGCGAACAGCTTTCCGGCGCAGCGGCGCTCGAAAAGGCCGGCCTGAAGCCGGTCGTATTGGCCGCCAAGGAAGGGCTTGCGCTGATCAATGGCACGCAGGTGTCGACCGGTCTCGCGCTCGCCGGCCTCTTCCGCGCGCATCGTGCGGCGCAGGCTGCCCTCATCACCGGTGCCATGTCGACCGATGCTGCCATGGGCTCCTCCGCCCCGTTCCATCCCGACATTCATACACTGCGCGGCCACAAGGGCCAGATCGATACCGCTGCGGCCCTTCGCGGTCTGCTTGCCGGTTCCGTGATCCGTGAGAGCCATATCGAAGGCGATGAGCGCGTGCAGGATCCCTATTGCATCCGCTGCCAGCCGCAGGTGGATGGCGCCTGCCTCGATCTGCTGCGCTCTGTCGGCCGCACGCTCGAAATCGAAGCCAACGCCGTCACCGACAACCCGCTGGTGCTTTCGGACAATTCCGTCGTTTCCGGCGGTAACTTCCATGCCGAGCCGGTTGCCTTTGCCGCCGACCAGATCGCGATTGCCGTTTGCGAAATCGGCGCGATCGCACAGCGCCGCATCGCGTTGCTGGTCGACCCGGCGCTCAGCTACGGCCTGCCGGCATTCCTGGCGAAGAAGCCCGGCCTGAACTCCGGCCTGATGATTGCCGAAGTGACCTCGGCGGCGCTGATGTCCGAGAACAAGCAGATGTCGCATCCGGCCTCCGTCGACTCGACACCGACCTCGGCCAACCAGGAAGACCATGTCTCCATGGCCTGCCATGGTGCGCGCCGCCTGCTGCAGATGACCGAAAATCTCTTCGGCATCATCGGCATCGAGGCGCTGACGGCTGCCCAGGGTGTGGAATTGCGCGCGCCGCTCGTCACCAGCCCGGAACTCAAGCTTGCCATATCAGCCATCCGCGCCGCCGTCCCTTCGCTGGAGGTGGACCGCTACATGGCAAACGACCTCAAGGCCGCCAGCGAGCTTATCGGCTCCGGCGCCCTCAATGCCTCGATTTCAACCGACATCCTGCCTTCCTTGGAGATGTGATATGACCAATCCACGCCATAATATCCGCGAAATCCGCGCTCCTCGCGGCCCGGAACTCAATGCCAAGAGCTGGCTGACCGAAGCGCCGTTGCGCATGCTGATGAACAACCTCGACCCGGACGTTGCGGAAAACCCGAACGAACTGGTCGTGTACGGCGGCATCGGCCGCGCTGCCCGCACCTGGGATGACTTCGACCGCATCGCCGCGACGCTGAAGACACTCAACGAAGACGAGACGCTGCTCGTACAGTCCGGCAAGCCGGTCGCCGTGTTCCGCACCCACAAGGATGCGCCGCGCGTGCTCATCGCCAACTCCAACCTCGTGCCGCATTGGGCAACCTGGGACCACTTCAACGAGCTGGATAAGAAGGGTCTTGCCATGTACGGCCAGATGACGGCCGGCTCGTGGATCTATATCGGCACGCAGGGCATCGTGCAGGGCACCTATGAGACCTTCGTCGAAGCCGGACGCCAGCATTACAATGGCGATCTCAAGGGCAAGTGGATCCTGACCGGCGGTCTCGGCGGCATGGGCGGCGCACAGCCGCTGGCGGCTGTCATGGCCGGCGCCTGCTGCCTCGCCGTCGAGAGCGACGAAACCCGCATCGATTTCCGCCTGCGCACCCGCTATGTCGACGAGAAGGCATCGAGCCTCGACGAAGCGCTCGCTTTGATCGACAAGTGGACGAAGGCCGGCGAAGCCAAGTCCGTGGGCCTGCTCGGCAATGCCGCCGAAATCTTCCCCGAACTGGTAAGGCGCATGAAGGCTGGCGGTCCGCGCCCGGATATCGTCACCGACCAGACGTCTGCCCACGACCCGCTGAACGGCTATCTGCCGGCCGGTTGGACGGTGGCCGAGCACAGGGCCAAGCGCGAAAGCGATCCGAAGGCCGTCGAAGCTGCCGCCCGCGCTTCGATGAAGGTTCACGTCGAAGCGATGGTCGACTTCTGGAATGCCGGCGTGCCGACGCTCGACTACGGCAACAACATCCGCCAGGTCGCCAAGGATGAAGGTTTCGAAAACGCCTTCGCTTTCCCGGGCTTCGTGCCGGCCTATATCCGTCCGCTGTTCTGCCGCGGCATCGGTCCGTTCCGCTGGGCCGCTCTCTCGGGCGATCCGGAAGATATCTACAAGACCGACGCCAAGGTAAAGGAACTCACCCCCGGCAATACCCACCTGCACAACTGGCTGGACATGGCGCGCGAGCGCATCGCCTTCCAGGGCCTGCCGGCACGCATTTGCTGGGTCGGTCTCGGTGATCGTCACCGTCTCGGTCTCGCCTTCAACGAAATGGTCAGGAATGGCGAGCTGAAGGCTCCTGTCGTCATCGGCCGCGACCATCTCGACTCCGGCTCGGTCGCTTCGCCGAACCGCGAAACGGAAGCCATGAAGGACGGCTCGGATGCCGTTTCCGATTGGCCGCTGCTCAACGCACTGCTCAACACCGCCTCCGGCGCGACTTGGGTATCGCTGCATCACGGCGGCGGCGTCGGTATGGGCTTCAGCCAGCACTCCGGCATGGTCATCTGCGCCGACGGCACGGATGATGCGGCCCGCCGTCTGGAGCGCGTTCTCTGGAACGACCCGGCAACCGGCGTCATGCGCCACGCCGATGCAGGCTACGACATCGCGCTCGATTGGGCCAAGCAGCAGGGCCTGCGCCTGCCGGCTATCCTGGGGAACTAAGATGAAGCTGCTACGCGCCAGCGATCACAAGCGCATGCCCTGGAAAAACGGCGGTGGGGAAACGGTGGAAATCGCCGTTTCGCCCGACGGCGCCGGGCTTGCCGACTTCGACTGGCGCGTCAGCATGGCGACCGTTGCTTCGGACGGACCGTTCTCGGTCTTTCCGGGCATCGATCGCACGCTATCCATTCTCGAGGGAGAGGGAATGACCCTCTTCATTGAAGGTCGCAAGCCGGAGCGTCTGACGCAGGCAAGCGACCCGCTGCCCTTTGCGGCGGATGCGCCGACTTCCGCGACCTTGATCGATGGCACGATCACCGATCTCAATGTCATGACGCGGCGCGGCCGTCTCACGCATTCGGTGCTGCGCATTTCGGTCGATGGGCTCGGCGAATTCGCTTTCGGAGAAGAGACCACCCTTGTTCTTTGCCATCGCGGTAGTGCTGAAATTGATGGCATGGTGCTTGATGCGGGCGATTGCCTGCTCGTCTCGAACACCGACGCCGCGCGGCGCACGATTTCGGGCAAGGCGCAGCTGTTCCAAATCACCATCGCGGCAATATAGTCGGCTATCAACTTCCTTCGACTTGACACGGACACGCACGGATTATCCTATCTTTGTACAGCAAAGAGGATAGCCGCATGAGCGACGACCAGATCCCCGCCGACAGCAAGCTCACCACTTCCAAGCGCCGCTGGGCGGCGGAGGGCAAGTTTCTGACCGGGCGTATCAGCCGGGCTGAGACTGAGCGGCTGCCGCCAGGGCAGCATCTCGTCAAGAACTGGCCGGTGCTCGATCTTGGCGAGCAGCCGCAGATTTCCCTCTCCAGCTGGCGGCTCGATGTGTTTGGTTTCGTGGAAAAGCGGCTCAGTCTCGACTGGTCGGCTTTCCAGGCGATCGAGCAAAGCACTTATGTCAGCGACATTCATTGCGTGACGACCTGGTCGCGCTACGACAATCGCTGGGAAGGAGTTTCGACGCGCGATTTCCTCGACCTCGCCATGCCGACGGCCGAGGCGCAGCATGTGCTGCTTACGAGTTATGACGGTTATACCACCAACCTGCCGCTTGCGGATTTTGCGGCTGAAGATGCCATTCTCGCCACCGCTTGGGAGGGCCAGCCGCTAACGCGCGAGCATGGCGGACCGATGCGCCTCGTCGTGCCGCATCTTTATTTCTGGAAGAGCGCGAAATGGCTGAGCCGCATCGAACTCATCGGCGCCGACCGCGCCGGCTTTTGGGAGAAGAACGGCTATCATATGTATGGCGACCCATGGCGCGAGCAGCGCTACTCGGACGATTGACATCCACGGGATGCGACGGACAGAGGCAAGCTTGCCGGAAATCGCGGCTCTTGTGTCACCGTGTCAATCTTTGACGATGCCGGCGTGGGTTTGCGGCTTTGCAAGCCCGTGCGATGGGCGTATTCAATGATCCTATGATTGTTGCCGGTCGAACCGGCGCCCTTTGAACGCTATTTTCCGAAATTTCATGTCATGACCGTTGCCCGGACCACAGAAGAGCCCTCCGAAGCAAGTTTCGGCCGGCAGTCTCGCATCATCGCTTTCGTGGTTGCCGTTTCCTTCTTCATGCAGATCCTGGACGGCACCATCGTCACCACATCGCTGCCGCAGATGGCGAAAACCTTCGGCGTCGAGCCGGTATCGATGAGCATCGGTATCACCGTCTATCTGCTGACCATGGCCGCCTTCGTGCCGCTGGCGGGTTGGGCGGGCGATCGCTACGGCGCGCGGCGCGTGTTTCTGGCGTCGATCACCATCTTCACCGTGGCCTCGCTGTTCTGCGGCCTTTCGGGCAGTCTCGCCGAATTCATCCTCGCTCGCGCCGTTCAAGGCGTCGGCAGCGCGCTGATGACGCCTGTCGGCCGTATCATCGTACTGAAAAGCGCGCGCAAATCCGATCTCGTCCATGCGATGTCGATGATCACCTGGCCGGCGTTGACGGCGCCAGTCATTGGCCCGGTGCTCGGCAGCTTCATCACCACCTATCTCAGCTGGCACTGGAACTTCCTGATCAATATCCCGATCGGTATCATCGGCCTCGGTCTGGTGCTGCGCTTCGTGCCGGATCAGCGGGAGGAAAAGGTCGCGCGGCTTGACCTCCTCGGCTTCGTGCAATCGGCTGCGGGGCTGACCTTCCTGCTCGCCGGTCTGGAATTCGTGGTTCAGGGGACGACGGGATTGGCACCGAGCATCGGCCTCATTGCCGCCGGTGTGGTCTTTTCCGTCATTGCCACCCGGCACTTCATGAGGGTCGATGCGCCCTTGCTCGATCTCTCCGCCTTCAAGGTGCAGACCTTCGCCATGTCGACGCTTTCGGCCGGCACGGCGAGCCGCGTCGCGATCAACGCGACTCCCTTCCTGATCCCGCTGCTCTTTCAGGTCGGCTTCGGCCGCACGGCGATCGATGCCGGTACCTATCTGCTGTTCTATTTCGCCGGCAATCTCGGCATGAAGGCGATCACGACGCAGATGTTGAGGATTTTCGGCTTCCGGAACGTGCTCGTCGTTAACGGCCTGATTTCGTCAGCGAGCATCGGTGCTTGTGGATTCCTGTCGCCGTCGACACCGGATCTGCTGATATATTGCCTGCTATTTATTGCCGGCCTGTCGCGGTCGATGAATTTCACGGCGCTGAACACGCTCGGCTTTGCCGATATTCATGCCGCGCAACGCAGTTCTGCCTCCACCCTCTCAAGCATGTTGCAACAGGTATCGTTGCTGCTTGGCGTTGCGGTTGCTGCAACCATGCTCAATCTCTCGCGCACGATTCATGGTGGGGAAACGCTTTCGCTGGCCGATTTCCGCTGGGCTTTCCTCGTGATTGGCCTTATCGGTGCCATCTCCGCGTTGCGCTTTGTCAGCCTACCCCACGATGCTGGCGCCGAGGTGTCGCGGCACAAGATGAAAGCGTCATCAAAACCTTAAAAGTCTTAACGATATTGACAGGCAAGCCGCTGTAAATTCACTTGTCAGTTCCCATATGTGTGGGGCCTCAACTCCTACAGGAGCCAGTCTTATGCTGCTCAAAACTCTCGCTATCTCTGCTCTCGTCATCGGCATGTCCAGCGCTGCCATGGCCGAGCAGGTGCACAAGCATCGTCACAAGAACCTCAAGGTTGAGACAATTCAGACCGATGTCGGCAATGTCGACCATTCGAAGGATGCGATCCTTCCGGACGGCCGCATCAATACCGATCCGTCGGTGACCGGCCCGATCCGCGCCGGCGACTCCATGTCCCGTCTGCAATGCGCTGCTGCTCCGAACGCAGTCGGCGTGCGCTCGACATATGCGGCAGGCCCATCGTCCCTTTGCCCGTAACGGTTTGCCGGATCGAGCGGTTTCAAGCCAGCTCGATATCGGTCTGATCGAACCGGCCGCTTTTCGACAATAGCGGCTGGCGATAGTAACGAGCGCAGGCGTAAGTCATGCAATCGTCGAGGCTGAGGCGGGCCGGGTGGTCGCCTTGGCCGTAACGCTCATATGTCTCCGCCGCTATAAAGGCCGCGCGGGGCGGTACGGCAAGCAGCTGAATATTCATGAGTTGCAGGAAGGTGCGTACGGCTTCTCCCGCCTCCGCGGGTGAAAGTGCAAGCGTTGCCGAGATCTCAATTGCCGCATGCATTGCTTCTGCCGGCGATGTCATTCTCGCCGTTGCCAATTGCATGCGATTGGCAAAGCCGCGCGCATCCTCCTCATTCGTCATCATGGCCGACAGGACCGAGGCGTCGATAAACATCAGGCGCTCCCTTCTGCACTGTCGTTTCCGCTTTTCGCATCGGCCTTCCGTCGGAGATTGCGGCAGAAGGCGACGGCGACCTCGGCGAGGGCGGGCTTGGTCAGCTCTTCATCCAGGGCCTTCTGCAAGGCAAGCCTCACGGCTTCAGTCTTGGTCGGGCTTTTCGTCAATGCCTGGTAGCGTCGCGCCAGGCGGTCGATGGCATCATCTTTGATGTAGAGGGGCATGGGATATCCGTTTTCAATCTTGCGATATCCTTAGGCCATGTTGTCCGCAACAGCAATCTGTGGCGGCGGTCTACTCCGGAGCTTTTCATAAGGGCTTCTCGTCCTAGTACTCTCCCGGCTGGCGCGGGCGGCTGGGATGTCGGGCATAGCGGAGCAGCTCTACAGCTCAACTTCACCCCTCCGACAATTCCTCCAGGATCGGACAGTCGGGCCGTTCGTTGCCGTGGCAGGCGTGAACGAGGTGCTCCAGTGTGCGGCGCAGCTCCGTTAGTTCGCGGATCTTGCGGTCGATCTCGACAAGCTTGGTGCTTGCCATATCCTTGACGTCGGCGCTGGCACGGCTCTTGTCCTCATAGAGCGCCAGCAGCTGCCGGCATTCCTCCACCGAGAAGCCGAGGCTGCGCGAGCGATGCAGGAAGCGCAGCTTGTGCACGTCGTCGGCGCCATAATCGCGATAGCCGTTGTCGCTGCGATCGGGGCGGATGAGGCCGATATCTTCATAGTAGCGGATCGTCTTGGCCGGCAGGCCCGAACGGCCGGATGCTTCACCGATATTCATCTGCTTCTCCCTTCAAGCGGTCGGGCGTTTCAAGGAATCGCCCAGCCCTGTGCTTGTTTCCATGTATTCCCGGGAGAACCGCGCTGCGATCCTCCCGGGACTGTTCTTATTTGGCCAACCGTAGTCTCAGCGCATTGGCGATGACCGAGACCGAGGACAGGCTCATCGCGGCGGCTGCGATCATCGGCGACAGAAGGAGGCCGAAGACCGGGTAGAGCACGCCGGCCGCCAAGGGCACGCCGAGGGCATTGTAGCCGAAGGCGAAGGCGAGGTTCTGCCTGATGTTGCGGATGGTCGCTTCCGACAGGCGGCGTGCCCGGACGATGCCGTTGAGGTCGCCCTTCACCAGCGTGATACCGGCGCTTTCCATGGCGACGTCGGCGCCCGTGCCCATGGCTATGCCAACATCGGCGGAGGCGAGTGCGGGAGCGTCGTTGACGCCGTCGCCGGCCATGGCAACGATGTGACCCTTGGCCCGCAATTCGTCGATCAGCGCCTTCTTGCCTTCCGGCAACATGTCTGCCCGCACCTCGTCAATGCCGAGCTGCTTGGCGACGGCGGCGGCAGTCTTGCCGTTGTCGCCGGTCGCCATGACGATCTTCAGGCCGCTCTCGTGCAGTTCCTTGATCGCGGCTGCCGTGGTCGGCTTGATCCGATCCGCAACGGCGACAAGACCGGCGAGCCTGTTGTCGATGGCAACGAACATCACGGTCTTGCCTTCGCCGCGCAGACGTTCGGTCTCAACCTTCAACGCCTCCGTGGAAATGCCAAGATCGGCCATCATCGCGGCATTGCTGAGTGCGATCGGCGTGTTGCCGGCGCTGCCTTTCACGCCCTTGCCCGTTATCGCCGAAAAGCCGGAGATGTCGACAAGACCTGTCCCGCGCTCCTCGGCACCGGCAACGATGGCCTCCGCGAGCGGATGTTCCGAACCCCGTTCGAGGCTGGCGGCGAGCGACAGCAGTCGCCCTTGCTCGATACCGTTGACAGCGACGATATCGGTCAGGTTGGGCTTGCCTTCGGTGAGCGTGCCCGTCTTGTCGACGATCAGCGTGTCGACCTTGGCGAAGCGCTCCAGCGCCTCGGCATCGCGTACCAGCACGCCTTCCTGCGCGCCACGGCCAGTGGCGATCATGATGGACATGGGGGTCGCCAGCCCAAGCGCACATGGGCAGGCAATGATCAACACCGCGACGGCGGCGAGCAGCGCATGTGCAAGCCGCGGCTCCGGCCCGACGAAGGCCCAGACGGCGAAGGCGACGATCGCGGCCGCGACGACGGCAGGCACGAAAACGGCGGAGACGCGATCGACCATGGTCTGGATCGGCGCACGAGAGCGCTGTGCCTTGGCGACGAGTTCGACGATGCGCGACAGCGTCGTTTCGGCGCCGACCTTCTCCGCCTGCATGATGAGTGCGCCGTTCTTGTTGATCGTGCCGCCGGTCACGGCATCGCCCTTTACCTTTTCGACCGGCAGGGGTTCGCCCGTGATCATCGATTCATCAATGGTGGACTGCCCCTCGATGACGGAACCGTCCACCGGAACACGCTCGCCGGGACGCACACGCAGTCGGTCTCCAGCCTGGATTTCGTCAACGGGCACGTCGTTTTCGCTACCATCATCGCCGATGCGGCGTGCCGTCTTCGGCGCCAGATCGAGGAGGGCGCGAATGGCGGAACCCGTGCGTTCCCGGGCCTTCAACTCCAGCACCTGTCCGACGAAAACAAGCGCAATGATGACCGAAGCCGCCTCGAAATACACAGGCACGCTTTCGCCGTGCCCGCGGAAGCTCATCGGGAACAGGCCCGGCGCCAAAGTGGCGACGATGCTATAGAGATAGGCGGTGCCAACGCCGAGGCCGATCAGCGTCCACATGTTGGGGCTGCGATTGACGATCGAGTTCCAGGCGCGGCGGAAGAAGGGCAGGGCAGCCCACAGCACAACCGGGGTCGCCAGAACGAGTTCGATCCAGGTGGCGATCGGTTCACCGATCCAGTCGCGCACGGGGAGACCGACCATCGGACCCATGCTAATGACAAGCAAGGGCAGCGACAAGGCAGCACTGATCCAGAGCCGGCGCGTGAAGTCGACCAGTTCCGGATTCGGCCCTTCGTCGGCGGCGGGCACGCCCATGGGCTCCAGCGCCATCCCGCATTTCGGACAATCGCCCGGATGGTCGCTGACGACCTCGGGATGCATCGGGCAGGTATAGAGCGTGCCCTTCGGCACGGGTTTCGGTGCAGGCCTGTTGCCGTTGAGATAGGCCGTCGGGTCAGCCTCGAATTTGGTCTTGCAGCCGGCCGAGCAGAAGTAGAATTTCTCGCCTTCGTACTTTGCAAGATGGCGTGCGGTGGCGCGATCGACCGTCATGCCGCAGGTCGGGTCCTTGGCGGTCAGATAATTCTCAGGCGCCGCCTCGAACTTCGTGCGGCAACCGTTGCAGCAGAAGTGAAATGTGCGGCCCTGGTAATCCAGCGACGGTTTGCCGGCATTCGGATCGACTGTCATGCCGCAAACGGGATCGCGCGTTACAGTCTCCTGCGGCTGGCCGCCGTGGTCGTGATGGTGGTGGTGACCGTGGCCGTGATGGCTATGATCGTGTTCGTCATGCAATGCCATATCAAACTCCATTGCCCCGAAAGGGAGCGTTGGATGAGGTTATGAACCTTCCTGTTGCTGGAAGGTCAAGGCCTAAAATAGGAATTGTCGTCCACAGTTCACAGATGCCTCTTTCTATCTTGCAGCGTGCGGCGATGATAGGTTCCGTAAGGCCGATTCAATGATGCGATTCCAATGCGATACGATCTGACCACGCTTCCGTTGCCAACGCTTCTGCCTGCTATCGTCAAGGCGGAAGATATGCTGGCGCGATTGGATGAGCGCGTGTTGCGGCATGTTGTCGGGGAAGGTTTTCGCGAGCGCGGGCATTTCTTCGATGCGGCCGGGGCGCTTTGGGTCGGTGGCGAGCTGGTGCATGTGGAAGATCTTGTGCTGCATGATGCACGCATGGATGCGCGTGCGCCGACGCATGAATTGACGATCGCCCATGCGGTGCTGCGGGTCAGGCGCCGCCTTTGGAATGCCGACCCCGCCTGGGGGCTGGATGCTGCCGGCCTTGCCGTTCTGCGCGGCGATGTCGGAGACGTCGAGGATGTTGTCACGCGGCGTTCGGTATTGTCGGAGACCACCGCGGAGGAAGTGCAGGAAGAGGGCGAAGAGGAGGATTTCGGCGTTGATTTTGCCGAGATCGACGCCATCCTTGCCCGATCGGAAAAGATTTTGAGCGGCGGCATACCCGAGGTCAGGCCGGAGACGATCGATGACCCGCTCGCTCTCGTGCATGACGAAGATTGGGACGAGGACGAGCGGCTGGAAAGCTGGCGCGCGGTCATTCGCGATGCCGATCTCCTGCCGCCCGTTCTCGGCGCGGCGGTGCTTTTCGACGCCTGGGAGCGGATCGAGCCGCTGCGGCGGCAACATTGGCTCGGCGGTTTGCTGGTCAGCGCCTATTTGCGCAGCCGCGGCAAGGTGACCTCGCATCTTTTCTGCCTAAATGTCGGCCTGAAGGCCGTCCGGCATGATCGTCGACGCGCGTCGGATCGTATCACGCGCCTGACTGCGTTTCTTGAGGCCATGGTTCACTCGGCGGATTCCGGCCTCAAGGAGCTGGACCGCCTTTCGCTCGCCAAGCTGCAGATGGAGCTGCGCCTCAGGGACCGGCGATCGAACAGCAGCCTGCCCGAGGTGATCGATATCGTGCTGTCGCGGCCGATTGTTTCGGCAAAGATGATCGCCCGGCATGTGGGCGTGACACCCAGAGGAGCACTCAATCTGGTCAACGAGCTTGGCCTGCGCGAGATGACGGGTCGCGGACGTTATCGCGGCTGGGGGGTGCTCTGACGCCCAACGGCAACAGCAACTTGCATCGGCAGCCAGCGTTTGCGACTACAACCCTGGTTTTATGTAATGTGACAATTTATTTCGCTAAGTCGCCGCAAAAATGGACAAAATTTAATGGCAATACCAAATTCCTAAGCGGCACGATGCAAGCTAGAGTCGCGCCATAGAATAGCGGCGGATCGCTGGTCGCCGAACGCTTTGAAGGAAGGTGGACTAATGCCTCGTGCATTTCGGGTCGTAATGTCGTTGGCGGTGATTGGCGCGGTGGGATACGGCGCCTATGCGACCCGTGATCTCTGGCTTGCCAACGTAGAACGGATGCTTGGCTATCAGAACGCACCCGCTCAGCAGGCGCAGGGCGAACGCCGCAGCGGTCAGGGACAAGGCGGCGGCAGACGGCGCGGCGCGGGACAATTCAGCGGCCCGGCTCCGGTACTGGCCTCCAATGCCACGACAGCCGACGTTCCCGTATATATCAATGGCGTCGGCTCGGTGAAGGCCTTGAATACGGTAACGGTGCGTGCGCAGGTCAGCGGCAGACTCGTCGAAATCGATTTTGGCGAAGGCCAGGATATCAAGAAGGGCGATGTCATCGCTCGTATCGACGATTCCGTCTATAAGGCGCAGCTCGACCAGGCGCTTGCCAAGAAGGCGCAGGATGAGGCTCTGCTTGCGGGAGCCCAGCGCGACCTGAACCGCTATCAGCTCATGGTGAAGACCGCCTCGGGCACGCAGCAGCAGGTCGACACGCAGACCTCGCTGGTGGCGCAATACACGGCGCAGGTAAAGGCTGATGCGGCGGCCATTGAAAGTGCGCAGGCGACGCTCGACTATACGACGATCAAGGCGCCGATCGACGGGCGCACCGGTATCCGCAATGTCGATGTCGGTAACCTCGTCAGCTCGTCGGATTCGACAGGGATCGTGACGCTGTCGCAGATCAGGCCGATTTCCGTGCTGTTTTCCATTCCGCAGCAGCAGCTTGCCCGCGTCAACGCGGCAAGTGCGGCCGGTACGCTCGCCGTCCAGGCCATGGGCAATGACGGAACGACGATAATCGATAACGGCACGCTGGCGGTCGTCGACAACCAGGTCGACCCCACGACAGGCACGGTCAAACTGAAGGCGAATTTTCCGAATGAGAAGCTGGCACTGTGGCCCGGCGCCTTCGTCAATGCCCGCCTGCTGGTGGAGACACTGAAGGGCGTTACCGTCATTCCAAGCGGTGCCGTTCAGCGTGGTCCGAACGGCACCTTCGTCTATATCGTCAAGGACGGTCAGACCGTGGCCATGAAGTCGGTCAAGGTGCGGCAGCAGGATGACACGCTCGCCGTTATCGCCGATGGCGTATCTGCGGGCGACAAGGTGGTGACGACCGGTTTCGCGCGGCTTCAGGACGGAGCTAAAGTCCAGATCTCGGCAAGCGAGGATCAGACGGCGCCGAATGCGCCGGCAGCGGGCGACCAGGGTCAGCCTGTCGCCGAGAACGATGCGCAGGGCAGTCAGGGCAATGGCGGCGAGCAGCAACAGCATCATCGCCACAACGGCCAGGGCGGGAAGAACGGTCATAGCGGTAAGGGCGGCAATGCCAGCCGCGATGGTCAGGATGGGAATGCTCAGCCTGCGGCCGGCGGCAACCAGGCAACGGATGCCAGCGCCAGCTCAGCGCCGGGCAATTCGTCCGCATCTTCGACACAGCAACAATGAACGTCTCGTCGCTCTTCATCTCACGGCCCATCGCCACCTCGCTTCTCGGGGTCGCGGTTCTCCTGGGCGGCATTCTCGGCTTCCTCTTCCTGCCGGTGGCGCCGCTGCCGCAGGTGGATTTTCCGACGATCCAGGTGACGACGCAGCTTCCGGGAGCTGATCCCGATACGATGGCGGCCCTGGTGACGGCGCCTCTCGAGCGTCCGCTCGGCCAGATTCCGTCACTGGCCTCCATGACGTCGTCGAGCGCTTTCGGGATCAGCCAGATCACGCTGCAATTTGATCTCGGGCGCGATATTGACGGAGCCGCGCAGGACGTGCAGGCGGCCATCAATGCTGCCGGCTCGACGCTGCCGCGCACGCTTCCCTATCCGCCAACTTATTCGAAGGTGAACCCGGCCGACACGCCGATCGTGACGCTGGCCTTGCATTCGGACAGCTATTCGATCCGCGAACTCAGCGACTTTGCCGATACGATGATGGCGCAGCGCCTGAGTGAGGTTTCCGGCGTCGGCAATGTCAGCATCCAGGGCGGCGTCAAGCCCGCCATCCGCATTCAAGTCGATCTGCCGCGCCTGGCCTCCTATGGCCTGGCGCTGGAGGATATTCGCTCGGCTATCACCAATGCCAGCGTTGCCGGCGCCAAGGGTGCGCTCGACGGCACGCAGCAGAGTTTCACGCTTGCGGCCAACGACCAGATCGTCGACCCGAACGTCTACAAGTCTGTCATCATTTCCTATCGCAATGGCGCCCCAGTGCAGCTGAAGGATGTCGCGACCGTGGTGGAAGGGCTCGAGAATAACCGTGTTGGCGCCTGGTATCAGGGAAAGCCCGCCGTCATTCTCGACATCATGCGCCAGCCGGGCGCCAACGTCATCCAGACCGTCGAGAATGTCCTGAAGCAGATTCCGAAGCTGAAGCAGGCCATGCCGGCCGGCGTTTCCCTCGATATAGTCAACGACCGCACCGAGACTATCCGGGCCTCGATCCATGACGTGCAATGGACGCTGGTGATCAGTATCGGCCTCGTCATCCTCGTGGTGCTGCTCTTCCTGCGGACGATGACCGCGACGTTTATAGCCGGCGTCGCCCTACCACTGTCGCTGATCGCGACCTTCGGCGTCATGTGGTTCGCTGGTTTCAGCCTCGACAATCTCTCGCTGATGGCGCTGACCATCGGCACGGGTTTCGTCGTCGACGACGCCATCGTCATGATCGAGAATATCGCCCGCCATATCGAAGAAGGCGAAAAACCGATGCAGGCGGCATTGAAGGGTGCCGGCGAGATCGGGTTTACGATCATTTCGCTGACCGTCTCGCTGGTCGCGGTGTTCATTCCGTTGTTGTTCATGACCGGCATCGTCGGCCGCATGTTCCGCGAATTCGCGCTGACTTTGACCATTGCTGTGGTCGTGTCGGCCGTCGTGTCGCTGACGCTGACGCCGATGATGTGCGCCCGCATCCTGCGCAAGCCCAAGGAGCGGCAGGGCGGCTTTCTGGCCGGCGCAGACCGCTTCACGGACTGGATGATCGAAGGCTATCGGCGCAGTCTCGTCTGGGCCGTGGATCGCAGCGCCCTCATGCTGCTGATAACGGTTGTGACCCTGGCTGCGACGATCGCGCTCTACGTGGCCATTCCGAAGGGCTTCCTGCCCGCGCAAGACACCGGCCTGATCACCGCCGTGATCGAGGCGGAGCCGACAACCTCCTTCGAGACCATGAAGCAGATCCAGGCATCGGTGACGGACCGGCTGCGCAAGGATCCGGATGTCACCGGCGTGGTTGCCGTCATCGGCGCCAGCGCGAGCAACCTGACGCTCAACACGGGCAATCTCAGCTTGGTGCTGAAGCCCCGCGACCAGCGCAACGTCTCCGCCGATCAGATCATCGAGCGGATGCGCGACGAGGTCGCCGGCATGCCCGGCATTCATGTCACCTTCCAGAGCGTGCGCGATATCTCGATCAGCACCAGGGCCAGCCGCGCGCCCTACCAATATACGCTGACGGGTACCGACACGAACACGGTGGTCGACTGGTCGCAGAAGCTTGCCCAGCGGCTGCAGGAGAGCCCCAAGTTCATGGATGTCGCCTCCGAGGTCGAGATGGGCGGCGGACGCATTTTCGTCGATGTCGATCGCGAGACGGCTTCCCGGCTCGGCGTATCGATGCAGGCCGTCAACGACACGCTGAACGACGCTTTCGGCCAGCGCCAGATAGCGACGATTTACGGACAGGCCAATCAGTATCGCGTCATTCTGGAAGCCGCGCCGCAATATCAATCGGATCCGAAATCGCTCGACAAGCTCTACGTGGCTGGCGCCAACGACACGCAGATCCCGCTCAATGCCTTCACGACCGCGACGTTTACGACCGCGCCGCTGGTCATCAGCCATGACGAACAGTTTCCGGCCGTGACGATCAGCTTCGATATCGCCAAGGGCGCGTCGCTGAGCGACGCCGTGGCGGAAATCAAGGCGGCCGAACAGGACATCGGCATGCCTGACAATATCCAGCGTAAATATTCGGGCGATGCGGAAGAATTTGCCTCCTCGCTTGCCGGAGAGCCCTGGCTGATCCTGGCGGCTGTCGTTACGATCTATATCGTGCTCGGCCTGCTCTACGAGAGCGCCGTCCACCCGGTGACGATCCTTTCGACGCTGCCTTCGGCCGGTGTCGGCGCGCTGCTGGCGCTGATGCTGTTCGGGCAGGATCTGTCTATCATCGCCCTGATCGGCATAGTGCTGCTGATGGGCATCGTCAAGAAGAACGCGATCATGATGATCGACTTCGCGCTCGAGGCGGAGCGCAAGGAAGGGCTGGAGCCGCGAGAAGCCATCCTGAAAGCCTCGATCTTGCGTTTCCGGCCGATCATGATGACGACGCTGGCGGCCCTCTTCGGCGCCCTGCCGCTTGCGCTGGCGCAGGGCACGGGCGCGGAGCTGCGTATTCCGCTCGGCATCACCATCATCGGCGGCCTGGTGCTGTCACAGCTCTTGACGCTCTACACGACGCCGGTGATCTATCTGGCCTTCGAGCACCTGCGCGCCCGCGTCGTCGGCCGCACGAGCGGCATGCCCAGCCCCGAGATGAATGAAATGGCGGGTGGCGAGACATGAATATCTCCGAGCCGTTCGTCAAACGCCCGGTCGGGACGACGCTTCTGGCGATCGGACTGATGATCCTCGGTATCGTCGCCTATCGCTTCCTGCCGGTGGCGAGCTTGCCGACTGTGGATCTGCCGACGATCGTCGTTTCCGCGAGCCGCCCCGGCGCCGATCCGGCCAGCATGGCGGCGAGCGTTGCGGCGCCGCTGGAGCGACATCTCGGTACCATCGCCGGCGTCACCCAGCTGACCTCGGTCAGCTCGCTCGGCTCGAGCACCATCATCGTGCAATTCGATCTTTCGCGCAGCGTCGATGGCGCGGCGCAGGATGTGCAGGCGGCACTGAACGCCTCAGCGACGGACCTGCCGGGCGATCTGCCGACATTGCCGGCCTTCCGCAAGATCAACCCTGCCGCAGCTCCCGTGCTGATCCTGGCCCTGACATCGGACAATGTGGCGCCGAGCGCCATCTATGACGCTGCCGATACCGTGGTCGTGCAACGCATATCGCAGGTGGATGGCGTCGGTGGTGTTACGGTCAGCGGTGCCGATCAGCCCGCTATCCGCGTCAGGCTCAATCCTGACCGTCTATCGGCCATGGGCCTCTCGCTCGATGCCGTCCGGACCGCGATCGTCAACGCCAGCGTGCTTGGTCCCGTCGGTTCGCTTGACGGCGACGGAGGGGCCTTCTCCATTGCCGTGAACGGGCAATTGCGGACGCCGGAAGCCTACGGCAGGATCGTCATACAGAGTGGCGACGGTACGGCCGTCCGGCTCTCCGATATCGCGACTGTCGAGCCCGGCGTTCGCAACAGCCGCTCAGACGCCTGGTTCGATGGCAAGCCAGCCGTGCTGCTCAACATCACCAAGGAGGTGGATGCGAACGTCATCGCAACGGTCGACGGCGTCAAGCAACTGATCCCCGAGTTGCAGCGGCTCATCCCCGCCGGCGTCAAGATCGCCGTCCTCTCCGACCGCACCACGACGATCCATGCCAGCGTGACCGACATGCAGTGGACGCTGCTCGCCACTATCTGCCTCGTCATGGCAGTGGTCTTCGTCTTTCTGCGGCGCGCAACTCCAACCTTCGCTGCCGGCGTCACCGTGCCGCTGTCGCTGGCCGGGACGCTAGCCGCGATGTGGCTTTTCGGATTGTCCATCGACAATCTCTCCCTCATGGCGCTCGCCGTTTCGGTGGGCTTCGTCGTCGACGATGCTATCGTCATGATCGAGAATATCTACGCCAATCTGGAAACCGGCATGAAGCCGATGCGGGCGGCGCTCGAAGGTGCCAGGCAGATCGGCTTTACTGTGATCTCCATCAGCCTGTCCTTGCTTGCCGCCTTCATCCCCCTGTTCTTCATGGGGGGAATCGTCGGCCGGTTTTTCCAGACTTTCTCGTTGACGCTCGGCTTCACCATTTTCGTCTCGACGCTGGTGTCGCTAACGCTCACGCCGATGATTTGCGGCCATCGGCTCCGCCCGCACGATGTCGAGGCCAAGCCCGGCCGGTTCGGCCGCCTCGTCGAGGGCACGTTAGGCGCGATCATCGATTTTTACGGGCGCACCCTGAAAGCGGTGCTGCATCATCGGCTGCTGTCCGTGCTTGTCATCATCGCCTGCGTCGTCATGTCCGCCTATCTTTACGTCAAGGTGCCGAAGGGTTTCATTCCGCAAGACGATACCGGCTTCATTCAGGGCGGAACCCAGGCTGCGACGGATATCTCCTATTCGGCCATGGTCAAACTGCAGCAACAGGCGGCTGATATCGTCGCCCAGGATCCGGCGGTCTCCGGCCTTGGTTCATCGGTGGGCGGCGGCGGCTTTTCCAGCTCCGTCAACCGCGGCCAGCTCTACATCTCGCTAAAACCGGAATCGGAGCGGGCTCCGACGGCTGAAATCATCGACCGGCTTCGCAAGCAGCTCATGGCCGTGCCGGGGGTGAGCACGTTCCTGTTCTCGCCGAGCGACATCCGCGCCGGCGCGCGCCAGTCGCAGTCGCAGTACCAGTTCACGGTCTGGGGTGCCAATTACGACGAGCTGGTCGAGTGGGCCCCGAAGGTGATGGAGCGGCTGCAGGGCGTTCCGGGCCTGACCGACGTCGCGACCGACAGGCAGCCCAATGGCTTGCAGGCGACCGTCAATATCGATCGGAGCATGGCTTCCCAGCTGGGCGTGAGTATTAAATCCATCGACGCCGCGCTGAACAATGCCTTTGCGCAGCGGCAGATCTCGACCATCTACACGCAGCGCAACCAGTATCGCGTCGTGCTGGAGGCGGATCCGACCTATGCGCTCGACCCGCATGATATCTCCAAGCTTTACGTACCGGCGGCTGGCGGCAAGCAGGTGCCCCTCAGCGCCGTTGCCTCGATCGACCGCACGCTCGCTCCGCTCGTAGTCAATCACCAGGGGCAATATCCCTCTGTCACCATTTCCTACAATCTGGCGCTCAACACGCCGCTGCAGGTCGCGAATGACGCCATCCAGAAGGCGGTGCTCGACATGCATCTGCCGGACACGCTGCATGCGGATTTTGCCGGCGATTCCGCGAGCGTCACGCAGTCGTCAGGCAGCCAGCCGCTCTTGCTCTTGGCAGCGCTGCTGACGGTCTATATCGTTCTCGGCATTCTCTACGAGAGCCTAGCGCATCCGCTGACGATCATCTCGACGCTGCCGTCCGCCGGCCTCGGCGCGCTGCTGGCGCTTGCCATCAGCGGTACGGAGCTGACGATCATCGCCTTCATCGGCATCATTCTGCTGATTGGCATCGTCAAGAAGAACGGTATCATGATGGTGGACTTCGCCCTGCAGGGCGAGCGAACGCTTGGCCTGCCGCCTGAAGAGGCGATCTTCCAGGCGTGTCTCAAGCGCTTCCGCCCGATCCTGATGACGACGCTGGCGGCGTTGATGGGCGCCATTCCTCTCATCGTGGCAACCGGCCCCGGCTCCGAGTTGCGCCGTCCATTGGGTATCACCATTGTCGGCGGCTTGGTCGTCTCGCAGATATTGACGCTCTATACCACGCCCATCATCTATCTGATGCTCGCCAAACTTCACGCAAAATGGTCGCCGAAGTCGCAGCAGCCCGCAGAGCCTGCCGTTTCACCTTCCAGCACCTGATCTTGGTTTGTTGGGAGGTCGGCGAGCCTCTTCCCGTTCGCTGATGAAGGGACGCTCCAGAGCCCCGACTCCGAGATCTGTGCTGTGGCACGAGGGGCGCGCGGACGCCGTTGCGGCAAGCTGCTTTCTCCGGATCCAGCACGATATGAAAAGGGCTCCTGCGATGTCGCAGGAGCCCTTTGCTTAAACGGTGGCGAGATCGAAGCCCGCTTCCCAATGCCAGGAGGCGGGCAGGCCGTCCGCTAGTGTGCGGTTTCCGTGGCCGGTGCGTCGCCCGGCGGTGTCGTTGCCGTCGATTTCACTCCGCCCTTGAAGATGCGGCGCACCGAGACAAAGAGCAGCGGGATGAAGAACACGCCGAGCACCGTCGCCGAGATCATGCCGCCCATGACGCCGATACCGATCGAGTTCTGGCTGCCCGATCCTGCGCCATTGGCGATCGCCAGCGGCAGAACGCCGAGGATGAAGGCGAGCGAGGTCATCAGAATCGGTCGCAGACGCTGTCTGGACGCTTCCAGGGTCGCATCGATCAGGCTCTTTCCCTGGTTCTGCTGTTCGATGGCGAATTCGACGATCAGAATGGCGTTCTTGGCCGCCAGACCGATGGTCGTCAACAGACCGACCTTGAAGTAGACGTCGTTCGATTGCCCGAACAGGGTTGCAGCCAGCAGCGCGCCGAAGATACCGATCGGAACCGACAGCATGACGGCGAGCGGGATCGACCAACTTTCGTAGAGGGCGGCGAGCGCCAGGAAGACGACCAGGATCGAGATGGCATAGAGCTGGCTAGCCTGATTGCCGGAGAGCTTTTCCTGGGCCGACAGGCTGGTCCATTCATGGCTGAAGCCGGGCGGAAGGCTGGCCATGATCTTGTCGATCTCGTTCATGGCGTCGCCCGACGAAACACCCGGAGCTGCAGCGCCCTGGATTTCGACGGCAGACGAGCCGTTATAGCGTTCGAGACGCGGCGAACCGTAGGTCCAGTTGCCGCTCGCAAATGCCGAGAACGGCACCATGTCGCCACTGGTGTTGCGCACATACCAGCGACCGAAATCCTCTGGCTGCATGCGGAAGTCCTTGTCAGCCTGAACGTAGACGGGCTTGACGCGGCCGCGGTCGATGAAGTCGTTGACGTAGGTACCACCCCAGGCGGTCGACAGGGTCGAGTCGATATTCGATAGGGTGATATTCAGCGCGCTCGCTTTTTCCTGGTCGATATTGACCGAATATTGCGGCGTATCTTCCTGGCCGTTCGGACGGGTGCCGAAGAGCTTTGGATTCTTGGCGGCTGCACCCAGCAGCTGGTTGCGGGCGGCAATCAATGCCGCGTGGCCCGCGCCGTTGATGTCCTTGATGAAGAAATCGAAGCCGCTCGAGCTGCCGAAGCCCGGGATTGCCGGTGGTGCCAGTGCAAAGACGCTGCCGTCCTTGATCTTGGAGAAAGCCCCCATGGCGCGACCGGCGATGGCCTGTGCCTTCGACTGCGGCGCCTTGCGCTGATCAAAATCCTTCAATCTGACGAAGACGATGCCGACGTTCTGGCCCTGGCCGCTGAAGCCGAAGCCCGCCACGGCGAATGCGCCTTCGACATAGTCCTTTTCGTTCTTGAGGTAGTAGTCCCTCACCTGATCGAGTACGGCCCAGGTCCGCGATTCCGTGGCACCCGGCGGCAGCTGGATCGCCGTCAGCAGGATACCCTGGTCTTCATCCGGCAGGAACGAGCTCGGCAGACGATTGAACAGATAAGCGACGGCGCCGCCTATCAGCACGAACACAAGCAGGAAGACGATGCTGAGGCGGATCATGCCGTGAACGGTACGCTGATAGCCTCGTGTTCCCCGCTCGAAGTTGCGGTTGAACCAGCCGAAGACACCCCTCTCCTTGGCGCCGTGCTTAGGCTTTTTCAGAAGCGTGGCGCAAAGCGCAGGGGTCAGGATCAACGCGACGATCACGGACAGTACCATCGCCGAGACGATCGTCACAGAGAACTGGCGATAAATGATGCCGACCGAGCCGGAGAAGAAGGCCATCGGGATGAACACGGCCGACAGGACCGTGGCGATACCGATTAGCGCACCGGTGATTTCCTGCATCGACTTGATCGTCGCCTCGCGCGGCGACAATCCCTCTTCCTCCATCACGCGCTCGACATTCTCGACCACGACGATGGCGTCGTCGACGAGGAGGCCGATGGCTAGCACCATGCCGAACATCGTCAATGTATTGATCGAGTATCCGAAGAGCGAAAGCACGCCGAAAGTGCCGAGCAAAACGACCGGAACGGCGAGCGTCGGGATCAGTGTGGCACGGATGTTCTGCAGGAAGACGAACATGACGATGAAGACGAGCACGATCGCTTCGAACAGCGTCTTGACCACGTCCTCGATCGACAGCTTCACGAACGGCGTCGTATCGTAGGGATAGACGATCTCGACATTCGGCGGCAGGGTCTGGCTCAGGTTCGTAATGGTCGATCTGACCGCCTCAGCCGTGCTGATGGCGTTGGCGCCCGAGGCAAGCATGACGGCGAGACCGGCGGACGGATGGCCGTTGTAGGTGGTCGACGTCGTGTAGGATGAGGCCCCGAGCTCGACGGTTGCGACATCGTTCATGCGCACCAGCGAGCCATCGGGCTGGCTCTTCAGGATGATGTTTTCGAACTGTTCCGGCGTCTGCAGGCGGCTCTTGGCCGTTACCGTTGCGTTGAGCTGCTGGCCCTTGCGCTGTGGCAGTGCGCCGAGCTGCCCTGCTGAAACCTGCGAGTTCTGCGCCTGGATTGCGGCGGTGACGTCGCTCACCATCAACTGGTATTTGGCCAGCTTGTCCGGGTTCACCCAGATGCGCATGGCGTAGCCCGCACCGAAGATCTGGGTGTTGCCGACGCCGTCGATGCGCTTCAGCGTATCGTTGAGCGTGCTGGAAACATAGTCGGCGAGGTCGTTCGAGTTCAGCTTGTTGTCGGTGGAGACGAAGCCGACGACCATGAGGAAGTTCGACGTCGACTTTGAAACGACGATACCCGTCGACTGCACGGTCTGCGGCAGCTGCGCCGTGACGAGCTGCAGCTTGTTCTGCACCTGCATCTGCGCGACGTCGGGATCTGCCTTGTTGGTGAAGGTCACCGAAATCGAGGCCTGACCCGTCGAGGTCGACGTCGACGTCATGTAATCGAGATTGTCGATGCCGGTCATGCCCTGTTCGATGACCTTGGTCACCGAGTTTTCGACGGTTGCGGCATCAGCGCCCGGGTAGGTGGCGCTAATGCTGACCGTGGTCGGCGCGATCTGCGGATATTGCGAGATCGACAGCGTCAAGATCGACAGCGCACCCGCCAGCATGATGACGATGGCGATGACCCAGGCAAAGATCGGCCGGTCGATGAAAAAACGAGACATCGTCTAACCTCACTTCTGGGCGCCGGAGGCGGCCTTGGTATCGGTCTTTTCCAATTCGGCCTGCTCCGTGGATTTGGTTTCCGCGGCGGCTGCCTGCTTCACTTCGCCGGTTGCGTCGTCGATGGTGACGGGAGAGACCGTGACTTCCTGGCCGTCGCGGACGCGCTGGCTGCCTTCGACGATGACGCGGTCGCCATCCTTGATGCCTTGGTTGACGAGCCAGCTGTTTCCGATGCTGCGCTGAACCTTGATGACACGCTGTTGGACCTTGTTTTCCGCGGTCACGAACATGGCCGTCGGCTCACCCTTCGTGTTGCGGAAAACCGCACGCTGCGGCACGAGGAAGCTGTTTTCGGCAATGCCTTCCTGAATGGTGGCGCGCACGTACATGCCCGGCAGCAGGATGCGATCGGGATTGGGGAAGGTGGCGCGCACGGTGATCGTGCCGACAGTTTCGGCAACTGAGGATTCGGCAAATTCGAGTGTGCCGGTTTCCTTGTACTGGCTGCCGTCTTCGAGCGTCAGATGCACCGAGACGTTGTCGCCGCTGGTTTTCAGCCGGCCTTCGGCAACCGCGCGACGGAACTCAAGCAGATTGGTGCTCGACTGCGTGACGTCGACATTGATCGGATCAAGCTTGCGGATCGTGGTCAGCGCCGTCGTCTGGGCGGCGGTCACGAGAGCTCCGACGGTGACGGTGGAGGCGTCGACGCGACCGCCGATCGGCGCGCGCATCTTGGTGTAGTCGAGATTGATGCGTGCCGTCTCAAGGGCTGCTTTTGCGGAAGCCACGTCGGCATTCGCCTGAGCCAGAGCCGAAACGGCATCATCCAGGTTCTGCTTGCTGACTGCGTCCTGCTGCGTGAGGCTCTTGTAACGGTCTACCTTCGACTGCGCGCTCGGTACCGCGCCCTGCGCCTTCTGCAGGGCAGCGGCGGCGCTATCATAGGATGCCTGGTAGGAGGCCGGATCGATTTCGTAGAGGACGTCGCCCTCCTTGACCTCGCTGCCCTCCTTGAAATTACGGTTGCGGATGATGCCGCCGACCTGCGGCCGCACTTCCGCGACGAGGTAGGCGCTGGTGCGGCCGGGCAATTCGGCGGTGATGGCGACGGATTGCGGATGCAGCGCCATGGCGCTGACGTCGATCTTTACGACCGGTGCGTTGCTCTGGGCGGCCTTCTGTTCGTTGCAGCCGGCCAGAAGCGTCATGGCTGCAACCCCTGCGGCGACCAGTGCCGTGCGGGTGGACAGAAGGCGAGCGGATATCGTGGGAGATACTGATGCAGAGGTGGAAGAGGCAAGCTTTCGCACGTTGCTATTTCCTGTTGCCTTATTTACAGTACGAATTCGTACGGAAAATATTTGTATTGGTTGAAATGTCAATCGCATTCAGTCGTCGGGGTTAAGATGGAGGCGCTGACAAAACAGCGGGGAGGCAAGGCGGATCAGGCTGCGACACGCCGCCCGCGCGGCCGTCCCAAAACGGTGAGCGATGACGCGCGGCGAGCCGAAATCGTCAAAGCGGCGCGGGCTACATTCTATGAACTTGGTTACGGTGGTACGACCATGGATCTCGTCGCTGCGCACTGCAAGATCTCGAAACAGACCCTTTATCGCCTGTTTCCCGGCAAGACGGATCTCTTCATGGCGATCGTCGCCGAGCATCGCGCTTCGATGCTGGCCTTGCCGCGTGACCCGGACGAGAACCTGCCGCTCGACGAAGCGCTCGAGCAGATTTTCATGATCGATATCGACGAAGCCAAGGAGCGCGAGAGGGAAGCATTCGTGCATCTCGCCATAGCCGAGTCTCGGCAATATCCGGAGATTGCGACGTTGCTGCACACCTATGGGGCAAAACAGTCGCAGCAGATGCTTGCCGACTGGCTAGACCAGCAATGCCAGCGCGGTTTGATCGAGATTGCCGATGTCCTAAGCGGCGCGCGTATGCTGATGACGATGATTTTCGGCGCGATGGTCTCCAAACCCGGCCACCCCAATGATTGGCCGGATCGGGAAACGCGCCTGCGGCACTTGCGTCAGTGCATCGCAATTTTCGTTGCGGGCGTGCAGCCGCGAACGAATGGCCGGTAGGCAGTCCCGGAGCACTTTCGCCTTTCATCGAACAGCGAGAACGCTCATTCTTTTGTTTCCATACACATTCCGGACGGAAAAATGCTCAGCACTTTTCCTGGAAATGCTCAGTCTTTTGGTCCTGATGCATTTCCTTTGCCTCAAGGAGGATGCCGATAGGGTGCGCCAACCATACCGGCATTCTACATGCTCCCCCTCAAAGCCTGATGTGGCTCAATCAATGCGCCATGGCCAGATTCGCCGTGTCCGCGCCCTCTTCGAACAAGGATGTCTGCAGGCCGTTTGCGTACATTTCCTGCAGCACTGCCCCGAGCGCCAGATCCAGGCACCAGACCGGAAACTCCGCATTTAGGTTTTTCGCGCTCTGACGCGCGTAAGTGATAAGTCGAGCGATCGATGCCAGTTCCTTGAGAGACTCCGGATCCTGGTTTGTTGCTCCGATCGGAAATACTGCTGTCATGCTACACCCTCTATTGCCCCCAATTCCGGGCGGATGAACGTATCCGACCCAGAATATGAGCAAATCATAACGAGTGTTTCACGACTTGGCGCGTGACATAAAGCGTGACACCATTTCTGGTTGTTGATGAAGTATAGATCGCAATCTGCAAGATGCGAAAGCAAGGGTTCGATGCCAGGTCGGCAGTAAAATACTCCTTTCGCGATTGACGATGGTGGATGAACGCCGAAGCTGAAAGAACAAAGGCGCGTATCGGTGCCGATGCGCGCCTTTGTTCTACTCTGTTCGGTCGTCCGAGCTTCAGCTGTGAAGGCTGATCGATGTATCGCTTGCCCGTCCTACATGACCGCTCTGTGGTTCGGAAGCATTCGCCAGCGACTTGACCAGCGTCAGCACGGATTGGCGGATACCTGGATCGGTGATCTTCATGAAGGCCTTGTTGAGGTTCAGGCCCTCCTTGGACGTCAGAAACTCCGAGAGATCTTCGAGACCATTGATCGTACCCAGGCCGTCCGTGTTCAGTGGCTGGCTGCTATCCTGCTGGAAGAAAAACGCAACCGGGATGGCGAGGACACCCGCAATCGCCTGCAACCGGCTGGCACCGATGCGGTTGGTGCCCTTCTCGTATTTCTGCACTTGTTGAAAGGTAACGCCGATTTGCTCGGCAAGCCGCTCCTGGCTCATGCCAAGCATTAGCCGCCGCGTGCGCACACGGGAGCCGACATAGGCATCGATCGGATTCGGTACTTTTGCACTCACTGCGCAATCTCCTTGATCAGTATAGGGGGCCCCAGTGGACGCCACCTCACCTACGACACAGTAGAGTAAGCGGCATGTTCGCAACCTGCCCGCAAAATGTGTGTTAAATATGGGTAGAGTTCAACTAAAAGTCTTTTTCAGTAAGGCTTTGTGTCAAGACAGGCGAATAAACGGCAGAAAAGCCGATTCGCGTCAATGCGGATTGAAGGCGGACGATGCCCTGCAGTTGTAGACCGGGCATAACGGGTTGTCCCTGGTAGGGACGGAGGTGCGTGCAGCGTAATCGGATACGCTGCATTGCCCGTTGCCGGAGACAAAGCGATCGTAGAGGACAAGAGAGGCTCCCTTCGCGGGATAGCGCAATATGACGGCGCGTTCGCTGGCGATGAGCTGCTGAATGGCAGCGCAAGTTTTGCTCAGCGACTCATAGCGGGAGATTGCCGATGCCGGCCCGGCGACCATGAGTGCGGATAGAGTAACGGCTAAGGCTGCGTTTCTCATGGATCGGCCCCTCGGCGAAAGCATGGATCTTAGATAGTCGCGCCGCGGCAGTTGCCAAGATCGGGCAGCGCTTCTCATTGTAAAGCGGTCCGACCCTCTGGTGCTTCGATGCTGAGAGCGGCCAAATTTGCACCGCCAAAACCAAGGAAATAAACCTGCAATCTCGCCCCTTGGGATCGCGCACTGAAAGCCGACTGAAAGGTTGCCCGTCTTAAGCTCGCTGAGCTTCGTGGAGGAAGCATGTTTCGCAGCGTCGCATGGCGCGAGCGTTCAAACCGGAGGAGACCTTAATGCGTGCATCACGCACTCTTTTTAACACCGTAGCCCTATCCCTCATCATGACCGCTGCTTCCTTTGCAGCCCCAGCGGCACATGCCGCCGATAAGATCTCGATCATGGTGGGTGGCTACGAGAAGCAGATCTATCTGCCGGCCAAACTTGCCGAAGGCCTCGGCTACTTCAAGGATGAAGGTCTGAACGTCGAGCTTCTCAACGAGCCTGCAGGCGTCGATGCGGAAAACGAAATGCTGGCAGGTGCCGTCCAGGGCGTCGTCGGCTTCTACGATCATTGCATCGACCTTCAGGGCAAGGGCAAGTTCGTCGAATCGGTCGTGCAGTTCAGCCAGGCGCCCGGCGAAGTCGAGCTGGTCTCGGCCAAGCATCCGGAGATCAAGGCCGCCGCCGATTTCAAGGGCAAGAACCTCGGCGTGACCGGCCTCGGTTCCTCAACCAACTTTCTGACGCAGTATCTGGCCGTCAAGGCAGGCCTGAAGCTTGGGGAGTTCACCTCTGTTCCGGTCGGTGCCGGCCAGACCTTCATCGCCGCCATGCAGCAGGATGCCATCCAGGCCGGCATGACGACGGAGCCGACGGTCTCGCGTCTGCTGAAGACCGGCGAGGCCAAGGTTCTCATCGACATGCGCACGATGGACGGAACGAGAGCTGCCCTGGGCGGAACCTATCCGGCCGCCTCTCTCTATATGCAGGAGTCGTGGGTTAAGGATCATAAGGAGGAGACGCAGAAGCTTGCGAATGCTTTCGTCAAGACGCTGCATTTCATCAACACCCACTCGGCCGCCGAGATCGCCGATAAAATGCCGAAGGACTTCTATGTCGGTGACAAGGAAGGCTATGTGAAGGCGCTCGAAAACGGCAAGGCAATGTTCACGCCGGATGGCGTCATGCCGGAAGACGGTCCGAAAACCGTTCTGGCTGTTCTTTCCGAGTTTTCCAAGAACGTCCAGGGCAAGTCGATCGACCTGAAGAGGACCTACACGACGGAATTCGTCAAGAACGCCAAATAGTTCGGAGCATCGTTCCCAGCCTTGACGGGGCTGGGTTTCCGTCAAATCGCGAAGTGAAAGACGAACGCCGGCGGCACATATTGTGCCGCCGGCGTTGACGTTAATAAAATTGTAATGTCGCATTGAAGGGGGAGAAAGCTGAAAGCTAGCTGAAAGGTAGCCTGGGTTAGTTTGGCTAAGCTTCGTGGAGGAAGCACCTTTTCTGCAGCGTCGCATGGCGCAATGATTTAAACAGGAGGAGACATTGATGCGTTCGTCGCGCACGTTTTTTCATACCGTAGCCCTTTCCCTCGTCATGACTGCTGCTTCGCTTGCAGCGACGGCTGCCAATGCTGCCGACAAGATCTCCATCATGGTGGGCGGCTACGAAAAGCAGATCTATCTGCCGGCCAAGCTCGCCGAATCCCTCGGCTATTTCAAGGATGAAGGCCTCGAGGTTGAGCTTCTCAACGAATCCGCGGGCGTCGACGCCGAAAATCAGCTGCTGGCAGGCGCCGTTCAGGGCGTTGTCGGCTTCTACGATCACTGTGTCGACCTGCAGGCCAAGGGCAAGTTCATCAAGTCGGTCGTCCAGTTCAGCCAGGCGCCTGGCGAAGTCGAACTGGTTTCGGCCAAGTATCCGGATATCAAGTCCTTCGCCGATCTGAAGGGTAAGCGCGCCGGCGTCACCGGCCTCGGCTCGTCCACCAACTTCCTGACGCTCTACATGGCGTCGAAGGCTGGTCTCTCCCCGGCCGATGTTACGCCAGTTCCGGTCGGTGCCGGCCAGACCTTCATCGCCGCCATGCAGCAGGACGCCATCCAGGTCGGCATGACCACCGAGCCGACGATCTCGCGCCTGCTGAAGACGGGCGAAGCCAAGATCCTCGTCGATCTGCGCACGCTGAAGGGAACCGAGGAAGCACTCGGCGGTACCTATCCGGCCGCTTCGCTTTATATGGATGCGGCATGGGTCGACGCCCATAAGGAAGAAGTGCAGAAGCTGGCGAACGCCTTCGTGAAGACGCTGCGCTTTATCCATACGCATTCGGCCGCTGAAATTGCCGACAAGATGCCGAAGGACTTCTACGTCGGCGACAAGGACGGCTACATCAAGGCTCTCGACGCCGGCAAGGAAATGTTCACGGCCGACGGTGTGATGCCGGAAGACGGTCCGAAGACCGTTCTCGCCGTGCTCTCGCAGTTCTCCAAGAACGTGAAGGGCAAGACGATCGACCTGTCGAAGACCTACACGACGGAATTCGTGAAGAACGTCAAGTAAGCAGTCATAATGCCGCTTCCGGCCAGTTTTCAGACAAGTTCCGGAAGCGGCGGTTCAAGAGACTTTGCAGTTCACTGGGCTTTGCGTGCACGCCCTGAAGGCACGCGTCAGGATCAGCACCATGCAACAGGATGAACGCCGCACCCCGGCGATCGAGCTCATCAATGTCAGCCGCCGTTTCGTATCGCCGACCGGCAAGTCGCTGACCGCACTGCGCGATTTCAACATGACCGTCGAGCGCGGCGAATTCGTCGCCGTTGTCGGACCGACCGGCTGCGGCAAGTCGACGACGCTCAATCTCGTCACCGGACTTGCCAAGCCGAGCGCCGGCGAAGTTCGCCTGATGGGCGGCCCGGTCAACGGCATCGACCCGCGCGTCGGCTTCGCCTTCCAGACGGACGCGCTCTTTCCCTGGAAGAACGTTATCGAAAATGTCATGGCGGGCCCGCTTTTCCGTGGCAAATCGAAGGCCGAGGCCGAGAAGATGGCCAAGGATTGGCTTGCCCGTGTCGGCCTTTCGAAGTTCCTGCATCACTATCCGCATCAGCTCTCGGGCGGCATGCGCAAGCGCGTTTCGCTGGCGCAGACCTTCATCAACGAGCCGGAAATTCTGCTGATGGACGAGCCCTTCTCGGCGCTCGACGTGCAGACCCGTACGGTCATGCATGAGGAGCTTCTGAAGCTCTGGGCCGAACGCCAGGCGTCGGTCGTCTTCGTGACGCACGATCTCGAAGAAGCCGTAGCGCTCGCCGACAAGGTCTATGTGCTGACGGCTGGCCCCGCGACGGTCAAGTCGGTCTACACCATCGACCTGCCGCGCCCGCGCGTCGTCTCGGAGATCCGCTACGAGCAGAACTTCATCAATTATTGCAAGACGATCTGGGACGACCTGCGCGAAGAGGTCGAAACCAGCTATCGCCGTGCCGCGGAAGCGGCATAAGGGAGGATTGATCATGGCAAACACAGCTCTCGAAGCAGGCAATGCCCCGATCTTCCGCGCCGGTACGTCGGACGCGGAAATCGAAGCCGCAGCGCTGAAGGCGCTCGCTCGTCGCAAGTATGTCGTCATGGCCTGGCAGATCGGCATTCTGCTCGCCATTCTCGGCCTCTGGCAGGTCGCTTCCGACCTGCACTGGATCGATCCGTTCTTCTATTCGAGCCCTTACGGTATTGCGTTGCGCCTCTGGGACTGGATCAGCGAAGGCACCGAAAGCGGCTCGCTCTGGTACCATCTCGGCGTCACCATGGAAGAAGCGCTGATCGGCTTCATCATCGGCTCGGTGACAGGCGTTCTCGTCGGCGTCGCCCTTGGCCGCAACAAGCTCGCCTCCGATATCCTGTCGATCTACATCAAGGCGATCAACTCGATCCCGCGCGTCGTTCTCGCGCCGATCTTCGTGATGATCATGGGTCTCGGCCTGCCGTCCAAAGTGGCGCTCGCCTTCATCATGGTGTTCTTCGTCGTGTTCGCCAATGCCTTCCAGGGCGTCCGCGAAGCCGACCGCAACATGATCGCCAATGCGCGCATTCTCGGCGCCTCAAACTGGCAGGTGACCCGCAATGTCATTCTGCCGTCGGCAATGAGCTGGATTTTTGCGAGCCTGCACATCTCCTTCTCTTTCGCCATCATCGGCGCCATCGTCGGTGAATTCGTCGGATCGCTGGCCGGCATCGGCTACCTGATCTCGATCGCCAAGGGCACCTATGACGCCGCCGGCCTCTATGCCGCGATCATCCTCGTGATGCTCGTCACGCTCGGTGCCGAATATGTGATGACGCTGATCGAGAACCGCATCACCCGCTGGCGTCCGCAGCAGAGCCTCGATACGCACTAAGCACTGATTTCTGGTACCTCCCAAGGCCAGTGGCCGGGCATTTTGCCCGGCCTTTTTGCTGTGCGAACACAGGAGCGCCCCTCTCCCCGCGAGCGGGGAGAGGGACCATCCCGTCATCACCGCGGCCTGCACTCTCACACGGCCGGCAGGCGCACGCTGACCAACAAGCCGCCGCCGACGGCATCGGCGAGTGTCACCGATCCGCCGGCGCCATCGACGACTTCGCGGACGATGGCGAGCCCCAGGCCGCTGCCTTCCGGCTCCGTTCCCATGATGCGATAGAAGCGTTCGAACACCTGGCCGCGCTCGGCTTCGGGAATGCCCGGTCCGTTATCCTCCACCCATAGCAGTGCCGTATCTCCCTCACGTCCGACACCGACCGTGACCCGACCGTCCGGCTGCGTGTAGCGCAGGGCGTTGTCGACAAGATTGACCAGCATTTCGCGCAGCATGGTGCCGTCGCCCTCGACGCGAACGGGCGTTTCGTCGGCTTCCAGCCCCAGATCGATATTCCGGCGCAATGCCTCTTCCGCCAGGGTTTGCAACACTTGCCGGGCCGTGTCGGCAAGGTCGATCGTGTCGTTTCGCGGCCGGCGGCTGCCGGGCTCAGCGCGTGAGAGCGTGAGAAGCTGGCTTGCAAGCCGCGTGACGTGCCGCGTGCTGGAACGCAATGCGGCCAGCGCCTCGTCGCGGTTGCGGTCGTCGGTTTCTCGCGCGGCAACGCTTGCCTGCGTTGAGATGAGCGCAAGCGGTGTGCGTAGCTGGTGGGCGGCATTGGAAACGAAGCGGCGCTGCGCCGCCATCTGGTTCTGTACGCGCTCCATATGGTCATTAAGGGCGTGCACCAAAGGGCGCAGTTCGCTTTGCACCATGTCCGGCTCGAGCGGGTCCAGCCGCTGGCGGCCGCGCTCGCGCACCGCGTCCCGCAGCCGCAGCACCGGCGACAAGCCGCGCTGCAGGCCGAGAATGGTGACGAGGCCGGCGATCAGTACAAGCGCGAGCTGCTTTGTAAAATCGGACAGCCACAATCTGCGGCGCATGGCATATTGGCTGTTGTGGGTGACCGCAACGGCGACGGAAATCGTGCCGTCCTGATCGAGGCCGACCACAGGATGGCTCAGCATCAGCATGCGGACGCCGTCGCTTCGAAAGGTTCTGTCCTCGCCGATCATGTCGCGCTTTGGCCGCGACATATCGGGAAAGCCGGCGACGAGATTTCCCCATGCCGTCACGACCTGGTAGAAGACGCGGTCGCCGTAGCCCGTATCGAACATCTCCAATGCGGCGGGTGGGATGTCGCTCTGCACGGTGCCGCTGGCATCGACACGTACGGCCTCTGCGATCACGCGAGCCGAAGCGAGCAGGGTGCGATCGGTAACGAGCTTGGCGGTCGCATCGGCGGTCCGGAAGCTGAGGTAGAGGTTGACGCAGATCGCGCCGATCAGCGTCAGCACCACCCAGGCGAACAATTGGGCGCGCAGGCTATTCGTCAGTGCCCGGATGGTTCGGCGCAGACGGCCTTTCGTCGGGGGAGTTTCCTCACTGCGCATGACGGAGGAGGTAACCCAGCCCGCGCAGCGTCGCGATCTGCACGGTGCTGCCTTCGAGCTTCTTGCGGACGCGGTGGACGTAGATTTCGATGGCGCTGGTATCGGCGAGATCGTCAAAGCCAAAGACGCTTTCCGAGAGCGTCGCCTTGGTCACCGTCGTTCCGGCCTTCATGACGAGATGTTCGAGCACGGCATGTTCGCGCGGGGTCAGCGACAGGGCTTCGCCGGCAAGATAGAATTGCCGGGTGCCGCCATCGAACAGCAAGTCGCCGACGGCGATTTCGGGTGCGGCGCGATCGTGGCCGCGGCGAACGGCGGCGCGGATGCGCGCCTCGAGCTCGGCAATTTCGAAGGGCTTGGCCAGGTAGTCGTCGGCGCCGCTGTCGAGGCCGGCGACCCGGCCGTCCAGGCTGGCATTGGCTGTCAGGATGATGACCGGCACCTTGTTGCCGCTCTGACGCAGGCGCTTCAGCAGCGTCAATCCGTCCATTTTCGGCAGCGACAGGTCCAGAATGACGACGGCATAGGCCGCCACCTTCAACATATGTTCGGCATCTTCGCCGTCATAGGCGATATCGACGACATATTGCGCCTGACGCAGCGCCTTGCTGAGCCAGGACGCCAGTTCGCGATTGTCTTCGACGATCAGGAGCCTCATGGAGCAACTATACAGCAACCGCTTGAGATGGCGAGTATTGCGGGCGATGATTGCAGTCGAGATTCAAGCCTTTCCAAGCCTCAATCCCATCTCCTTCACCTCCTGCAGATAGATCCTGCGTGCATCGGGCGGGGTCAGATTGTGGTCCGCCTCGGCAATGAGGGTAAGGCGGATCTCCGGGAACTGCTTCAGGCCAGCGGCATCCTGGCCGAACTGCTCGCGGAGATGATCGAGGCCGATGTCGTGGGCGCTATAGATCAGCGATATGTCGACCCGGCGTTTGGAGAGCGCGCGGAAGCCATTGATGACCGGGCCTTGAGCGCCGGCAAGGAAAGGCAAGACGCCAAGCAATCGGCGGCCGGAGCGCATGGCGCGGCGGCTGAGCACGGTCGCTAGGTTGCGCAAGGCGCTTTTTGCATCGATCTGTCCGCCCAAAAGCCGCTTCAGCGTTTCCAGCTGCAGGAATTTCCGTCCGTAGGTTTCAAGCGATCGCGGAGCGAAGCGCAGGGCTTCGTCGACCGATCGGCTCTCGTCCCAGTAGAAGCTGTAGGGGTTGGCCGTCACGAGACCCTGGCATCTGGTATCGCGCACAGCTGCCTGGAAGGCGAGATAGCCGCCGCTGCAGCGGCCGATGGCAAAGGCCGGCAGAAGCTCGCGTGCTTCCAGCAAGTCGAGTGCTTCGGCGACGTCGCGTTGCTGCTCCCTTGAGTAGAGCACTTGTTCTGGTGCGTCGGGGAGTGGGGGACTGTCGCCGACATTGGCAGTGTCGAAGCGCAGCGAGGCAATGCCGTCGCGCGCAAGTGCCCGCGCCATGGTGACCGACATCCGTCCCCAGCCGGCATGCCTGTCATAGGCGGTGGTCAAGAGCAGCGCCGTCGCGCCTTTGCGTTTGCCCTCGGGTTCGCAGAGGATGCCGTAGAGACGCTGTCCTTTACCGAAGCGCAGCGGCGTTTCGGCAAAACCGTCGCCGATAAGCGGTGTAGCACTTGCCACCTCGGAGTCGTTCGGCATGGAGGCGCAGGATTGGCCGGCAATCGACCTTGTCCACTCCACGACCTTGTGGCCAGCGACTACGGGCATGACGGCAATGGTGGGGTTGGACACCAGATCGTCGTAGCCCTCATATATCGCCTGGTCGACATGCGGGACCAATGTCTCGATTTGGCGGGCAAAGTCCGCGTCGCCCGGGCGGTTGGGTCTTGTGAGTATCAGGCAGTTCGGCGTTGCGAGCCCGGCAAGGTTCATCAGATTGAGCTTCTTGACGGCGTCGGCAACCGTGTCGGGCATGCGCAGGCTGGCGACGGTGACACCTTCCGTCTGGCGCTGCGCTTCCGAAAGCCCCATGCTCTCGTCGATCATCTTCGACCAGACGGTCAGTTCGCGCAGATGCGCGCGGCCGGAGGTGACGGGTGCGAGAAAGGCGATGCCATCGATTTCGGCAATGCGCTCCGCCAGCCGGGTGGCGATGACGCTGCCGAGGCCCTGGCCGATAAGGATGAGACGATCGCAGCCGGAAAGTGATTTCAACTTTGCCGCGGCGGCAAATGCCGTCTCTTCCCAAGACGTCAGACCTTCGCCGTCATCGGCGATGTCGAGCGCGTCACCGGTGCCGGCATAGTCGAAACGCAGGCTGGCTACGCCGATATCGGAAAGATCTTCCGCCAGGATCCGCCAGAATTTGCGGACGCACATTTCCTCGAAGCCCCAGGGGCTGAGAAACAGCACCGCCGTGTCTGCCGATGGCTTGGCGGCGGCCATAAACAGCCCGACCGTGCCGGCGAAGGTCACTGGCATTGCAGCCGATCTTACGTCTTTCGTTTCGTGTTGATCTTCGGCGGCTCCCCAACCAGCCATTATTTTCTCCTTACATTCGACGCGGCGCCAATAACGCCAGAGCGTGAATAGCAATCGGATGCGCACGGGCAGGCAGCCGCGCCGCAACTCTCTGCAAGACGGCGATGTCCTCGGCCGGCACTGCTTTCAACAGCCTGAGAGCGATGCCATAGGCGAGAGCACCCGCAATGATGGCGCCCACCAGCCCTGCAATACCGGCCAAGGCTTGAACGAAGCTGTAGGCGGCAGCGGCGCAGAGAATGGCGGCCAGCGTCACCTTGGCGAGGTTGAGCATCATGCCGCGCGTCGAGCCCTCGAATTCCATGCGCCGTACCATCAGCAGGCAGATGGCGGTAAAGGCGAGGAAGCGGACGAGTGCAGCGCCTTCGCCGCCATAGAAGGGCACGGCGATGAAACAGCCGACGACCATAACGACGCTTCCGATGAGGCCGATGATGGTGCGCTCGCGTACGCGATCGAGCGAGTAGAGATATTGCGTGCAGATCTGCATGACGACGTAGGGCGCCGCGGTCAGCGACAGCAGTGCCACCATCCCGCCGCTCGGCTCGAAGGGCTTGCCGAAGATCGTCACCACCAGCTCGGGTGCTATGGCGGCAAGGCCGAAGCTCATCGGCAGCGTGATGTAGGCCAGGCTGCGCGCCACGCCGGCAAAGACGTGCACCGGCAGCTTGTCGGAGCCGCGTGCATGCATCTGCTCGGAATAATAGGGTAGCAGGCTGCCGCTCAGCTGCACCGGCAGCTGCAGCGCCAGATTGGCGAGCGACAGGCCGACGGCATAGAAGCCGACCGCTTCGATGCCCCAGTAGTGCTGTAGGAACAGCAGTTCGATGCGGTTGAGGAAGATCGAGCTGTTGACGAGCTCCACGGAAAGAACGAGGGAGGAGCTGACGAGGGAGGCGAGGCCGACGCCGCAGCTGTTTTTGCGGGCAATGGCGATCCTAAGGGTCGCAAAGAACATCGGCAGCTGGCCGATCGCATAGCCGGCAAGAGCGCCGCTGACGCCATAGAAGATCGCGCCGATCAGTACGGTCACCAACTGCAAGCCCGAGCTCATCAGGGTGAGGCGCAGGAACGCGCTGAGCAGCTGCTCGCCGATCAGATAATTCTTGCTGTAGGCGCCGAGCGACTGGAGAACGAAGAATACGCCGGTAATGGCGACGACGGCGGATGCGTCGCCGGCCCAATGCAGCCGCTCCGTATCCCAATAATAGGCGGTGTAGCCGACGAGCAAGACCACCGTGGCAAGGATCGTCGGCTGCAGGAGGTAGGCAGCAAAGCCAAGCCGCTCCTCCGTCGAATAGCCTCGTCCCTTCAATTGCGGCAGCAGGCGCAGCAGGGTAACGCCGGCTCCGAGCTCGGCAACGAGCGCCCCCGTCGTCGTCAGCCACAGCGAGAAGGCGATGATACCGTTGGCTTCCGGGCCGAGCAGACGCGCGGCGATGATCGAACATGCAAAGCCGGTCGCGAGCAGGCTCAAACCCGCTACAGCGTTCAATACCGAATTTGCCATGATGCTCTTCGTCATGAAGATGACCGTCCCTCAATTCGCCGAAACTCAATAGGCATCCGGCTCTTCGTGGAGATAGCGTCAGCTTTATTTCATATGCCTTAATATTTAGGGTTTAATGCTGAACCAAGTTCATTTTTTACTTCGGCTAATATTCGATTCTCTGGTGTTGGCCGAGTGGAACTTGCCCGGAGGCTTCCATTGTTCAGCCTTGTCGTCTGCACGGTCGATCGCTTCGACCAGCTCGAACGCCTGTTCCGATCATTAGTCGGGCAGCGATACCGGAAATTCGAGGTCGTTCTCGTCGACCAGAATGTCGACGGTCGCCTGAACGAGCTCATCGAACGCTTCTCTTCCCAGTTCATCATTCGTCACATCCAGTCCGCAAAAGGACTTTCGCGGGCACGCAACAATGGCATGGCCATCGCCGAAGGCGACTATGTTTGCTTTCCGGACGATGATTGCTGGTATGACCCCGATACGCTCACCACGGCCGAGGCACTGTTGATTGCGCATCCCGAGCTTGCGATCGTTACCGGCCGCACGCTGGATGTCGAGGGCGTAACCTCCGTCAGCCCGACCGGCGACGTCCAGCTTGAATTGACGCGTTGGAACTACCTCAGATGCGGCAACTCGAACGGCATCTTCGTGCGCCGTGCCGCGCTTGCCGAAATAGGCGGCTTCGATGAAAACCTTGGCGTCGGCTCGGAATCGCCCTTTCAGAGTGGCGAAGAGGCCGATTTTCTGTTGCGGACGCTTGCCGTCGGCAAACGGGTAAGATTCTTTCCGAACCTGATCGTCCATCATGACCGCGTCACTACCGACTATGGTCCGCGGCAGGTGGAGCGGGCGCGCAAATATGGGCGCGGCTTCGGTGCGCTTATTCGCAAGCAGGCTTTCCCGTTTCCCTATGTAGCCTATCGACTGCTCAGGCCCATCATAGGTTGGCTTCTGGCCTTGGTCAGCCTCAAGCGCGATGCGGCCCGCTACAAGCGTGCGTGGCTCCTGGGGATTCTGGAGGGCTATGCGGCCTGGCCGCGCTGGCGCAGCAGCTGAGGCGACTTGCCCTTTGGAGCCAGGGTTTCGGAATAGACATCCATATAGCGCTGCGCCACCTCGTCCCAGGCATAGGCGCGGGCATCGCGCAGCAGTTCCTGCCGCAATGTCAGGTCATCAGCCTGAAGTCGTTCGAACGCGGCGGTCAGGCTATCGGCGGCGGCTTCCGGATCGGAGAAATCCGAGAGCATCAGCGCCGGATGGGTTTCGGCCATCGCCTTATAGGCTTCATTGGTGTTCAGCACCGGCAAGAGACCGGCGCTCATGGCCTCGATTGCCACGAGGCCGAAGCCTTCATATTCGGAGGCCGAGGCAAAGAGCGAAGCGCGGGCGATGATATTGCGGATCGAGCAATCGTCGATCGACACATGCAAAGAAACATTCTGTTCGAGGCTGCGGGCAGCAATTTCTTTTTCAAGCGTCGGCTTGTCGAGATCGGAGACTGCGCCGATGATATCGAGGTGCCAGTCGGCGTGGCGGGCGGCCAGAACCTTCATGGCGTCGAGCATGCGATCGAGCCGCTTGTTGACCGAGAAACGGCCGATGGTGACGATGCGGCGGCGTGCCTCCAGCGCAGCGCAGTTGGCGAATTTGCCGACATCGGCGCCGTTCTCGATGAGGCGCACGCGGCTTTTGGCGATCTTGGAAAAGAGCGTGGCATCGGACTGGCTGCAACAGATCACGGAGTTATAGCCGAGCGCCGAAAGTCTCGTCGCCGTATTGAACCAGATCTTCTTGATGGCGGCGTATTTCGGCGTGTGGAAGAAGCCGCCATGGGTGGTGGCGACCATGGGCCGGCCATGCATCAGTTTGCCCCAGGTGAGCGCGTCGAAAAAGAAATCAACGGCATGGACGTGCACGAGGTCGGCGTCGGCGATATGGCGGAACACCTGCGGTGCCAGCGGGTAGCGGCTGGAACCGGACCAGGGAATGCGCACGATCTCGATGCCGTCGATCGTCTCGTTTGCCGGGAGTTCGCGGGTGGGATCAGAGAAAAGGCTGTTGCAGGTGACGACGCGCACGCGATAGCTGCGGGCGATCAGCTGGCGGCAGAGATTGGCAACCACGTCTTCCAGACCGCCCTTGTTCGGCAGAAACTGGCGCACGACATGCACGATCAACGGCGCGGCCTGCTTGTTTGCCTGAATATCCGCAACTGCCGATGTCATCGATCCACCCTCGACCCCTATGCCGCGCCAAGCGTCGGCAATCCGGCGCCGCAGCGCGCCGCTTGTTGATCAGTCGGCAAAGCAGATCATCCGGGTGGTTAAAAAGGGCTTAATCGCGGAGGGAAAGCCATGCTGTTTCAGGCAAGAGGGTTAATGGTGAAGCGGTGCGCTGGGGAGATTTGGGCTGGTCCGGTGAGCGTGTCGATGCCGGGCGATTGTGCCTGGCCCCTCACCCTAGCCCTCTCCCCGCAATGCAGGGAGAGGGGACTGCTCCGGCGTTTGCCGCGCATTCCCGCCCTGCACAAAAGGTAATGGACTCCCTCCCCCCGTCAAAACGGGGAGAGGGCTGGGGTGAGGGGCAGTATTCGAATGTCCTTAGGCGGCAATGCGTCGACCCGAGGTCGGAACGGTCAAAACGCTCGGAAGGTCAGGGTCGTCAGCGAGCGGATGATGCCGGGGATATTGGCGATGTGGTCGTTGATGAACTTGCCGATATCCTGCTCTTCGGCGATGTAGACCTTCATCAGCAGGTCGTATTCGCCGCTGGTGGAATAGAGTTCCGACACCAGCTCCGTCTGGTAGATTGCGTCGGCGACCTCATAGGTTTTACCCGGGGCGCATTGGAGCTGAACGAAAATAGGCTTCATGAGATTGTCCTGGTTCTTTCGGCGGCCGAAACGGCGGCCAGCGTTTCCCTATAATGCTCGAAAGCGCCGTGGCCACGCAAGTTTTTCTCCGGAGCCGGATGATTTTTGATCTGTTCGACCTAAAATCTGAATCCGCTCTGGAACCAAAGAAGTGGAGCATGATGTCGTCCGAAAACCGATCACGATTTCGGCATCATGTTCCGTCTACCGGATGTCGTTCTTGCCGCTTTCGCAATGGCAAGTGTAACGCTAGATTGCCGCGATTGCCTCTGTCGATTGGACCGATTTCATGCTGAATGATCCCCGTTCCCATGGCCTTTGGGAAAAGACTGCGCCCCAGCCGCCGGCGACAGAGCCGCTTGCCGGTCATGTTTCCGCCGATGTGGTCGTGGTCGGCGGCGGTTATACCGGATTATCTTCGGCGCTTCACCTTGCCGAAGCGGGCAGCAGCGTCGTGTTGCTGGAGGCCAACGAGATCGGCTTCGGCGGGGCAGGACGCAATGTCGGCCTCATCAATGCCGGCATGTGGGTGATGCCCGACGACCTTCCCGGAGAGCTCGGCGCCATTCATGGCGAGCGGCTTCTAGACCTTCTCGGCAATGCGCCGAGGCTGGTGATGGAGCTGATCGACAAGCATGGCATCGCCTGCGAGCTCGAGCGCAACGGCACGCTGCATTGCGCCGTTGGCCCGGCAGGCTTGAAGGAAATCGAGGAACGGGCGCGTCAGTGGGGCAAGCGCGGCGCGCCGGTGACGGTGCTCGATGCCAAGGAGACGGAGCGCCGCATTGGCAGCTCCGCCTATGCCGGCGCTCTGCTCGATATGCGTGCCGGCACGCTGCAGCCGCTTGCCTATGCGCGCGGCCTCGCTCATGCCGTGATCAAGGCCGGCGTTGCCATCTACACCGGCAGCCGGGTCGCTTCGACGGAAAAGAGCGGTACGAAATGGGTGGTATCGACCGACGCCGGCAAGGTCAGCGCCAATTGGATCGTCGTCGCGACAGATGCATACAGCACCGGCCCCTGGGAGCAGGTGCGAAACGAACAGGTGCATCTCCCCTACTTCAATTTTGCCACCGTGCCCCTTGGCGACAATCTTGCAAAATCGGTGCTGCCCGGCCGCGAAGGTGCATGGGATACCAAGGAAATCCTGTCGTCCTTCCGCATGGATCAGGCGGGTCGGTTGGTGTTCGGCAGCGTCGGGGCGCTGCGCAATACCGGCCTTTCTGTGCATAAGAACTGGGCGCGGCGATCGCTCAGGAAACTCTTCCCGCAGCTTGGCGAGATTCCCTTCGAATGCGAGTGGTACGGCAAGATCGGCATGACCGACAACGCGCTGCCGCGCTTCCACAAGTTCGCGCCCAATGTCGTTGGCTTCTCCGGCTACAATGGTCGCGGCATCGCGCCGGGTACCGTCTTCGGCAAGGTGCTTGCCGGCCATGTCCTCGGCCATATCCCTGAAGCAGATCTGCCGTTGCCGGTGACCGATGTCATCGAGCCGAGCTTCAGGACGGTGAAGGAAATGTGGTATGAGGCCGGCGCCCAGGCGGCGCATTTCGTCGGCGCCAGGGTTTAGAAGAACGAGCCACCGCCAAGCGAAGACCAAGCTGCCGATAACGATGGGACACAACGGAATGGCCGGCTCTTTGCTACATTGCGATGAGGGCGATGACATCGTAGAGAGTCTTCATCCCCCTCTGTCTTAAGGTTTCACATCATGCACCTGTCGCTCGCCGAAGCCGAAACGCTGGTCGTGGAGGCGCTGCAGCGTAACGGGGTGAGTGCGGAGAATGCCCGCTCCGTCGCGGTGGCATTGGCGGCGGCGGAAGCTGCCGGGCAGGGAGGCCACGGCCTGCGCCGCGTGCCCGCTTATGCCGGACAGGCCAAGGCCGGCAAGACCGATGGCCTCGCCGTGCCGAAAATGAGCAGACCATTCCCCGCCGTGCTGCGCATCGATGCCGGCAATGGCTACGCTTATCCCGCACTCGATCTGGCCGTTGCCGAGCTTCCGCATATTGCCCGCGAGCAGGGGATCGCGCTTGCGGCCATCAGCCGCTCGCACCATGCCGGCGTGATGGGCCTGACGGTGGAGCGCTTTGCCGATCTGGGGCTGGTGGCGCTGATGGTTGCCAATGCGCCGGCGGCCATGGCGCCCTGGGGCGGCAAGGCACCGGTCTTCGGCACCAATCCCATCGCCTTTGCCGCGCCGCTTCCTGGCAACGATCCGATCGTCATCGATCTCGCGCTTTCGAAAGTGGCGCGCGGCAAGGTGATGGCGGCGCGGCAGCAGGGTGCGCCCATTCCCGCAGGCTGGGCCTTCGACCGCGAGGGAAGGCCGACCACCGACGCCGAAGAGGCGCTTGCGGGGACGATGGTCCCAGCCGGCGATTCGAAAGGTGCGGCGTTGGCGCTGATGGTGGAAATTCTGGCAGCCGGCCTCACCGGCGCCAACTATGCCTTCGAGGCGTCGTCGCTCTTCGACGACAAGGGTGCGCCGCCGGCACTTGGCCATACGATCATAGCCATCAATCCAGCTGCTATGAGCGCCATCGACACGGCGCAGCGCCTGACCCTGCTTGCGAGCGAGATTACCCGGGATCCGGATGTTCGCTTACCCGGCCGGCGCGGGCAGACTTCACGGCGCCTTGCTCTGGCCGAAGGCATCACCGTCGAGGATGAGGTGATTGAGGCAATCAGGCGGCTTTGAGCGGCTGGCGATGATGATCAGGTGAATGTATTTTGCCGTGCGGCTAGATATGGCCCCTCAACCCTTATGCGGGAAGAGGGAGTCACCGTGGAAAACAAGGCACCGAATGCAACCAGCCAGTTGCCTGGCTTGATCGTTCCCTCTCCCGGCATGCGGGGAGAGTGTTAGGGTGAAGGGCTAAGTCCGAGCACTGAGACTGGCCGATGATCTTCAAGTCACGCGACAGCAGGCTTCTCGTCCAGCCAACCACCGGTGAAGCCGGCGCGTTCAAGGCCGGTGCGGAGGATTGGCGACTGGCGCATCAGGTTCCAGATCATGCCGGTGCGGGCATTTTCGATCATCATGACCAGCAGGCCCTGGTCGAGCGCGACCGAGCGGTCGTCCACCCAGCCTTCGGGGCCTGGACCATTGACGCTCGGATTGAAACCGCCGGGGAAGCGGCCGTCGAGCAGCAGGTTAGGATAGGTCGAAAGCAGCGCCTTCGTTCCGTCCAGCGCGGCCTGGCGGTCGAAGGGCAGACAGGACAGCGGGCCCCAAGGCGCGATCGTGCCGTCATCCGGTCCGAGCGGCGCGCCACGTGCGGCATAGCCCAGGAGTTTCGGAGCGTATCGCAGGCTATGTTTCGTGCCTGTCTGATTGGGGCCATCGCAGGCCGAAAGGCCCCAGATGTCCTTCCCATAATCGACAAAGTGGTTGGGATTGCGATCCGTATAGTCGCGCTGGACTGATATTGCCGTCTGCGTGTTGCGGAAGTAGTCGATGCCCTTGTCGGCAACGTGTTTGTCGCGGATATCGCGGAAATCGATCCAGGCGTGGGAGAAGAGGTGAATGAACAGCGGGCCGGCGTAAAGGTAAGGCGTTTCCTGGAAGGTCATCCAAGTATAGGTCGAGGCGAATGCGTCGTAGCTCGACGGCGGGATCGGGTGGGTCGGCGAGCCGAGCGCCAGGACATAGAGGAAGATCGCTTCGTCATAGCCCTGATAACGCCAGCGCAGGAAACCGCTTCCCGGCTTCCAGCCCATGCTGATCGTCGGCCCCTTGTTCAGCGCCCAGTGCCAATCGCAGCGTTCGTAGAGGAATTTCGCCTGTTTGCGGATATCCCGCTCGACCTGGCTATTGCCGGTGAAATAGGCTGCGGCCGTCAACACGCCGATCAGAAACAGCCCGCTGTCGATGGTCGAAAGCTCGCTGTTCCAGGCGCGCTTTCCGGTCTCCATGTAAAGGAAGTGGTAGTAGAAACCGCGATGGCCGGTGGCGCCGCGTTCGGTGCCCTGCTGGCTGTCAGCGAAGAAATCAAGCGTGGTCAGCACGCGCTTGGCGGCATCGGCCCGGCTGATCCAGCCGCGTTCGACGGCAACTGGATAGCTCGATAGCGCAAAGCCGACTGCGGCGATGCTGCAATGGCTCGTCTTGATTGATGTATCGGCCACCAGTCCATTTTCAGGATTGGTGTGAAGCATGAAATATTCGAACGCGGACCGTTGCAAGCGATCGATCAGTGCGTCGTCGGTTTCGTTTACCTGCTGCAGCATCGTCTATCCGTCTCCTCGGCGCTCCCATTTCCTGCTGAGCATGGGAGCTTGGATAGTTGCAAATCAAACATGGTTAATAATGCCACATATTTATGGAGGATTGTTTAAGATCAGGGTCTTATGCACCGCGCATCGTCTGGCTTCGCTATCGATCCCGTGACTTCAGCGGGCGCTTGGCCGTTTCGAGGCGGCCCAATTCGCCCGTTTTCAGACGGGATGCGATCACATGACGGGCGGTGATTCGGTCTGCTTTCCGGCAGAACTAGCTGAGCACAGCTTCCATTCTTTGCCTCAGCCTTGCGAGGGTTCTGCCGAAAATCGTGTCGTCGCCAAGGGCTCTGGCGAGTGTCAGTGCGCCCTGGATGCCGACGACGGCTTCTTCGGCAAGTGCTTTCGCCTCGTTGTTGCGCAGCCCTGCCTTGATCAGAGACCCGGCAAGCGCTTCGATCCAGCGGTGAAAATAGCCATGGATCATGCTTGTGAACCGATCGCGGGTTTCGTCGAGGGCGAAAGCGCCGATCAGGCATACACGGCGGCCGGAGCGGAAATAGCTGTCCGTCGTCTCCCACATGCGGGCGATGGCCGCGCGTGGCTCCTGCTCCTCGAGCGGTCTGAACATTTCGGTGACGAACCAAGCGTCGATATCGGCCATGATCTCCGCCGCCATCTGCTCCTTGCCCTCGGGAAAGAAGTGATAAAGGCTGCCCTTGGAGAGTTTTGTGCGGGCGGTGATCTCGCTCATCGACGCCCCCTCGTAGCCGAGTTCGCGAAAAACTTCGGCAACGAGGGCAACGGCATCAGATTTCTCGAAGACGGTGCGCGCCATCTCAGAGGCCGAGTTCCGAAAGGCCGGGATGATCGTCAGGCCTGGGGCCGAGCGGCCAATGGAACTTCCGGTCTTCTTCTTTGATCGGCATGTCGTTGATGGAGGCGAAGCGACGCTGCATCAGCCCGTCCACATCGAATTCCCAGTTTTCGTTGCCGTAGGAGCGGAACCAGTGGCCGCTATCGTCGCGCCATTCATAGGCAAAACGGACGGCGATGCGATTGCCGTCAAAGGCCCAGAGTTCCTTGATAAGGCGGTAGTCGAGTTCCCTTGCCCATTTGCGTGTCAGGAATTCGACGATTTCCTTGCGGCCGCGCGGGAATTCGGCGCGGTTCCGCCATAGGCTGTCTTCCGTGTAGACCTTGGAGACGCGCTCCGGATCGCGGCTGTTCCAGCCGTCTTCGGCCATGCGGACCTTGGCGATTGCTGTTTCAAGAGTGAATGGCGGGACAAGAGGGGCCGGCATGATGTGCTCCTTCTAAACCGATTGGTTTTTAATAGACCGATCGGTTTAGAAGGTCAAGCGGCGCGATTGGAGCTGGCGTGCCGGCTCAGCGTGCGAACTTCCTGGCGCCCGCGACGCAGCCGACGACGGCGATCGTTACGGCGAGCATGGACCAGCTGACGCTTTCCTTGAGCAGCGCGGCCGCAAGCGCAAAGCCGAAGAAAGGCTGCAGGAACTGCAGCTGACCGACGGCTGCGATGCCGCCCCGGGCGAGACCGCGATACCAGAAGACGAAGCCGATCAGCATGCTGAACAGCGAAACATAGGCAAGGCCGATCCAGGCCGGTCCGCCGATACCGATGACCGTATGCGGCATAGTGATGAGGCAGAGTGCGATCGTAACCGGCAGGGACAGGACGAGTGCCCAGCAGATGACCTGCCAGCCGCCGAGCCGGCGCGACAGAACCGCTCCTTCGGCATAGCCGAGGCCGCAGATGAGGACGGCTGCCAGCATCAAAAGATCGCCGACCGGTGAGGCCGACACGCCTTGGCTGAGTGCATAGCCGCTGACGAGCGCGCTGCCGATGGCGGAAAATATCCAGAAGGCAGGGCGTGGCCTTTCACCGCCACGCAAGACGCCGAAGATCGCGGTCGCCAGCGGCAGTAGTCCGATGAAGACGATGGAATGCGCCGAGGTTACATGCTTGAGCGCCAGCGCCGTCAACAAAGGAAAGCCGATGACGCAGCCAAGCGACACGATCGCCAAGGGCACGATATCGCCGCGCACGGGCCGTTTTTCGCGAAAGAGGAGTAGCAGGCCCAGACCGAGTAGCCCGGCGATGACCGCGCGGACAACGGTCAGGAACAGCGGATCGAAGTCCATGACGGCCACACGCGTCGCCGGCAGCGATCCGCTGAAGATCACCACTCCGATCAATCCATAGATCCATCCTGCCGTCGCCTTGTCCATTTACATGCTCCTTCTTGATCCCCCGCGGTATCCGAGAGTTCGACTAGCCAATCCAGAGACAGTGCAGTACAATTTTCGAGAACTGTTATGGGAATGGATGCAGTACGGATGGACAATCTGTCGGCAACATCAGCTCTTGGCGGCACCCGCATCGAGGGGGTGATGGCAGCGATCTCCGATCGAATCGCGGCTCGCAGCCTGATGCCGGGAGCGCGGCTTCCGTCGGTGAGAAGCTTTGCCAAGACGATGCAAGTATCGGTTTCCACCGTGGTCGAGGCCTATGAACGGCTTGCCGCCGAGGGCGTGATCCGTTCCCGGCCGGGCTCGGGCTTCTACGTGTGCGGCCCGCTGCCGCCGCTCTTGCTGTCCGAGGCTGACGCAAGTTCGGACCGCAATGTCGATCCGCTGTGGATTTCGCGACAATCGCTCGAGGTGGGCGATGATGTCCTGAAGCCCGGCTGCGGCTGGCTTCCGCCCGCCTGGCTGCCGCAGGCGGCATTGCGTCGGGCGCTGCGGACGCTGGCGCGGGGAGATGTCGGCGCGCTCGCCAATTACGGGACGCCGCTTGGCCTGCCTCCGCTGCGGCAGCTTCTGGCCCGGCGCCTCGGCGATCATGGCATTACGGTGCCGCCGGATCAGATCCTGTTGACGGAGTCCGGTACGCAAGCGATCGATCTGCTGTGCCGCTTCCTGCTTGAGCCGGGCGATACCGTGCTGGTGGACGATCCGTGCTATTTCAATTTCCATGCGCTGCTGCGTGCCCATCGCGCCAACGTCGTCACCGTGCCCTTCACGCCGACGGGGCCGGATGTCGCGCTGTTCGGTCAGGCGCTGGAGCGGCACAAACCGCGGCTCTACATCACCAACTCGGCCATTCACAATCCGACCGGTGCCGTGCTCTCGCCCGTGACGGCGCATCGCTTGCTGAAACTGGCGGATGCCTCCGATCTCATCATCATCGAGGACGATATCTTCGCCGACCTCGAAGATGTTGTGGCCCCCCGTCTTGCCGCCTATGACGGGCTCGACCGGGTGATCCATATCGGCAGCTTTTCGAAGACGCTCTCGGCCTCGGCGCGCTGTGGCTTCATCGCGGCGCGGCGGGATTGGATCGACGGTCTCGTCGATCTCAAGGTGGCAAGCAGCTTCAGCTGTGGGCAGTTGTCGGCCGAACTGGTCTATCTCGCGCTGAAAGACGGCAGCTACCGCAAGCATGTGGAGGCGCTACGCGTCAGGCTTGCCAAGACCATGAGCGAGGTGGCGACACGGCTGGAAGCCATCGGCATCGTGCCCTGGCTGAAACCGCAGGCCGGCATGTTTCTCTGGTGCGTTCTGCCCGGTGGAGTGAACGCGGCCGACGTCGCGCGCGCCTGCCTAGCCGAAGGCATTGTCCTTGCGCCGGGCAATGTCTTCAGCATGGCGGAGAATGCCGGCAGCTTCATGCGCTTCAACGTCGCGCAATCGACGGACGTCCGGATATTCGCCGTGCTTGAAGCATCGATGCGGAGGTTGCGCCAGCCGCCGCCGGGAGGTTGAAGGCGGATCGGGTTTCGCGGTGTTTCGAGGCCGCAGGGGCGGATGCTCTTGCCATCCGGAAATGATCCGTCATAGCTTTGCCACAAGGCCACGCCAATGGCGGCGGCATCTGCTACAGAATTTTCGGCTAAATGGGGTCGAACGTGCGCGTTTTGCTTGTTGAAGACGACAATATCCTGGGGTCCTCGCTCAAGAAGGCTCTGGAAAAGCACGCCTATGGCGTCGACTGGATGCGTGATGGCGAATCCGGCCTGGAGGCTGCCGAGCATTCGCATTTTGCGGCGATCGTCCTCGACATCAATCTTCCCAAGCTCAGCGGCATGGAGGTTTTGCGGCATATCCGCCAGCGCGGCAATTCGGTTCCGGTTCTTTTGCTGACTGCGCTCGATTCCGTGCGGCAGAAGGTGGAGGGTCTCGACGAGGGCGCCGACGATTATCTGGTGAAGCCGTTCGATCTCGACGAATTGCTGGCGCGTCTGCGCGCGCTCATCCGCCGGCGCGACGGCCGCACCGAAAGCGTCATCCGCTGCGGCGACGTGGAGGTCGATCCTTCCGCCATGGTCGCGCGCAAAGGCAGCACGCCGGTGCATACCACGGCCAAGGAGTTTCATCTGCTGAAGCTTTTGATGGAGCGCAGCGGCCGCTATGTGACGAAGAACGATATCGAATACGCGCTTTATGACGCCGAAAACACCGTCGAAAGCAACACGATCGAAGTGACGATCTACAATCTCAGAAAGAAGCTCGGTACCGATTTCATCAAGTCGATCCGCGGCGTAGGCTATATGATCGAGCGATGAACAACTCCACGCTTACCCGCAAGCTGTTTCTGCGCATCGCACCTGTCGTCGTGGTGACGATCGTCGTGATCGGCGCCTTCGCCTTCAACAGTGCGACGCGCGAGATCAACAATATCTACGACGCTCAGCTCATCGACGATGCCAATGTCATCTGGAGCCTGCTGCGCCACCCGCTGGAAAAGACGCCGGGGCATGCCGCGAAGCAGATCGACGATATCGACTTCAACATGGACAACCAGCTGGCCTTCAACGAGGACGCCGACGACTATGCCGACGCGCACATGTTTCGCGCCTGGGTCGACGGCAAGATCCGCTTCTATAGCAGCACCGCGTTCCTGTCCGATGTGCCGCAGCAGAAGGTAGGGTTCACGACGCTGACCTATGGCGGCGAGGATTGGCGTATCTACTCGCTGCCCATTCCGAACACGACGATCGTGATCGAACTCGGAGAAAAGATCGATCTGCGCGAGACACTTGTTTCCAACATTCTCCTCAATCTTTTCTTCCCGCTGCTGATCCTCGTGCCGGTCATCGGCTTTCTCATCTGGCTCGGCATCAACAGCGGCCTGCGCACCATTCACGGGCTGGTGCGGCAGATCCGTACCCGCTCGCCCGACGATCTCTCGGCCATTCCGGTCGAAAGCCTGCCGCGCGACCTGCTGCCGCTCGGCCGCTCGATCAACCAGCTGCTGGAAAAGCTCGGCCGCTCGCTGACGCTGGAGCGCCGTTTTTCAGATCTCGCCGCGCATCAGCTCCGTACGCCGCAGGCCAGTGTGAAGCTGCTTTTGCAGATGCTCGGCAACAGCGAAAACGAGCACGAGCGACAGGCGATCATTGCCGACCTCGTCGCGAGCAACAACAATGCCACGCATCTCATCGAGCAGCTCTTGCGGCTGGCAAGGGTAAGCCATCATCCGCTTAATCCGACCTCTGTGACACTTCATCATCTGGTGGCGTCGGTGCTTGCCGAATTCGGCAAGATCATCACGAGCCGTGAACTCGACGTTGTGCTCGAAGGCGATGAGACGGTCGAGGTCAAGACCGACGAATCCCTGATGCGCATGATGGTCACCAACCTGCTGGACAATGCGATCAAATATACCCCCGTCGGCGGGAAGATCAGGGTTGTTATTTCTGAGGATGACGGCGTCGGTCAGATCTCGATCAGCGATAGCGGGCCGGGCATCCCTATTCAGGAGCGCGAGGCGGTGTTCCAGAGGTTCTACCGGCTCAACACGCTTCAAACCGAAGGCGCCGGGCTCGGTCTTGCGATCGTCGCCGATACCGCGGACCGGCTTTCAGCGACGGTCGAGCTCTCTACGCCACGTTGGAGCAAAGGCCTGCAGGTAGACCTGAGATTGCTCGCGGGTTAACAATCAACTTACCATCGTTTTTCATTTTCGCTTCATTTTCCACTCATGCACGGCTCATCCGAGGTTGTTAGACGCAACTTGGGATAAGGCGAAAGGGTATTTCATGCAGGTGTTTTGCGATTTTGATGGAACCATATCCATCGAAGACGCGACGGATATGGTGTTGACGCGTTTCGCCGGTTCCGAGTGGGAAGATATCGAGCAGCTCTGGAAGCAGGGGCAGATCGGTTCGGGCGAATGTATGCGCCGCCAGATCGCTCTCATTCAGGCAAGCCGGGCGGAGCTCGACCAGTTTCTCGACACGGTGTCGATCGATCCGGGTTTCGAAGGCTTCCTGTCCTATTGCCGCAACGGCGAATTGCCCGTGACCGTCGTCAGCGACGGTGTGGACTATTTCATTCGCCGGATCTTGGCGCGCCACGGCATCAACGGCCTGCCGATCGTTGCCAATGTGCTGACCTGCAGCGTCACCCAGGGCCGCGAGGCCTATTCGCTGTTCCCGCCGTTCCAGGCGACGGGCTGCGTATCTGGCGCCGGCGTCTGCAAGTGCCGCGTTGTCGATAGCAACGACCTTCAGGTCTATATCGGCGACGGGCGGAGCGATTTCTGTGTTTCCGACAAGGTGGATCTTGTGTTCGCGAAGGCCAAGCTTGTCGACTACTGTGAAGAAAACGACATTCCATATGTCGGTTTCGAGGACTTTTCCGATCTGCTTCCAAAGATGGAAGCCGTTCTCCCGAGCGTCGAGCGACGCTCCCGTACGCTGCCGCACTTCAAGACAGCGTGAATTTGACCGAGAGGCATTGAATGAAAACGAATACAGCTGAAGCCTTCAGCGGCGAGACCGAGTCTCTCCGCTCCGAAGAGGAATTGCGCGCGCTTGAAGAGGCCTATTGCTCTCACGGCGATACGGTTCATTACACGGACAAGCCAAAATTCTTCGAAGGATGCGAAGGCTCCTTCGTCTATGATCGTACCGGAACGCCGTTCCTCGATCTGCAGATGTGGTACTCCGCCGTCAATTTCGGCTACCGCAACGAGCGTCTGAACGCTGCCGCTCATCGTCAGCTCGACGTGTTGCCGCAGGTCGCCTCGCAGTACCTGCATCGCGAGAAGGTCGAACTTGCCGCGATGATCGCCCAGGATGCCGAGCGCAAGTTCGGCCGCAAGGGCCGCGTTCACTTTAACGTCGGCGGCTCGCAGGCCGTTGAAGATTCGCTGAAGCTGGTGCGCAACTATACCGGCGGCAAGAGCCTGATGTTTGCCTTCGAGGGTGGCTATCACGGCCGTACGCTCGGCGCGTCTGCCATCACCTCGAGCTACCGTTATCGCCGCCGCTACGGCCATTTCGGCGACCGCGCTCAGTTCGTCGAGTTTCCTTACTACTTCCGCGGCCCGAAGGGCATGTCGAAGGAAGAATACGGCCACTATTGCGTCCAGAAGTTCGCCCGCCTGTTCGAAAGCGAATATAACGGCGTCTGGGATCCGAAGGCCGGCAAGTCCGAATATGCCGCTTTCTATATCGAGCCGATCCAGGGCACCGGCGGCTACGTCATTCCGCCGATGAACTTCTTCGTCGAACTAAAGAAGGTGCTCGACGATCACGGCATCCTGCTCGTCGTCGACGAAATCCAGATGGGCGTCTATCGTACCGGCAAGCTCTGGTCGATCGAGCACTTCGGCGTTTCGCCTGATGCGCTGATCTTCGGCAAGGCAATTACCAACGGTCTCAACCCGCTTTCCGGCGTCTGGGCCCGCGAAGAGATGATCAACCCGACCATCTTCCCGCCCGGCTCCACGCACTCGACCTTCGCCAGCAACCCGATGGGCACTGCCGTTGCGCTCGAAACGATGAAGATGCTGGAAGAGGAAGATTTCGGCGCCGCCGTCATGGAAAAGGGCGCTCATTTCCTCGACGGGCTGAAGCAGCTGCAGAAGCGCCACGCCATCGTCGGCGAAGTCGATGGTCTCGGCCTCGCACTGCGCATGGAAATCTGCGAAGAAGACAGCTACACGCCCAGCAAGGCGACGATGGACTGGATGTGCGACGAAGGCATGAAGGGCGACCTTCAGGTGGGCGGCAAGACCTACGGTCTCGTGCTCGATGTCGGCGGCTACCACAAGAACGTCATCACCTTCGCGCCGAACCTGCTCATCACCCGCGAAGAGATCGATCTGGCGCTTGCCCTGCTCGATCAGCTTCTAACGCGCGCTGCCCGGAGATAAGACGGTGCAACTCCTGCTTCTTCATCTCGATGACGCATTGGAGTTGCAGCCGGATTTCGTGCGCGCCTGCAAGTTTGCAGGCGCGCACCAGTATTTCGACAAGAACGCGGGCCGCGAGGTTCGGCTCTGGGGCAAGCAGAACGCCCTTGCCGAGCTTGGCCGCGAGATCGTCAAGAATACGCCTGCAACCGGCAAGGATCCCCAGCTCTGCTTCATGGGTTCCGGCGACTTCCATCACATCACCGCATTGCTTCTCGAAGGCGCACTGGAACGGAATCCCGGTCCGGCGACGCTCATCCATTTCGACAATCATCCGGATTGGGTCACCTTCGACGGCGGCATGCACTGCGGCTCGTGGGTCAACAGCGCCCTTGCCAACTCGAATATCCAGAAGGTCATAACGATCGGTGTCTGCAGCCACGATCTTCGCAGCCCTGAGCGCAAGGGTGCGAATCTGCACTGGCTCGGCGAAGGAAAGCTGGAGCTTTACCCATACGAGCATGCGCCGAGCCGCGTTCTTGCCGATTACGGCAACGGCGCCAGCTACCGGCAGGAAAAAGGTGCGCTGCACTGGAAGTCGATCTCGGAGATCGGCGAAGAGAATTTCATCGACCGCATGCTCAGCCGCATTCGCACCGAAGCGGTCTATGTTACGATCGACAAGGATGTGCTGGCTGCGGACGACGCCGTGACGAACTGGGATCAGGGCCGCATGCGGCTGCCCTATCTGTTGGCTCTGATCAGCGAAATCGGCAGCCGTCATCGAATCATCGGCGCGGATGTCATAGGGGATTATTCTGTTCCGAGCTATGCTGGCGGCCTGCGGACCCAGTTCATGAAACGAGCTGAGATCTTCATCGACCAGCCTCGCGTCCGGCAGGGGGCTGAAACGACCAGAAACATCAACAGCGCGGCCAATCACGCGCTGCTTGAGGTGCTGGCGGAGTACATGGAATGACCGGCGCGCTGACCCTTCCCATGCTTGGGCTGATCCTCTTCTGCATTCTGGCGGAGACGGCCCGTGAGGTCTGCTTCAAACAGTCCGCAAACGAGCATACGCTGGTTTCGGCGATGTCCAAGCCGATCACCTGGCTCGGCATCGTCTTCTGGGCTGTAGAGCTGTTTGCATGGACCGCTGTTCTGGAGCGTGTTCCGCTCACTATCGCCTTTCCCCTCATGGCGCTGAGCTACGTTATCATTGTATTCGCCGGCGCTTTGATCTTTAAAGAAAACATCAACCTGCGCCACGCGACCGGCGTGTTCCTCGTGACAGCCGGCGTGGCCTGTGTGGGAGTTACCGGATTATGAAAATCTTTGCGCACACCAGATGGGATGTGGCGCCGGTTCTGGCTGCCGTCGCGCATCTCGCTTTTGATGTCTATCTGATCGTCGGCTTCGAAAGCCGCCCGCTGTGGGTTTCGGTCGTTCTCGGCAGCCTTTACGCCGTATCGATTTCCTGGAACATCAACAGCATATCGCATAATTTCATCCATACGCCCTATTTCAAGCCGCGCTGGATGAACTACGGCTTCAGCTTGCTGGAGTCGGTTGCGATCGGCTTTTCGCAGACCTACTACCACTGGGTGCACATGCGCCATCACTCCGGCAACAGCGACCGGCCGGATGAAAAGGGCGATACCATCGACCTTCTGTCGATCTATCGTCATGGTCACGACGGCAAGCCGGAGAACGTCTGGTCCTATACCTTCCTGAGCTTCTTCCGCGACAGCCTCGGCGATATCCACAAGGCGATTGCCCGCAACCGTCCATTCGATGCGGCCTGGGGCCGGTTCGAACTGTTCTTCTTCCTGGCCCTTGCAGCCGCAGCTCTTCTTTATGATTGGAAGGCCGTGCTGTTCTTCATCCCGTTCTACTATCTCGGCAATTGTCTGTCGTCGCTGAACGGCTACTACGAGCATCTCAACGGTGATCCGGACGAGCCGATCGCCTGGGGTGTTTCCAGCCACAAGTCCTTCTACAACTGGCTGTGGTTCGGCAATGGTTACCATGCGGAGCATCACTATCGTCCGCGCACGCACTGGACGAAGCTGCCCGCCCTTCACGATCAGATCAAGGAAGAGCAGGAAAAGGCCGGCACGCATGTCATCAGCACCTGCCACGCCCTTGGCTTCATGGCCAAGGAGAACAGGCAGTCGGAGCTCTCACATGAAAGCTGATGACTTGAGCTTCCATATGGAGGGCTCAAACGGAAAAGGCATTCTTCTCGTGCATGGGCTGACGGGTGCGCCAGCTGAAATGAAGCTGATTGCCCGTCATCTCAACCGCAGGGGCTATAGCATCTATGCACCGCTGCTGGCGGGTCACGGCGTCGATGCGAAGACATTGCGCGGCACGCGGTGGGAAGACTGGCTCGACAGCGTCGTCGAGGCGGCTGCCTTGCTGTCGACGAGAACTCAGGAAGTCTACGCCGCTGGTATCTGCGTCGGCGGCAAGCTGGCCATGCTCGCTGCCGAGCGGCAGCCCGGCACCATAGGCGCTGCCGCCATCTATTCGCCTTGCTTCAACTATGACGGCTGGGACGTTCCCTTCTACTATCCGCTGCTCTCGTCGCAAATCGGCTGGCTGTCGCGAATTCCCTTCCTTGATCGCCTGAATTTCAGCGAAACGAACTCGCTCGGGATCAAGGATGAGCGGATGCGGCGGCTGATCGAGGGCATGGCGAGCGAAGGCGTTCTGGAAAAATTCCCCGGCAAGGGCCTGGTCGAAATGCATCGGCTGGGCAAGACGCTGAAGGGCATCCTTCCGAAGATGCAGACGCCGACGCTGATCCTGCACGCCGAGGACGACGATCTCGCCAGCCCAAAACACGCACGCTACATTTCAGATCATATCGCCAGCCCGCATGAGCTGAAATGGATCAAGGACAGCTATCACATGATCCATGTCGACCGGCAGCACCGTCAGGTGGCCGATTTTACCGCGGATTTCTTCGAGGCGCGTCATGTCGCAGCCGCTGCTTAAGCTCGTGCCCAAACCCGTGGGCAATCCGGTGGTTGAGGCGCATTCCAGCATTCGCTCGATCGGTCGCGATGCGTGGAATGCCTGCTTCCATGACCAGGTCGAGGATTATGATTACCTGCTCACCATCGAGGAGGCGGGTATTGCCGGTTTCGAATGGCGTTACATCACGGTCGTCGAAGATGGCCGCGTCAGCGCCGCTATGCCGGCCTTCCTTTGTCTATATGCACTCGACACGACTCTCGAAGAGGGGGGCTTGCGCCGGGCCGTGCGCCGCGTGCAGGGCATTTTCCCGAAGTTTCTGAAGCTGCGCCTTGCCTGCCTCGGATCACCCTGCACCGAGACGGGAGCGATCGGCTTCCACCCCGACGTTCCGCAGGAGCGCCGCAGCGCCCTGTTTACGGAACTCGTATCATTCTTCGAACGCTTTGCTGCGACGGAACGCTGCTCGCTGGTCGGGCTGAAGGACATTCCCGAGCCGACCTCGGCAGAATTCGGAACTGCGCTTTCCACCCGCGGCTATGCCTCGATCGGCGGCCTGCCGACGGCCTGGCTCGATGTCGACTTCAAGACGATCGACGAGTATCTCGCCCGGCTGTCCTCCGGTACCCGCAAGGACATGCGCCGCAAGATGAAGTCGTTCGAGCAGGTGCGTGTGGAGATCAGAACCGATTTCGGCGAGTTCCTGCCGCAAGTCATGGCGCTCTACCACGATACGCGCAACCGCAGCGATTGGCAGTTCGAGGAGCTTACCGCGGATTATTTCCAGGGAATTCTCGACCGAATGGGCGGGCGCTCCTACTGCGCTTTCTACTTCGCTGAAGACACGTTGCTGGCCGCCAATCTCATCGTGCATGACGACCGCATCGCCATCGACAAGTTCTTCTGCATGGATGGCGAAAAGGGACGGCCCTATAACCTGTATTTCCTCAGCTGGTTCACCAATCTGCGCTATTGCCTGGATCATGGCATAAGCCGGTACCAGAGCGGACAGGCATACTACGAAAACAAGGTGCGTCTCGGCAGCAAGCTGACGGCGAATGCGATGTTCTTCCGCCATCGCAACCCAATGCTTCAGGGTTTGCTGCGGCTGGTGTCGCCTCTGTTCTCGACAGACGAGGCGGATGCGTGATGGCAATGCGTTTTTCCTGGCTGGCTGTGCCGGTGCTCAACACCCTGTTCCAGTTTTTCATCAAGCTCGGAGCCGAGCAGATGAACAATGGAAGTGCGGAAAGCTGGCTGTGGCATGCGCTGTCATCCTACTGGATATTGGCGGCCATTCTCGTCGAGGTCGTGACCTTCTTCATCTGGATGAACGTGCTTGCCGAGCTCGATCTCAGCCGTGCCTTTCCGCTTTCCGGCATCAGCTATGTGCTGATCATCGCGACTGGCTGGTTCGTTTTCGATGAAAAGGTGGTGGCGCTGCAATTGATCGGCAGCGGCTTGATCCTGGCGGGCGTCTGGCTGATTGCCGGCGCCAACGTCGAGCCGAAGGGGGACCATGGCGACGCGGAGGAGGGCCATGGTGAGACGAAGAGAAACCATAGTGAATGGGACGCCAAGCGCGATGAACTGCGCACGGGGACTGGCAAGGATAGGTAATGACCAACGTGCAGCAAGCTGACAACAGCTCGAAGGGTGTTTTCTCCGGCCTTGTCGACTGGTGCGTGAAACGCGCGCTCTCGTCCATCGTCACGCGCGGCGCGCTGACGGTGACGACGGCGAGTGGCCGCGTCATGACTTTCGGTGACGGTACCGGGCAACCCGTTCGCGTCCGTTTCACCGACGACCGGGCCGAATGGGTGTTCCTGATCGACGCCGATGGCCGGCTCGGCGAACTCTATATGGATGGCCGGTTCATCGTGGAGCAGGGCACGCTCTATGATTTCGTGGCCATGATACTGCGCGAGGCGCAGAACGCCACGCATCCCCTTATTGCCCGCATCATCGACGATATTAGAACCAGGCTGCGGATCTTTCGCCACCGCAACATGCCGGGTCGGTCGAAGGCCAATGTCGCACATCACTACGATCTCAACGGCCAGCTCTACGAACTCTTCCTGGATCCGGACCGCCAATATTCCTGCGCCTATTTCGAACATGCCGGCCAGTCTCTGGACGATGCGCAGATCGCCAAGAAAAGGCATCTTGCCGCCAAGCTTCTGATCGAGCCCAAGCACCGCATTCTCGACATCGGCTGCGGGTGGGGCGGTTTGGCGCTGCATATGGCCGAGCATGCGCCCGGCGGCCACGTTCTCGGCGTCACGCTCTCCGAGGAGCAGCATGAATATGCCACCAGGCGCGTCACCGAAAAGGCGGGTGGAACGCCGGCGAAGGTCGAGTTCGCGCTTAGGGATTATCGCAGCCTGACGGGTCGTTTCGACAGGATCGTCTCGGTCGGCATGTTCGAGCATGTCGGTCTTGCATCGTATCGCACCTTCTTCCGCAAATGTGCGGAGCTGCTCGAGGATGACGGCGTGATGGTGTTGCATACCATCGGCTGCTCCGCGACCCCGGGCTTTACGACGCCGTGGCTCGACAAGTACATCTTCCCGGGCGGATATATTCCGGCGCTTTCGGAAATCGTTCCCGAAATCGAGGCGGCAGGGCTCGCGATCACCGATGTCGAGATATTGCGGCTGCATTATGCGATGACGCTCGAACACTGGCGCGAGCGTTTCATGGCGCGCTGGAGCGAGGTCGCCGAGCTCTATGACGAGCGCTTCTGCCGCATGTGGGAATATTATCTGTCGACGGCGGAAGCGGCGTTTCGCTACGAGGATCTCGTCGTCTTCCAGATCCAGATCTCCAAGCGCAACGACATCATTCCGCTGACGCGGAACTACATCGCCGATCACGAGGCGCGCAACGGCTCAAAAATTGATGTTGAAGGTTCGGTTGAGCGTAAAGCCGATAATGTTCTGGTTGGGTGAGCCGAAGCGCGAGGTAATCGGGCTGTCGGCGGCGTCGCCCACCAGGCGGTTATACTTCCCGTAGACCTGCACGCTCCATTCGGGCGAGATCGCGTAGGTCGCAGCGACGGTAACACCGACGGATTTCAAGCCGCCGCCGGCGTTGAAGGCGCTGACGCGACCGTTTCTTGCCGCCAGCGTCGGCGAGACGCCGAAGTTGCTGCGCATGTAGGTGGAATTTGCCAGCGACAGGCGGGGACCTGCCGATAACAGCCATTTGTCGCCGACCGGCTGGAACCAGTCGAGCGCCAGATCGCTGACAAGGCCATCGCCGCCCCAAAGGGACTGGCGTATTTCCGTGCGAAACCGGAGCTGATTATCCCTTAGCCAATATTGCGCGAAACCGCCGGCATCGAAGTCCCAGTGCACCCTGCGCTGGCTCCCCAGCTGCAGATTGTCAAGATTGAGACGATCGTCTCTCAGACCCACCACCGGCCCGATTTCGAGGCCGTGGAAATCGAAGAGGCCATAGTCGAAATTGTCGTCCGGCGCGCTGTATTCCGGGGTGTCGCCAAGGCGGTGGAGATCGAAAGACGGCAGGGCGCCGAAGCTATAGTGCTTCGACCCCTCGTAGGTCGGGCCATATTCGACCGTGGCGCCCAGCGTTACCACCCATGTGTCGGAGGTGGCCTTTTCGGAGGCTGGGGTAACGGATGAGGCGGGAAGCGCAAGGGCAGCCGATGCCGTCAGCAGGCTCAATCCGGCTGTCGCGAGCAACCGGGCGGCGAAAGATGTCCCAACACTTAACACTCTGACAATACCCGGTCCCTGATCGCCCTTAACGCACTAGTATCACAGCTCAAGGTCCCCCAAATAGAGAAAATTTGAGACGCATACGGTAAGTTTGACTCATTAGTCGAACGTCTTGTTTCACCTGAGCCAAGCCGGGAGCAGCATCTACCAAACTTCATGGTCGGCTGCTCAGAGAGAGAGCTTGTGTTCCGCGAAGCGGCTTTTGCCGTTCCCATTCCCGCATACAGGTGCTTAAAGGCTCCATCAGCGAGCGCTCAGTGACCTGCATTTGAAAGGCTCCCTGAGGGCCTTGGAGGCGATGAGACCTGACGGTGCTGTCATGTTCGTTTGGTGGCATGCGCGATGCTTTCCCCATGGGCAATGGCGCCCTGCTGCCGAAGGTGATCCCAAAGGGTCTGTGTAAGAATAGAGGCGGAATATTTCACGAACCTGAAACCTCGCGCAAAACGCGGCCCCGATTATCGGCTTATTGCGGTTGGATTGCATTTATTCCATCACTAGATAGCGATTGTCCTCATTTCGGACAGAACTCCGGGAGACGACAGATCGCTCCGAATGTGGAAACGGCAACAGGAATACAGGCAGGCAGTCGACAGGGTATGAATGATCAGGGATCTCGCAACGCGGGCATGATGGAACGGCTGGGGCGCTACGAGCCATTGCTGCTCCTGATGTTCGCCGCGCTTTCGGGTGGCGTGCTGCTTTTCGTCTATCTGACCGGCGAGGTTCTGGAAGGCAGCACGAAGGGGTTTGATGAAGCGATATTGCTGGCCCTTCGCCAGCCAGCCGATCTGTCTGTCCCGATTGGGCCGGGATGGCTCACCCATGCCGTCAAGGACATTACGAGCCTCGGTGGAACGACCGTCCTCGCAATGATGACGGCGCTGGTGACGATCTATCTGCTGCTGGACCGACGTCGTGCGATCGCCATCTTCGTTCTGGTCTCAGTGCTTGGCGGATGGGCGCTCAGCGCCGTGTTGAAGCTGAGCGTCGCGCGAGCGAGGCCGGATATCGTGCCGCATCTTGTCGAGGTGAACGATCTGAGTTTTCCGAGCGGCCACGCAATGGTCTCGACCGTGACCTATCTGACCTTGGCGGCCCTCATTTCCGGCACGCGCAGCTATCGGTCAACGCGCATCTTCATCGTCGCGGTCGGTATCCTGCTGACCCTGCTGATCGGCATGAGTCGCCTCTATCTGGGCGTACACTATCCAACTGATGTGCTCGGCGGCTGGTGTGCTGGAGCGACCTGGGCGCTTGCCTGCTGGATGGTCGCTCGCCGCTTCATATCGCCCTCACGGCGCGCGGATGGCGCGGCGCGAGATCTGCCGCCGAAGGAGTAAGAGAGCCGTCAGAGCGCCGCCAGGCCATAGGGCGGCATTAGCACTGGACTTCCAGCCGCGTTGCCACAAGCAGCGAGTAGTCCGTGCCCTTCGGATCGCTGAAGAACATGCTTGTCAGCGCCGCCTGATTTTCCGCCATGACTTCCTTGGGGTTGGGTCTTATGACCTTGCGCTTGCAGCGGGCCATATTCGCTCCCGAAACGGTCATATCGTTGTCGGTGGCGAAATCGACGGCCGTGTAGAGCGTCTTGTCGTAGATCCCGAAGATCGTATTTCCCTTGAGGAAGGTCTTCTGCTCGGGTTTCAGCGAAAAGGTGAGGATCAGCGAGCCGTCCTTGAAATCGGCCTGGATGGCGTCGGGCTTGGCCATTGCCACCGCTTTGCCGTTGCTGGTGACGTTCGTATAGTAGCCGTACTGCGCAAGCGAATCCCTGACCGTCTTGCCGACCGCCTTAAGCTCGCTCGGCGTGAGCGTCGGATTGCCGGCCTTATCGAAATCCACGACGACCGACGAGGAAAACACCTGGTCGAAGCTCCAGACGTTGCGAAGCTCGCTGATGGAGCCGTCCGATGCCGCCACGACCTCGAATTTTGCGTCGATGAAAATATGCGGATGGGCAAGCACAGGCCCGGGCAGAAGCGACAACATCGCAATCAGCAGGGGCATCTTTCTTTTCATGCGAGCAATACCGCGTTCCGTTTGTCAGTCCAGCCCGCAGACCTGAACGTCAATTGAGACTGATTTGAGACCCGGAGAATTCCCGCGGCCATCGATCGTTCCGATTCGCAGAATGCCGGACGCTGCGGCATGCGGCAACTCCGCCATACCAAGCCGAAAACGACGAAAGGCCGTTGCCGGCCTAGTCGTAAATACTCTCATTTGAGAAAATTGGAGCGGGCGAAGGGATTCGAACCCTCGACCCCAACCTTGGCAAGGTTGTGCTCTACCCCTGAGCTACACCCGCTCATTCCCGTCGCGATCCGGGGTAGTTTGTTGGACCGCTGGGCGTCGTCTTGCGGCGACGGGCGGTATATGGCCTAACCGATTTTCAAATGCAACAGGGAAATGACGAGTTCGCCAAGAAAAATTCCGAGTTTTTTGTTCTGCCCTTCGAAAAGCCCGGAAACGTCGGCCTTTCGCGTCTGAAAGATTGCAATGAAAATGTGGGCGACGTATCAGGGGCAGACCATTTTGCATCGTGAGAAGCCATGACCGAGACCAATCCGAAAACACGCGACGATCTTTTCCGATTCCTTGACGGGCTTGGCATTGGCCATAGCACCAAGGATCACGCGCCGGTCTTTACCGTCGCCGAATCGGTTTCGCTGCGCGACGAGATTCCAGGCGGCCACACGAAGAATTTGTTCGTGAAGGACAAGAAGGATAACTTCTTCCTGCTGACCGTCGAAGAGAACGCGACCGTCGATCTGAAGACCGTACACACGCTGATCGGCGCGGCGAGCAAGGTTTCCTTCGGCAAGCCGGAGAAGCTGATGGAATATCTCGGCGTCATCCCGGGCTCGGTCACCGCATTCGGTGCGATCAACGATACAAGCAACAACGTGACCTTCATCCTCGATGCCGATCTGATGGCGCATGATATCGTCAACTGTCACCCGCTGTCGAACGATGCGACAACGTCTATTGCCAGTGCCGACCTGCTGCGCTTCATGGAGGCGACGGGTCATGCGCCGCTAGTCTTGAAAGTAACGGCCTAAGGTACGATTTTAGCGCTAAGATTATTGCGAGCGGGGCGTCTGCGGATCGTCCCATCGTTTTGACGATTTCAATGGGCGTGCAGCCATGCGGACCTGATCGGTTCGTTTGGGAGGCATGCCTTCCAAAGATCACGGATGCCGGCAGGCGGGAGACACTTATGAGCGGTCCGAACAATCCCTATAACGCTTCCTTCGGCGGCCAGATGTCGGCCTCGGCATCATTTGGCGCAGCACCTGCGACATCCGGCGCCTCGCCGATCAAGGATACGACCACCGCCAACTTCGCCAAGGATGTCATCGAGGAATCGCGCAATCAGCCGGTGCTTGTCGATTTCTGGGCGCCCTGGTGCGGTCCGTGCAAGCAGCTGACGCCTGTTCTGGAAAAGGTCGTCACCGAAGCCCAGGGCCGGGTCAAGCTGGTGAAAATGAATATCGACGATCATCCGTCGATCGCCGGACAGCTCGGCATCCAGTCGATCCCGGCCGTCATCGCTTTCGTCAATGGCCGTCCTGCCGATGGCTTCATGGGTGCTGTTCCCGAAAGCCAGGTTCGCCAGTTCATCGATCGCCTCGGCGGTCCGGCTGGCGGTGTCGATGATCAGGCTGCCGAAATCGCCGCCGTTCTCGAGGAAGCAAGCGGCCTGCTTGCAGCCGGCGACGTCAACGGTGCTGCCGAGCTGTTCGGTGCGGTGCTGCAGGCGGATCCGGAAAATGCCAAGGCACTTGCCGGCATGGCGGAATGCATGATTGCAGCCGGCCAGAGCCAGCGCGCCCGCGAAGCCCTGACGGATCTGCCCGAAACGCTTGCCAACGATGCCGGCATTCAGGCGGTGGTCAAGAAGCTCGACCAGATCGAGGAAGCCTGCAAGCTTGGCGACCCCGTTGCCATCGAGCACGAACTGGCTACCAACCCGGACAATCACGAGCAGCGCGTGAAGCTTGCCAAGATCCGCAATGTCGAAGGCAAGCGCGACGAAGCGGCTGAGCATCTGCTTCTGATCATGCGCAGGGATCGCAGCTTCGACGATGACGGCGCCCGCCGCCAGCTGCTCGAATTCTTCGACGTCTGGGGTCCGAAGGATCCGGCAACGATCGCTGCCCGCCGCAAACTTTCGTCGATCCTGTTCTCCTGAGACGGAAGGTGCGGCGCCAGACCTTCCGCTCTCGATCGTCGGGAACGAGTCGAGAGTGGAAGCAAAGGGCGTTGTGGCGCAAAATATCCTTGTGTTTTCGGCAGACGAGCCCACATTGGTGGGATGCGCGGCAGAAAATGGGCAACGGCCGCGCGGTTGTGTGTCGTTCCTGCGCGCCCATTGCGGCGCGCGGCGCAGTGATCTAGCGGGATGGAAACATGCAAGTTGGTAATGCCAGATACCTGAAACCAAGCGATCTGCCTGACGCCGTGGCCATTTTCCCTCTTTCCGGTGCGTTGCTGCTGCCGGGAGCGCAATTGCCGCTCAATATATTCGAGCCGCGCTATCTCGCTATGTTCGATGCCGCCATAGCCGGCAACCGTTTGATCGGCATGGTGCAGCCGGCGCTCGGCGAACCGGCTGATTCGCCCAATCTCGCACATGTCGGTTGCCTCGGCCGTATCACCTCCATCTCGGAGACCGGCGACGGACGCTATATCGTCGCCCTGACGGGCATCTGCCGCTTCCGGCTGATGGACGAGGTTACCACCCAGCAGCCCTATCGCACGTTTCGCATTACGCCGTTCATCTCCGACCTCAAGTCGCATCATGAGGAAGGCACTGTCGACCGTCCGGCGCTGCTCTCGGCTTTCCGGAGTTATCTCGATGCCAACAAACTCGAGGCGGACTGGGAAAGCGTCGAGCGCGCTGACAATATGATGCTGGTAAACTCGCTATCGATGATGGCGCCCTTCGATCCCGCCGAGAAGCAGGCGCTTTTGGAGGCTCACGATCTGAAGACCCGCGCGGAGACCTTCATCGCCATCATCAAGATCGTGCTCGCCGGCTCCGGCGATACCGGCTCGGTCCTGCAATAGGAGTTTGCCCATGGACGTCACGGTCAGCAAAGTGGATCCGAAATTGCTCGATCTGCTCGTCTGCCCGCTCACCAAAGGGCGGCTGAGCTACGATCGGGAGAAGAACGAGCTGATCTCGGAAAAGGCTCGCCTTGCCTATCCGATCCGCGACGGTATCCCGATCATGCTGATTTCGGAAGCGCGCCGCATCGAAGACTGAGGCGCTTTTCTTTCGGCCTTTGCGTGCAGAGCAAGAGTGACTATCCAAAGAAAAAGCCGGGAGACAAATAACCTCCCGGCAAGTTGTTGAAGATAGAGGCGAGCGGCCTGAGCCGCCTAAGCCCAATTAACGGCTACGAAAATGTCCGCAGACAAATTCGAGCTTGCCGAAGCGGATACGGTGGTAAGGATTAACCCAAACCATATCGTCTCCTCCTTTCTAAGCGAAGGGCCTTGAAAGGAAGTGGCATACATGCGATTCTAAGAGCTGGAAGCGTCAAATATCGCCGGGGTATACCACCCCTATCGGTGTTTGGTCATCTAGGCCGCCGTCCCGTTGCAGTCGGGATTGGCGGCTTTTCCTTTTAGTCTCCCCTCTAACGCCAATGGCCAGAGTGCGAGGGGCTACTTAAGTCTTTTCATCGTATCCACCCGTGCATGTTGGCTGGAATCAGGCCCAGCACGCATATGTATAACGAACGAATCGAAACCACACAATACGCGCCTTCTCAGTTTGCGCGTTGGTTATGCGTACATCTTGTGCGAAGAGTAATGTTCCGGTATTGTACCGCCTATTCACAAGGCGCGAGGTGTCTGTATGACAGGCGAGAAAGTTGATTTCCAAGCGGCGGCGGAAGCTGCGCAAGAAAACGCGACCGAAGATCGTGCTAAACGCGAGCGATCTGCCATAGATTTCCCATATATCTCGCTGGAAGGTGCCACCGAAGTAGCCAGGGCGATATATGCACGGTGTGGCTTCGGGTCGTGCGATCAAGACGAGTTGGCCGCTCAAATGAACCAAACTCTAAGTGGGGCATTCCGGATGAAAACCGGAGCCGCGAAGATTTTCGGTCTAGTAGAGAAAGACGGACGAAGCGCATTTCGATTAAGTGAGATCGGAAAGCGCATAGTCTCCGCGGAAACGGAACAGTCGGCCAAAGTGGACGCATTCCTATGTGTCCCCTTGTACCAGCAAATCTATGACAGATTTCGCGGGCGCAATCTTCCTCCAGCAAAGGCGCTGGAACGCGAAATGGAAACAATGGGCGTTCCGCGTAAGCAAACGGACAGAGCACGCCAAGCGTTCGAAAAATCGGCCCAATACGCAGGTTTTTCGGATAGCGGGAAAGATAGATTGGTAAGACCACGCATGGAATCTCCCTACAGTTCACCCGGTGTGGAGGCGTCACTGTCACCAACTCCGTCTGTCCAAGAAGTCGAAGGCAGACGCAGAGGAGTGGGGAACGGAGGCGGATATGAGCCACCTGATATTGATCCAATCATTAGAGGGCTAATCGATCGTCTGCCGCCTTCTGGAACAAATTGGCCTAAGTCGAAGAGAAAACTTTGGTTGCAAATCCTCGAAAACAGCTTCGATTTGGTCTATGAAGGTGACGATGGAATCGACCCTTAGGAAAGTAAAATTGGGCGACAAAACTCAAAGACAAAAATTCGGAAGAAGCTGCCTGCGAACTTGAGATGGACGACGATCAGAAGCGCTTTGACGAGCGGCTACACAAAATAACCAGATCGTCGCCACCGAAGGACGAAAAACAGGAAACCAAGAAGCCCGCAAAATGAGCGGGCTTTTTTATCGGGTGAAGAATGCACGTATCAGACTGGGCTATCCATTCTGGCGGTGAATGCGACTGTGGCGGATTAGATCTGGCATCGTATGGAAGCCATGACCTTGTCCTCGCGTTTATACCCGGTACGGGGCGCCGAGGATTTTTCGTCAATCACATGGGTAGAGAATGTTTCGTCGAGCCGCATCAGCTTCCAGCCTTGACGTTCACCGCTATTGCTGCCGCCTCGGACTTGCCACACGCGCATGATGCTGTGCCCTTCCTCGGTAACGCCGACAGCATGGACTTCGACTACGCGGAAATATCCGTCATATCGGAGTTCAAGGCACTTACCCAAACGTAAAGCTTCGCACGGAGTATGCAAGGTCATTCCGAAGCTCCTCAATCAATGGGAGATTTATGCATACCAAAAATTCGCGTGGGTGTGTGAAGTATATAATCGCCTTCTTTGCGCGTTCCGGACGGAAAACGGCCGCGCACTTTTCCCGGAAATGCTTTAAATCGCCTCGCCCGCAAGCAGCCGCGGATTGTGCTTTGCCGTGGTGCCCGCCGCCTGGCCGATGAAGAAGGATTTGAGGCTGGGCAGGCGGTCGACGATGCCGAGGCCGAAATCGCGGGCGATGCGCAGCAGCGTGTTGTCGTTGGAGAACAGCCGGTTCAGCACATCGGTGGTCACCCCCATGCGGAAGGTGTCGAAGCGCCGCCAGGTCTGGTAGCGCTCAAGGATATTGACCGAGCCGATATCGAGGCCTAAGCGATCTGCTTCGACGATGGTTTCGGCAAGTGCTGCAACATCCTTGAAGCCGAGGTTGAGGCCTTGGCCGGAGATCGGATGGATACCGTGGGCAGCGTCGCCCGCAAGCGCAAAGCGCGGCGCAACGAAGGCGCGGGCAAGCGTCAGGCCGAGCGGGAAGGCGCGACGATCGCCGACGGCGCGTAGCGCGCCGAGCTTGTGGCCGAAGCGGCGCTCCAGTTCCTCTTCGAAAACGAGGTCATCGGAGGCGACCAGCCGCTCGGCATCGGAGGAGCGCTCCGTCCATACCAGCGAAGAGCGGTTGTTCTTCAGCGGCAGGATGGCGAAGGGGCCTGAGGGCAGGAAATGCTCCTCGGCGCAGCCGCCATGCGGCCGCTCATGCTCGACTGTCACGACGATGCCGGATTGGCCGTAATCCCAGTTCACCGTCTTGATGCCGGCCATGTCGCGCAGCTTGGAGCGCACGCCGTCGCAGGCGACCAGAAGCTTTGTCTCCAGCGTGCTGCCATCCGAAAGGGTAAGGGTCGTCTTGCTGTCGTCGGTCACGAAGCCGGTAGCGCTAAGGCCGTGGCGGATCGTGACACCCAGCCGCTCGCAGGCGCCGCGCAAGGCGCCGACCATGGTAACGTTCGGCACCATATGGGCAAAGGGCTGGCCTTCGGCGACTTCGCCGTCGAAGGTCAGGAAGACGGGGCGCACGGGGTCGCTGGTGCGCGAATCGGTGACGATCATGCGGGTGATCGGTTCTGCTTCCGGCGCAATTTCATCCCAGACGCCAAGAACCTCCAGCATCTTGGAGGCGGCGGCGATGATTGCGGAAGCCCGCATATCTTTCTTCCAAACGCTCTCCGGGGCGGCCTCTACGACCATGACATCGAGATGCGGGGCTGCCTGCTTGACTGCGACCGCTGCGGCAAGACCCACATATCCGCCACCCACTACCAGCATGTCCAACATAGCGCTTCCCTGTGTCTTACTGTCACTTCCTGCTCTATATAGAACATCCTGTTCACGGTTCCTACCATCGGAGTTCAAGCAAAATGTCGCGAGAGACGGAAAAGCCCACCCCCATGGAAACCGTGCTCGCGACGCTCGATCTGGAAACGATCGAGATGAACCTGTTTCGCGGCAACAGCCCGCAGGTGGGCTGGCAGCGCGTATTCGGCGGGCAGGTTATCGGCCAGGCGCTGATGGCGGCGCAGCGCACAGTAGAGGGTGATCGGTTCGTGCATTCCCTGCACGCTTATTTCATGCTGCCGGGCGATCCCTCGGTTCCGATCCTGTATCAGGTGGATCGCCTGCGCGACGGCTCCAGCTTCAATACCCGGCGCGTGCTGGCCATCCAGCACGGCAAGGCGATCTTCGCACTGACGGCGTCGTTCCAGGTCGATGAGCCCGGCTTCGATCATCAAGAGGAGATGCCCGAGGTGCCGATGCCCGAGGAGTTGATGGACGAGGAGCAGATCAAGGCGCGCTATATCGTGCACGCGCCCGAGAATGTGCGCCGCTATTGGGCAGGCAAGCGTGCAATCGAGATCAGGCCCGTCTCGATCGAGAGCTATTTTTCTCGCTCGCAACCGAGCAGGCGGCAGAATATCTGGGTGCGGCTGACCGGCCCCGTGCCTGATGACCGGCTCTATCGGAATGCCGTGCTTGCCTACCTCTCTGATATGACCCTGCTCGATGTCGCCCTTAATGCGCATGGTACATCGGTCCTGGACCCGAGCGTTCAGGTGGCGAGCCTCGATCACGCCATGTGGTTTCATCGTCCCTTCAGGTTCGACGATTGGCTGCTCTACAGCCAGGAAAGCTCCAGCGCATCCGGTGCGCGCGGCTTTGCCCGCGGCAGCCTGTTTACGCGATCCGGTGTCCTGATTGCGTCGGTGGCGCAGGAAGGCCTGATTCGTAAAAAGGCAAATGATTAAATAAAGCGCAAACCTACAAATATGCACTTTATTTAGGCTTTTGACGGCGAGGCAATCGCCGCCTTATTGGGCGCTTATAATAAATCTGTTTTATTTCAATAGTTTATGAATGTGCCGCGAATCTGGCACGTCCTTTGAATGTGTATCTCCAGTCGCTGCTCAAACATTCGTCGGCGGCAAGGAGAGTCGGCTCCGTGCCGAGGCTAAACAAAGGATGGGAAACCAGATGAAAATTGTGATGGCCATTATCAAGCCGTTCAAGCTCGATGAGGTCCGCGAGGCCCTCACCGCTGTCGGCATTCAGGGCCTGACTGTTACCGAAGTAAAAGGCTACGGGCGCCAGAAGGGGCACACCGAGATCTATCGCGGCACGGAATATGCCGTCAGCTTCCTGCCGAAGCTGAAGATCGAAGTCGCTGTCGCGTCCGAGATCGTCGACAAGGCCGTCGAGGCCATCGCGGCTGCCGCCAAGACCGGCCAGATCGGCGACGGCAAGATCTTTGTCTATTCGATCGACCATGCCGTGCGCATCCGTACGGGCGAAACCGATTCAGAAGCTCTGTAAGACACGGCTGATCAGGGAGTTATTTGCATGTCAATTTCCAAGCTTTCCTCCGCCCTGACACGGGTGGGCATGCTTTCTGCGGCCGTGCTCGCGCCGGCGATCGCTTTCGCGCAGGAAGCGGCTCCAGCCGCCGCCGCCGCTGCGACTGCCGCAGCGCCGGTGCCGGACAAGGGCGATACCGCCTTCATGTTCATCTCCACCATTCTCGTGCTGTTCATGCTCGTGCCGGGCCTTGCCCTGTTCTATGGCGGTCTCGTCCGCGCGAAGAACATGCTCTCGGTCCTGATGCAGTGCACCATGATCGGTGCTGTCGTGATGATCCTCTGGGTTCTCTACGGCTATTCCTTCGCCTTTGGCGGCGGCACCAGCCCCTATTGGGGTGGCACGGCGAAGATGTTCCTTTCGGGCGTTTCGACCGCAACCACGGCTCCGACCTTCTCGAAGGGCGTCGTCATTCCTGAATTCATCTTCATGCTGTTCCAGATGACCTTTGCCGCCATCACGCCGGCTCTGATCATCGGCGCCTTCGCCGAACGCATCAAGTTCGGCGCCGCCGTGCTCTTCTGCGCGCTGTGGGCGACCTTCGTCTACTTCCCGATCGCCCACATGGTCTGGGATTCTAACGGCATGCTGTTCAAGATGGGCGCCCTCGACTTCGCTGGCGGCACCGTCGTTCACATCAATGCTGGTATCGCCGGCATCGTTGGCGCCCTCCTCGTCGGCAAGCGCGTCGGTTTCGGCAAGGACATGATGGCTCCGCATTCCATGACGCTGACCATGGTCGGTGCCTCCATGCTCTGGGTCGGCTGGTTCGGCTTCAACGCCGGCTCGAACCTCGAAGCTTCCGGTGGTGCGATGCTTGCCACCGTCAACACCTTCATTGCGACCGCAGCCGCCATTATCTCCTGGTCGCTGGTCGAAACCTTCACCCGCGGCAAGGCCTCCATGCTCGGCGGCGCTTCGGGCATGGTTGCCGGTCTCGTCGCCATCACGCCTGCTGCCGGTATCGCCGGCCCGATGGGTGCGATCATCATGGGTCTCATCGTCTCGCCGCTCTGCTACTTCTTCGTCTCCGTCGTGAAGAACAAGTTCGGCTACGACGATACGGCTGACGTCTTCGGCGTGCACTGCATCGGCGGCATCTTCGGCGCCATCACAACCGGCATCTTCGCCAGCGCCTCGCTCGGCGGCGTCGGCTATGCCGATGGCGTCACCATGAGCAGTCAGGTCATGGTGCAGCTGACCGCGGTCGTCACCACCATCCTTTGGTGCGGCATCGGCTCGGCGATCCTCTACAAGATCGTCGACGTCGTCATCGGCCTGCGTGTGGCTCCGGAAGCCGAGCGCGAAGGCCTCGACCTCGCCTCGCACGGCGAAGCCGCCTACCATAATTCCTGATCGAAGCTTGCGACGCCGGTGCCAACAACCGGCGTCGCTGAACATCCCGTCGCAACCGGTTTCTTCGTAACCGGCTGCTTTTGGCCCGAACCTCGGTTCGGGCCCTTTTTATTTGTCCACCGCCTTTCGCCCATGTGGGCCTGCGATTCCGGAGGTTGGCGTGCATGGTTAACATGCCATTAACCCTCCTCTGATTAGGTAGGGCTAACCTGCCGGCGAGTGGGCATCGACCGATTCGCTTGCGCTATCGACAAGGAACGGGGCTGGATATCATGGGCAGAAGCAATTCGGCGGCGTTGAGCGGTCGCCCCGACCGTTTATCGCTATCGAGTGTGGTTTGGCGTCAGGTCAAGGGTCTGGCCGGCTTCGCATTGCTGTTCCTGCTGGCGCTCGCCGTTGCTGCGCTGGCGACCTGGAACGTCATGGACCCCAGCTATTCCTACGCCACAGGCAATGCTCCGACCAATCTGCTCGGTTTTCCCGGCGCCGCATTCGCCGATATCATGATGCAGTCCCTTGGCCTGACTTCCCTGGTTGCTATGTTGCCCGTTGCCGCCTGGGCCTTCGCCTTCATTTCCAATCGCAAGCTCAACCGCGTACCGTCGCGTCTCGGTGCATGGCTAGGTGGCTGCGTTGTAGCGGCCGGTTCCATGGCTTGCTTCCCGGCGCCGCCCACTTGGCCGATTCCAAACGGCATCGGCGGGGTTGTCGGCGATATCCTGCTGCGGTTTCCGGCGCTCTTCATCGGCACCTATCCGAGCGGCGTCTTCGCCATCGTGATCGGCTCGCTGCTTGCCGTTCCCGCCATCTGGCTCTTGCTCTTCGGCGCCGGCGTGATCGGGGAAAGCCCGGTCGAAGACGAAGAGGATGAAGACGAGTACGAGGAAACGCGCAGCCGTGCCCGCCGTGTCGGCGACGAGGACGAGGATGACGACCGCGGCAGCTTCCTCAGCAACTTCATGGCCTTTGGCGCGGTCATGCATGCCTGGTACAATACCCAGGCCCGCCTCCGCCGCCTGTTCGGCATGGGGCCGCGCAAGCGCCGCGACCATGCTTTCGATGCGCCCTATGATTTCAATGATGACGAATTCGGTACACTGAACGAGCCTGCGCGTGCGAAGGCGCCAATGGCTCGCGTCGAGCCGTCGCTTGAAGGCTCGGCAGCGCGTCGGGTCGTGTCGGCACCCTCCATCAGCATGGGTGACGGTGAGGACGATGATTCGAGCTATGATCGCGACCCGCCGCGGCCTGCCGGCATTCTGCCCGACGATGAGGATGAAGACGAATGGCCGCTGCATTCGGCATCGCCGAAGGCGGTCCCTGGACAGCGTGTCGTTCCGGCGGCGTCGCGTCCGAAGCCTGGCGCACGGGCGGAGCGAGAGGCGCAGACCTCCTTCATCCGCCCCTATGGCTTCCAGCTGCCGGCCGTGCATCTGCTGGCCGAGCCGAAGGCCGTTGCCCGCGATGCGACGCTTTCGGCCGATGCGCTCGAGCAGAATGCCCGCATGCTCGAAGGGGTGCTGGAAGATTTCGGCGTCAAGGGCGAGATCATCCATGTCCGTCCCGGCCCGGTCGTCACGCTTTACGAGCTGGAGCCGGCGCCTGGCATCAAATCTTCTCGCGTGATCGGACTTGCCGACGATATCGCCCGCTCGATGAGCGCGATCGCCGCCCGCGTCGCCGTCGTTCCCGGCCGCAACGCCATCGGCATCGAGCTGCCCAACTCCACGCGCGAGACGGTCTATCTGCGTGAGCTGATTGCCAGCCGCGATTTCGAGGGCTCCAAGGCGAAGCTTGCCATGGCGCTCGGCAAGACGATCGGAGGCGAGCCCGTCATCGCCGACCTTGCCAAGATGCCGCATCTGCTTGTCGCCGGCACCACCGGCTCGGGTAAATCCGTCGCCATCAACACCATGATCCTGTCGTTGCTCTATCGCATGACGCCGGAGCAGTGCCGCCTGATCATGATCGATCCGAAGATGCTCGAACTCTCCGTCTATGACGGCATCCCGCATCTTTTGTCGCCTGTCGTCACCGACCCGAAGAAGGCCGTCGTCGCGCTAAAATGGACCGTCCGCGAGATGGAAGAGCGCTACAAGAAGATGTCGAAGATCGGTGTGCGCAACATCGATGGCTTCAACACGCGCGTCGAACAGGCCGTCGCCAAGGGCGAAGCCATCAGCCGGACCGTACAGACCGGCTTCGACCGCCACACCGGCGAGGCGATCTACGAGACGGAAGAATTCGACCTGAAGCCGATGCCCTATATCGTCGTCATCATCGACGAAATGGCCGATCTGATGATGGTCGCCGGCAAGGATATTGAAGGTGCCGTGCAGCGCCTGGCGCAGATGGCGCGTGCCGCCGGTATCCATGTCATTATGGCGACCCAGCGTCCTTCGGTCGACGTCATCACCGGCACCATCAAGGCGAACTTCCCGACGCGCATCTCCTTCCAGGTAACGTCGAAGATCGACAGCCGCACCATCCTCGGCGAGCAGGGAGCGGAGCAGCTGCTCGGCATGGGCGACATGCTCTATATGGCCGGCGGCGGGCGCATCCAGCGCGTGCACGGTCCTTTCGTCGCCGACGGCGAAGTCGAGGATATCGTTGCCTACCTGAAGACGCAGGGTGCGCCGCAATATCTCGATGCCATCACCATCGATGAGGATGAGGACGAAGACGGTCACGGCCCGGCGGGCACCTCCAATCTCTCCGAATCGGACGATCCCTACGATCAGGCGGTCGCGATCGTGCTGCGTGACGGCAAGGCCTCGACCTCCTACATCCAGAGGCGTCTCGGCATCGGCTACAACCGCGCCGCTTCGCTGATCGAGCGGATGGAGCAGGAAGGCGTGATCGGCCCGGCCAACCACGCCGGCAAGCGCGAGATTCTCGTTCCCACCGAAGCGGATATTCTGGATCGCTGAGGCGATCCGCCTTTCCGTGTCACATATCCCGCCTATGTTCGGCATCCCGCCTATGATCAGGCAAATTTGATCGCGACCCCCTACCGGCCTTGGGCCGCCGCGCCATGAAGACGCCGATTTTGCGCGCCATGGACGAAGCATGAAGGAGAATTCGATGACAAAGATTGATGCGCAGCCGTCCAACCGACTTTCCCTGAGCCGCCGGCATTTTCTCGGCGCCGTGGTCGCGGTTGGCATGGCGGGCGCTCTGCCGATTTCGGCCCTTGCCCAGGCCCCAGCGCCGACACAGGCAGCTGCAGCCGCCCTTAATCCCGGCATCGCCCAGGCCATCGCCGACCACTTCTCTTCGATCAAGACGATGAAGGGCGGCTTCCTGCAGATCGGGCCGCGCGGCGACCAGATGAGCGGTTCATTTTTCATCCAGCGGCCGGGCAAGATGCGCTTCAACTACGAGCCGCCGTCCCGCATGCGTGTCATCTGCGACGGCAATAACGTTCAGGTCCTCAACGACCAGACCCAGACGCGCAACATGTATCAGCTGTCGAAGACGCCGCTGAGCCTGCTGCTCGCCAACAAGATCGACCTCTCCGCCGACATGGTGCGCGATGTCGACTCCAAGCCGGATCTCACCAAGATCACGCTTGGCAATCGCACCGTCTTCGGCGATTCCACCATCACGATGATCTTCGATTCCAAAACCTACGACCTGCGCCAGTGGACCGTCATCGATCCGCAGGGCAAGACGACCGACGTCATCATCAACAACGTCAAGACCAACGTCGCCTTCGACGACAGCGTTTTCCGCATCGACTACACGCGCTGATAAAGGCGCCGACCGGCATCTCCGGCCTCAGAGCCTTTCCGCTTTTCCTCGAACCGCGGAAAGGCTCTCTCTTTTTGTTGTTATGCAATTCCGGACGGAAAGCCACCTGGCACTTTTCCGGGAGTTGCTCTGGGGCTGCAGAAGTGGCGGAATGACCTTTCCTTTCCGTTGCAGCCGGTCTAAAGCCTTACCCTCACGACGGGAAAGGCTTGGGCATGGGATTTTCGATTGCGACGTGGAACATCAACTCGGTGCGGCTGCGCATGCCCATCGTCGAACAGTTCGTGATGCAGGCCCGCCCCGACATTCTTTGCCTGCAGGAAACCAAGGTTCCGAACGAGCTTTTCCCCTATGCGCCGCTGAGGGCGCTCGGCTACGAGCACATCATCATCCATGGCCAGAAGGGCTATCATGGCGTGGCGATCGCTTCGCGTTTCCCTCTGACCGAAGATCACCGGCAGGATTACTGCAATGTCGGCGATTCCAGGCATATCTCGGCGATCTTCGAGCGCAGCGGGCGGCGCATCCGCCTGCACAATTTCTACGTTCCGGCGGGCGGCGACGAGCCGGATCGCAATATCAACCCGAAATTCGGCCATAAGCTCGACTTCATCGAGGAGATGAAGAAGTTGCATGCCGATGCCGAGCCGAATACATCGGCGATCCTTGTCGGCGATCTCAATATTGCGCCGCTTGAGCACGATGTGTGGTCGCACAAGCAGCTTTTGAAGATCGTCAGCCACACGCCAGTCGAGACCGACGGCCTGATCGACGTAATGAAGCGCGGCGCATGGCTCGACCTGATGCGCCAGCAGGTGCCTGCCAGCGAGAAGCTATATACGTGGTGGAGCTATCGCGCCAAGGATTGGGAAGCGGCCGATCGTGGCCGTCGTCTCGATCACATCTGGTCGTCATCCGACCTTGGGCCGCATCTGCAGCGGATCGAGATCCTGAAGGCGGCGCGCGGCTGGGATCGCCCGTCCGACCACGTGCCCGTCATGGCGCATTTCGATCTCTAGGACAATGTAGCCGAAGGCCTGTGATCTCAGGCTCTCACGAAAAACGGCCGAGAAGCGCGGCCGTTTGCCTGGCAAGGGCCGCGAAGTTTTCGCGGATGCGATTCTGGATCAGCAGACCGGCGTCGGGGTACTCTTCGATCAGCCGATGGAAGAGGGCGCGGGTGATGCGGATCACGTCGGACTCTTCGGCGGCGACAGCCGTGTATTTTCGCTCCACCAACGTCACCAGGGCAAGTTCGGAGAGCATCGTGCCGGCCTGCACCACGGCTTCCACCTGCTTTTGCCCGGCCGTATCGATGGTGCTGAGCTCGAAGCTGCCGCGCGTCACCACGTAGGCGCATTCGGCAGGGGACTTCTCCCGGAACAGGGTCTGGCCCTCTGACACGCGGCGGCGATCGGCGCCGAAGGCGATCAGCCGCAACGGCTCATCACCCATGCCGTGGAAGAGCGGCAGTTGCGACAGCAGGCGGATATCGTCGTTCAGCGCCATGTCTGCTGCCTACGGAATGATCTTGTAGCCGCCGTTTTCTGTCACCAGAATTTCGGCACTGGATGGGTCGCGCTCGATCTTCTGGCGAAGGCGATAGACATGGGTTTCAAGCGTGTGCGTGGTCACGCCGGAATTATAGCCCCAGACTTCTTCGAGCAGGATATCGCGGGTGACGACCTTCTGGTCGGCACGATAGAGATAACGGATGATCGCCGCTTCCTTTTCCGTAAGACGGATCTTCTGCCCGTCCTCGGTGGTCAAAAGCTTTTGGCTCGGCTTGAAGAGATAGCGTCCGACGGTGAAGGTCGCATCTTCGCTCTGCTCGTGCTGGCGCAACTGCGCACGGATACGAGCAAGCAGCACTGCGAAGCGGAAGGGTTTCGTCACATAGTCGTTCGCGCCGGCTTCCAGGCCGAGAATGGTGTCGGAATCCGTATCGTGACCCGTCAGCATGATGATCGGCGGCTTGAAGCCGTTTTTGCGCAGCAGCTTCACGGCTTCGCGGCCATCCATATCAGGCAACCCGACATCCATGATGAGGAGGTCGACTGGCACGGTGCGCGCCGTCTGCACGCCCTTTCCAGCCGTCACTTCCTGCAGGACGTTGAATTCCTCGTAGAGCGATAATTGCTCGACCAGCATCTCGCGCAGGTCGTTGTCATCGTCCACCAGGAGAATGGTGCGTGCGGTCATGCCGTTCGGATCCTCGTTTCAGAGCGTGCCCGCTTTTCTTCGAATCGCGCAAGCGCTCTAGCTTTGTTTCTATACGCATTCCGGACGGAAAACCGCTTCGCACTTTTCCTGGAAATGCTCCTAGTCCCTCCTAAGTCCTACGCCAAATTGCATTTTTAGCAAGTCGAGACGCAGCCTTGGGCTTGGTGGTTTGCTTGAAACTGCTATGATTTCAAACGAAATCACGCGCAAAGCAAAAACATGTGAGCGAAATTGAAAAGGCAAGCGCGCTGCCCGACGGATTGCCGGCATATTTGCCATGGGTGCTGCGCCGGGTAAAAATCACCGTCCTTAGCGCTTCGAGTACCTGATCTCCTGCCTTGATACGGCGGTGTCAAAAAGCAGCCCCCTCGCCACCGCGGCTGCCCCTTCCTCCGCTTGCGAAAAGCTTGACGGTTTGCGTTGTCTGAAACGCCGTGTGGGGTTAAAATCCCAATATTCTCTACTATATAGCTCTCCTACCGGCACGCCCGCGCGGGCTTGGCCCAAATCGTTTCTTTCAAAATTTAAATCACGCCTTCACTCCACCCCATCTCATCCTTTGGAGACTTATCGTGACCACGCAAACGAAGATCACTTTCAATGACGGCAATTCCATTCCGCAGGTCGGCCTCGGTGTCTGGCAGACGCCGGAAAACGTTGCGCCGATGGCCGTCAGCACCGCTTTGAAAGCCGGCTATCGCCATGTCGATACCGCGGCTATCTATGCCAACGAGGATGGTGTCGGCGAAGGCATGCGCCAGTCGGGCGTCGCCCGCAAGGATATCTTCCTGACGACCAAGCTCTGGAACGAGGCGCAGGGTTTCGATTCCACTCTCAAGGCGTTCGATGAGAGCCTGAAGCGGCTCGGTACCGAGTATGTCGACCTTTACCTCATTCACTGGCCGTCGCCGCATCGCGATCGCTACCTCGACACCTGGAAGGCCTTCGTGCGCCTGAAGGAAGAGGGCCGCGCCCATTCGATCGGCGTTTCCAACTTCGCCAAGGAGCATCTCGACCGCATCATCGGCGAAACCGGCGTGACGCCGGTGCTCAATCAGATCGAGCTGCATCCGACCTTCCAGCAGAAGGCGCTGCGCGAAGTTCACGACAAGCTCGGCATCAAGACGCAGTCTTGGAGCCCGCTCGGCCAGGGCAAGCTTCTGGAGAATGCCATGATCGGCAAGGTTGCCGCCAAGCACGGCCGCACGCCGGCGCAGGTCATCATCCGCTGGCACATCGACAATGGCCTGATCGTCATCCCGAAATCAGTAACGCCGAGCCGTATCGAAGAAAATCTCAAGGTTTTCGACTTCAAGCTCGACAGCGACGATCTGGCTGAGATCGCCAAGCTCGATTCGGCTAGCGGCCGCATCGGCCCGGATCCGATGACCGCGACGTTCTGATATCGGGCGCGCGCAAATAAACTGTAGTTTCAAGGGAAGGCCCGGTGCAATCGCATCGGGCCTTCTTCTTTTCAGCGCATCTCCTGGCGCGTTGGGTTGTCCGCATCGCCATGGCGAGCCGCTAAACGCCTGGCGAGAAACTCGACGACGGCGCGCACGCCCGGCAACTGGCCGCGGCGGTGGGTGGTCAGGATCGTGGTGGTGACGCTGCCGGCCGTCCAGTCGGGCAGAATTCGAACGAGCTGGCCGCTCTTGAGTGCCGCCTTGCATGCCGCTTCCGGCAGACAGGTGATACCGAGGCCCGAGATTGCCGCCCGCAGCAAGACAAGCGTCTCGTCGGCGACGAAGCGGCAGAGAGGGGAAACGGTGAGTGAACCGCCTTCGGCATTCTGAAGCTGCCATGTCTTTGCGGTCTGCGAAACGAGCAGGCCGTCATGATGCTGCAACGCCTGCGGATCGGCCGGTAAACCGTGCCTTTCGAGATAGTCGGGAGAGGCCACCAGCATCATGTCGTCAACCGAAACCTGCCTTTGAACCAGTTCGGAATCCGGCGGCGGCGAAAAGTGGCTGCGCACGGCGATATCGAAGCCTTCCTGTACCAGATCGACGAACCTATCGGTGGCATGGATCTGCAGCGTCAGCTTGGGATAGGCGACGGCGAGTGAGGGAAGGTGATCCGCGAGCACGAATTGGGCTGATGGCACGGAGGCGGTGATACGAACGATGCCGCTCGGCTCGACGTGACGCCGCCGCACGGCGTTTTCGGCTGCTTCCGCCTCGATCAGCGCGGCTGTCGCGTGCTCATAGAAGTCTCGTCCGGAATCGGTCAGCAGGAAGCTGCGCGAGGTGCGGTGAAGCAACCGTGTGTCGAGATCCGCTTCCAGAGCGGCAATGCGTTTGCTGATCGTCGATTTCGGCATGCCCAGCCTGCGCGCGGTGGCGGCAAAGCCACCGTTGTCGACCGCCTGGACGAAGATCTGCAGATCATTGAGATTCAATGCCATCGCGCAATGTCCATATAAAGAGACTTTTGGTTCGAATTTACCGGTCTACCGGATCAAGGTCCACAAATCCATATTGCTGGCATCGAGGTTTCACCTCGTTACATCAGGAGAACAATATGGAACCGGTACTCTTCTACGGCGTCCCCTCGGGATGCTCCTTCGGATCGATCGTCGCACTCGAGTGGCTGGGAAAGCCCTACAGACTGTCCCGTGTCGAGATGGTCAAGGAGGATTTCATGAGCGGCGACTATCGCTTCATCAATCCGGTCGGCGGGACGCCCGCCCTGATCACGGGCAGCGGCGCCGTGCTGACGGAAAGCATCGCCATTCTCAACCATCTTGGCGCTGAGAGCACCGATACGGGCCTGGCGTTTGCGCAGGCAACCGAGGAGTTCGATCGGCTCAACCGGATGCTCGCTTTCCTCAATACCAGCTTCTTCAACTCGTTCGCGCCGCTTTGGTATGTGTATGAGCATGGCGGAGACGAGGCGGCAAAGGCTGCGCTACGCGATTATGGGGGCTTCAAGGTGCGCAAGGCGCATGCGGATCTCGACAGGATGCTGGGGGACAAGCAATGGCTACTGGGAGATAGAAAGACGCTGGCTGACGCCTATTTCTTCGGCATCGCCCGCTGGACCGACTACCACGACGTGGTGAAGCGAGCCGACTATCCCAATATCGAGCGGCTATACCGGCAGCTGGAGGAGGATCCGGCCGTCAAATTTGCCCACGCGATCGAGGACGAGAAGCCGGCGCAGTCGGCCGGCGGCTATCTCGGCAATATCAGCGTCGACGATGCGTTGAAGCGCGTCCGGCCGAACGGCTGATTTTCGGAAAGCCTGAAGTCGATGCTTCAGGCTTTTCCTTTCATGCGGCGTCTTCGAGAAGATTGGAGCGCCGGGCAAAGACAAAGCTTGTCAGTGCCACACCGAGCGTTGCAGCGATCAACAGCGCGGCGGCGATGAATGTTACTTGCATTCCGGCGGCGACGGCCTCCGCGCGCGCCGCCGTGATGTCGGCGGCTCCGGAGGCGAATGTGAAGATCGCCCCCATGACGGATGAACCGGTTATCAGGCCGAGGTTGCGCGACAGGCTCAGCATCCCGGAAATGACGCCGCGCCGCTCCTGCGTGATGTTGCTCATGATCGTGGTATTGTTGGCCGCCTGAAACAGCGCATAGTGGAGGCTGACGATGGCCAGCGGGCCAACATAGCCGGCAATTCCGAACTTGCCTTGCAGCGCTGCAAGCAAGGACAGGCCGATCATCATGCCGACGAGACCTGTTACGGTCATGCGATGAGCGCCGAGACGATCAACGATACGGCCGGCCGGCACGCCCGTCAGTGCCGAGACCAGCGGTCCGGCAGACATGATGGCGCCGACATGAGCGGCATCAAAGCCGAGTGCGCGCGATAGATAGAAAGGCCCGACCACCAGTGTCACCATAATGACCGTCGAAACGAGGGTGCTCATGGCAAGGCCGGCACTCAGCGCCGTATCGCGGAACATCGAAAGGCGCAGCAGCGGCGATTTCACTTTCGTTTCGGCGACCACAAAGAGAGCGACGCCGCAAGCTGCGGCAAGTAGCAGGCCGACATTCACCGCTCCGAAGCTGCCATGTCCAATGGTCATTGCGAGCGCGTAGGCGGCCAAGGTAAGAGCCAGGAACAGGGTGCCGATCGTATCCAGCCGTCCCTGGCTTGCCCCATGGTTCCGACGATCCGCCGGCAGAAAGCGCATGGCGAGAAGAAAGTTCGCGATGCCAAGGGGTATGTTGACGAGGAAGATGGCTTTCCAGCCGAAGCCGGCGATCAGGATGCCGCCGAGGGAGGGGCCAAGCGTCGTGCCGATGGCGGACATGGTGCCGAGCAAGCCCATGGCACTACCCGTCCGCTCCTTCGGCACGGTTTCGCCGACCATTGCAACCGTCAGCGCCATCATCATGGCGGCGCCGAGGCCCTGTACGGCGCGAGCTCCAATCAGCAGCCACAGCGTCGGCGCGATGCCGGCGAAAAGTGAAGCGACAGTGAAGAGCGCTATTCCGCCCAACAATAGCCTGCGGCGGCCGACCATGTCTCCAAGCCGTCCGACGCTAACGATCAGCGTCGTGATGGCGAGCAGATAGGCAAGCACGATCCATTGCACTTGCTGGAAGGATGCGCCGAATGCCTGGGCCAGCGTCGGCAAAGCGATATTGGCGATGCTGGTGCCGAGCGAGGGCATCAGCATGGAAAGCGAAAGGCTGGCGAGCGCCCAGCGGATCGAAGGCGCGGCTTTCGTGCGCCCGGGTGTCGTTTTCTCCGATGTTTCGGCGATTGGTTTCAACATGTGCTCCGATTCTGACGAGGTCCAAAGGTCTCGCGGATCGTAGTCATTCACGTGATGTGGCGGAATGCGCAGCATTTGCACTTCATTCGTGCGCCTGACGCTATATATCGACGAAATCATGCTATGGTCGCCTCATGTCCACGCCTGATCTCAATCTCCTCGTCACTCTCAATGTCCTGCTCGCCGAGGGCAGCGTTGCCCGCGCGGCCAGGCGCTTGCAGCTGAGCCCGTCAGCCATGAGCCGGGCGCTGGCCCGCTTGCGCGAGACGACCGGCGATCCGCTGCTGGTCAGGGCGGGGCGCGGACTTGTGCCAACGCCGAGGGCGCTGGAATTGCGCGAGCGGGTCGGGCAGCTCGTTCAGGAAGCGGAGGCGGCCTTGCGGCCCTCCGAGGTGTTGGACCTCAATCAGCTTGCCCGGACCTTCACGATTCGCACCCGAGAGGGTTTCGTGGAGAATTTCGGCGCCGAACTGATCGCGCGCATTGCCGACCAAGCGCCCGGGGTGCGGCTCTACTTCACCCAGAAGCTCGACAAGGACAGCGCGCCGTTGCGCGATGGTACGATCGATCTCGAGACAGGCGTCGTGGGTGATGACACAGGCCCGGAATTGCGGGCGCAGGCATTGTTTCACGACCGGTTCATCGGCGTGGTGCGCCGCGGGCACGTGTTGGGAGAGGGGGCGATCACGCCGGAGCGCTATGCTGCCGGTCGGCATATTCTCGTCTCGCGCCGCGGTCTGCGGAAAGGCGAGATCGATGAGGCGCTGGCAAGGTTGGGGTTGGAGCGGCAGATCGCGACGATCGTCGGCAGCTTTTCGGCGGGGCTGGCCTTGGCGCGCGCCTCTGACTTGATCGTCAGCGTTCCCGAGCGCTACACGGGCAACCTACGGACCGACATGCATAGCTTCGTGCTGCCGGTGCCGACGTCGGATGTGACGATCTCACTGATCTGGCATCCTCGAATGGATGCGGATCCGGCGCATCGCTGGCTGCGCGGCTGCATTCGGGATGTCTGCGCAGAGCAGCGCGCAAGTTCAGGAATGGGGCTCGAAGTCGGCTAAGTAACCGCGAAGAAGGCCGTCAAGCGCTGTTCGCTCTTCTGGCGAAAGAGTTGAGACCAGGCGCATCTGCGTTTCGACATGCGCCGTGACCGCCGAGTCGATCAGTTCGAAGCCCTTTGGTGTCAGCGATATCAAGAAGCTGCGGCCGTCGTTCGGGTTCTGACTGCGAGCGACGAGGCCGGCTTTTTCCAGCTGATCGATGCGGTTGGTCATCGTGCCCGACGTCACCATCATCGTCTCCATCAGGTCGCTCGGGGAAAGGGTGTAGGGCTCGCCCGAGCGGCGCAGGGTCGCCAGCATATCGAAATTTGCCGAATTCAGGTCGAAGCGCGCGAAGGTCTTCTCCATCTCACGGGAGAGATGGAGCGTGAGGTTGCGTATGCGCCCGAAGAGGCCCATCGCCGTGGTGTCGAGATCCGGCCGCTCGCGGCGCCATTGGGCAAGAATTTTGTCGATGCGATCCATGCAGAGACCACGCCATGAATTTACCTTGACGTCAAGGTATTTTGGATTATCTTGAGGTCAAGATAAATCCGAGGCTGAGGCCATGAACCGCAATTTCGACCTGTTACTGACAGCCATTGCGCCGGCAATCTGGGGCAGCACCTACATAGTGACGACGCAACTGCTGCCCGCCGGCTATCCGCTGACGGTTGCCATGCTGCGCGCTTTGCCTGCCGGGCTGCTGCTGCTTGCCTTCGTACGGCAATTGCCACACGGGGTCTGGTGGCTGAAGTCGCTCGTGCTCGGGGCGCTGAACTTCTCCATTTTCTGGTGGCTGCTTTTCATCTCGGCCTATCGTTTGCCGGGTGGCGTGGCAGCGACGGTCGGCTCGATCCAGCCGCTGATCGTCATCCTGCTGGCGCGGTTGCTGCTGGGCTCGCCGATCCGCAGTCTTTCCATCGTCGCCGCCATTGCCGGCATCGGCGGTGTCGCGTTGCTGATCCTGACGCCGAACGCGACGCTCGATCCGATCGGTATCATCGCAGGCATTGCCGGCGCCTTCTCCATGGCAACCGGCGTGGTGCTGAGCCGCCGCTGGCGACCAGACGTCTCGCCGTTGACCTTTACGGCGTGGCAGCTCACGGCAGGCGGCCTCCTGCTGCTGCCGGTCGCGTTGCTGCTCGAGCCGCCTTTGCCACAGCTGACCGGTGCGAATATTCTCGGCTTCAGCTATCTCGGGCTGATCGGCGCGGCGCTGACTTACATTCTCTGGTTCCGAGGCCTGTCGCGGCTTGAGCCTTCGGTGGTGTCGTCGCTCGGTTTCCTCAGCCCGGCGACCGCCGTCATCCTGGGTTGGGTGGTGCTTGGTCAGCAGCTGAGCCCGATGCAGATATCAGGCATTGTCGTCGTGCTTGGCAGCGTCTGGCTTAGCCAGAAGGTCCAGCAGGTTCCCCGGACAGGACATGCCTTACCTGCAAGCCAGCCTGCGGTGTCGAAGCCATAGAGCGCGAGCCCTCTCTATCCACAAAGAAAAAGGGCGGCCATCAGGCCGCCCTTTTATTCATGCCTTGGAGCGGATCAGTTCCACTCGCGGATATCGACGAAGTGACCGGCGATCGCGGCGGCCGCGGCCATGGCCGGCGAAACCAGATGCGTGCGACCCTTGAAGCCCTGACGGCCTTCGAAGTTGCGGTTCGAGGTCGAAGCGCAGCGCTCGCCTGGCTTCAGGCGGTCGTCGTTCATGGCGAGGCACATGGAACAGCCAGGCTCGCGCCAGTCGAAACCGGCAGCCTTGAAGATCTTGTCGAGGCCTTCGGCCTCAGCCTGTTCCTTCACGAGGCCGGAGCCCGGAACGATCATGGCGTCGACGGTGGAGGCCACTGTCTTGCCTTCGACGACCTTGGCGACCGCGCGCAGGTCTTCGATGCGGCCGTTGGTGCAGGAGCCGATGAAGACGCGATCGACGTTGATCTCGGTCATCGGCGTGCCCGGCTTCAGGCCCATATAGTCGAGAGCGCGCCACTTGGAGGTGCGCTTGGTCTCGTCCTGGATTTCGTCCGGGTTCGGAACGACGCCCTGAACGGAGATGACGTCTTCCGGTGAGGAGCCCCAGGAAACGATCGGCGGCAGGCTTGCGGCATCGAGCTTGACGATGCGGTCGTAATGCGCGCCTTCGTCTGTTTGCAGCGTCTTCCAGTAGGCGATCGCCTGCTCCAGCGCTTCGCCCTTCGGCGCACGCGGCTTGCCCTTGATATATTCGAAGGTGATCTCATCCGGAGCGATCAGGCCGGCGCGGGCGCCGCCTTCGATCGACATGTTGCAGATGGTCATGCGGCCTTCCATCGACAGCGCGCGAATGGCTTCGCCCGCATATTCGATGACGTAGCCGGTGCCGCCCGCGGTGCCGATTTCGCCAATGATGGCAAGGATGATGTCCTTGGCGGTGACGCCGGGCGGCAGCTGGCCGTCAACCTGCACCAGCATGTTCTTGGCCTTCTTCTGGATCAGCGTCTGCGTGGCGAGCACGTGCTCGACCTCGGAGGTGCCGATACCATGGGCGAGCGAGCCGAAGGCGCCGTGCGTCGAGGTGTGGCTGTCGCCGCAGACGATGGTCATGCCGGGCAGGGTGAAGCCCTGCTCAGGTCCGATGATGTGGACGATGCCCTGGCGCTTGTCGTTCTCGGAGTAGTATTCCACGCCGAACTCAGCGGCGTTCTTGGCGAGCTGCTCGACCTGGATGCGGCTTTCCTCGTTCTTGATGCCGAGGTGGCGGTCGGGCGAGGTCGGAACGTTATGGTCGACGACAGCCAGCGTCTTCTGCGGCGCGTGAACCTTTCGACCAGTCATGCGCAGGCCTTCGAATGCCTGCGGCGACGTCACCTCGTGAACGAGATGGCGGTCGATATAGAGAAGACAGGTGCCGTCGTCCTGCGCGTCGACCAGATGGTCATCCCAGATTTTATCGTAAAGTGTGCGTGGAGCGCTCATGGCTACAGATCCATATTGGCATTGTCGAAAAAGGGATTGACGGATCAGGACCGCCGGCCTCGGGTGTGATCAGCGAAGTCGGCTGTTGAGCGCGCCCGAAATCATCGCAAAGAAACGTGCCGGCAGGCGCTTATGGTCCTGCAGCACGAAAGCCGTGACGTATTGTCCGTCCTTGCTCATGATCCTACTCATGAGCATGCTCATATCAATTTTCAAAACCTTCGGCAATGGCGACTATGAGCTGTGTCGGTACGGTCGGCGCTGTTGCACTTTTAATCTGCTGCATAATTTTTTCCTTAAATCGATCCCGATTTAAGGAATTATGCAGTAGGCCGTACCGATCACACTCGTCTCGATCACACCTGCGCGCCGGGCGGCTGGCCCGCCGCCATGCGGGGGAAGGCCGAGCGGTCGCTCCCCGCACGCCGGCGCATCCAGGCTTCGAGCTGCCGCAGCAACAGAGACAGGCCGACCGTCAGCAACAGGTAGATGAAGGCGAGGATCGACAGCGTTTCGAAGTAGCGGAAGTTGGCCGAATAATAGAGCTTGGCGAGCTGACTGATATCGGCAACGCCGAGCACTGATACCAGCGAGCTATCCTTGACCATGGCGATGAAATCGTTGGAGAGCGGTGGCAGGATGACGCGGATCGCCTGCGGAAAGACCACAAGGCGAAAGCGCTGGAAGCGGGTGAGGCCGAGCGCCTTTGCCGCTTCGATCTGCCCCTGATCGACCGCCTGGATACCGGCGCGGAAGATCTCGGCGATGAAGGACGAATAGCCGATCGTCAGCGCAATGATGGTGCGCCAAACGAACGGGACGTCGCGAGTGACGAGCGGGCCTGTCCAGCCGATTGAGGCGAGCGGAGAGGTGAGGACGTTATAGACTGCCACAAAAGCCGGCGTGCCGACGAAGGCGACATAGGAGAGCAGCACAAGCATCGGAATGCCGCGCACGATCTCGATATAGAAACGCGCAACTTGCCGCAGCACGAGGAAATCCGACAGGCCGAGCAGCGCTAGCCCGAGGCCCAGCAGCATGGCGAGCGTAAAGGCCACCAGCGTCACGAAGATCGTGACGCCGATGCCGTTGAGCAGAAGGGAGAAGATCTGGGCGTAGAGGCCGTTTGCCGCGATCGCGAGCGAGGCAACAACGCCGAGAATAGCAAGGGCAATCAGCCACCAGGGAAAGTCATCCTTGCCGCGGTGCCCGCCCGGGCCTGCCAAAGGTGCCATCAGAGCGGGCTTCCAGTATGTCGATCGTCAGAGTTCATTGGCCCATCTTGTAGTCGAGGAACCACTTCTTGTTCAGCGCGTCGAAGGTGCCGTCGGCCTTGAGGCTGGCAATCGCCGCATTGACCGGGGCGACGAGATCGGAGCCCTTCTGGAAGATGAAGCCGAAATCTTCGGAGCCGAGCGGGCCGCCGATCAGCTTCAGACCGCCGTTGGAGGCGTCGACATAGCCCTTGCCGGCCGTGCCGTCAGTCAGCACCGTGTCGACGTCGCCGGTCTTCAGGGCCTGAACGGTGGCGCCGAAGGTTTCGAAGGTCTTGATGCGCGGGTTTTGCTCGTTGCCGTCGAGGACCGAATAGACGGCGGTGTAGAAGGGCGTCGTTCCCGGCTGCGCGCCGATCAGGGTGTCCTTGACGGTTGCGAAGCTCTTGGCGTCGGTGAAGCGCTTCTCGTCGCCGCGCACGAGCATGAACTGTTCGGAGCGCATGTAAGGATCGGAGAAGTCGACCTTCTGCTTGCGCTCATCCTTGATGGTGATGCCGGTCATGCCGATGTTGTACTGGCCTTCCGAGACGGCCTGGATCATCGCATCCCAGCTGGTGTTCTGGTACTCGACCTTGAAATTCAGGCGCTTGGCGATCTCGTTCATCGCGTCGTATTCCCAGCCGATCGCCTTGCTCGTCTTCGGGTCGATGAACTGGAGCGGCGGATAGGCATTCTCGGTGACGACGACGACGGTCTTGCCATTGAGGTTCGGCAGATCGGCCGCGAAGGCAGCAAACGGTGCAAGCACGAGGGCGCTGAGGCCCAGAAGGAACGAACGGCGGAATGCCATGGAAATCTCCCCGATTAGAGCATGATGCCGAAAAGTGTCAGCGGTTTTCGGACGACATCATGCTCCGCCTATTTGATTCTGGCGCGGATTCCGATTTCAGGTCGATTTGACGTGAAATCATCCCGCGCCAGGGTGGCGGAAAAGTGTCATATTTGTGAAGGGGATGGCAAGGCCATTGCCACGGCCGCGATCATAAAAATGGAAAAGCAACTCTAAAGTGGACAGCGAATTGAGGAATATTCTTTTCGTCCGATGCATACCCGCCCTGTGGGAGCGGCAGACAGCAAAAAGGCGACCCGAGGGCCGCCTTCAAGCTTTGCGATCCGTATGGATCGAAAATTATTCTGCTGCCGGCTCGGCTGCTGCGGCTGCAGCAGCTTCTGCAGCTGCCTTTGCTTCTGCGGCTTCGGCTGCTGCCTTTTCGGCTGCGAGAGCCTGGGCGGCTGCAACCTTCTCGGCTTCGATGCGTGCCTTTTCTTCGGCCAGAGCCTGACGCTCGGCGTCGTTGAGCTTGCGGGCGCGGGTACCGGTGTTTTCAACGATACGGGCAGCCTTACCGCGCAGGTCGCGCAGGTAGTAGAGCTTGGCGCGACGGACCTTACCGCGGCGAACGACTTCGACGCTTTCGATCATCGGCGAGTAAACCGGGAATACGCGCTCGACGCCTTCGCCGTAGGAGATCTTGCGGACCGTGAAGTTCTCCTGCAGGCCGCCGCCGGAGCGAGCGATGCAAACGCCTTCATAGGCCTGAACGCGGGTACGGTTGCCTTCCGTGACCTTCACGTTGACGCGAAGGGTGTCGCCAGCGGAAAATTCGGGAAGGGTGCGCTTGGCTTCGATCTTGGCAGCCTGTTCGGCTTCCAACTGCTGAATGATGTTCATAGTATCAACCTCGTTGTTGCTTCAACAGCCAGAGCGCCCGAACGATCTATTCTTGGTCGGACCCGAAGGTCTCGCCTCGAATATATGCCAGTTACGGCAGGGGCGAATACGTCTGCTTTTCTTTGGTGGTTGATGGGAAATTTCCCATGCCGGGCGCGCACATACCCTATTGTCGCGACCTTGTCACCCCTTGCCGCGGAATTAAGTGGGCTTTATTGCCCTGCTTCCGGCTCAGAACGGCATTTTATCACGCATCCGGTTGCCTGAATACCGCTCAGGCCTTCTTAGGCTTTTTCCGCGTCGATACACTCAGCGCCGCGGCCGCGCGAATGAGCGCCTTCAACGCTTCTTCGTCGATATCCTCGTTCTCATGGATATCGATGGCCCGCCGCGTATTGCCTTCGAGGCTGGAGTTAAACAGGCGGGAAGGATCCTCGATCGAGGCGCCCTTGGCAAAAGTCAGCTTCACGACGCTCTTGTAGGTCTCGCCAGTGCAGATGATGCCCTCGTGCGACCATACCGGCACTCCGCGCCATTTCAGCTCCTCGATCACATCAGGTTCGGCCTGCTTGATGAGTGCGCGGACCTTGGCGAGCGTTGTGCCGCGCCAGTCGCCCAGTTCCCGGATCTTGTCGTCGATCAGCTCAGAAGTGGAGCCAACCTGTTCGACTCCCGTTGCGTCGTCCTTTGCCATCCTCCGGAGCCTCCTCGCTCTTTTGCGTCCGCCATGCTGGTTGAGGCGGCTATTTTTCAGTCTTTTTATCGAGCAGATCCGGCCGGCGCTCGCGTGTCAGCTGCTCGGCCTGCTCCCGCTGCCATTTGGCGATCGCCGCGTGGTTGCCCGAGGTGAGGATGGCCGGAATCTCGCGGTCTTCCCAAATTTGCGGACGGGTATAGTGCGGATGTTCCAGCATGCCGCCTTCGAAGCTTTCATGCAGGCCGGACAGATCATTGCCCATGACGCCGGGCAGGATGCGCACGATGGCATCGAGCAGGATGAGGGCGGCCGGCTCGCCGCCGGAGAGGATATAGTCGCCGATCGAGACTTCCTCGAGGTCGCGGCCGTCGATGACGCGTTGGTCTACGCCTTCGAAGCGGCCGCAGACGATGATAACGCCGTCCCCATCGGCAAGTTCGCGCACGCGCTTCTGCGTCAGCGGCTTGCCGCGCGGGCTCATGAGCAGACGCGGGCGGCTGTCGTTTTCGCTAGCATGGTCGATGGCGCGGGCAAGCACGTCGGGTTTCAGCACCATGCCGGCGCCGCCACCGGCCGGCGTATCGTCGACGGTGCGGTGCTTGTCGGTGGTAAAATCGCGGATCTGCACTGTGTCCAGCGACCATTGCCCGCGTTCCATCGCCTTGCCGGCAAGCGACGCGCCGAGATGGCCGGGAAACATCTCGGGGTAAAGCGTCAGAACGGTCGCCCGGAAACTCATGGCGCGGTCACTTTCCAACGAGGATCACTTCTTCGGCTTGCCCTGCGGCTTCTCGGGTTTTTCCGGCTTTTCCGGTTTGCCGATGAGGTCGTCGGGGTTGTCGATAAGCCCCGCGGCCAGAGGATCGATTAAAATCTTGCCGCCCTCCAGATCGATTTCGAGTACGGCAGCTTCGGAGAAGGGGATCAGCACGGGGCGCTTGCCCGGTCCCTTCAGTTCCAAAAGGTCGCCGGCGCCGAAATCATAGACACCGCTGACCGTACCGTAGCCAGTGCCTTCATCGTCTACGGCCTCCAGGCCTTCGAGATCGGTGTAGAAGAATTCGTCGTCGTCGAGCTCGTCATCCGGCAGATTGTCGCGCTCGATATAGAGTTCCAGCCCGTTCAGCGCTTCGGCGGCATTGCGGTCGTTGACGCCGCGGAAGCGTACCACGACGACATTCTTGGCTTCGCGGATTTCCAAAACTTCGAAACTGCGGCCATCCATGCTGTGCAGGTGGCCGTAATCGCCGAGCGCGGTCGGATCCGAGGTGTAGGCGCGGGCGCGCACTTCGCCTCTGAGGCCTTGAGCCGCGCCGATGGTGGCCATCAATACCGGGTTTTGCAGTTTCGTCATGGTCTCTTCGCCGGTTACCGGGATTATGCAGCAAATCTAAGGTGCTACAGTGATGCTTGCGTGTCAGATGTAACGCGCTGGGCCGTAGTTGCGTTCTCTCATAGGCTGAACGTCAGCCGATGGGAAATGAAAAACGGGCGGCATGTTGCCATGCCGCCCGTTTTTGACAGTCACAAGGACTGATTATTCAGAAGCAGCAGCAGCGGCGTCAGCAGCCTTCTGTGCCTTTTCAGCAGCACGCTCCTGAGCGCGCTTGCCCGGCTTTGCCTTCTCCGGGTTGTTCTTGGCGTCGCGCGTTGCGATGCCAGCTTCGGCGAGGAAGCGCAGAACGCGGTCGGTCGGCTGTGCGCCGTGGTCGAGCCAATGCTTGATGCGCTCGGCCTTCAGTTCAACGCGCTTGGCGTCGTCCTTGGCGAGCATCGGGTTCCAGGAGCCGAGGGTTTCCAGGAAGCGGCCGTCACGCGGCGAGCGAGCGTCGGCAACAACAACGTGGTAGTACGGGCGCTTCTTGGAACCACCGCGGGCGAGACGAATTTTCAGTGCCATGTTAATTCTCCTTAGGCTTTTCTTGACCGCTTCGTTTAGGCGGCATGTTCGTTTCTATGGTACGTGTCGCCGGCGCTCTCTCGATAAGCCGCTGCACGCATTTCGGGATCACGCCTTCAGATCGGCAGCGATCTGTTCGTGATGCCGGATGACTTCCTTGATGACGAAGTTCAGGAACTTCTCGGCGAAATCCGGGTCCAGATTTGCGTCCTTTGCCAGACGGCGCAGGCGTTCGATCTGGTATTCTTCGCGCGCCGGATCAGCCGGCGGCAGGTCGTACTTGGCCTTCAGCACACCGACTTCCTTGGTGCAGCGGAAGCGTTCGGCCAGCATGTGCACCAGTGCGGCATCGATATTGTCGATCGACTGGCGATAGTTGCCCAATTGGGCTTTGACGTCTGGATCAATCATGGTGTCAGCGATCCTTTTCACTTCTTCTTAGGCAAACCGGGAAGGCCCGGGAAACCACCGCCGAGGCCAGGGAGCTTGGCGCCGCCCAGACCGGGCAGGCCACCGCCACCACCGAGGCCCGGCAAGCCGCCGGGACGGCCGAGGCCAGCGGCTTCGGCCTGCTTCTGCAGGGCTTCGAGCTGCTTGGGGTCGATGTTCGACAGGTCGGGCATGCCGCCCATGCCGCCGCCGAGGCCCATCTTGCCGGCAAGGCCGCCCATCAGCTGCTTCATCATGCCGCCTTTGCCCTTGCCGCCCATCATCTTCATCATGTCCGCCATCTGGCGGTGCATCTTCAGAAGCTTGTTGATGTCGGAGGCGTCGGTGCCGGAGCCGCTGGCGATGCGCTTCTTGCGGGAATGCTTCAAGAGATCCGGATTGGCGCGCTCCGCCTTGGTCATCGAGGAGATAATGGCGAGCTGGCGCTTGAACAGGCGGTCGTCGAGGCCGGCAGCGGCCATCTTGTCCTTCATGCCGGACATGCCGGGCATCAGGCCCATGATGCCGCCCATGCCGCCCATCTTCTGCATCTGGCCGAGCTGGTCGGCGAGATCGTTAAGGTCGAACTTGCCCTTGGCCATCTTGGCAGCCATGGCGGCCGCCTTCTCGGCGTCGATATTCTCGGCAGCCTTTTCGACGAGCGAAACGATGTCGCCCATGCCGAGGATGCGGTCGGCGATACGGCGGGGATGGAATTCTTCCAGCTCGCCCATCTTTTCGCCGACACCGATCAGCTTGATCGGCTTGCCTGTGACGGCACGCATCGAAAGGGCGGCACCGCCGCGGCCGTCGCCGTCCATGCGGGTCAGCACGAGGCCGGTGATCCCGACGCGCTCGTCGAAATTACGGGCGAGATTGACGGCGTCCTGACCGGTCAAGCTATCGGCGACCAGCAGGATTTCGTGCGGGTTGGACTTCTTCTTGATATCCGCCATCTCGACCATGAGCGGCTCGTCGATATGCGTGCGGCCGGCGGTATCGAGGATGACGACGTCATGGCCGCCGAGCTTGGCGGCCTGAACGGCGCGGGCGGCGATATCGGTCGGCGACTGGCCAGCGATGACGGGCAGCGTGTCGATGCCGGTCTGGACGCCGAGCTGGCGCAGCTGCTCCTGCGCTGCCGGGCGGCGCGTGTCGAGCGAGGCCATCAGGACCTTCTTGCGGTCGCGGCTCGTCAGGCGATTGGCGATCTTGGCCGTGGTGGTGGTCTTGCCGGAGCCCTGCAGACCGACCATCATGACGACGACCGGGGCCGGCGCGTTGAGGTCGATGCCCACGCCTTCGCCGCCGAGCATTTCGATCAGTTCGTCATGGACGATCTTGACGACCATCTGGCCGGGTTTGATCGACTTCAGGATCTCGGCGCCGACGGCCTTTTCGCGAACGCGGTCGGTAAAGGAGCGAACGACATCCAGCGCCACGTCGGCCTCGAGGAGCGCGCGGCGAACCTCGCGAAGTGCTGCGGAAACATCGGCTTCCGAAAGCGCGCCGCGGCCTGTCAGTCCATTCAGAATGGAACCAAGACGGTCCTGGAGGTTTTCAAACATCAATTCTTCCTTATCGATCGCTCGGGATTTGGATCTGGCGCAACCTGCGCAGCTCCTCGCCCGAAAACGTCGTGCTTTTCCATGACGAAAACAAGACGCAAAGCCAAAAAGCACCCGAGGGCGCATCGCGCTGTCGGGTGTTGACCTCCGGGATCTCTTTATACCTTTATGGGTCCCGGTCGGTGGCTCGGAGGCTTGTGCTCGTCGCAGATTGCGGGCGATAAACAGGAAAAGCCCGGCAAAGTCAACCCAAGAGCGGGAAATGCCTGGGATGTCGGGCCGATATCGCTATATGAACATCGTTTTATCGGCAATGCCGGCCCCGAAATCTTGTACCGAACCCCGCCATCAGACGATTCCCCGAGATAGTTCCGTATGAATGACGCAGCCCTGACCGATCTTCTTGCCGCCTGTCGCGCTTATGCCGGCGGTCGCGTCGACCAACGCTTCAACGCGGTGGCGCAAGCCTTTTATGCGAGCGCTAAGGCGCAGCCGAAGATCGCAGCGCGGGCAGCGCGCGAGCTTAGCCGCCTGCCGCCGCCGGGCGCTGCGATCCTTGCCAACATGCTCGGCACCATCGTCGAAAAGGGCGGGGCGGTGGAGCGCAGCGGTGCAGCGGTGTGGGATCTCTATATGGCGTGGTTGCCGCAGATCCATCGCGGTTTTGCCGGCCGCAAGGAGCTGAGCCCGCGGCAAAGGCAGTTGCTCGATGCTTTTCAGCTGCTCGGCCAGTCGGCCGTTTCGCATCTTTCCGCCATGCCGCAGGAGCGCAAGCTCGCCGCCGGCAACAAGGCGCTGATGGCGCAGCTTGCCGAGTTGCAGGATTATACGCCGGGTGCTGCCTGGGTTCGCCAGGTGCTCTTGAGCCGAAGCGACGCTCTTCTCGTGCTGCATCTGCCGAGCAGGCAAGGCTTTCGTCTCCGCTACGACAATATCGTCAACTGTTTTCACCTCTTCACGCTGATCCAGGCGGCATTCGGCGAGACATTGCCCGGCGGCCGTGCGCCCAATCGGTTCATCATCGACATGGCGCGCTGCGTGACCGTGGCCGAGGAGGGCAATGACGAACCCTGGTGGCGCTATGAGACGGTGCAGCCCGACCGCTCGGGCCTCGTGGAGATTTCCGGCGAGGCGTCCGTCGATACGATTGCCCGCATCGATGGCCGGCAGGTCATTTTGCTTTCGGCTCCGATCGAAGGTGCAGCGCTCTGGGATACGAGCTTCTTCACGCCGCAGCTTTTTGCCATGCCGGCGAATGTCGTGCTTGAGGAGGCGCTGACGGCGCAAGAAGCGGAGGAATGGCTCGCGAAATTCGGCGTACCAACGGGATCGCAGGAAATCGATGCGCCATGACGGGCTCCGGCAAGAAGAACCCGTACTATCAAGGCCCGGTTTCGGACCATTTTGATGGCCGGCACTTTTTCAATCCCGGCGGCGTCGCGCCGGGCAATGCATTCGATCTGCTGAGATGGCAGTTCGGTGGCGGCCGGGTGCGCTGGCCAAATCCCGTCATCAGCGCCTTTCCCCCGGCCAAGCCTGACCGGAATGTCTTCAGCGAGCAGATGCGGGTAACGATGGTCGGCCATGCGTCGATGCTGGTGCAGATTGCCGGGCTGAACATTTTGACCGATCCGGTCTGGTCCGAAAGGGTCAGCCCCTTTCGCTCTTTCGGGCCGAAGCGCGTGGTGCCGCCCGGCATCCGCTTCGAAGACCTGCCGCATATCGACCTCGTGCTGGTGACGCATAATCACTACGATCATCTCGATCTGGAAACGCTGGCGCGGCTGCACCAGGCGCATCGGCCTGACATCGTGACGCCGCTCGGCAACGATACGATCATCCGGCGCGCCGTTCCCAACGCCGACATAAGCGTCGTCGACTGGGGCGACCGCATTGCTATCAATGCCGGCGTCACCATCGATGTCGAGCCCTGCCATCACTGGTCGGCGCGGGGCATGGGCGACCGGCGCATGGCACTCTGGGCGGCATTCGTGCTCACCACGCCATCGGGCAAGATCTATCATGTCGGCGACACCGGCTTTCACGATGGCATCAATTATGAAGCTGTCGCCCGCAAGCATGGCGGTTTCCGCCTCGCCATCCTGCCGTTCGGCGCCTATGAGCCGCGCTGGTTCATGAAGGGGCAGCACCAAAATCCGGAAGAGGCGGTGAAGGGCATGAAGCTCTGCAACGCAGCCTATGTCGCCGGGCATCACTTCGCGACCTTCCAGCTGACGGATGAAGGGATCGATGAGCCCGTTCATGCGCTCGATGCAGCACTGAAAGCCGAGGGTGTGGAGCCGGACCGGTTTCGCCCGTTGAGGGCTGGGGAAGTCTTCGAGGTGCCCGTTGTTTGACCGAGGATGCATGAGGGTAAAAAAGCCGCCCCAAAAGCACAGGGCGGCTTTTGCAAAAAGCTCTAGGACAGGCAGACTTTACTGCTTGATTTCGGGCTCGACCAGCTTTGCCAGATTTTGCAGCGATTCCTGCCAGCCGAGATAGCAGGCTTCCGGCGGAATGACGTCTGGCACGCCGGCCTGGGTGATGTTCACTTCGGTCCCGACCATGACCTTCTTCAGCGTCACGGTCACTTCCATTTCGCCCGGCAGGTTCGGGTCGTCGAACTTGTCGGTGTAGCGCACCAGCTCGCCCGGGATGAGCTCGCGGAAGTCGCCGCCAAAGGAATGGCTTTCGTTCGTCGTGAAATTGCGGAAGGACATTTTGAAGGTGCCGCCAACGCTCGGTTCCATGTGGTGCACGGTGCAGGCGAAGCCGTTCGGCGGGAGCCACTTGGCGAGCGCGTCCGCCTCGATGAATGCGCGATAGACCTTCTGCGGGCTGGTGGCCAGAACGCGATGCAGGCGTATGGTATTCGGCATGGCTATGTTCCTTCTGAATTGACGGAGTGGACGAGCCTAGGACGAGCGAACTTTCGGCGATCCGACATGGGGTCGATGCTTTTTCGAAAAATGTTCTGCCAGCATGAAGCCGATGGCAATGACATATGTCGGAAGCCGACAGTTGCCATGCCTGGATACGCAACAATCTCCAATCGACGCCATTACCCCTCCTGCGCCTGATGCCGATTGGCGCTTGCCTCCAGTATTCCGTGCCTGTTGCCATTTGCGACGAAATGTTCCCGCAACCATTTTGCTGCTGGGCCGGCCGGCCGTTGTTTGTGCCAGACAAGCTCGAGAGCGACCGGATGGGCGCCGCTATCGAAGAGTGGCCGGGGCGTCGCCAGTTCCGGCGCCAGCTGCGAATTCGCCAGAATATGGGCCGGGATGAGCGCCCAGCCGATGCCCTGCCGCAATATCTGAAGAATGACCCAATGGCTCTCGACCCACCAGACCTCGGCGGCAACCCTGACCTGGTGCCTTCTGGCGACGTCGCGGCGCTTGGTGACCATGATCTGGCGATGGCGCTTCAGGTCCTCCCAGCTGACCGTGCTTTCCGCAAGCGGATGGTCGCGCCCGCAGACCATGATCAGCGGGACCCAGCCGATGGTGACGAAATCGAGCTCGGGCGGGAGCTGTTCTTCCCGCCACATCACCCCGATATCTGCCTCGCCTTCGAGAACCATTCCGGTAATGGCCTGCGAGTGGGGAGACAGGAGTTCCAGCTCGACATGCGGAAATCGATCCGCGAAGTCAGCAAAGAGACTGCCGATCGCAGGCTCAGGATAGAATTCGTCGATTGCGACGACCAGACGCGTCTCGATGTGCTCGTCAAAGCTTCTGGCCACGCCGATCAGATGTTCGCGGCGATCCAGCAGCAGCTTGGCTTCCGGGAGCAGTCTCGTTCCTGCCTCGGTGAGGGTGGGGTTTCGTGTTGCGCGGCTGAAGAGCTTGATGCCGAGATCGTCTTCCAAGGAGGAGATCAAGAGGCTGACGGCGGACTGGGCCTTGCGAAGGCGCCGTGCGGCGGCCGAGAAGGACCCGTTTTCCGCAGCCGTGACGAAAGCTTCCAGTTGCTCCAGCGAAACGTCCATCTATCAGAATTCCAGATAGTTTCTAAGTTTATAGCCCCAATGTATCTGATAGAAGGACGGCCGACAACAAATATAGGAGCTTGAAAAATGCGCAGTTTCGGAGATCGTGCTCGGCACGCCGTCCTGTTTGAACTTATCGGCCTGGCCACATTCACGCCGCTCGCGGCAATCGTCTTCAATCAGCCTATTGCCGATATGGGCGTCATCGGCGTGGTCGGGGCGACCCTGGCGACACTATGGAACTTCATCTACAATCTCGGCTTCGACCGCGCGCTGATGCGTTTGCGCGGCAAGGTCCAGAAGACCATCGGTATCCGGATCATCCACACCGTGCTTTTCGAAGCGGGCCTCGTGGTCATCCTGATCCCGTTCATTGCCTGGTATCTTCAGATCACGCTCTTTGCGGCGTTTCTGATGGATATTGCAGTGGTCACCTTCTATCTGGTCTACGCCTTCGTCTTCAACATCGCCTATGACTGGGCGTTTCCGATCAAGACAGCTTCCAAAGACGAACCCAGCGTTGCGGTGGCCTCCCGTTGACCGCCTTTTCGCGGAGGCAGACATCTTGAAACAACAATCGGTGATATGCCATAGGGGGTAAGGAGCAATCTTGTGGTGGTTGTCTTATGGCCGAGTCGATACATGAGGGGATCAAGCAGCGATTCAGTAAACCACTTAGAGTTCTTTTGGCGGCTTTCTTCCTTTTCGAATTTCTGCCTCTCCTTATCGCTCTTTTTGTAACGATACTTGGCTATCGGTTTCTCCCCTCGACCGAGTGGGTCTCAACGACCAGTGGTTTCCGCGTTGCGATAGGGTTGGTCTCAGGAATATTGATATTCGGGCTCCTTATAATCAGGCGAGACGCAGTTCCCGGAAGCGAAATTAAGAAAGACATCGCAGTCTTATTCTGTCCTTTCTTCGTTTATTTCATGGGAAGCCGGGCGGCGGTTGTCGGTGGCCCGATCATCCTGGCCTTGGTCGCAGGGCATCCCCAAGAGCTTGCATACACGGTTGGCCGAGCTGACAATCATTATGAAAAGCACTGCTATTCACCATTGGAACTTCAGGACCTAATAGTCGGATTCGACAGGGTGTGTGGTGTTTCCGACGAGTTCAGGCAAGGCCTTGCGACCGGCACCCATATCATCGTTGTCGGCCACGGCACTCGTTTTGGCCTATTTGCGACCGATCTCCGCCGAGAGAATTGACTTTCAGCCTTTACCTGATCCGATGCCCAGACCATGGGCCCACTCACCCCACTGGTAATTCCCCCGCGTTTCCGCCATATACAGCTCGACAATAGGAATGATCCCATGAGCAATATGGTCGAATTCGCGAGGATGAACGGGCTTGGAAACAAGATCCTGGTCGTCGACATGCGCGGCCGCAAGGATGTGGTGACGGCGGCGGCGGCGATTGCGCTCAATGCCGATCCGGCCACCCAGTTCGACCAGATCATGGCGATCCACGACCCCAAGGTGCAGGGCACCGATGCCTGGATCGACATTCTGAACTGCGATGGCACGAAGGCGCAGGCCTGCGGCAATGGCACGCGTTGCGTCGTGCAGGCGCTGGCTGCCGAAACCGGCAAGAAGGTTTTCACCTTCCAGACCGTCGCCGGCATCCTGAATGCCAGAGAGCATGAGGACGGCACGATTTCGGTCGATATGGGCAAGCCGGTCTTTGCCTGGGACAAGATCCCGCTGGCCGAGGAATTTGCCGATACCAGCCGCATCGAGCTGCAGATTGGGCCGATCGACAATCCCGTGCTGCATTCGCCCTCGGTCGCCTCGATGGGCAATCCGCATGCCATCTTCTGGGTGGACAAGGACCCGATGTCCTTCGATCTCGATCGGTTCGGCCCGTTGCTCGAAAACCATCCGATGTTTCCCGAGCGTGCCAATATCACGCTGGCGCAGGTGCTTTCGCCGACGCTTGTGCGCACCCGCACCTGGGAGCGCGGCGCCGGCCTGACGCTTGCCTGCGGTTCGGCGGCTTGCGCGACTGCCGTCAGCGCCGCCCGGACCGGCCGGACCGGCCGTAAGGTGACGATCGATGTCGCCTCCGCGCCGGCACCCGGCAAGCTGACCATCGAATGGCTTGAAAGCAACGACCATGTCGTCATGACAGGGCCAGCCGAATGGGAATGGTCCGGCATGGTCGACCCGGTGACCGGCAGCTTCTCGCGCGATGAAGAGCAGGGGGCTCAGGCGCGGTGAGCGGGGTCGAGGTCATTACCTTCGGCTGTCGCCTCAATACCTATGAATCCGAAGTGATGAGGGCCGAGGCGGAGAAAGCCGGGCTCAACAACGCTATTCTGGTCAATACCTGTGCCGTGACGGGCGAGGCCGTGCGTCAGGCGCGCCAGGCGATCCGCCGGGCAAGGCGCGACAATCCGCATGCCCGCATCATCGTGACAGGCTGCGCGGCGCAGACCGAGAAGCAGACCTTCGCCGAAATGGCCGAGGTGGATGCCGTGCTCGGCAATGAGGAGAAGCTGAAGAGCGCCTCATATCGCGCCCTGCCGGATTTTGGCGTCTCGGCGGAAGAGAAGCTGCGCGTCAACGACATCATGAGCGTGCGGGCAACCGCGCCGCAGATGATCCGCCATATCGACGGCCATGTACGCGCCTTCATCCAGGTGCAGAATGGCTGCGACCATCGCTGCACCTTCTGCATTATTCCCTACGGCCGTGGTAATTCGCGTTCGGTACCGATGGGCGCTGTCGTCGATCAGGCACGCAATCTGGTCGAAAGTGGCTATCGCGAAATCGTGCTGACCGGCGTCGATGCGACGAGCTATGGCGCCGACCTGCCGGGAACGCCGACGCTCGGCCTGCTTGCCAAGACGCTGCTGAAGCAGATCCCGGAAATCCGCCGGCTGCGGCTGTCGTCGATCGACAGCATCGAGGCCGATCAGCATCTGATGGATCTCATTGCCGACGAACCGCGCTTCATGCCGCATCTGCACCTCTCGCTACAGCATGGCGATGATATGATTCTCAAGCGGATGAAGCGGCGGCATTCGCGTGCTGACGCCATCGGCTTCATAGAGGATGTGCGACGCCTGCGCCCTGAGACGAGTTTCGGCGCGGATATGATCGTCGGTTTTCCGACGGAGACGGAAGAGATGTTCGCCAATGCCGTCGGCCTGGCTGAAGAGGCCGGCATCGCGCATCTGCATGTCTTCCCTTATAGCCCGCGCCCCGGCACGCCGGCCGCCCGCATGCCGCAGCTCGATCGCAGCCTGATCAAGGAACGCGCCGCCCGCCTGCGCGAGGCTGGACAAAGATTGCATCAGGCCCATCTGGACAAGATGGTCGGCACGCGGCAATGGCTGCTTGTGGAGAATGGCGGGCTGGCGCATACGGAAAACTTCACGCTTGTCGCCGCGCCCGGCCTTCGGCCGCGCGACCTTGTGCAGGTCGCAATCACCGGCCACAATGGCAAGCACCTCGACATGCAACTTCTGGCCGCCGACGCGGCCTAATGCTTCAACGGACACTTCATGGCGCTCGGTTTCATCAAAAAAGTCTTCACCTTCGGCCGCGAAAAGCCGGCTGAGGAGCAGGCGCCTGCGGAGGTTTCGCCGAAGGTTGGGGCGCCTGTTGTCGAGCAGGATGCGCCTGTTGCGGATACTTCGCCGGCTTTTGAGTTTGCCGAGCCCTCGTCACCCCCCTCTGTCCCTTCGGGACATCTCCCCCACGAGGGGGGAGATCGGCTGGAGAGCAACGCGCCGGCTGAGCAAGAGCAGCAGGCTGACGAGGTCGCAGAAGTTTTATCGAACGAGCCGTTCGCGGTTGAACAGGCCGACGAAAGTGAAGTTGTTGAGCCGGAGCAAGCCAAAAGCGCTGAAACTGATATTACAGCGGAGGGAGCCTCCGCCGAACCTATCTCTCCCCTTGTGGGGGAGATGTCCGACAGGACAGAGGGGGGTGAGGAAGTTCCAGCGAGCTCGGAACTTTCGTCGAGATACTCCGAACCTTCTTCGGAAAACACCGACACCTCAGCAGAAGCCCCTATCCTCCCGAAGGGCTTTTCCACCGCCGCTTCCGTTCCAGCGCTGGCTCCGGAAGCCCCAAAGCAAAAACTCTCCTGGTTCCAGCGCCTGCGCGCAGGGCTTGCGCGCACCTCGTCGCAGCTGACCGGTCAGATCGCGGCGCTTTTCACCAAGCGCAAGCTTGACGACCAGACGCTGCAGGATCTGGAAGATCTGCTGATCCAGGCCGATCTTGGCGTCGAAACGGCGATGCGCGTCACCGATACTCTGGCATCCGAGCGTTACGGCAAGGATGTGACCAGCGAAGACGTCGGCCGGATCATGGCGCAGGAAATCGCCAAGGTGCTGAAGCCGGTCGCAAAGCCCCTGCAGCTCGATCTCAGCCACAAGCCGCATGTCATTCTCGTCGTCGGCGTAAACGGCACCGGCAAGACGACGACGATCGGCAAGCTGGCGGCGAAATTGTCGGGCGCCGGACTGAAGGTCATGGTCGCCGCCGGCGATACCTTCCGTGCCGCCGCCATCGAGCAATTGAAGATCTGGGCCGAGCGTACGAAATCTGAATTCATCGGCACCAAGCTTGGCGCGGATGCTGCCGGCCTTGCCTTCGATGCCTTCCAGCAGGCGAAGGCCAATAAGAGCGACGTTTTGATCATCGATACGGCCGGCCGTCTGCAGAACAAGGCGGAGCTGATGGCCGAGCTTGAGAAGATCGTGCGCGTGCTTGGCAAGCTCGATCCGGACGCGCCGCATACCGTGCTGCAGACGCTCGATGCCACCACAGGCCAGAACGCCTTGAACCAGGTGGAGATCTTCCGCAACATCGCCGGCGTCAACGGGCTGATCATGACGAAGCTCGACGGCACGGCGCGGGGCGGCATTCTCGTTGCCATCTCGGCCAAGCACAAACTTCCGGTCTATTTCATCGGCGTCGGTGAAGGTGTAGACGATCTTGAACCATTCGAGGCCGAGGATTTCGCCAATGCCATCGCCGGCACGGGCGCTGGAAACGGCCAATGAACGACAATAATAAGCTCGATGACAGGGAAAGTGCCGCAATGACGACCAGTGACCGCGATCTCGCCCCAAGCGCTGCCGACAAGCATCATCCTCTGTTGAAGCTGGTGCTGGAACTCGGGCCTTTGCTGGTGTTCTTCTTCGGCAATCTGCGCGGTGAGTGGCTGGTACAGCATTTCCCGCAGTTAGCGACCCTCGGCGGCCCGCTTTTCGTCGCCACCGGCCTGTTCATGGCCGCAACGGTACTTTCGCTCATCGTCTCGAAGGTCATGCTCGGCCATCTGCCGCTGATGCCCTTCGTATCGGGTATCGTTGTGCTCGTCTTCGGCGCGCTCGGCATCTACCTGCAGAACGAGACCTTCATCAAGATGAAGCCGACGATCGTCAATGCGCTGTTCGGCGTCGCGCTGCTCGGCGGCCTTGCCTTCGGCAAGTCGCTGCTCGGCTATGTCTTCAATGCCGCCTTTCAGCTCGATGCCGAGGGCTGGCGCAAGCTGACGTTGCGCTGGGGCATTTTCTTCTTCGTTCTCGCCGTGCTCAACGAAGTCGTCTGGCGCGGCTCGAACTGGTACTACCTGCCCGACGTCAAGGCTGCGGACAGTCTCTGGGTCAACTTCAAGGTCTGGGGAACGATGCCGATCACCATTCTCTTCACCTTGTCGCAGATGCCGCTGATCATGAAGCACACGATCGAGCAGCCGGCGGACAACGGGAAATGAGCCAGGCGTTCGATGACCGAAGCCGCCAGCAGCTGAGCTTCTGGTTCATCGCCTGCGCCATCATCCTGCTCGTACAGATCGTCGCGGAACACATGATGGGCCGTGTGGCGATCTGCACATGCGGCTATGTAAAGCTCTTCGAGCCGATGGTGAATTCGAGCGGCAACTCGCAGCATATCGCCGACTGGTACACCCCGTCGCACATCATTCACGGTTTCCTATTTTTCGGGCTGACGCATCTGATCATGCGCGGCAAGCCGCTGCCGATGCGACTCTTCGTTGCCATGCTGATCGAATCTGGCTGGGAGCTTCTGGAGAATTCCCCGATCATCATCGATCGCTACCGTGCGGCGACAATCTCGCTCGATTATGTCGGCGACAGCATCCTCAACTCGGCAATGGATGCCGTGTTCATGGTGGTTGGCTTCCTGTTCGCTTGGCGCGCGCCAGTGGTGGTGACGGTTGCCATTGCCATCTTCTTCGAGCTGCTTACCGGCTGGCTGATCCGCGACAATCTCACACTCAATGTGCTGATGCTGGTGTGGCCCGTCGAAGCAATCAAGACCTGGCAGGGCGGAATTTAACGAGTCTTCGAATCCAGTGGCATCGGTTCAAGTCGCTGCCAAAAATCGCCATAAAATTGCATCTACACTTGCCGGTATTGCGCTGGCGCGAAATTGCCCTGGCGTCTGGGATCTTGCGAGGGCATATGTCGAGCATCGCAGTTGCAACTTTATTGGCAGTTATTGCATCCAAGTCGCCAGCAGGCTTTTCCGATGCTGGCCGGCTACTTGCCGATTGCGGCGGCTCCCGGCAGTTTGTTTCCGGCTATGTCATTGGCTGGCTGGACAAGTGGAACCGCGATGAACTTGTTGCTCGTCGCGGGATTGCCGAGTCGATTCCGAATGCCAGAGCGATGACGAACTGGGCATATTTCGGCGATTCTGTTGGCGTAAACATGTGTATTCCACCCCAGATCGATGCTGCAAAGATAAGCGACATGTTCTGTGATTTTCTCAATCGCAATCCGACACTTAAGGACGTTCCGGCGGAAGAAGTCATGAGCACATTCGCCGGATTGAATTTTTTGTGCGATACCAAATAAGCGTTCGTCATCCGAACAGACCGCCGAAAGAAGCTTGCCCTAGGAAGCGGACTTCCCCTGCGCCTTCGCTATGGCTGGATAGAGCCCTTCCTTCAGGCTGGTGGGCGTGAAGGGGCCGACCTGCTTGTAGAGGATCGTGCCGTCGGGCGAGACGAGGTAGGATTCCGGAATGCCGTAGACGCCCCAGTCGATGGCGGCGGTGCCGTTGGGGTCGATGCCGATGGCATTGTAGGGATTGCCGAGTTCGCCAAGGAAACGGAGCGCGTTCTCGCTCGTGTCCTTGTAGTTGATCGCCACGATGTTGAGCTGGCCGCTCTTGGCGAGTTCCTTCAGCACGGGATGCTCGTCGCGGCAGGGGATGCACCAGGAAGCAAAGACGTTGACGAGGGTCAGCTTGCCCTTGATGGCATCATCGGTCAGCGCCGGCAGGTTGGAGCCCGCAAGCGGCGGCAAGGCAAGTTTCGGCGCCTTCGTACCGATGAGCGCCGAGGGAATGGCTGAAATATCGGTGCCATGCACTTCCTGATCATACATGACCTTGCCGACGGCAAGCGCGATGCAGGCAAAGACGATCAGCGGAATCAGCGCCAGCAGATAGCGCGCGGTGCCGCTCGATTTTTGCTCATTCTTGTCGTCGGTATCCGCAGTCATTTCGTCTCGCCCTCGGGCGCGCGTTGCGAGCGGCGGCGGATTCCGGAGGCTTCCAATGCGGCGAGTTCGCGACGGCGTAGGCGTCCGTCGATCCATACCCAGGCAATGATGGCAAGGATCATGAAGGCTGCAAAGCCATAGGAGCCGAAGACGTAGAAGGGATGGCTCATCTTACTCCTCCCGGCTCGCCATGCGCGCGGCGATGCGGCGCTGCGCGGCGATACGGCGGCGCCAGATCTCGTTGCGGATCGCCATCAGGTGCAGCGTGAAGAACAGCAGCGTGAAGGCCAGCGCCATGGTGAAAAGCGGCCAGAGGAATTCAGCGTCGATAGCCGGGCCATCCACGCGCATGATGCTTTCCGACTGATGCAGCGTATTCCACCAGTCCACGGAGAACTTGATGATCGGGATATTGATGAAGCCGACCAGCGTCAGGATGGAGGCGACGCGGGCGGCCTTGGACGGATCGTCCATGGCGCGGTTGAGCGCGATCAGGCCGAGATACATCAGGAACAGGATGAAGACCGAGGTCAGGCGCGCATCCCAAACCCAATAGGTACCCCACATCGGCTTGCCCCAGAGCGAGCCCGTCACCAGCGCGATCAGCGTGAAGGCGGCGCCGAGTGGAGCTGCCGTTTTGCCCGCGACATCGGCGAGCGGATGGCGCCAGACCAGCGTGCCGATCGCCGACATGCTCATGATCGTGTAGCACATCATCGACAGCCAGGCGGCGGGAACGTGAATATACATGATGCGGACGGTATCGCCCTGTTGGTAGTCGCCCGAGGTCGTAAAGGACAGATAGAGGCCGATTGCGAAAAGCACGGCCGAGATGACAGCCAGCCAGGGAATGAGACGCGCCGAAAACGCCAAGAACCGCGTGGGGTTGGCGAGGTCGGAAAAACGGCTGATCGCGGGGCTGATATCGCTCATGCGGCTTGTTTAACCCGATATGGCTTTTCCGGCAATCGACCGCATTGTCTCAGATCGACGAAACAGTATCTGCGTTAGAGCCTTTCTGCTTTTCTTCGAAACGCGAAAACGCTCTATCCTTTTGTTCTTACGTAATTCCGGACGGAAAACCGCTTCGCACTTTTCCTGAATTGCTCTGATCAATCAGTCGTGTTCCGCAAGGCAAGGGTGGCGGCGGCCGGGCCGAGGACGGCGAAGAATAAGGTGAGCGCGATCAGGATCAGGAACGGCGGCAGGAAGGGCTGTGGCCCCTCGACGGCGGCATAGGTGGCGCTGACGCCGAAGATCAGCACGGGAATGGTGAGCGGCAACACCAGAATGGAGACCAGCAGCCCGCCGCGCGGCAGCGCCACCGCGACCGCTGCACCGACCGCGCCGATGAAAGTGATCGCCGGTGAGCCAACGAGCAGGGTCAGCGCGGTCGCGCCGATCGCCGTCTCGTTCATATTCATAAAGAGGCCGAGAAGCGGCGAGGCGATGACGAGGGGCAGGCCGGTTGCCGCCCAATGGGCGGTGCATTTGATGAATACCGTCAGCACCAGTGGCGTTTCCTGCATGACGAGCAGATCGAGCGAGCCGTCGTCGCGCTCGGCCTGGAACAGCCGGTCAAGGCCGAGCAGGCTTGCGAGCAGCGCGCCGATCCAGACGATGGCGGGGCCGATACGCGAGAGGAGCTTCAGATCAGGCCCGACGCCGAAGGGGATGACGGCGACGACAGTGAGGAAAAAAAGGATGCCGATCAACGCCCCGCCGCCGGCGCGCACCGAAAGTCTGAGGTCGCGGAGGAAGAGGGCGGTCATGGGGTGTGGCTTTCAAAGTGAATCGGGGAATTGCCTTTCGCCTGGCTCCAGGCGGGAGAAGCGTTTGTTTCTCGCCACCCCCCTCTGCTCTTTTGGGGCATCTCCCCCACAAGGGGGGAGATCGGTAGCTCGCTGTTCACTCGGCACCAAGCAACGACGTTCGATACTCGCAGATCATATCGAGGTTGCTTTGGGTAAGCAGCTGCGGCCCACAATCTCCCCCCTTGTGGGGGAGATGTCACGACAGTGACGGAGGGCGGCAACTCATCGCGCAGCGAAGAGTTTCTCCGAAGGGACAGAGGGGGGTCTCGAAGGTGCGGCGTAGGCAAAAACATTGGACTCACCCCCACATCCCCTCGCTCACACCGGCAAACCCCGTCATCCGCATCTCCTGCACATTCTCCAAGCCAAGCGGTTGGTGCGTTGCAGCGAGAATAATGCCGCCACTCTTCTGATGCGCTGTAATCAGTTGCGCAAAGAGCTGGTCGGCCGAGCTGTCCAGTGCTGCCGTCGGTTCGTCGAGGATCCAGATCGGACGGTAGGCGACCAGAAGCTTGGCAAAAGCGATTCGCCGCTGCTGGCCTGCGGAGAGGTAGCCGAAAGGCAGCTGCGTGATGCTGGCGAGTCCGACGGCATCGACAGCTTCATCGACATCGAGGCCGGAGCCGCCCGCCATGTCGCCGAAAAAGGTCTTCCAGAAGGTCAGATTTTCGGCGACGGTCAGCTCGGATTTCATCGCATTACGGTGGCCGAGATAGTGGCTGGCTTCGCCTGCCGGACGGGCAGATTCGCCGTCCTTTCCGGTAAATATGACAGTGCCTTTCTCTTGCCTGAGAAGGCCTGCCACAACGCGCAGAAGCGTCGATTTTCCCGACCCGTTGCGGCCTGTCAGAACGAGGGCGTCTCCATCAGTCAAGTTGAAGGAAACATTCAAGAAAATCAGGTCTTCGCCCCGCCTTGCCGCCAGATTTTCAGCGCTTAGATGCATTCGCTCAGGCTTTCCCCGTTTTCGTTGCTGCAACGCGCAAAAAATTGTCCAAATTTGCGCTTTGTCACTCTGGCAAGTCTTTACGAAATTATCTATAAGACCTGCAACCACGCCAGCGGTCGGCGTGAATTTCATCCTTGCGCCGAACATAAGGTTTTCACCTTACGTGCGGACAGCGGAAATGGCCGTACCCGCATCCTGATGTGCATAAAGTGCATAGGCGTTCGCACGACTGTGTTGGCTATCAGAAACGGGGTATCTCGTGTCTAAATCTCTTGACAGTTTCAATTGTCGTTCCACGTTGACCGTGGGCGGGAAAGACTATGTCTATTTCAGCCTGCCTAAGGCTGAAGCCAATGGTCTGCCCGGTGTTTCCAAGCTGCCTTACTCCATGAAGGTGCTTCTGGAAAACCTGCTGCGTTTTGAAGACGGGCAGTCGGTCACGAAGGAACATATCCTTGCCGTCGCCGAATGGCTGACCAACAAGGGCACCGTCGAGAACGAAATCGCTTATCGCCCGGCACGCGTGCTGATGCAGGACTTCACCGGCGTTCCCGCTGTTGTCGACCTTGCTGCCATGCGCGACGCCATGGTCTCCCTCGGCGGCGATCCGGAAAAGATCAATCCGCTCGTTCCCGTCGACCTCGTCATCGACCACTCCGTCATCGTCGACGAATTCGGCACGCCGCAGGCTTTCGCCAAGAACGTTGAGCTCGAATATCAGCGCAACGGCGAACGCTACCGCTTCCTGAAGTGGGGCCAGCAGGCATTCAAGAACTTCCGCGTCGTTCCTCCCGGCACCGGCATCTGTCATCAGGTGAACCTCGAATATCTCGGCCAGACCGTCTGGACGAAGGAAGAGGACGGCGAAACGATCGCCTATCCCGACACCTGCGTCGGTACCGATTCTCACACGACCATGATCAACGGTCTCGGCGTTCTCGGCTGGGGCGTTGGCGGTATCGAAGCTGAAGCTGCAATGCTCGGCCAGCCTGTCTCCATGCTGCTTCCGGAAGTTATCGGCTTCAAGCTGACCGGCAAGCTCAAGGAAGGCGTCACCGCGACCGACCTCGTCCTGACCGTCGTACAGATGCTGCGCAAGAAGGGCGTTGTTTCCAAGTTCGTCGAATTCTTCGGCCCTGGCCTCGACAACATGCCGCTCGCAGACCGTGCCACCATCGGCAATATGGGTCCGGAATACGGCGCGACCTGCGGCTTCTTCCCGGTCGACAAGGAAACGCTGAATTACCTCAACATGTCCGGCCGCGCCAAGGACCGTATCGCGCTCGTGGAAGCCTATTCCAAGGCTCAGGGCATGTGGCGCGACAATGACGGTTCCGACCTCGTCTTCACCGATAAGCTGGAACTCGACCTTGGCGACGTCGTGCCGTCGATGGCCGGCCCGAAGCGTCCGGAAGGCCGCATCGCGCTGGAAAACATCGCTTCCGGCTTCGCCACTTCCCTGGAAACCGAATACAAGAAGCCCGGCCAGCTCTCCAACCGCTATGCGGTCGAAGGCACGGATTTCGATATCGGCCATGGCGACGTTGCCATCGCTGCCATCACCTCCTGCACCAACACCTCCAACCCGTCGGTGCTTATCGCTGCCGGCCTTCTGGCCCGCAACGCCGTTGCCAAGGGCCTGAAGACCAAGCCGTGGGTCAAGACCTCGCTGGCACCGGGATCGCAGGTTGTCGGCGAATACCTCGCCAAGTCTGGCCTGCAGGCCGATCTCGACAAGCTCGGCTTCAACCTGGTCGGCTTCGGCTGCACCACTTGCATCGGCAACTCCGGCCCGCTGCCGGCGCCGATCTCGAAGACGATCAACGACAAGGGTCTGATCGTATCGGGCGTGCTTTCGGGCAACCGCAACTTCGAAGGCCGTATTTCGCCTGACGTTCAAGCAAACTACCTGGCTTCGCCGCCGCTCGTCGTCGCTTACGCGCTCGCCGGCTCGGTACAGCTCGACCTGACGAAGGAGCCGATCGGTGAGGACCAGAACGGCAAGCCGGTCTACCTCAAGGACATCTGGCCGACCTCGCACGAGGTTCAGGAGTTCATCCAGAAGTACGTCACGCGCGAGCTCTATGAGAGCAAGTATGCCGACGTCTTCAAGGGCGATGCCAACTGGCAGGCCGTACAGGTTCCTCCGGGCCAGACCTATGCCTGGGACGACAACTCGACCTACGTTCAGAACCCGCCTTACTTCGTGGGCATGGGCAAGAAGGGCGCCGGCGTTTCCGACATCAAGGGCGCTCGCGTTCTCGGCCTTTTCGGTGACAAGATCACCACCGACCATATTTCTCCGGCCGGTTCGATCAAGGCGGCTTCGCCGGCGGGTTCCTACCTCATCGGTCATGGCGTCGGCGTTGCCGACTTCAACCAGTACGGCACGCGTCGCGGCAATCATGAGGTCATGATGCGCGGCACCTTCGCCAACATCCGCATCCGTAACCACATGCTCGGTGCGAACGGCAAGGAAGGTGGCTACACCATCCACTATCCGTCCAAGGAAGAGACCTCGATCTACGATGCGGCCATGCAGTACAAGGCCGAGGGCGTTCCGCTCGTCATCTTCGCCGGTGTCGAATACGGCAACGGCTCGTCGCGCGACTGGGCTGCCAAGGGCACGAACCTGCTCGGCGTACGCGCTGTGATCGCCCAGTCCTTCGAGCGCATCCACCGCTCGAACCTGGTTGGCATGGGCGTCATCCCCTTCGTCTTCGAGGAAGGCACCACCTGGGCAAGCCTCGGCCTGAAGGGTGACGAACTCGTCACCATCGAAGGTCTGGCAGACATCAAGCCGCGCGAGCGCAAGATCGCCAAGGTCACCTATGGCGACGGTACGGTTCGCGATATCCCGATCATCTGCCGTATCGATACGCTGGATGAGGTCGTCTACGTCAACAATGGCGGCATCCTGCAGACCGTTCTGCGCGATCTCGCCGCCTAATACGTATCCATTCCGATCTTACGAGGCCGCCGGAAAACTCTTCCGGCGGCCTCTTCTTTTTCACGGGGATGTGTTCGGCGCAGCTGCCATGCGGCCTTGGCCTCACCCCATCGTGACTTTGCGTCATCACGCTAAGCTATTATCTCTTGTTTCAGGTTTTTCGGGCTTGATATGGCCTTATCGCCCCAAGACTAGCGGGTATTTGGGGGCTGCGCAGGCGGCTGGCGAGTTTGATACAGAGGTAAGAGAGAAATGCGCCTTCGATTTTCGGTTCCACTTCTGGCAGGCATCGCGCTCGCAAGTTCGCTGCATGCGCAGGAGGCTGCGAAGATCAAGGGCGTGGTCGAGCTTTTCACCGCACAAGGCTGTGCTTCCTGTCCGCCGGCCGACGCTGCCTTCCGCAAGCTGATTCGCCAGGGCGACGTCGTGGCGCTCGCCTATCATGTCGACTACTGGAACTATCTGGGTTGGAACGACACGATGGCGAACAAGGAAAATACCGCTCGCCAGTATGCCTATGCCCGCACGCTCGGTCGCAGCGGCGTCTACACGCCGCAGGCCATCATCAATGGTCGGGACCATATGAATGGTGCCGATCTCAACGCGATCAACATCAAGCTCGATACTTTCCAGCGTGCCGGTGAGGGGCTGACCGTGCCGGTAAACGCCAGCACGAAGGATGATGAGCTTTCGATCAAGATCGGTGCTGGCCAGGGCAAAGCCAATGTCGTCGTCGTCTATTTCGACAAGGAGCAGATGGTGGCTCCCAAGGGTGGCGAAAACAACGGCCAGCAAATTGCCTATATGCATGCGGTTTCCGATGTCGAGACAGTCGGCATGTGGGATGGCAGGGCGATGAATATCGTGTTGCCCGCCAATGTGTTGACCAAAGCCGGACGAAGAGGGCTTGCCGTCCTTCTGCAGTCGTCGTCGCCCTCCGGCGATCCCTCGGCTATTATCGGTGCGACAGTGCTGACGGTGGGTTCGGACGGCTAAGCGCCCAGTCTATTTGATCGGGAACGTCTCTTGCTTCGGCTGGCGCGGAAAGGCCCCTATTTCGGCTGACGCCGAAATAGGGGGGTGCCCGGCGGGGACGCATTCGGGGCTGGGGTTTATCGATGCGCCCCGGCCGGGCCGCTTGGCGCGGCGGCGCCAAGCGGCTGCCTATACTTCCTGCAAATTGGGCGTCGTTTTGACTGAAATGCGGCGCTGCAGAGATGCTTTTGGGCACGGGAAAGAAATTGTGAGCCGTCAGACGGCTTGCAATTTGATGCGGCTGAGGCAAACTGTCATTCTCCTGTCATGAGATAGCCCTTGGGGGATTGATGACTGATCAGCCGGATTTGCGACACGGCGAAAGCCGCTCCGCCGAGACTAATTCCTCCGTCATCGTTGATTTCAGAGAATACAAGCAGAGCAAGGATCCGCTGCCGGTGACGTTCCATCGCCGTGAGCTGGATGCCATACTCTGGATCTACGGCCGCATGGTCGGCGAAGGCGAATGGCGCGACTACGCCATCGATCATCTCAAGGACAAGGCGGTCTTCTCCGTCTTCAAGCGCTCCGGCGAGATGCCGCTTTTCCGCATCGAGAAGAACCCGAAACTCGCCGCCAAGCAGGGCGCCTTCTCCGTCATCAATACCAATGGGATGACGTTGAAGCGCGGACATGACCTCAGCCAGGTGCTGAAGGTTTTCGACAAGCAGCTGAAGCTGGTGGAGAAGTAGTTCTTCCCCACGGTCTTGATGGTAAAAGCCCGCCCGTCCCGGAAACCGAGGGAAGAGAGCATTCAAGGGTAGACCAACAGATCGATCCTACCCCTGGAACAGGATACCCGGATAGACCGACGGGTCCGGATCGGTGGCATTTCCCTCGCCAAGCGCCTTCTGCATCAGCATCGTATCCAGCCACCGGCCATGCTTGTAGCCCGTGCCCTTGAGCAATCCGGCTTCGGTAAATCCCGCAGCCCGATGCACGGCGACGGAGGCGGGATGCGCTCCCCCGATAACGGCGACCATCTGGCGGAAGCCCAGTGTCTGGCAGCTGTCAATCAGGGCATTCAGTAGCAATCTGCCGATCCCGCGCCCGCGGGCCTCCGGAGCAAGGTAGATCGAATCCTCCACCATCCAGCGATAGGCCGGTCGTGTGCGGAATGCCGAGGCATAGGCATAGCCGAGAAATGTGCCGTCTGCATCCTCGGCGACGATGTAGGGGTAGGCTTTTTCCTGGATCGCGCGAAACCGGCCTGCCATCTCTTCTTCGCCTGGAGGCGTAATCTCGTAGCTTGCCGTGCCATTCAGCACAGAATCTCTGTAGATGGCGGTTATGTGGGGCAGGTCGTCTAAGGTTGCGTTGCGGAGGCGGACGGACATGCGTTTCTTACTGCCTGATCTGCTGATGACGATGGCTGCCATCAAATCGCAGGCCTCTTTTCCAGGCAAACAAAAAGGCGGCCGAAGCCGCCTTTTCGATGGTTATTCAAACCGTTCGATTAGTTTCTGTTGCCCATGAAGCGCAGCAGGAACATGAACAGGTTGATGAAGTCCAGGTACAGCGACAGAGCGCCCATGATCGCCTTGCGGCCGGCTACGGTCGAATCGTCGGCATCGTAGTACATTTCCTTGATCCGCTGCGTGTCATAGGCGGTGAGGCCTGCGAAGATCAGGACGCCGATCACGGAGATGGCGAACTGCAGGGCGGACGAAGCAAGGAAGATGTTGACCAGCGAGGCGATGATCAGGCCGAAGAGACCCATCATCAGGAACGAGCCCATCGCGGACAGATCACGCTTGGCCGTGTAGCCGTAGAGCGACAGCGCGCCGAAGGAGGCGGCGGTCACGAAGAAGGTCTGCACGACGCTCTGGCCGGTGTAGATGATGAAGATCGACGACAGCGACAGACCCACCAGCGCGGCGTAGACCCAGAAGGTCGTCGTCGCGGCGGCCACGCTCATGCGGTTGATCCTGAAGCTCAGGAAGAAGACCATTGCGAGCGGGGCGAGAATGACGACCCACTTCAGCGGGCTCAGATAGATCGCCTGACCGAAGGCCGTGATGTGTCCGTTCGCGAAAGCGAGCGAGAAGGCGAGATAAGCCGCAACACCCGTGATCGCCAGACCCAGCGCCATCAGGTTATAGACCTTGAGCATGTAGGCTCGAAGGCCCTCGTCTATCATCGCACCGGACTGCGCACCGCTCTGCGCCCGGTTTTGGTAATTGCGATAGTCAGCCATGTTTTCCTCTTTCAAGCTCCGATTTGGGTACGGTGTCGGGCCTTTCAGGCCCAGGCGCCGCTGCGAAGCTTCAGCATGCCTGCACAGAATATGAGGCTTTCCAGCCTTGTAGACAAGGGTCAAGCGGCCTGACCGATGTTAAATCGATGTAATATCGCGCGGTTTTCGCGGTGTCGGTTAATCCGCGAAGCTGATTTACAGCTCCCGCAGAACGGGTGCCGCTTTCTGACCCAGAATACGCCATGTGCCGATGAGGCCGATCCCGACCGTCAGCACCAGCGCAATGACGAGAGTGGAGAAGGCGACATCAGGCATGAAGGCGGACGGCAGCTTCATGATGCGGCTGACGATATACCAAGCCGAGACGGAGCCGGCGACCAGCGCGAAGACGGCGGTGGCTGCCCCCAGGATCAGATATTCGTAGCTGAAGGCGCGAATGAGCGTCGCACGTGTCGCTCCGAGCGTCTTGAGGATGACGGCATCGTGCGTGCGGGCGCGGTTGCCGGCCGCCAGCGCGCCTGCCAGCACTAGCACAGAGGCGATAAGCGCGACCGATGCGGCGGAGCGAATGGCTGTGGCGAGCTGCCCCACAAGCGTGCTGACGACATCGAGCGCATCCTTGACGCGAACGCTTGTTATCGTCGGATAGGCGTTGGTGACTTTCCTCAGGATCGCCGCTTCCTGCTCCGGAGTGGCGGAACTATCCGTGAGGGTCGCGAGCCAGGCATGCGGTGCGCCCTTGAAGGTATTCGGCGAGAAGATCATTACGAAATTGATCGACAGAGATTGCCATTGCACCTTGCGGAAACTGGCGATCTTGGCGGTGATGTTGCGGCCGAGCACATTCACGGTGACCTTGTCGCCGAGCTTCAGGCCAAGAGCCTTGCCTTCCTCGGCGGAAAAGGACACCAGCGGTTCGCCGCCATAGTCCTTGTCCCACCATTTGCCGTCCGTGATCGCAGCATTTTCCGGAAGAGTTTCGGCATAGGTGATGCCGCGGTCGCCGCGCAGCACCCATTGCCCTGCCGCCGGCACCTTCATCTTGGTCACGTCTTCACCATTGAAGGCGACGATACGGCCGCGCAGCATCGGCGCTTCGACAAATTTGCCCTTCGGATCGATGTCGAGCACGATCTTGCGAAATCCCTCGAGCTCCGGCCCCTGGATATCGACGAAGAAGAAATTCGGCGCCTTCTCGCTCATGCGCCCCATGAGTTCGCTGCGCATGTTGCCGTCGATCAATGTCAGGGTTACCAGCAGCGCCAGGCCGAGGCCCAGCGACAGCACGACCGAAGACGTGAGTGCGCCCGGCCGGTGAATATTGCCGATCGCCAGACGCAACGCCGGCGAGCGCACGCGCGGGCTGCGGCGGGCAAGCCAGGCGAGCAGCGCAGCAACGACACGCAGCACGACAAACGCCCCGGCAATCGAGACGACGAAGACGATGGCGATGAAGCGGTCATAGGCGGTGACGATGGCCAAAGCGGCAAGCGCCGCCATCAGTAAACTGGCGGCAAGCAGATAGGGCCAGCCGGGCAGGCGGCGAGCCTCGAAACCCTGTTCGCGGAAAAGCGCGGTTGCCGGCACCTCTCGGGCATGGCCTAGCGGCGGAATGGCGAAGGCAAGCGTCGTCAGCAACCCGAACACCGCCGCCAGCATCAGGGGGCCGGGATAGAACCGCGGCGCCGTCGATATGGGCAGGAATTCCGCCATGAACTGCGAAGCGATCATCGGGGCGATAGCGCCGAGAACCAAGCCGACAGCAACGCCGGCAAGCGCGATGGCGGCAATCTGGATGAGATAGATCAGCACGACCACGAAGGCCGGAGCGCCGAGGCACTTGAAGGTGGCGATGGTGGTGCGCTTCGAATCGAGGAAGGCGCGCACGGCATTGGCGACGCCGACGCCGCCGACGATGAGGGCGGCCAGCCCGACCAGTGTCAGGAATTGCGAGAAGCGCGTGACGTTGTCGGCAAGCTCCGGCGCGGCGCGCGCGCTGGTGCGGATCGACCAGCCGGCCTGCGGGAAGGCGGCATTGGCGCGATCGCCGATCTTGCGCAAACCGGTTGCGGGATCGTCCATGCGGATCCTGTAGGCCTGCTCAACGAGGCTGCCCGTTGTAATCAGGCCAGAAGCGGCCAGCGCGTCGCGGCTGGTCAGCAGCCGCGGAGCGAAGCCGAAACCTTCCGAGACGGCGTCCGGTTCATTCTTGATGACGCCTGATATGCGCAGCTTCGCATTGCCCAACAGCAGGTTGTCGCCGACCTTGAGGTTCAGGCGTTCGAGCAGTAACGGGGCGACGACGGCACCATAGCTGCCATCCTTGGCAGCAAGTAGGGTCGAGAGGGGTTGGTTGGGGTCGGCTTCGAAGGCGCCGTAGAGCGGATATGTCTCATCGACCGCCTTGACCTCGACCAGAGCCTGGTCGGAGCCATCAGGCAGGCGGGACATCGAGCGCAAATTGGTGGAACGGGAGAGCTTGCCGAGACCCTGGAGATAGGCCAGTTCCTCTGGCGTCGCCTCGCGATTGCGCAGCTCGAAACGGGCATCGCCCGCCAGAAGCGATTGTCCCTGCGTCGAGATCGCATCGGTGATCGAGCGTGACACGGAGTTGACGGCGGCAATGGCGCCGGTGCCGAGCGCGATACAGGCGAGGAAAATGTAAAAACCGCCAAGGCCACCGCGCAGTTCGCGCAAGGCAAGGCGGAAGGCGAGTGACAGTCGCATTCGCGCTGCACTCGTCATGCGATTGCCGCCTGATTGACGCGCGACTGTGCGCTGTCATTCTCGATCTCGCCGGAGCGAACGCGGATCTGGCGTGAGCAGCGGGCGGCAAGGGTGGGGTCGTGTGTCACCAGCAACATGGTCGTGCCGCGCTCGGCCTGCTGGGCAAAGAGAAGGTCGGCGATCTGCCGGCCGGTATCGGTGTCGAGGTTGCCTGTCGGCTCGTCGGCGATCAGCACAGCCGGCGAAGGCGCGAGCGCCCGGGCGATCGCCACGCGCTGCTGTTCGCCGCCCGAGAGTTGGCCGGGATAGTGGCTGAGCCTTTCGCCCAGCCCCACCGCCTCCAGCTCGCGTCGGGCGATGCCAAAGGCATCGCGGACATTGGCAAGCTCAAGCGGCACGGCAACGTTTTCAAGCGCCGTCATATTGGCAATCAGATGGAAGGACTGGAAGACGATGCCGATATTGCGGCCGCGGAAATCGGCAATCCGATCCTCGCTCAGGCTATGCAGGGGGGTGTCGCGGATCAAGAGTTCGCCGCTGTCGAGCTTCTCGAGTCCGGCCAACACCATCAGCAGCGTCGACTTGCCGGAGCCGGACGGGCCGACGATACCGACCGATTCGCCCTCCAGAATCGTCAGGTCGATATTCTTCAGCACGTGGACCGATGCCGCGGCGCTGCCGAGCGTCAAATCCGCCTTCTTCAGCTCGATGATGGTTTTTGCCAATGCGAACGCCCTATATATCAGAGAACATCAGAGACAATGGCGGGCGCGACTGGCCCGAGCAGCGAATTTAGGGAATGGATCATGGGTTTTAAAGTTGCTGCGTTTCACTTCGCTGTCATCACTTTCGGTCTTTTGTTTGGCGCGACGGGCGCTGCGCAAGCTAGGACGATCCAGCTGGTCGGCTTTGGCGACAGCTTGATGGCCGGCTATCAGCTGCCGCCCGGCGACGGGTTTCCCGCCAAGCTGGAGGCTGCGCTGAAGGCGAAGGGGCTGGGTCTCGCCGTCGCCGATGCCGGCGTTTCCGGAGACACGACATCCGGAGGGCTTTCGCGCATAGACTGGTCGGTGCCTGACGGCACGGATGGCGTGATCCTGGAGCTTGGCGCCAACGATGCGCTTCGCGGGATACCGCCGGAGCAGACGGAGAAGAATCTGGAGGCGATGATCGAACGGTTGAAGGAAAGGAAGATCCCGATCTTCCTCGCCGGCATGCTGGCGCCGCCCAACATGGGACCGGACTATGCCGAGAAATTCAACCCGATCTACAAGCGCCTGGCCGACAAATATCAACTTGCGCTCTATCCGTTCTTCCTCGATGGCGTGGCTGCCCAAGCGGACCTGCAACTCTCCGACGGCATGCATCCGAACCCGAAGGGCGTCGACGTCATGGTCGAGCGTATCTTACCGGCCGTTATCAAGTTTGTAGGGATGATTGACGCAGGTGCGAAATAGGTGCTTGCACCGACTGCAAATGCGTGATTCCCTGCTTATACCTGCAAGAGATTCGGGGAGTGCTCGTCATGCCGAGACTTTTTACCGCCCTCGAAATTCCGCGCAACGCGGCCATGAGCCTGTCATTGTTGCGCGGTGGTCTCCCGGGAGCCAGGTGGATCGACGTTGAAAATTATCACATCACTTTGCGCTTCATCGGCGATGTCGATGGCCGCACGGCGGATGAAATCGTCGACCGGCTGGACCGGATAGATCGCCCTGAGTTCCAGCTGCGGCTGGAGGGTATCGGTTCCTTCGGTTCCAAAAAACCGCATTCGGTTTGGGCCGGGGTCTCGCAGTCGCCGGACATGTTCGCGCTGCAAGGCGAGATCGAGCGCATCTGCCAGCGTATCGGCCTGCAGCCCGATCCTCGCAAGTTCACACCGCACGTCACGCTCGCCAGGCTGAAATCCTCGCGGGTCGATGATGTCGTGCACTATCTCTCCGGTCGCGGCAATTTCTATACCCAGCCGTTCACGGTCGGCCGGTTCGTGCTTCTTTCCTCGCGCGAATCAGTTGGCGGTGGTCCCTATCTCACGGAAGAGATTTTTCCGCTTCACGAGTCTCGCAGCACTTTCCCGAGTTTGGGCAACAGTGCACCGCAGCCAGCCAAGAGCATGGTATAGACGGCTTCGAAATCTTCCCGGCCTCCATAATAGGGGTCGGGAATGTCCTTGCTGCCGCCCAGCGCCAAGGCATTGAAGAGATGTAGCCTGCCGAGTGCATCGGCAGGTGCAGCTTTGCGCAGGGTCTTCAAATTGTCTTGATCCATGGCGAGGATCAGATCGAACCGGCCGAAATCCGCTGTCTCGATGCGGCGGGCGCGTTGGCTGGAAATATCCACGCCATGTCCGGCAGCAACGGCGATCGAGCGGCGGTCGGGGCGTTCGCCCTGATGCCAGCCGCCGGTGCCGGCCGAAGCGATTTCAAATTCCGACGAGCGGCCGGCCTGCGCCACCAGATGCCGGAAGATGCCTTCGGCAAGGGGCGAGCGGCAGATATTGCCGGCGCAGACGAAAAGTATCCTGTGACGATCCATGCTATGGTTCAACCCTTCCAGCATCGGCCCGAAAACCGGAATCGATTTTCGGAAAGCCTGTTGCGTAGATTCAAACAGATAGAGCGACCTTTGTGCTTCCGAAAGGAAGCACGGCGCTCTGGAGAGGAGTGATCTGCAATGAAATACGAAAAGCTGGACCGGGCGGCAATCGATGAAAATCTTGCGGAGCTTTCAGGCTGGGCTCTTGCGGCCGATGGGCTTTCCATTTCGAAGACCTTCAAGTTCTGCAGCTTCGTCGAGGCCTTCGGCTTCATGACCGAAGCAGCGCTCGCGGCGGAGAAGTTCAACCATCATCCGGAATGGTTCAACGTCTATTCCCGCGTCGAAGTGAAGTTGACGACGCATGATGTCGGCGGCCTGACCGATCACGACATCAAGATGGCGAAGGCAATGGAGAAGGCCGCAGCGCGCCGGATCGATTGAATCGCACCCTGCGATCACCATATGTTTACACGGTCCGGGCAACGGGCACGAACAGAGGTGAATGGAATGGATGACATCAAGTACGGGGAAATCCTGATGCCTGGTGACGAAGAGACCCAGAAAGAGCAGGAAAAGTCGGTGCGCAGAAAGTTCTGGCCGACCCTGCGGAAGGCGGCTCGCCACATTCCCTTTTCCCGCGACGTCGTTGCCGCCTTCTATTGCGCGCTCGACCCGCAGATGCCGACCCGTGTCCGCGGCATATTGCTGGCGGCGCTCGGCTATTTCGTCATGCCTGTCGACATCATTCCCGATTTCTTCGCCGTCATCGGCTATACGGACGATGTGGCCGTGCTGACGCTCGCCTTCAGCATGATCCGCGGTCATATCCGCCAGGAGCACTATGACGCCGCCGACCGGGCTTTGGAGAATGGACCGGAGGCCATGAAGACGGTTTAGTGGCCGCTTTATGGGGGCGATCTGATTCCTCTCGGGTTTCCAGACCTTTATGAGGCCCCCCTGATTTTAGCGAGGTCAAATTCTTGCCCGAATCTTTCTGTCTTAAATCTAAACTGTAGGGTGGTATTTCGCCATCCGGGTTTTCCAATTCCTTCTGATGCGTTTCAAGCTCCGTTCGACACCTGGATTGAAATGGAACGGAGCCGAGAGAGGTCAGTGCTGCGTTGACGGTTTGGTAACCTGAATAAAGTCAAAATAGGGCAGCTCACGAGCATCGGCGTGCGTCAATCGAATCGCCATGAGCTCTGGACCGCACAAAATCGGCAGGAAAACATGTTTGTAAAAAGCTTCGCAATCGCCCTCTCGCTCGTTCTGGCCGGCACCGGCATCGCGTCCGCGCAGACCAAGAAGCCGAAGCAGACGCAGGCACCAGCGGCAGCAGCAGCAGCAGCCCCCACGGCTCCCACGCCCATCCAGCAGTTCGACGCCTGGGGCGCCTACTCCTATCAGTCTGCCGGCGGCAAGGTCTGCTATGTTCTCTCGGTACCGACGGTAAAGTCGCCGCCTTCGGGCATCGACCATGGCGATAATTTCTTCATCGTCTCGCAGCGTCCGGGCCAGAACATTTCCTACGAGCCGCAGGCTATGATGGGATATCCGCTGAAAGAGAATTCCAAGGTCAACGTCGTCATCGACAACAAGACCTTTGTGATGTTCACGAAGGACAAGGGCGCCTGGGTTGAGAATGCTGCGCAGGAGCCGGCCCTGGTGGCGGCGCTGAAATCCGGCCATTCTCTGAAGGTTACCGCGACTTCGAAGAAGGGAACTGCGACTTCCTACACCTACTCTCTGAAGGGTGTCAGCGCTGCTCTGAAGAAGATCGAAGGCTGCAAATGAGATCGAGGATCGAGGGATCACGGCAATGTGATCCTCCCGGTGCTGCGAATTCAGTGATTGGGGCCGGTCATGTCGACCGGCCTTTCGCTTTTGAGGTCAACCTTTGCTTTTGAGGGAAAGGGATGACGCGAGCGGAAATTAATGCTAAAGGCCGCGCCAATAGCAGGTGTCCGGCAGACAGCTTGAAGATAGCTTGCCCGGCCGCCGCATGAATCTTCAGATTTCCGTGCCTTGCCCGCATCCGCAGCTTTCGTCAGCTTTTGCGGCATCGCCGATGTGAACCGTTGGAATGATCGTATGTCCGCCACCGATGTCATAACACCCTCCAAGCTCAAGCCGATGCCGGTATCTCAGCCGGTCGAGCTGGTGCCAAAACCGTCGCTGATCGGCCTGACGCGCGAGGAAATGGCGGCTGCCCTCAGGGAAAAGGGCGTTGCCGACAAGCAGATCAAGATGCGCGTCAGCCAGCTCTGGAACTGGATCTACGTGCGGGGCGTCTCCGATTTCGACGCGATGGCGAATGTCTCGAAGGACATGCGCGAGATGCTGAAGACGCATTTCACCATCGCGCGCCCCGAGATCGTCGAGGAGCAGGTTTCCAACGACGGCACCCGCAAGTGGCTGCTGCGCTACCCGCCGCGCGGCGCAGGTCGTCCCGTCGAAGTCGAGACCGTCTACATTCCGGAAGAAGGCCGCGGCACGCTCTGCATTTCCAGCCAGGTCGGCTGTTCACTCACCTGTTCCTTCTGTCACACCGGCACGCAGCGGCTTGTGCGCAACCTGACGGCGGAAGAAATCCTGTCGCAGCTGCTCTTGGCGCGCGACCGGCTCGGCGATTTTCCGGACCGCGAAGCGCCGCAGGGCACCGTCATGCCAGCCGAGGGACGCAAGGTCAGCAATATCGTCATGATGGGCATGGGCGAGCCGCTCTATAATTTCGACAGCGTCAAGACAGCGCTGCTGATCGCATCCGATGGTGACGGCCTGTCGCTGTCGAAGCGCCGCATCACCCTTTCGACTTCGGGTGTCGTGCCGGAAATCTATCGCACCGGCGATGAGATCGGCGTCATGCTGGCGATTTCGCTGCATGCCGTGCGTGACGACCTGCGCGACATGCTGGTGCCGATCAACAAGAAGTATCCTCTGAAAGAGTTGATGGATGCGTGCCGCGCCTATCCCGGCCTCTCGAATGCGCGGCGCATCACCTTCGAATATGTGATGCTGAAGGGCGTCAACGACAGCCTCGAGGATGCCAAGGGGCTGATCCAGCTGCTGAAGGGCGTTCCGGCCAAGATCAATCTGATCCCCTTCAACCCCTGGCCCGGCACGAACTATCAGTGTTCCGACTGGGAGCAGATCGAAAAGTTCGCCGATTTCATCAATTCGGCCGGTTATGCCTCTCCAATCCGCACGCCACGCGGGCGCGACATTCTCGCGGCTTGCGGTCAGCTGAAGTCGGAATCGGAACGCATGCGCAAGACTGAGCGGTTGGCCTTCGAAGCCATGATGATCGCCAATCACGGCGAGGACTGAGGTCGATGCTCCTTGGACTGCGCAGGCCGATCAGGCTCCTATGGGGCTATCTCGCCGCCTGCGCTCTGATGGGTTTCGTGTTGGCCTGCGTGGCTGCCTATACTCTGCCGGGAAGCGGGGTACCGGAGCTTATCGCTCTCACCATCGAGATGACCAAGGCTGCAATGATCGTCAGCATTTTGCCATCGCTTATCGTCATTCCCATCATGGAATGGCGTGGAGTCCGTCGCTGGCCCGGGTATGCGATCTATGGTGCGGTGCTGTCGGCTGTGGCGTCCATATTGATTTCCGGCGCCATGGAGAAGCTGCAGACCCTCAATCTGATTACGATCGCGGTCTGCTTTGCCTTCCTTGGCGCGGCCTGCGCCACCGTCTACTGGCTGATCGCCGGCCGCCATCCAATTCTCAGCGAGACTGAGTGAAGAAGATCTTTACCGCGAATATCGAGAAGACGCCGGCAAAGGTATAGTCGAGGCCGCGCATCACGCCGCGGTTACGCTGCAGCCAGGACGACAGGCCATCGGCGGCAAGAACGACGAGCGCGTTCACCGGCATGCCGATGACGATGAAGAAAAAGCCGAGAAAGAGTAATTTGTGGGTGACGGCGGGATCGCCGGCGGTCACGAACTGCGGCAGGAAGGTCATGAAGAAGATGATGACCTTGGGGTTCAGCAGGTTGACCCAGAAGCCGTTGGAGATGTTGGCGAGCGGCGTTCCGGCGACCGCATCGACCTTCTTGACCGAAAGGCTGGAGCCGAAGCGGATTGCCTGGATCGCCAGCCAAAGCAGATAGGCAGCGCCGCCTGTCTTCAGGATCGTGAAGGCAACCGGCGAGGCCGTAATCAGTGCCGAGATGCCGAAGGCCACCAAGCAGGTGTGGACGACAACGCCGAGCGTAGTGCCGAGCACCACGAAAAGCGCTGCCTTTTTGCCTTGCATCAGCGCGCGGCTGATCGACAGCGTCATGTCGGGGCCGGGCGTCATCGCCAGCAGCAGGCTCGCTGCGGAAAAGGCAAGAAGGGTCGGCAGGCTGGGTATGAAGTCCACGGGAATGCTCCGAAAGCCGGAAGGGATTGGCTTTTTCTATCCGGCTTTCGGTGGATTGCAAATCAATCCTTCTTTTCGAGGAATGCCTTGAATTGATCGGCATAGTCCGCATGCCAGCGCGACAGCGGCGGGCGGTTCTCGACGATATCGCCGGCCGCCCAGAGCATGCGGCGTTCATCGACAGGTCGGGCGACGTCGTTGTCCGGGCAGAGGATGTAGAAATCGCCCTGCTTCAGGCTTTCCACCATGAACTCGACCGTCTGCTCCGGCGTCCAGGCGCCGGCGGGCTTTTCCGTGCGCTCGCCCTTGGTCAGACCCGTGAAGACGAAGCCGGGAATAAGGAGATGGGCCGAAATCTTGGCGCCTACCGTGTTGCGCAATTCGTGTTGCAGCGCTTCGGTGAAGACCTTCACGCCGGCCTTGGAGACATTATAGGCGGGATTGCCGGGAGGTGTGGTGATGCCCTGCTTCGAGCCGGTGTTGATGATGACGCCCGGTTCGCCATGGGCCAGCATGCTGGGTCCGAAGACGCGCGTGCCGTTGATGACACCGAGCAGATTGACGCCGAGGATGGCATCCCAGCCGGCCTGGGCGCTGAAGATCGAGGTTTCCGGGCCGATGCCGGCATTGTTCATCAGCACATGCACGCGGCCGAAGCGCTGCAGGACCGCACGCTCCAGTGCTTCTAGCGCTTCCTTGCTCGCGACGTCGGTCTCGACGGCCAGTACATGCTCTTCGCCCGCGATCGCCTTGAGTGCGGTCGCCGCCTGGGCCAGCCGATCACCGCCGAGGTCGGCGATGACGACGCTCATGCCGAGCGAGGCGAAGTATTTCGCAGCGGCCAAGCCGATGCCAGAGGCGCCGCCGGTGACGACGGCAACATTGGATTTCCTGAAAATGTCTTGAATATCGGTCAAAGGCGTGCCCTCCCGGCAGTGCTTACTCGGTGCCGAATATGGCGCTTTGCGAGGAGGTGTCAAACTCGCCGAGGGGCCTAAGCAGCGCTTCCCCTTGCGCCTCACGATAATCTCGCTAAAAGTTCCGCGATACAGGTTTGCGGGCCTCTCCCCTGGCTCGCGTTGAAACGGAACTCATCATGGCATCACATAAAGACGTGAAGAAAGTCGTTCTCGCCTATTCCGGCGGCCTCGACACCTCGATTATCCTGAAGTGGCTGCAGACGGAGCTGGGCGCCGAAGTTGTGACCTTCACTGCCGATCTCGGGCAGGGCGAAGAGCTGGAGCCGGCGCGCAAGAAGGCCGAACTGCTCGGCATCAAGGAAATCTACATCGAGGACGTGCGCGAAGAGTTCGTGCGCGATTTCGTCTTCCCGATGTTCCGCGCCAATGCCGTTTATGAAGGCGTCTATCTGCTCGGCACGTCGATCGCCCGTCCGCTGATCTCTAAGCATCTGATCGAGATCGCCAAGAAGACCGGCGCCGACGCCATCGCGCATGGCGCCACCGGCAAGGGCAACGACCAGGTTCGCTTCGAACTTTCGGCCTATGCACTGAACCCGGACATCAAGATCATCGCCCCCTGGCGCGACTGGTCGTTCAAGAGCCGCACCGACCTGCTCGAATTTGCCGAAAAGCATCAGATTCCGGTTGCCAAGGACAAGAAGGGCGAAGCGCCGTTCTCCGTCGACGCCAACCTGCTGCACTCCTCCTCCGAAGGTAAGGTTCTAGAAGATCCGGCGCAGGAAGCCCCGGAATATGTGCATATGCGCACGATTTCGCCGGAAGCCGCTCCCGACAAGGCCACGGTCATCAAGGTCGGCTTCGAAAGGGGCGATGCCGTTTCGATCAATGGTCAGCGCCTGAGCCCGGCAACCCTGCTTGCGAAGCTGAACGAATATGGACGCGACAACGGCATCGGCCGTCTCGACCTCGTCGAGAACCGCTTCGTCGGCATGAAGTCGCGCGGCGTTTACGAGACCCCCGGCGGCACGATCCTGCTCGCAGCCCATCGCGCCATCGAATCCATCACGCTCGATCGCGGTGCCGCGCACCTCAAGGACGAGCTGATGCCGCGCTATGCCGAGCTGATCTACTACGGCTTCTGGTTCTCGCCGGAACGCGAAATGCTGCAGGCCCTGATCGACAAGAGCCAGGAGCATGTCGAAGGCGAAGTGACGCTGAAGCTCTACAAGGGCAATGTCATGACCATCGGCCGCGAAAGCCCGAAGTCGCTCTATTCCGACAAGCTGGTGACGTTCGAGGACGACCAGGGCGCCTACGACCAGAAGGATGCGGCCGGCTTCATCAAGCTCAACGCGCTGCGTCTGCGCACGCTCGGCAAGCGCAACCTGTCGAAGTAAGTGCCGTTGAAATGAAGAAACCCGCCTCTGGTCACCAGAGGCGGGTTTTTATTTGCCGAAACGACAAGGCTGCTGGTGCTTAGTCCACCGGCCTCAGTTCGCGCTCGATCTCTGTCGGCACTTCGACCTTCTGCAGATTGCTGCGGAATGCGCAGAGCGCATCATGCAACTGCAGTTGCAGTCCTTGATCGAAGCCTTGCGTCGCGTTGCGTTCGACCTCGCAGACTTCCCTGTCGATCTGCTGCAGCTTGGCCTGGGCCGATTCCGAAAGCACGATCCTTTTGGCGCGACGGTCGAGTGGATCGGGCTGACGCTCGATCAGGCCTCGAGCCTGCAACTTGTCCAGAAAGGCGCTGACTGTCATCGGCTCCAGCCCCATCCGGGAGGCGATGTCGAGTTGCCGGCTGCCGTTGATGGCGGCGACCTGCATCAAGGTTCTTGCTTCGCCCGCCGTCAGACCGAGCCCAGCGACAAGAATGCGTCGCTCGAAGGCCGTCCTGATCAAACGGGCGCAATCGCTCACAAGAAAAGCGAGCGAATCCGTATTAATCCTGCTGTTCATAAGCGTTTCCCTACCTACGCTTTTCATTTTGGGGCCCCAACCACGTTCTTATTGGTTTAAGCGTATGAACACAACGTCTTCTTCCGTCACAAAAGAACGGCAACTTGACCGGATCTGGGATGTTGCTACTCTCGCGCGATCAGCAGTAAGGATCCCCGCTCATGACACAATCGCTTGTTGTCGGCGCTTTTTTAGCGGCGCTGTTTTATGTGCTGATTCCTGGTCCCGCCTTTCTGGCGCTGCTCGGCATCGGGGCGGGGCAGGGACGCAAGGCCGGCGCATTCTTCGTCAGCGGCCACCTGCTGGGCGACCTCATCTGGTCGACGCTTGCATTGATCGCCATCGTCGGCGCCAAGACCATCGGCACCTTCGTCTTCGATCTGCTTGGACTGATGTGCGGCTTCTATCTTGCCTGGATCGGCTGGAATGCCGTGACAGCCAAGCCGAAGGGTGACGGCCAAGCGCTTATCAATGTCGATCGCCCCTTCCGCCGCGGCCTGATCTTCGGAGTTACCAATCCGAAGGGATATCCCGTGGCGCTCGCGACCTTCACGGCCCTTGTCGCAGGTTCCGCCGGCGCACTGACCTTCAGCGCGCTGCCGCTGCTGCTGACCGTTTCCTTCGCCGGCTTCATAACGGCCGACATTATTCTCATCAGCATTATCGGTGCGGGCGCCGTGCGGCGCTTCTATCGCGCGCATGAGCGCCTGATCGTGCGCTGTTCCGGTGTACTCTTCATGGGATTTGCCGCGCAGGCGCTTCTGCACGCAACGCCGGGCCTGCTCGGCTGGCGCAAGGCCTGATCCTCCTCAATGAATTTGTTTCGCCCCGCCATACCAATTCGGCGGGGGTAGCCTTATATCGTGCTTCGATCAGATGTCTGTCGAAAGGATGCCCTGAATGTCTTCTCTTGCCGCCGTCAATCCTGCGCTCATCGAATGGACCGGACATCAGGGGCTGCCGCGTTTCGACGCGGTGAAGGATACGGATTTTGCAGCTGCCTTCGATGCGGCGCTTGCCGCGCATGAGGCGGAGATCGATGCGATCGCTGCCGACACGCAAACGCCGACCTTCGCCAATACGGTGATTGCGCTTGAGCTGGCCGGAGATGGGCTGTCGCGCATCTCGGCGCTTTTCTGGAATAAGGCTGGCGCGCATACCAACGAGACCATTCAGGCGCTGGAGCGTGAGATCGCGCCGAAGATGGCGCGGCATTATTCAAAGATCGGCACGAATACCGCGCTCTTCGCGCGCATCGATACGCTGTGGGACAGCCGTGACACGCTTGGCCTGACGCTGGAAGAGACCCGCGTGCTGGAGCGACACTGGAAGGGCTTCGTCAAGGCGGGTGCCAAGCTTCCGAAAGCGGAGCAGGACCAGCTCTCCGCAATCAACGAGAAGCTCGCCGGTCTCGGTACGCAATTCGGGCAGAACGTGCTTGCCGATGAAAAGAGCTGGGCGCTCCTGCTGTCGGAAGAAGCGGACCTCGTTGGCCTTCCCGACTATCTGCGCGACGCCATGGCGGCGGCAGCGCGCGAACGCGGCGACGAGGGCAAATATGCCGTCACCCTGTCGCGCTCGATCATCGAGCCGTTCCTGACCTCATCGGAGCGCCGCGATCTGCGCGAGCAGGCCTTCAACGCCTGGGTGGCGCGCGGCGCCAATGGCGGCAAGACGGACAATCGCGAGATCATCCGCGAGACGCTGGCACTGCGGGCGGAGAAGGCCAAGCTGCTCGGCTATGCCAACTTCGCCGAGCTGAAGCTCGACAATACCATGGCGAAGACGCCGACGGCCGTAAATGATCTGCTGATGGCCGTATGGTCGAAGGCGGCGGCTCGTGCCGGCGAGGAAGAAAAGGATATCGCCGCGCTGATCACTGAGGAGGGCCGCAATCACGAGGTCATGCCCTGGGACTGGCGCCACTATGCCGAGAAGATCCGGACACGGAAGTTCGATTTCTCCGAAACGGAGCTGAAGCCTTACCTGCAGCTCGAGAAGATCATCGCCGCGTGCTTCGATGTCGCCGGTCGCCTTTTCGGGATCAAGGCTGTGGAGCAGAAGGGCGTTCCCGCCTATCATCCCGACGTGCGCGTCTTCGAGATCCGTGATCGTTCCGACAAGCTTGTCGCCCTGTTCCTCGGCGATTATTTCGCCCGCAGCTCGAAGCGCTCCGGCGCCTGGATGAGCTCGTTCCAGTCGCAGCACAAGCTGCCGCTCAAGAACGGCCATGTCGGCGAACTGCCGATTATCTACAATGTCTGCAACTTCGCCAAGCCGGCGGAGGGCAAGCCGGCGCTGCTGTCGATCGACGATGCGCGCACGCTGTTCCACGAATTCGGCCACGCCCTGCACGGCATGCTTTCCAACGTCACCTATCCCTCGGTATCGGGCACCGGCGTTTCCCGCGACTTCGTCGAGCTACCCTCTCAGCTCTATGAGCACTGGCTGACGGTGCCCGCCATTCTCAAGGAATATGCCGTTCACTACGAGACCGGCGCCCCGATTCCACAGGCGCTGCTCGACAAGGTTCTGGCGGCCCGCACCTTCAACGCCGGCTTCAACACGGTCGAGTTTACGTCTTCGGCGCTGGTCGACATGGCCTTCCACACTCGCGGCCCGGTCGAGGACCCGATGGTGGTGCAGGGCGAAGTGCTTGCCGAAATCGGCATGCCAAAATCGATCGTGATGCGCCATGCGACGCCGCACTTCCAGCACGTGTTTGCCGGTGACGGTTACTCGGCTGGCTACTATTCCTACATGTGGTCGGAAGTGCTCGACGCTGACGCCTTCGCCGCCTTCGAGGAAACCGGCGATGCCTTCAATGCGGACATGGCCGCAAAATTGAAGGCCAACATCTATTCCGTTGGCGGCTCGATCGACCCGGAAGAGACCTACAAGGCCTTCCGCGGCAAGCTGCCGAGCCCGGATGCCATGCTGAAGAAGAAGGGCCTTGCGGCCTGATTTTAGTGTTTCGATGCAGAAAAAGTCAGTCGCCAGATGTCAACTTTGGCGACTAGAGCGGATCATTTCTTATCGGAATCGTTGCGGGATTCCCAAATCAGCAGATTTGTGATTGATCATTGATGCTGGAATGGAGGCCAGCATCAAT
>NZ_JACHBG010000004.1 GCF_014207095.1 Martinezella lusitana | reverse complement strand
TCCGATGATCACCCACACCATGCCGCTCGAAGACATCAACAAGGGCTTCGACCTCATGCATTCCGGAAAGAGCGTCAGAGGCGTCGTGATTTACTGAGCTTGAAGCTACTGTAAAGCAGATAGATGCGACGCATAAGAAAGTCATCGCATCTATCTAAAAAGATTGAATTTTATGATCTATGTCGATGCTGATGCCTGTCCGGTCAAACCGGAAATCCTGAAAGTTGCCGAACGCCACGGCATCGAGGTGACCTTCGTCGCCAATTCGGGGCTGCGGCCGTCGCGCGATCCGATGGTACACAACGTCATCGTCTCCAACGCTTTCGATGCCGCCGACAACTGGATCGCCGAACATGCGGGCGCCGGCGATATCGTCGTCACTGCCGATGTGCCGCTCGCGGGGCGCTGTGTAGCCGCCGGAGCCTTCGTGACGGGACCGACCGGACGCGTCTTCGACAAGACGAATATCGGCATGGCGACGGCTATGCGCGATCTCGGCGCACATCTTCGCGAGACCGGCGAAAGCAAGGGATACAATGCCGCCTTCTCGCCCCGCGATCGCTCCGCCTTCCTCGAAACCTTCGACCGGCTTTGCCGGTGGGCGAAAGCATGATCCCTCAAAGTGCGCAGTGGCGTTTCAAGGAACAGCCATCGCACTTCCAAACCTATCAAACGCCTGGAGACCCGCCGTGAACATCATTTCCCAAAACACCGCCTTCGGCGGCATGCAGGGTGTCTTTTCGCATCAGTCAGAAGCCTGCAAAGGCGAGATGACCTTTGCCGTCTTCGTGCCGCCGCAGGCGATCAAGGAACCGCGCCCGGTTCTCTGGTATCTGTCCGGTCTTACCTGCACCCATGCCAACGTCATGGAAAAGGGCGAGTACCGCCGCATGGCCGCCGAGCTTGGCCTGATCATCGTTTGCCCGGACACCAGCCCGCGCGGCAATGATGTGCCAGACGAATTGACCAATTGGCAGATGGGCAAAGGCGCCGGATTCTATGTCGATGCCACCGAGACGCCCTGGGCCGAAAACTACCAGATGTACACCTACATTACCGAGGAGCTGCCTGCCCTCGTGGCCAAGCAATTCCGTGCCGACATGAGCCGCCAGGGCATCTTCGGCCATTCGATGGGCGGCCACGGCGCCATGACGATCGCGCTGAAGAACCCGGAACGCTTCAAGAGCTGCTCCGCGTTTGCTCCCATCGTCCAGCCGTCGACGGCAGATTGGTCCGCACCGGCACTCGAAAAATATCTCGGCAGCGACAAGGTCGCTTGGCGCCGCTATGACGCCTGCTCGCTCGTCGAAGACGGCGCCCGCTTCCCGGAATTCCTGATCGATCAGGGCAAGGCCGACAACTTTCTCGAAACCGGGCTGCGTCCCTGGCTGTTCGAGGATGCGATCAAGGGTACCGGCATCGGCCTGACGCTGCGTATGCATGAACGCTACGACCATTCCTACTATTTCATCTCCACGTTCATGGATGATCACCTGAAGTGGCATGCCGAGCGGCTGGAAAAGTGATGGTGGCGTGACCGCCTTACGCTCCGGCCTTGAAACGCGCCGAAGACGCAGGCATATAGAAATCACGCAGACGACTGCGGCGGCCGGCATCCAAAACCGGCCGTAGACATCGCGGGGACGGCCTCGCTCTTAACAATGGAGCGTAATATGGCCTGGTTCCTGCTTTTCCTTGCAGGCTTGTTTGAAATTGGCTGGGCAGTCGGCCTGAAATACACCGATGGCTTCACGCGAATGATGCCGACGGTTCTCACTGTCCTTTCCATGATCGTCAGTGTCGCACTGCTGGGTCTTGCCGTAAAAACCCTGCCGATGGGCACAGCCTATGCGGTCTGGACCGGCATCGGCACGGTGGGCACCGTTCTGCTCGGGATTTGGTTACTCGGCGATCCCGCAACCTTCGTTCGGTTGCTGTGCATCGGCCTGATCATCGCAGGCATCGCCGGCCTCAAGCTCGCCGCCTGACGGACCTCTCACTAAGGGCGCTGGCGATTGTCCAGTGCCCACGCTCCTGGGCCGGCAAATACCATAAACAAAAAGACGAAGCAGAACATTATCGGACCGTCACCCTGGTTGTTGGCCGGGAAGAAGTCGATCTGTGTGTGCACCATGAAATAGGCAATTGCCATTTCGCCGCTGAGGAGAAAGGCAACGGGCCGGGTGAAGAGCCCGAACAGGATGAGAATGCCGCCGATAAGCTCGATTATCCCTGCGACGAAGAACAGCTTCGTGATTTCGAAAGGCGCCGGCGGAAAGCCGAAGAGCTTTTGCGTACCGTGTTCGATGAACAGCACGGCAGTCACTATTCGCAAAATTGCGAGGGCTGCGGGTTGGTAGGGCGACAGGCGCTCGGCAAGTGACATGAAGATCTCCGTACGAATTGGCAATGCGAACGGGATACTGTCGGAAACACTCTCCCGTTTCGCCGATATGGAATCAACACGCGAGAGACGAAATTATTCACCGGGCCTGGAGAACACCAGGCCCGGCTTCAAGATGATTTACTTCTTGCGGCCGTCGATCGCCAGCAGACCCGGACCTGCGAAGATCAGGAACAGGAAAGCGAAGCAATACAGAATGGCCGCATCGCCCTGATTGTTCACCGGGAAGAAATTCTGCGGCATGTGCGCCATGAAATAGGCGACTGCCATGTTGCCACAAAGAATGAAGGCAACGGGGCGAGTAAACAGGCCCAAAACGATCGCCAGACCGCCAAACGCTTCTAGAATACCCTGAAACAGCATCAGAGGCGGCAGCGAACCAGTGAAGTGGCCGCCGGCGGGAAAGCCGAAAAGCTTCTGTGTGCCGTGTTCGATGAACAACAGGCCAATAACGATACGCAGTACGGTAAGAGCATAGGGCTGATATTGATTCAGCCGTTGGGAAAGCGCCATTTTTTGAACTCCAGTTTCGACTCCCTGCAGGAAGCAATAGAGCGACCTGTCCTGAACGGGAAAACAAGGATTCTGACGTCCAATCAAATTTCCGTGTGAAATCCGTGACTTGATGTCACAGATTACAGAGGGATGTTGTCGTGTTTTTTCCAAGGATTGGTCAGATCCTTGTTGCGCAGCATCCGGAGCCCCTGCGCGAGGCGCCGCCGGGTCGAGCGTGGCATGATCACTTCGTCAATGTAACCGCGCTCGGCCGCGACGAACGGTGACAGGAAGCGATCCTCATACATCTTGGTATGCGCAGCAATCCTCTCCGGGTGCGCAATGTCTTTGCGGAAGATAATCTCGACTGCGCCCTTGGCACCCATGACGGCAATTTGCGCCGTCGGCCAGGCATAATTCAGATCGCCGCGCAGATGTTTCGACGCCATCACGTCATAGGCGCCGCCGAAAGCCTTGCGGGTGATGACCGTGAGTTTCGGCACGGTTGCTTCGGCATAGGCGAAGAGCAGCTTTGCGCCATGCTTGATCAAGCCGCCATATTCCTGCGCCGTCCCCGGCAGGAATCCAGGCACGTCGACGAAGGTGACGATCGGGATATTGAAGCAATCGCAGAAGCGCACGAAGCGGGCAGCCTTTCGCGATGCGTCGCTATCGAGAACGCCGGCCAGCACCATCGGCTGATTGGCGACGAAGCCGACCGTAGCCCCCTCGATGCGGCCGAAGCCGCAGACGATATTCTTGGCGAAGCTTTCCTGGATCTCGAAGAAGTCACCCTCGTCCGCCACCTTCAGGATCAGCTCCTTGATGTCGTAGGGCTTGTTGGCATTGGCCGGGATCAGCGTATCGAGCGATGTGTCCGGCTCTGTAACGGATTGATAGCATTCGATCTCGGGCAGTGCCGCCGTGTTCGACTGCGGCAGGAAATCGATGAGCCGGCGCACCTGCAGCAGCGTATCGACATCGTTGTCGTAAGCCGAGTCGGCGATGGAGGACTTCGTCGTATGGACGGAAGCGCCGCCGAGCTGCTCGGAGGTGACCGTTTCGTTGGTGACGGTCTTCACCACGTCCGGCCCGGTGACGAACATGTAGGAGGTATCGCGCACCATGAAGATGAAATCGGTCATGGCAGGCGAATAGACGTCGCCGCCGGCGCATGGCCCCATGATGACGGAGATCTGCGGAATGACGCCCGAAGCCAAAACGTTGCGCTGGAACACCTCGGCATAGCCGCCAAGTGCTGCCACGCCTTCCTGAATGCGGGCGCCGCCGGCATCATAGATCCCGACGATCGGCGCTCTATTCTTCAACGCCATATCCTGGACCTTGGTGATCTTCTCCGCATGTGCTTCTGAAAGAGACCCACCGAAGACCGTGAAATCTTTGGCAAAAATGAAAACGGTACGTCCGTTGACGGTGCCCCAGCCGGTCACAACGCCGTCGCCGGCGATCTTGCTCTTTTCCATGCCGAAATCGGTCGAGCGATGCTCGACGAACATGTCGAACTCCTCGAAGGAACCTTCGTCCAGGAATATGTCGATACGCTCGCGGGCCGTCAGCTTGCCGCGGGCGTGTTGAGCATCGATGCGCACCTGTCCGCCGCCAAGCCTTGCGACCTCACGACGACGCTCCAGTTCCAACAGGATTTCCTTCATGCGGCCCTCTCTCCCTCGTTGCTCGGGCTTAGCATGGCGCGAGCCATCTTTGAAGCTATAGGCTCATTCCGACAGCCGCGGCGTGTTGAGCGAGAAGATCGCGCGGATACGGGCAGCAATATCTTCCGCCATCAGTTCATCCGCCGTACTCAAGTCGGGCGCGGTTGTTGCAATGTCGAAGGACGCCATGGCAATCACCGCGCCGCCATCGAGCGACGCCGCGTCGATATTGACCTTGGCGGTATTGCGATCCTTGTTGAAGCCGCGCCCCTTGCTGACCTCAGTCAGGCGAACGGTCAGCGCAACCGCCGGCAAGGTAGTGTTGTGGGGCGTTATGGCAATGGCAGCGTTTACGCGATCGCTGACGGCGTCGATCAAAGCCGGTGAAACCGGCGGTATGACCTTGTCGGCCACGATGCTCGCGCTGCGGATATCATAGGTCGGAGGCGGGGGATCAGCGGACCAGGTCGAGCACGCCGTCAGTACCAGACATCCCACGAGCGCCGATATGGCACCCGACCTCACCCACGACATCATCCCTGCCCCAACTTTCGAACTTGCAAGATACGAAAGCCGCTATAAAGGACTGGAAATCAACAATATTCAACTGTGAAGAGCAGAAAAAACGTCGGTTGCCGCCTGAAATTCCTCGAAACGCTGAGCCCGGCGCTGTTCCGCTTCCTCGTCGCTGCCCCAATGCTCGATCGTCCAGTCTTCGTCGAGATGTGCGAGCGACCAAACATCGGCAAGCGGCAGGCGGCCTTCGGCAAAGGCAAGCGCGAGGATCGCCGAACCCGTGAGAGTGGTGATCGTATGCAGGCTCGCAAGCTCCATCGGCGTGTCGAACTTACGCAGGGCCGAGGCAAAGGCAGCGATGGCTTCGGCTGGCTGCTCCTGGTGCATCACGCCTTCAGCAAGAATAAAGCGCGCGCCGATATCGCGGGCGGCCCATTCGATCACCGGGTTCCAACGCTCCGATTGCCGCTCCACGAGACGCTCCGGGCCATCTGCACGATAGCAAAGCAGATCGCTGCCGGAAAAGCGCACGATCTCGTCAAAAACGGCGCCGCTTTCAACTGCCACGCCATCAATCGCGGTATTCACAAGGCGAGTAACAGGCATGGTCGCGGGATCGATGATCTCGACCTGCCTCGCCCATTCGGCGGCAACAAGCTTGGCGAGTGCTTCCGTCGGAAGGGCAAGGGCATGACGCGCAGGCGTCTTCACCACCTTGCCGTCGAGCGCGATAGCATGACCGCCGTCGTCCTTGGTGATCGTCACGTCCTTGTAGAAGCGCTTCGGCAGCGGCTTCTTCATCTGGATCTGCGCGCGGCGGATCGGATCGGGATGGCTCAGACCTTCGGAAAGATCGTTCAACAGGTCGCGCATGGCGTCACCTCAGAGAATATGGCTCAACAAGTCGTTCGGATGATGTGCAATCGCATCGGCGCCGGCGGCAAGAAGCTCTTCCACGGACGCGTAGCCCCAGGATACACCGATCGCCGTGGCGCCGGCTGCCTTTGCCATCTGCATGTCATAGATCGCATCACCGATGACGATCGTATCGTGCGGATCCATCCCTGTCTCGTCGCAGCACTCCGTTACCATGGCCGGATGCGGCTTCGACGGGCAATCGTCGGCGGTACGCGAAACCACGAAGTATGGCGTGAAATCGTTGACTTCAAGAGTATGCACCAGACCACGGCGGGATTTGCCCGTCACGGCGCCGAGCAGGATCTCATCGTGGGCCGCGAGCGTCTCGATCAGCGGCTTGATGCCATCAAAGAGCGGCGTCTGCATATCGCTCTCGTCGCGTACGCCGGGCGAGATGGACTTATAGTGCGCCGACATGGCAATCGCTTCGTCATCGACATGCGGCTTGCCTTGCATCCGGGCAATAGCGATCTCGAGCGAGAGGCCGATGATGGATTTCGTTGCCGAAATATCCGGACGCTTGTAGCCGAAATCGACGAAAGTCCGCGCCATCACCTCATGGATCAGGCGCACGCTATCGACGAGCGTGCCATCGCAATCGAAAAGGACCAGTTTCATTCGTCGTCCGGCTCCTCTGCCGATGTCTCATCAAAACCGAGGAGATTCCATGTCTGCACCATATGCGGTGGCAAAGGAGCGGTGACGCGCAGGCGCCCACCGTTCGGATGCGGAATATCGATGTGGCGCGCATGCAGATGCAAGCGCTTCTGGACGCCGCCAGGGAAATCCCAGTTCGGATCGTCGTCGAAATATTTGGGATCGCCGATGATCGGGTGGCCGATATGCAGCGCATGGACACGCAGCTGGTGGGTGCGTCCCGTATATGGCTCCATCTCCAGCCAGGCGAGGCTCTGCGCGGCAGTCTCAAGCACGCGATAATAGGAGATCGCGTGATCTGCGCCCTCTTCACCATGCTTGGCGATGCGCATGCGGTCGCCATCGGCTGTCGCCTCCTTCACCAGCCAGGTCGAGATCTTGTCTTCATGCTTGCGCGGCACGCCTTTGACCAGCGACCAATAGGTCTTCTTGGTGTCACGCTCGCGGAAGGCGGCCGTCAGCTTCTGGGCTGCGCCGCGGGTGCGGGCGATCACCAAGACGCCCGACGTGTCTCGGTCGAGACGATGAACGAGGCGAGGCTTTTCGCCCTTTTTGCTCGTCCAAGCCTCCAGCATCTGGTCGATATGGCGGGTAAGGCCGGAGCCGCCCTGCACCGCAAGCCCTGCAGGCTTGTTCAGCACAAAGACCTTCTCGTCTTCATGCAGCAGCATGCGCGACAGGAGTTCGGCATCGCCGGCGTGCTTCAAGTCTTTTCCAGCGATGGGGCCGCTCTTGGCATCCTTGGAATCCACGTCGAGCGGCGGTATGCGGACGATCTGCCCCGGCTGCACGCGCGCATCGGTCTTGACGCGGCCACCATCGACGCGCACCTGTCCGGAGCGCATCAGCTTCTGCAGTTGCCCGAAGCCAAGCCCTGGGAAATGCACCTTGAACCAGCGGTCGAGGCGCATGCCGGCTTCGTCAGGCTCGACCTGTATATGTTCAATCCCGGCCATTCTTCTTCTTTCAAACGCCGTAGCGCGATCCGAGAATGCCAAACGCTTGCTGGATGGAATCGCGCTAATTCAAGTGACGGGACATCTGCCCGCGGCCGGAAGTTTCCGGCCTTTTGACGTGGCTTTAGAGCATTTCGAGGAAAAGTGGAAACTGGAATTGTCCGGGCCGGATATTTTTCTGGCTCAGTTCCCTTTGGCTGATACGACAGGCAGGTTGAGATCGACCATTCCGGCCTTGTCGAACATCAGCATGACAGGCACCGTGCCTCCCTTCTTGAAAGGCGTCTTCACCTGTTTGAACATCATATGCATCGTGTTCGGCGCAAGCGTCACGGTCGCACCCGCCGGAATGGCGATCCCGTCCTTGATTTCGCGCATCTTCATGATCTCGCCTTCCATCTTCATCTCATGCAGCTCGACCTTGCCCGCCGCCGATGAGGTGACCGATGCCAGCTTGTCGTCCGTCTTGCCGCCATTGTGGATGGTAATATAGCCGCCGCCGACCGGCTGACCCGGAAGCATGGCGCGAACATAACCACCGCTGATGTCGAGATCGCCGAGCTTGCCGGCAGCAGAGCCGGAGGGTGCGGGACCGGCATCCATATGCATCCCCGGCATGGACTTCATTGCACCGCTGTCCTGTGCGATCGCAGCACTCGTAGAAAGCGAAAAAGCTGCAACAGAAATCAACATTGCAGCGGCATGGTTGCGGTTCATCTGCGTCTCCTGCCCGGTCCTCAATCGAGTAGAAGGGATAGCCTCTCCCATGCCAGTTGCAAAGGCCCGTAATCATTGCGAAACGCAGGATTGATCGGCGCGACAAAAATTTGTTCAGCGGCGACACTTGCCCCCTTGCCATCTCTGGCCGGGACCGGATAATGGCACTCGACCTTGTTGGGAGAATCCGGCGCAAGCCGGTGCCGAAGGAGCAACCGCCCCGGAAACTCTCAGGCCAAAGGACCAGCAAGGGGCAGACGGAACTCTGGAGAGAAGCGCGAAAGCGTTCGCCGAAGGGATAACAATCTCAGGCAAAACAGACAGAGGGGGCTCATCGTCAGGCGCAACCGCGCCGAAATTGTGAGCTCTGCGCTTCGAGACAAGCGCAAAACCCGGAGGCGTCATTTGGACGAGACCGCTGCCCTCAAGAAAACACCGCTTCACGACCTGCATGTATCGCTCGGCGCCCGCATGGTGCCGTTTGCCGGTTACGACATGCCCGTGCAGTACCCCGCCGGCGTCATGAAGGAGCATCTTTGGACCCGCGCTTCCGCCGGCCTGTTCGACGTCTCCCACATGGGCCAGGTGACGATCCGCGCCCGTTCCGGCAAATATGAGGATGCGGCGCTGGCGCTGGAAAGCCTCGTGCCGGTCGATATTCTCGGCCTCGCCGAGAACCGCCAGCGTTACGGCTTCTTCACCGATGACAAGGGCGGCATCCTCGACGACCTGATGATCACCCATATGGACGACTATCTTTTCGTCGTCGTCAACGCTGCTTGCAAAGAACAGGATCTCAAGCATCTTCAAGACCATATCGGCGACAGTTGCGAGATTACCTTACTTGATCGCGCCCTCATTGCGCTGCAGGGGCCGCGCGCCGTCGACGTTCTCGCCGAGCTTTGGGCCGACATCGCCTATATGAAGTTCATGGACGTGCGCCATTGTCGCCTCCATGACGTCTCCTGCCTGGTATCTCGCTCCGGCTATAGCGGCGAAGACGGCTTCGAAATCTCCGTGCCTGCTGACAAGGCCGAGGATATCACCAAGCGCTTGCTGGAACATCCGGATGTGCAGCCGATCGGCCTCGGTGCCCGTGACTCGCTGCGCCTCGAAGCCGGTCTCTGCCTCTATGGCAACGATATCGACCAGACGACGTCCCCAATCGAAGGCGCGCTCGAATGGGCCATCCAGAAGGCCCGCAAGACCGGTGGCGCCCGTACAGGCAGTTTCCCCGGCGCGACCCGCATTCTCGGTGAACTCGATGGCGGCACCTCGCGTCGTCGTGTCGGCCTGAAGCCCGAGGGCAAGGCGCCGGTGCGTAGCCACGCCAAGCTTTATGCCGACGCCGAAGGCAAGACCGAAATCGGCGAGGTCACCTCGGGCGGCTTCGGCCCGAGCGTCGAATCCCCGGTTGCCATGGGCTATGTGCCGACCGCACTCACCGCGCCTGGCACCGTCGTTTATGCCGAAGTGCGTGGCAAGTATCTGCCGCTCGTCGTTAGCGCCTTGCCTTTCATCAAGCCTACCTACAAACGTTGAACGTCTTTTCCAGAGAGGATTACCCATGCTGAAATTCACCGAAGAACACGAGTGGCTGAAGGTTGAAGGCGATGTCGCAACTGTCGGCATCACGGCACATGCCGCCGAACAGCTCGGCGATCTCGTTTTCGTGGAATTGCCTGAAGTCGGCGCCAGCTTCTCCAAGGGCGGCGACGCAGCGACCGTCGAATCCGTCAAGGCAGCTTCGGAAGTCTATTGTCCGCTCGACGGAGAGATCACCGAAGTCAACGAAGCCATCACGGCCGATCCGGCACTCGTCAACTCCGACCCGATGGGCGCAGGCTGGTTCTTCAAGCTCAAGCTGAAGAATGTCAGCGATCTTGATGGTCTTCTTGATGAATCCGGTTACAAGGAGCTGATCGGATAATGACGACGCCTACGGAATTCACGTTCACCGACTACCAGCCGTACGATTTTGCCAATCGTCGTCATATCGGTCCGTCTCCGTCGGAGATGACCGAGATGCTGAAAGTCATCGGCTATAACAGCCTCGACGGCCTGATCGACGCGACGCTGCCGCCGGCCATCCGCCAGAAGACGCCGCTCTCCTGGGGCGCGCCGATGACGGAGCGCGAAGCGCTCGACAGGCTGCGCGAGACCGCGAACAAGAACAAGGTTCTCGTCTCGCTGATCGGCCAGGGCTACTACGGCACGATCACGCCGCCGGTCATCCAGCGCAACATTCTGGAAAACCCGGCCTGGTACACGGCCTATACGCCCTACCAGCCCGAAATCAGCCAGGGCCGCCTTGAGGCGCTGCTGAACTACCAGACGATGATCAGCGACCTCACCGGCCTCGATGTCGCCAACGCCTCGCTTCTCGATGAAGCAACGGCAGCGGCCGAAGGCATGGCGATGGCGGAACGCGTCGCCAAGTCCAAGGCGAAGGCTTTCTTCGTCGATTCCGCCTGCCACCCGCAGACCATCGCGCTCATCCAGACCCGTGCCGAGCCACTCGGCTGGACCGTCATCGTCGGCAATCCCTTCACGGATCTGGATCCGGTCGATGTCTTCGGCGCGATCTTCCAGTATCCGGGCACGCATGGTCACCTCAACGACTTCAGCGGCCTGATCGCGCGTCTGCACCAGACCGGTGCGATCGCCATTATGGCAGCCGATCTCCTGGCCTTGACGCTGCTGAAGTCGCCCGGCGAAATGGGTGCGGATATCGCCATCGGCTCGTCGCAGCGTTTCGGCGTTCCCGTCGGTTACGGCGGCCCGCATGCGGCCTATATGTCGGTCAAGGATGCCATCAAGCGCTCCATGCCCGGCCGCCTCGTCGGCGTTTCGGTCGATGCCCGTGGCAATCGCGCCTATCGCCTGTCGCTGCAGACCCGCGAACAGCACATCCGCCGCGAGAAGGCGACGTCGAACATCTGCACCGCCCAGGTGCTGCTCGCCGTCATGGCCTCCATGTATGCGGTCTTCCACGGTCCGCAGGGCCTGAAGGCCATCGCCCAGCAGGTCCACCAGAAGGCTGTCCTGACGGCCAAGGGTCTGGAAAAGCTCGGTTACACCGTCGAGCCGGAGACTTTCTTTGACACGATCACGGTCGAAGTCGGCCACATGCAGGGTCTCATCCTCCGCGCGGCAGTTGCCGAAGGTGTGAACCTTCGCAAGGTCGGCGAAACGAAGATCGGCATCAGCCTCGACGAGCGAACCCGCCCAGCAACGCTGGAAGCGGTATGGCGTGCATTCGGCGGGGATTTCCGTATCGCAGACTTCGAGCCTTCCTATCGCCTGCCGAAGGATCTGCTGCGCGCCAGCGAGTATCTGACGCATCCGATCTTCCACATGAACCGCGCTGAAAGCGAGATGACGCGTTACATCCGTCGTCTCTCGGACCGCGACCTGGCGCTCGACCGTTCGATGATCCCGCTCGGCTCCTGCACCATGAAGCTGAACGCCACGGCGGAAATGCTGCCGATCACCTGGCCGGAGTTCTCCGACATCCATCCTTTCGTGCCGGTCGACCAGGCGCTGGGCTACCGCGAAATGCTCGATGATCTCACGGACAAGCTCTGCGCGGTGACCGGTTACGATGCCTTCTCGATGCAGCCGAACTCCGGCGCGCAGGGTGAATATGCCGGCCTCCTGACCATTCGCAACTACCATATTGCCAATGGCCAGAGTCATCGCGACATCTGCCTTATCCCGACCTCCGCGCACGGCACCAATCCGGCCTCGGCGCAGATGGCGGGCATGAAGGTCGTGGTCGTCAAGGTTAGCGACAACGGCGATATCGATATGGCCGATTTCCGCGCCAAGACCGAGCAATATGCCGACAACCTCTCCTGCTGCATGATCACCTATCCTTCGACGCATGGCGTTTTCGAAGAGACGGTGAAGGAGATCTGCGATCTCGTGCACAAGCATGGCGGTCAGGTCTATCTTGATGGCGCCAACATGAACGCCATGGTCGGCCTCTCGCGTCCGGGCGACATCGGCTCCGACGTCAGCCACCTGAACCTGCACAAGACCTTCTGCATCCCGCACGGCGGCGGCGGCCCCGGCATGGGTCCGATCGGCGTCAAGGCACATCTGGCACCTCATCTACCCGGCCATCCGGAAACGGACGGTCGCAGCGGCGCGGTTTCGGCGGCAGCCTTCGGCTCGGCCTCCATCCTGCCGATCTCCTGGAGCTACTGCCTGATGATGGGTGGCGAAGGCCTGACGCAGGCAACGAAGGTGGCGATTCTCAACGCCAACTATATCGCTGCCCGCCTCAAGGGTGCCTACGACGTGCTCTACAAGTCCAAGGCCGGACGCGTCGCGCATGAATGCATCATCGATACCCGCCCGCTGGTCGCAAGCGCCGCCGTCACGGTCGACGATGTCGCCAAGCGCCTCATCGATTGCGGCTTCCACGCACCGACCATGAGCTGGCCGGTTGCCGGCACGCTGATGATCGAGCCGACCGAGTCGGAAACGAAGGCAGAGATCGATCGCTTCTGCGAGGCGATGCTGGCCATCCGCCAGGAAGCCCGCGACATCGAAGAAGGTCGCATGGACAAGGACAACAACCCGCTGAAGAACGCGCCGCATACGGTGGAAGACCTCGTCGGCGAATGGGATCGTCCCTATTCCCGCGAACAGGCCTGCTATCCGCCCGGTGCCTTCCGCGTGGACAAGTACTGGTCGCCGGTCAATCGCGTCGACAACGTCTACGGCGACAGGAACCTGATTTGCTCCTGCCCGCCGGTCGAGTCCTACGCCGAGGCCGCCGAGTAGCATTTTTGCGAAAAGGCGAAGCGGTTCAGTCGCTTCGCTTGCAATCGACATAAATCTATTGCGAAACTTGTCTAAGAAAACGCCGCGCGTCCTTTGGGACGCGCGGCGTTTTTCTTGACGCGGTAACGGGGCCTGGAATTCAGATTTATGCCGGAACAACCGGAATTTCATTTCGTCTCCGGCCGAACGGAGCATTCATTGCCCCCGCTGCTTTTGCTGCATGGCAGCGGCATGAATGAAATGTCGCTGATCCCGTTTGCGGATGCGGTAGCACCACAACGTCCGTATATGGCGCTGCGCGGCGGGGTCGAATGGGAGGATGGCTTCGCCTTCTTTCGCCGCAATCCCGACCGCAGCCTGGATCACGCCGATCTCGACAAGCAGACGGAACGGCTCTGTCGTTTCATCGAAACGGCAATGGAGCGACAACTGCTTGCGCGACCGCCTGTTTTGCTTGGCTTCTCCAACGGCGCTATTATGGCTGCATCGCTTCTCCGGCACATGTCCAAGATCGCCTCGGCCGCGATTCTGCTGCGACCTCTTTCACCGGCACCCGATGCAGATTTGCCGTTACTGACAGCGCTGCCGACCCTGATCATATCAGGCGAATATGATCAGCGCCGGAAGCCCGGCGACGCGGATCTCGTCAGCCAACAATTTACAAAGGCCGGTGCTGACGTCAGCGACCACAAACTACCCATCGGCCACGACCTCCATCCGGACGAGCCCAAGATCGTCCGTGACTGGCTCATACGGAAAGGCTTATGACAATGAACGAGGAGAACTCCTTCGACGTGGACAATCCCGACAGCTACATCGCCGCCGCCTTCGAAACGGACGATCCGTCCTCGATCGCCAAGGCATTGGGCGAAGTGGCGCGCACCCGCAATATGAGCAAGCTCGCCAAGGATGTCGGCATGAACCGCTCCGCGCTCTATCGCGCGTTGAGCGGCGACGGAAACCCGGAATTCGCGACGATCCTGAAAGTTGTCAGGGCGCTCGGCCTCAAGCTGACGCCGGTGCCAGCGGCGAACTGAGACCTGGAAAATCCACCCGTCGAGCAATTCCGGGAAAAGCGGAAATGCTCTTGTCGCCTAGCCGATCGCTTCTTCCAGCAGGAGGAGGATGAGAAAGCCTGCGAAAAACATGGCCGTTACCCAGGGACGGTCAGGTGTTTCATGCGCTTCGACCAGCAACTCCTCGGTGACGAGATAGAGAAGCGCAATCAGCCCGAACGCGAAGAACCCGGTCAGAATGGGATCCGGCAAGGAAGCGATAGGAGTGCCAAGTAAAGCGCCTATCGGTAGCAGAAGCGTAAGCGCCGCCGTGATCGCGACGATCCTCGCGCGGGAGCGAACGCTGTCGCCAAGCTCGTTTGCAACGGTCAGCCCAAGGAACAATACCTCGATCGTCAAGGCGATCGTCAGCAGCAGCCCAACCTTTGGGCCGGCCGCAAAGCCGATACCGAGCACGAGGCCATCGATCAGAATGTCGATGCCGATGGCCGCGAGCAGGCCCACCGGTCCTTTGGCCCAATTTTCCAACTGTTTGACCAGCAGCATGACGCCGACGCCGATCGCACCGCCGATAACCGTCGCCAAGGGAGAGCTGCGATGCATGACATCGGGTAGGATTTCACCGGCGGCTGCCGCAAACACGACGCCTGCCGCAAAATGCTGGATGGCGCTGATGAGATTTGGCCCCGGCCGCGTGTTCACCGCGACGGCAGCACCGGCGATCGCCGCGCCTGCCGGTATCAATGTGTAAGCCCACGCCGATGCGGCCATAACATCCCCCGTCGCGCGCCTTGGCGGTTATCCGGTCGAGCCGGCAGCCAAGGAGGCGGCGGAGAAAACCTGGGCGTGCTTCCATCAAAGCACGAAACGCATCGTGGTGAAATACGGCAACGTCCGCTTTACGCGGGTTGTGCGGCCTGACGCTGAGCAGCCAGGGCGGCAAGATCTGCGGGTTTCAATTCAACGGATTCGCCGCAGCCGCAGGCTGAGGTCTGATTCGGATTGGTGAAGGTGAAACCCGACCGGAGAGTCGTGATCTCGAAGCCCATTTGGGTACCGAGCAGATAAAGCACGGCCGACGGCTCGACCCAAACCCGAGCACCATCATGCTCGATCAGATCGTCCTTCGCATTCGGCTCGGTCACCAGGTCGATGGTATATTCCATCCCGGCGCAACCGCCCTTCTTGATGCCGACGCGAACGCCCTTGGCATCAGGACCGGAATTTTCGACGATCGCTTTGACGCGGGCTGCCGCCGCATCGGTCATGCTCATGACTGCAAAGCCCATGGGCTCATTCTCCTTCCGCAACCGGGGTCAAGATCCGGCGCTTCGAGTCTCAATGTAAAGCCGGCGGCTTAAACCTTCAATACCAACCGACCGCAACCTGTGCTTCTTCGGACATACGATCCGGCGTCCATGGCGGATCGAAGGTCATGCTGACATCGACGCCGGAAACGCCTTCGACGGCGCCGACGGCATTTTCGACCCAGCCGGGCATCTCGCCCGCGACCGGGCAACCGGGAGCGGTCAAGGTCATGACGATCTTCACCATGCGGTCGTCTTCGATGTCGATTTTGTAGACCAGGCCCAGTTCGAAGATGTCAGCGGGAATTTCTGGATCGTAGACCGTTTTCAGCGCAGAGACGATGTCGTCGCTGAGGCGAGCCAGCTCATCCTCGGGGATGCTGGAATGCACGATCCCTTCGCGCGCGTCGATCTTCTGTTCGCTTTCGTCGAGTGACATCACTTGCCTCCTCAGGCAAAGAATTTCCGTGCATATTCCAGTGCATCCGCCAAGGCATCCACCTCGGCGCGCGTATTGTACATGCCGAACGATGCACGGCATGTGGAGGTGACACCGAAGCGTTTCAAGAGCGGCTGGGCGCAATGGGTGCCGGCGCGAACGGCAACACCCTGCCGGTCGATCACCATTGAAACGTCGTGGGAATGAATTCCGGCAAGCTCAAAGGAAAAGATGCCGCCCTTGCCGGGCGCCGTGCCGATAACGCGCAGGGAATTGATATCCCGCAGCCGTTCCGCCGCGTAAGCGGCTAGATCTGCCTCGTGTCGCGCAATCGCTTCGCGGCCGATGCTGTCCATATAGTCGAGCGCGTAGCCAAGGCCGATGGCCTGCACGATCGGCGGCGTTCCCGCCTCGAAGCGATGCGGCGGCTCGTTGTAGGTAACGTTTTCCTCGGTGACGTCGAAAATCATCTCGCCGCCGCCTTGGAACGGCCTCATCTCGGCAAGCCGTTCCTTCTTGCCGTAGAGCACGCCGATACCCGAAGGACCATAAAGCTTGTGACCGGTCATGACATACCAGTCGCAATCGATATCCTGCACGTCGACGGGCATATGCACTGCGCCCTGTGAGCCGTCGATCAGCACGGGAATGCCGCGCTCATGGGCGATTCGACACACTTCCTTCACCGGAACGACTGTTCCCAGCGCATTCGACATATGCGTGATGGCGACAAGCTTGGTGCGCTCCGTGAGGCTCTTCTCGAAATCCTCGATATGGAATGCACCCTCGTCGTCGACGGGCACCCAGACCAGCTTGGCGCCCTGCCGTTCCCGGATGAAATGCCATGGAACGATATTGGAGTGATGCTCCATGATGGAGACGACTATCTCATCGCCCTCGCCGATCTTCGGCATGCCCCAGCCATAGGCGACCGTGTTGATCGCCTCGGTCGAGTTCTTGGTAAAGACAATATCGTCGACCGACGGCGCATTCAGGAAGCGACGTACCTTTTCGCGTGCCGCTTCATAGGCTTCCGTGGCCACATTGGACAGGAAGTGCAGGCCGCGATGCACATTCGCATACTCGTTCGAATAGGCGTGCGAAATCGCGTCGATAACGACCTGCGGCTTCTGCGCGGAGGCGCCGTTGTCGAGATAGACCAGCGGTTTGCCATGCACCGTTTTCGCCAGGATCGGGAAATCCCGGCGAATAGCTTCAACGTCATAGGCTGTTGCCGGCACGATCTTGTCCACGAGCTTTGCCTCCAATCAGGCGTGCTTTTCCAGCCAGGCGGAGATAACGCTTTCCAGCGCCTCGACCAGGGCTTCGTCTTCCAATTCCTCGACGATCTCGGCAACGAAAGCGTTGACCAGCATAGCGCGAGCCTTGTTCTCGGGAATGCCGCGCGCCATCAGATAGTAGAGATGGTTCTTGTCGATATCGGCAACCGTCGCGCCGTGACCGCACTGAACGTCGTCGGCGAAGATTTCGAGTTCGGGCTTCACCGAAAACTCGGCATCGTCGGACATCAGCAGCGTGTTGCAGGCCATCTTGGCGTCGGTCTTCTGCGCATCCGGTGCGACCCGGATCATGCCCTGAAAGACGCCGCGAGCGCGATCGAACACCACGTTGCGGATAACTTCTGTGGAACCGGTGTTCGGAACGTCATGGCCAAGCACCATCGTCACGTCCGTATGGGTATCACCACCGAGCAGATTGATGCCGCGAAGCGTCAGATCTGCGCCCTCGCCTGTTACCTTGATGTACAGTTCCTGACGTACGAGCTTGCCGCCAGCATTGATGACAAACAGCTTCAGCTTGGCATCTTCTCCGAGATCGATGCGGAGCTGGCCAAGATGGGTGTCTTCGCTGCCTTGCTCCTGCAGGATAATCCAGGTGATTTCGGAACCTTTGCCGATCGTGACTTCGCTCACGGAAGAGACGAGTGCGGCAGCGCCTTCAACCGCCTGATGGCGCTCGATAAAGGTTGCCTTGACATCGGCACCGAAGGAAACCGGCAGGCGGCTATGGATCTGGCCGCCGGCATGGATGAACTGCACTTCCAGAGGCGCCTCGAGTTCGGTGCCGACAGGAATATCGATGACATAACCATCGCGCACGAAGCTCGCATTGATGCGCCCGATGGCGTCATCCTTGTCGAGCGCTTCGAGCCCGGCCGCAGCCGTGCCATTGATCAGGCTGTCGGCGTAGCGTCCGACCGTCAAAGCCTTGACGGCAGCCTTCTCGCTTGCCTTGCCCTGCAGAACCGCGAGAACGGAGGAGCCTTCGACCGTCGCCGGGAGAGCCTCGACGAGACCCTTGCCGATGTCGCTCGGCACCAGCCGCAGCAGATTCTTGAAATCGGTATAGTGCCAGGCCTCGACGCGGCGCGTCGGCAGGCCTTCCGTCTTCAGTTCGTCCAGCAGGCGGTCGCGGACGGCGAACACGTCGCCATCACCCGGCAGATCGCCAAGCTGTTCGTTATATGCCTCGATCAGCGCCGTTTCGGCTGAAGTCAGGCGGTTCGTCGTCTGAATGTTCATCGACGTGTCCTTTCCGCCTCGATCAGGCTGCAGCTCCGATGATGTCGGCATAACCGTTGGCTTCGAGTTCATGGGCCAGCGTCTTGTCGCCGGACTTGATCACCTGGCCCTTGTAGAGAACGTGAACGGTGTCCGGAACGATGTAGTCGAGCAGGCGCTGATAGTGGGTGATGACGATCACGGCACGATCCGGAGAGCGTAGCGCATTGACGCCATCGGCAGCGATCTTCAGCGCATCGATGTCGAGGCCGGAGTCGGTTTCGTCAAGCACGCAAAGCTGCGGCTCCAGCAGCGCCATCTGCAGGATTTCGGCGCGCTTCTTCTCACCGCCGGAGAAGCCGACGTTAAGCGGGCGCTTCAGCATCTCCATGTTGATCTGCAGTTTGCCGGCAGCATCCTTGACGCGGCGGATGAAATCCGGCGTCGTCAGCTCATCTTCGCCGCGGGCCTTGCGCTGCTCGTTCAGGGCCACCTTCAGGAACTGCATGGTGGCAACGCCTGGGATTTCGACCGGATACTGGAAGGCAAGGAAGATACCCTTGGAAGCACGCTCGGCGGCGTCGAGTTCCAGAATGCTCTCGCCGTTGTAGAGAATGTCACCCTCGGTGACTTCATAGTCGTCGCGGCCGGCAAGAATATAGGACAGCGTCGACTTGCCGGAGCCGTTCGGGCCCATGATGGCGGCAACTTCACCCGCCTTCACCGTCAGGTTCAGGCCACGGATGATCTCGGTGCCGTCTTCGGCGATACGGGCATGCAGGTTCTTGATTTCAAGCATTGTATAATCCTAACAAAGGAATGGACGTGCGGCGCGCCTGGCGCGCCAAAACTAATTCTCTATGCGAGCGTCAGCCGACGCTGCCTTCGAGCGAGATGCTGATCAGCTTCTGCGCTTCAACGGCAAATTCCATCGGCAGTTCCTGCAGGACTTCCTTGACGAAACCGTTGACGATCAGCGCGATCGCCGCTTCCGTCGGGATGCCACGCTGCAGGCAGTAGAACAGCTGGTCCTCGGAGATCTTTGACGTCGTGGCTTCATGCTCGAACTGCGCCGTCGAATTCTTGGCTTCGATGTAAGGCACGGTATGCGCGCCGCACTTGTCGCCGATGAGCAGCGAATCGCACTGCGTGAAGTTGCGCGCGTTCGACGCCTTGCGGTGAGCCGAGACTTGGCCGCGATAGGTGTTCTGCGAGACGCCGGCAGCGATGCCCTTCGATACGATGCGGCTCGACGTGTTCTTGCCGAGATGGATCATCTTGGTACCGCTATCGATCTGCTGGTGGCCGTTGGAAACGGCGATCGAATAGAATTCGCCGCGGCTATCGTCGCCGCGCAGAATGCAGGACGGGTATTTCCAGGTAATAGCCGAGCCGGTTTCGACCTGAGTCCAAGAAATTTTCGAACGATCGCCTCGGCAATCACCACGCTTAGTGACGAAATTGAAGACGCCGCCCTTGCCGTCCTTATCGCCCGGATACCAGTTCTGGACAGTGGAATACTTGATTTCGGCGTCATCCAAAGCGACGAGCTCGACGACGGCAGCGTGTAGCTGGTTTTCGTCACGCTGGGGCGCGGTGCAGCCTTCGAGATAGGAGACATAGGCTCCCTCTTCGGCGATGATCAGCGTGCGCTCGAACTGGCCCGTGTTCTTCTCGTTGATACGGAAGTAGGTCGACAGCTCCATCGGGCACCGAACGCCCTTCGGCACGAAGACGAACGACCCGTCGGTGAAGACGGCCGAATTCAGTGTGGCGTAATAGTTATCGGAGGTCGGGACGACCGAGCCGAGATATTTGCGCACGAGTTCGGGATGTTCGCGGATCGCTTCCGAGATCGACATGAAGATCACGCCGGCCTTCTTTAGCTCTTCCTTGAAGGTGGTGACCACCGAGACGGAATCGAACACCGCATCCACGGCGATCCGCGGCTTTTCGACGCCGGCCAGCAGTTCCTGTTCACGCAAGGGAATGCCGAGCTTCTCATAGACCTTCAGCAGCTCCGGATCGACCTCGTCCAACGATTTCGGCCCCGGCGTGCTCTTCGGCGCGGCATAGTAATAGATGTCGTTGAAATCGATCTTCGGATAATCGACGCGGGCCCAGGTGGGCTCTTGCAAAGTCAGCCAGCGGCGATAAGCCTCCAGACGCCATTCCAGCATCCAGTCAGGCTCCTGCTTCTTGGTGGAAATGAAGCGGATAATATCCTCCGACAGGCCTTTGGGAGCCTTGTCGACTTCGATTGTGGTTTCAAAACCATATTTATACTGGTCCACATCGATCAGACGGACCTGATCGATCGTCTCTTGGACGGCAGCCATGTCGTTCTCCAATCTCGCCGGATCCAAGGTCCGGCAGCTTGTCAACGTTACAGCAGACTTTTGTCTGCCCCCTATGTAGTCGGCCAAAAGGGACTTTTCAGCCCACTTGGCAAGCGGAAATTTCCATTTCCGCAAATTTGTGGCCGTCAGGCCGCGGCACCCACCGGTTTGCGTCGGCCGGCGATGCGGGCGAAAGCCGCAATGGCACGATCGACATCCTCAGCGCTCGTGGTGGAGCCCAGCGAAATGCGAAGCGCTCCGAGCTTCGGATCGCATCCCATCGCCATGAGCACATGGCTTTCGCCGACTTTGCCTGACGAGCAGGCCGATCCGGCCGAAATGGCGACGCCTTCGAGATCGAAGGCAATCTGTCCGGTCTCGGATTTCAGACCCGGCAAGGTGAAGAAGCTGGTATTCGGGACGCGCGGGCCATCCTTGCCGTGAATAATGACGTCAGACGCCGCGAGCTGCATGCCTTCTTCGAGCCGATCCCGCAGCGCGCCGATCTCGGCATTCCGACCGTCGAGGTCTGCAACGGCCGCTTCCGCTGCCGCACCAAAACCGATGATTGCCAAAGTGTTTTCCGTACCCGAACGATGGCCCTTTTCCTGGCCGCCGCCATGGATGAGCGGCTTCGGCATCAGCACTTCTCCGCGCGAGACGAGCGCACCCGCGCCCTTAGGGCCGCCGATCTTGTGCGAGGATACGATGAGAAAATCCGCCCCGATGGCATTGATATCGACGGGCACACGACCGGCCGCCTGAACCGCGTCGACGACGAAGAGACCGCCAGCGGCTTGAACGATCCGCGCCGCCTCCGCAACGGGCTGCAGGATTCCGGTCTCGTTGTTGGCGAGCATGATCGCGACTATCGGCATCCCCGCGGCTTTATCATGGGCCGACAGCGTCGCTTCCAGCGCGGCAAGATCAACGACACCGCCCGATGTCACCGGAATCTCGCTGATTCCAGCTTTCGGAAATCGTCCACCCTCGCGAACAGCGGGATGCTCAACCGCAGACATATAGAGGTGGCTGACCACAAGTGGCGTGCGCCCCATGCGGAATTCCGGCGTCAGCACCATATTGGCCGCCTCAGTAGCGCCGCTGGTGAAGACAACATGAGCGGATTCGGCACCCGTAAGGCTTGCCACCTGACGACGTGCAGCCTCGACGGCAGCGCGGGCGGCTCTACCTTCCCCATGCACGGAATTGGGGTTGCCCTGAATATCCATCGCACGTAGCATTGCATCCCGCGCCGCCGGATGAAGGGGCGCAGTGGCATTCCAGTCGAGATAAAGGCGCGTCGCCGCCATGATCGTCTTCCTGCCTGCATGTTGCTTTGTCTGCCTGGCTCATTTTCCTTGAAATTTCAGCCGGGCATGCCTTATGACACGTTCCACACAGCGTTGAACAGGCAACGCGCGGAACACCGCATCAAGTTTCGAATTGTTCTAAACTGCGTTCTAGAAAACTTGAGCGCATTCGTCAAGTCAACTTGCTGCGTGCCGTTGGGTTTGAACGCAGAAAAAGAAGAGCCGGAGTATCGATGCCCGAAGTTATTTTTAACGGCCCCGCAGGCCGCCTCGAAGGTCGCTATCAGCCCTCGAAGGAAAAAAGCGCCCCGATCGCCATCATTCTTCATCCCCATCCGCAGTTCGGCGGCACGATGAACAATCAGGTGGTCTACCAGCTCTTCTATATGTTCCAGAAGCGCGGTTTCACCACTCTTCGCTTCAACTTCCGTGGCATCGGCCGCAGCCAGGGCGAATTCGATCACGGCGCCGGCGAGCTGTCCGACGCAGCATCGGCGCTCGACTGGGTGCAGAGCCTGCACCCAGATTCGAAAAGCTGCTGGGTCGCCGGCTACTCCTTCGGCGCCTGGATCGGCATGCAGCTGCTGATGCGCCGCCCGGAGATCGAAGGCTTCATGTCGATCGCGCCGCAGCCGAATATCTACGACTTCTCCTTCCTGGCGCCCTGCCCGTCTTCCGGCCTGATCATCAACGGCGATGCCGATAAGGTCGCTCCGGAAAAGGACGTCAACGGTCTCGTCGAGAAGCTGAAGACCCAGAAGGGCATCCTGATCACGCACAAGGTCGTGTCGGGTGCCAACCACTTCTTCAACGGCCAGGTCGAAACGTTGCTCGGCGAATGCGAAGACTATCTCGATCGCCGCCTGAACGGCGAACTGGTGCCAGAACCGGCCGCCAAGCGCATCCGCTAAGAGGCGTCTCCTCTCAGAGCGTTTCCGCGGTTCTCTGAAACGCGGAAACGCTCTTTTTTATTGCTTGCGTATTCCGGACGGAATTCGGCTGAGCACTTTTCCCGGAACTGCTCCTAGCGCGACATCCTGAAACAAAGTCCCGGAGCGCCACTGACGACGATCGGTGCTTCGTACTGCATGCCGATTTTCTGGAGAACCCGCTGCGAAGCAACGTTTTCCGGGTGCGTGAATGCGATGAACCGATCGGCAAAGCCGCGGCTGAAAAACCACTTCGCCAGTGCGCCGGCGATCTCCGTGGCGTAGCCGTTGCCCCAGGCATCCTGACGAAGCGAATAGCCGAGTTCGAACTCGCCCCGCCCACACTCCTGGAAGCGCGAAAAGCCGGCTCGGCCGATAAAGCGCCCATCGTCGCGCCGCAGCATCTTGTATTTGGTCGTGCCGTCTCGCGCATGTTCATCGAACCAGCTTTTCAACCGCTCCTCTGCCTTCTCTATCGTCCAGGGAGCGGCGCCCGACAGGTAGCGCGTCGTTTCGATCGAGGAATGCAGCTGCCGAATCATAGCGGCATCCGTACAATCCCACATCGTCAGAACGAGGCGCGGGGTTTCGAGAATGATGGTGTCACTCATTTGCCTGCCTGTTTCGCAATGGATCCAAAGCCGCTGCAACCTATACGCCAGTATCGATCGGAAGCCGAGCGCCAAAGCGCGTAACGGTCTCGCAGATCCGCTTCCTCCGCCTCAACTTTTTGATCTGGCGCCAGATGACTTCAAATCAGTAAGACGGCCGTCCTGAATCAGAAGGCCCGCCGAAGCGGGCCTTCATATGACTGGTCAGTCTTATTGATCACCGGCAGGCAGAGATCAGTGACATGCAGGTAGGCCGGGCTCGCCGCACTTCTTCTTTTCCGGCGGCTTCTGCGGCGGAGGCGCAGGTGGCTTCTGTTGCACGATCTTGGGTTGGGGCTGCGGTTGCGGCCTCGGCTGAGCCTGAGGCCTAGGTTGAGCCTGCTGCACTGCCGCCGGCGCTCTCGCCTGAACGGCAGCATGCGGCACCGGCCGTGGTTGCTGCGAGACCACGGGATTAACCTGCCGAGGCGGCTGTGCAACAACGCGAGGCTGGCTGCTGACTTGCGGCGGCCGGTTGTTGATAACGGCCTTCGGCTTCGGCGGAACCTTGGCGGCAATGGTAGGCGACGCCGGCTTCACTGCTTGCCCGTGCGCATTGGGCTTCGGTGCGGCGGCAACGGAGTTCGGCGTTGCGCCGGGAACAGCCGGAGGTACAGGGGTTTTGGCAATCGGATTTTGCCCCTTTACCGAAGGCGCGTTGCCGGCAGGCGACAAGGGTTGCGCCTTGGAACCGGGAAGCACATGCGCATTGGCGTTCGAGCCCGGCTGGCCGGGTTTAGGCTGGTTTGCCTGAGCCGCACCGGGAGTAACCGGAAGCTTGCCACCTGCCGGCAGCGGCTGACCATTGGCTCCCGGAAGGGCGTGGGCATTGCCATTCGTGGCCGCTTGGCCTGGCTGAGTCGCGACGGCCGGATTTTGCACGGCGTTCGGTGCGATCTGAGGTTTTTGCGCCTGTGTGGCACCGGGTGTGGTCGGCAACTTGCCGGCAGCCGGCAGTGGTTGGCCATTTGCACCCGGAAGCGCATGAGCGGCATTTCCCGTCTGCGCCTGCGGCTGGGCCGACGGCGCTACAGCCGGAGCAGCCCCCGGCGCGGTTTTGACGACAGCGGCGGGATTCTGCTTCTGCAGAACCGCAGCCTTCTTCTGCACCGAGGGCGGCAAGGCAACATGCAGTGCCGCAGCACCTGCACCGGCAATGACGGCAGCTCCGACCAACTTCTGCCCCGTCGTCAGCCCTGGCGCTGCCGGAGCGGCACCGTTCTCGTTGACGGTCGTGTTGTTGTTGACCACCGTGTTGTTCACAACGGTATTGTGGATGTTGTTGAAGATGACGTTGTTTTCCGGCGGCGCGATATCGCGGGGCGGTTCGACCCATTCCGGCACGGGAACGTAAACCGGCTCCGGCAAGACATAGAGATCGACCGCTGGCGCAGGCGGCGCAAGCACGACGAAGTCCGGCGGCGGCGGGGCCAGAAAGACGACAGGCGGCGGCGGCGCATAGCCGAAGTCGGCATCGTCGAAATAGAGCACGGGCCGGTCGACATAGACGATCTCCGGCGGCGGTGGCGGCGGTACGTCATACTCGATCACGGCAAACGATGGCGGTGGCTCAAGCGCTGCCTCGAAATGATCAAGACGCCGGCGCGCATCCCACACATGGGGACCGCGTGGATAGCGCCTCAGGTAAGACCAGTAGGCCTCGGGCGTATCGGCACGCCAGGTTTCGCGCCAGGTGATTGCCTCGCGGCGGGCAGCAACGATGGCGCGCACCCGTTTTGCCATGGCATCATTCGGATAGGCGGCCAGGAAATCCTCATAGCCTTGCAGCGTATCGCGATCGAGTGCGGCGAAGTAGGCATCGCGCTCGTCGAAATCGCGGATCGCCTTGGTCCGGATCGCGGCATTGTCGTAGCTGGAGACCTGGGCCGAGGGCGCAGCGGGGCCACGATCGAAGAAGGTAAAGGCGTTCTTGAACTTGGAAGCATCCCAGGAAATCTGTGCGCCCTTGGTCAGATCGCTAACCCGCAGTCGCGTCCGATCGAACACGTCATCGAGCGGGAGCCCGCCGACACGTATCATTTCCGCCAGCGCATGGGCATAGGAGCCGTAAGGACCTGCCTCCTGCGGCGCGACCGTTCCGGGCGCCGCATTGAAGGCGATCAGCTGATTGGCATCAGGATCGACCAGCGCCAGGCCACCTGCGAGCGGCTGATTGGACTGAACAAATGGATTGGCTCTCGCCGCATCGAGCACGACGATACTGCCGCGATTGTTCAGCGATGCCAGCGACTTGGTGAAGTCCGTAATCCGCAGCGCCTCGACCGGCACATCGGTGGCATTGGCCATTTGCGCATCGACAGGAACGAAATAGTTGTCGCCCTGATATTGCACCCCGTAGCCCGCCAGATAGACGAAGACGGCGGTGTTGGGGCCTGACGCGTTCGCTTTCGTCAGAAAGTCCCTCATCGCGTCGCGCAACCCATTCTGATCGAGGTCGCGCGCGCCGATCACATCGAAGCCGGCGGCTTGAAGCGTCTGCGCAATGAGGCCGGCGTCATTGGCAGGCGTCGCCAAGGCGCCAGCCTTGTAAGCCGCGTTGCCGACGACAAACGCTATTCTCTTTTCAGGAGAGCCCTGCGCTTGGGCTGGACTCACGGCAACAACGCCTGCCAAAACCAACATCAGGGCGAGGAGTGCAGAGATCGTCTTTTTGAATGACAATCCTATCATCGATAGCAAAGGTGACATACCGGTTTCTTTCACGAAACATGTGGCGCACACGGGATCAATAACAAAGGGTTAGGCTTCGATTCAGGCGATTGCGCGGCATATTCCGGGCAGTATCGGGGCGATGTTACGGTGCATTCACGTTGAGACGCGCCAAATTACAAATGGCGCCGACCGCCCCGCCCGGCTACCAAAACCGGGCCTTTGCATCAAACCAAAATGGTGACGCGCCGGCAAATCAATGCTAAACGCGCCCGGCAACATTCAACAATAGTGAGTTCGCCGCACGACCTTACCGCGGCGTCGAGAGACCAAGATCATGGCTGAGTTCAAATCCGATTTCCTGCGCACACTGCAAGAGCGTGGCTTCATTCATCAGATTTCCGATGAAACGGGCCTCGACGACCTTTTCGCCAAGGAAACCGTAACAGCCTATATCGGCTATGATCCGACGGCATCGAGCCTGCATGTCGGCCATCTCACCCAGATCATGATGCTGCACTGGCTGCAGGCGACCGGCCACCGGCCGATCTCCCTGATGGGCGGCGGCACCGGCATGGTCGGCGACCCCTCGTTCAAGGAAGAGGCGCGCAAGCTAATGACCATCGACATGATCGAGGACAACATCGCCTCGATCAAGCGCTGCTTCTCCAATTACCTCGACTACGACAGGCCGGACAATGCGGCCTTGATGATCAACAACGCCGAGTGGCTGCGCTCGCTGAACTATCTTGAGTTCCTGCGCGATGTCGGCCGTCACTTCTCGGTCAACCGCATGCTGTCTTTCGACAGCGTGAAGACGCGCCTCGACCGCGAGCAGTCGCTATCCTTCCTCGAATTCAACTACATGATCTTGCAGGCATACGATTTCGTCGAGCTCGCAAAGCGCTACGATTGCCGCCTGCAGATGGGCGGCTCGGATCAGTGGGGTAACATTGTCAACGGCATCGATCTCGGTCACCGCATGGGGACGAAGCAACTCTTCGCACTGACATCGCCGCTACTGACGACCTCTTCCGGCGCTAAAATGGGCAAATCTGCCTCCGGCGCCGTCTGGCTGAACGCCGATCTGTTGCCGGTCTATGATTTCTGGCAGTACTGGCGCAATACCGAGGATGCGGACGTTCCGCGCTTCCTCAAACTGTTCACGACATTGCCGATGAACGAGATCGCACGACTTTCCGCCATCGCGGGCTCAGAACTCAACGAGGTCAAGAAGATCCTTGCCACCGAAGTCACGGCAATCCTTCACGGCCGCGCAGCGGCCGAACAGGCAGCCGAAACGGCACGCAAGACCTTCGAGGAAGGCGGGCTGTCCGAAAACCTTCCATCGGTCGATGTGCCGGCATCCGAACTCGAAGCCGGAATCGGGCTTCTGTCGCTGGTCGTTCGCGCCGGCCTTGCCGCCTCGAACGGTGAAGCACGCCGCCACGTTCAGGGCGGCGCTGTGCGCATCAACGACGAGCCCGTCAGCGATGAACGCAAGGTCATCGGCACCGGTGAAATCACCGCCGATGGCGTCATCAAGCTGTCGCTTGGCAAAAAGAAGCACATCCTGATCCGCCCGGCTGCTTGAGTAATCGAGCAACCTAAGAAGAAACAAAGCCGGCGCTTCCCGCCGGCTTTTTGTTTACACTTAACTCGGACGCGTGATGCGATCGAAGATTACGAACCGTGCAAGCTTTTCTGCTTTTCAATGTCGGCACCCGACACGTCTGCACGTCCTCTGATCAGATCCACATTCCGGAGGTGCCTTATGGACGAATTGCCTGTCATCAAGACGAGACGCAAAGGTCATAGCCAAACTCAAAGCATGTTGATCCCGAGCGAAGACATGGTCGCCCGCATGCTGCGAGCAGCACCTCCGGGCGAATTGTCCGAAGTGGCCGCTGTAAGAAAATCGCTTGCAGCGCAATATGGCGCCGATGCCTGTTGTCCCGTCACCGTTCGGCGACATCTGGTGCACATCAGCCAAACCGGTACTGCACCCTTCTGGCGCTTTGTCGATCCCGATCGACCATTCGCCAGACGGATGAACGGTGGACCCAACCTTATTCGGGCGCGATTGAAGGAAGAACAATGATCGTTTGTGGAGTTTCCGCTCTATAGTATCAGGCGATATCAGTACTCGAATATCGACCTGAACACCCCTGGCGCGATGATCGACAGCGGATTGATTTGCATGGTCGGCTTGTCGAAGCTGCCGGTTAACCTGAAAGTGATGCCAATCAGGCCGCGATCGCTGCCATTGCCCAAAAGGAAGCCCACGATCGGAACCTCCGCGAACAGGCGGTTCAGGCCATAAGCGGGCATGAAGGTTCCGGTCAGATCCATCTTGCCGTTGGCGTCCTTGACGGTCCCCTGGAAGGTTGCCCCGACCTGCACACCGCGCACGACGCCATTCTCGACCGCCAGTGTCCCATCGCGCAGCACCAGCCGGGCGAAGCCGCGCTCAAAGCTCTGCGCACGCGTATCGATATTCTGCTTCACGGCGGAATTCAGGCTCTTGCCGTTTTTGCCGCTTGGCGTCGAAACGATGGTCGACAGCTTTTTCTCATCGATGATGGAGAAGTTGCGGATATCCAGCGAGCCGTCCCAGTCGTCCTGCCCGATCGAGCGCAGCGACAGATTGAGCAGGCCGCCCTGCAAATGCTTGTAGAGGTCGGTAAAGCGCGCCACCGCGCCCGCGTCGCCGCTGGTAATGCGGATCACGCCATTGTTGCCCTTGCTCATCTGGGTGACAAATGCCTCGCCACTGCGGGTAACGCCGGCAAAATCGACAGCCGTCGTCTTGCCGCCGGAAATGGAATAGACCCCCTTGAGATTGCCGATCGATTCATCGTTGAAGCCGACAACCTTGTTGAGATTGACGCGAACGGTCGCGCTTGTGCTCGCGGGATCGTCGGATCCCTGCTTCCCACCTGATGATGATTTGATACGTGCGAGAATCGGGCGGATATCGGCCGAGTTTCCGGACACCGAGACATCGTAGCCGCCGCCCTTGCCATGCTTCAGCGATAGTCCGAAATCGTCGAGTGCCGAGAGCTTCACCTCGCTGAAGTTCGCTGAGGTCAAGGTCCCCTTGCTGATCACGAGATCGCCGCCTGCGCCGAAACCATCCCCCTTGAGCACGAAGTTCTTCAGCATCATCTGATTGTCGGAACCAGACGCTTCGAACTGTGCACTCGCCGGAATACCGCTGCCTTTCGACCATCCGATCCAGGGCACCGTCAACGCAGCCTTGCCCAGATCGACCTTGACGCCCTGATGCTCATCGTCGATGCGCGTCAACTCAATCTTGACCGGTCCGTCGATCATGTCGCGCAAACCGGGTAGAACATTGTTGCGTTGAGCATCGGTCAGAGTTGCCGATATCACCCGGCCGCGCTTGACGGTCGACTTGCTGTCGGTGGGCTCGACCATGTTGATCTGCGCGGGAATGCCATCGATCTGAGCCTGGGCCTGCAATTGCACCGACTGCGGATCGGCGTCGATCTCGCCATTCAGATCGGTGATCTTGCGATTGTTCATCGGCTTCAGCAGATCGACGTCGATTAGCGTCAGCTTGGCCTGCCAGTCGGGCGGTGGCGGTTTCTGGTCGCTGATCAGGCCGATCCGCGCGTCGATCTTCGCGACGATCTTGCCGTTGAAATCCTCCGGCTTGAATTCGGTCCTTTGCAACGCCTGAACAGGCTTGTAGGTCAGCAATTCGCCGATGGCATCGCCAGCGCCGGAAATCGTCAGATCCAGATCGGCCATCAAGGGTTTGTCGTATGTGGCGGGGATCGAAAAGTTGCTGTTGTTCAGCGTTATTGTGCGCCCTGTCGGAAAATAGGAAGTCGCACTGACGATATCGACCGCCATCTTAGGGCCGGTCAGGTCGAAATGCGCCTTCGCATCGCGCAGCGGTGGAATGTCGCCGGGTACGTTGAGGCGCGCTCCGTCGATATCGAAGGCGATATGCAGCTCATTAGGGCCGAGTTGCAGTCGGCCGGTTTGCGACGCCTCTCTCAGCCTTCCGGCTGGAATGAAAACGGATATGATCGCGTTTGTGACCGAGCCGCCGAAAAGATTGTTCTCCACCCAGGTCCTGGGTTTCGACGCCATCCAGAAGGGCCACAGCTGCTTGACTGCAGTAGTGTCAAGCTTATCCGCGCGGCCGCCGAAACTGATTTCGGGCGAGCTGTCTCCGAGCTTCAGATGCAGCGAGCCGAACAGCGCACCCAACGGCGTCGATACGCCGAGGTTATCGAACTGAAACTCCTTCGTTGCCGCCAGAAAACGTCCGGTCGCCTGGCCGTCGAAGCTTACGGGCTTCTCTCCGGAAACCGAAGAGGCAGCGGTGCCGTTCTTGATCAGGAAATCGATGCCGAAGCCCTTGCCGGCATTCGCATCGACACGATCGAGATCGATAAGTGCGCCGGAAAACGGCACGATGGTCCGTGCGAACTGCGCCTCCGATGGCGCAATCTCAAGAGTCTGATGATCGAAATTATAGGATAGGTTGAGGCTTGCCGCGGTCAGATCCTGTGGATCGCGATCCATGTAGAGTGTGCCGGGCTGCATCTTGACGGATGTCTCAAGTTTCGGATCGACGCCGGCGTCCCCCTTGGCCGCCGAGAGCGTCACATCGGCAAAGCTCATGAGGCCCTGACGCGGAGCGCCAGACACATCATAAACCATCGTCAGCGGCGTGAGGTCGAGATTGGCAATTTTCGCGATCAGCGAAGACGTGCGGCCGGCTTCCTTCTGCTCAGCCTTGATATCCAAGGTCGCCACAGAGCCATTGACGGCAACCTGCCCATAAAGATGCAGCTGGTTTTGCTCTGCCCGCTCGAACGTGAGGTTATCTACGACGAGCGCTATGGGCGCAGCTTCCGCGCGCGCCAGCTTTACGGAGAAGCCCGAAATATGCACGGAATTCGTACCGCCGCGCTGCACGAACCGCTGGAGAAAATCGAGATTGTCGAAGGCGGCGATCAGCGCTTTCGGCAGCGCATCCACGCGCAATGCGGTGAGATCCACAGGATCGCCCTGCGGCAACAGCGACGTATCGAGCGCTATGCCTTCCGCCGCCACGCTCGCAACCTCCACGCGCCCTTCGACGAGTGCGAACGGATCGAGCTCCATATTGACCACCGACATGGTCGATAGATGCTTGCCACTATCCTGATCGACGACATTGACGTCCCGCGCCTCAAGCGCAAGACGTAGGTCTGATGTGAAGCGGACAGCGGTCGCGCCGACCTCTGCCTTGTAGCGCGGGCCGATTGCCTTATCGAGCGCGATCTGTGCCTTTTGCGACAGTGGCTGGTCGAAAACACCGCTTTCTATGGTGACGATCACCGCCCCGAGGATGATGGCGAGAAACGTGAAGAAAACCAGCGTGATACGGCAGACATGCCAGACATGAGAACGATTACGGCGGGAGCGCTCGGGCACATGCACGATCAACGGGTCATCGACCTGAGCGGAGGGCAAATGGTCGAGTGACACGAGATCCTTTTTGCGGAATGTTACCTTTTCGCCTCGGATCACTCCTGTGCGTCCCTTTCGTTCTCAGCATTTTTTTTGGTGACGCCGCGTCCCATGTGGACGCCATACCTGATCAGTATATATGGCTCACCCCGTGTGTCATCTAAAAAACCGGCAAAAGAAAGGTTTTCCTGTGACGGAACTTGCTCCTGTTGAACTGAAAATTGGCGACAAAGCGGCAGATTTCGATCTTCCGCGTGACGGTGGCGGACACGTGCGTCTGGCCGATTTTGCGGGGAAACCGCTGGTTATCTACTTCTATCCCAAAGACGACACGACCGCCTGCACAACCGAATCGATTTCCTTCACGGCGCTGGCAGCCGATTTTGCCAAGATCGGCGTTGCCCTTCTCGGCGTATCGCCCGACTCGGTCAAAAGCCACGACAAGTTCGTCAAGAAACATGCCCTCTCCATTCCGCTGGCTGCGGACGAGGAAAAGGCAATGGCAATGGCTTATGGCGTTTGGCGGGAAAAGAGCATGTATGGCCGCACCTATATGGGGGTCGTCCGCACGACCTTCCTGATCGGCGCAGGCGGGCGGATCGCCAGAATATGGGATAAGGTCAAGGTCGCCGGCCATGCAGAGGATGTTTTTGCTGCCGCAAAGGAGCTTTGACGGCATGACAGGCAATCCCAATGCGATTACATCGCTGCGTGGCGGCGCGATCTCCGCCATTCGCTCTGCCGACCTTGATCGCAAGACTGCGCTTGCGCAGGAATCCGCGACGCGCTGGTTTGGGCGCACCCTGTCACTGCGTTCGCCGCTTGATCCGCCGCTTGCCGATCGTCCCGGCCGGCCGGAGCGCCCGGAGCTAGTGCCGCCGAAGCATATGGAGAAGCGTTCTCTGCATACGCTGAAGGGCCGCATCGCATTGCTGCATGCGATTGCCCACATCGAGCTCAATGCGGTCGACCTCGCCCTCGACATCGTCGCGCGCTTCGCAACCGAGCCGGTTCCGAACTCCTTCTTCGATGGCTGGATGCAGGTGGCCTTCGAGGAGGCCAAACATTTCCGCATGGTTCGAGATCGTCTCCGCGAACTCGGTGCCGACTACGGCGATCTGCCGGCCCATGATGGTCTTTGGCAGGCCGCGCACGCGACACGCACCGATCTCACCGCTCGCCTCGCAGTCGTACCGCTGATCCTCGAAGCCAGAGGGCTGGACGTGACGCCCGCACTGCAAACAAAAATGCGCGAGACCGGCGACATGGAAAGTGCGGCCGTGCTCGATGTCATCTACAACGACGAAAAGGGCCATGTCGCCGTCGGCGCCAAGTGGTTCCGATTTCTCTGCGCGCGCGAGAAGCGCGATCCTGCCCGCACATTCCAGGAATTGGTTCGCGCAAACTTCCGCGGTTCGCTGAAGGCGCCGTTCAATGACATAGCGCGCGCCGAAGCCGGGCTGACGCCCTCGTTCTATCGCTCGCTGACCTCCACAAGCAACGCATGATATACTGATAAAACTCACTTTTTCCGGCAATCAATACTGAAACAGAAAGCATTCGTTAACCATAATACCGTGTACTTCCATTGGATGCCAAAAGGCATCGATTGGGAGAGTCTCGGTGACAGCAAGGCCTCAAAACCGGGTTTTCGGCAAACAAAAGCGCCATCACACCATCATCCTCGCCAGCGGCGATATGGTGCGCCATATGACCGTGCGCCCGTGGATGGCGGCTTTGGCCGTCTGTATGGTCGGTATCCTTTCGATTGGCTACCTCCTGGCGACCTCCTACCTCGTCCTGCGCGATGATCTGATCGGTGCGACGATGGCGCGCCAGGCCCGCATGCAATACGACTATGAAGATCGCATCGCCGCGCTGCGCGCGCAGGTCGATCGCGTTACCTCCCGCCAGCTTCTCGATCAGCAGGTGGTGGAAGAAAAGGTCGACAAACTCATCGAGCAGCAGCAGCAACTCTCTTCACGCGGCGGCAAGCTCAATGCCTTGCTCGACCGGGCCGAAAGCTCCGGGTTGACGGACAAGGGGTCCCGGACCGATGTCAATGCGCCAGCGGCGAAGAATGAGCATGCGCAACTGACGGCACCGAAGGCAATCGAGAAGCTTCTGTCCTCGGGCAAGCCTGCGGACGCAACGCCTGACAACTCCACCCTCGCCTATGTTCCTGCTCCGGAAACCGTCGCGGATCGAGCCGATCGGGTTTTCTCCAAGGTGACGCTTTCGCTGAAGCATATCGAACAGGACCAATTGACCCGCATCCGCAATCTCACCGCTGATGCCTCCGGTACGGCAAACGAAATTCAGTCAATCATGCACAATGTCGGCATCAAGCTTCCGAATGGGGTGGCAAGTACCGCCGGCAAGGACGAAGACGGCGGCGTTGGCGGTCCTTATGCCGCGCCGGAGAATGTCGATCAGTTCGAGCAATCCATGGCCGACCTCGATACCGCGCTGACGCATTTGGAGACCGTACGCGGCGCAGCAGAAAGCCTGCCGTTCCGCAACCCCGCACCCGGTAAGCTCGTCACCAGCCCTTTCGGTAATCGCAAGGACCCGTTCTTTGGCACGCTGGCTCTCCATACAGGCACCGATTTTCACTTCAGCCCCGGTGAAAAGATCAAGGCGACGGCTCCCGGCAAGGTCGTAGCGGCCGGCTGGACGGGCGGCTACGGCAACATGGTCGAGATTGATCATGGCGACGGAATATCCACCCGCTACGGCCATATGGAACAGGTGCTCGTCAAGATTGGCGACAAGGTCGACCGCGGCGGCATAGTCGGTCTCGCCGGCAGCACCGGCCGCTCGACGGGAACGCATCTGCACTATGAGGTCAGGGAAAACGGCCTCCCCGTGGATCCGATGTATTTCATCAATGCCGGTACGAAGCTTGCAAGTTACATCAGTGGAATGGGCGCAATTTAGCCGCCAAAATTGTGACATAGGCGCAACAAAGATGACACTAATCTGAAAATTGCGCCAGGAATTAACTTCAGGCCTATAGAAGCGCCCGCTTTCCTTGACTTCGCAGGTATTTGGTTCTATGTCGCGCTGCATTCCGGCACGTTGTTGCGTGTCGATTCATGGTGTTCGACCGAACCAAGACGGAACTAGTTTTCCCTTTGACAACATTTGCTGACCTTGGCCTGAGCCAAAAAGTCCTTTCCGCGGTGACTGACGCGGGTTACTCCACACCGACTCCGATCCAGGCCGGTGCCATCCCCTTTGCGCTCCAGCGCCGCGACATTTGCGGCATCGCCCAGACGGGAACCGGCAAGACGGCCTCTTTCGTGCTGCCGATGCTGACGCTGCTGGAAAAGGGCCGCGCCCGCGCCCGCATGCCGCGCACGCTGATCCTGGAGCCGACACGCGAGCTGGCAGCCCAGGTTGCTGAAAATTTCGAAAAGTACGGCAAGAACCATCGCCTGAACATCGCCCTTCTGATCGGCGGCGTTTCCTTCGAAGAGCAGGACCGCAAGCTCGAGCGTGGCGCCGATGTGCTGATCTGCACGCCTGGCCGCCTGCTGGATCATTTCGAGCGTGGCAAGCTCTTGATGAGCGGCGTCGAAATCTTCGTCATCGACGAAGCGGACCGCATGCTCGACATGGGCTTCATCCCGGATATCGAGCGTATCGCCAAGCTCATCCCCTTCACGCGCCAGACGCTGTTCTTCTCGGCAACGATGCCGACCGAAATCCAGAAATTGGCCGACCGCTTCCTGCAGAACCCGGAACGCGTCGAAGTCGCCAAGCCTGCCTCGACGGCCAAGACCGTGACGCAACGCTTCGTCGCTTCGCACGGTAAGGATTACGAGAAGCGCGCGACTTTGCGCGATCTCATTCGCGAGCAGACCGATCTGAAGAACGCGATCATCTTCTGCAATCGCAAGAAGGACGTGTCCGACCTCTTCCGTTCGTTGGACCGCCACGGCTTCTCCGCCGGCGCGCTGCACGGCGACATGGATCAGCGCTCGCGCATGGCCATGCTGCAGAACTTCAAGGACGGCAATCTGCAGCTGCTCGTCGCCTCTGACGTTGCAGCACGCGGCCTCGACATCCCCGATGTCAGCCACGTCTTCAATTTCGATGTTCCGATTCACTCGGAAGACTATGTCCACCGCATCGGCCGCACCGGACGTGCCGGCCGTTCGGGCGCTGCCTTCACCATCGTGACGAAGCGCGACACCAAGCATGTCGACGCGATCGAAAAGCTCATTGGCGAAGATGTTCAGTGGCTTAACGGCGACCTCTCGTCGCTGCCGCCGGCCGACGAGAGCACGGACGACAATCGTTCTTCCCGCCGCCGCGACCAGAAGAACAAGGGCCGCGATCGAGATCGCAGCCGCGGAGGCCGGAGCGCCTCGAGTCATAAATCTGATATCGACGTCGAGGATAATGGCGTCGTGGCGATCGAAGCAGCACCAGCAAAGGCCGAGAGCGTGAGAAACGAGCGCAAGTCTGAGAACAATAACAAGTCCAACAACGGTTCTCGCAACAACAACCGGCCCTTCCCCGCTGCCAACGACGATCATCGCGAACGCCGCAACCGCTACCGTGACCACGATGACGGCCCGACGCCAGTCGGTTTTGGCGACGATATTCCGGCTTTCATGCTGATCGTTGCCAACGCCAAGGCCTGATCGCTCCCATCCAGCAGCACACCTCGGGATGTACGCATGGGCAAGCCCGGCATCGATTTCCCAGGTTTAGGAACCGGTCTCGCAATATTGCGGGACGGGAAACTGTTGCTGTATCGGCGCCTCAAGGCGCCGGAGGCCGGTTTCTGGAGCATCGTCGGCGGTAAGGTCGACCATATGGAGCCAGCCGCAAAAGCCGCTATCCGCGAGGCGGAAGAAGAAAGCGGCCTCTCGATCGGCAAGATCGACTATCTCTGCACCGAAGAAGTGATCGTAGAGGCAGATCGCCAGCACTGGATCTCCCTGATCTATGTATGCAAGGACTTCTCCGGCGAGCCTCGGCTGATGGAGCCGGACAAGCTCTCCGATTTCGGCTGGTTCGGCCGCGAAGACCTGCCCTTGCAACTTTCCGAATTCGCCAAGGCAACCATCTCGCATCTGAGCGAAGAAGACTTTCGCTAAGGCGCGGATCACCCGATCCCAGGCACTCGCTGCCAGCCCTCTAACTCTATGATTTTCATAGGCGATTACCGCGACGCCACCCTTGCGCCTGCGCGGCAAGATCCCTCGATTGCTATTTCCTGCACCAGCGAGCCGCGCAGCTGAACTTGCGTTTCCCGGCGTCACATATGCTTCACCGTTCCCGGATAGGCAGTGCGAAACTTGGAGATTGTCAATGGACCAGACCGCACAACCAAATCGCCCCAAAATCGCCGAGACCGTCATCCACCCATCGGCCAGCATCAAAGATTCGAGCATAGGCAAATGCTGCGAGATCCTGGCGGATACATCGCTACATGCGGTTGAACTCGGTGATTATTCCTATCTGGGGCAACGCTGCATGGTCGGGGATGCAACGATCGGAAAGTTCTGCGCCATCGCGGCGGAAGTGCGGATCGGCGCGCCCAATCACCCGATGGATCGCCCGTCGATGCACCGCTTCACTTACTGCCCGGAATATTACTCCGCCGAAGCCATGCGCGACCATGCCTTTTTCGATGAGCGCAAGCAGGATCGCGCCATCATCGGCAACGACGTGTGGATCGGTCACGGGGTCATTGTTCTTCCGGGCGTAACCGTCGGAGACGGTGCCGTTCTCGCTGCCGGAGCGGTCGTCACCAAGAACGTCGAGCCATATACCATTGTCGGCGGTGTTCCGGCGAAGTTCATTCGCGAGCGGTTCTCGCGAGCCATTGCGGAGAGACTGACATCCATCGCCTGGTGGAACTGGCCATTCGAAACTATCATGGCGCGGCTCGCAGACTTTCAGTCAAGCGACATCGAAGCCTTTTGCGAACGTTGGGCATAAAACAGCACCGGTAAAAATGCGCGGCGGATTTGCTTCCTAGATTGCATCGTAGCAGAGAGGTAAAGCATTTCCGCAACGTCATTGAAGGCAGAAATGCTCCAGTACATTTGCTCAACCGCTTCTTTGAAAGAGCTGCCGCTGGATCAGCCGGCGTCACGGCCATTCATCCCAACGCAGCGCTGCCTATCTATTTATCCGCGCGCAATGCCGCCTCATAGGCGAGCCTCACCCAACGCGACATCACATCCGGATCGTCGAAGGCGTCCTCGGGAATAGACCAATAGGGCATATTGACGGCCTTGCCCTTCTTGCTCTCAAAGGCCCAGCGTCGCGCGCCGGCAGCTTCGAATTCGGAAGCACTAGCGTCGTCGGCCTTCAGTAGAATTTCATCGTCCACTTCCAGCGCCAATATCCGGCCCATATGATAGATGCCCTTGCCGCCGAACATCCGCTTGATGGTCACAGGCCCGAGCGACTGAAACATTTCCTCGATATCTGTATTGTCCATTCCCTATCCCTTCAGCACTCCTCCGGCTGCGACCACAGCTTCGGGCGTATCGACATCGAGATGTGCCGCATCGCCGATGTCAACGTCAATCACCGATAACCCCGATGTTTCGATAATATGCCGGGCGCCGACATCACCCTCGAGCCGCATGACGGCATTCAACACAGATCTGGGCAGAATGACGGGATTGCCGCGCTTGCCGCTCGATACCGCCCGTACGATCGCCTGGCCGTTCGTCCTGCGAAATGCCGTGATCAGTGTCCTCAGATCGTCGCTGGTGATGCCCGGCATGTCCGCGAGCATGACAAGCACACCGTCCGCCCGCTGAGCAGCTTGCGTGCCGACACCTGCAACCAGGGAACTCGCCATGCCGGATGCGTAATCCGGATTATACACCCGCGTGATATCGAGGCCTTCGAGTGCCCGCTCGATGTCGTCCCGACGATGTCCCGTCACGGTGACCACAGCAGAGGCTCCACCGGCCATCGCGGTCGACGCCGATCGGCGAACCAGCGAAATGCCGTCGAACTCGGCCAGAAGCTTGTGAGCACCGCCCTCGCCCATGCGGCTGGCCCTGCCGGCAGCCAACAGGACAATAGCAACCTCGATCGCTGCCACTGGCTTTGCGGCGATATCGCGTGGCCGTGGCCGCGACTGAATTTCCATGAGCAGCCCTCCCACGCCCAAGCCGCTTATATCTCGCGAGGTCGGTTGTTCGCCGGCTAATATGCGATCAAGAACCCAGTCAAAGCCGTTTTCCTTTGGGCTGCGCGCGCATCCGGGTGCCCCGACGATGTGCACGTTGCCTACTCTTCCGAGCACCAGCAGATTGCCAGGATCGACGGGCATTCCGACCTGCACAACCTCACCCCCCGCAAGCCGGATGGCAGCCGGGATGACGTCGTCGGCATCGATGACGGCAGACGCGCCAAAAACGATCACCAGCTTCGGCAAGCGATCCGTCGCTTTGAGTGCACGAGTGATCGCGTCTGCAACCACACCGTCCCGATGAGCGACGCGTTCTTCCCGCTGAAGGATGCTGCCTGCCGCTTGCAGCCGCTGCGAGAGGATGCGGGCCGTCTTGTCCATGACTGTTGTCTTCAAGGACGGCAGCTCCGTCGCCACGAGCGACACCGCATGTGGCTGGAACGGCTTGACCTCGAAGACGGTGGTGCGTCGTAGGATCTCGACGCCTGCCGCCACCTTGCTTCCCGAGACAGCCAGCGGAATGATCTTGAAGGTGGCAACCATGTCGCCCGAACGGACCGGCACATGATCGGCCAGACAGGCAAGGGTGATTGCGGGATCCACGCTGTTCAGCCCGTCGACGGCCGCTCGGTCTGCAACGAAGAGCCCGTCGACAGTGCTGTGAACGTTGACGCGCCCCGTTGCCGCCTCCGAGAAAGTCAGGTGATCTGGAGCAATTGCTCGCGCCAGTTGTTCGGCGGCCTCGTCCTCCATGAGATCGCCCGGCTCGATACGAGCGGCGATGACGCGGTTGATGCCGTCAGTCGCCAGACGTTCGATATCTCCCCGATCAAGCTTGTGCCCCTTGGCGAAACTACCGTCGGACAGCCGGACGGAATGCGCGAGAACAGCACCTTCGGCTTCCACCGTCGGAAACTCTCCAAAGATCATGATCTGCCACCTTTCGGCAACGACACATCGCGCCCACGCAGCGAAGCGATGATCTCAGCCAGGATGGCGACGGCAATCTCCGCCGGACTGGCGGCGCCAATGGCAAGACCGATAGGCGCACGGATGCGGGCCAAATCCGCTTCCGTCAATCCCTCACGCCTCAAGCGCTCCATGCGCCCGGCATGCGTCTTGCGGCTGCCAAGGGCGCCGACATAAAAACAGCCGGCCCTCAGCGCCTGCGCGATCGGCTCATCATCGATCTTCGGATCGTGGGTGACGGCGACCAGCGCCATGTAACCGTCGAGCGGACGCTCCTTCAGCGCATCTACGGGCCAGTCGGCGACAAGATCAATGCCTTCGAAGCGTTCCGGCGTCGCAAAGGCGGTGCGCGGATCGATGATCGTGATGTCGAAGCCTGCAAGTGCTGCCATGCGAGCCAGGACCTGGCTGATATGGACAGCGCCGATAACGACGATGCGCGGCGGCGGCAGGTGCACATTCAGGAACAGGCTCTGTCCTTCAATCTCTACCGCCGACGACTTGCCTGAGCGGAATGCCGAAGCCGCTACCTCCGCGAGAGCACCATCGAGCACATCGCCTTCGACAATAAGTCTGTCCGAGCCGCCGTCGAGATCCGTCACAAGGATCGCGGCCTGCCGTTTGCGGCGCATTTCATTCAGTCGCGCCAGTATCTGACGATCCATCAGCCCAGCCTTTCCACATAGACGCGGATGCGGCCGCCACAGGAAAGGCCGACACGCCAGGCCGTCTCATCGGCAACGCCGAATTCCAGCATGCGGGACTTGCCGGTTTCGATGACGTCAAGCGCCTCTGTAATCACGGCGCCTTCAACGCAGCCGCCGGAAACAGAACCGTGAAAATTGCCCTCGCCGTCGATCACCAGATGGCTGCCCGACGGGCGCGGCGCCGAGCCCCAGGTATCGACGACCGTCGCCATGGCCACGTTGCGGCCTGCCGACACCCATTCCTCCGCAATGACAAGCGGATCCAGACTTTCGGATATATCTGACATCGAAGCCTCATGACTTGCCGAGAAACCGGCGCGGATCGTAAGCGCCCGCGCGGCCGGCGGTGAGAGCCGATACGAGATCGGCCAGAGATAATAGATTGTGAACGGGACGGAATTCGTCAACATGCGGCAGCATCGCTTTTACGCCGCGAGCCCGCGCCTCGAAGCCTTCGAAGCGCAGCAGCGGATTGAGCCAGATCAGCCGCCGGCAGGAGCGATGAAGGCGATCCATCTCCTCGGCAAGCAGTTCCACTCCCTCGCGCTCCAGCCCATCGGTGATCAAAAGCACGATCGCGCCCTGCCCCAGCACCCGGCGCGCCCATAGCCGATTGAATTCCTTCAGCGTCTCGCCGATCCTCGTTCCTCCCGACCAGTCGCGCACCGCTGCGGCGCATTCGTCAAGCGCCTGGTCCGGATCCTTGTGGCGCATGGCCCTGGTGACATTGGTAAGGCGCGTACCGAACAGGAAGGTATGAACGCGCCGGCGCCGCTCGGTCAGCACATGGAGGAAATGCAGAAAGATGCGTGTGTACTGGCTCATCGAGCCCGAGATATCGGCAAGCACCACGAGCGGCGGCTGTATCTCTCTGGGCTGCCGAAAGCGCGGCAGGATCAGAGCACCGCCGGTACGCAAGGCGGACCGCATCGTCGCACGAGGATCGACCTTGACTGAAGCATGCGACGGCGCGAAGCGGCGCGTCCGCACCCGGTCCAACGGCAATTGCAGCTTGGCGAGCTCCTTCTTGGCAACGGCGATCTCGGCTGCCGACATCTGGGCAAAATCCAACCGGCGCAGAACTTCGCTTCCTGATGTGGTGAAGCGGGCATCGATTTCGATGTCGGGCGTCTCACGCTGCGGTCGACGGTCGTCACGATCACCGAGCAAGGCATCGCCGGCTCTTGTTTCGCCGGGTTTCGGTTTTTCCTTCTCGCGATTGTCAGGTGCGACCGGCGACATCATGGCGATCATCTTCGAAACAAGATCGCGAGAGCGCCAGAACAGCCGGAATGCCTCATCGAAAACGGCGAGATCCTCATGGCGCTTCACGAAGACCGAACAAAGAGCGGCGTGGAATTCCTCGCGGGAGCCGATACCGATTGCCTCGACTGCCTCAATGGCATCGGCAATCGCACCAGGCCCGATCTTCGGCCCGGCCTTGCGAAGGGCACGGCCGAACAGCACGATATTGTCGGCCAAGCGACCATCACCGGGCGGTGACGGCGCAAGAATAATGCCATCTTGCGCACCCGGTTCCATGGCTCATCCCGCCGCAAGCAGTTCGGATTTCACGTCGTCGAGCACACGTTTACCCTCGCCGCCTTGAATGCGGGCTATATCGTCCTGGTATTTCAGGAGCGTCCCCAGCGTGTCTGAGATCGTCTCCGGGTCGAGCGCGAGCCGGTCGAGTTCGGTCAAGGCCGTCGCCCAGTCGATCGTCTCGGCAACACCGGGATTCTTGTAAAGATCGAGCGTGCGGAGCTTCTGCACATAGGCGACGATCTGGCGAGACAAGACTTCGTTGCAGCCCGGCACCTTGCGGCGGATGATCTCCAGCTCCTGCTCGGCTTGCGGATAGTCGACCCAATGATAGAGGCATCGTCGCTTGAGAGCGTCGTGCACCTCACGCGTCCGGTTCGTGGTGATAATGACGATGGGCGGCTCAGCCGCACGGATCGTCCCAAGCTCCGGCAGCGTGACCTGAAAATCGGACAGCACTTCCAACAGGAATGCCTCAAAGGCCTCGTCCGTGCGGTCAAGTTCATCGATCAGAAACACCGGTGCGCGTCCGCCAAGACCGGAAAGCGCCTGCAGCACCGGTCGGCGGATCAGATAGCGTTCGGAGAAGATATCGGCTTCGATGCGATCGCGATCGGTCAGACCGGATGCTTCGGCAAGCCGGATTTCCAGCATCTGTGCCGGATAGTTCCATTCATAGACGGCGGATGAAACATCGAGCCCTTCATAGCATTGCAGCCGGATGAGCGGTCGGTCGAGCGCCTTGGATAGAACCTTGGCAATCTCGGTCTTGCCGACACCGGCTTCGCCCTCCAGAAAGAGCGGCCGCTTCATTTTCAATGCCAGGAAGAGGACCGTGCCAAGCGCGCGCCCGGCCAGATAGTCGTGCTCCGCAAGCAGAGCCATCGTCTCCTCGATCGATCCCGGCAACGCATTAGATGATTTTTGATCCGCCATGATAACTCCCTTGCAGGGGTTATAGCGCGTGATAGCCCCGGTTCATATAGAGCAATGCCGGCTTCGGCTCGCTATAGCGGACGCCCATGACTTCACCGAAGATGATGTTGTGCGTCGATGCCTGCTTGATCTCGATAACGCGGCAATCGAAAGCAGCGAGTGCATCCGATAGCACCGGCGCCCCGGTCACCAGTGTCTCGAATTTACCGGAAGCGAAACGCTCATCCGTCGTCAGCTGCGTCTTGCCGGAAAAGGCATCCGCGAGCGATTGGTGGTCAGCACCAAGCGTATTCAAGGCGAAAATACCGCTATTGAAGAAGATATCGTTCTTCTCATTGCTGTTGTTGAGGCAGATCAGAACGGTGGCCGGGCTGTCCGACACCGAGCATGCAGCCGTGATCGTGACACCGCGCCGCTCTTTGCCGAGCGCCGTCGTCACCAATTGCACATGCCCCGCATAGCGGCTCATGGCATCGCGATAAAGCGCCGGATCCATACGCTGCCTATCTAGCACCATCATCTCCATTTCTCTGTGACACCCCGTCTTTCTTTCAATATGGCGGTCAGATGTTAGCTTTTCTACAATGACTCCATTGAAAACAGAGGGATTTTGCTGCTTTTTCTTTGACGAGCCTCTTCATGCGGATAAATAGAGCAGAAAAATTGCCCGGGATAATCGATCGATGAACGTTCTGCGTCGCCTTCCGCTTCTGTTCGCGCTGCTTTCTGCGGCCGGCAGCAGCTACGCGGCAGGAATTCACATCGGTGTCGTCGCGCCACAGGACGGTAATTTCGCCACGCTCGGAGCCGAGATCACCGCAGGCGCCAATTTCCAGATCCAGGGGCAGAAGGACGCGGCGACTGTCGTCAACGAGCCCTGCACCGAAGATGGCGGTCGCGTCGCCGCCGAGGCGCTGATCGCCGCGAAAGCGCAGGTCGCGATCGGTTTCCTATGCACGGAAACGCTCGAAGGCGCATTGCCCCGCCTCAAGGATGCCGGCATTCCCGCCATCACTGTTTCGGTGCGCTCCCGTATCCTGATGGAAGACGCTTTGAAGAACGGCTGGCCGCTGTTCCGTCTTGCCTCGGTGGACAGCGCCGAATCTGCCATGGCCATCAGCACCATCCTGAAGAACTGGGCGGCCGAGCCGATGGCCCTGATCGATGACGGCACGATTCACGGACGCGAACTGGTCGGCGCGATCCGCAGTGCGCTTGAGGAAAAGGGGCTGAAGCCCGTCTTCACCGACACCTACCGACCGGGCCAGGAACAGCAGATCGCCCTCGTCCGCCGCCTGAAGAAGGCCGGCGCCACACGCGTCTTCGTCGGCGGCGACCGCAGCGATGTCGCCGTGATTGCGCGCGACGCCAAGAGCGAAAACATTCCGCTGACCCTCATGGGAGGTGACGCGATGCGCGCCGCCGATCAACCGGTGCCCCTGCTCGAAGGCGTACAGGCAATCGCGCTTCCCGATTTTGCCAGCCTGCCCGCGGCGCAATCGGCAGCACAGGCCATGCGTGCTGCCGGCATAGAACCGGACGGCTATACACTGCCCGCCGCCGCGGCCGCACAGATCGCCAGTCAGGCCGCCGAAAGCGCCAAGACGGAAAACAAGCCCGTCGCGGACAAGCTTGTCGGTACGGCTTTCCAGACGGCGATGGGTCCGATCACATTCGGTCAGAACCACGAACTCACCGAAAATTTCTATCAGCGGCTGGAATGGCGCGGCAACACTTTCGTGCCGGTAACGACGCCATCAAATTGAGAGGATCCCCGCGGGCGGTTGTTTGCCTGCGACGTCGGTGCTAATCCAAGCCGAAAATTCAGTTGGAGCTCAGCTACACCATGACCTTGCCGATCCGCATTGCCCCTTCCATTCTTGCCGCCGATTTCGCCAGACTCGGCCAGGAAGTGAAGGATGTGACCGAAGCCGGAGCCGACTGGATCCATCTGGATGTCATGGACGGTCATTTCGTGCCGAACATCTCCTTCGGCCCCGATGTCATCAAGGCGCTGCGCCCCTATACGACCGCCACCTTCGACTGCCATCTGATGATCTCGCCGGCCGATCCCTATCTCGAAGCCTTCGCTAAGGCCGGCTGCGACCGCATTACGGTCCATGCGGAAGCAGGCGTGCATCTGCATCGCTCGCTGCAGACTATCCGTCATCTCGGCAAGAAGGTCGGCGTCACCCTCAATCCGGCCACGCCGCTATCGATCTTGGAAAACGTGCTCGACGATATCGACCTGATCCTGATCATGTCGGTCAACCCGGGCTTCGGCGGCCAGAAATTTATCCCGGCCATGGCCGACAAGATCCGCAACGCCAAGTCTCTGATCGGTGACAGACCAATCGAACTGGAAGTCGACGGCGGCGTTTCCACCGACACGGCCGAGCTCATCATCGCGGCAGGCGCCAACGTTCTGGTTGCCGGTTCAGCAATCTTCAAGGGCGAATCGGTCGACGCCTACAAGCAGACGATCGGCGACCTCAGAGCCGCGGCGGAAAGAGGTCGCGTTGGATCCAAGTAATCCAGCCAGAATTATCGAGGCGGCGGACCGGACCCGGACCCGGACCGCCGTTTCCTATTGCCTTGGATATCTGCGCGACGCAGCCTGCTGGGGGATGGCAATGACCGCCTCGGCTCTTGCCGCGCTTTATCTACGCAACGACCTGCTCACGAGCCACTTGACCGCGCTTGCCCTTATCTATTTCCTCGGCGGCGCCGTCTCCTGGCTCGTCGTAGTGCCGTTCACCAGGCGCTTTGCAGACCATCGGCCGCCAACGACGCGCTTCGCAGCCTTCTTCCTGGCGCTATCCATCGGCACCCTAGCCATGACGGCATTCCTCTTTGCCATGGACTATCGCTGGTTCTACGCACGCTGGCATGCACCGTTCGGCTCGCTCATCTGGATATTCCAATTCCTGTTCACCAGCGCCAGCGCCGTTTATCAGTTCGCCGTTCTCGGCTCTACGCTGTTTTTGCCCCTCGGTTTGCTTTGCCTGATAGCTGCGTCAGCCTATCTTGTCCGGCATATGCGCTAATGCGGATGAAAGATTGATCCGCCAAACATTGTGAATGCCGCCCGTCTTTGTTATGGGGGCGCAAGTTCTCCTTTCCCGTTAGCCAAGAAAGCTCTGAGCCAATGATCCCGCGCTACTCCCGACCGGAAATGGTCGCCATCTGGTCGCCCGAAACCAAGTTTCGTATCTGGTTCGAGATCGAGGCCCATGCCTGCGATGCACTGGCCGCCCTCGGTGTCATCCCGAAGTCCGCAGCCGACACCATCTGGGAAAAGGGTGGCAAGGCGACCTTCGACGTCGCCCGCATCGATGAGATCGAAGCCGTTACCAAGCATGATGTCATCGCCTTCCTGACGCATCTGGCCGAAATCGTTGGCCCGGACGCCCGCTTCGTGCATCAGGGCATGACCTCCTCCGACGTGCTCGACACCTGCTTCAACGTTCAGCTCGTACGCGCTAGCGACCTGCTGCTTGCCGATATCGACAAGCTGCTTGAAGCCCTGAAGCGCCGCGCCTTCGAACACAAGGACACCGTCACGATCGGCCGTTCGCACGGCATTCACGCCGAGCCCACCACCTTCGGCGTCAAGCTGGCGCTTGCTTATGCCGAATTCGAGCGCTGCAAGCAGCGCCTGATCGCAGCACGCGAGGAAGTCGCCACTTGCGCCATCTCGGGTGCCGTCGGCACCTTCGCCAATATCGACCCGCGCGTTGAAGAACATGTCGCTGCTGCCCTTGGCCTGAAGCCGGAGCCGGTCTCCACACAGGTCATCCCGCGCGATCGCCATGCCATGTTCTTCGCCACCCTCGGCGTCGTCGCTTCCTCGATCGAGCGCCTTTCCACCGAAATCCGCCACCTGCAGCGCACCGAAGTCCTGGAAGCCGAGGAATATTTCTCGCCGGGCCAGAAAGGCTCGTCGGCCATGCCGCACAAGCGTAACCCGGTGCTGACGGAAAACCTCACCGGTCTCGCCCGCATGGTCCGTTCCTACGCGATTCCGGCTATGGAAAACGTCGCACTCTGGCACGAACGCGATATCTCGCACTCCTCGGTCGAACGCATGATCGGCCCGGATGCGACGGTTACGCTGGACTTCGCGCTGGCCCGCATAACGAGCGTCATCGACAAGCTTCTCGTCTACCCGGACAATATGATGAAGAATATGAACAAGTTCCGCGGACTTGTTCATTCGCAGCGCGTCCTGCTGGCACTCACCCAGGCCGGCGTCTCCCGCGAGGATTCCTACCGCCTCGTGCAGCGCAACGCGATGAAGGTCTGGGAACAGGGCAAGGACTTCCTCGAGGAGCTTCTGGCCGACCAGGAAGTGCGTGCCGCGTTGTCCGAAGAGGATATCCGCGAAAAGTTCGACCTCGGCTATCACACCAAGCATGTCGACACGATCTTCAAGCGGGTCTTCGGCTAAGTCTTGGTATGATTGGTCTGATTTGACGGTGAGGCGGTGCGGTTGACGCGCCGCCTTTTCCTTTTGTTCGCGGGCTTGGCAACGATCACGGTATCGAGCTCGACGCTTTCGCCGGCCTTGCCTTTGTGTCGTTCCTGGTGCCGCTTTGCTGCCTTCTCGACGAGCCTGTCGAGGTGCTTCAGATCCTCTTCATCGAGATTTTCGATCCCAACGAAGCGATTCTCTGCCCCGCTGGTCAGGATCAACTCGTTGAGTTTCGCCTGAATAGCCCGCGTGTCGCGCGTCTGCGCGCTCTGCAGCAGAAAAACCATCAGAAAGGTGACGATCGTCGTGCTGGTATTGATGACCAGCTGCCAGGTGTCCGAATAATCGAAGATCGGCCCTGTCGTGCCCCACACAATGACGCAGAGCAGCGCCAGCACGAAGATGGCCGGCTTGCCGGTCCAATCCGAGACCGTCATCGCGAAACGGGTGAAAATATGCGTAAGCGAAGGCATGATCCGCATCTCCATGATGATGCGGATCAACGTGGAAATCCCGTTGCGGTTCCAACGATGGCTGAAAACCGCTGAAAGCTTGAAGGCCTATTCCTGAGCTACGACCAGCTTGCGGTAGAGATGCCAGGACGCGTGACCGAGGATGGGCATGATGACCGCAAGACCGGCAAAGATCGGGATCGTGCCGACAGCGAGCAGTGCTGCCACCATCAGGCCCCAGACCGCGACCGGAACCGGATTGATGAGCGTCGCCCTGATGCTGGCGTCGATCGCCGCAACGACACCGACGTCACGGTCCAATAGCAGCGGAAACGTCACGACCGTGGTCGCGAGCACGACGAGCGCAAAGAGGAAACCTGCCAGATTGCCCCAGAACATCATCGCCATGCCTTGCCGTGTTGTCAGAATTTTCGACACGAAGGATGAAAGCGTGGGCGGCACGCCGTCACCGAAGAAGATGAAGTAAATGTTCTGCGCCACGATAAGCCAGACGATGAAGAGGCCGAACAGCATCAGGCCCGCAACGATAATCGACGGCAAGGCCGGCGAATGGCGAACCTCGAATGCATGGCTCCAGGATGTATCCATCCCCTTTTCCCGGCGCCGGCTGATCTCGTAGAGACCGATTGCCGCTATCGGGCCGAGCAGGGCAAAGCCTGACATCAGCGGGAATAGCAGCGGCAGCAGGTTCTGGTCTGTGCTCCAGATTGCAAGCGCGATGCCTGCAATCGGATACATCAGGCACAGGAAGACATAATGCGAAGGCTTCTCGCTGAAGTCGTCGAGCCCCAATTTGAGGGCGTCGACAAGGTCTGCAATACCTATCTTGCGGATGGCGGGACGGGAAAATGTATGGTCCGCTCCGGCCATGACATGAAAGGCCGTCATAATGCTCTCCTCCTCAACCGTGGCGCTCGGCTGCGGTGAAAGATGGCGGCAAATTGCTCGCCGACATCGTCATTCGCTACCGGCAGGAGCAATCCTAGCAAATTTTGCCGCAATTGTCGCCCTTTTCCCTTGACACTTGGGGCCACCTTTTCCACATCGGCGCTATCATGAAAGCTTCCGACGCAAACATCCTCATCATTCCCGGCTATACGAACTCCGGCCCCGACCACTGGCAGACGCGGTGGGAGCAGAAGCTCTCGACTGCGCGGCGCGTGGAACAGGCCGAATGGTCTAAGCCCGTGCGCGACGATTGGGTGGCTCGTATCGCCGAAGAGGTGAACGCCTCGGATAAACCTGTTGTGCTCGTGGCGCATTCGCTCGGCGTGCCGTCGGTGATCCATGCGATCCCGCATTTCCGCAACAAGGTCGCAGGCGCCTTCCTCGTGGCACCACCCGATGTTGCTAATCCAGGCATCCGGCCGAAGCATCTGATGACGTTCGGCCCCTACCCGCGCGAGCCGCTGCCGTTTCCGTCGATCACGATCGCGAGCCGCAACGACCCTTTCGGCAGCTACGAGCATGCAGACGACGTTGCCAACAGCTGGGGCTCGCAGCTGATCGACGCCGGCGAGTCCGGCCATATCAACAGCGAATCCGGCCACGGCCCCTGGCCCGAAGGCACGATGGTCTTCGCCAAGTTCCTGAGCCAATTGAAGCCATGATGGCCCGGAAATAACAATGGGATGGAGAGGGCCGGGCTCACTAGCCTGTGAAGTATAGGCCGCCTTCATTCCATCGTCAGATAAAAGCCTGTAAAACAGGGTGTGACAGGATCTCGATTCAGAGCCTTGGCACCCCGCCCAGGCCGGAATTCCTAGGAAGGAGGCGCAGGCGGATTGTGAATTCGCTTCTTATCCGTTATGGGGACGCCCACACACGATCCACTTGCGCTGTCCCATGAGCGCCAAAGACAGAGAACAATACCAATGAACCGTCGCCGCCGTATCTACGAAGGCAAGGCCAAGATCCTTTATGAAGGACCTGAGCCGGGCACGCTGATCCAGTTCTTCAAGGACGACGCTACTGCCTTCAACAAGAAGAAGCACGAAGTCATCGATGGCAAGGGTGTTCTGAACAATCGCATCTGCGAATATATCTTCAGCCATCTGAACAAGATCGGCATTCCCACCCATTTCATCCGCCGCCTCAACATGCGCGAGCAGCTGATCAGGGAAGTGGAGATGATTCCCCTCGAGATCGTCGTGCGCAACGTCGCCGCTGGCTCGCTCTCCAAGCGCCTCGGCATCGAGGAAGGCGTGGTGCTGCCGCGGTCGATCATCGAATTCTATTACAAGTCCGATGCCCTCGAAGACCCGATGGTCTCTGAAGAGCACATCACGGCTTTCGGCTGGGCCAACCCGGCGGAACTCGATGACATCATGGCGCTCGCCATACGCGTCAACGACTTCATGACCGGCCTTTTCCTCGGCGTCGGCATCCAGCTCGTCGATTTCAAGATCGAATGCGGCCGTCTCTTCGAAGGCGACATGATGCGTATCATCCTCGCCGACGAAATCTCGCCGGACAGCTGCCGTCTCTGGGATATCGCAACCCATGAGAAGATGGACAAGGATCGCTTCCGTCGCGATATGGGCGGTCTGCTCGAAGCCTATTCCGAAGTCGCTCGCCGCCTCGGCATCATCAATGAAAACGAACCCGTGCGCGGCACGGGCCCGGTTCTCGTCAAGTAAGTTCAGGAAGGACAATCGTGATCAAGGCTCGTGTAACCGTCACGCTGAAAAACGGCGTTCTCGATCCTCAGGGCAAGGCAATCGAAGGCGCACTCGGCGCACTTGGCTTTGACGGCGTCCATCAGGTTCGCCAGGGTAAGGTCTTCGACCTTGAGCTTGAAGGCACCGACAAGGCCAAGGCCGAAGCCGAGCTGAAAGCCATGTGCGAAAAGCTCCTCGCCAATACGGTGATCGAGAACTTCGCCATTTCGATCGACTGATATCGTTGATGGCAACCACCAAACTCCAGACCGAAATTTCGAAGTTCATGAGCTACGCGCTAAGGCATGCACCGCATGAGGCTGGCCTGGCTCTGGACTCTGAAGGGTGGGTGCCTTTTGACGATTTGAAAAAGACGGTTCTTGACCGCTTCGATGTCACCGAAGCCGATATCCTCGAAGTGATCGAGTCCAATCCAAAGAAGCGCTTCACGCTGCTGGGTGATCGTATCCGCGCAGCGCAGGGCCACAGTGTCACGGTGGATCTGGCGCTGAATTCGGCGACGCCACCATCGAAGCTGTTTCACGGAACATCGCTCGAAAGCTGGTCGGCAATCCAAAGTTCAGAACTGAATAAGATGCAGCGCCATCATGTTCACCTGTCTCCGGATATAGAAACGGCCAAAATCGTCGCGACGAGACGCAAGGGTGACTACATCATCCTTGAAATCGACGCGGCGCGCATGCATGCGGACGGTCATTCTTTCTTTGTCAGCGACAATGGAGTATGGCTCACCGATCACGTTCCAAGCCAGTATCTTTCGCCTCTTGCGGGACCAGCATCATGAAATCAGCAGTCGTCCAACTCCCCGGCCTCAATCGTGATCGCGACATGATCGCGGCTCTGACCAAGATTTCCGGCCATGCGCCCGTGACTGTCTGGCAGACCGAAACCGAGATCCCGGATGTTGACCTGATCGTTATTCCCGGCGGCTTCTCTTACGGCGATTACCTGCGCTGCGGCGCGATCGCAGCGCGCATGCCGATCATGCAGGCGATCAGGGACAAGGCCGACAAGGGCGTCAAGGTTCTCGGCGTCTGCAACGGTTTCCAGATCCTGCTGGAAGCCGGCATGCTGCCCGGCGCGCTGATGCGCAACGCCTCGCTGAAATTCGTCTGCCGCGAAGTGAAGCTCGAAGTGGTGAACGCCGATACGGAATTCACCAGCGCCTATGCCAAGGGTCAGGTCATCCGCAGCCCGGTCGCGCATCATGACGGCAACTATTTCGCCGATGCCGACACGCTGAAGGCGATCGAAGACAACGGCCAGGTGGTCTTCCGCTATGCCGAAGGCACCAATCCCAACGGCTCTGTCAATGATATTGCCGGCGTCATCAACGCCAAGGGCAATGTCCTCGGCATGATGCCGCATCCGGAAAACCTGATCGAAGCGGCACATGGTGGCAATGACGGCCGCGGCTTGTTCGCCTCGGCACTCGGCGTCATCGCCGCCTGATAAATCGCCGAGCCGGGCGTCAACATCATAAAATCGGCGTCGTTGCGCAAAGCAGCAGAGCGCCGACGAATGGTCAGTTGGTGACTGTGGCAAAGCCAGACCTAACCGCTTCACTGGAAAGAAATTGATGCGCCCTCGCCTCCCGACAGGACTTTACTCCGCCGCTGCCATCGCGATGCTTGGGCCTCTCGTCACCTCTTGCGCCGGTCCGCGCACTCCGAGCATCGTCGCGACCGATCGCAGCGCACTGTCGACGATGGAACGCGTCATGCTCAATGCCAGCGCCTGCTGGTTCAAATCGTCGGACCCGGCCTTTGCGGGTTACCAGCTTTCTCCGGAACTCAATTCCTTTACCGGTCGCCCGCGCATTCTCGTGGTCGACAAGAAGCATCCGACCGGCCGGCCGTCACTTGTTGTCCAGGCGGAAGGCAATCCGGCCCAATTGCAGGCCTTCGGTCCGATGATGGGTGGCGCTTCCGGCGGCCGTATCACGGGCGACGTCAATCGTTGGGCTGCGGGTTCGAAAAACTGCACCTAAGGCCATCGGCCTGAACTCATCCCGCATTCTGCGACACCGCAGCCGACGCATGACGGCCCTCAACTTCAGGGATCATTGTCATGGATAGATTTGTCATTCTTTCAGGCTGCTCGGGTGGGGGCAAATCGACCTTGCTCGAAGCGCTCCGGCTTCGCGGACACCATGTTGTCGAAGAACCGGGCCGGCGCATCGTTACGCAAGAACTGGAGAGCGGCGGCTCGGCGCTGCCCTGGGAGGATTTGACCGCCTTCCTGCGCCGGGCGATCGATATGTCACTCGCCGATCGTGACGCGGCAACCAAGCGCGCCGGTATCGTTTTCTTCGACAGAGGATTGATCGATGCTGCGTCGGCGCTTCAGCACATCACCGGCGAACCGGCGCTGGCCTCCTATGGCCAAAAGCATCGCTATAACAGCCATGTCTTCCTCACGCCGCCCTGGCCGGAAATATATGTCGGTGACCATGAGCGCCGACACGATCTATCCGCCGGCATTGCCGAGTATGACCGGCTGTGCGCAGACTATCCCAAGCTCGGCTACGGGCTGCATATTTTGCCGAAGATCGACGTCGACGCACGCGCCGACTATGTGCTCTCAGCGCTGGGCCTGCTTTGATAACGGCAGCTCCGATGACAGCGGACATTCCGCGACGACCGATCAATCCCAGAAGAACGATTTGTTGGCTTCGGTATTCGCTTCGCGGCGCGTGAGACCGATGTCCCGCAGCTGATCATCGGTCAGCTCCCGCAGAACCCAGCGGCCCTCCCGCTTCTGCATCCACAGAAGAAGGGTCACCCAAAGCCGGCACATGGGGTGCGACTTTGGCCGTGTCGCTCCACTCTCCGCATTCGCCGCGCAAATTGTATCAATTGTACTCATCTCAAGGCCTATAAGGTTGAATCAATGTTCATGCGCCTAGCCAAACGACACAATTGACTCATAGTATTGACTCCCATCTCGAGACAATCTAGGAAATTGTCATTATGACAAATTGGCTCCCTGACATTTCCAGTGGCAATGGACCGGTCTATATCCGCGTTGCCGACAGCATCGAAAACGCGATCACGCATGGTGTCCTGCCTCCCGGCACCAAGCTGCCGCCACAGCGCAACCTTGCCTATGACATCGGCGTAACGATCGGTACGGTGAGCCGCGCTTACGCACTGGTGCATGAGCGCGGCCTCGTCGCAGGCGAAGTCGGTCGCGGCACCTATGTGCTGGAGCGCTCGAACGGCAAGCAGATCGAGCAGGTGGATCCGATCACGCAGGCGCTGGCCGGCACACGCGGGCTGAACACGCCCGATGCCAAGATACGCTTCGACACGACGGCCGCTCCCGATATCGGCCAGGGCGAGATTATCGGAAAGCTGTTTGCCGACATCAGCTTGGATCATCGCTCGGAGATCTCATCCTATTCGCGGAACTTCCCCGGGAGCTGGTTCGATGCGGGCCAGATCTGGCTTGCTCGCAATGGCTGGAAGCCTGCAATCGAAACGGTCGTGCCGACGCTGGGCGCCCATGCCGGCGCCATCGCCGTCATTTCGGCCGTGACGTCGCCGGGCGACAAGATCGTCTTTGAGAATCTCACCTATACGCAGATCAGCCGCGCAACGCGCCTTCTCGGTCGCCGCTCGATATTGGTCGATTCCGACGAACACGGCATGATCCCGGACGATTTCGAACGACTGTGCCAGCAGCAGCACCCTCGCCTCGCGTTCCTGATGCCGACGGGCCACAATCCCACGCTGGTGACGATGCCCGAGGCGAGGCGGCGCGCAATCGCTGCCATTGCCCGCCGCCACAGCGTCTGGCTGATCGAGGACGATCTCTATGGCGGCATGACCGGCGACCAGAACCCGCTAATGGCCACCATCGCACCGGAGCGAACCTTTGTTGTCAGCAGCCTGGCGAAAGCGGTGACGGCCGGCGTGCGCGGCGGCTGGGTCGCCTGCCCGCCGCATTTCGCGCAGCGCATCAAGGTCACCCATAAGATGACCACTGGCGGCCTACCTTTCATTCTGGCGGAAACCTGCGCGCGTCTCGTGCTGGAAGGTCACGCACTCGAATTACGCCGCAAGTCGATCGAGGAAATCAAGGCACGCGAGCGGATCGCACGGGAGGCATTGGCTGGCTTCGAATTCAATTCGCATCCACACCTGCCATTCCTTTGGCTGAAGCTGCCTGAGCCTTGGCTTTCCGGCACCTTCAAGAATGCTGCCATTGCCGACGGCGTGCTCATTGATGACGAGGACGAGTTCAAGGCCGCCAGGATGGAGAAAGTCTATCACCGCGTTCGAGTCGCCTTTTCCTCGCCACGGCAACGTGAAGATGTCGAGGCCGGCTTCATGACTTTACGCCGGTTGCTGGAAAATGGCTCATCGGGTTATGATAGTCACATTTAAGCAAGACTTTTAGTTTATCGACAGAGATCTTGCCGAATCCAAGTTCAGCCGTCTCGACTCCTAGCTCCCTACCATTCTATGAATATTGCGGGATTCGCCCGCCATTCAGGGGGAGTGCATGGCTATTGACAGCGTTTCAGCATGCAGTTCGCGTAAGCGTTTAGCCGCGAGTTTTCTAGCAATCAGCACGGTATTCGCCACAGGTGCATTCGCAGCGACCGCGGCAGATCAGGTAACGGTCGCCGCCGGCCCGAAGGTCTTCGACGAATTGCGTTTCGGCGCAAGCGGCTCGATCCAGACCGGATACGATCACGAAAAGGGCATATTTCCGGACGTCCAGGTGCTTTTCAATCCGTTCGGCTACAATCCGACGGCCGATTGGAAAGACCAGCTGATGTATCCGCGCATCCACTTGGGGACATCGATCGGCACAGCGGGATCGGCGACCCAGGTTTATAGCGGTCTCTCCTGGACGCTCACTCACAGCAACGGTATCTTCACAGAACTTGGCTTCGGCGGGGCGGTGCACACCGGCAATCTCGACGATTGGCAGGATCATGGCCCGATGCTCGGCTGTCGGCTGCTGTTCCACGAATATGCCGGCCTCGGATACAATTTCGACAACCACTGGAACGTGATGGCGCAGATCGCGCATTCGTCGCACGCCAATCTTTGCGACGGCCCGAACGGCGGCATGACGCGTGTCGGCCTCATGGTCGGCTACAAATTCTGATTGATAGGAGCGGCCGCGAATGGCCGCCCCCTTCATTCGGCGATGACAAGTGCCGGCGTCCTGTGAACGCCGGTGATTTTCCTGTCGCACGACGGGGAGACTTGCGCTAAAGAGACCCCGATCCCCTGACCGGCCTTCAAACCCTTTACAGGCAAGGACACTCGAGCGCCCATGACCATTTCCAATACGATCCAGATCACCCCCGAACTGATTGCCGCCCATGGCCTGAAGCCGGATGAGTATCAGCGCATTCTGGATCTGATCGGCCGCGAACCTTCCTTCACCGAACTTGGCATCTTCTCGGCGATGTGGAACGAGCACTGCTCGTACAAATCCTCGAAGAAGTGGCTCCGCACGCTGCCGACGAAAGGTCCGCGCGTTATCCAGGGCCCGGGCGAAAATGCCGGCGTCGTCGATATCGATGACGGCGACTGCGTCGTCTTCAAGATGGAGAGCCACAACCACCCGTCCTATATCGAGCCCTATCAGGGCGCTGCGACCGGCGTCGGCGGCATCTTGCGCGACGTCTTCACCATGGGCGCCCGCCCTGTCGCTGCCATGAACGCACTGCGCTTCGGCGAGCCCGATCACCCGAAGACCCGCCACCTCGTCTCCGGCGTCGTCGCCGGTGTCGGTGGTTATGGTAACTCCTTCGGCGTTCCCACAGTCGGCGGCGAAGTCGAGTTCGACGCGCGCTACAACGGCAACATTCTGGTCAACGCTTTTGCGGCCGGCCTTGCCAAATCCAATGCCATCTTCCTGTCTGAAGCCAAGGGCGTCGGCCTCCCCGTCGTCTATCTCGGCGCCAAGACCGGCCGCGACGGTGTCGGCGGTGCGACCATGGCGTCGGCCGAATTCGACGAATCGATTGAGGAAAAGCGTCCGACCGTTCAGGTCGGCGACCCCTTCACCGAAAAATGCCTGCTGGAAGCCTGCCTGGAACTGATGCAGACCGGCGCCGTCATTGCCATTCAGGACATGGGTGCCGCCGGCCTCACCTGCTCGGCCGTCGAAATGGGCGCCAAGGGCGACCTCGGCATCGAACTCGAGCTCGACAAAGTGCCGGTGCGCGAAGAGCGGATGACGGCCTACGAAATGATGCTGTCGGAAAGCCAGGAGCGCATGCTCATGGTGCTGCAGCCGGAAAAAGAAGCTATCGCCAAGGCGATCTTCGTCAAGTGGGGACTGGATTTCGCGATCGTCGGCAAGACGACGGACGATCTGCGCTTCCGCGTCATTCATCAGGGCGAAGAAGTCGCCAACCTGCCGATCAAGGATCTCGGCGACCAGGCTCCGGAATATGACCGCCCATGGCGGGAATCCGACAAGCGCGCCGCCCTGCCCGCTGACCTCGTGGCGCCTCCGGAAGATTACGGCCAGGCGCTGCTGAAGCTCGTTGGTTCCGCCAATCAGTCCAGCCGCCGCTGGGTCTACGAGCAGTACGACACGCTGATCCAGGGCAATTCGCTGCAGCTTCCCGGCGGCGATGCCGGCGTCGTGCGTGTCGAAGGCCATCCGAGCAAGGCTCTGGCCTTCTCCTCCGACGTCACGCCGCGCTATGTCGAAGCGGATCCGTTCGAAGGCGGCAAGCAGGCGGTCGCCGAATGCTGGCGCAACATCACGGCAACCGGCGCCGAGCCGCTGGCTGCCACCGACAACCTGAATTTCGGCAATCCCGAAAAGCCGGAGATTATGGGCCAGTTCGTCGGCGCCATTAAGGGTATCGGCGAAGCCTGCCGGGCGCTCGATTTCCCGATCGTCTCCGGCAACGTCTCGCTTTACAACGAAACCAACGGCGTCGCGATTCTGCCGACTCCGACGATTGCCGGCGTCGGCCTGCTGCCGGACTGGAAGACGATGGCTCGCATCGGTTCCGCGTCGGAAGGCGATCACGTCGTCATGATCGGTCTCGACGGCAGCCATCTCGGCTCGTCTATCTATCTGCGCGATATCATCGGCTCGACCGACGGCCCCGCGCCGGAAGTCGATCTCTTCGCCGAGCGCCGCAACGGTGATTTCGTGCGCTCCGCCATTCGCAACGGCCAGGTCACGGCTTGCCACGACATTTCCTCCGGTGGTCTGGCACTCGCCCTTGCCGAAATAGCGATGGCATCGCGTAAGGGCCTGCGCATCGATCTCAGCGAAGGCCGGACGCAGCCGCATGCGGCACTGTTCGGTGAAGATCAGGCGCGTTACGTCATCGCGGTTCCGGCCGATGTCGCCGATTTCGTCTGCATCAATGCAGAAAGCGCCGGCGTGCCCTTCCGTCGTCTCGGCACGGTCGGTGGCGACGCGCTGGTTGTCGATGGTCTGTTGTCACTTCCGGTTGAACAGTTGCGCGAAGCGCATGAATCGTGGTTTCCTGCCTTCATGGATGGCAGCGCCCTCGCTGCCGCTGAATAGATTGAGGTACCACTTATGCCCATGAACCCCGGCGATATCGAAGACATGATCAAGGCCGGCATTCCCGGCGCCAAGGTAACGATTCGCGACCTGGCCGGGGATGGCGATCACTATGCTGCAGAAGTTGTCGCGGAAGCCTTCCGCGGCAAGAGCCGCGTGCAGCAGCACCAGATGGTCTATGATGCCCTGAAGGGCAATATGGGCGGCGTGCTGCACGCCCTTGCGCTACAGACCTCAGCGCCCGATTGAGAGCGCCTGCGCCTCGTCGCCGGAGTTGAATGTCAGCTCCGGCATTTTCCTCAGGGAAAACTCAGCGAAATGCGAGGTCGGCAGCGGGCCGGCCGTCGTCAACGTGAAATCGAAGAACGCTTTCACATCCGGGCCGAGCACATATTGCCGGTGAACCCGCAGAAAATCGCGCTTGATCTTGGCATAGTGTTGCGCTGTCAGCATCTGCTTGAAACGCACGAAAAGGATCGACGCCTGCTCGGCATCCGGATGCCCGCAAACGGCGGCAACCTTCGCTTTGTAGAAATGGATCGCATCGGTCAGACAGTGAATGTCGAGCCAGAAGATCTCCCTGCAGCGCGCGATCAATCCGACGCGTGCGCGCAGCACCGAGGCCGGACGCATGAGGGCACATTGCAGGATGGCGCTGCCAAGTGTCATGAACACCACTTGTTTGCCCTGCAGCAGTCCCGGCTCCCGCTCCAACAGCAGACCGATCACGTGTGTCGCAACGGATGAGCCCATGCTGTGCGAGGAGATGACGAATTCGTCGACGTCGGGTTCTTCCAACGCCTGCCGCACACTAAGCGCGCTCGCCTCCAGCCATTGCTCGGCAGCGAGCCTGTTCAATCCAGCCATTGCCACCGCCATCTCCCAGTCGGAGAACAGGTGCAGCGTATGCAGCTTCTCCGCCTGCGGCAGAAAAACGTAGACGAAGAACGCAACCGCCAAGGCAATGCTGCCGATATGGCTCCAGGATGGCAAGCCGAACAGGAATGGTGCCAAGGCGATGGAGAGGCTAATCGCCAACCCGCAAAGCATCAGCAGAAACGGAAAAATAAAGAACAGGCCGAAACGCCACGCATGGCGAAAATAGCCGACCATGCCGCCGCTAAGGGCGACCCTCGCCGCCGCAAGATAGCCATTCAGCAATCGTATGAAGAATGGCCGGCCGTTCAGCGCGGCAACCAAATCATTGTGATCGACGATATGGACGCGGCTTTGCGTCTGCCAATCCGCCGCCGCCGCAACGACGTCGAAATAGGGCGCGCGTCCGAATTTTTTCAATTCGTCGACAGAGGCGGAAAAGTTCCATACGGCCGCGCTCTGGCGAGCCGAACGCTCGTAACGAGCCCGATGCGCGGCAGCATCCAACGGCTCGAAGCCAGGGAAGTGGAGAACCACCCTCTTCTTGATCCTGTTCATATTTTAGTCTGTCCCCGGGGTGCGCCAGTACATCGATGAATGCTGGACGTCAGCCAAGACCACGGGCTGCCGGCTTTTTCATGGCAACACAAGACAAATCGTCTAAAAACAAAAAGATAAGATCAAGTACTCGGCGGCAAGGTGCCTCGCCCCGCGAATGGACATAGCTCGGCCTTGCGCCCTCTCTGGATCACCATGCGGTGACGATATTGAGCTATATGAATATTAGCATTCCCGGCGTGGATACGGAGAAACCTCAGCACAAGAGTCCAAAGCCGGTTCGGTCATAATCTTCTGTACGATCGACGCGACGGCCGGTTGCTGCGTTGGGGTGATCGAGGCTCGGTAGCCGAAGACGACACTCAGAATGAGCACGATTGCGCTCACGGTTACCGTGCTGTTCAGCACCGAGGCTCTTGGCGTACGGACATGCTCATAATATTCCCGTTCGCCTTCGCTCGTATCGTCAGAACTATAGAATTCCCGTTCCTCACCAACCTGCCCGTCAGAATAGTGATGGTGGCTCATGGTGTTCGCTCCCTCAAAAAATGCGAATGCCGTGCTCATAAGGGACCGATACGTGCCAAATCGCATCAATCGACGAACTCTAACAAACAAACCGGCCGCATGTAAATTCAGTAGCAGCCTAATCTTATTCGTCCCTTATGTTTTCCCCATATGCGTTGTTCGCCTATCGAGTTGAAGAGCCGTTTTCAAAACGCACTGTTCAGAAAAAAATGCCAATGAACCATTTTCGCCGTCTTCCTTAACAGCGCCACCCGGAATCATTCATGCGATGAAAAAGAAGACGACGACGTTTTGCCGCTGGAAATCACGTCGGTCGCTTGCTATTTAGAGAACGGATTTTAACGCTGCGGACCTTGACTCCGCATGTGAAAGGAACTGGACATGAGCGGCATTCAGGAATTCATCGCCAACGAAGTAAAGAACAACGACGTCGTTCTCTTCATGAAAGGCACGCCCCAGTTCCCGCAATGTGGTTTCTCGGGCCAGGTCGTGCAGATTCTTGATTATATCGGTGTGGACTATAAGGGCATCAACGTCCTTGCCGACGCCGAGATCCGCCAGGGCATCAAGGACTACTCCAATTGGCCGACCATCCCGCAGCTCTATGTGAAGGGCGAGTTCATCGGCGGTTGCGATATCGTCCGTGAGATGTTCCAGGCAGGCGAGTTGCAGCAGCATTTTCAGGAAAACGGCATCAGCGTTCGCGGCGCCGCCTGACCGGTCACCGGGCTCTTCGTCCGGTTTCCATAGTCCAGTTCGATCGATCAGGCGCTGCTGCCGAGCAGCGCCTTGATATGTTTATGGGAATAATACCGTGACGACTTCATCCCAGGCTCTGTCCCATGGGCAACTGCCCATGGGCAAGCGCGAGTTTATCGCACTTGCGGCCTTCCTGATGGCAACCAATTCGCTTGCAATCGACATCATGCTCCCTGCCCTTCAGCAGATCGGCTCCAGCCTTGGTGTGCTGAACGAAAATCATCGCCAGTTCGTGGTGACGGCCTACCTGATCGGCTTCGGTGGTGCACAGCTCATCTACGGTCCGCTGTCGGATCGTTTCGGCCGTCGCTTGCCGCTGCTGATCGGCCTTGCAATCTACGTTGTCTCCGCTTTCGGCATCGCGCTCATACCGTCCTTCGGCGGTCTGCTCGCCCTTCGCTTTATCCAGGGCCTGGGCTCGGCAGCAACCCGCGTCATTACCATTTCCATCGTCCGTGACGTCTTCGGCGGCCGCCTCATGGCCGAAGTGATGTCCCTGATCATGATGGTGTTCATGATCGTTCCGGTCATCGCGCCGGGAAGCGGCCAGATCATCCTGCTGGTCAGCACCTGGCACATGATCTTCGTCTTTATCGGCGTCATGGCGATGCTCGTGGGCGCATGGATGTATTTCCGGCTTCCCGAGACACTGAAGCCGGAAAACGTGCGTCCGCTGACGATCAAGTCCGTCGCATCGGGCTTCAAGATCGTTCTGACGAACCGTGTTGCGCTCTGTTACACCATCGCCAGCACGTTCCTTTTCGGCGCGCTGTTCGGCTTCATCAATTCCGCGCAGCAGATCTACAACAATATCTACGGCCTCGGCGCCTATACACCGCTGGCGTTCGGCGGCGTGGCGGCTTTCATGGCACTCTCGTCCTTCGTCAACTCCCAGTTCGTCGGTAGGTTCGGCATGCGAAGGCTGTCGCACACGGCGCTGCTCGGCTTTGTCGGCATCACCTTCTGTTGGCTGCTGGTGCAGCTATACGGACCGTCACCGATGCCATTCCCGCTGTTCATGATCTTTTTCGCGCTGGCCATGTTCCAGTTCGGCTGGATCGGCTCCAATTTCAACTCTCTCGCGATGGAACCCCTCGGCCACGTCGCCGGCACGGCATCCTCCGTACTCGGCTTCATGAGCACGGTTGGCGGCGCGTCGATCGGCGCATGCATAGGGCAATTTTACAACGGCACGGCAACACCGATGGTCATCGGCTATTTCACCGTTTCCCTCATCGGCGTCGTCTTCGTGCTGATCGCCGAAAAGGGAAAGCTGTTCCGCCCGCACAATGCGCCGCCGCCGGCTGACCAGTCCCTCGCTTTGCATTGATAGGCAAATTCATATGACCCCGCCTCAAGAACAGAAAACATCGGCGCCAACTGGCGCCAACCGCATCGGCCTCGGCATCGTCGAGTTCATCATCACGATTGCCCTGATGACGGCGAGCATCTCCATGGGCATAGACAGCATGTTGCCGGCACTGCCGAACATCGGCCAGTCGCTCCATGTCGCCAATCCCAATGACACCCAGCTCGTCATCGGCGTCTATTTCCTCGGCTTCGGCATTTGCCAGCTCTTCTTCGGCAGCCTGTCGGACACCTATGGCCGGCGGCGCATCCTGCTCGGCGGCCTGGCCTTCTATACGGTGACGCTATTTGCTGCGGCCTGGAGCGGCAGCCTTTTCGCACTGCTCGCGATGCGCTTTGCACAGGGCGTCGGCGCCGCGGCCGTGCGCATCACGACACTGGCGATTGTCCGCGATTGCTTCGGCGGCCGCGAAATGGCGCGCGTCATGTCCTATGTCATGATCGTCTTCATGATCATGCCGATGGTAGCGCCTTTCGTCGGCCAGGTGATTGTTGCCTATTCCAATTGGCAGTGGATCTTCATCCTGCTCGGCATCGTCAGCGCCGGCCTCGTTCTGGTGGCCTTCTTCCGCATGAAGGAAACGCTGCCGAAGGAAGAGCGCCTGCCGCTCTCCGTCGCCTCCGTTCTTTCCGGCTTCAAGACGGTTCTGACGAACCGCATCACCTGCGGTTACATGATCGGACTTACGCTCTATACCGGCGTGATCTGCTCTTACATCGTCTCGGTGCAGCAGGTATTCGGCGAAGTCTACGGTCTCGGAGATTCGTTCCCGATCGCCTTTGCGGCGACGGCTGCCGGCACGGCCGTCGCGCAGTTCGCAAACGGCTATTTCGTCCGCAGCTTCGGCATGAGACGCATATCGCATGCCGCGATGATCATCTTCACCGTTCTGGGCGCCATCGGCTACGTCGCAGGCATGTTCGGCCAGCCGAGCTTCACGTTCATCTATGTGCTGATCTCGGTCATGCTGATGATGTTTGCGGTCATCACCACCAACTTCATGGCCATCAGCCTGGAGCCGATGGGACACCTGGCGGGCACGGCGGCTGCGATCACCAGCTCGGTCTCAACCACGGTGGGCGTTCTCCTGGGCGGCATCGTCGGCCAGATGTTCGATGGGACCGCCCAGCCGATGATCGCCGGTTTCACCATATTCGGTGCACTAACGATCCTGGCAACGCTATGGGCCGAACGGGGCAAGCTCTTCACCCATCCCGGCGATACGCCGGCGCTGGAGCCGGGCATGGGTCACGTCTAGTCCGACGGGCCGCCAATATTGGACGCGTAATCCTAGACGCGGCTGCGTGGGCGGCTTACCCAGCGCAGCGCAGCTGCGATACCGAGCCCGAGCAATGGCAGGATTGCCCATGGCGTTCCATGCCATGTGAAGAGATTGATCATGACGATGCCGACACCGGTAACGGCAAGAGCGGCAATGGCCGTATCGATCTGCTTATTGCTACGAACAAAGCGAAGCGCAGCCACCCATGCAATGGCGAGGATTGGCCATTTGGCCCAGAACTCTCCGTGCCAGCTCAGCCCATTGAGCATGGCAAGACCGATGCAGATGACTAGCGGCACGCCAAAGCTCCGCCGCCAATCTTGTATCACGGGCTCGCCGATAGAAGCCTCAGGCGCGCGGTAGGGTTCCGGTGCGGCCCGATAGTCCGAAGTGGTGTCGGCAACCTGCACACCGCCGACCCGCACCGCATAGCTCGGCACGCCACCGTCGATATTCTTGACATCCAGCTGGCCGAGAAAATCGAAGCCGACCGCAACCTTGTTGCGGACCTGATCGTAAACCGTGTTGGAAATGACAATGCCGCCGGCAACAGCGCGCGATTGCAATCGCGCAGCTATGTTGACGCCATCGCCATAGAGATCGTTGCCATCGGCAATCACGTCGCCCAAATTGAGGCCGATACGGAAAAGCATCTGCTTCTCAGCGTCCATGGCGGCGTTGTACCCGGCCAGCTCGTTCTGAACGTCGATCGCCGCCCGCACCGCTTCGACAACGCTTGGAAATTCTGCAAAAACGCCGTCACCCCAGGTATTGATGACCCGACCGCCACGCGCCTCGATCAGCCTTTTCATGGCGTCACGATAGCGGCGGAGGGTCGCAAGCGTACCCTCCTCGTCCCTTCCCATGAGGCGCGAATAATCCTGCACGTCGGCGCAGAAAATGGTGGTAAGCTTGCGGCTCGTTTCGGACATCTGCCTCATCCTTTGGCAAGGGCCGACCAGGCTGCTTGCCTATGCGGCAAGGATAGCCCGCCCGGCTCCAGTTTCCAAGTAGCCGCGTTGCGGGTCCGTCACACGGTGAAGACTTCGCGACGCAGCAATTCCCAGGATCCCTTGTCCACCGCGATCAGCAACCCACCGTCGAGATGATGCGGCAGATAGGGCGTGCCGTCGAAACGGCGCACATAGGCACCAGCTTCCTGCGAGATCAGCGAACCGGCCAGATGATCCCAGGGCATCAGCTTGTTATACATAAGATAGTGAACGTGGCCGCCGGCAAGCGTGCGATATTCATGCGCGGCGCATCGATAGTTAGTGGAGTAGCGGACCTTGGCGAGATTGCCCATGATCTCCGCCCGCTTCTCCTTCGGCAGGAAGCCTGTCGACGCCATGCCGACCATGTCCTCCAGTGCCACGGCCTGCGTGGTTTTCAGGCGTAGCATTTCGCCGTCTGGGCGGCGCAGCCATGCGCCGCCGCCGCGCTCGGCAAGCACCCAGTCGTCACCCATCGGATCGAAGATGATGCCGGCGACCGTCTCTCCCTTGGAGATGACCGAAGCCATCACACCGAAAGCGGGAATGCCGGAAGCAAAGTTGAAGGTGCCGTCGACGGGGTCGACGATGATGGCAAGATCGGCGTCCTTCAGCTTGTCGAGCAGCGCCGGGTCGGCCGCGACGGATTCCTCGCCGATGAACAAGGCTTCCGGCCAAAGTCGCGAAACCTCGGCCTTCACCATCCGTTCGGCACGCTCGTCAGCCTCGGTGACCAGATCGGTGGCTTCGCTCTTGGCGCGAACGTCGTCACTGCCGAGCCTGCGGAAACGTGGCAGGATCTCCGTCTGCGCCGCGCGGCGCAACACATGGGCAAGTGTGGTAACGTCAACCAGCGAAGTCATGATTGGTCCTTTCCTGTCAGTCGCCGATGATTTCGCGGCGAATTATGTGCCAGCTATGTTCATCCGGCGCAGAGATGATCCCGCCGGTCGTTTCGCCGGGCCGGTAGGGCGTGCCGTCGAATTTTGCCGTATAGCCGCCAGCCTCCTGGTGCACCAGTACCCCAGCAAGATGATCCCAGGGCATCAGCGTGGAATGACCGATAAAGTGCCATTTGCCTGACGCCACCATCCAATATTCGTAGGCGGAGCAATTCAGCGCGAAAGCCATGCGGGCCTTCCGCAGATTCCCACCGACGCGGGACCGATCGGGCTCCTTCATATGCCCCCAGGATATGGCCCCGGTCATCGCGCTCAAAGGTGCCGCCGGAGCAACGGAAAGTCGCCTCGCCTGCCCCGCCTGCCGGCGAAGAAAAGCACCGGCTCCGCGTATCGCGGTTATCGTATCGCCGAGAACGGGATCATAGATGACGCTTGCGATCGTCTGGCCTTTGGCGACCACGGCGACGATCGTGCCGAACACGGGAAGCCCGGCCGCGAAATTGAACGTGCCGTCGACCGGGTCGATCGTAAAGGCGAGATCCGCATGTGCGAGCGCCGGCACCACGGACTTGTTGGTCTCGTAAGCCTCTTCTCCAACGATAAGGGCGCCCGGGAAACGCGCCTTCAACGCTACGGTAATGTGCTTTTCCGCCAGCAAATCGGCTTCGGTCACCAGATCGATAGCCGAGGTCTTTTCCGATATGTCACCGGCGCCCAGATTGCGGAACCGCGGCATGATTTCCTGCGCCGCCGCTTCGGCGACGATTGTCATCAGGTAGTCGAGATCTGTATCGGAGAAAGTCATCGGAAGCCTTTGTTTTGGAAGGGCCTCCTCTTATGCCCGATTCGATGACAGTGGTGTGGCGAAACCACTTATCCGGCGTCAGATGGCTCCGCAGAGGATCCTGCGGCCATCAGGCCGGCGAAATCGAAGAGTTTCGGATCCAGCAGATGTGAAGGGTTCACATGCGCCAGCGCGCGCAACATCGTATCCTTGCGACCCGGCATGCGCCGCTCGATATCGGCAAGCATGTCCTTCATGGCGTTGCGCTGCAGGCCGTCCTGCGAACCGCAGAGATCGCAGGGAATGATCGGAAATTGCATGGCGGTCGCAAATTTGGCGAGATCGTCCTCGGCGGCATAGGCGAGCGGACGCAGCAGCATCAGATCGCCCTCGTCATTCAGAAGTTTCGCCGGCATGGAAGCCAGCCGTCCACCATGGAAGAAGTTCATGAAGAAGGTTTCGAGAATGTCTTCGCGATGATGGCCGAGCACCAGCGCGTCGCAACCTTCCTCGCGGGCGATGCGATAGAGATTGCCGCGACGCAGGCGCGAACAGAGCGAGCAATAGGTTGCACCCTCGGGCACCTTTTCCTTCACGATGGAATAGGTGTCGCGATACTCGATGCGATGCGTGACGCCGATCTTCGTCAGATATTCGGGCAGAATATGTTTCGGGAAATTCGGCTGGCCCTGGTCGAGATTGCAGGCAACCAATTCCACAGGCAGCAGACCACGCCATTTCAGGTCAAGCAGCAGCGCCAGCAAACCATAGGAATCCTTGCCGCCGGAAAGACCGATCAACCAGCGCTTCTGCCCCTTCAGCATCTGGAAGTCTTCCATAGCCTGGCGAACCTGCCGCAGCAGCCGCTTGCGAAGCTTGTTGAAGGAGACAGAACGCGGCGCATCGGAAAACATCGGATGAACGGCAGAGCCGCCATCTTCGGCCTCGATATCGATTTCATCCTTCACCGTCGTCGCGATATTCATTCCGTCATTCCTTGCAGGTCGTCACGCTGATAGCAGAAAGCAGCGCGAGAAGACACCGTATCAATCGCCGAACACCGACCAGCCCGTACGTGCCGCCAGCATTTCAAGCGCCACGGCCCCAAGCAGCGAATTGCCGACCTTGTTCAGCCCCGGCGACCAGGCGGCGATCGAGCCGATGCCCGGAGCAACCGCCAGGATGCCGCCACCGACGCCACTCTTGCCCGGCAGGCCGACGTGATAGGCAAAGTCGCCGGAGCCGTCATAATGGCCGCAGGTCAGCATCAGCGCATTGATCCGTCGCGCCCGTTTTGGCGAAACGACTGAATGGCCGGTGATCGGATTGCTGCCCCGCGCGGCGAGATAGAGCCCCGCCTTGGCAAGCTGCTGGCAGCTCATCGACAGCGCGCATTGATGAAAATAGACGCCGAGCACATGCTCGACCGGATGATGGATATTGCCGTAGGCGCGCATGAAATTGGCAAGCGCAAAATTGCGATAGCCCGTCTGCGTCTCCGAGCGCGCAACCCTGTCGTCGATGCTGATCGTTTCGTCGTCGGCCACATAACGCACAAAGCGTAAGAGCTCGCCGATCGCTTCACGCGGCTCGTGCCCGGCCAGCACGACATCGCTGACGGCAATCGCGCCGGCATTGACGAAGGGATTGCGGGGAATGCCTTCTTCCCGCTCGAGCTGCACGATCGAGTTGAAGGCCGTGCCGGAAGGCTCACGCCCCACCCGCTTCCAGAGGCTTTCCCCGACCTTGCCGAGCGCAAGGGTGAGCATGAAGACCTTGGAAATACTCTGAATGGAGAAAGGAATTGCAGCATCGCCGATGCTGTAGACATCACCATTGACCGTTGCGATCGCCATGCCGAACTGGTTCGGATCGACCTTCGCCAGTTCGGGAATGTAATCGGCAACCTTGCCTTCGCCAATGCGTGGCGAAAGCTCCGCATGAATGCCGTCGAGAATAGCCTGCAAATCCGTCATGAGGCGCTCCAAAGACAAAAAAGCCGCTCGAACCGAGCGGCTTTTCATTCATCAAGAAAGTTATCCGCTTATTAACGCGAATAGAATTCGACGACCAGATGCGGTTCCATGACGACAGCGTACGGTACGTCGCTGAGAGCCGGAACGCGGGCGAAGGTCGCAACCATCTTGTTGTGGTCGACTTCGACGTAGTCCGGAACGTCGCGTTCAGCCAGGGCAACCGACTCGAGGACGGTTACGAGCTGCTTGGACTTTTCGCGAACTTCGATAACGTCGCCAGCCTTGCAGCGGTACGAACCGATGTTGACGCGAACGCCGTTAACGGTGACGTGACCATGGTTTACGAACTGACGGGCAGCAAAGACGGTCGGAACGAACTTGGCGCGGTAGACGATCGCGTCAAGGCGCGATTCGAGCAGGCCGATCAGGTTTTCCGAGGTGTCACCCTTGCGGCGGTCAGCTTCAGCGAAGATGGCGCGGAACTGCTTCTCGCGCAGGTCGCCGTAGTAGCCCTTCAGCTTCTGCTTGGCGCGCAGCTGCACACCAAAGTCCGAAAGCTTGCCCTTGCGGCGCTGGCCGTGCTGGCCCGGGCCGTATTCGCGGCGGTTAACCGGGGACTTCGGACGGCCCCAGATGTTTTCGCCCATACGGCGGTCAATTTTGTACTTGGACGATTCGCGCTTGCTCATCGCATTTCCTTTCAAAGTGTTGTGGCGGCCCGTTGCCGAACCGCGAAGGAAACACGCCCTCCTCTGAACTCCGTTTTCGAGCTCTGACAGGCTTCTCACGTTCGCGAACGGACGAAGCCACGGGACATGTCAAATGAAACACCGGACATTTCTGCCCGGCGTTGGGCGGTCTCTAAGCGGTCGTCATGAAAATGTCAACAGCGCCAAGCGCTCTTCAACGAGAATAGGGCAGCTATTCCGCAGCTGCCTGCTCGCCGCCATCCAGATCAGGCGCATTGGCATCGCCCGGAGCGGTCTGGCATCCCATATCCGGGAAGGCGACGATACGCTTACCGGAGAAATCCGTGTGGACGACGACGCTGCCCTGCTCCTCGAAATAGCTGAGAAGACGCCGCGCGCGACGGGCCGAATGGGTGCCGTAGGCACGGGCGATGCGCGCGTCCGAGGGGCACGGCTCACCACTGATGGCGGCCTTGGCCAGCATCAGGAAAACGCCCTGCAGATCATCGGTGACGCTGGAAGAAAGCGAGAGCGCCGTCGCCCATTGCTCCGTCGCCATGATCTCTTCGTCGGCGCCGGAGCGCGTAATCGCCACGCGGCGGCGAAACTCCGACAAGCTCATCGGCGAGCCAGGGACGCGGCGCATGCGCAGCCGCACGAGAAATTCCTGATAGAGCACTGAATCCGTGCGGAAGCCTGACGCTGGATCGTCAAGGATCTCGGAGAGCACGGCGCTGACCCTCGCTTCACGATCCTCGCTCGATAATTCCGGCTGGCTGACCTTCGACTCCGAAGGTGCCGGTCCTGCGGCTGGCACCGAGCGGGAAAGCTCGGCCAGAATATCGGTCGTCGGACGCGGCGCCGGCGTGGCGCGGCGAACGGCGGGTCGTGTAAATTCTTCGGGATCCGGCGTGAAGATCAGATCTTCCACGTCCTGCGGCGCATCCGGCAGCGGCATCAGCTTCGGGCTGGAAGAACGCGCCGAGGTTTCCACCGTGCCGATCGCGATCGGCAGCGGGCGACGCGAAAGCGCCGGCCCAAGTGCGACGAAATTGCCGCGCTTCAGATCGCGGAACATTTCCGCCTGCCGGCGATCCATGCCAAGAAGGTCGGCGGCACGGGCCATGTCGATATCGAGGAAGGTGCGGCCCATCAGGAAGTTGGACGCTTCTGCCGCCACGTTCTTGGCAAGCTTTGCCAGGCGCTGCGTGGCGATGACGCCGGCAAGCCCGCGCTTTCGACCACGGCACATCAGGTTGGTCATCGCGCCGAGCGACATTTTGCGTGCATCTTCCGAGACGTCACCGCCGACCGACGGCGCAAACATCTGCGCCTCGTCGACGACGACAAGCACCGGATACCAGAACTCGCGATCGGCATCGAACATGCCGTTGAGGAAGGCGGCGGCGGCGCGCATTTGCTGCTCAATATCGAGCCCCTCCAGCGTCAGCACGCAGGAGACGCGATGCTGGCGGATGCGGTTGGCGATACCGGCAAGCTCAGCTTCCGTGCGCTCGCCATCGACAACCACATGGCCGAACTTGTCGGCCAGCGTGACGAAATCGCCTTCGGGATCGATGATGACCTGCTGCACCCATTGCGCGGATTGCTCAAGCAACCGCCGCAAAAGGTGCGATTTTCCGGAGCCGGAATTGCCTTGGACCAGGAGACGCGTCGCCAGCAGCTCCTCGATATCGAGCTGGGCGCTGGTCCCGCCGGACGCCGTTCCCATGTCGATGCCGACCTGCAATGCACTTCCCCTATATGATCAAGAATCAAATGCGGCTGCGTCCCATCATTCTGAAAGGACGAGCCTCCGTCTAGAGCACTTCCGCTTTTCTTCGAATCGCGAAAATGCTCTATCTCGTATTCTTTTAACGCAATTTCGGACGGAAAACCGCTGCGCACTTTTCCTGGAATTGCTCTAGCAAAGATTTCCAAGCTTCGCGCCCGTGGATTGAGGAAACCCACAGGCGATTGCGAGATCTACCTGAACCGCAGATTGGCCCGCGACAGCTGGCTGACGGAGGTGCAGCCCATCAGCTTCATGTCGCGCTCGACTTCGGTACGCAGATGCCGCAATGCGCGCTCCACGCCCGCCTGACCGGCGGCAGCCAGAGGATAAAGATAGAAACGGCCGAGGCCGACCGCCTTGGCGCCGAGCGACAGCGCTTTCAGGACATGCGTGCCGCGCTGAATGCCGCCGTCCATCATCACGTCGATGCGATGACCAACGGCGTCAACGATCTCGGCCAGCTGATCGAATGCGGAGCGAGAACCGTCCAGCTGTCGCCCACCATGGTTCGAGAGCACGATGCCGGTGCAGCCGATGTCGACGGCACGTTTGGCGTCTTCGACCGACATGATGCCCTTCAGGCAGAACTGCCCGTTCCAATGCTTCACCATTTCGGCGACGTCGTTCCAGTTCATCGACGGATCGAGCATCTCGGTAAAATACTTGCCGATCGACATGGCGCCGCCGCTCATATCCACATGCTCGTCGAGCTGCGGCAGCCGGAACTTCTCGTGCGTGACATAGTTCAGCGCCCAGGCAGGCTTGATAGCGAACTGGGTAAGGCCTGCGAGATTGAGCTTGAACGGAATGGAGAAACCGGTGCGCAGATCGCGCTCGCGGTTGCCGCCGGTGATGCTGTCAACGGTCAGCATCATCACATTGACGCCGGCGTCCTTCGCCCGCTCCATCATCGCCCGGTTCAGCCCGCGATCCTTATGGAAATAGAACTGATAGACCTGCGGGCCTTGATACTTCTTGCGTATTTCCTCAAGACTGACGGTGCCGAGCGAAGAGACCCCGAACATCGTTCCGAGAGAAGCCGCAGCGGCGGCAACTGCATTCTCGCCCTGATGGTGAAACAGCCGCTGCAGCGCCGTCGGCGAGCAGTAGAATGGCGTCGCGAGCTTTTGTCCCATGACGGTGACAGACATATCGATCTCACTCACCCCACGCAGGACGTTGGGAACGAGATCGCAGCTTTCGAAGCTCGATGTGTTTCGTCGCAGCGTCACCTCATCGTCGGCTGCGCCGTCGATATAGTTGAAGATCGGGCCGGGAAGACGCTTTTTCGCGAGCAGGCGAAAATCATGGAAGTTGTAGCATTCACGCAGGCGCATGGCTTGCCTCGGCATTCTCAAAAGACATCAACTATCGAACTCCCGCTAATCCCGTCGTTCATACCGGTCTTGCATTACATCCGGTGCAGACGTGCTTCCCATTTGTAGAGCACATCCGGTTCCTTTTCCTCATTGCCTGCCCCGTCCGACTCGTCAACCACGAAGAAGCCGTGCTTCTCGTAAAAGCGGCGTGCCGGCGCATTTCTCTGGAAGGTCCAGAGCGAGAGCACCGGATAGCTGGATTTCGCCACATCAAGCAGGCGGCTGCCGATGCCGCGCCCTTGGGCCTCGGGCAAAACATAGAGCTGGTCGATCCAATCCTCGAGAAAGGCGATGACGCCCACCAATCGGCCGTCCTCTTCTGCGCCCCAGATCTGGCAATCCTTGTAGACGACGGCGCTCCAGAAACCGACATCCTCTTCGGGCGTATGAAGGCCGCTAAGCGTCGGCAACCGCTCGTCGAAGGAAGCACGGTGGACCGCCGCAGCGGCCGGCATGTCGGCAAATTCGAGTTTACGCAACGAAATCTTGTCGGTCATCATCAAGCCTTCAGTCCAAAACCCTGCATCAGCCGGCGGGTGGGAAAATCCGGCGCACCTGACGTGAACACCACAAAGTCGAAATTGCCGGGATGGACCGCATCGGCCGCTTGTGGCACCAGGCTGCGGGCGCGCCTCGCGATCGCCTCAGCGGGATCCAGCCAATCGACCGGCCACGGCGCCAGCCGACGAAAAATATTGGCCATGAACGGATAATGTGTGCAGGCGAGCACGACGATATCGGTCTTGCGGCCATCCATCTCGACGAAGCACTGGTCGATCTCCGTCATGACAGCCTCGTCGGCAATCGCATCGCCGCGAATATAGCTCTCCGCGAGGCGCGCCAGATTTTCCGATCCGACAAGCCGGACATGACATTGGGTGGCGAAAGACTGGATCAGATCGCGCGTATAGGCTCGTTTGACCGTGCCTGGCGTCGCCAGCACCGAAACTAGGCCTGAACGCGTCCGCTCCGCAGCCGGCTTGATCGCCGGCACCGTGCCAATAAAGGTCATCTGCGGAAAAGCCGCGCGCAAATCAGCCCCGACAAGCGTGAAGGCCGTATTGCAGGCGATGATGCAGACTTCCGGATCATATTGCGCAAGCAGCTTTGCAAAGAGATCGACGACGCGTTGCTTCAGCGCCGGCTCTTCCCAGCCGCCATAAGGAAAACCGGCATCGTCGGCGACATAGATGAAACCGCGTTCCGGCATCAGAACCCGCGCTTCGCGCAACACGGTCAAACCGCCGATCCCTGAATCGAAGACAAGGACCGGTTTCAGCTCATTCGCCGCTGCTGTCATCACTGGTGGTTTCCTTGGGCGCTTTGGAGGACGTCTTGCTGGGCCGGGGATGCGAGCCGCTGCCGCGCGGAGACTTCCGCGTGAAGCGGTCGAGAGACGAGATCACCCCGCGAAGGACGCTGATTTCCTGCTCGGTAAACGCCCTGCGCGAGAGGACTGCGCGAAGATTGTCGACCATTTTCGGCTTTTTCCCGGCGGGATGGAAATAATTGCGCGCATCGAGCGCTTCCTCCAACTGGTCAAAAAGGCCGAAAAGCTGATCCTTCGTCGAGGGTCGCTGTTCCAGCGCCTGGAACGGCACCGCACCAAGATCCTCCATGCCCGATTTCATCCACTCATAGGACATCAGCAGCACGGCTTGCGCGATGTTAAGCGAAGCGAAGGCAGGGTTGACCGGGAAGGTGACGATTTCGTCGGCCAGCGCCACTTCCTCATTCGTCAGGCCCCAGCGCTCGCGCCCGAAGAGAATACCGGTGCCCTCGCCCGCCTTGAACTTCGCGCGAAGGGTTTCGGCCGCAACGACTGGCGAGCGAACCGGCTTGTAGCCGTCCCGTTCCCGCGCGGTCGTCGCATAGACGAAGTTGAGATCCGATATCGCCTGTTCCAGCGTGTCGTAGACCTTCGTCGCTTCAATGATGTGATCCGCCTTGGAAGCGGTGGCCTGCGCCCTCTCGTTCGGCCAGCCATCGCGCGGATTGACGAGCCGCAACTCGGCAAGGCCGAAATTCGCCATGGCGCGAGCCACCATGCCGATATTCTCGCCCATCTGCGGCTCGACCAGAATGACGGCCGGCCCTTCGGCCAGAAGTTGACGCTCGCTGTTCGTACCTGCCATGGTGCTCAAATCTCCGCACGCGAACCCAGCCGCGCCATTTACGGGTCGCAATAGCGGCACACCAACCGATCGGCAAGGTTTTTGCGCGCAGGCTCGGTAATGCTGTCTGCCCGATTATTGCGGATTGGCCGGCTTCGCCTGATCCGTGGGCTGCTGTTGCCGATCGCCAGGCTGTTGTTGCTGCTGTTTGACGAGATCCTGCATCACGTTTTTCAGTGAGCTCGGATTACCATTGTCATCGTTCGTGACGATATCGTCGACGACGGGCTTTCCGCCCTCTTCGATCACCTCGAAGCGCACCGTCGTCATCTTCTGATAGTCGGCATCCGAGCCCATGCAGGTGGATTTCTTGAAGGTCGCCAACACTTCCGTTGTATTGTTCTTGGGTGGCTGCGCGACGATCTTCATCTCCTCAAGCGGACACGCATCTTGCGCATTGACGATCACATCGTAATCGAAAGGCGAAATCCCATCTTCGTCCGCGGCAGGAAATTGCGCTGCCGCCTGATACTTTGCTGCGAAATCCTTGCTGTAGACATTCTTGAGCTTGTCCTCGCCGAAAATATCCTGCCAGTCGCTGTCGCCGCCCGCCCAGTTCGAGACGGTCGCATCCATAATGACCTTGACCGGCGTCGTCGCATCGGCGGCGAGCGCCACATGCGCACCGAGCGAAAACTGAAAGAGCGTGAGGGCAAGCGCGGATACGGCAAATTTCTGCATGATATGATTCCGTTGCGATCGGCAAAACATGCGCGACATTAGACCCATCGACCGCTTTGGCAATGCCCGATCGCAAAATGCCAATGATGTCACGAATGATCAAAAACGCGACGCGGGAGGCTCTAGCGGCTTTGCGTTCGCTGCTTGCAGTGTTATAGCGCTCGGGACTTCACATTACCCACAGGGCCATCCGGTCCCACCAGCTTAAACGAGGCAGAAGTATGAAGAAGATCAAGGTCGCTAACCCCGTTGCCGATCTCGATGGCGATGAAATGACTCGCATCATCTGGCAGTTTATCAAAGACAAATTGATCTACCCCTACCTCGATATCGATATCGACTATTACGATCTCTCGGTCCAGAACCGCGACGCGACCAACGACCAGGTCACCGTCGATGCCGCCAACGCCATCAAGAAGCACGGCGTCGGCATCAAGTGCGCGACGATCACCCCGGACGAAGATCGCGTCAAGGAATTCAACCTGAAGCAGATGTGGAAGAGCCCGAACGGCACGATCCGCAATATCCTCGGCGGCGTCATCTTCCGCGAGCCGATCATCTGCAACAACGTACCGCGCCTCGTTCCCGGCTGGACCAAGCCGATCGTTGTCGGCCGTCACGCCTTCGGCGACCAGTATCGCGCCACCGATTTCAAGTTCCCCGGCAAGGGCAAGCTGACCATCAAATTCGTCGGCGAAGACGGCACGGTCATTGAAAAGGACGTATTCGACGCCCCCGGCGCCGGCGTTGCCATGGCCATGTACAACCTCGACGAGTCGATCCGCGAATTCGCCCGCGCCTCGATGATGTACGGCCTGATGCGCAAGTGGCCGGTCTACCTGTCGACCAAGAACACCATCCTCAAGGCCTATGACGGCCGCTTCAAGGACATCTTCGAAGAAGTCTACCAGAACGAGTTCAAGGCGCAGTTCGACGAAGTCGGCATCACCTACGAACACCGCCTGATCGACGACATGGTCGCTTCCGCGCTGAAGTGGTCCGGTGGTTACGTCTGGGCTTGCAAGAACTACGACGGCGACGTCCAGTCCGACACGGTCGCTCAGGGCTTCGGCTCGCTCGGCCTGATGACCTCGGTTCTCCTCACGCCGGATGGCAAGACGGTCGAAGCTGAAGCCGCACACGGCACGGTCACCCGTCACTATCGTCAGCACCAGAAGGGCCAGGAAACCTCGACGAACTCGATCGCTTCGATCTTCGCCTGGACCCGTGGTCTTGCTCATCGCGCCAAGCTCGACGATAACGCCGAACTCGCGAAGTTCGCCGCCACGCTCGAAAAGGTCTGCGTAGACACCGTCGAAGCCGGCTTCATGACCAAGGACCTGGCGCTGCTCATCGGCCCGGATCAGCCGTGGCTCTCGACCACCGCATTCCTCGACAAGATCGACGAAAACCTCCAGAAGGCCATGGCTGCCTAAGCCTCGTCGACAATGAGCCCCTTGAAGACCCGGCCCTAGCGCCGGGTTTTCTTTTGTCCGGAAGCTTGCTGTCGCAGTCGGCCGGTGGCAACAATGCGCGCGTCAAAAATGGGAGAGACAAATGGCCGAAGAACTCGTTTTCTATACAAACCCCATGTCACGCGGACGCATCGCTCGCTGGATGCTTGAGGAAATCGGCCAGCCTTATCGCACCGAATATCTCGATTACGGTACGACGATGAAGTCACCCGAATATCTCTCCGTGAACCCCATGGGCAAAGTGCCGGCGATCAAGCATGGCGATACCGTCGTCACCGAGGGTGCTGCCATCTGCGCCTATCTGGCCGAAACTTTTCCGGATGTTGGCCTTGCGCCGACCGCGGCCGAACGCGGTCGCTATTTCCGCTGGATGTTCTTTACTGCCGGCCCTTTGGAAGCGGCAGTTACCATCCGCGCGCTTGGCTTCGAAATTCCGCCGGAACGTCAGCGCATGGCGGGCTGCGGCAGCATCCAAAGCGTGCTCGATACGATCGAATATGCAGTCTCAAGCTCGCCATTCATCGCCGGCGACCGCTTCACGGCCGCCGACGTCTATGTCGGTTCGCATATCGGCTGGGGTCTCAACTTCGGCACGATCGAGAAGCGCCAGGCCTTCGTCGATTATTGGGCTCGGGTCAGCGACCGCGACGCATACCGCCGCGGTAACGAGATCGACAACGCTGCCATGCCGAAAAAGGAAAACAGCTGAATATACAATGCGCTGAAGAGAAATCCTCAGCCAAAATTCCTATGTGCAGTTATTTCAGCGGCATATAGATATCGGTCAGAAGCTCCGTCGGCGGCACGTCGCGCGGATTGTTGATGTATTCCTCAAACATGACGGTATCGCGCAACTGTCGCCCGGAAGCCGGCAGCCATTGCGCATAGAGCCATTGATAGGCCTTGTGCATGTTTGCGTAAGGTCCCTTGTGGCGCAGCACGGCATATTCGCCGCCTTCGAGTGAGCGCCGCTCCAGGGGAGCATCGGCAGCGACAGATTCTGCCGCGCTGACGCAAGCGTAAGAGCGTAACTTATCGACAGCAACGACATCTGGATCGTCGAGATAAATGCCGATCATGCGCATATTTGGCCCGGCAAGTCCGCGAGTGAAGATCGTGCCGAAAAGCGTCTCGAAAGCCTGACCGATCTGCATGTAGGAACCGCTATGAGCGACACCGACGAGCGAAATCGGAGAAATGGTGCGAAGCGTAACGTCGAACAAGAGAGTAATCCTTCCTTGGATATTGGGTTCGAAGATCGTGTGGCTTCCCTCATTCCGATATCGCGCCGGCGGCATGCCGTAGACGGATCCAAAGATGCGGTTGAACGACTGGAGGTTGGGATAGCCCGACCGCTTTGCAATGTTGCTGACGGATAGACGGGTGTTGACGAGATCGCCGGCGGCGCGATGCAGCCGAAGCCGCTTGACCGTTGCCGCCGCCGTCTCGCCATAGATCGCCCGATAGATCCTGTGCCAGTGATAGCTGGACATACAGGCGATCTCGGCGAGCTTTTCCATATCGAGTTCATCGTCTAGATGCTCATGGATATAGGCCGAAACCCGCCGCAACCGGGTCTCGTAAAGCGTCCACGCCGTTCCACCACTCATGTCAACTCCCTTGCAAATCGATCGGCCCGACAAGACCATAACCCGATTTGACAAATCCTGCTGACTTGTATGCACCAAAGAAAATGGCGGATACCGAAGTATCCGCCATCGTCATTATGACCGGGAAATCAGCCTGTTAGCCGGCAAGTGCCGCAGCAATCGCCTCAAGCGCTTCGTCCGCCTTGGCGCCATCCGGGCCGCCGGCCTGCGCCATGTCGGGACGACCGCCGCCACCCTTGCCGCCAAGAGCGGCCGAGGCGATGCGAACGAGGTCGACCGCACTTGCCCGGCCAACTAGATCTTCGGTGACCGCAACGACCGCACTAGCCTTGCCATCTTCCGAGACGCCGATCAGAGCTACGACGCCCGAGCTGAGGCCTGCCTTGGCCTCATCCGCCAGACCTTTCAGATCCTTCGGATCGACGCCGGAAATAGCCTTGCCAAGGAACTTGACGCCGTTGACCTCACGAACCGCATCGGCGGAGCCGCCCTGGCCGCCGCCCATGGCAAGCTTGCGCTTGGCATCGGCCAATTCACGCTCAAGCTTGCGGCGCTCGTCCATCAGAGCTTCAACACGCGAAACGACGTCGGCCGGCTGGACCTTCAGCGTCGAGGCTAGGCTCTTCACGCGATCATCCTGCTCGGCGAGATAATCGCGCGCGGATTCGCCGGTGACCGCTTCGATACGGCGCACACCGGCGCCGACGGCGCTGTCGCCGAGGATGCGCACGAGGCCGATCTGGCCGGTGGCGGACACATGCGTGCCGCCGCAAAGCTCGATGGAATAGGCTTTGCCTGCCTTGGTGCCGCGCATGCCCTGCCCCATGGAAACAACGCGGACTTCGTCGCCGTACTTTTCGCCGAACAGCGCCATCGCGCCTTCTGCGATCGCATCGTCGACGCTCATCAGGCGGGTCGTGACCGGCGAGTTCTGCAGGACGATCTCGTTCGCCATCTCCTCGACGACCTTCAACTCCTCGGCCGTCATCGGCTTCGGATGCGAAACGTCGAAGCGGAGGCGCTCCGGCGCAACCAGCGAGCCCTTCTGGGCGACATGGGTGCCGAGCACTTCGCGAAGAGCTTCGTGCAGCAGGTGGGTGGCGGAGTGATTGGCGCGCAGGCGCGAGCGTCTTGCGTGATCCACCGTCAGCACGACAGCGTCGCCGACCTTGATCTTGCCTTCCGAAACTTCCGAGCTGTGAACGAAGAGGCCCTCGCCCTTTTTCTGGGTATCGCCGACAGCAAGCTTGCCGTGGTCGCTCGCGATGACGCCCGTATCGCCCATCTGACCACCGGACTCACCGTAGAACGGCGTCTGGTTGACGATGACCTGCACCTTCTCGCCGGCAGACGCGCTGTCAACTGCGACGCCGTCCTTGACGATCGCCTGGATCACGCCCTCGGCCGTTTCCGTGTCGTAGCCCAGGAATTCGGTCGCGCCGAGCTTCTCCTTGAGCTCGAACCAGATGGTTTCGGTCGCCTTGTCGCCGGAGCCGGCCCAATGCGAACGTGCCTCGGCCTTCTGGCGCTCCATGGCGTCGGTAAAGCTGGAGATATCGACGCCGATGCCGCGAGCGCGCAGTGCATCCTGCGTCAGATCGAGCGGGAAGCCATAGGTGTCGTAGAGCTTGAAAGCGGTTTCGCCGTCCAGGCTGTCGCCCTTGTGCAAGTCCGAGGTGGCATCGTTGAGCAGTGACAGGCCGCGCTCCAGCGTCTTGCGGAAACGGGTTTCTTCGAGCTTCAACGTCTCGGAGGTCAGCGCCTCGGCGCGCACCAGCTCGGGATAGGCACGGCCCATCTGCTGGATCAGCGCAGGCAGCAGCGTCCACATCAGTGGCTCCTTGGCACCAAGCAGCTGCGCATGACGCATGGCACGGCGCATGATACGGCGAAGCACGTAGCCGCGGCCTTCGTTCGACGGCAGCACGCCATCGGCAATCAGGAAGGCGGAAGAGCGCAGATGGTCGGCGATGACGCGGTGGCTGGCGCGATGCTCACCCTCGGCCTTGACGCCGGTCGCCTCTTCCGAGGCTTCGATCAGCGCACGGAAGAGATCGATATCGTAATTGTCATGCTTGCCCTGCAGCACCGCGGCAACGCGCTCGAGGCCCATGCCGGTGTCGATCGACGGACGCGGCAGGTCGACACGCTGTTCCTTGGTGATCTGCTCGAACTGCATGAAGACGAGGTTCCAGATCTCGATGAAACGGTCGCCGTCTTCCTCCGGAGAGCCGGGAGGGCCACCCCAGATATGATCGCCGTGATCGTAGAAGATTTCCGAACAGGGCCCGCACGGACCGGTATCGCCCATCGCCCAGAAATTGTCATTGGTGGCGATGCGAATGATCTTGTCGTCGGAAAGACCGGCGATCTTCTTCCAGAGGTTAAAGGCGTCATCGTCCGTGTGGTAGACCGTGACCAGCAGGCGCTTGGCGTCGAGGCCAAATTCCTTGGTGATCAGGTTCCAGGCAAGCTCGATGGCGCGCTCCTTGAAATAGTCGCCAAAGGAGAAGTTGCCGAGCATCTCAAAGAAGGTGTGATGGCGCGCGGTGTAGCCGACATTGTCGAGGTCGTTGTGCTTGCCGCCGGCGCGCACGCATTTCTGCGCGGTCGAAGCAGTTGTGTAAGGGCGCTGTTCCAAGCCGGTGAAGACGTTCTTGAACTGCACCATGCCGGCATTGGTGAACATCAATGTCGGATCGTTGCGCGGTACGAGCGGGCTCGACGGCACGATCTCGTGGCCGTTTTTCTTAAAATAGTCGAGGAAGGTCGACCGGATTTCATTCACACCGCTCATAGGGGGCCCTTCAGTACTGCCGTCAACAACTTGCTTCAAAGTCAGTGGCTTTTATCGTTCGCTCCGGGCGCTGTCCAGCCGCACAAACAAAACCGGCCGCACATCCCTTGGACAATACGGCCGGTTTCAGCATTTAATCTTGTCTTACGCCGGGAATTGCTCCCGAAATTCCTTATTCGCCGCCGGCATCGCCATCGTCGCCGGCATCCGGACCGCCGTTCTGCAGGAAGCGGTCGGCAATCAGGCCGGCGTTCTGGCGCAGAGACAGTTCGATCTCGCGAGCCAGATCCGGATTGTCGCGCAGGAAGATTTTCGCATTTTCTCGGCCCTGACCGAGGCGCTGGCTGTTGTAAGAGAACCAGGCGCCCGACTTCTCGACGATGCCGGCCTTGACGCCGAGATCGACCAGCTCGCCGGTCTTGGAAACGCCTTCGCCATACATGATGTCGAATTCGACCTGCTTGAAAGGAGGCGCCATCTTGTTCTTGACGACCTTCACGCGGGTCTGGTTGCCGATCACCTCTTCGCGCTCCTTGACCGCGCCGATACGGCGGATATCGAGGCGAACCGAGGCGTAGAACTTCAGCGCATTACCGCCGGTCGTCGTTTCTGGCGAGCCGAACATGACGCCGATCTTCATGCGGATCTGGTTGATGAAGATCACCATGGTATTGGACTTCGAGATCGAAGCCGTCAGTTTGCGCAGCGCCTGGCTCATCAGACGGGCCTGCAGGCCCGGCAGGCTGTCGCCCATTTCGCCTTCGATTTCGGCGCGCGGCGTCAATGCCGCAACGGAGTCGACGACGAGAACGTCGATGGCGCCAGAGCGCACCAGCGTGTCGGTGATTTCAAGCGCCTGCTCGCCGGTATCCGGCTGCGAGATCAGCAGGTTCTGAAGATCGACGCCGAGCTTGCGGGCATAGACCGGATCAAGCGCATGTTCAGCGTCCACGAAGGCGCAGATACCGCCCTTCTTCTGGGCCTCTGCAATGGTCTGCAGCGCCAGCGTCGTCTTACCGGAGCTTTCCGGTCCATAGATTTCGATGATACGACCCTTCGGCAAGCCGCCGATGCCGAGGGCAATATCCAGGCTCAGAGAGCCGGTGGAAACCGTTTCGATTTCAACCACGTTCTCGTTTGAGCCGAGCTTCATGATCGAGCCCTTGCCGAACGACCGCTCAATTTGAGAGAGTGCCGCTTCAAGTGCCTTGCTTTTATCCACCGATTTGTCCTCTACAAGCCGCAAAGAATTCTGAGACATTCGATCCACCTTTAGGTTATTGAAGCCGCTCAAGCAATGTCGCCGCTGATGAGAATTCTGTACTCTATTTGTTCTCTTGTCGCAAGAGCACAACAAGCAATTGAAAGAAAAAGGTAAAATGAATTCCGTTCTACTTTTGTTTTCTCCTTTCTTACCAGATACTTACATATCTGGGACGATCGGTTCCGCCATGTCGGCAGACGGCACGATTCGCTTTTTTTGATTGCTGAGGAAAACCATATGGCGAAGAAGATTCTCGTTCTCGGCGGCGCTCATGTCGATCGTCGCGGCCGCATTTTCGGCGAGACGGCGCCCGGAGCCAGCAACCCCGGAGCATGGTTCGAGGAGCCCGGCGGCGGCGGCTTCAATGCGGCCCGCAATCTCGCCCGCCTCGGCTTCGATGTGCGGATGATTTCGCCACGCGGCGGCGATCCCGCCGGCGAGATGGTGGCTGAAGCCGCAAGCCACGCCGGCGTCGATGATACGCCCTTCGTCTTCCTCGATCGCAAGACGCCGAGCTACACCGCGATCCTCGAGCGTGACGGCAATCTGGTCATCGCGCTTGCTGATATGGAACTCTACCAGCTGTTCTCACCGCGGCGCCTGGCGATTCGCGCCGTTCGCGATGCGTTCGAGGCAGCCGATCTCGTTCTCTGCGACGCTAATCTGCCAGTCGAGACTCTCGCCGCAATTGCTATAAAAGCGGCGACAGGCGGCAAGCCCGTTGCAGCCATCGCAATCTCGCCCGCCAAGGTCATGCGACTGAAACCTTGCCTTGCCGGCATCGATCATCTCTTTCTCAATGAAGCCGAAGCCGCAGCACTGACTGGCCATCGGCCGGAAGACCCGCGTGAGTGGGTGAGCGGCCTGCGGGCGCTCGGTTTGCGCAACGGCGTCATCACCCGCGGCAAGCGGGAGCTGATCGCATTCTCGCGCGATACTATCGTCAGCCTGCAGCCTCCCATCGTCGACAACGTTGCTGATGTCACCGGGGCAGGAGATTCGCTTGCTTCGGGCGTTTTGGCGGCGTTATTGGCCGGTCACGATCTCGCCGAAGCCGTTCGTCACGGCACGGCAGCAGCGGCGATTACCGTGCAATCCCCATTCGCGACGGCCGAAAATCTTTCACCCGAACTGCTAAACTCGATGTTGGCCCTTGTTCCCAAGGCCGAAATTCTGTCATGAAGCCTCTTCAAAACGCCTAAATAGTTTCAGTGAATTGGAAACGAAAATGACCCAGCCTATCTCGCCCCTGCTTCCGATCGCCTATTCGAAGGAAGTTGCTGCCGCCAAGCTGCGCGGCGCACCGATCGTCGCTCTCGAATCCACCATCATCACCCACGGAATGCCCTATCCGGGCAATATCGAGATGGCCCGCAGCGTCGAAGCGATCATCCGGCAGAAGGGCGCCGTACCGGCAACCATCGCCGTCATTCACGGCACCTTGCATATCGGCCTCGAGCCGGAGGAACTGGAAGCGCTCGCCAAGACGGAAGGCGCCATGAAGGTCTCGCGTGCCGACATCGCCTTTGCGATCGCCGAACGCCGCACGGGCGCAACCACCGTTGCCGCCACGATGATCGCCGCTGCCCGCGCCGGCATCAAGGTTTTCGCAACCGGCGGCATCGGCGGCGTGCACCGCGGCGCAGAAGAGAGCTTCGACATCTCGGCGGATCTTGAAGAGCTCGCCCGCACCGGCGTGATCGTCGTCTGCGCCGGCGCCAAGGCCATCCTCGACATTCCGAAGACGCTCGAAGTGCTCGAAACCCGCGGCGTTCCGGTGGTCACCTATGACAGCGCCGAATTCCCGGCCTTCTGGTCGCGCTCTTCCGGCCTGCCGAGCCCGCTGACCCTGAACAGCCCCGCGGCGATCGCCAACTTCCAGACCACCCGCGAACAGCTCGGCATCGACGGCGGCATGCTGATCGCCAACCCGGTTCCGGAAGCCGACGAAATCCCGCGCGAGGAGATGGAAATCTACATCGAGCGCGCCCTCGACAGCGCTGCCCGCGACGAGATTGCCGGCAAGGCAGTCACGCCCTATCTGCTAAGCACCATCTTCGACATCACCGAAGGCCGCAGCCTCAAGACCAACATCGCTCTGGTCGAAAACAATGCGCGTCTCGGCGCGGAAATCGCGGTTGCTCTCGCGGAATAACTAGTACTGCCATCACGACAAAGGGCCGGGCGTTTCGCACGATCGCCCGGCCCTTTGCATTTCGGGATTCCTTCAGGCCAGCGTGAACAGGCCCAGGGCGTTTCGCAGCTCGGCGAGCGTCGCCTCCGTCCTTTCCCTCGCCTTCCGCGTACCATCGCGCATGACACCCATCACATAATCCGGCGCGGCCGCATAACGAGCACGGCGCTCCCGAATGGGAGCAAGCAGCGCCTGCAGAATGTCCTCAAATTGTCTCTTCAGAGTGATATCCCCGAGGCCACCTCGGCGATAATGCGCCTTCATCTCCTCGACCAGCTGCCGGTCGTCACAGAAAGCATCCAGATAGGTGAAGACGACGTTTCCCTCTACTTTGCCGGGATCAACGACCTTGAGATGATCAGGGTCGGTATACATGCGCCGCACCGCAGCGCTGATATCATCCGGCGATGCCGAAAGCGCGATAGCGTTGCCCTGCGATTTGCTCATCTTCGCCTTGCCATCAACGCCAGGCAATCTTCCGACGCTCGGCACCATGGCCGTAGCTTCCACGAGGATCTCGCGTCCGATCTGCCGGTTGAGGCGGCGAACGATTTCGTTGGTCTGCTCGATCAGGGGCGCCTGATCCTCGCCGACCGGCACAACGGACGCCTTGAAGGCGGTGATATCAGCCGCCTGCGCCACCGGATAGCAGAGGAAACCCGCGGGCACATCTCTCTCGAAGCCACGCAGCTGGATTTCCGTCTTGATCGTCGGATTGCGCTCGAGGCGGCTGACGGTGACGAAATTCATATAGAGCAGCGTCAATTCCGCCAGCGCCGGTAGTGCGGATTGCACGCAGATCGTCGTCAGCGCCGGGTCGATGCCGACGGCAAGATAGTCGATGGCAACCTCCAGAACGTTGCGGCGAACCTTTTCGGGGTCGTCGGCATTGTCGGTCAATGCCTGCGTATCAGCCAAAAGCAGGAATTGTTGGTGGCTGCGCTGAAGCGCAACCCGGCTCTTCAGCGAGCCGACATAGTGGCCGAGATGGAGTGGACCGGTGGTCCGATCGCCCGTCAGGATGACGGGACGGGTATCGATGGGGGAAGACATTCTTTGCTCCGCAAAAGGAGCCGCCGCAATCGGGAAGGGAATTGAAATGAACATGCCTGCCGAATCACGGCGGCAGGGTCGATTTCATGATATGACGACTGCCGCTCCTAAAAGGAGCGCCACCACATTTGGCAAATTGGCTTGGCAAGGTCGGTCATGCGCGGTTGATTACACCTTTGCGCTGCAATCGGCAACAGCAAGGCACGAGAAACGCCTCTCACCTGAGGCGCGTCGCGATCTCCAAGACTAGCTTCGCGCGCTTTATCTCTTTGATTGTACATATGTCGTAGCCGCAAAACCGCTGCACACTTCTGCGCGAGATGCGTTAGTTCTTGTCCAGTGTCTCGCGCACGACCACGGCAAGCTGCTTCAGAGAGAACGGTTTCGGCAGGAAGCCGAACTGCGCATCGGCAGGCAGGTTGCGGGCGAATGCATCCTCGGCATAGCCGGAGACGAAGATGAACTTCAGATCCGGATATTTCTTGCGCAGCTCGCGGAGCAGCGACGGGCCGTCCATTTCAGGCATGACGACATCGGACACAACGACGTCGACCTGGCCGTCTAGTTCGTCCATGATATCCAGCGCCTCGACACCGGAGCCGGCCTCGTGGACCGTATATCCGCGCGTCTCAAGCATACGCTTGCCGCCGCGGCGAACCGCCTCCTCGTCTTCGACCAGAAGAACGACGGCGGATTTTCCGGTCAGATCGGCCGGTTCTTCCACAGGCGCGACAACTGCAACGCTCTGATCCATCGCGGCAACATCGCGGCTTTCCGGCGCCTTCGCTTCGGTGACGGCAGGCATTTCGACGATGTGGCGCGGCAGGAAGATGCGGAAGGTCGTTCCCTTACCTACTTCGGATTCCGGCTGGATATAGCCGCCGGACTGCTTGACGATACCGTAGACCATCGCCAGCCCGAGACCGGTACCCTTACCGACTTCCTTGGTGGTGAAGAAGGGCTCGAAGATCTTGTCCATGATCTCGGGCGCGATGCCGGTGCCGGTATCGCTGACCTCGATGAGAACCATGTCTTCATGCGGCAGATAGGGGTAATTGAAGGCGCTGACATCGGTCGCGAGCAAATTGCGGGTGCGCAGCGTCAGCATGCCGCCGCCCGGCATCGCATCGCGAGCGTTGACGCAGAGATTGATAATTACCTGCTCGAACTGAGACAGGTCGGTTTTCACCGGCCAGAGATCGCGGCCATAATCGACGTCGAGCTTGACATGCGTACCCGACAGCAGCCGGTCCACCAGCATGCGCAGATCGCCGATCACATCGGTCAAGTTGAGCACGGTCGGCCGCATCGTCTGCTTGCGCGAGAAGGCCAGCAGCTGGCGAACCAGCACCGCCGCACGATTGGCGTTGCGCTTGATTTCCATTAGATCCGCAAAGCTGGCATCGGAGGGTCGTGCCTGCAGCAGCAGATGATCGGAAGACAACAGGATCGCGGTCAACACGTTGTTGAAGTCATGCGCGATGCCGCCAGCGAGCGTGCCGACAGCGTTCAGCTTCTGCGTCTGCGCCATCTGCGTCTCGAGCGCCTTCTGCTCAGTCACCTCGACCGCATAGACGATCGCAGCCTCCTCCGGCGCCTCGTCGGTCTGGTCGATAACGGCGTTGACATAGAAGCGGAAATGCCGCGTATCGTCCTTCGGATTTCGGGAGTCGATGGGCGGGATATCGCCCTGCCGATCTTTGGCGGCGGCCAGTGCCTGATGCAGTCGCGACCGGTCGCTCTCGTTGACGATGGTCTCCAGCGCCGCACCGCGTTCGATATCGTCGCGTGAAACGAGATCAGAGAAAAGTTTCAGGAATGGCGCGTTGGTACGCAGAATGCGGCCGCCGCCATCGACGGACGCGATCGCCATCGGCGTATTGTTGAAGAAGCGGCTGAAGCGCATGGCTGCCGCCGAAGCCGAGTGTTCCGTATCGCCGCCATTCTGCCGGGTCAGCACAATGGTCCGGCTTTCGCCCGGAGCGCCATCGCGCATCGACGTGACGCTGTGGACGATCTGCACCGGCAGGCTCTGGCCGTTGGAACGCCGCAGATCGAGATCGAGCGTCACCGTCTTCTTGAAGCCGGGTTCGGCCTGCACGGACTGGATGAGCGCCAGCCCCTCACCGGCCACGAGATCGCCGATGGTCATGGATCCCGGCACGAATTTCGTAAGATCGAAACCAAGCCACTCTGCCAGCGTCGCGTTAAGATAGAAAATCTCACCCTTGCGACCGGCAGAGAAGAAGCCGGCCGGCGCGTGATCGAGGTAATCGATCGCGTTCTGAAGCTCTTTGAAGAAGCGCTCCTGATCGTCGCGTTCTGAGGTGATGTCGGTGATCTGCCAGATGTGCAGCGCGTTGTTGCCACCCTGCTCCGGCTGCAGCACCCGCGCCTTCAATCGATACCAATGCGCACCCTGGCCTATTCCATTGAAAGGACCGAGCGGCTTCAGCAGCCGAAACTCCTCCGATCCCTCCTTGCCGTCACGCAAGCCGTTGGCGAGGCGGTAGAGAGCCTCGTTCGACTCGCGATTGCGGGAGAGCAGCGTCTCGAGAGACTGCACCTCTGTCGCCTTGTTAGCGCCCGTCAGCCGTCCGTAGGCGGCATTGGCGTAGACGATACGGCCCTTCTCATCCGTGATCAGCGTGCCGTCCGGATGGCTGTTCAGGAACGAGCGCGCCAAGCTATCGGACTGAGGCTGCGGCATGACCTCGACGAAGCCGATGATCGAGGAAACCAGAAAGAAAATGCCGACCATGGCAAGAATGCCGAGGCCGCCGAGCACGGCTTCATTGTCGAGCTGGCTCTTGAACAGCACGAAGGCAGCCGCGGCAGCCATGAGAACGAGTGCAAGCAGGATGATACGCAGCACGGTTCCGGAACGACCCCCGCGATCCACCAGCGGCACGCTATACTCGTCGGACGGACGCTGCTTCGTCATAAACCCCTCGTCTGCGCCGTTCTCCTCGCGACATGTCTAAACACTACGGATCGCCGGAGTCGGACCTTTCGAATCTTCTTTACCAATTTGCATGACAGGCAAAAAGCTTTGCAGGGCCAGAAAGGCTTGAATTCACAAGCAAGAGAGCCCAAGAGGCTATAATCTCATCTTGTATCCCGCTAGATCCTGTCCTTATGATCGCCGCATAGGAAGACCAAAGTCAAAGCATCTACTTTGCAGTGGTTGCGCCTCGGCCGCGACATCGGGGACAAATACGGAGTATCTCGACATGTGGGACGACATTGCCGGAGCCTATGGCAGCCGCTTTTTCCTCGCAGCCGGTGGGGTTGCCCTCGCCCTTATCTTACTCGTTGGCGTTCTATGGATCTTGCGAAATCGGGCGCCATCGCCCTTCGTGCGCGGCGGCAAGAACCGTCAGCCGCGCCTGCAGGTGCTGGATGCCGCCGCCGTCGACGCCCGCCGACGACTTGTGCTGGTACGGCGTGACGGCATCGAACATCTGATCATGATCGGCGGCCCGACCGATATCGTCATCGAATCCGGCATCTCAGATCCGACGAAGGCAGGTGCTGCGGCATCGCTCGACATTTCCGCCGCCACGTCCGAGAACCGGCCGCAACTGCAACAGAGGGTCGCCGAGCCGAATAGTCCGCCGGTCGCACTTCCCGCGCAGCGTCAGCAGCCCGCGGAAGACTCGCTCGAAGCCTATCTGCGCTCCGAGTCTGTCGCTGCCGCAACACCAAAGCCGGCGCCGCAACCGGTCGAACGCGCGCCGCAGCCGCTCGCAGCGCCGCCGCAGCGCGCCCCTCAGCCGGCACCCGTCATCACCGAGGCGGAGGCTGCCGACATATTGGATGCGGCCCGCCATGCCGTGCTGCCGCCTCAGGCCCAACCTCAACCGCAGCCTGTACGGGCCGCACCGGTCGAGCCGACTGTCACTCCGCCGGTCGCGCAGCCTGCCTCCAATGATGCCGCCAACGATTTCCAGAAGATCTTGGAAGCAGAAATGTCGAAGAACTTGACGGCCGAGCGGATCATTCCAAGCGCTCCGCCTCAGCGCCAGGTTCAGCAACAACCCGCGGCTGTTGCCAGCCAGTCTCCTGCGCAACGCATCGAGCCGGAACTTGCGCCGATGACCGGAGCAGATAGTGCCCTTCAGAAGGAAGTGGCGCGCATCTTCGGCGAAATGAGCGTCAGCCGCGACAAATAAAACGAAGCAGGTGACATCCTGGAATCAAAAAGGCACGGCGGATATTCCGCCGTGCCTTTGTTTTTGTTTCGGTCGAAACCGGCCGTCTCTTTATTCGTCGCGATATACCTTCTCGCGGCGCTCATGGCGTTCCTGCGCTTCGATCGACAAGGTGGCGATCGGACGTGCATCGAGACGCTTGAGGCCTATTGGCTCGCCTGTTTCTTCACAGTAGCCGTAAGTGCCGTCTTCAATGCGCTGCAAGGCGGCATCGATTTTCGAGATAAGTTTACGCTGGCGGTCTCGAGCCCGAAGTTCGATGGCTCTATCCGTTTCTGAGGAGGCCCGATCGGCGAGATCGGGATGATTTGCGCTTTCTTCTGCCAGGTGATCCAGGGTTTCGCGCGCTTCTCTTAGGATATCGTTTTTCCAGGCTATCAGCTTCGCTCTGAAGTAGGCTCGCTGATTAAGGTTCATGAACTCCTCGTCTTCCGAGGGCACGTAGTTACTAAGATCGATCTTCTCACTCAACGCGATTCTCCTGAAGAACATCTCATATGGCGGGGTGTATATCCCAACCGCTAGTGCCGATTCAAGCCAAATAGACGCTGTCAACTGATTTTTAAATTTGTCATAAATTTCAGCTAAGTGTATATTTTTTCATCATATATTGGCTTCGCCGGAAAATCGGCATCTTTAAAACCTTGGCGAGACTATGCGCTGGATCGCGATTCGGACGGTCTCGCGGCGGTTGACGGCATAGGCGAAGAGACGCTACCTGATTGTCGAAATCGAGCTCCGGAATTTCATCATGACCCGCATCTTGCCGCCGCCATCGAGGATCTATCTCCTGCGTCATGCCGAGGCCCAGCGCGCCGCACCCGGACAAAAGGATTTCGATCGCCCGCTGAACGACAATGGCTACGCTGCCGCCGAAATCGTCGCCGATGAAGCTGCAGAAAAAGGTTACAAGCCGGAGCTGATCATTTCGTCGACTGCGCTGCGTTGCCGCCAGACTACGGAGGCCATACGGCGGATCGTCAGCCCCTCCACCGAATTCCGTTTCGTCGATGCGATCTACAATGGAACGCTCGATATCTACCTCTCGCTCATCGCATCGCAGAACGACCGCCAATCCGTGATGCTGGTGGCGCATAATCCGACTATCGAACAAACGCTGGAGGCCCTGATCGGCCATGAGGCGCTGGGACGAACGCTTCCGCATGGCTTTCCGACAGCAGGCCTTGCTGTGGTCGATGCAACGACATCTAGCTGGTCGCTAACGGATTTCATCACCGAATAGAGATAGCGCCGGGCGCAGAAACGCCGTCCTGCACCGAGCAGGTGCAGCATTGCCGGTCGCTCATCTTTTCTGCGCAAGCTTTACTTCCTATATTCCCGGTCACGCTGCCACCCAGGGATCCCGCCTTGTCGCCAAGCCTGACCTCCTTCACAGACGACGCTCTCATCGCCTTCGACAATCTTGCGGATCGTGCCGCCGGGCTCGTCAACCCGACAATTCGGCTGGGAGTGACCGGCCTGTCGCGTTCCGGCAAGACCGTATTCATCTCGTCGCTCGTGCACAATCTGCTGAATGGCGGCCGCCTGCCGCTGTTCGAACCGGTGCAGTCCGGCCGTGTTTCGGCTGTTCGGCTTGAGCCCCAACCTGATGATGCCGTGCCGCGCTTTCAATACGAGGATCATATCCGCGCGCTGGTCAAGGAGCGCATATGGCCGGATTCGACCCGCGCGATCTCCGAACTGCGCATCACACTCGACTATCAAAGCGCCAGTGGCTGGAACCGGCTGTTTTCCCCCGGCCGACTTTCCATTGACATCGTCGACTATCCGGGTGAATGGCTGCTCGACCTGCCGCTGCTAGGCAAGGATTTCCGCACGTTCAGCGAGGAAACCCTCGCTCTGGCGAATACCGGCATCCGCGCCGAACTATCGCGTCACTGGCTGGAGACAACTATAAGGGCCGATATCCTCGCGCCGGCCGATGAAATGGCTGCACGGGACCTTGCCACTGCCTTTGCCGATTATCTGAAGGCCTGCAAATCCGACGAGCGCTCGTTGTCGACGCTGCCGCCCGGTCGCTTCCTTTTGCCCGGCGATCTCGATGGTTCGCCCGCCCTCACCTTCGCACCGCTGAAACTTCCGGCAGAAGGCGCCGCGCCAAAGGGTTCGCTCTGGGCGATGATGGAGCGCCGCTACGAGGCCTACAAATCGGTCGTGGTCAAACCCTTCTTTCGCGAACACTTCGCCCGCCTCGACCGCCAGATCGTTCTCGTCGATGCATTGCAGGCCATCAATCGCGGTCCGGAAGCCGTGCAGGATCTCGAACGCGCACTGACGGATGTGCTTGCCTGCTTTCGTCCCGGCAATAATTCCCTTCTTTCGTCGCTGCTGGGCCGGCGCATCGACCGCGTGCTGGTGGCAGCCACCAAGGCCGACCATCTCCATCACGAAAGCCACGACCGGCTGGAGACCTTGACCCGCCGTCTCGTCGAGCGCGCCATCGAGCGGATCGGCATGGCGGGTGCCGGCATCGAAGTCATGGCAATCGCCTCCGTGCGCGCCACACGCGAGGCGACGGTCACGCGCGACGGTGAGACGCTTCCCGTCATTGTCGGCACGCCGATGGACAGGGAAACGATTGCCGGCGAGACTTTCGACGGCAACCGCAAGACGGCCGTCTTCCCCGGCGACCTGCCCACCAGTCCGCATTGGCTGTTCGAAGCCCTTGAATCGGATGGAGCGAAGGTCCACTTGCCGGAGGTGAATGTCGTCCGCTTCCGCCCGCCGGAGCTGGACGAAGCCAATGGTGGCATCAAACTGTCTGTGCCGCACATTCGGCTCGACCGCGCCATGCAGTTCCTGTTCGGAGACCGTCTCGCATGACGAAACCGACCGCAAACGAACCCGGCGGGACCGCCCGCCGCCCGGCAGCCTTTGCGCTAGACCCGAGCGAAACGAGCGCCAAGGCACCCCCCGAAACCGTACGCCGCAAGCCGCAGAGCTTCGATACGGAAATCGTACTCACCCCGGATGAGGAAGATCCGTTCCTCAATCCGGCCCTCGACCCGGCATTTGCCGGAACCGCCGAGGCAAAACCGCGCCGCCGCGGCTTTTCCTTCGGCAAGGTTGCCTTAAGCGCGCTCGGCATTCTCATATCGCTTGCCTTCGGCCTCTGGACCGATCAGCTCATACGCAATCTGTTCAGCCGCGCCGACTGGCTCGGCTACACGGCCCTTGCTGCGGTCGCCGTCGGCATTCTTGCCGTGCTCGCCATCGTCATCAGGGAAACGGCAGGCATGATGCGGCTTGCTGCCGTGCAGACGATCAAGGCCGAGGCGGAAGCTGCCATATTGGAGACACGACCGGCGCGAGCGAAAGCCCTTGTGAAGCGCCTCTGCGTCATTCTCGAGGCCAATCCTGAAACAGCGAGGGGCCGCGCAACGCTGAAGGCGGCAGAGGATGACATCATCGATGCGCCGCAGCTGATCGACCTCGCGGAGCGCGAGCTCCTCGGCCCTCTCGACCGGCGCGCAAGGGCACTCATCCTCGGTGCATCAAAGCGCGTCTCGGTCGTTACGGCCGTCAGCCCGCGTGCGCTCGTCGACATCCTCTACGTTCTCTATGAGGCAGCCAAACTGGTGCGCGCCATGGCGGAACTCTATGGTGGAAGACCAGGCACGCTCGGAATGGTCAGGCTGGTGCGTGATGTGCTCGCCCATTTGGCCGTCACCGGGTCGATCGCGGTCGGTGATAGCATCGTTCAGCAACTGATCGGCCATGGTCTTGCGTCCAAGCTCTCGGCGCGACTCGGCGAAGGCGTCGTCAACGGCATGATGACGGCACGAATCGGAATCGCAGCCATGGATCTGTGCAGGCCGCTCGCTTTCAAGGCGCTCAAACGACCCGGCATTGCCGACTTCGCCGGTGATCTCACACCGAATGTAGCCGGCCGTTCCACAACGTAAACGCTTGCAAACCCGGCCTTGCAAGGCGCAAGAAACCAAGCATTAACCATTATCAGGCAAAAGTGAGTACCAGTTTTACGGTTCCGCCTCGCTAGGGAATGTCCATGTTTTCGCGTCAATTTCTTCTTGTAAGCAGCCTCGCCGCCGCGCCCCTCACCGCCGGTGTTTGCGTGCACTCTGCCGAAGCGGCTCCCCGCGACAAGGCATTCTTCCAGTCGGTCGCTGGCTCGTGGAATGGTCCGGGGGAAATCGTCGCCGGCAAATACAAGGGCACGAAGTTCACCTGCAGCCTCACGGGCAAAGCAATCGATGGCAGCGGCGCCGGCGTGAAGCTCGACGGCACCTGCCGCGTCGGCGTCTTCCAACAGCCGATGTCGGCGGAGATTACGCAAAGCGGCGGCTCTTATTCCGGCAAATTCTTGGATGGCGCAGCCGGAAAGGGCCTCGACGTCACCTCCGGCACGGTCAATGACGGCACGGTGGTTCTCGGCCTCAACCGACAGAAACTGAACGGCGCCATGATCGCCCGGGTTTCCGACAGCAAATCGATGAACGTCACGATCTCGGTCAAGGTCGGAGAACAGATGGTACCGGTTATCGGCGTCACTCTGAAGCGTGCCGATGTAGACCCGATAGCGGTGGGATCGATTCAGTAATTGCGGTGCACAGCACCATGATCGAAGGCCGGCTATTTGCCGGCCTTTTTCATTCATCCTCGTTCAGGCCGACCGCCACCACTCCTGGCTCTGATCGGCGACTTCAATTCCCTCGATCTCGACGTCCTGGAGCCACTCATTGATGGCCCGGCCTCCGACCACGAGATCCCCGGCAAAATCGGCAAGCGGCATCAGCACAAAGCCACGCTCGGTCATGCGCGGATGCGGAATGGTGAGCAACGGCTCGGCTTGCACCAGATCATCATAAGTCAGGATATCGATATCGATCGTGCGCGGCCCCCAACGCTCGATCCGGACCCGCTTCATTTGACGTTCGATGTCGAGACAGACGTCGAGCAATGCTTCCGGTGTAAGCGTGGTATCGATTGCCGCGCAAGAATTATAAAAGAAGGATTGATCCGTCTTGCCCCATGGCGGCGTGCGATAGAGCCGCGACACCGCAACCACATGGCAATCGTCGCGCGCATCGATGGCACGCAAGGCAAGCGCCATTGCCCGCACCGGATTATCAAGATTGCCGCCCAGACCGAGCGTCGCACGCATCGCAGTACCTTCAGGCAAAGTGCTCAACGCTCACCTGTACGTAATCGAGAACGCCGGGCACTGGGGCATTGGGCTTGCGCACCGTGATCTTAGCCCGGCGAATGCTGGGGAAACGCCGGCACAGCTCCTTCGCCACATCGAGCGCCAAAGCCTCGATCAGATAGCGGCGGCGACCGGTAACGATTTCCTCGATAACCGTGAAGGCGATGCCGTAGTTGACGGTATCGTCGATCGAATCGCGCTCTAACGCGTCGCCGGCCTCCACATCGAGTTCGGCATCGACAAAGAAGCGCTGTCCGAGGAATTCTTCCTCGTCATGCACGCCGTGGCGGGCAAAGAATGCGCAATTCTGCAGAGTAATAGTATATGTCACAGCGCTCATGGCGTCCCTCCATTTCGAACAGGCACGACGGCGTCCGAAAACCGTTCCCTATCATGTTTCGGGATCATGCTTTAAGTCTCGCGCGCGTCCTGAGAATAGCATCAGCAACCGCCAGTGCATCTCTGTTGATTGCGACATTGTGCACGCGGAATAGGGCAGCTCCCTGCAAACGCAATATCGCGCTTGTCGCCGCCGTACCCGCATCTCGATCCCCCGCATCGCGCCCCGTGATCGTACCGACAAACCGCTTGCGCGAAGTGCCGACCAGAAGAGGCAGCTCGAACCGGAGCAGCGCATTGAAACGCGCCATCAGTTCGAGATTTTCCTCGGCGCTTTCCTTGGCAAAGCCGAAACCGGGATCGAGCACGATATTCTGTCTGCTGACGCCCGCCGCGGCTGCAATGTCGAGCGAGCGGTTGAGGAACAGCAATTGGTCGTCGATCACATCGGGAAGCTTCTGCCGGTCGCGGCCGGTATGCATGATGCAAAGCCCCGCTCCTGTCTGCGCCGCCAAGTCAGCGATATCAGGCTCTCGTTGCAGCCCGAAGACATCGTTGACGATATGCGCTCCCGCGCCGATCGCCAGCCGGGCCGTATCGGCGCGGTAAGTGTCGACCGAAATCAATGCGTCGGTCTTGCCGCGCAATGCCTCGATGACGGGCAGCACCCGCCCCTGCTCCTCGCTGGCGCTGACGGCATCAGCGCCCGGCTTCGTCGATTCGCCGCCGATATCGATAATGGCAGCTCCGTCTTCGACGCAGGCGAGCGCATGGGAAACAGCTGCATCGACAGCTTCATAATGCCCGCCGTCGGAAAAGGAATCCGGCGTCACATTGACGATCGCCATGATCAGGCTCTGCTTGCCGACCTCGATGCTGCGGCCATGTGCGACATGCCAGATGTGGCTGCGAAGCTCCGTCAAGAACTGTCCCATCCCATTGAAAATGAAAAAACCTTGCGCTTGATATTGCGCTCACAGTGGCTATGCCGCAAGGTTCGCCGAAGTTCAACATGGTAGCGACACGAATGCCGCTTGCATCCCAAAAGTTCAGTATTTCGTGTGCATTGCTGCTCGCGTTGTGCCTGCCTGAAATAGCCAGGGCCGAAGTAGTCGCCCGCAAATCCATTTCCTATTTCGACATCAAGGGCCGCACCGCCGACGAAATCGACGCGTCGCTGAACCAGCGCGGTCCGCTTGCGATGGGCTCCAGCAGCCATCATCCGGGCGCCACCAAAATTCGCTTCGGCGGCAACGCGACCTATAGCGAGGCGAAGGGCCGCTGCTACATCTCGGGCGTCAAGGTCACGGTCGACACCGAGATCATCCTGCCACGCTGGCGTGACAGGCGCGGTGCAAACAAGCAGCTGTCGATGATCTGGGATACGCTGACGGCCGACATTCGTCGCCATGAAGACCGGCACGTCGAGATCGCCCGTCAGCATGCGCGACAGATGGAACAGCAGATCCTGGCGCTGCCGCCGGCGACCGACTGCGACACGCTTCAGGAACGGGCAAACGAGGTCACCGCAAGAGAAACAGATCGGCATGATGCCGATCAGGCGCGCTTCGATCGCGTCGAGGCGATCAACTTCCAGAGCCGTATGCGGAGACTGCTCTATTATCGCAGCCGGCAGAATAGCCAATAATTCATCTGCGAGAGCATCATCCCTGTGGGAATGATGATCGGAAGCCCGCCCTCTGTGGGAAAACCGCCACTATATCTGTGAATCGTCCCGTTTTTTCGTTCTTTGAACTTTACGAGAATCTGAAATAGGTTTTTTCTATCAAGCATAGAGATAGATGTACCAACTGATTCTAAAGAGCGGACAATATCTCGAAACGGAACGATTTTTGAGTGCCTGCGCCGTCAGGTTATCTCAGTGTTCGGCGCAGTTTGGGGTTTGTTTTTCAAAGCATGCGCTAAGTGTTCTCCTGGCGCGTCCTGAAGCCGCAGGTGTTTCCTCCCTTGCCTGTGGTGATGCGCCCGCCTCGCCTCGCTCGCTGCACCAGCTGAGCGGGGCATCTTTTTGGTACGGGCGCCAACCTCAGTATCCGACAGACCGGCAGGAAAAACACTGGCAGCCAATCAGCGCCGGAAAATCTCAGGCTTGACGTTCCGGCACATGGACGACGAGCCCGTCAAAGGCAGCCTTCATCCGGATCTGACAGGACAAGCGCGAGTTCGGGCGAACGTCGAAGGCGAAGTCGAGCATGTCTTCTTCCATCGCCTCGGGGCTGCCGACCTTCTCCGTCCATTCCTCGTCGACATAGACATGACAGGTGGCACAGGCGCACGCGCCGCCGCATTCGGCTTCGACGCCCGGAACGGAGTTGCGCACGGCATTCTCCATTACGGTGGATCCGTTGTCGACATCGAGGTCAAAGCGTGTGCCGTCGAAGGCGACGATGGTCAGTTTGGTCATGTCAGTGAATTCCGAAATTCGTGAATGAAGAACGATCCTGAATTTTACTTCCAACAAATCGTCTAGCCAGTCAACATTTGCGCCGCCGAAACGGTTTTGCCCGTCTGGCGGCGCAAGCATTTACCGATTGCCGGAGCGAAGAGGTCAGCGCGACAATTTGAGGATGAAGTTCTCTGCCTCGATCACCGAGGTGGTGACAGCCGCCATTTGAGCGGCGTCGCTTCCATTCCTTTCGAGCGCAGCAGCGGCATCCGCGACGCGGAACGCACCGACGGCGCTCGCCGCACCTGTCAGCTTGTGGGAGGCGGCGTGAATACGCTTGGCGTCGCCGCTGCCGATCTCCTGCAGACAGGAACGAGCCTGCCGGGCGAACATCTGCAGCACCTCGACTTCGAGTGCCTTGTCGCCCATCGTCTGTTTTCCGAGATGAACAAGATCGATTGCCTTCGTCTGCGCGGGGGTCGGTCCTCGCGAGTTATCCGGAGATTCAAATGCAATATTCGATGCTGCCATGTGCCAACGCTCCCGTCCTTTATCTATGACTGTATTAGCGACCTGCCCTATACTTGCGGCCTGGGCATGGCCATCGAGTTAAATTTTGGCACATTGAGGGCGTAAAACTCGAGACATGGTTAACGTGCGTTAAACATGCTCAAAATCTTGGATTTTCGTGACGTTGAACGTGCAAAGAGGGTTAACGCGACCCTAACGATCCACTGTATTTAAGGTGGAATTAATTGTCATGACTGGGGGAATGTGTCACTACGATACTGGTGAATTGGGTAGATGGCACATGCCTTTGCCCAGGAAGTGGATGATGGTAATGTTTTCATAACATCCGTTTGAAAAACCAGTTATCCACTCTGAAATGTAATGGGAATTCCAATACCGGTTTCGACCGGAGGCGGAGCCCCCCACGGGAGGCAGGGTTCGTCTTTTCCGGACGCGGCGGAATTACCGGAAACGACACGGCAGGCCCGAGTGAGTTTGTAACGAGGCGTAACCGCATGGCGAACAAGAAGTACATCGAGTCGGTCGAGGACAAAGCCTTCCAGGCGTTGGACGAAGCATTGCAGATCGATTTCAGTGACGAGAACTTGGAGTCTCGCAGCGGCCCTGCGCCTGATGTCCCGGAGCGAAAAGTGTCTGAGCCGCCAAAACAGCCGATCAAGCAGACCATGGACGATGCCGCTCGCAAGACCGCCGGCGCACGCAGTGCAGCCGCCCCGGCCGCATCGCCCCGCTCCGCCGAGGCGCCAAAGAGCCCTAACCTGGCAGCCGCCAACGACGGCAACCGGGCAAGCCCCGCCAGCATCCTGAAGGCGCTCGACGGCGGCTCGCAGAGCCATGCTGTCCGCAACGCGACGATCTTCTCGCTGTTCTGGATCATCGGCGGCGCCGGCCTCGCCTTCCTTCTTTATGGAGAGCAGATCCGCAACATTCGCTCGATTGCCGATCTCGCCGCCCTTCCCGGCGTCATCGCATGCATTGTCGGCGTCGTCGTTCCGGTTTTGCTGTTCTACGCCTTCGGCATGATGATTTCGCGAGCGCATGACATGCGCAATGCCGCGCGCTCCATGGCGGAAGTCGCCCTGCGCCTCGTCGAACCCGAAACCGTTGCCTCCGAGCGCATCATGACGGTCGGTCAGGCCGTTCGTCGCGAAGTATCCGCGATGAACGAAGGCATCGAGCGGACCATCGCACGCGCCACCGAACTGGAAACCCTCGTCCATTCGGAAGTCAACGCGCTCGAACGCAGCTACGCCGATAATGAATTGCGTGTCCGCGGTCTCGTCCACGAACTCGGCACAGAGCGGGACGCGATCGTCAACCACGCCGAACGGATCCGTTCGTCGATCGCAGGCGTTCACGATCAGATCAAGGAAGACCTGTCGCTTGCGACTGAAGAGATCGCGGTGCGCCTCTCCACCTCAGGCGAAGCCTTCGCATCCATGATCGATACGCGCGCTGCGGCGCTGATGGAGAAGTCGGATTCTGCCGTCCAGGCGCTCGGAACCCTGCTTTCGGCCAAGACCGACAGCCTCCTGCAGAACCTCAACGCTTCCGGCCTGGCGCTCAGCCATGAATTCGACTCCCGATTGGATGCGCTGTCATCGACGCTGAGCGAGCGCGGCAAGGAACTGCTCGGCCAGTTCGAGACCCGCGCATCCACGCTCGACGCGAACACGGAAAAGCTGAACAACGCGCTCAACGATCGCGCCCGCCAGCTGAACGAAACGCTGGTCGCCCGCACCCGCGAAATCAGCGAGAGCCTCACGGGCGGCGAACGCTCCATCACCGGTACGCTGGACAATGTTCTTGCCAAGCTCAATTCGTCCCTCGACGAAAAGGGCGCGAGCTTTCGCCAGAGCCTGCAGTCGACGGCCGACGATGCCATCATGGACATCGACCTGCGCTCCGGCTTCTTCGAGGAACGCTTCCAGTCGACGATCGCACAGCTTTCGACGACTTTCGACGAACGCGTCTCGGAATTCACCTCGGCCTTCGACAAGCGCGCCGGCACGCTGGACAGCAAGCTTTCGGAAAGCCTCGCCCGCATCAATCAATCGCTCGGCAGCAACTCCGAGGCTCTCGAAGGCATCCTGACTTCGAGCATCGAGCGTCTCGGCTCGTCCCTCACGGATCAGTCCTTTGCTCTTGCGACCACCCTTGCCACCGGCCAGGAAGTGCTGGAAAGCGCAATCGGTTCCAGAGCCGGGGAAATCACTTCCGCGCTCCAAAACGCCACCAGCGGAATTTCGTCAGCCCTCAGCTCCGGCACGGGCGAGTTGCATTCCGCGCTGTCGACCCACGCAAACACCTTCACCAATGCTGTGCAGGGTGTGACCCGGGACGTCACCGCCGCGCTTCAGAGCGGCACTGAAGAACTCACGACGACCTTCACTGGCCGCGCCGCCGAGATCAACGACACGCTCTCTTCGCGCACCAGCGAAATCACGCAGGCGCTGGGCTCTGCCCATGAGCGCATCGACGCCGTCATGGCCTCGCGCAGCAGCGCCCTGTTCGGCGCTTTGGCCGACAATCAGTCGCGCTTCGAGAAGACGCTCGCCGAGCGTTCCGAAGGTATCGTCAGCGCCGTCAGCGGCTCGCATGAGCATCTGACTGCCGCGCTCGACGAGCGCACCTCGATGCTGGCGATCTCACTGGCCGAAAACCAGCTTCGTCTGGAAAATACGCTGGCGAGCCGCTCCGATGCCATCACCGGCGTACTCGCCGATACCCATGGCAAGATCGCCGATACGCTAGACGATAAGACGATGGCGCTTGCCATCGCCCTCTCCGAAAGCCAGTCGCGGCTGGAAGATACTGTCTCCGGACATGCCGAGCAGGTGGCCGGCACCCTGGATGAAAAGACCAAGGCCATCGCCCGCGCTCTTGCGGAAGGTCAGGCCCGCCTTGAAAGCACCGTTTCCGGTCACGCGGAAAGCGTCACGAATGCGCTCGACGACCGTACCATGGCGTTGGCGATCGCTCTCTCCGAAAGCCAGGCTCGCCTCGAAGACACCGTTTCCGGCCATGCCGAGCGCGTCACCGAGACATTGGACGGCAAGACCGGAGCGCTGGCGCGCGCCCTCTCCGAGGGTCAGGCTCGCCTGGAAAGCACTGTGTCCGGCCATGCGGAAAGCGTGACCAACGCGCTTGACGACAGGACGATGGCCCTGGCGATCGCACTCTCCGAAAACCAGGCGCGTCTTGAAGAAACCGTCTCCGGTCACGCAGAGCGCGTCGCAGCAACGCTCGACGGCAAGACCGGAGCTCTGGCTCGCGCCCTTGCCGAAGGGCAGGCACGCCTGGAGAGCACCGTTTCCGGACATGCGGAAAGCGTAACCAACGCGCTCGACGACCGTACAATGGCGCTGGCGATCGCTCTCTCCGAAAGCCAGGCTCGCCTCGAGGAAACCGTCTCCGGCCACGCCGAGCGCGTCGCCGATACGCTGGATGGCAAAACCGGCGCCCTCGCCGCAGCCCTCACCAGCGGACAGAGCCGCCTTGAGGAGACGCTTTCCAATCGCGCCGAAGAGATCATCCGGGCGTTTGCCGGCAATCATGCCGCCCTGGCCAATGCGCTCGACGACAGGACGATGGCCTTGGCCGTCGCACTGGCCGAGAGCCAGGCTCGCCTGGAAAGCACCGTCTCCAGTCACACCGAAAGCGTTACGAACACGTTGGACGACAAGACGATGGCGCTTGCCATTGCTCTTTCGGAAACCCAATCCCGCCTTGAAGACACCGTTTCCGGCCATGCCGAGCGCGTCGCCGATACACTGGACGGCAAGACCAGAGCGCTCTCGGATGTTCTGACGAACGGCCAATCCCGCCTTGAGGCGACGCTTGCCAATCGCGCCGAAGCCATCGCCAGCGCATTTACCAACAACCATGCTGCCCTGGCCGATGCTCTGGACGACAAAGCGATGGCACTCGCCATTTCGCTCTCCGATACCCAGTCGCGCCTCGAAGACACGCTTTCGAGCCGGTTGGACGCGCTGTCCAGCACCGTGGCCGGCACCCACGACAAGATCGTCAACAGCCTCGACGACAGAACGATGGCGCTGGCAATCTCGCTCTCGGAAAACCAGGCGAAGCTCGAGGAAACGCTGGCCAACAGCGCTCGGACCATCGCAAACACGGTAACCAGCGGCCACGACGCGCTAACCAATACGCTCGATGACAAGAGCATGGCTTTCGCGATCTCTCTCGCCGAAAACCAGAACCGCTTCGAAAGCACGCTGGAATCACGCGCCAACGCCCTGCTCGACAGCGTCTCAGGCGCTGAAGCACGCGTCGCAGGCGCCTTTGGCGACAAAGCGGATGCCATTCGCGCTGCCTACTCCGAAAATCAGGATCGCCTCGATCGCTCGCTTGCCGCCCACACGGAATCCCTTTCCGGATTGCTCGGCAGTAACGCCGATCGGATGGAAAATGTCCTCGGCAACACGACGCGCCAGCTTGAGAATACGCTTGGTACGGGCCTGTCCGAAATGGATCAGAACCTTGCCTCTGCCTACGAGCGCATGCGTTCCACTTTGGAGGATCGCAGTAACGCGATCAGCCTGACGCTTCGCGATGCCCATGCCCAGATCGACAATACGCTGCTTGAGCAGACCACCAACATCGGTACGTCGATCGCAACCAGCGCCAGCATGTTGGAAATGTCTCTCGAAGACCGCGAAGCCTCGCTGCGCCAGACGATCGACAGCAGTGCCAAGATCCTCGAAGAGCGTCTGAACAGCGGTGCCGGCAATATCGCCGGCCGCATTCAGCAGGCCGCGGGCGATATCGCTCGCTCGGCCGATACCTTCTCGTCCAACCTCAATCAGTCGATCGACGGCATGAACAGCCGCTTCGCTGAAACTGGCTCGCGTGTCGAGGCAAGCCTTTCTGCCCTCGAAAACCGCATCCATGAGGGAGTGTCCGGTGTCACCGCCCAGGTCGACGCGTCCGGCAACCGCCTCTCGGACACGTTGGCAACCGGCTCGGCCCGGATCGATAGCAGCGGCAACGAGGCTGCGGCTCGGATCGAAGAGCGCCTGGCCACTATGGATCGCGCCCTCAATCTCGGTCTCGAAGCCGTCAACCGCACGATCGAAGGCAAGGCTGCCAACCTCGCGACGACACTGCGCACTGCCGTTGCCGATGCGGCTCAGGGCATGGACAGCGAGGCGACCCGCATGGCCGACCTGCTTGCCCAGACCGGCCAGCTGTTTGCCGAAAACCTTGGCACCCGCAGCGATGCCTTCACCCGCGCCATGACAGAACGCTCCGACGACCTCGTCAGCCGCGTCTCGGAAACGCAGAACCGGCTGGCAAGCCAGGCGGCTGCGGTTGCGCAGACCTTCTCAGAGGCCGGCAACGCGATCGTCAACAAGGTCGCGGAAGCCGAAGGCCTCGTCAGCAACCAGGTCAACACGATCTCACAGGCCCTTTCTTCAGCCGAGCAGTCGCTGGAAGCCCGTGGCGCAGCCATCCGCAATACGCTTGCCGGCGGCAGCGAACAGATCGCCTCCACCATGTCTCAGGTCGAGCGTGCCCTCGAAGAGCGCAGCACGGCTATCCGCAGCTCGCTGGAAGACCGTGCCCGCGAGATCGACGCCACACTCGCAGATGTCGACAAGGCACTGGAAGCACGCGGCTCCTCGATCCGCACGTCGCTCGACGAACGCACCCGCGAACTGAACTCGATGCTGGCCGGACGCTCCACCGAACTGTCTCGCCTAATCGACGAGAAGGCGCGCCCGATCGTCGACCGCTATGCAGCAACCGGCCAGGAAGCGGCAGCGCTCATCACGGCGGCGGCGCAGGAAAGCACAGAGCGCCTGCGCGCCGAAAACGCCGCCCTGATCAACGCCATCGCATCGCGCACCGAGCATGCAGTCGGCACCGTCAGCGCGCTGGAAAACAACCTGCTTGCAAGCGTCAACGGCATCATCGCCCGTCTTGCGGAAAACAACTCCGCTATCACCGGCCTGCTCTCCAATGCCGCAGCCGAGTTCGCAAGCGTCGACGATCGCCTCAGCGCAACATCGGCACGCTTCGCCGACTCCGCTGCAAAGGCCGGCGAGATGGTTTCGGCTTCCAGCCGTCTCCTCGAAGGCAAGGTCGACAAGCTGTCTGAGATCACCGGCCAGACCCTGTCGCAAGTCGGCAGCATCGTCGGCCGCTTCGACGACCACTCCAAGGTGCTGACGCAGGCCTCCCATCTCCTCGGTGCCGCCCAGTCGAACCTCGTATCGACGCTGGAAGAACGCGAAACGGCGCTGCAGAATCTGGCCGTCGGCCTCGTTCAGCGCTCGGAAGAGATCGAGAACACCATGCGCGCCCTCGGCTCCATGGTGGAAACCGCCTTCGATCGCGCCGAACAGCGTTCGAACCAGGTCACCGGCAATCTGCGCCAGAGCGTGCAGTCTTCCTTCGCGGACATCGGCCGCGTTCTCTCCGACGCAGAGAAGCGTGCCGAGGATGCAGCGGAAAACATGCGCGGCTCTCTCCAGAAGGCCGGCGAGGAAGCAAGCCAGGCGATGGAAAGCAGCTTCGCCAATGCCGAGCGCCGCTCCAACGATCTCACCAGCCGCCTGCGCGGTGGCTTGACCTCCTCTCTGTCGGAAGTCGAGCGGATGTTTGCCGAAGCCGGCAAGACCTCCGACGGTGCCGCCGAACAACTTCGCGAAACCCTGCGTGTCGCAGTCGATGACGCGATCGGCCGCTTCGCCGGCGCCACCGACGAGATCCGTCGTTCGGCCGGCGATATCCGTCGCGAACTCGACCTGACCCGCAGCGAGCTGAAGCGCGGCGCATTCGATCTGCCGGAAGAAGCCAAGGAAAGCGCCGCTGCCATGCGTCGCGCCGTAGCGGAACAGATCAAGGCGCTGCAGGACATCTCGCAGATCGTCGGCCGCTCGACGCAGCAGCTGGAAATCTCCGAACCCGCAGCGCGCGCCCTGGCAAATGCACAGCCGGCGCCGCGCCCGCAGCCCGCAGCAGCCCCCGCACCGGTGGCCGCCGCTCCCGCCCCAAGGCCGCAGCAGCCTGCTCCTCAGCCGGCACCGCAGCAGAGCGTCCAGCAACCGGCGCCGCAGCCGCAGCAGCCTTCGATCGAGACGCTCGGTCTTCGCGGTTCGATCCCTGTCGAACGCCAGGCCGTCCAGCCGCAGCGCCCTGCTGAAACGCCCGCACCTGCCCGCCAGGAAACGGCAGCCGGCGGCGGCTGGATCAGCGACTTGCTGCGCGGCGCCTCTCGCGACGAAAACGCAGATCTGCCGCCTGCGCGTCAGGCCGCGGCGCGTGCGCAGGTTGAACAGCCAGCCGCTCCGGCAGCTCGCAACCCGCGTCACGTCGTCGAGTCGCTGAACTCGCTGTCGGTCGATATCGCTCGCGCCATCGATCATGACGCCTCGGTCGACCTGTGGCGCCGCTATCAGCGCGGCGAGCGCGACGTGTTCACCCGTCGTCTCTACACGCTGAAGGGCCAGCAGACCTTCGACGAAATCAAGCGCAAGTACGACCGCGAGCCAGAATTCCGCACAGCAGTCGATCGCTACATCGCCGATTTCGAAAAGCTGCTTGCAGACGTTGCCCGCACAGATCGCGACCGCACCGTCACGCAATCCTATCTCACCTCGGATACCGGCAAGGTCTATACCATGCTGGCCCATGCCGCAGGCCGGTTGAGCTAGGATCCGGACAAGCAAGGATACTGAAAATCCCCGGCTAAACGCCGGGGATTTTGATTCCAGGCAATCGTGCGTTTGATGATATGAAAAAAGGCGCCCCGAAAGGCGCCCTCTCAAAATCCGTCGATGACAGTGCTGGAACTACCGGGCTTCATGCACCTTGGAGATCAGGCCGCTCGTAATGCCGACGAGCAGGAAGTTGTTCTTGATGCGAACCCAATGATAGCCGCGCGGCGGCGTCGACAGCTGCAAGGCGCGATAGTCGATTTCCACCGCACGACGCCGATCAGAAGCCGACAAACGCCGCCCCTTCACCCAGCCGCCCTTGCGCACGACGACCTTCTTCTTCACCACCTCCTTCTCGGCAGCGACGGCTTGCTTGCCGGCTGGCGCCGGCTTGACTTGCGCTGTCGCAGCGAACGGCATCGCCAGGATGGACACCGTAAGAAGGACGGTGAAGATTTTTCTCATTGGTGTTTCCTCATTTCAGAATCTGTGCGCACTCTTATCGTGACAAACATGAAACGAATCTGACAGTCGAATTACAATTCGGCAATGAAGACGATAGCTTACAGCCTTTGCTGCACATCGCAGCGAGCCATCGCACCCTTACAGTTCATCGTAGTTGAACCAGTCAAAATCCGCCGTCTTTGCCCGGCCTGACGTATCGAAGGCAAACATGCCGACGAAGGCGCCGGTGAAGGATCCGTGTTCGCCGCGCCCGCCCTCATCGGAGATGACGCCGGCGTCGAGCACCGGTCCGATCGCTTGCCACGCGCCCATGCCTTCCGCCTGCCAGAAGAACTGCAAATCATTGTCATGCACTTCCATGGCAAGCTGTATCCGTCCGTCCGGCACGGCTACACCGCCCGCGATCGGAAAGCTCAAGCGACCGTTCGGATAGTCTCCTGGGCAGGTCAGGATAGTGACACAGCGACCGAGCTTCTCATGCAGGGTTACGGCAATGGCGTGCAGCTTGAAGCGATTGTAGTAATGCGTCAGGCCGGCAACCTGCTGATAGGTATCGGGCTCGAAGTCGATGACGGTCTCGGCGCGGAAATTATGATGCTCCTGCCGGCGTGCCACAAGCGACTGCTCGAACCAGGAGCCGATGCTTTCACGGGCGAAAAGCCGCAAATGGCCGGGACGCTCCGTCACGCTGAAGATGCGCTCCGGCTGCGGCGTGCGCAGCCACTGGAAATCCGCCGGAAGTGTGCGCTCGTCGAAATTATAGCCGCTGCGGTGGGGCTTCTCGATGCGTCGGGCGCCATTCAGGCCAGCGACCTCGACATCGGGCACGCTGGTACCGTTCTCAAGATAGAGCCAGCCATCCTCTTTCCAAACACATTTCTGCAGGGCGGTCTCGCGACCGAGTGTGCAGCGTCGATGCGGTGGCAAAGGCCGGCCGCAAAGATGCGTATGATAGAACTGGCCATCCTGCGTCTCGACATATTGGCCGTGACCGGCACGCTGCAAGACCGCTTCCGGACGATCCTTCGAGGTGATCAGGTATAGGTTCGGATGCAGTTCGTAAGGGCCGGCGATGTCGCGGGAACGCGCCATGGTTACCGCGTGATCGTAGCCGGTGCCGCCTTCCGCCGTGGTCAAGTAGTACCAGCCGTCACGCTTGAAGAGATGCGGCCCCTCGACCAACCCCAGCTCCGTGCCTGCAAAGATGTTCCTGATTGGGCCTTTCAGGGATTTCGCCGCCGAATCCCATTCCTGCAGCAGGATACCGTCGAAAGCCGGCGTCTTCGGTGAGCCGCCATAGCTCTCTGTGCGATGGTTCCACTGCATGTTGACGAACCACTTGCGTCCGTCATCATCGTGGAACAACGAGGGATCGAAGCCCGAGGAATTCACATAGGCCGGCTCGGACCATTCGCCTTCGATGGTCGGTGACGTCACGATGTAATTATGGGCATCCTTGAAGTTGCCGTCGTAGCGCTTCACATCGGTGTAGACGAGCCAAAACTGACCGTCCGCATGGGAGAGGCAAGGCGCCCAGATGCCGCAGCTGTCGGGCTCGCCGCGCATGTCGAGCTGCGACGCGCGCTCGAGCGGCCGCCTGACGAGCGTCCAGTTCACCAGATCACGCGAATGATGGATCTGCACGCCGGGATACCATTCGAAGGTCGAGGTAGCGATATAATAGTCCTCGCCGACACGGCAGATGGACGGATCGGGGTTGAACCCCGGCAGGATTGGATTGCGGATCATGAAGCTCCCTCCTCCAGAGACCACGATAAGCACCGGCAAAAGCAAAAACGCCCGGAAACCAGTTCCGGGCGTTTCAGATGATCAGTCCCTCTCAGCCGACTTGGCCCAGAGATTGACGTCAGCCTCCTTGGCGTAGATGTCGATCTGCTTCAGCTCTTCTGCCGTGAACTCGCGATTGTCGAGCGCCTTGACGCAATCGACAATCTGCGACGAGCGGCTGGCGCCGATCAGAGCGGAAGTGATGCGGCCGCCGCGCAGAACCCAGGCGATCGCCATCTGGGCCAGCGTCTGGCCGCGCTTCTCGGCGATCTCGTTGAGCTTTCTTATATTGTCGATGATCGACGGGCGGATGAAGTCGCGCTTCAGGAAGTGGTTCTGGGCTGCACGGCTATCGTCCGGAATGCCGCCCAAATACTTCGTCGTCAGCATGCCTTGTGCCAGCGGCGAGAAGACGATGGAGCCGATGCCGAGATCTTCGAGCGTCTCCACCAGACCGTCATCCTCGACCCAGCGATTGAGCATGGAGTAGCTCGGCTGATGGATCAGGCATGGCGTGCCGAGATCTTTGAGGATCGCTGCAGCCTCGCGCGTGCGCTGCGAGTTGTAGGAGGAAATGCCGACATAAAGCGCCCTGCCCGAGCGGACGATATGATCGAGCGCGCCGCAGGTTTCTTCGAGCGGCGTATCGGGATCGAAGCGGTGCGAATAGAAGATATCGACATAGTCGAGACCCATGCGCTTCAGGCTCTGGTCGCAGGAGGCGATCAGATACTTGCGGCTGCCCCATTCGCCATAGGGACCCGGCCACATGTCGTAGCCTGCCTTGGAGGAGATGATCAGTTCGTCGCGCAGACCGGCGAAGTCGGTGCGCAGGATCTCGCCAAAGGCAGTCTCTGCGCTGCCGGGAGGCGGCCCGTAATTATTCGCGAGGTCGAAATGGGTAATGCCGAGGTCGAAAGCCGTGCGGCACATGTCGACCTTGCGATCGTGCGGCGTGTCGCCGCCGAAATTGTGCCAAAGCCCCAGCGAAACGGCCGGCAGCTTCAGACCGGAACGGCCGGTTCTGTTGTACTTCATTTTCGAATAGCGATCGGATGCCGGTTGCCAGGCCATGGTGGAATTCCTTCGAGATGAAAAAGCGCGCGGGTTGGTCACCCGCGCGCAAACTAGCTTTTATTGCGCTTACTTCAAGAGTGCCTGCGCTTCTTCAATGCCAAGGGCTGCAGGCTGCGTGCAGGTCGTGGTCAGATCGATGAAACGGCCTTCCTCGCCGGACTTCAGGATCGAGGTCATGACATCGACGCCGTGCAGGGTGCGGTCGAGCGAGCAACGCGCATCGCGCCCGTCGATCAGCGATGCTGCCATATCGGCAAGGCCAGCGGTGCGATAGTTGGCGCGCGAGCCGTTCGGGCTTTCCTGATTGACGATGCCGAAAGGATGCGCCCAATTTTCCAGCGGCTTGATGTCTTTGTCGCGGCCGCTCGCCTCGACGATGCCGCCGAAGAAATTCGGATCGGGCACATAGAGCGAGCCTTCGGTGCCGTAGAGCTCCATATTGGCATGGCGATGAGACCAGACATCCCAGCTTGCCGTCAACGTGATCCGCGCACCGCTGACGAATTCCAGCAATGCTTGGATCGTCGTCGGCGTCTTCACCGGGATGATCTCGCCATTGCGCGGCTGGCTGGTGATGGTGCGGGTCGGCGACGCCATCGAGGTCATCGCACCCACTCGCTTCACCGGACCGATCAGGTTGATCAGATTGGCAACGTAGTACGGGCCGAGATCGAGGATCGGGCCGCCGCCGGGCAGGAAGAAGAAGTCCGGGTTCGGATGCCACATTTCCATGCCTGGGCTCATCACATGGCAAGACCCAGAGGTGATGCGGCCGATGCCACCGTCATCGATGAATTTGCGGGCGAGCTGATGGGCGCCGCCGAGGAAGGTGTCCGGAGCGCAGCCGACAGCCAGCCCCTTTTCCTTGGCGATGCGGCGCAGCTCCTCACCCTGCTCCAGCGTGAGCACGAGCGGCTTTTCGGAATAGACGTGCTTGCCCGCCTCGAGGATGCGCTTGGAAACCGGGAAATGCGCATCCGGGATGGTCAGGTTGACGATGACGTCAAGCTCGTCATTGGCGAGCAGTTCGTCAATGGTCTGGGCCTTGACCTTGTATTCCTCGGCGCGCGCGCGCGCCGCATCCATGTTGATATCCGCGCAGGCCAGCACCTTCAGGCCCTTGAAGAGCGGTGAGAGCGAGAAGTAGGTGGTTGAGATGTTGCCGCATCCGATGATACCGACGCCAAGTTCCTTAGTCATGTGGAAGTGCCTCAAAAGCTCTTGAAGGATGCGATGGAGCGGGTGATCAGGCGATCGACGTCGCTCGGATTGTCGTGTTCGACGATGAAGTGCTTGGCCTTGGTGCCGGCGAGCGCCTTGAGCAGCTTTGCCCACGGAACCGTGCCGTGGCCAACATCGGCCCAGCCGTCTTCGTTCTTGTTCTCGCCAACCGGCGCAATGTCCTTGACGTGAACGGCGGTGATACGCGGACCGAGCTTTTCGATCCAGGCGAAGGGATCGCCGCCGCCACGGACGACCCAGGCGATATCTGCTTCCCAGGAAATATCCGGTGCAGCTTCAAAGATCTGCTCGATTGGTAGCGAGCCGTCCGCCTGCTTGACGAATTCGAAGTCGTGGTTGTGCCAGCCGAATTCGAAGCCCGCATCCTTGTAGGGCTTGCTCATTTCATGCAGGCGCTTGCCGAAAGTGCGCCAGCCGGCGGCATCGGTCGGACGCTGATCGGCAGCGATATGCGGCGCGTAGATCGAATCCATGCCAAGGACCTTGCCGATGGTGAGCGACTTCTGCACTTCGCCGTCAAGGAAGTCCGGGCTGAAATGGCCGCTTGCCATCCGCAGGCCGTTCCTGTCGAGTTCCGCGCGCAGGCTCTTGAGGCCCGTCTCGTCGAGATCGGCATAAATGCCGCCAAAGCCTTCCACTTCGGCATAGCCGGCCTTGCCGAGCTTTACAAAGATCTCCGAATAGGGCTGGAAATTGCGGGCGCTATAAAGCTGAAATCCAAGTTTCGTCATCGATACTCCTCCAATGGCCTCCGGGCCGTCTGTCCTGGGCTTGTGGCCCCGAAAGCGCCGCCGATGCGGCGCGATAGTTCAATCCATCAGCAAGGTGGCCGCCAGCTAGCTGTCCACCGACTGACTGGATTGCAAATCGTAGATGCGGAATGCAGGGGCGCCACCTGCAATGGGTTTGGCCGGCGTGAAAACGATGCGGCGGCTCTCGCCGGCGGCAAGATCGAAGGCGTTGTCGGAATAACGTCCCTCGATTTCGCTCTCGATCATCACGAACAGCGCAAGTCCCTTTGCGGTGACGGTGAGCTCCACTGTCCCGTTTTCCTCCTTCTCCTCCCTCAGCACCGTCAGACCGGCAGGCTGAAGCTCGAGCGCCTTGTAGGTGCCGTGGACATAATGCCCCTCGCCGCCCATGCCGTTCGATGCGGTGAAACGCCACGCCAGCAGGCAATCCGCCGGTATCTGGTCCGCATCGATCGACAAGGCCGTGACAGCCGCATCCGTCGTACAGGCGGCATGCGCCGTGCTGAGCGGCACCCGCTCGCCATTGAGCTTCAAGAGCGAGACGGAGATATCGGCCGTGACATCCGCATTGGTGTCGTTGACCAGAGAGAAGCGGATCGTCTTGCTGTCTTCGGAGGGAATGGCCGCAACAGATACTGGCTGGAAGAAGCGCCGCACCAGATAATGCATCACCTTCCACCGGCCACCGTAATCCAGGCTGGACCAAGAAGCCACTGGCCAGGTGTCGTTGAGCTGCCAGTAGATGGTGCCCATGCAATGAGGCTTCAGCGACCGCCAATATTCCACCGCCGTCTTGATCGCGAGGCCCTGCTGGACCTGGCTCAAATAGACGAAATTCGGAAAGTCCTTCGGGAAACGGAAATAGCGGAACATCGTGCCGGCAATCCGCTCGTTGCCGCCGGCATTTTTCTGGTGCAGCTCCATGACCGGAGAGGCGATATTCATATCCTTCGCCTCGGCATAGGTCTTGATAACAGGCAGCGAGGTGTAGGACTGGAAGCCGAACTCCGAGCAGAAGCGCGGCTGCACGGTGCGATAATTGTCGAAAGACTTATTTTCGTGCCAGACCGACCAGTAATGCATGTCGCCCGAGCCGTCGGCATGCCATGCGTCGCCGAAGTTGAGATAGCCCGAAGCCGGGCTCGACGGCCACCAGATCGCGTCCGGCAGCGCCTTCTTCATCGCCTTCTCGATCGTCCTGTTCAGGCGATCATAGGAGACGAGGTAGCGATCACGGTCTTTGCGGGACTCCTCGAACCAGGTAAGCGCGCCCACCAGTTCGTTGTCGCCGCACCAGAGAACGATGGACGGATGCGTCGCCAGACGGCGAACCTGATAGCCGACCTCCTCCTCGACATTTTCCAGGAAGTCACCCGTCGACGGATAGAGATTGCAGGCGAACATAAAGTCCTGCCACACCATGAGCCCCAGCCGGTCGCAGGTGTCGTAAAACCAGTCATGCTCATAGAAGCCGCCGCCCCAGACGCGGATCGCATTCATATTGGCGTCGACGGCCGATTGCAGCAGACCCTCGGTCGCGGCCGGGTTGGAGCGGGAAAACAGCGCATCGGCCGGAATCCAGTTTGCCCCGCGCGCAAAGATCTCACGACCATTGACCTTCAAAGCAAAACGGCTACCCGCCTCATCCTCGGTGGTAATCAACTCGACCGTGCGCAGGCCGATCTGCCGGGTGACGGTTTCAAAATTGGTTTCCACGGATAGGGCATAAAGCGCCTGCTCGCCATTGTCGGCCGGCCACCAGAGCTTGGGCTTGTCTATGTGGAAGAAGTGGGTGATCGACGTTTCGCCGGCATTGACGCCGACATCGAGACGCACCCGCTCATCATCGAGCATAAAATGGAGCTGCGCGATCCCGGTCCCCTTGGCAAACAACGCCACCGTCACCTTGAGGTCAACCGAGCCGTCGTCATTGTGAATCTGTTGAGTGACGAGATTTTCGATCCGGGCGATCTCAAGCTTCTTCAGCGCAACGGTGCCATAAAGACCAAGCGGCGCGATTGCGATGTTCCAGTCCCAGCCGAAGTGGCACTGCGGTTTGCGCAGCATGTTACCATTCGGAATCGGCGAATTGCCGGTGCTGTAGGGAATGTAGAACGGTTGCTTCGCCTGCAGGGCGGAGCCGGCCGAAATGCTTGAATGCAGGACGATGCGAAGGGTATTCTCGCCTGTCCTGAGCGCCTTCGAGACATCGGGACGATAGCGCTGGAAGCAGTTGTTCGCCTCCAGCACGAGCGCATCATTGACGTAGACGCTGGCGACCGTATCGAGATAATCGATGTCGAGATACCAGTCTCCGTCGACATCATCGAGCTTGAAGCTGCGCGTCAGCTCCCAGTCCTGCTTGGCGACCCATTGCACGACCTCTTCGTTGCGCGCGAAATAGGGGTCGGGAATAAGCCCTTCCGCATGCAGCGCGGAATGGACGTCACCAGGCAGAGACATGGACAGCGAATGATCGCTGTCGGGAGACGTCAGCCTCCATGACCCGGCCAGATCGATGGTGAAGTTATCATTGAGCGAAGACGACATCGGACCTCCCCGGACCGCTGTAGGTTGGAGGCGGTCAACCCGCCCCCGTGCATGGATCAAATTCTGAGTTCCGTCTGCGCATCAAAGAGCGATGCGAGAGACATGTCAAAGCCGAGTTTCACAGCCGAACCCGCGCCGAAACGTCTGGCGCCGTTGACGCGAACCGACATGGTATGGCCGGCATGCTTGAGCCACAGCAGATTGTCGGCCCCCATCGGCTCCTCGATATCGACGGTGGCATTGTGGATTTCAGCGCCGGACGCGGCTTCCTCGTTGACCTTGATGTGCTCGGGGCGGACGCCCAGCACGACCTTGCGGCCAGCATGCAACGCCTCACAGGACTTGTAGCCGTCGAGAGAAAACAGCACGTCATTGGTCGCGAACACGATCTTACCTTCGCGATTGGCCAGCTCTCCCCTAAGGAAGTTCATGGACGGCGATCCGATGAAGCCGGCCACGAAGAGATTGCGCGGCTCGTTATAGATCGTCGTGGGATCGTCGAGCTGCATGATGACGCCGTTCTTCATGATCGCGATGCGGTCAGCGAGCGTCAGCGCCTCGATCTGGTCGTGGGTGACGTAGATCATCGTGTTCTTCAACGACTGGTGCAGCCGCTTGATTTCCACACGCAGCTCCGAGCGCAACTTGGCATCGAGGTTCGACAGCGGTTCGTCGAAGAGGAAGACATCGACATCGCGCACTAAGGCACGGCCGATCGCGACGCGCTGGCGCTGGCCGCCCGAAAGCTCGGCCGGCTTGCGCTTCAAGAGCGGCTCGATCTGCAGGATTTCGGCAGCGCGCGCGATACGCTTGTTGATCTCGTCCTGCGGCACCTTGGCGACGCGCAGGCCGAAGGAGAGATTCTTCTCCACCGACATCTGCGGATAGAGCGCATAGGACTGGAACACCATGCCGATGCCGCGATCCTTGGGCTCTTCCCAGGTGACATTCTTGCCCTTGATGAAGATCTGCCCTTCGCTGATGTCGAGCAGGCCGGCGATGCAGTTGAGCAAGGTCGACTTGCCGCAGCCGGATGAGCCGAGGAGCACCAGGAACTCCCCGTCGTCGATTTCGAGATTGAGGTTTTTCAAAACACTGACCGCACCGAAATTCAGCGAAAGGTCTTTGATGGAAACGCTGCTGTTCATGGATCAACCCTTCACTGCGCCGGCGGCGATGCCCCGGACGAAGAGCCGTCCGGACACGAAATAGACGATAAGCGGCACCGCGCCAGTCAGGAGCGTTGCGGCCATGTTGACGTTGTATTCCTTCACGCCCTGCACGGCGTTGACGACGTTGTTGAGCTGCACGGTCATCGGATAGTTCTGCGTGCCGGCGAAAATCACGCCGAACAGGAAGTCGTTCCAGATGCCGGTGATCTGGATGATCATGCCGACGACGAAGATCGGCAGCGACATGGGCAGCATGATGCGCAGGAAGATCTGCCAGAAGCCCGCGCCATCGACGCGCGCCGCCTTGAAGAGTTCCGGCGGCAGCGAGGCGAAGTAGTTGCGGAACAGCAGCGTGTTGATCGGCATCCCGAAGATCGTATGCACAAGCACGATGCCGCCGAGCGTCGAGAACAGGTGAAGTTCGCGCAGCACCATGACGAGCGGATAGAGCATGACCTGATAGGGAATGAAGGCGCCGAACAGCAGGATCGTGAAGAAGACTTCCGATCCCTTGAAGCGCCAGTTGGCAAGCGCATAGCCGTTGACCGACGCAATGGCGATCGAGACGATGACGCTTGGAACGAGGATCTTCACCGAATTCCAGAAGCCGACCTGAATGCCGTGGCAGTAAAGCCCGGTGCATGCCTGCGACCAGGCTTTCACCCAAGGCTCGAAGGTAATCTCAACGGGTGGCGCGAAGATATTGCCCATGCGGATTTCAGGCATGCCCTTCAGCGAGGTGACGACCATCACATAGAGCGGCAGCAAATAGTAGAGCGCGGCCAGCCCGAGGATGCCGTAGAGCATGATCGTGCGCGGTGCGAAGCGGCGCTTGGGCTTAGCGCCCGAAGGTTCGATGGTAGCGGTAAGTGCCATGGGTTGCTTCCTCCCTTACCGGCGCTTCTGGCGGAACTCGTAGAGAGCCCACGGCACGACGAAGATGAACACGGTGACCAGCATGACCGTCGAGGCGGCAAGCGCCTGCCCGAGGTTCGAGCGCTGGAACATGAAATCATAGACATATTTGGCGGGCATTTCCGATGCGAAGCCCGGACCACCCGACGTCATGGCAACGACGAGATCGTAGACGCGCACAATGCCAGAGGCGACGATGACGAGCGTGGTGACGAAGACGCCGCGCATCATCGGAATGACGACGAAGATGTAGGTCCGCCAGGCCGGAATGCCGTCGACGCGGGCGGCCTTCCAGATCTCGCCGTCGATCCCGCGCAGGCCCGCGAGCATCAATACCATGACAAGCCCCGTACCCTGCCAGAGACCGGCGATGACGAGCGCATAAAGCACGGTCTTCTGATTGCCGAGCAGCGCGAAATTGAAGCCGGTGAACCCCATGTCCTGCATCAACTTCGGCAGCCCGAGCGACGGGTCGAGGATCCATTGCCAGACAAGGCCGGTCACGATGAAGGACAGAGCGAAGGGATAGAGAAAAATGGTTCGGAACGTGTTCTCGAAGCGGATCTTCTGATCCATCAGTACGGCCAGGAAAAAGCCGACGACGAAGGCGAAAACCAGACTGAGAACGCCGTATGTCGCGAGATTGCCGATGGAGACGTTCCAGCGATCGGTGCCCCATAGACGCTGATACTGCGACAATCCGACGAAGTTGGAACTGGGCAGCAGTTTGGAATCGGTGAACGAGTAGATGACGGTCCAGAGCGTGCAACCTACGAAGACGACGATTACCGTCAGCACCATCGGAATGGCGGCGATCTTTGCATTGAGATTGCGGAACAGACCAAGTGGCCGGACAGCGTTAGCCATCGATACCTCCGTTGGTGGCGTCACCGGGACAGGCAAGAACTCTCGCCTGTCCCAATGTCAGCCATCGCGATTGATAGGATGGTCGTCTGCTTACTGAGCCTGCTTGAAGATGGCGGTCTGCTTTTCGATCGCCTCGTCCACGGTCATCTTCGACGAGAAGAACTGCAGGCCGAGATCGGTCATCTGGCCGCGCGTATCGGGATCGATCAGCTGCGTCACGCCCGGCAGCACGTTGTCCGGGTTCTTCAGGATTTCCAGACCCTTCTTCATGCAGGAGCTGGCGGCGGTCAGATCGACATCGCCGCGAACAGGCAGAGAACCCTTGGCGAGGTTGAACTTGACCTGGGTTTCCTTGGAAACCAGCATGCTGGCAAGCTCGAGCTGCGCCTTGGTGATGTCCGGATTGCTGTTCTTCGGAAAATAGAAGCTGTCGCCACCGGTATCGAGCAGCGCATGGAATCCGAGGCCTGGCAAGCAATCATAGTCCTTGCCTGCAACCTGCTTCGCTACGCCGAACTCGCCCTGCGCCCAGTCGCCCATGATTTGGCCTGCAGCCTTGCCCGTAATGACCATGTTGGTGGCGACGTTCCAGTCGCGGCCGGAATAGCTGTCGTCGACCATGCCGCGAGCCTGTGCAAATGCATCCCAAACCTTGCGGTTCTCGGGGTTTTTGACCGCATCTGCGTTCTTCTTGTCGTAGATCGCCAGATAGGTCTCCTTGCCGCCGATGCCGACCTGCATGACGTTGCGGATACCGTCGACCTGCCATGGAGCGCCGGTCGCGAGCGGAACGATACCCTTTTCGCGCAGCTTCGGCGCATCGGCTGCAAACTCGTCCCAGTTCGCCGGCACCTTCATGCCGTTGTCTTCGAAGACGTGCCGATTGAGCCACAGCCACTGCCAGGAATGAATGTTGAGCGGCACGCAGAAGACGCGCCCTTGATAGGTGCACGAAGCCAGCAGGCTCGCCGGACGAATGATATCCTTCCAGTGCTCTTTTTCGGCGAGATCGGTCAGGTCCGTCATCAGGCCGGCCTTGACCAGCTCTTCGGCGTCGCGACCCGTATTGAGCTGCGTTGCGCCCATCGGATTGCCGCCCAGAATACGGCTGACGATCAAGGGCGTAGCCGTCGAACCGGATCCGGCAATCGCGCCGTCGACCCAGTGATTGTCGCCCAAACCATTGTACTGTTCGGCCAAAACCTTCACCGCGGCTGCTTCGCCGCCCGATGTCCACCAATGCGTTACCTCAAGATCGGTCGCATTTGCGGAAAAGGCTGGAATAGCGACAGATGCGAGCAAAGCGGCAGCCATCAAACGAATATTCATGAGTTCTCCTCCCTCACTGAAACGTTGCCGGAAAAACCTAGTCGAATCATTTTCGGTGCGCAACCGCCTATCCGAAAATTTTTTCGACGCACGCAATTATACAACCCATAGAGGAAAATAGACTTGTGAAGAACACACATTCGCAGCTCCACCTTCAAGCGAAAACCCTGCGGGAGGCAGTATCAGTGATTTGATTTTTATAATAAAATACCTTTGAATACGTCACCCATCCCATCGCCTTGCCATCGGGGACGGGAAAATCTTCGAAAAAGCAGACCGATACAACCAGGAAGTATTACTCCGGCAAGTCGTCATAAAATAGCACTCGACAATCGAACTGTATCGTTACAGTTTTTATCACTGACGATGGAGCGATCGCATTGCATCTATGCTTGCGGCGCAAGCATGAGCAATATAAGCGGATTGGTCGCGGGAGGCGGCCGGGAGGCGAGCTTGGACGAAATGGAAAATAAGAAGACTTCAGCGAGCGGCACGCAGCAGACGGCACCGGAGCGGCCGACGCTCAAGACGATCGCCTTCATGACCGGGCTTGGCATTACCACGGTATCCCGCGCATTGAAGGATGCCCCCGATATCGGTGCCGAGACCAAGGAACGCGTGCGCATGGTCGCCCGGCAGTTGGGCTACCAGCCGAACCGCGCAGGCGTACGCCTGCGAACCGGCAAGACCAACGTCATCGCTCTGGTTTTGAGCATCGACGAGGAAATCATGGGCTTCACCAGCCAGATGGTCTTCGGCATTTCCGAGGTTCTGGCGGGCACGCAATACCATCTGGTCATCACGCCGCATTCCCACAGCAAAGATCCGCTGGTGCCGGTGCGCTATATTCTCGACACCGGTTCGGCCGACGGCGTCATCATATCGCGCACGGAGCCGGATGATCCGCGCGTTCGCGTTATGCATGAACGCGGACTGCCGTTCGCCACGCATGGACGCACGGATATGGGTATCGTCCACCCCTTCCATGATTTCGACAACGAAGCCTTTACTCACGAGGCCGTGCGCGCACTTGTCGCCAAGGGGCGGCGTCGCCTGGCCCTGCTACAACCAGCCAGCAAGCTGACCTATTATTCGCATACCCGTATCGGCTTCCAGATCGGCCTTCATGAGTACGGCGCCGAGGAGATCCCGCTCAGGGTGACGACGGACGCGCCGCTTGCCGATATCAGGGACAGCGTGGAAGCATTGATGCGCTCCTCCCATCCGCCCGACGGTATCGTCTGTTCCAGCGGCGCCGGCGCCATCGCCGTCAACGCCGGCATCGAGGCGGCTGGTTTCCGCCTCGGCCGCGACATCGACATGGTCGCCAAGCAATCGACCGACGTGCTGAACTGGATCCGCCCGGAGATTATCACGATCTACGAGGACGTCCGTCAGGGCGGCCGTGAGCTGGCCAAGTCGATCATCGCCCGAATCGACGGCATAGAGCCGGAACTGCTGCAAAGCATCAGCTCGCCTGTCTGGCCGAAGAGCTGATGGCAAAAGCCCGCCGGATTTCTCCGACGGGCCTTTTTCTCAAAATCACATAGGACTGTTTTCTCAGCCCTGAGCGCCGCTGCCCCATGGGCCGTGGTGGATGTCCTTGCCGTCGACACGATCGAAGCCGTGCGCGCCGAAGAAGTCGCGCTGGGCCTGGATCAGGTTGGCGGTGCCGCGTGCCTGACGATAGGCATCGAAGTAAGTGAGCGCCGAAGCCAACGCCGGAACCGGCAGGCCGGCAGCAGTCGCAGCCGAAACGATGCGGCGCAGCGACGGGATCGATTCCTTGACCATCTCGGCAAAGGCCGGCGTGACGATCAGGTTCGCCGCATCCGGAGTCTTGGTGAAGGCGCTGGTGATCTCGTCGAGGAACTGCGAGCGGATGATGCAGCCGGCACGCCAGATCTTGGCGATGACGGGCATCGGTAGCGACCAGTTGAACTCCTTCGAAGCCTCCGCCATCACAGCAAAGCCCTGCGCATAAGCGCCGATCTTGGCGGCAAACAGCGCAAGCTCCAGATCCTTCAGCAGCTCAGGGCCGAAAGCGATCGGGAATTTATAGTCCGGCGTACCGAAGATCTTTTCGGCAGCTTCGCGCTCGCTCTTAAGGGCCGACAGGCTGCGCGCGGCAACGGCTGCCTCGATCGCGGTTGCCGGAATACCCATGTTCTGGGCTTCGATGGCAGACCACTTGCCGGTGCCCTTCTGGCCGGCCTTGTCGAGGATGACGTCGGGCATGGCGCTGCCGGTTGCCGGGTCCTTGGCGGCGAGAACCTTTTCGGTGATCTCGATCAGATAGGAATTCAGGCGGCCCTTGTTCCAGTCGCCGAAGATCGAGCTGATAGCGGCGGCACTCTTGCCGAGACCATCGCGCAGAATGCCGTAGATTTCGGCGATCATCTGCATGTCGGCATATTCGATGCCGTTGTGGATCGTTTTGACGAAATGGCCGGCACCGTCATTGCCGAGCCAGGCAACGCACGGATCGTCATTGTACTTGGCCGCAATCGACGTCAGCACCTTCTCGACGCGCTTGTAGGAGTCCTCCGTGCCGCCGACCATGATCGACGGTCCATGGCGTGCACCTTCCTCGCCGCCGGAAACACCCATGCCGATGAAGGTAAGGCCAGTGTCCTTGAGGCGGTCGAAGCGGGCGATCGTATCGCGGAAATTGGCGTTTCCGGCGTCGATCATGATATCGCCCTTGTCGAGATAGGGCTGCAACGCCGCCATCTGCTGGTCGACCGGCTCGCCGGCCTTGATCATGATGATGATCGGCCGCGGCGGACGGATCGCCTCCACAAACTCCTCGATCGTCTTGCAAGGGATGATCTTGTCCTTGAGCGCGCCCGCATTGGCGTAGAATTCATCCGTCACCTGCGGCGTACGGTTGAACACTGCGATCTTGTTGCCTTTTTCGGCGATGTTGAGCGCCAGATTCGATCCCATCACCGCGAGACCAATCAGCCCGATTTCTGCCTTTTCCACGACAATCCTCCAGTGAGTCGTTGGCTGCGCCGACCCATTCCGGAGATTCGGAGGACGCAACCACTTCCGATTTGACGCAATACCGCCGACGCTTGGCGCGACCGGCGAAAGCCCTGCGTTAGGGGTGTTGTTACACTCCGAACGGAAAACGGCAAGCCTCCGCGGGCCGTGAGCGGTTCGCTTTGCAGGACTGTGCAAGAATGTTGCGGAAATCGCCATTCAGCCGCTTCAGAGCCTGCGCCTGCTTCGCCGACCGAAACTCCGTTCTGAACGATATAGAGGAGGAAACCACCATGTCGACCGCAAGTGCAAAGATCGTGTATGTGTCGATCCCTAGCAATTGAAGAGGCCTGCGGAAGAAAGATACGCAACGCCCGAACAGGCTCCGCCACCCGAACCATTTCGGCGTGATCGACGATTGGATGAGGCGGTAACCCTCCCCGCATAGCCACAATGCTTCAGGCATTGCCGCCGATGGCAAAAGCTAAGAAGCAATCTTCGCCAAGCGCTTCTACAGCGAGCGCAGCGTCCAGTCGACAAGCTCGCCCGTCACGCCCGCAAATGCCGAATCGAGCGCCTTCACGAAGTCCGGATTGCTGCTGCCGCTGACGGGCACGACTTTGCGGAAGACGTTCTGTGCCTTCACAGTGCCCGTGCGGTCGTTCAGGATTTTCTCCGAGATTTCAACAACCGCTGTCTTCTGGCCACGCGACGCATTGACTTCGAAGGAGCGGATGTCCGTCACGATCTGATAATCGATCGCCAGTCCCTGCCCCGGAACCCCGACGCCGCCGAGCTTGCCGGTATTCTCAAATGCTTCCGCCAGCTTGGACTGGACCATCTTGCTCAGCTTGTCACTCCATTGCGACTTGCCGAGATACTGGATTTCCGAGGACGAAACGCGAATGACGATCTGGTTGCTGTCGAGCGCCTGCAACGCTGTCGGTTGAGGGATCAGGATCTGCATGCTCTTGGCCGAAGGCCCGTTCACCTTCGCCGACCCCGAGAGATCATAGGTATCGTTGTGGCCGGAGGTACCACAGCCTCCGAGCAAGGCTGCGAGCAACGGCAACGCAATCACGGCCTTCCACATCTGACGACGCTCACTCGATACGCAACCGACCATATTTCGCTTATCCCCTGGAGACCAGATCTCGCTATTCATCAACGCCGCGCGCGGCCGTCATATGTCTTCACCGTATCGCCACCGAACAGCAGTCGTTGCGGGTTACGGTCGAAATTACTGATAGTCGTGTTCAGATTGTCAACCGTACCGCGCATATCGTTGATAAGCGTCTGGGCATCGCGCAGACCGCCGCTCGAGAACTTCTGCAGATTGTCGGCAATCGGTCCGATACGCGAATTGAGATTGTCTGCCACCTTCTTGAAGGATTCGAGCGTATCCTTCGCCTCGGCGAACAACGATTTCGTGCTGTCGTCGCCGAGCAGCGAATTGACCTTGGTCAGGATCCCGTCGACCTTGCCGGATGCCGAATTGAGTTTGGTGGAAATATCACGCGCGTTGGCAATCGTCTGATCGATATCCTGCTGATGCGCCGCGACCGAACTGGCCACATCGCGGATGGAGGCAACAGCCGTACGCGCCTGCTTCGTCACGTCGGCAATGTCGTCGACCGATCCCTTGATCTTGGCCGGGTCGATCTGCGCGACGATCGCATCGACGCGATCCAGGGTCTTTTGCGCGTTCTGCCCGAAGGTCGTGTAGGTATCGGCCGTCTGCTTGAAGCTCGCAATGGTCGCCTTCAGGTCAGTCGTCGCGTCGGCAACGTTGGCCGTAATGCGGTCGGCATTGGCAATGACGTCATTGACCTTCTGGGCATCGACGGCACGCACCAGCTTCTCGACTGCGTCCAGGGTCGAATCGACGCGTGTCGAAACGGTCTTGAACGTATCGGAGAGCTGCCCGACGCTCGCCAGGAATTTGTCGATATTGTCGGAATTGTCAGCAATCGCCTTGGAGAATTTCTGCGCATTGCGCACCGTATCGGTGAGCGGCCCGCGTGAATCCGAGACGAACCCCTGAATGTCGCCGATCGTGTCGTTGGCGCGGTTCAGGATCTTGTCGGCCGTCGTCAGCAGGTTCGTGACGCTGGATTGATCGGCGAGAAGCACCGCTCGCTTGCCCGTATCGATAGAGCGTTTCAGAATGTTTTCGTCGCCATTGCGGCCGCCGGAAAGCTCGATGTAAGCAGCCCCGGTCAGGCCCTGGATCTCAAGGATGGCTTTGGTCGATGTGTAGACCGGCGCATCGGCGCGGACCTGCGTGAAAGCCAGCGAATAGTTGGGATCGTCCGCGTCGATCGACAGCCCCTGCACCGAACCGACCTGAATACCGTTGAAGCGCACTGGCGAGCCGACGCTCAAGCCGTTTGCCGAGCCGGGAATACGGACGACGAGTTCGACCATCGGGCCGCCGCGGCCATACTCGGCCATCCAGTAGACGAAACCGAAGGCGGCCGCGATGACAAGCAGCGTGAAGAACCCGACGATCGTATAATTGGCTTTGGTTTCCATAATCTCCAGTCACTTCTCGCGGCTGTGGGCGCTTGCGCCTTTGTCGTCGCTACGGCCTCTGATGTCCTCCCGCGGCACGATCGAACGTGCGCGCTTGCCCCTGAAGTAGGATTGCACCCAGGGATCATCACAGGCGAGCATGTCCTCAACCGTACCTTCCACCAATACCCGCTTCTGTCCGAGAACGGCAATACGGTCGCAGACGGAAAACAGGCTGTCGAGGTCGTGAGTCACCATATAAACGGTCAGGCCGAGCGTGTCGCGCAGCTTGGCGATCAGCTCGTCGAATTCTGTTGCACCGATGGGATCGAGCCCTGACGTCGGCTCGTCGAGGAAAACAAGGTCGGGATCGAGCGCCAATGCCCTGGCGAGCGCGGCGCGCTTGATCATGCCGCCGGAAAGCTCGGAGGGGTATTTGTCGGCGGCGTCGGCAGCGAGACCCACCATGCGGATCTTCATCAGCGCCAGCTCGTCCATCATCTCCTTCGGCAGGTCCAGATACTCGCGCATCGGCACCTGGATGTTCTCCTTCACCGTCAGCGAAGAAAACAGCGCTCCCTGCTGGAAGAGCACACCAAGACGCATGTCGAGCCGGTTGCGCTCATTCTCGTCGAGCTTGTCATAGTCCTCGCCGAGGATCTCGATCTTGCCGGAGCGCCGTGGCAACAGCCGCAGCACCGTGCGCAGCAGCACGGACTTGCCCGCGCCGGACGCGCCGACGAAGCCCAGGATTTCGCCGCGATAGATATTGAGGTTCAACTTGTCGAGGACGACTTTCGATCCGAAAGCGACGGTCACGTCCCGTGCCGACAGCACGATGTCCCTGCCATGCTCATCAGTTTCCAACGGGGTCTCCGAGTGAAGCGCGCTCATCCTTGCCATCCCTCAGAAATCGATCGCGGCATAGAACATGGCAAACAGCCCGTCCATCAGGATGACGACGAAGATCGACTTCACCACTGCCGAGGTTACGTGCTGGCCGAGCGATTCAGCGCTGCCGCCGACCTTTAATCCTTCGACAGCTGCGACGATACCGATCACCAGCGCCATGAACGGCGCCTTGATCATACCGGAAATCACAGTGGAAAGGCTGACCGCCTCATGCAGTCGCGAAATGAAGGTCGCGATGGTGATTCCGGAATAGCCCCAGGCAACCATCGCCGCACCGAAAAGCGAGGCGAAGTTGGCAATGATCGTCAGCAATGGCAGCGCAACCGTCAGCGCGACAAGACGCGGGAAGATCAGCACACCGACAGGGTTCAGGCCCATGACCTTCAGCGCATCCACTTCCTCGCGCATCTTCATGGAGCCGATCTCGGCCGTAATCGCGCTGCCGGACCGGCCGGCGATCATGATGGCGGTGAGAAGCACCCCGATTTCGCGCAATTGCAGGATGCCGACGAGATCGACGACGAAGACCTCGGCGCCGAAATAACGCAGCTGGAACGCGCCCTGCTGGGCGATGATCGCGCCAATCAGCGACGACATGAGCAGGATGATCGGAACGGCGCGCACTGCCATGTGGTCGATCTGGTTGACGATCGACGCCGGCGAGACGCCGCTGCCGCGTCCGAACTTCAGCTGCGCTCCCCTGACCGCCGAACCGAGAATGTACATCGCGGCAATCAGGTTGCCCCACAGGTCGTAGACATTCCTGCCGATAGGTGCCAACAACTTTTCGGCCAAGGATATTTGCGGCTTCGGTGCGGCGCGTTGCTCGCTTGCATCCTTATCGAAAGCGGTCAGCAATTCGTCGATATGCGGGTTGGAGCCGTCGATGGTCACGGTCGCTCCATGAGCTTCCTGACTCATCTTCAGCCGCCGGATCAGCAGCGCCCCTGCAGTGTCCACATCCGAGAGTGCGGAAAGATCGATGACGACATCGCCGCCGGCGCTGCGTTTCGAGAGTTGCTCGATCTGTCGCAGCACACCATGCACATTGGCGCTACGCCAATTACCCTCGAGCCGATAGCGATGCCCATGGCCATCACCCTCGTCATCGATCCTCGGTGCATCGGTTTTCTGTTCGGCTGCTTTCAAGCTCATGCGTCTTTCAGATCTGGCATCATCAATGTCGACTCGGATTGCCCGAACGACGCCGATGTTTAATACACCGACTGCACAGGAAATTGCTATGCCGCGCCGCGGCCAAGATATGGCACGGCTTTTTGATATCCAAATGAATTTGTTGCATCCGCGTCACGAAGCGCGATGCGCGCCTCCGCCGATCGCCGAGCTTTTGGACTGAAGCCCGCGTGCAAGGATGACCATGACCAGACCGATGGCCGCCAGCGCCGCCATGACATAATAGCTGTAGAGATCGAGCCAGGCGTACAGATAGCCCGAAGCCAGCGTCATCAGGCCGAGGAACATGCCGTTATAGAAGTAATAGGCGCCCTGGGCCGACGATTCCTGCGTTTCCTGCACCGATGCGACAATGCGGCGCTGAATGCCGGTATGCACGCAGGCGAATGTGCAGGAATGCAGGCATTGCAGCAGGAAATAGCCCAGGAAACCGAAATTGACCGGAAACAGGACCCAGCGCAGGACACAGACGGTCGCCCCGAAGAAAATGAGCGTCCACGCGCTGAAGCGGCGATTCAATGTCTTGGACAGGAAGAAAACCAGCACCTCGGCCGCGACGCCGATACTCCAGAGAACGGCAATTTCCGTGCCGGAAAATCCGAGCTTGCGCCAGTAGATCGAGGCAAAGGTATAGAGCATTGCGTGGCTCGATTGCTGCACCGAGACGCCGATCATAGTGATCAGCAATTGCGGAGAGCGCAGGCTCCCCGTCGGCGACTGCAGGTTGATCGGCTGGTTGCGCCGCCGCGTCGGTCCGATGCGTGGCGAGACCAAGCCCATCAGCATGGTCAGCACAAAGCCCGCGACCATGACGGGAAGCACCATAGTGCCACCCCACATTCCGATCATCTGCCCTCCGAGAAGGGTTGAGACAATGAAGGTGATCGACCCCCAGACCCGCATCGAGCCGTAATCGAAGCCCCAGCGCCTGACGCCGGACATGGCGATGGATTCGACCACCGGCAAATAGGGCGCATAGGTCGCCCCCTGAATGCCGTAGACCAGCAGCACAGGCCAGAATTCACTGGTCCAGTACAGCGCGATCGCCGTGAGCAGCGACAGGCCGCCTGACCAGAACAGCACATCGGCGCGTTCCTTCATATGGTCGGCGAGAACGGCGATAACGGGCGTCACGAGAACGCGCACCACCATCGGCACTGCAATCACGAGACCGATCTCGTGATCGCTGAAATTCAAGCCCGCCAGCCAGACGGGAAAGAATGGCAAGGCAATGCCGTTGACGAACAACGGGGCGCAATAGGACAAAGCAGTGCGCAAGCGGAAATACGGAGGCGCACCCTCACCCTGGAAAGATTTTATCGCGGGAATCATGACAGACCTGAAGGGAACTGATTTGTCCCTATCACTCTATCGGGAGCACGACTATGGCGAGAAGTGGTCGAACTGTAACGTTTCCGAAAAACTTCGGCTCTCCGACCCTTTCCTGGCAGTCAATATTTATGACAGCCTATCACCAAGTTCGTGAACAGCTGCAAAATCACGCTGCCTGAGCGCCCAGCGACTGCGGCAGCTCTTCTATCGACGCGCCGACGGGCTGCGTCTCAAGGATCGTCTGCCAGGTGATCAGCTCGAAGGTGCCGTCCTCATGCTCGGCAATCGCCGTACAGCTTTCCACCCAGTCGCCCGTATTGATGTAGCGCACGCCATCCAGATCCTCGATCACGGCATGGTGGATATGGCCGCAGATCACGCCATCGGCATCGTTGCGCTTTGCTTCCTCCGCAACCACCCGCTGGAATTCGCCGATGAAGTTGACCGCATGCTTGACCTGCAGCTTCGCCCAGGCAGAGAAGGACCAATAGGGCATGTTCAGGCGACGGCGTACCGCCGCAAGGCCGATATTGATGAGGATCGCCATGTCGTAGGCCCAGTCGCCGAGATAGGCGAGCAGGCGGGCGTTGCGAACGACGACGTCGAATTCGTCGCCGTGCAGCACGAGATATTTCTTGCCGTCGGCCGTTTCGTGCATGGCGCGCTGCGCCACTTCGATGCCGCCGAAATGCATGCCGGGGAAATCGCGCAGGAATTCATCGTGATTGCCGGGAATGTAGACGATGCGGGTGCCCTTGCGCGCCTTGCGCAGCAGCTTTTGCACAACGTCATTGCAATCCTGCGGCCAAAACCAATTCCGCTTCAGCCGCCAGCCATCGACGATATCGCCGACCAGATAGATGGTATCGGCCTCGTGATGACGGAGAAAATCGAGTAGAAAATCCGCCTTGGCGGCTTTCGAACCGAGGTGCACGTCAGAAATGAACAATGTGCGAAATCGCCGGGTGTCCATGTTTTCATTCACGAACTCTATGTCCGTGCCCTATCCTAACCTTACCTATTCCAAAACCAGACTCGTGTTTCAGGAAGATGACAAATCCTGTGTCTGGCGGCTCTGCGGGCTGATTCGGACGCTCGTGGCCACAGGCGCGAAACCCACCCGCGCGCCATGAAAATAGTCAGCATAAAGCGGATAGGTGTTTCGCATCGTTTCGCTCTTGTAAGTGACCCGGCGCACGGTCGATCAGGACATTGTCGCGGCAAAAACGCTCAGTGACGTCAATTGCATACTGTGAACCTAAACCGATTGATGTATGCAGGGACTCGAAGCATAGGCCTGGAATGGAGACGCAAGATGGATACGAACGACAATTCGAAAGCAGCCAAGAACATGGCCAGCGGCAATTTCGACGAACAGGCGCTCTATTTCCACCGCTATCCCCGCCCCGGCAAGCTTGAAATTCAGGCGACCAAGCCACTCGGCAACCAGCGCGATCTGGCACTTGCCTATTCCCCGGGCGTTGCCGCCCCCTGCCTCGCGATCCGCGACAACCCGGAAACGGCGGCCGACTATACGTCCCGCGCCAATCTCGTTGCTGTTATCTCGAACGGTTCGGCCGTTCTCGGCCTCGGCAATATCGGCCCTCTCGCCTCCAAGCCGGTCATGGAAGGCAAGGCCGTTCTCTTCAAGAAATTCGCAGGCATCGATGTCTTCGACATCGAAATCGCAGCCCCGACCGTCGACGAGATGGTCAACACCATCTCCGCGCTCGAGCCGACCTTCGGCGGCATCAACCTCGAAGACATCAAGGCGCCGGAGTGCTTCGACGTCGAACGCCGCCTGCGCGAAAAGATGGAAATCCCGGTTTTCCACGACGACCAGCACGGCACAGCCATCATCGTCGCCGCCGCTATCCTCAATGGCCTAGAGCTTGCCGGTAAGAAGATCGAGGACGTCAAGATCGTCGCCTCGGGCGCTGGCGCCGCAGCGCTCGCCTGCCTCAACCTGCTCGTCACTCTCGGCGCCAAGCGCGAGAACATTTGGGTCCACGATATCGAAGGCCTAGTCTACAAGGACCGCAATGTCCTGATGGACGAATGGAAATCCGTCTATGCCCAGGATAGCGACAAGCGCGTGCTTGCCGAATCCATTCCGGGCGCCGACGTTTTCCTCGGCCTGTCTGCCGCCGGCGTTTTGAAGCCGGAGCTTCTCGAACAGATGGCGGAAAAGCCGCTGATCATGGCGCTCGCCAATCCGACGCCGGAAATCATGCCTGACCTCGCCCGCGCTGCGCGCCCTGACGCGATGATCTGCACCGGTCGCTCCGATTTCCCGAACCAGGTGAACAACGTTCTCTGCTTCCCCTATATCTTCCGCGGTGCGCTCGATTGCGGCGCCAAGACGATCAATGAAGAGATGAAGATGGCCGCCGTGCGCGCCATCGCCTCGCTTGCCCGCGAAGAGCCTTCCGACGTCGCTGCCCGCGCCTACACCGGCGAAACGCCGGTCTTCGGCCCCAACTACCTCATTCCTTCGCCCTTCGATCCGCGCCTGATCCTGCGCATTGCGCCGGCCGTGGCGAGAGCCGCCGCCGAGAGCGGCGTGGCGCTGCGTCCGATCAAGGATTTCGACGCCTATATGGACGAGCTCAATCGCTTCGTCTTCCGCTCCGGCTTCATCATGAAGCCGATCTTTGCGGCTGCGAAGATTGCCGAACGCAAGCGCGTCGTCTTCTCCGAAGGTGAAGATGAGCGCGTGCTGCGCGCCGCCCAGGTCCTGCTTGAAGAAGGCACGGCAACGCCGATCCTGATCGGCCGTCCCTCGGTCATCGAGACTCGTCTGAAGCGTTACGGCCTGAAGATCCGGCCGAATACCGATTTCGCTGTTATCAACCCCGAGGACGATCCACGCTTCCGCGAGTATGTCGAGCTCTATTTCTCGCTCGTCGGCCGCGCTGGCGTCATCCCCGAAGCCGCTCGCACGATCGTCCGTACCAACGCAACCGTCATCGGCGCGCTTGCCCTGAAGCGCGGCGAAGCCGATGCCTTGATCTGCGGCCTCGAAGGCCGCTACGAGCGTCATCTGCGCATCGTCCGCCAGATCATCGGCAAACGGCCCGACGTAAGGGATTTCTCGGCGCTCAGCCTGCTCATCTCGCAGCGCGGCGCCACCTTCTACACCGACACCTACGTAACGTTTAACCCGACCGCCGAAGAGATCGCGGAGTCGACCGTGCTTGCGGCGCAGGAAATCAAGCGCTTCGGCATCGAGCCCCGCGCCGCACTCGTCTCGCATTCCAACTTCGGTTCGCGGGAATCGGAAAGTGCTACAAAGATGCGCGAGGCGCTTGCGCTCGTTCGCGACGCGGCACCCGAGCTGGAAGTCGATGGCGAAATGCATGGCGACAGCGCCATCTCCGAGAGCCTGCGCCGTCACGTCATGCCGGACAGCACGCTCACGGGCGAAGCGAACCTGCTCGTTTTCCCCAATCTCGATGCCGCCAACATCACGCTCGGCGTGGTCAAGACCATGACCGACGGCTTGCATGTCGGGCCGATCCTGCTGGGCACGGCCCTTCCGGCCCACATCCTCTCGCCTTCGGTCACATCCCGCGGCGTCGTCAACATGGCGGCTCTCGCTGTGGTCGAGGCGTCGCAGCTCGCTTGAGCCAAGCCTCTTGCGGCCGCCAGATGAGAGCGGCCGCAAGCGACAATTCGGTAGAACCTTCTCGAAATCTGTGCGTTTTGATGGATACGTTGTTAAGCTCCAAAGTGTAGCTTGCAGCAAACCTTAACCGCTTTCGAGAGCAGTATCGTGAATCGCGGCAGACACCTAGTTTCCATCGCCCTGCTGTCCCTGCTGACGGCAACCCCAAGCCTTGCTCAAACCAATCTTTGCGACGAACTGCGCGGCCGCTACGCGAATACCAACGAGGTGATCGGTGCAAGCGATGAAACGCGCCAGCTCTCGCGCGCCATCGTCCAGCAGAATGTGATGATCCGGCGAATGATGACCGATCTGCGCAACCAGGGTTGCGTCGTGGATGACGGCTTCGGCTACGGCGGCGACGACAATAGCGCCGTTTGCGACGATATGAGGATGTCGCTGGACGGTATGCGCCATGACCTTACCCTGCTGATGGACGAACGCGAGCAGAGCACCGGGCGTATCGATGCCGGCGGCTTCGATCGCAATCAATTGCTGGATGCGATGAAAAGAAACGGCTGCAGCCCACCGGCTTCGGCCGCACCGGATATCGTCATCGACACCCGTACGAAGCTCGACGCCTATGCGCCGCAGCAGCAATCCCTGGCGCAACCTGAAAGCTCGATCACGGTTATCGAGAAGCCGAGGCTGCAGAAGAATTCCAGCCTGCAGCAAATGCAGGCGCCCGCGGCAAAGGCACCGCCGGTCGCGCAGGCGCCGCAGCAGTTCCCGCCTGATCGCCCCTATGACCCTTCAGCCAACAAGGTCCGCCAAGTCGGGCCGCAATTCCTTGCGACCGACCAGGGCGGCATAGACCTCAAGCATCCGAAGGCGGCTGGCCCGCAACCGTCGCAATAGGCCGCGGTAGCAGGGAGATGATGATTTCATCTCCCGCTTCCCGCGCAAGATCGCGATAGGATCTGCCGGAAGCATCCCGGACCCCACCGTCAGCACCACGCTCCAGCAGAACCCGCACCGCATCGGCATGGCGATTGACGATCGCAAAACCGAGCGGCGTCATCCAATCGCGATCGGGGCTCGGCTGTCCGCCCGGGCGAAAATCGCCGAAACGCAGGTCCAGCTGCTCCGGATGACTGTTGATGAGATCCGTCAACTGTTCCATCTGACCGAAAGCAGCTGCGGCAAAGATATCGAGCGGATAGGCCTTCAGGAATTCGACCGTTTCCAACTTCCTATTGTAATCTGCCCAACCGATCGCCGGCGCGTAGAAATACGGATCGCGGATGGTGGTATCGGCCCCATGCTCGATCAGCAAACGCGCCATCTCGATATGACCGTGAAGCGCCGCCTCGTGCAGCGGCGTGCGGCTGGTCATTGCGTTCACATCGAGACCCAATGCCAGCATGACACCAACGGCCCGCAGGTTATTGTCGCCGGCGGCCTCGTGCAGCATAGCGGGATGCGCCCGCCGCATCGCTTCGGGAATATCAAGCTCGCGTGCAACGTTCTTTATGTGCTCGACGAGTATTGCCGGATCGTCCGCCTCGTTGCCGGCTCCCTCCTGAATTTTGACGTAGACCCAATCCTCACGTTTCAGACGAACCGCTATAGCTCCCCGCTGAACGAGATATAGTGTGAGATCCTTGTCATCGCCTAGCCGCGCCCATTCGTAAGGCGTCCGCCCATTGACAGGCTTGTTGGCGTCCGCTCCATGCTCCAACAGCAGGCGAACGCGCGAGGCCATACGGTGCTCGAGCGCCCATGCGAGCTGATAGTCGAAGACGGTCTGCGAGTTAGCGACGAATTTGCCGTCCTCACGCACCAGCCAATTGTTCCGATCGGCGGCGGACAGCCCATATTCCAGCAGCAAGTTCAGGCACGTATCGTCAGGTTCGAACATGCGATTATAAAGCGCCTGACTGTCGTTGGCCTCTGCACCGGCTTCCAGCAGCAAACGCGCGAAGGCCTCGCAATCAGGATGCTGTGGCTGGCGCTCCTTGCCCGCCTCGCCTTCACCGAAGACGCCGGTCAAGGCGGTAAACCGATATTGCCCACCATCGAGAAAGTAGGAGTTCACATCAGCCACGCGCCTGACCAGCTCGCGTGCAGCCGGCAGGCTTGATCGGCCAGGAAAGCGCGCATAGGCCGCATACATCAACGGCGACCAGTCATAAGGGCCGCCCTTGCGGTCGAGAAGCTGCGGTTGACGATCGAGCCAACGCCCGACACCATCGGCGTCACCAAGCGCTGCGGCGACATGAATATTCTCGGCGGCAATCTCCGGGTTTGCCTCCAACAGCACCAGCGCTTCTTCAAACCGGGCCGGATCGGCGGCGATGTTGCCGAAGTAGGAAAGTGTCACCAGCGAGAGGAAGCGATTGGCGAGCTGATCTCGCGGAGCGCTCTGGCGATCGCCCGCCTCCAGATGTGCCTTGAGCTTGGTCCAGCTGGAGAAGCCGAATTCACGGGCAAGGACGAGCTGAATGTCCTGCAATCCGACATTGGCAATGTCGGTGAAATAGGGCGCAACGCGGCCTTGCGCCGATGCGTCACCGGATTGAACGGCCTTGAGGAAAGTCTTGGCCTGCTTTTTCAGGGAGTCGAGTGTGGCATTCGCAGCCAAAGAGCGCGTGGTCAAAATAGACCTCCTTCCATTTACGTCCGGTATCCGCGCCCACAGACTGAAAAGAGGTGTGGCAGTCTCGTATTCTATGCTTCAGGTGGGCTTTGCCCTTCCCGCGGATCGGATGCGCCCTGAGAACGGATCACATCTATCGCGCGAGATACCATCTGTCCAGAGGTCACAATTCGAAGATCAGGCCGGCTCGTAGCGCACATAGGCAAACTCATCACCGTTCGGTGACCAGTTGGGCACATTGATCGATCCCTGCCCGCCGAAGAGCTCGAACAGGGTCGTAAGGTTGCCGCCGTCCATATCCATCAGCCGCATGCGAACATTGAGATCGCGCGGGTGATCAAAAACATCGGCATCGTAAGAGATCAGCACGACCTTGTCGTTTTTCGGCGAAGGATGCGCGAACCAGTTGCCGTAATTGTCATCGGTCAGCTGCTGCAATCCGGTGCCATCGGGATGGATGCGCCAGATCTGCATGAGACCCGTGCGGCTGGAATTGAAGTAGATCCACTGCCCGTCGGCGGAGAAATCCGGCCCATCATTGCGGCCCTCGCCATGCGTCAGCCGCGTCTCCTCGCCACCATCGATGGAGATGGTGTAGATATCGAAGACATCATCGCGGATGCCGCAGTAGGAGAAGCGCTGGCCGTCAGGCGACCAGCCGTGCCAATAGGAAGGTAGATTGGTGGTGACCTGCCGCGGCACCCCACCTTCGGCCGGCAAGACGTAAATGCAGGACTTGCCGTACTGCGTCTTGTCCGAGATCGCAATCTGCGACCCATCGGGAGAAATGCCATGATCATTGTTGCATGTGGTTGCGAAGCCGGTGTCGACACGAGCGATCCCGCCGCTGCCATCCAACGGCAGCCGGTAAAGCAGCCCGTCGCCGTTCAAAAGCAGATAGCGGCCGTCAGGCGAATAGTTCGGCGCCTCGATCAGCTGGTCGGTTTGCCAGACCACCCGGTTCGTCCCGGTGCGAATATTATAGATCTCGACCGAGCTGCGCATTCGTCCTCGTCCTGTCTCGGATGCGCGATCAGCGATCGCGGAACCGGTTGGTGATCGGATAACGGCGATCGCGGCCGAAATTCTTCTTGGTGATCTTCACGCCTGGCGCCGACTGGCGACGCTTGTATTCGGCGAGATAGAGCAGATGCTCGATACGATGCACCGTCGCAACGTCATGCCCGCGCGCAACGATCTCCTCAACCGACATTTCCTTTTCCACCAGGCATTCGAGGATATCGTCGAGCACTGGATAGGGTGGCAGCGAATCCTGGTCCGTCTGGTTTGGCCTGAGTTCGGCTGAAGGTGCTTTGTCGATGATGTTATGCGGGATCACCTCGCCCGAGGGGCCGAGCGCGCCCGGCGGCACATGCAGGTTGCGCCAGCGCGACAGCGCATAAACCTGCATCTTGTAGAGATCCTTGATTGGGTTGAAGCCACCGTTCATGTCACCATAGAGCGTGGCGTATCCGACCGACATTTCGGACTTGTTGCCGGTGGTCACTACCATCGAGCCGAACTTGTTGGAGATCGCCATCAGGATGGTGCCGCGAGCACGGCTCTGCAGGTTTTCCTCGGTGATGCCGCTTTCAGTGCCTTCAAACAGATCGGACAAGGCCGAGGTGAAGCCGGTGACAGGATCCTCGATCGGAACGATATCGTAACGGCAGCCGAGCGCCTTGGCGCAGTCCGCTGCATCCTTCAGCGAATCCTGCGACGTGTATCTGTAGGGTAGCATGACCGCGCGCACGCGCTCCTCGCCGAGCGCGTCGACGGCGATTGCGGCGCAGATCGCAGAATCGATGCCGCCGGAAAGGCCGAGCACGACCGACTTGAAGCCGTTCTTGTTCACATAGTCGCGGAAGCCCAGCAGGCATGCTCGATAGTCGGCCTCCTCACCTTCCGGAATATGCGCCATCGGCCCTTCGGCGCAGTGCCAGCCATCGCCGTTCTTCTTCCAGGTGGTGACCGCCAGTGCCGTCTCGAACTGGCTCATCTGGAAGGCCAGCGTCTTATCCGCATTGAAGCCGAAGCTCGCGCCATCGAAAACCAGCTCATCCTGGCCGCCGACCTGCGCCGCGAAAATCAGCGGCAGACCGGATTCGATCACCTGCCGCAGCGCGACCTGATGGCGGATATCGACCTTGCCGCGATAGTAGGGCGAACCATTCGGGACCAGCAGAATTTCCGCCCCGCTTTCAGCCAGCGTTTCGCAGATGCCGAGATCGTTCCAGATTTCCTCGCAGATCGGAATGCCGATGCGGACGCCGCGGAAATTGACAGGCCCGGCAATCGTTCCCTCATCGAAAACCCGCTTCTCGTCGAATTCGCCGTAGTTCGGCAGGTCGACCTTATCCCGGATGAAGATAACCTTGCCGCCATCGAGCACGGCCACGGAATTATAGCGGCCGGTATCGTCCTGCCGCGGAAAGCCTATAACGACGCCCGGCCCGCCATCGGCAGTATCGGCGGCAAGGCTTTCGACCGCTTTCCAGCAGGTGCGCAGGAAGGCAGGCTTCAGCACCAGATCCTCCGGCGGATAGCCTGAAATAAACAGCTCCGTCAGCAACACGATATCGGCACCCTCGCGCGCCGCTTCGGCCCGCGCCTCGCGCGCTTTGGCGAGGTTGCCGGAGACGTCTCCGACCGTCGGATTGAGCTGCGCAACCGCGATGCGGATCGTGTGGGTGATTTGGCTTTGCTCTGTCATGCCATACATTTAGCGGTGGCATCCTGCTTCCGCAACCGCCTTCCTCTGCCTCCGGACATCAAAGATCGTGCCACACATTCTCAGCCGACGGCACATCCAGCGACTCCATGAGCGATCGGCTCTGAAACTCTTCTGCCGTTGCATTTCCACCTATTGGTCGAATAGTTGCTTTCAACGCCATCACGCCCCCTGGAGCCCCCCATGCACAGCCTCCCCAACTTTGCTCATCTGCATTTCAACAAGACTTCCGAGGAACTCGGCGATATCGAGAAGCGCGTTCTGAGAAAGGCGCATGAGCGCAAGATCATATCCACGGATGTCAACGCGGCGCTCTCGGCAGACGCGTCGACCGGACAGCGCCTCGCAGACAGCATCGCCCGCGTCGGCGGCTCTTGGTCCTTTATTATCTGCTTCCTGCTGTTTCTCGTATTCTGGTGTGTCGTCAACACCGTCCTTCTCGCCACCGGCGCCTTCGATCCCTACCCCTTCATTTTTCTCAACCTCGTTCTTTCCATGCTCGCCGCCATCCAGGCGCCGATCATCATGATGTCGCAGAACAGACAGGCAGAGCGGGATCGCTTCGAAGCCACCAAGGATTATGAGGTCAATCTCAAGGCGGAGCTCGAAGTTCTGTCGCTACACCAGAAGATCGACATGCAGGTGCTGACCGAGCTTGCATTGGTGCGGGAGGAAATCTCCCGGCTTAACAAGCTGGTAGCAGAAAAGGGCGACGCCTGAGGCTCATTGAAAACCCGAGCCGACGGCTGCTAAAGCCTGCCGCCCAAAACTGTGCAGCGGTCTTGCGACAACGACATGCGCAAAATCAAAGACCTAAAGCGCGCGAAGCGAATCTGAAAGATCGCGCTGCACTTTAAGGTCGTCCCTGCCCGTATTGCGGCAAGCCATCGGTGATCTCGTAATAATCGCCCTTGTCGGCGCAATAGATATGATAGGCGATCTCAAGACCGGTTGGCCGATCGAAGAGCCCCGCCATAACGGAGATTTCCTCGGCACCATCCGCCTGCCAGAACAAGGCGGAACCGCAGGTCTTGCAGAAGCCGCGGCGGGCAAATGCGCTGGCGCGATACCAAGTGACAGACGCCTCCCCTTCAACAACGAGCTTGTCTGTCGCCACATTGGCTGCGGCGTAATAGAGTCCGGTTTGCTTGCGGCATTGTGAGCAATGGCAGGCAACAACCTCGCGCGGTCTGTCGCTTGTCTTGAAGCGCACGCTGCCGCAAAGGCAGGCGCCGGAATGTTCTTCGTTCATGATCGCTCCCTCTCATCGAAGGAAATTTTTCCAAGAACCATCTCCGGGTCAATCTCAAAGAAATGAAGCAACTTTCAACTGGATTGATCATATCGGACAAAGCAAACGGGCCGGCTTTCGCCGGCCCGTCAATTGCATGACAGCTTAGCTGTACCCGATATCAGCCGTGGGCGCGCAGACGCTTCTCGTCGCGGCCGCCCTTCATCCGCTCGGCGAGCAGGAAGGCAAGTTCCAGTGCCTGGTCGGCATTGAGACGCGGGTCGCAATGAGTGTGGTAGCGATCCTGCAGGTCCTCGGCGCCGACGGCGCGAGCACCACCCGTGCACTCGGTCACGTCCTTGCCGGTCATCTCGATATGGATGCCGCCCGGATGCGTACCCTCGGCACGATGGATCTGGAAGAAGCTCTCGACTTCCGACAGGATCCGCTCGAACGGACGGGTCTTGTAGTTGTTGAGCGTGATCGTGTTCCCGTGCATCGGATCGCAGGACCACACGACCTTGCGGCCTTCCTTCTCGACAGCGCGGATGAGGCGCGGCAGGTTGTCGGCAACCTTGTCATGGCCGAAACGGCAGATCAGCGTCAGGCGGCCCGCCTCGTTTTCCGGGTTCAGAATATCGATCAGATTGATGAGGTCGTCGGCCTGCAGCGAAGGACCGCACTTCAACCCGATCGGGTTCTTGATGCCGCGGAAATATTCGACGTGGGCATGGTCCGCCTGGCGCGTACGGTCGCCGATCCAGAGCATGTGGCCCGAGGTCGCGTACCAGTCGCCCGAGGTGGAGTCGATGCGGGTGAACGCCTCTTCGTAGCCGAGCAGCAGTGCCTCATGGCTGGTGAAGAAATCGGTTTCGCGCAGGCTCGCATTGCTCTCGGCGGTGATGCCGATCGCGCGCATGAAATCCATGGTCTCGCCGATACGGTCTGCGAGCTTGCGGTAACGCTCGCCCTGCGGGCTATCCTTGACGAAGCCGAGCATCCACTTCTGCACATTTTCGAGGTTGGCATAGCCACCCATCGCGAAGGCGCGCAGCAGGTTCAGCGTCGCGGCAGACTGGCGGTAAGCCATCAGCTGGCGCTCGGGATTGGGAATGCGCGACTCCTCGTTGAAGTCGATACCGTTGATGATATCGCCGCGGTAGCTCGGCAGCGAGATGCCGTTCTGCGTTTCGATATTCGACGAGCGGGGCTTGGCGAACTGGCCGGCGATGCGGCCGACCTTGACGACCGGCAGCTGCGCGCCGAATGTCAGCACCACGGCCATTTGCAGGAAGGCGCGGAAGAAATCGCGGATCGTATCGGCACCGTGCTCGGCAAAGCTCTCGGCGCAATCGCCACCCTGCAGCAGGAAGCCGTTACCTTCGGCAACATTGGCCAGATGGGCCTTGAGACGGCGGGCTTCGCCGGCAAAAACCAGCGGCGGATAGCTTGCGAGCTGGGCTTCGGTCTCTGCAAGCGCTGCCTTGTCCGGAAAATCCGGCACCTGCTGGATCGGTTTCTGCCGCCAACTGCTGGGTGTCCAATTCTGTGCCATATCACTCACCTGCTTGCGCGCCCGGTCCTGGCCGGGCGTCCCGTCGTCGTAAATAACGCGCGCTTATAAACCTTTGCCGCCCGCTTGCAAAGGCAGGCGAACTACTGCGCTGATCTTTTGTGGCACGAGCGGAAACTGCGCCAGTCAGGCGCATTACACGCGCTCGCCGTTGCGGATGCGGTAGCTTGGCGAATACATCGTCACCAATTCTTCCGCGGCCGTCGGATGCACCGCCATGGTCCTGTCGAAATCGTCCTTCGTGCAGCCAGCCTTCACGGAAATGCCGAGCAACTGCGCCATCTCGCCGGCATCGTGGCCGAGAATGTGGGCGCCGACCACCTTGCGATCGGCCGCGTTGACGATCAGCTTCATGATCATCTTTTCGATGTGGCCCGAAAGCGTCGCCTTCATCGGGCGGAATTGGGCGCGATAGACTTCGAGCTCCGGATAGCGCTTGGCAGCGTCTTCTTCCGTCAGGCCCACCGTACCGATTTCCGGCTGCGAGAAGACAGCCGTCGGAATGAGGTCGTGGTCCGGCCGCGTGGGATTGTTCTTATAGACGGTCTCGATGAAGCACATGGCCTCGTGGATCGCGACCGGCGTCAGCTGTACCCGGTCGGTGACGTCGCCAAGCGCATAAATGTTCGGCACGGAGGTGCGGGAATAGGCGTCGACGATGACGGCGCCATGCTCATTCGTTGCAACGCCTGCGGCTTGCAGCCCGAGATTTTCGGTATTGGGCGTGCGGCCGAGCGCCAGCATGACGGTATCGACACGCAGAACCTTGTCGTTCTTCGTCCGCACGGTAAGGCCGCCGTCCACCTTTTCGACGCTCGAGATGATGTCCTGGCAGAGAATGTGAATGCCCTTCTCTTCCATTGCCTCATGCAGTCCCTTGCGCAGGTCCTGATCGAAGCGAGACAGGATCTCGGCGCCACGATAGATCAGCGTGGTCTCGACCCCGAGGCCATGGAAGATATTGGCAAATTCGACCGCGATGTAGCCGCCGCCGGCGATCAGGATCGACTTCGGCAACTCTTCCAGATGGAAAGCCTCATTCGAGGATATGCAGAACTCGTGCCCCGGCAACGCCGTATGCAGGTTCGGCCGACCGCCGGTCGCGACAACGATGGTTTCCGCCGTGACGGTCTGTCCGGTCTTCAAAAGCTTGACCGTATGAGCATCCACCAGCTCCGCACGCGTGTCTAAGATCTCAGCCTTGGCATTGTCCAGACCCTTGCGATAGAGGCCTTCGAGCCGCGCAATTTCCTTGTCCTTTGCCGCGATTAGTTTCTTCCAGTCGAATGTGCTTTCGCCGACCGTCCAGCCGTAGCCGGCCGCATCCTCGAAATGCTCGCTATACTGCGAGGCGTAAACGAAGAGCTTCTTCGGTACGCAGCCACGAATGACACAGGTGCCGCCATAGCGATATTCTTCGGCAATACCGACCTTCTTGCCAAGCGACGCCGCGACGCGGGCGCTGCGTACGCCGCCGGAGCCGCCGCCAATCACGAAAAGGTCGAAATCAAACGAAGGCATGAACGGCTCCTTTGGAAATGAAACGAGCGCGACGCGCGCATTGGGGGTCGGCATTCATATAGGAAGCCGAGATGCAAAAAGAAAAGCCCGGAATGTCGTCCGGGCTTTGAATCTGTGGCTGCTAGCTGTGCGCTTAAAACGTGAAACTCGCCTCAAGCACGACAGTACCAACGAATTGCTAAATATTACTTCTTTGCTGCCGGTTGCGTCGCAGCACCTGTCGGTTGCGCTGCAGCGCCGGCATCCGGCGCGATAACCGGCTGCTTGACGACCTTCTGCAGCGCATCGTTGCTCTGCTTGGCGAGGTCGCGCGAAACGCCCTGGCTCCAGATGTCGGCAGCTTTATACAGTTCGCGGGTTGCCAGCGGGCCGTCCTTCAGAAGCTTCTTGCCGGCCGCCGAACCGTAGAAATCGGCAATTGCCTTCAGCTCTTCGGCCGAAAACGCCTTGGCGTAGGTCACGGCGGCTTCGCGCTCGAGATCCGCACGACGCGGTGCAAGCGCCAGCGCCGTAGCGTCGACGGTTGAATTGATCGCATCGCCGAAATTCGGGTTAGCCTGGATCATCGTGCTCTTCAGCTGCTCAGCCAGATTCGGGAGGATATTGTCGAACTGGTTGGTGATGCCAAGCGCATTGATCGCAGCACGCGCAGCCTTGATCTGGTCCTCGGAAACTTCCTGCGCGCTCGCAGAACCGAAAGCGATGCCCGAGAGAAGAATGGTTGCAGCGGCAAAACGGCCAAGACCCGCTAGTTTGATCATGAGATGAGTGCTCCTATGTATTGTTCGCCCGCAACGTGCGCGCACCGGCAGGGCCGGCAATGATCGCTAATGTCGCCATATTGATGAAGAGCCCGTGTTCGACAACACCGGGAATCGAGTTGAGCCCAATCGACAGCGCCTCTGCATCAGGAATGCGGCCGAAAGATGCATCAATAATAAAATGCCCGCCATCGGTAACAAAGGTCTCGTCGCCCGAGCGGCGCAGATTGAGCGCTCCCGACAGGCCGAGCTGCGAGGCGACCTTCTCGATCAGAATGCGGGTGGAAACCAGGCCGAAGGGATTGACTTCGATTGGCAGCGGAAACGCGCCCAGCATCTCGACGACCTTGCTTTCGTCGGCGATGACGATCATGCGGGCCGAGGATGCGGCAACGATCTTTTCGCGCAACAGAGCCCCACCGCCACCCTTGACCAGCGTCAGGGCGCCATCGAACTCGTCTGCACCGTCAATGGTGAGATCGAGCTCCGGAAGCTCGTCCAGCGACTTCAAGGGGACGCCAAGCTCGTTGCAGAGCTTTGCCGTGCGCTCCGAAGTCGGAACGCCTTCGATAGTCAGGCCGGCTGCAACCTTTTCAGCGAGCAACCGAACGAATTCCTCCGCCGTGCTGCCTGTGCCGATCCCTAGCCGCATGCCGCTCTCGACATAGGCGAGTGCGGCTCTTGCAGCCTCAATCTTCATCTGGCGGGCGTCCATGCGCCACCTGCTCCCATTGTTACGTTGGTCTGCTGTTTACACGGCTCTCCGGCCAAACGAAAGCCAAAATAACGGTACAACATAGAATTCCCAGCACCTCTTTGCCGAGGCTTTCCGGCCCTTCGGTTGCAATTGCCCGCCCGATCTTTTAACTCCGAAAGACGCACTATTTCTTCCGACGCAAAGGCCTATTCTCCGTGACATCTCCTCTCATCGTATTCGATCTCGATGGCACGCTGCTGGACACGCACGCAGATCTCATCGTCAGCCTCAATCATACCATCGCCGCTCTCAAGCTCCCCCCGGTCAGCTATGACGACGTTACGCATCTCGTCGGCAGCGGCGCACAGGTGATGATCGAGCGGGCCTGCAAGCTGCACGGCTATACGCTGACGTCCGAGGAGTTGCCGGCCCTGCTGCAGCGCTTCATAACGCATTATTCCGAAGCGATGCCGGGGGCCACGCAACCCTATCCGGGGTTGGTCGCGGCACTGACCATGCTGAAGAGCAACGGCTACAAGCTGGCCGTCTGCACTAACAAGATGGAATCGCTTGCGCGCACGCTGCTGGACCGCCTGGGCCTGACCCATTATTTCGAAGCCATCACCGGCGGCGACACTTTCGCCGTGCGCAAGCCGAATGCCGAGCACCTGATCGGCACCGTCGAGCGCGCCGGCGGCGATATCGCCCAAACCGTCATGATCGGTGACAGCATCAACGACATCCTCGTCGCGCGCAATGCCGGCGTGCCTTCGATCGCCGTCCCCTTCGGCTATTCCGACGTCGGCATCGAAACCCTCGGCCCCACGCGGATTATCTATCACTACGACGAACTGACACCGGAGTTGGTCGAGGGGCTCCTCGCAGCCTAAGCCGCCCAAAATCCCTGTTGGTTCAAAGAGCGAGGTTGTAGCGGGCCTTGCGCGATTCACGCGCTTCCGTCACAACTTGTCGACGCTTTGCTGCGCACCGAGACCGCCGAGTGAACGTGCTCTCGCGAGCTGCTGCAAACCAGTAAGGTAGCTCGATTGGGGGAGTCGTCGCTTGCTCGTTGCAGATCCGGAAGACCGCAACGGCGGTAGATTGCCAAACCGCAGAGGCTGGCTTGCCCCCATAGTCCGGACACTCTTCATTTTCGCGGTACTGTGTGCCGCTATCTGGTTCTACCTCTACGGTGACCGCGTTATCGGCTATGTCGAAACAGAAACCGGCACCGCTTCCGATCCGGCTCTGACTGCGGTCTACCAGCATTTCGACATCGCCCCACTGCCGAACATCGTTGCCGGCAGAACGGCTATGGCAACCTATCTCGATATGCTGCGCCGTGAGCATTGCGATTGGAATGCAGCCTACAAATTCGCAAACGAGCTGCAGGCCCAAGGCTACAACCGTGAAGCCGCCAAGGTCCTGATCGCCTTTTCCAACAAGTGCAAGCCTTCCAATGTTGCTCTGAGCGCCGCCGCCGAAATTCTCGACAATCTCAGCGACTACGATGAAGCGCTGAAGGTCTCGAACGACGTGATAGCGATGTCGCCGGGCATGCCCAGCTTCTATTTTCAACGGGCGCGAATTCGCCAAAATGCCAAGAAATATCGCGACGCCATCGACGATTACTATTCGGTCATCGGCCTGACCGACAATATCGCGATACTGAACGGCACGGTATTCGAGGGAATCTCTACCAGCTATCGTGAGCTTGGCGCCTATTGCGAGGCGATCGGACCGCTTCAGCTTTGGGTCTCCACCAATCCCAACCGCAACGACACAGCGGTCGTCCGCGGAATCATCAAGCTCTACGAGACCATGGGAAAATGTGCTTCAACCTACACCACCGGTAGCGATCGCTTTCCGACGCAAGGCAACAACGTGATCCTGGCCAAAGTCTCGGTCAACGGCACCGAAGGCACGTTCATTGTGGACACCGGCGCGAGCTTCGTGGCTGTGAGCAAAGCCTTTGCCGCCCGCGCAAAACTGCCGATCGACGGGAATAATGAGATCTCGCTTCAGACGGCTAACGGGCTTTCACAGGCCACCCATACGAATGCCACGACGGTAAGGGTCGGGCGAGTGGAAGCCAGCGACATCGCCGCCGTCGTGCTGGATAATGATGCAGCCCTCGGCAATGAGATTGATGGCCTGCTCGGCCGATCGTTCCTGTCACGTTTCGATGTGATCTTTGGTAACCGCGAATGGCGCATAGAAACAAAAAAATAACGCGATTGAAGAGACGCCTGAAAGCTAGCTCAGGACAGTTCTGTTAAATGGAAAAAGGGCGGTCAACTGGCCGCCCTTTTGCTTATCAATATCCCAGCAAACTCAGATCTGGGCGCTGCGTGCCTTTGAAGTTGCATCGAGTGCCTTCTGGGTGGCCGCATCGCGATCATAGACGTCGTTGAAGTACTGGACGACGCCGTCCTTGTTCGGCCACGCCGTGAAGTAGGCGATATAGATCGGGAACTTCTGCGGTACGGCCACGGCTTTGTTCTGCCCGGCCGCGATCTGCTTAGCCACGTCTTCAGGCGTCGTGTTCAGCACGGCAGCAGCCATTGCGCGCGGATCGGCAAGACGTACGCAGCCATGGCTGAGCGCGCGCATGTCCTTCTTGAAGAAGCTCTTCTGCGGCGTGTCGTGCATGTAGATCGCATGCGAATTCGGGAAGAGGATCTTCAGCTCGCCGAGCGCGTTATCGCTGCTCGGCGGCTGACGGACCGAGATATTCTTGGTCGAAGCGTTCCAGTCGACGCTGGATGAGGCGACGGCACGGCCGCTGACTTCGACCTGATAGCCCATACGGTCGAGGTAATTCGGGTCGGCACGCAGCTTCGGCAGCATCTCGTTGATGATGATAGACTGCGGAACGCCCCAGAACGGGTTGAACTCAACCGTCTGCACCTGATTTTCGAAGAAGAAGGTCTGGTGCTGCTTGCTGCCGACGACGACGCGCATCGACAGCTGTTCCTGGTTGTTGTTGTAGTAATAGACCATGAAGGCCGGCTGATTGATGAAGACATAGCGCGGGCCGAGTTCCGGCGGCAGCCAGCGCAGCTGTTCCATCGCGATGACCAGCTTCTGGATCTTCGCGTCATTGTTCTCGCCGACCATGGCGCGAACGGAAGACGGGCCGATGACGCCATCAGCCGTCAGCCCCCGCTCCCGCTGGAAATCTTCGACCAGGGATACGAGCTCAGGCGTATAGTCCGGCGTGCCCAGATAGGCGGAGAAAAGATCGGCATGCGCCGTCTTCAAAGCCTCGGAGCCGCGATTCTGGATCGCCTTGACGATATTGGCCATTTCCGGCGAGCTGCCGCCCGGCTTCAGGGTTCCGCTCAGCGAAATCGAAACATGATTGCCATCGGCACCGGATTCCGCCCGCAGCTTGGCAAGCTCGGCCTTCAACTGAATGAACTGCTGATTGGAAGGATTGCGGCTGTTGAGATAAGAGGCAACATCCGGGCTTGCGCGAAGCACGTCGAGCATGGCCGTCAGGTTGACGTCCTTGCGCTTGAAATCATGATAGCCGGACAGCTTGTTTGGATCGACGCGGCCGCGGACCGTGTCCTGGACATACATCAGCACCTTGCTGGACAGGGCCAGTTCAAACTGCATGAGGGCGCGATCACGCAGGACCGGATCGGCTTCCGCCGCTTCGGCTCCCGGCAAGGTCACGGCATAGTCAGCCGGATCAAGGCCGACCGAAGCCGCATCGGAAAGAACTGCGATGGCAGCCTTCGCCTTTTCGCCGACGGCATGATCGGTGACCCAGATCAGCGGCTTGCTCTGATCGGCATAATAGGTTTCGATCGCCTTTGCGACATCGTTGGTCGCCATGACGCGCGCATTCGCCAGATAACGGCGCTGCGAGGCCTCCGTATCGACGGCAACGGGGGTCGGTGACGCATCGGCAACCGCGCCGGTGACAACTGGGTCGGCAAAATGCGCCGTCGACACGAGACGCATCGAGTCGGCCTTGTAGGTATAATATTTCGGCGCACTGACGGTCGGCAACGGCTGCTTGACCGAAGGCGGCTGGTTCGGGTTCAGCATCGTCTGCGCCGGGTTCGCTGGAACGGGAGCCGATACCTGCGTGCTCTGCTGGCGTCCCTGGCCGCCACGGATGAAATCCATGAGCGTCATCGCGCTTGCGGATGTCGCGCCGATGGAGGAGAGGCAACAGGAAAGTGTCAGGACGGATGCTGTGGCTTTTGCTGCAAGTTTCATTCTCTAATCAGTCCCTGTATCGTGCGGTAACTTCGAGCCAGACGGTGCTGCTTCAATGCGGTCGCGATGTCGTAAACACCGTATACCCACTACTATAAAAACAGCGAGACCCCGCCTTTTGTTCAATGCCTCAACTTCACGTTACGAATCCGAGGCGCTTTCGACGATTCTATTCACGCAAAATTATGAAATTATTGGTTAATCTTTTATTGAGATTGGCTAAAGTTTTTGCGAAGGCGAAAAATTCGCTTTCACGAATATATCAGCGGCGTGTCAAAAAGGGCACGCTCGGCGCAGCCTGCCTAAAACATGATTTCTACGATCATATAATCGCGCTTTGGTGTTTTCATGAGCGCCGTTCGGGCCTATATGGCTGCTATCTATTTCCATAGAAAGCAGGATCAGGAACATGACTTCCACCCGCACCGAAACCGATACATTTGGCCCGATCGAAGTTGCCAGCAACCGCTACTGGGGCGCACAGGCGCAGCGCTCGCTCGGCAACTTCAAGATTGGCTGGGAAAAGCAGCCGCTATCGGTCATCCGCGCCCTCGGCATCGTCAAGCAAGCGGCCGCCCGCGCCAACATGGAGCTCGGCCAGCTCGATCCTGCGCTCGGCAAGACCATCATCGCCGCGGCACAGGAAGTCATAGACGGCAAGCTGAACGACCATTTCCCGCTGGTCGTCTGGCAGACGGGCTCGGGTACGCAGTCGAACATGAACGCCAATGAGGTGATCTCGAACCGCGCGATCGAAATGCTGGGTGGCGTCATGGGCTCGAAGAAGCCGGTGCATCCGAACGATCACGTCAACATGAGCCAGTCGTCGAACGACACCTATCCGACGGCCATGCACATCGCCTGCGCCGAGCAGATCGTCCACCATCTCCTGCCGGCTCTGCGTCATCTGCATGCAGCCCTGGAAAAGAAAGTTGCCGACTTCGCCCACATCATCAAGATCGGCCGCACCCATACGCAGGATGCCACCCCGCTGACGCTCGGTCAGGAGTTTTCTGGCTACGCCGCGCAGGTCGCCTCCTCGATCAAGCGCATCGAACTGACATTGCCGGGCCTTTGCGAACTCGCTCAGGGCGGCACCGCGGTCGGAACCGGACTCAACGCGCCAATCGGATTTGCCGAAAAGGTCGCAGGCGAGATCGCGGAGATCACAGGCCTGCCCTTCGTCACAGCTCCGAACAAGTTCGAAGCCTTGGCCGCGCATGATTCCATGGTCTTCAGCCACGGCGCCATCAATGCCGCCGCGGCAGCTCTCTTCAAGATCGCCAATGATATCCGCCTGCTCGGCTCCGGCCCGCGCTCCGGCCTCGGCGAACTGGCTCTGCCGGAAAACGAGCCTGGCTCTTCGATCATGCCAGGCAAGGTCAATCCGACCCAGTGCGAAGCCCTGACGCAAGTCTGCATTCAGGTCTTCGGCAACAATGCTGCGCTCACCTTCGCCGGCAGCCAGGGCCATTTCGAGCTCAATGTCTACAATCCGATGATGGCCTATAACTTCCTGCAATCGGTGCAGCTGCTCGGCGACGCCGCAATCTCCTTCACCGACCACTGCGTTGTTGGCATCGAGGCGCGCGAAGACAACATCAAGGCCGGTCTCGAGCGCTCTCTCATGCTGGTGACGGCACTAGCGCCGAAGATCGGCTACGACAATGCCGCCAAGATCGCCAAGACAGCCCATAAGAACGGTACGACGCTGAAGGAAGAAGCGCTGGCAAGCGGATTGGTGTCTTCGGAAGAATATGATGCCATCGTCCGCCCGGAAACGATGATCGGCCCGAAGTAAGATAGGAAATTGTGAGCAGGCATCCGCGATAGGTCCGGCATGCCTGCTCTTTCTGTCTTAACGGAGGTCTACCATGACTGGCACGTCTTTCGGCGGCGTCGTGGCCCTTCTCTGCTCCTGGATAGTATCGGCGGCAGTCAGAACGGTAGCGGGATCGATCCTCGCCAGGATTTCCTTGTGAAAGGCGCCCTTCAGATAGCCTCCCTGCATGAGGCCGAACAGGCCGGCTCCCGCCAGAAGCGCGATCACCGCGACTGGTGAAATATGATGGTGATGATTATGGGAGATATCCATGATCTGTATCCCGTGCACCGCGGCCTAGGCAACCTTTGCCCTGCCTCGTTTAACTGAAATGTGCTCCTTGTTGATCGTCCTTTAAAGCCGTTGGTTTCGATACCGATTGTCTATGCGGCGTTGACAATAGGTCTATTGAAATCCTGCAGCGCTTTGCAGCCGATTGCTTTTGGCGCAAGCCGGATTTAGACCGTCTCCAAACATTTTCCTCCGCCATCCGGCTTGAAAGGTTTCCCACATGGCTGACGATCTATTTCCCCTCGGCGACGACACGACCCCATATCGCAAGATTTCAGGCGATTACGTCTCCGTCGACACCTTCAAGGGTCAGGAAATCCTGACTGTCGATCCGGAAGGCATTCGTCTGCTTGCCGAAACCGCATTTGCCGACATCAATCATCTGCTGCGTCCCGGTCACCTCAAGCAGCTCGCTTCGATCCTCGAAGACCCGGAAGCGACCGATAACGACCGCTTCGTAGCCTATGATCTGCTGAAGAACGCCAATATCGCCGCCGGCGGCGTACTTCCCATGTGTCAGGATACCGGTACGGCGATCATCATGGGCAAGAAGGGCTGGCGCGTCTGGACCGAAGGCGGCGACAGCGGCGCCCTGGCCAAAGGCGTGCTCGACGCCTACGATAAGAAGAACCTGCGTTATTCGCAGCTCGCGCCCATCAAGATGTTCGAGGAAAAGAACACCAAGAACAATCTGCCGGCGCAGATCGATATTTACGAGGAAGGCACCGACGCCTACGAATTCCTGTTCGTCGCCAAGGGCGGCGGCTCGGCCAACAAGACTTTCCTCTATCAGGGCACGCCGTCTCTCCTGACGCATGACCGCATGCTGGACTTCCTCAAGGAAAAGATCCTGACGCTCGGCACGGCAGCCTGTCCCCCCTATCATCTCGCCATCGTCATTGGCGGCACCTCGGCCGAGATGAACCTGAAAACCGTCAAGCTCGCCTCGACGCGATATCTCGACTGTCTTCCCACGGAGGGCTCCGAAAGCGGGCATGCCTTCCGGGATATCGAGATGGAGAAGGAAATCCACAAGCTCACGCAGAGCCTCGGCGTCGGCGCTCAGTTCGGCGGCAAATATTTCTGCCACGACGTCCGCGTCATCCGCCTGCCCCGCCACGGCGCCTCGCTGCCGATCGGCCTTGGCGTTTCCTGTTCCGCCGACCGCCAGGCCAAGGGCAAGATCACGCGCGACGGCATCTTCATCGAGCAGCTTGAGACCGATCCGTCCAAGTACATGCCCGAGATCGACGAAGCCAAGCTCTCCGAATCGATGGTCCGTATCGATCTCAACCGGCCGATGGCGGATATCCTTGCCGAGCTGTCGCGGCACCCGGTCAAGACGCGCCTGTCGCTCACCGGCACCATCATCGTCGCGCGCGATCTGGCGCATGCCAAGATCCGCGAGCGCCTGGAAAAAGGCCAGGGCATGCCGGACTATCTGAAGAATCATCCGGTCTATTATGCCGGCCCGGCAAAGACGCCTGCCGGCTATGCATCAGGCTCCTTCGGCCCGACAACAGCAGGCCGCATGGACAGCTATGTAGATCAGTTCCAGTCCTTCGGGGGCTCGATGGTCATGCTGGCAAAGGGCAATCGCTCGCGCGCCGTGCGCGAAGCCTGCAAGACGCATGGCGGCTTCTATCTCGGCTCGATCGGCGGCCCCGCCGCCCGTCTTGCGCAGGATTGCATAAAGAAGGTCGAAGTATTGGAATATCCCGAACTCGGCATGGAAGCTGTCTGGAAGATCGAAGTTGAAGACTTCCCGGCCTTCATCGTCATCGACGACAAGGGCAACGACTTCTTTCAAGAGCTCAATCTCGGATAAAGACCAGCACCCTTCTATATCATGCCATAAAAAGAGGACGCCTTTGGCGTCCTCTTCTGTAAATCGGGTTTCATTTCTAGTTATTTTGAATAAAAGGGTAGTGAGTGGGGATTTTTCACAATCATTTCCTTAATATTTTTTCAAAGAATCTCTGCATAAGTAAAAATGGGAATTAACCAATACATGTACGGAGCTCACCGATGAGTACGGCGATTGCGCCCAAGGCGCAAATTCCCGACGTGGCAGGGCAGATTACCTACGCCATGCGATCCATGGGGGTCGCGCCGATTCCACGTAATTACGAACTTTTCTACGAAGCTTATATTGGCTCGAATCCCGCATTGACCCGCGAACTCGCTGCCCTTGGCAACAGTGCGACACAGGAAGAGCTGGATAATATAGGAGCCAAATATTTCCCTCGCCATGCGGGCCGCATATTTGACGACGCCCACGCCCGCCTGACTATCGGGCTGGATGCCGTGTTGCGCGCGCTGAAACAGGAACGGTCGACGCTCGACAGCTACAACAGGCTTCTCGGCGAAACCTGCGAACGTATCAGTTCTCGGAACCATAACAGCACCGACCTGTTGCGAAGCGCCATCGATATGCTGACTGCAGCGACAGGCGATACGATGGCTCACGGCGAAAAGACCGTTGAGAATGTCGCGCAACGCAGCCAGGAGATGGATCAGGTCCGCAAGGAGTTGGACGAATACAAGCGCATCGCCAATACGGACGCCTTGACCCGCCTCTCCAATCGCCGCGCATTCGAGGATCGCTTGATCTCCATCTTCGACAACCAGTTGACGCGCCAAACAACGGCGCTCGTACTGGCCGATATCGATCATTTCAAGCGGATCAACGACACATACGGCCATCCGGTCGGCGATAAGATTCTTGCGACGGTCGCTTCGATCATCCGTGCCAATGTCCGGCGCGAAGTCTTCGTATCCCGTGTCGGTGGCGAAGAGTTCGCGCTGATCATGGAAGGCGTCGCTGTCGATGATGTCGTGGCGGTTTGCGAGCGCATTCGCCGCACGCTGGAATCGACGCCGTTCAAAAACTCGCGGACGAAGATCGATTACGGCCCGATCACCCTGTCGCTTGGCATCTGTATGGCTTCGGAAGCGGCCGATTCCGGCGAGCTTTACAACAAGGCGGACCTCGCGCTTTATTGCGCCAAGAATGCCGGTCGCAACTGCAGCAACGTCTATCAGGAAGGCATGCAGAAGGACTTCACCAAAAGTTGGCTCATTTATAAGAATTAAAAGTGAAGCCAACCAACCGCCGGAGCGGCTTTCCCAGGCTGCCCGGCGGTTTTGTTTACCAGAGCGTCTTGGCCGCCCGCGCCGGCCACTCCCGATCATAGGTCTCCTGGTCGAAATCGCCCTTCGCCGATTTGAGCATCATGCCGGGGCTGGGCAGGCTCGCAGGATCGGAAAAACGCTCCGCGTTCCAGAGTTCCGCTCGCATCACCGCCCGAGCACACTGGAAGTAGACCTCCTCGGCCGTAATGACGACAACGCAGCGAGGGTGCTTGCCATCCATCTCGAAGCTCTCAAGCAGGCTTGGTTCGATGGAGACGACAGCCCGGCCGTTGAGCCGCATTGTCGTGCTCGACCCGGGAACAAGAAACATCATCGCCACGCGCGGATCGCGCACGATATTTTCAAGGGAATCGACGCGGTTATTGCCGCGCCAATCGGGAAGGTGCAGCGTCCGCTCGTCTTCGACACGGACGACGCCGCCGAGGTCACCGCGCGGTGAACAGTCAAGTCCTTCGGGGCCGACCGTTGCCAGCGCCATGAAGGGCGAAGCCTCGATCATCCGTCGATAGAGCGGCGTCAGCACCTGCGTCACCTTGGTAATGGACGCCTCGCCCACGACGCCATAAAGCGTCCTCAATTCCTCGACCGATGTGATGATGCTCATGCTGCCCCGCATTCTCTTATGTGGCGATCCGCCAAAAAAAGTCCGGCGCAGCGCACCTCCTGCTACAGGCAGCGCCGAACCGGGGTTCGATAGAACGATAGCACCGTCCCATCGCCGCTTTCGAGCGTTTTCTCAATCTTCATGGGTTCAGCGAGAAAGGCGTCGATCGCCTCGAACACGGGAGGAGCGCTGACGATGCGCCGATGACCGAAACCATTCGCCCAGAAGAGACGAACATGCTCCCCTTGCGCGGCATAGACACGGGCATGTCTGGCGCTCACTTCCTTGTCGTCCTCGGCGTGAATAACCAGAACAGGGCGGGCTGGGTCGAGCATGCCGCGCGGTTCGTCATAGGCTGTCAGCACCTTCCCCGTGATCCGCCCGACTTCTGCCTCCAGCGCCTCCTGCGCCTGTGAGCGAAGCCCCATGAAACGGCCAAACTCCTTGAATAGCCAACCCATGCCGCTCGGTGCTCCGATGAGAACCAGCTTCTTGGTCTCAATGGGATCGATGCCGGGCAGGAATCCCGCCGAGGCAAGAGCGAGGCAGGCTCCGCCGAACGAGTGTCCGATCGCAGCATCCAGCGCACCGAAGCGCGTGGCCGCCGCTGATATGGCCGATATGGCGAGCCGCACATTGAGAGAGCGCCCGGCCGAGCGGCCATGCCCAGGAAGGTCGAGCGAAATCACCTCCGCACCGCTGCTTGCCAGGAACGTGGTCAGCTCCGACATATACTCGCTGCTGGAGCCCCAGCCATGCACGACGAGATAACGCTTGCGCGGCCCCTTGGCACCGCCATTGAAGCGATAAGCCATCGCGCGGCCGCCGGGAAACGGCAACATGAATTGCTCAGCCCCAAGCAGGCGCTGCCTGCCTTCCATATGGGCGGCCTTGGCCTTGGAGCCGCGCGGACGACGGGAAGGTGTGAGACAGAAAAGCCGGAAAGCAGCCTTGCCGGCAAGCTGCGGAGACAGCCTCCCGAGGCCGGACAGACCCGACCGGGTGACCTTGAGCGCAAAGGATGGCATAGTGGGAATCCAAAAAATGTTCAACTATGAACAATAAAGTACAACGATGAACAAAAATCAATCCCTTCCCTGGGACCATCCGCGTTTTCGAAGCTGGATTGCCGTGGCGCGGGCCTGCCAGCTCATGCAGCAATCGCTGGCGCGGGAATTGGCATATCTCGATATCAAGCCGCCGCATCTCGATATTCTCGTCAATCTGTTCCGCTTCGAGGGTATCTCGCAGCAGGAGCTTGCCCGCAAGCTGCTGGTCGGCCGCTCCAACATGAGCATGCTGCTGCCGCAAATGGAAAAGCGCGGGCTGATCGAACGCCGTGGGGACAAGCAGGACAAGCGCGTGCTGCGGCTCTATCTGACCGAGTCGGGCCGGCGCCTGACAAAGGAAGCCATGACCATCCAAACCGCCCTCATCGACCGGATGATGTCAGACGCCCCCATCGAGGAATGCGAACTCATGACCGCGCACATGGAGCGGGTCATCACCCTGCTCCTACGGGACGAACGAGAGCCTGTGGGGGCGTTTGGCGATCAGTGATCGCCGGTAGAGCGCGCCGTGGGCACGACACGGGTAAGCGACGCGAACTCCCATATCGCCACGACGACGAGCACGGCTGTGGCAAGAATGCCGAGCTGATAGACCACGACCATCGGCAAGGTGAACAGCAGCAGTGCCAGCCCCGCGAGCCCGACCATATGCGATAGCGGCGGACGGCCGGTTGTCACGCCCTTGAACCACAGATTTCCGAAGAGGAAGACCGCCGGGCCTCCGAGAAGGGCTGCGGCGGCACGCAGGTCTGCGGCTTCGTGAGGATGTGCGAACAGGAATTCATCGCCGACGACACTCAGGATGATGCCGGCGAGAATCGGAATATGCGCATAGGTGAAGGCCTGCCGCGCCAGGCTGCCCGGCACCTCGTCATGCTCGATGCGATGGGCCGCACGTTCGTGGCCGAACTGAAAGTAGATCCACCAGAGCGCGACCGTGCCGACGAAGGCGGTGATGAATACGGCGATGATCAAGGGCGTGACCGGCTGTTCGGCAAAGGTCTTGCCGGCCTGCAAAACGGCCTCGCCGAGGCAGATGATGATGAAGAGCGCACAACGCTCGGCAAGATGGGCACCCGAGACGTTCCAGTCCGCCGTCGTCGACTTGCCGAGACCCGGTACCCGAAAGCCAAGCGCGGGGGCGGAATACTCTATGAGAAGAGCGATCAGCCAGATTATGACCCGCATCTCCCCTTCCATCAGGGCGCCTGTGATCCAGAAGATGCCGGACAGCACCAGCCAGCTGGTGATGCGCAGGAAATTGCGATGGTTGGACCGGCTGGCATTCTTCAGCGCGTAGACTGTGAACAGCGAGCGCCCCACCTGCATGAACACATAGGCGCCGGCGAAATAGATCGCTTTTTCACCGAAAGCTTCGGGTATCGAGGCGGAAAGGATAAGACCCGCAAACATCAGCGTAAACAGCATGATGCGCACCGGCATGCGATCCGGATCCAGCCAGTTCGTCACCCAGGCGGTGAAGACCCAGACCCACCATACCGCAAAGATCAGCATGATGGCTTCCAGGCCGCCCAGCAGTGTGAAATGCTCGCCCAGGGTATGGGCAAGCTGCGAGATCGAATAAACGAATACGAGATCGAAAAACAGCTCGACGAAAGAAACCTTGCTCTCGTTCTTGCTGCCCTTGGCGCGAAGCCAGCCTTCCCTACCCTCGAGGACCATCCCCACGCCCCTTCTCAGGTCGTTGATACCAATACTAATGCGACCTGACAGCCGGATCCCGGCTCAGGCCTTTTTCCTTCAATTCCGCTTCGTAGACGGCAAAGAGTTCCTGCCCCTTTTCGCCAAGTTCGCGCAAATAAATCCAGGTGAAAATGCCGCTGTCGTGCATATCGTCAAAACCGATGCGAACGGCGTAGTTGCCGGTCGGCGTCATGGACATGATGCCGACATTGCGCTTGCCCGGCACCGTGACTTTCTGTCCGGGTCCATGCCCCTGAACCTCGGCCGAGGGCGACAGGACACGCAGCATCTCGGCCGGCAGATCGAAGCTCGCGCCGTCGTCAAATCCCACCACGAGATGACGACGGTCCTTCGATACTCGCAATTCAGTTGGCCAGACGTCGCTCATCGGTCGTTCCACACGTTTCACTCTATAACTTGAGAATTATGCCGCCGTTCGTTCACGCGCAAGTGCATTCGAAATGCATTTTCCTTGACGCGCCAGTCGCCTATACACACATTAGCAGTGTTACGGAGGCTTGAGTGAACAGCATAGTCGGTACGATAGGTAGCGCGTCAGCACTGCAGGCAGATGCGTCCCCCATGATTGACCCATTCGGGCGGGCCGTAACCTATTTGCGTGTTTCAGTCACCGACCGCTGCGATTTCCGCTGCACCTATTGCATGGCCGAAAACATGACTTTCCTGCCGAAGAAGGATCTTCTGACGCTGGAAGAACTCAACCGGCTCTGTTCCGCCTTCATCGCCAAGGGCGTTCGCAAGATTCGCCTCACCGGCGGTGAGCCGCTGGTTCGCAAGAACATCATGTTTCTGGTCCGCGAACTCGGCAGGCAGGTGCAGGACGGAGCACTGGACGAACTGACGCTGACCACGAACGGATCGCAGCTCGCCCGCCATGCCGAAGAACTCTACGATTGCGGCGTGCGGCGCATCAACGTCTCCCTCGATACGCTCGATCCCGACAAGTTCCGCACCATCACCCGCTGGGGCGATTTCACCAAGGTGATGGAAGGTATCGACGCCGCGCAGAAAGCCGGCCTAAAGATCAAGCTCAATGCCGTCGCCCTGAAGGGCTTCAACGATGCAGAGATTCCCGGTCTGCTACGCTTTGCCCACGGTCGGGGCATGGATCTGACCGTCATCGAAACGATGCCGATGGGCGAGATCGACGAGGATCGCACCGATCAGTATCTGCCGCTATCCGAGTTGCGCGCGGATCTCGAACGTCAGTTCACGCTGACGGACATCCCCTACCAGACCGGCGGCCCTGCCCGCTATGTCGAAGTCGCCGAAACCGGCGGCCGTCTCGGCTTCATCACGCCGATGACGCATAATTTCTGCGAGAGCTGCAATCGCGTGCGGCTCACCTGCACCGGCACGCTCTATATGTGCCTCGGACAGAACGACGCCGCCGACCTGCGCACCGCGCTGCGTGCGGCGGACGACGATGCGCTTCTTCACACCGCCATCGATGAAGCCATCACCCGCAAGCCGAAAGGCCACGACTTCATCATCGACCGCACCCACAACCGACCAGCGGTCGCTCGCCATATGAGCGTGACTGGCGGCTAACCCCACCGAGAACATCGATATGCAGCTTGAGCTCATTCGCAATGCGACGCTGAAGATTACCTATGCCGGTCATGTCCTACTGATTGACCCTTATTTCGCGCCGCGCCATAGCCTTCCATCCTTCACCGGCCGGTCTCCCAACCCGATGACGGAACTGCCGCGTTCGACCGACGAAATACTTGGAGGCGTCGAACTGGTGATCGTGTCGCACCTGCACACCGATCATTTCGATGCGGTCGCAAAGGAGCGTGTGACGAAATCCCTGCCGATTTTGTGCCAACCCGGCGACGAAGGAAGCATTCGGGATGCCGGTTTCATCGATGTCACGCCCTTGGCTGATACGACCGTCTGGAATGGAATTACGATCACACCGCGGCAAGGCAGCCACGGCCTCGGACCGGTCATCGAGAAAATGGGCAGGGTCATCGGCCTTACACTGGCAGCACCGGGCGAACCCACGGTCTATTGGGCAGGCGATACCGTCCTCTATCGGCCCGTTATCGAGACGATCCGACAGGTCTCCCCCGACATCATCGTCACCCATTCCTGTGGCGCCAAATGGGACGGCGACCTCATCGTCATGGATGCGGAACAGACTGTCGAAGTCACCCGCCTCGCGCCTGAGGCAATCGTCGTCGCAACCCATATGGAAGCGCTCGACCACGCCACGATCACGCGGCAAGACCTTCGGCAGACCGCGGATGCCACCGGCGTCGATCCGTCACGCCTGCTGATCCCTGCCGACGGCGAAACGCTCCGACTGGACAAGTGACTCCGATCGAGCATCACCGAGCGCGCTAAACGAGCCAAACAAAAGCGCCGGATCAATGGTCCGGCGCTTTTCCGTTACAAGTTGTCTTTCCCGCGAGGCGCTTGTTAGGCAGCGCGATAACGGCCCTCGGCGATGCCATGGCTTTCATAACCCACGTCGCCCTCGCCCGTCCGGAAGCGATCTATCTTCTCGGAGAGCATATCGACACGCTGGCGCAGGCCATGAATCTCGGCGTTGTTTTCTTCGACCATCGCCGCGTTCCGCTGGGTGATCAGCTCGACTTCGGAAACAGCGCGGGTCACTTCCTCGATGCCGGTCGACTGCTCGGTGGTCGCAGACGAAATATCGGCGACGAGCCTCTGGACGCCGGTGACATGGCTGATGATCTCGGCCAGTGCGGCACCAGTCTGCTCGACCAGATGAACGCCATTCTGGACTTGCGAGGAGCTGGCCGAAATCAGGCCCTTGATCTCCTTCGCCGCATTGGCGCAGCGCTGCGCAAGTTCGCGCACTTCCTGCGCGACCACGGCAAAGCCTCGGCCCGCTTCGCCCGCGCGGGCAGCCTCAACACCTGCGTTCAATGCGAGAAGGTTGGTCTGGAACGCAATCTCATCGATGACGCCGATGATCGTCGCGATCTTTTCCGACGAACGATTGATCTCGCTCATCGCGCCCACGGCACGGGCGACAACTTCGCCGGACTGGGTGGCGTAAGCCTGCGTCTCGTTGACGGAGGTCGCCGTCTGGCGTGCACGGTCGGCCGTCGAGCGCACCACGTCGCTGAGGCGATGCAGTGCCCGCGAGCTTTCCTCAAGCGCTGCCGCCTGCTGCTCGGTGCGCCGCGCCAGATCGTCCGCCGACATAGCGAGATTACCGGTGCCGCCCTTGATCTCTTCGGCAGTGTAGCGAACGTCCGTCAGCGTCTCGCGGAGGGCTTCGATGGCGTGATTGTAAGTGAAGGCCATCTCGACGAAATCCGCCGACAAGTCCTCGCGCATGCTTTCTTCCAGATTGCCGTCGGCAAGCTTGGCAAGGACATCGGCAAGCGCATTGAGAGCCTGCTTCTGTTCGGCTTCGATGCGGGCACGTTCAGAAGCCCGGCGAGCAGCCTCCTCAGCCGAAAGCGCCCGAGCGCTCTCTGCCTCCCGCTCCAGCCGCACGTTCTCAAGCGCAGCGTCACGGAAGACACTGACCGAGCGGACCATATCTCCGATTTCGTCGCCACGATTGCGTCCGTCGATCGCAACCTCCAGATCGCCGCCTGCAAGGCGTGTCATGATCTCGGTAACGCGCTTCAGCGGTGCACGTAAGGTTTCCACGAGCATCAAGCCGCCGACAATCGCAAGCAGCGTGCCGAGGATCATGGCGATCACGGAAACATTGGCCGAGCGCTCGCTGTCTTCCTTGCCGAGTTCCTGTGCCCGGGCCACAAAGCCACGCAACGACGTCATGGCACCGGCCAGCAGAGTATTGGACTGAACCCGCGTCGTCTTCCAGTCTGCCGAAGTCTGCAGCAGATCGGCAGAGCTATTGGTGAGGCTGTCGATCAGCGGTTGGACATGCGCGGCAAAATCTCGCATCGTCGCATTGGTCTGGCCGAGCGCTGAAATTTTCACAGCCGCGGCCTGCAAATCCTTGAGATCAGCCACGACAGGCTCGCGCGACGCAGCGTCGCGGACGTTCTCCATGCGCGATGCATGCAGCGTCAGGCGATCGACGATGCCGAGCGCTCCGTCGACACGATCGAGAAGCTCCTTCTGGCCGTCGATGATCTTGTCCAGGCTGACGAAACGATCGGCGGCGGTATCGCTATTCTTGGCCGATTGCAACGTCATGTCGGCCTCGATCTTCACAAAGCTCTGTAGGATCGGTCCCATAGCCTCGACTTTCTGGTCGGGCGTGGCGGAGCCCTTCAGCACGGCGTCGAGCTTGTCGGCAGCGTCGGCGGCATTGGTGACGAGCGGGGCGCCGCGCTTGGATACCAGTGCCTTCGACACGGCTACTTGCTTCAGTATGGCATCGGCGTAGGTGCGGGCATCGGAGATCTCTTCGGTGGAATCCGCCGCCATCTGCACTTGAATACGCAGATTGCTCATCTTCTCCGAAAGGCCCTTATAGGCGGCTGCGTCGTAGAGCAGCTCCTTGGCGAAGGTTTCCTTGTCGTTGAAGTCCTTGCGGATGATGTCGATCTGCTTGCCTGCGGCCTTGCTTGCGACCTCGATACCCTGCACGGCCTTGCGGATAGCTTCGACATCGGCATCCTGTTTCTGGCGGATGGACCAGAGGGTCGCCTGTTGCGCGCGCATCTTGGCGGCGAGCTCGTTGACCGGCACGATCTTGGCGCGCTGATCGTCGCTCAACAGCCCGCTCAGCCGGTGAACGCCTTGCTCCTGAGCATCGATCTTGTCGCTCAGCGCCTGACGCGTTTCGTCTGACGGGGCTGCCGTGAACTCCAGAAGAGCGGCCTGAAGATTTTCGAAATCACTAATGTTTTCTATGGTTGCACGCGTCACGGTCATGTGACCGTTGAGAATATTGGCAGTGTGATAGCCGACGAGACCGACGCCAGCGATGAGAACCACCAGGGGGACCACGAAGATTAGAACCTTGGTCACAATCCGACGGCTTTGCAAAAGACGATCAATGAAAAACATGCGGCGCCCCAAAATGGATCTATTAAGTCTTCGGAGTTGGCCGGACCGTCATTCCCGCTGCGCTGCCGTAGATGCTTCTGCCTCATGCAAAACCGCAGAGAGCCTCAAGAAATAAGATTGAATAAGGATTAATCGCGCCGCCAAAACCGGTTGGGCCGGCAAGTTTTTACAACCTGCACAGCATTTTACAACCAAAAGAAGAAAGATTGTTCGGCTCGCAACAACTCTGCTGCGTCGCACAATAGAATTGGCGCGCGGCAAGATGGCTGACGATTCCAATTTGGGAAAAACGGCGCTAATCCGGAGTGGTGTATCCAGGGACTCATTCATACCAATGCAATTGACCAAGAACATGCGAGGCGCGCTTTTCATGGCCGCTGCCATGGCGGGCTTCTCCTGTAGCGACGCACTGTCCAAGACAGTCATCGCCAGCATGAATGCCGGCCAGATCATTCTCATCCGTGGCATCTTCACCACGCTCTTCGTTTACCTGCTTGCCCGCAGAATGGGAGCCTTGCGATCCTGGAAGGTCATTTTGCAACCTATGATCGCGCTACGCATCGCCTGTGAGGCGATAGCTGCTGCGACCTACATCACCGCTTTGGGGATGATGCCGATCGCCAATGCATCGGCAATCCAGCAGGCCGTTCCCCTCGCCGTAACGCTCGGAGCGATGATATTCCTGAAAGAGCCTGTGGGGTGGCGGCGCTGGACGGCCATTCTCGTTGGCTTCGCCGGCGTGCTGATCATCATCCGGCCGGGACCGGATGGGTTCACCCTGGCCGCTCTGCTGGTCACGGCCTGCATGTTCGCGACCGCTGCGCGCGATCTGGCAACGCGCTGCATCAGCAACGACATACCGTCTCTGATGGTTACGATGTGCACAGCCGTTTCGATCACAATTTTCGGAGCCTTCTGCATCGTCCCTTTTGGCGGTTGGCAGCCGGTGAGCACGACGTCGCTCTTGGAGATCCTGCTGGCTTCCGTTCTGGTATTGATCGGCTATCAATCCGTCATCCTGGCCATGCGCACCGGTGAAATCTCCTTCGTTGCGCCGTTCCGCTACCTGAGCCTCATCTGGTCCACCCTGCTCGGCCTGATCGCCTTCGGAGAAATGCCTGACGGCTGGTCGATGATCGGCGCCGCGATTGTCATCACGTCAGGCATCTATACATTCTACCGGGAAAACAAACGGCGGGCTGCCGAGCGCATGGCGCAGCAGGCAGAAGCGCGTATTCCTGCCTGAGGTCGATACCATGCCGCGCTATATTGCAGATGCCGCCGATATTCCCGTGGTTCTTCTCGCAGGCGGACGCTCAAGCCGCATGGGTATGAACAAGGCCTTCGCGATGCTCGGCAACCAGCCCCTCCTTACCCGCATCATGGCGCGCATTGGACAAACGCAGAGGAAGCCGTTGTCACTGAATGCCGATGCCGATTGGCCCGACGCTATGGGGCTGAGGCTGGTTCCGGATACGCATCCGGGCAAACTCGGCCCGCTTGCCGGTGTGCTCGCCGCGCTTCAGGATACTGCAAGGCATTATCCGGATGTCTCGCATGTCGCCACGGTGCCTATAGACAGCCCCTTCTTTCCCGTCGATCTTGTCGTGCGGCTGGCCGAAGCGATCCAGGGCAGCAATGAAGCCGCCATTCCCGTATCGCTCGATCAGGATCATCCCGTCTTCGGCCTCTGGCCGATTTCCGTCATCGACGACCTAGAAACATGGATCGTCAGCGATCCGAGAAGGCGTGTAAGGGATTTTCTAGCACGCCACACGGTGCGGCGGGTGGAGTTTCCGACCATTCAGACCTCGATCGGCCCCCTCGATCCCTTCTTCAACGTTAATACGCCGGACGATCTCGTCGAGGCGGAAAAATGGCTAGCAGCATTGGAAGAAATGTTATGACGCTATCTCGACCGAAAATCTTCGGCATCGCGGGCTGGAAGAACTCCGGAAAAACCGGCCTTGCCGTGCGCCTTGTCACCGAATTCACACGGCGAGGTTACCGGATTTCGACGATCAAGCATGCACATCATGATTTCGATATAGACAAGGTAGGCGCCGACAGTTTTCGCCATCGCGAAGCCGGAGCACACGAGGTCACCATCGTTTCGGGCACGCGCTATGCCATCATGCATGAATTACGTGGCGCACCCGAGCCGGATTTCGAAGAAATACTGGCACGCCTCGCCCCTTGCGACCTTGTCCTGATCGAAGGCTATAAACACGAGCCGATCCCGAAGATCGAGGCCCGTCGCCTGGACGCAGCAAAGAGAGAGCCACTCGCTCCTCAGGATCGCTACATCGCAGCCATAGCGGCCGACCACCCCGTCGAGGACGCCGGCTCGCTTACCGTCTTCGACCTCGATGACACCGTTGCGATTGCCGATTTCATCGCGGCGACCATCGGTCTCGGTGAGCTGGAAAAATAAAAGGCCGCCGGTTTCCCGGCGGCCTCCATTCCTGTGTCAGCGAACGCTTACCGCTTTGCGACCGGACGAACCAGCGGCGTGATACGCCGGATAGTGACGCGGCGGTTTTCCTGCGACGGGCCGAGCGTATTCACCTTGAGATACTGCTCGCCATAGCCCTGTGTCACCAGGTTCTCGGCCGGAATTCCGTAGACATCCGTGAGAACATTGGCGACGGATTCCGCACGGCGGTCCGACAGGATCAAGTTGCTCTGGGCCGACCCGACCGCATCCGTGTGGCCTTCGATGAGGAAGGTCTCGGTCGGGTCACGCTGGATGACCTTCGAAATGCCGTCCGCAACCCCACGCAGCGTACTTGCCTGCGTCATCGGAATATCGGCGCTGCCGGTCGCGAAAGTGATCGTATCAAGGTCGATACGGCGGATCTTGTCGCGAATACGGGCCGAATAGCGCACTTCGTTGACCGAATAGATACGCTCGACCGGCTCGACCGGCGGTTCCCGCAGGAAGTCGTAGTAGTTCGCATTGCGGTTGGATGCCGTGTCGATGATGTACTGGCTCAACGGAATGAGCAGGCGCATCGGCGGCAGATCGTCACCCGGATCGCGGAAGTAGTCGTCACGATCCGGCCGATCTTCAAGCTCCGGCGAATAGAACAGGACATATTCACGGCCGCGGGCATCGACACGCGAGCGCTGGATGATGTCGCCGTAGCGATTGCGGATGGTGATGATCCGGTCGCCATTCGGCTGATCGATGGTTTCGCGATAGCGATCCCGCGGCAACTGCTCATAGGTCGGCCGCTCGCCGCCGCGGACGAAGCGGTCGGTGTCGTCATGGCGAACAACATAGTTGTTGTCGACATTCACGATGGTGCGATTGTCCTGATTGATGATCGTCTGGACCGTTGTGCCCTGCGGCGGGACAAAATCCGGACGGCGATCGATGCGGCGACCCTGCTCACTGGTCACAGCCTCGATCTTGACGGGCGGTTGCGGCTGTCCACCGGCCGGTACGCGCTGCGCATCGGCGTCGGAGGTCGGCGGCTTGGTGTAGGCCGGCGGCGGCTGCTGAGCGGGGTTGTTCTGGGCCTGCCCATTCTGCCCCTGACCGGCTTGACCTTGGCCAGCCTGTGCGCCGGGAGTGCCGGGGCTCTGGCCGCCATTCAGATGCTCTCCGCGACGGACGGAATCCTTCTGGCTGTCAAGCACGGCACTGCCGTTCTCGACCGGCAGAATGACCGGACCTTTTGCAGAACCCGGATTTTCCGCGATCTTCTTGCGGCGCTCCAGCTCCTGCGGTGAAACCTGTTCGGCCGGAGGCACCTGGATTTCGCCAGCCTGCTGGCCGCCATTGGCGGCAGGAGGCGTTGCGTTGCCCTGGGCAGGCGTCTCGGCTTCGTTGGCAGGCTGCTGCTTGCCGGGTTGCGTCGTCGTCTGATTCCCCGGCTGTACCGGCTGCCCCTGCGGCTCGCCCTTTGTGGCCGGCTGCTGTGGATTAGCGGCCGGCTGCTGCGGATTGGCGGCTGGCTGTTCGCCCTGCTGCTGCCCCTGCGGCTGCTTGCCATGCGTCTTGTCGGCGGGCTTCTGCCCTTGCTCGGTGCCGGGCGCTACCTGCGTTCCGGGCTGTGCCGCGGGCTGCTCCTGCTTCGCGGGCTGCTCCTGCTTCGCAGGCGGCGTCTTCTCGCCCTTGGGCGGCTGGGCGGCCGGTGTCTGCGGCTGTTCCGCCGGCTGCTGTGCTGGCGCCTCGGGCTGAGCCTGCTTCTTCGGGTGAGCGCTCTGGTCGGGTTGCGCCTGCTTTGCCGGCTCCTGCTGAGTTTGCGGCTCGGCAGTGGCGGGAGCTTCCTTCTGCACGGGAGCGGGTTGCTGCGCCTTCGGTTCAGGCTTTGCCTTGGGCTGAGGTTTTGCCTCCGGCTGCGCTTCCACAGCAGGCTGCTGCTCTACTTTCGGCTGCGGAGCCTCGGCAGGCTGCTTTGCCTCCGGCTGCTTGCCTTTATGCTTGGGCTGGGGCGCTTCCGGTTCGGCTTCGGGAGCGACCGCCTTGGGTTGCGGCTTTGCTTGAGGTTGGGCTTCAGGCTGGGCCTGCGGCTCCTCGGCCGGCTGCTGGCGCTGCTTCTTCGGCTCGGGCGGAGCTTCTGCCGCCGGCTGCTGCTTCTGCGGCTTCGGCTGCTCCTGCTCAGCGGGCTGCTGGTGCTCAGCCTTCGGCGGCTGCGCTTCCGGCTGTGCCTGCTTCTGCGGCTTCGGTTGCGGCTGCGCTTCGGGTTCGGCCTGCTTCATCTGGTGCTGTGGCTCGGCGCCGCCCTCAGGCTTCTGACCCTCGTGCTTCTGGCCCTGCGGCTCGCCTTCGGCCGGCTTCTTGTGCTTGAGTTGCTCTTCTTCAGGCTGGGCGGCCGGCGCCTCCTGCTGAGCCACTTCGAAACTTGCAGTGGCACCCACCGTTCCGACGATGCCATTGTTCAGCGGCGCGATGGGCTGCTCGCGCAGCGCCGCAGCTGCCGCCGGCTCGAATACGAGCGAAAAAGAAAGCAGCGGAAATGCGGCGCTGGCAAATAGTCTGGATCGCTTACCCATATGGGGTCTCCTCTTATAATCTTTGTCTGCCGAATTGCGAATCTCAGCCGGCAAGGCGATGCCTTACGAAGCAGGCCATTTTCCGGTTCTCGTAAGGCTGAATCGCGGCAAGCCGCTATATGTTCCCAAACTTATTAGGTTGCAGCCATTAACCCTGGCTGAACGCATTGGACGGCTTCCGTTCAGATTTACCGGCAGCGCCTTCCCATCCTCGTCGGATCGCGTGACGATGAGATCCTTCGTAATTCCAGTTGCAATTTCCGAAAAAAAAGTACGAATATCGCGCCAAGGCGGGTCACCGACCCGCTCCACTCGAGCCGCCCGCCAAGACATAATAATGGGCTGACGGCCACCACCAGAGAGGATCAATATGCGCATCTCCACTCGTCTCTTTGCCGCTGCCTCCTTCGCTGCGATGTCGCTTCTTGCCGGCGCCGCGCTGGCTGACGGCGACACGATCGTCTTCGGCACCGATGCGACCTACCCGCCTTTCGAATCGCTGGAAGCAGGCGGCAAGTTCGTCGGTTTCGACATTGATATAGCCAATGCGCTTTGCGATCAGATGAAGGTCAAGTGCAGCTTCATAAACCAGGACTTCGACGGCATCATCCCGGCCCTGCAGGCCAAGAAGTTCGACGCTGTCATCTCGTCCATGTCGATCACGCCTGAGCGCCAAAAGATCGTCGACTTCACCGATAAGGTCTACAACACGCCGCCGGCGATCGCCGTGCCGAAGGATTCCACCGTCAAGGAAGCAACAGACGAAGCCCTGAAGGGCAAATCCATCGGCGCTCAGTCCTCCACGACCCACGCCAACTATGCGACGGTTCACCTGAAGGACGCCGAGCTGAAGCTCTATCCGTCGGCCGACGAATACAAGCTCGACCTCGGTAACGGCCGCATCGACGCCGCCATCGACGACGTCGTCGTGCTGTCGCAATGGGTCAAGTCGGATGCCGGCTCTTGCTGCAAGATGCTCGGCACACTGAAGACCGACCCGGTCATCAACGGCGTCGGCGCCGGCATTGCCATCCGCAAGGGCGACACCGCTCTCAAGGAAAAGCTGAATGCCGCGATCGCTGCGATCCGCGCCAACGGCACCTACAAGAAGATTCAGGACAAGTACTTCGATTTCGACGTTTACGGCGGCTGATCGCCTGTCGATTCCTTGGGAAAAGACGACGGCGGAAGCTTGCTCTTCCGCCGTTTTTGTTTGACAACGAGAACAATACAAGCAGAAACGCGGCAAAAGCCGCCAGGGGAAATAAAGCATGAGCGGATTGTTTTCCGCCGTAGGTTCGTTGTGGACCTGGTTGAGTACGATATTCGACCCATTGTGTGGTCCGGCTGGTCTGTTCACCATCTACAGCATGTTCAGCCCGCACACGATGCTCGCCTGCGGCGATTCCGGCTGGGGCGACGAACTGGCCGGCGGCCTGAAGATTACCATTGCGGTCTCTCTCGCGACGCTGCCGTTGGGGATCGTCATCGGCTTCTTTGTCGCACTCGCCCAGCAATCGGAAGAAAAGTCATTGAGACTTGCCGCGGGCGTCTTCACAACAATCTTCCGCGGCCTGCCAGAGCTTCTGACACTCTTCATCATCTATTATGGCCTGCAGATCCTGCTACAATCCGTGCTCGCCAAATTCGGCTATGACGGGCCTATCGAGATCAATGCCTTTGCTGCCGGCATGGTGGCGCTGGCAATCGTCTTTTCCGCCTATTGTTCCGAAGTGCTGCTATCGGCCTTCAAGGCCATACCGAAGGGTCAGTACGAAGCGGGCGATGCCCTCGGCTTCCATCGGGCCCGCACCATGCGGCTGATCATCGTTCCGCAGCTCGTGCGCATCTCGCTGCCGAACCTAGGGAACCTCTGGATGAACCTACTGAAGGATACATCCTACGTGTCGATCATCGGCCTTGCGGATATTATCCGCCAGACCGGCATCGCGGTACGCGCCACCAAGGCACCCTTCACCTTCTATTCGATCGCCTGCCTGTTCTATCTGACGCTGGCCGTCATTTCCTCGATCGGCCTCTTCTATCTCGATCGATGGGCCAAACAAGCGGAGGTTCATCGATGAGCCATGCCGAGGTTCTGATAGCGGCGCAACCGGCGCCGCCGCAAACTGCGAAAAAACTCTCCAAGGCCCGGGTCGCCGGTTATTTCTTCCTGACCCTCTGGGCCATTCTCGGCATCGCATTGATTGCGATGATCGTTTTCGGGTGGGACGTCGACAAGCTCGAAACCTTTGGGCCGCGGCTGGTCAACGGCCTGGGGATCACCATCAAGCTCGTCGCCATATCCTTCATTCTTGGCGCCATCCTGTCGATACCGCTGGCCTTCGCCCGCATGTCGAACAACAAGGTCTTGAGCACGCTAACCTATTGCTATGTCTATCTGTTCCGCGGCACGCCGCTGCTGGCGCAGATATTCATGGTGTATTACGGTTTCCCGAGCTTCCGCTGGTTCTTCGAAGACATCGGCATGTGGTGGTTCTTCAAGGATCCGTTCTATTGCGGCGCCTTCGCCATGACGCTCAACACCGCCGCCTATCAGACGGAGATCGTTCGTGCCGCCATCCAGAGCGTGCCGAAGGGGCAGAGGGAAGCTGCCAATGCGCTCGGCATCCACACCTGGATCGCCTTCCGCAAGATCATCATCCCCCAGGCGCTCATCGTCGCCCTGCGCCCATACGGCAACGAGATCATCCTCTTGATCAAGAGCTCGGCAACCGTCTCCATCATCACCGTCTATGACCTGATGGGTGAGACCCGATATGCCTTCTCCCGCACATATGATTATCAGATCTATCTCTGGGCGGCGATTTTCTACCTGGTGATCGTCGAGTTCATGAGAAACGGCTGGGCATGGATGGAAGGCCGGCTGACACGCCACCTCAAGCGTTGAGCAGGTAAAGGCGGCGCAAGCCGCCTTTACTGGCAGCACTCGCGCATAATCGCTGCTAACGCATTGATTTTTTTGCGTGAAATTCTGTATGTGACACTTTTGTAAAGCTTGAGTTTACCTTGAGCTGTTTCCATATTTTAGTGACCATGAGTCACGAACAAGAATGGAAAGAGAAAGCTCATGCACGACGACATGCAGAAGCAGTTGCGAGGCTATGGCTTGACGACGGCGCAAATCCTGTACCGTCTGCCCGACCATCCGCAATTTCTCCAAACCTACATCTGGCAGGACTATGACCTTGCGCCGAACTTCCCGGAAATGCGCGGTTTCCTGAAGTTCTGGCAGGAGACGCTTGACGGGCCGCTGCATTCGGTCCGCTACGTTCACCGCAAACTGATCTCGGCGACCGAGTGGCGGGCTCTGAAAGGCGAATTCATCCTGCATTGAGACGATATCCGAGCGCGCAACGCTGCCGCGCGGCGACAACGCCGCTGTCAGACATGCGCTTCGCCATGGATGAAGTCCCCATCATCCGGCCCACGATGGAGCGTGCCGTAGAGAACGGCGGCATAGAAAGCTGCGACGAGCACTATAACGAACCAGCCGGAGATCGGCCCAAGAGCCGCATTGTCGGTGACATAGCTCCATGAGTGCGCCGCCTCCTGCACGGATGCATCCGTTTGCAGTCTTGGCGTCGAGATTTTCAGGATCCAGGCAAGAAGCAGGATCGCGTACATCCAGCAGTAATTGCGCCGCAACCGTCGCTGCGCAGCCTCAGCGTAACTGAGCAACAGCCGCGGGGCACGCAGGCTGGTCGCAATCGGCAACGCCCAATCGAAATTAGGATCGGCCTGTGGTGCCAGGATCTGCGCAAAATAATGCCGCTCAAGCTGGCGCACCCGCGAACGGTAGACATCGAAAAAGCGATATCGCCGCGCCTCGATCATCAGCAGCAACGTGATCAGCATCATCCCGAACAGCAGCACCCCGTGATGCGACGAAGGTGTCGACAGGGATACGGACAGCAGGGCCGCAACCACCGTGATCGCCCAGTTCGACGTCCGGTCGATGCGATCGCGCCAGCTCGTCATCCGCGCAAGCTCGCCGCGATAATAATGGGTCAGCGTATTCGTGACTTCCGCCGATGTTGACGGCAGCGAGGGACGGCTGCGCTCGGTCGGGCCGCCTGTCGAATTCGGTGCAGTCAGTTCGGTATCCATTGTTGTTCCTCCCTTGTTTTTTATTCGGATAGCGCCCCCAAACTTTCCGTCGTCGGTCGCGATATTCTGCGCCTCCATCGCAAGCATTGCAAAAGCTGATCAGGCATTTTAATGCCTGCAGAACAAACAGAAGGGCTGCTGAACCATGGCAAAGAAGAAGATCGACGAAGACGCGCTGGCGGAAGCCTATAATCGGGCATTGGCGCTGGAAAAGGCGGGCGATATCGACGCCGCGGTCAAGGCCTATGAAGAGGTTCTCGCGCTCGATCCGGAAGACCACGGCGGCGCCGCCGTGCGCATCGCTTCGATGGGCCGCGGTGAAACGCCGGTAAAGGCGCCCGACGCTTATGTCGAGACGCTGTTCGACCAGCATGCCGAAGTCTTCGAAGACGTGCTCGTCGAGCAGCTCGGCTACCACGTTCCGGTTCTTGTTCGCCAGCGCCTGCAGACGCTCGGTCTCGGTCCGTTCAAGCGCATGCTCGATCTCGGCTGCGGCACGGGCCTGACCGGCAGCACCCTGCGCGATATCGTCGATGACATCACCGGCATCGATATCTCTGAAAACATGGTCGAAGTCGCCCATGAGAAAGACGTCTATGAGACGCTTTTCGTGGCTGAGGTCGAGGATTTCCTTGACGACAATGACGAGGAGCCCTTCGACCTCATAACCGCCACCGACGTTCTGCCTTATCTCGGCGCGTTGGAACCGCTGTTTTTCGGCGCAGCGGAAAATATGACGCCGGGTGGCCTCTTCATCTTCTCCTCCGAGACTTTGCCCCAAGCGACGATGGCGGGACGCTCCTATATGGTAGGCCCGCATCAGCGCTTTGCCCATGCCGAAGCTTATGTTCGCGAACGGCTGACGGCGACCGGATTCGAGCTTGTCGAAATCACCGACATCAATGTACGGATGGAAGACGGCCAGCCGACACCGGGTCATCTGATCATCGCCCGTCGCCTCGCCGATTGACATCGCCGGCTTCAAGTGGAAAATAGTTATCCAGATGGATAACTATTTTCTTGCCCAACAATCATCGAGTTGATACTTAGCCAATTAGGTAAGTTTTAACTCGCTCTTGGTTTTGGAAAGGCCGCCCAATGTCGCTCACACTCTACCAGCATCCCCTCGCCTCATTCTGCCACAAGGTGCTGATGGCGCTTTATGAAAACGGCACGCCGTTCGAGAGCCGGATCATCGATCTCGGCAATGAGGGATCGCGCGCATCGCTGGTGCGCCTCTGGCCGCTCGCCAAATTCCCGGTGCTTCGCGATGACGCACTCGACAGCACCGTCCCGGAAACCAGCATCATCATCGAGTATCTCGATAGGCACTACCCCGGCGCATCACCTCTGTTGCCGACAGATCCCACCGATGCGCTGTGCGTGCGGCTTTGGGACCGCTTCTTCGACCTATACGTTCAGGACCCGATGCAGAGAATCGTCGCCGACGTGCGCCGGGCAGATGGCGATCGAAGCCCGCAGGGCGTTACCGAGGCGCAGGCATTGCTGCGCACCGCCTATGGAATGATCGAGAAGCAGCTGGACGGCAAGACCTGGATCACCGGCGACAACTTGACGATGGCTGATTGCGCCGCAGCACCAGGCCTGTTCTATGCTGAAACCGTTCTTCCATTCGGCGAGGAACATACGCGGCTGAAGGCCTACTACAAGCGCCTCCTCAACCGCCCATCCTTTGCCCGCGTCCTGGAGGAAGCCATGCCCTATTTCCACATGTATCCCTATAGTGAGAAACTGCCGGCGCAATTCCGGCCGGAAAAGCCGAATGCTTGAAGACGGGCAAGCACTCGACCGCATGTTCCAGGCCCTGTCCGATCAAAGCCGGCGCGGTATGATCGACAGGCTTGGGCGCGGACCTGCGTCCGTCACTGAATTGGCTCAGCCCCTGGACATGGCATTGCCGACCGTGATGAAACATCTACAGGTGCTGGAAACCAGCGGGCTGGTTCTTTCGGAAAAAGCGGGCCGGGTGCGGACTTTTCATCTTCGCAAGGAGGCGCTTGCAGCCGTCGAGCGATGGATTACCGAACGCAAGGCATCCTGGAACAGAACCTTCGACCGGCTCGACATCTTTCTGGCCGATGCTTCGACGGAGACGGACGAATGAGTGCAAGATCGACAGACCATACGACGATCACCATCGAGCGTCACTTCAAGGCGCCGCTGTCACGCGTCTTCAATGCCTGGGCAATCCCCGAACACAAGCAGCAATGGTTTGCCTGCCATGGTGAGTGGAAGCAGCTGGATTTCCAGCTCGACTTCCGCTCCGGCGGCAGTGAAAGCAACCGTACCGCCGCAACGGATGGTGTCGTGCATGCCTATGAGGCGCGCTATATCGACGTCATCCAGAATGAGCGCTTCATCTACGCCTTCGACATGATGCTCGATGAGGTCAGAATTTCCGTATCACTGGCAACGGTCAGCTTCGCCCCGGAACCCGGCGGCACGAAGATGACCTTCGTCGAACAGGTCGTATTCCTCGACGGCTACAGCGACAGCGGCTCAAGACTGATGGGCACGGAAATCGGCTTCGACAACCTCAGGCTCTATGTCGAAGGAGACAATGGCAGGCCGAATTAACCCCTGGCGCCACCAAGAATGGCGCCCAGAAGCTGCCCTTCGAGCTCCGCCAGTGCGGGATTGCCGTGACGGCGGGGGTGAGGATAAGGAATGTCGAGATCGAGCGCGATCCTGCCCTCATCCAACACCACGACCCGATCCGCCAGATGCACCGCTTCGCTAACGTCGTGCGTGACAAGCACCGCTGTAAAACCAAGCTCGCGCCAGACGCGGTTCAGTAATTCCTGCATGCTGATGCGGGTGAGCGCATCCAATGCGCCAAGCGGCTCATCAAGCGCGAGGATTCCTGGCTTGCTGACGAGTGCGCGCGCCAACGCAACGCGCTGTTTTTGCCCGCCAGAAAGGCTGGAGGGCCATTCGCCAGTCTTTTCGGCGAGCTGGACTTCGGAGAGGACGGATGCAGTCTCCTTGCGGGACACCTCCTGCGGCACGCCCTCCCCCAGACCGACGGCAACATTGTCGGCGACGGAAAGCCATGGCAGCAGGCGCGGCTCCTGAAAGACGATACGAGTATTGGGCTGTGTATCGCTGAGATCGGACGCCTCGAAACGCAGATGCCCGGCACCCGGCTCTTCCAGCCCCATCAGAATGCGCAGCAATGTACTCTTGCCGCAGCCGCTCTTGCCGATGACGGCAACGAACTGACCGGCAGGAATATCGAGATCTATGCCGCGCAGGACGCGATTGTTTCCGAAACTCTTCTCCAGGCCCCTGATATGGATGGCCGCAGCACCCACAGCCCTCGGAACCGCATGTTCGGCGTCCGTCCGTGCGCGATCGAGTATGGTGACACTCATGACAGGATCCTCAATTCTGATAGGCTGGGTTCCATCGCAGAGCCCTACGCTCGATCGTCCGTGCGACGACATCGGCGAGCTTGCCGAGGATGGCGTAGACGACCAGCGTCAGGACGACTACGTCGGTCATGCCGAATTCGCGTGCATTGTTGGCCATGTAACCGATGCCTGACGACGCCGCGATCGATTCCGCCACGATGAGCGTCAGCCACATGATCCCGAGCGCGAAGCGCAGCCCGACAAGTATGGACGGCAAGGCACCGGGAAAGATCACTTTCCGGAATAGCGTCCAGTTGCTCATGCCATAGACCCGTCCCATCTCGATCAGCCCGCGATCGACATTGCGCACGCCATGATAGGTGTTGAGATAGATCGGGAAGAGCACGCCGAGCGCCGTCAAGAACAGCTTCGACTCCTCGCCGATACCGAACCAGAGGATGACGAGCGGCACCATGGCGAGGTGTGGAATGGTGCGCAGCATCTGCAGCGTCGTATCCGTCAGCTGCTCGGAGAGTTTCGATACGCCGTTGGCGATGCCGAGGAGAAAGCCGATTGCGCCGCCGACCAGCAGCCCCGCAAAAGCGCGGCCGGCGCTGACGAGGATATTGTTCGGCAATTGGCCGGAGATCGTGGTCTGCCAGAAGGCGACCACGACAGCTGCCGGTGATGGCATGATGCGGGTGGAGATCCAGCCAGCCGATGAGCCGAGCTGCCACGCCGCGACAACGACGATTGGCAGCAAAAAAGGCAGAAATCCCTGCAGAGAGATGGCTTGCCTCCTGGCCTTGACTGGCTGGGCGCGACGCTCTGAGCCTACACGGACGAAGGACGTATCGAATGCCGACATGAGGATCTCCCTGGACGGATGGCGTTACGAGCCGGAAACCACCTTCAGATTGCCGCCATGGCTGCCGCCGGCGAAGATCTGCTTGGCGCCGAATTCGTTGCGGAATCCGGCGCGCTGCTCCTCGCGGCTCAGGCCAAGCTCGGGGAATAGGAGTTCCGCCACACGATAGGCTTCTTCCAGATGCGGATAGCCGGAGCCGATCACCGTTTCGATGCCAAGCTCCTGATACTCCCGCAGCCTTGCAGCCACCGTCTTCGGCGAGCCCACCAGTGCCGTGCCGGCGCCGGCGCGCACCAGGCCGACACCAGCCCAGAGGTTCGGCGACACTTCGAGCTTGTCGCGACGGCCGCCATGCAGCGCCGCCATACGCTTCTGCCCGACGGAATCGGACTGCGTGACGAATTGCTCCTGCGCCTCGCGGATCGTCTCGTCGTCGAGCTTGGAAATCAGCTTCTCGGCGGCGGCCCATGCTTCCTCATCCGTCTCGCGAACGATGAAGTGGAGGCGGATGCCGAAGCTCACTTCGCGGCCACGCTTGGCCGCCGCGGCGCGCACTTTTTCGATCTTTTCCGCCACCTGTGCCGGCGGCTCGCCCCAGGTCAGATACTTGTCGACGCGGCCGACGGAGAAGTCGATACCGGCATCGGAAGAGCCGCCGAAATAGAGCGGCGGCCGCGGCGCCTGCACCGGCGGCAGGCCGAGCCGCGCATTGGTCGCCTTGATATATTTGCCTTCAAAGGTCGAAGACCCCTTCTCCAGCAACTCCTCCCAGACATGGAAGAATTCGTCGGCATGGGCATAACGCTCGTCATGCTCGAGATGAATGCCGTCGCCCGCCAGCTCCGCAGGACTGCCGCCAACCACGATGTTGAGGAGCACGCGGCCGTTCGAGACGCGATCGAGCGTCGAGGCGAGGCGCGCATAATAGGCCGGCGACGCCGTGCCCGGCCGGATCGCAACCAGGAACTTCAGCTTCTGCGTATGGGCAGAAAGCGCAGCCGCCGTGACGAAGGATTCCTCGCAGGAAACGCCCGTTGGCAGCAGTACGCCGGAATAGCCGAGCCGATCGACCGCCTGCGCGATCTGCTGGAGATAGCCGATCTCCGGCCCCCGATTGAGATCGGCCGTGCCGAGATAGGTGCCGTCGCCGGATGTCGGAATGAACCAGAGGAAATCGATGGGTTTTTCGGTCGCGGTCATGACGTTTTCCTGTCTTCTGGATGCGCGTGATCGGAAGCCACTTCCCGATGCTCGTTACGGATAGTGACATAGACTATGGATTATATCGACAATGCAGATTTTCTATTGTCGTGTACCGGACGGAATATTTTTGCCGAAACGACCATCGCCCGTAGTGTTCGGCCGCAGGTCGCCGCGGCATCACATGCCCTTATCAACTCGCCTTTGGTCGCCAGACGATATCGGTGATGCTAAGTTTTCTCGGGATGACACCGAGATTGTAGAACTCGTCGGCCAGCCCCTGCTGATAGGCGATAGCAGCGTCCGTGATGGTCGAGACGCTGCCGAGATTGGCGCCGGGGCGCGTCAACGTCACCCGCGTTATTGTTGAGGGAACGCCGGTGATTTCGGCAAGCGCGGCAATACTCTCGTCGAGATTGGATTGAGCCGCCGCCCCGACCTTTGCAAGCTCTTCGATAACGTCGACGATGACCTGCGGGTTGCCCTTGGTGAAATCGGCGTTTGCCAGGAAATAGCTGAAGGAGTCGACGATGCCGCGTGCGGTCGTCAAGATGCGGGTGTCCGGATCAGCCTCGGCGATGGCGAGATAAGGATCCCAGATGGACCAAGCATCGATCGCGCCGGTCTTGAAGGCTGCGGAAGCGTCCGGCGGCGCGAGGTCGAGTGCCTGAATGTCGCTGATACCAAGCCCTCCCTTGCGCAGCGCCTTGACGGTAACGTTATGGGCGCTGGAACCGCGCTTGAAGGCGACCTTCTTGCCCCTCAAGTCGGCGAGCGTCTGGATCGGCGAATCCTTGCGAACCAGAATGGCCGAGCCTTCGGGACTGCCGCTATAGAGGCCGACATAAAGGAGGTTGCCGTTGGCGGCCTGCGCAAAAAGCGGCGGCACATCACCGGTAGCCCCAAAGTCGAGCGCACCTGCCCCGAGCGCTTCGAGGAGCGGCGGCCCGGAGGTGAACTCCGACCATTCGACGGAGATACCGCGATCGGAGAGCCGTTTTTCCAGCGCCCCCTTGCGTTTGGCAAGCGCCAGGACGCCATTCTTCTGCCAGCCGATGCGGAGTGTTGTCGCGGCCGCTGCGCGCGCCGAACGGATCGAGGGTAAAGCGAGGGTGGCTGCCGTGGCGCCCAGGAGGCCGAGTGTGTGTCTGCGCGAAATCATCGGAGATCCCTTTTCATAAGGCCCTGCCGCCCTCGCGGTCATCGGCTTGTTGTCGATATCTAAGGATCGCAAATCCATAGATTATATCGACAAAGGAATTTATGAAGTTTCTAAAGCATGGCGAAATTTCATTTCAAAAATTAGGAAAATCAGAAACAGAATTCCAAATGCCATGCCACCATGACAAGTTCCTCCGCCGATCAGTCTTTCGCCTCATCGGGCTTTCAGCTAAGCCTTCAAGTCAAATTCGGTCAGGGAGTTACAAGAATGGCAAAGGTCTCATTCATCGGCATGGGCGTCATGGGCTATCCCATGGCCGGGCATCTAAAGATCAAGGGCGGACACGACGTTACCGTCTATAACCGGACCGCCGCCAAGGCTGAGGCATGGGCCAAGCAATATGACGGCAAGTTCGCCCCTACCCCGGCTGAAGCTGCCGAAGGCGCCGACTTCGTCTTCACCTGTGTCGGCAATGACGACGATCTGCGTTCGGTAACGACGGGCGAAAATGGCGTCCTCTCAACGATGAAGGCTGGGACGGTCCTTATCGACAACACGACCGCCAGCGCCGAAGTTGCCCGCGAACTCTATGCAGCAGCCAAGGATAAGGGGATCGACTTCATCGACGCTCCGGTTTCCGGCGGGCAGGCTGGCGCGGAAAATGGCGTTCTCACAGTCATGTGCGGTGGCGATGAGGCTGTCTTCGAGAAGGCTCGCCCCGTGATCGACGCCTATGCCCGTATGGTTGGCCTGATGGGGTCGGTCGGCGCTGGCCAGCTGACCAAGATGATCAACCAGATCTGCATCGCCGGCATCGTCCAGGGCCTGGCCGAAGGCATCCACTTCGGCAAGCAGGCCGGGCTCGATATCGAAAAGGTCGTGGAGGTCATTTCCAAGGGTGCCGCCGGATCCTGGCAGATGGAAAACCGCCACAAGACCATGAATGCCGGCAAATATGACTTCGGCTTCGCCGTGGACTGGATGCGCAAGGATCTGGGCATCGTGCTGGAGGAAGCGCGCCGCAATCAGGCCAAGCTGCCGCTCACGGCCCTCGTCGATCAGTTCTACGGCGACGTCCAGGCGATGGGGGGCAATCGCTGGGATACCTCCTCGCTGCTCGCGCGCCTGGACAAGAAATAAGAAAGCCGCCCCGGTTCAGGGGCTAAGCTGAGCGCCTCCTCGAAGCGGCGCTCAGCCGATTTCAGTCCTCGTTGGACTTGGCATTCTCGATCAGCATGTAATCGAGCGGCAGTTCCGTCGAATACTTGATCTGCTCCATCGCAAAGGCCGAGGAAACGTCGCGAATTTCGATCTTGGCGATCATCCGCTTGTAGAAGGCGTCGTAAGCGGCGATGTCCGGAACGACCACGCGCAGCAGATAGTCGACGTCGCCGCTCATGCGATAGAACTCGACCACTTCAGGGAAATCTGCAATCACCTCGGAGAAGCGCTTCAGCCATTCGATGGAGTGGCTATTGGTGCGGATGGAAACGAAAACCGTGACCTTGGTGTTGACCTTCTCCGGATCGAGCAGGGCTACGCGGCGGCGAATGACGCCATCCTCTTCCATCTTCTGGATGCGGCGCCAGCACGGCGTCGTCGACAATCCGACCTTCTTGGCAAGGTCGGCCACGGCCAGAGTGGAGTCCTCCTGCAGGAGGCGCAGGATTTTGCGGTCAAGACGGTCCATTTTCAGCATCCCTTCGAATTATATTCTCTCTATAGCCTATTTTGGGGACAAGAAAAGAAACTTGTTTCAAGAAATGAGGATTCTCACACGTTCTTGCAATGTCGGAAGCAGCTCCGTCTCGAACCAGGGATGACGCTTCAGCCAGCCGCTATTGCGCCAACTCGGGTGCGGCAGCGGCAATATGGCCGGCGACCGGTTGGTCAGAAGATAGCGCCGCCAATCCGCGACCGTTTCCGTCATCGAGGCTTTCCGTTCCGGACCCAGATGCCATGCCTGGGCGTATTGCCCGATGGTCAGGATTAGCTCGATCTGCGGCATCGCATGCATGGCCCTTTGCCGCCATAGTGGCGCGCATTCCTTGCGCGGCGGCAAATCGCTGCCGGCCGCATCGTAGCCGGGAAAGCAGAAGCCCATCGGCAGAATGGCAAAATGATCGGGATCGTAGAAACTTTCGCGGTCGACATTCAACCACTGCCGCAAGCGATCGCCCGATGCATCGTTGAAGGCGAGACCACTCTCGTGGACGCGCAGACCCGGCGCTTGCCCGGCAATCAGGATGCGTGCCGTCGACGAAAGCGTGGCGACCGGTCGCGGCTCGTGGGGCAGCCGGTCCGCGTCACCCTTCGCCGGCATATCTCGACAGAAGCGGCAGGCGACGATCTCCAGGCCCAGCTTCTGCAGCTCTGCTTCATTCGCCATGCGAACCCCATCCTATAGACTGTGAGATATAGTCGATCAGACCCTTCATCGGACCACCGGCTGCAGATTGTTTGCCACGTTCCTCGCGACGATAGTCGGCTGGGCGCTCGAAATCGCCGGCCCATACGCCCAGTTTCGCCTGACGTGCTATCCGCTCTTCAGCGGCATAACCGCCATAGGACAGTGCCATGCCAGTGCGGACCAATGCGGCATTGATATCGACATCGCCAACCACGCATGTCACCAGCAAGCGACCGTAGCGATCCCTCTCTCCTCCCCGGCATTCCGGCCGACCGGTTTTAACGATTGTGACAAGAGCCTTGCGTGCCTCTTCGCCGCACGCCCAATCGGCGCCATCGCGCCGACATGGTTGCCGATATTCAGGCGCATCGATACCTTTGAGCCGCAAACGCTCGCCATTGGCGGAAAGCGTGTCTCCATCGATGACGTAAAATTCGCCAGTTTGAACGGGTTCCGGCCGGTTATTCAGTTTCGACGCGAGCAGAGAGAGAATGCCGAGCAAAGCAAATGTGGCCACGCCGTCGCGAAAAAGGCGGCCTGACCGCATCACGTTCTTGCCTCCTTTAACAACAAATCCTTGGCGAAGATGGCAAACAAAACATTTCTCCGCAGCATCTTCTTAAGAATTGGCCGGTAGTCTCTAATCTCACTAAGACCAAGTTTCAATGAAACCATGAGAACCGGCGCTAGCACATCGACAGATAAAAACATCGTCGACCGATCACGCAGCCACCGCAACCGGGCTGTGTCGAAGGCCGTGCGGCAGACGCGTGAGCGCCTGCAGACGGGGCATAGCAGCAATTTCGACCGCGAACTCATGGACATGCACATCGACACGCTCCTGCAGAGCGCAGCGATAGTGCCGATCTTTGTCGTCGTCGTCGCAGCACTTGGGGTTTACCTCACCCGCGATGCCGCCATTTTCCTGTGGACCGTTCCGATCCTGGTGGCGCATGCCATCAACATGCTGCTCGGCAGACGCGCCAAAAAGCAGGAGATGACACTCGAAAGCGCCAGGAAGTGGCGGCAGCTCCTGTTACTCGGACAGCTTCTGACTGGCCTCTGCTGGGCGATTTTCGCAATGCAGAATTGCTCGACCTGCGGCGGAGACAGTTTCAGCTTCTACAAGGGCACCACCCTGCTGGTGGCGATCTGCATCACGGCCATGGCGAGCTTCATGCTGCCGCGTGCCGTGCCCTTCGCATATGCGCCGCCTACGGTCGTGCTTGTCGTCACCGCAATCCTGACCCGAAAGCCCTCGGACATAGCGCTGACTGCAGCTATCTCCGTCGCGGTGATCTTCTTCACCTTCATCACCAACAGAATGTTCCAATCCAACCTGAAGATTCTCTCCTTCCAATCGGAAAAGGACGATCTGATCGCTGAATTGGAAGTCGCAAATTCCATGTCCGACGAGGCGCGCCGCCGTGCGGAGGAAGCAAATCTCGCCAAATCGCGCTTCCTCGCCTCCATGTCGCATGAGCTGAGAACGCCGCTGAACGCCATTCTTGGCTTCTCCGAAGTCATGTCCGCCGAAGTGATGGGGCCGCTCAACAACCCGACCTACCGGGAATACACCACCGACATCCATCGATCCGGACAGCATCTGCTGAACCTGATCAACGAAATCCTCGACCTCTCGCGCATCGAAGCCGGAAAATACGAGCTGAACGAGGAATCCATCTCGCTGCTCGATATCGCGGAAGATTGCATCGGCATGGTGCAGCTGCGCGCCCGCGCCAAGAACATCGCCATCTCCTCGCAGATCGAGCCGCAGCTTCCTTCCGTCTGGGCGGACGAAAAGTCGATGCGCCAGGTCATCCTCAATCTGCTGTCGAATGCGGTGAAATTCACGCCACAGGGCGGCGAAATCACCGTCAAGGTCGGCTGGACGGCGGGTGGCGGCGAGTATGTGGCGATCAAGGACAACGGCCCCGGCATTCCCGAAGAGGAAATTCCCGTGGTGCTCTCTGCTTTCGGCCAGGGCTCGATCGCCATCAAGAGCGCCGAACAAGGCACCGGCCTCGGCCTGCCGATCGTGCAGGCAATCCTCGCCAAGCATGATGGTCAGTTCGTGCTGAAATCGAAGCTGCGCGAGGGCACCGAAGTCATCGCAATCCTGCCGGCCAAGCGCGTGCTGCAAAGCCTGCCAGCCGTGGAAGACGCGCCGCTTGCCGGACGTCGCAAGAAGAGCTTCGCCTGAGATCTGATGTTCTGCGCTTAGAGCATGATGCCGAAAAGTGTAAGCGGTTTTCGGACGACATCATGCTCTACTTCTTTGATTCTAAAGCGGATTCAGATTTTAGGTGGACTCGACCTAAAATCATCCGGCTCTAACGGAAAAACAGATGACTGCCGATGACGTAAAGCATGTAGAGGCCGGAAGCGACCAGCATGCAAAGTACCGCGAATGAGCCGAGATCCTTGGCATGCTTGCCGACGTTGGAAATCTCGGGTGAGATGCGGTCGATGACCTCTTCGACGGCCGTATTCATCGCCTCGATCGCGAAGACGCCTAGAAAAAGCACCAAGGCGATGACGATTTCTCCCAGGCTCGCCCCGACGACGATCAGCAGGATCAGCGAAATCCCCGCAAATAGCAGTTCCTGACGGAAGGCCGATTCCTGAAGCAGCCGTTGAAAACCGCCCCATGAATAGCTGGCGGCGGCGAAGAAGTGCCGGATTCCGGTTTCCTTGGTGACTGTGGGTTTCGAAAACTCGGCCATGCCAGCTCCGCCGTAATGTCCCGACTGCAAATTTAGACGCCTTGCGAATACTGCCTCGCTTCCGTTGAAGCAAGACGACACATCTGAACGCCTTTCAGAATTCATTACAGATTTATGACGCGAACCGATAGTTCCACAGCAAAATCGGTGGCGAAATGCCATTTCGGCACTTCGCCACCATATCCCGTCAATGCTTGTTGGTGACGCCCGCGCTGGCGAATGTCGCCATGCCAGAGTGGCATGCCGCGGCAGCCTTGACGATGCCGGCGGCGAGCGCCGCACCGGTGCCCTCCCCAAGGCGCATGCCAAGCGCCAGAAGCGGCGTCTTGCCGAGCTTCTCGATCGACTTCAGATGACCAGGCTCTCCCGAGACATGGCCGATCAGGCAGTGATCGAGCGCGGCCGGGTTGGCAGCCTTAAGAACGGAGGCGGCAGCCGTTGCGACATAGCCGTCGATGATGACGGGGATGCGTTCCATGCGTGCGGCCAGGATAGCGCCCGCCATGGCGGCAATTTCTCGGCCACCGAGGCGGCGCAGGATTTCGAGCGGATCGGAAAGGTGAGCGCGATGAAGGGCAACGGCCTTCTCGACTGCAGCGATCTTGCGCTTCAGCATCTCGCCCTCGGAGCCAGTTCCTGGTCCGACCCAGTCTTCCGCCTTGCCGCCATAGAGCGCATAGTGGATCGCCGCGGCGATCGTGGTATTGCCGATGCCCATTTCGCCGATGCAGAGCAGATCCGTACCACCGGCGATCGCTTCCATACCGAAGGCCATGGTCGCCGCGCAGTCGCGCTCGCTGAGCGCCGGCTCCTCGGTGATGTCAGCCGTCGGAAAATCGAGCGCAAGGTCGAAGATCTTCAGACCGAGATCATAGGTGACGCAGATCTGGTTGATCGCCGCGCCGCCGGCGGCGAAATTCTCCACCATCTGCTGCGTCACGGAAGGCGGGAACGGCGTAATTCCCTGCTTGGTGACGCCGTGATTACCGGCGAAAATCGCAACCAGAGGCCGGGTCACTGCCGGCGGCCGGCCGGTCCAGGCGGCAAGCCAGAAGGCGATCTCTTCGAGACGGCCGAGCGCGCCTGGCGGTTTGGTGAGCTGTGCGTCGCGCTCGCGCGCCGCCACGAGCGCGCGGGCATCAGGGCCCGGAAGGTCGCGCAGCAGCGTGCGGAAATCGTCGAATGGCAAGCCGGTTACGCTCATGAATGCCGTTCCTTGTCTTTTGGTCTCAAATCAGGTTCTTTGCGTGCGACTCTATTAGTCTTCGGAACCGGCGCGAACAACTCCAAAAGCGTTCGATGCTGTCGAGCGAAATGCGGGGAGAGGAAGAAATGCGGGAATATATGCGCGACATCGCGCGCGCCGTCGCCTTCTTGAGCCGCATTCCCGTATCGGCATCCTTCTTTGCGGGCTATGGCGGCAAGCTCGGGACGGTGTCACGCGCTTTTCCGGTCGCCGGCTTGCTGGTCGCATTTCCGGCCGCCATCGCCTTCGGTATGCTGCTCGCCTTTCATGCCGATCCGCTCATGGCAGCGCTTCTGGCCCTCACGGTACTGACGGTGACGACGGGCGCCCTGCATGAGGACGGCCTCAGCGATACCGCAGACGGGCTCGGCGGCGGCACGGATCGCGAGCGCATAATGACGATCATGAAGGATAGCCGTATCGGCGCCTACGGCGCTGCTGCACTGATCCTGTCCTTCGGACTGCGGGCCGCCGCACTTGCCGCTATCGCCCGTCACGTCTCGCCATCACATGGAGCAATTGCGCTTCTTGCAACGGCCGTGCTCAGCCGCGGTGCGATGGTGTGGCATTGGCATGTGCTGCCTGCGGCTAAGCCGGAAGGGGTCGCCGCCTCCGCCGGCCAGCCCGATGGCGACGCGATGCAGCTGGCGCTGATTACGACGCTCGTCCTCGCCATCCTTCTGATCGGCCCGAGCATGGGGATATCAGCACTCGTTCCCTGCCTGCTCGTCGTCGCCGTCGCGACGTTTTTCCTCAACAGGCACATGCGCCAGAGACTGTCCGGTCATACCGGAGACACGATCGGCGCCACCCAGCAGATTTGCGAAATCGCGTCGCTGTGCACCCTTGCCATGTGTGTTTGAAGCCTCGATATATGATCCCATGCTGACACCCTGCATCCTTGTCTGTTCTCTCGACGAAAGCACCGGCTATTGTCTCGGTTGTGGCCGCACAGGCGCAGAAATCGGCGCTTGGATAAGCTACAGCGACGATGAACGGCGCCGGATCATGGATATTCTTCCCGAGCGCATGACAAAGCTCGCGCTTAAGCCCGGTGGGGACGATCGTCGGTCGCAACGGGCACGGGAGCGCAGCGCTGTATGAACCGCCTGAACATCGTTCTCGCCATTCTCGGCATCGGCCTTGCGCTGCTTATCTTCAACAACAGCTCCGGCATGACCTTCGGCATGCGCAATGACGACTTTGCTCGCGTCATATATCTTGTGCCGATCGCGCTCATGATGAGCGCCGCGGTTTGGGGCAGCCGTCACACGGTCAGTCAATCGCTGCGCAATCTCCTGATCTGGTTCGTCATCATCATGGCGCTCGCGACAGGCTATATCTATCGCTACGACGCCGAGCGTGTCGGAAATCGCCTGTTCGCCGGCCTGATACCCGGGCATGCGGTCGTCGTCACTACGAGTGAGGGCGGGCAGGAAGTCATCATCCACAAGCGATCCAGTGGGCATTTCGAAGCCGTGGTCAAGATCAACGGACAGCCGATAGAAATGCTTGTCGACACCGGCGCCAGCACGATCGCCTTGTCGCAGCAAGACGCAGAGCGTGTCGGGATCATTCCGGAAAACCTGACCTACTCGATGACCGTGATGACCGCAAACGGCCGGGCAAACGCTGCTCCCGTCGAGCTTGGATCGGTATCGATCGGGCCGATCAAGCGTCACGATGTCAAGGCAAGCGTGGCGGAAGCGGGCAAGCTGGATCAAAGTCTGCTCGGCATGAGTTTCCTGGAAACCTTGGGATCGATGCAGATGCAGACCGATGAGCTTCGGCTGCGCGATTGAGCGCAACGAAGAACGGCAATCGATAGTTCGGCGGAGAACGAAGCATTTGCCGGTCTATTCACTCTAAAAAACGGCAGACCCGAACAGCCCGGAGAGTGAGACACACATGGCGCCTGCTAAGACAAACATAACCAAGGAACTGTTGCTCCTTTTGCTTCTCGCCACCTGCTGGGGCGCGTCCTATAGTTTTATTCGCGTCGGCGTAGCGACGATTCCGCCGATTACGCTGATTGCCGCGCGCACCCTGATCGCCGGTGTCATTCTGCTCGTCATCATTCGCTGGCGCGGCCTGAGCCTGCCGAGGGATCCGGCAACATGGCGGCGCTTCCTCATTCAATCCTGCCTCAACAGCGCCATTCCCTTCACGCTCATCGCCTGGGCCGAACAGACGCTCGACGCCGGGCTGGCAACCATCTTGAATTCCACAACGCCGATCTTCGCTTTCCTGATCGCGTCGCTCCTGCTGCGCAGTGAACGGTTGACCGGCCGCAAGCTCTTTGGCGTCATCGCAGGCATGGCGGGTATTTGCCTGATCATCGGCGTCGACGCGCTGCACGGGGTCGGCCGGCAGTTGCCTGCACAGCTCGCCGTCGTCGCCGCATCCATCTGCTATGCCAGTGCAGCTCTGTTCGGGCGCAATTTCAAGGGACTGGATCCGATGATGCCGGCGGCCGGCTCGCTGCTGTGCGGAGCAGCGCTCCTCATCCCCGCCAGCCTGATCATTGATCATCCCTGGCAATTGGCACCGTCCGCGGCGTCGATCCTGTCGCTTCTCGGCCTGTCGGTCGTGTCGACCGCCCTCGCCTTCAGCATCTACTTCCGACTGATCCAGACCCTCGGCTCGGTGAGCACGACAGCACAGGCCTACCTGCGGGTTCCCATCGGCGTCGGCATCGGCGTGATCTTCCTGGGGGAGCCGGTATCGTCCACGGCAGCCATCGGCCTCGTCTGCGTCGTAGCCGGCGTCATGGCCATGACCATTGCCCCGCGCAAGAAAGTCGCCGCTGGGTGACTTTCCGCGAAGGCGACATATTGCATGTCGCGCAAAAAGTGCGCAGCGATTTTGCGACAACGACATGCGCAAAATCAGGAAACTGAAGCGCAGGAAGCGGATCTCGAAGATCGCGACGCGCTTTGGAAGATCAGCGCAACAATGACAAATCGTCCCAGACGAAAATCAGATTGTCGGAACGCCAGATCGGCCCGGGATCGGTATATTGCCCGATCATGCGACCTCCGAGTGACCGGTAGAACGCGATCGCCGGTTCATTGCCGACCACGACGCCGAGCGCCGCGCTCGAATAACCGAAAGCGGCCAGCAGCGCCACCAGTTCCCGCATGAGGCGGCGGCCAAGCCCCTGCCGCTTCGCCGAGGGGTCGATGTAAAGCGAGCGGATTTCCCCTCGCCCTTCGAAAGCCGGCTCCGATGCAGCGCCGACCGCACCGATGGCAACGAGCCGGTTTCCCTGTTCCGCCAGCAATATGCCCTGATGCCGGCGCGGATTGGCGAGCATTTCGCTCCACCGCGCCCGGCGAAAATCTTCGTCAAGCGTGCGATAGACATTCGCCGGCGCGAGATCGCGATAGGTCTCGCACCAGACCGCACGATGCAGCCTGGCAATAGCGGCTGCATCGTCGACAACAGCTGGTCTGATGGCAATTTCCATGGTCATCCGATGGTCCCGGAAACGGTGTTGCGCAGCGCGCCGACAAGATAGAGAGAACCTGTAACCAGTATCCAGCCGCCACGCTCGGAGGCCTTCTCAAGAGCCCGATCCAGCGCCTTGTGCGGGTCCGGCTCGGCTTCCCCCGCCATTCCCAAAGACCGCCAGATTTCTGCCAGTTCCTCCGCCACGTGGGCGCGGCCAGACCCCGACGCTTCGGTAAATACCGCATCGGAAACGTAGCGGGACAACACGCCCAGAAAACCAGGGGCATCCTTGTCGGAGGCCAGCGCAACGACGGCAACGCATTCGCCGCTAACATCGGACAAACGCGTGATGTCGCGCAGGACAGCCTCGATATTGAACGGCACATGAGCACCATCCATCATCAAGGGCACGGTTTCCCGTCCTCTTCGCAACGCAGCCGGCAGCACGAAATCGAAGCGTTCCATTCGCCCCGGCAACCGCGCCTTGGCGACGACGTCCGGTTGGAGCAGTTCCGGCCCGATGGGTCGCCCCTTCACATCTCCTTCGAGAACGCTTTCGCCTTGTCGGCCGAGATGCTCGAGCACCAGGCCGACCAGCGCGATATTTGTTTCCGCTATCGTCGCATCGCCGGCAAGATCGGTTCGAAGCACATCGCAGCCGAGTTGGTCGGCCCGCTCCTGCAAAACCCGCCCAGCCTCATCGTCAGCGGCAAGCGTGGTCGCAAGCGTTGCGCCGGGCTTCAAGATGCCAACTTTCTCCCGTGCGATCGCTTCGCGCGTCGTGCCGAGAATTTCCGTATGCTCAAGACCGATGTTGGTCACGATTGCAACTTCACCGAAGACCACATTCGTCGAGTCCAGCCTGCCGCCAAGCCCGACCTCGACGACAACCCAGTTCAGCCCGGCATCTCTGAAGACGACGAAGGCAGCAGCCGTGATCACGTCGAACCAGGTCGCATCCTCGCCGGCCGTCGCAGCTTGCTTGGCGCCTTCATAACAGTCGAGGACCTGCATGATCGCTTTTGCAAGAGCCTCGTCATCGACCTCGCTGCCGAGAACGCTGACCCGCTCATTCACCCGGTCGACGTGCGGCGACGCATAACGGCCGACCCGCCAGCCAGCCCGAAGCAATCCTGCTTCGAGAAGTGCACAGACCGACCCCTTGCCTTTGGTGCCGGCGACATGAATGGCGCGAAAACTCCTGTGAGGATCGCCCAACCGCTGCATGAGGTCGAGCATCGGCTCAAGGCCGACGCGCATCTCGCCTCGCGGCTTGCGTTCCCAGTTGGTCAGTTGGTCGAGCCGGGAGAGTGCGGCGGGCAAGCCAGGAGTGGTGGGCTGTGGCATGATATACCTTCATCAAGATATCACGCGAGTGGCGAAAGGTGCCGACGGTCTTCAAAGCGTGCGGACACCCGACCATCTCGCTACATCAAATCAGAAACAATCACTTCCACGCAGCGGCGAACGCCGCAAGATCCTAAATTTGCGGATCAGGTTCCGCCATCAGTTCCTCAACCGATATCCGGTCTTGAAGATCCAGCCGAGAACCGCCAGGCAGAGGATGAGAAAGAGGGAGATGATGGCAAGGCTCAGCACCGGATTGACGTCCGCAATCCCATAGAAGCTCCATCGGAAACCGCTGACGAGATAGAGAACCGGGTTGAGGTGGCTCACCGCCTGCCAGAACGGTGGCAGCATGTTGATCGAATAGAAGCTGCCGCCAAGAAAGGTCAGCGGCGGCACGACCAGCATCGGGATGAGGTTCAGCTGCTCAAAATTCCCGGCCCAAATGCCGATCATGAAACCGAACAGGCTGAACGTTACGGCCGTCAGGACGAAGAACAGGATCATCATGAACGGATGCTCGATCCTGATATCGACGAAGAAACTCGCCGTCGCCAGAATGATCAATCCGATCAGCATGCCCTTGGTCGCAGCCGCGCCGACATAGCCCAGAACGATTTCGGTCATGGCGACGGGCGCCGACAGCACCTCATAGATCGTGCCGGTGAATTTCGGGAAATAGATGCCGAAGGAGCCGTTGCTGATGCACTGGCCAAGCAACGTCAACATGATCAGGCCCGGCGTGATGAAGGCGCCATAAGAAACGCCCTCGACCAGATTGATGCGCGAGCCGATCGCCGCCCCGAACACGATGAAGTAGAGCGAGGTGGAAATAACGGGCGAAACGACGCTCTGCAGCAGCGTGCGACGCGTGCGTGCCATTTCGAACGTGTAGATGGACTTGATCGCTTCGAAGTTCATTTTCCTGCTCCTACCAGCGATACGAAAATATCCTCAAGCGAGCTCTGGCGCGTCGACAGATCCTTGAAATGAATGCCCTCGGCAGCAAGTTTCGACAGCAAAGCGGCAATGCTCGATTGCTCGTTCTGCGCATCGAAATCGTAGATCAGGGTCAGAGCATTTGGCCCGAGCGAAAGCCCGTTGCCTTCAAGACATTGCGGTATGGCCTCCAGCGGCTCATTCAAATCGAGAATAAGCTGCTTGCGGCCGAGCTTGGCCATCAGCGCCTTCTTCTCTTCCACCAGCAGCAGCTGGCCGCCATTGATAACGCCGACACGATCGGCCGCCTCTTCCGCCTCTTCGATATAGTGGGTCGTGAGAATGATCGTGACGCCGGAGGCTCGCAGGCGCTCGACCACATGCCACATATCCTTGCGCAGCGTAACATCCACGCCCGCCGTCGGCTCGTCCAGGAAGAGGATCTCGGGTTCGTGCGACAGCGCCTTGGCGATGAGGACACGCCGCTTCATGCCGCCGGAAAGCTGGCGAAGCATGTTGTCCTTCTTTTCCCATAGCGACAGGTCACGCAGGATCTTCTCTATGTAAGCCGGGTTCGCCTTCTTGCCGTGCAGGCCGCGCGAGAAGCTGACGGTATTCCAGACAGTTTCGAACTGATCCGTCGTCAGCTCCTGCGGCACCAGGCCGATCATGCTGCGGGTGGCGCGGAAATCCCGAACCACGTCGCGACCGCCGACCAACACCGTGCCGCTGCTCGGATTGGCAATCCCGCAGACGATCGAGATCAGCGTCGTCTTGCCGGCACCGTTCGGTCCAAGCAAGGCAAGAATTTCCCCCTGTTCGATATCGAGATCGACACCCTTGAGTGCCTGAAACCCGTTTCCATAGGTTTTGGTGAGACTGCGGATGGAAATGATCGGAGCCATGATGCGGGCAAGTCCGGCCTTGTAATGGTGATGAATATGTCGGCGTTTGCCCGCTATATAGCCGGTTTTACACTTTGACCATCCTATCGAGGCTAAACACAGCGTTCGCTTAAGCCAAATAAGCTGTCATCAAATCGTGACCTTCGTCGGGCATATAGCTCGTTAGGTGAGCAACGTTCGTCGCACTCCGCCCAACGCCTCTTGGCGACGCGTAAGCGCCTATCGTACTGGACGATTTATTGCCTTCGCATTCATATTGCGTGCCTCATTGCAACATGAAGTTTTTTTCTGGCGCAGGCAAGGATTCCCCGTCGTTGCCATGCACCGCTCAAGCCGGCTCGCGCCGGCTTTTTTCTTTTCTGCACGACGTCGAGGGGCGTAATGCGGGCTACCAGCTGCCGTTTACGCCGCAACCGGCCGGCGGCAACGTCTTATGCTCGAAGCGAGCCTTGAGCATCTGGCATCCCTTGTCGCGAATGGGTGTCGGCATCATGGTATTGAGGCCGATACCGACTTCGTCGAAAGGGTCTTCGGCATATGCAACATAGATGTACCAACGACCGCCTATGACGACAACGATGGCAATCAGAGCAGCGATGAGCGCTCTGCCCAGGCTTCTTTTTCGTCTCGGCACGTTTTCCATGAAACCCTCGCTTGCCCTCGATCGGCTTACCTAACCGCGTTTTCGCAGCTAGGTAAATCAGCTTTCGCTCCCGGCAAGTGCGGATGTGTTTCCGGCGAAACGCCAATCACAGGCTGCAGTAGCGCCGGCCACCCTGTCGATCCCGCAGGTCGAAGTGGAAATGGTTCCAGTGTTCGGGATTGCTGCCGGGTCCAAGGACGGTATCGAAATAGCGGCAGCTGTCGGAGCGGACGGCCTTGAGCAAACCACCCTCGCGGAAGGAGAACAGGCCCTTCTTGCGCACGTCGATCACATGACCGTTCTTCAGCACGAAGGTGCCGACATCGATGGCATTGCCATGGGCATGCTCCGACATGGGATTATAACGTTGCCGGCTATTGTTCATGCGCCGGCAGGAGTAGCCGCCCAGCGGAACGATAGTGCCGATGCCGGACCAGTAGCGGGTGCGTGCCGCCGGAGCGAGCTCGTTCTTGACCCATTTCGCAAAGGCAAGCGTCACCTGGCAATTCAAGGTCACCGCGGGGCGAACGGCGATATTGCCGGAAAGTCCGCTCAATGAGACGGGATAGGGAACCTGGCATGCGGGACCGTTCGAAATTGCCGGCTTGTCGGTGTAGATGACGCCCAAACGGCGCAATTCCTGCCGACAGGCGATTTCTGAAGGCGGCATCATGCCCGGTGTCGATTGCGGCGCCTCGAACTGCCGGTCGAGACGGGCAACGGGATTGTCGATGCGCGGCAGCATGGCGACCTGCGTCCCCGGTTGCCGCTGTGGTATCGGCGATCGATTGAGTTCAGCCTGCGCGGCCGATCTTTGAAGAGCGGAACGATTGGTCTGCGTAGGCGCATCCGAGCCGATGCCGTCGACCACCGGCTCATCGGTTGCGCCTTCGGCAATATTCTGCTGCTCCTCCTGCGCCAGCCCGACGACCGATGCGGATCGAGCCTCTTCGGCCGGCCCAACGCCGAGCTCGGCATCCATATTGACGCCCTGTGAAGGAATGTCCGACTGCTGCGCCAGGCCCGTTTCGACATCCGTCGTCGTCACAGCCTCGCCACTGCCGGAGCGGCGTTTGCCGCTCGCATAGTTGTTGGAGGCGGAGACCATCGGGTCCTGAGCGCCGGGATAGGAGAATTGTCTTTGCGAAACGCTGCGATGCGGCTTGATCGAACCGACCCGGGAGGAACTGTCGACATTCGAGGGCGGCACGAGGCTATCGGCCGTGCAGGCGACCAGTGCCGACGACAATAATAACGGCAACAGAGCCCGCCGAAGAATGGGTAAATAGGTCATAGTCCTGATCCGCTGCCCCAGCCACGGTCGGCAACACTTACAAACTCTAAACGGGAACGGTGAACGAAAACTTACCGCAGGAGATCGCTATGTATCCGAATGATCCTTCGTAGCGATGCCGGCACCTGCTTGCCGACGGAAAGCCCCCGCTGAAGCAAGTGCACGGTCTTTCCCATCGCGGCCGGATTGCATAGGCTGGATCGGAATCAGTAGCTGGCAACAGGAGCGAACGAATGAATGACAGCGTCAAACCAAGAGGTGAGCTGACATTGCGCACGCTGGCAATGCCGGCCGACGCCAATCCCGCGGGAGATATCTTCGGCGGCTGGGTCATGGCGCAGATGGACTTGGCGAGCGGCATTCGCGCCGCCGAGCGGGCTCGCGGCCGCGTGGTGACCGCCGCCGTGAAGGAAATGGCTTTCGAACTGCCGGTCAAGATCGGCGATACGCTGAGCGTCTTCACCGACATCGAGCGCGTCGGCCGCACTTCGATCACGCTGAGCGTCGAGGCCTGGGCGCACCGCGCCCGTTACAACACGCTGGAAAAGGTCACGGCCGCCACATTCATCATGGTTGCCCTGGACGAGAACGGCGCTCCGAAGCCTGTACCGACGGAGAGCTGACGATATGGGCGCCGCGCACGCACCGGAAGTTTACGTCTATATCCGAACTGTCATGAGCATGGTGATCGGCCTTTCGCTCGCCCAGCTCCTGACGCGGCTCGCCGGCTTCGTGCAGGCCCCGGGCAAGAACAAGATCTACTTCGTCCACATCGGCTGGGTGCTGTCGATGTTCCTCTACATCATCCATTTCTGGTGGTGGGAATATCGGCTGCAATCGGTGCAGGTCATTACCTTCGCGGTCTATCTTTTCCTGATCTGCTTCTGCTGCCTCTTTTACTTCCTCTGTGTGCTCCTCAATCCGCCGTCGATCGACGAGTATGGCGGCTTTGAGGAATATTTCATCTCCCGCCGCCGCTGGTTCTTCGGCCTGCTCGCCGTAACCTACGCCGTAGACCTCATCGACACGCTGCTGAAGGGGGAAGCCTATTTTCAGTCTCTCGGCTGGGAATATCCGACGCGCAACATCGTCTATTTCGTCCTGTGCATCGTTGCGGCGATCACCGCCAACAGGCGTTTCCAGGCTGCATTCGTGATCCTGGGGTTGATCTACCAGGTCACATGGATCTTCCGTCTCTACGACGTGCTTCCCGGATAGGGTCACGTACTATCCTGTGTAAAACGGCCGCCATTTCGATACTCTGCGTTTCTTGATCAAGACACAGCCATATTGTTCAGATCGATTGTCCTGCGGAAAGTAGGAGGGAGATTCTGGCCTTGACGCTGAAGAGCTATGCATTTGGGTTGGCGCTTGCCGTTTCTTTGCCCCTGCTCGCTCATGCGGAGGATCCTGCGCCCGGCCCGGCCAACACCACCATCGCGCTGAAATATTGGCTGGAATTCGCCAAGCAGGGCAATGCCGCCGCCCAATATGGTCTTGGCTATCGCTACGCCAACGGCCAGGGCGTGGAGCAGGACGATGGCCAGGCCGTCGACTGGTATCAGAAAGCGGCCGACCAGGGTAACGCCCAGGCGCAATATGCCCTCGCCTACATGTACGCCTCCGGTCGTGGCGTCGATGCCGATCAGAAGCAGGCAAACGACTGGTATCTCAAGTCAGCGCAACGCGGCAACGCCGATGCGCAATATGCCATCGGTTATTCCTATGCCAACGGTCGCGGCATGGATGCCGACAACAAGCAAGCCATCAACTGGTATCAGAAATCCGCAGTTCAAGGTCAGGCTCAGGCGCAATACGCCCTGGGCTACATGTACGCCAACGGCTTCGGAGTTCAGCAGGATGCCGCGATCGCCGTCACCTGGTATCGCAAGTCAGCCGACCAGGGTCGCGCGGACGCCCAATACGCTCTCGGCTACATCTATGAAAGCGGCCAGGGCATAACGGCGGACCAGGCAGCAGCCATCGACTGGTACAGGAAGGCCGCGGATCAGGGCGACGGGCAGGGCCTGTATGCCCTTGGCTATGCCTATGCTAACGGCAAGGGCGTGGAACGAAACGATGCCGAAGCCTATTCCTGGTACAAGAGGGCAGCGGAAAAAGGCCGCCCCGACGCGCAATATGCTGTCGGCTACAGCCTCGCCAATGGGCTCGGAGTCGAAAAGGACTACAGGCAGGCGCTTCAATGGTATCGCAAGTCGGCTGACCAGGGGCGATCCGATGCCGAATATGCCCTGGGCTACCTCTATGCCAATGGCCATGGCGTCAAGGTCGACGATCCGACAGCAGTGAGGTGGTATCGCAAATCGGCGACGCAAGGAGACGCGCAAGGCGAATACGCCCTCGCCTACATGTACGCCGGCGGACGCGGCGTTGCGAGGGACTACCACACGGCCTTCGAATGGTACGGGAAGTCCGCGGCTCAGGGTCACGCCGAGGCGCAATATGCGCTCGGTTACATGTATGACAACGGTCAGGCGACGACCGCTGACAAGGCGGCAGCGGCAGACTGGTATCGCAAGGCGGCCGATCAGAACAATCCGCAGGGGCAATACGCCCTCGCCTATCTTTACTATCACGGCGACGGTGTGCCGAAGGATTACGCCCAGGCTGCCGACCTGTTTCGCAAAGCGGCGGGACAAGGCGACGCACGCGCGGAATATGGCCTTGGATATCTGTATTATAACGGCTACGGAGTAGCCAAGGATACCGCAATCGCCGCGGAGTGGTTCAACAAGGCGGCCGCGAAGGGATTGCCGGAGGCTCAGCACGGGCTCAGCTACATGGAAGCCAACGGCGACGGCCCCATCCCGGATCTCGGACCATCGGGTGAAGGGCGAACGAGCGGCAAGAATACCGGTGGATCGTCAGGTTGGGCCGTCTTTCACCTGTTGATGGCGCTTCTGCCGTAACCGCGGCAAATGCATTGATATCGATCCAGAGAATCATCGACTGAGGGGTAGATCGTGAATTGGAAGAAGGGAGCAACAGGATTGCTCTTCGCATTGGCATCCGTCAGCACCGCCCATGCCGATGTCGGCCGGAACACCTACGATCGCGGAAACTTCAGATCGACCCTCGACTATTTGCGTCCCCTGGCGAACCAGGGCGATGCCAACGCCCAGATGAAACTCGGCCAGATGTACGAGGAAGGCAACGGTGTCGCGAGAAATCTCGCGCTGGCGTTCAGCTGGTACAAAAAGGCGGCCGACCAGGGCCGTGCCGAGGCACAATTCAATATCGGCACCATGTATGACCAGGGCGAAGGGGTGGCCGTAGACAAAAACCAGGCGATCGAGTGGTACAAGAAGGCCGCGGCACAAGGCCATTCCAACGCACAATACAATCTGGCCGTCATGTACGATACGGGTGAAGGTATCCCCCAGGACAAGGCGCAGGCTTTCGTCTGGTATCGCAAGGCGGCGGAACAGGGAGATATCGACGCGCAGTATAATGTTGGCGTCATGTACGATCAGGGAGACGGCACGAGCAAGGACAAGAGCCAGGCCCTCGTCTGGTATCTGAAGGCTGCCGACCAGGGTAAGGTCGAGGCGCAATACAATCTCGGCATCATGTATCGCGATGGCGAAGGCGTCGGAAAGGACGGCCCGAAAGCTCTCTTCTGGTTCAGCAAGGCGGCCGATCAGGGAGACGCGGACGCCCAATATAATATCGGTGCGATGTATGCCGACGGCGACGGGATAAAGCAGAACGATCCCGAAGCGATCATCTGGTTTCTGAAGGCCGCAGGGCAGGATAATGTCGAAGCCGAATACAATCTCGGCGTGATGTTCCGCGACGGCGAAGGCGTCGCCAGGAACGCGACCCAGGCCATCTTCTGGTTCAAGCGGGCGGCCGAGCATCAATATGCCGATGCAGCCAACAATCTCGGCGCGATGTATCGCGACGGCGACGGCGTCCCGGTCGATCCGGGCAAGGCCCAGGAGTGGTTCCGCAAGGCAAAGAGCCTTGGCTATCAGGGCGACAGCGACGACGACCAAAGCGCGCCCTCGAACACAAGCAGCATCCCGATCTGAGCAGATCGGAGGGATCGGCAACTAGCCACTCCATTTGTCGATGGCGCAGCCCTCATTCGCTGCCGAATCTCGGCAAGCCATGCTATTTCCTGCAACCTGAAGCACGCTGCGCTGCGACCGGCAGGAGCAGGTGTTGCAAGTTGGGGGAATCATGAGTTCTGCAGCATCGGACGATCGAACGGCTTCCTTGCCTCCGCGCCATTTCTGGCGACGGTTTGGTGCCTATGCGATCGACATCGTCATCTTCCAGATTGTCTTCATCCTGCTGTTTCTCGCTCTGTCCGTCGTGACATCCCGGGATCTCACACTGCCGTTCCTCCAGAAGCAACAATGCGCTGAAACGACGTCCGGGCCGCTCATTCCGAAAATAGAAGCCGAGTGGCCGCTGCAATCAGGCGAAGTGAGAAGCAACCAGCTGTGTCGCATCTCCTGGCTTGGCAGTGAGGGATACACCATCTTCGTTTCGAAGGTCGCTTCGCAGCACGGAAAGACGACGTCCGTACGCTCGGTCGCAGTCCCGGTAGACAAGAAGGGAGATCCGGTCGATCCAAGCGTTGTCACCAGGCCGACATCCAGCATCGTCCTTCTGCTGTTGCCTGTAATCTTTGCCTTCTGTTCGGCAGGCACGAGACGAACGCCCGGCAAGCGCCTGCTCTCGCTACGCGTGAAGACGCTCGAAGACTTTCCCCTGCCCCTCAGTCTGGCAACGAAGCGGGAGATATTTAAATTTCTGCCGCTCATGCTCATCGCGATCGTCGACCTCGCGAGCCTGCTTCTCGTAAGACCGCTATCGCAGCCGATCGAGCAGTTGATCCAGCAGGCGCGCGATTTGAATCTTCTGTCCACGAGCGGTGTTTTCGCCCTGACTGGCGCATTGACGCCGATGCTGTTCGTTTTCGCGCTCATCTGGTGGGTCTATCCGCTGGTCGTGTGGCGTGGGCAAACTTTCTACGACCGTTTCTGCGACACGAAAGTCGTCAGGGATTGACTCACCCCCCTGAGATACGGGGATTGCCTTGCTGGTGAGGGGCATGACAGACTGCGGCAGGGCCGGAACATGCTTTGCTTCTTCTTCCTTTCAGAGGTTAGATCGCCGTGAATCCGAAATATGCCGCACTTCCTTCCTCGTTTCGCATGGCGTTGCTCGCCGCAATCGTCGTTGTGCCGCTGTCGCCTCTGCCGCTGGCGGCAACGCCGGCAGAGGCCGCGCCCGGCTTGTGCTGGTCGCTGCTGCAGAGCAAATTCGGCCCCCAGATCGAGAAATCGGTAAACGAAGCCGACCCCTGCAAGAAGCTGCCGGGGGTCGATCATAAGGAGAAATTCGAGGTAAAGTCGCTCGACGTCTGCGATGGCCCGAACGGTGGCGTGCAGATCAATGCTCACGCAGATATGGTCTGCAAGTCGCACGGCGTGCTGAAGGCGACCGTCAAAGGCGAACTCGACGCATCCATGACAGTTGATGTCGGCGCATGCCACATCACCGATCTCCATCTCGGCATCAACGGCCCGATCGGCGAACTCATATCATCTGTCGGCGGGCTGCAGGATCTCGCCCGCGGTTTCGCGCAGGCGAAGATTTCGGAGGTATGCGGCAAGTAAGGGAGAAGCCGGTCGCTTCAACCGGCTTCCTTTAGGCTGGATGTCGAGACGGCTCAGGTTTGCGCGACACCATCCGCTGAGCCAGCGCTCTTGCCGCCGAAACGAACACCCTTCTTCTCGAAGCCAAAGCCGGCAAAGATAGCCACGACGACAGCGACGATGCAGGCCACGACCAACAGCGCGAGGGCATAGTCGCCGCCCCATCTCTTCGCCAGCCCAGCCTGGATCGAAGCATTGCCCGACGCCAGCAGGTTGCCGAGCTGATACGCGAAGCCGGGAAATGTGCCGCGCACCTCATCCGGTGACAATTCGTTCAGATGCACGGGAATGATACCCCAAGCGCCCTGCACGAAAAGCTGCATCAGGAATGCGCCGATCGCAAGCATCACCGGCCCGTGCCCATAGACCCAGAGCGGCGCGGCGGGGATCGCCAAGAGGGCAGCAATGACGATGGTTCGACGCCTGCCGATACGCTCGGACAGCGTGCCGAAGGACAGACCTCCGACAATCGCACCGATATTATAGACGATCGCGATGGCCCCGACCGTATAGGAATCATACTGCCTCTGGGTTTCGAGGAAGGTGGGGTAGAGATCCTGCGTGCCGTGGCTGAAGAAATTGAAGGCCGTCATCAACAGGACGGCCCAGATGAACAACGGGATGTTCTCGCGCAGCACGGTGAGGAACGGCCGCTGCGGCTTGGATTGCCGCTGCACGAAAGCCGGCGATTCCTGCACGTTGCGCCTGATATAGAGCACCAGCAGCGCCGGGACCGCCCCGACCATGAACATGCCGCGCCAACCGATGATCGGGAATAGCAGGAAGAAGACGATCGACGCGATCAGATAGCCGGAGGGATAGCCCGCCTGCAGGATACCCGAGACGAGGCCGCGCGACTCCTCGGGAATGGTCTCCATCGTCAGCGATGCACCAACGCCCCATTCGCCGCCCATGGCAACGCCGAAGAGTGCCCGAAGGACGAGGAACATGGTCAGTCCCGTCGAAAAGCCGGTCAGGAACTCGAAGACCGAATAGAGCAGCACGTCGATCATCAGCGTGACACGCCGGCCGTAACGGTCGGCCGCAAGACCAAAGATCAGCGCGCCAATCGGACGCATGGCCAGGGTGAGAAAAATCGCGACGGCAACCGCCGGCACGTCCGTGTGAAATTCCTCGGCTATGTGTTTGAGAACGAATACCAATATGAAGAAATCGAAAGCATCCAGCGTCCAGCCGAGATAGGCCGCGATGACGGTGTTTCGTTGCTGAGGGGACAAGGAATGTAAGCTATCCAATGCGGTCATCATGATCCTCCGACCGGATGGCGGCGGCGAGGCGGGCAATACCGGATGCCGTCGAAAGCTGGGGGAGCCCGGCACTGACCGGGCATGTCGACGCTGCAGCCGGCTCCTCCTGTGGCGCCTGCGAGGATCGCGCTATGCGGACTTTCAGATCAGCGCTAACGCATCGGCCGCCTTCAGGTTGTAACATATTTAACATGGTCGACGAACGGAAAAATCTACCATTTTGTTTCCCTTTTGTACCCTTTGCCCCTTCACATCTGTGCGATCTGCCTCCATATTCGCCGCATGGCCAAATCACCGAAAAAACCCTCCGCCCCGACCGGTTTCGAAGAGGCGCCGCAGGCACCGTTTGAAGGTGCGCCGCTCAGCGGCAGCGTTGCCGATTGGGTGAAGCAGCTCGAGGCCGACGCCGAAATGTCCGGCATCGAGACGCAGCGCGAGATTGCCTCCAAAGCTGGCAAGCATCGCAAGAAGGTGGAAATCGCAGCTTCGAAGTCGGGGCGCGGCACGTCCATGGGCGGTTCGACGGATCCGAAGACACGAGCCGCGGCCGGCCTCAATCCGGTTGCTGGCCTGGATATCGCGCTCGAAGATGCCGACAAGATCGCCACCAGCGGCGTAACGGCCACGGTGGAAGCGCTGTCGAAGCTGATCGAGAGCGGCAACCCTCTCTTCAAGGATGGCAAGCTCTGGACGCCGCATCGCCCTACCCGGCCGGCGAAATCCGAAGGCGGCATCCAGATCCGCATGGCCTCGGAATATCAGCCCGCTGGCGACCAGCCGACCGCGATCCGCGACCTTGTCGAAGGCCTAGAGAATGGCGACCGCAGCCAGGTGCTGCTCGGCGTTACCGGCTCCGGCAAGACGTTTACAATGGCCAAGGTGATCGAGGCGACGCAGCGCCCCGCCGTCATCCTCGCGCCCAACAAGACGCTGGCCGCTCAGCTCTATTCCGAATTCAAGAATTTCTTCCCCGACAACGCAGTCGAGTATTTCGTCTCCTACTACGACTATTACCAGCCGGAAGCCTACGTACCGCGCTCGGATACCTTCATCGAGAAGGAAAGCTCGATCAACGAGCAGATCGACCGCATGCGCCACTCGGCGACGCGCTCGCTGCTGGAGCGTGACGATTGCATCATCGTCGCCTCGGTCTCCTGCATCTACGGTATCGGCTCGGTCGAAACCTATACGGCGATGACTTTCCAGATGAACGTCGGCGACCGTCTGGACCAGCGCCAGCTTCTGGCCGACCTCGTGGCGCAGCAATACAAGCGCCGCGATATGGATTTCATCCGCGGTTCCTTCCGCGTCCGCGGCGACACGATCGAAATCTTCCCGGCCCACTTGGAGGACGCTGCCTGGCGCATCTCCATGTTCGGCGACGAGATCGACGCCATCACCGAATTCGACCCGCTGACCGGCCAGAAAACCGGCGACCTGAAGTCGGTGAAGATCTACGCCAATTCGCACTATGTGACGCCGCGCCCGACGCTGAACGGCGCCATCAAGGCGATCAAGGAAGAGCTGAAAATCCGGCTCGCCGAGCTGGAAAAAGCCGGCCGCCTGCTCGAAGCGCAGCGCTTGGAGCAGCGCACTCGCTACGACGTCGAAATGCTTGAAGCCACCGGCTCCTGCGCCGGCATCGAGAACTATTCGCGCTATCTGACCGGCCGCAATCCCGGCGAGCCGCCGCCGACGCTATTCGAATATATTCCCGATAACGCGCTGCTGTTCATCGATGAAAGCCACGTCTCGGTGAGCCAGATCGGCGGCATGTACCGAGGCGACTTCCGGCGCAAGGCGACGCTGGCCGAATACGGCTTCCGCCTGCCCTCCTGCATGGACAACCGACCGCTGCGCTTCGAGGAATGGGACGCCATGCGCCCGGACACGATCGCGGTTTCTGCTACACCGGGCAGCTGGGAAATGGAACAATCCGGCGGTGTCTTCGCCGAACAGGTCATCCGCCCCACAGGCCTCATCGACCCGCCGGTCGAGGTCCGCTCTGCCCGCACCCAGGTCGACGACGTGCTCGGCGAGATCCGCGAAACTGCCGCCAAGGGCTATCGCACCCTCTGCACAGTCCTTACCAAGCGCATGGCCGAGGATCTTACGGAGTATCTCCACGAACAGGGCGTGCGCGTGCGCTACATGCACTCCGATATCGACACGCTGGAGCGTATCGAGATCATCCGCGACCTTCGCCTCGGCGCCTTCGACGTGCTCGTCGGCATCAACCTGCTGCGCGAAGGTCTCGACATTCCCGAATGCGGCTTCGTGGCCATCCTCGATGCCGACAAGGAAGGCTTCCTCCGTTCGGAAACTTCGCTCATCCAGACCATCGGCCGCGCCGCGCGTAACGTCGACGGCAAGGTCATCCTCTATGCCGATACGATCACTGGTTCGATGAAGCGGGCGATGGATGAGACCAGCCGCCGCCGCGAGAAGCAGATGGCTTTCAACCTCGAAAACGGCATCACACCGGAATCGGTGAAGGCAAAAATCTCGGATATTCTCGACAGCGTCTATGAGAAGGACCATGTCCGCGCCGATATCGGCGGCGCCTCCGGCAAGGGTTTTGCCGATGGCGGTCATCTGGTCGGCAACAACCTGCAGGCCCATCTCAACGCGCTGGAAAAATCCATGCGCGATGCCGCCGCCGACCTGGATTTCGAAAAGGCCGCGAGACTGCGCGATGAGATCAAGCGCCTCAAGGCCGTCGAACTTGCCGCAATGGACGATCCCCTAGCCCGCGAGGAGGCGAAGAGCCTCGAAAGCCGCGGCGCGTCGAGCAAGCGCGCAGCGCCAGAATCTGAGGCATCCCGCTCCTATTTCGCCAAGCCGAACCTTGATGAAATGGGACCGGGCAGCGATGCCGGCACACCGCTTTTCCGCAAGAACACGCTGGACGAAATGACCGTCGGCCGCACCGAAAAGCCGGTAACCGGCAAGGTGCCGGACAAGCCGGTGATCCGCGCCAAACCCGGCGTCGGCTCCTACGAGGATCCGGTGGACGAGAAGCAGCGCAAGGGCCGAACGAAGGGGAAGACCGGACGGCCCGGACGCTAAGACTGCTGTCGCCGGCCGGTTGGAACTGTGGTTCTTGATGAGCAGTGCTCGCAAGTATCAAGCGATGTCTTGTTGGCTGTGCATCAGCACCTACATATTTTCTATGAGGAGACCCACGGAGGGACGGAGGACGCTTTTTTTGCGCGCCGTGCCGTGAGAAGGCGATAGCACCCACGGGAGAGAGATCGATGTCAGAGCCCTTAGTCGTCCGCCGGGAGACCCATGTCCCGGCACCGCCTGCCGCCATATTCGCATTGCTGACCGACCCCGAGAAGATCCTGCGCTGGATGGGCACGGAAGCCAAGACCGAGCCGCAGCCTGGCGGCATCTATCTCGTCAACGTGACCGGGGCGCGCGTCGCACGCGGCGCGTTCCGCGAGGTCGTCCCGGTCCATCGCCTCGCCTACAGCTTCGGCTGGGAAGGCAGCGAAGAAGTGCCGCCGGGATCGAGCCTGGTGGAGATCGACCTGATCGAACAGCCTGAAGGAACCCTGGTCCGCCTCACACACACCGGCCTGCCGACGGCCGGACAATGTGAGGCCCATGCAAAAGGCTGGGCGCATTATCTCGACCGCATGGCCGCCGTGGCCTCCGGACGAGATCCCGGTCCAGATCCGATGCGCGGTCACGACGGCAAAAGCTGACAACGTCCTGGGCGCTGTCCCATCAGGCGCGTTGGTTTGATGTTCGCTCGATATCACCGATTGGCGACAGCAGCCTTGCCCGTTGAACCGGGAGAGTTGAGGCCGCACCAAAAGGCTGCGTCGGCGAGGATGACAGCCTGCAACTGCCATGGCATGATCCTCGCATGGATTTGCCCGCCTCTCTCGCCTGGCTTGTCGACAAAGCCGCCGCCTCTCCCAGCCCCGAGCGCTTCCTGGCCGATCTGGGCGGACAGCTGCTGGCCGCCGGACTGCCACTCGCCGGCGGCGCACTGACGCTTTCGGCGCCGCACCCAATCATCACGCAGCATAGCTGGTTGTGGCATGCCGAAGATGGTGCCGTTAACGAGGCCCTCGGCTTTGCCGGCACTGCACTTGGGCAAGCCGGCCGTGACTGGTTGGCCGAGTTCGGCCCGATTTGCGAGGAAACGATTGCAGGCACGCCTGGCAACTCCGTTCTGGCCTGGGCGGGCACGCGGCCCTTCACCACAACCGAAGCGGATAGTTTGCGCCAAATCGCCCGATTTGCCGCTGCCCCCTTGAGCGGCTTGGCCGCCCGGGCGGCGTTGTCCGCCTTGCTGGAGGCCTATCTCGGCCGCCGCAGCGCCGCGCGCGTGCAGGCCGGCGCGCTCAGCCGCAGCACCGGCGAGACCATTCGCGCCGCGCTCCTCTGCGCCGACCTGCGGGATTTCACCGCACTGTCCGAGGCGACGGAGCCGACCATCGTGATATCCGCCCTCGACGCGTGGTTCGACCGCGTCGCGGGCGCTGTCCACGCCTTCGGCGGCGAAGTGCTGAAATTCGTCGGTGACGGAGTGCTGGCAATCTTTCCGGTGACCGGAACGTCGGCGGAAGCCTGCGAAGCGGCCCTCCGCGCCGTTACCGCCATCCGCGCCGGCATGGCCCACCTCGATGCGACCCGAAAGGCTCAGGGCCTGCCGCCGCTCCCTTTCGGCGCCGCCCTGCATTTCGGCGACATGCTCTGGGGCAATATCGGCGCCGCCGACCGCCTGGACTTCACCGCCATCGGCCCCGCGGTCAATCTCGTCAGCCGTCTTGAGGGCCTTTGCAAGCCGCTGGGCTGCAACGTACTCGTCTCGGGCGCTGTCGCGGCCGAAACGGGCACGGCGCTCGTCCCACTGGGTAAACATGAGCTGCGAGGGATTATCGAGCCTTGCGCGGTCTTTACGCTGGCGGAAGCAGTGACCTGACCGACAGAATGCCTGCAAGAGCGGCATCGGCCATGCCACATCCGTTATGCTCCCGCCTCCGCCTTCACGGTGGCTTGGAAATGCTGCGCTCCCCCCGTCAGCCAAAACTCCTCGGTGGTTGTATCGAGAAATTCTGCAAAGAGCTTGCAGGCGTCCGCTCGCAGGACACCCCCAACTATCTCTATCGATCGAGAAACATGACGGGGAGGAGCGTTTTCGAGCCTCATATGCGCACAGCCGCCATATGTGTCCTCCATCGCGAATACAAGGCGCGCGATCGGCAGATGCAACATCGTGCCAAAGCACATGATGCAGGGCTCAAGCGTTGTGTAGAGCGTCAGATGATCGGCCCTTGAAAAGACATAGTCGCCCTCGAATACCTGATGAAACAGGTTCATCTCCGCATGGTTTAGATGATTCGAGATCATGGTCTTGTGCGAGCGTCCCAGAATCCGGTTTCCGGCTGAAAGAACCGCGCCGACGGGAAATACGCCTTCCTCCAATGCGATTCGAGCCTCCGCAAGCGCAAGCTCCATCATGCATTCGTCATTCAATTGAACCATGTAATCCCCGCATCGCCATGATTTTAGGTTGCATCGTCGTAACATAGCGACTTTTGCTACAGTTACATGACAAGATCCTACATCCGTTGAGGTCGCCTCGTCGAACCATCGAGCTAGTCGGGAAACGCATTTTGTAGGTCGTTGCCGGTGGATCCGTTCATCGCAGAATCTCGCCTTTCATTCCCAACCCCTTGAAATCCCCACCCTATCCCACCCGTTTCCCCACCCTGCCCCAATATTGCCCCTTGCCTTTTTCCACAAACCCTGTCACCCATATGCATGCTCGGGCATTTTCATGCCGGTGACTGGACTGATTTGGTGATCCGCTGACGGCAGGCAGTGGTTGGGTTTCGGACCCGCGCAGACGTTCTTTCCCCGTACGTGACTTCTCGACTGGCTTTCGCATGGCGCGGAGGCAAAGCCGTCCGGATTTTCCGGATTAATTAAGACTGATGGGTAAAGGACTATCCCCCATGGCCACCAAGGGCACCGTAAAATTCTTCAACCAGGACAAGGGTTTTGGTTTCATCACTCCGGAAGGCGGCGCTAAGGACGTTTTCGTTCATATCTCCGCTCTCCAGGCTTCCGGCATCCAGTCGCTGCGCGAAGGCCAGCAGGTAACCTTCGACACCGAGCCGGATCGCATGGGCAAGGGCCCGAAGGCTGTCAACATCCAGGCTAACTAAGCCCTAGATGACTGCCTGAAAAGGTTTCGGACGGCGCGGTGCAAACCGCGCCGTTTTTCGTTGCCTTATGCTGTTTATCGTGAGCAGCCATGGCCGCCGCATCCTTCCATAGACTCAACAGAAGGCAGGATAACGCGGCGGAGCAAGCCGAGGCTAAAGCCAGCCGACATCCGAACGAGGACATCCCCCTCATGGCGAGAAGGGTCGTCGCGAAGTCCGAAGGACCAATTGAAGCGCTTCAGGCGCTCGCGCGCTCGCCCTCACCGGCAAAATCGACCGCTGCAAAGGCGGCTGCGATCACTTCGGGCCCTGCGCCCGGCTTGTTGGCGTCGGTGGAGAGGATCTGGCGGTATCTGCGCGAGCCGGGCAAACCGCTGAACAGGCCGACCATGTGACGCGCGACGTGCTGCAGGCGTCCACCCTCTGCGATGTGTCGTGCGGTATAGGCCATCATCCGGTCGCGCAGAACGTTCCAGTCGGTCTCGACGGCCGGCTCGCCATAGAAGCGATGATCGACATCGGCGAGAATTGCGGCATTCTGGTAGGCGGCACGGCCGAGCATGACACCGTCGACATGGGCAAGATGCGCCTCAGCCTGATCCAGTGTCTGGATGCCGCCGTTGATGCCGATGAAAACCCCAGGCCACCGCTGCTTCATGCGGTAGACGATCTCATAGTCCAGCGGCGGTATCTCGCGGTTCTCCTTTGGCGACAGGCCCTTCAGCCAGGCCTTACGCGCATGGATCCAGATTGCATCCGCACCAGCATCGAGCACGCGCGTGATCAACTCGGGAAGCGCCTCTTCCGGCTCCTGCTCATCGACACCGATACGGCACTTCACCGTCACGGGCGCCTTCGATACCGCCTTCATCGCCGCGATGCAGGCCGCCACCGTCTCCGGCGTCAGCATCAGGCAGGCACCGAACGTGCCGGATTGCACGCGGTCCGAAGGACAGCCGACATTGAGGTTGATCTCGTCATAACCATAGGCTTCGGCAATCCGCAGTGCCTCGGTCAGCTTAGCCGGATCCGAACCGCCCAGTTGAAGCGCGACGGGATGCTCGGCCGCATCGTGACCCAGCAACCGATCCCGCGGCCCATGGATGACCGCATCGGCCACAACCATTTCCGTGTAGAGCAGCGCATGCCGGCTGATCTGCCGATGCAGGAACCTGCAGCGAGTGTCAGTCCAGTCGATCATAGGGGCCACCGCAAAAATCTTGCGGCCGTTTTTCAGTGCGTCGCTATACATGGGATACCTTTCTGCCTCGCGCTCTACACCAAAAGCTTTCCGAAGGCCAGTTTTCCCGGTGGTAACAATGATGCTAGGTTGCCTGCACGGAGTCGGACGGCACATGCCGTTCCGAGATCAATGAGAGTTTTGAAAGCCCCCATGAACGCCAAGTTCAAGACAGTTATCCCACTTCCCGCCCCTGTCCTGCTGCCGATCGAGGGCGAAGCCGAGCATTTCCCCGTGCGCCGCGTCTATTGCGTCGGCCGTAACTATGCCGACCATGCCATCGAAATGGGGCATGATCCCAGCCGCGAGCCGCCCTTCTTCTTCCAGAAGAACCCGGACAATCTGGTCATGTCGAGCGACTTCCCCTACCCGCCACTATCGTCAGACGTGCATCATGAGGTCGAACTCGTGGTTGCCCTGCGCAGCGGCGGCGCCGATATTCCGGTCGAGCAGGCGCTCGACTGCGTCTATGGCTACGGCGTCGGCATCGACTTCACCCGCCGCGACCTACAAGGCGAGGCCAAGAAGCTCGGCCGCCCGTGGGAGATCGGCAAGGCTTTCGAGCATTCCGCGCCTGTCTCCGCCCTGGTGCCCGCCACCCGCGTCGGCCATCCCGACAAGGGCGGCATCTGGCTGATGCGCAATGGCCAGGGCGCACAGCGGGGCGATCTCTCGCAGATGATCTGGAAGGTGCCCGAGATCATTGCCGAACTCTCCAAGCTCTTCACGCTTGCGCCGGGCGACATCATCCTGACCGGCACGCCGGCCGGCGTCGGCCCCGTCTCGCGTGGCGACAGGATCAGCTGCGCCGTCGACGGCGTCGCGACACTGACCTTGAATGTAATCTGATCGAGGAGGATCGACCATGCCGCTCTATGCTCTTGCGGGCCTGACACCGAAGACACCCGGTCCTGGACGGTATTGGATCGCGCCGGACGCGAGCGTGATCGGAAAGGTCGAGATCGGCGAGGATGTCGGCATCTGGTTCGGCTCGGTGCTGCGCGGCGACAACGAACCGATCATCATCGGCAAGGGCACGAATATTCAGGAAGGCACGATGGTCCATACGGATCCGGCTTTCGCCGCCATCATCGGCGAAGGCTGCACCATCGGGCATCACGCCATCATCCATGGCTGCACGATCGGCAACAACTCGCTGGTTGGCATGGGCGCCACCATCCTCAACGGCGCCAAGATCGGCAATAATTGCCTCGTCGGCGCCAATGCGCTGGTCACGGAAGGCAAGGAGTTTCCGGACGGCTCCCTGATCGTCGGCGCTCCGGCCAAAGCGATCCGTACACTCGACGAAGCGGCGATCGAGGGACTTCGACGCTCAGCCCGCAATTACGTCGCCAACTGGCAGCGTTTCGCGCGCGATCTTAAAAGATTAGATTAGAAAACAATAATAAATGACTGACGGAGTAGCGAATGTGACTCCGTCAGAGGCTCACGCTGCACAATTGGCGCAATGGCCGCGGATCTCGATCGTCGACTTTTCCGCCTTGAATTTCTGCGATTTCAGCCAATCCATCAGGCGATGATCCACCTCGTGATCGTGGAACTCGATCACCTGGCCGCAGCTTTCGCAAATGGCGAAGGCAACGAGACCATGGCTGTGGCAATCCTCATGCGGATGTGCGCAGGCGACGAAAGAATTGATGCTTTCGAGCCGATGTACGACGCCATATTCCAGCAGCTTGTCCAGCGCCCGGTAAACCTGCAGCGGCGCGCGAAAGCCCTGGTCGCGCAGTTTGTCGAGAATCGTATAGGCGCTGAGTGGCGCCTCCGCCTTGGTCAGGACATCGAAGACGAGGGACTGGTTCTTGGTGAGCATCGGAGTGGTCATGACGACTGTCCTCTCTGTTGCGCCGCTGGCGTGCCGCTCCTGCGAACGAGGGGCAGCAGACTGACGATAAATAGGATGAGCGCCGCAACGACGATCGACGGGCCGGATGGCGTGTCGTAGCGCAGCGACCCGAACAGCCCGCCGACGACGGCGACTGCGCCGAGCAGCGAGGCGAAAATGGCCATCGTTTCCGGTGTGCCGGCAAAGCGACGCGCGGTGGCGGCAGGAATGATCAGCAACGCCGTGATCAGCAGAATGCCGACGATCTTCATGGCAATCGCGATCACCACGGCCATCAGCAGCATGAAGAACAGCCGCGCCCGCTCCGGCCGTAAGCCCTCTGCCTCGGCCAGCTCCGGATTGACGGTCGATGCCAGCAAAGGCCGCCAAAGCCACGCGATCGCCGCCAGCACGAAAATGCCGCCGACCCAGATCACAACAATGTCGGATTGGCTGACGGCAAGAATATCGCCGAAGAGGAAGGCAATGAGGTCGATCCTCACCCAGCTCATGAAGGCGACGATGACCAGGCCGATTGCCAATGTCGCATGCGAGAGAATGCCGAGCAGCGCATCCGCAGACAGCGCCTGCCGCCGCTGCAGGAAGAGCAGCAGAATGGAAACCAGCGCCGCGACCGCGAAGACGGAGAGCGTCAGATTCAGCTGGAATAGCAACGATAGCGCCACGCCCAGCAGCGCCGAATGCGAGATCGTATCGCCAAAATAGGCCATGCGCCGCCAGATGATGAAGCAACCCAACGGCCCGGTGGTCAGCGCCAGCCCGACACCGGCAAGGATGGCACGCAGGAAGAAATCGTCAAACATGGCGTTCTCCCTCGGTGTGATCATGCCCGTGGTGATGATCGTGGTCATCGTGATCGTGGCTATAGTCGCCGTGCCCATGATGGTGGTGGCCATCTTCGGCATGGCAATGATCGGTGATCGAGCCATCTTCATGCTGCACGCGGCCGTCGGACAGATGCGTATGATCGTGATGATGGCTGTAGATCGCCAGCGATTGAGCCGCCCGCGTACCGAACAGCTTTACATATTCGGGACTCTGGCTCACCGCCTGCGGCGTACCTCGGCAGCAGACATGGCCGTTCAGGCAAACGACGGTATCGGTCGCGGCCATGACGACATGAAGATCGTGCGAAATCAGTAGGATACCGCAACCTTGCGAGTTGCGAATGGACTTGATGAGGTCATAAAGTGCGATCTCGCCGTTAAAATCGACCCCCTGCACCGGTTCGTCCAGCACCAGAAGATCGGGTTTACGGGCAATGGCACGCGCCAGCAACGCCCGCTGGAATTCGCCGCCGGAAAGATGCTGCACTTCAGCCTTGGCAAGATGCGCAATGCCGACCGCCTCAAGCGCAGTGACAAGCTCGTGCTCCGATAGAGGCCCTGTGAGAGTCATCAGGCGCTGTACGGTGAGCGGCAAGGTCCAGTCGACGGCAAGCTTCTGCGGCACGTAGCCGACCTTCAGATCGGCAATGCGATCGACGCGGCCCTCGTCCGGCTTCAACACGCCGATAGCCGTCTTGGCGCTGGTGGATTTGCCGGAACCATTCGGCCCGATCAGCGTAACGATCTCGCCGCGGCTCACGGAAAAATCCACACCCCGCACCAGCCAGCGGCCGCTGCGGCGGACGCCGACATCATGGAGCGACACCAGCGGTCGGCTCTTGCTGTCGATGGAAGAAAGCATGAAATTTCCAATTGCACTATTGCGCCATGCTATTGCACACGTTATAGCATAACGCAATTGATGTAATAACATAACATACCCATTCAAGGGCATTAATCGCATGAATGCAATAAAAGCTCTCCTACCTCTAGCCGCTTCTCTCCTGCTATCGGGCTTGCTTGCCAGCACCGCCGCGACCGCAGCCGATGCTCCAAAGGTGGTCGTCTCCATCAAGCCGATCCATTCGCTTGTCGCCGCCATCATGCAAGGTATCGGCACGCCGGACCTGATCGTCGACGGCGCCGCTTCGCCGCATACCTATGCGCTCAAGCCTTCGAATGCCCGCAGCCTCCAGCAGGCACAGGTGGTTTTCTGGGTCGGTCCCGGCATGGAGGCTTTCCTGCAGAAGCCGCTCTCTTCACTCGGTTCCAACGCCACGATCGTCGAGCTTGACCAGGCACCCGGCATCGCCAAGCTCAAATTCCGCGAAGGCGGCGTGTTCGAACCGCATGACGATGGTGATGGCGACGAGGCCCCAGCCGGCGATAGCCACGGACATGATCACGGCGACCATGATCACGGAGAATTCGACACCCATCTCTGGCTCGATCCGCACAATGCCAAGGCAATGGTCGCCGAGATCACCACGTCTCTGGTCGCCGCCGATCCGGTAAATGCACTGACTTATGAAACAAACCAGAAGACGTTGAACGACAAGCTCGATGCGCTGGATGCGGAGATCGCCTCGACACTCGCACCGGTGAGGGACAAGCCCTTCATCGTCTTCCACGACGCCTATCAATATTTCGAGCACCGTTATGGTGTACGCGTCTCCGGCTCCATCACCGTCAGCCCGGAAACCATTCCCGGCGCGCAGCGCGTCGCCGAGATCCACAGCAAGGTCGCAGATCTCGGTGCGACCTGCGTTTTCGCCGAGCCGCAATTCGAACCGAAGCTGGTCAATGTGGTGCTGGAAGGCACTTCGGCCAAATCAGGCGTCCTTGATCCCGAGGCCGCGACGCTGCCGCAGGGACCGGAACTTTATTTCGACCTGATGCGCGGCATTGCAAGCTCGCTGAAAAGCTGCCTCGCGGCGCAAGGCTGAAGCTCACCGAAGGAAGCGAGCCAGATGCTCGCTTTTTTCAGAACAAATCATGTAATGATATTACATTACAAGGAATTCTCATGAACAAGAAACTTCCGGTTACCGTCCTCTCCGGTTTCCTCGGCGCCGGCAAGACGACGCTACTCAACCATATCCTCAACAATCGCGATGGTTTGCGCGTTGCCGTAATCGTCAACGACATGAGCGAGGTGAATATCGATGCCGCCTTGGTGCGCGATGGTGGCGCCAATCTCTCTCGCACCGAAGAACAGCTTGTCGAAATGACCAACGGCTGCATCTGTTGCACCCTGCGCGACGATCTGCTGAAGGAGGTCCGGCAACTCGCCGAGCAGGATCGCTTCGACTACCTGCTGATCGAATCCACAGGGATCGCCGAGCCCCTGCCCGTCGCCACCACCTTCGAATTCCGCGCCGAAGACGGCAGCAGCCTTTCCGATATCGCCAGGCTCGACACTATGGTGACGGTCGTCGATGCGGCCAACCTTCTGGCCGATTACGGCTCGACGGATTTCCTCGCCGATCGCGGCGAAACCGCCGGCGACGGCGACAACAGGACCATCGTCGATCTCCTGGTCGAACAGATCGAGTTCGCCGACGTCGTCGTCCTCAACAAGGTCGGCGCGGCAACATCCGAGCAGCGCGACGCCGCCCGCAAGATCATGGTCGGCCTCAATCCCGACGCGCGGCTGATCGAAGCCGATTTCGGCGCTGTGGAGCCCGCAGAGGTGCTCGGCACCGGCCGTTTCGATATCGACCGCGCCGAAACGCATCCGCTCTGGTACAAGGAATTGCACGGCTTCAAGGATCATGTTCCCGAGACGGAGGAATACGGCATCCGCTCCTTCGTCTATCGCGCGAAAATGCCGTTCGACCCCATGAAATTCCAGGCATTTCTCAACCGGTCCTGGCCGGGTGTGGTGCGCGCCAAGGGTTTTTTCTGGCTTGCGACGCGCCCCTTTTATGTCGGTGAAATGAGCCAGGCCGGCGCGCTGGTACGTACCAGCAAGATGGGCCTTTGGTGGGCTGCCGTGCCGCAGGAACAATGGCCCCAAGATCCCTCGTTCAAGCAGGCTCTGTCGTCTTATCTCGATCCGGTCTGGGGCGATCGTCGTCAGGAACTGGTGTTCATTGGTGCCGATCCCATGAACCAGCAGCAGATTGTTGCCGAGCTGGATGCTTGCTTGCTCAAAGCAGATCGCTTCACGCCCGAGCGCTGGCGCGATCTGCCTGATCCCTTCGCAAGCTGGAGCCGGCCCGCGACATGAAAAAGCCGAAGGTAATCAGGTTTCGCTGCTATTGCATGGAGTGCGGCGCTGGCGATGAGCTGGGGGACGAGGCTTCGCAACGCGCCATAGCGGATTTGGATCGAAGCAGTGGCGCAAACAAGAAATTGGATCCGCCGCTAGCGGTGGATTCAATCGAAAGAATATTGTTCGGGGCCTGAACGCGCGTTCAGGCTACCAGCATGTTGGCCGGCACGACGCTGACTTCGTGCACGACGAGCAATGCACCGATCACCTGCGACCTCGCGCGCAACGGCGTCATGCTGCAATGAAACACCTTGCCCGGCTCTATCTGACGATAGGACGGGTAGAGGCACTCGGCCTTTTCGCCGGCAAAGCAGGCATCGAGCTTCACTTTGACGCTGTTCTCGAAATAGTCCGAGCCGACGAAATCAGCGATATGGCGGCCGACGAGTTCCATTTGCTTCGATTTCAGAAACTCTGAATTGGCAGGATTACTATAGAGATAGCGATAATCGCGCGTGATCACGGCAACGCGGTCCGGCAAACTGTCGAGGATGACATCGTTCAAGACGCTACCTTCGTCGAAGCCGAAGAGATTGTCGCGCTCTCCCCTGCCGGTCGAAAATCCCATCAAGACATCCGCCGCAGATTCGTTTGCGCCGCCAAAATAACGATCAATCAGCACAGACAGCGATGCAGAATTGCGCACAACCCGCGACCGATCATCCGACTCTTCCCGGATGAGATTGTTCAGGAATTGCAGCTGCATGTAAATTTCAAGCAGACTGGTGGCCTTGTAAGCCAAAATAGCTGCAATAAGTGGCTCCAGCTCGCTATCAAGCGAATCTACGAGCTCGTCGTCACCCAGTTTTATCGCACGCTGAATCTGACTGCATTTCATGGAAAACGCATGAAAGAGTGCCAGCAAATCACCCTCCTGTCCTTGACCATTGTCAAATACCGAGGCCTCGTTTCCCGGAGTTGCCATGCCCAAGGATATTCAGTTTGATGTCCGCATTCTCACCAAACTTTCTATAAGGTGAATTAACATGACTTACGGACCGTTTCAATCCGGGTGAATCGAACTTGTCCGCAAAGCAGAGCTTTCTGAAACCAAAGGCTTACCAAGGGTCGAGAATGCACTCGAACCGAGCAAATTGCTTTGCCAACGCCGCCGCGTGAAGCCATAACAGAGGATTAGAAAACCGCGTCCTTGATGTTCCAGCGATCATGGTACCAGAGCCATTGTTCAGGATGCTCCCTCACCCAGCCTTCGACCTTGTCGTTCAGCATTTGTGCGGTTGCAGTCAAATCCAGGTTGCCTTGTTCGTTGTAAGGCAATTCCAGCCTCGGCTCGATCTCAAGCCTGTAGCGATTGCCCGGCAGACGAATGCAGCGAGCCGGATAGACCTCGCAATTGAACTGGCGCACCAGTTTCGGCAGCAGCGGATTTGTCTTCACGTCGCGGCCGAAGAACAAGGTATTCAAACCCTTGCGGAATTTCTGGTCCACCAGCACGCCGACGCCGCGCTCGGCTTCGAGCTCCCTAGCAAGACTGAAAGAAGAGCCGGCATGCGACGGCACAAGTTTTCCCATGCGCTTCGCGCGGAAATCGAACACCTTCTTCGCCACATAGGGATTGTTTGGCGGCCGAAAGAGAACCGTCACGGTCAGGCCGAAGGCAGCCCCTGCGACGGGCAACAATTCGAAATTGCCGGTATGGCCGGTAAAAACGATGAAGGGGCGCGGATTGTCTCTAAGATCGAGAAAGATCGGAATGCCCGAAACTTCGACGCGGCCCGGCTTGTCGCTGTGGGGATCGAAATCGAACAGCCGGTCGAGAAAGACATATTCCGCCGCAAGCCTGCCCATATTGCCCCAGCTCGCCAGCGCAATCTCGCTGATCTCTGCCTCGCTCTTTTCAGGAAAGGCGTTGCGCAGGTTGGTCAACATCAGCTTGTGACGGCGCAGGCGTGGACCGATCTTGCGGGTCAGCCAATCGGCAAACCTGATGCCGCCGTCCGCTGGAAACAGCTTCAGAAAATTCAGGAATCCGAAGATGACCTGCGCCACCAGCCACTGCCGGAAATTTCTGAGCGCAAGGACGATCCGGGTGATGAAAAGCTTCACGCGGCTCAATCCATCTTCAGGATAATCTTGCCGAAGATCTGACGCGATTCCATCCGCTCCAGCGCCCGGTCGATATCGCTGAAGCTCACTTCGGTGTCGATGACCGGATGAACGAGCCCGCGCGCCATCTTCTGCATGGCATTGGCCATGTTTTCCATGCGGCAGCCGAAGGAGCCGAGCAGCTTCAACTGCTGCTGGAACAGCATCATCAGGTTCATTTCGGTGGAAACGCCGGAAGTCGAGCCACAGGTAACGAGACGGCCGCCGCGCTTCATGCAGAGCATCGAACCTGCCCAGGTATCCTTGCCGACATGCTCGAAAACAACGTCGACGCCCTTCTTCTTCGTCAGCTTGCGCACGACGCCCTCGAAGCGGTCGGTGCGATAGTTGATGACGTGATCGGCGCCCAGGGCCTTCGCCTTTTCGATCTTGTCGTCGGAGCCGACCGTGGTGATGACGGTGCAGCCGATCTTCTTGGCAAGCTGGATGGCAGCCGTGCCGATGCCCGAGCCGCCGGCATGAACGAGGATCGTTTCGCCCGGCTCAAGCTTGGCGTTGTCGAAAAGCATGTGCTCGACGGTCCCGAAGGTGACGGGGGCCAGTGCCGCGCCAACCGCATCGACGCCGGGAGGTGCCGGAACCAGCAGACGAGCCGGCAAATTGACCTTCTCCTGCGCGAAGCCATCAAGATGGAAGCCATGCACGCCGCCGACATGTTCGCAAAGATTGTCGCGGCCTTCGCGGCAGTGACGGCAGAGGCCGCAGGTGCGCGCACCGTAGATCGACACCAGCTGGCCCGGCAGCACGTTGGCAACGCCCGGTCCGATCGCTTCGACAACGCCGGCTGCCTCCGCACCGATGACGAGCGGCATCTTGCGCTTGGCGAATGCCATGCCGCGCCAACCCCATACATCGATATGGTTGAGGGCGACGGCCTTGACGCGCAAAGTCACTTCGCCAGCGCCAGGCGCCTCCGGCTCAGGCAGATCGGTGATCTCAAGTTTGCGGTCGTCGATCAGTTGCAAAGCACGCATGGCAAAGTCCTTCGCCCCTCGGGCGCAGTTATCATTTATGATTCAAAGGTCCGATTAAGCCGGTTCAAGCGCCATGACAAGGCTGGCGTTCTGACCGCCGAACCCGAAAGAGTTCGAAAGAACGGCATTCACCTGCTTTTCACGCTTCTTGTTCGGCACCACGTCAAGAATAATGGACGTATCCGGGTTGTTATAGTTGATGGTCGGCGGCAGCGTGCCCGTCAGCATGGTCTGCAGCGAGAAGACTGCCTCGACTGCGCCGGCGGCCGTGAGCGTATGACCGATCATCGACTTGTTCGACGACACTGGAATGCTCGGCAGCTCCGCGCCGAAAACGGCGGACATGGCGCCATACTCCATCTTGTCGTTTTCCGGTGTCGACGTGCCGTGCGCATTGATGTAGCCGATGTCGCCTTCATCCATTCCGGCATCGGCCAGCGCTGCACGGATAGTGGCGATCGCCGGGCCACCATCGGGCGAAGAGCGAGTGCGATGGAAGGAATCGGCCTTGTCGCCTGCTCCCTTCATGATGCCCAGGATCTTGGCGCCACGTGCAATTGCGGCTTCCAGCGATTCCAACACCAGCGTTGCCGCGCCTTCGGCAATGACGAAGCCGTCCCGGTCCTTGCTGAACGGCTTGGAAGCCTTGGTCGGCGGATCGTTTTGCGTCGAGAGAGCCGACAGAAGCGAGAAGCGGATCAACGCCTCGGCGCTCAACGAACCGTCGGTCGCAACCACCAGCGCCCGCGTCGTCCGTCCCTGACGGATCGATTCAATGCCTAGCTGGATGGCAGTGACACCCGATGCACAGGCGGTCGACAATGTTATCGGCAAACCGCGCGTGCCGAAGCGGTCGGCGAGACGCTCGGAAATCGCGCCGAAGAGCGCGGCCTCATGGAAGGCCGGATCCGGCCGCTGACGCATGGCAGCAAGGAAGCGCTCATAGGCATCACCTTCGTGCTCCGCTGGCGGCGAACGGTCGGCAAGCGCAAAGCGGGCGCTCCATTCCGGCTCGATCGGCGGCGCAGCAAGGAAGAGCGGTGCGTCGAAGTCGCCTGAAATTCCGGCTTGGGCCAGAGCTTCGATCGTCGTTTCGCGGGCGAACGCATAGGAACGCTCCACTGCATTCGGCGCCGGAATATCGATAAAATCCACGGTGCCGGCGATGCGCGTCGAAAGACCGTCGGTCGGGAAGCGCGTGATGTTGTGAATGCCTGAAACGCCCGAGGAAAGCGCGTTCCAATTGTCCTCAAGACCCTGGCCGAGCGAGGTGATGATACCCATGCCGGTGACGGCGACGATCGGGCGTCCGAGATGGTCCTTATAGGCGGATGCGGTCATGATGTTGGTCCTCACGCTTCAGCTGATAGTACGGCGATGCCTTCGCCGCGTACATGGCCAACAGTCGTTACAACAGCATTACGTGTACCGGCCGCCATCGGTTTTTCATGCGCGCCATCGAATGGCGGCACCTTGGCCTGATTGGCCACGGCCAGTGCAGCAAAAGCGATCCCGAGCGGGAACTGGACTTCCAGCCCGTGGCCGGAAATGCCGGAATAGGCGCGAATGGGCGAGTTTGGAATCTGCGCTTCCAGCACCGCCTTCTCGCGCTTGGCAAGATCGTGAATCGCCGTCGTGCCGGAAAAGACGATGTTCGCCTCGCCGTCCGCCTTCTTGGCAGGCGCCAGCATGCGCTCCAGCCGCGCTTCGAACTTGCCCTCATCGCGGCGGCCGCGGTCACCCTCGACCGAATCGATGGTTGCATAGATACGGGCGCCGCGGCTCTCGGCGTGAACTCGCGATTCGAGCACGAGGAAAGCGCTTACCGAACCCATGATCATGCCGCCGCCGTCTTCCGGCTTGCGCGACCAGAGGGGATGCCAGTCGCCGATCGCATGTGCATTGATCGATTCGATCAGCAGGATCATATCCAGACGCTCCGCCGAGAAGGCCGCGCCCACCAGCGCATGGCTCGACTCGCCGGACTTGATGCGGTGAAACGCCGTCTCGACGGCGGAAACGCCGGATGCTTCCTCGCCCATGAAAGTGCGCGACGAGCCCGTAACCTTGTGAACGATCGAGATATTGCCGGCGAGCAGGTTCGAAAGCTGGGCCAGGAAAAGGGTCGGCCGCAGTTCCGTCGTCAACTTCTCGTTCAACAGCAGCTCGCGGTCGTTGCGCTTCAGGCCTTCATTGACGATCAGCGTATCGACATTGATATCACGCTCGCCACCGCCGGCAGCAACGATCATGTCCATCGTGCCGCATGCTTCCAGATCATCCTTGAAACCGGCATCGTCGAGCGCCAGGCCGGCGGTGAAGACGCCGATGCGCTGCCAGTTTTCCATCTGGCGCTGATCGCCGCGCTTCGGGATCTGCTGCGACCAGTCGATTTCCGGCAGCGGATGCACCGGGTAGGGCTTGAACTTTTCGGTTTCTACGATGGTCGGCGGCGCCTTGTCCGCGGTCAGCAGGGCCACATGCGCATCCTTGCCGACGCCCTGACAGGTAACGATGCCGATACCCGTGATCACCACATCATTCTGAGCCTTGCTCATTCATCAATCCTCTTCGAATGCGGTATCCGCAAGCTGCCGGTGTCAACCGTTGGCGGCGATGGCGTCGAGAAGCCCGACCTCGCCTGCCCGCTTGCGCACGATATCGGCGAGCGGCACCTCATTAAACGGCATGGTGCGCAGCTTCAACTGCGCATCGCAGATCTTCTTTCCGGCAATCGTGATCCGCGCTTTGGTCACCGCGAACCCAGACCCGTCATGCTCCAGATCGGCTTCGATATCCAGCTCCGCTTCCGGCTCGACGAATGTCCGCATCTTGGCGCCATCGACCGACATCAGGAACGGCATATAGGCAAACTTCGTCGCGGCCAGCACAAGCATGCCGGAGGCCTGCGCCATGGTTTCGATCAATAGAACGCCAGGAACAAGCGGCATACCGGGGAAATGACCTTCGAAGACCGGGCTCTTTGCCGGAACGACGGAACGCGCCTTCAACCGGCCTTTAGACAGATCGACGGACTCGACCTTGTCGATCATCTGGAAATATTCCAGCAGCATCAACGCCTCCGCTTAAGACCCGCAACGCACGATGCCGCGGGCGGAATACGCTATTTAAGAATGAAACCGCCCGGCCGCCAGTTTCAGAGGCGGCTGGGCGTCAAAAAGTGCAAGGATGTTGCTCAACCCTTGGCGGCGCGCAACTCGTCGATCTTGGCGCAGAGGTTCTTCAGCACGAAGTATTCTTCGGTCGAAACCTTGCCTTCGTTGACTTCCTGCGTCCACTGTTCCAGCGGGATCTTGATGCCGAATTCCTTGTCGATAGCGAAGACGATATCCAGGAAGTCCAGGCTGTCGATGCCAAGGTCGTCGATCGTGTGGCTATCCGGAGTGATGGTGTCACGGTCGATTTCGCTGGTTTCAGCGATAATGTCGGCAACTTTGTCAAATGTAGCAGTCACTGCCCATACCTCTTGAAATAATAATTCAATCCCCCTCATAGGGAAATCCATTCCAAAAGCCAATGGTTTCCACCAGAAACCCCGGCAATTTGGCAGGACACTGTTGCGCAAACAGCAAAAATTACGGTTGCGCCGCAACCTAGAAGGACTGCTGCGCGACATGCGTGCAAGATGCGGCAGCATTGCGGCCGGCCGCATTCGCAAGATCTTCACACAATCCGTCCGCTCACTGGCTGATGACGATACGCGTATTGTGAAGCCCTACGTCAGACGCCAGTGCGAAGAAGGTGGCGGCATTGCGCGTCTCCAGCCGCACGCAGCCATGCGATGCCGGCCTGCCGAGATGCCTGACTTCGTAGGTGCCGTGAACGGCGTAACCGCCATTGAAAAACACCGCATAGGGCATCGGCGCATCGTCGTATTTCTTCGAACGATGATCCTTGGAAAGCCATTTGGCGGTATAGGAGCCAATCGGCGTGACATATCCCTTGCGGGCTGTCGATACCTTCCAGCGATACTTGAAAACACCATCCTCGGACACGGTCATCGTCTGCGAACGAAGATCGACCGTCGCAAGAACGGTTCCTGCATTTGCCGCACCGACGTGCAGCTGCGTACAAAGACATGCTATAGTGGCTACTGCTACATATTTCATCTTATCCCCTCCGGCTGCTTGCTTCTTCGTGAAGCAATTCAGACGATGGGAAAGCTTAACAGCAGGCCGATTATACCAAATTAATACGTATAGTGATCAGTCTATTAATTGAAACGACAGGTTACAATAAAATCAGAAAGCCCACGAAGGCGAAGAATGTCAGCACCGAGCACGCCGAATAGAAAATGGTGATCCCGGCTTCAATATCGCTGACAGTGGCCGTATCCCGGCCGGCGCCATTAATCATCGGCTCGCGCACCAGCTCACCACCATAAATTCGCGGCCCCGCGAGCTGGATGTCCAGCGCACCGGCCATGGCCGCTTCCGGCCTGCCGGAATTCGGCGACCGATGCAGGCCGCCATCCCTGACGGCAACGCGGATCGCATTGCCGAGTGCGGAGATCCCGCGCTTTGCAAGTGCGCCGATAGCGATCAGCAGGATAGACAGGCGCGCCGCTGGCCAATTCGCGATATCGTCCAGCTGCGCAGCAGCCCGACCGAAATCAATGTAAGTTTCCGATTTGTGGCCGATCATCGAATCAGCAGTGTTGAGCATCTTGTAGAGGAACAGGCCCGGTAGGCCGAAAATCCCGTACCAGAGCGCAGGCGCGACGACGCCGTCGGAAAAATTCTCAGCGAGGCTCTCGATCGCCGCGCGGCAGACGCCGGGCTCGTCCAGCGTCTCCGGATCACGACCGACAATGCGCGAAACGGCAAGACGGCCGCCTTCCAGTCCGTTGCTTCGCAAGGCCTGCGACACTTCGCCGACGTGATCGCCCAGGCTTTTCTGCGCGAGAAACACGGCAACGAGCGCTGCCTCGATCAATATACCGAGCCAGCCGAAGATGGCGAGGAACCCATGCACAGCCCAGCCGATGATCACAGCACCCATAAGCAGCGCGACGATCGACATGAAGCCGTTGCGGCGGCGAAGCACGCCCGAGAGATGTTTTCCATTGAAGCGCTGATCGAAGTAGGAAATCGCCTTGCCGAATAGCACGACAGGATGCGGCAGCCGTTGCCACAGCCAATCGGGATCTCCGACGATCCGGTCCAGCAGCAGTGCAAGCACGAGAATCAGCAAATGTTCGTCGGCGGTCATGTCGAATAATCCTCAAGAGCATGATGCCGAAAAGTGTCAGCGGTTTTCGGACGACATCATGCTCTACTTACTTTTTTCTGGAGCGGATTCAGATTTTAGGCCGAACAGACCTAAAATCATCTGACTCCAGTACCCCGGCGAGTCTTCGATCACCTTCCTCATCCGGAGCAAGGCCGAAGCGCAGCCAATTGCGCGCATAATCGAACTTGCGGACAAGAATGTGATGGCGGCAGAGATGCGTATATATGTCTTCCGCATGGTCGTCGGCAACCAGCGCGAACAGTGCCGTGCCGCCCGCGACGGATAGGCCGCCGCGGCGAAGAATCGTTTCCAGCGCGAAATGCCGATCGAGAATGCGTCGGCGAATGGCGCCCGTATCACCGTTCATAAGGGATGCCGCGATCGACAGCGCCGGCCCGGATACCGCCCAGGGGCCAAGCCAATCCTCGAAGCGCGCTATGACCGAAGCCTGGGCGATGACGAAGCCGAGCCGCAAGCCGGCCATGCCGAAGAACTTGCCGAACGAGCGGAAGATGATGAGGCCGGGCATGGACGCCGCGTATGGCGCGATACTGGCCTCCGGCTCGACATCGCCGAACGCCTCGTCAACCAATAGAAGGCCGCCGCGCCTATATTGCCTCTCGTGCAAATCGCGCAACTGACCGATTGAAAGCCGCCGCCCGTCCGGATTGTTGGGATTGACGACGACGACGAGCCTATCGTCCTCGGTCAGATCGTCCATCGTCGAAAGCTGACGCACCTTCTGGTTTGCGAGCGTGAAAGCGCGGGCATATTCGCCATAGGTCGGCGACAGGATGGCGACGCTTCCACCCGGCACCAGCCTTGGAAGCAACTGGATGACCGATTGCGTGCCGGGAACGGGCAAGGGCAGGATATCGCCGCTGCGATAATATCCTCTCGCCGCCTCGCGCGTCCGCTCCTGAAGATGCTGGTCTGGCAGCCGATGCCAGGCCGAAACGGGCACTTCCGGCAAAGCAACCGGGTTAGGATTGATACCAGTTGACAGATCCAGCCAATCTTCCGGCCGGCCGCCATATTGACGCGCCGCGGCAGTGATGCCGCCGCCATGTACGATCTTGCCCATCATTGCGTATCACCGGACAGATCGATCAGATGCATATAGGAACCGGCAACATTGGCACGCTGCAGGCCGGCCGCTGCCAGATCGGCGCCAAGCGCATCTTTGGCGGCAAACAGGCGATCCGCATCGCCTTCCGAAACGATGGTCGAGTAGTGAAACTCATGTGCCGTCATCGGCTTTTCGAAAAAAGAGCCGGCAAGTGGCATCAAGCGCCGATATCCCAGATGCCGCTGGCGCGTCTCGTAACTCGTGACGACCGGCAGCAGGCCGAGCATGGCGTGACGGGTTCCCGCCGCATCCACGAGCCCCTCGCCGAGCACCATGTAGCCTCCGCATTCGCCGTAGATTTTGGCCCCGCGCGCCGCCGCATCCCTGATCCCCGCCTGGAACTGATGGGCGCTTGCAAGCTTTCCCGCATGCAGTTCAGGATAACCGCCCGGCAGATAGACTGCATCTGCATCGGCCGCAGGCGCCTCGTCGGCCAAGGGGGAAAAGAAGGAAATCTCAGCACCGCGCCGCCGCCAGCCCAGCAGCATATGCTCATAGCAGAATGCGAACGCTATATCGCGCGCCACCGCGATCCGCTGCCCAAGCGGCATGAGCCGCGCGATGTTGGCAGCAGACGGGCGCACGATATTCTGTTGGCTAGCCCGGAGCAGCATCTCGATATTGCAGGCTTTGGATACGATGTCGGCGGCCGAATCAATGAAATGCTCCAGCGCGATGTGTTCCCCCGCCTGCACCAGTCCGAGATGCCTCTCGGGCAGCGTCAAGCCCTTGTCGTTGCCGATAGCGCCGAAAACGGGCATCCGCATCGCTTCCAGCGCCCGACGCAGCATCCCCTCATGTCTCTCGCTGGCGACACGATTGAGAACGACGCCTGCAATACGGATATCGGCGCGGAAATTGGCGAAGCCGCTGACGACGGCAGCAACCGACTGCGACATGCGCGAGACATCAACGACGAGCACGACGGGCAGGTTAAGCAGCATCGCGAGATCCGCAGGCGTACCGGAACCGTCGGCAGCGCCGTCGAACAATCCCATCATAGCCTCGATCACGAGCAATCGGCCGCCGGCGCGATGAAGCGCCGAATTCGCTGAAATCAATTCGGCGCGCATGGCCCAGGGATCGAAATTGAGACAGGGCGAACCGGCGGCAGCCGCGTGAAAGGCCGGATCGATGTAGTCCGGGCCAGCCTTGCCCGATGCGACAGCGACACCTTTCCGCCGGAGCGCCCGCAGGAGGCCAAGCGTGAATGTCGTTTTGCCGGAACCCGATGCCGGCGCAGCTATCATCAGACCGCTCATGCCGACACCTTATGGCCGTTTCCTGCCCGCACCTCCGTCGCAGGCAGAAGCTTGCGGCCGGAAAGAGCACCAAGCCAGTCGAGGGAGGGCCGCAATTTCACGACCTCGCCGACGACGACGATGGCGGGAGGCTCCAAACCGGAGGCTTCGACATCAGCCGTCGCCCGGCCGAGCGTCGTCTCCAGTACCTGCTGCGACGAGGTCGCCGCGCCACAGACGAATGCGACCGGCTCGTCCGGCGAACGGCCCGCCGCAATAAGATTGGCGCTGATCTGGGCGATATGCTTCATCGCCATATACATAACGATAACGGGCGATCCCCTGCCGATCGCATCCCAGTTGATCGCGTCGGGCACGAGGCCCGACGAATCATGACCGGTTAGGAAGGTCACGGCATGATTGACGTCGCGATGCGTAACGGGAATGCCGGCATAGGCAAGGCCGCCGATGCCGGCCGTGACGCCGGGAACGATGCGGAAAGGAATGCCATGCTCGACCAGCGTCAGGGCCTCTTCGCCACCGCGTCCGAATACGAAGGGATCGCCGCCCTTCAGCCTGAGAACGCGCTTGCCGGCGCGAGCAAGCTCCACGAGGCGCAGGGAAATATCCCGCTGCTTGGCCGACGGTTTGCCGCCGCGCTTGCCGGCATATTCGAACACGGCCCCTGGCCGGGCGAGCTTCAAGCAATCGTCGTTCACGAGGGCGTCATGCACGACGATATCCGCCTCGGCCAGCCCCTTGGCGGCCAGGAGGGTCAGCAGCCCTGCATCTCCCGGCCCGGCGCCTACAAGCCAGACGGTGCCCGGCTCCAGCGCCGGCAGATTGGAAAATAGGGTATCGCTCATCCCACCTGTCCTATGCCCGCATGGCCGAAATTGCAACGTTGAGAACGGGATAAGGCAGCGACGGCAACGCGAATGGCGTCCTGCTCGGTTTTGCGATTTTCCGAATTCGATCTGTTCGGAAATTCGACCGGCCACGGGCCAGGCTGGCAGGTCGGCCGCTTGGCGAAAATGGGGTGCGAGGAGGGCTGGATCGCCCTTCTCGCTTTAAGCTCAGTGCTTGACCTTGCCCAGGATCACGTCGCGGATCAGGTCGAGAACCTGCTGCGAACGAATGCCCGTGCAGGCGATCTGGCTCGGCAGATGGTCCCAATCGCCCGGCGGAAAGCGTCGGCCGTCCGGCTTGATGATCGTCTGGCCATCGGCGATGCCGCCGCACACGACGCGCATCGATCCCTCGATCGTGTCGAACAGCTCGGGTGCTACCACATAGACGCAGGCGCAGCTGTCATGAACCATCATGCCGTCTTCGACCGCATGCTTGTAGAAATCGATATAGGACTGCGACAGGTCCGCCAGCAACTGCACGGATGGACCGCCCTCCTTGGCCATATCGGTAAGGTAGCTGCGGCTCATCGTCGTCACAGACGTAACGTCGAGACCAACAACGACAACTTTCCAAGGCGCCTTGACGACGAAATCGGCAGCTTCCGGATCACCGTGGATATTGGCCTCCGCGACCGGGGATACGTTGCCCGGCACATAGAAGTTGCCGCCCATGATCACGACGCCCTTCACGAGCGAAGCGATCTCCGGGTCGTGCTTTACCGCCAGGGCTAGATTAGTCATGCGGCCGACAGCGACGAGGGTCACCTCGCCCGGATTGGCACGAACGGTATCGATGATGAACTGATAGGCCGGCCGCGGATCGGTCGGCAGGTCGATCGTTTCGGGCACAGCGATATCGCCGAGGCCATTGTGGCCATGAACCATCGTCGGCCAAGGGCGCTCCTGCCGCGAGGGATCGAAAGTGACGCTCGCGCCGCGTGCCACCGGGCACGGAATATTCCACTCGCGCTTCAGAAACAGCGCGTTGCGCGTCGTCGTATCTACGGAGGCGTTGCCGAAAACCGTCGTCACGCCCAGAAGGTCGATATTCGGGTGACGATGCAGGAAGAGAAGCGCCATGGCGTCATCGACGCCCGGATCCGTATCATAAATGACCTTGTGCATGATTTTTCCTTGCCAATATGCTGAATAAGCTTGATCTTCCGGAAATTTCCTCCCGTCGCGGATCATGCTTGAACTAGTGGAATACACGAGTTCCGCCGATGGCGAAACGTTGCCGTGACGAAGCGCGGATCAATTCTGAGAACATCGGGCGATTGCGGTGCCTATGCGATCCTCGCGATTGCCACGGTGGCAGAGCCTGACTTCATCTTGGGAAGCACGAGTTCCGCATCGGGGCCGGCCGCCGCCAAAGCCGCCGCTTCCGCAACGCCATGGCAACCGACATGGGCGAAGACAAGTTCGGACGGATTCTTAAGGCGAGGCGTTTCCTGCTCAAGCGCGGCCGCCTTGAAGAAGCGTACAGGCAGACGAAAATGGGTGGCGACCTCTAGGATGGCCGGCTCGTCCATGCGCGTATCGATCGAGACGACCGCCAGAAGCTGCTCGCTGCCGATACCAACCTCCCCCAAGGCCTGCTCCACAAGCGCACAGACCTCATTCCAGTCCGTGCCACGCTCACAGCCCAGGCCGAGAAAGTAGTTGCGGGTGGAATTGGCATATGTCGTCATATTCACTCCCCGGTGACGGCGGCGGACGCCGATAGCTGTAGCCACCGTATCGCGGCCCGTCAATTTTGACGGCTGTGTCCTGCGGGCGATTGCCACGGCGCTGCGGGAGTGCGAGAAGGCCCTTGATTTCTAGCCTCAGAGTTCCAGCCTTGCACGACATCACGCTTCAGATCCTGTTTCTGCTCTTTGCCACCGCTTTCTTTGCCGGTTTCGTCGACTCTATCGCGGGCGGCGGCGGGTTGGTGACCGTGCCGGCCATGTTGCTCGCAGGCATACCGCCGCTGCAGACGCTCGGCACCAACAAGGTGCAATCGATCTTCGGCTCCGCCTCGGCGACCATCGCCTATGCGCGGCAGGGACATGTGCACCTTCACGAACAACTGCCCATGGCGCTGATGGCCGTCATCGGCGGCATGTTCGGCGCGATGCTGGCAACGATCATGCCAAGTGAAGTGCTGCGTATCCTCCTGCCGTTCCTGCTGATCGCAATCGCACTCTATTTCGCCGTAAAGCCCAATCTGGGCGACGTCGAAAAACACAGGCGCATGAGCGCGTGGCTCTTTGGCATTACCTTCGTGCCCCTGATCGGTTTCTACGACGGCGCCTTCGGTCCAGGTACGGGCTCGTTCTTGATGCTCGCTTTCGTGACGCTCGCCGGCTTCGGCCTGCTGAAAGCGACCGCGCATACGAAGCTGCTCAATTTCGGCTCGAACCTCGGCAGCCTGATCGTCTTCATCTTCTCCGGCGCTATTCTTTGGAAGGTCGGACTGACCATGGGCGTCGGTCAGTTTCTGGGCGCCCAGGTCGGCTCGCGGCTTGCGATGCGCATCGGCGCAAAGCTGATCAAGCCGCTGCTGGTCGTCGTCTGCATCGCCTTTGCCGTCAAGCTTCTGGCGGATCCCGCCCATCCCGTGCGCATCTGGCTTGGGCTCTAAGAAACAGGCTTTTGATTACCTCTGACGTAATTGATACTGCTTCGGTACGCGCCGATGATCGCCCTGCCTGAACGGTTCAGGCGATCCAAAGGAGTTGACCGATGACTGATGTAAACGCCATTGCCGACCGCTATATCGCCATCTGGAACGAGGCCGATGCCGAGCGCCGGCGTGCGCTCATTGCCGAGGCCTGGACGGAAAACTGCAGCTATATCGACCCGATGATGCGTGCCGACAACCGGGAACAGATCCATGCGTTGGTCACTGCCGCTCACGACCGCTTCCCCGGCTTCCGCTTCACCTTGATCACGGATGGTGATCGTCACGGCGACAATCTCCGCTTCTCCTGGGGCTTCGGTCCGGCCGATGCTGAGCCGCTGATCAAGGGCACGGATTTTGCCATCCTGGAAGGCGATCGGCTGAAGTCGGTTCACGGCTTCATCGATCAGTTACCGGCCGCCGCATGATGAGCCCTGCCCGCTCTCTCGGCGATCATCTGCGCGAATGGCGGCGGCGACGCCGCCTGAGCCAGCTCGAGTTCGCCCTTGAAGCCGATATCTCGCAGCGACATCTAAGCTTCATCGAGAGCGGGCGCTCGCTTCCAAGCCGCGAAATGCTGATGCATCTCGCAGAAAGGTTGGGCATCCCCTTACGCGAGCGCAACCCGATGCTTCTTGCGGCGGGGTTCGCCCCGGTTTTTCGCGAACGCAAGCTGGACGATCCTGCCCTCGCTCCGGCGCGGCAAGCGATCGACCTCATTCTGAAGGGGCACGAGCCCTTCCCCGCCCTCGCAGTCGACCGGCACTGGACTCTGGTCGCGGCCAATGCTGCCGTCTCGCCGCTGCTTGCCGGCGTCGTCGATACCTCGCTGACCGAGGGGCCGATCAACGTCCTTCGGCTCAGCCTGCATCCGCAAGGCCTTGCGCCTAGAATCGCCAATCTCTTCGAATGGCGGGCGCATCTGCTGGAACGCCTGCGTCAGCAGATCGCCGCCACGGGTGACCCGGAGCTGACCAAACTGCTGGAGGAATTGTCCGCCTACCCAGCACCGGCGGCGCATCGATCAAACACCCCGGAGCGAGACTTCGCAGGCATCGCGGTGCCGCTTGAGCTTATCACCGGAGCGGGACAGCTTTCTTTCCTCTCGACGACGACAGTCTTCGGAACGCCCGTCGACGTGACGCTGTCGGAACTCGCGATTGAATCCTTCTTCCCCGCAAACCCGCAGACGGCCGAAGCGCTAAGGACGATGCTGCCGAGCCGCTGAAAGCCCGGCCTACGATCAGAATTCGACGCCCGGCTGGCCCTTGATGCCCGAGCGGAAAGGATGCTTGATCAGTTCCATCTCGGTGACGAGATCGGCAATCTCGATCAGCTCTTCCTTGGCGTTGCGACCCGTCAAGACCACATGCGTCATATAGGGCTTTTCATTCTTGAGGAATTCCAGCACCTCGTTGATATCGAGATAGTCGTAGCGAAGCGCGATGTTGATCTCATCGAGCAGGACCATGGAATTCCGCTCGTCGCGGATCAGTTCCTTGGCCTTTTCCCAGGCGGCAGAGGCAGCCGCGACGTCGCGGGCACGATCCTGCGTCTCCCAGGTGAAACCCTCGCCCATCGTATGGAACTGGCAGAGATCGGAGAAGTGCTTCTCGATCAGGTCGCGCTCGCCGGTCCACATGGCGCCCTTGATGAATTGCACGACGGCGCTCGGCTTGCCATGGGCGATGTGACGAAAGATCATGCCGAAAGCGGAAGATGATTTTCCCTTGCCCTTGCCGGTATGGACGATGATCAAGCCCTTCTCATCGGTCTTGGTCGCCATGATCTTGTCGCGCGCAGCCTTCTTCTTGGCCATCTTGTCGGCATGACGCGCGTCGTCGTTCCTCGGTGCTTCCGCGCCGGTTTCGGCCAGTTCGTCACTCATTATAGTCTCCCGGATATGATTGATTTTTGCGCCAGTGGGCCGCCGCGCCAAAGATAGAGCGCGACAAGCGGCTCGTCTTCCGTCCGCATGGCATGGCGAATATTCGAAGGGTGATGGATGATCCCGCCTGACCAGTGCGGCAGGAATGGCTGACCATCCTTGCTCCACAGGGAGCCATCGGTCAGCGGGATGTAGATTTCCTCTGCCGTATGATGATGGTCGGGATAGTGCACACCAGGGCCGAGCAAGAGAAAGCCGCCGGCCATCTCCGCACTTGCGAAATGCCCGCGTGTGCCGAAGAGCTCGACCCAGCCGTATCTCTGCAGGAAGTCGCTGCCGAAATCGGTGATGCTGTAGGTCTGAGCCCAATGAAGCGTATCAGCCGCCTGCAAGAGCCGATGGAATAATGCCCCTTCCGCTCCGTTCCCTGCCCGGTGGATCTCGCGAAGACTGCGGACGACAGGCAGATCATGCGAGGCAAGCGGCCGCTGCTCCATCGACCAGTCGAAACCCTCGATGAAATGCTTCAGCGTCAGGTCGCTGCGCGACAGGAGATAACCATGAAACGCAACCATAAGCTCGTCGACCGCACTCACGCCGCTACCTCTTTGCCATCCTTCAGGCTTTCCAGGTCGAATCTCGCCGAATTGCTTCTCGGCGTCCAGAGCTTGCGGTCGATCGCCTCCAGCAGACGCTCGCGCATATCCTTTAGCGCGGCCGGGTTCTTCTCCGCCATGAAATCGCGCACATGTTGGTCGACAACGAACGCTTGGTATACGGCTTCGAAGTGATGATTGCGGACCGCGCCTGTCGTCGCGGCAAAGGCGAAGAGATAGTCCACCGTTGCGGCAATCTCGAAGGCACCCTTGTAGCCGTGGCGCATGATGCCGTCGATCCACTTGGGATTGACAACGCGGCCACGCACCACTCGACCGATCTCTTCTTCGAGCGAGCGGATCACGGGCTTTTCCGGCCTCGAGTGATCGTTGTGATAGATCGAAGGCCGCGCCCCACCAAGCTGCTCGGCCGCTGCCGCCATGCCGCCCTCGAACTGATAATAATCGTCGCTGTCGAGCAGGTCGTGTTCGCGATTGTCCTGGTTCTGCACCACCGCCTGGATCGAGCGCAACCGCTCCTCGAAGACGCCGCGCTCCGCTCGGCCTTCCTCGCCGGCCCCATAGGCATAGCTGCCCCAGACGAGGTAGGCCTCGGCCAAATCGGCGCGCCGCTCCCAGCCCTTCTCATCGATGAGCGCCTGAAGGCCGGCACCATAGGCTCCGGGCTTGGAGCCGAAGATGCGATAGCCGGCCCGGCGGCTAGCGGAAGCCGTGTCGAGGCCAGCGGCTTCCAACCGCGCGATCTCGCCACGCATGCGCGCCGCAATGGGATTATCCGCCGCATCTTCATCAAGCATGCCGACGGCACGGATTGCCTTGTCGAACAGGGCGATCTGCTCGGGAAAAGCGTCACGGAAGAAGCCGGAGATTCGCAGCGTGACATCGACACGAGGCCGCCGCAGCATGGCAGGCGGAATGATCTCGTAGCCAGTGACACGACGCGAGGTCATATCCCATACGGGCTTGACGCCGATCAGCGCGAGCGCCTGTGCAACATCATCGCCGCCAGTGCGCATGTTCGAGGTTCCCCAGGCCGTCAGGCCGAAGGAGACCGGCCATTCGCCATGGTCCTGAACATAGCGGCGGATGAGTAGCTCAGCCGATTTGCTGCCGAGCTCGTAGGCAGCCGGCGTCGGCACGGCGCGGCTATCGACCGAATAGAAATTCCGCCCCGTCGGCAGAACATCCGGCCGTCCACGCGTCGGCGCGCCGGAAGGTCCGGGCGGAACAAAACGGCCGTCGAGGCCTTTGAGCAGAGCGGAGATTTCCGCATCGCCGCAGGCGAGGATGGACGGCTGGAGCTTGGAGGCAATCTCGTTGAGAACCATGCGGGTGTTTGGCCAATCTTCAGGGCAAACTGCTTCGCCATCCACGAGTTTTGCGGCCAGAAGTTCGATGCGCTCGACGGTATCGCCCTGAGTGCGCCAGGGGGCGTCTGAGATGTCTTGAAGGATTGGGGCGCGCGGGCCGGTCCAATCGGCGGCCATGTCGCAGTCCAGCGGGTCGAATGGTTTGCGTGGCGAGATACCCCCCTCTGTCAGCTTCGCTGACATCTCCCCCATAAAAGTATCCCACGCAATCGCCCGCTGCAGGCTCTGATCACCACCCTCGCCAAGCCCACGCGGCACCCGTGCCAGCGCCACCGTCAAATCCGTCAGCAACCGTCCGAACGGCGAAACGCCGAAAATGTGCAGGCCATCGCGGATCTGCATTTCCTTGAGATCGCAGAGATAGGCGTCGAGCTTGCGCAATGCCTCGTCTTCGCCCTCACCCTTGGCGATGCCTGCATCCTGATCGAGGCCGATATCGGCAACGAGATCGAGGATCTGCTTGCGCAGGAGACGGATACGGCGGGGATCGCCGCCCGAAGCCTCGTAGTACTCGTCAACCAGCGCCTCCAAATCCTTCAACGGACCATAGCTTTCGGCGCGTGTCAGCGGCGGTGTCAGATGGTCGATGATGACGGCACTGGTGCGACGCTTGGCCTGCGTACCCTCGCCGGGATCGTTGACGATGAAGGGATAGAGGTTCGGCAGCGGTCCGAGGATCGCTTCCGGATAGCAGCTTTCCGAAAGCGCCAGCGCCTTGCCCGGCAGCCATTCGAGATTGCCGTGCTTGCCCACGTGGATGACCGCATGGGCATCGAAGGAGCGGCGCAGGAAGGCATAGAAGGCCAGATAGCCGTGCGGCGGGACGAGATCGGGAGAATGATAGCTCTCCTTCGGATCGATATTGTATCCGCGCGCCGGCTGGATGCCGACAAGCACCTCGCCGAAGCGGGCAAACGGCAGGGCAAAGCCGCCATCGAGCGCGTAAGGGTCCGCCTCCGGCTCACCCCAGCGCGCAGTCATCTCATCCTGAATCTGCTTGGGAAGCGACGCAAAGAAATCCCTGTAGTGGCTAAAGGAAAGCGTCTCGCGAACAACGCGGCCATCATGCCCCGAATTTGTCGGGCCTTCCGCCAGATGCCGCATCAACGCATCGCCATCGGCGGGCACATCGGCAACACCATAGCCTGCCGTTCGCATCGCCTTTAGCACCTCGATCGTGCCGGCCGGCGTATCAAGCCCGACGCCGTTACCAAGGCGCCCATCGCGATTGGGATAATTCGCCATAACCAGCGCGACGCGGCGATCGCTGGGCGATGCGTTGCGCAGCCGCGCCCAATTGGCGGCGAGCCGTGCCGTATAGCGCACACGATCCTCAAGCGGTTCGCTGGCGACGATATTGGCCTCGACCCTTTCGTCATAGCGGGCGGCCGCCTTAAAGGACACGGCGCGGGCAAGAACGCGCCCATCGACCTCGGGCAACGCCACGTTCATACCGAGATCGCGGGCAGAAAGCCCTTGAGATGACGCCTCCCAGGCTTCTTTCGAAGAAGCCGAGAAGATGGCCTGCAGAACGACGGCCTCGCCCGTCTCCAGCACCGTCGCCTGACGATCCGCGCCCGGCGCCGAAACGGCAAAGCCCGTGGCGTTGATGACCACGACCGGCTTCAATTCGGTAAAGACACTCTCGAGAATGCCGACGGACACGGCATCCTTGAGACTATAGGCAAAGACCGGAAGGGGCCGCATGCCCTCAGCGACAAGCGCCTGCATCATGGCTTCGACAGGCTTTGTCTCACCGCTCTGGACCAGTGCGCGATAGAAGGAAATCGCTATCGTCGGGGGTTCGAGTCCCTCCGGGACCGCCACCTCCGAAACGGAAACCCTCCTCCATTCCTCAACGCCGATCACACCTTTGCCCGGCCACCAAATGCCGGCCTTCATCAGCGGCACGGCAGGCATGGGCTTCTCGGCGCCTGATAGCATCGCCTCGGCGTAAGCGAGAAATGCCTTGGAATTCGCTTCGCCGCCCTCGATCAGATAAGACCAGAGCGCATTGAGATCATCGAGCGCAACGTTGGAAAAAGGCGTCAGCCCCGGATCGGGCTTCGAATCCCCCGGCAGCACCGCAATCAAGGCACCCTGACGCGCCGCACAGGCATGCAGCGCCTCCAACGCGTAATGGAAGTAGCTTGCGCCTCCCAGCGCCCGCACGATGATCAGCTTCGCATGCCGGGCCGTCCTGTCGACATAGGTATCGACGGACATCGGATGCTTGAGGCTCATCAGACTTGCAAGCCGAAGGGAGCGACCACCCTCGCCGTGCGCTGCGGCAATCGCCGCAAGCTCGGTGTCGGCGGCCGACAGAAAGAGGATATCGCCGGGCGATTGCCCGAGGTCGATCGCCTCCTCACCGTCGCTGATCGTTCCCTTTTGAGCTAGGAGAAGGTGCATGGACTGACCTTAGACCAGCGCCTCGATCGCCTTGCGAACGATCGCCTCGTCCATCTCGTGCAGACCGATGACCACAAGCCGGGTTGCACGGGCTTCGCCCGGTGTCCAGGCGCGATCGAAGTAGGTATCGATACGGCTACCGACGGCCTGCAGCTGCAGGCGCATGGGCTTGCCGGGGACATCGACGAAGCCCTTGAGGCGCAGCACGTCATGCTCGGCGATCACGCCCCTCAGCGCATCGACAAAGGCGGCCGGGTCGGCAATGGGGCCGAGTTCGACGACGAAGCTATCGAATTCGTCGTGGTCGTGCGGCGTGCCATCCTCATGCTCCAGCTCGTGATGCGATTTGCGGTTGACGATATCGTCTTCCGTGCCGATGCCGAGGCCGAGCAATACGGCCGCCGGCACGTCGCCGTTCTTCGCTTCGATGATCGTCGGCTTGCGGGCGGTGCGCGAGGCGACCTCAGCACGGACGCGGCCGAGACCTTCACCGTCGATCAGATCGGTCTTGTTGAGCACGATGAGGTCGGCGCAGGTCAGCTGATCTTCGAACAGTTCTTCGATCGGGCTTTCGTGATCGAGCGAGTCATCCTCGATGCGGCGGGCTTCGACTGCGTCATGATCGTCGGCAAAGCGGCCAGCGGCAACGGCAGCGCTATCGACCACGGTGATCACGCCATCGACGGTAACGTGCGTACGGATATCAGGCCAGTTGAAGGCGGCGACCAGCGGCTGCGGCAGCGCAAGGCCCGAGGTCTCGATGACGATGTGGTCCGGGCGCGCATCGCGCTCCAGAAGTTTCGTCATGGTCGGGATGAAATCGTCGGCGACGGTGCAGCAGATACAGCCGTTGGTCAGTTCGATGATATCGTCTTCGGTGCAGTTCTCTGCGCCACAGCCCTTCAGCACGTCGCCATCGACGCCGAGATCTCCGAATTCATTGATGATCAAGGCAATCTTCTTGCCGCCGGCATTCTGCAGGAGGTTGCGGATCATCGTCGTCTTGCCGGCTCCAAGAAAGCCGGTGATGACGGTGGCGGGAATCTTTTCCTGATTCATATGGATTAACCCTTCATTTTCAGCGGCAAACCCGCTGCGATAAAATAGACTTCGGCACTTTCCGCCGCGACCATCTGGTGCAGACGGCCGGCATGATCACGAAACGCGCGCGCCATGCGATTTTCCGGCACGATTCCAAGACCCACCTCGTTGGAGACGAGAACAAGCCGCGATCGCGCCTTGGGCAGGAATTCCGTGAGAGCGGCAAACTCCGCCGCCATATCCCGCTCGGCCATCATCAGATTGGTAACCCAGAGCGTCAGACAATCCACGAGTATTGCGCGCCCTTCAGCGTCGACGGCGGCAAGCTGCGCCACCAGATCGAGCGGCTCCTCATGTGTCCGCCACAGGTCGCCGCGATCGGCACGATGCTGCGCGATGCGCTCGCGCATCTCATCGTCCCACGCCCGGCCTGTCGCCACGTAGTGACGTTCAAGCCTGGTGTCCACAATCAGGGATTCGGCGAATCTGGATTTGCCTGAGCGCGCCCCACCAAGAACGAAAACAGCCTGAGAAGTCGAAGAGGACATGTGCTATTTCCGCTCGCGCACAACGAGGCGTGTCGGCAGCACGTGGCTGAAACCGGAAAAATGGCGTCTACACGCCGAAAACTCGTCTTGCGCCATGACAACCTCCGTGCTGGCAGCGGAACTCGCGTTCCCGAAACAGGCTTTTCGCCCGGCACGCCTGGCAGGTCTCCTGGCTCGCGGATAAGGCGCCGCGACGGGGGCGGACCGAAACCGGTCGCCCCCGATCGTGCGCCAGCGGGTCTTTCTCGCCTTCCCGGCAATCCCATCATGAAAAGGCGGACGATTCGTAGAATGAGAGGCGTCCAACCCCGGTTGATCATGATGCCACGCCAGTGGCTTTTCCGGCTTACGCCTACCCCGCCTCGTTCGCCCCATGCGAATCATCGACGAAATAGGCTTCAAACCGAACGAAAGACCCTGACCGCTCTACAGTCGCGGGGTCGGCTGTGATGAGAACGCCCGGATTGGGTCCGTCCCTTCACATTCCCTTTTCATCCCATGCGGCAGATCGCCGCTTAGGAACCAATCGTTATGGCGATCATGATTAGGCTCTCGCCCAGTTCGAGTCAATCAAGGGCGTCATTGCGACATTCTCCGCTTCACGCGCGAACTCGTAGCAAATTCCCCAGAGAGCAGCAGTCTTTTTGCCGCATTTCTTTGATGTTAGGAGTTTATAGAGGTTAAGCCCCCACATTCGAGTAGAATATATCGTCCGCTCCCCATGCTACAGAAATTTCAACCTCGCCGTCTTGGCGTCTTCTCGGTCCTATTCGATCTCGGTCGTTTCAGGGCATTGCTGCGCCGTGGCGAACTGGGGCTTGTTTTTGCCGGCGCATTGGCAGGTGTGACCTCAGGCTGTGCCGTGATTGCGATGAGCTACATCTCGCGCAAGCTGCATAGCCTCATTTACGGCATAACGGACTACGAGCGCCTCAGCTCGGCAGCCGTCGCAATTCCCGACAAGTCGGTACTGCTGATTGCGCCGATCGCCGGCGGCATCATTCTCGGGATTCTTCTCTACATATTGTCGCGCACGCGCAAAAAGCCCATGGTCGACCCGATCGAGGCCAATGCGCTGCATGGCGGCCGCATGTCGCTCACCGACAGTATCATCGTCGCCGTGCAGAACCTGATCTCCAACGGGTTCGGCGCCTCCGTCGGGCTTGAGGCTGGTTATACGCAGCTTGCCGCCGGCATCGCTTCGAAGTTCGGTTACAAGATGCAGATGCGCCGTGCGGATCTGCGCATGCTCGTCGGCTGCGGCGCGGCGGGCGCCATTGCTGCCGCATTCAATGCACCGCTGACCGGCGCCTTCTACGCCTTCGAGCTGATCATCGGCAGCTATTCCATTCTGACACTGACGCCGGTCGTCGTTTCGGCGCTGATCTCCACGATGATCGCCCGGCTGCTCGCCGGAGACGATTTCGCCATCGATATCGATCATTTCGGTGCGATCGTCCCGGCAGACTACCTTCCGGCCGTCCTGCTCGGCGCCTTCTGCGCCGGTATCGGCATACTTATCATGCAGGGCGTCGCCTGGGTCGAGGAACTGGCGCGCAAGAGCGCCATCGCGATGCCCTTCCGGCCGGCCCTCGGCGGGCTGGTCGTCGGTCTGCTGGCGTTGATCTCGCCTCAGGTCCTGTCGGCCGGCCATGGCGCATTGCATCTCAATCTGTCCACGGACGTAACGCTGGGCGCGCTCGTCGGGCTTTTCCTCCTCAAGTCGCTCGCGTCAGCCGTATCGATCGGCTCCGGCTTCAGAGGCGGCCTGTTCTTCGCCTCCTTGTTCATGGGCGCGTTGCTCGGCAAGATCTTCGCCTATTGTGCGCCCTATCTCGATCACGCGACCCTGACGCCTGCCGTCTACGCGGTGGTCGGCATGAGTTCGCTGGCTGTCGCCATCATCGGCGGCCCGCTAACCATGACGTTCCTGGCCTTGGAAATTACCGGCGACTTCCCGATTACCGCGCTGGTGCTGGCGGCAGTCATCACGTCGTCGCTCGTGGTGCGCACCACCTTCGGCTACTCCTTCGCGACGTGGCGCTTCCATCTGCGCGGCGAAAGCATCCGCAGCGCGCACGATGTCGGCTGGATCCGCAACCTCACCGTTGCCCGCATGATGCGCCCCGATGTTCACACCGGCAGCATCGACATGAGCATCGAGGAATTCCGCAAGAACTTCCCGATCGGCTCGGCCCAGCGCGTCATCCTGATCGACAAGAACGAGAAATATTCCGGAATGGTTCTCGTGCCGGACGTTTATGCCAGCCCGATCGAAAAGGACGACGAAGAACACGGCCTTGCCGATTTCATCCGTCTTCGCAACGAGTTCCTGCAGCCGCAGATGAATGCCAAACAGGCCGCCGCGATGTTCGACCAGACCAAGAGCGAAGCGCTGGTAGTCGTCAACGACCTGATCGAGCGCAAGGTCATCGGCCTGCTGACGGAAAGCTATACGCTGCGGCGCTACAGCGAAGAACTCGATCGCCGTCGCCGCGAAGTTTCGGGCGAACTCTAGAACAGGCCACCGACACCGGTCTTAGTGAACGAGGCTGTCCAGCCAGGCGGGGTCAAGTACTTTTTCAAGCTCCCGGGCAATATCGTCCAGCGCCGCATCGACGCTGGCCCGATAGTCCATGCGTTCGCCGGCGAGACCAAAGCTTGCCAGCAGCTTTGCCCGATAGGCGTCGCTGCCGAACAGGCCGTGCAGATAGGTGCCCATCACGCGACCATCCGGCGATATGGCGCCATCGGGTCGCCCATCGATGACGGCCGACGGCCGCTCGCAGTCGCTCCCTGTCGTCACGCCGAGATGAATTTCATAGCCGGAGAGCGGAACATCGTACTCTTTGGAAACGGCAAGGCTGTTGCGCACCGTCTTTTCCGGCGCCATTTCCGTCTCGATATCAAGCAAGCCCAATCCAGGCGTTTCGGTAACCGTCCCCTCGATGCCGAGCGGATCATAGACCATCCGTCCAAGCATCTGATAGCCGCCGCAAATGCCAATAACGCGGCCGCCACGGCGCATATGCGCGGCAATATCGCGATCCCAGCCCTGTTCACGCAGGTCCAGCAGGTCGCCGATCGTAGACTTCGAGCCCGGCAGTACCACGAGTGCCGCATCGGCAGGCAAACGCTCGCCGGGGCGCACAAAGACGAGATCGACATCGGGCTCGGCCCGCAGCGGATCGAGATCGTCGAAATTGGCAATGCGCGACAGCACGGGCACAGCAACCTTCAGCGCACCCGCTGAACCGCGTGCGAGCCGTTCCAGCACGACGGAATCCTCGGCAGGCAGGCGCGATGCCGCCTTGAGCCACGGCACGACGCCATGGCATTGCCAGCCCGTGAAGCCGCCGATCGCCTCGATGCCCTCTGCGAACAAGGATACATCGCCGCGAAACTTGTTGATGAGGTAGCCGCGGATCATGCGCCGGTCCTCTTCCGGCAGGATATGGTAGGTGCCGACCAGCGACGCGATGACGCCGCCGCGATCGATATCGCCGACCAGAACCACGGGCACGTTGGCGCGCGTCGCAAAACCCATATTGGCGATGTCGCCCCGCCGCAGATTGATTTCGGCCGGCGAACCCGCCCCTTCGACGATGACCAGATCGGTTCCCGCCCGCATGGTGGCAAAGCTCTCGAGCACGGCCCCAAGCAGCTGCGGCTTCAGCGCCTGATAATCCCTGCCCTTGGCATGCCCCCAGACCTTGCCCTGCACGATAATCTGGCTGCCGATTTCCGATTGCGGCTTCAGCAGCACCGGGTTCATATGCACGGAAGACGGGACACGCGCAGCAAGCGACTGCAGCCACTGGGCACGGCCGATCTCGCCGCCATCCTCAGCTACGGCTGCATTATTGGACATGTTCTGCGGCTTGAATGGACGGACCCTTACGCCGCGATTGGCAAACAGGCGGCATAGTCCGGCGACCAATACCGTTTTTCCGACATCGGAGCCGGTTCCCTGCAGCATAATCGCCCTTGTCATTCCCCTGCGCTCCAAGATGGCGTGCCCCCTGAAAACCCGGCACTCTGCCTTGATTTCGCCGCGATCTTTAACGGCCAGATGCCATCTGCGCCAGGCAAAAATGCATCAGTCGTCATCATGCTCCATTTGCGACATCGGATGACGATTCCATCCGTTGTTAGTTATCCCGAAGAGGATTATTTCCATCGCGAAAAGATACAACGAAACGGGCCGCTGCGGCTCGGAGGAAACCCCAATGCTCTTCATCTTCAACAGACAGAATTCCATCCAGATCGCCTGGAATGGCAAGCTTCCGACGCACCGTCCGGAAAGCCGCGTACAGCAGCTGGACATACGCTTCGGCACGATCGGCTTTATCCGCACCTACAACGTCGGCTAATACCGGGTCAAGCCGCAGCTCCTCAGCGCGAAAAGCCGCCATGCGCCCGCATCGGCGGCTTTGTATTTTGTCGCTGCGGGAACGAAGCCGGCTGATTGGCCAATATTGGCACAGGCACGAAAGTGCATCGCGATCTCTAAGGTTCGCTCGTCGCGCTTCCGGCCTTTTGATTTCGCCCATGGTGCAAGTCGCAACACCGCTCAAGACACCTGTGCAACTTGCGTTAGAAACGCGAAAACCGCGCGATCCGAAGATCAGCGCGGTTTGCCAAAAACGCCGGCTTCCTTGCACATACGCCGCAAGGTTCGCTTCCCCCGGTACGCAATACCTGATCCGGAGAAGCAGCGGTGTCCCCCGCCACGCATTGATTGATAAACCGACATCGTTACCGGACGGTTATTAAGTGCTTAACCAAGAGTGAATTTGAATTTTTTTTGAAAATTTTCCCATTGTCGTTATGAAATCGCAAACGACGCAAATGGAATAAAAAACGTCTTCCAGGGACGCGATATTTTAGGCTTATTTAATTTCATCCAGGCCGGATGGCTTGCGCGGGGCTCGCATTGCCCATTTTGCAGCCGTGAATAGCAGAAAATAGGCTAATTCATAAGCTTATATCCGCTTCTCCAACAGGCACGATAAGTCCATGTCGTGGCCTGGCTGTTGATTTCTTTCTTTAAATCCTTAGGCTGCCCGTTGTCGATGCAAAGAATGCCCGACCGCGACAGGGTTCCGCGGTCGCAAAAAGACCAAATGCACGACAGCAGCAAAGGGGACCGTGCGGGCGTCGTCAGCGGCGTATGAACGGTTGTGGTTGAACCACCGCTGACAGGGATCGACAGACATCATGCCTGCTTCGCATATCATGCATATGTCGCGCCGATTTCCGCAACCTAACGAAAAATTGGGAGACATCATCAAATGAAGAAGCTTCTCGCTTCCGCCATCTTTGCATTTGGCGCCTATGCTTTGGCTGGCTCGGCGCACGCGGCATCATGCGGCGACGTATCGATCGCCGAGATGAACTGGGCCTCTGCCGGCGTCGCCGCTCAGGTCGATAAGATCATCCTTCAGAACGGCTACGGCTGTAACGTCACGCTGGTCACCGGCGATACGCAACCGACCTTCACTTCCATGAATGAAAAGGGCCAGCCCGACGTCGCGCCCGAGCTTTGGGTCAACGCCGTGCGCACGGCACTCGACAAGGCCGTATCCGAAGGCAGCCTGATCGAGGCTGCGCCGCTCCTCAGCGACGGCGGCGTCGAAGGTTGGTGGATTCCGAAATTCCTTGCCGACGCCCATCCCGATATCAAGACCGTTCAGGACGCGCTGAAGCATCCGGAACTCTTCCCTGCCCCTGAAGATTCCTCCAAGGGCGCGGTCTATAACTGCCCTGCAGGCTGGAACTGCCAGATCTCCACCGCCAACCTCTATAAGGCACTCGGCGCCGACAAGCTTGGCTTTACGCTGGTAGACACCGGCTCCGCTGCAGGACTCGACGGTTCGATCGCCAACGCCTTCGAAAAGAAGAGCGGCTGGCTCGGCTACTACTGGGCACCGACGGCCATCCTCGGCAAGTACGAGATGGTACGTCTGAGCTTCAACGTGCCGCATGACAAGAAGGAATGGGATGCCTGCACTGCGATCCAGGATTGCGCCAATCCGAAGGTAAACTCCTATCCCGTCTCTGACGTCTATACGGTCGTGACCAAGGCTTTTGCATCGAAGGCCGGCATCGCCATGGATTACATGAAGACCCGCAAGTGGGATAACGCCACCGTCGGCAAGGTTCTGGCCTGGATGACCGACAATCAGGGTACCAACGAGGACGGCGCCAAGTACTTCCTGAAGACCTACCCCGACATGTGGACCAAGTGGGTTTCGGCTGACGTCGCAACGAAGGTCAAGGCATCGCTCTGAGCAGCACGAAAGCATAGGCGGCAGGCCTACGCCTGTCGCCTATTTCATATTCGCTGGAGGCAACGACCGACGGACAGACGCGGTCGCAGGTCGCAACGAGCACAGATTGGCGCCGGCAAATGTAGTAGGAATTGAAAAGCAGCCTGCAGAACCGGTCGCAGCGCTGTAATACAGTTCGAACATGAAAGGCCACATGCTCAGACTGGACAGAACCGGATCAAGAAGGGGAAATACATGGCTATTCAATGTACGATCCTGCCGGACGTGCTTTGCAATTTTCCGGCAATAAACGAATCGCTCATACGCGCCGCACGCAAGAATATCGATGATGGATTCAGGGCATCCGTGCGCGCCTACGGCAATCTCATCGACGCCATAGTGCAGCCGCTGCAATGGTTTCTGAATTATTTGGAGTGGCTTTTCACCAACACGCCTTGGTTCATTGTGCTTGTCGTCATGATGCTCGTCGTCTATGCCGCCAGCCGAAACCTCAAGATCGTCGCCGGCACCGCCATTTCCATGATTCTCATCGGAGTGTGCGGCCTTTGGGGCGACACGATGATAACGCTCGCAATGGTGACGGTCTGTACGCTCATCGCCGTCGTCATCGGCCTGCCGATCGGCATATTGATGGCCCGGTCCGACCGGCTGCAGTCGATCGTCAACCCGATCCTCGACATCATGCAGACCATGCCGAGCTTCGTCTATCTCATTCCCGTCGTCATGATCTTCGGCATCGGCAAGGTACCGGGTCTCATCGCCGTCGTCATCTATGCCATCCCGCCGATGATCCGGCTGACCAACCTCGGTATCCGTCTCGTCGACAGAGAAGTGCTTGAGGCTGCGGATGCTTTCGGTTCATCGAACCGACAGAAGCTTTTCAACGTGCAGATTCCGCTCGCGCTGCCCACCATCATGGCCGGCATCAACCAGACTATCATGATGTCGCTCGCCATGGTCGTCGTCGCCTCCATGGTCGGTGTGGGTGGCCTCGGCAGGAATACGCTGGTGGCGATCAATAGCCAGTTCTTCACCGTCGGCTTCCTCAACGGCTTTGCGCTGGTCGCGATCGCCATCATTTTCGACCGCACGAGCCAAGCCTATGGCAGACGGCTCCAGAAGCACTCGGAGGTCATCCATGGCTAGTCACGCGATCCAGATCAAAAACCTCTACAAGATCTTCGGTCGCCATGGGCGCGACTGTGTCGATCTGGTCAAGGGCGGCATGGGCAAGGCGGAACTCAACGAGATACACGGCCACGTGCTCGGTCTGCAGGATATCAGCATCGATATGCCGGCCGGCGCGATCACCGTGGTCATGGGCCTGTCCGGATCCGGCAAGTCGACATTGATCCGCCATATCAACCGGCTGATCGATCCGACCGTTGGCGAAGTCCTCTATGACGGCGTCGACGTCTGCAAGATGAACGAGAATGCCCTGCGTGAATTCCGGCGCCACAAGACGGCGATGGTGTTCCAGAAATTCGCCTTGCTGCCTCACCGCACGGTTCTTGAAAACACCATCTACGGCCTGGACATTCAAGGCGTGGCGCGCAGCGAAAGCGAAAAGAAGGGCCACTACTGGATCGAACGGGTCGGCCTCAAGGGCTTCGAACGGCACTATCCGAACCAGCTTTCCGGCGGCATGCAGCAGCGCGTCGGGCTGGCCCGCGCTTTGACCAACGATGCCGATATCCTGCTGATGGACGAGGCCTATTCCGCGCTCGACCCGTTGATCCGCGTCGACATGCAGACCGTCCTGCTCGATCTGCAAAAGGAGTTGAAAAAGACCGTCGTTTTCATCACCCACGATCTGGACGAGGCGCTACGCCTCGGCGACAAGATCGCGATCCTGCGCGACGGCAAGGTCGTGCAGCAGGGAAGTGGCCAGCAGATCGTGCTGCAGCCGGCCGACGACTACATCACCGCCTTCGTCAAGGAAGTGAACCGCGGTCGCATCATCCAGGCCCAGACCATCATGAAGCCTTTTGCGGGCGAACCCAGCGGTACGCATGTCGCCGGCGACATGACGCTGGAAATCGTCGCCAAGCAGATAACCGAAGCGGGACAGACGGGAGCCACCGTCACCGATGCCGGCGGCAAGCCCATCGGCGCGATCGATCTGCAGAGCATTATCGCTGCCATGGTCACTCCCTCCACGCATCAAGCGGCGCAGATGGTAGCCGCATAGGCAAGCGCAGCTCTATCCGATCACCGAGAGCGCCCTCATCGGGCGCTCTCATTTCTAGCGGCGATCGGTCTTGCGTCGGGACCGTTCGCTCGTTGCGCCTGTCGGCAGATATGTCCATATTGACACCTCATACTTTTGCGCCCGCGTATCCCAAGAGATGTCATGCCGACCCCAGCCAATCCCCTCGCCGCTCTTCTTGCTGAAAAAGGCGTCCTGCTGGCCGACGGCGCAATGGGCACGAGCCTCTTCGCTTTGGGTCTGGAGCCCGGTCAAGCGCCCGAACTCTGGAACGAGCGGCACCCGGAACTGGTCGTAAAGCTGCATCGGGATTTTATCCAGGCCGGCGCCGACATCATTCTCACCAACAGCTTTGGCGGAACGCACCATCGCCTGAAATTGCACCATGCGCAGGAACGCGTGCACGGCATCAACAAGATAGCGGCAGAAATCGCCCGTTCCGTCGCCGATGAAGCCGATCGCACGATTATAGTCGCCGGATCGGTAGGGCCGACGGGCGAACCGCTGATGCCAACAGGCGCATTGGCCTATGAAGACACCGTTTCCGCCTTTGTCGAGCAGATCGAGGGATTGCAGGCTGGCGGCGTCGATATCGTCTGGATCGAGACCATGTCGTCTCCCCACGAAATTCGGGCCGCCGCCGAAGCCGCCGTCAAGGTCGGCCTGCCATATATCTATACCGCTTCATTCCACGTCGGGGGTAGGACCATGGCAGGCCTGCATCCAGAGGACATTCACGGCATAGCGGCAGATATAGGCGAAGGTCCCCTCGCCGTCGGCGCAAATTGCGGCACAGGTCCCGCTGATACACTAGCAAGCCTGCTCTTCATGACCGAGGCCAACCCATCGGCAGCGGTTGCGGTCAAGAGCAATTGCGGCATCCCGGAAGCTCACGACGGCCAGCTTCACTACCCAAGCACGCCACGGCTGATGGCTGACTATGCCAGCCTTGCCCGGGACGCCGGCGCTAGGATCATCGGCGGTTGCTGCGGCACCTCCTGCGATCATCTGGCCGCCATGCGGCAAGCACTGGACGATTATCGGCTTGGCCCTCGCCCGACGCTGGAGGCGATCATCGAACGGATCGGGCCGCTAAGTTCCCCGGGGAAGTAAGCCAAGCACAGCGCGCCAAAGCCCTGCAAACTCTACATATGCCGCCAGTGCCGGCGGAAAATTGCCGCCGGCTCACTGGAACGGCTTCGGCTCTCGTCGAGCCAGAGCACGCTCATTCATGCGGAATGGATCACGCCGGCGAAAACACCGTGGACGTCACATCGACGAGCGCTCTATCGGCTCGAACCAGTTTCCCCACTCGTCGGCATCCACCATCTTGAGTTCGTTGCCGTTGCGAAGCGTCCACGCCCGGATACGGCCGGCATGTTTCCACAGTAGTTCCTTATAGTTCGACACATGTTCGCCGCTGCGCGCGACAAGATGTACCTCGCAAAGAAACTCGGGGTGAAGCACCGTACGGCGCATATCGTCCGTCTCGTGATCGCAGGTGACGAAGATCACCGGATCGCGTTCACGTCCGCCCACGGCCAATATGAACTCCACCAAGCCATCAGCCTGGTCGGCATCGACAAGATAGATGATCGACGAGGCATCGGCTACGTCCGAACGCAACAGCGAGACCGGATATGCCGATGAGGGAATATCATCCCGCTTCGTCGAGCTGTCATAGGCCAAACCGAAGCCCATGTTCGATTGACCGTAACTCGCAGGTCGCTGCCCTTCTATCGGCTGCAGCCACCGCTCCCTTCTCGGTACGATATAAGCGGGAATGCCTTCACCATGGAGATATTCTGCGAAACAAGCATCCGCCGTCTTGCTATCCTGAAAATCGCTCAGCTTCATCTTCACCATGCTGGAATGGAAAGCAGAGGCGTTAGTGCCGACCACATGGACCCGGCGACGACGCATCAAAGCCCGTTCCAATTCGACAACGACCCGTTCGTCATGCGGGTAGTAGCCCCGGCTCGATTGCAGCATAATCGTGCCACGAACACCGACTGCCGCCAGACCGCGCGCTTGCGCCAGCTCGCCAATCATTCGCGCTACGAAATCGTCGGGATAGACGATGTCGTCATCGCAGGTAATGTAGACGGCATCCTCGACCTGCTCCAAGCCCCAGAACTTGCCGGCATCGCCGTAGCGAACGCCGTCCGTATCGATGAAATGCTGGATCTTGGGGTGCTCGGCAATGAAGCGCGGCGCTTGCGCGAAACCGTTCAGGTAGAGGTAGAGACAATCGACTTGGGGCAACAGCGACATCACCGCTGCGCGCAGAGCAATTTCGTTCCCGGCAACGCTCGCCATGCCGGCGACGATACGCTGCGTCGACGGCAGCATGGTCAGATTGCGGGGATCGATCAAATCGACTGCGCGGGTCGGAGCAGCGGCTCCCGAATGGATCGGCTCGAACAGATAGGTCGGAGTATCGTTGTAGAAGCGGATCTTCCGGTAGCCGAGCGGCCGGAGTACGGCTTCGACGGCCCCCAGGATCTCTCGCGTGGCGGCGCTGACAAGTAGCTTGGGCCGAGAGCGGGCGATGATCTCCTGCGCGCCGCGAAGCACGTCGGCTTCTGCCCCGCCGACATCGACCTTGATCAGATGCACTCGATGCTCCAAGAGGAGATCGTCAAGCTTCGCCATCTGGACGGCACCGTGCTCTCCTGGCTGGAAGTGCGCGTCCCCGAGATCGGCGGAGTCCGCGCTCACGATCTCCCCCACACCCGGACCGGCGCCAAGAGCAAGCGGGCTGAGCTCGACAAGCCCGTTGATGCCGTTGAGCTCCACATTGGCCTGCAATGTGGCGAACGTCGCCGGGTTCGGTTCGAAGGCAATGGTGCGGACACCAAGGACGGAGCCGAAGAAGAGCGTATGATTGCCGATATGTGCGCCAACGTCGACGACCAAGGCATCTTCCGGCAATGACGAACCGACATCCTCCAGCATGGCCCGCTCGTAGAAGGCGCTGTTCTGCACGATGATCCTTTGGATGTGATCGTTAAGGTCAGGAAGGTGGAACCGGACTGGATTCCGGTAACTGTTCACTTCACAGGCGATCGTGGCTTGCAGCGTCATCGCAGTTCTTTCCAACATGCAAAGGTTTAGGGGCAAGGACTTATCGGGCATATATCGGCGGGTCGAAATGCCGTCAGCGACCGCCGACGACCAACAATCCACTGCCACCGATGGCATCAAGGCTGAACTTCAATCCCGCACTGACGCTGGCCCATCGCTCGGCCACCAGCGCCTCGGTTGCGCGGTCCTGCGCGAACAGGCAGAGGCTGAAACCCATAGGCGACAGATTATTCGCCAGCGCTGGCAAAGCCAGAAACGCACTCTCTGCCGGATAGGGTGTATTCTGCAGATCCACTACGACCAGATCGAACTTGATACCCTCTGCGATCTGGCGCGTATCGGGAAAAGTCGACGTAATTTCTTCGAAGCCCACCTGAGCGACTTCGGTCTCGATGATGGAAATGCCCTCCGTCAGGCCACTCGCGGTGAAACGCCCTTCCAGATCAACGACGTCTTCCGGCGTCATGCACAGGCAGTTCAGACCGGCGTCGCGACCGGATAGCAACGATGCCAGCGCTAATGCGGAGCGCGGTGCTCCAATATGCAGAACATTCGGCCGCTCGCTTCTTCCGAATGCCGCGCGACGAAGCGCCCATATCTGGATCGGCGTCAGCAGATTGCGACCGGCAACGCATTGAGCATCGAGCAGGCTCGGATAGTCGGCGGCAAGAATTCCGCCTGCCACCGCCTGCCAGGCGTCCGCGCCACCGCCCACCGCAACGGTAGAACCGGCGTCAGCTGTGCCACCATCGGCGAAAGCGGGTGCAACGACACGCCGCTGTATTGCCGATTTCAGCGGTCGCGTCAGCGGCAACGGCGGCTTGGTGAAAGCATGCTGTGCCGAACGCTGCTGCGCAGTGGAATTCAGGCCGCGCGAATGCGGGTCAAGATTGTGATGCGAGTAAGGATTGGTCGCGGTGTAGCAATGCGCGTTGACCGGCATGAATTCGTAGTGCCGCGTCTGATCGAGGATGGGCAATGCAAGAGCAATATCGCAGGCGGCCATGAACCACTGCCCGGCATCGTCCTTGAAATAGTCTTCGGGAATATTGGCGAGCAGGGACGCGCGAAAACTGAAGAGATGGCTGGTTTTCCAGCCTTGCCGACGCGGCGACAGATTGGGATCGAGCGGACCATTGCCGCCAAGGCCCCCGCCATCGGTGATGAAGTTCGTCCAGACGACGTCCTTGCCGTTCGCATAGCTGTACGACATCTGCTCGAGAATGTCGGCGATGATCAGCTGGTCGTCGCCGTCGAGAATGGCGACGAACTCGGCCATGTCAGCGCGGGGCCTCAAGTGCTCCCAAACGTTGCGCGATTTTCCGAGCTGCACATCGTTGCGGATGAAGGTGTGCCGGTTTGGAAAAAGATCGTCCAGAAGGCCTGCGGCGATTATGCCCGTATCGTCCTTGGAGCAATCATCGACAAAAAGGACATGCAGCTCGTCGAGCGTCTGCCTCGAAAGACTAGCGAGGGATTGCCGGACATACATTTCGCAATCACGCGCCGTCATGAAGATCAGCGCCTTCACCTCGTTTGCAGTATTTGTCATCAACGTTTCGAAGCCTCAATCCGACAATGTGCAGCCAGAGGATATGACATCCCCATTTATCTCGATTAGCTGATGTGGCTGGCTCCAACCTTGCGCGCCGCCGGGCTCAGCCCGGCAGCATTTCCGTCACGGCGATGATGGGGCCAAGCGGAAATAGTCCATCGCGCCGCTGCCATTCGGGAATATCGAGGCTGGAAATGCTTCCGTCGAGAAACAGCGCATTCGCGCAACCGAGGTCGTCGCGGAAGAGCGTCGCGAAATGGTGGAAACGCACCGGGCCGTCGGAGATTGCGAAGACCACCTTGCCGTCTTTCATGACACCGACCCCGTTTCGTGTCTTGAGACTGGTGCTGTCGGCAAGGAAGGACGGGTGTAGCTGGCCGCCGATGACGAGCATGGGACCGGATTGAGTGGCATAGAACGGTTTGATGCCGGAGGCAGCGAAAGCCTTGCTTTCCATAATGCCTGCCCGCCCTGGCAGCAGATAGAAGATCCCGTTCGGCAGCAGGTGGAAATTGCCCCACCCCTTGTTGGTATTGATCGCCTTCAACTCGCGCCCGTTCTCGATAAAAAGGCCGACGGACGACTGGTCGTCGAGATACATACCGCCATTCATGGCGAAGCGCACATAGATGCGATCCTGGCGCAGGTCGTTCTCCAGCGCCCGGAAGGAACCATAGGGCCTGCCGCTGCGATCGTTCTGAAACAGCTGGATATCGTCCACCGCCGGATCGAAGATGCATACCGTGTAGCCCTCGCCGAGATGCTGGACCTTACGGCACGGCTCGCCCGCCGCCGCGCCGCCGGCGCAGACAAGAACGGCAAGGATCATCATCAGTCGAATCAAGCACATGTCCCCGCGAACATAGCATGCGCGAGTGAGCGCGGTGCAATCATGCGCGAGGAGGTGTTGTCTCCCGTGAGATCGGTCGCCGCCGCCTCACTCGATGGTGTCTTACCGCAACATCTCGGCGCCGCCCCTGTAAAAATCCCGGCAACTTTGAAAGTACTCGTTGTAGCGCTGCACTTGCAGCTACGCTGGACCTATGCAGAGCAAACCCGACGACGTCTGATCTCTGGCACCTCCGCACAATTGCGAATATGGTGCTGCGCGCCGTCGCTTTTCGGCCCGGGCAGCGTCGTGCCAAGCGCAGCCCGCTGATCGGCAGCGGTGCATTGTTGGATAAAGGGAAGGGCCGACCTTCTCAAACGGTGGCTCAAGCCGGAGATATCGACGATGGCCGACGCCATGCAAAAATCGAATGCGGCGACACCCATTGTGAAGACTGACGCCAGCAATCGTGCATCAGGCATGTCTTCGCCAAGTCCCGACAACCGGCGCAAATACGCGGTTCGTCTTTGGGTCGTGCGTCACTCCCGTTTCTTCGAATGGTTCTACGAGCATTTTGCCAACGCCTTTCTGCTGCTCCATCCGCTTTGGGCGCTGATCGGCTATCAACGCGCGGAGCGGCCGGTTGCCTTCGTCGAACGCCATGTGAAAAGCTTCCTGTTCGACTGTCGCATGTGCGGCCAATGTGTGCTGTCGTCCACCGGCATGTCCTGCCCGATGAACTGTCCCAAGCAGCTGCGCAACGGCCCCTGTGGCGGCGTGCGCGCTAACGGCAATTGCGAAGTCGAACCTGAGATGCCCTGCGTCTGGGTGCAGGCTTGGAAGGGTGCCAGCAACATGCTCCACGGCGATGCCATCCTGAAGGTGCAGGCACCCGTCAACCAGTCGCTACGCGGTACCTCTTCATGGCTGCGCGTTACCGCGAAAGCAGCGGCTGCGCGCAAGGCCGTAAAAGAGAAAGCCTGACCAATGGCGCAGATCGACGAAAATCCCTTGGGCGCCGGTCTGCCGCTGGATCCCCTGCCCGGCCACTCCTCGCTCGGTCGACTGGAGCGGGTTTTGCGCCGTGGCGAGTTCGCGGTCACCGCTGAGCTTAATCCGCCTGACAGCGCCAATCCGGAAGATGTCTATGAGCGCGCCGCGATCTTTTCCGGCTGGGTCGACGGCATCAATGCTGTCGATGCGTCCGGCGCCAACTGCCATATGTCCTCCGTCGGCATTTGCGCGCTGCTGACCCGCATGGGCTATGCGCCCATCATGCAGATCTCCTGCCGCGACAGGAATCGGATCGCCATACAGGGCGATGTGCTCGGCGCGGCGGCCATGGGCGTATGCAATATCCTGTGCCTGACCGGCGACGGCGTGCAGGTCGGCGACCAACCGGGAGCCAAGCCGGTTTTCGATCTCGACAGTATGTCGCTGCTCGAAGCCGTGCGCACGATGCGCGACGAGGCGAAATTCCTGTCCGGCCGCAAGTTGACGTCACCGCCGAAAGTCTTTCTCGGTGCCGCCATCAATCCGTTCGCCCCGCCTTACGACTTCCGCCCGCATAGGTTGGCGAAGAAGATCGAGGCCGGCGCGCAATTCGTGCAAAGCCAATATTGTTACGACGTGCCGATGTTGCGGGATTACATGAAGAAGGTGCGCGACCTTGGCCTTCACGAGAAGTGCTTCATCCTGGTGGGCGTCGGTCCATTGGCATCGGCCAGGACCGCCCGCTGGATGCGGACGAACGTGCCCGGCGTGCATATCCCTGACGATGTCATCCGAAGGATCGAGGGAGCTTCCGACCAAAAGAAGGAAGGCAAACAGCTCTGCATCGACATCATCAATGAGGTGAAGGAGATCGAAGGCGTATCCGGCATTCATGTCATGGCCTACCGGCAGGAAGAATATGTCGCAGAAATAGTGCATGATTCAGGCGTGCTTCGGGGCCGCCGGCCATGGAAGCACGAAGCCGGCCGCAGCGACGCGCTTGTCGCGGAACGTCTCGGCCACATCCGTGAGGGTGAGGAGGAAAACCAGCTGGCTATGGTGGAGGCAGCCTCCCACCCCCAGCCTCGCAAGGCAGATCGAGACTGAACCACGGATCGGCAAAGCCGTCCGAACGCGTCAACGAACGGAAATCACTGGCGCGCATGACATATGCCGCTGCCTCAATCGTCCTAGAAGACATAAATGGCTGCGACCGACTCTTGCGGTGTAGCGAAGTGCCCGCCGATTACAATGTCAGGAACTGACCACGCACCAAAACGAAGGAGTAGCGATGTCGCCGAGCCGCCGCCTTTCCAACGACCTGGCCACCCTATGGATTGAAGCACCCATGGTCATTGCGATGCGCATGCAACACATGTGGATGTCTGCCCTGACCGGCAGCGTGAATGCCGCGGAGCTCAACCGAATGGTCATGGAAAAGCTTATCGCAGCGGGAGAAAGTGCAGTCGCCGTCAACATGGCGCTGACTCAGCAGAGCATCTCGACGGTGACAGCCATTGCCAACGGAGCCGCTGTCTCATCGCACCGTGCCGCCGACACCGTCGCCCGGGCAGCGGTCAAGCCTTACAGCAAGCGCGTTCGGGCGAATGTCACTCGTCTCAGCAAACACAAGAACTGATCGGCGAAGCCGGCAGAACCACCGCCACGACAATTTGGCCGGCGACTATCCGCACCTCATGCCGCCATCTTTCGCCCGATCTCGACAAATGCCTGGCGTATGCTGTCGGCCACGGCCTTCATCGGACCCGTCATCTGCGATGCCGTCAGAAGACGAATGTCGAAGGAGGTCAGTTCCGGCAATCCCTCGTTCGGTCCGAGGATTTCCATATCCTCCGTAATGTAGGAGCGCGGAAACGGCGCGACCGCGAGATCCGAGACGATAGCAGCCCGTTGCGCCATGGTATGGGCGCTGAGATAGGATACGCGATAGGGCCGCTTCTGCCGCTCAAGCTGCGCCATTGCCTCCGATCGCCAGATGCAGCCCTCTTCCCAGATGGAGATCGGCAGCGGGTCGCGGCGATAGGCAGTACCGCATTTGGCGCCGGCCCAGACAAGACGCTCGGTATAGATCACTTCGCCTTCCGTCGGGAACGGCCGCGTCGCGCAGTTGATCAGTGCCAGATCGAGCCGTTGCTCTTCGATGCGCTTCTTCAGCTGGATGCTCATATCCACGACGACATCGACCATGATGCCGGGATAGCTTTCCGAGAAGTTTTTCAGAATGGTCGGCAGCAGGCGTTCTCCGATATCGTCAGGTGCACCGAGCCGCACCACGCCGCTCAGTTCCGGCATGATGAAGCGCGATACAGCCTCGTTGGAAAGCGCCAGAATGTTGCGGGCATAAGAAAGTAGCATCTCCCCATGCTGGGTGAGGCTCACCGAGCGGGCGTCGCGCAGGAATAACGTCACGCCGAGTTGCTCTTCCAGCTTCTTGATCTGCATGGAGACGGCGGAGGGCGTGCGAAAGACCGCATCGGCGGCCGTGGAGAAATTGCCGGTTTCGGCGATGGCCACAAAGGTGCGCAGAACTTCATTGTCAAGCAACGGTATGGGCCGGCGGAGCGGAACGGTCATATCGACACCTTCAATTTTTCTGATCTTAACCACCATATCATTTCATTTGTCTGAATGTCAACGAAACACCATATTAGGCTTAGGAAATTGATACAGGCCGCCGCAAAGGAGTAAAGCCATGGCTGACACGGCACTCAGCGAAACGTCTCGCCTTCTGAGCCTTCTGCATGTGCGCAAAGTCCAGCGGATAGCGCAACACACGCTGGATGAGATCGCCGCACGCTTTCCGTCGCATCTGATCGACGACGTCAATGCGCGCGGTCTGCCGCCGGATCGTACGCTCTCCGCGCTGGAACGGAAGCCCGGCAAGCTACCGTCGTTCAAGAATTCTAATGCCAACTATAAGATCTATTCGTTTGATTGATGAATAGCTCGGGTTCATATTACCATTCGATGGCGGAGATCGTTTGAAAGTCCAACAAAGAAAGGAGCCTGAAAATGACGTCCATCACCTACAGACATGCTGGCAGGACGCAGGGTTCGTCTCTCTCTAACGGCAGCCACACGCCCCTCTTCTCTCGTGTTGCTGATCGCTGGCAACAGTGGCGCTCGCTGCGTGAGCTTGAGTCCCTGTCCGACGACGTGCGCAAGGATATGGGCTGGCCGGCCGCAAACGAGACCAAGGCCCCAAAGGCTACGCGATGATCGCAAGAGCCGGTAAATGGCAAAGGCGACGCTCAACTCCGACGAGTGTCGCCTTTTGAACATCCGCTCACTTCCGCGCGCATTCCACCATAAACTTGATAATTAGACACATATATATTTGATTATTCCGGCAGTTTGCTTGCCTTCCTCCCACCTCCCCTTTCCAGTGATGCATTTTTCAGAGTAAACGCAAATATCCCTTTGCGGCCGCGATTATCCATGCCAATGTCGCTAACAGACCATCCAGTCGACGTATTTGACGCAAGGAATACAGTATGGTCCTGGAGGATGGATTTTCACGATATGAGCAAGACTCCGATTAAGACGCGTTCCCTGGTTTTCTTCCTCGTTCCACACTTCACCATGCTGCCGTTTTCCGCTGCGGTAGAAACGCTGCGGATTGCCAATCGCATGCTGGGCTACCCTGCCTATACATGGCGGCTCGCCTCGACGGACGGTCAGAAGGTCTATTCTTCCAGCGGCATCGGGCTCGAGGTCAACTCGGCGCTTGCCGATGAGCGCCGCTACCTCGGCGGCGAGAACCGCCCGAATATGGTGCTGGTCTGCTCAGGCATCTATGTCGAGGAGTTCCAGAACAAGTCAGTCAATGCCTGGCTGCGGGAAACCTACAATCGCGGCGTCGCCGTCGGCAGCCTCTGTACGGGCGCACATGTGCTTGCCCAAGCGGGTCTGCTGAACGGCAAGCGCTGCGCGATCCACTGGGAAAACCTGCCCGGCTTCTCCGAAACCTTCCCTCAGGCCGAAGTCTATGCGGATCTCTACGAGGTCGACAGCAATCTCTACACCTGCGCCGGCGGCACCGCCTCGCTCGACATGATGCTGAACCTGATCGGCCAGGATTTCGGCGAGAACCTTGTCAACCGGGTTTGCGAGCAGCAGCTGACCGACCGCGTCCGCAGTCCGCACGATCGCCAGCGCCTGCCGCTGCGCGCCCGCCTCGGCGTGCAGAACGCCAAGGTTCTCTCGATCATCGAACTGATGGAAAGCAACCTCGCCGAACCCTTGTCGCTGCTTGAAATCGCCGATGACGCAGGCCTGTCGCGCCGCCAGATCGAACGCCTTTTCCGTCAGGAGATGGGACGCTCCCCTGCTCGCTACTATCTCGAAATCCGGTTGGACCGTGCCCGGCACCTGCTCGTGCAGTCCTCCATGCCGGTCGTGGAAGTGGCCGTTGCCTGCGGCTTCGTCTCTGCCTCACACTTTTCCAAATGTTATCGCGAACTCTACAATCGCTCGCCGCAGCAGGAGCGCGCCGAACGCAAGCTGACCATGTCGACAAACCGGACCGGCGTCGTCGTCTGAAGACCCTCGATTGCGATCAGCAGCAATGCAGGCGGCTTACTCGGCCGCCTGTTCGGCCATCCGATAGTCTGAATAGACCTGATTGCGGCCATTGTGCTTGGCCATGTAGAGAAACTGGTCGGCAGCATTGAGATAATTGTCGAAAGATTCGTAGCCGACGATCTCGGCAACACCGATGGAAACGGTAACCGAAAGTTCCTCGTCGTCAGCGTGCACCTTCAAATTTGCAAGGCTGAGACGCACCTCGTCGCACAATGCCGTTGCCGCACGCGAATTCATCTCCGTGAAGAGAATCGAGAATTCCTCTCCACCGAGGCGGGACAGCAGGTTGCCGCTTCCTTCAAACAGAGACTGAAGCCGGCCCGCGACCGCCTTCAACACTTGGTCGCCGATCTCGTGACCATAGGTGTCGTTTAAATTCTTGAAGTGATCGATGTCGAGGATGGCGACCGAACTCGGGCGCTGGCGGCGCAAGCACTCGTTCACGAGCTTCGGCCCGTGGTCGTAGAAATAGCGCCGGTTATAGAGGCCCGTCAGATAATCGCTCGCGGCCGCTGCGCGCAATTGCTTCAATTGCGTCAGCGTCTCGACATTCAAGGCGATGCGGCACTGCAATTCTTCCGGAACATAGGGGCGATAGATGAAATCGCTGGCACCGGCTTTCAGGAATGTCGCAGACAGCAACCGATCGTTCGAGGAGGAAATGCCGATAATACGCATTCGATCCGACCCATGGCGGTGGCGGATGCGCCGGGTCAGCTCGTGCCCATTCATATCAGGCATGTTGTAGTCGGTTACGACAACTTCGATGTCGTCGAATTGTTCGAGCATCGCCAGCGCTTCGACGCCGGTGCAGGCTTCGGCCACCTTGAACTGCTGGGCCTGCAGCAGATCCGTCAGCATCTTGCGAGCCGATGGCAGATCATCCACAACCAGAACGCGCGTCGAACGGTTGGCTATGGCGCGCCGCACGGCCGAGACCAGATTGTCTAGCGCGAATTCGCTATCTTTCAGCACATAGTCGACGACACTGCGCTCCATGATGCGATTGCGTGTTGCGATGTCGAATGACGCGGTGAAGACAATTGTCGGAATATCATGGGCGACGGCGACATCGAGGGCTTCGCCGTGCGCGGCATCCGGCAGGTTGAGGTCGATTACCGCCATGGTGAAGTCGCTTCCGACAGACTCCAGCGTCTCATTGAGTATCTTCAACGAGGAGCAATGGGTGACGGCGAAGCCAAGCTCGGTTTCGAACCGATGCGAGAGGACGGCGGAAAACATGCGCGAGTCCTCCACCAGAAGTATCTTCTGGCTGCTATGGCGACGGCTTACGCCATCGCCGAGGGATCTCGCATGCAATACCATTTCCCTTCAATTCCTCCCATGCCTTCCGGCACACACGAATATTCAGTCAATCGCAGGTCTGCCAAACCATCTTCCACGTATCCTGAACAGGATTCGTGAAAAAATTGGAACCACCGATTGCAGACTTTCACATAAAAATGAATCTTCCTCACATTTTGTCGGAGCAATTTCGCCTGGAACGGCTTGCGTCAGGCGGATTCGGTGACCCGACGGGCGAGCTGGATCTGCGATAACGTGTCCAGGTTTTGATTCACGCGGCAGTAGAATTCCTCATCAATAAACGGCCGCAGAATGAAATCATTGCCGCCTGCCTTCAGGAAACGCGCAGAGAGCAGGCGATTGTTGGACGAGGAAACACCAATGATGCGCAGCTCATGGGAACCGGTCGTCGCACGAATACGCCGCGTCAGGTCGAAGCCGTCCATGTCGGGCATGTTGTAGTCGGTGACCATCAGGCCGATATCAGGATTGCTCTTCAGCAGTTCCAAGGCCTTGGCGCCGCTTTCAGCAACGCTGACACGGAAATTGTAGCGCTTCAGCCGGCTGGAGAGCAGAGCACGCGCCGTCGCGCTATCGTCGACGATGAGGACGTGATGGCGATGATTGGTGAGAAAGCGGCAGATCGACTCCGCGAGCATATCGACGGCGAAAACGTTGTCCTTCAGGATGTAGTCGACCACATCCTTGGCGATCAGTTCGTCACGCGTGCCTTCCAGGAAGGTGCCGGTGAAGGCGATCGTCGGGATGCTGAGATCGAGCAGATAGGTCAGCGCCTCGCCCTTTTCTGCACCCGGAAGGTTCATGTTGGAGATCGCCAGCTTGATCGGCTCCGACGACTTGTCGTAGGCAAGTTGCAGCTCATCGAAATTGCGGCAACTCTCGACATCGATATCCAGAAGCTCCTTCAGCTTGGCACTGATCATCGACGTAAAGAGATTGGAATCCTCAACGAGAAGAATACGCGAGCCCGCAAGCGACGCGCCGGAATATTGCATCCCCGAAACACCCAGAAATGGCATAGTAAAAAACCTGTTTGAAAATTACCCCTCTATAGTTTTTCTAGAACGAAAGTCTTTGAGTATTTATTAAGTTGCCTCGCGTCCCAACGATGAAGGAAGCGGGCCGTCGTTTGCGCGCAATTCTTCAGGCAGGCGCCCTGGCCGGCCGCCAGCACCTGCGGACCTGCAGGATCTCACTCAGTCCTGGCAAATGCCGAAGCGGCTTCAATCCGGCGGCGTTATCCCGAGGTGAGTTCGATTATTCGGCCGCCGATCGTCCGCGCCGACGGCCCGTGCTCTTCGCGTCGGGCACGCGGTCCTCGGCGGATGAGAGAATGCTCTCGGCCGCATCGCTCTCTCCTTCGGGACCATCGGCCGAATCCGTCAGCTTCTTGTCGCCGACATCGGTCCGCCGGCCACGCGCGCTATCGCGAACGATGTGCAATTCCTGATGCGGATAGGGAATGGAGATCCCCTCCTCGCGGAACCGCTTCAGGATCTCGATGCGGAGATTGTTGCGGGTCTCCATGCCGTCGGAAAGATCCGAGAGATAGAAGCGCATCTCGAAATCGAGCGATGAAGGGCCGAAACGCAGAAATTCTACGTGCGGCTCCGGATTTCTCAGAACCTTCGGAACGCCGCGCACGAGCTCCAGCAGGATCTCCATGACCTTGCGCGGATCGGAATCGAAGCTGACGGAGACCGGAATTTCCGAGCGTGCAAGCCGGTTGCGATGCGTCCAGTTACCCACGGAGGCATTGATGAGCTCGGAATTCGGCACGATGATCGACTGCTTGCGGAAAGTCTCGATCTCGGTCGCGCGAACCGAGATACGCTTGACGATGCCTTCCGATGTGCCTGACACGATCCAGTCACCGACCTTGAATGGACGCTCGACCAGAAGGATCAGGCCGGAGACGAAGTTCGACACGATGTTCTGCAGACCGAAACCGATACCGACCGACAGGGCGCTGGCGACGAGCGCAAGGCTCGACAGATCGATACCTGCGGCCGAAATGGAGATGATCGCGGCAACTGCGATGCCGAGATAGCCGATACCGGTCTTGACCGAATTGCGGACGCCGAGATCCACCTGCCCGCGCGCCATGACATTGCTATCGAGCCAGCGCTGGAACCAGCGCGTGACAAGATAACCGCCGGCAAAAAGCAGGATGCCGACGCAGATGCCGAGCAGCGAGATCGATATGTTGCCGATCTTTATCTCGGTGAAGAGCCTGTAGGCGAAAAGTTCCAGATCCTGGATATGGAAACCCCATGACAGCAGGATCAGCGGAATGCCCGTCAGCAGTGCGACGGCATAGGTCGCAAGTCCTGCCACGAGGCCGCCCTGATCGAGCGCCACTTCGCCGAGCTTGAGGCGGCTTTCCAGGAACCGACCGATGATGGTCTCGGCAAAGACGCCCTGCTTGGACACGGCCTTGCCGAGCTGGATGCCGAGATACATGGTGGCGATGACGGCGCTCGTCACGATCATCTGCGTTGCCATGAAACGGGCAAGACCGACATAACCGATGAACGAGGTGAAGATGACCAATATGCCGAGGCCGCGAAGAATGATGGCCATGCCATGCGGCCACCGGCGGCCCGGCGCATCGGGATCGCCGTTCTTGGCCAGCATCGGTGAACCGAAGGAAGCTGTGATGAGGATCACTCCGATCAGCATAGCCGCAAAGAAGCTCTTCGCCACAGTGACGACGACCGGAGATCCCATCGACTCGCTGATGCGGTCGAAGACATAATCCAGCCCGTTGACCACGGCCATGGCCTGCAGGCACCAGGTCAGCGAGTAAGCGCCCTTGTTCGACAGCTTCACCAGGCGCCAATGCGGCCTGAATGGTGCAAAGACGGCATTGCTCAGGCGTCCGACGAAATAGACGAGGCCGATGAAGCCGAAGAGCGCCGCCAGTATCGGAGCGATGTCCGGCCGCAGCACGTTGAAATTCGAAAGGAAGAAGAAGGAGGTGACGAGAAAGGCCGCCAGCGACATGGTGCGGATCAGGGTCGACCAAAAGGCGACGGAGAGCCGGCTGATGTAGGGCGGGCTCTCGACGGCCTCATCCTGTACATAGTAGCGCCGGAACAACCGATAGCCACCCACCAGGAAGATGAGCGCGGCGCCCATCGACAGCAAGACGGCGGCAAGGAGCGAACCGAGCTTGGCCTTCAGTACAAAACCGATCCAGCTCATGATGGCATCGCGGAAACTGACGCTCTCTTCGATCAGCGCCGATCCTGCATCCTGCAGTGTGCCCGCTGAAATTTCCGTGCGCCTCAGCAATGTCTCGGCGAACAGCTTTCGGCGTTTTTCCACCAGCTGCATGGATATCCGATTGGTCTCTGCGGTGAGATTGTCGGCATCGAGCATCAGGGCGCTGATTTGCGAACGCTCGGCATTCAGCCGATCACGCTCCTGGGTGACGATCACGGCTTCGGGCGGTTGGCCTTCCTTGGGCACGGGACCAAGCTGCGTCAGGCGTGCATCGATCTCGGCTGTACGAGGCTTCAGCTTTGCCGAAACTGCTGCGATCGAGCGCCCGAGCTCGTCTGCACGGCCGGAAAGCGCCACCAGCGTCTCGTCGTCGCCGCCCGGCTGCTTTGCGTTGTCATGCAGCGACGCGTATTCTTTCCTTGCCTTGTTGAGATCGGTGACGGCGGCGTCCAGCAGCCCGTTGGCGAGTGGCTGGAGCTGCTGTTGGGCCGGCTGCGGCGATGGTGCGTCTGCCGGTGCTTCTACCTCTATCGGCTGCTGATCCTGTGCGAAGGCATCCGCGCTCCCCAGCGGAAAGACAGCCACAGCGGCGCTCAATCCCAGCAGCAAGACGGGCAGCAGAAGAAGGCGGAAATTCAACAGGCGCAAGCAAAGCTCCTCGTCGCACGTGACGTCACGGGTAATGGATGACCAGAAACGCCACATAGAAGGAAGAATCGAGTCGTTTCCATCGTGGTTGCGAATTTCATAGCCTTTGCGCGTACGCCTTGTAAGACAAAGAAAGGCGACACAAAGGCATTCCGGCGATTATGAAGCATCTGGCCGCACCGATCGCAAGATCGTGTCTCATGCAGCTCGTTGCTTGCTCGAAATAGGCTGAAGAAGGCGCACGGCAATAGGTAGTTTCGCGTGCATCCTCTTGCGATTGGGAAAGAGGCAAAGCCACTCCACCAACCAGCATCGGCCAAAACTAAAACCACACGCTCCACGCTGCGTCCTACGATACGACCCAACCGAACGCTCCGGGCGCGCCCGTCCTTTCGGCGGTTAGCAGGCGTCGCCGATAGGTTCGTCGCGACATGGAGAAAACGGCTTACACCGCCTTGCACTGCGGATGAAATCGCGCTGCCATACTCTCTGCAGCAGCATAGGCCTGCGTGACGATTTCGGGCACCAGGTCGATGTCCGGGAGGCTCCCGAGGCCTAAAGGACCGATGGCAAAGAGCGCGCCCGCCGTGTTGCCATCTACCGCCAGCGCTCCAGTCGCCTCGACCGCCAGACCAAGGCCGAGCTCGTCCGGCACCGCCAGTCCCGCATCGATAAGACTGCGCAGCAAGGAGGCATTCAGATTCGGCGCCTGGCACCGACAGTCGATGACATCATCCGCGTAGAGCTGCTCGGTATCCTGTCTTCCCGCTGGCCTCAGCACCAATCCGGTCGGCGTCCGGCGAATCAGGTGTCCGCGCCGCAGCAAGGTATTGCCCTCGGCCAGCTCCTGCTTCAGGCGAACATGCAGCGCCTCCGGCAATCGATTGCGGTGGCTGTCATACAGCGCCCGCAAATGACGATTGAACTGCTGCTTTTGTCCGGCGGGCAGAGAGCGCCAGAGGGAGCGTGCGTGCTTGCGGAAGCCGTTCATGATCGATTGCCAGTTCTGACCATCGGCCTCGGCTGCCTCGCAAGCCCTGCGAATGAAACGGACGATCTCGCTCAACCGATTGGGTAGCTCATCGGCGGGAAACGCAGGATCGGCATTGCTGCGCGTATGGCTTTGCGGCAAGAAACCGCGCCTCGAGACGATGGTGATCTGGCCGGCATAGCCATTGTCGCGCATCTGCAGCAACCGGTCCACGACCCGCAGGCCGCTGCCAAGTAGGATCGTGTGCGGCCGAGAGACCAGACGACGTGCGCGCACCGTTGTCGGAATGCTAGCTAGGTCACCGTCCTGCGCTTCCTGATCGGCCATACCGTAGCCGGTTGCAAACACGACCATGTCGAACGGAGCATTGACCGCACCATCGCTTTCGACAACAAAGCGTTCACCTCGGATACGGCGCAGCCCGAAAACCATGTCGCTGCTGACCTGCACGGTCACATCGCGCCGCGAAGAAAAGGCTTCCGAAAAGCGCTGATAGACATAATCGCTGAAAATGCTCTTCGGCACGAAGATTTGCAGAAAGCCCGGTATTGCGGCCGGAACGGCACTGCGGAAGGGCGCATTTCCGCAAAGCCACTGATTGAAATCATCGGGATCGCCAACGGAAACGGAAAGATCGCGAACGCGGCTGTTGAGGATTTCGCTGCTGTGACCGGATGCCAGCGCCTGACCGCCGCTGACGCTGGAGTTCGGATCGAAAAGCTGAAGATGAAACGGAAAGCGAACCGTCTTCATCAGCGCAATCGCCATCATCATGCCGGAAAAGCCGCGGCCGATCACGGCGATACGGGGAATCGCATAGGCCCGGCTCGCCGCATTCGCCTTGGCGGAAAAAAATCCCTGAACCGTCATATCAACTCCTGGAGCAAGAGGTGGTCGATCATGCTTCTTCTGGGTTTACTCGGTTTCGCGACCGATTACTGTCTGCGAGACATCAGAGCCCGTCGCCTTACGCCTGCCAGCCAACGCGCTACAGCCCGCGGAACGCACAAAACGCATCGGCTCTCAAAATTCGGCGCATCCGCTTAAATTCGGGTTTCAAGCCCCGTTTCCGGAGGGACGCGACACGCGGGTCCAACTCTGATCTTAAACCAGATGCCCGCAATCGGCTGCACGCATGACGACCAATACAAAGGGTCAGGGCAGCAGGATTATTGCAATTGTCTACTTATTTAGTCGTATATGAAAGCGCGAAAAGGCGCCGCAAGCAAGTGCTTTCTTGTCGGCAGGGCAATCTCAGCGGATCAGGCGGACGCGGTGATTGCGCGAGAGACGCGTTGTGGCTGCGTGCCTTTCGGCGCTCTACGACCGGGCGCATCGGTAAGGGAAGAGAATAGCTGGTAGCCCTCCCGCCACTGTCCAAACCCGCTTTCGATATTGATATGCCCGGCATGTCCAAGATCGTGCAGCTCCGCCCCCCCAAAGCGCCGCATACCGGCGAAGCCTGATGAAATCCATGTAGCGATCGTCGCGGCTACCGACCACAAAAGTCCTGAAAGGCGAGCGATCTGTCGGCATCTCACCGAAATCGATGACGCCAGGATGCAGCCGCTCGGTCCGCTCCAGATCGCAAGGTGCGACAAGGAAGGCGCCTCTTACATGCCGCGCTGCCGGACGGGTGGCGATATGAGCCGCCAGCAGGCATCCGAGGCTATGTGCAACCAGCCAGGCATCCCCCACCCTCTCAAGTTCGCCTTCGAGCGACTGCAGCCATTCATGCAGCGCCGGCCTCGACCAGGAGGCCTGCCGCACGATGGTCGAAGACGCATTGTCACGCGCCCAATGGCGTTGCCAATGGCCTTCTGCAGAGCCGTTCAAACCGGGAAGAATCAAGGTCGCGCCCATGGCAATCTCCTGCCTGCAAGTGCCCGCCTGAGCCGACGGCACGCTTACAATTTTCCATTTGATCCCTATTATGCTCAACGGCACGGCGCGAATAAGCAAAGAAAATCCATTGTATACGACGTCTATAGAAATTAAGATCTTACTGATTTGCCCTGCCTGAAACACCGATTTGGCAACGGCCGATGGAGTGATGAATGGGGACTGTTTCGCAGTTGCACGAACGCGTCAGGCAACCCGCGCATCGCATTCAAAGCGAAGAGGAAGCGCTCGATATCGCACGGTCGTTAGCGGCCGGTTTCGCGCAGCAGGCAAGCGATCGCGACATCAACCGCGTCCTGCCCTACGATGAAATCGAAATGCTCTCCCAATCCGGCCTGCTTGGCATTTCCGTGCCGTCGGAACATGGGGGCATCGATATCTCCAACTCCGTCCTGACCGAGGTCGTCGCAGTCCTGGCGGAAGCCGACCCTTCCATCGCACAGATCGCGCAGGCACATTTTCACGTGCTGGAGGCCGTGCGGATCGGCGGCAGCGACGAGCAGAAGGCGTCCCATTTCGAAAGAGCCATCATCGGCGACCGCTTCAGCGGCGTGTTTGAGCAGATCGATGTCAAAGGGCCGGAGCAAGACGATCTCCGGCTGACCCAGGTAGGTCTCGGCTACCGCCTGAATGGCCGCAGCTTTCATTCACCCAGCATCCTGTTTTCCGATTGGATCGCCATCTTCGTCCGCGACGAGCGCGATGGTGTCTTCGTCTCGGTCCTTCCGAGGAGCGCTGATGGCATCCAAATCATCGACGACTGGGATGGCTTTGGCCAGCGCACCTCCGGAAACGGAACGACCATCCTGCACAACGTCTATCTCAATGCCGGTGCCGTACTCGCACATAGCGAAAAATTCAGAGAGCGCAACGTCATCGATGCAGTGGATCAGCTTACCCATGCCGGTATCAATCTCGGCATTGCCCGATCGGCCATGGCGGCCACAATCGACTTTATCAGTTCACATGACAATCCAGGGGCAGACGGAGACGCGAAACGGACTGTCAGCGACCCGGTGATCGTTGCCAGGATAGGCGAAATCGCCGTTCGCATCGAAGCCGCAACCGCCGTGGTGGAGCGTGCCGGCAGCAAGATCGATGCCGCCCAGATCAATCTTACCGAAGCTCATGTGATAGACGCCGCACTCTCCGTCGCAGCCGCGCAGACGATGACGGCCGAAATCGCGATGGAAACGGCTAATACGCTGTTCGACCTGGCCGGCGCTTCGGCGGCGCGCATCGGCCTCAATCTCGACCGTCACTGGCGCAATGCCCGCATTCATACGCTGTACGACCCAGCGCGACGGAAATACACAATGGTCGGAGATTATCACCTGAACGGCATCAAGCCGCCGATGCGCTGAACGCTCCGGTCCTCGACGGCGTGCCGAACCACTCAACCGATGTGTGAGGTACGGAAGTCTTCCTGCTCCTGGATCTCGATCCCCTGGCCACCGCCGGCAACGAACTGCTCCAGCGTCATGTTGTCGAGAATTTCGGCAATGGCATCGCGGACTTCCGTCATCGAGCGCCGCACCTGACAGCGCTCGGGATCGGAACAGTCGTCGCAGGCTTCGTAGGCCGTGCGGCTGGCGCAGCGGATCGGCGCAAGCGGGCCGTCCAGCGTGCGAATGACGTGGCCGATACGAATATCCGCTGCGGGACGGGACAGAGAATAGCCTCCACCCGGTCCCTTCTTCGAGCGAAGCACACCGGCGTTGCGCAGTTCAAGCAGGATAGTGTCGAGGAACTTCTTCGGAATGTTGTTGCGCTGCGCGATATCGTTGATGAACGCGGTTTCGCCGGGCGCCAGGCGCGCCAGATCCACCAGCGCCTTCAATCCGTATTTTCCTTTTTTCGTAAGCATCGCTATCCGCTTTACTGCAAAGTCGATTGTTGGAAGCCCGGCTTGGTTCAAGAGAGACTCAAGCGGCCGATCTTGTCATCATGGATTGCGGACGTAACCCTGCCATCCCGGACGAGCAAGATAGTAACTCACAAATTGTATAGTTTATATGAGTAAATTTAGGCAGATGTATCGTCTAAGCAACGATTTTGCGGCTTTTCTTGGATTTGCAGCATGTTCAGCCAAAATATGCGGCAGTTTTGCGATAATGACGTACGAGACATCCAAAGTTCAAACATCACCAGGCCGACGAGATCAGGAATGGCCATGGGCCTCGTCAGGCAGCGCTACTGGCCCGATGTGCCTTGCTATACTCATTCTCCCGCTCCGCAATTGACGCCGCCACCTGTTCGGCAACGAAAACCGCATGTTCGACAACTTCGGGCAATCCCATGAGTTCGCCGAAAGTCCCGCGGGCCAGCGGCCCCGATATGAACAAGGAAGGTACGATTGCGCCAGTCTCATCCAGTGCCCGTGATTGAGGGTCGCAGGCAAGCCCGAGGCCCGTGGAATCCATCGCTAGACACCCTGCGTCCGCCAGCGCCTCGATCCAGTCCTGCGAGTGTAGAATGCCGCGATGACCTGGGCCTGTCGTGACGACCACGGCATCAAATTGCCGTTCGATGCTCCGCTCGGAGCGACTGAGATGGAATCTGCAATCGACAACGCCGTCCGTCACCGCGACGCTGGCAACCGAGGCGGCAAGCACCTCGAGCCGGCCGCTCTCGATCGCCTCTTCGCTGACAGCCTCCACCTGTGGGGCAACGCGAAACCGGTGAACATCCCAGAATGGCCGCAAATGCCGCACGACGCGGCGACGCTCTTCGAGCGGAAGCGCCTGCCATAAATGCCGCCCCTGCGCCCGCACCTGATCGATGACGCCATGCCAGCTGCGCCCCTCGCCTTCAGCCTCCTTTATGGTGGCGCGCACACGCCGTAGCAGCGAAACCGCCGTTGTTGACGGATGATCGACGAAATCGCCGAAGAGATCCTGCTTCACATGTGGATGACCGCGTGAACGCAGCCCGCGACGGGATATGGCTGTGACAGGCCCCCTGTGCCCCCGCAGGTCAAGCGAGGCGATGACATCGGCCGACGTCAGACCATTGCCGACGACCAGCACACGATCATCGGCGCGAATGGCCGCGAGCGCATCCGGCCTGGTCGGATCCGGAACGAAGCGCGGATGGGCGGCGAGGACGTCCCTGAGCAAAGACGGCGGCAGCGGCGACGGATGGCTCGTCGCTATGATGAGAATATCGGCATCCAGACGCTGACCGGCCTCCCCGGTAATCGTCCACATGCCGCCGGACCGCTCGATGCGCTCGACGCCCTGTCTGACGTGAGCAAGGTGCCCACTCTCGACAAAAGGGCGTATCATGCTGTTGATATAATTGCCGAAAACAGCGCGGCGCGGAAACAGGCCACCATTGGCCGCAAGCGCGGCGCTGTCGTCGCCGACCGCATCATGCTCCTGTATCCACTTTTGAAAATGCTCGATGTCATCGGGAAGCAAGCTCATTCTGGCAGCCGGCACATTGATCCGATGCGCGGGATCGCGCGTGTCGTAAGCAAGTCCTGCCCCGAGGCGTTCGCGCGGCTCGAAGATGAACAGCTTGCCGGGATGCACTGACTGACGCTGCAGCAAATGAAACGCAACTGCCGCACCGGAAACCCCACCGCCGACAATGGCGATAACGGGTAGATCACGCGCCTGATGGTCAGAGCCAATGGTCAATGGCCAACTCCTTCCGGATTGATCGGCACTGAGCTACCGGCCCGCCGAACAATCGCAATTGCCTTACCCGACGAGGATATACTCTATAAATTTTATTGACAATACGATCCGGACGCGAGCGCTCGCGCAACTACAAACGATACCGGGAAACGAGGCCGATAAAGCTTTATAAACAAGTATTTAATTGTGCCCCGCACAACATTGTTTTTGCACCGCAGGATGTAAAAAACTTGGCACACAACGAATAAAAGAACATACTAATGATTGTTCTGATCCGTTTTCTCTTCGGGAGGAGAAACTCATGGAACTGCTTCGTCTACTCACCGCTTTCGACTATACATTGATACTGCTGCTGGTGGTCATCTTTGTATTTAGCGTGATGGAAGGCGACCACAGAAAACACTAAAGCGCGTCGCGATCTCTCAGACCCGCCATTTGAGTTTTAGGTTCATGATATCGCGCTTGTCGTTGTCGCAAGATCACTGTACCTTTTTGCGCGGCATGCGTTTGGCTGGCACGTCAAGGCGGTGACATTCGCTGTCGGCAGCGGCCCCACAGGTGAATGCGCACCGTGTCGTTAGCGCATATATCCGCAGGCCCAATCGACCGACGACGCCAGAGGCTCAGCGGCATCTATTCCGAGTGCAGCTGTGCCGACACCTCACGATGAAGATAAGCTGCTGCTTGCTGCGCTTCCTGTGGGCGGTCCGCCCAATCATCTCGTGATTTCCCCAGATAGGCATCGCGCGCTTGCGCAAGCGTTTCCGCGACATGATCCGGTAGCCGCGATATCGCCCAATCGGCAGCGGCGTCCTTTGAGACAAACTCGTTCGTGCTTGCCGTTCGCCACATGCGGGCAAGAGTGAGCAGCACATTTCGCTCGTCTCCATGTAAATTTTCCAGAAGCGCCGGCAATGCCTCGCGCATGGCAAGCCGAACCTGGTCGGAGGAAATTTCGGAAAGGATGGTATCAAGCTCAGGCCCAAGCAACGGTTGCGCCTGCTGCCGTGCCTGGGCCAGTATCAGAGTGTTTTCAGGATCGGCGTGAGCCTCAGGAATGCCGCCCGCCTCGAAATGCTCGCGCAACCATTCACCATAGACGAACTCGCTTCGCGCCGGAAAAGCCGGCTCGGAAAGGTCGGCCTTGAGAAACACCATGAACTCGATACAGCGCGGGCCGCCTGGGCTGGCCGGATGCGGGCCGGAAACCTCCATCAGTGCCGAAACCAATTCCACGCGCATCGCTTCGGTCATCGGTCGAGCGATGACTGTAAGCACGTCGACATCGCTCTGCGGCCGCAACCCATCCTTGACCGCCGAACCGTGCAAGTACATCGCAAGAAGATGATCCGCAAAGATCTCTTTCGCGATCGACATTGCCGACATCGCCTCGGCCGGAACCGTTCGGTTAGCGTTCCCCATCAACCCTCCGCTTTATGGTGGTGCTTTATAGCGAAGGAAATTCGCCTGCAAAATATTCAATCTTGCGGTGTCTCTCATTCTCCCAGACACCAGGTGGATACAACCCAGATAATTCGCCATACCCTCGAATAGATTTGCGATTATTTTCGTGCATGACTGCGTGAAACGATGCATTTCCCCTTCGCTCCCTATGTATTTTCCTCACAAGCCTCGCGCAAACAGCGCTTGAGACAATGCCCATTACAGATGAGACTCTGGACATGAGGAAATATAGTCATGGGATATGATTGGGACGGCGCCAAAACACGGCGAATACAGAAACTGAAATACGGGATCTCTCTATTCCTCTTCACGATATCCCTAGCCGCGCCAACGATCTTCTTCCTGCACTTCCACTGACGCCAAAAACTCCGCATCGACGCGACATCTGCGCCGGAGACAGATGTGCAGAGCGGTACCGCTCAAAATGCACGTAACCGGCCGGAGGGACGGATCACACGACCGGCGTGCTGGGTAAGGCGGGAGCGATCAGGTCAGCGGCAGCGCAGAGCCACTTAGAGCTCGCTTAACGTCGGCTGCTGAAGAAAAGCGTCGCAGCCAGAATAAGCACAGCCGGAACCCCGACGACACTGAAGAAAAGCGGTATCATCCAAATATCGCCATCTAGCCCGACGCATTTCTGAATAGGGCAACCAATCCGGGCGACAATGATCAGAACGAGAAACACCAGGGTGATGAGGCTTGCGACGATAACCGCGGCTATCTTCAAGAAATTGACCACAGCTTCCATCGTCAGGTCTGCCCCGCGCAGAGGAATGTTTCCGGCAATTTAGCCGGAGGCCGTTAAATCTCGTTTGTAACCGAAGCAATTATTGACCTCGATCGGCGCTGCAGCGTGGAGCCCTATGGCTGCATCAACCAAGCCGTCGATCCAGTGCATTATGGCGCAAGCGGATCGATTAAATCTGACCTGAGATACAATTAGCTTTGCGTAAGAGACCTGGACTGAGATTGAGCCGGCCGCTCTTAGAAACAGGAACGGAACGCGAATTGGAAACCATTTCCAATTCCTTGGAAACCGCGCAGCCGAAAACCCTTGAGACGTTTCAATTTATTCAACAATTTCAAGAGGTTTTTGGTGGGTGATGTAGGGCTCGAACCTACGACCCGCTGATTAAGAGTCAGCTGCTCTACCAACTGAGCTAATCACCCGTACCGCTTGCTGGCGGCGTGACCGGGCATATAAATAGGATCGGTTTGATTGTCCAGCGGCCAGATGAATTTTCTTTGATTATTTCTCAAAAAAATTTCGGCAGCCACGAAAAACCCTTTAAAATCAAAGCTCAAGAATTCCGGAGGCGATACGCACAGCTTGGCCGCCAATACGCGCATTGGTGATCTGACCGGCATCGATATCGAGATGAAGATGAATCAGTGAGGGTCGTCCCATCTCGATTCCCTGCTCGATGATCACGGGATGATGCCCATCCGGCAATCCGTCGAACTGATTGATGGCTCCGGAAAGCGCCGCGACCGCCGAGCCGGTCGCAGGGTCCTCGACAATGCCCATCCCGCAAGGAAACATCCGGGCATGAAACTTGGCAACATGATTGACGCCGCCGCGGCAATAGATGAAGGCGGAGGCAAGGGCGCCGTCGACGAAGGGCACCGTCTTTTCCCAAAGCTGCAGATCGAAATCCAGCCTCTCGGCAGCGCCGACATCATGCACCGGCACCAGGAGGAAGGGCACGCCGGCACTCCAGATGGACGGGACATGGTTCTCGAAACCGATCTCGGTGATCTTCAGACTGAGCGCATTGGCGATATCGGCCCTGTCGAGCGGCAAGGGAATCTGCTGTGATTTCCTCGGCAGATCGAACTCGGCAAAGCTCGCCTTGTTCTGGCGCAGCTTGATGGCGCAGCGAACGGGGCCGACGCGCTCGTCCAGCACGGAAACGAGGTCGAGATCGCCGCCATGGCTGGCATGAACCCTCTCCGCAAGCGCAACCGCCGTGCCGACCGTGGGATGGCCGGCGAAGGGCAGCTCGCGGCCCGGCGTGAATATTCTGAGGTTTGCGGTATGGGCAGGATTTTGCGGCGGCAAAACGAACACCGTCTCGGAGAGGTTCATCTCGCGCGCGATTGCCTGCATCGCCTCGTCGCTCAGACCCTCGGCGTCGAATATGATGGCAAGTGGGTTGCCCGCCAGCTTGCTGTCGGTGAACACATCATAAATACCGTATTCGCGCGCCAAACCTGCCTCCATTCACGCTTCCGCACTTAATTATTCATACCGGCAAGCGACTCCAGCGCAAGCCCAAGCTATTTATCCCCGCCGAAGTACCAGGCGAGGATTGGCAGCATCGCCGCGCTGTAGTGATGCGCGGACGGATCGGCCGAACGAATGGCGACAGCGCCGTCAACTTCGTCCTCTTCGGAAACCAGCATATGCGCTTCGATCCTCCGCAGCATATCCTCCGCCGTCCACGGGAAGCGGAAAATGCGAAAGAGAGTGACCGAACGGTTCAGATGCGTACCATAATAGCCGGGCTCGACCACGGCGTCATCGAGATCCAGGCCGGTCTCCTCCAACACCTCGCGACGCATATTGCCTTCGACATCGCAGTGCCCGTCGACGATATCGCTCTCGTCCATCGATCCGGCAGCGCAATAGACCTGACCTGGATTGGCCGTGTGCGGCGCCATGCGGATCGCAATCAATGCTCCGTCGGATGAAATCGCCACGGCAAAAGCAAAGAGGTGAAAGCCGCCCTGCGCCCTCTGCTTGCGCCACCACAGAAAGGTGGAAAACGGCGCGATATAGGCTTCGCCTTTCACCACGCCATCCCAGATCGACACATGATGCTGGAAGACCATGCGGCCGTCAAAAAGCGCCGGATTGGCATGAACCTCCCTCGCCCAATTCTCCCGCACCGCCGTCAGCTCGCGCAGATGAAACGGATGCTCGCCAGGCAATACGGCGAGATCGATGTGGGAAACCGGAAACACTGTGCCCTCGGGCGGCCAGCCGGCCATGTCGTTCTGTTCTGAAACGGTCATATCAAATCCAATGTCATGACGACGGGGCAATGGTCGGAGGCCTTCGGTCTGTCCCAGCCGACGCGCGGATAGCGCTCCACCTCCTGCCCCGCTGGGAATATGGTGCGGTAAGGCTGGCCCGAGCGGACGATATCGGGAACGCCTGACGCGTTGGCGCGCGCCAGAGCCGGCGACAGCCAGATGTAATCGAGCTGGCAGAGCCGTTGCTCCTGCGGCCCGCGGGCATGATAGAGCGTCCAGCGGTCGAGCTCGTCGCGCCGCCGCGTGACGTTCTCCGCGAAACCGTCATGGCTGAAAATGTCGAGCGCGCTTTCTTTGTCTTCCCTGCGCGGCTCGAAACGATAACCGGTATGGCGGGTGCCAATGACGTCTATCCACTCCTGATAGTCGTTCATGTCGCCGCAGATGGCGAAGTTCTTGGATGCCGTATGACCTGCGCCAAAGCGATCTTCGATGATGCGGCGAACTGCCATCGTCTCCGCGCGACGGATCGGCATGGTCGCATGGCGCCCGTCCATTCCTTCCCGAGCAGGCCCCATCGATTTCAGATGGACCACATAGAGAGAAAACGGCACACCACCGATATGGAGATGCAGCTCGAGGCAATCGCGCTTGAAGATCTTGTCTTCCGCGTGGTGGCCAAGCTCGGCCAGTTCGTCGTTGAAAAGACCGAAGTCGTCGTAAGTCACCATGGCGTGACTTTTTATATCGTTGAGCACGATGGGCTGACCATCGCGCGTCTGCTCACGCATCATCACGGCAACATCGATGCCGCGGCTGTCATTGCCCTCGATCAGGTATTTTTGGCGATAGCCATTGCCGACCATGCGATAGAGATAGCCATATTCGAAGGCCTGCAGCGCCGCCATGTTGTCGACTTCCTGCAGGCAGATGATGTCGGCGTCCGCATCGGCAATCGCAAGCGCCGTCATCTGCCGGGTGTCGTCGGTCGCGGCAACCACGCGCGCCGCTTCCAGCTGCTGATAGACTTCCTCGTTGCGGACATCGAATAGCTGCAACACGCGATCCTGGCGCAGCTGGTTGCGAAAACCGGTATAGTCGAAACGGGTCAAAAGGTTTTCGACGTTGAATGTCGCAAGGCGCAGAGACATGAAGCATTCCAGTTTACAAAGAAGATGTGAGCCGGCTTATATCAGCCGGCCTTGGCGGTAACGGTCGACCTGAATTTGCCCATCAGATAGGGGCCGGAAAGAACTGGAGCATATTTCGGCTCTTCGCCTTCCTTCAGGCATGAAGGCAGGCAGGCAATCTCGGCAAACCAGTTCGGCTGATGGAAGAAGGCAAGGGATTGCCGCCGCTGCATGCCACCCTCTTCCGGCGGCGGATTGACGACGCGATGCACGGTGGAAACCCAGCGATCGTTGGTCCAAAGCGCCATCAGATCGCCGATATTGATGACGAAAGCGCCTTCCACCGGCGGCACTGGCGTCCAGTTACCATCCGGCGCGATGATCTCAAGCCCTTTCGAACCTGGCTGCGGCAGCAGGATCGTTAGACTGCCGTAATCGGTATGCGCGCCGGCGCGAAGCTGGCCCGGCTGCGGCGGTACATGCTGTTCGGGATAATTCAGCGCCCTCAATGCGCTGATCGGCGCATCGACATAGGAATCGAAGAAGTGCTCGTCGAGGCCGAGCGCCGTTGCGAAGACGCGCATGATGCGGGCCGCAAGATCTTCCATCGCCCGGTAGTACGCCTTCCACGCCTCCACGAAGCCATCCGGCCCTTCCGGCCAGATGGTGGCGGCATAACAGAAGCCGAGCGCGTCCGCATCGCTCATATCAGCTGGAACGGAAAGCGGGCCGCCATTGAAGCTTTCCTTCAGATCCGGCGGCGTGTCGACATTGCGCGATTTTGCCAGCGCCTCCGTGCCCGGCCCGAGATAGCCATAGGGATAGCCCGGATAGAGGGTCCTGGCGCGTTGCTTGACGTCGGGTGACAGGTCGAAGAATGCCTGCGTCTTCCTCCAGACCTCGGCGATAACGGCGTCGGCGACCCCGTGGTTTGCGATCGCCAGGAAGCCGGTCGAGCGACATATCCGATCCACTTCCGCGCCGAGGCGTTGTTTCTCGTTGTTATCGGCCCCCTCGAAGGCACCGAGATCGAAAATCGGAAAACTATGATCGGACATATGCGCGACTCCCCCTTCATGACATCGAGCAAATCAAGCATACGAGACGGCGGGGAACAACCATCTTGTCCCCTGCCCGATCAAAGCCGCCAGGCCGAGCGGATGGCGACCGGATATGTATCTCCCACCGCGACCGCTTCGCGGCTATAGGCGCGCAGCACCTGCCCATCCGGCATCGACAGCCTCATGGCATAGCGCTCGCCCTCATAGAGAACGGAATCGACCCGGCAGGAAATTCCCTCAGCATCTGCAACCACATCCTCAGGGCGCACAAGTATATCAGTATTCGCTGTGCCGCCTGCCCGATTATGCCAGAGACCGCGGAAGGACGACCAGTCGATGCGGCGCGGCCCGCCGTCTGGAAAAGCGAGCGAAACAATAGCTCCCTGCCCGACAAGCTCTCCGACCATTTTACCTTCGGGGCGTGCATAGGTTTCCGCCGGCGGCGCCACCTGCAGGAGCCGTCCTTCGGACATGACGGCAACGTCAGTGGCGAGTGCCATCGCCTCGCTCTGGTCGTGGGTGACATAGACCATGGTGGCGCCTGAGCGCTGGTGGAACTCGCGGAAGGTCTCCTCCATCTCCTTCTTCAGGTGGCGATCGAGGTTCGCCAGCGGCTCGTCCAGCAGTACGACGTCAGGCGATGTCACCAGGCAGCGAGCAAGAGCGACGCGCTGACGTTGACCACCTGAAAGGTCGGCGGGCCTGCGTTCGGCATAGTCGCCAAGTCGCACGGTCGCCAGAGCCTCACGCACTTTCTCGCGGTAGCGCTCGCCGGAGATGCCACGCACCTTCAAGGGATAACCGACATTGTCGGCAACGTTCATATGCGGCCAGAGCGCGTAGGATTGAAACACCATCGCCATATTGCGCCGCTCCGGCGGCAACATGTTCGCCGCATCCGCAAGCAGCCGCTCGCCGAGATGAATGGAGCCATCCGTCGGCTGTTCGAAGCCGGCTATCATTCTGAGCACAGTCGTCTTGCCGCAGCCGGAGGGACCGAGCAGCGCCAGGAAACCGCCCTCGCGGACATCGAGCGACAAAGCATTGACGGCCGCGCGGCCGCCCGTACCGAAATCCTTGCTGATGTGATTGAGGATCAGCTTCGCCAAGGCACAACTCCCTTCGGCAGGCGCTTGGCCATGATTTCCAAAAGCATCATCATGATGACGACCATGGCAATGACGATGACCGACATGGCCGAGGCTAGATCGGCGCTGCCGCCATCGTCGAGATTGTAGATGACGACGCCGAGCGTCTGCGTACCGGCCGACCAGAGCAGCGCCGAAACGGTGAGCTCGTTGCAGGCAATCAGGAAAACGAGGATCACCGAGGCGCCCGCCGCCGGCGCGATTAACGGCACGATGATGTCGGTCAAGCGTCTGAAGAACCCTGCCCCGGAAAGCCGCGCCGCCTCTTCCAGCACCGGATCGAGCTGCAGAAAGGCGCTCATGACCGGCTTCAGGCTGACGGCGAAATAGGCGGAGAAATAGGCAAGCAGGATGATCCAGATCGTCCCGTAAAGCGTGACGTTGAGGATCGGTAGCGGCGCTGCAAACACCAGAATGAAGCAGACGGCGATGATGATGCCCGGAAGTGAATAAGGGATCTCGATCATGCCGCCGACGATGCGGCTGAGCGCATCCTTACGCCGCGTCAGCGCATAGGCCGCGAGCACTGTCACTAAAAGGAGACCCAGTGACGTCATGCCGGCAAGGAACAGCGAATTGGAAAAGGCCGTGCGCGTTATGCTCTGCCGGAACAGGATTTCGGTGAATGCGTGCAGCGATGCCGTCTTGAAGGTAAGCGGCACGCCATAGGCCGGCACCAGCGCGCCTGCGACGAGCGCCAGAAAGGGAGCGACAAGCATGACGAACAAGATGGCGTAAAGCACCGGCAGGGCAAGAAAGCCCCAGCGGCCAAGCGAAAAGGCAGCCGTCGCTCCGGAAATGCCGATGACGCGATAATCGCGGCCCTTCAAAGCCATGCCCTGCACGGCAAGACCGGCAACGGCGATGACGGCGATCATCGTCGACAGCACAGCGATATCGCCGAAGGTGCGCGGACCGAAACTGGAGAACTTCGTGAAGATCAGCGTCGACAGCGTATAGATCGAGGCGGGTATGCCGAGGATCGCGGGTATGCCGAAATTGCCGATCGAGGAGACGAAGGCGATCGCAGCTCCGGCAATGACGCCGGGCAGTGACAAGGGCAGAATAATATCCCTGAAGACACGCAGGCCGGACGCGCCGGAAAGCCTTGCGGCCTCGACACCATCGCGCGGTAGCGCCATCAGGCCGGCACGCAGAGCGAGATAGACCAGCGGCGCGTGTTGAACACCGTAGAGCAGCGCAATGCCGCCAACCGAATAGAGTGGCTGCGGTGAGCCGAGCGGCGGCGCAATGTGCAACGCTTTCAGCAAGGGGCTGGCCGGCCCGGACATCTGCACCCAGGCAAGCGCCGTCACTTGCGGCGGGATCATCATCGGCAACACGAAGAGGAAACCGAGCAGCCCCCTGCCAGACAGGTCCGTCAGAGTCAGCAGGAATGCAAAGAGGCAGCCAAGCAAGACGGAAACGATGGTGCCGAGCACGGCCGTCTCGATCGTGTACCAGGCCGAGCGCCAGAGAGCCGGATCGGTGATCAGCTCATAGGTGCCGCCTCGCAGCAGCGCCTCGATGCCCGCAAGCGCCAGCCGCGCCAGCGGCAGGACGCTGAGCAAAAGCACGACGGCAACAACAAAAGGAAACAGCCAGGCCGGCTGGCTGTTTCCCCTACGCACATGTGAGTACATTCCAAATCCGGGCGGATTACTTCGACTTGAAGTAGGTGGAGAAGGTCTTCAGATCCTGATCCGTGTTCTTGAGCGCATCAGCTGCATTCAACGGCAAAACCTTGATGCTGTCACGTGCCGGGAAGCCCTCCGGCAGCGGCGTGCCGTTGCGGGCCGGAATATAGCCGAGTTTGAGGAAACCTTCCTGCCCCTTTTCCGAGAGGACGTAGTCGACGAACTTCTTGGCGGCAGCGGCATGCTGCGTGCCGGCGAGGATGCCGACCGGCTCGGTGACGGCCGAAACGCCTTCCTTCGGGAAGACGAACTCCAGCGGAGCGCCCTTGGCCTTCTCGCGGATCGGCATGTAGTCAACGATCATACCATAGGCCTTCTCGCCGGAAGCGACCGACTTCAGCACGGCACCGTTGCCGCCGGACGCAATCGCGCCGTTCTCGGCGAGGTTCTTGTAGTAATCCCAGCCGAGGCTGCCGACGCCGGCCAACGTCTGCGCGTGAATGAGAGCGGCACCCGAAGCGAGCGGGCTCGGCATGGCGACGAGGCCCTTGGCTTCCGGCTTGACCAGATCCTGCCAGCTCGCCGGCTTCAGCGAAGCGGCAGTGTTATAAACGATGCCGGTCGTGATGAGCTTAGTAGAGTAGTAATAGCCGTTGGCGTCATAAAGCGAGGCGGCGTAGTTCGCAGCTTCCGGCGACTTGTAGGCGAGCAGCTTGCCGGCTTCCTTCAGACGCTCGAGCGTCACCGTATCGGCGATCAGCAGAACGTCGGCAACCGGGGCGCCGGCTTGCATTTCAGCCTGCAGCTTGGCAATGATCTGCGGTGTGCCGTCACGAACCCAATCGACCTTGATGCCGGGATTGGCCGCCATGAAGCCATCGACGGTGGCCTGCGCATCGGCATTCGGCTGGCTGGTATAGAGGACGAGATCAGCGGCGTTGGCGCTACCGGAGAAAAGAGCGATGGCCAACAGGCCGGCAAAGGCGGAAACAACGGTCTTCATAAAAACGTCCTCGGCTGGGTTATAGGAGGGTTCTCTAGACGTCCGGCTTAACATGATTGTGACAGTTGAATTTGAATAGTTTGCTGTTCGTATGATGATTGAATCTTGACCGCCGTCATCCGGCACTATTTCCTGACGCACGTATTTCAGATTGAGATCGAGGAGGACAGATCTATGGAATATCGCCTGCTTGGCCGCTCCGGCCTTAAAGTTTCCACCATCACCATGGGCACCATGACCTTCGGCGGCGTCGGCTGGGCGAAAGCGACCGGCGATCTCGGCGTCAAAGAGGCGAAGAAGCTCGTGGACATGTGCGTGGATGCAGGCGTCAACCTGCTCGACACGGCCGATGTCTATTCGCAGGGAGCATCGGAAGAAATCATCGGCGAGATCATTGGCGGCCCGCGCAAGAACGGCGTCCTCATCGCCACCAAGGCGCGCTTCTCGATGGGACCTGGCGTCAACGATGCCGGCTCATCGCGCCTGCACCTCATAAAGGCCTGCGAAGCAAGCCTGAAGCGCATGAAGACCGATGTCATCGACCTCTACCAGCTGCACGAGTGGGACGGACAGACGCCACTGGAAGAGACGATGGAGGCGCTCGACACATTGGTGCGCCAGGGCAAGGTCCGCTACATCGGCTGCTCGAACTTTTCCGGTTGGCACATCATGAAGGCGCTCGGCGTCAGCGAGCGCGACAAACGCGAACGTTTCGTCAGCCAGCAGATCCATTACACCCTGGAAGCCCGTGACGCCGAAAACGAGCTGGTGCCTGTCAGCATCGACCAGGGCCTCGGCATCCTCGTCTGGAGCCCGCTCGCCGCAGGCCTGCTGTCTGGTAAGCATCGTCGTAACCAGGCAACGCCGGAGGGCACGCGCCAGTTTGTCGGCTGGACGGAGCCGCCGATCCGCGATGAAAATCGCCTGTGGAACATCGTCGATGCGCTGGTGGAGATCGCCGACGGTCGCGGCGTTTCGGCGGCGCAGGTCGCGCTTGCCTGGCTTATCGGCCGCAAGGGCGTGACCTCGGTCATCGTCGGCGGCCGCAACAAGGCGCAGTTCAAGGACAATCTCGCCAGTGCCGAGCTGAAGCTGACGGATGAGGAGCGCAAGCGGCTCGATGACATCAGCCTGCCGCCGCTGATGTACCCCTATTGGCATCAGCGCAATACGGCCAGCGACCGGCTCAGCGAGGCCGATCTCTCACTGATCGACCCACACCTTTCCAAGTAGAGAAAAAACGGTAATGGCGGCTTAGGCCGCCATTACCCCGATCTCGCTCGCAATCAGCTTGCCGAGCCGCGAGATGCCTTCCTCGATCATTTCTTCATTGGCACAGGAGAAGCTGACGCGGAAGGTGTTCGCGCCGCTACCGTCGGCAAAGAAGGCCTGCCCCGGCACGAAGGCAACCTTCGTTGTCTCGAGCGACCGCGCCAGCAGCTTGGCGCCGTCCATACCCTTCGGCAGGGTGACCCAGACAAACATACCGCCTTCCGGCTTCGTCCAGCTCGTGCCTTCTGGCATGTATTTCGCAAGCGCCGCCAGCATGCAGTCGCGGCGATGACTATAGATCTTGCGAATCTTGGCAACCTGCGCGTCAAAGCCGCGCTCGGCGACCTGATGGATGGCGATCTGGTTGATCGTCGAGGAATGCAGGTCGGCTGCCTGTTTCATCAGGACAAGCTTGCGGATGACAGGCGCATTGGCGACGACGAAGCCGACGCGAAGGCCAGGCGCCAGCGTCTTGGAGAAGCTGCCGCAATAGATCGTCCGCGTGTCGTTGATGCTGCCCTTGCGCGCGATTTCCAGCGCCAGAATCGGCGCAACCGGCTCGCCGTCATAGCGCAGCGATTGATAGGCGGCGTCTTCGATGACGGCGATATCGAGCTCTTCGGCAAGGTCGAGCAACTTCTCGCGACCGGCCAGATCGACCGTCTCGCCCGTCGGGTTGGCGAAGTCGGCCGAAAGATAGGCGAATTTCACCCTGCCCCCCGCCTGAGCAGCCGCGGCGCGATAGGATTCGGGCGTGCGGTTACCGTTCGGCGTCAGCTGATCGTAGGCCGGCTCGTAGGCGTTGAAGGCCTGCAGTGCACCGAGATAGGTCGGCGCCGTCACCAGCGCCGTATCCTTCGGCGACAGGAAAAGCTTGCCGAGATAGTCGAGCCCCTGCTGCGAGCCGGAAACGATGAAGACGTTTTCCAGCTCGCAGGGAATGCCGAGCGCACCCATCTGGCCGACAAGCCATTCGCGCAGCGGCTTGTAGCCTTCGCTGACCGAATATTGCAGCGCTGCGTTCACCGTCGGGCCAGAAAATATATCGGCATAAGCCTGCTTGAACTCGGCATCGGGAAACAGTGCCGGATCGGGAATGCCGCCGGCAAACGAGATGATATCCGGCCGCTCCAGCAGCTTCAGCAATTCGCGAATTTCGGAGGCGCGCATACGGCTCGAACGCGTCGCAAAGATATTTTCCCAATTCAACATGGGGCTTCCTCGTAATTTTTGGTCTTTCCAGCACAAGATCACGCAATAAAAGATAAGTCAACAATGCTGACCTAATTTGTTTCAACCGTGCCGGATATTCGCCATCTTTCCCGATAGCACTGCGCATCTCCATTAAAGAGAAGTGAGCGACAATACGCATGAGCACGGACCCGACATCGTCTTTCTACACCGACAACGCGACCCTCTATGCCGCGCGCGACCGCAATCTGCCGAGAAAGCGGCTGGATGCCTTCCTCGACACTTTGCCCGCTGGCGCATCCATCCTCGAGCTGGGTTGCGGCGCTGGCCAGGATGCCGCCTACATGCTCTCGCGCGGCTTCGACGTCGCGCCCACGGACGGCTCTGCCGAACTCGCCAGGGAAGCCGAAAAGCGCATCGGCAGACCTGTTCGAATCATGCGCTTCGAAACCTTGGATTCCGATAGCGCTTTCGATGGCATCTGGGCGGAGGCAAGCCTCCTGCATGTGCGGCGCTCGACTCTACCGGATGTCTTCAGTCGCATTCTGCAAGCTCTGAAGACCGGCGGCATCTTCCATGCCAGCTTCAAGGCCGGAGACGCAGAGGGACACGACAAGTTCGGGCGCTACTACAACTATCCGTCCGCCGCATGGCTTGAAGACAAGCTGAGCGCCGCAGGATGGAGGACCGTCGCCATGACCGAAGCCGACGGCGGCGGCTTCGACGGCGAGCCGACACGATGGCTCTATGTGACCGCTCGAAAATAGAAAGCCAGAATTTAATCGACACCCTACTGACGGCGCGCGGCGCAGTATAGGCGACACGACCAAGCACAAATATGCGCTTCAGCGCCGTGCCGCCTTATTAGCACCAAGACGCCGCGTGCAATTTGGCCAAAGCCGCCTCGACGGAGTTGAGGCGCCACATGTCCCTGCCAGCAATCTCGTCGACAATAGTGATGATTGCGATTTGCAACGCGTCGCTACACAGCCACTCCGCAACGATTCGCCGACTTTCGAACATGACGTCCTCCCAAAGGGCGTCCCCGCGCAGCAAGCTGTCCGAACGATTGATGATTTCCGTGAGTTGCAAGGCAGAATTCGGTGTCAAGTTGACGCGCCATGACTCAAGAATGGGATTGATGTCCCTTCTTAGGCGAATTGCGCAGACGAACCAGATAGTTGCGTCAAACTCATCGGGATGTTGCAATCGCACCCAGTGCCACGACGCGTCATAAACGTTCTGTATCGCTAGTTGCTCCGGTGCAGGCCATTTGCGCCAATTGGCATATTCCAGCTTAGAAAGGATTGTGACCGGATCGAAGCCAGGCTCGTTCGGTGTCATCAAGGCGTGTTGCAAGATGCGTGGAAGATAATATCTGTATTCGTCGACGCCCCCGGCCGTGGTCATAGCTGCAACTGCATATCCCCCCAAAGCTTCGCCGCTTAGGTCAGCTAGCGATGCTGAACGTAGGTCATGCATAATCTTCTCAGGATCCCACAACGGCGATACGTCCAAAGCTTCAGGACATAGATAGTCTGCAAACGCTGCGTAACCAGCCTGCCAACATCTCTGCAGCTCTGCGACCACTCGACTCAATTCGGTTTCATCGGAATTCATATGCAACCCTATAGCGAATCTTCGATCATTTCGCCAGCGGCTCCTAGTAGCGCAAAAATGAAAGGCCGAGGAAGTTTCCTCCCTCGGCCTGTCTTCAATATTTCGCTATTTGGAAAGCTTAGTTGACCGACTTGTCGACCAGCTTGTTCTTGCCGATCCAGGGCATCATGCCGCGCAGCTTGGCGCCGACTTCTTCGATCTGGTGGCTATCGTTCAGGCGGCGGATGCCCTTGAAGCGGGCAGCGCCGGAGCGATATTCCTGCATCCAGTCCGAGGTGAACTTGCCGGTCTGGATGTCCTTGAGGACGCGCTTCATCTCAGCCTTGGTTTCTTCGGTGATGATGCGCGGACCGGTGACGTATTCGCCCCACTCGGCTGTGTTCGAGATCGAGTAGTTCATGTTGGCGATGCCGCCTTCATAGATCAGGTCGACGATCAGCTTCACTTCGTGCAGGCACTCGAAATAGGCCATTTCCGGAGCGTAACCGGCTTCGACCAGGGTTTCGAAACCAGCGCGGATGAGCTCGACGAGACCGCCGCAGAGAACGACCTGTTCGCCGAAGAGGTCGGTTTCGCACTCTTCGCGGAAGTTGGTTTCGATGATGCCGGAACGGCCGCCGCCAACGCCGCAAGCGTAGGAAAGAGCGAGTTCAAGAGCGTTGCCGGACGCGTTCTGATGAACGGCAACGAGGCAGGGAACGCCGCCGCCCTTCTGGTATTCGCCGCGAACCGTATGGCCGGGGCCCTTCGGAGCGATCATGACGACGTCGACGGAAGCCTTCGGCTCGATGAGGCCGAAGTGAACGTTGAGGCCGTGTGCGAAAGCGATCGCAGCGCCGTCGCGGATGTTCGGAGCGATATCGGCCTTGTAGATGTCAGACTGCAGTTCGTCCGGAGTCGCCATCATCATCAGGTCGGCCCAGGCAGCAGCTTCGGCAACGGTCATGACCTTGAAGCCGTCGGCTTCTGCCTTCTTGACCGTCGGCGAGCCGGCCTTCAGTGCGATCACAACATTCTGTGCGCCGCTGTCCTTCAGGTTCAGCGCGTGCGCGCGGCCCTGGGAACCGTAGCCGATGATGGCGACCTTCTTCGACTTGATGAGGTTGAGATCGGCATCACGATCGTAATAGACGCGCATTGTTTGTCCTTCCCTTTGCTTGTCTGGTGTAAATTTGGATCTGCTCAGACGGTCGCCGCTGCTTCCGCCAATACTTTTTCCGTGCCGTAGAGCTTGAGGAAGGCAGTAATAGCCTTCTCTGCCTGACGGCTGGAATCCCTCAAACCGGGTTCGCCGAGCAGCATGCGTACATGCAGATCGGAAACGATGAGCCCGTAAAGCGCGTGATATGCCTCGTCGGCATCGGTAAAACGTAACAGCCCTGCCCGCTTGCCGGCATCGATGAGGCCGATGGCGCGGCGGTCGATCTGCCGGCGGCCGCGCTCCAGCAGCAGCTTGCCGAGCTTGGAACCGTCGCGGTTCGACTGGCCGATCGCCAGACGGTTCAGCGCAAGAGAAACATCGCCGGCCAGAACTTCCAGCAGATCGCGCGCAAAAATCACGAGATGATCATGCAGGCTTGCGGTATTCAACCGTTCGCCATTGCGCTCGAAGGTGCGCACCTTGCTGGCCTGATAGGTTATCATCGCCGATAGCAAACCGTCGCGGTCGCCGAACCACTTGTAAAGGCTTTCTTTGGAGCAATTGGCAGCGCGCGCGACACCGGAGGTCGTCAGCGCCTTTTCGCCACCGTCGACGAGCAGACGCAGCGCCTGTTCCAGAACGGCGTTCTGGCGCGGCGAAAACTCGCTCGACTGTCCTACTTCGCTCAGCACGATGCTACTCCCAAATGCGTACCGTACGGTACGGTTCGTGAGCGTTATGCAGCACGCCGCAACGAGCGTCAAGCGGAATTCGTTGCTGCACTGCGCTAAAAATATGGAGAGCGCTTGTCATGGCTAACACGCAGCGGATAGACCATGTCGGCCCCTCCATCGCTGTCGAGATTTCTGATGAAACCCGTAATCAATTCCTCAGATAAGGTATCGCCGGCGCGGCTCGACGGGTGCATGGAAAACGGCAAAGGCCGGGCAATCGCTCGAATCGTGGGGATCTGCCTTGCGGCCGGACTGTTGCATCCACCGATGTCGGCGGACGCAGCATCCAAATCCGTCATCCGCCCGGCCGGGCACTATTGTGGCAAGCTCCTCTCCAGCGACCGGCTGGTCGATGTCGAAACGTCTATACAGGCTGATGCGGAAGGTCACTTATCGGGGACTTACCGTTTCAACGACGATGGCAACACCACGGTCGGCACTCTTTCGGAGATCGGAACGAAACCCGGCAAGATACGAACGCTGCGCTGGTTCGACAAATATGGAATGGGCTCGCTGACGGTCCGCTTCGATGCCGGCTATCACCGTTTCGAGGGTCTATGGGGACCGCAGGGCACCGCTCCGAGCTACACCTGGAATGGCGGCAGCTGCAACGCGCCCATCAGCTAACTTCCGTTAGTACCAGGACCTACTCGGCAGCGACCACGCTATTGCGCATGGCCTCGACATCCTTCAGTGGCGGCAGACCGTAGAGACGGCTGTACTCTCGGCTGAATTGCGAGGGGCTCTGATAGCCGACACGATGGCCGGCCGATCCTACGTCGAGCTGTTCGACGATCATCAGCCGCCGCGCTTCATGCAGTCGCAGCTGCTTTTGATACTGCATCGGCGACAGGGCTGTAACGGTCTTGAAATGGTGATGTAGCGAGGAAACGCTCATGCCGACCCGCTCGGCCAGCTCTTCGATGCGCAGCGGCTGCGTATAATTGCCGCGAAGCCAGGCGACCGCACGCGCCACCCTGTTGCTCTGGCTCTCCGTCATCGCGATCTGCAGAAGCCGAGGACCGTTCGGACCGGTCAGCAGGCGATACAGGATTTCCTGCTCGATCAACGGCGCCATGGCCGGAATATCTTCCGGCCGATCAAGCAATCGAAGCAGTCGCAGCGAGGCATCGAGCAGTTCCGGCGAGGCCGCATTGACTGCGATCCCGCGCACAGGCTCGGCAGTGACCGCTTGACGCGGAATGCTGACGCGCGACAGCAGCTCCTTCAAGCGTTCGCTGTCGAGCGCCATGCCGAAACAAAGATAAGGCGTATCGCTGCCGACATTGGTCACTTGCGTCGATACCGGCAGGTCGAGCGCGGTCAAAATATACTCGCCGACGCCATAGTGATATGTCTCCGCACCGATCGTCAGGCTCTTGCGGCCCTGGACCACGATTGCAAAGCACGGTCGGTAGGCGCCATGCTGCCAAACGGTCGCGGCCGACTGCCGATAGAGATGAAGGCTGTCGATCGGCGTTTGGTGTTCCCCGTCTCCCGTGGCGAAACGTGCAACGATGGACGCGAGTTCCTGATTGGGATTGAAAGGCAGCGTCATGTGCAACCGATTGTTTTGGAGTAGGTATCGAGGCTTATCTAGGTAACATCGTTCGATCGTGAAAGACCCACCGCGTATTTAGATTCGCAGGATCGTACATAAAGCTTGCAGGATCGCTCTAACGCTTCGGCCTATTCCCAGTGCATAGTCGGCCATCCCAATTTCATTCCCACATCTCCTAGAAACAAGGAAGTCTCCCATGACTATCGCAAAGGGTTATGCCGCGACCGACGCATCCAAGCCACTTACTCCGTTCACCTTCGAGCGCCGCAATCCCAACGAAGACGATGTCGTCATCTCCGTCCACTATTGCGGCGTCTGCCATTCGGACATCCACCAGGCCCGCAACGAATGGGGCAATTCAAGATACCCGATGGTGCCAGGCCATGAAGTGGCAGGCGTCGTGACTGCCGTCGGTTCGAAAGTCACCAAGTTCAAGGTCGGCGACCGCGTCGGCGTCGGCTGCTTCGTCAATTCCTGCACGACCTGCGCCACGCGCGACCTGGACTACGAGCACTACATGCCCGGTATCGTTCAGACCTACAACGACGTCGAAGCAGACGGCGAGACGCCGACCTATGGCGGCTACTCCGATAGCATCGTTGTCAAGGAAGGCTATGTCCTCTCCTTCCCCGATAATATCCCGCTTGACGCAGGCGCGCCGCTGCTTTGCGCCGGCATCACGCTCTATTCGCCGCTGCGCCATTGGAAGGCTGGTCCCGGCAAGAAGGTTGCGATCGTCGGCATGGGCGGCCTTGGCCATATGGGCGTCAAGCTGGCCCATGCCATGGGCGCCGATGTCACGGTTCTCAGCCAGACGCTGTCGAAGAAGGAGGACGGCCTCAAGATCGGTGCCGACCATTACTATGCGACCAGCGATGCCGAGACCTTCACGAAGCTCGCCGGCACCTTCGACCTCATCATCATGACAGTCGGTATCGCCGTCGACTGGAATGCCTATCTCGGCCTCTTGAAGTTCGATGGCAGCATGGTCGTCGTCGGTGCGCCCGAGCATCCGGTTCCGGTCCATGCCTTCTCGCTGATCCCCGGCCGCCGCAGCCTCTCAGGCTCCATGATCGGCTCGATCAAGGAAACCCAGGAGATGCTCGACTTCTGCGGCGAACACAACATCGTCTCCGAGATCGAAAAGATCAGCATCCAGCAGATCAACGAAGCCTATGAGCGCGTGCTGAAGAGCGACGTCCGCTACCGCTTCGTCATCGATATCGCCTCGCTGGCATAAATAAAAAAGGCGGCGTCCTCAGCGGGCGCCGCCTGTTTGTTATTCCTCGCGCATGGTTTCCTTTTGCGTGATCAGCCGGGCGCTGTGCTGCCGGCTGATATAGATCCACAGCCAGCTCCAGGCGACCGCGATGCGCCAGCGCACGCCGATCAGGAAGTAGATGTGGGCAAGCCCCCACACCCACCAGGCGAGCCATCCCCTCAGCTTCAGCCAGCCGAAATCGATGATCGCGGCACTCTTGCCGATCGTCGCGAGACTGCCTTGATGGCGATAGTGGAACGGCCCGGGAGCGGGTTTGCCGGCCAACTTTGCCTTGATCACCTTGGCGACATAGGCTCCCTGCTGCTTGGCGGCCGGAGCGATCCCCGGCACCGGACTGCCGTCGTCGCGCATGACGGCTGCCGTATCCCCGATCACGAAGACATCACCCTTGCCCGGTGCCCGCAAATCCTTGTCGACCAGGGCACGGCCGGCGCGGTCCGCGGCAATATCCAGCCATTTTGCTGCCGGCGACGCCTCTACGCCGGCCGCCCATACGATGGTGCGGCACGGGACGAAAACGTCGCCGATCGTGACACCCTCGGCCGTGCACGACGTCACCGGCTTGCCGAAGCGCAGGTCGACACCATGCGATTCCAGCTCCCGGCGCGCATAGTCGGAAAGATCCTCCGCGAAAGCGGCCAACACCCGTGGACCGGCTTCGACGAGAATGATCTTCGCCTTGCTCGTATCGATATTGCGGAATTCCTTCGGCAAGGTCGTCCTTGCCAGTTCCGAGATGATCCCGGCCAGCTCCACCCCGGTCGGCCCTGCCCCGACGATGGCGAAGGTCAGGAGCGCCTCGCGAACGGCCGGATCCGTTTCCATCTCCGCTTGCTCGAAAGCCAACAGCACGCGACGGCGAATGGTCGTGGCATCCTCCAGCGTCTTCAATCCCGGCGCCACCGGCTCCCATTCGTCATGGCCGAAATAGGCATGGGTAGCGCCGGTCGCCAGCACCAGCGTGTCGTAAGGGATCCTCTGTCCGCTCTTGAGGAGTACTTCACGCACATCACTGTCGACACCGACCACTTCGGCGAGCAACGTCGTCACTTCCGGCCTATCCCGGAAGAAATTGCGGATCGGCCAGGCGATCTCCGATGTTGCAAGTAAGGTCGTCGCGACCTGATAAAGAAGCGGCTGAAACAGGTGATGATTGCGCCGGTCGATCATCGTTATGCGGACGGGCGCGCCTTTCAGATCGTTAACGACCTGCACCCCGCCGAAACCGCCCCCGACAACGACAACACGATGATCCTGCATGGCAACACCTCATGGCAATGTTTCGCTAGGAAACGTAGGGTTGAGGCGACCAAGCAGCAACTCTCTTTTCTGCATGGCACCCCTGCGCGATCACCTCGCTCCACGGATCAAACCGCCTTCGTCGATTGCGCCCTCTCGATGAGATCAAATACTTCACGCACATTCGCGATGCCCAGAAATCGAGGGACTTTTGACAGTGCCGGCGTCCAGTTGCTCATACCACCATGATGACCTTGGCCAGCTTCGGGATCGGTTCCAAAGTTGATCGTCCCCGTTCCATCGCCCTTCTGATCAAGATCCATAGACGGCAATCGTTCGAGCGAAAGGGTCAGAAGTTTCGAGAACCAACCTTCGCGCAAAATTATAATGCGTCGATTTGTGACCGCATATTGCGTCCGAGCACGAACGAACGCATCGATTACAAAACGGCCAATGATGAGATAGAGGCCTATCAATACAAACGGCACGCCCCACAATTTGAAAAAGAATGAGGCGTTGACTTGCGTTATGACCGTACCTTCCCAAAAAATCGCGAAACCACCCCACATTAGTGAGAAGGGGATAAGCAGAAGATCGCTATTGTTAAGCATGAATCCTTGCTGTGGCTGACCATGCCACAATAATTTCTCACCAGGTAGGAAGTAGCTTTGAATGTCAGTCTTGCGATTGTTTGTGTTACGCATGACACATTACCTCAAAAGCGATAGACGCGAAGGCGATTATACAATTTAAAAGCTTGCGATCTCCTTGACGCTTTCACAGCCTAATCCGGCGTTTGAGCCTGTTACTGGAGAGAAGCTCAGTGTGCATAGCCAACGGGAATGGCAGCGCCGCCTTTCAGTTCCTCCATGGAGATCGAGGCAGAGACGTCGAAAAGCTCGATCTTGCGCACGAGCATCTTGTAAATGACGTCGTAATGCTCCACCCGCGGCAGCACGATTTTCAGAATGTAATCGTAATTGCCGGTGAGCCGGTGCGCCTCGACGATTTCCGGAATATCACCGATCGCCTTGCGGAAGGCCTCAATCCATTCGTCTGCATGATGCGCCGTCTTGATCATCGCATAGACGGTGGTCGGTACGCCCATCTTCTCGCGGTCGAGCACAACGATGCGCCGGGCAATATGGCCGCTTTCCTCCAATCGCTGGATACGGCGCGAGCAGGCCGAGACCGACAGTGCCACGCGATCGGCAAGCTCCGTCACTGATGTGCCGGCATTGGCCTGCAAAATTTCGAGAATCTTTCGGTCACGTTCGTCAAGCATGTGCGGCACCTTTTCATTATTGCGCTGCAACTTTGCACAAAATGCGATTTATGCGCAAATTATTGCAGATTAAATTGTCGATCCCACAAAGATTGCAAACACAAGGCGCATGAATCGCAACACTATTGCCCTACTTACAAACAGGAAGCGGAGAACAGCATTATGCGCACCATAGGTCTCATCGGCGGCATGAGTTTCGAAAGCTCGGCGGTTTATTATCGCCAGATCAACGAGATGGTTCGCGATCGGCTCGGTGGTCTCTCCTCCGCCGAAGTGCTGATGTACTCCGTCAACTTCGAAGAAATCGTCACCCTGCAGAAGGCCGGGCGCTGGGACGATGCGGCCGCTCACCTTGGCGGCGTCGCTCATCGCCTGCAGGTAGCCGGCGCCGAATGCGTGCTCATCTGCACCAACACCATGCATCTAATTGCCCCGGAAGTCGCCTCGCGCATTTCCGTGCCGCTCATCCATATCATCGACGAAACTGCCGCAGCGCTGAAGGCTGCAGGACGAGTAAAGCCGCTGCTGCTCGCCACGCGCTATACCATGGAGCACGGCTTCTATGCCGAGCGAATGGCTCAGAACGGCATCTCCATCATGGTCCCCGGCCCCGAAGACCGTACCGTGACGCATGACATTATTTTCAACGAGCTTTGCGCCGGCATCATCAAGGCCGAGTCCCGCAGCAAGCTGCATGACATCATCGACCGCGCCAAGGCCGAAGGCGCCGACAGCGTTATCCTCGGCTGCACCGAGATCTGCCTCATCCTCGATCCCAATGCGCTGGTTCTGCCGGGTTTCGATACGACGACGATCCATGCCGAAGCCGCCGTCGACTTCGCTCTTGCGGATGAAAGCGCACGCAGTCGCGCTGCCTAAGTCAATCCATATACTTGACTCAGTCAAATAAATGACGAACATCGTCTCCTATAACCGAGGAGACGATGTCCCATGCCCCCCGATGCAGAATTCGCAACCATTGACGCCGTTCGTGACTTCAATCGCTTCTACACGAACTTTCTCGGCGTTCTGAACAAGGCCTATCTCGACAGTCCCTATACGCTGACGGATGTCCGCGTGCTGTTCGAAGTTGGCTTTCGCGGTGGCGTCGCCGCATCGACGCTGACACGCGAACTGCATCTCGATCCCGCCTATCTCAGCCGCATCGTCAAGCGCTTCCGTGAGGACGACTTGATCGAAACGAAGCCCGATCCTGACGATGCCCGCAGCCAGGTGATAAATGTCACCGAGAAGGGACAAATTCAGTTCCAGGAATTCGTCCGCCGCTCCCGCGCCCAGATCTCCGAATATTTCGACAGGCTTGCCATAGGTGAGCCCGAACGGATCGTCGAAGCGATGCGGACGATCCAGGATACGCTCGGCGCAAACCGCGCCTCTCCACCACCAGCCATCATCCGCCTTCACCGGCATGGCGACATTGGCTGGATCGTGCAAAGCCAGGCGCGCTTCTACTGCGGCGAACTCGGCTGGGATCATCGCTTCGAGGCTCTCGCCGCCGAAGTAGCCGGAAAATTCCTGGCCAACTTCAATCCGGAAAAGGAGCGGTGCTGGATTGCGGAACGGGGCGGATTGAACGTCGGCTCGATCATGGTCGCCGACGGCGGCAACGGCGTCGCCAAGCTTCGGCTTCTCTACGTCGACAAGACTGCGCGCGGCCTTGGCCTCGGCAAACTGCTGGTCGACGAATGCATCCGCTTCTCCCGCGAGGTCGGCTACACCAAGCTCTCGCTCTGGACCAACGACATCCTCGATACTGCACGGGCTATCTACATCAAGGCGGGCTTCAAGCTCGTCTCGGAAGAAAAGCACCGCATGTTCGGACCGGAATTGAACGGCCAAACCTGGGAACTCGATCTCTAGAGTTGGGTCTACGCAGACATGGACAAGGCGCAAGTTGAGTTCTAGTCTCGATGCATCCCTGATTTGCATCGAGATATCCACCTATGGCCGACAGCACCGACATCCTGATCCGCCCCATCGCCGGCGAGCACATTGAAGGTTTTCACAAGGCGCTCGACACGGTCGCGCGCGAACGGGAATATCTGTCCATGCTTGAAGCGTTCCCGCTGGAGCAAATCCGCGCTTTCGTGCTCGAAATGATCGCCAAAGGGAACCCGCAATTCGTGGCGCTTGCAAATGGCGAGGTGGTCGGCTGGTGCGACATCAGCCGGCATGCGTTCCCTTCTCATGCCCATGCGGGCCGACTTGGAATGGGGATCTTACCGGCCTTTCGTGGTCAGGGTATTGGTCGCAGGTTGATCGAGGCAACGCTTAAGGCCGCACGCGACGTCGGCATCGAACGCGTAGAGCTCAGCGTTCATGCCGATAACAGCCGGGCCATAGCACTCTATGAAAAAGTCGGCTTTGTTCGCGAAGGGCTTGCTCGCAAATCCGTGCGCATAGACGGACGTTACAAAGACGCGATCCACATGGCCGTCATCAATCAATAGAGGCAGCCAAACCAAGTCCTGAACAGTCCGCAGCCGACAACTACTGCGCAAATCATGCTGCGTTGCAAAATTCGCTTGATTTGGAAACGATCATTTCCTAAAAGAGTCGCATGATGACTGATACCATCGATATCGCCCCCAAGCTTCGCGGCCGCCCGCGGGAATTCGACATGGATGCAGCCCTCGACGAGGCGCTGCGGGTCTTTTCCGAGCGCGGCTATCATGCGGCCTCGATCAGCGAGCTGACGGAGGCTATGGGCCTGACCGCAGGCAGTGTCTACAAGGCCTTCGGTGACAAGCGCGGCATCTTCCTCGCCGCCTTCGATCGCTATCGCCAAGTCCGCCAACCGCTGATCGAGGCGTGTCTTGCCGAAGCTGCCAACGGCCGTGCAAAGCTTTTCGCATTGACGGCCTTCTTTGCCGAATCGTCCTGCGGCGAGATCGGTCGTCGTGGCTGCCTCGTCGTTGGCAGCGCGACTGAACTGGCACTTTTCGACGAAGAAATTGCCGGCCGCGTCGCCACGGCCTTCAATTTGGATGAAAGGCGCATCCTCGATCTCATTCGGCTGGGACAGGCGGATGGATCGATATCGCAACATGTCGACGCCGAAGGCATCGCCTGCGCGATACTGTGCCTTACCAAAGGGATGCGTGTCATCGGAAAGACCGACCCCAAACCGGAACGCATGCTCGCCGTCGCGGAGGCGGCGATGAAACTGTTGAATTAATTTTCTTGAAATATCCGGGTAAGCCCTCCCAAGAAGCCCCACGCCCGCACCGAGGACAAGACATGTCTGCAACTGCCGCTGCCAGGCGGGAGAGCGCGCCGCTCCCCGAAAAGACTATTTCACCGCTGATGACTTTCATGTTCGCCGCCGCCTGCGGGCTAGTGGCAGCCAATATCTATTATGGCCAGCCACTCGCAGGGCCGATCAGCCAATCGCTCGGCTTTTCGCCGGCCGCGACCGGCCTCATCGTGACTTTGACCCAGATCGGCTATGGTCTTGGCCTGCTGCTGATCGTGCCGCTCGGCGATCTGCTTGAGAACCGAAAGCTGGTGCTGATGCTGGTCGCGCTGGCGGCGCTGGCGCTCGTCGGCGCCGCCTTCGCCTGGTCGCCATCGCTGTTCCTGTTGGCTTCGCTCTGCATCGGTCTCGCCTCCGTTTCCGTGCAGGTTCTCGTGCCCTTCGCAGCTCATATGGCGCCGGATGCCAGCCGCGGAGCCGTTGTCGGCAATGTCATGAGCGGCCTGCTCTGCGGCATCATGCTGGCTCGTCCGGCAGCCAGCTTCCTCTCCGAACTGTTCTCCTGGCATGCGGTCTACCTCATCTCGGCCGGCATCATGATCGGGCTGATCGTCATTTTGCGCATCGTGCTGCCGACCCGCGTGCCGCATACCAGGCTGCGCTATACCCAGCTGCTGTCTTCCATGGGCCATCTCGCGCTCCATACGCCCGTACTGCAGCGGCGGGCGCTCTATCAGGCCTGCATGTTCGGCTCGTTCAGCCTCTTCTGGACGACGACGCCGCTGCTTCTGGCAAGCCCGGCCTTCGGCCTGACGCAGAATGGTATCGCCCTCTTCGCGCTTGCCGGCGCGGCGGGCGCGATCGCCTCGCCGATCGCCGGCCGGGTTGCCGACCGTGGCTGGACGAAGCTCGCGACAGCTTTCGCGATGACGCTTGCCATCCTCGCCTTCCTGATCGGGCACCTCTCGGGCGGCGGATCACTGCTGGCGCTGATCATGCTGACCATCTCCGGCATCATGCTCGATTTCGGCGTACAGACCAATCTTGTGCTTGGCCAGCGCGCCATCTTCGCCCTCAGCGCAGAGCACCGCAGCCGCCTGAATGGCCTCTACATGGCAACCTTCTTTGCCGGAGGCGCCATCGGTTCGGCGCTTGGCGGCTGGGCCTATGCCACCGGCGGCTGGAGCCTTGCCTCTTGGTTCGGCATCGCCTTCCCGGTGATCGCGCTGCTCGCGTTTCTGACCGAACCTAGGGACTGATCAGGATGGCTGCGGCGCAATCGCCCGCAGCCAATCGCTTTCCCGGAGGCCGGCAGCCGCGAAGGGATCAACCAGCGTGCCCGAGACGATCGCCGCCAGGATCTGCGGTGCCGGCGGCACTCTGACGATGGTGGCGACCAATCGATCGCGGATCCAGGCCAGTGCCGCCGAATCCGATTGGTAAAATGGGGTGAAGGCGGCCGAAAGCAGCTGGAACAGCCGCACATGCATCCGTCGCGCCCTTACATAGGCGGCAAGCGCGGCATGCAGGTTCTCATGCTCGGCCAGCGCATGAGCCAGCGCCGCCACATCGAGCAACGCCATGTTGGCGCCCTGCCCGAGCTGAGGGCTGGTGGAGTGAGCCGCATCGCCGACGAAAACCGTTCGCCCGCTATAGGGCATTTTCATTGTGCGATGGGCGTAGCGCGCCAAGGTCAGTTGATCCCAGTCGCTGATCTGCTCCAGCAATGGCTCGCATTCCGGCCAATAGCCGCGAATCCTGTTCTTCCAGCGATCGAGGCCACGTCTGCGCACCTCATCAGCCTCGGCGACCTTCAGGCTCCAGAACAAGGCAGCCTGCCTCGGCACGTCAGGCCTTCTGCTGCCGATCGGCAGCACGCCAATCATGACGCTCGCCTTGTCATATCGCTGCGTCAACGCGGCCTGATCCACCAGCCCGTCCGGACAATCCAGCGTCGCCCAAAACGCGCCGTAGGCAAGATTGCGCACCGAAGGTGCCATGGATGACGCAGCAACCAGTTCCGACCGCGCGCCGCTGGCATCGATGACGAGATCATAGGGTCCGAGACGATCGCCACCCTCTATCGAAAGATAGCTGCGGTCGCCCTCCTCCATCACGCCCATCACCCTTTTGCCGGTCAGAATCGGATGCTTGCGGGCGGAGACTTCGTCGTAAAGCGTATCGAACAGAGCCGCGCGGTGAACGGCAAGCCCATAACGACCGCCCGAAAGCGCGCTGTAGCGCACATCCAGCACGATGTTGCCACGGGTGTTTTCCGTGCCGAACAACCGGTCGATCCGATTGCCGGCCGCATGAATGGCGGGACCGAGCCCGAGCGACTCCAGCACGGTCAGGCCGGTCGGCTGCAACATCAGCGCCGACCCGACTGGCGCCGGGTTGTCGAAACGCTCGATGATGTCCGTGGCATGACCCGCGCGGGTCAGGAAGAGGGAAGCGGCAAGACCGGCGGGGCCGGCGCCGACAACGGCGATCTTCAGAGGCTTCACGGCAAGGCTCAGTCCGGGGATTGATCGAATTTGGCGCGTGCAGCACGCACCGCCTCGTGATTGGCCTCGGCCCAGTTCAGAAGCTGCGCCAGCGGATCGTAAAGCGAATAGCCGAGATCGGTCATGCGATACTCGACACTTGGCGGCTTGGTGGGAAACACCTCGCGGGCGATATAACCGTCGCGCTGCAGGTCACGCAGCGTCTGCGTCAGCATGCGTTGGGAAATATCAGGCACCATGCGTCGCAGTTCACCAAAGCGATAGGGCCGCTTTGCCAGCGTTTCCAGCAGCAGCACCGACCACTTTCCGCCGATCTGCGAGATCAGATCGCGCACAGGACAATTGCCGAAATCCAGATTGCTAAGATCGACATCGCGTAGCGGCGGTTCCACACTGCGCAGATTGACGACGGTACTGGCGCTCATGCTGGTTCCCTTTTGGTAACTTGGAGCCGAAAAACTGCCTCCTTTACACCGTGAAGTCAATTCCTATTCTAGTGCTAGTCTCTTTTTGAGAGTAATCGGACCACCGCAAATCCGCAGCGGTCAAACAAGGAACAGGACATGAGCAGCACTCTTCTCGTCACCGGCGCCGCCGGGCAGCTTGGCCAGCGCATCATTCATCACCTGCTGGAGACTTACAAGGTCGCGCCAGAGCGCATCGTTGCCGCCACACGCAGCCCGGAGAAGCTTGCCGAACTCGCTGCCAAGGGTGTCGTGACACGCAAGGCCGATTTCGATGACACCGCCAATCTGCCGGCCGCATTCGCCGGCGTCGATCGGCTGCTGATCATCAGCACCGATGCGCTCGCCGTTCCCGGCCTGCGTCTGAAGCAGCAGACGGCTGCCGTCGAGGCTGCCAAGAAGGCCGGCGTGACGCACATTCTCTACACTTCCATGCCTGCGCCGGAAGACTCGCTCGTCACCTTCGCCCCTGACCACATCGGCACGGAAAACGCCATCAAGGCCAGCGGCATCGGCTACACGATCCTGCGTGACGCCTGGTATTTCGACAACTATCTGCATGGCCTGCCGCATAGCCTCGAAACAGGCAAGTGGTATACCGCAACCGGCAACGGCCGCGTCAGCAATATCAGCCGCAACGATTGTGCGCTCGCCATCGCCGCAGCACTCGCTTCCGCCACCGCCGACAATGCCACCTATACGCTGACGGGCTCCACTGCCCTGACGATCGAGGACGTGGCAAACGTCGTCAGCAGGATCACCGACCGTCCGCTTGAAGTGGTGCAGGTCAATGACGAGCAGTTCGCCGCAGGTCTCGCCGGCGCCGGCCTGCCGCCATTCGTAGTCGATATGCTCGTTTCCGCCGACGCCAACACCCGCGCTGGCAAATTCGATATCCTGACCAACGATTTCCAAAAGCTGACCGGCAAGGAGCCGCAGACGCTGCGCAGCTTCATCGAGGAGCACAAGGCCGCATTGCTCGGCTGAGCTTGCGGGAGGTCAGGCGAGGTTCTCTTTGCCACACCTTCACGCGTGGCCCCTCACCCCAACCCTCTCCCCGCAAGCGGGGCGAGGGAATTTTCACACCTCACGCATGATCTCCCCAAAAGTGATGCAATCACTTGGCTTACGCAGCCGTGTCTTCTCTCCGCAGTGCGGGGAAAAGGCTTGGATAAGGGGCTAGACTGAGGGCACGGCAAAGATAGTTGCGCCTGACCAGCCGTAGAGAATCGCCTGACAGCCCAGCGAAGGCAAAGCATGATGCAGTAAGCCTTGTTGACAAGGCACGGAAACAAAGGGCAAAACCGACAATCAAAGCAACGCTTTAGCTCACCATTGGCGAGTTGTGGCCGATACGGCCTTCATCCGAGACGAAATCACTCGCATGATTGCGCGAATTGAGAATATGCATGCTGCCGCAATCACGGGCAAAAGCATTGAGTAGATGATCAGCATCGTGTTCGCCTTGTTGCAACGATTTCCGTCAGGACATTGCTCCAATCCGTCCATAAAAGCCGTATAACCGGCAAACCCAACGCCAACGGCGTCGATTAGACTCAACAAACAGAGCGCAACAAGAAAAGCTAATTTAACAGCGTTCATCGCACGCAATTCCCCGGTGTCGGACCTACGCCGGCCGCGACGGCGAGCCTCCGCAGCCTGAGGCTGGAAAAGCAAACCTTTTCAGCACTCTCCATGCGTGCAAAATGCCTGCGAATAATACTGAAAACAAGAAGCGTTCTGTCGTTGTTTAGACCAGCGACAACAACGACATCGCGTACGTCAAACCAAGAATGTGCGCGCAGTTGCTAGTTCAAACCGTCTGGCCGCAAGCCCGGCGGAAACGGCGCACCGTTTCGGCCATGCCGTATTCCAGCGCATCCGCCGTCAGCCCATGGCCGATGGAGGTTTCGGCAAGCTTCGGAATGCGCTTCATGAGATCAGGCAGGTTCGCGACTGTCAGATCGTGACCGGCATTGACGTCAAGGCCGTTGGCAAAGGCTGCATCGGCCGTCTTCCCCAGCGCTTCAAGGGTAATCGCGGCCTTCGCCGGATCATCATAGCAGCCGCTATACGGACCAGTATAAAGCTCAATGCGGTCGGCGCCTACCTCCTTGGCGATCTTCACCGCGTCGGCATCGCCGTCGCCATCGGCAAACAGCGAGACGCGGCAGCCGATCTTCTTGTACTTGGCGACGACATCGGCCAGCAGCGCCCGGTTCTTGCGGAAATCCCAGCCGTGATCCGAAGTCGCCTGGGTGGGATCATCCGGCACGAGCGTCACCTGTTCGGGCTCCGCAGCGGCGCAGAGATCGAAGAACTCGTCGGTCGGATAACCCTCGATATTGAACTCCGCCTCCGGAAACTCGTCGTCGATCAGCGCACGGATGGCGGGAAGATCGGAAAAGCGGATATGCCGCTGATCGGGACGCGGATGAACCGTCAAACCGCTGGCGCCGGCGGCAAGCGCGATACGGCCAAGCCCGATAACGCTCGGCCAGGGAAGATCACGCCGATTGCGCAGCATCGCGATGGCATTGAGGTTCACGGAAAGCTTGGCAGGCATGATCGAAATCCCTGATTTTCAAAGCGGATGATATCAGCTGTTTTATGCCATTATGCCCAGCAAAACCAACGAGATTCCGACATTAACCCATGCAAAACTTTGATGGGCGGGCTCGCGCCAAGTCACCATACAGTGACGGCTCCAAGATTAGCTCTAGACGAGATGTCAGCGGACGATGGTCAGCGTCTCGGCGGCGCGCGTAATGGCCGTGTAGAGCCAGCGCTCGCGGGTATCTCGAAACGCCCAGCTTTCATCGAACAGCACGACATTGTTCCACTGCGAGCCCTGCGCCTTGTGCACGGTCAGCGCGTAACCATAGTCGAATTCGTCGTATCGCTTGCGCGTCGACCATGGGATCTCGCCCTCAACGTCCTCGAAGGCTTGCTTCAGGAGCTTGATCTTGGCCGCGCCCCTGTCCATGTCGTCATCTTCCGGGCGGATCAGAAGATTGATACCAGGCTTCGTCGTTTCCCTGGAAGAGGTCATGACCTGCCAGAGCGAGCCGTTGAGCAGCCCCTTGGCGGGATCGTTGCGCAGGCAGACCAGCTTGTCGCCGGATTGCGGATAGTCCGCCGTAAAGCCTTTCAGCTCGCGCAGACGCTGATTGTAGCGCCGGCGCGTCCTGTTGGTACCGACCAGAACCTGATCGGCCTCCATCACGAGCGGCTGCGTGACCTCGTTCTTCGAGATCACCTGCGCGGCGCCATAATCGCCATGCATGATTTCCTTGCCCTCACGCACCTGCATGGCGAGCTGGATGATCGGGTTGTCACGGGCCTGGCGATGAATATCAGTCAGCAGATAGTCCGGCTCGTCATTCGTGAAGAAGCCGCCACCGGAGACGGGCGGAAGCTGTCCGGGATCGCCGAGCACCAGAATCGGCGTGCCGAAACTCATCAGATCCTTGCCGAGCGCTTCGTCCACCATCGAACATTCGTCGACGATGATCAGCGCAGCCTTGGCAACCGGGCTCTGGCGATTGATAGTGAACATCGGCGCGATCGACGTCTTGCCGGTCTCTTCATCTTCGACGGCCTCTTCGCCGCGCGGCCGATAGATCAGCGAATGGATGGTCTTGGCGTTCGAAGCACCGCGCGAGCGCAGCACCTGCGCCGCCTTGCCGGTAAAGGCCGCGAACAGCACATCCCCATCAACATGCTCGGCAAAATGCCGCGCAAGCGTCGTCTTGCCCGTGCCGGCATAGCCGAACAGGCGAAATAGCGGCGAGCGCCCCTCCTTCAGCCAGTTGGCAACGGCCTTGAGCGCTTCATCTTGTTGCGGCGCGAATTGCATGCGCCGAAATGGCAGGATTCGGCCGATGGAAGCAAGCAGTAAAAAATACCCGGCGAGCAGGGAATAAAGTGGGAGGCACCTGTGTCTCATGTCCGGCAACGCAAAAATGCGAGGCCTGGGCTACCATCGCCCACCACCCGAGGAGAGATATCATGAAGACCTTGAGTTTCCTGGCCGCCCTCGCTGCGGCATCGGCCTTTGCGACAGCCGCCTTCGCCGCAGCCCCCGTCAAGACGGTCGAAAGCGCCAAGGGCAAGGTCCTTGCCGGCGAAAACGGCAAGACGCTCTATACCTTCAAGAACGACAAGGCTGGCACGTCCAATTGCAACGGCGATTGCGAGAAAGCCTGGCCTCCGTTCATGGCCGATGGCAAAGCCAAGGCCGAGGGTGCATATTCTATCATTACCCGCAAGGACGGGATGAAACAGTGGGCAAAGGACGGGATGCCGCTCTACTTCTTCGTCAAAGACGCAAAGTCCGGTGATGTCGCCGGCGACGGCTTCAAGGGCCTCTGGAATGCCGCACGGCCCTGACCGGACCGAAAACGGCGCGGCGGGAGCCTCCCCCGCGCCCTATGATTTCGAGGCGGAGGTGCTGGCGCTCCTTCCCTCGTTGCGGCGCTATTCCCGCAGCCTCACCCGCTCGGATACCGATGGCGAAGACCTGCTCCAGGATTGCGTTGAAAAGGTTCTGACCCGCCGCGGCCAATGGCGCGGGCTGAACCTGCGCGGCTGGGTCCTCACCATCATGACCAATCTCTATCGCAATGGCCGGCGCCAGCAAGGCGGCCGCAGTTTCGTCGATATCGATGACAACAGCCATCTAGCCGCGGCTGAAACAGACAATGACCCGTTGCAACGGTCACGCCTGGAAACGGCGCTCAACAGCCTCGGCGAAGACTATCGCACCGTGCTGATGCTCATCGTTGTCGAAGGTTACAGCTATCAGGATGTCGCGGACATGCTCGATATCCCGATCGGCACAGTCATGTCGCGCCTGTCGCGCGCGCGCCAGAAGATGACCAGCCTGCTGGCCGCAGACAACGTTGTCACGCTTCGGAGACCAAGATGAACGAAAGCAAACCGACCGTGACCGAAGCGGACCTTCACGCCTTTGCTGATGGCCTCCTGCCGCCGGAAAAGCATGAGGAACTGGAAATGTGGCTCACCGAGAATCCTGAGGACGCCGCCGCCATTACGGCTTGGCGTACCCAGAACGACGAAATCCGGGCAATGTTCGCTCCCTATGCCGTGTCGAAGGACAGCGACGCCAACCTGATTTCCAGAAGCCGGAGCACGTCTTCGGCACAAGCGCTCCCGCCGCAGCGAAGCCGCAGGCTGATGATGTTTGCCGCCTCGCTGACGCTCTTCATCGCCGGCGCAGCGACAGGCCATTTCGGCCCGGATCTCCTGGCACCGCGCGAATTGCAGCTGACATCGATCGAAGCCCTGCCGCAGCAGGCGCGCTCGGCCTTCATCGTCTATGCCAGCGATGTCCGCCATCCCGTCGAAGTCGGCGCCGATCAGGAAGCACATCTCGCCACATGGCTCGGCAAGCGCATGAACGTGGCCGGCCTCAAGGTGCCGAGCCTGCAGAAGCTGGGCTTCCAACTTGTCGGCGGCCGACTGCTGCCGATCAACGGCACGCCTGGAGCGCTGTTCATGTATGAAAATGCCAGCGGCCAGCGCCTGACCGTGCTGGTGGGGCGCAACAGCAGCAACACCACGACCAGCTTCCGTTTCGCCAGCGACAACGCCGTCGAAACCTTCTACTGGATCGACGGCAACCTCGGCTATGCCGTGACAGGTGAGATTTCACGCGACATACTGCGGCAGGTGGCCGACGAATGCTACAAGCAATTTTCGTCCTAGCTTGCCCTCAGCAGTAAAGCCACCCTCGGATTGCCCTATCGTTGCGGATCGTTTTCGAGCGCGATCGGTTTGCCATGCGGTGTTGCCTCGGCCGCACGTTGCCAGCTTTGCTGCAGAGCCACGATCGCATCGGCATCCGCAATCCCCTTAGACACGAGCAAGCTAGACAGCGCCGCCACCCAGCAATCGAAATAGTCGCTGCCGTCAACGGCGCGGCCGGGCTTATGTAACTCGCCAGACAGCTGCTCCGCCCATTCGCTCCAGGCGAACAGGCCCTTCTCATGCAAATGAACGGTCATCGCGAAAGCATCCGCCGCCCAAGGCTCCGGAAAGACTGGCTCGCCATCGGTTGATTTCGGCAAACCCGGTGATTGCGCCAAAGGCGATGCGACCTCACACGCGCTCAAGATAGCTCTCCCAAGCATCAATCGAAACGGTCAGCGAGGGATCTGCGCCCTCGCCCCAGATCTCGGCGCCATCGAAGACAACCGTATAGACCCATTGCGGATTTTCGCCGCGGCCATGGGCGTTGTCGTCCGGGAAGACGAATGAGCCCTGTACGGCCTCAACGATACCCACCTTGGCACGGGCATAGCGCGGCAATCTGGTATGGCCGGTTGGATTGAAGTTCTTCGTCCGCACATGATCGCCGGCGACAAAAAGAGGCGTGGTATCGAGTGGCCGGTCGCACGGACCGCCCTTGGCCAGAACCCCATCGACCATATCCGCCTTGAGGACCCGCTTCGGTGCTCTGCCCTGTTCGAGCGAGTGGCCGATGCGCAGCTCCTCGGCCGTTGCGAAGCCGTGCCGCTCGAGCAGCATGTCGATGCCCCGCGTCCAGACCTCGTAATAGCTGGCGGCAAGATAATCGGCCGGCGGAATATTTTCGCGCGCATGCCGGCTCTCGTCGATGCTCCAGGCACCGAAGGCACCGCAGGAGAGCGTAATGCCGAGCGCGCGCTTTTCCCATTCGGCATGAAAATAAGGCTCATTCTGCTCGGGCGCGACGGGACCGAAGCCCATCTGGCCGCCGAGATCATGCGGGCCATTCATAGCGCAGCCTCTGGCGTTTTTGCCACTGCCGTTCCTATCATGGCGTCACGGCTGACGAGATCAGCAAGCGCCCCTTCGTCCATGCCTTCGGAACCGGCAGGACGCTCCGGGATCACCAGATAGCGAAGCTCAGCCGTCGAATCCCAGACGCGAATCTTCGTTTCCTGCGGCAAAGTCAGGCCGAACTCTGCGAGGACACCACGCGGATCGATGACAGCACGCGAGCGATAGGCGGGCGCCTTGTACCAGACCGGCGGCAGCCCGAGCACAGCCCAAGGATAGCAGGAGCAAAGCGTACAGACGATCAGATTATGCGTTTCGGGCGTGTTGAACACCGCGCGCATGTGCTCGCCCTGTCGCCCGGTAAAGCCAAGGCTTGCAATCGCCGCCGTCGCGTCGCGCCGCAACCAGTCGGCAAAGTCGGGATCGCTCCAGGCTTTCGCTACCACCTGCGCGCCGTTGCGCGGCCCGACCTTCGTCTCATAGGTCTCGACGATACGGTCGATCGCCGCCGGGTCGATCAAACCCTTTTCCGTCAGCAGCGTTTCCAGCGCCTTCACCCGCGCCTGCATGTCGGAATAGTGATTGTCATGGTGATGGTGATGGTGGTGATCGTCGTCATCATGCGGGTGTCCGTGCGACATGGCTGCCTCCTGTCTCTTGCCCGTTACTTTAGCATCGGCCAGAGACTGAGTACCAGCAGGACGGCCATGGTTATGTTGAACCATTTGAGCCGAACGGGATCGGAGAGCCAGTCGCGCAGCGCCGAGCCGAAGCCGGCCCAGGTCGAAACGCTCGGGAGATTGACCGCGGCAAAAGCCAGCCCGACGAGAAGGACGGTGACGAGGTAGAGCTGTTCATTGGTATAGGTCGCCATGGCGGTGACTGCCATCACCCAGGCTTTCGGATTGACCCATTGGAAGGCGGCGGCGCTCATGAAGCTCATCGGCTGCGCTGAGCCTTCGCTTTCGCTGAGGCTGCGCGAGGTGCCGATCTTCCACGCGATCCAGACGAGATAGGCACCACCTGCAAATTTCAGCACGGTGTAGAGTATCGGCACGGTATGCAGCACGGCGCCAAGGCCCAGGCCGACGCCGAGCAGCAGCGACAGGAAGCCGACGCCGATGCCGAGCATATGCGGAATGGTGCGGCGGAAACCGAAGTTCACACCGGATGCAAACAACATCATGTTGTTCGGCCCAGGCGTGATCGATGTGGTGAATGCAAAAAGTAAGAGTGCCAGAAATGTATCCAGCGCCATAATGCCTCCTTGGACACCGTATGTGACGAAGGGCGGTATCCAAAATTCTTCTCATGATGTGGTTCATCCCCGCAGACTACGGCGACGCATGGTCGATCCGACATTAGTTCGCAGGCAATACTAAAGCCATAGGACGATTGTCACGGTGACATCAAGGTCGCCGATTGCAATCGCTCGGAATGAACCTATCCTTGCCTCTGAAAACCGAGGACATGCCATGCGAGACCCTATCCCGACAGTCACCCTTCCCTCCGGCATTGCCGTTCCCGCGCTTGGGCAAGGGACGTGGAACATGGGGGAGAGCGCCACCAAGGCCAGAGACGAGATCACCAGCCTCAAGACCGGCCTCGACCTCGGTATGACGCTGATCGACACGGCAGAAATGTATGCCGATGGCGGCTCTGAGGAGATTGTCGGCAAAGCGATCGAAGGCCGCCGTGACGAGGTTTTCCTGGTCAGCAAGGTCTATCCGGCCAATGCCAGCCGCAGGGGTGCCGTCGAAGCCTGCGAACGCAGCCTGAAGCGCCTGAACACCGACCGCCTGGACCTCTATCTGCTGCATTGGCGGGGAAACTACCCGCTTGAGGAGACGGTGGAGGCTTTCGAAGGATTGAAGGCAGCAGGCAAGATCGAGGCCTGGGGCGTCTCGAATTTCGACGTTGACGATATGGATGAGCTGCTTTCCGTGCCGAACGGCGGCAATGTCGCCACCAATCAGGTGCTCTACAATCTCGGACGGCGCGGCATCGAATACGACCTACTGCCTTGGTGCCAGGAGCGCAGCATTCCGATCATGGCCTATTCGCCGATCGAGCAAGGTCGCCTGCTTCACGATCACGAATTGATCCGCATCGCCAAGACCTATCAGGCCACGCCGGCCCAGATCGCCCTCGCCTTTCTCTTGGAACGCGACGGAGTGATCGCCATTCCGAAATCTTCAAACCCGCAGCGTATCGAGGAAAATCGCGACTGCATCGATATCGACATGACGGACGAGGATTGGGCAGTGCTCGACGCCGCTTTCCCGCCGCCATCGCGCAAGAAGTCGCTGGATATGCTGTAGGATTCAGGCAGCAGCCTTCTGTTGCGCGACGATCAGCTCAATTGCCTGGAAGACGTCGATCTCTCGCCAGTCGGCCGGATCGCGATAGGTCGGATAAAGCGAGAAGGCCGCAGCGGCGATCTGATCGACCGTCCGCAGCTTCGTCCGGCGCCCGGCAAGTGCAGCTTTGGTGTAGACGCCGAAACGATCTTCGGTCACACCCCAGCCGGCATAAAAGGGGGCGGCATAGCAGCGAACCGGAATGCCACGCAGCAGCGCATCGAAGCCGAACTGGCTCGAGACCGTCCAGACCTCGTCGACAACGTCGAGAATGGACGCCACCGATACCGCATCGTCGAGCAGCACCGCATCGCCCTTGGCAACACCATCCGTAAGATATCCCTTACGGAGTCCGGCCATGACATCCGGATGAGTGCGAATAATACAATGCGCGCCACTCGCCAACCCATCGGCAAGCATCTTCTCGAAGGAAGCCTTGGAGCCGAGCGCCCTGCCAACCGAAACGTCACCAACGACCTGATCGACCATCAGGATGCGGCGCTTGCCGGTCCGCTCGATGTCGGGCGGTCGATGGGGAAGATGATTGTATTTGGACAGCTTGTTGAGAACGATCTGCTCACGAATGCTACGACCAAGCTCTCCCGCCTCTCCCGCACCTTCAATGAGGCGCTCAAGCCGTGACGGCCGCCCCGCATCGACCGGCAAGCCGAGATCGTCAATAACGATGGAAAGAGGAATGGCGCCGGATTTGCCGAGCCCCATGGACCGCAGGAAACCGTCTTCCAAATGCCAATGGCGCAATCGGCGAAACCGCGCAATCCTCGCCGCGATTTTCGCCGGCGCGCGGCCGCCCCAGGAAACGATGCCGCCTATACCAGGCGACAGCGCCGGGGCAAGTCTACGCGAACCGAAATAATGTCCGAGCCAGGGAAAGTCGCCGCGCACGAAAAACGCGGCGCCGAGAGGCATATCCGCCGGCGGATGCCACGGCTTTTCGCCGATATCAGGCAAAGTCTCGCCGGCAACGACTGCCACCTTCTACTCCCGCTGCAAACAGAGCCGACAATCCGGACCGGACATCGCAGAAATTAAGCGACGCCTGCGAACCGGTCAACGATACAGGCTCTTACATCCCCTGCGGGCCGCGGTTCATCGCAGCGATGCCGGTGCGGCACACTTCGATGAGGCCAAGAGGCTTGATGATGGCGATGAACTGATCGATCTTCGAGGACTTGCCGGTAATTTCGAGGATGAAATGTTCGACGGTCGCGTCAACCACCTTGGCGTGGAAAGCGTCCGCCAGCCGCAGCGTCTCGGCGCGGGTCTCCCCGCTTCCAATCACCTTCATCAGCGCCACTTCGCGCTCGATCGGCCGCTCCTGGCCGAGTTCGCGGGCACGTACGGTCAGATCGACGACGCGGTGAACGGGAACGATGCGCTCAAGCTGAGCCTTGATCTGTTCCAGCACCTGCGGCGTGCCGCGCGTGACGATGGTGATGCGCGACAGATGGGCCTGATGCTCCGTCTCCGAGACGGTCAGGCTTTCGATGTTGTAGCCACGGCCGGAGAAGAGGCCGATGACGCGGGCGAGAACGCCGGGCTCGTTGTCGACCAGTACTGAAAGCGTATGGCTTTCGGCCGCCGCGGTTTCGGGCGAAATGAAGTAGGCGGAGCCCGTGGGTTGAAGGTGTGCGTTCATTATTCCTGTTCCGTTTCCTCGGTTCTTGTTCGATGGGCCAGCAAGATCGGCCCGGGCGCAGCATCAGCCACGCCCGGGCTGTCGATCAAACCAGCGCGCGCCCCTTGGCGTCGATGGCGTTGGCGACGGCCTCATCGGTCGCTTCATCAGGCAGAAGCATTTCGTTATGCGCCTTGCCCGAAGGGATCATCGGGAAGCAGTTGGCGAGATTGGCTACGCGGCAATCGAAAATGACGGGCTTCTTGACGTCGATCATTTCCTGAATGGCGGCATCGAGTTCGCCCGGCTTTTCGCAGCGCAGGCCAACGGCGCCATAGGCTTCAGCCAGCTTGACGAAATCAGGCATCGCTTCCGTATAGGAATTGGACAGGCGGTTGCCGTGCAGCAGTTGCTGCCACTGGCGAACCATGCCCATATACTGGTTGTTCAGGATGAAGATCTTGATCGGCGCGTCGTGCTGGATTGCCGCAGACATTTCCTGAATGCACATCTGGATCGAGGCGTCACCGGCAATGTCGATGACCAGGCTTTCCGGATGAGCGATCTGAACGCCGAGCGCCGCCGGCAGGCCATAGCCCATAGTACCGAGGCCGCCCGAGGTCATCCAGCGGTTCGGCTGTTCGAAACCATAGAACTGCGCTGCCCACATCTGGTGCTGGCCGACTTCCGTCGTGATGTAGGTGTCGCGATGCTTCGTCAGCTCATAGAGACGCTGGATCGCATATTGCGGCATGATGACGTCATCACTCGGCTTGTAGGCGAAGGAATTGCGCGCGCGCCAGCGAGCGATGTTCCCCCACCAGTCGCCAAGCCGATCCGCCGCCGGCTTTTGCGGCAGAGCCCGCCACAGGCGAACCATGTCTTCCAGAACATTGCCGACATCGCCGAGGATGCCGATATCGACGTGAACGTTCTTGTTTATCGACGACGGATCGATGTCGATATGGATTTTCTTCGAATTCGGCGAAAAGGCATTGAGGCGGCCGGTAATGCGGTCGTCGAAGCGCGCGCCGATACAGACCATGACATCGCAATCATGCATCGCCATGTTGGCTTCGTAAGAACCATGCATGCCGAGCATGCCGAGCCAGTTCTTGCCCGAAGCCGGATAAGCGCCGAGGCCCATCAGCGTCGAAGTGATCGGGAAACCTGTCAGCTCGACGAGTTCGCGCAGCAGCCTGGAAGCTTCCGGACCGGAGTTGACGACACCGCCGCCGGAATAGATGACCGGCTGACGTGCATTCTTCATCAGTTCGATCGCCTGGGTGATCTTGTTGAGATCGCCCTGAACCTTTGGCTGGTAGCTCTTCTGAGCGTCATGCGCTTCCGGCGGCGTATAGGTACCGGTGGCGAACTGAACGTCCTTCGGAATATCGACGACAACAGGACCAGGACGGCCGGTCTGCGCGATGCGGAAGGCTTCATGAATAACGGCGGCCAGCTGGTTGACGTCCTTGACCAGCCAGTTGTGCTTGGTGCAGGGCCGTGTGATGCCGACCGTATCGCATTCCTGGAAAGCGTCCGAGCCGATCAGCGACGTCGGAACCTGGCCCGTCAGGCAGACGAGCGGGATGGAATCCATCAAGGCATCCTGCAGCGGCGTGACGGCATTGGTCGCGCCCGGACCGGAAGTAACCAGCATGACGCCGACCTTGCCGGTGGAGCGGGCATAGCCTTCGGCCGCGTGGCCGGCGCCCTGCTCGTGTCGAACGAGAATATGCTTGATGTCGTCCTGCTGGAAAATCTCATCGTAGATCGGAAGCACGGCGCCGCCCGGATAACCGAAGATGTGTTCGACGCCATTGTCCTTGAGCGCCTGCAACACGATCTCCGCGCCTGTCATTCGATTGCCGCTCGCCTGATTATCTGTGCCGGTCATACGTTTGTTCCGCTATCTGCTGGAGGTTTGGAAAGGTGAAATCTCGATTTCGGGCATAAAAAAAGGCCCCTTAGGGAGCCTGTCATCTAGCGCATGGGTGGCTATCGCCGGACGGTTACACCATCCTGCCCATGCGCCTTCCCACCACGATAAGAATAATCGAGTTTTTCATGGGCCGAATTGATAGACAGAAAATTTCGAAGCGTCAACGCGTGAAGCAATAAAAAATCGCGGCGCCACGCGAACCCTATAAAATGCGGGGCTGACCGACAGGATTTTGTTAAGCCACCGCCTCTATGCTCCAACATCTAGCGCTTGGGGTAACCTTTTGCTCAATAACGATCTGCAGACATCAGGCAAAGCGGGAGATTTTGATCGCCGCGATAAACTGACGCCGGGAAATCGATTCCTCGGCCGTGTCGTCGCGTGTAGCGGTTCCAAAGCGACGATTGCAGCTGTTGCAGAAGCGGGCGGTACCGACCTGACCGAACTCTGGTCAGTCGGAAAGCTGATTTCCATCAGCGTCGGGAAGAATCGCGTTGCTGCCCTGGTTTATTCGATGAACACAAACGGCGTCGGCTGGGGCGAAGGGCAAGACAACCTCTTCCGCATCGAGGTTGAGTTGCTGGGTGAAGTTCGCGTCGAGCCCGATGGCCGTGAGGAATTCTCCAGCGGCATCTCCGCCTACCCCTATCTCGGTGCCATCGCGCATCGCATCCGCGCCAGCGATCTGATGCGCATTTTCGATGCGGGCAAAAGCAATAGCTGCGTTGTCGGCAAGCTGACGCAAGACACAAGCATCGACGCCACCATCCATATTCCCTCCATGCTCTCGAAGCACTTTGCCGTCGTCGGTTCGACCGGCGTCGGCAAGTCGACAGCCGTCTCGTTGCTATTGCACAAGGCGATAAGCGCGGACCCGAAGCTACGGGTGCTGATCCTCGATCCGCATAATGAATTCGCCGCCGCTTTTCCCCGGCATGCAGTTGTCATCGATACAGATACGCTCGACCTGCCCTTCTGGCTGATGCGGCTGGAGGAATTCGGCGAAGTCGTCTTCCGCGGCCGCCCGGCAGTGCCGGAGGAGCTGGATGCGCTGCGCGATCTCATTCCGGAAGCAAAGCGCGCCTTTCGCGGAAGCGACTCGGGTGTCATGCGCCGTCAGGCAGATAAGGCGTCCGTGACGGCGGACACTCCGCTGCCCTATCGCATGGCCGATCTGCTGGCGCTGATCGACGAGCGCATCGGCCGGCTGGAAGGCCGCCAGGAAAAACCGCATCTGCGCTCCTTGAAGATGCGCATCATCTCCGCGATCAACGATCCGCGCTACCACTTTATGTTCTCCAACAATACGATCACCGACACGATCATGGAGACCATCGCCAAGATTTTCCGCATTCCGGGCGATGGAAAGCCGATCTGCACCTTCCAGCTCGCCGGAATCCCGTCGGAAGTCATCAACTCCGTCGCCTCGGTGTTGTGCCGCATGGCATTCGAGTTGGCGCTTTGGAGCGACGGCGCGATCCATATGCTCGTCGTCTGCGAGGAGGCACACCGCTATATCCCGGCCGATCAGAGCCTCGGATTCTTCCCGACGCGTCAGGCCATTGCCCGCATCGCGAAGGAAGGACGCAAATACGGCGTCTCGCTCGGGATCATAACCCAGCGTCCTGGCGAACTAGACCAGACGATTCTCTCGCAGTGTTCGACGCTTTTCGCCATGCGTCTCGCCAACGATCACGACCAGGAAATCATTCGCTCGGCCATACCGAATTCGTCGATCTCGACGACCAGCTTCCTCTCATCGATCGGTAATGGCGAAGCGATCGCCTTCGGTGCGGCCATCGCCGTGCCGATGCGCATGCGCTTCTCGCGCGTCGACGAACAGCTGGTGCCGAAGGCCAGTGGCGCTCTGACCAAAATGAGCGAGGAATCGCCCGACACGGTCGACCTGCGCACCATCGTCAACCGCATGCGCGCCACGTCCGGTCCTGACATCAGCGCCCTGCAACAAAGCTACAGCACCGCAAGTGAATTCGCCGCCGATGTCAGGAGCAATCCCGGCGGCATGTCCGAGGAACAGGCTGGCTGGCGCACGGCGGACGCCGAGACATCTCTAAACGAACCCTATCGTCCGGATATGCTGCCCCGTGCCGCAAGCGCACAGCCTGCTGCATCGACACCGACATCACTCGACAGCAGGCTTGCGGAGCTGCGCCGGGAATTCCGCAGCGAGGATACGGCATCCATCGCGCGCCCCGCCCCGATCAGGGAAACATCGCCATCCCCGCGGCGAGAACCGGGCCTTTCACTTCGGGACAGTATCCTGAAGAAGCCGTTGAGCAGCCTCTACGAAAAGGACTGACCCCTCAAGTCAAGGGCTGAGGCGCTCCCAACTCTCGTCCATCTGATTGCGAAACCACGTCATCTGCCGTTTGGCATATTGCCGCGTTGCCGCAGCTCCGGTTTCAAGAACGGCGGCGCGCGCCATCTCCCCCTTCAGCATGGCAGCGATCTGCGATACGCCGATCGCCTTCATCACCGGCATCTCAACTGACAATTCCAGCGCCAGAAGAGATCGGACTTCTTCCTCCGCGCCCATTGCAAGCATCTTCTCGAAACGGCCGTTGATGCGTTGATGCAACACCTCACGATCAGGCAGCACGATGATCTTCCGCGCACGCTCGGGATCAATCACGACAGGCCCCGCCTTGCCTTGAAAGGCGGCTATCGACTGGCCTGTCGCTTCGATGACTTCCAGAGCGCGGACGATGCGCTGACCGTCCTGAGGGTTGAGGCTCGCAGCCATGGGTTCGTCGCGACCTGAAAGCTCGCGGTGCAGGACCTCGGCTCCCTCCGCCAGCAATCGCGCGCGCAGACGACCGCGAATCCCGGAGGGGATAGAAGGCATATCCGAAAGACCACCCGTCAGCGCCTTGAAGTAAAGCCCTGTTCCGCCGACGAAAACGGGCAATCGCCCCTCGCCGCGCAAGCGCTCCACCAATTCGGTCGCCTCGCGCAACCAGACGCCCGTGGAATAGGCCTGTCCCGCCGGGACATGCCCGTAAAGATAATGCGGAATGCCTTGCATATCCTCTTCGGAGGGTCGCGCCGTCAGCACGCGCAAAGTGTCGTAGACTTGCATGCTGTCGGCATTAATGACGACGCCGTCATGCGAACGCGCCAATTCGACCGCAAGCGCGGACTTGCCGCTGGCGGTCGGCCCGGTTATCAGGATCGCGTCGATATTGCTCATAAGGTTTCTGCTCATGACCTTCGTTGCCACGCTTATTGCCAATCCGTCAAACCCCGTTCTCGTTCCGGCCATTGCCGAACAGGCGGCGGAAGCCGTGAAAGCCTCCGGGCTCTACTGGCTGGCGGATGGTATCGCTTGCGATATCGCCCTGCGTGACGGCACCGACCTCCAGGCAGCAGAAGCCAGTATCCTGGCCGTGATCGGCAGCAAGCCGATCGATCTGGTGATTCAGGATGCCGAAACCCGCCGCAAAAAGCTGCTGATCGCCGATATGGACTCCACCATGATCGGCCAGGAATGCATCGATGAGCTCGCCGCCGAAGTCGGCCTCAAGGAGAAGGTTGCCGATATTACGGCACGTGCCATGAACGGCGAGATCGCCTTCGAACCGGCGCTGCGCGAGCGCGTAGCACTGCTCAAGGGACTGCCGCTTTCTGTCGTCGACGAAGTCATCGCCAAACGCATCACCCTCACGCCGGGCGGTCCCGAGCTGATCGCCACCATGAAGACAAAGGGCTACTACACGGCACTCGTCTCCGGCGGCTTCACGGTCTTCACCAGCCGCATCGCGGCGACGCTGGGCTTTGATGAAAACCGCGCCAATATCCTGCTGGAAGAAAACGGCTTTTTGACCGGCTTCGTTGCGGAACCCATTCTCGGCAAGCAGGCCAAAGTCGATGCCCTGAACGAGATTGCAGAAGAACTCGGCATCTCCACCGACGACGCCATGGCCGTTGGCGACGGTGCCAATGATCTTGGCATGCTACAGCTTGCCGGCTCCGGGGTCGCGCTGCACGCCAAGCCGACCGTTTCCGCACAGGCCAGGATGCGCATCGACCATGGCGACTTGACCGCCCTGCTCTACATCCAGGGCTATCGGAAGACAGACTTCGTCAAACCGTAACATCGGCAGGCTGCTGAAATCGGAGGCACTGATGATCATCACCGAAACCGAGCGCCTGATTATCCGTAACTGGCGCGAGACAGATCGCGATCTGGCCTACGAGATCAACTCCGATGAAGCCGTCATGGAGTTCTTCCCCTTCCGCCGCAGCCGCGCGGAAGCCGACGCCTTCTTCGATCGCGTTCATTCCATGATCGCCGAAACCGGGCTTGGTCTCTACGTACTGGAGTTGAAGGCCACTGGCGAGACGATCGGCTATTGTGGTCTGATGCGGGCGGATCACCTGGAGCCATTCATTCCGGCTGGAACGGTCGAGATCGGCTGGCGGCTGGTGGTCCGGCAATGGGGCAAGGGCCTCGTCAGCGAAGCGGCGCGCGCTCTTCTGGCGCACGGCTTCGAAACGCTCGGCCTCGATCAGATCGTTTCCTTTGCAGTACATAACAACGTCAGATCGACCTCTGTGATGCAGAGGATCGGCTTACAGCGCGTCACCGGCGGCGACTTCGATCACCCGGGCGTGCCCGACACCCATCCTCACCTCAAGCCTCACGTCCTCTATCGTCTGACGGCAACGGAGTGGCGTTCCGGGCGATGACATCAATCGAAACATCAAGGCTGGTATTACGCCCCTGCCGCGAGGAAGATCACGATCTGTTTTTCGAACTCAGTTCCGATTCCGAAGTCCTTGAATTTTTTCCGTTTCGCCGCAGCCGCGAAGATGCCGATGCAATCTTCACGATGATCAGGGATATGACGCCCGAACCCGGTTTCGATCTTCTGGTGATGACCTTGAAGGAGAGTGGCGAGGCGATCGGATTATGCGGCCTCTCGAAGCCGAAGCTCGAACCCTATCTGCCCGCGGAAACGGTGGAGATCGGCTGGCGCATCGCGGCACGACATTGGGGCAAGGGTTATGCCACCGAAGCCGGCATCGCTTTGCTGCACTACGCCTTCAACACGTTGAAACTCAACGAGATGGTGGGGATCGCCGTGGAAAGCAATCTCGCGGTGCTGGCGGTCATGCGGAACATCGGCATGAAGTCGGATCCTGCCTGCGATTTCGACCATCCGCAGATTCCGGACACACATCCCCATTTAAAGCGGCACACGGTCTATCGCCTGAGCGCCGCCGAATGGCACGCGCTACAGGCGGGGCAAGCGCCGCGCTGAACCGCTATTCCAGCGCAACGGCAATGAACCGCAAGTCACCATTCGGAGACGCGATCATCAATTGGGCATTGCGCCGCCCTTCGCGCTTCAGCGAAGAAACCTTGTCCGAAGCAGCACTTGGCGTCTGGACGAACTCCTGCGCCACCTCGACCACGACATCTCCCGCCTTCAAGCCCTTTTCGGCAGCCGCCGAACCCGGTGCAACTTCGGTGATGACCACGCCATCGACGCTATCGGCGATGCCGAAGCTTTTGCGATTTTCGGCGGTCAGCTTTGCCAGCTTCATGCCAAGCACGGTCGAGCTTGCCTGTGCCGGCGGCTGGGCTTGCGGCGATTGCTGTGGATTGTCGCCCTGATCCTGGCCATCCATGCCGTCGTCATCGCCGTCATCGCTGCCGTTGGGATTGATGACCCCGTCGTGATTGCCGTTGCTGTCAGGCGCCAGCTGTGGCTTCTGGCCACCCTTGTCGCTACTTGCAGCGGCGGCCTGGGTGCTGTCTTCCTGCCGGCCAAGCGTCACCTTGACGGTCTGCTCCTTGCCTTCACGGTAAATGACGACATCGACTTCCTTGCCGACCGGGCTTTCGGCAACGATGCGCAACAGGTCGCGCATCTCGTCTACTTCCTTACCATCGAATTTCAGGATGACGTCGCCAGCCTTGATGCTGCCATTGTCGACCGGGCCGCCCTTGATGATGCCAGCCACGAGCGCGCCCTTGGCGCTACCGAGACCAAGGCTGTTGGCGACATCGTCAGTGACCGGCTGAATGCGCACGCCAAGCCAGCCGCGACGCGTCTCGCCGAAATCCCTGAGCTGATTGACGACACCTTCGGCCAGCTCAGACGGAACGGCAAAGCCGATACCGATCGAACCGCCGCTCGGAGAGATAATGGCCGTGTTGATACCGATCACCTCACCCTTCATGTTGAAGAGCGGGCCGCCGGAGTTGCCCTTGTTGATCGCCGCATCGGTCTGGATGAAATTGTCGTAGGGGCCGGCATTGATATTACGACCGCGGGCCGAGACGATGCCGATCGTCACGGAACCGCCAAGGCCGAACGGATTGCCGATCGCCATCACCCAGTCGCCGATCCGCATCTTGGAGGAATCGCCGAACTTGACCGCCGTCAACGGATGCTTCGGCTCCACCTTAAGCACGGAAAGATCGGTCTTCGTATCGGTTCCGATCAGTTTGGCCTTGAGCTTCGTGCCGTTCGGGAAGATCGCTTCGATATCGTCGGCGCCTTCGATGACGTGGTTGTTGGTGACAATATATCCCGAAGGATCGATGACGAAGCCCGAGCCGAGCGAGCTCACCTTGCGGTTGCTGTCGTCGTCCTTCTTGTTGTTGAAGAGGTCATTGAATTCATTCTGGTAAGGCGAATTCTCCGGCAACTTCGGCGTCGCCGGACCGTTCCCCTCATCCTTCACTTTCTGCGAGGTGGAGATATTGACGACAGCATCGAGCAGACCGGCGGCCAGATCGGCAACGGAAGCTGGGCCGGCGTTCATTGCCGGGTTCATCGTCATCGTTGGTGCGGCCGCCTGCGTCGCTTGACTGCTGGCGGTTGCCGGCACCTGAGCGCCAGCCGCCGCACCGCTATTTTGCACCTGAGCGAAAGCCTGTTCCGCGCCGCTCGCAACCGGCCCGACAGTCAAGGCTATGCTGGCCAGCAAAGCAAACGAACGGCTGAAAGGCAGGCGATAGATCGGGGCCATCAGGCATCCTCATCAAAAAAGGGAAATCTTGAATAAGCATCAACATAAGGCGGAATGATGAAGCGTGAAATCACCTTTTTGCGATATCCCCGAACCTCAGTCCATTGCGCGGAAGCTATGGCAACGGCGGCACTGCGTCTAACGGAAAAGGGCCGCCGTGAGGCAGCCCTTCGAGTTCACTATGTTTGACGGGATCAATTCGCTGAAGCCGCCGGATTGGCCAGTGCCGGTGCACCTGTATTGGCCGGGGAGCCCGCGGGACTGTCAAAGAACTTGAAGAAGTCCGACTTGTTCGGCGGCAGGACCAGCGTCTTGCCGCCGGAGGCGAATGCCTTGTTGTAGGCCGCCATCGAGCGATAGAACTCGTAGAAGCCAGGGTCGCGTTTCGAAGCATCGGCGAAGATACCGTTGCGCTCGGCTTCACCCTGACCGCGCAGAACTTCCGACTCCTTTTGCGCATCCGCAACGATCTCGACGACCTGGCGGTCTGCAATCGCACGGCGGCGCTGGCCTTCTTCGTTACCCCGCGCACGGATCAGCTCGGCTTCAGCCAGACGCTCCGCCTTCATGCGGTCGAAGGTCTGCTGCGAGACCTCCTGCGTCAGGTCGGTCCGGCGGATACGAACGTCCTCGATATTGAGGCCGAGCGTTTCGGCATCGCGATGCAGGTCGTCGCGCACTTCCGTCATCATCGATGCACGTTCGCTGGATAGCGCAGCATCGAAACTGCGCAGACCGTAGACGCGGCGCAGCGAGGCATCGAGACGGGTTCTAAGCCGTGATTCCGCTGCATCGCGATCACCCGATACCGTTTCGCGGAACTTCCGCGCATCAGCGATCTTGTAGAGGACGAAAGCATCGACCTCGTAGAACTTACCGCCCGAAACCTGAACGCGGATATTGTCCAGATCGAAGCGCAGTTCCTGCTGCTGAATATATTGAACCCGATCGGCGTCCATGAAGGCGAACGGCAGCTTGAAGTACAGACCCGGCTCCGTCTTGACCGCACGAATCTGGCCGAAGCGAAGGACAATCGCCTGTTCGCGGGCATTGACCACGAACACCGAAGAATAGATGAGTAGCAACACCACCGCGAACGCGATGAGGATGGCTGGCAAACGGCTGGACGTCATTGTTTGGCCTCCGGCTGAGTTGCATTGGCAGGCTTGTTGACCTGCTTGCCGACTTCATTCAGAGGCAGATAGGGAACAACACCCTGCTTGTCGTCGATGATGACGCTGTTGGAATTGCCGATAACGGACTCCATGGTTTCAAGGAACAGACGCTTGCGGGTCACTTCCGGCGCCTTGGCGTATTCGTCGTAGATCGAGATGAAGCGCTGAGCCTCACCCTGTGCTTCCTTTACGATACGATCCTTGTAGGCGGCTGCCTCTTCGCGGATCTGTGCTGCACGACCACGCGCCTGACCGAGCTTCTGGTTGGCGTATTGATTGGCCTCTTCCACCTGCTGGTCTTCGTTCTGCTCGGCACGCTGCACCTCGTCGAACGCGTCGGCGACTTCGCGTGGCGGCGAAACGTCTTCGATCGGGACGGCATTGATGGAAATGCCGGCATCGTAGCGGTCCATCGTGTCCTGGATGATGTTTCTGACCTGAACGGCGATTTCCTGGCGGTTGTCGCGATAGATATCCTGCGCGGGACGGCGGCCGACGACTTCGCGCATGGCACTTTCAGCCACCTGCTGCAGCGTCTCGTCGGGGCTCTCTATCTTGAACAGATAGGCCTGCGGGTTGGTTACCGCGTAGAGAACGGAAAACTGGACGTTGACGATGTTCTGATCGCCGGTCAGCATCAGGCCGTTATTAGCCGAGCTGGCGCTCGAGCGGCTGCCGATGTTGCGCTGCTGCTCAGTCACCTTGACGAACTCGACGCGGTCGATCGGCCAGAAATGGAAATGAAGGCCAGGCATGGAGACTTCTTCGCGCGGCTTGCCGAAACGCAATTCCACGCCACGCTCGTCCGGCTGTACCGTATAGACGCACTGGATCAGCCAGAAAACACCGATAATTGCCGCAATAATGAGAAAGACGCCTGCATTGAAGCCACCGGGGACGAGACCCTTCAGACGATCCTGGCCGCGGCGAATAATATCCTCGAGATCCGGAGGTCCTCCGTTGCCGCTTCCGCGCGGCCGGTTTGGTCCTTGCCCCCAAGGTCCCTGGTTATTTCCACCGCCGCCGCCCCATGGGCCACCGCCGCCGCCATTCTGATTGCTCCAAGGCATCAAAACCTCTTTGTTTGTTGACTCCCAGCATCGCGCCAAACCCACGAAATACGTGAGTGGCAGCGATTGCTTCCCGTTATAGGTATCGACGCACCTGCTTTCAACGCGACTTCAGGAACTTCGTCGGAATAACTGGAAAATATTTGATTTTTCGGGGCAGCTTTTACGCTTTTCGCCTGAGATAAACGACGAAACGCGTCGGATATGTGTCTTTCTCGCCAGCCGGTACGGCAAGCTCGCTCTCGACCTGCCAGAGGACGGGATCGATCGTGGGAAAGGACGTATCCCCTTCCACTTCGGCCTCGACATGCGTAATCAGCAGACGGTCCGCCACTGCGATCGACTGCCGATAGATTTCTCCGCCGCCGAGAATGCAGATCTCGTCTGAACCGCTCTCCGCAGCGAGCAGCGACGCCATCTCTATGGCTTCGTCCAGTGAATGCGCCGCCGTCACCCCTTCAGCAGAAAAGCCTGCATCGCGGGTGATGACGACATTCGGCCGGCCGGGCAGCGGCTTGCCAATCGACTCATAGGTCTTGCGTCCCATGATAACGGGTTTGCCGAGGGTCATGGCCTTGAAACGCTTGAGATCGGCCGAGAGCCGCCAGGGCATGTCGCCGTCACGCCCGATGATGCCATTGCGCGAAACGGCGACGACGATGGTTTTAATCGGTTGGCTCATGCTTTCCCCTCAGACGACAATCCATGCCAGTACGAATCGACCGACGACAGCGCCATACGATAGTCGCGACGGCGCAGAAAAAGCACCCCTTTCGATTTACCGTCCGCCATTGTTCAGTTTGTCGAGCTGCTCTGCCAGCAAGCCGCCATGTTCCCGGTCCTCTGCCATCTTTCGATAGAGACCGGCCATGCCCTTGAAGATCAAGGCGGCAGGATCGTCTTCACCGAGGAACTCCGAGATCTCTTCCATCTCGGCAACCCAACGATAGGCTTTAGGATACATGTCCGGAATGGCGCTTGCCAGTTTCGCATCAAGATCCGGTAAGCTCTCCTGCAGCTCGCGTTTCAGGGCCGCATCGGCTCCCGAACGGATCGCGGCAAGCAGCATGGCGGTGCCGAGACCGGTCACGCCCTTATTGATACCGGCATAGCACATTTTCAACGCCGACGCCGCGCCGATCGGTCCATCGATGCGGCGCACCTGCAGGCCGTGTTCGGCGAGCACGGCGCTACTGTCGCCCGCATCGCCGCAAACATAGAGTTTGGGGCCTTTCTGCCCGGCTTTCGGCGGGCCACCGATAATGGAGCCATCAAGAACCGTGCCGCAATCGCTGCCGAAAATTTCCGCGACCTGCTTCATCGTCTGCGGCGAAATCGCATTGCAGTCCATGAATGTGGTTTTCAAGCCGCGCCTGCGGATCGCAGCGGCGGTTTGTTCGGCAACAGCAATCGCCGTGGCAGGCGGTACAATGGAGAGGATGAGTCCTGCGCCCGCGACGGCGTCAAGATCGGCAGGCTGCATGCCGGCCCTCTTTGCCCGCTCTATCGTCACTGCCGAGCGCCCTTCCAGATAGGTCAGCACGCTTACGCCGTTTTCGACAAGGCGTTTCGCAATGGCGCCGCCCATCGCGCCCGCTCCGATGACTGCGATCTCCACGGCCGATCTCCTCTTTTGATATAGGGGAACGGCAGGAGCATAGCGCCTCTTGCTCGACCGAACGAGCGGAATGCCATGCAGTAACGGTAAGTTTAGCTCAGCGCAGATCGCTGGCGCTGCTGATCTACCCAGCCTTATGCCAAGACATCTAAAGGCCTACGTACGACACCTCACGCGTTGCGAAGCACGAGAACGGCATAAATGCATGGCTCCCCGGTCTCGTTTCTGAAAACACAATCCGTCGGCGGACCAAGCTCCAGGCAATCTCCTTCCGACATAACGTGCCGGACATCCCCTTCAAGAAAAGTCAGCCGCCCTTCCAGCACCCATATGAGCTGCCGCATGAAGGCATAGGCCGATGCGGGCATCGGGACTTCAGCTCCCGCAGGCAATTCGATGCGAACCAGATCCAGCGGCAGATCGGACTTCGGGGAGACGTGCCGACGCTTGTAACCAGTCTGCGGATCGATCCAGACGGGTTGCTCCTCCTGGCGCAGAAACCGGCCCTGCTGCATCTCCGCACGCGCCATCAAAGTCGACATGCTGAGGCTGAAGGCACCGGAGAGCTTACCGAGGAGGGTCGCCGTGGGGCTGCTCTCGCCACGCTCGATCTTATGGATCATCGCACGCGAAACGGCAGATCGCTCGGCAAGCTCCGTCAACGACCAGCCGCGGCTCTCGCGCTCGATGCGAATGCGGGCGCCGATGCGCCTTTCGATATCGTCATATTGAGACATATGTAAACTATAGTAGACAATCTCGGAGAGAGCAATCGGCACTGGATGACTTCCGCCGACTACATCACAGGAAGCCATCGACAATATAATGGTCTCGACGCTTTGCGATTTCAGGCCACTTTCCGATTGATAATCAAATCGAATTTCATAAAACCCGTGGAAGCTGCGCCGCTTTTAGCCTTTGGATTCCCATAATAAGATAGTGGACAGACCTATAAATCGGTGTATGACAGTCTGAAACAACAGGATAGGTATCCGTCCAATTTAGTGGATGGCCAATGGGGTTGCCGATGCAAATTCGCGATGCAAGAGAAGAAGATCTCCCGGGGATTACCGCGATCTACAATGACGCCGTCGCCAATACCGCAGCGATCTGGAACGAGACGCAGGTCGACATCGCTAATCGCCGGCTATGGCTGCAGGATCGGCACAAGCTGGGCTATCCGGTGCTGGTGGCGACGAACGATCGAGGCGACGTTATCGGCTATGCCTCCTTCGGCGACTGGCGCGCCTTCGACGGTTATCGGCACACAGTGGAGCATTCCGTCTATGTCCGAAACGATCAATATCGCGGCGGCATTGGCAAGGCACTGATGATCGAGCTGATCGAGCGTGCCCGCGCGATTGGAAAGCATGCGATGGTCGCAGGCATCGAAGCCGGCAATGTGGCTTCGATCAGGCTGCATGAAAAGCTCGGCTTCCAGCAGGTCGGCGTCCTGCCCGAAGTCGGAACCAAGTTCGGACGCTGGCTTGACCTCGCTTTCCTGCAACTGCTGCTCGACAAGCGCTCGGATCCCGATAACGGGCCTGCTGCTTAAAGGCGCACACATCATGCCGATTACGGTGGCAACGCTCATTCTCGCCGGCATATCGCTGGTCTTGCAGAACGCATTGATGGTGCGGATTACCCAGTCGGCATCGACGGTGCTCATCGCGCTGGTCATCAACTCCTCGGTCGGGCTGACGGCGCTGATGCTGATCCTGATTTCCCGCAACGGCCTTGCCGGTCTTGCGGAGGCCGTCGGAGCCATCAGGCCCTGGGCGCTGCTGCCCGGACTGCTGGGCTCGTTCTTCGTCTTTGCGGGTATCCTTGGCTACCAACGGCTCGGCGCCGCTCCCACCATAGCCGTGCTCGTCGCCAGCCAGTTGCTGGCCGGCCTGGCATTCGATGCCACCATCTCGGGAAAACTGACCAACCTCAGCGCGTCGCAGCTTGTCGGAGCATTCCTGCTCGTGACCGGCGCCGTGCTCGTTGCCGGCCGGAATGCCTAAAGCGCTTCGCGATCTTTCAGATACGCTCTCCGCGCTTTAAGCCCTTATTTTGCTCATGTCGTTGTCGCAAAACCGCTGCACGCTTTTGTGCGGCAAGCTTCAGACTGCAACTTCCGCTGCGATCGCAGCATGCGGCTCGTAGCCGGTGACCTCGAAATCCTCGATGCGGTAATCATCGATGCTGTCTGGCCGGCGAAGCAGACGCAAGGTCGGGAAAGGTTTGGGTTCACGGCTGAGCTGTTCGCGGATTGCATCCAGGTGGTTGAGATAGAGATGCACATCGCCGCCGGACCACACGAGCTCGCCCATATCCATATCGACCTGCTGCGCAACCATGGCCAGCAACGCCGCCTGCTGGCAGATATTGAAGGGATTGCCGAGGAAGAGGTCGCACGAGCGCTGGAAGACCATCAGGCTGAGGCGCGGACGCCGACCATCCGTGCCGGATATGTTCGAGACGTGGAACTGATACACCATGTGGCAAGGGTGCAGCGCCATATCGGCCAGCTCCCCGACATTCCAGGCGTGAAAGATCATCCGCCGGCTGCTCGGATTGGTCTTCAGATCATTGATGACCGTGGCGAGCTGGTCGTGCACCCGGCCCTCCGCATCGCGCCACTGCCGCCACTGCTTGCCGTAAACCGGGCCGAGATCGCCCCATTGCAGCGCGAAGGCCTCATCCTCCAAAATCCGCTTTTCAAAGGTGACCTGATCGATCTCTTCTCCGGTCGCCTTACGATATTTGGCGAGCGGCCAATCGGTCCAGATGCGCACATTCTCCTTGAGGAGATTGCGGATATTCGTGTCACCGGTCAGGAACCAAAGCATCTCCTTGACGGCAAGCTTCCAATAGACACGCTTGGTGGTGAAGATCGGGATCTGCCCCTTCGAAAGATCGAAGCGCATCATCGCACCGAGGCCACTCAACGTGCCGACACCGGTCCGATCGATCCGGCGGTCGCCATGTTCGAGCAGGTGCTCCATCAGGTCGAGATATTGATACTCTGGGTGACGAGCCATCTTCCGCTCCGAAATCGCTTGAATTTTGCGGACAGCCAAATGCACCGACGATTATCTACCGTCGCCTGCCCGGCCGATTCCCTTTTCGCGATTTTAGTGACAAGCGGGCATGAAACCAACCGCAACGCAAAGTAATTCAGGCAAATCTCGCCTGAGCCACCGCAAACCGATGTTTCGGCGAAGCATTTATGACAATTGCCCTTCCCTTCGCCTGCGGAAAACACTATATCCACCCTTGCCGGTCTTCGGGCCGGCTATGGCGATAAATGAGCGGTGTAATAAACCTATTGGACCCGGGGGCGGTACCCGGCGCCTCCACCAAAAACCGGCCGGCAAGACTGGCGACAGACCGGCTTTTGATGGGGGCGAAACAGGATCGACAAGGGTGTAAAGATCGACTTTTTGCTCGGCATTGTACCGCCGTTATCGGGCTAAAATTGTAGTTGCAAACGACAACTATGCGGAAGCTCGTCTCGCTGCTTAATCGCGGTGTGACACTTCAAATAAAGTCCTAAGGGGTCGCACTCTTAGGCGGGGTTCGAAGGCACCTGGCAACAGAAGCCTTCACCTTATCTTTCATTGCTATATTATAGTAAGACCGAGCGATGACTCGCGCACGGGGCTTTCCCCTTGGCGTCGAGCGTGGCATAAGCCTTAGAAAAAGCATGGGCTAACGAAAGACAGGAAAGTATGGCGCAGGATCATATCCGCTACGATATTTTGGCACAGGACGCCCTGCGTGGAGTCATACGCAAGGTGTTGACCGAAGTCGGCGCGACCGGCCGTCTGCCCGGCGATCATCATTTCTTCATTACCTTCCTGACAGGCGCTCCCGGCGTGCGCATCTCGCAGCACCTGAAGTCGAAGTACCCGGAGCAGATGACCATCGTCATCCAGCACCAGTTCTGGGATCTGAAGGTCACTGAGAGCCTGTTCGAGATCGGCCTCTCCTTCTCCGACGTTCCGGAAAAGCTGGTTATCCCGTTCAACGCCGTTCGCGGCTTTTACGATCCGTCCGTCAACTTCGAGCTGGAGTTCGATGTGCCGCTGGCAGACGACGAGGAAATCACCACCAGCGAGATCACCGCCTATCCGGTACCTGCCGAAGGCGCGGACGAGCCGGCTGCAGCTCCCAAGGATGGCGAGGAAAAGAAGCCCGGCTCCGTCGTCTCTCTCGACGCATTCCGCAAGAAGCAATAGGCATATCCGGGGGAGCATCTGCTTCCCCTTTTCATATGGAAAAGGGATAGACCGATGAGCGCGGAAATTGTCAATCTGCGTCAGTTTCGCAAGAAGCAGGCCCGCTCCGAGAAGGAAAAGCAGGCCGAGCAGAATCGCATCAGCTTCGGCCGCACCAAGACGGAAAAGAACTTGACCAAGGCGCTCAACGAGAAGGCGGAAAAAGCCCACGAAGCCGGTCACATCGAGACGCCAAAGCCCGATAAGTGATCGCGCCAAGAGTATAAAAAACTTCCAAAATCAGTTGCTTACTTCAGCATTTTGAATCATTTTGAGAAATACCCCCGTCTTTTCCGATTTGATCGATTCACCGATGATCCGTAAACATTCCGCGACGCTGCATGGCCATCGCACGAGCTTTTCCCTTGAGGATGCCTTCTGGACAGAACTGAAGGCGATTGCAAATGCGCGCAGCATCTCGCTTGCTGCGCTGATCTCCGAGATCGACGACGGCCGCGAAGCGGGCAGCAACCTCTCGTCTGCACTTCGCCTCTACGTTCTCAAGTGGCTGAAAGACCGCCATTAGGCCAGGGCTGCAAGAAACCAAAGACGTTGTGCCGTGCGCGACGTCGCGCTTATGCACGCCTTGGCCAAGTGCATGGACAATTCAGGAACGCACCATCGGATGTAGCCCTCCGGTATCCCGTGACCAAGCTACGGTGCTATTGAATGCCGCCAGGCAACTCGTTGAAATTGAGGGGAGCAGGAGTTTTCGGTGTCTGCGCGTTGGGCGCAGGTGCCGGCTGAGCCTCAGCTTTGGCGCGCTGCTCCGCCGCAGCCTTTGCCTTCGCGTCCTCGGCCGCCTGCCTTGCCTTGGCTTCCTCCTCAGCCTGCCTGGCCTTGACGTCTTCTTCGGCCTGCTTTTCCGCAGCGGCTTGCCGAGCTATATCACGCAGCCGCGTCTCTTCGGCGCGGCGCTGCTGCTCGATGGCCGCATCACGTTGGCGCTGGGCCTCGCGCACGGCAGCCGTATATTTGTAAAGCGACACCTCACGCCGAAGCCGCTGCTTCTCCAGCACATTGGCCTGTAAGCGCTCGACACGCCGCCGTTCGCGCTCGAAGGCCCGAACGGAGAGGAAGCTGGTAATGTCGGTCACATCCATCGTTCGCCCCGGCGTTGCAAGCGGCCCGGCGAAATCGAGGCGTAGAGCCGGCTCAGCGCCACTCTGCGCTTCGCTTCCGGCCTTAAAGCTAATCCCAAGGGATCCGCGCATCCGCTCGTCCGACAGGCTGATTTCTGCATTGCCCGAAAGCTTCGCCATGTCGTTGCTGACAACAATGTTGGTGGCGCGCGCAACGCCCGCAGAAATATTGAAGGGTATGCTGGTCGGCGCCAACACCGCCTCGCCATTGTTGAGCAGCGTCTGCACGATCGGCAAAACCTTGTCGGCTGTGATCTCGCCCTGAATTTGATCCGTGGCCGATAGCAATGGCGACAGGACGGACAGATTGAGGCCACGCACATGCGCCTCACCGAGCTTGATCTCGCCCGAGCCGCTGGCGTTTGCAGCAAGCTCGGCAATGCTCTTGCCGCTCGCCTCGACATTCATCCCCAGACCGAAGCGACCGCTGGCAAGCGGCGCGCCATCGCGTTGCCAGACAACAGCGGCCAGATCACCGTTGACGAGGTTGAGCTTCGTCTGCATCAGGCCCGTGCCGTCGGAATTGGCGAGCATCAGGCTGCCGTTCAACGTGCCGCCATTCCAGCCGCCGGCCAGATCGTTCAGACGAAACTCCTCGCCCTTGTAGACCACATTGCCGGTGAAGTTCGAAATCCGTCCGAATATGCCGGGCCACACCTGCTTTGCCGAAAGCTTGAGCGCAATATCAAGCCCTGTGAAGGCCGGCAGACCAAGCTTCTCCTTAGAGAGATTTCCCGTTTTGGGATCCTCCATCGGCCCGTAGATCGCCTCCGCGAGCCAGCCGAGATCCATCTTGTCTAGCGCCAGCTCGCCCGTCGCCTTGATATTGGCAGCCTTTCTGTCGAGCGTGAACACGCCCGACACATTGTTGTCTGCGAGCAGCCCCTTCATGTCGGACAGCACGATCTTGTCCGGGCTCAGAGCTGCATTGGCCTGGAACTTGACGGGCAGTCCGCTGCCCATCTGCGGCACCCCAATGCCGTTCATCACGAAATAGGGATCGATATCGGCGCTTTCGAGAGACAAGGCGATATTGCCGTTGAGGAAACTGTCGGGGCGCACATCGACCTTGCCGTTCGCCGTAAACGACGTCTTGTCGGTGGCAAAAGTCAACGCAGCGTCAGCCGGATCCGTACCGCTGGCGGAAACCTTCAGCGTCAGGCGGCCATTGGCATCGGCTTCGACCGGCAGCGGATCAAGCCCGGCTTGGCCAAACACAATCGAGGTGATGGAGTTTTCGAGCGTCCCCTCTAGCGTCGTCGTCCCCTTGCCGGTGAAAGCCGAAAGATCCGACATGCGGTAGTCGAAATTAACGCGGCTGCCGTTGGAGACGCCGGCCAATGTCACGGTCAGCGCATTGTCCTGATCGCCGCCAAGCGTTACCGCGCCACGAAGAGCGGTATTCCCATACCATGCAGCATTGCGCACCAACCTGTCCATTACCGGGTGATGCGGTAGATGCTGGCGCAGCATCTCGAAGAACGGCCCAGGGTCCGCGGCCTTGAAAGTGATTTCGCCCGATCCCTTGTAGTCCGACGGCGAGCCCTCTGCCCGCCCGGTCGCGGTGATCTCGGCGCCGGCAACATTGCGAACGGCCAGCTTATCGAGTGTGAGCGAGCCGTCGGCAATCGAAAACGAAGTGTCGACATTGTCTGCCGGCACGCCGAAAGCCATGAACTTCCCGGCTTGCAGATGCGCAGTGATGTGGTGATCGAACAGAGATTCGTCGCTGTTCTGGCCAGTCAGAAGCCCAGTCAACGCCCTTAGCGCGTCGAGATCGAGTGCGTCGCCCGAAAGGTCAACGGCAAGCTTCGGAGTGGTTTTGCCGCCTGGCGCCACGCGATCGAGCCTGCCCTTCAGCGTCGCAGCGCCGATCGCGATCTCTAGATTCTCAAAGCGCTGCGCATCGTGGCGCAGGCTGACATCGGCGGAGAACCCGGCCTGCCGCAACTGGCGAATGGAGGGATCGACGGATCCCACCAGCCAAGAAGCAAGCCCGGAGGGCTGGTTCGACGCAACAACCAGATTGCCGACGAAATTCGGCTCGCCTTGCAGCACCAGATTGCCACGCGCTTCAACCTGTGTGCGCCCCGGCAGCATGCCGATAGAATGATCGATCTTCCATCCCGTTCCCGCCGGTTCCAGATCGAGCTGAACGTCACGGATGGTCGTATCGCCGGCAACGATCGCCGGCAGGCGGAATGTCGCCTTGCCCGGTACCTGCGGCACCGGAATCTCGGCCGCGATCGCGATCAGATTGTTGAGGCGCTGACGAGCCGAAACCGCCGGGTTTCTGTTGGTCTTACCATTGGCACCCTTGCTGTTGCCAAGCCGATTGACGTCGATCTGCTGCCCGTCAGCAGTCAGCAAGAACTCCGGCTTGGAGCCGGTATCCAGCGTCGCCTCGCCCGTGACCACATAGGGATCATCATCTGCACCGACTTCGAGGCGGTATTCCGGCACGCGAATACGATCATTCGTCAGTTCGAAACGACCCTTGATGCGGGGCTGTGCCTTCTGATCGCCAGAATTGCGCGACTGCTTGTCGTTGACCCCCGCCGTGAAGGATCCCATGTAGTCGGGCTTGCTGTTGACCAGCTTCAACTCGCCGTCGAGATCGACATTGAGGGGATGGCGGTCAGGCATCAATCGCGTGCGGACGCGCAGGACGCCATTATCATCCGGCTGGCTGCTCGAAACCGTGAAATTGCCGTGCTCGCCATCGAGTGCTGCATCACCTTCGATGCGCCACGGGCCGGCAAGCGATCTCGCGGACATCTGGGCATTGAGGTTTGCCACGTGCCGGGTGCGGCCCGACTGCTCGTCGATAAAGACGATATCGCCGTTTTCGACATGCACGCTTTCAAGCACCACGGACTTTGCCGGGATCTCGGGCTGACTGCCGCGCATCCAGTCCAGCGTGCCGTCCTTCAGTAGCCGCAGACGCACTTTGGGCTTCGATACCCGCATGTCGAAGATCAGCGCCTCGCCGGAAAGGAAAGGCGCGAGCTCGGCATCCATGGAGAATTCGGCAATCTGCACCAGCGGCGTGCCATCGGCCTCCTGGCCGACTCGCACATCATGCAACGTCACGGATGGAAACGGCAGCAGGCGCGCATCGACGGTGCCGTGAACGGTCACCTTCTTGCCGATAATACGGCTCGCCTGATCCTCGAAATTCTTGCGAAAATCGGTCCAGTCTATGAAGAGCGGAGCAAGCAGTGCCAGAAACAGCACCACCACAAGCAACCCACCCAGAAAAACCAGGACCCTTCCCAACAACGCTAGCCGTCTCCAATCTTCATTCCGAATAGACGATGAACCTCAGTCTATCCAAGCACATACACTACATCGCCCCGGATACGCACGTCTCTATTGTCTCTCAACCAAGAATCGCACCCATTTCCCGAGGCTTGCCGCAGAATTCAGCCCTTCCTGGCCGCTTTCCATGACATAAATTGGGAAAAGTCGCTGCAGCCTAGAGCATGATGCCGAAAAGTGTAAGCGGATTTCCGACGACATTATGCCCTACTCCCTTGATTCTAGGGCGAATTCGGATCTCGGATCGATTTGGCCTAAAATCGGCCGGCTGCGGCGCCATTCCGGTGCATAGCAGGCCAGAATCATGGGAATGCTTCACTTTTCAATGCGGGTGGAAAATCTTTCCTGGGTTGAAGATGGAATCGGGATCGAGGGCTTCCTTGACCTGTCGCATCACGTCGACGGCATTGCCGAGTTCCTGCTCGAGAAACGCCATCTTACCCTGCCCTATGCCGTGCTCACCCGTGCAGGTGCCGTCCATGGCAAGCGCTCGGGCGTTGAGGCGCCCCACGAAATCCTCGACAACGGCAATGCCTTCCGCAGTCTTGTCGTCGAAGAGCACGAGCACATGGAAGTTGCCGTCGCCCGCATGGCCCACGATAGGGGCCAGCAAACCATGCGCTTCGATATCGGCCTGGGTTTCCGCGACGCATTCCGCAAGCCGCGAGATCGGCACACAGACATCCGTCGACAATGCAGCGAGTTCAGGTGCCAATGCGCGGCAGGCCCAGTAGGCGTCATGACGCGCTTTCCAGAGCTTGTTGCGCTCCTCGGCATTGTCCGTCCAGAGAAACTCGCCGCCGCCGCACTCCGCCGCAATCTCTCCAAATTGCGCCGATTGCAGCGCGACTGTCTCGTCCGTGCCGTGGAATTCGAGGAAAAGCGTCGGCTTTTCTTCGTAGGTCAGGCCGGAATAGCGGTTAGAGGCGCGCATCTGCACGGCATCGAGCAACTCGATGCGCGCGACCGGAATGCCCATCTGAATGGTCATAATGACGGCATCACAGGCAGCCTTGATATCCGGGAACGCGCAGGCGCCACCGGCAATCTTTTGAGGAATGCCCTGCAGCCGCAGCGTAACGGACGTCAACACGCCAAGCGTGCCCTCGGCGCCGACGAAAAGCCGCGTCAGATCATAGCCGGCGGAAGATTTCTTGGCACGGCGTGCGGTGCGGATTTCCTCGCCATTGGCGGTGACGACGGTCACAGACAGCACATTGTCCTTCATCGTGCCATAACGCACGGCATTGGTGCCAGAAGCGCGCGTCGACGTCATGCCGCCGATCGAGGCATTGGCACCCGGATCGATCGGAAAAAACAATCCGGTGTCGCGCAGATAGACGTTGAGCTGCTCGCGCGTCACCCCAGGCTCGACCGTGCAATCCAGATCCTCGGCATTGACTTCGAGAATGCGGTTCATGCGGCTGAAATCGATGGAGATTCCACCATTCGGAGCGTTCACCTGCCCTTCGAGCGAAGAGCCCGTGCCAAACGGGATGATCGGAACCCGATGCTCGGCACAAGCCTTGACGACGGCCTGCACGTCGTCGCACGTCTCGGCGAAAACGACGCCGTCTGGAAGCTGCGGAGGAATGTAGGTGGTGGTATGGGCGTGCTGTGTACGAAAACTTTCACCGGTCTGGAAACGCTCCCCGAAAGCCTGCTTCAAGACGCCGAGAACGGCTGATATCCCAGCCTCGTTGCGTTTTCCCGCCTTCGCATCAGCCAGAACCATAGTCCGAATCTCCCATCGCGAGCACAAAGGACGTTAACCTTTTGCGGTTCTATGGGACATAGAAACAGCCGTGTCCAGCCATGAAAAGGGCGAAACCGACCTCCCTTCCTCAGAGGGGTTGATGACGACTTCAAACCGCTTGAAGGCGCACCGCCAAAGCCGGTCAGCCGGGCGTTCCCGCCGCGCGAACCATGCTGCTCCAGGCGCCTGGCGCAATACCGAATGCCTTCTTGAAATGCCGGGTCAAATGGCTCTGATCGGCAAAGCCGGTCGCAGCGGCAACTTCAGCAATCGGTTCGCCCTCGACGATCAACGCCTTCGCCTGCTGCAGCCGGCGCATCAGCAGAAATCGATGCGGGCTGGTGGCGAAAGCGGCTCGGAAATGCCGAGCAAGCGCAAACCGGTCGAGGCCAGTGATCTGCTCCAGCTCCTGGGAGCGAACACCGCGTGTGACGTGCGCTTCCAGATATTCCCGCGCCGCTTTCGCCTGCCCCCAAGCAATGCTGCCCAACGGCCGCTGCGGCAGGCGCGCATGCTGCACGAGGCCATCGGCCAGGCGAGAAACGAAGTCGTCGACGAAGAGCTCATCGAGTTCGCGATCAAGCTCGCCCAGCGCCGCCAGCAGCAAACCGGCAAGCCGATCGTCTTCAACGATCGGGTCATCGACGAAAGGCAGGCCGATGCGCGCGGCCTCCAGGCACTGGAAGAGCACCGAAGGCTCCAGATAGAGCATGCGATAGACGAGCCCGTCCTCTGTCGCAGCTCCGCCGTCGTGCAACTCGTCCGGATGAAGGATGATCACCCGCCCCGGCTGGCTATAGCGCCGCTCGCCGCGATAGCGGAACGTCTGCACGCCTCGCATGGTGACGCCAAGCGCATAGGTATCGTGTCGATGCAGATCGAACGCATCGCCTCGAAACTGCGCCTGGATTCGCTCGATGCCGGGATAAGCTGGCGCCGACAGGATGCGGTTGGCATCGGGCGTCACGCACAAACGTTCAAGACCCTCGAAGATCTGTCCGGCTACATCGTCGCGCAATGTCCCATTTCCAGGCTGCATGAAAGTGACCATCGATGTTCGATACTAAAATCGCGATCGTTCTGCGGAGCGATCTTCAATCCTGGCAGAAGCTGAACGTGACTGCCTTCCTGTCGACAGGCATCGCCGGGCAGCATCCCGATATCATCGGTGAAGCCTATCGCGATCGCACCGGCAACGTCTACAATGCTTTGTCGATCCAGCCGATCATTGTCCTTTCAGCCGACCAAGACAAGATCTCCGCCATCCATCGCCGCGCGCTGGAACGCGGCGTCACCTCTTCCGTTTTCATCGAGGAAATGTTTTCAACCGGCCATGACGTGGCCAATCGTGCAGTCTTTTCCGAGTTCACCCCTGAAGACGCCAAGGTCGTCGGCATCGCCTTGCGTGCGGAAAAGAAGATCGTCGACAAGATCACTAAGGGCGCAAGCATGCATGCGTGACCGTGCAAGTAAAAAGAACGGCCGGATCGTGAGACCCGGCCGTTTCATTGAACAGGTTAGCCGTTCTGCGTGATCGGCGCGATCTGGATCTCGACGCGGCGGTTCTGGGCGCGGCCAGCCTCGTTCGCATTCGTTGCAACCGGCTGCGAAGGACCGAAGCCGATGGCCGACATGCGACGCTGATCGATACCCTGGCTGCTGAGATAGGAAGCAACCGAGCCGGCACGGCGCTCGGACAGATCCTGGTTATGCTGCAGACTTCCGGTCGAATCGGTGTGACCGTTGACGTCGATGAGGGTGCGGTTGAATTTGCGCAGAACGATTGCGACGGAATTGAGCGTCGCGAAGAATTCCGGCTTGATCGCATCCCTGTCGATGTCGAAAGTGATGGCCGACGGCATGTTGAGGATGATGCGGTCGCCGACGCGGGTAACCGAGACCCCGGTGCCCTGCAACTGCGCACGCAGCTCGGATTCCTGCTGGTCCATGTAGTTGCCGATACCGGCACCCGCGAGAGCACCGACGCCTGCACCGATCAGCGCGGCATTGCGGCGCGACGATGGCGAATGACCGATAAGAAGACCGGCGACCGCACCGACGCCGGCGCCGATCGCCGCACCGCCGGCCGTGTTGGACACCTTCTGCTCGCCCGTATAGGGATCAGTCGTGGTGCACGCGTTCAAAAAGGCTGCCGCTAGGGCAAGAATGGCAATTTTCTTGATCATAGAATCGTCGCTCTCCGGTTCGATGTCCGCAGCAGATATGAAACATTGCGGCAAGATGATGAAGAGAAATATTCACCAATTCTCTGTTCCCTGTGTATAGAGCATATACACAACTCCTGCAGAAAGCGCGGGCTACCGGCGCTCTGCGGGGTCGATGGTAACCCCGCCCCACCTTGCTTGCGGCGCCGATTGGCGATCACGCGGCGTGGAAAAGCTGAAGCACGGCATTAAAGCTTGCATTGGCGATCGACAAAGACTGCAGGCCGAGCTGCTGCTGTGCCTGCAGCGCCAATACTCTGCTCGACTGTTGCTCCATATCAGCGTCCACGAGTTTGCCCACACCGGTCGTGAGGGAATCGTTGAGATTTTTGGCGAACTCAGTCTGAAGACTGATGCGGGACTCAAGCGAGCCGAAAGCAGATCCGATCGTATTGAGCTGCTTCAACATCCCCGTCACCGTGTTGACCATGTCGGTGATCGCCCCCTTCGTCGTATTTGCATCAAGGGAGATTTCGGTCTGGCCGCTGGTGCTGCCGTTTTTGCTGCTGATCAGGACGTAGTTCTTGGCCGCGCCGGCCGCCGTCGCAAAGGCGGTCGATGTCAGCACGCCGTATCCGCCCGAACCACTCGATTGATCGTCGATCAGATATCGGGCATCCGCGGGAACGATGGGGCCGCCGGTCGAGGTCACGCCTTCGTAGTTCAGCATGCCGATCGAGATGCTTCCATTGGTGTTGCGGATAAAGGACCCGGGAATCTGATGCGGCTTTGTCGGATCCGTGCCGTCCTGCAACACAGTCCAATTGACGCCGTTGAAGGTTGCCGATTCACCGACGCTGCGCAGTTGCTGCTTGAGCTGGGTGATTTCGTCGTTGAGCTTGGTTTTGTCGACGCTCGTCTCATAGGCGCTGACAAGCTTCGTGCGGATCTGCGTCACGACATCGATCGCACCCTCCACGCCTGTGGAGGCCGTGTTGACGGTCGAGGCAGCAAGACCGAGTGCATCCTGCACCGACGATATCGCGCCGACGTCGGTGCGCGTCAAAGCGGAGATTCTCCAATAGGTGGCGTTGTCCTTGACCGTCTGCACTCGCAGCCCGGACGACATCTGCCGCTCCGCATTGGCCAATTTGGTCTGGGTGTCCCTCAGCACTTCCAGTGCTGTAGTCATAGAGGGAGTGACCCTGATAAAGGTCGAAAAAATACTCACGGCACACGAACTCCGGACGCAACAATACGCAACAAATACAAGGAAACATTGCAACCTTGCCGCGGGCAATCATGCACACGGGCCGATCGTGTCGGCGCACGGGGAACCAGGCAAAAACAACGCCAAAGTTCCAGCGGTTACTCGCCGCTATGATTAGCAAACACACTTAAAAAAGCGCTAAGCCACACGCATAATTTACCATAAATCAGCGTGCAGCCTGAAATCTGCGCAATTTATCCGTGTCGACTTCATTCAGCCGCGCGAAGATTGGCCAGCTTTGTGCGCAGCACCGCATCGGACATTTCTTCGTGCAGACGCTGCTCTTCATGCGTCTGCGGCTTGGCGAAACGGGCGATGAGGAGATAGGCGACCGGCGTAATGTAGAGAGTGACCAGGGTCGCGAAACCGAGGCCGCCCACGATCACCCAGCCGAGCGCGATACGGGCTTCGGCGCCTGCTCCTTCCGCGAACACAAGCGGCACGCCGCCGAGAATGGTTGCGATCATCGTCATCATGACGGGGCGCAGCCGCAGCGCACAGGCCTGCTCGATCGCCTCTCGAACCCCCTCGCCCTTGTCGCGAAGCTGGTTGGCAAATTCGACGATCAGAATGCCGTTCTTGGCCATGACGCCGACAAGCAGCACCAATCCGATCTGGCTATAGATGTTCAGGCTCGAACCGGTGACAACGAGCGCAAACACGGCGCAAGCGAGACCGAGCGGCACGGTGGACATGATGATTAGCGACGACAGCACGCTTTCAAACTGGGCTGCTAGGACCAGGAAAATGATGACGATGGCGAAGCCAAAGGTCAGCGCCATGCCGCTGGAGTTCTCCTCCAGCGTCGCGGCTTCCGCGAGCGGCATCAAACGCGAACCCGGTGGCAGCAGAGGTGTAGCTATTCTCGTCACCTCCTCCACGGCCTGTCCGAGTGACATGCCATCCTTGAGGCCGGCGGTGATCGCCACAGACGCCAGCTGCTGATCGCGGGTAAGCTGCGGCGCGACGGCATTCTCTTTAAGCGACGCGATGACGGACATCGGCACGATCTTACCGTCGCCGGTCTTCAGAAAGACGTTTTCAAGATCCGTGGGATCGTCGATCGGACGCATCGTTGACGTCAGCAGAACCGGATAGGATTCGCCCGCGACAAAGACATCGACCACGGAGCGTCCTTCAAGCAGGGACTGGAGCGCCGTCGACAGCCCGGATATGTCGATGCCGAGATCGGACGCCCGCTCCCGGTCGATATTGACGGAGACCTGCGCCTGCGTCGGTTCGTTATTGAGCCGCGGCGTGTCGAAGCGACCGGTCTCATCGAGCGCGCGAACCAGCTTCAGGGCCGCTTCAGTCAGCGCTTCGTGATTGCTGCCAATAAGGGCCATCTGCACGCCGCTACCGGCGCCGCGAATGCGAAGGCTGTTGGCCTGGATGACATTGCCGCGCAGAGCCGGAACATCAGCCATGACGCGGTTGATATCGGCGACAATCTCTTGTTGCGTGCGATGCCGCTCATCCCAGGGCGCCAGCGTCAGCACCGTGAAACCGGTGTTCTTCTGGCTGTTCAGGCCGGAAATCGCATAAATATTGCGAAGATCGCCGCTATCCATCAGTGGCTGCAGCCGCTCCTCCACACGCTGCAGCTGATCCTTGGTGTAGTCGAGGCCAGCCCCTTGCGGCGTGGTCAGCCGCAGCATCACCATGGCCCGATCTTCATTGGGCGTGAGCTCGCTTTTGACATTCGTGAAGGCGAAGATGGCGGCGGCCGAAAACAGGGAGCAGAAGACGATGACCACGAGCGGCGCATTGAGACAGGCAAGCAGCGTGCGGCGATAGACATCGGCAAACAGCTCGCCGAAACGGCCGAGCATGCCGTGATCCTCGCGCATCTCCTTGGTCAGCATTCTCGAGGCGAGCATCGGACAAAGCGTCAGCGCCACGATCGACGACAGGCCCACAGAGAAGGCCAGCACGAATCCGAACTCACGGAACAGGCCACCTACCTGCCCCGGCAGGAATGACAGCGGAATGAACACGGCGGCAAGCGTCGCCGTCGTGGCGATAACGGCAAAAAAGACCTCACGCGTCCCAAGCACCGCGGCGGCCCGTGGTCCGATCCTCTCGGCACGGCGACGAACGATGTTTTCCAGCACCACGATGGCGTCATCGACCACAAGGCCTGTGGCAAGCACGATCGCTAGCAGCGTCAGGATGTTGATCGAGAATCCGACTATATAGAGGGCGGCAAGCGTGCCCGTCAGCGCCACCGGCATGGTGACGACGGGGATCAGCGTTGCCCGCCAGTCCCGCAGAAACAGATAGATGACGATGGTGACGATGACAGCCGAAAGGACGAGCGCCAGCATCACCTCATGGATGGCGCCTTGAATGAACACGGCATCGTCGTTGGTAACGACGATACGCGTCCCCTCCGGCAGCGATTTCGAAAGCTGCGCGACGACCGCCTTGATACCCTTCGAAATATTCAGCGTATTCGACTGTGCCTGGCGGATGACGCCAAGCCCAACGCCCTGCACGCCATTGGAGCGCAACACGGTCGTCCCGTCGCGCGGGCCGAGCGTGACGGTCGCGACATCGGAAAGCCGAACGCGATCCTTGATGATGAGCCGCGAGAAATCCTCCGGCGTCTGCAGCGCGGCCGTAGCGCGCACCACGATATCCTGGCGCACGCTCTTCAGCGATCCCGCCGGCACATCGAGCGCCGCAGTCGCAAGCGCCTTGGTGAGGTCGCCGATCGTCAGACCTCGCCCTGCAAGCGCGGCCTGATCGACATCGATGCGGAAGACCTTTTCCTGCGAACCGTAAAGCTCGACATCGGCAACACCGTCGACCGAGGCGAGCCGGCTGACGATTTCCTTGTCCGCAAGCTGGGTCAGGTCGTCCATCGTCATCGTGCTGGAGGTGACCGCAAGGCGCATGATCGGCTGCGAATCCGAATCCGCCTTGACGATCTGCGGCGCATCCGCCTGATCGGGCAGCTGTTCGGAGATGCGGCCAATGGCATCGCGGACATCGTTGGCGGCAACCGAAAGATCGATGGCGTCAGAAAACTCCAGCGTCACCCGGCTCTGTCCGAAGGACGAGCTTGATGATACCGATTTCAGACCGCTGACGCGGGCAACCGCTCCTTCGATGACCTTGGTCAGTTCCTGATTGACAGTCTGCGGCGACGCGCCTTCGAAGGTGGTTCGCACGGTAACGACGGGGCGATCGACATCCGGCAGTTCACGCACCTCGACGCCGAAATAGGCGGCAAGGCCGGCAACGACCAACAGCGTATTGAAGACCAGTGCCAGAATAGGCCGCCGTACGAAAAGTGCGGTGAAGGACTGCTTGCCCGGGCTCGCACCGGTTTCGTTCATATCGCCGCCGTGCCCTGTCCCATGCCCCATCATTGCGTCATGACCTCCGCCGCCTGGGCGACATCACGGGCGAAACGAACCGAGCCACCCTCTGTCACGCGCTGCAATCCTTCGACGACGATGAGATCGCCGTCGCGAAGATCGCCCTTCACCAACACGGCATCCGGATTGCGCTGCACGATGCTGACGCGCACCTTCGAGGACTTGCCGTCGGCAACGCGCCAGACATGCGCGCCCTCCCCATCCCATTGGACGGCGAGCGGATCGACGGAGGGATAGGAATTGCCGGCAAAGCGCATGGCGACATTGAAAGACATGCCGGCACGCAGTTCGTCGGAAGCATTGTCGATGCGCGCACGCACGCGCAGCGTCCGGCTCGCGCCATCGACGCGATTGTCCACGGCTTCGACGGCGCCGGTGAAGATCCGCCCCGGCAGCGCGACCGATGTCGCCTCGACAGGCTGATCGACCTTGACCGTATTGGCAAAACGCTCGGGCACCCAATAGTCCACCAGAATCTCGGAGCGATCGTCCAACATGACGATGTTGGTCGACGTCGTGACGTTATCGCCGACGACGACGGGAACGATGCCGACGATCCCGTCGATCGGAGCGACGATCTCGCGGCGCTTCAGGGCGAGTTCAGCCGATTGCAGCGCGAGCTTCGCCCCCTGCTCGACGATCTCAGCATCGAAGACATCCATGCGCGACACGGTAGATTTGATGTTGCGATAAAGCTGGAATTTCTCCGTCGCACTCTTCAGCGCCACTTCAGCCTGTCCGCGGGCAATGATCTGTTCGTCGTCATCGAGACGCGCCAGCACCTGCCCCTGCTTCACCCTGTCGCCCGATTTGATGAGGATCTCCCGGATGGTCCCTGCTGCCTGCGGCATGACCACGACCGAGCGGATGGCATCACCGGTGCCGATCGCGCTGAGACGATCATTGACGATGCCGCCCTTGACCGGTTGCGTGACGACGAGCGGCGTATTCTGACCGCGCCGGGCGCCGCCATTTGCAACCTTGCCGGCCTGACCATCCTTTGCGGCATCGCTGGCCCCAAGCATCGCAACGACAGAGCCGGGAATACCAGCTTTCTGTAATAGGCCGGCCGCACCGGGCACGAATGCCACGGCAGCTGCAAAACCTGCTACCAATAAAAGAAAACATAAGGAAAGCTGCTTCCAGGCGGTCATGCACGTCTCCGGCTTGTTGTGTCAGAGGCGATGAAATCGCGTCGTTGGTTTGATATGGCCTCGTCTCTTCAGGAGCATGTGTTGAGGCCGGCTTCGGGTTGGTGGCGATATAACGCACGATTGTGCCCGATTTGCTGCAATATCGTTTTTTTGAGCATGAGCGGCAAGATTTGCCGCGCATTATGACAAAGTTGTAATCTTTGCGTGGACAACGATGCGTTTTATCAACGGCCTGACGCACCGCTTGCGGCACGAAAATCCGCCTTCCCGATGACTTACTCACCTGTGAATGTGCACTTTTTGTTCTAGTTTCGGCCCGTTTCTTTTGCCTTTCGGGGTAGAATCATTACATTGGGCCGCATGACTATCGGACACGACGACATTCCCTTCTTTGACGAGGAGCCGGAGCATCTGGCGCCGCGCCGTCCCGCGCCGGCTACCGGCAGCCTTGGCGGCGGCATCGCCGCCCGCGCCATGGCTGCACGCGACAGCGGCCGCCGGCCAGACTATCTTTCGGGCCTCAACCTCGAACAGGCTGAAGCGGTCGAGACGCTCGACGGCCCTGTTCTGGTGCTTGCGGGCGCCGGCACCGGCAAGACGCGCGTGCTGACGACCCGCATCGCCCATATTCTTTCCACCAACCGCGCGTTCCCCAGCCAGATCCTCGCCGTCACCTTCACCAACAAGGCGGCCCGCGAGATGAAGGAGCGTATCGCGCTGCTCGTCGGCGGCGCGGTCGAAGGCATGCCCTGGCTCGGCACGTTCCACTCGATCGGCGTCAAGCTGTTGCGCCGTCATGCCGAACTGGTCGGCCTCACCTCCAGCTTCACCATTCTCGACACCGACGACGTCATTCGGCTCATCAAGCAGTTGTTTCAGGCCGAAGGGCTCGACGACAAGCGCTGGCCGGCCAAACAGTTCGCCGGCATGATCGACACCTGGAAGAACAAGGGTCTCAGCCCCGCCGATATTCCGGAAGGCGATGCCCGCGCATTTGCCAACGGCAAGGGCCGCGAGCTATATGCCGCCTACCAGAACCGCCTGAAGACGCTGAATGCCTGCGACTTCGGCGATCTGCTGCTGCATCCGATCAACATGTTCCGGCGGAACCCGGACATCCTGAAGGACTATCATCAGCGCTTCCGCTACATCCTGGTCGACGAGTATCAGGACACCAACACGGCGCAGTACATGTGGTTGCGTCTGCTGGCACAGCGGCAGAAGGGCGAACCGCAGAACGTCTGCTGCGTCGGCGACGACGACCAGTCGATCTACGGCTGGCGCGGCGCCGAGGTGGATAATATCCTGCGCTTCGAGAAGGATTTTCCCGGCGCCAAGGTCATCAAGCTCGAGCGCAATTACCGCTCCACCGAACATATTCTCGGTGCTGCCGCGCATCTGATCGCCCATAACGAGGGCCGGCTCGGCAAGACGCTGTTCACCGATCGCTCCGATCCCGACGACATCAAGGTGCAGGTGCACGCCTCCTGGGATTCCGAGGAAGAAGCCCGCGCCATCGGCGAGGAGATCGAGCAGCTTCAGCGCAACAAGCACAATCTCAACGACATCGCCATCCTCGTGCGCGCCTCCTTCCAGATGCGCGAATTCGAAGACCGTTTCGTCACGCTTGGCTTGAACTACCGCGTCGTCGGCGGCCCTCGCTTCTACGAGCGCCTCGAAATCCGCGATGCCATGGCTTATTTCCGCCTCGTCTGCCAGCCGGCCGACGATCTTGCCTTCGAGCGCATCGTCAACACGCCGAAGCGCGGCCTCGGCGACACCACGGTGCGCACCCTGCACGATTATGCCCGTGTCCGAGATATCCCGATGCTGGCGGCAGCGGCCGATATCATCGAAACGGACGAGATGAAGCCGAAGGCACGCAAGGCGCTGTTCGACGTCGTGCAATCCTTCCGCCGCTGGCAGAGCCTGCTCGAAAACACGCCGCATACAGAGCTTGCCGAGCAGATCCTCGAAGAGTCCGGCTATACGGACATGTGGAAGAACGACAAATCGGCGGAAGCGCCGGGACGCCTGGAAAACCTGAAGGAACTCATCCGCTCCATGGATAGTTTCGAATCCATGCGCGGCTTCCTCGAGCATGTTGCCCTCGTCATGGACACCGAGCAGAACGAGAATCTCGACGCCGTCTCCATCATGACGCTACACTCGGCCAAGGGTCTCGAATTCGAAACCGTGTTCCTGCCCGGCTGGGAAGAAGGCCTGTTTCCGCACCAGCGCTCGCTCGACGAAAGCGGCCGCGCCGGCCTCGAGGAAGAGCGCCGCCTCGCCTATGTCGGCATCACCCGCGCCAAACGCCGCTGCCACATCTGGTTCGTCTCCAACCGCCGCATTCACGGCCTCTGGCAATCCACAATCCCCTCCCGCTTCCTCGACGAGTTGCCGGAAACGCATGTTCAGGTCGCCGAAGTCGAGCAGTCCTATGGTGGGTATGGCCGCGGCGGCTACGGCCAGTCACGTTTCGACAAGGCCGACCCTTTCGCCAACTCCTATTCCACGCCCGGCTGGAAACGTGCCCAGGCAAACCGCAATGACGCGACCCGCGACAACTGGGGCAGCCGCTCCGGCCATGCCGTCGAACGCATCGGCTACGGCGAAAGCGGCCCGAAGGTGCGCACCATCGACGGCGAGCTGGTAGCCAAATCCACATCCTCCGAACCTTCGAAATTCATGGTCGGTGACCGCGTCTTCCACATCAAATTCGGCAATGGCAATGTTTCCGAGATCGAAGGCAACAAGCTGACGATCGAATTCGACCGCGCCGGGCAGAAGCGCGTGCTGGACGGGTTTGTGGAGAGGGTGTGATTAGGAGCCGACGTAAGACTGGATTACAGCCTGAATTTGCGCCTTAGCCTTAAAGATATCTGTCGTCTGTGTGATATCAAACCGAGATCCAGCCTTCTCCGCATCGAAGATTGTTAGAAACTTCGTTTTGGAGTTAAAATGTAATCTGACAATTGGTTTGCGATTGTTGTCATCGAAGTTGATGCCGCAATAAGATTTTTGATCGCGCATGACAATTCGAGAAACATCTGCGAGCTCTGCTCCGATAGCTCGCACGATATTGAATCCGTCGATCTCCTCTTGAGTGGTTTCAATACCATCCCCATCGTCGTTGATTTGAGTGACGGAATCTAAGTCCTTAATAGTCGGTATATTCACATTCTCATTAAATGCGGCGCTCAATTTCTTCTGGATTTTCTGACGAACGAGATCATCAAATGCGCGTTTGATTATCGGTTTGAACTCGGCGACAACGGCCGCGGTAAGCTTGCCATCATGTATTTCTTTGGAAATGAACCGAACAAATTCGTCATCGGGATCATTAAATTGCGCTTCTATGCAGCTAATGGTTGCTTTCATTCGCTTCAAAGTGCTGGCTGAGCTCTTAATATCTTCAATCGAAAACTTTTCTTTGTGAAACTTTTCAAGCTCTTTCAAATCGTTATCGTCATAATCAAAAAGATCGAATTTAAAAAATGGATTGCTATCAAGTTTATTGGGTGCATCAAGGTCAGTAAAAAACCAGACTTGTATGCCGTTTGTAAGAATCGCAATTGAGCAATCTGTGGTCGAAAAATATCGATAAAGTTGGCTGTATTGAGCTTGGGAGAGATTGGCACTAACGGCCTTCGCCTCTAGAATAAATTCAATTCGGTCATTTATTTTTACGGCGTAGTCGACCTTCTCTCCCTTTTTTAAGCCAACATCAGCTATAAATTCCGGGACAACCTGCGTTGGATCAAAAACATCGAAACCAAGCGTACGCAAAAACGGCATCACAAGGGCGTTCTTTGTCGCCTCTTCAGTAAGAGCAATATTTTGCGCAGCGATTGCGCGCTTCGACAATTCTGCAACCTGTTCTTTGAACGACATAATTACCCCTCAAATCGATCCCCAGGCCAAACAATATTATATTCGCCGCCGGATGCAATCGATGCGAGCGTATATTTTTGATTGAGTTCAATTTTCGAGTTCGCCTAAGTCGAAAGCCCAATTTCCGGCTATAGGAAAATCTGCAAGGGAGCCAACGTCCGCTGGACGCTGTAGACTTAGTGCGAAACCAGGTACGACATCGTTTCAGCCATACAATGCAGAAATCCCTGAAACGCTGGTATCGCCAGTGGAAGATCGAGTTAATTGAAAGACGATCCCGATTGGCGTGATCTATACTACGGGCTCTGGTGAGGCCTTACGCTCTTCGATCATCTGAGCATCCCGACCCTTCAGCCACAAGCCAAACTCCTTGACCACGGCCACCACCTTCTCCAGGCGGCTCCCATCTTCCGTCAGCGAGTACTCGACTTTCACCGGAACAGTCGGATAGACCGTCCGCCTGATAAGACCCGCCTCCTCCAGCGCCCGCAGATCAAGCGTCAGCATTCGCTGCGAAATGCCAGGCATCAGCCGCCGTAACTCGTTGAAACGCTGTGGCCCATCGACCAGATATGACACGATCAGCAGCCGCCAGCGGCCTCCCAGCAAATGCATCGCCTCCTCGACGGAGCAGCCTGTCACAGTCTTTTTCATGGTGCATACCTCATGGTTGCGGCGGTATAATTTTTGTACCTAGATGTCAAACTTTTCCGTTCTTACTATTACATACCAAGGAGACTACATGGTTCAGCGGCGGCCATTCCACGCGAAGGCTGCACTGGAAAACACCATGGAGCCCACTCGTGAAACTGTATTACCTGCCCGCTAGCTGCTCGCTCTCTCCCCATATCGTCATCAACGAACTCGCCCTCGACGTCGAACTGATCAGGGTGGATCACACCACGCACAAGACCGAAGCGGGATTGGATTTCCATGACATCAACCCGCACGGTTATGTCCCCCTACTCGAACTCGATAACGGTGATCGCCTGCGGGAAGGACCCGCCATCGTTCAATATCTGGCGGACTTGAAGCCTGAGGTTGGACTCGCCGCGCCGGCTGGCACGATGGAGCGATACCGATTGCAAGAAATGCTCGGTTTCCTGTCCACGGAGATCCACAAGGGCTTCATTCCACTTCTCTATGCGCGATTGGCTGGAAACTATGTCGAGACGGCAAGGCCGAAGCTTGAAAAGCGTTTTCAATGGATCGATGCACATCTCGCCGATCGCCCCTTCCTGATGGGGGATCACTTCACGGTTGCTGACGCCTATCTATTCGCGCTGACGGGATGGGGCCAGGCCGCCTGGCTCAAGTCCTATTACAAAGCCGGCATCCATTTTGACGAATTACACAATCTCGAGGCCTGGTATGCCCGCATGAGGCAACGCGATGCGGTTCGAAAGTCGATCGAAGAAGAGGGCCTAGCCTTCTAAGTGCCTCCCCGTTTGGCTTACCGGGGCACACTCAACTTGCAAGAGATCCAAATCCGGAGTGACCTCGCCTCGGGCCATGGGTTTTGCAGTTCAATCCCGGCGTGCGCCGGAAACGCCCGATTTACCCCATCAAATGGACGCAAAATCTCCACTGGAGATGGAAAAATGATTTGCGCGACGCAATCCTGCTTTCGCTGCGACGGCGTCCCGCCATATACATTGCTGCATTGCAAAATCCGCATCGCTAGCACGCTACCAATATGGCTCTAATCGATTATATCGACCTTAGCGGCTTCGAGGTTTCGCGTCTCCCGTGACACCTCGGCAAGCCGCTGCCAGCTCGTATCTCGGTCCGTTCCCGGTCGAATATCGCAGCCTGGCAACAACAATAACCGAGGATAAGAAAGTGGCTGGACCAGTAACAAGCTCTGCGACCACCAGCGCCCGTGCATCCGCACATCAAGGCCAGGGCAATTATCAATTCGCGCTTATCGCACTCACCTCACTCTTTTTCATGTGGGGCTTCATCACCTGCCTGAACGACATTCTGGTCCCGCACCTGAAAAGCGTCTTTCAGCTCAACTACACGCAAGCGATGCTTGTCCAGCTCTGCTTTTTCGGCGCGTATTTCATCGTGTCGCTGCCGGCTGGCGCACTCGTAAAACGCATCACCTATAAATGGGGCATCGTTGTCGGCCTCTCGATTGCGGCGGTCGGCTGCGCCCTTTTCATTCCGGCCGCCAGCTATCGCGTCTACGCCCTTTTCCTGGGCGCACTCTTCGTGCTCGCCACCGGCATTACGATCCTGCAGGTCGCCGCCAACCCCTATGTCACCGTATTGGGACCTCCCGATACCGCCGCCAGCCGCCTCAATCTAACGCAGGCCTTCAATTCGCTTGGCACGACGATAGCACCTTACTTCGGGGCGCTGCTGATCCTGTCCGCTGCGACGGTCGCAGCCACCAACGCCACCCCTGAACAGATCGACGCCATGCGGCTTGCCGAAGCAGACGCAGTCAAATTCCCCTATCTGTTGCTCGCCGTAGCCTTCCTGATACTTGCCGCCATCTTCGCAGCATTGAAACTGCCCGAAGTCGAGGATGAGGAAACTGTCGAGCCCATGCGCGGCGGCGGCTCAGCCTGGCAGTATCGTCATCTCGTGCTCGGCGCAGTCGGCATCTTCCTCTATGTCGGCGCAGAAGTCAGCGTCGGCAGCTTCCTCGTCAACTTCCTCAGCCAGCCCGATATCGCCCATCTTTCCGAGGCCGATGCCGCCCACTATGTTTCCTATTTTTGGGGTGGCGCAATGGTCGGCCGTTTTGTCGGCTCGGTGATCATGCGTCAGATAGACGATGGCAAGGCACTTGCTTTCAACGCTGCTATCGTCATCATCCTGCTAGTGGTAACCGTGCTCACCACGGGCCACGTCGCCATGTGGTCGGTGCTGGCGATCGGCGTGTTCAACTCGATCATGTTCCCGACGATCTTCAGCCTGGCGCTGCATGGGCTCGGCAAATATACGAGCCAGGGATCCGGTATTCTTTGCCTCGCCATCGTCGGCGGCGCCGTTCTGCCCGTTATCCAGGGCGGCCTTGCCGATACGATCGGCATCCACCTCGCCTTCCTGATGCCGATCATCTGCTACGTCTATATCGTCTTCTACGGGCTGAAGGGCCACAAGCCTGCGTAAGGCTTTGCCAACCATTGTGCCTCGCCGCGTCATCGGCGGGGCGCATGGGGCTTGATCCGAGCCGCGTCGCTTGGCATCGTGCAGTGCAACAAGACGGAAGGACAGGCCTCATGAAAGCACTGCTGCTCATTGACATCCAGAACGGCTTCTGCCCGGGTGGCAACCTGCCCGTCCCGGAAGGAGATCAGGTGGTGCAAGTTGCCAACAAGCTGATCGACAGCGGCAAATATGACCTCATCGTCGCATCGCAGGACTGGCATCCGGCCGGCCACGGCAGCTTCGCATCGGCCCATTCCGGCAAGAAACCTTTCGAAATGGGCACGCTCTCCGGCAAGCCGCAGATGATGTGGCCCGACCATTGCGTGCAGAATACCGAAGACGCTCGTCTCCATCCCGGTCTCCATATCGATGCCGTCGACTTCATTCAACAAAAGGGTCAGAATCCGGCAGTCGACAGCTATTCGGCTTTCCGCGACAACGATCAGGCAGCGCTCACGGGCCTGGCCGCCTATCTGCGCGGCAAGAGCGTGACCGAGCTCGACCTTTGCGGGCTCGCGACCGACTACTGCGTCAAGTTTTCTGCAATCGATGCGGTCGAGATGCTTCCAGGCGTCACCGTCCGCTTCATCGAGGATGCAAGCCGCGGCATCGATCCCGCCGGCGTCAAGGCTGCGATCGAGGAGATGCGGGTGCGGGGCGTCGCCGCGATCGACAGCAGGGACGCGCTTGCCTAATATCAGGCACGCGGAGCTAAACCTTCTCTAAGGAAAATGATGCAGACTGCTCCCGATCAATGAAATACCGGGGCGTTCGCGTGCAATCGATTACCATCAACGGGCGGTTTCTTGGCCAGCCATTATCCGGCGTGCAGCGTTTTGCACGCGAATTGACGCTGGCGCTCGATAGAAAGGTCGCGGCTGGCGCCGTGCCGGCCGCATTGAAGGGCGCGAGATGGCGCTTGGCTGTGCCGCGCAATACGCGCGTCGACATCGATCTTTCAGCCATAGAAGTCGATTCCTTCGGCTCTGGCCCCGGTCATATATGGGAACAGACATCGCTGCTTTCTCGCTCACGCGGCAGCCGGCTGATCGGCTTCGGCGGCAGCGGCCCTCTCCTGCATCGCCGCCAGGTGGTGGTCATCCATGATGTGACCATCTTCCGGCACCCACAATCCTTCAAGCGCAGCTACCGTCTGCTGCATGGCGCGCTCGGCACGGTGCTCACCCGCACGGCGAAGATCGGCACGGTTTCGGAATTTTCGCGCGACGAACTCGCCTCCGTTTTCCGGGTTCCCGCGGGCGGCATCGATGTCGTCTACAACGCCGTCGATCATTTCGCCGCCATTGAACCCGATCAAGCTATCATCCAGCGCCTCGGATTACAAACCAACGGCTTCTTCCTTCTTGTTGGCACGATGAAGCCGAACAAGAATCTCGATTTCGCCATCCGGGCTTTCGAGGCGCTCGGCGACGAAAATCAAAAGCTCGTGGTGGTCGGCGGCACCGCACCAACCGTATTCAAATCGGAAGGTCCGCAATCCAACGACCGACTCCTCTTTCCCGGCCGTCTGACGGATGCTGAGATCGCCGCCTTGGAACGGCACGCCACTGCCTTCGTCTTCCCAAGCCTCTATGAAGGTTTCGGCATCCCGCCGTTGGAAGCCATGACGCAGGGCTGCCCGGTTCTGGCGGCTGATATCCCCGCAGTCCGCGAAGCCTCGGGCGATGCGGCGCTCTACTTCGATCCCACCCAACAGAGCGAGCTTGTCGCCGCTATGCAGAAGATTGCCGCAGATGGCGCCTTGCGTGACGATCTACGCCGACGCGGCCACGAGAATGTCAGGCGCTTTTCCTGGAACGGCAGCGCGGAGCGCGTGCTGTCCATGCTGGCAGCGCTTTGACGGATCTAGGTTCGGGCCTGCGGCCGAAACATCGTGACGAAATAGCAGTGAAGGCCGAGCAGGCAGAACAGAGCGCCGCCGCCGACGCCGATCGCCACCGAGATCCAGAGCGAATACGTGAATCCGATCGTCGCAAGCACCGGCACAGCAAGACCAATTGCGGAGAAAATGACTGGCCGCCAGTTGAAGTTGAAGGGTAGTAAGGCGAGTATCCTCACCCCGATCACCAGTGTCACCAGCGCCCCGATCATGCCACCGCACATGAGGGCGCCATCGTCGAATGAGCCGAAGTAGCCGCCGAGCAGCGTCCCGGCGTTCAGCAGCACGCAATCGATCAGCGCCAACAGGAAAATCGCCAGCAATCGGCGCTGAAGATGCGCAGGTGTCGGCAACATGTTCAACGTCAGCGCGCGACACACCGAAAGGCCGATGATAAAAGGTGCACTCGCAAGAAATCCGTCGCGCAAGCCCGCTGAAATGGCCAATTGCGCTATGGGTTGCAACAAGGCGAAAATCCCTGCTGCGGTCATCAAGGTCAGACCGGTCAGCAGCGAATAATAATCTCCAAGCAGCTTACTGAACGCAGGAGTTACCCCTTCGCGATCGTGGGAGGCAACCACATCCGGATATTGGATGGCCTGCAGCGCAGAAACGATCAGCACGAACGGACGCTGCAGCAAATCGAGTGCCAGCAGTGCGCCTGCAGCCCCTCCTGCCCCCAAAGCGGCCGTCAGAATCGACTTCAAACCCAATGGTGCTAGTAGGCCGAGCACCGAGGCGCTGGCCGCAACGCTGCCATAGACAAAATGCTTGCGGATCAGCGGCGACTCCAGGCGCGCTGCCTCGCGCAGACTGTCCCTGGTCAGAAACGCCGCCCATAAACCGTAAGCAAGATAGCCGGCGAGCAGTCCGACGATGGTGCTTGTGAAGTTCGGAGCTGCGATTGCTCCTGCAAGCGTACCGACAGCAAGAATGGTGGCGCGCGATCCCTGTAGTCGTGAAAAGGCACGAAACTCCTGACGAAAGCGCAGCATGGTGAGATGAAGATCGCTTCCGCCCTGCAGAACCGCAACAACGCCGCCAAGCATCGCAGTCTCGGCAGGAACCGAAAAGAAGATCGATGCGGATGCGGCGACCAGGCAAATCACTGCGCATGCAGCAAACTCTACCATCAGCGCCTTTCGCTCCGGGGCTTCGCTCCCGGGCTCAGAGCCCGGATAGAACCGGCTGCAGGCATGGCGGATCCACTCGAAGCAAAAGATCGCGGCAAACTGGCTGATGGTGATGAAAAGCGAATAGGCCGCATAATCCGCCGGCGTAAGCAAATGCGCGACCGCGATCAGCAGCCCGAATGCCACTGCCGCCTGATAGAAATATGCTGCCAACGCTACGATCTTTGCCATGCGGGCAGCTAACAGTAAAAGATTGAGAAAAGCGCTAATCCGGAACGGAAGAGTCCGCAGCCGGGAGATCATCGCGTCGGCTGCACCCGACCAGGAAAGCGGCGCCGCCAGCGTCGGCACAGGCTACCCTATTTCCGTCTTGCCTCCTCGCCCACCCAGGCAATGACCGTTTCCAAGGCTGCCGATTTCCGATAGCGCGGCCACACGAGGTAGAAATCGGAAAGGCCGCTCAGCGATCCCTCGATGATCTGCATCAGCCGCCCCTCAGCCAAATCTCGCGCAACGAAATCGCGATTGGCAAGGACGATCCCCTGCCCGGCAATGGCCGCCTCGATGGCGTGCGACGTCTGATTGAAGCTGATGCCCTTATAAGGCGCCTGTGCCGCGCCGCCCAAATGCCTGTCGATGAATTCCGGCCAGGAATTATGCGCGTCATGGAGAAGTACGTAAGCCGCGAGCTCCTCAGATGTCCTGGGCGACTCCCGATCCCGCAGCAGCACAGGGCTGCAGACAGCGATGATCTCCTGCTCGAAGAGCAGCTCTACCGCCAGTCCCGGGCCGAATGGCGGCCGTCCATAACGCACGGCAAGATCGACTCCATCGGCCTGAAAGCTGGACATGCGCTCGGTCGCGAGGATGTGAAGATCGAGGTCGGGGTGACGGGCCGTAAAGTCCGGCAGGCGCGGGATCAGCCATTTCGACGCAAAAGTCGGCGTCGTGCTGATGGTAAGCCTGACGGGTTGCGGCCTGAGATCGCCGGTCGCTTGCGCGATAATTTCAAAGGCGCGCCTGATGTCCGCGAAATAGCCGCGCCCCTCGCCCGTCAGGACCAGGCTCCGCGGCATCCGCTCGAACAGTTTGACGCCGAGCTCCGCCTCAAGCCCTCGCACCTGCTGAGCCACCGCCCCTTGCGTGACCCCGAGTTCCTCGGCGGCAAGCCTGAAGCTATGATGCCGCGCCGCCACCTCGAACGCCTTGAGGCCATTGAGAGAGGGAAGTTTACCGACCGAGCCATCCATGTGATAGTTTTTCTACTGTCAAATAAGAACGCAACTGCTTCGCTCGCGCGCGAGAAAGATGATATTCCACCGGTAAATTTGAAGCAATCAACTCTACCGTAACGAGACAACGGAGGAACCGAAAATGTCGATAGAAAAAGTGGCTGTTATCACCGCAGGCGGCAGCGGCATGGGTGCCGAAAGCGCCAGACGTCTTGCAGCCGATGGCTTCAAGGTGGCGATTTTGTCGTCCTCCGGAAAAGGCGAAGCGCTGGCGCAAGAGCTCGGTGGCCTCGGCATCACCGGCTCCAACCAGTCCAACGACGATCTCAAGCGGCTGGTCGAAGCGACCATGGAAAAATGGGGAAGAATCGATGTGCTCGTCAACAGCGCCGGCCACGGCCCGCGCGCGCCGATCCTGGAGATCACCGACGAACAATGGCACACCGGCCTCGACGTCTATCTGATGAATGTCATCCGTCCGACACGCCTCGTCGCCCCCATCATGCAGAAGCAGAAGTCCGGCGTCATCGTCAATATCTCTACCGCCTGGGCCTTTGAACCCTCGCCGATGTTCCCGACCTCCGCAGTCTTCCGCGCGGGCCTTGCCTCCTACACGAAGATTTTCGCCGACACCTATGCCGCCGACAATGTGCGGATGAACAATGTCCTGCCCGGCTGGATCGACAGCCTGCCGGCCACCGAGGAGCGCCGCGAGAGCGTGCCGATGCAGCGCTACGGCACCAGCGCCGAAATCGCCGCCACGGTCGCCTTCCTCGCCTCCGACGGAGCCGGCTACATCACCGGCCAGAACCTAAAGGTCGACGGCGGATTGACCCGCTCGGTGTAGTCTCCTTGAGACATGACACCATTTCGCTTTCGCTCCCCTTTTGGGGAGCGTTTTTATGAGGAAGGGATAACCGAATTAGGTCGCTTCGGATCGAAGGCATGCCATCGCTCCGCAACCCTTGCAGCGCACCATTTGCTCGCCGGATGACAGCTAACGGTCCCGATAGTTTCTCTAGAATTCAGTGCTGTAAGGTGCGAAAATGGAAACAAACACCCGGTTCGGGATGGTTTGACGTCCCCAGAATTTGCTTTTTTGCACTGCACACGTTAGAAGGCCCCCGCGAATTCGAGGGACGGAAACGGGTGGTGTGAGGCGGCACTGCTTGGGAGGAGGGTCACTATGGATGTCATCAGCACGATAGCCACCTTGCGCGAACGGCTTGCCGAGCATCGCAGATCCGGTCGCCGGATTGGCCTGGTACCAACCATGGGTTATCTGCACGCAGGCCATATGGAACTCGTTTCCCGCGCCAAGACAGAGAACGACGTTGTCGTCACCTCGATCTTCGTCAATCCCTTGCAATTCGGTGCCAATGAGGATCTGGCGAAATATCCACGCGATCTTGAGCGCGACAGCGCCATGCTGCGCCAGGCCGGTGTCGATTTCCTCTTCGCGCCCGAAGTTGCGGACATGTATCCACGCCCCATGGAAACCGTGGTCGACGTGCCCACTCTCGGTGCAGAGCTGGAAGGCGCGGTGCGCCCCGGGCATTTTGCCGGTGTCGCAACCGTCGTCACCAAGCTCTTCAACATCGTCCAGCCCGATAGTGCCTATTTCGGCGAAAAAGACTATCAGCAGGTGGCGATCATCCGCCGTATGGTCGAGGATCTTGCGCAGCCGGTGCGTGTCGTGCCCGTGCCGACCGTCCGCGATGCGGATGGTTTGGCTCTGTCCTCGCGCAACGTCTACCTCTCGAAGGAAGAGCGTGCCGCCGCCGCCATCGTGCCAAAGGCGCTTGCGGAAGCCGAGAGGCTCTACGCTCTGGGTGCAGACGATCCGGAAGCTTTCGAGAATGCTCTGCGCGGTTTCATCGAGAGCGAGCCGCTCGCGACTGCCGAAGTCGCCGCCGTCCGTCATCCCGACACGCTGGAGCTCTTGACGAAACTTCAGGGGAATCCTGTCCTCGTCGCGCTTTTCGTGCGCATCGGCACCACCCGCCTGCTCGACAATAGCGTCATCGGCCGCAAACCGTCCGCCAACGAAAGGACTGCCTGAGATGAGCACGGTCGGACATACCAGACGCCGGACGCCCGCCGCCATTGCAGCCATGAAAGGCACGCGTCCCATCGTCAGCCTGACGGCCTATACGACGCCGATTGCCCGCCTCCTCGATCCCCATTGCGATCTCCTTCTGGTCGGCGATTCCCTCGGCATGGTGCTCTACGGCATGGAGACGACCGTCGGCGTCACGATGGAAATGATGATCGGCCACGGCCAGGCTGTCATGCGCGGCACTAAGCACGCCTGCATCATCGTCGACCTGCCGTTCGGCTCCTATCAGGAATCAAAGGAACAAGCCTTCCGCAGTGCCGCACGCATTCTGAAGGAAACGGGCTGCGATGGCGTGAAGCTGGAGGGCGGTGAGGAAATGGCCGAAACTGTTTCCTTCCTTACCTCGCGCGGTATTCCGGTCTTCGGCCATGTCGGCTTGATGCCGCAGCAGGTCAATATGACCGGTGGCTACCGGTCTCTTGGACGCTCGGATGAGGAAGCGGACAAGATTCGCCGCGATGCCAGAGCAATCTCCGAAGCAGGGGCTTTTGCAATGGTGATCGAAGGCACAATCGAGCCGCTGGCACGCGAAATCACTGCCGCCATCGCGATTCCCACCATCGGCATCGGCGCATCCGCCGCCTGCGACGGGCAGATTCTCGTTTCGGACGACATGCTCGGCTTGTTCAACGATTTCAAACCGCGCTTCGTCAAGCATTTTGCCGAGCTGGCACCTTTGGTTTCGAAAGCCGCCGAAGCCTACGCCGAGGAAGTAAGGGCACGCACCTTCCCGGCCACGGAGCACACTTTCCAGCCGAAGAAATGAGATCCGGTCAGCCCTTTGCAGGCTCCTTCTCCAGCAGATAGATCGCCTCGCCGAAGTCTTCCATTTTACTCATAAACGTCGCATGCGCGTCGCGCAGACCCTGATTGTAATAATATGGTCCGATCTCCGCTGTGAGGAAATCAAGCAGGAATTCGGCCGGCAGCGCGCCGAGCGTCTGGTCGAGTTCTTCTGAAAAATAGCGCTGCAGGCGCCCGGTGATGACCAACTTCTCTTCCTTCGTGAAGGTGATCTTCTTCATGCTTCGTATCTCCTATTTCACAAGCAGGTTCAGGGAACTGCTTCAAGAAAATCAATTAATCCATCAAGTAAATTGAATTGCTGCTTCCACTCGCACGGCTTACAGCTCCCGCCATTGAACAGCGCTCGGGGGCAGATTCGCAAGGGGCGAGGCATTTCACCTGGCGCTTGATCTGCGGGCCGGACTGCAAAAGCGGCATCCGGGCGAAAGCACCGGGTTTTCCACAAAGGATAGAGCGGACGATGAGTCGCGCGGATTTTCTCGAAGGCATGAAGGGCGGCATCGCCGTCGGTCTTGCTGCGGCGCCCTTCGGTGCCTTGTTTGGCGCGTTGGCGCGCGACCAGGGCATGTCGCTCGGCGAACTGACGCTGATGAGCGGCACCGTCTATGCCGGCGCCAGCCAGATGGTGGGCCTCGACCTCTTCGGTCATAACGTCGAGGCGTGGCTGATCGTACTGTCGATCCTCGCCGTGAACTTCCGCCATGTGCTCTATTCGGCTGCCATCGCGCGCTATATCAGGCACTTCTCGGTGGTGGAAAAGTTCTTCACCTTCTTCCTGCTCGTCGATCCGCAATTTGCCGAAACGATCAAGCGGCATGAAAGCGGCAAGGCAGTGACCTTCGCCTGGTACATGGGCTTTGCCGCGATGGTCTATATTCCCTGGGTGGTGATCAGCTTCATCGGCGGTCTGCTCGGCAGCCTGATCGGCGATCCGAAAGCCATCGGCCTCGATATCCTTTTGCCGATCTATTTCCTTGGCATCGTCATGGGCTTCCGCAAGCGGGACAACTTCCTGCCCGTCGTGGCCGCCAGCGCCGTGGCGTCGGCCATCGCCTATCGCTATGTCGGCTCGCCCTGGCATGTCAGCCTCGGTGCACTGGCAGGCGTTGCTCTTGCCGCGGTGCTGCCGCCGGTGAAGGCGAACCGCAAGCCCGATATAGCCCACGAAAGCCACGAGGTCTGACCATGTTCGATTTCAATTCGCATATGGTCCTGCTGATCGCCGCCGCGGCCGTCGTGACCTTCCTGACGCGAATCGGCGGCTACATCCTGATCGTCAAGATGACCCGCATTCCACCGCGTGTCGAAGCGGCGCTGAACGCTGTTCCTGCAGCCGTCCTGACGACCCTCGTCGCGCCCGCCTTCTTCATAGGCGGTTGGGATACGAAAGTGGCCATGCTCGCAGCCCTTCTTGTCGGCCTGCGCTTTCCCTCGACCTATATGCTGGTCGGGGGCTGGGTCATCGTGATGGCATGGCGCCATTCTATCGGCGCCTGAGACGTTAAAAAGCCCCATCCCGCTTTGTGCCGGGATGGGGCTCGCGCCTTTTAGTGCTTCAGCTCGAGCGTGGCATTTTCAAGCCATGCGCGGATGTCGTGATCGTGGATCAGCGGCATCAAGGCTTCGCGTGTTCTGGTGTGATACTCATTCAGCCAATGCAGCTCCTCATGCGTCAGCAATTCGACGAGAACCAGGCTGCGGTCGATCGGGCAGAAGGTCAGCGTTTCAAAGCCGAGCATCGGCATGTCGCCGCCTTCGATTTCCTCCGGATCGCGGATGTAGATCAGGTTTTCGATACGGATGCCGAAATGACCCGGGCGGTAGTAGCCGGGTTCATTGGACAGGATCATGCCGGGCAGCAGTTCCTGCACGGCAAGCCGGGCAATGCGTTGCGGCCCTTCATGCACGGAAAGATAGGAACCGACGCCATGGCCAGTGCCATGGGCATAATCGACGCCCGCCTTCCAGAGCGCTATGCGCGCCAGCGGATCGAGGTCGCAACCGCGTGTGCCCTTCGGGAACCGCGCCATGCTGATGGCGATCATCCCCTTCAGCACCAGCGTGAAGAAGCGCTTCTGCTCTTCAGGGACCGCGCCGATACCGACTGTACGGGTGATATCGGTGGTGCCGCTGATGTATTGCGCGCCTGAATCGATCAGAAACAATTCGCCCGCCTTAATCAGCCGGTCGCTCGCCGTCGTCACGCGGTAGTGGATGATGGCGCCATGCTCACCGGCGCCGGAAATCGTATCGAAGGAAATATCCTTAAGCGGATTCTGCATGCTCTCGCCGACGCGGGCGCGGCAGGCTTCCAGGCGTTCGGCGGCGGCAATTTCCGTCACCGTTCCCGGCTTGCTCGTCTCGAGCCAATAGAGGAACTCCACCATGGCGGCGCCGTCTTGCAGATGCGCGGCTGCGGAGCCGTTAATTTCGGCAGCATTCTTGCAGGCGCGCGGCAATTTGGCGGGATCGCTGCCTTCGACGATCTCGCCGCCCTCGCCGCGGATGATGTCCGTGAGAGCATAGGGAGCCAGATCCGGATCGACGAGAATGCGTCCGCCATTGGCGGCAGCCGCAGCGAGGCGCTTGGTGAATTCAGCAGGCGGCAGCTGCTTGCATATCTGCGCAAGATAGGCTTCGGCCTCGACCTTGGTCTTGCGCTTGTCGAGAAAGAGCTCCGCTGCACCCTCGGCATGGATGATGGCACGCGCCAGCGGATGCGGCGTATGCGGAACGTCGCTGCCACGAATATTGAAGATCCACGCGACCGACGACGGATCGGTGATCAAGACCGCCTTGAGGTTCTTTTCTTTGAGATTGGCCGCGATCGTCGCGAGCTTGTCCTTGGCGAGAACGCCCGCCTGACCGATATCCTGAATGATGACGCCGCCGAGCGGCTCTGCGGGACGATCCGACCAGAGCTTATCGAGTGGATTATGCGAGAGGAACACGAGCTTGCCATCGATCTCGGCTAGAGCCTTTTCCAACCGCCGCACTTCCGCGCCCGTATGCAGCCAAGGATCTATCCCCAGGCGGAATCTCTTCTTTGCATGGCGCGGCAGCCAGACATGCGGCGGCTCGTTCACCAGATCGCCGCCTGTGAAGACGCTTCCATCGACCTGCTCGGCAAGCTGGGTGACATAGCGGCCGTCCACGAAAACCACCGCCTGGCTATGTGTCACAAGCGCAACACCTGCCGAACCAGTGAAGCCGGTCAGCCATGCCAGGCGCTCCGAGCATTGGGGTACATACTCGCCTTGATATTCATCGGCACGCGGCACCAGGAAGCCGTCAATACCGAGATCGCCGAAGACGGCACGCAGGCCGGCAACGCGCTCGCGGCCGAATTGCGGGGTGGAGGTGACGTCAAAAGACTGAAACATAGCTTGATCCGAGACTGATGGAGAATCCGTGAAACTGAATGGTGCCAGTATGTTAGAGCATCAATGCTCGAAGTGCGACGTGATTTTCCAAGCTCTGTGAAAACTATCGATGCGGTAGCTATTCGGCAGCCCTGCCCCGCTCGTATCCTTCACGATGCCGTTAACGAATCCGCCCATTTCATGAGCATCGTCTTCTGATTGTGACATCTTCACGGCAGACAATATGCATATGGCGCATAGCTCCCATGAAGCCTCCCCCCTGCCACTCAGAGGAACGAGTCGCTATATCCGCCGCATCAAACGGGGTTCACGAAGAACCAGCTCGAACTAAGGACTAAAGACAATGCCTATCACTCGCTCCGCATATGTTAGCCCGGCGCTGGCTGGCGAGCGTCGCACCGTACGCCACTCCGTCGGCGCACTTCGTCAGCTCGAAGTCGAAACCGCACGGGCAATCGGCGCAAGCCGTGGCGATCGCCGCTAAGAGTTTATGCGCTACGCGTTCTAAGCAGATCGCGGTCCGGTTCTCCTCCTCCCTCCCGGATCATGATCAGAACGCTAGAGCCCGCTTGAGCACTCCTCCACACACGCTCGCGGGCAAGATCGGCGAAAGCCGATCTGAAGGCGGTGCTTCGGCACCGCCTTTTTTGTTTCCTCTGGCCAGAATCACGTCACGTCAAGAAAAAGCCGGCCGGCTCAGGGCCGGTCGAGATGAATGGTGACCCAGCCGTTGCGCCAGATCGTCCGGACGTGACGCAGCTTGGCGCCGTTGTAGGCGGCGAGTACCTTCCAACGCTGCTCAGCCAGGATGCCCGAAAGAATGACCGAGCCGCCCGGCGCCAGATGCGCGACCAGCTGCGGTGCCATCTTGATCAACGGACGCGCCAGAATGTTGGCTATGATCAGATCGAAAGGCCCATGACGCGAGAAAGCCGTGGAATGAAAGCCCGGCGCAGTCTCTAGCGTAACGCCTGAGGCAATCCCGTTGCTGCGCACATTCTCGCGGGCAACGCGAACGGCAACCGGATCGATATCGGTCGCCAGAACCGGAATATTGCGCAGCTTGCGCACGGCAAGCGCCAGCACGCCGCTGCCCGTGCCGAGATCGAGCGCGTTGCGCACGCGCCGGCTGGCAAGAACCTTCTCGATCGTTTCGAGGCAGCCGGCCGTGGTCCCATGATGGCCCGTTCCGAACGCCTGTCCGGCTTCGATCTCAATCGCGATATCGCTCGCGCCGACCTTGTCGCGATCATGCGAACCATGAACGAGGAAGCGCCCGGCACGGACGGGCTTCAGTCCCTCAAGCGATTTTGCGATCCAGTCGATATCGGGAATGACTTCCTTTTGAACGGATAAACCCGGAAACGTCGGCTTCAGGAGCGCCTCGAAACGGCTGCGGACGTCCTCTTCGTCATCGGCATAAAGATAGATGGAGGCTTCCCAAATATCTTTCTTCTCGTCGATCTCGGTCGTCGCGATCGGCAGTTCCTCATCCTCGAAAACCGGCGTCATCAGGTCGAGGATCTCTCCTGCCTCTTTCTCGGTCGTCGTCACATAAAGGCGGATTTCGCTCAACTCGTCGTTCTTTCTTGTTCTTACTCGGCCCAATCGATCCACGGCGGCCTTGGCGTATCGTAACCGGCTATGCTCCGAAGCAGGGCTCGTCGCACTGGTCCGAAGCCCAAAAGCAGCGGCGCAAAGAAATTGCGCGCCGCAATTGCCAGCGGATTTGTCATGGTGATCAGTCGCGTCAGGCCATAAGTCTGCTTCAACACTTGTTTTACGGCGGGAATTCTCAAGGCCGAATACTCTTGTTCGCGGCCTTCCGCAATGAGCCAGGCAAGCCAGCAGGCATCTTCGATACCGAGATTCATGCCGCGGGCGCCGGCTGGCGAATGGATATGAGCGGCATCGCCTGCCAAAAACACGTTGCCTTTGGCCATCGGTTCGACATGGCGAAAATGAATGCGAAACTGCGAGGCCCAGATCCTCTCGGCAATCGCGGCCGGATGAACGATCCGGTTTTCGAAATCCTCCAGCGTCGAAATATAGCGAATGACATCGGATGCCACCGGCAAGCGACCGATCATGCCAGGATCCAACACCGAGACATCACCGAAATGGGTATCGACAGGCTCCGCATAGCGAAAATCGACAAGATAGAAATAGGCCTCCAGCGCCTCGCCCGGAAAGCCTGCGCCCATGGCCTTCCGCACGACGGAATGGGCGCCATCGGCACCGACCAGAATATCCGGGCGAACCGTCTCCATTGTACCGTCCGGATGTCGAAGCGTAACCTCCGGCCTCTGCAAGTCGGCGATCTCGCCTGCAACGATCGCCGTTTGCCATTCAGGCGCGATGCCGTAGCTCGCAAGCGCTGCCATCAGCAGGCGCTCCGTATGCCCTTGGGCCAGGCAGCGAATGGCACTGAAGCGGCCGCTCACCTGCCTTGGATCCAGCTCGAAAAGCGTCTTTTCGCCGGAATGGAAACGGAAACGATCGATGGATTGGGCAGCTTCGATAATGCGCTCCGCGACACCGGAGGGAGAAAGCAATGTCAGCGTGCGGGCGTTGACCCCAAGAGCGCGGCTCTCTTCAGCGGGCGTGGGGCCGGAGCTATCATCGACGATGCGTGGTACAAAGCCGCGCCGGGCAAGCTCGAGCGCCGCGGTGAGACCGGCAGGCCCGGCTCCTGCAATCAAAATGGATCTTCTTTCTTTGCTAGCCGCGGTTCCCATTCAAGCCCCTATCCCTTCTTGATCAGCTTCTCCAGCTTTTTCACTGCCACATCCGGATCCTCTTGATAGGCAATTGTTCCGGCAAAGCCGCCGGAAGCATCGAGAAGGAAGACCGAGGCCGTGTGATCCATCGTATAGTCGCCGTTCGGCTGCTTCTCATCCGCCGGCACCTTCTTAGCATAAACGCGGAAGCCCTTGACCATGTCCATCACCTTGGCCGGATCGCCGGAAATACCTGTGATGCGCTTCGAAACGTTGGAAACATATTGGTTCATGATTTCAGGCGTATCGCGCTCGGGGTCGACGGTGATGAAATAGGCATTGAGCTTGCTGCCATCCGGGTCGACCTTCTCCAGCCAGCCGTTCAGCTCGAACAGGGTCGTTGGGCAGACATCCGGACAATGCGTATAGCCGAAGAATACGGCCGAAGGCTTGCCGCGAAACGCCTGCTCGCTGATCGGCCGCCCACTCTGCGAAACCAGAGTAAAGGGCACGCCGTACGGCCCTGTTGCAGCGACATTCGGCGCCTTGCCGCCCCCGAAGCTCAGCCAGCCCAATATGCCGGCGACGATCAATACGGCCACCCAGACACCAATTCGCACGCTTCTCATGACTGCCATTCCTCATCCAACCCCGGCGACGGCACCCGAATGAGGGTACGGCCGATATACCAATCGGTGTAGCCGCTCGAAGTTGAGGACGCAATTCAAGAAGATGTGCCGAACACGCTGAAATTGCCGCAGCAGGCAGCCTTACCCCTACCGTTGCATCCCGACACCCGCGTTCGCTCCCCCGCCAGGCTAGCACAGATAAATTCCGTTTCAGTGTTAAAGCAATCCTAACCTGTCCACGCGAACATCTACGGCAGATGTCGCGTTCGACTTCGGCCATGCCGGAATACGCGGCAAGCCGATTTACGTCAGAAGGGCATGACGCCCGCCGGAACAGCCAGGCGTTTCCCGCCGACGCACCGGACGCTGTCGCTGCTCAAGCCGCGCCAGCCGATCTCTCTTTTCAATTGCCAGCGCCTCCTGCCAGCGGCGCCAAACGGGAAACCCTCAATCATGACGAACGCCATCAAACAAGCCGGCGCTTATCTGGAAATCGTCTCCTTCCACCTCGGCGATCAGGAGTTCTGCATCGACATCATGGCCATCCGCGAAATTCGCGGCTGGGCGCCGGTGACGCCGATGCCGCACACGCCACCCTACGTGCTTGGCCTGATCAATCTGCGTGGCGCGGTGATCCCGGTCATCGACATGGCCTGCCGTCTCGGCATGAAGATGACCGAGCCGTCCGAGCGCTCTGCCATCATCGTCACCGATATCGCCGGCAAGCTTGTTGGCCTTCTGGTCGAACAGGTTTCCGACATGATGACCATCAAGAGCGAGGATCTGCAGCCGGCACCGGAAATCATTCCCGAAACGCAGCGCGCCTTCTGCCGCGGCATTGTGGCTCTGGAAAAGTCGATGGTCTGCTTCCTCAACCTCGACACGATCATTGCCGACCAGCTGGCACAAGCTGCATAACTTCAATAAGTTAGCGCAAACAAAAATCGCCCTGGAGCCTCGCTTCAGGGCGATCGATTTTTGTGTGACCAGCATTGGCAGGGGTGTAGCCAATGCGCCAGTCATGCAGGCCGTGAACAAGCGGAAGAGTCACCTCCCTTGTTCGTTTTCGAAAATGCATCAAAAAAGTGCAAACCGAAAGCAACCAGAAGGAATTCGGCAACCCAAGAGTAAGACTTTTTTTGGTATTTATTGCCCTGTCGGCCAGGACCGAGATGCTCGGGCGGCTCTATTTCGGCTTGCCATTCTTCCAGTTCACGTTCTGACCGAAGAGCGGTATGGTCGAGATAGCCATCTTGGCAGACCCGTCCGCCAACTGGCGCGAATGGATGAGATAGACCAGCGTATCGTTCTTCTTGTCATAGATGCGGGTGACGACCAGCTTCTTCCAGATCAGCGACAATCCGGCGCGAAACACCTCTTCGCCACTCTGCGACAGATTGATATTGCCGATCTCGATCGGTCCGGTTTGGCGGCAGGCGATGGAGTTGTTCGAAGGATCCTCGAACCAGTTGCCCTTTCGCAACCTGTCGATAACGCTGCGGTCGAAATAGGTCACGTGGCAGGTGATGCCTGAAACTTCCGGATCCGGCACGGCGTCGACCAGAATATCGTTGCCAGTCCAGTCCACGCCGACCTTGCCGACAACCTCGGCGGACGCGGAAAAGGGAGCAAGGGCCAGGAACGACGCAGCAATGGCGGCACAGAACTTCAGTGAGATCATCGATCATCCTCCATCATCAGCCGCCGGGAGCTTGCGCGGCACCGCTAACGTAAGATGGCAAATGACCGATGCAAGGGACCCCAGCCCACAAGCAGGCTTGTCAATGGGCAGCGACGGCAGCTGCGGTCATGAAGCGCCGTCGCTCAACATATTCAATACGGAACTTTACAGTGGCTTTGAACCAACGACACGCGTGAAAACGAAAGCCTAAAGCGCCGGAAGCGAATCTCGGAGATCGCGATGCGCTTTAGACAAAATTGCGCTTCTCGACATGCGAGGATGACTCTCACTTGTTCGCGATGGCAACCTTTCCGGTCTCCAACAGCGACTTGAGATTGGACAATATCTTCGGCCAACCGCCGGAAACGGCCTCGATGAACTTGGAGTTCTCGACGTCGATCGTGTGAGTAACGGTCAGCTTCACGGCGTCGTCCGCCGGCTCCAGCTCCAAAATACAACGCGACCAGCCTTCGACCTTCAAATCCGAACGCCATTCGTTCCGCCATTTGAAAGCGAGGCGCTTCGGCGGATCAAATTCCGAGATTTCTCCAAGATCGGCAACGCGGCCATCAGGAAAAAGCATCTTCCAGGGCGAGCCAACCTTCCAATCGGTCTCATGCGTCATGTCGAACCAATATTGCCTGATGAATTCCGGCGTCGTCAGCGCCGACCAGAGTTTCTCCGGCGAAGTGCAGATGAATGTGACGTAAACGAACTTGCTTCCAGTCATGTCATTTCTCCTTGTTTCACTATTCTTGCTTTGGTGGTTACGAACCGCCCTCGCCTTCGAGAGCCCGTTTCAAGGCCGAAAGCGCGCTTAGCTGCCGGCGCTCGAACTTGTTGATCCAGCGCTCGGCAATCTCGTTGATCGGCACCGAATTGATGAAATGCAGCTTCTCCCGCCCCTGCTTCTCCGTCGACACAAGATTGGCCTCCTCCAGAATGGCGAGGTGCTTTGCCACCGCTTGTCGGGTCATAGCGAGATCCTCACAAAGCGCGTTCAGCGTCTGGCCGTTTTGCTCATAGAGCCGGTCCAGCAACTGCCGCCTGCTGGCATCCGCCAGAGCTTTGAACACTGCATCGTCATTCATAGAAATACGGAACCATTTGGTTGCCTATTTTCTTCTTATAAGCAACCAAATGGTTGCCTGTCAAGATGCCATCCAGGGACACTCTTGCGAACGGCGGGAGCAAAATTGACGAGATGCAATTGACAATAGTGGCATAGCATCCGATCATCGCCTCATGATCGCACTTCGCGCCACAGTCATGCATCTTATCACCATCTCTCCCCTTGCAGGGCGAGTGGAAGCTGTGTTGCGCTGAGCTGACTGCGATCCATCTCAACCCTGCCGAGGCGAGCAGGGTTGACGCTCCCTAGCTCTCCTCCCCAAAACCAAGGAGAGCCAATGTCTTTTGAACAGCAAGAGCCCGTCAAGCGACGATCCGGCGCAGTGCGTCCGGTCACGATCCGCGCGACCCGGGTGTCCGATGCCGAAGCAATTGCGGCAATCGCCAATCTTCCCGGCTTTCGCGCCGGCACCCTGCGCCTGCCGTTCCAAAACATCGAGGAAACCCGGCAATGGCTGGAGAAGCCGTCACCCAACTCGACCGGCATCGTCGCTGAAGTCGATGGGCAAGTCGTCGGCAGCGCCGGCCTGACGCGGCTTTCCGGCCGACGCATTCACATCGGCCAGATCGGCATGGGCGTGCACGACGATTTCACGGGCAGCGGCATCGGTTCAGCGCTTCTGGGCGCGCTGATTGACACCGCTGACAACTGGCTGGCGATCAAGCGCCTGGAATTGACCGTCTATGCGGACAACATCCCGGCGATCGGCCTCTATGAGAAGTTCGGCTTCGAAACCGAAGGGCGGCTGCGCGCCTTCGCATTCCGCAACGGCGAATTTGTCGATGCGCTCACAATGGCACGGTTGAGATTCTGATCGATCAACGGCGGCAGGATATGGTCACGCCATCCTACCGCCTATCCGCCGATCAGATCCAGCCACTCGTCCTCGGTCAAAACCTGGACGTTGAATTCCCGGGCCTTGTCGAGCTTCGAGCCGGCCCCCGGGCCAGCCACGACGATGTCGGTCTTCTTCGACACGGAGCCGGAAACCTTTGCGCCGAGGCTCTCTGCCTTGGCCTTGGCTTCGTCGCGCGTGAACTTCTCCAGCGAGCCGGTGAAAACCACCGTCTTGCCGGTCACTGGACTGCCCGAAGTCACCGGCTGTTCGGCTTCCTGCGGCTGCACCTGCTCAAGAAGCTTGGCAATCACCTCGGTATTGCGCGGCTCCTTGTAGAATTCGACGATGGCGCGCGCCACCACCTCACCAATGCCCTCGATATTGTTGAGGTCGTTCCATGCATCGCCTGAAAGCGGAGCTGCTTCCTTCATGCTGGCTTCGAAGGCATCATAGGTGCCATAGGATCGCGCCAGCAGCTTGGCCGTGGTCTCACCGACATGGCGGATACCGAGCGCGAAAATGAAGCGATGTAAGGCGATCTGGCGCCGCTCATTGATGGCCGCGTAAAGCTTGCCGACGCTGACTTTGCCGAAACCGTCGATGTTCTCCAGTTTTGCCAGCGACGTCTGCTGTCGCGTCTCGAGAGTGAAGATGTCAGGCGCGGTCCTGATCTGCAGCGCCGGATCCTCGCTCTCGAAAAAGAAGTCGATCTGCTTCGAACCGAGGCCTTCGATATCGTAGGCATTGCGGGAGACGAAATGCTTGAGATGCTCGGTCGCCTGCGCCCGGCAGATGAAGCCGCCGGTGCAGCGGGTGACGGCATCGACCTTGCCGGTCTTTTCGTTGATATCCCGCACTGCATGGCTGCCGCAGACCGGGCAAACCTTCGGAAACTCGTAGGACACGCTCGACGGCTCGCGTTTCTCCATCACGACATCGACGATCTGTGGAATGACGTCGCCTGCCCGTTGGACGATGACCATGTCGCCGACACGAATATCGCGGCCATCGCGGATCGGCTCGCCCTTGTTGCCGATGCCCTTGATGTAGTCGGCATTGTGCAACGTCGCATTGGTCACGACCACGCCGCCAACGGTAATCGGCTCCAGGCGCGCAACCGGTGTCAGCGCGCCCGTGCGGCCGACCTGGATATCGATGCCCACAAGCCGCGTAAATGCCTGCTCCGCCGGGAACTTATGCGCTGTCGCCCAGCGCGGCGAGCGCGAACGGAAGCCGAGGCGCGCCTGCAGTTCCAGGCTGTCCACCTTGTAGACAACACCGTCGATATCGTAGTCGAGGTCCGGCCGCTGAAGACCGATCTGCTCGTAGTGGCCGAGAATATCGGCTACGGAGTTCAATCGCGCCATGAGTGGATTGACCGGGAAGCCCCAGGATTTGAAGACCTGCACCATGCCATATTGCGTATCGGCCGGCATGTCCGACATCTCGCCCCAGGCATAGGCGAAGAATTTCAGCTTGCGGCTGGCCGTCACCTTCGCATCGAGCTGGCGCAAGGACCCTGCCGCCGTGTTGCGCGGGTTGACATAGGTCTGCTTGCCCTCTGCCTCCATCTGTGCATTGAGCGCGAGAAAGTCGCTCTTGGCCATATAGACCTCGCCGCGCACCTCGACGATAGCAGGCGCGTCTGCGGGCAGTGTCTGGGGGATTTCCTTGATGGTTCTGATATTGGCGGTGACGTTTTCGCCGGTCGTACCGTCGCCGCGTGTCGCTGCGCTCACCATGCGGCCATTCTCGTAGCGAATCGACATGGAGAGGCCATCGATCTTCGGCTCAGCTGTAAAGGCGATGGAGCTGTCCGGCAGGCGGCCAAGGAAGCGATAGACGCTGGCAACGAAATCCTCGACATCCTCCTGCGAAAACGTGTTGTCGAGCGACAGCATGGGCCTGGCATGCACAACGGGTGTGAAGGTCTCCGACGGAGCCGCACCAACCCTTCGCGACGGGCTGTCGGCACGAATCAAAGCCGGGAACCGCGCCTCGATGGCATCGTTGCGCCGCTTCAGCGCATCATAGTCCGCGTCCGAAATCTCCGGCGCGTCCTTGCCATGATAGAGCGCATCGTTGCGTGCGATCTCGGCGGCCAGATAGGCTAGCGCCGCAGCCGCTTCTTCTTCGGTCAAATTCTCGACGGGCTTCTGTTCGGCGCTCATGAATCTACACTCCCCGATTTCGAAGATGTTTTAGAGCACTTCGAGAAAAAGTGCGAAGCGGTTTTCCGTTCGCAGCGCGCAAATACAACGGGAAAATTCAGGTTGGAAAACCTGCTTGGAGATTAACCGTTACCGGAAAGCAAGCGCTTGGCGGCGGCCCTCGCCTCTTCCGTTACCGAAGCACCTGCGAGCATGCGGGCGATTTCCTCGGTGCGGTCCTTTGGTTCCATCGTCGCAACACGCGTCGAAATCTTTTCTGAGCCGTCCGCGACGGGCCCCTTGGAGATCAGCAGATGCGTCGCGGCGCGCGCGGCGACCTGCGGTGCGTGGGTGACAGAAAGCACCTGCACGCGACCGGACAGGCGCTTCAGCCGCTGGCCGATAGCATCCGCAACGGCGCCGCCGACGCCGGTGTCGATTTCGTCGAAGACGAGAGTTGGCGCCGAACCGCGATCGGCAAGCGCTACCTTCAATGCAAGCAGGAAGCGCGAGAGTTCGCCGCCGGAGGCAACCTTGGTGATCGGACCTGGGCGCGTGCCCGGATTCGTCTGAACGTGGAATTCGACGACGTCGATACCGTCTGAGGTGCCCGCTTCCGGATCGGTCGTGATCTCCACCATGAAGCGTGCCCGCTCGAGCTTCAATGCCGGCAATTCCGCCATGACGGCGCCAGCAAGCGCCTCGCCCGCGTGGCGGCGCTTCTCCGAAAGGCTGCGCGCTGCAACATCATATTCCGCCTTGGCGGCGACAAGCTCGGCGTCGAGCTTTGCAAGCCTTTCCTCGCCGGCGTCGACATCGGCCAGATCCGAGACCATGCGCTCTGCGAGAGCCGGCAGCTCGCTGACCGGCACCGAATATTTGCGGGAAGCGCCGCGTAGTGCAAACAGACGCTCCTCGACCCGCTCCAATTCGCGGGGATCGTATTCTGTCTTGCGCAATGCGGCTTCGACTTCCATCTGCGCGTTGGAAAGCTGGTCGAGGGCAGCATCGAGCAGCGCCACGGTGTCTTCCAGCAAGCCGGGCGCTTCATGGCTCTTGCGCTCAAGGCGTCGAACCAGCGACGCGATATGCGGCACGGGCGAGGCATTGCCGTTCAGGAATTCCGACGCTTCGGCGATATCGCCGGCGATACGCTCGGCCTTCATCATTCGCGAGCGCTTTTCCGCAAGCTCATCTTCTTCGCCGTCTTGCGGCGAGAGTTTCTGCAATTCTTCGACGGATGCACGAAGGTAATCCGCCTCGCGTGCCGCCTTCTCCACCTGCTCCCTGTGCTTCTTCAGGGTGCGCTCGTTGTCGCGCCAGACCTTGTAAAGTCTGCCCACCCCTTGAGCCTCTTCAGCAAGACCGGCGAACGCATCGAGCAACATGCGATGCGCATCCGTGTCGACCAGAGCCCGGTCGTCGTGCTGTCCATGAATTTCGACGAGGTGCTGCCCGATCTGGCGCATGAGCTGAACGCTAAGCGCCTGATCGTTGATGAATGCCTTGGTGCGGCCGTCAGCCGACTGGACGCGGCGGAAAATCAGATCGCCGTCGTCATCGATGCCGTTTTCGCGCAGAAGCTTGCGGGCAGGATGTTGCGTGCCGACATCGAAGACCGCAGTCACCTGGCCGCGATCTTCCCCATGACGCACGAGCCCTCCATCGCCGCGCCCGCCGAGGGCCAACGACAAACTGTCAAGCAGGATGGATTTGCCTGCGCCCGTCTCGCCGGTCAGCACCGAAAGCCCGGACTCGAAGGCAAGATCCAGCCGCTCGATCAGAACGATATCGCGGATCGAAAGCTGGATCAGCATCTGCGCTCAATCTCACGTCCCAAGAAGAAGTTTCTTACCTGCTCTGGAAATCCACGAGCCGGAGTTTTCGCTCGGATCCACGCCGCCCTTTTTCAGCAGCTGATAAGAATCCTTGTACCAGCGGCTGTCCGGATAGTTGTGACCGAGAACAGCGGCTGCCGTCTGCGCTTCCGGCACGATGCCCATCGCGTAGTAGGCCTCGACGAGACGTGCCAGAGCTTCTTCGATCTGGTTGGTCGTCGGATACTGTTCCACGACGATGCGGAAGCGGGAGATGGCGGCAAGATAGTCCTTGCGCTCAAGATAATAACGCCCGACCTGCATTTCCTTGCCGGCCAGCTGATCCTTGGCGAAACGGATCTTTTCCTGCGCGTCGCTGACATATTGCGACTTCGGATAGTTGTTGACGAGCTTGGTCATCGCCTCGATCGTCTGCTGCGCCGCGCGCTGATCCTGCGTGACATCGACGATCTGCTTCGCATAGGAAGAGCCGACCAGATACTGGACGTAGTCTGCGTCTTCTGAGCCCGGATACTGCTTCAGATAGCTGTTGCCGGTCTGCACGGCATCGTCGTAGCGACCTGTGCGGTACTTGACGAAGGTGCTCATCACCATGGCCTTGCGCGCCCATTCTGAGAAGGGCTGCTGCTGGTTGATGGCGTCGAACTTCTTGCCGGCTTCGGTCATGTTGCCGGCCTTGATGTTGGCAAGGCCCTGATTGTAGAGCAATTCTGGCGGATCCGTCTCGACACCGAGCTTGGTGATGTCGATATCCTTCTTCGTATTACAACCCGTCACCACAGCACTGGTACCGGCCAGAAGGAGCGATACGAGCAAAACCCGCGCTGCGACATTCATGCTTTCAGACCTTGCAAAACTCATCGGATCACTGTCCCACTAGCCGTCGTTGCGAAGACGGCGTTCTCTCGCTGGCGTTTCTAGCCGCAAAAACACCATCAGGGCAACGCATTGATGATGCATTAACGCATTTTTGTGGCAAAGACCGGATTTCGGCAGGCTTAATCACTGTTTTGACAGGGAATTCTTTGCGGGCTGCCGGATTTTCACGTCTAGCAACAACCGCAGGCAAAGCCGCGAATCGCCAGTCAAAAAAAGAGCCGCCCCTCATCGGAGCGGCACTCTCATCTTGCTTCGATTCCGAAAGTTCACGCCGACCAGGGCGCGAATTCCGGAGCGTTCACCGGGACGAATTCGCGGCCATGAGCGCGCTGACGCTGCGCCGGTGCTTCGACGACATCATAAGCTGTCGGATCGCTCAGCAGTGCCTTCAGGGCGTTTGCATTCATGCGATGGCCACCCCGATAGGAACGATAATGGCCGATGAACTGCGCGCCTGCGAGCGCGAGATCGCCAACTGCATCCAGCGTCTTGTGACGAACGAACTCGTCCTCGGGATAACGCAGGCCCTCAACGTTGATAACCGTGTTGTCGTCCGAGATGACGACGGAATTTTCGAGCGATGAACCCAATGCATGGCCGGAAGCCCAGAGCGGCTCGACGTCGCGCATGAAACCGAAGGTACGCGCGCGCGACAGTTCTGTCTTGAAGGTCTCGGCAGTCAGATCGCCTTCCCACTTCTGGCGGCCGATCAGCGGGCAGGCAAAATCGATCTCGACTTCGAACCGCGTGCCGTCATAGGGGCGGAACTCCGACCAGGAGCCACCGGCTTCGATGCGAACCGGCTTGGTCACGCGGATGTAGCGGCGCTTGACGCCGAGCGACACGATGCCGACCTGCTCGATCGCTTCGATGAAAGGATAGGAACTGCCGTCCATGATCGGCATCTCGGCGCCCGTTACTTCGATCACGACGTTATCGAGGCCAATTGCATAAATCGCAGCCATCACGTGCTCCACGGTCGCGATAGAACGCGCCGGCGAGAAGCCGAGAACGGTGCAAAGATCAGTGTTGCCAACCTGCGAGGAAACGGCGCGCAGCTCGGTCACTTCGCCATTGCCGTGAATGCGCTGGAAAACCACGCCGGTGCCGGCCTCTGCCGGATATAGAGTAATAGACACATTGGCGCCGGAATGAACGCCGATACCCGAAAGTGTCACAGGGTTTGCAATAGTGGTCTGAAAACCCAGCAATCCGATCGCCATATAATTCTGCCTTCGTCTATCTGATCCATGCCGGGCGGTCATCTTCGAACACTTACCCTTATCGCCGGTCCAGTCTGTTAACTATGCCGCGCATGCCACATACGTTCATTGCCGAATGTGATTCCGCAGCCTTGCTTGCTATCTACATACGCGCCGAGGCACCGCATTCCAAATCACTGTTTCTTTCGCATTGTTACGAAAGCAGATGATTGAATTTGTTGGGTAATTCCAGATATGACAACAAGTCTAAAATAAGGAAATCCGGAGCTTTTCAGCCCCGGATTTCATCAGGATGGTTAGCAACCTATTAAAAAGTTGCCCGATACTAGGTCAGTTCGACTGGCGGCGCAGGAAGGCCGGAATTTCGAGCTGATCGTCCTCATGGCTCGCCATACGGGCCTGCGGAACCTGACGGCCCTGGTCGTCGAGGTTGCCGCGACGCGGAGCGTAGAGGCTTGCTTCCGGCGACGGCGCGCGGCGCTGCTGCGGAGCCGCAGCCTGGGTCGGAGCCATCATGTCGTCGAAAGCCGGGTCTTCTTCGCGGCGGCCGAGCGAGTTGGTAATGCGCTTCAGCAGGCCCATCGGGCCACGCTCTTCAGCGGCCTGCGGAGCAGCCGGCTGTGCGCGATGTTCCATCTCTGCCTTAACCACCGGCGGGAAGTCTTCCACCTTCGGCATACGAACCTGCTCGGGAGCCTGACGGATGATCGGCTGCTGATGCATGACCGGAGCCGGCTGGGGCTGAACCGGGGCCTGACGGACCGGCTGAGCTTCCGGTGCCGCCGCGAAGATGCGGCTCTGCGGACGGAAACTTTCTTCCTGCGCTACAGGCTGCTGCTGTTGCTGCACATGAGCCTGACGGGCCATCTGGATTTCGAGTTCACGTTCCAGATCGGCTTCCGCTGCACGAATGGTCTGGGCGACCGGATCGATAGTGCGAGGAGCCGGAGTTGCAGCCTGTGCGGTATGGGCCTGCGCGACATGGACAGGCTGAGCTGCGGCCGCTACCGGAGCGGCGGCCGCGGACGGACGGATAGCCGGCTTCGCGACCGGGCGGAATTCCATACCGCGGTCGGCTGCTTCGTTCATCGCACGGTCGATGCCGGTTGCGACGACGGAGACGCGGATGATGCCTTCGAGCGATTCGTCGAAAGTAGCGCCGAGGATGATGTTGGCGTCCGGATCGACTTCTTCGCGAATACGCGTCGCAGCTTCGTCGACTTCGAACAGGGTGAGGTCACGGCCGCCGGTGATCGAGATCAGCAGGCCCTGTGCACCCTTCATCGAGGTTTCATCGAGCAGCGGGTTGGCAATAGCGGCCTCAGCAGCCTGCATTGCACGGCCCTGGCCGGAAGCTTCACCGGTACCCATCATCGCGCGGCCCATTTCGCGCATGACCGAGCGAACGTCGGCGAAGTCGAGGTTGATAAGACCTTCCTTCACCATCAGGTCGGTGATGCAGGCAACGCCCGAGTAGAGAACCTGGTCGGCCATCGAGAACGCGTCGGCGAAAGTCGTCTTGTCGTTGGCGATACGGAAGAGGTTCTGGTTCGGAATGACGATTAGCGTGTCGACCGACTTTTGCAGTTCCTGGATGCCCTGCTCGGCGAGACGCATGCGGCGGCCGCCTTCGAAGTGGAACGGCTTGGTGACGACGCCGACGGTCAGGATGCCCTTGTTGCGAGCGGCCTGCGCGACGACCGGAGCAGCACCCGTACCCGTGCCGCCGCCCATGCCGGCGGTGACGAAGCACATATGCGTGCCATTGAGATGGTCGATGATTTCATCGATGCACTCTTCGGCAGCTGCACGGCCGACTTCCGGCTGCGAACCGGCGCCGAGACCTTCCGTGACGTTGACGCCGAGCTGGATGATCCGCTCCGCCTTCGTCATGGTCAGCGCCTGTGCATCGGTGTTGGCGACGACGAAATCGACGCCCTGCAAGCCTGCCGTGATCATGTTGTTGACGGCATTGCCGCCACCGCCACCAACACCGAACACGGTGATACGCGGCTTAAGCTCGGTGATATCTGGCTTATGCAGCTTGATAGTCATTGTACCCGTTCCTTCTCTTTATGGCCGCATCGCCACGCCGGCCAATTCACTGATTTCACTTGCCTGACGCTTACCCCGGAAGATTTTTTCCGGGATCAGGCACTCAAAAACTCTCTTTCAGCCACTGGCCGACACGACCGATCCGGCTGTTGTTACCTCCAAGCGACGAGAGCAGGCCGCTGCTCGGCGCATGTGTCTCCATGTCCGCGACCTGCGGATAGATCATCAGACCAACCGCGGTCGAGAAGGCCGGCCCCTTGGCCGCCGTCGGCAAGCCGGATACGCCCATCGGGCGACCGATGCGGACGTTTCGGGCAAGGACCCGGCGCGCCACGTCAGGCAGGCCGGTCAGCTGGCTGGCACCACCCGTCAGGACGACGCGCTTGCCGACGATCGGGCTGAAGCCCGAACGCTGGATGCGATCGCGAATGAGTTCGAGGGTTTCCTCGATACGAGCCTTGACGATGCGCGACACCAGTGCCTTCGGCACCTGTGTCGGCTGGTCACGCTCGTCTTCGCCGATCGGCGGGATGGAAATCAGTTCGCGCTCTTCCGAAGAATTTGCGAGCGCGGAAGCATGAACGACCTTCAGACGTTCCGCATCCTCGATGCGGGTGGAAAGGCCGCGGGCAAGGTCGGTGGTGACGTGATGGCCGCCAAGGCTGACAGCATCGGTGTGCACCAGCTTGCCTTCGGCAAAGACCGAGATCGTCGTCGTGCCGCCACCCATGTCGATCGCTGCGCAGCCGAGTTCGACTTCGTCATCGACGAGAGCGGCAAGACCGCTGGCATAAGGCGTTGCCACCATGCCTTCGACCGAAAGATGAGCGCGATTGATGCAAAGCTCGAGATTGCGAAGCGCAGCGCGCTCAGCCGTCACCACATGCATGTCGACACCAAGAGCATCGCCGAACATCGCCAGCGGATCGCGGATACCGCGCTCGCCATCGAGCGAATAGCCTGTCGCCAGCGAATGCAGCACAGCACGTTCCTGACGGACCGACTGCTGGCAAGCGGCGGCCAGCACCTTCTTGAGGTCGTTGGATTCGACTTCCTGCCCGCCGAGATCGATGGTCGCGGTATAGATGTCGCTGCCCAGCCTTCCGGCGGAGACGTTGACGATCAGGCTGTCCACGGTGAGGCCCGCCATGCGCTCGGCCGCATCGACGGAAAGCCGGACGACGCCTTCCAGAGCGTCGAGGTCGGCGATCACGCCGGTCTTGATGCCGCGAGAACGCTGATGGCCGATGCCGATGATTTCGATGTTATGCGTGCGGTTCGGGAGAACCTGACTCTCCTCGCGCGGCGTCAGCCGGCCGATCATGCAGACGACCTTCGTCGAGCCGATATCGAGAACCGACACGATGTGCGACCGCTTGGAGGACAGCGGCTTCAACCGCGGCAGGCCGAAATGAGACGAACCGAATAAGCTCATGTATCCTGCCCTGCTTTCTTCAAAGCCTTGTTTCTTGCATCCACCGCGGCCTGGCGGCGAAGCGTTGCATCCGAGGTCAATTCTATTGCGGTACGATCTGCAAGACGAAGATCCACCGCGGCGATATCGCGCTGCAGGAGATTCTGGTCCTTGTCCAGCTTGGTAAGCCGAGCCAGAGCGCCATCGATATTGTCTTCCGGCAACCGGACTATCACACCATTGTCGAGATAGAGATCCCAGCGGCGACCGGCGACGCGAACGAATGCCTTCACGTGATTGCGGACATCCGGCCACTTGGCGAATGCATCATCGATGGAAGCGGCCGCAGTCTCGGCGTCGCGACCAACGAACAGCGGCAGCTTCGCAAACTTGTTGTCGCGCAGCGGCGCAATCACGCTGCCATCCTTCTGGATCAGCGAGAGCTCGGCGCCGTGCTGCCAGATGGCATAAGCCTTGCGCTCTTTCAGCTTCACTTCGACGGTCTTCGGATAGACCTTGCGAACCTCGACATTCTGAACCCAGGGCAGATTGGCGATCTTCTGGCGAGCGGCATCCGCATTGAGCGCGACGAGCGATGTCGTCCCATCAAGGCCAAGCAGCTGCAGGATCTCGATTTCGGAAGTCTCATCGTTGCCGGAGACTTTGACATCCTCGATCGCAAACCCGACAGCCGACGTCGTCGCCTCAGCAACTGCCTGGCTGTGACCGCCAACCGACATGCCATAGAGAGCGGTCGCACCGAAGAGCATGAACGTCGCGACCGTGCCGGTATGCGCAGGGATGTTGATGCGACCGGAGCCGAGGCTCACCAGGAAGCGCACTGCACGACGCAGAGGGCGCGGCAATACGAACGCATCCTCCACATCGTCAATAGCGAGCGGGACGCGATGACGGGACCGCCTCATATTTTTGACCGTCAGCGCAAACAAGACGCGTCCTCCACCATCCACCGGAGAAATTCACCAAACGAGTAGCCGGCATGAGCGGCCATTTCGGGCACCAGCGAGGTAGGGGTCATACCGGGCTGAGTATTGACCTCCAGCCAGACAAGCTCACCCTCTTCGGAAAAGCGATCATCGAAGCGGAAGTCAGATCGACTGACGCCGCGGCAGCCGATAGCTTCATGCGCCCTTAACGATAATGTTTGTATCTTTTGGTAAAGATTCGGTGAAATTTCCGCCGGAAGGACGTGTTTTGATCCACCTTTGGCATACTTGGCGTCATAGTCGTAGAAGCTGTGGCCGAGCGGCACGATCTCGGTAACCCCAAGAACCTTGCCACCCATGACTCCACAGGTCAGTTCGCGACCATGGATGTAACGCTCAACCAGAACCTCATCACCATAGCGCCACTCCGAAGACGTAACGATCTGCGGCGGATGCGCCTGATCTTCCTTGACGATCACGACACCGAAGCTCGACCCCTCGCGCACCGGCTTGACGACATAAGGCGGCTTCATGGGATGCTCGCCAACGATGCCGAAGCGATCCATGACGAGCGAGGTTGCGACCGGAATACCGGCGGCGGCCGCAACCGTCTTCGCTCGCGCTTTATCCATCGCAAGGGCAGAAGCAAGCACGCCGGAATGGGTATAGGGAATCTGCAGATATTCGAGGATGCCCTGAATGGTGCCGTCCTCGCCGAACGGACCATGCAGCGCATTGAAGACGACATCCGGCTTCAACTCGGTCAGGCAGCTGGCAACATCATGGTCGACATCGACGCAGGTAATTCGGAAGCCTTCGGCTTCGAGGGCATCAGCGCATGCCTTTCCCGAGGAAAGGCTGACGGGCCTTTCCGAGGAAAATCCGCCCATAAGGACAGCCACATGCTTGGCACCCATTAATACCCCCGACCTCACGGTCTCTGCTCTGCTTTTGCGAGGCCTCGCCTAACAGCGATTCTCGCCCCTCTTTCAATAGGTCGATTAGAACGACATTAAGGTTAATGAAGCGTTTACTTTCGTTAACTTTCGGCCGTTCTGCCGACGTTCGAACCATTCGAATCAAATGGATATAAAGAATTCTGCCATTAGATTCAGAGAGTTGCTACTTTTGAAATCGCTACATTTAGTTTTTTTAAACAAAGAGGCCCGCACCGGATTCTCCGATACGGGCCAGAACCCCTTAAAAACGCAGGCTGATTTTATTCGCTGTCGTCGACCAGCTTCCAGACAAGGCCACCCAGCGCTCCGCCCACGATCGGGGCGACCCAGAACAGCCAAAGCTGCTGCAACGCCCAACCACCGACGAACAGGGCCTGCCCTGTCGAACGGGCCGGATTGACCGACGTGTTGGTGATCGGGATCGAAATCAAGTGGATCAACGTCAGGCTCATGCCGATTGCGATCGGCGCAAAGCCGGCCGGCACCTTGCTGCTCGTCGATCCGAGAATCACGACCAGGAAGAACAAGGTCAGCACTATTTCGGCCACCAGGGCCGAGACCATGGAGTAGCCGCCGGGTGAGTGCTCGCCATAGCCATTGGCAGCAAAACCGCCGAGCTGGAAATCTGCCTTACCGCTTGCGATCAGATAGAGCACGGCCGCCGCGGCGATGGCACCGATAACCTGCGCGATGATGTAGGGAATGAGCTGTCCGCCGGGAAAGCGGCCAGCCACAGTCAGGCCAACCGACACGGCTGGATTGAAATGCCCCCCGGATATGCCGCCGACCGCAAAAGCCATGGTCAGCACGGTCAGACCGAACGCAAAAGCGACACCAAGAAAACCGATACCGAGGCTCGGAAATGCTGCTGCGAAAATTGCACTGCCGCAGCCGCCAAATACGAGCCAGAATGTTCCAAGAAACTCAGCTATAAGCTTTTTCTGCATGAAGACTTCCCCTTTGCCCCCAATCGCAACGAAAATCAGCCGTTTATAAAAAAGATCCCGGAAAGACTCGCCGGAAACACGCCTACGCCGTGGCAGACAATCGCTCAATTGCTCGCGAATCAACAATTACGGCTAAATAATAGCATACAACCATTGATTTCTTGCGTAGTTGGCGTTTGCGTCGAACAAAAATTACGCTAGGACACGATTTGTCCGCTAAGCAGCCCTTAGCATCGTCCAAATTTGGTGGGATCATGACTGACGCGATATCTCCTTTATCGCCGACCCCCTCGTCGTCGAACAACAACGTTGCCAATTCCCCGGCACGTGTTCTGATCGCGAGCCTCATCGGCACAACGATCGAATTTTTCGATTTCTACGTTTATGCGACGGCGGCGGTTATCGTCTTCCCGAAGCTGTTCTTCCCTGCAAGCGACCCGACATCTGCAACGCTGCAGTCCTTCGCAACCTTCTCCATCGCCTTTTTCGCACGCCCGATCGGCGCGATGATCTTCGGCCATTTCGGTGACCGGATCGGCCGCAAGGCAACCCTGGTCGCCGCTCTCATGACCATGGGCCTGTCGACCGTCGTGATCGGCCTGCTGCCGACCTTCGCATCCATCGGCGTTCTCGCCCCAATCCTGCTGGCGCTGTGCCGTCTCGGCCAGGGCCTAGGCCTGGGCGGCGAATGGGGCGGCGCCGTGCTGCTCGCCACGGAAAATGCTCCGGAAGGCAAGCGCAGCTGGTACGCCATGTTCCCGCAGCTCGGTGCGCCGATCGGCTTCATCCTGTCGGCAGGTCTCTTCCTGATCCTGCGCGAAAGCATGACCGACGCGGACTTCCTCAACTTTGGCTGGCGCGTTCCCTTCCTGATCAGCATCGTGCTCGTCGCTGTCGGCCTCTATGTCCGCCTGAAGATCACGGAAACTCCGGAATTCCAGCGTGCCATCGAAAAGGAAGAACGGGTTTCCGTTCCGATCGCGGTCATCTTCCGCTCACACTTCCGCAGCCTCATCCTCGGCACGATCATCGCCGTCGCGACCTTCGTGCTGTTCTATCTGATGACGGCCTTCACGCTGAGCTGGGGAACCCGCGCTCCTGGCACCGGCCCATTGCCGGCAGGCCTTGGTTACACGCAGGGGCAGTTCCTCGTCGTTCAGCTCGTAGGCGTAGTGTTCTTCGGCCTGATGATCCCCGTTTCGGGTCTATTGTCGGATCGCTATTCGCGCCGGCTGGTCCTGATCCTGACGACGATCGGCATCCTGATCTTCGGCCTGTTCTATTCGTCGCTGCTGACCGCCGGCCTTGCTGGCGCTTTCGCCTGCTCGATCATCGGCCTGGCATTGATGGGCTTCACCTATGGTCCGATCGGCGCTGCACTCGCAGCCCCCTTCCCGACCACTGTGCGCTATACCGGCGCTTCGATGACCTTCAATCTCGGCGGCATCGTCGGTGCCTCGCTGGCGCCTTACATCGCCACTTGGCTCGCGACGACCTATGGCCTCGTCTATGTCGGTTACTACCTGGCAGCAGCGGCCCTTCTCTCGCTGATCGGCATCCTGCTTTCGGGCAATGATGAGATCTGAGAATTTCAATACAACCAATTGAAAAGGCCGGGTGAAAACCCGGCCTTTTTCTTGATTCGCTTTATGAAGTCTGCGTCAGTCGCAGCGCCTATCTACTCGGTCGTGACACCCTGGAACGGACGCACTTCGCGGCCGGGCATAAAATGACCGAGGCGCTTGATTTCCCATTCCAGCTTGACGCCGGAATTCTCGAAAACCTGACGACGTACTTGCTCGCCGAGATACTCCAAATCGTAGCCCGTCGCCTGCTCCATGTTAATCATGAAGTTGCAGTGCAACGACGACATCTGCGCACCGCCGATGACAAGTCCGCGGCAACCGGCTTCGTCGATCAGTTTCCAGGCGGAAAGACCCTCCGGGTTCTTGAAGGTCGAGCCGCCGGTCTTCTCACGGATCGGCTGTACCGTTTCGCGGTGGGCACGTACGGCGTCCATTTCGGCGCGGATCTTGGCGCGATCTTCCGGATAGCCTTCAAACAGAACATGCGTGAAGATCAGCTCTTCGGAAGCATCCGAATGCCGATAGCTATAGCCCATCTCGGCATTGGTAAGCACATGCTTGTCGCCCTTGCGGTCGACCGCATGCACTTCGACAACGCGCTCGCGGGTCTCTGCGCCATTGGCACCCGCGTTCATGCGTGCAGCACCGCCGATGCTGCCGGGAATGCCGTAGAAGAAATGGAAACCGCCGATGCTGTTATCCATGGCCATCGCCGCGACATGCTTGTCCGGGCAGATGGCGCCGGCCAGAATGCGGTTTTCGCCCGCAAGCTCGACCGCGCCGAAGCCCTTGGCCGAAAGCCTGAGCACGACGCCCGGAATACCGCCGTCGCGCACCAATATGTTCGATCCCACGCCGACGACCGTCAGCGGCACCTCTTCCGGCAAGATCTTCAGAAATGCGATCAGATCGTCGGTATCGTGCGGTTGGAACATGAGTTCCGCCAATCCACCGGCACGGAACCACGTGACGCGATCCATCGGCGCGTCCGGCGTGAGCCGTCCCCTGATATCCTTGACGCTGTCGCCGAGCGACGCCAGAAGCTTTTCTCCGTTAACCTGTTTCATGCGGACTTACCCGATAGGCCTTCCAATTCCTTTGGCAATGACGCTGCCCAGTATGTGATGCTGCCAGCCCCCAACAAAACCACAAAATCACCCGGTCGCGCAATCTCTGCAACCATCGCGGCAAGATCTTCCTGCGACGGCAGATAACGCGCGTCACGGTGACCGCCCGCCTTGATACGCGAAACCAGCGTCTGCGAATCCGCGCCCTCGATGGGATCTTCACCGGCCGCATAGACCGGAGCGAGGAAGATGCTGTCAGCATCGTTGAAGCACGCGGCGAATTCTTCGAAGAGGCTCGACAGGCGCGTATAGCGATGCGGCTGGTGCACGGCGATGACGCGGCCCTTGCAAGCCTCGCGCGCAGCCTTCAGCACAGCCTTGATCTCGACGGGATGATGACCGTAATCGTCGAAAACCTTCACCCCGTTCCATTCGCCGGTCAGCGTGAAGCGGCGCTTGACGCCACCGAAGGACGCCAGCCCCTTGGCAATCGCCTCGCTGGAAATGCCGAGCCGGTTGGCAACAGCAACGGCTGCCGTCGCATTCGAAATATTGTGGCGCCCGGGCATCGGCATCACGAGATCCTTGATATGGATCACCTTGCCGGTGCGGCGCCTGCGGATTTCGACATCGAACAGCGATCGCGTGCCATCGATGCGCACGTTCATGAAGCGCACGTCTGCCTGCGGGTTCTCGCCATAGGTGATGACCTTGCGGTCCTCGATACGCCCGACGAGTGCCTGCACTTCCGGATGGTCGATGCACATGACGCCGAAGCCGTAGAACGGCACGTTCTCGACGAACTGCCGGAAAGCGGCGCGGACGGCATCGAAATTGCCGTAATGGTCCAGATGCTCCGGATCGATATTGGTAACGACTGCGATGTCAGCAGGCAATTTCAGGAAGGTGCCGTCGGATTCATCGGCCTCGACTACCATCCACTCGCCCTCGCCCATGCGCGCGTTGGTGCCATAGGCGTTGATGATCCCGCCGTTGATGACGGTGGGATCAAGCCCGCCGGCTTCCAGCAGCGTCGCCACGAGCGACGTCGTCGTCGTCTTGCCATGCGTGCCGCCAATGGCGATCGCATTGCGGAAGCGCATCAGCTCGGCCAACATTTCGGCGCGGCGCACCACCGGCAGCAGCTTTTCGCGCGCAGCCACAAGCTCGGGATTGCTCTTCTTGATGGCGGTGGAAACGACCACGACTTCGGCGTCGCCGAGGTTTTCCGCCTTGTGACCGATATGAACCGGAATACCCTTGTCGCGCAGCCGTTGCACGTTGGCACTTTCCGACTGGTCGGATCCCTGCACGCGATGGCCGAGGTTATGCAAAACCTCGGCTATGCCGCTCATCCCGATACCACCGATACCGATAAAATGCACAAGGCCGATTGCCTTCGGCAGCTTCATACGCCTGCCCCCTTGAATTGCTGAATTGAACGTCCCCCGGCAATAGCTTCAACCATGTCGGCGAGCAAGTTTGCCGCATCAGGCTTGCCGGCCTGCTTGGCTGCTGCCGCCATCTTGGCGAGCTTTTCCGGCATTGTCATGGAACCGCGCAGGATCGTGGAGAGCTTCTCCGGCGTCAGCTCGGATTGTGCGATCACCTTGACGCCACCTGTTGCGGCAAGTGCGGCCGCATTGGCAGCCTGATCATGATCGAGCGCATGCGGATAGGGCACCAGGATTGCCGGACGGCCGATCACCGCGAGTTCGGAAACCGTGGAAGCACCGGAGCGGCAGAGAACCAGATGTGCAGCACCGATACGCTCGGCCATGTCCGTGAAGAAGGGCGCGACATCGGCACCCATCTCCAGCCGCCTGGTGCAGCTGTTGACCGTCTCCATATCCTCCGGGCGCACCTGCTGCGTGATGCGCAGCCGCTTACGCAGGGGCTCTTCCAGCAGACTGATCGCTGTCGGAACCGCCTTCGAGAAATATTGCGCACCCTGGCTGCCGCCAAACACGACCAGATTGAACGGATCGTCAGGAACAGAAGGAATATAGGGCTGTTTCGCAGCCTCGATGACAGCGGGACGCACTGGGTTGCCCGTCGTGACAGTCTTTTCCCCAAACGGTCCCTCTTCCGAAAGGAAGCCGCCTGCGATGGCACGCACGCGCGGCGCCAGCATCTTGTTGGCGCGGCCCATGACGGCATTCTGTTCGTGCAGCATTGAAGGCACGCCCAAACGTGTCGCAGCGAGCAGCGGCGGCACCGTGGGATAGCCACCGAAGCCGACGACGCAGACGGGCTTGATTCTCTGGATCAGCTTGCGCGCAGCGCGCATACCCTTCCACAGCGTCCAAAGCGCGCTTGCGACCTTCAGCGGGCTCTTCGAGCCAATCGTTGCCGACGGCACGACATGGATTTCGTCGGCCGGGAATTTGCCGGCATAGCGTTCAGCACGGCTGTCCGTGACGAGGTGCACGGAATAGCCGCGCTCCTTCAGCTTATAAGCCAGCGCTTCAGCCGGAAATACGTGACCGCCGGTTCCGCCGGCGGCAAGAAGGACAATGCCTTTACTCATAATTTTCGCTCCCGCGAACACCCCAATACTCGAGGCATCCCCTTAATATAGGAGGTCGCCCCGACCGCGTCATCGGCACGGACCAAACCTCCTCATAGCCCGCCGCCTTTGGAAAAGCGACCGGAGAATGAACAGGGAAAACGAGAGGGGGTAAAGGCAAATCCAAGACGATTACTCCGCAGGCAGCCCATGCGTCACGCGGAACTGGCTGCGATCCTGCGCTCGTTTTTCCGGGCGATGACGCGTCAGTGCCAGAATGAAGCCAGCCGTCACACAGATCGCCGTCATCGAGGAACCACCGTAGGAAATCAGCGGCAGAGTCATGCCCTTGGCGGGCAGAAGCTGTAGATTAACACCGATGTTGATGATCGACTGAATGCCTATCTGCAGCACCAGGCCCGCAACCGCAAAGCGGTTGAAGTCGTTCTTCTCCTTGTAGGCATGCGACAGGCCGCGCAGCACGAGGAAGGCAAAGATGCAGACGAGCACCATGCAGAAGATCACGCCGAATTCTTCAGCCGCGACGGAGAAGATGAAGTCCGTGTGGGCGTCGGGGATGATGCGCTTGACGACGCCCTCGCCCGGGCCGACGCCGAACCAGTTACCATGGACGATCGCCTGCTTGGCGGTGTCGACCTGGAATGTGTCGCCCTCACCGGTCATGAACTTATTGACGCGTTGCGCCACGTGATCGAAGACATAGTAAGCGGCGACGAAGCCACCGGCGCCGAGGCCGCCAAGGACAATGATCCAGAGCCAGGGCATGCCCGCCATAAAGAACATGCCGCCCCAGACGGCCGTCGTCAGGATCGTCTGCCCAAGGTCAGGCTGGGCGACCAGCAGCGCGACGACGATGCCGAAGAGAATGATGGCAAAGAGGTTTCCGGGAATTTCCGGTTGGCGTGCGTGCTCGGCAAACAGCCAAGCGCAGACGACCACGAAAGCCGGTTTCATGAACTCCGACGGCTGAATGGACAGTGCTGCGATGTTGACCCAGCGTCGCGAGCCCTTGACCTCAATACCGAAGAACAGCGCGAAAAGCATCATTGCCAGCGAAACGATCAGCAAGATCACCGCCGTGCGCCGCACCTGACGGGGTGTCATGAAGGAAATGCCGATCATCGCCGCGATCGCCGGAACGAGAAACAAGGCGTGACGCTTGACGAAGTGGAACGGCTCAAGCCCGATGCGTTCCGCCACCGCCGGCGACGCCGCAAAGGACAACATGAAACCAATACCGATCAACAGGATGAAAAGGGCAAGGAATACGCGGTCGATGGTCCAGAACCATTCGGCCAAGGCCCCACGTTCAACGCGGCTTACCATATTATTTGCCTCCAGTTGCTGAACCGATCAGCATGGTAACGCCCTCGATCGCTGCCACATGGCTGACGAACGCGTCACCCCTGACCTCGAAATTCTTATACTGATCGAAGCTTGCGCAAGCCGGGGATAACATCACAGCTGCGGATTCATGCTCATCCCCAGCCGCATCTTCGGCAGCATGAGCAACGGCGCGCTCCAGCGTACCCGAGATCTCATAGGGCACCTGCTCACCGAGCGTCGCGGCAAAAGCCGGTGCTGCCTCGCCGATCAGATAGGCCTTCGTGATGCGCGGAAAGAGCGGCGAAAGGGTCGTGATGCCACCCTCTTTCGGCAAGCCGCCGGCAATCCAGTAGATGTTCTCGTAGCTCGAAAGCGCCGGCGCTGCCGCATCCGCATTCGTCGCCTTGGAGTCGTTGACGAAAACGACGCGGCCACGCCGCCCGACCGGCTGCATGCGATGCTTGAGACCCGGGAATGATCTCAAGCCAGATCGAATCTCATCGGCCGTGATGCCTACCGCAAGGCAAGCGGCAATCGCAGCCGCTGCATTTTGCGCATTATGGCCGCCCCGCAAGGTCTGGATACCATCCAGGTCGGCGATCTCGCTCGCTGCACCGTTGGATGCCTGCAGGATGCGGCTCCCCTCGGCATAAAGACCGTCCGCCAGAGCATGGCGGCGCGATATCCGCACCACCTTGGTCCCTGCCCGTTCGATGCGATCGGCGATCAGGGACGAATGGCTGTCGTCGACACCAACGACGGCAACGCCGCTGCCTGCAACAAGCCGTTCCTTGATATCGGCATAATGCTGCATCGTGCCGTGCCGATCGAGATGATCGGGCGTCAGGTTCAGCAAAATACCTGCCGACGGGTTAAGCGTCGGTGCGAGATCGATCTGGTAGGACGAGCATTCGACGACATAAAAGCGACCGGCCTTCGGCGGGTCGAGCGTCAGAATAGCCGTGCCGATATTGCCGCCAAGCTGCGTATCGCGTCCGCTCGACTGCAACACGTGCGCGATGAGCGCCGTCGTTGTCGATTTACCGTTGGTGCCGGTGATGGCAATGAACGGGCAATCCGGCGCATGCGCTCGGCGCTCTCTGACGAACAGCTCGACATCGCCGATGATCTCGACACCTGCAGCATGTGCGAGATCGACGGTCCAATGCGACTTCGGATGCGTCAAAGGCACACCCGGAGACAGGACGAAGACCGACAGAGCATTCCAGTCGATCGTCCTGAGATCCACGACCGGTATTCCCTCGGCACCCGCCTTGACCACGCTGTCGGGATTGTCGTCCCAGGCCATGACGTCGGCGCCGCCCGCAACGAGCGCACGCGCCGTGGCAAAGCCGGAACCGCCAAGGCCGAAGAGAGCGACCTTCTTTCCTTTCAGCGTGGTGACGGGGATCATCGGCGCCTCACCGCAGCTTCAGGGTGGAGAGACCGATCATCGCCAGGATGACCGCGACAATCCAGAACCGCACGACCACCTGGCTCTCCGTCCAACCCTTCTTTTCGAAATGGTGATGAATCGGAGCCATGAGGAAAACGCGGCGCTTCGTCAGTTTGAAGAAACCGACCTGAATGATGACCGAAAGCGCTTCCAGCACGAACAGACCGCCGATAATCGCCATGACGATCTCATGCTTGGTCGCAACCGCGACCGAGCCGATCATGCCGCCGAGCGCCAAAGAGCCCGTGTCGCCCATGAAAATGGCGGCTGGCGGCGCATTGAACCAGAGAAAGCCAAGGCCCGCCCCAATGACCGCGCCGAGAACGACGGCCAGTTCACCCGTGCCCGGCACGAAATTGATCGCGAGATAATCGGCAAACACGAAGTTACCGGCAAGATAGGCGATGACGCCAAAGGAGGCAGCCGCGATCATGACCGGCACGATGGCAAGTCCGTCAAGACCGTCGGTCAGGTTGACGGCATTGCCGGCAGCCACGATGACGAACGCACCGAAGAAAACGAAGAACATGCCAAGATTGAGTAGCAGGCTCTTGAAGAAGGGGAACGCGACCGACGAGCCGAAGGTCGAACCGGCGGGGCCGGACGACAGCGCCGTGGTCATCATGAAATAAACGGCGATGGCCGCAATGATGAACTCGATGCCGAGGCGCGCGCGACCGGAAAATCCCTTGTCGCTCTGCTTCGTCACCTTGAGATAATCGTCATAAAAGCCGATCGCGCCGAAGCCGAGGGTGACGAGCAGCGTCGCGACCACGTAGACATTGGCCAGATCAGCCCATAGCAGCGACGACACGACGATGCCGGCAAGGATCATCAGGCCGCCCATGGTCGGTGTGCCGGCCTTTTTGAAGTGCGTCTGCGGACCATCGGCACGAATCGGCTGCCCCTTGCCCTGACGCACGCGCAGCGATGAGATGATTCGCGGTCCGAACAGGAAAACGATCAACGCAGACGTGAAGAGCGAGCCGCCGGTGCGAAACGTGATGTATCTGAACAGATTGAGGAATCTGAAATGGGTACTGAAAAATTGAATATGGTCCGACAGTTCGGCTAGCCAGATCAGCATAAGAGCCCTTTCTAAAGCCCCTGATGGGTGTGGGGGCCCGTGTCGGAAAATGCGGGAAACTTGTCAAGCAAGCCGGCCACGATCTTTCCAAACTTCATCCCCAACGACGATTTCACCATCAACACGTCGCCCGGGGCGACCGAGTTGAGCGCGAATTCCGAGAGTTCCTCCGTCGTCTCACGATATTCGACATGAACACTTTCCGGCAGCTCATCCCTCAAAGCCGCCATCTCCGGACCCGCCAGCCAGACATGCTCGATACCGGCCGCCAGAAGCGGTCCTGCAAGGTTCGCATGCACTTGCTGGGCATAATCCCCCATTTCCAACATGTCGCCGAGAACGGCGATCCGCCTACCCGTCCGGCCGCCGACACCCGAATTCGGCGAGGTCGTCGCAAGCAGCCCGATGGCCGCGCGCATGGATGCGGGATTGGCATTGTAGCTTTCGTCGATCAGCGTGAAGTAGCCGTTGCCGATCGCCCGCTTGTGACGCTGCCCACGGCCCTTTTCCGGCTGCAGATCGGCCAGCGCCGCGACGGCCTTGTCGAGATCCGCCTCGACCAGCATGACCGCACCGAGCACGGCGAGCGCGTTTTCGGCGATGTGACGCCCGGGCGCACCGATCGCCACTTCCAGCGTCTCGCCACCGATGGTCAGCCATAGGGTCGAATTCTCTTCCGACGCATTGAATTCGGCTAGGCGCACATCGGCCTTGGCATGCTGACCGAAGCTGTGGATGTGCTCGATGCCGGCCGCCGCTGCAGCACGCTCCAGCATTTCGAACTGGTCGTTGTCGTGATTGAGGATGGCATGGCCGCCTGGCACGACGCCCTCGAAAATCTCAGCCTTGGCTGCGGCAATCTCGCCGATACTATTGAAGTTGCCGAGATGCGCCGGCGCAATGGTCGTGATGATGGCGACGTCCGGCTGCACCATCTTGACCAGCGGCCTGATCTCTCCCGAATGGTTCATGCCGACTTCGAAAACGCCGAAATCCGTATCCTGAGGCATACGGGCAAGCGTCAGCGGCACACCCCAATGATTGTTGAAGGAAGCGACGGAAGCATGCACCTTGCCTGAAGGCGACAGCGCCCGGCGCAGCATCTCCTTGGTGGTCGTCTTGCCGACGGAACCAGTCACGGCGATGATCTTGCCTTGCGTACGCCGGCGCGCGGCAACACCCAATCGCGCCAGCGCGGCCAAGACGTCATCCACCACCACCTTCGGCACGGTCAGGCTGCCCATTGCCGGCAGACGCGCCTCGCTGATCACGATAAAGGCGGCACCGTTCGCCATGGCGACATTGGCATAGTCATGACCGTCGACACGATCGCCCTTGATGGCGAAAAAAGCCTCGCCGGGCTGGATGGAACGACTGTCTATGGAAATGCCCGTAATGCCGGCGGGCAGCGTTCCGACGAAGCGGCCCGAGATTGCAGCGATCAGTTCCTCAGTTGTCCATAGCCAATTCAAGACTTCAATTCCTCCAATGCCTTGCGCAGTTCTGCGTGATCAGAGAAAGGCAACGTCACGCCGCCGACCGTCTGGCCTTCCTCATGCCCCTTGCCCGCAACGATCAGCGTATCGCCGGATTTCAGCATGCCGACGCCCTTGCGGATTGCTTCCGCACGGTCGCCGACTTCCGTGGCGCAGGTGGCTGCTGCCATGATCTCCGAGCGGATCGTCGCCGGATCCTCCGAACGCGGGTTGTCGTCGGTGACGATAACGACATCGGCGAGACGGCAGGCGATTTCGCCCATGATCGGGCGCTTGCCGCGATCGCGGTCGCCGCCGCAGCCGAAAACGACGACGACGCGGCCGGTCGTAAATGGTCGTACCGAATTCAGCACGTTTTCCAGTGCGTCAGGCTTGTGCGCATAGTCAACATAGGCGAGCGCACCGTCATGGGTGTGACCGACAAGCTCAAGGCGACCGGATGCGCCGACTAGCTTTTCGAGCGCTGCCATCGCGACAGACACCGCAACTCCCGTCGAAATCGCAAGGCCGGCAGCGACGAGCGCATTGGCAACCTGGAAATCGCCAGCGAGCGGAATGTGAATCTCGAAGATCTCGTCGCCGACGTGAACCTCGGCGATCTGCTTGTGGCGAAAATGCTCGACGCGCTTAAGCGTCAGAAAATCGCCTTTGCGTCCCACGGTCCGGACATCATGACCGGCAGAGCGCGCAGCGGCAATCGCCTGGTCCGACCAGGCATCGTCGGCAAAAATCACCGCCGGCGAACCTTTCGGCAGCAGATCCTTGAAGAGCCGCATCTTGGCGGCCATGTAGTTCTCGACCGTAGGATGATAATCCATGTGATCGCGGCCGAGATTCGTGAAGGCCGCGGCGGCGAGCCTGACGCCATCGAGCCGGAACTGATCGAGCCCATGGCTGGATGCTTCCATTGCCGCATGGGTCACGCCTTCGTCGGCGAGTTCTGCAAGCAGTTCGTGCAGCGACGCCGGATCGGGCGTGGTCAAGGAGCCGTAGTCGTTGCGGGTCGGCGATACGACACCCGTGGTTCCGATCATTGCGGCCGCATGGCCGGCAAATGCCCAGATCTGTCGGGTGAAGGACGCGACCGAAGTTTTGCCGGCGGTGCCGGTCACGGCCACCATGACCTCAGGCTGACGACCATAGAAATGAGACGCGGCGATCGCCAAAAACCGACGTGGCTCGGAAACCTCGAGCAAAGGCACACCGTTTGCGACGGCTCCAGGGCCTGTGACAATAACGGAAGCACCGCGCGAAATCGCATCTGCAATAAAACTCGCGCCATTGGCTTTCGTACCGGCAACCGCAACGAAGGCCATACCCGGCGACACCTGCCGGCTATCGGCAGAAATCCCGGTTATCTCAAGATCGCCGATTGCTCCGCCGATCTGTGTGTTGACTTCCGGAAACCCATCTCCGGCGATATCCCGCAGCTTCATCGAATATACTTTTCGTTGTTAATCCATCCGCCCTCTCGCGAATCGACCCGTGTATTCTTTCACGCTTAATAAGACGCCAGCAAGGCCGAGTTATCTTTTCCGAAGCTGGGCTGTACCCCGAGGATTGGTGCCGCTCTGGCAATGATATCACGCGCGATCGGCAGCGCTGTGAAGGCCGAGATGGTACCGCCGCCACGCTCACCGCTCTTCGGCTCGTCGATGAAGGTCATGACAATGTATTGCGGATTGTCGATCGGGAATGCGGCCAGGAAGCTGTTGAAGTTCAGCGTGTGCGAATAGCGGCCGTTGACGACCTTGTCGGCCGTACCGGTCTTGCTGCCGACATTATAGCCGGGGACGCGCGCATTGCGGCCGGAACCTCTGGTGCCGTTAAACTCCAGCAGGTAGCGAATGTCGTCGCTCGTGCTTTTCTTGACCACCATCTTTGCAATTGCATCGGCCTGATCGCGCGTGCGCGGCAGGAAGGTCGGCTCGATCAGCTTGCCGCCGTTGATGAGCGCCGATGCTGCGACTGCGGTCTGCAATGCTGTGGTTGAGACGCCGTGACCGAAGGAAATGGTGATCGAGTTGATCTTCTTCCAGACGCGAGGCTGTGTCGGCATCTTCACTTCCGGCAACTCGGTGTCCATCTTGTTGAGCAGACCCAGGCGCGTCAGGAATTCCTTATGCGCATCGATGCCAACAAGGTCGGCGATCTTGGCAGTACCGATGTTCGAGGAGTACTGGAAGATTTCCGGAACGGTAAGCACGCGGCGCTGACCATGGAAGTCGTGAATGGTAAAGCCTCCGATCCGGATCGGGGCAGAGGCATCGAAGGCGTCGCGCAGCGAAATCTTGCCGGAGTCGAGCGCCATCGCCATGGTAAAGGTCTTGAAGGTCGACCCCATTTCGAACGTACCGTTCGTCATGCGATTGAGCCATCCCTCGCTCGCCCCTTCGCTTGGATAGTTCGGATCGAAATCGGGCGCGGAAGCCATGCCCAGCACTTCGCCAGTGTGGACGTCGAGGATCGCGGCACCCGCGCCCTTCGCCTGGAAATTCTTGACGGCGTTGACGACGGCATCGCGAACGATACCCTGCACGCGCAGATCGATGGAGAGCTTGACCGGCTGCAGCGGCTGGTCGTTGGTCATACCGGCGGCGGCAAGATCGGCAAGACCCTGGTCGTCAATATATTTCTCCATGCCTGCAACGCCGCGGTTGTCGATATTGACGTAGCCGAGGATATGCGGCGCGGTCGTGCCGCCCGGATAGAAGCGACGCTTCTCGGGACGGAAGCCGATACCGGGAATGCCGAGCGCCAGGATCTGGCTCTGCTGCTTCGGCGTCAGCTGTCGGCGAAGCCAGGCAAAGTGCGAATTCTTGGAGGATAGCTTTCTGTAGGTCGATTTCGCGTCGAGATCCGGCAGGACCTTGCGCAGTTCCTCAACAGCTTCATCGGCATCGATGATCTTGTTCGGTTCCGCAAAGAGCGAGACGGTGCGAATATCGGTCGCCATCAAAGCACCGTTGCGATCGACGATATCCGGGCGCGAAGCCATCAGGCGGTCGGGCGGCAGAATGCTGGAGGTGACATCCGGTGGCGTAAGGGCGAATTGGGCGAGCCGCCCGCCGATGACGCAATAGATGGCAATGAAGCTTCCAACCAGCAGCACGACACGGCTCTTGGCTTGGTTGGATTTGCGCTTGCGCGCGCCCTCGAATTTCGAATGAAAGAAGCCGTCGCTCGGACGATTGTTGCCGTCGGTGGAGAAATGCGCCTTGCTTTTCAAGACCATGATGCGAGAAAGGAAAGACATTAGTGCGCCACCGATCCCGTTGCGATGTTATCGATATCCGACTTCTTGCGCTTGGCCACGACCGGCGCCTTGGGCCGAGGCGCCGGCGCAGACGCCACATCGGCAATCGCTTTCCTGATCTGTGCATCGGTCGTGTCGCCCCCCTTGGAAGCGACTGCGGCACCACCCTTGGAACCGGTCGACTTGCCGCCCTTGCCACTGTCCTTGGCGTCCGCCACAACCGGCGGCGGAACCTGCGAACGCAGCATCGGCAGCTCGCTTGGCTGAACGATGGCCGTCGACAGGGTCGGCTGCAGCTGAAGCTCGTTGCTATAATTGTTGACCAAACGCTCGAGCCGGTTCGGCTGCGAGACTAGAGCCCAGTCCGCCTTGAGGAGTTCGATCGTATCTCTCTCAAGCTTGATATCGGCCTCGAGGCGACGAACCTCTTCCAGCTTCAACTCGGCGCGATGCTTGATCGTATAGGTCACGCTGGCCATCGCCGTCATGACACCAATCAGCACGATGTCAAAGGTCTTCAGCATTCTACCCCCCGAGCTTTCCGAGACTGGCGAGACTTGGCAGATCGAAGATCGAAAGATCTGCCTCTTCCGCTGGCGCCGAAGTGCGAACCCCCGCTCGCAGCTTGGCGGAACGCGCGCGTGGATTGACTTCCGCCTCAGCCTCGCTCGCTGAAATCATCGACTTGCCGACCGTCTCGAAGGTAGCAAGCCGCTCATGCACAACAGGCATATGACGCGATCCGGTCGCACGGCCGGAGCGATCGGCAAAGAATTTCTTGACGATCCGATCCTCCAGGGAGTGGAAAGTCACGACGACAAGACGCCCGCCCGGCTTCAGTGCGCGTTCGGCAGCAAACAGCGCCTGAGCAAGCTCGCCAAGTTCGTCGTTGACGAAAATCCGCAACGCCTGAAAGACGCGCGTAGCCGGATGGATCTTGTCTTTGGCCTTTCGCGGCGTCACAACCTCGATCAGGCCGGCCAGATCGCGAGTGGTCACGAACGGTGCTTCGGCGCGACGCTTCTCGATCGCATGGGCGATACGCGGCGCCTGCTTCTCTTCCCCCAGAAAAACGAAGATGCGAATGAGATCCGCAAGCTTGGCGCGATTGACGACATCGGCCGCCGACACACCGCTTGCCGACATACGCATGTCGAGCGGGCCGTTCTTGCTGAAGGAAAAGCCGCGCTCGGCCTCGTCGATCTGCATGGAGGAAACGCCGATATCGAGAACGACGCCGTCCAGACCACCATCGGGCGCATACTCGGCCAGCTGAGAAAACTGCGATTGGATGAGCCTCAGCCGGCCGGCATGAGCTGCGACGAGAGCCTGCCCCGCTGAGATCGCAGTAGGATCGCGATCGAGCGCGATGACATCTGCGCCACCAGCCAGAATGGCCGACGTATAACCACCAGCCCCGAACGTGCCATCAAGGATGACCTTACCGGGCTCAGGCGCCACCGCTTCGAGCACCTCGGAGAGAAGAACCGGAATGTGACGAACAGGTCCGCCACCGGCACCAGAAGAACCTCCGCCTGAATTCGCCACCATTCCGCTTCCCCGTTCTATTCCGAGCGCCTGCCCGCCAGCCTGCGCTCCTCTCGTGCCTGCGCCTGCAAAGCCAGAAAGGCCTCCGGTCGCCACAATTGAAAATGATCCGCCCGACCGACGAAGGTCACCTCGCCCGTAATTCCGGTGAAATCGCGGATGAAATCCGTGACCATCAACCGTCCTTCGGCATCGAGCCTCATGAAGACCCCGCCCCCATGAATCAGGAGCGACATCTGGTTTGCTGCCGGCGAGAAAAGATCCTCCGCCGCAATCTGCTGCTCGAAGCGATCGAGCAGATCGAGACCGCCGACGCTGATCGCCGGAAACACAAAATCCTGGAAGCAGTAAAGCTCCTGAACGTTGCGCTCGACTAGCACGGAACGAAACGCCGCAGGCACGGAAACCCGCCCCTTGGCGTCGATCCGGTTGGTCGCATTTGACAGGAAGCGGTTCATGACGCGAAACACCCGTCCCCCATGACCCACAAGCACTCATGCGCTCGCGGACACAGCCAAAATCGGACACAGCGTCGCAAGCCGAAAGAGCCAACACCCCTTCGACACCCCCGAAGCGGGAGCAATCATGGCTTTGCGATGATTGGGCTCTGATTTGCCCGTTTACAGTGTTCTTTTGGGATACCATGGGACCATATGGGCGTCAATGGGATGAAGCCGCATCAGGCGCGACCACAGCCTGAATATTCATAAGACGTTAAGTTTAACGAAAGGTTAGGATTGCCTTGAACAGACGTCCCAAAGCGGATTGTTTTCACAGGCGAAAACTTGCATCCGCAACAGTCGAAAACCCCGGAAAACCAGGGCATCCAAAAGCTCTCGAAATAATTTGGAGAGAGCGAAAGGCGCCTCCGTTGAAAAGGCGCGTAGATTTGCCAGTTGGCCTGTAAGCCGGGTTCTGTATGGCTCCGGCCGAGGCCGGAACGTGGCAGCCATTCATCTGGGACGGCGCTTGCGCGACGCCTCTTGCAACCCACCCGGATGACCGGCCCGGAAACGGGCTGGAGCGCTTGCGCGCTCCGCGTCATCCCTATTCGGTTTTGCTCCCGGTGGGGTTTTCCGTGCCGTCGCTGTTTCCAGAGACGCGGTGGGCTCTTACCCCACCCTTTCACCCTTACCCGGTCCTGAGACCGGGCGGTTTGCTTTCTGTGGCACTTTCCCTGAGGTTGCCCTCGCCGGACGTTATCCGGCACCGTGTTTCCGTGGAGCCCGGACTTTCCTCACCTCATCGCCTTTCGGCATTGATGAAGCGCGGCTGCCCGGCCAACTGGCACTGGCTCATTAACCGAGACCGCCCGCAAATGCCACCTAAATATATGGCTTTGCCCAAGCAGGATGTCAGTTACGGAAATGCGCAGAGAAATCCGTGGCGTAGCCCTCGTCCTTGATTCGACCTGCGAGCAGCAGTTCCGCTCCGAGTCGGCCGAGCTCATCGGAACTCTTGGCGGAGGTACCGTTGCAGCCCATCAGGACCGCGACACGCGAGGAAGACGTATAGCCGATCATCGGATAACCGGACGGAGAATAGGAGACGGCGCAGGAATTGGTGAAAGACGGCGGTCGCTTCACACCGGGAACGAGCTCGTGGAATATCCGCACCAGATGTTCGCGTGCCTTGTCGCGGCCCGGTGTACGAAACCAGGCACGCAGCTCCGCTTCGCTCTCGAATTGCAGATCGTCGGGATCGCCGCCGATCTTGATGTAATATTTGCCGTCGGGATAGCGGATCGGCGGCAGCATATAGATGCTGTCCACATCGTCCGGCTTCACGGAAATCAATGACGGCATACCGGACAGGGCCTCGGCTTCCGCCTCGCTCACCTCGAAGAAAGTGACCGTGCGGCCATAAACCTTCATCTCAACAGGCTTCTGCAAGAGATTCTCGGCAATGGAGAAACTGCCGGTGGCAAGCAGCACCTTTTCGGCGCTGAACGTCTCACCCTCCGCGGTCGTGACAACGGCACGACCGGCCTCATCGCGGATCGACAGAGCAGTCTGTTTGATCACCCGCGCGCCTGCTTTTTCAGCAAGCAGGGACTGCGCCTTCACCAGCCGCCTCGGGCTGATATGACCGGCACCGCGAGGCTCGTAGACCCCTTCGCTTCCCGATGAGAACGAGAAGAACGGAAACTTCGCCTTGAGCCCGGCATCATCGAGAAGATCTGTCTCAACGCCCAATCGCTGCGCAGCATTCACGACGTCGCCGACATAGTCGTTCTCCCCACCTCGCTTCGGACCGGTGACGAGGCAGCCGACGGGCGCATAGAACTGAATGCCGCTATCCCGTTCGATTTCCGCATAGCGGCTGATCGAACGGTTTGCGAGGCGCGCCCAATCCGTGTTCGGATCGATCGTACGGGTGATGCGGCCCTCATCGTAGTGGCTGCCGAAGACGCCTTGATGGCTGGCGCGATCTTTCGGCTCATCCGGCCCGATGACCGCAATGCCATCCGTCTGCCTGGCGAGATGGCGGGCAGCGGCGGCCCCCATCATTCCGCGACCGACGACGATGAACCTGAAATCCGCTGCCATGCTACAACCCTCGCTATTCAAAGGCTTTCGATAGCATGGAACGCGATTCCGCCCTACCCGTTATCTAGGATGGAGCGAGGTCAATCCAGAAGCGCCAGCACCTTGCCGCAGTAGCGCTTGGAAACCGGATTCATGCGCGTGGCGGCGTGGCCGGCATTGTATTTGAGGATGGTATTGCAGGTCGGACCGCCGCCTAGATTCTGCGCCATCGCAAGATATTTCATGCCGAACTTGATGTTCGTCTCGGGATCGTAAAGCCCCTTTGCGCGGCCGTTATATCCCATCATGCGTGCCGTCGCGGGCTTGATCTGCATCAGACCGATTTCACCGGCGCTGCCCCGCGTCTTCGGATTGAAATTGCTTTCAATCTGGATGACGGCGGTCGCCAGCTCGACGGCAACGCCATTTTGCTTGGCATATTTGGCGATGAGAGCGGAATAGCCATTTGGCCGGACAAAGGCGTTTTCGGCGCGGCGTATATCGGCGGGAACGTTAGGTGCCGGAAAACCGGTGGTACGGCTGACAGTCTTGAGAGGAACCGTGCGCTGCACCGCATCTCGCTGGCCTGCAAAGGCACTATTATACCCTGCCAGCAGCATACCTACGCACGCTGCAGCCGCAACAATCAAATTTTTCATGTAGTCTTTTGTCTCCAGGGGCGGGACCGCGGGCGGCACAAGCCGTCACGTCCGGCTGGAGGCAAAAAGAGCCGCCGGAATGCACAGTCCCCATTAGTCGTCTACGGCCGCGCGACACACAAACACAGACGGCGCGACCGCCGTTCAGCGAGCGCCGTTAGATCAATGCAATGCGGAAATAATAGGGAAAAGCTGTGGCGCAGCAGGGAGTTACGTCTTTTACGGATTATAGCCGGCTATAGAAATCGCCGGCAGCGGTGCCTTGCCTACGAAAATCGGGGCAATCCAGACAGAAGCCGGTGGAGCGTATCGATCGTGGAAAAATCGGCAATGCCATCGACGCGCTCGGGGCGGAAATGCCGCTGGAACGCCTCGACATCACCCTTCAGTTTCTCGGAGAATTCGCCTGTAATTTCAGTTCCGTAACCGTAGAGCGAGAGCATGGACTGAAGCGCCTCGATCGGCTGCCCCACATCGCCCTTCTGGAAAAAGCGGCCGCCGGTAATGGCAGCCGGCTCAACCCAGTGCCCGACACCCGCGGCGGCAAGCCGCGCCCAGGGGAATCTCTCGCCCGGATCGACCTTGCGCACAGGGGCAACATCGGAGTGCCCAAGCACTCTTTCAGGCGCGATTGCCCAGCGTTGGCCGCAATCACGACACAGTTCGATGACCGCTTCTATCTGCGCATCAGGGAATTCGGGCAGCCCGCCCGGATGGCCGGCATTGGCAATTTCGATGCCGATCGACCGTGAGTTGATGTCGATATCGCCATGCCACGAACTCTTGCCGGCGTGCCATGCTCGCCGCTCTTCCGGAACAAGTTGAACGATCCGTCCGTCCTCGAAAATGAAGTAGTGGCTCGATACCTGACTCTCCGGACGACAGAGCCAATCCAGGGCGCCTTCGGCCGTTCCCATGCCGGTATAGTGTAAAAGAATAATGTCCGGGCGAACACCATCACGCCGCTCGCCGTGGTTTGGCGACGGCTGTACCTCGGCGCGAGCGAAATCGGCCTTGAATGCAATCATGCTGCGCGGCGTTCTTTCTCGATCTCGGCGTAAGCCGCATTCAGTGCCGCCATGCGCTCGTTGGCAATGGCATGAAACTCCTCCGGCACACCGCGCGACACGAGGCGATCCGGATGGTTCTCATAGACGAGCCCATGATAACGGCGGCGAATCGTCGGGAAGTCGTCCTGGCGCGACACGCCAAGCACCTTGTACGGGTCCCGGCCGCCGCTCACATGCCGCGCCATGATCTGCTCGAAGCGCTCTTCGCTCATATGGAAGATCTGCGCGACGTGCTGCAGGAAATCCATTTCCTTCTCGTGAATAAGACCGTCGGCCTTGGCAATGTGGAACAACCCGTCGAGCACGTCCTCCAGCACCGGGCAATTCTCGGTGCACGTTTCGCAAAGCATCGACAAGCGCTCGGCATAGGCTTCGTAGCCCGCTACGTCCTGCCGCGCCAGATTATAAAGACGGGCGACATTCTTGGCCTGATCCGGAGGGAATTCGAAGATCTCGCGAAACGCGTTGACCTCGTTCTCGGTCACGATCCCGTCCGCTTTCGCCATCTTGGCCGAAAGCGCGATGATTGCTACGGAAAAGGCCACTTTGCGACGCGTTTCTGGGTCGCCCTCGAACACGGTGCGAATGGCCTCGACCACCGCCGACAGGGCATTGCCAGCGGTGCTACCAATAGCATTCAGCAATTTTTCCCAAAACGACATCACGGTTCCGCAGGCCTCATAAACTATAGAACACCTTGACCAAATAATGCCCGGCTTTGCAAGCAGTCCATTCGTCGCACGCCTGAAAACACTTTTCACAATTTGGTAATGATGACGTGTTTCCAGCCTACGCCTTTCGCGGCATGCGGCCTCGTCCAGACCATGCTCCAGCCAGAAAACAAACGCTGGTTTCTTAAATTCTTTACTTTACAGCCCTGCGCGCCTGTCGCATCCATTCCCACGGCAATCATGAAATAAAGCAGCCTGTCTGCAAGGAGGATCCCCATGGCCAAACAGAAAGTCGCAATGCTCACCGCCGGCGGATTGGCGCCCTGCCTTTCTTCTGCGGTTGGGGGTCTGATCCAACGCTATACGGACGTAGCGCCGGAAATCGACATCATCGCCTATCGTTCTGGTTACCAGGGAGTTCTGCTGGCGGACAGCATCGCGGTGACGCCGGCGATGCGCGAACGCGCCCACCTTCTGCACCGCTATGGCGGCTCACCGATCGGCAACAGCCGCGTGAAGCTGACCAACGCCGCCGACTGCGTGAAGCGCGGCCTCGTCAAGGAAGGCGAAAATCCGCTGCGTGTCGCAGCCGAGCGTCTCGCTGCCGACGGTGTCACCATTCTCCATACGATCGGCGGCGATGATACCAACACGACGGCAGCCGATCTTGCGGCCTACCTCGGCGCCAATGGCTACGACCTGACCGTCGTCGGTCTGCCAAAGACCGTCGACAACGACGTCGTGCCGATCCGCCAGTCGCTCGGCGCCTGGACGGCGGCGGAAGTCGGCGCCGATTTCTTCGACAATGTCAGCAACGAACAGACTGCCGCCCCGCGCACCTTGGTCATTCATGAAGTCATGGGACGTCACTGTGGTTGGCTGACGGCTGCCACTGCCCGCGCCTACATTCAAAAGACCAGCGCCAATGAATATGTCGAAGGCTTCATGATGAATGCCGGACTGAAGAACATCGATGGCCTCTACCTGCCCGAAATGGCGTTCAATATTGAAGCCGAGGGCGAACGGCTGCGGACGATCATGGAGAAGACCGGCCAGGTGACGCTGTTCGTATCGGAAGGCGCCGCACTCGACGCCATCGTCGCCGAGCGCGAAGCCGCTGGCGAAACCATCAAGCGCGACGCCTTCGGCCACGTGAAAATCGACACCATCAATGTTGGCGGCTGGTTCCAAAAGCAATTCGCCTCGATCATCGGCGCCGAGCGCTCCATGGTACAGAAGTCCGGCTATTTCGCCCGCTCGGCTCCGGCAAACGGCGATGATCTCCGCCTGATCCAGGGCATGGTCGATCTCGCTGTCGAAAACGCCCTTAACAAGGTATCCGGCGTCACCGGCCACGACGAAGGCCAGGGCGGCAAACTGCGCGTTATCGAATTCCCGCGCATCAAGGGCGGCAAGGCATTCGATATGGCCGCACCCTGGTTCGCCGAGGTGATGAACCATATCGGACAGAAATACGTGGAAGCCTGATCGTTCTGCAATCAACCGGCTGGATCGATGATCAAGCCGGTTGATTCATAATCAGGCGGATTGACGGATCGTTAATCCGATGTCTTTGCTGGCAGCGAAAGAGGAATAGAGGAGGATTCCATGTCCATCGAAACCTGGCTCGCTTTCGCCGCCGCGTCCTGTATCATGCTGGCCATACCGGGGCCGACCATTCTCTTGGTCATCTCCTATGCCCTTGGTCACGGCCGCAAAACGGCGCTGGCGACCGTAACCGGTGTGACCCTCGGCGACTTCACAGCGATGACCGCCTCCCTGGCTGGCCTGGGCGCCCTCCTCGCCGCTTCGGCGAGCCTGTTCACGATTCTCAAGCTGATCGGTGCAGCCTATCTCGTCTTCCTCGGAATCAAGCTCTGGCGAGCCCCGATCGTGACCGGTCCGATGGGTGATAATGACAATCTTCCCGAGGAAAAACCGTTAAAGATTATGTTGCACGCCTATGTTGTAACGGCGCTCAACCCAAAGAGCATCGTTTTCTTCATCGCCTTCGTGCCTCAGTTCCTCGACATGTCGAAGCCATTTCTTGAGCAAACGCTTATTTTGGAGGCAACTTTCCTTACTTTGGCGGCTTTGAATTCGCTGATCTACGTCTTCGTCGCCGACATGGCGCGCGGTTTCATCCGCAAGGCAAGCGTGCAACGCGCCGTTAACCGAACGGGCGGAACCCTGTTGATTGCGGCCGGCGCAGTGACCGCCGGATATCGCCGGATGGCCGCTTAACGCCGTCTAGGGTTGCGGCGCGATCACGGATAGGTTAATGGGGATTCATAATTTTATCGATCCTGTGACCGAATTGTGAGGTCCTGTGACCGAATTGCATCGCAAATTAGGTTTGGTTTTTTCGAAAGTGACAGAATGGTAACGATCGGATTTCCCAGCCTGAAGCGCAGCGTTGCCTTATCGGCAATGATGTGCGGCGCTCTCGCCGGGTGTGCTAGCACTCAGCAGCAGGCGTCTCAGGCAGAACTCCCGTCGGCACACACCAACGTGCCGCATCCGAATACGACCCTGATCGCCAATGGAGCCGCTGCGCCCGTTGGCGGTGTCGCAATGGCCGCAGCAGCTCCGGATTTCATCGGCCCGCGCCAGCCGCAGCAAGTCGCAATGGTAAAGTCCGGACGCGTGTCGCCCGGTGCCGTCAACCAGCAGCAAATCGACGCCGCGCAGTCCCGCTTCGGCCAGCCAACGGTGGCTGGGGCAAACGGCGCCAACCAGGGAACCGTCGCTATTGCGGCTGCAACGGGTGCCCCTGCCGCGAATACTACGACGGCAGCTGCCTATGCATCCTCGGATGTGCCGCTCGTTCCTTCCGTAGTCGCAATTCCGATGCCCAATCCGGCTCGCCCCGGCGATGCCGCGCTGATGCCGGCTTCCGGTCCGCTTGCGCAGGCAGAGCCGACCATTCCGATGACCTCGGATATGGCCGCCATCCAGGTTGCCGTCCCGACCCCCCGTCCAGATCCTTCGGCACAGGCGGAAGTCGCTTTCGCAACGCCGGCACAGGTCGGCTTGGGACGCTATGTTGATAATCGCGCCCACTATGATTTCAATTTCGACAGCAGCGGCCCGACGGTTGTTCCTGCCGTCCTGACCACCCAGAATTATGACTCTGACGTGCCGTCCGCAGAAAAGAGCTATGTTTCGAAGCTTATCCAGAAGTACGCCAAGCTCTATGAAATACCGGAGTCGCTGATCCATCGCGTCGTTCATCGCGAAAGCCGCTACAATCCAAAGGCCTACAACAGGGCCGGATATTTCGGCCTGATGCAGATCAAGTACAACACGGCCAAGTCGATGGGTTACGAAGGTCCGGCGTCCGGCCTGCTCGATGCCGAAACCAACATCAAGTATGCCGCCAAATATCTGCGCGGCGCATGGATGACAGCTGATAGCAAGGCACAGAACAAAGAAGCCAACGCAGTGCAGCTCTATGCTCGCGGCTACTACTACGATGCCAAGCGCAAGGGCCTGACGGACGTCGCCAACGGCAATTACTAAGTTTAATGTGAGATTTTGAAAGCCGGCCTAGTTTGTGGCCGGCTTTATCACATCCATGATCCGCTTCAGCAGGATCTGCGGCCGATAATCGGCCCAGGAGGGCGTCAGCCCCATGCGCACCACCACCAGATTGGCAGAGGGAACGATGGCGACCGATTGGCCATCGTGACCACTCATCCAGAATGTGTCCGTCGGCAGGCCGAATTGCGCGTTTGAGCCGCCGGGACCGGCAACCCATGCCTGAACCTGCGAGTAAACGCCTTCTGACGCCTTCGTCGGCGTCCGCATGGCGCCCACGAAGCCTTCCGGCAAAAGCCGGTTCCCCTTCCAGACGCCATCTTGAAGCAGGAACTGGCCGAAGCGCGCCCAATCGCGGGCATTGGCGTAGAGGTAGGAGCTGCCGACATAGGTTCCGCGCTCATCGGCCTCGAAAACCGCGCTATACATGCCGAGCGGCGCGAAAAGCGCCTCGCGCGGATAGGAAATCGCAGCGCTCAAGTTCGGGAGCTTGTTCATCCAGAGCCGGGAAAGAAGCACGGCGGTGCCGCTGGAATAGCTGAACCGCTCTCCGGGTGCGGCCGCCTGACGCGCATTGGCCGCAATGCTCGTCGTATCCGGATCGAGGTAGAGCATACGAGTGACGTCGGAAACGTTGCCATAGGACTCGTTGAAGGCAAGCCCGCTCTCCATCGCCAGCAGATCGCTAAGCCTGATATCCTTGCGCGCATCGTCACTCCATAACGGCAGCAGATGCTGGTCATCGAAAGACATGCGGCCCGCCAGCATGAGGCGGCCGATGATGGCGGCATTGACCGTTTTCGTCATGGACCAGCCGATCAGCGGCGTTGCCTTGCTGAAACCCTCGCCATAGCTTTCCGCGACGATCCGCCCATCCTTGACCACGACGATGGCGCGCATGGCGGGGCCGGCCAAATCCGGGTTCGCGACGATGCTGGCGAGCTTGGCATCCTGTTCGCCTTGGCCGAGATTGACGCTATCTCCATCCGGCCATAGCGCGTCGTTCTTCGGTGCCTTGACCTTGTTGAGGAAAACCGCACTGCGCGCCGCCTGCAGATCGCCGTCGGGCACCGTCGTACAGCCGAGCGCGCCGCGATAGAGCGCATAGTTCGGAGCAAACATTCCGAGGAAACGCGCCCTGACCACGCCATCGTCCCGATCGACGGAAACCCGGATGAGCTTCAGCGCCGGATTTCCCGGAGCCTGTACGTCGTCGGCCAAAACCTGATCCGGATCCCGCTTGGCGACGAATGTGTTGGAGCACACGATCTTGGCGGCGTAGCCATCCCCGACCTTCAGCAGCTCCGGCGGAGAAACGGAAAGCCACACAGCTCCGCCTGCGACAATGATCAGCAGCAGCATGAAAACTGCCCCGATCACTCTCGAAATCAAACGCATATCACATACCCTCCAAAGGTAGGCGGAGACAATCAGGAAACACAGCAAGATGAAAGAGGTATCGTCGCCGGTTGCCCCTCAAATAGCGGCAAGGGCGCAATTCCGCCAGATGTACCAACAGTCCACGTCATCAGACTGTAGCATTGCCGGGTTACACGCCCAGAACCTTAAAAATCGGTAACAAGACTCAGATGACGGAAATCGCCCCGGATGCCGGCCTCCAGAAGAACCGGAAACTCAAGGACGCTCTGCTACAGCATAAGGCACTCTCCAAAGCCGGCCTCTCAGAGCGGCTGTTCGGGATGCTGTTTTCCGGCCTCGTCTATCCGCAGATCTGGGAGGATCCGGATGTCGACATGCAGGCGATGGAGCTCCAGCCGCATCACCGCATCGTCACCATCGGCTCCGGCGGCTGCAATATGCTCGCCTATCTCTCGCAGAACCCTGCATCGATCGATGTCGTCGATCTCAATCGCCATCACATCGCACTCAACAAGCTGAAGCTCGCCGCGTTCCGGCTGCTGCCGGACCACGTTGATCTGGTGCGTTTCTTCGCGACGCCGCACGTTGCCGCAAATAGCCAGGCTTATGACCAGTTCATCGCTCCGCGGCTGGATCCGGCAACGGCCTCCTATTGGGATGGCCGCGACCTCTACGGCCGCCGACGCGTGACGGTCTTCAACCGCAACATCTACAAGACCGGCCTGCTCGGCCGCTTCATCGGCGCAGCCCATGTGCTTGCACGCCTGCACGGCGTCCGACTTGCAAAAATGACCGATGCGCGCACACTTCGCGAACAGCGCCAGTTCTTCGAAAACGAAATCGCTCCGATCTTCGATCGGCCGGCGGTTCGCTGGCTGCTCGGTCGCAAAAGTTCGCTCTTCGGCCTCGGCATCCCGCCGCAGCAGTATGACGAACTCGCAAGCCTTGCTGGCGACGATTCCATCTCGGCCGTGCTGAAGCACCGCCTGGAAAAGCTCGCCTGTCACTTTCCGATGCGCGAGAATTATTTCGCCTGGCAGGCCTTCGCGCGCCGCTACGCCGGTCAACATCAGGGTCCCCTACCGACATATTTGAGGCCGGAGCACTATGCTGCGATCCGCGCCAATGCCGACCGCGTCGACGTGCACCACGCCAATTTTACAGAGTTGCTGGCGTCCAAGCCCGCTGCCTCGCGTGATCGCTACATTCTTCTTGATGCTCAAGACTGGATGACCGACGAGCAGCTCAACAGCCTCTGGGCGGAAATTACCCGCACTGCACGCGAAGGCGCCCGCGTGATCTTCCGCACGGCCGCGGAAAAGAGCATCATCGAAGGCCGGCTGTCACCCGCCATCCGCGACCAGTGGGTCTATTTCGAAGAACGCTCGCAAGAGCTCAATGCGCTCGATCGTTCTGCCATCTACGGCGGCTTCCACATCTACGGGAAAAAAGCGTGAGCCAGGCTGATACCGGTATAGAGACCAGCGCCAACAACCATGCCAGGCTGATGGACGGCATGTACCGCTATCAGCGTCACATCTACGATCTGACGCGGAAATACTACCTCTTCGGACGTGATCGAACGATCGCGCATCTCAACGTGCCGGTCGGCGGCTCTCTGCTCGAAGTCGGTTGCGGCACCGGACGCAACATGCTGCTCGCCTACAGAAAGTTCCCGTCCTCGAAGCTGTATGGCCTCGACATCTCGCAGGAGATGCTGATTTCGGCCCGTAACAATTTTCGCGGCCTGAAGCAGATGCCGGATTTCCGCGTCGCCGACGCCACGGCATTCTCTCCGTCCGACTTTCATGTCGATGGCTTCGACCGCGTGATGGTTTCCTACGCCCTGTCGATGATCCCAGACTGGAAGAACGCGATCGACGCATCGCTGGCCGCCGTCGCACCCGGCGGCGAGCTCCATATCGTCGATTTCGGCCAGCAGGAGGGCTTACCGGGCTGGTTCCAGGCTCTTCTCAAAGGGTGGCTGAAGAAATTTCACGTCACACCGCGCGCCGATCTCCTCACAGTGCTGGAAGAGAAGGCACAAGCTCGCGGCATGTCGCTCAAGACCGAGAAGATCGGGCGAGGCTACGCCTGGCGAGCCGTCATCACCAAGCAAGGCGCTTGAGCTCAAGCTGATTTCAGCGCGAAACCAGTGTCGAAGAGGCTTCAAGCATAAGAATTTGCTTGAAGATAACGCATTTTTTACGTTGATATGGTGAACGAAGCGGCAAGATCGGCTGTCTGCAGCGCGGTCTACCGCTCTTTCAGATACGGGAACCCTCAAGCGGAGACCCGGTCTCAGGGCAATTAGATCACTCGGTTGTTGACGGGATAAACATGCGCAGGCTTCTGTTGTGCCTATTGCCGCTCGCCTTTCTAGTGAACGGCTGCACGACAGGCTACGATGCCTTCTCGGACGTATCCTCCGCCAAGACCCGGTTCAGCGATACGAAACCACAGGATTTCGGCAGCGATCATCCGCAGCGACACGCCATCCACGGCATCGACATTTCGAAATGGCAGGGCGACATCGACTGGCGGGCCGTCAAGGCTTCCGGGGTTGCTTTCGTCTTCATCAAGGCAACGGAAGGCAAGGATCGGATCGATCCGCGCTTCACCGAATACTGGAATGAGGCCAGCACCGCGGGGCTTCTGCACGCGCCCTATCACTTCTTCTATTTCTGCTCGACTGCCGACGAACAGGCCGATTGGTTCATCCGCAACGTACCGAAGGATGCCATGGCGCTTCCCCCCGTTGTCGATGTCGAATGGAACCCCGGCTCGCCAACTTGCCGGACAAGGCCGGCCCCGGAGGTCGTGCGGACGGAAATAAAGCGCTTCATGGATCGCCTGCAGGCCTATTACGGCAAACGGCCGATCATCTACACCTCGGTCGATTTCCACCGGCAGAACCTTGTCGGCTACTTCAAGGACTATCACTTCTGGGTGCGCTCGGTCGCAAAGCACCCCAAAGAGATCTATGCGGACCGCACATGGGCCTTTTGGCAGTATACGTCCACGGGCCTCGTCCCCGGCATCAAAGGGCCGACGGATATCAATGTCTTTGCCGGTTCCGAGCAAAATTGGCACAACTGGGTGGCGGCAGTACAGAAGCAAGGAAATTCTTGAGACTGAGCCCACTTCTCTCTTGCTAATGTCACAATCTTCTGTGAAAGCGACCCTATTCTATCACTAGAGAGGATCGTTCATGGACCGTCACACCCTTCGACGCAGCACGCTCGGGTTGATCTTCGCTTCAGCCATGGCCGGCTCTGCAATCGCTCAGAGCGCGGCTCCTGCAGCAGTACCGCCCGCAAGCAGCGCCGCCAATCCGAAGCCAGCCTGTGGCGGCGATCTGGCAGCCTTCCTGGCCGGTGTGAAAGCCGAAGCAATTACCGACGGTGCAGACGCCGCATCCGCCGACAAGACGCTGGCCGGCGCGCAGATCGACCAAAAAGTTCTCGCCATGGACCGAAGCCAGGGCGTATTCCGTCAGACCTTCCTCGAATTCTCGCAGCGCACCGTCAGCCAGGGCCGCCTCGATATCGGCCGGCAGAAGATGAAGCAATATGCCGACGTCTTCGCCAAGGCTGAAAAGGACTATGGCGTTCCCGCCGGCGTGATCACCGCCTTCTGGGCGATGGAAACCGACTTCGGCGCAGTTCAGGGTAACTTCAATACCCGCAACGCCCTGGTCACCCTCGCTCATGATTGCCGCCGGCCGGAGTTCTTCCGCCCGCGCCTGATCGCGCTCATCGAACTGGTGCAGCGTGGCGACGTCGATCCCACGACGACGACAGGCGCATGGGCCGGTGAAATCGGCCAGACACAGATGCTGCCGCCCGACATCATTGCCTACGGCACGGATGGCGATGGCGACGGCCACGTTAATTTGAAGACCAGCGCGCCCGACGTGATCCTGACCACGGCGCGTTTCCTCCAGCATCTCGGCTTCATTCGCGATCAACCCTGGCTGCAGGAAGTCGCCGTACCAGATAATCTCCCCTGGGAAAAATCCGGCATTGGCGGCACGCTGACGGCTGGTGATTGGTTCAAGCTTGGCGTCAAGCCGCGTGATGGCGATACCAAATTCGCGTCTCTGCCAGCTGCGCTCATCCTGCCGCAAGGCCGCAAGGGACCGGCTTTCCTGACCTATCCGAACTACAATACCTATCTCGGATGGAACCAGTCGTTCATCTACACGACCTCGGCCGCCTATTTCGCCACGCGTTTCGCCGGCGCTCCTCCCTATAACAAGGGCGCGCCTGAGGTTGGCCTGAACGATGTCGACATGAAGGCGCTTCAGACGAAGCTCGTTGCGCGCGGCTACGATGTCGGCAAGATCGACGGCATTCTCGGTTCGGGCACGCGTGTCGCCATCCAGAAGGAGCAATTCCGCCTCGGCATGCCTGCAGACGGTTGGGCGACATCCGCTTTGCTCAACGCACTCTAAGATCCTTCAAAGATCTATCGAAAAGGCGGCCAAGGAGCCGCCTTTTTGTTTGCCAGGACGTTGCCGATCGTTCGCTTATGCCCATTCTGTCCCGTAGCGCAGGAAACGGGTGGAGGTAGCGCCTATTCTCGGGCTACATAGGCAGGAACCGGAGGAGACGCGATGAGCAGCGAAAATCGAATGAGTGCCTTGACCTGGAGCCTGCTGCTATTGCTCGGACTCATATGGGGCGGATCTTTTTTCTTCGCGCGGATTGCCGTTCACTACGTCCCGCCCTTCACGCTTGTTCTTCTGCGATTGTCGCTGGCAGCCCTCGCCTTGCACCTGTATCTCGCCGGTCGCTTCGGGGTCTATGAGGCGCTGCGGCGCCATTGGTGGCAATTCCTGCTGCTCGGCCTGATCAACAATGCCGTGCCCCACACATTGCTCTTTGTCGGCCAAACCCAGATGGGGGCCGGGCTTGCGTCGATCCTCAACGCCACGACACCGATCTGGACGGTTCTGATCGGCAATCAGCTGACGACCGACGAGCGCCTGACATCGGCCAAACTCGCCGGCTGCCTTACCGGGCTTGCCGGCACGGTCGTACTACTTGCCCCGAGCGTGACCGCCAGCGCCTCGGTGCCGTTATGGGCGGTCACGCTGCCAATCCTCGCAGCCATCTCCTACGGCTTTGCGGCAATCTATGCGAAGCGCTTCAAGGGCATCGCGCCACCCGTCATCGCCGTTGGCCAATTGACCGGCTCCTCGCTCATCATGCTGCCGATTGCCTTGAGCATGGATCAGCCTTGGCACCTCGCAATGCCACCGCTAACGGCAATTGCAGCCATCCTGGGTCTGGCCCTGCTGTCGACGGCCTTCGCCTATATCCTTTTCTTCCGCATCATGGCGCTTGCCGGCGCCACCAACACCTCCCTCGTCACGCTGCTGGTGCCGCCCTTCGCCATTTTGCTGGGCTTTCTCTTCCTCGGCGAGCGGCTCGGCTTCAGTGAAGTCGCAGGCATGGCGCTCATCGCCGCCGGACTACTCATTCTCGATGGCAGGGTTTACACGTGGCTCAGAGGTGGCGCGCGCCCGGGCCTGACGCGACCCGAATAACGACCCTCGGGGCGGTATTCCCTACCCGAGGCAGGCTGCTTGGTAATATTTATTCACAATCCGTTAGCGAGACAGTTGCGAGCGATTTCCAAATAAAATCAACACGCTGGTGCCGGACCATGAATCCGAATGGCAATCTCGTACCGCATCGCAGCAACGAATTTCCTTTCCAAAGGACACATTCTGGACATAAAACTTACTGGCTGACTGAGGAGGAAGACATGGGATTGACGCGATCCATCAACGTCCTAGTGGTCGGTGCAGCCTTTGCCTTTGTCGTAACAATGCTCTTCATCTGACGACTTGGGTAAGCCTGCAAACGATCGAACTCCGAAAGCTAACAAAACACCTATTCCATTAGAAAAGCGCATGTCCGGGTTGGACATGCGCTTTTTCATGAACAGATATTATATCCACCACGCCCGTCAGGCAGCAGCACCCGCGCGCGTATCAGCCTTGCGCTGAATTCCCAGCCGTTCAAGAACGGCGGATACAAGCGGCGAACGGTTCATCGTGTAGAGATGAAACTCGTCTATGCCACGGCGCACCAGATCCTGGATCTGCTCGGCCGCAACTTCGGCCGCAACCTGTGCACGCAGCTCGATATCATCGTCCGTACCTGCAAAACGCTCGTCGAGCCAAGACGGAATGCTGGTGCCGCAGGCGCCCGCAAAGCGCTTCAGCTGCGTCAAATTCTGGATCGGCATGATTCCCGGCACGACCGGAATTTTGATCCCGGCAGCGCGCACGCGGTCATGATAGCGCTCGAACGCATCATTATCGAAGAAGAACTGCGTCAAAGCCCTGTCGGCGCCGTTATCAGCCTTGCGCTTCAACATATCGACATCGGCGGAAGTATCGCGGCTCTCAGGATGCTTTTCCGGATACGCCGAAACGGAAATATCGAAATCGCCGCGCTCGCGCAGCGCAGCCACCAGTTCGGCTGCATTGGCATAGCCGCCTGGATGCGGCTGATAGGCAGAGCCGACACCACCCGGCGGATCGCCACGCAGGGCCACGAAACGGCGAACGCCAGCCGCTAGAAACTCATCGATCACCCGATGCGTGTCCTCGCGCGTGGCGCCGACGCAGGTCAGGTGCGACGCGGTGGTGAACGGCGTCTCATGAATCATCTTGCGCACGGCGGAAAGCGTCGGCGCCTTGGTCGAGCCGCCCGCTCCATAGGTAACCGAGACGAATTCGGGATCCCACTCGGTGAGATCAGCAACGGTGTTCCACAGCTGCTGTTCGGCCTCCTCCGACTTCGGCGGAAAGAACTCGAAGGATATACGGATGCCGCTTTGGCCGTTTTCCGTTTTCGAAGACATATCAAACTCTCCCAGCAAGAATGGGGGACGATTGGCGATCCTGCTCGGCCGCGATCAGCAGCCGCGGGTCGCGCGCCAGCCAAATGGTGACTGTCAGCGCCTGACCGCTTTCCTTCCCTGAATGAAGATCCTGTACCTGCTCGACATCGAGCCCCGCCAATTTCAGCCAATCCGATATGGTCTGGTGCGAGAAGCCGAGACGCAGATGCGCATGCTCATCACGCAAATATTCAAGCCCGTGCGGCGCCAGATCGATAATCACAAGCCGACCGCCGGGCCGCAGCATTCGTACGGCCTCCACAATCGCAATCTCGGGCTGATCGAGAAAATGCAGCACCTGGTGAATGGTGATCAGATCGAAATCCTGCTCTTCGAGGGGCAGGTTGAAAATGTCGCCTTGGCGCACCGAGGCTGCGGTAATGTTGGAACGGTCGAGATTGGCCCGCGCGACGGCAAGCATGTCACGGCTGGCGTCGATGCCGATCGCGCGCCTGTAATGCCCTGCCAATAGCTGCAGCATGCGCCCGGTGCCGGTTCCTAGATCAAGAAAGGAATCGATCTGCTGCGGGCCGATCAGCTCGATCAGCGCCTTGTCCACATCTTCATCAGCGGCATGCAGACGGCGCAACTCATCCCACTCCGCCGCATTCCGGCTGAAATAGGCTTGTGCCCGCTCGGCACGGACCCGTTTGACGGCACTAAGACGCTCCGCATCGCGCAACAGCACCGGATCCTTTTCAGCAGTGTGGCGCAGAAGAGTATGCGCAAGCGTTACCGCCTTGCCCTCTTGCTTCAGACGGAAATAGGCCCAGGCGCCCTCCTGATAGCGGTCGATCAGACCTGCCTCGCCCAGCAGTTTCAGGTGACGAGAAATGCGGGGCTGCGATTGGCCGAGAATTTCAGTAAGGTCGGTGACAGTCAGGTCGCCTGCGGCAAGGAGCGCCATGAGACGCAGCCGTGTCTGTTCGCCGACGGCCTTCAGCACGTCCACAACCTCTTCCAAGCCGAGCTTCACCAGATCCGTCATTCGACACCCAATCAAGATATAAAGATATCTTTATGTGATTTGAGCGCGATCTGCAAGAGCCAATCTCTCGCGACGCTAATTCGACGTCGGAAATCTCTTAGTTTCTGACGAAAACGGAATATCCGGATACTCGGATGGGCAAACAAAAACCCCGAACAAGCCGGGGTTTTCGAATTGCAAAACCGAGAGGTTAGCGCGTCAGCCGCTTGTGCGCCTGGCTGCCCGGATTGAGGGCATCGGGGCCGAGACGGCGGATCTTGTCCTGCTCGTAATCCTCGAAGTTGCCTTCGAACCATTCGACATGGCCTTCGCCTTCAAAGGCTAGGATATGCGTGGCAAGACGGTCGAGGAACATGCGATCATGGCTAATGATGATGGCGCAGCCGGCGAAGTTTTCGAGCGCGCTTTCCAGAGCCCCCAGCGTTTCCGTATCAAGGTCGTTTGTGGGTTCGTCGAGCAGAAGCACGTTGCCGCCAGCCTTCAGCATCTTGGCTAGGTGAACACGGTTGCGCTGACCGCCGGAGAGATTGCCAACCTTCTGCTGCTGGTCACCGCCCTTGAAGTTAAAGGCGCCGCAATAGGCGCGCGAGTTCATGTCGAACTTGCCGAGCTTGATGATTTCGGCGCCGCCAGAGATTTCCTCCCACACGGTTTTATTGCCGTCAAGCGCATCGCGGCTCTGGTCGACATAACTGAGATGCACCGTCTCGCCGATGCGGACCGAGCCGGAATCCGGCTTTTCCTGCCCCGTGATCATCTTGAACAGGGTGGTCTTGCCGGCGCCGTTCGGGCCGATGATGCCGACGATGCCGCCCGGCGGCAGCTTGATCGACAGATCGTTGATCAGCGTGCGGCCTTCGAAGCCCTTGGTGATGCCCTCCATCTCGATCACTACCTGGCCGAGACGCTCGCTGACCGGAATGATAATCTGCGCATCGCCTGGACGCTGATTCTCGGCAGCATCGACCAGCTGTTCGTAAGCGTTGATACGCGCCTTGGACTTGGCTTGACGGGCCTTGGGGCTGGAGGCGATCCATTCCTGTTCGCGGCTGATTGCCTTCTGACGGCCGGCTTCTTCGCGGGCTTCCTGCTGCATGCGCTTGGCCTTGGCCCGCAGATAGGCGGAATAGTTGCCTTCGTAGGGAATGCCACGGCCGCGGTCGAGTTCGAGAATCCAGCCGGTAACATTGTCGAGGAAGTAGCGATCGTGGGTGATCATCATCACGGCACCCGGATAGTCGCGCAGGTGCTTTTCCAGCCAGGCGATGGTCTCGGCGTCGAGATGGTTGGTCGGTTCGTCGAGCAGCAGCAGGTCCGGTTGAGAGAGAAGCAGGCGGCAAAGCGCGATACGGCGGCGCTCGCCGCCGGAAAGGCTGGTGACTTCGGCATCGCGCGGCGGGCAGCACAATGCTTCCATCGCCATCTCGACCTGACTTTCCAGATCCCAGAGATTCTGGCTGTCGATGATGTCCTGAAGCTTGGCGCCCTCTTCCGCCGTCTCGTCGGAATAGTTCATCATCAATTCGTTGTAGCGATTGAGGATTTCGGTTTTCTTGGCAACGCCTTCCATGACGTTTTCGAAAACCGTCTTGTTGGGATCGAGCTGGGGCTCCTGCGCCAGGTAGCCGATGGTGGCGCCTTCGGCCAGCCAGGCTTCGCCGGTATATTCCTTGTCGAGGCCGGCCATGATGCGCAGCACCGTCGACTTACCGGCGCCGTTCGGGCCGAGAATACCGATCTTGGCGTCAGGATAGAAGGAGAGATGGATATTCTCGAGGATCTTCTTGGCGCCATAGGACTTATTCAGTCCGGCCATATGATAAATAAACTGACGTGCCATAGCTTGGGTTACTCCACGGGCGGATAACATTGCGAATTGTGCCGCTATGTAGGCGAAACCCGGCCCTCGGGCAACGGCGAAACCTTGTCCGAGGGCATTTATCCGCGACTGAGAGGCCGGATTAGCTTAGAAACCAGCCGCGTCGACGACGCCGCGATCGCAGCCGAACGACGTGCTGCCCGCACCCTGAATGAGTTTTGCGAGCCGCGGCTCGTTACCCTGTTGCGGATCGATTGCATCTTCCGACAGGCCTATGGTCAATTCCGAGATCATCCGGACATTGCCGACGCGGCGGCAGCTCATCTTGATACGTGCATTGGCATCCTCGCCGAAACTTTGGTCGAAGGCGGCCTTGATGCTTTCCGCATCCAGCTCCTTGCCGATATTCTTGGCGAAGAGATCACGCACGGCAGAGGCATTGAGCTCAGTGATCAGACCGGCGGCGATGGAGAAATATTGGTCGGCAGTCAGTTTCGCGCACGTGCCGTGCTTGACCCATTCATGCCGCTCGAGGCCGGATTGCGTGCCCGGCATGACCTTGTCCAGCTTGGCCTTGACGTCCTGGGACAACTGTACCGCCGGCAGGTCCTTCCAGTCGCGGCCGCGATCCGCCTGCTTCAGGTCATCGGAAACGTCGCAATATTCCTGCCGCATCGGCCAAAGGCCATGCAGCGAAAAATTCGTAGCATCGTAATTGCTTGACGACTGGTTCCGGCATTCCGCCTTCTTCTGGTTTGTCGCACAGAATGCCGGCTCCCAACTTGCCGCCAGGATGAAGCGTGTACGCCCCCTGCTGTGTTCCTGCGCCGCCGCGCTCGCGATTGTCCCGACCGAAAGGAGCACAACCGTAAATACTCGAAGCAAATGCTTCATTCCACGCCTCCAACTAGAACATTATGGGAACAAATAAGCAGTTTGATCGAGCCTATGCAACCCTGAATCACGGGACGGGAGAGATTTATTTCTGTGGGCCTCAACGACTATCCATTGCAATCCGGCCGCCGATCAACTCTCATCCGAGATGGGGAGGAATGGTGCATGTTCGCCGAGACGCAACGCCTGAAAAGTCCGACGGGCGCGACGATAGCCTATCATCACACGCCAGCGTCTGGCACAGCGCGCGGCATCCTCCTGGTATCCCATGGCCTTGCCGAGCATTCGCGCCGTTACGAGGCCTTCTCGGACGCGATGGCCTCGCATGGCTTTCATGTCTATGCCCATGATCACCGCGGTCACGGCGAAACCATCGCCAGCGATGCTCCAATCGGCCGCTTCGCGCGCAGAAACGGCGTCGAGCACGTGATGGCGGATGTTCTGGCCGTGCGCGAACGCGCCGCCGCGGCTCATCCCGGTCTGCCGATCATCCTGTTCGGTCACTCCATGGGCGGCCTCATCAGCCTCAACACCGCCGTTTCCTATCCCGACAAGTTCGACGCCGTCACTGTCTGGAATTCCAACTTCAATCCCGGCCTTGCCGGCCGCGCCGCCCAGCTTATCCTGAAGACGGAGCGCATGTTCAAGGGCTCGGATGTGCCAAGCGGGCCGCTGCCGAAACTGACCTTCGGTGCTTGGGGAAAATCCATCCCAATCCACCGCACCGAGTTCGACTGGCTATCGCGCGTACCCGAGCAGGTTGACAAGTACATTGCCGACCCTCTCTGCGGCTTCGATGCCTCCGTCTCGCTGTGGCTGGATATATTCGAACTGAGTTTTCGCGCGCCGCAAAAAGCCTATCTCGACCGGTTGAAGCGCGATATGCCGATCCATCTGGTCGGAGGCGGCAGGGATCCGGCAACGGAGAATGGAAAAGCGATTTCCTGGCTGTCAAACCATTTGAAGCGCGCAGGCTTCTCGCATGTTACGACCACCATCCATCCAGACATGCGGCACGAAACGCTGAACGAAATCGGCGCCGATCAAGTCATATCAGACTTTGCCGGTTGGTGCGGAAAAATAGTGATAAAGAATTGATAATAAAAGGAATATCCCAATGAATGCCAATGGCGGTTCCTCGCTGCGCTTGCCGCAGTCGGAGCTGACTTTCGGTCTAGCGATGATGTTCATCTCCGTCATCTTCTCGCCGATCATCGATATCTTCTCCAAGCTTGCAGCAGTCACCGTCCCGCCAGCCGAAGTCACGGCCGCACGCTTCATCCTGCAGGCGTTTTTTGCCCTGCCGATCATGGCCATGCGGGGACAATGGGGCGTCTGGTCATGGCGTCGCAGCGGCGTGCATGCCATCCGTGCCGGCGTACTGACGCTATCCATGGTCTCGTTCGTGACCACCCTTCAGGTCATGGAGGTCGCCGATGCCATTGCCATCTTTTTCGTCGAGCCGATCATCCTGACCGTCCTCAGCAGCATCTTTCTGAAGGAGACCATCGGCTGGCGGCGCTACACCGCCTGCGCGGTGGGATTTTTCGGCGCGATGCTGATTATCCAGCCGAGCTTTCAGGAAGTCGGCTTCGTCGCTCTGCTGCCTGTCGTCGCCGCTTTCTGCATCGCAGTCTATGTGATGATCACTCGCGTCGTCTCTCACAGCGAGGACGCGTCCTCGATGCAGTTCCAGACCGGAATATGGGGCATCGTTTTCAGCCTTATCCTGCTTGCCATCGGCCGGGCGACCGGCGTTGCGATCCTCGGTTCGGTCGTCCCGGACCTGACGGCCGCGCTCTACCTGCTCGGCGTCGGCATCAGCGCGGCCATTACCGGCATTCTCACGGTATATGCCTATCGCGCCGCGCCTGCCTCCATGCTGGCGCCTCTGCAATATTTCGAAATCGTCTCGGCGACGATCTTCGGATGGCTCGTCTTCGACAATTTTCCGGATGCGATCAAATGGCTCGGCATCCTCATCATCATCGGCTCGGGGCTCTACATTCTCTGGCGCGAGCGGCGCTTTGCTTCCAAGCCGGTATCCGATACATCTGAAACAGCATTCACGCCGTAAGCGAGAGAGCGGATCGACATGACAGAACAAAAGACCAAGAAACCTCCACTTTTCGGTATCCGCGTCATCGAGCTTGCCCGCGTGCTCGCCGGCCCCTGGGCCGGGCAGATGCTGGCCGACCTCGGCGCCGGTGTGATCAAGGTGGAAAATCCCGATGGCGGCGACGATACGCGCCAATGGGGGCCTCCTTTCGTCGAAGGCAAGGACGGTGAAAACCTCTCCGCCGCCTACTATCACTCGGCAAACCGTGGCAAGCGCTCCATCGTCGCCGATCTCAAGACGGAAGAAGGACAGGAGCTGGTGCGCCGGCTGGTGAAGACCGCCGACGTGGTGATCGAGAACTTCAAGCTCGGCGGCCTCGTCAAATACGGGCTGGACTACGAGAGCCTGAAGAAGGTCAATCCCCGCATCGTCTATTGCTCCATCACCGGCTTCGGACAGACCGGTCCCTATGCCGGCCTCGCGGGCTACGACTATATCGTCCAGGGCATGTCCGGCTTCATGTCGATCACCGGCGAGCCGGACGGCCAGCCGGTGAAGGCAGGCGTTGCGATCGCCGATATCTTCACCGGCATCTATGCCGTCTCGGCGATAGAGGCGGCGCTGATCCATGCCCTGAAGTCCGGCGAAGGCCAGCTTGTCGATATGGCGCTGCTCGATGTGCAATCAGCCGTGCTCGCCAATCAGAACATGAACTATCTGATCTCGGGTAAGCCGCCCGTGCGGCTCGGCAACGCCCATCCCAATATCTCGCCCTACGAAGTCGTTCCGACGGCAGACGGCTATCTCATTCTCGCCGTCGGCAATGACGGGCAGTTCCGCCGCCTGTGCACCATTCTCGGCCTCAATGCGCAAGCCGACGACGAGCGCTATGCCACCAACAAGGCCCGCGTCCTCAACCGCAACGAGGTCCGGGCATTCATATCGGCAAAGACGTTGACCTGGAACAAGGCCGGCCTGCTGAAGGCCTGCGAGGACAATGCCGTGCCTGCCGGCGCCATCAACACGATCGAGGATATGTTCGCCGACCCGCAGATCAAGGCGCGGGGCCTGCGCATCGATCTTGAGGACGCTGCGGGCACCATGATCCCAAGCGTCCGCACGCCGATCGTCCTGTCGGAGACACCGTTGACTTATACGCGGCCAAGTCCGCGCCTTGGGGAGCATCAGGAGGAGGTTCTTGCCGAATTGGCGGAACTGGAGGGAAAGGCAAGGATATGAAACGAACGGGCGGCCAACTCATCGTCGAGGCTTTGAAGGCAAATGGCGTCAAGCGCATTTCCTGCGTGCCGGGTGAGAGCTTTCTTGCGGTGCTCGATGCGCTGCACGATAGCGACATCAACATACTCGTCTGCCGTCAGGAGGGTGGTGCGGCGATGATGGCGGATGCCTGGGGCCGGCTGACCGGCGAGCCGGGCATCTGCATGGTGACCCGCGGCCCCGGAGCCACCAACGCATCGGCCGGCCTGCACATTGCCCGGCAGGACTCGATCCCGATGATCCTGTTCATCGGCCAGGTCCAGCGCGATGCCCGCGAGCGCGAGGCGTTCCAGGAGGTGGAATTCCGCCGGGCACTGACCGAATACGCGAAATGGGTCGGCGAGATCGACGATGCTGCCCGCATCCCGGAATTCGTCACCCGCGCCTTCGCGGTCGCGACCTCGGGACGTCCCGGCCCCGTCGTGCTGACGCTGCCGGAAGACATGCTGCGCGACGAAGTCGAAGCGCCGGAAGCCAAGCCCTATACGCCTGTCGCCGCTCACCCCGGTCGCAGCGAGCTTGCCGATCTTCAGCGGCGCCTCGCTGCCGCAGAGCGCCCGATGATCATTCTGGGAGGCACACGCTGGAATGACGAAGCCGTTGCCGGCATCCGGCAATTCGCAGAGCGCTTCAACCTACCCGTCAGCTGCTCCTTCCGCCGTCAGATGCTGTTCGACCATCTTCATCCGAGCTATGCGGGCGACGTCGGCATCGGCATCAATCCGGCACTGGCAAAGGAAATCAAGGAATCCGATCTGCTGATCCTGCTCGGCGGTCGCCTCTCCGAGATGCCTTCCTCCGGCTATACGCTGGTCGATATCCCCTACCCGCGCCAGCAGCTCGTCCATGTCTATCCCGATCCGTCGGAGCTGGGCCGCGTCTATCGTCCGGATCTGGCGATCTGTGCCAGCCCCACCGATTTCGTCGCCGCCCTTGCTGATCTGGAGGCTCCGGGCAAAGCCCGTTGGGCAGAGCGGACCGAGCACATGCACGCGGCCTATCTCGCCTGGTCAACGACGCCGGAGAAAAGCCCTGGCTCGGTTCACATGGGTCGCATCATGGATTGGATCGAAGCCAATACGGCGGCCGATACGATCTTCACCAACGGCGCCGGCAACTACGCGACGTGGCTGCACCGCTTCCACCGTTTCCGCCGCTTCGAAACCCAGGCAGCGCCGGCTTCGGGATCAATGGGGTATGGCCTGCCGGCAGCAGTTGCCGCCAAGCAGCTGTTTCCGGAACGGGAAGTCATCTGCTTTGCCGGCGACGGCTGCTTCATGATGCACGGGCAGGAATTCGCAACCGCCGTCCAATACGGCCTGCCGCTCATCACGCTGGTCATCAACAACGGCATGTACGGCACGATTCGCATGCATCAGGAGCGGGATTATCCCGGCCGTGTCAGTGGCACGGAACTCAGGAATCCGGATTTTGCAGCGCTTGCTCGCGCCTATGGCGGTCACGGAGAGACAGTAAAGGCGACGGAAGACTTCGCCCCGGCCTTCGAGCGTGCCCGCGCCAGCGGCAAGCCAGCCATCATAGAGATTGCACTCGATCCGGAAGCGATCACGCCTTCACGCACTTTGACGGAAATCGCCCAAACGAAAGGCCGGTGAGCGCAAGCTCCCCGGCCTTCCAAACACATTGTGCGCTGACTTAGTCGACCGCGGCGGTCACGATGAACTCGACCTTGTACTTCGGCGCAGCGAGCTTGGCTTCGCTGGTTGCGCGAGCAGGCGTGTTGGCCGGATCAACCCAGGCTTCCCAGGCAGCGTTCATTTCTGCGAAATCGGAAATGTCTGCGAGGTAGATGAGCGTCTGGAGGACCTTCGACTTGTTGGTGCCGGCCGCTGCGAGCAGGCGGTCAACTTCGGCCAGCGCCGACTTGCACTGATCCGTAACGCTCGCGCCTTCGCCGACCTGGCCAGCGAGATAAACGGTGTTACCGTGAATGACCGCGCCGCTCATGCGGGCGCCGACGTCGATACGCTTGATGCTCATGGCTTTCTCCTGATGTTGTTTTGACAGGTAAAAGGGGCGAGGCACTTGGCTCACCCCGCAATCTCAAGGGCTGCAAGAGCCGCTCGGCCGCGTCGGCTTAGCCGCGAATATGATGGGTCTTCTGATAGATCGCCGTTGAACGGGCGCCGGACCGGCAATAGCCGAGCATCGGGCGCGGAAATTCGTCGAGCGCATCGACCATGCCCTGCACGGCCTCTTCTGTGACGCCCATCGGGCCGACGGGCACGTGGGTGATCTCAAGGCCCAGCTCCTTGGCGCGTGCCTCGATCACGCCAAACGGTGTCTGGTCCGGGCTTTCACCGTCCGGACGATGGCATACGATAGACTTGAAACCCATGGCCTTGATCTGGTCGAGATCGCCTACGCTAATCTGGCCGGATACCGAATACTCATCGTCGATCGGGCGGATATCCATGGTTCATGTCCTCTCTAAAACCGTGGCATTGATCTACGCCGCCCGGCATCCAGCGTCAACCGCCACGCGCGCTCAAACGAAGGCAAAGTTGAGCATGAAGTTGCGGGCTTCACCGGGCTGAAGAATATTGAATTCACCCGCCTCTTGAAGCTCCGCACGCGAGACCCAGCGGTGTGAAACCGGCTCGATGCCGAGCACGTTCGCCGGCTCTTGCTGATTGCGCCAGACCTGCAGGAAAGGCAGGGTTTCCGCGCCAAAGCGCACCCTTAGAGACTTCCCGCCGATAGCAGCGACAGGTCCAAGGCTGACCTGTGCCCAATCCTGTTCCTTCTCCCGCGCAGGCACGCAGAAAATATCACCACCCTCTTTGCCGAATGCCCAGGGTAAGCTCCCATCTTCAAGCATCTGCCCGGTAAGGCGGGTACCGTCATCGAACCATTTGCCGCCGATATTCATGTGGTACATCAGGAAAACCGGCATCGCCTCGCCGCTGGTGTTGATGACGCGGTCAACCAGGGAAACCTCGCCGGTCGAACCGTCGATCCGCCAATGGCGCTCCAGCCTCGCCGCCCGTCCCTCGGCGGTGACAACATTGATATCAGCACGGCACTCCGCATTGCCATTCTCAAATTTGGTCCAGAGAACTTTGGCCGGATTGGAGGAGAACGAACCATGCAGCGGATAGCGCTTGCCCTCGAAAGCACCCGTCATCGGCTGCGGATGGCGGATATGATCCGGTCCACAGGTGAAAAGGAAACCCTCGAGCGAATGGTCGACGCGGGGATCGCCGTCATCGGGAATGGCGCGTCCGGGAGCAAGATCATTTCCGTCTACGATGCAAGCACCGATATCCAGAACCGAAGTCTCATCAAGTGCAAGTCTCGGCCCTTTTGCCGCGGCAAAATCTATCATTCCTAGGAATCCCCCCTGATCGGTCCTGCGCGCGAACGTTGCTCCATAATGGGACGCGCCGCAAATAAATGGTGATTTACCTTACCGAATGTTAACTTGAACCCTTGATCACACAAATTTTTATATTTTATTCAGCATGATAATCTAAATATCCATACTGGCGTCAAATTTGCCATGTGTGTGTCAGCCGAACGACTACCCGAGGATTCGACAGACGTGAACCGGTTCGTAAGATTGAGTTTTGTCCTGGCAATGACAGCCAGCGTGTCTGTGCTCGCGCTCACCGACGCGCAGGCGCAGTATTATCGCAGCGGCAACCGCGGCACGGTTCTGGTTACACCCGACGGGCAAATACTTGAGCAGTATCCCTACGGGAGCGGATACTCGATGGCCCGCGACGGACGCGGGCGGCGAGTGCTGGTCGATGCCTATGGCAACGTTGTCGCCACCGAAATGAAGGCGAGCACCTATTACCCCCGTGCGCCGGCTCGCGATGCCTACAATAACAATGGAAACGGGAACGGCGGTCGCTACGGCGATACGCAGCTTTCCAACAGTGGCGGCTATCGTGACTATCGCCAATATCGCAACGATGGCTATGGTCGCTACGATCCGCAGGATCAGGATGTCGTGACCGGCGCCATCCCGCGCGATGGCGATATACAGAGCCAGCCGCTTGACAATCAACCGATGCCGGACCGGAGCCAGGGTCAGATCAATCCGAGCGGCAACGACTATGCTTCGATCGACCCGCAGCAGGCGACGCCGGATATCATCCGCAAACCGGCGGCAGAGCCGGTCATCACGCTCAAGGGCAAGTCAAAGATGGAAATCACCGCGCTCGAGGTCTTCCTCGCGCGGCAAGGCATTTCGCCGGGCGCCATCGACGGCCGTATGGGGGCAAATGTCACGAAGGCGATCTACGCCTATCAGCAGATGACGGGACAGACGCTCGACCCCAACAATACCGATGCGATCCTCGAGCAGCTGCGCATGTCCGGCGGCATGCCGATCGTCAATTATACGATCACCGCAGCCGACGCAGCAGGCCCCTATGTTGCATCGATCCCCGAGGATTATGCCGCGAAAGCCCAGATGCCGTCGCTCGGCTATACCTCGACGACCGAAATGCTGGCAGAGCGCTTTCATATGGATGAGGGCTATCTGAAGGCACTCAATCCAGGCGTCGATTTCACTATACCCGGCAACACCATCAAGGTCGTCAATACCGGCCCCAGCAAGACCGGCTCGGTCGCAAAGATCCTTGCGGATAAGGGGCGCAAGCAGGTTTTCGCCTATGATGCCAACGGCACGCTGATCGCCGCCTACCCGGCCAGTATCGGCTCTGCCGACACGCCTTCGCCGTCAGGCACGGTGACTGTCGAGCGCGTCGCCTTCAATCCAGGCTACACATACAATCCAAAAATCAACTTCCAACAAGCCGGAAACGACAAGGTTCTCAACATCCCGCCTGGTCCGAACGGTCCGGTTGGAACGGTATGGATGGCCCTGTCGAAACCAACCTACGGTATCCACGGTACGCCTGATCCCTCCAGAATCGGCAAGACGCAGAGCCATGGCTGTGTGCGTCTCACAAACTGGGATGCGACAGAGCTGGCAAAGATGGTCAAGCCCGGGGTGGTCGTGGAATTCGTCGACTGATCGCCAGACAAGGCTGAACGAAAAAGCCGCCGGGCTCACCCGGCGGCTTTTTTGTTGTCCAGAAGCGCTCGACGCACCGCAACTTTCGTCCGGCGCGTCAAGACATTCCGCAATGCCTCAGAAGCAGTCGCGGAAAAGAACCTTCGTGTTTTCCAGCGTCATCGGTACCGGATTGCCACCGGCGCTCGGGTCTTCGATTGCCATGGCAGAAAGCTCGTCGATGCGGTCGGGCGTGATGCCCATGGCCGAGAGGCTTTCCGGAACGCCGAGTTCGGCGCGCAGCTGCAGCACGTAATCGTAGAAGCCGTCGAAGCCGCCAGCGATGCCGAGGTAAGCTGCCGCACGGGCAATCTTCTCCTCAATGGCCTTGCGGTTGAAGCGCAGGACCGCCGGCATGACGACGGCATTGGTCATGCCGTGGTGCGTGTTGTACACGGCGCCGATCGGATGCGAGAGCGCGTGAATGGCGCCAAGACCCTTCTGGAAGGCGACAGCGCCCATGGCAGCCGCGCTCATCATGTTGGCGCGGGCTTCGAGATCCGTTCCCTCGCGATAGGCGCGCGGCAGGAATTCCTTGACCAGGCGCATGCCTTCCAGCGCGATGCCGGCCGACATCGGGTGGTAGAAGGGCGAAGAATAGGCTTCCAGGCAATGGGCAAACGCGTCCATACCCGTGCCGGCAGTGATGACTTTCGGCATGCCGACGGTCAGCTCCGGATCGGCGATGACGACGCCCGGCAGGAACTTCGGATGGAAGATGATCTTCTTCACATGCGTCGCGGAATTGGTGATAACGCTGGCGCGGCCGACTTCCGAACCGGTGCCGGCGGTCGTCGGCACGGCGACGATCGGCGCGATGCCTTCGACGCTGGCGCGGGTCCACCAGTCGCCAATATCTTCGAAATCCCATACCGGCCGGGTCTGGCCGGCCATGAACGCAACGCATTTGCCAAGGTCGAGACCGGAGCCGCCACCGAAAGCGACGACGCCATCGTGACCGCCATCCTTGAATGCCTTCACGCCGGCTTCGAGGTTCTTCTCGTTCGGGTTCGGATCGACATCGGCGAAGATCGCGCGGCCGAGACCTGCCTCTTCCAGAATATCCAGGGCCGTCTTGGTGATCGCCATCGAGGCGAGTCCCCGGTCGGTGACCAGGAGCGGCTTCTTCATGCCCAGGCTTTTGCAGGCGTCCGCCAGTTCCTTGATACGGCCGCGGCCGAGCTTGAAGGCGTTCGGATAGCTCCAATTGGCTGAGATGTTGCTCATGCTGTTACTTTCTTCAGGTGATAGGATTTCGGGCGCGTCAGATTGTGGAAGCCGATGATCGACAGCGAACCGCCGCGACCGGTTTCCTTGACGCCGGTCCAGCACAGTGCCGGATCGAGATAGTCGGCGCGGTTCATGAAGACGGTGCCGGTTTCGATCTCGCGACCGATGCGCGAGGCGCGCTCGACATCCTTGGTCCAGAGCGAAGCAGTCAGACCGTAGGGGCTGTCGTTCATCAGCTCCAGCGCTTCAGCGTCCGACTTCACCTTCATGATGCCGACGGCCGGGCCGAAAGTTTCTTCGCGCATGAAGGCCATCGAATGATCGACATTCACGAGAATCTGCGGCGCAAGATAAGCGCCGCCGTCGTCGGCCGGGAACAGCTTCGGGTCGACCAGTGCCTTCGCACCCTTGGCGACCGCATCGGCGATCTGATCGCGCACGACCTTGGCGAAACGCTTATGCGCCATCGGACCGAGCGATGTCTCGGGATCGAGTGGATTGCCGAGCTTGTAGTTCGAAACCCAGGCGACCGACTTTTCGACAAAGCTGTCGTAAAGCGATTCATGCACATAGATGCGCTCGATGCCGCAGCAGCACTGACCGGAATTGAAGGTGGCGCCATCCATCAGCGTGTCGACGGCGGCGTCGAGATCTGCGTCCTCCATGACATAGCCCGGATCCTTGCCGCCGAGCTCCAGCCCGAGGCTGGTAAAGGTGCCGGCAGCGGCACGCTCGATCGACCGGCCGCCTTCGACAGAACCGGTGAAATTGACGAAGTTGAAGCTGCCGGCGGCAATCAGCGCCGATGTCGTATCGTGGTCAAAGAAGACATTCTGGAAGACGTCGGCAGGAACACCCGCTTCGACAAAAGCCTGAACGAGCCGCTCGCCGACGAGGAGCGTCTGGCTTGCGTGTTTGAGAATGACGGTATTGCCGGCCATTAGGGCCGGAGCAACCGTGTTGATCGCCGTCATATAAGGATAGTTCCAGGGAGCGATGACGAAGACGACGCCATGCGGTTCGCGCTCGATACGGCGGGCAAAATTGGCGCTGTCTTCCACGACCAGCGGCGCCATTGCATCGGCAGCGATCGAGGCGACATAGTTCGAGCGCTCGTTGAAGCCGCGATATTCGCCGCCATACTTGATCGGGCGCCCCATCTGCCAGGCAAGCTCCGGCACGACTACATCGGCCATCTCGTTGAGCCGGGCGACACCCTTCAGCACGAGCTGGACACGATCTTCCAATGGGCGGCGCGCCCAATCCTTCTGCGCCTTGCGGGCGCGGGCCACGACTTCCTTGGCGGCTTCCAGCGACAGCGCCGGACGCTCGGCATAAACCTCTCCGTTTACCGGTGAGACGCATTTGATCATCGTCATGATCGAATTCCTGTTTTCTTGGTCATCAAATTGATTGCCGGATGTTGCACAACCTGTGGCCGCATTCAAAGCGGAAATATCAGGCGAGCGGGCCATCCTGACGCCCTGCCCGATCATGAAATGGAAATCGGACAGGGACAGCTTGCAAAAGCCTTACGCTCTTTCGAATCCGCGCGCCACTTCCCAATCGGTGATGCGACGATCATACTCTTCCTGCTCCCATTCGGCAGCACGGGTATAGTGATCGATCACCTCGTCGCCGAAAGCCGCACGCAGCATTTTCGAATTGGTTAGGGCTTCGGTCGCACCACGCAGCGTGCGCGGAATTTCTCGAACCTCGCGTGCGCCATAGGCGTCGCCGACAAAGGGCGCTTCCAGTTCGAGCTTATTCTCGATCCCGTCAATGCCTGCGGCTATCAGCGCCGCAAAAGCAAGATAGGGATTGAGGTCGGAGCCGCCGACGCGGCACTCGATACGGATGCTCTTCGTGTCGGCACCGCACAGACGATAGCCGGCCGTGCGATTATCCGTGCTCCAGATCGCCTTGGTGGGGGCGAAGGTGCCGGCCACGAAGCGCTTGTAGGAATTGATATAGGGCGCCAGGAAGTAGGTAATTTCGCTGGCATGCGTCAGAAGGCCGGCAACGTAGTGCCTCATCATCGGCGTCATGCCATGTTCTTTTTCCTTGTCGAAGAACAGCGGCGTCTTGCCATCGGCGCTCCAGAGCGACTGATGGATATGGGATGAACTGCCGGCAGCGCTGTAATTCCATTTCGCCAGGAAGGTAATGGCCTTGCCCTTCGACCAGGCGATCTCCTTGCAGCCGTTCTTGATGATGGCATGACGGTCGGCCATGGTCAGCGCGTCGGCGTAGCGGACGTTGATTTCCTCCTGGCCTGCAGAAGCCTCGCCCTTGGAGTTTTCGACCGGGATATCGGCGCCCTGCAAACCCTTGCGGATCGCGCGCATCACATCTTCTTCCTTGGTGGTTTGGAAGATGTGGTAATCCTCGTTGTATCCGCTGACGAGATTGAGGTTGCGATAGCCGGCTTCGCGGGCACTGTCGTAGCTCTGATCGAACAGAAAGAATTCGAGCTCCGAAGCCATATAGGCCTTCATGCCCATCGCCTCGAGGCGCTTGACCTGCTTCTTGAGGATAGCCCGCGGCGAATGCGCGACTTCCTCGTGCGTGTGATGGTCGAGCACGTCGCAGAGGACCAGCGCCGTGCCTTCCAGCCACGGAATGCGGCGCAGCGTGGCAAGATCAGGCTTCATGGTATAGTCGCCATAGCCCTTCTCCCAGCTTGTCGACTTGTAACCGGAGACGGTTTCCATCTCGATGTCGGTCGCCTGCAGATAGTTGCAGCTATGCGTTTCCTTCCAGGCGCTCTCGACGAAGAATTCTGCCTGGAAACGTTTGCCCATCAGGCGGCCCTGCATGTCCACCTGGCATGCCAGAACCGTATCGATGCGCCCTTCGGCCACATCCTTCCTGAGGTCATCGAACGTATAGCTTGTGCTCATGATTAATCCGCCTGAAAGATAGAAGAGTGATCGGCTGACAGCTTAATGGGGCGTATAACCCGAAGCCGCGCATCGAGTGGGGGGGCCGCAACAACGGCCCCCGCCGGATTGAAGACGAACGAGGATTATACTTCGCCAACGGCCCGTTCAGCGGCGGCGATATCAGCCTGACGCTTGGCGATGACGTCGCCAATCGGCGGTCCCTGGAAGCGCCGCTGTTCGAAGGCAAACCAAACCACCGCGGTCAGGACCAGGAAGCCGATGGTGATGTAGAGAGCCCATTCGTTCGGCGGCTGCACGCCGATGATGAAGATGATCGCCATAGCAATGATCACCAGAACCGAGACCAGCTTATAGGTACCGATACCCATGTTCCACGGCCCCATTTTCGGCCATTTCGCTGTTCCGATCGCCTTGATGCCGAGGACGATCGGCACAGTGAACGAAAGGAACAGGAAGATGACGGTGCACGACACGACGATGGTGTAGGCCGAAGAGCCGGCGACCGGGACGAGCGAGGCGCCCCAGACGAACAGGACTGCAAGAACCGCGCCCGTCCAGATGGCGACGGAAGGCGTGCGGAACTTGGGGCTGACGCTGGCGAGCGATTTCGAGAACGGCAGGCCGCCGTCGCGCGAGAAAGCATAGATCATGCGCGATGCGGATGTAACGGTCGCAAGGCCGCACAGCAGCTGCGAGATGAAGATCGCGACATAGAGGATATTGGCGACGACAGGGTGGGTGACACTGTTGATCGTCCAGAAGAAGACGTTCCAGCCCTGCTTCGAGGCTTCGTTCATGTCCGGGATCGCCAGGAGGAAGGCCAGTAGCATGATGTAGCCGAACAATGACGACCACCAGACCGAAGATACCATCCCGCGCGGCACCGAGCTGGATGCCTTGACCGTCTCTTCGGACGTATGTGCCGAAGCGTCATATCCGGTGATCGTGTAGATCGGCAGCAACAGCCCCAGAGCAAAGACGTACCAGATATTGTCCATCTTCGGCCAAACCGATGCATCACCCTCCGGCGTGCCGGAGTAGTTGGTGAAGGTCCAGATGCGGCTGATGTCCCAGCTCTTGACGCCGATGAGGCAGACGACGGTCAGCGCGATCGCGGCGGCGAAGATCAGGTAGCCGGACATATCGGTCAGCTTTGCCGTCAGCTTGATGCCGAAATGATTGATCAGCGCCTGCAGGCCGGTGATGATGGCGACGAAGATGATCTGGTTCGCAAAGCCGGCCGAAGTATTGGTATCGACGGCGATGCCGAACCACGGGGCGATGGAGCCGCTGAAGAAGCCCCAGGTCCCGACATTGATCGCGCCAAGCACGGTGATGAGACCGAGCAGGTTGAGCCAGGCCGTCAGCCAGCCGGTGAACCGGTTACCGAGGATCGAGCCCCAGTGATAAAGGCCGCCGGCTGTCGGATAGGCTGAGGAAATCTGCGCCATCGAGAGCGCGAATACACCGGAAATCACGCAGCCGATCGGCCAACCGATGCCGATCGCGGCACCACCGGCACCCGATGTCGCCTGCGCGAGCGAGTTGATACCGCCGGATAGAATGCAGATAATGGAGAAGGAAATGGCGAAATTCGAGAATGAACTCATGCGCCGTTCCAGCTCCTGGGCATAGCCCATGGAGTGCAGGATATGAACATCCTGCTTTTTGTCTAACTCTGTATAATCAGACATGCCATTCCCCCTTAAGCCCGGTCGTCCGCGGGATTGCGGAGAACCATGTGTCACATGAGCCGCCGGCTTTTTGCCGTGCGGCCCTATCGCAGTTGAACTGCTCCCCGGGGTCTTTTTCTTTTTAGCTCAGGCTTCCAGGCTGTTCTGGAGAAGCCCTGTCAGATAGTCGGCCATGACCCCTTGGCCAACGTCGTCTCCGATGAGATCGTTGCGGATCTCGATCATTACATTGTGCAGACCATTGGCGATCCCATGCAGTTTCAGTGTATGGGTGACGCCGTCTTCAGGCCCGTAAGGCTGGTTGCGGTCTGTCTGATAGAGCGGCGCCTCCGCCGCTGCATCCAGCATGCGATCGCCCAGCCAATGGTCGTCGTCATGCAGAATTCCGAGCTCCACCGCCCTCGGCTTGCCGTTATAAACCGGCGTGAAGCTATGCATCGTCACGATCACGGTTTTTTGCCCGCGTGCAGCCCGTTCCTTCAGCAAGGCCCGGATGCGATCGTGAAACGGTATGTAGAGACCTTCGGTGCGCGCCCGCCGATCCGCTTCGTCCAGATGCTGGTTGCCCGGAATCGTGTAGATCTCGCTTGTCTCCGGCATCGCACCGGCGCTTTCCGGCGGCCGGTTGCAATCATAAATCAGGCGGGAGAAGCGCTGATAGACCAGTGTAGCATCGAGGCTTGCCGAGATCTTCCTTGCAACCGCCAGTGCGCCAGGATCCCACGCGATATGGCTGGAAAGCGCCTCGGGAGAAAGCCCAAGGTCCCCGAAACGTTCGGGCAAAGCACGAGAAGCATGCTCGCAGATGATGAAAACCGCGCTGCTTCCGTCTGGCCTCTCGACCGCGACACAATCGCCGTCCGCCTTCGTCAAAATGCCTTGCTGTGCAAGCATCCGGGGCGCCCCATTGCCGATTAATAAAATCTTTATAAGAAAAGAATTCTTCAGCTTTTGGTCGCTGTCAACCGGAAACTGAAATTATTTCTTCATTTGTGACATTGACTCGAAATGTGACAGCGTTGTTATATCGTTGCAGGAGATCGGCATAAGACCGGCCCGGGGAGCTAAAATCGATTGAACAATGCGTCAAAGACAGTTTCTGACGTGATCAACGCTCGCTTCGACACGTTGACGCGCGCCGAAAAGCAGCTGGCTAAGAGCCTGCTCGACAACTACCCCGTTTCGGGGCTGGGCAGCATCACGACGGTCGCGGAAAATGCGCGGGTGTCGACGCCGACCGTTGCGCGCATGGTGCAGAAGCTCGGCTACAAGGGTTATCCGGATTTTCAGTCGCACCTCCATCAGGAGGTCGAGGCAACCATCTCCAACCCGCTGACGAAGCATGATCGGTGGGCATCGAATGCACCGGGCACGCATATTCTCAATCGCTTCGCCGATGCCATCATGGGCAATCTCCGGCAGACCCTCTCCGATCTCGATGCTGCGACGTTCGATAGTGTTGCAACTTTGCTATCGGAGCGCAAACGCGGGCTTTACTTCGTCGGCGGCCGTATCACGGGCGCGCTTGCCGAGTATTTTTTCACTCATATGCAGGTGATCCGCCCCAACACCACCCTGCTCTCCTCCAATTCCAGCACCTGGCCGCAATATGTTCTGAATATGAATCCGGGCGATCTGCTCGTGATCTTCGATATCAGGCGCTACGAGCAGGAAATGGTCAATCTTGCCGCCGTCGCCCGCCGCCGCGGCGCAGAGATCATCGTCTTTACCGACCAGTGGGCATCGCCGGCTACCAAGCACGCCAAGCACATCTTCCGCGTGCAAATCGAGGCGCCGTCCGCCTGGGATTCATCGGTTGTCACACTCTTCATCGTCGAAGCCCTGATCGAGGCCGTACAAAGTTCGACCTGGGACGAGACAAGCGAGCGCATGAAAACGCTCGAAGGTCTTTTCGAGCAAACGCAGTTGTTCCGCAAACTGAGCTAGAGGGGAGCGAAAATACAAAATTGCGTGAGGTTGAGGGTGTGAAATGCAGTAGCTGTCACACTTGGCGCCTAGAAGAAAAATCAATTGCGTTCACAGGAATTGCAGCACTTTGAAGCCGTCACACAACCTTCATGTTACGTCATTAACAGCAACGCCAGACACTGAAAACCCAAAAGGAGGAAATGCAGTGATCTCGAAAATTCACCGTCTTCTGACCATCTCGACCGCGATGCTCGTCGCCTCGAGCGCAATCGCCGCCGCAGAACCGAGCGCCGACCTCATCGCTGCCGCCAAGAAGGAAGGCACGCTGACCACGATCGCCCTGCCTCACAACTGGTGCGGTTATGGCGACGTGATTGCAGCATTCAAGGCCAAGTACGGCATCGAAGTCAACGAGCTCAACCCGGATGCCGGTTCGGGCGACGAAGTCGAAGCAATCCGCGCCAACAAGGGCAACAAAGGCCCGCAGGCTCCTGACGTGATCGACGTCGGTCTCTCCTTCGGCCCGACCGCCAAGAAGGAAGGCCTGCTGCAGCCTTACAAGGTTTCTACCTGGGATTCCATTCCGGACAGCAACAAGGATGCCGAAGGCTATTGGTACGGCGACTACTACGGCGTTCTCACCTTTGTCACCAACAAGGACATCGTGAAGAACCCGCCGAAGGACTGGGCCGACCTCCTGAAGCCGGAATATGCCAACACCGTTTCGCTCGCTGGCGACCCGCGCACCTCGAACCAGGCTGTTCAGGCCGTCTACGCCGCTGGCCTAGCTGCCGGCGAAAAGGATGCCACCAAAGCAGGCGCTGCCGGTCTCGACTACTTCGCGAAGCTCAACAAGGCTGGCAACTTCGTTCCGGTCATCGGCAAGTCCGCCTCGCTCGCCCAGGGCGCAACCCCGATCGTCGTCGCATGGGACTATAACGGTCTTGAATGGCGCGACGGCCTGAAAGGCAATCCGCCGGTTGACGTCACTGTTCCAGCTTCGGGCGTTCTCGCCGGCGTCTACGTCCAGGCGATCTCGGCCTTCGCTCCGCACCCGAACGCTGCCAAGCTCTGGATGGAGTTCCTCTATTCCGACGAAGGTCAGATCGGCTGGCTGAAGGGCTATTGCCACCCGATCCGCTTCAACGATCTGGCGAAGAACAAGAAGATCCCGCAGGAGCTTCTCGACAAGCTGCCGCCGGCTGCCGCCTATGAAAAGGCTGTATTCCCGACGCTCGACGAGCAGGCTGCCGGCAAGGCCGCCATCACCACTAAGTGGGATTCTGTCGTCGGTTCGAACGTACAGTAATCAAACGAGACATCGCCTCCCCGTTTCGACGGGGAGGTTTTCCATTTTCTCGGCGCCGCGGATTGGACCATCATGAGTATCGTCACAACATCAACGGTCAGTTCCACTCCGATGATCAACAAGCGCGTGGTTGTCGACTGGATGGGCATCGCGCCCTTCCTCATCTTCGCATTGCTGTTTCTGATTCTACCGACGGTCTATCTGGTCGCCGGCGCTTTCCTGACGCCGGACGGAAGCTTTACGCTCAAGAACATCGCCGACCTGTTCACGCCGACGATCATGAGCGCCTATTTGATCAGTATCAAAATCTCTGTCGCTTCGGCGCTCGGTGGTGCGATTATAGGCTTTTACCTGGCTTGGGCGCTTGTCCTGGGCGGGCTTCCCACCTGGATCCGTCATGCCTTTCTGACCTTCTCGGGGGTCGCATCGAATTTCGCCGGCGTGCCGCTGGCCTTCTCGTTTATTGCCACGCTGGGCCGCCAGGGTCTCGTTACGATATTGCTCGCTCATTTCGGCTTCAATCTCTATGGCACAGGCTTCAACCTGCTGAGCTTCTTCGGCCTGACCATCACCTACATGTACTTCCAGATCCCGTTGATGGTGCTGATCATTACGCCGGCGCTCGACGGCATGAAGAAGGAATGGCGTGAAGCGGCCTCCATTCTGGGCGCAACCAACGGACAATATTGGCGGATGGTCGCCCTGCCGATCCTGTGGCCGAGCCTGCTTGGCACGACGCTGCTGCTGTTTGCAAATTCGTTCGGCGCCATTGCGACGGCAATTGCACTCACCGGCAGCTCACTGAATATCGTTCCGATCGTGCTCTATGCGCAGATCCGCGGCGACGTGCTGCACAATGCCAATCTGGGCTATGCGTTGGCGCTCGGCATGATCGTTATCACCGGCATTTCGAACGTCATTTATATTTTGATGCGCATGCGCGCTGAACGGTGGCAGAAATGAAGCTGCAAAAATTCTTCGCCTGGGTCGCGGTTGCCATCGGCCTCATCTACTTCCTGGTGCCGCTCATCGGTACAATGGAATTCTCGCTGCGCATGCGGCGCAACGCCTACAGCTTCGACGCCTATGCGTCCGTCTTTTCGGATTTCGGCTTCATAACGGCCTTTGGCTTCTCGATGCTGATGGCGCTCCTGACCATTATCTTCGGCATGCTGCTCGTCGTGCCCACCGCATACTGGGTAAGGCTGCGGCTGCCGCAGCTTCGCCCTGTCGTGGAATTCATCACCCTGATGCCGCTGGTCATTCCCGCCATCGTCATCGTCTTCGGCTATCTGCGGCTCTATAATTCGTCGTCGATTCTGCCGCTGACAGGCTATAATTCGACGACGAACATTCTGCTCGTCTGCTCCTACATTGTGTTATCGCTGCCCTATATGTATCGTTCTGTCGATACGGCGATGCGTACCATTGATGTCGGCACGCTGACGGAGGCTGCCGAAAGCCTTGGTGCAAAATGGACAACCATCATGTTCAAATGCATCTTTCCAAATGTCATGAGCGGTGTGCTTTCCGGAGCGTTCATCACACTCGCGATCGTCATGGGCGAATTCACCATGGCGTCGCTGCTCAATCGTCCGGCGTTCGGGCCCTATATGCAGCTCATGGGCGCCAATAGAGCTTACGAGCCCTCCGCCCTTGCCATCATCGCACTTGCCGTTACCTGGCTCAGCATGGGCCTGTTGCAGCTCGTTTCCCGTTTCTCAAAATCTGCTCCGATTAAGGCGTAAGGCTTCTCACCATGGCTTTTCTCGAACTCACCCACATCAAGAAGTCCTTCGGCGACATTCAGGTCGTTCACGATTTCAACATGCAAATCGAAAAGGGGGAATTCGTCTCCTTCCTCGGCCCATCGGGCTGCGGCAAGACGACCGTGCTGCGCATGATCGCCGGTTTCGAAACTCCGACTGCCGGTACGCTGATGATCAACGGCAAGGATCAGCGGCCGTTGAAGCCGAACCAGCGCAACATCGGCATGGTGTTCCAGGCTTATGCCCTGTTCCCGAACATGACAGTGCATGACAACGTCGCCTTCGGCCTCAAGGTCGCCGGCATGTCGAAGCCCGACATCGACAAGCGCGTCAAGGAGATGCTTGCTCTCATCAAGCTCGACCATCTCGCCGGCCGCTATCCTTACCAAATGTCCGGCGGCCAGCAGCAGCGCGTGGCGCTTGCCCGCGCCATCGCCGTCAAGCCGCAGGTCCTCCTGCTCGATGAGCCGCTCTCGGCGCTCGATGCCAAGATCCGTATCTCACTGCGCGAAGAAATCCGCGCCATCCAACAGCAGCTCGGCATCACCACCGTCTTCGTCACTCACGATCAGGAAGAAGCGCTGTCCATCTCCGACCGCATCGTCGTGATGAACGCGGGCCGCGCCGATCAGATCGGCACGCCCTTTGAGATCTACAACAAGCCGGCAACGCGTTTCGTCGCGTCCTTCGTCGGCACGCTGAACCTCATCGAAGGCAAGGTTATCGATCCCGACAGCAACCGCATCATGATCGGCGACCAGGGCGTCACCCTGAAGCAGTCGGTCACGGCCTATAAGGCAGGCGATACCGTATCGCTCGCTCTGCGTCCGGAAGCTGGCTCTCTGGCGGAATCGGCCAAGGGCGACACGGCGCTCACCGGCGAGGTTTCCTCGGCACACTTCCTAGGCTCGGTCATCCGTACCCGCATGAATGTCGCTGGCAACACGATTTCCTTCGACATGTTCAACAGCCCGGGCATGATGCCTCCGAGCGTCGGCGAGAGGGTCACGTTACGCTTCGCCTCCTCCGATCTGCTGGTCATCCAGGATTGAGAGGTAGCCCTGTCTGACGGGGCAACTTTGGAAAAATAATCGCGAACGTCGGCTCAAAAGGCCGGCGTTTTTCTTTGATTTCCCTGTCGAAATGCATTTATAGTCCACGCGTTCTCAGGGCGGGGTGCAATTCCCCACCGGCGGTATGGGGATTTTCCCCGAGCCCGCGAGCGCCTTCCGAGCTTTCGGAAGGGTCAGCAGATCCGGTGAGAGGCCGGAGCCGACGGTATAGTCCGGATGGAAGAGAGCAAGCTGTGTCGCACCCTCTTCCGCGCGAGGGGTGCTGCGACTCTGCGTGTTCGCCCAAGGGATATTTGACAACAACCCTTGAAAGGCAAAACTGATGACTATCTCTATCTCAACCCAACCGAGCCGCATCGCATTGATCCGGGCTCGTTGGCACGCCGACGTCGTCGACCGTTGTGTCGATTCCTTCGTTGCCGAATGGCAGACGACGGAAGGCGCGTCGCCCATCGATATCTTCGATGTGCCGGGCGCGCTGGAAATCCCCCTGCATGCGCAGACGCTTGCCCGTAACGGCCGCTATTCGGCGATCGTTGCCACCGCTTTCGTTGTCGACGGTGGCATCTATCGTCATGAATTCGTTGCCAATACCGTTCTCGACGCCATGATGCGCGTTCAGCTCGATACCGGCGTGCCGATTCTCTCCGCAGTCTTGACGCCGCATCACTTCCAGGAGTCGGACGCGCATATCCAGTTCTTCAAGGAACATTTCATCATCAAGGGCCGCGAAGCTGCAAGCGCCTGCCGCCATATCCTCGCGGAACGCGCCAAGCTTCTGCCGTCGGTAACGGTGTAAGCCGTCTCGGTGGAGGCGCGGCGCAAGCCCGCCTCCATTTTCCAAAACGCCCTTCCCGGCGAAATTGCGGGGATCAGGCAGATGGAGCGGCCCGGAGCCTCCGTGGCATGCAGAGCAGCCCTGAAGGGAGAAGTCAGTGACCGTTCTACGTATCATCCCAAATCTGTCAGCCGCCGACCCTGCTAGCGCCCGCCTCTTCTATAGCGAGCTGCTCGGCCTCGACATCGTCATGGATCACGGCTGGATCCTCACCTTCGCCTCCGAGTCGGCAACCGTCCCGCAGATCAGCGTCGCCAGCGAAGGCGGCTCAGGAACGATCGTCCCAGATCTCTCAATCGAGGTCGATGATGTCGATACGCTCTATCAACGAGCCACATTAATGGGTTTGAGCATAGTCTATGACCTGACGGACGAACCCTGGGGCGTCCGTCGTTTCTACGTCCGCGACCCATTTGGGAAAATCGTCAACATCCTCTCACATCGCTGACTTCACTATCTGAGTTCGGCGTTGAATATCACGCGGTCCGCTGACCACATCGATTCGGCAAAAGCGATCGGTATGCCGCCGGCGTCGACGTCGACCTTGCGCGTGATGAGCAGCGGAACGGACTTCGGTTGCCGCAGCAATCGAGCCTCCTCTGCCGAGGGCATGCGTGCCTCGATCTCGGTGGACAGCCGCTCATAGTCTGTAACGCCATAGCTCGCGAGCGCCGCGGTTATCGTCGGATACAACAATCGCGCCTTGTCGAAATCAGGAAAACGCTCCGAAGGATAATAGGTATCCCCTAGCTCGACCGGGACACCGTCCGCCGTCATGACACCACGGCGATGGATAACCGGCGCACCTGATGCGATCTTCAACTGAGCCGCCACTCGCTCCGTTGCCGGCACGATCTCGTGAACGAGCAGTTCGCCACCCGGTTCGAAGCCCTGTTCGATCAGGTTCTTATGAAAGCGTGTGCGCTTGGAGAGCGTATAGTCGAGCACGCCCCTGTGGACGAAAGTTCCCCGCCCCTGTTCAGCACGCACAAGCCCGCGTTGCTCCAGATGCCCCAGCGCTTGCCGCACGGTGAAACGGCTGACGCCGAAACGCTGCATCAGTTCGGGCTCCGTCGGTAATCTCTCGCCGGGAGCGAAAGTCCCGGCAGCGATATCAGCCGCCAGGATCTCGCCGATCTGACGCCAGAGGGCGCTGCCGCCCTTGCGATCGATCATTTCCATATCAGACCCGCTTTTCGAGCCGGAAGAGAAGCTTGTATTCGGCCGGATAGCTCAGCGCATCGAGAATGCTCGGATAGTATTTCCGATCCTTCGTCGCACGCACGAAGCCATCATAACCGAACCGTTTAACGGAGACATCGAAGCCAGCGGCTGAGAAGGCATCGATATAGTCCTGGGGGGAACGATCCTGTACCGGCGCGTTGCTGTTATTACCGATCAACTCCTGCCATTTCGGCCAGAGCGGCATCTCATTGTGGCAACCGGTCACGGCATAATAGACGCCGCCATCGCGCATCACCGCAAACATCTGTTCGGCATGCCTCTTCAACTCCGGCAGGAGATAGACGACCTCATAGCTGAAGGCCACATCAAAACTATCGGCAAATGGGGAAAGATCGGTCGTCACATGGAACTGCAACGGCATGTTGCCAGTGGCCGATGCGGCAGCAGCCACCGACTCCGAGGCAATATCGATGCCGATGCCACGGCGAAATGGCCGCATGCCGTAAAGCAGTCGCAGGAAGCCGCCGCGATTACAGCCGAAATCCAGGATCGTCTTCGACGAGAAATCCCGCTCCGGGATCGTCTCGATAAAGTGCCGCCAATAGGGGCTATGCGATTCCGCCATCGCAATATCGCCCTGCGGTTCCGTATGCCAGGTTGCATAGATGGATGCTGCATTTGTCATGATGCGCTCGCTGTTGGAGTGGAACGCAATATTGCTAGCATCGTTCCGTGACAGTATTGCAAATTCGTCCGGACGACTGGACTAATTTTCAGCGATCGACCAACGCCAAAGCCTTACATCGTCAGAGGTCGGCATTACTTTGCGCGCAATCCAACATCCATTGCACTCCAAACCGATCCGTCAGCTTGCCGTAGTAGCTGCCCCATGGCTGAACGGCGAGCGGCGTGGTCACTACACCGCCTTGTGCCAATAAGGCAAAAATCCTGTCGGTACTCTGCCGATCGTCCATCATCAGCATATGAGCCGAGCCGCGCATGGGTTCGGCATCATGATTGTCGGACGCGAAGAATAATACGCCCGGCCCCTCGAAGCGGGCATGCATCACCCTGCCCCGCATCGCTTCGTCAGCAACGGGTATCCCGCCCGAGCCGTGACGGACCAATAGCGTCACTCGACCGAGCCCGCACGCGGTATAGAAGGCAAGCGCCTCCTCGCAATGCACCGTGAAGAACAGATAATTTGCGAGTTCCACGTCTTGCCTCCCATTTCAACACTATCAAGGCTGCTTGCGCTCACCCAATCGGTTTTCGCCTAGCTTCACCACTCATGGCAGTGAGCATCTCGTTAGGATAGTGCAGAATTCTGAATGGCGCCTACCAGATCAGCATTGCTATAGCTCTGCCCGGCGATGCCCCAAGCTCCTTCTGGCGCATAGACGATATTCGACCAGATGTGCTCGCGCTTGATCCGTCCACCGGCCGCCTGCTCGATAACGTCGGTCGCCTTTTCGATGAAATCTCGCTTGGCTTCCGCGGTCGCGAGTGCGATCTCGGGCAGTTTGAGCTCGACAAAGGCCGCCGCGATAGGCTTCCCGGCGGCAAGAACGTGCCCGGCGGGAAGTACGTTGATCGAGCCAATGACATTGGCAGTCATGAAAGCGTTCCCGGTCAGACCGGCGACATCGAGCACCGCATCGGTCAGGCGGGCAAAAGCACGAGCTTGCGCCTCGGACGAGAGCAATCCTTCAGGTATGGTAAGCGTAATGGGCATGGGACATCTCCTTGTTGAACCAGTGGCAACAGCTGATATATACCGTTTGCTCTTTATGCATACACACCGATTACTCTCTATGCAAGCCATAAAGAGAGATCGCTCTTAATGGAGTTTGCGATGCGCTATAGCGCCGAACACAAGCAGGAGACCCGGACACGGGTCATCGCCGCCGCCGGACAAGTCTTCAGACAGGAAGGCTATGGAGGTGCGGGGATCGATGCCTTGACGAAGGCAGCCGGGGTCACCAACGGCGCCTTTTACGGGCACTTCAAATCCAAGGGTGAGGCATTCCGCACCGCAGTGGTGGAAGGCCTGGAGGAACTGCGTCAGGGAGTTGCTGGTTTCATCCAAAGGCAGCCGAACGACTGGCTGAAAAGCTTCGCCAGTTTCTATCTCGGCTACAAGCGCACGTGCGAGCTCGGCGAGAGCTGCACCCTGCCCAGCCTCTCCCCGGATGTCATGCGCGCGGACGAGGAAACGCGAAGCGCCTACACTGTAGAACTTAAGAAGCTCATCGCCGCTGTGGCAGCCGGCCTGCCCGAAAGCACGGGAGCAGGCCGGAGTGAGATGGCCGCCGAGGATCGAGCGATTGTTCTGCTGTCGCTCTTGAGCGGCGGCGTGACGCTTGCCCGCGCGGTTTCCGATCCCGCCCTCTCCGCACGCATCGCTGAGATCGTCGAACAGGCCGCGCTGATATCAGGCGGCCTGTCAAATACTCTTGATCAATAATTCACTCGAACATCTCTAGCGAAGGATGAAGGCGAGGTCTCTCCTCGCCATTGCCACCGCAACGACCTAAGCGCGGATCGCTTTGTCATTCGCATCGAAGCGATGCATACGGTTCGTGTCAGGCGTGACGAAGACTGCGTCGTCAGGCGCGTACTGGTGCTCACCGAAAAGACGCACGGTCAGCAGGCCGGTGGTTTCGGATTCGAGATAGATGATCGTATCGGCGCCGAGATGCTCGACATGGATGACTTTGGCCGCCCATGTGCCCTGATCGCGCGACAGCGTGATATGCTCCGGACGGATGCCGACCGTCTTGGCACCGCTTTGGCCCAGCCGTTCGGCCGGAATGAAGTTCATCTGCGGCGAGCCGATGAAGCCGGCAACGAAGACGTTGGCCGGGCGATTGTAGAGTTCCATTGGCGAGCCGATCTGCTCGATGGCGCCGGCATTGAGCACGACGATCTTGTCGGCAAGCGTCATCGCCTCGACCTGGTCGTGGGTGACGTAGATCATCGTCGCCTTCAGGCTGCGATGCAGTCGGGCGATTTCCAGGCGCGTCTGGACGCGCAGCGCCGCATCGAGGTTCGACAGCGGCTCGTCAAAGAGGAAGAGTTCAGGCTCGCGAACAATGGCGCGGCCAATCGCAACGCGCTGGCGCTGGCCACCGGAAAGCTCAGCCGGGCGGCGCGCAAGATAGGGCGCAAGCGATAGCATGTTGGAAGCCTTCTCGACCCGGCTCTCGATCTCGGCTTTGGCCGTGCCCGCCTGCTTGAGGCCGAGCCCCATATTGTCCTTGACGGTCAGATGCGGATAGAGCGCATAGGACTGGAACACCATCGAGATACCGCGCTTGGCGGGTGGCGTCACGGTGACGTCCTCGCCGTTGATCAGCACGGCACCGGATGTCACATCTTCCAGACCGGCGATGCTGCGCAGCAGGGTCGACTTGCCGCAGCCCGACGGGCCGACGAAGATGACGAATTCGCCATCCTTCACTTCGAGGTCGATGCCCTTCAGCACGTCGTGCGAACCGTAGGCCTTGCGAATGGATTTCAGTAGAAGCGATCCCACAGTCTTTTATCCTTACAAATAAACGGGCTTGCCAGTGTGCACGCTCTCATCGGCGGCGAGACATATGCGCAGCGATTGAACGGCGTCGTTCATGTGGCGATTGAGGTCCAGATCCTCGCGGATGGCTTTCAGCAGGAAAGCCTGCTCGAAATCGCAAAGCTCCTGGTGACCTGGTTCGCCATCCATGTGCAGGTCCTGATCAGGCCGGATGAACTGGCCGTTCGGTCCCGTTTCGGCGCTATGCAAGCGGATGACCGAGGTCTTGGTGTGCATGTCGATATCGTCAGACTTGGCATTCTGATCCATGACGATCGAAACCGAGCCGTTCGGCGACATCACGTCCTTCACGAAGAAGGCCGTTTCCGAAATCATCGGACCCCAGCCGGCTTCGTACCAGCCAACGGAGCCATCCTCGAAAATCACCTGCAGGTGACCGTAGTTATACATATCCGCCTTCACGTCGTTCGACAGACGAAGGCCCATGCCGCGCACCTCGACGGGCTTGGAATCGGTGATTTGGCACATGACGTCGACATAATGCACGCCACAATCGACGATCGGCGAGGTCGTGCGCATCAGCGCCTTGTGCGTCTCCCAGGTCGGACCGCTCGACTGCTGATTGAGGTTCATGCGGAAGACATAGGGGCCGCCGAGCTTGCGCGCTTCGGCGATCAGCCGCATCCAGGACGGATGATGGCGCAGGATGTAGCCGATGACTACCTTCTTGCCCGCCTTCTTCGCGGCGGCCACAACACGCTCGGCATCTTCGACCGTCGATGCCAGCGGCTTTTCAACGAAAACATGGCAGCCGGCTTCCAAGGCCTTCACCGCAAAATCGGCGTGACTGTCGGAATAGGTATTGATCGAGCAGACATCCGGTTTCAGCTCGTTCAAAGCGGCGTCGAAATCCGGATGGATCGTATATCCCTGCAACTCCTCGGGAAGCTCACGCTTGGAGCGATTGACGAGGCCGACAATCTCAAAACCCGGATTATTGTGATAGGCGAGCGCATGGCTGCGACCCATATTGCCAAGACCGGCAACAAGAACGCGGATAGGCTTTTCTGATACGCTCACTTGACTGCTCCGGAAGTAATGCCGCGAATGAGTTGACGCGAAAAGATAACGTAAAGGATGAGGATCGGCAGGATCGCCAGCGTCAGCGCAGCCAAGACGGCGTTCCAGTTGGTGACAAACTGACCGATAAAGATCTGCGAGCCGAGCGTCACGGTTTTTGTTGCTTCGCTCGGAGCCAGGATCAACGGGAACCACAGGTCGTTCCAGATCGGGATCATGGTGAAGACGGCAACGGTCGCCATTGCCGGACGAACCAGCGGCAGGACCAGGCGGAAGAAAATCGCATACTCGCTAAGACCGTCGATACGGCCGGCATTCTTCAGATCGCCGGATACGGTCCGCATGAACTCCGAGAGAATGAAGATCGCTAGCGGCAGGCCCTGCGCGGTATAGACGAGGATCAGCGCCGTCAGCGTGTTGACGAGACCGGCGGCGACCATACCCTGCAAGATCGCAACCGTGCCCAGCCGGATGGGGATCATGATGCCGATCGCCATATAGAGGCCTGTCACCGTATTGCCGCGGAACCGGTATTCCGACAGAGCGAAGGCAGCCATCGCGCCGAACAGCAGCGTGAAGATGATCGAGACGATTGTCACGATGAAGCTGTTCTGGAAGTAGGTAAGGAAATCCCCCTGCTTCAGAACGGTGTCATAACCTACCATGCTGAAGGAGGACGGTGTTGGGACGCTCAACGGTGCACGGAAGATCGATGCACGATCCTTGAAGGAATTGATGACGGTCAGAAACACCGGGAAAATGGCAACCAGCGTATAGGCGATGAGCGCCAGATGCACGAAGCCGGTGCGGATAGGGGAGGTGCGGGCCTTGGACATGGTCGCCTCTCCTCAGAACTGGTAGCGACGGATACGTCGCTGCACGATGAAAAGATAGAATGAAACGCCGGCGAGGATGATCAGGAACATCACCGTCGCAATCGTCGCGCCCATCGAGCGGTCGCCCAACTGCAGCTGGAAGCCAAAGAAGACGCGATAGAGAAGCGTACCGAGAATATCGGTGGAGCCGTCCGGTCCGGCCAACGCGCCCTGTACGGTATAGACAAGGTCGAATGCGTTGAAATTGCCGACGAAAGTCAGGATCGAGATGATGCCGATCGCCGGCAGCACCAACGGCAGCTTGATCTTCCAGAACTGGCTCCAGCCCGTGATGCCGTCACATTCGGCGGCTTCGATGACCTCTTCGGGAATGTTGAGCAGGGCCGCATAGATCAGCATCATCGGGATGCCGACATATTGCCAGACGGAAATAAGCGCGACGGCGATCAGTGCCGTGCTCGGCTTGCCGAGCCAGGGCGCGAAGAACGACTTCATGCCAATCACGCTCAGCAACTCCGGCGCCACGCCCCACAGGGGCGACAGGATCAGCTTCCAGATGAAGCCGACGACAACGAAGGAAAGCAAAGTCGGCAGAAAAATCGCGGTTCGATAGAAAGCGACGAAGCGCAGCTTCGGCAGCGACAGAAGCGCTGCCAGTGCGACACCGATCGGATTCTGCACGCACATATGAATAACGAAGAAGATCAGGTTGTTACGCAGCGCGTTCCAGAAATCATGGGACCAGCGCTCATCGCCAAACAGCACCTTGAAATTGTTGAGGCCTACGAAGACGGACTGATTGTCGACGACATTATAAAGCGACAACCGCAGGGTCTCGATCAGCGGCAGGATCATGACTGCCGTGTAGACGACGAAAGCGGGAAAAAGAAAAACGAGAATATGCCAACGTTTGGAGCGCCGGATCGGCGTGACCTCAAGAGTATTTAATGTCGCAGCGTCGCTCATGGCTTTCTGCCTGTTCTTGTTGGCTGGCGATTGAGACGACAGCACTAAGGTTCAAATCCACCCATTGTCCCGGTTCTGCTGCCGGATGGAACGACGTCGGGCGTGTCGCAGTATATTGAGATGGGACCCTCGATCCGATGATCCATCATAAGGATATAAGGCGAGGAGCCGGAAGGCCCCTCGCCCGTATTAGACGACGATTACTTGGCCGGCTTGTACCAGCTGTCGAGGCCCTTCTGCAGCTTCGCACCAGCCTGATCCGGCGTATCCGTGCCGTTGATCACGTTCGCTGATTCGGTCCAGGTTTCGTTTTCCAGGTTCGGCTTGCCACGCGACAGGATCTGATAGGTGGAACGAACGGTCGGCTTGTGATCATTGCGCCAGGAGACGAATTCCTGGGCAAGTGCATCGCTCATCTTCACCGGGTGCGAATTCAGGCTGAAGAAGCCCGGCAGCGCGTTGGCGTAGATGTTGGCGAACTCGTCGGAAGCAACCCAGCTCAGGAACTTCTTGGCTTCTTCCGGATGTGCGCCCTTCGCATTCAGACCGACGCCGATATCCGGATGGTCGGAGATGTAGCCGGTGTCACCAGCCTTTGCGACCGGCGGCGGGAAGGCGCCCATCTTGAACTGAGCCTGCGTGTTGAACAGGCCGATTTCCCAGGAGCCTGCCGGATAGATCGCAGCCTTGCCGAGCGTGAACAGGTTCTGGCTGTCGGAGTAGCTCTGAGCCTCAAAACCGTCGCCGAGATAGGGCTTCCATTTTGCGAGTTCCTTGTAAGGATCGACCCATGCAGCATCCGTCAGCTTTTCCTTGCCGGAAATCAGAGCCTTGCGGCCGTCTTCGCCCTTCCAATAGTTCGGGCCGATGTTCTGATAGCCCATCGTCGCGGCTTCCCACAGATCCTTCGTGCCCATGGCCATGGGGATGTAGGTGCCGTCGGCCTTGATCTTGTCGAGAACGGCGAAGAACTCGTCACGCGTCGCCGGAACCTTCAGGCCGAGCTTGTCGAAGGCGTCTTTGTTGTAGATGAAGCCGTGGACGACAGACGCCATCGGCACGCAGAAGGTCGACTTGCCGTCGTCGGTGGACCAAGCGGCCTTGGCGACAGCCGAGAAGTTCTCAATACCAGGCAGGCTCGTCAGATCGGCAAGACGCTTCTTGTTGAAGAGATCGAGCGAGGCGTCGAACGGCCGGCAGGTGATGATATCGCCTGCGGAGCCGGCATCGAGCTTGGCGTTCAGCGATGCGTTGTATTCGGTCGGAGCCGTTGGCGAGAACACGATCTTGATGCCGGGGTTCTTCGCTTCGAAAGCCGGAATGATCTTTTCCTGCCAGATTTGCAGGTCGTCGTTACGCCAGCTTTCAACCGTCAGCGTTACGTCGGCCGCATGCGCCAGGCTGACGGAGGTCAGCAGGCTCGACGCAAGAAGCAAACCCTTCAGAACATTGGTTTTCATTTCCCTCTCCTGTTTTCCGCGCCTGTAGCAAGGCGCTGTTCTCGATCCGAAAATCCGCTGACCAGCCTCGAAAGGCGGTCAGCGCCCCATAGGGACCGCCAACGTTGCCGACCCCTCATGCAAAAGGCTTCAAAGGCTACCGCCCAATCCACCCGATCAATTGCTGCCCGCCGCCGAAAGCGGAGGTACTGCAAGAATCATACGGGAGTTTCGCGACGAACGACGAGATGCAGATCCTCCTGATCCGGGCGACTTTGAACAACGGCGAGATGCACGCTTTCCGCCTCACCTACCGGCCGTTGTTGCCATGCCGACTTTACCGATGTCTGTTCGCACTGTTCCCTTGGAGTGGATTAAGGCCAAAAAAATACCAATTGTCCAGCCGATTTTAACACTCGACCAAGAAAAGAGGTCACAAAAAATTTTTCCATATATATTTCAAATAGATACCAAAGATCAAAAATGACGGCATTGGCTATTGGTAAATGGTATTTTTTTGGTATTGTATAGAAAAGCGGGGAACAAGGCTGCATTCGGAGGCATGATGGGACAGTTTGCAATTGGCATCGACGGCGGCGGAACGAACTGCCGGGCGGCCGTGATAGACTCGACGGGTAAAATTCTCGGCACAGGAAAATCCGGTGCCGCAAACATCCTCTCCGATCTGGAAAACTCCCTGATCAACATCGTCGAGGCAGCCCGCCAGGCCTTGGCAAGTGCTGGCCTCGATCCGGAACTTGTCGGCAGGCTGCCCGCTGTTATCGGTACAGCAGGTGCCAATGTCGGCAACTATGGCAAGCGGTTGGAAAGCGCGCTTCCTTTCGGCAATTCTCGTGTGGTCACGGATGCAACAATCGCGCTTCAAGGAGCGCTTGGCGACGCCGATGGCATCATAGGCGCCTTCGGCACCGGCTCCGTCTACAATGCACGCCGCGACGGCAAGATATGGGGCATTGGCGGCTGGGGTTTCGTGATAGGCGATCAGGCGAGCGGCGCCCGCCTAGGCCGCGATCTGCTCGAAAGATCCGTTCTCGCCTATGATCGTGTGACGACGACCTCACCGTTGACAGACGTCATCATGGCCGAATTCGGAAACGATCCTGAGCGGGTCGTCGAGTTTGCCCATGCATCCAAACCAAAGGACTTCGCTCGCTATTCGCCGGTCATCTTCGAATATGCAGCAATGAACGATGTCGTCGCCATGGACATCGTCAGGACGGCAGCAACAGCCATAACAGAAAGCTTGGACGCGTTGCTTTGGCCTGAATGCCCTTCGATCTGCCTCCTCGGCGGCCTTGCACAAGCCTATCGTCCGTGGCTGGATACACGGCACAAGGCGCTTCTCGCCGAACCGAAGGGCGACGTGCTGCGCGGGGCGGTGGAACTGGCTGTAAAACTGCTGCTGGACAGGGAAGGAAGCCAGGGATGACGGAGGATTTGAGTACCATCTTCTCGCCGCAGCGCTTGTCAGGCGGTGGCACAGGCCCGCTCTATGTGAAGCTGCGACGCACACTTGAGGATGCCGTGAAGGTGGGGAGGTTGAAACATGGCGACGCACTCCCCCCCGAGCGTGACATAGCCGAATTCGCCGCCGTCAGCCGTGTCACCGTCCGCAAGGCGATTGACGATCTCGTCGCCGAGGGAATCTTGGTGCGCCGGCACGGCTCCGGCACTTTCGTCGCCAAGCCGGTTTCCAAGGTGGAACAGCGATTGTCTCAGCTCACCTCGTTTACGGAAGATATGGCGCGGCGCGGCATGACCGCTCGTTCGGAGTGGCTGCATAAAGGCATCCATACGCCATCCCCCGACGAAATGATGATTCTCGGCCTGGCTGCCGACACCAAAGTGTCGCGGCTGAGCCGCCTGCGTATTGCCGACGATCAGCCGCTGGCGATCGAGCATGCAAGCGTCTCTGGCGAGTTCCTGCCGGATCCATCGGTCGTAACGACATCGCTCTATGCTGAACTGGAGAAGCAACATGTGCGCCCGGTGCGCGCCGTGCAGCGCATATCGGCGACCAACATGAAGGAAGCAGACGCAGGATTGCTCGGCGTTCCGGTCGGAGCTGCCGGCCTTTCGATCGAACGCATTTCCTATCTTGGCTCGGGACGCGCTGTGGAGTTTACCCGCTCGCTCTATCGCGGCGACGCCTATGATTTCGTTGCAGAACTCACGATCGGCGCGAACTGAATCCCATTCGAAAGCGCTGGAATCAAAAAAACGCCGCCCCGACTGGAACAGTCGGGGCGGCGTTTACATGTGGAGCGAGCTTCTAAGCCAAAGGCCATAAGCCTCTGAAACAACCCGCAATCAAGCTGCGTCGTCGATTTCCAAGTCAGCCTTCGCCGGCACATAGTTCAGCACCGGACCCAACCAGCGCTCAACTTCTTCGATGGGCATGCCCTTGCGGGCGGCGTAGTCCTCAACCTGATCACGCTCCACCTTGGCGACACCAAAATAGTAGGAGTCGGGATGGGCGATATAAATACCCGACACCGAGGAACCCGGCCACATCGCATAGCTTTCGGTGAGCTTGACGCCCGCTGCAGCTTCAGCATCCAGCAGCCGGAAAAGCGTATCCTTCTCGGTATGATCCGGCTGCGCCGGATAGCCGGGTGCCGGACGGATACCTGCGTAGGCCTCCAGAACGAGTTCATCGCTGGAGAAATGCTCGTCCTTGGCATAGCCCCAGAACTCACGCCGGACCCGCTCGTGCATCCGCTCGGCGAAGGCTTCGGCGAAGCGATCCGCGAGCGCCTTTACCAAGATCGACGAGTAGTCGTCATTGGCACGTTCGAAACGCTCGGCAATAGCGACCTCCTCAATGCCGGCGGTAACGACGAAGCCGCCAACATAGTCCTCCACGCCGCTGGAAACCGGCGCCACGAAATCCGAAAGGGCGACATTCGGGCGGCCATCGCGCTTGGATAGCTGCTGGCGCAGCGTGTAGAAGGTCGCCAGCTCATGCGAGCGACCCTCATCCGTAAACAGCCTGATATCGTCGCCGATAGTACCCGCCGGCCAAAAGCCAATGACGGCGCGAGGGCGGAACCAGTTCTCGGCAATGATCTTTTCCAACATTGCTTGGGCGTCGCTATAGAGCTGCCGGGCGGCCTCGCCCTGCCTCTCGTCCTCAAGGATCGCCGGGAAGCGGCCCTTCAACTCCCATGTCTGGAAGAACGGCGTCCAGTCGATATATTTCGCAAGCTCCGCCAGATCGTAGTTTTCGAACACCTTTGTTCCAAAAAACTGCGGCTTTACAGGCTTGTAACTTGTCCAATCAACCTTCTCGGCATTCTCACGCGCTCTCGCAATCGGCAGGCGCACCTTCTCCGCTTCGCTGCGCGCATGAGCGGCCGCGACCTTGGCATATTCTGTCCTGATCGTGTCGACGTAGCCCTGTTTGGCATCCGGCGACAGCAACGACGAGACAACACCGACCGCACGGCTGGCGTCAGTGACGTAGACCGCCTGTCCCTTTTCGTAGCGCGGATGGATTTTGACCGCGGTATGGACACGACTGGTGGTCGCGCCACCGATCAGCAACGGAATGTCGAAGCCCTGCCGCTCCATTTCGGAGGCAACGTGTACCATTTCATCCAGAGACGGCGTGATCAGCCCGGACAGACCGATAATGTCGACCTTCTCAGCGATAGCCGTTTCGAGAATCTTCGTCGTCGGCACCATCACGCCGAGATCAATGATCTCGTAATTGTTGCAGGCCAGCACGACGCCGACGATGTTCTTGCCGATGTCATGCACGTCGCCCTTCACGGTCGCCATCAGCACCTTGCCGGCGGATTGACGTTCACTGCTGCCGCCATTGGCAAGCTTCTCGGCCTCCATGTAGGGTAGCAGCACAGCAACGGCCTGCTTCATCACGCGGGCGGACTTCACCACCTGCGGCAAGAACATTTTTCCGGCACCGAAGAGATCGCCGACTACATTCATGCCGGCCATCAGCGGACCTTCGATGACATGCAGCGGGCGCTCAACCGTCAGGCGCGCCTCTTCCGTGTCGGCCTCGATGTAATCGGTGATGCCATTGACCAGCGCATGCTCGAGACGCTTCGCGACGGGCCATTCGCGCCACGAAAGGTCCTGTGCCTTGGCCTCCTTGCCACCGGTTCCACGGAAGCGTTCGGCAATTTCAAGCAGCCTTTCCGTTCCGTCGGGGCGACGATTGAGGACGACGTCTTCGCACGCCTCACGCAGTTCGGAATCGATATTGTCGTAGACCGCAAGCTGACCGGCATTGACGATGCCCATGTCCATACCAGCCTGGATGGCATGATATAGGAACACGGCATGCATCGCTTCACGCACCGGCTCATTGCCGCGGAACGAGAACGACAGGTTCGACACACCGCCGGAGATATGCACCAGCGGCATGGTCTGACGGATCGTCCGTGTCGCCTCGATGAAGTCGACGCCATAATTGTTGTGCTCTTCGATACCGGTCGCAACCGCGAAGATGTTCGGATCGAAGATAATATCTTCCGGAGGCAGGCCGGCCTTTTCCGTCAGCAGCTTGTAGGCGCGCGAGCAGATCTCGACCTTGCGCTCATAGCTGTCCGCCTGGCCGGTCTCATCGAAGGCCATTACCACAACGGCGGCGCCATACATGCGCATCAGCCGGGCCTGCTTGAGGAAATTCTCCTCACCTTCCTTCAGAGAGATCGAATTGACGATCGGCTTGCCCTGCACGCATTTCAGACCAGCCTCGATGATCGAGAATTTCGAGCTGTCGATCATCACGGGAACGCGGGCAATATCCGGCTCGGCAGCGATCAGGTTCAAAAACTCGACCATGGCCTTTTCGGAATCGATCAGACCCTCGTCCATGTTGATGTCGATGACCTGCGCACCGTTCTCAACCTGATCGCGGGCAACGGCCAGCGCTGCCGAATAGTCGGCATTGGTGATCAGCTTGCGGAACTTCGCGGAGCCCGTGACGTTCGTGCGCTCGCCGACGTTGACGAACGGAATGTCCTTGGTGAGCTCGAACGGTTCGAGGCCAGAAAGCGACATGAACGGGCGATGTTCTGCAGGCGTGCGCGGCGGATATTTCGAAACCGCCTTGGCGATCGCGGCAATATGCTCCGGCGTAGAGCCACAGCAGCCACCGACGATATTCACCAGGCCTTCGCGCGCAAACTCCTCCACCTGAGCCGCCATCATTTCGGGCGTCTCGTCATACTGGCCGAACTCGTTCGGCAGACCGGCGTTGGGATAGGCGCAGATGAACGTGTCTGAAGCCGCCGAAAGCTCCTGCAGATGCGGCAGCATCGCATTTGCGCCGAGAGCGCAGTTGAGGCCCACTGTGAAAGGGCTGGCGTGGCGGACGGAATTCCAGAACGCTGACGGAGTCTGACCCGACAGCGTGCGGCCGGAAAGATCGGTAATCGTGCCCGAAATCATGACGGGCAAATGAATGCCCTTGGCCTCAAAGCGCTCCTCGCAAGCGAAGATCGCCGCCTTGGCGTTCAGAGTATCGAAAATGGTCTCGATCAGGATGATGTCCGCGCCGCCATCGATTAGCCCGTCGATCTGCTCGCCATAAGCCTTTCGCAGATCGTCAAAGCTGACAGCGCGATAGCCGGGATTGTTGACATCGGGCGAAATCGAAGCCGTGCGGTTTGTGGGGCCGATGGCGCCAGCGACGAAGCGGCGCTTGCCGTCTTCGCGTTCCGCGCGGATCGCGGCGCGACGGACGATCTCTGCGCCCTCCTTGTTGAGGTCGTAGACCGCACCTTCCATCTGATAGTCCGCTTGCGCGATGCTCGTCGACGAAAAGGTGTTGGTTTCCAGGATATCGGCACCGGCCTTCGCGTAGCGATAGTGAATCTCTTCGATCGCATCCGGCTGGGTCAAGATAAGAAGGTCGTTATTGCCCTTCTGATGACAGGCACAGCCTATGAAGCGGTGACCGCGAAACTGGTCCTCGTCGAAGCCAAGCCCTTGGATCTGCGTGCCCATGGCGCCGTCAAGCACAAGGATGCGCTCACTCGCGGCCTTTCGCAGGGCCGCGAATACCTCGCTGCCATCACGCTTCGTCGTCTCGGAACCAAAAAGATCGTCAAACATTGGGTGAATTCCTCGGGCCTGATTACGACTCCGCAACCAGATCACATAAAGATATCTTTATGTCAATATATCTATGCTCTCGTTACGCCTAACGCAAGCTCGCTGGTTCTATAGACTACCTCGTTTGCGAAAAAACGGATAAAGCGATTTACAACCTCGCCCATGGACAATGCGTAGCCAGCGACACAGTTCATCTATTATGCCATGACAGCACTTCCGGGCAGCGCTATACGGCTTGCGGAAAAGAATCCAAGGAGGATGGTATGAACATTCAGGTTGAACCGGCGGCGCTCGGAAATTGGACGACGCGCGACTATCATCGGCGCTGGCTGCTCGATCAGGCGAGCGCACTCTTTGATTTCTTCCAATATCGTGCCGTCAACCCTAAAGGCGGCTTTTATGACATAGATGATGCCGGCAAGCCGCTGGATGCCATTAATCCAGTGCGCGGTATCCACTCGACTGCTCGCATGGTGCACTGCTTTTCGATCGGATCATTGCTCGGCCGTCCCGGCGCAAACGAGATCGTCGACCATGGCATGAACTATCTATGGAATCGTCATCGCGACACCAAACATGGCGGTTACGTCTGGTCGCTGAACAATGATGGTCCTGTCGATTCCAGCAAGCAAGGCTATGGTCATGCGTTCGTGTTGCTGGCAGCCTCCTCCGCCAAGACAATCGGCCACCCCTTGGCTGACGGCATGCTTGCCGATGTCACGGAAATTCTGAATACGAAGTTCTGGGAAGAAAAACACGGCGCGATCGCCGAGGAGTTCAATCAGGATTGGTCGCTCATTGATGGCGGCACCTATCGCGGCCAGAACTCCAACATGCATTTGACGGAAGCGCTGATGGCGGCTTTCGAGGCAACGGGTGAAAGATCGTACCTCGATAAGGCCGAAAGCGTCGCCGATCTCGTCATCAGGCGGTCGGCGGGATCGGTCGGCTGGCGTGTGGCCGAACATTTCAACACCGATTGGGTATTGGACAAGAATTACCGCGGCAACGAGATGTTCCGCCCGTCGGGCACAACGCCGGGCCACTGGCTGGAATGGGCACGTCTTGTCCTGCAGCTTTGGTCGCTGGGCGAAAAGCGCCACGACTGGATGCCGGAGGCGGCAAAGGGCCTCTTCTCTCAATCAATGTCACTAGGATGGGACAACGAGAAGCACGGGTTCTTTTACACGCTCGATTGGGACGATGTGCCCGCAAAGCGCAACAAGCTCTGGTGGCCCGCTTGCGAGGGCGCCGGCGCAGCTCACTACCTGAATGAACATGTTCCGAGCGATTTCCACGAGGAAAGCTATCGCAAGATTTGGAGCATGATCGGCCAGAATTTCGTCGATCGCGCCAATGGCGGCTGGCATGAGGAACTAACAGAAGACCTCGTTCCTGCCCATACCCTGTTCCCGGGCAAGGGCGATATCTATCACGCCCTGCAGGCCTGCCTGATCCCCCTCTTCCCTGCAACGGGCAGCTTGACCAAGGTCATCGCCGAAGCCGGCGGAAAGATCTGAAGTCAGCGCCGCCGCCCTCGCTTTAAACGCGGCGGCGCCTCACCTCATTACGCGAGGCTGAGATTGTGCAGTTCGTGGCCGAGCGTCAAAGCCAATGCTTCGACGACCAGGTTGTGATCCTCCCTCTGGGGAAGACCTGAAACTGTGACCGCTCCAATGCAGCCGGTGCCATTGACCAAAATAGGGAAGCTGCCTCCGGATGCAGCATAGTCGGCGCTGGACAGCCCGTTTTCCTCGATGGTCTTGCCCTGCTGCTGCAGTCGTAGCGTGCTTGCGTAGCTACTGCGGAAATAGCGCAACACCATATTGCGCTTGCGTCGTATCCAGTTGGAATTGTCTGGCGTCGATCCCGGCAAGGCTATGTAGAAGACTGGCATGGAGTGCAGCGTAATGTCGATGGCAACACCAAGATTGCGCTCACTCGCGAGATCACGCAGCAGCTTGCCGAGCACCCAGGCTGTCGACAGGTCAAAGGCGTCGAAACGTAACATTTCCTCTTGCAGGGCAATACGGCTGAGGTCCTGATCGATCGTCATAGAAAACCTTCCCTAAAAGTAGATCAGCCTATCAAACGCTGAAGGGCTGATTTGTCCACCTATCTCTTTGGTATTTCAAAACCCAGCTGCCACTTCTGACCCAAGAGAAGATCATGCTCTTCCGGCTCGAGCACTTCAAAGCCCCCACCCGGATAGAACGTCAGCTCTCCTATACGGACCCACTCCGAGGAGGCATAGAAATCGACACGAACGAAATCGATGTCGTGAGCAACGGCTTCCGCAACTGAAATCATCTCGTCGAGGCGCGCGGGGCGCGCGACGTCGCCGGGATAGAGACCAAGATAATCCCGATCAAAAAACGGAAGCTTTTGCCAGTCCGGCGTATAGTTGCAGGAGTAGCCTCGGCCATTCTCGCGTATGTCGATCTCGATATGAGAAACCTTGCCGTTGAAGGTGAATAGCCGATAGTCCCAGGGAACGCGCCCCTCGACGAGCAGCATGCTTTCAATCAAAATCCGGGGCCTGATATGCCGATAAGCCCACTCCCTGTTGTAGGATGCGTGATCGATCGCCAGCCACTCGGAAGAAGGGTTATTCGTCAGCAACCGATCCACGTCGCCCTGTCCGTAAAGAAACTGCCCTACCCCGCTGGCATGGGTCGGTTTGACGACAGCGGGTAACGAAATCTTGGACCAATCAACGGCGGCAAGGTCGGTGCCGACCCAGAGTGTCGGCACAACATACTGGTTGCCTACCCTTTCCGCGATCAGCTCTTTCGCATCGGCCTTGTCCACGAAACGCGGAAGAAGCGGATTTCGGTCATAAAGCTTGCGAGCTTGAATCTTCTCCGTGAGGGTTCTTGGCTGTTTCAGATTGGGAAATCTGCCGCGGATCACGCGATACTTCAATGCACAATAGGCCCGGTCCGGTAACGGCGATATGAGGCGCCATAGAAGATTATGCGCCCGCTCGCGCAATCCCTTCTGCAAATATCCCGGAATGAGAAACCCGTCCCGGTCGACGGTTCTATCTGTCATGGCGGCCATCTTGAATTTCAACTAGAACGCAAGTGAAAATTATCAGCCGGCCTTTAACACAAGGTTATGCCACAGCCTTCTAGATAAACAGCATGAGCGCTTCCGTGTCCAATCTGCTTAAAAGTTCACTGATCAGCCTGGCGGCAACTTTGATTTCGCTGGTCGCCGGCTTCGCCAGCAGCGTCATCGCAGCTCGCCTGCTCGGCCCTGCTGGATCAGGCAAAGTCGCCTACGCATTGTGGATCGCGACCTCTGCTGCTGCCTTGGCGGATATGGGACTTCCCCAAATGCTGCTCCGCAACACAGCCAGCCTCTCGGGCAATGGCGAAACGTGGAAGACGTTGGTGCGGACGGCATTCCGCAGCTTCCTGATTTCAGTCGGCATGGTAGGCGCCGCCATACTGGTCTTCGCTGCAATCGTCTACGTTCAACGCGACGCGCACCACGCCTGGCTCTGGGTTGTCACAGGCCTACTGTTTCTCAGCTACGCATTCCACGTATTTTCGACGGCGGTCGCCCGTGGGAGGAATAGATTCGGTCAAACGGCAAGGACCACCGCTCTTGGTGGCATTTTACAAATTCCCCTGGTTTTTGCCGGCGCGTGGCTGCTTGGCCCAACGGGCGCTTTGATCGGTTATGTCGCTCGCTACCTGCCGCAGGCGCTGCAACTGCGGGAGTACATCGATCGTGGCGCAGAGCCCTCCCCTAAGGTTTTAACCCCCGAAATGCGGCGCTACGGCCGCCACATTTGGCTGAGCGATCTTATCGAAATCCTGGTGCTGTCGCGCATAGAGTTTCTATTTCTCGGCTTCTTTCTTTCATCGAGCAGCATCGGGTACTTCGCCGCCGGCCTCGGGTTGGCCGGCTTGATCGAACAAGTCATGCTGCAGATATCGCCTGCTTTGATTGTCAGCTTTACCGAGGTTCACGCGAAGAACGATCGACGGATACTCGACGCTGCATACAGCCGCGTTATTCGCATCGTCGCTCTCGTGATGTTGCCCATCAGCTTTGGCGGCGCTGCAATCATGCCGGATCTCATGCCGCTCATATTCGGCGATGCCTTTGACCCCGCGATACCGGCTTCGGCGACTCTGCTCGCATTTGTTTGGTTGGCCGGATTATCCGTCATTCCCTGGGGCATCATAGGCGCATCCGGGCGCAGCATTCTTTTGCTACGCGTGCAGATCACAAGCGGCATCTTGATGATATTACTACTGACGGCTTTGGTGCCGCTGATCGGGCTGCAGGGCGCTGCTATTGCTCGAGTCGCGATCGTGACGTTGACTTTTGTCCTGCTTGGCTGGACCGCATGGAAATATGCAGGGGTCTCCGTTCCAGTCGCGGCGCTGGCAAGAACTGTGGTGGCAGCACTCTTTTGCGCTGCAGCGGCCGGGGTCGGCATATACAGTCTCGACGGAGCCGTCGCGCTCGCGACTGCGATTCCGGCAGGAGCTGTCGTCTACATGTTGGCTGTCCGCTTCCTGCGTTTAATTACGCAAGAAGACGTGAAGATACTGATCGACACGATCGGCACCAAGTTGCCCGGCACCTCACGCCCCATCGCAGACAAGCTCCTGACCTTTCTGGCGCCGCGATAAGCTTGTCACACCGTCTCGAACACAGCGGCCAACGTTCTTCGGGCCACTTCGTCCCAGGTCATGATCCCGTCACGAAAAGTCGGTGAACGCTGCATTGTCAGCGCGGCATCGATCTTCTTACTCCAGTCGGCCTCGCCTTCGAGGCTGTATGCGATGCCGTTGGCCCGTGTAAAGGGAATGAGATCAGGCAGCAGGACAGGCAAGCCGCAATAGCTGTATTGCGCCAACTTGAGACTGGATTCTGCAAGGTAAACCTCGTCGGACGTAAGCCGATAAGGAGCGATACCAAAGTCGGCATGCTGCAAATACGGCACAATGCTCTCAAAGTCTCTCTCGCCGTAGATCACGACATTAGGCGGCGCCCATCCATTCCAGGCCGCGCCAAAAACATGGAAATTCACATTCGGCGCAGCCGCCGCCATTGCGGCAACGGAAACCTGATCAAAAAGCATGTTGCCGATGGAGACGGCATTACGGCTGCCTGGTTGATACGGAGAAGGCTGGATCCGGTCGAACAGCTCGGCGTCAACACCCTGAGGAATCACCTTCACCCTGCCTCCCGGTGGAAGCAAAGCGCCCAGTCGTTCCGACGGAACGCAAACAGCATCGAACCGGTCGATCTGGGTGGCCTGGATGTTTTGCAATGCCGGGGCAGCCCCAATGCTCCTCAGCAGGTCACGACAAAAATAGAGCGTGCGCGCCTTTGGGTTAAGTCTCTTTATTTTGCGAAAAAAGGCTAGAGCTGACCCACTTTCGGCCAAAACCAGATCCGCATTGGCAACGCGGCGACGAGCGAAACGCGGCAAATAGCTACCATAGACACGAAAAAACAGCGTATTTGCTGCATTCAGAAAGCGATTGTTCGAGCTGAAGGCATGTACTGGCGGAAGATAGGCGCCCGCACTCAAATTATTGCCAATCGCTTGAAATCGGTTTGCCTGCTCCTGCGACAAGTCCCGGAAACGTGACCGATCCTTAAGCAGGGTCAGCCAGCTATGGCCTATCGTGAGAACATGGACTTCGTGTCCCTGGCGAGCCCAACAGGATGCAATGAAATGGATCGACGCCTTGCGATAGCCGCGTAAGAACGCGTGCGCCGTTAGAATCACGATTTTTCGTCGCGGCTCGACCTGCTTTGCGGCCGGCTCAGCTTCATTTTGTGCCAAAGGCTGCCCCCAACAGCGCCTTCAGTCGGTTTTCTCATAACCGACATCAAAAGATCAATAGGGCTGCGGCAACGAACCATCATGTCCGGAACCTTGATAGCTGCAGCCACGGTTCAACTTGCAGGATATGAACCGCAAAGCGTCTAACAGCAGGTTAAAGTTGAGCCCCCGACGATAGAATAGATGGAACAAATATCCCAAGATCACGCGCGATCGATCGCAGCAGCCATTGATGACGCGAAGCAGCATAGCTCCTGCTTGCCTGCGAGCAGTGAACAGGTCATTGATAACGCTTCGCGAATGTCCCGCCATAGGAATATCCCGGCATGAATGCAAAATACGCGCTTCCCGCCATTCTGGCCTGCACTTGCCCCAGCATAGCAACGCCAGCCTTGGCTGAAGATCCGGCGCAATTGGTTCTGCGCGACGGCTTCGACGGTAAGGACTTCGCTCCGTCTGGTCATCTCTATTATCGCGAGAATTTCGAGCAGAAGGCGGGATCCATAGAATTTCAATCTGATGTGAAGCGCTCGGGTACGGGAGCCTTGAGACTTAGCGTCAAGCCCTTCTGCCCTCCGGGCAAGGCAAATTGCAGCGAAAGAGCGGAGATCTGGGAACATACAAAATACCGCGTATCCTACGATCAGGGAGTTTGGTACGGCTTTGCCGTGAAGTTCGCGGACCCCGTTCCCTCAGGCGATCATCGCTACCTTATAGCGCAATGGAAGCGAGAGATCGGGCCGAATGCAGAGGGAGACTTCAGTCCCTTCCTGGCTCTCCGCCTCAACAACGGCAAGCTCTTTGCCACCGTGGAAACCAACTATGTCGCTCCAGTGCCGGAGAAGGACAAGCACGAGGATGGCGGCAAAGCTTGCGATGAAAGTGAAACGCCGGTTTGGTTCCGTCCAGACACCAACCAAATGCGCGCGCTGGTCGCCACCGATGGCAATTGGGCCGCTGGCGATGGCGAAGAATTCGCAGGCTGTACCAGCGCAATTAAGGTAACAAATCGCGGCAACCAACTGCCAGCACCGGCATCGGGCTGGATAGACTTCGCAATATATAGCAAACCAGGACCTGATGGCTCGGGGCACATCGAGATATTCGCCAACAATAAATGGATTGTCTCGGTTACGGGCCGTATTGGACACGCAGATCATGGGCTTGGCAAGAATCAATATTTCAAGTTTGGCCCGTATCGCGCCGCCGATACCACACTATGGACACTTTACTACGACGATTTTCGCCGCTCTCCGCATTGTGCAGACGTTCTTGCAGATCCCAGTCTCTGCCCAATGAAATAATTGGCAACCGAAGGCTGTTGTCGATGAATAAAATTCGAAAGCACTGTTGACCTAAGATTTTTCGGGGACCGGGCTGAACTTTTTTGCTTCTCGTTGGTTATCCTTTTTCGTGAAGGAGGCCACGAAAATGCTTACCACCCATCGCGATTGCAAACATCACGTCAAAAGAAACGCAATTCCATCTCTCGGAGAGATAGAAGGCCGCGTTGCAGTGCTGGAGATTGTTGCTCAATCAGCGTTGATCCACGTCTTCGACGAAGGTGAAGTGGACATCGATGCCGCATTTTTGTCTCAGATGCGCAGAGCATTGCATCGCAAATGCAAGGAATTGAAGTTGGATGGCGAAGATACGGCTTCAGCACTTTCATACGCCGAAGAGTTAATCGAGGCGGCGGTGAATTCGTCTCATCCAATTCATCAGTAACATCCCGTAATCTCAGAATTGTTCTGTCTCTTATAGTGGCGCTGACGCTTAAGATCGGCGTCCTTTTCTTGTCTGCACTAAATAAGGCAGGCGACAGACTTCAACACCCACTTAAGTCTTTGGTTCGCGGAGACCGTCAGTGATGTATCATAGGGAAACTGCGTCGCATTACGGGACAATATGGCTGTATCATCTCAGTGGCATATTAACGCCGACAGCCGAACGCGATTGCAAATTTGGAAATTCAAAGCAGTGTTCCCTACACCCGCCCTGGTGCAAGCCCTAACCATGAATGGTCTAGCGAATGTCTGCGATGATGCGCACGCTTTTTTTCTCCGACGATATCGATGTTCTCGCCAGCGCCCTCTTTGCCTGGTGCGCGGAACGCAGCATTAGATTGCAGAGCCAAGAGGGCCTATCGGCCGCGAACGTAGCCATCAACCTTTACGACGCAGGCTACCAGACCCAGGACCGACTTCTTGGCGCTCTGCACGATCACGAATTTCGCTAGCGCATAGGCCGCCAGTCGGGTTGTTCTCCCTGGACGAAGGAGAACAACCTGTCCCTGGGCTAGGCTCCGGTAACCAAGGTCAGCGGCTTTACAAGATCCGATCTCAATTCGTTGCTGCCTGCCGCAACGCGTCCGCGATGCAAGCTCGCTCCTCAAGGATCCCGGCCCACTCGTCCTTATGGTAAGGCGAGTCATAGATGAGCGTGAATGGACCACAATAACCCGCGGCTTCGGAAAGCAAGACGCAGCGAACATAATCCTCCTCATCGAGACCGGCAATGGAGTAGTGTCCCTTGGCGTGACATAGCTCAGCCCTTCCCATGATCTTCGCGAGGTCTTTATATTTGCCGGCGCCTTGCCAATTTCCAAAATCGCCGTTCAGACCAACCCTTCCCTCCAAGGCGTCTAAGACATGGTTGACTTCAGCCGGCCCTGGCAGGAGATCGAACCAGTTTTCGATTAAGAGGCGTACGCCCGCCGCCGTGGTGATTTCAGCCAATTTACGCAGATATCCCTCGGCCATAGTCAGGGCGGCATCGGTCGGTAAAGCCTTGCCCGCAATCACCCGCATATTCTCCGCCCCGAGAGAGGCGGCGATATCCGCCCAACCAGCCATCCACTTCGCATCGCGTGGAGCGGTTTCGGGATCGCTAAGGTCTCCGTCCTCGATCAGTAGCGTTTGAACCGCCACACCAGCCTCCTCAGCAGCGTTACGAAACCTTGCGACATAGCCAGGTAACAGGCTCGGCAAATGGAAGGAGCATATCTCGAGCCGAAATATACCGCGCTCCGCACATTGCTGCGGCAGATCAATCAATTCGATGCTGCCTGCACCGTAAGTTGGCTGGCAAGCGCACGACATCGAATCGGAAGGCCTGTAGGGATAGGTACGGCCCAATGCCCGATGCAAAGACCACGTCGAAACGGCAAAGCGATGCGTTAAGTCAGCGGCTATAGTCATTTTGTTCCCTCCCTATGTCATCACTCGACACAGCATGGACGAAACTAGATCAATCGTGAACGCTAGCAATCGGAATCAGAAGGACTGCCGCCTTGAATTGTCGTCGCGCAACGAGTTCAAGCAAACAAAGATCCGGAACGAATGAAATACTATCTGATCTCACGTCCACCTTTGACCCAGCGCGATATGGCATCGAAAGCGAGATCGGCGATCCACATAGCACACATGCCGACGACAAAAGCAGTCGCGTTCATCGCCGCGACATGCTCCTGCGGCAAAGGCCAGTTGACGGCCCGCAGGTAGAAAAGCGCCGGCTCTGTCATGTAGGTCGCGGCAAGGGCTCCGCAAATCGGCGAAGCCACGATCTCCCGTGTCGTATATCGACGCCTCGAAAGACCCCGTAGAATCCCGCCAGAGAGACCGGCCATGACGACCCCGGCTTTGATGCCCAACGCATCCAGAAATTCGTGCATCGTCATTGCTCTTTTCTATCAGACCTTACGCTTCTGAAAATCGGACGCCTTATCGTCCGAGGCATCAGGCAGGAAGTCTGTCTCACTTGTTGACGGGTGGTTGAGGCTTTACCAATCCGACAATGCCGTCCCTTATGATGTTGACGGTAATCTTCAGCACGCTTAGAGCGGCAATTGCCCCTGCGGTATAGCTGGGAGCGACGAAGGATTGCGAACATTCCAATGAGCCATCGGCGAGCTGCACGCAGCCCGTCGCCAGAAGAATGGCAACGGTCAATGCCGACAAGGTGATCAGAATATTCAGAACATTATGCAGCGCATTTGTGTTGAGCATTTTTTCCTCTTAAGGATGGTATGAGGTTCAGAGCAAAGCACATACCAGCCACTGTGGTCCAACTCGCGATCGTCGCGGCGAGCCGCATCAAAGCGCTCGTTGTTCGAAAAGCGATCTCGTTAGAACATGACGACTGGCGATACAGATGGGCTACCCTGCGCGCCGATTAGCGCGCAGCTTCCAGAGCAGCAGCGAATTTCTTTGCGTAGCCTGCAATTTCCACCGCTCGATCCCTGCCGTTGATAATTTTTCGGGCACCAACCCAATCGGTCGCCGTGGCGCTAAAATATTCGTCGAGCCTCCTGCCGGTAAAGAGACCATTGATCATGCCGTCAAAGAGAATCTGGATGGCCTTGAGAGGATCGAGAGCCATATCGGGATCGGCGGCAATGCCATACTTCAGATAGTTGTCGTGCCCGGTGATCTGAACCAAACCACGTCCGCGGTAGCGCCACCCATCGCCACTTGCCTCGCTGCCGTTGCCCATTCGATTCGCATAGGCTCGATTGGCAATTCGCTGTGGCTGTCGGGCATAATCAGCAGCCTGCTTTGCCGTGAAGTATTTGTGAAAGGTCGCGAGCAACCCAGACGCCGAGTAGTTGAGATTTTCCACGACGGCACACATCGTATTGTCTGTCTCGTGATAGGCCGTCGCCAGCATATATGCGAGCCAACGATTGTCGAAAGGCCGGACCTGCCATGCCCCTAGAATGGCCTCCATACCTTTGACCTGATTTGTCGACAGCTGACCACCAAACAGCGATGTACGCACCGCCGCGAAGAATTTCGCGTGATCCATATTGTTTCCTCTGTGGATGAGACCCGCCGGGACCTTGTTCGAAATCGAAGCGGATCTAATTTTCGAATTCCCAATGATTCTCAGGAGTTAGTGAGTTTGAGTTATGACTGGAGTGGCGTCAGGACACGACGCATCAGAGCGCTTAAGATTGGTGTTTCCGCGATAATCACGACCACAGCACTTGCCGTCCCGGCGGCGATCTTGCTTGGCGGACTGCACTGGGGTTGATGCGCAGTTGAGGTTGGTATCTGCTTGCTGGGCGTTCAACGGTGTTGCGGATGGCGAGCAAGTGGGAGGCTTGCCGACTGATGAATTTGGTCGGGGCAAAGGATTACTCTCTCCTACCTCTTGGTTGGGATGAAGTACTGTGCGCCAGCAGCATGTCGGTACGTTTAGAGATTACCGATATATTGCATTCGAGCGGGACCAAGGACCCGCTCTTCTATGGATCCACCCACGACCTGCGATAGCAGAAACCGACAGAGCCGGCAGGATGCGCTGCCGGCGTGCCGAGCAAGCGGACCGATGTGATGCCGTTCCACTCATACCCGCGAACAACCTTTCCATCAGCTGTCCATCTTTCTGTCGTCCTCGTTGGAGGGGCCCAGGCTGATCTAAGCCGAAGCCTGCAGAGAGGCGTCAAAACAACCAAAGCAAGTAGCATTTCTCAGACAAAAACCTGCACAGCAATGTCTACCGCATTTCATTTATTATTTTGCTTCTCATGTCCGAGGCAAATTGGCCAGTGCGATCCGAACAACCATGGCGGCGCCAACAATACCTATATTCAGGCAGCAGACTGCGATGGAGCTCCGGTGATCTCCGCATGAATACCGTCGACCGGCTCGATCTCGACCTTACCTGCTGTCATTTCGGGAACACTCTGGCGATCGGGTGCCTCATGAGCTGCCAACTGAGTCCTCGCGCTCGCCAGTTCGCTCGCAAGACTATCGATGGCATTGGCATACAGCTCGACTTCGGCCTGCAGCATCTCAATTTGCTTCTTGAGAGATTTTACGAACGTCGACATTCAACGCTCCTCAAGCTGCAGGCGCTGTAACGCCGTTAGAGGGCCACGCGAAAGCATCAATCTCCGCCTTCGTGCTGATCGTGCCGGCGACGATCGCGGCGTCGATAGCGCTTTCGGCCGCAAAGCTCGCCTGCACATGCGCGCCGACCACATTAGCGATCGCCGTCATTTGCGTGGCGGTCAGCTCCACGAAGCCGACCGCTGTCTTGAACTTCACCAGTACGCCCGGATTTGCCTGAACGAAATTGTAGGCTCCGGTAATCAGCGACTGGCTGGCGCGATCGGTCATGACCTGCGTGGTGTTGAGGACAATGCCACCCGTTTCGACGGCATAGCGCTTGGAGGCAGCATAGGCATAGAGATCGACCGGAGGCGGCTCGGGAGACCAGCCGGCGACGATCGCCAGCAGGCTTGCCGGCGGCTCGGGCCAATCGGCTACCGAGGCAACCAGGGCGGCTTCCTTGTTGCTCAGCTGATCGAGAATAGCTTCCTTGTCCGCTGCATCCAGCCCGGACGTGATCTTGGCTGCGAGCGCCAGCCAGAATTCCGGCACATTATAGATCTGCTGCCGACCGAGCCAGAAGGCGACAGACGCCATCCAGCGATCCGCCTTGCTCTCCGAGCGAGCCGCAAGCAGCGCCTCGACCATCGGTTCATACATGCTGTCAATGCGATACATGGCAGTCCTTTCTTGCATTAGTTTTTGGCAAAGGCCCGCACAGCCTGCCAATCGATGGCAGCAGCAGCGCGGATTTCGGGAGCGGTTTTGGCGGCGGCAAGGGCAGCGCCAGCCGATCGGCGCAGGGCCTCGACCATCTGCGAGCCGACCTTCCAGTGTTGATCTCGCGTTAGGATGTCGGCAGCCTTTTCGAAACGGCTAACGCCATCTTCGATCGCTTCGGCTGTGATGTGCGGCGTCTCGCCCTCTGGCACGCCCACGCCTAGCTGCGGGTCGGCCACGATCGACAGCGCCTCGTTGACCTTCAGCGCATAAACGGCGTCCTGACCGGGAATGAGCGTGACGAACAGCATGCGCGCCAGCCGCACTTGCCGATCGATGTCAGTCTGCGCCTCGATGCGCTCCAAGGTGAGATCGGCGGCAAAATTAAACCGCATGAATGGTCACCTCGAAATGATGGAAAGCGGCGGGCACGAGGAAGGAGAACCGATAGTCGCCCAGGGCGTCGGTAGTGAATTCAAAGGTGCCATCCTCGATCGTGGTGATTTCATTGCCGTGCATCACCGACGTCCCGGCCGGCACCTCAAAGCGAACCACGTCCAAGCCATCGGCCTGAATGGTGTATTCGGTGACATCGAGCACGCGGCTCTTCGGCGTGACGACCCCATTCAGGACATAAGAGGTCGCGTCGAGGTCGAAGGAATAGCACTCGGCAGGCACCGTCATCACGACGTAGCCCTCACCATGAAGCGAGGCAAAGCGCGACAAGATGCTTGGAGCACAATTGCCATGCTGCCGGATGCGGCCGTCAGAACCATAGATAATGTAGTGAATAGCCGTGTGTTCTAACGCGGTCATGAATTTACCTCTTGAAGGCGGTGGCAACGATGTTGGTTTCTCGCCAGCCGACGTTGTTGCCGGGTGGGACGTAGATCTGGAAGGTGTAGACGTGATAGCCGGGTCCGGGGGCGTCATAGAGTGCCGGCAAGCCGACAAGGCCGGCCGTGTAGGTCGCCTGATTGGCGGTCTGACCGGTGCCGTTCGGGCTACCGCCACCACTCAGAGTAACGACAGTCTGAACAACACCGAGGTAATAGGTCTGGCTGAAGATCGCCAAGCCGTTGCGGAAGATGTTGCAACCGATCGCCTGCGCGCCTGTGCTGCTGTTGTTCTGGCCATACTGGCCGAGCGACATGGCGTTGATCATGACGCGGCTATCGCCATCGACAGAGATCCCGACCGCAGCGAGATTGATGGTCGAGCCGGAGCCGATTACCTGCAGATCGGCAACGCGGCCGGCGTTCATGGCCGTGACCGCGCCGGGCGCAATCTTGTCGACGGTGACGCCGTTCAGGATCAGCTTTTCGGTGGTGATTGCGCCAGTGGCGATCTGAGCGGCCGTGATCGCGTTCGCAGCTATCTTGTTGCCGGTGATCGCGCCGTCAACGATCAGCTCACCCGAGGTGGCGCGACGCATGACCGGTTTCGACCAGTAGCACGAATTGCCGGTACCGGCCGTCTTGTCGACCTGGAGCAGCATTGCAAGCTTCACATAGCCGCTCGGGATCGTGTAGCGGCCCTGTAGGCGAACCCAGCCGTTCTTCGAGGTTGTGCTGACAACCGCAAAACCCGCCCACCCACCGGATGGGGTTAGAAGGGCCGCGTAGATGTTCGCCTGCCCAGCGTCGACGTTGTAGACCCAGACGTCGAACGCATAGGTTTCGCCGGCTGTGACTTGGATATACTTCGAAGTGGCACAGTCACGGCCGAGCGATTGCATGACATAGCCCGCCGCATCACCTGATGTCGTGTCGAGATAGAAGGCCTGAAGGTTCTGGATCGTCCAACCGTCGAGGTTGCCACCCTGCCAGCCGTTATCGACCATGTTGCTGAAGTCGGTCAGGACAAGCGACTTGGCGGTGATCGCGCCGGCCGCGATCTGGTTGACCCCGATGGTGTTTGCGGCGATCTTGTCGCCGGTGATCGAGCCGCCTGCGATCGTGGAGGCCGTCACCGCGCCGGCAGCGATCGTGCCGGCCGTGACTGCGCCGGCAGCAATCTTGCCTGCGGTTATGGCGTTAGCGGCAATCTTGTCGGCGGTGACGGCGTTAGAGACGATATTGCCGCCAGAGATCAGCGTCAGGCCGCCGTCGCTCCACGGCGTCGGTTCGGTTTGATTGGCGTTTGCTTCTCCAAAATACATCCGCGTCAGCCAAAGATAGCTATCGCCCTGACCCGCGACCGTTCCCATCGATCGGAAGAAGACGCGAACCGTGGCAGCATTCGCGGGCATCTGATATTTGCCCCAGAAGCGGTCAAACTTCGAAAGAGACTTCAAGGGGTCGATGTTCTGATAAGCTGGGCCGTCGCCCCACTGAACCCACGCCAGCCAATTTCCCGCACCATCGTAGACGCCAAGATATGGTCGAACGCCCTTGCAGCGATGGCCCAAGTAGTAGACCGAAAGCTCGTACCAAGCATTCGCCTTGACCGAGATGAATTGCATATTCCCGTAGGCATCAACCGACCCAACGCCGTACTCGATGTTTTGGGTACCGTTGATCTGATAGATCTCGATCGCGCCCGGCGCAGGCGCGAAGGTGTCAGTGCGTAGCTTCACTCTGAAACTGGCAGGTTCGTTTGACCATTCATAAGCCCAACCCGTTAGGCCGGCCAACAGATCGGTATTCGTCAAGAGATTGCCGCCGTTGCCAACAGCCAAGGCCTTCGCCGAGACAGAACCGGCTGCAAGTTTGTCGGCTGTAATCGCGCCCGCCGCGATCGTGCCAGCCGTCACGGCATCCGCAGCAATCTTGCCCGCCGTCACCGCACTGACAGCAATCATGTTAGCCGAGATCGAGCCATCCACGATGAGGCTGGCCGCGTTCGCACGCCGGATCACCATGCTCGCAATGTCGAGGTTCTGCGCGCCGGAGTTTACCCAGTTGATGTATTGCATCCGGAAGAAACGGGCATTGGCCGGCGACGTGATCTTGCCAGAACGATTATTCCATCCCGGCGTCGTGTTGCTGTTGCCTACGAGATCGGTGTATCCGGCGCCTTCAACAAGAGTTAGCTGGTTCTGGTTGGCGTCGTACCAGAGGATACGGATAAAGACACCTGCAGGTGTTGCTTGTGTGTCACCCTCGACTTTGAAATACACAACCCATTGAAGAGGGGTGCTGCCCCCGATGGGAGAGAACGTCTTCTGAACGCAATCAGCCGGCTGACCCAACGCAGGCTTTGAAAGCCGCAAGTAGGATTTGCCCTCGACGGCGTTGGCGGGGTCCACAAGCCAGGACATGAAGCCGCCAGTTGCTGTGAAGTAATCGGTAGGCGGGCTGGAGGTGTCTTCCCACTTGCCGTTAGGGACCATGTTCGACCAGTCCTGCACGACAATGTTCTTTGCAAGGATGGCGTTCGCTGCGATCTTGTCGGCGGTGATGGCATTCGCAGCGACCTTGGCGGCTGTAATCGCACCATCAACGATCAGCTCCACGCCAGACGCACGGCGCATGACCGGCTTAGACCATGCTATTCCAGGCACTGCCAACACTCCAGCATGGGCATTGTAAAGCCCCATACGAACCTTGACGACGCCCGCGGGAACCGTGGCTTGCCCCTTCAGCCGCGCCCACTTGTTCTGAACGGAGGTGACTCCATCAATATACGAATTGTAGACGTTGGCATTGTTGGCGTCGTAGCCGAACAGCCAGATCGAAGCCCCCTCAGGGGAGGCATTGTTCTGCACCCAAACGTCAAGGAAGTACTGTTCGCCGGGGTTCACGGCGATCATCCGGCTCAAAAATTGGCTCCACTGCGCAGTGGAGCGTGCGTAGTAGCCAGAGGCATCCCCTTCGCCGGCCGAGTATGCATAGGCGTAAAAGCCGGCGACCTCCCAACCGTCGAGGTTGCCTGCCTGCCAGCCGTTGTCGGCCATGTTTGACATGTCGGCCAGCACGAGATGCTTTGCGGTAATGTTGTTGGCGGCAATCTGTTCTGCCTTCACAGCACCGGCAGAGATTGCCCCTGTTATGATGGCATTGGCCGCAATCTTATCGGCGGTGATGGCATTCGCGGCGATGATATCAGTGGTTACCGCGCCCGCCATGAGCTTCGGCGTGCTGATTGCGCCGTCCGAGATCTGTGTGGACGTAATCTGCCCGGTGAGATCTGTGGAAGGGACGACGGAGGTCCATCCCGTCGGCGTGTAGCGGAAGAGCTTCTGCAGCCCTCTGTGGTATACGACCATACCGGGCGTGGGGTCTGTCACAATGCTGAAGGTGGTAACAATCTGGATGGGGGAAAGGTTAGAAGCGAACTTCGTTAGGTCGACTGCGCCCTGGGCGAGCTTCGTGGCGCTGACGGAGCCGTCGGCGAGCTTGCTGGCATCTACGGCGAGAGCGGCCAGTTTGTTGGCGGTTATCACACCGTCGGCGATCTGCGCGTTGCTCAGCGTGCCATTGACATCTCCGGCCGCGACCGCCGCCGTCCATGCGCCGTTGTGGTAGCGATAGAGCTTGCCATCCGTCGTTAGAAAAACCTGCCGTCCTTCCGTGTTTCCGGCTGTCGGCAAGGCGTTCACCACTTCGACGGCTTTCAGGCCACTGGCAAACGCCGTGGCATCAACCGCGCCCTGGGCGAGCGCCCGAGCGGTGACCGCGCCATCGGCGAGCTTGGACGCAATAACGGCATTGCTCGCGAGCACGTCAGCGGTGACGGCTGCCACCTCAATCTTGGCTGCCGAGACGGCCTTGTCGGCGAGTTTGAGGCTGGTAACCGCCTCATCCATGATCTTCGCAGCGGTAACGGCAGCGTCGGCGATCTTTGACTGGATGATCGCGCCGTCGAAAATATCGGCCGCATTGATGAGGACATTCGGCGTTTTGAGCGTCAGCCAGGCGGACCAATCAGTGGGTCGGTTCGACTGCGGGAGATAGCGACCTCGCGCTTCGTAGTCGGCGTTCGGGAGCGTCCATTGGCCGGAAAGGACCCACGAATAAGGCGTCGCATAGGGATTGCTATCGCTATCGAAGACCATGTCGCCGCTGGCCTTCACGCGAACCTGCACCCAGACGCCTACGACATCATCGAGATCCGGCGCGCAGCTGATCTTGATCGCAGGACGGCGATCGATCCCGCCGGCATCCTTGATGGTGGAGGGCTCGACGGTCCAGCCGACCATCGGTTGCGACGGAGGAGTGATAGGACCAAGCCAGCCAATGGAGGTCGGCAATTGCAGTCCCGGATGCCAATCGTAGTCTGCGGGGTCGATCTCCTTAAGAGTAACGACGATCAGGAAATTGGGTTGCGGTTCGACTTTGACGACGAGGAACTTCTTCTCATCATAGCCATTGCGTGCCGAAGACCAGGAAACGACGTCGTTCGGCTCTAGCGGATAGGCGTCCGGCGGCAGTGAGACCTGGTGTACGCGAAAGCGTCGATAGTCCTGAATCATTGCCACAGCGACGCGCTGCACCTGATTGGCGAACGGAACAGCGAGCAGCTGAACCTGGGCAGGCAGACGCCGGTAGCCATCCTGAGCTTCGAGATCGGCGTTGTAGCGCCCCGGCGCATCCTTCGTTGCCCACTTTTCGGCAGGTTCGGGATAGGTGGCTTCGATGGCGTTGAATGTCGCGGAAAGCGAAGGGAACGGCTCGAAATCCTGCGCCTCGGTGACGACGATATCGTCATCGGTGAAAGAATAGACTGCACCACCCGGCGCACCCACGAGCATCTTGAAGACGCCGCCGACTTCGGCCATGCGGCCATTGCAGCCCTTCAGCAATTCAGAAATGACATCAAGGGGCTCGCGGTCGCACTGAACGTCGTAGCCGGCGCGAAAGGCCGGCTCGCTGTTGCCGTCGCCAAGTCCAACCGCCGCGTCGCAGGCATTCGCCGCGGCCATCCAGTTGGCTGCCGGCAGGCAGAAGGCGCCGATATTCTGGCCGCCATAAACCCATTCCGGGCCGTAATAGACACCGCGGACAAGGTTGTAGATCATCACGGCCGGGTTGGTGCTCCGCTCCCAGGTCGACCGATCATTCCAGCGATGCGCGCCATTGCCGCCCATCGAGGAATCCTTGCGGATATCATAGAGCGGCAACGGATGCGGCTCGAAAAGGCCCGAAGGCACGCCGGAAAAAAGGTCCCGATTGTAGCGCGAGGTCAGGATAGCGATCTGGCAGCCGCGACCGACCATGCTCTGCCGCCACTGCCGGTCGCCGAGACTGCCGAATTTGGCCATCAGAAACGGATCAGGCGCCTCTTGCGTACCGTCGAGGAACTTGACCCATAGATAGTCCTTGCCCTTGACGCGATACTCGATCACCGGAAAGCCACGGCCGTCAGGATGCGGTTCTTCCCACAAGACGCCAACCTTCCGATCATCGATCCAGAGACTGCTGAGGCCGCGCTCACCGGCACGGTTGGGAAGACTGCCGATCTCGATGACATCGGTGAAATAGGCATTCGGCGTCTTGCCGTCCTCACCCCAGGTGCCAGCATATTTGCGCCGGCCGGCGGTCGCGTAGCTTCCGATGATGAAGGACATGGGGTGATCGTCCCCCATGCTGATCTCGAGCTTGGTGCCAGCCGGCTGCTGATCCTTCTTCGCCATCGCCCTTTCGATCAGGGACAGGCCGATGTTGAGGGCGACGGTCAGTACCAGTTTGCCGATGCTGATCGAGCCGAGAAATTCACCTATCGCAGCAATTGCCAAGGTGATTGGTTCAGCATGCGCCACATCTGCCATCAGCCAGAAGCTGAGGACATTCAAAAGCAGAATGAGATATTTCATGGATCGGACGACCTCGATTGGCGCATGGAAAAGGGCCGTCGCAGGCAAAGCTGCGCCGACCTGTCACCGGTCAGAGATAAAATTGATGTCGAGACTGGCTAGCCGACCTTGAAGGCCCGCTTGGCGTCGAGCAGATCGACAGTGCCGAGGCCGCTCTCACGCAACACGAAGATGCGTTCGCCATTGACGACGCCGAGCGCGTAGCCGAAGGGACCTTCGTGCGGGATGGCGGCGATGTCGCCAATGCCGGCCGTACTCGGATGGATCTCGGGCAGCATGCTGGCGACGAGATCGGCGAGATTGTCGAAACCCGCCGCCTTCATCGTTTTCAGCGCGCCGGCGGCAGTGGAATATTCGCCGCGAAACTGGGCGGCGCAATCGACGCCGGTGATCGCTAGCACCAGATTGCCGGCAAGGCCTGGCCCGCAATCATGACGGCCCCAGGCAAAGGGCGTGCGCTTCAGCCGATCGATCTCGGCGACGAAGCAGGCGCGCCAGTTCTTGACCCTGACAAGATCGCTGATCATTTCTGCCCCCAGGGGATCTGCCAATTGGCGACGGTGCTGGAATAGAGGCCGAATTCATCGCCGCTGCGGCGCTTCTGGCCTTCGTAGGAAGATTTGGCCGGGTTGGTGCGCTCCAGCATGGCGATGGCGGCGGAGATGGCGGATATTTCGATATCCCCATCCTGTCCCACGGCCGGCGTCTTCACCGGCGCGCCATCTGCAACGCCGAGAAAGGCGATTTCCGGGGCCGCACTCGGCTGCCGGGTGCCGGTATCGAACGTCATGTCGTGGATTTCGATCGGCGCCAGCCGCAGATCGTAGCCGCGCACAAGCTGCTGCGCGACGGGCGCGATCTGGCCGATGGTGATGGTCACGGTCTGGATCGTGAGATCGGCCGTGCGCGGTATCGGGCTCACCTTCAGATTGAGGCCGCCATAATAGGTGCGCGCCTCGGCCAAGCCGGTGACACCCGAGATGACGGTGATGTTGATGTCGTCATCGCCGGTCCAGAGGCCGATCGAGGCAGGCGCGTCGCTGGCGATATCCTTGCCGGTGATCCAGACGAAACGACGGGGCACGAGCCCCTTGTCGCGCGCGCCGGTCAGCGCCGCGAAGAAGGCGGAGGTGATGTTTTTCATCGTCTATTTCTTCTGGATGATCTTGAAGGTGGCGCCTGAGGTGATCGGGCCGCTCGCGGTGCCGGGATTGTGGCTGCCCGGCATGACCAGGCATTTGCAGGCCGGTAGCAGAAGCGTCACGCCGAGACCGGCGGCAAAGCCCGCCGGCAGATGTGGGAAGACGCCGAAGACGGGCGTCACCCCCTGCCCGTCGGCACCAACCGTTTCCGAGACTTCGAGAAAGGCGGAGCGTGCGCCGCCATAGCCGACCTGCAACTTGTCGCCGACCGTCAGCCGATAACCCGCCGGCAGGCCCTTGAGGCTGAGCGAGGCATTGTCGGCTCCGAGCGCTGCAACACTGACCGCAGCGCTCCCGAGCTTCGTCCCGTCGGGATCGGCCTGCGGATATTTCGACAGCGGATCATAAAGAAAAAGCGCCTCCTGGGCGCCGTGTAACTTGCGGATGCGGGCGGCGATCTGTTTCGCCTCCGCATTGTACATGTCGGAGAGCGTCACCGTGCCGGTCCAGAGCGGCGGCGCCAGCTCCGCCTGCCAGACCCGGCCATCGCCGGAGCCGGAAAGCTCGTCATTGCGCTGAATGTCCCAGACGATGCTGGAGATCTTCAGAAGATCGGCAAAAGCCGGCAGGCTGTAGGGATAGGAAACGGCCATCAGCGCCTCCGGGGATTGCGGTTGATCTGCGCGACGCGATCGGGAAGCTGCTGATTGAAATCATTCAGCCCCTGCCGCGTCGAACTCTGCGCTTCTGATTGCGCGACATTCTTCACATAGGCCTTGAGATTGCCGTCCTCATCGACGGAAACGCCGACCGTGACATGCACGCCGGAAGCGGAACCGGTGCCATCGTTCTGGTTATCGGCCCTGAGGCGACGAACGGGAACGGCAGCATCCGGCTGCGCCGGCACCAATTGCGGCCCGCCCTCGCCAACCACCCCGCCATCGGCATAGCCACGTCGGCCAAGCCGCATCGCCTCGACGACGCCGACGCCTCCTGCCCGGGCGATATCCTTCTGGCTCCAGACGACCTCGCCGGCATGAACGATGCCGACTGGCTCATAGACGCCGCCATAGCCGGTGTAGCCACCGTTTGCAAATCCGCTGGGGCGTGGCATCGGGATCGGAATGTTTGAGCCGGTTGGCAAGGTTACCTCGCTCCCTCCTCCGAACCCCAACAAATTGAGAAGGCCACCGAAGAAACCGCCACCTCCGCCACTGCCAGCGGCACTGTTGACCTGGAACAGACTGTTGAGCACATCGTTCAGCAACCTGTCGGAGATCTTTTTGAGTACGGTGACCGCAGCGTTCCCCATGGACTTCCAAAAACCCTCACCGCTGCGCAAGCCGTTGACCAGCGTCGTGGTGAAATCGCCGGCAAGCTCGCGGGCATATTTCAGCTGCTCATTCGTTCGCACTATCTCCGCGCTTTTGGAATCCATCTCGACGGGCAGACCACGATCTTTAAGCGTCTTTGCAACAGTCTGGTCGATGGTCGAGCGACCGATTTGGGCGCGTTCGAAATCCATGTCAACAACCAGCTTCTCTTGTGAGGCCGCAAGTTGATCATTAGTTGCAGCTTGCTCTTTCGTCATTTTGGTCAGTTGTGGCAATTGCTGCAGGCGTGCGGCACAGCTTTTTTGGAGACTGTCTTGGCTTTGCTTCAGTGTGACGACCGTTAACTTCACGTTATCCGTCGCGGCAGCGGATTGAACGGAAGCCTGAGTTCCGAGTGTGGTCTGTTCGGTATTGGCTTGGCGGGATTTAGTGTTTTCTCGAAAACTCCGGTCCAATCTTTGTTGTGCGTCTACTTCGGCATTTGCATCTGTTATTGCCGACCTAAATTGTCCAAAGGAGAAACGATCTGTAACAGCTGTTAAAGAAGTAAATCCCTTTAGTGCTCCGGAAATATTTGGCGCTACCAGACCCGCAGAGGCGATAATTTGGTCCCAAAAGTTTTTAGGCATCGAAACGTCATTGGTTGAGGGAACAACTCCGCCATTTCCACTTTGATTATTCGCGCCACTCAAGCTGCTTGCATTCGGCCCGCGCTGGCTGGCAGCGCTTCCGTCAGTTGAAGACTGTTTCACCATGACACTCAGGGCATTCTGCGCTTGCTCTCGCAGTCGGCCTATCGACTCCAATCCCGAAATCATCTCATTACTCGGACTGGTAAACGCATCTCGCATCGCTCGGAGTCGAGGCACAAACTCAGCGTTTTTAGGCATACTTAACGCCTCATCGAAACTTTGCTTTACACGATTAACATGCTCCTCCGTTAAGTCTCTATTAGCCAAAGCATTTTTCATTTCTTTATACGCAACCGCGATCTTATCAAAAGGACCATTTGGTCCGATGCCCAATGGATCTTTAGTAATAACCGAAGCATAGCTGTCGAAATCTTTGTATTCTCCGCTAAATAATCTTAAAGAATCGTCAATATCATCATACTTTTTATTTATGTCTATCCGTGGAGTTATAATTATATCAGACAATCTTTTCTTTTCACGCGCTATTCTAAGATCATCCTTATACTGTGGAATTTCATCGCCGGAGTCTTCATTTCTTTTTGCAGCGTACGTGTATCGGGCATCTGTTTCGGACTGAAACTTCAGTAGCCTATTATAGACGGTTTTATCGATCTCACCGTCCAGAAAGCTGGATACAATTTGAGACCCAATCTTCATGTCCTTCCTGGGAATGAAGCCTGCACTTTCTTTCAAGAACCCGCTAATAAGCTCCGCGCCTTTCTGCTCATCTGTCTTAAGGAGCGGCTGTCCCGTTTGGGACGATTGATCAAGCACAAACTTGAGGGTTGCGCCACCGCGGAGAGATTCGAAATTCGCCGAATTTGACGGCACCATATTGGATGCCTTGCCGACGCCATTGGCATGCTCTTGTACCGCTTTCAGTGAAACTACTAGCTGAGTGGACTTCCCAATTGTTTTTGCAAATGCTGTCCCAAGATCAACAATTCCTGCGCCTATTTTGGAAATCGAGCTGCCACTCAAACGACTATTGTCACTCAAGACACCCATTGCGCGCGCAGCCGCTCCGATCGCCTTCTCTGTTCGCATTGCAGTTGCAGCCCAAGCATCTAAATAGCTCGTCGCGGCGCGCAAGTTGGACGTGTCGACCCCAACTCCCAATGTGGCAACATCGGCCATATTCTTTCCTTTCGGTGTATCTCGTTTTAAGGGCAAACAGAGAAAATCGGGAATAACAATGAATAGAAGGATGCTTCTCACGGCATTCTGCGGGTGCACGGTCGTCACATAAACTTTAGCCGACTACGTGAGAGATCAGCGCCTTATCCAGGAACATTTAGAGAACGCATCATTGACACGCTAAATCTTTGCGTGCAACATTCGTCAGAGTTGCAAATATACCCATCTACCACCCAATTAACCTATCGAGCATCTTCATCCAATGAAGCCCATAACAAGCGTCATAAGCCTGATGACTGCGACATTGCTTGTAAGCGGTTGCAATGATTCAGATTCAAAAATGGTCATGGCATGCGAGACGGCTCTCAAGGAGCGTCTTTTGGCGCCGTCGTTGTATAAACGTATTGAAATTGATGAGAGAAAAATGCCTGTCGACCATGAGTCGTATGAAGCTAGGCTTGTTAAAAATGGCCAACGCGATCCCAGTTTTACCGATGATCCCAGCTTTACCGATGAAAAGATAAAGGATCGTCTACGCAGATTCGATAAGGGCTTATCAACTCCCGTCCTCCTGGCCGTTTTTATTAGATACGACAGTCCAAATATCTATGGAACACCTATAAGGTATCACGCCGCGTGCGCGTATTTGGATGATCCTGAAGTTCACTCAGAGCCGAAGCAGTATAACGTGGAAGTTAATGGTAAAACGGACGATGAATGGAGAGAAAGCAAAGAGGCACGCTACTAAAGCGCACCGCAGAAATCCGCTGCCTTACCTGCGCCCCGATGGCCTCAGCCTCTTCCTACACCGCCTGGAATACGATGAAAGTGCCCTCAAATAAGAATGCATAGTCTATATAGTTCGCCGATGGTCATCTTGTCTGGCCAAAGCAAAGCTATCACGGACAGAAATTAGTGCACGTCACCGTAATTCTATCCTGTTATCTGGCGCAGCCACTTCAATCATAAGATTTATTTTTTAGAAGTCGCGTTATACGGTTGAATGGGAACAATCAGAGGTATGGACATGAAGGCGTGGCGAATTATTTTAGCACTCTCTACTTTGGCATTTGTCACACAAACCGCCACCGCTGCGGATCAAAAGCTCGTTCAGTTGGTAGATGACATCAAAGAGAAGGCCTCAGCGACATTTTTGATGGCATATGCATGTAAAGATGCTCTTGGCGTGACCTATTATCATGCAGTTCGGGCATATGGAGAAAGAGCCTTTCAGAGGACTGGCGCTTCGCCCCAAAATACAAAGTTTACATTTGAAATTCTTGAGAACAGATTCAAAGACGATAAAGAGCTAGTGCAAGAAACAGACGCAATGAAGTGCGTGTGGACGACAACAGAGGCTAATAAACGTCTTCATAAATCAGAGACCGCCCTTGTAGATTACACTCTCTCTGCAAAACCGTGAACTGTTGTCGGCGGAATATAAACGCATCAAGGTTTCCGAGCTGGACGAACTAGAATTGGATAGAAGATTGCTCGAAAACTATCTCGTGACGAAACAACAGCGATCCAAAGCGTCGGGCTATCCGCTAGCCATGGACGATGCATGGATTCAAACCGAACTGAAGGCGTTTGATATTGGCATCTCAAGGCCTTCTTTTTTAGCTCGTCGATAGTTTATGAAACGCTCAATGATCTTCAAGAGCCGGTGAGGCGCCTTGCGAAGTGTGGATATGTTGGCAACAGGAGCGACTCGTCTCTCAGGTGGGAAGTTGAAACCACCGTGGATGGGCTGACTGCACTTGAGTGGAGTTACAGCAACATAAAGTCACATTAGGCTCATTAGTCATGGAGCAGCCTGACCCTTTACTCCGCCTCCCGCGCCCTGATCGCCTCCGTCTCCTCCTCCACCGCCTGGCAATAACGCCCGTCCATCGCCTTCAGCACGGCGATGTCTTCACGGCGTAGGAGATTGCCGGTCAGTTGCACCCAGGCGAGCATTTCCTGGTGGGAGAGCGGCGCCGGGCCGGAAAAGCCGGGAGCCTGCGCCGAGCGCAGGTCCCAGAACCAGTCCCAGAGCGCATGGCCGGCCTCCGGCACCTCGGCCTCCGGGCTTAAAAGCTCGAAGGCCTCGTTGCGTTCGCGCCGGGTCTCGCCGTTTGTATCGCGCACGCAATCATAGCGCGCGACGATCCCTACAGCTTCTGAAAGCCCTTCGGCAAGCTCTTCATAAAATTTGCGCGGTCCTCCGAGGCGCCGGCCACCTGATCGTAGATCCAGCCGGCTTCCTCGACGACTTCACGGGCCTTCTCGAAGGAGAGCACGGGCTGCTCGCCCTTCCACTGCTGCTCGCCCCAGCTCCAGGAAGCGATGGCGGCGGCCGCCTTGTCGAGATATTCGGCCTCGACCTTGCTGGTGGTCAGCTTCTTCTTGCGGCTGGCGAGAAAGCGGTCGCTATGCTGGCGAACGATCTTCTTCACCTCGTTGCTCTCGGCCGAGCGGATCATGAAGGAGATGCCGAGCGGCTCCTCGGTGGCCGGATGCAGGAGCTGCAGCTCGAAGAGATCTTCGGAATTGACGAGACTGGAGATATCCAAGGAAACACCTTATCGGTTGGGACATGTGAAAGTAGCCGCGCGCCGCAGGAGAGCGACGCGCGCAAGGTTCCGAAAGACCGCGCTTACGGCGTAGTGACGGGATCGACGCGGATCGGCAGCTGGTTGAGGCCGACCTTGAACTTCTCCAGATCGAAATCATCGGAGCCGCCGCCGGGATAGAGCGGGCCGGAAACGACACCACGCGAGTAGAACACCGTGTTGGTCTTGCCCTGCGGCGCGTCGTTGCGCTCGACCTTGATCGCCATATTGTTGACGTTGAGGGGGGTGCCGAAGGTGCGCAGGATCTCCTGGCCGGGATCATCGGCGATAGAGGCGACCTCGAGCTCCGGATCGCCGGCGTTGGAAACGCCCTTCTGCTTCTGCTGCACCGGCTCATCCAACGTATTGTAGTTGTTGATGGTGGATTCCGAGCCGAAATCGCCCACCTTGCCGACCTTGCCCACCTGCACCCAGGTCAGCGCGGCATAAGCGCTGGCCGTCAGGTCGGTATTCTGGGGCGTCTCGCATACGTAGACTTTCGAGCCCTTCTTCGTGCTTTTATTCGCCATAGATCATGTCTCCGGTTCAAAGGCGGTGTAGGGAATGGTGACCGGTATCTGCACCCGGTCATCCTCTTGGATCGGGCCTGCGGCCCACGGCTCGCTGCTGATCGTGATCTTCACGCCAGAGGCGAATAGCGTCTTGTTGTTGAAATGGTCGATGACCCGGCCGGCGGCATCGAGTGGCTTGATCAGCCCGCCGCCGGCCTTCCAATAGACGGAAACCTGCAAAAGCCCGAGCTTCTGCTGCGGATCGTCGCCAAGCGTCACCTGCCGAGGACGGTTGGGCAGGAAGCTGACGGCCAGATAGTTATCCGGCTTATCTTGCCCCGCCGGCGGAAAGGCAATGCCCGGCTGCGCCACCGGCAATGGCGGCTGAAATTGGAGCACTGCCAGATGATCCAGCAGTGCCGCCAGAATGAGAGCGTCCGTCGCCGTCGCCATATGTCACCTTGTCTAGATTGTTGGGATTTCGAGGGATCAGTCCGCCGTGTCGCGCGCAGCGCGCTCGACGATGTCAGGCCATTGGCGCGCCGCAAGCCGCACCATGCCCTGCCCCGCCTGCCCATCCTTGCCATATTCGACGGCGGCGGCGTGCGGCGCGGTGAAACCCATATGGATCATGCCGCCCAGCGGCGCACTGAGGCCGGCCAAATTGACCGGCTGGCCTTCATCAGATCCCTCCGTATCCCCGCTTTGCCGTGGCGGGACGGAGACCCGGAAGGAATTGACAAGTTCGCCGGAGGCCACTGGCGTCGCCTCGACGATCGCCTCGGCCAGCCGCTGCGTGGAAAGGTTCACCACCTCTTCCATGCGCTTCTTGGTCCGTTCGGCCCAGGCCGCGATATCGACGGAGAAATTGGAGGAAGCCATATCGATTGCCCCTTGATAAGGTTAGGCGTCATCAGCGGCGTTGCCCGGTAAAGAGCCACGCCGCTCGAAATTCAAAAGGGTGAGATGGCCGTAACGGGCACGAACCGCAGGTTTGGCCGTTGGGGGTTCGGCCCCCGCCCCGCCACTTCGCTCAATCCCAGGCAATGGCGAGACACGGTTGAGCAGCAGGATGACGCGCGCCAGCAGCCAAAGCGTCAGGATCGTCTTGAAACGCACAAGCGCCGTCATCGCCGCACCTGCAGCTGCCAAAAGACGACCATCCCACCCGGCGACAGCGGCTGGAGATCGACAATCGAATGCTCGACATCGCCAATCAGCACCTTGTCGGCCAATGTCGGCGTGATCGATAGTCCCTCTGTCGAGAGATAGACCGTGCGATCCCCACGCTGCACCTGCGTGTCGGCAACATGCACCTGACTCTGTTCGAGATCGACGAACGAACAGGCAAACTCCTCGCTCGTCTGCACCGGATCGTAATCCGGTCCGGCACTCCTGATGCGCAGCAAGCTGCCCTTCTGGCCGAACTTGGCAATCAATCGCTCGGCGGTCGCTCGCGCCTTATCGTAATCGAAAGCGGCCATCACACCACCAGAATGCCCGGCAGCACCGGGCGCAGGAGTGGATAGAGCAGCCCGTCAAGCATCGTCAGCACCGGCCTTGCGGAGGCGATCATGTCGTCGCTCGTATCGGCAACGGCATATTCAGTCTCCAGCGGCCCCACTTTTTCGCGCTTCACCGTGCAAGCCGCGACGATAACAGGCGTCAGGCTGCCGGGCTCCGACAGCTCAAGCGCCGCCGCTTCGTAGGCCGCATAAGTCACGGCCAGCGGCAATGCATCGTCAGCGATTACCTCGCCGTTCACCGTCGTCGCCTCGCTACGCGGCCACGACAGCACCTGATCGTAACCGCCGGTCCGCCGCCCGACGAATCTCGGCTCATAGAGGCCGTCGACCGCGTGGGATCCGCGCACCAGCGCCGCCAGGCGGTCACCGTCGTTCGCCACCGCCCAAGGGGCATTCGCACGATCGGCGAAATAGGCATCGGCTGCAGCGAGCGTGCCGTAGAAGGATGCGGACATGAAAGCTCCGTGTCGATCGTTGGGAAGACAGATGCCCTCTCCCCGCACGAAGCGGAGAGAGGGCAATCACAGCGTCAGGCGGCAGCCGTGATTTCGTCGCCATAGGCCATCGCCGCCGGCAGACGCACTTCGGTGCCGCCCGTGCGGGCCATGATGCCGGTCTCGAAGCTCATGATCGACTTCTGGCGCGGCTGCAGCACGCGGCGCGGCATCGGCAGATGGAAGCGCAGCACTTCCGGATCGCGGCGATAGACGACCATGCGGCCGCCGCCATCCTGCGACGCCGTCGCAAGCTCGCGCAGCGGCTGGATATCGAGCGGCTGGCCCGTCTCGGCCGTGTAGACGTTGCCGCGCCGCAGGAAGTCAAGCACGGTGATGTAGCCATCGCCGTCGGCAAGCCGCTTGGTGGCAATCAGTCGGAAGGCTTCGGGCGGCAGGCGGAGGCTGTCGATCCACTCGACTTCGCCGGTCCGCTTGCGCACGCCGCCGATAAGATCGTTGACATCGCGCAGAATCTGGTCAGCCGTCTTGGCAGACCAGAGAGCCGAGCCGCCCGTACCATCGGCAGCGACGTCGACGCGCGACACCTTCGGATCGTTGACGAAACCGGTCCAGCCCTTTTCCGTCGAGCCGATCATGGCGACGGAATTGAGCAGGCGTTCGATCTTATCGGCGGCGAAAATGGCGTTGGATGCGTTGAGATCGAGATTGTAGAGCGCCGCCTGGTTGACCTCTTCGAGGTTCCACTCCCAGCCAGAACCGATCATCGCGAAATCATGGCTGGCGCTGTCACGGGTCGACTGGTTGAACGGCATGTCAGTGCCGGCAGCCGAGAGGAACTTCGCCTCGCCGGCGCTGTCGACGGTGAAGAAGGTCGTTCCCGACGCCCATTCATTGCCTTCGGTGACGACCGGAACATGGAGGCCATAATTGAAAGTCGGATAACGGCGCTGATAGATGCGGGTTTCGATATTGCGCCCTTGCGCGATGACGAAGGAATAGGCGGCCTGGGCGTCGGCAAACTGCTGTCGAACGAACTGGTTCATGAATTAGGCGCTCCTGTGCTTGAGCGAGATCTCGACGATGTCGCCGTTGCTGCCGCTCGTATCGAAGAAACAATCGGGGATTGGGCCAACGATGCCGGTGCCGGCAGCGTTGACATAGGCATCGGTCGTCGAGTTGTAGTAGACGGCATCGCCATCCGAGACGGCGCCGCCGGCTCGCACATACATCTGACCCGAGGTCAGGAATGCCCCTGTCACGAACTGGGCGTAACCGCCGGCCGGTGCCACATCCGGCAGCACGTTCGGCGTCAGCACCGCAATGCCGATGAACTTGCCGCCAGCGGCAAAGGGCGCCACGCCATGATCGGCGAGGCCGCGCTGCACCGGCTGTCCGAACTTGATGCCGGCGGCGGCTTCAACCGTACGGCTGATCTTGTTGGCCTTTTCCTCAGAAGCGATCTGCCCATGCAGGCCCTTCCGAGGAGAGTTTCCATAGGTGGTCTGATAAGTCGCCATTGAAGCGTCTCCTTTTCGTTGACCTGGTTAAGTGGGATTGGCGGCCAGATGTGCGCTCTCGAGATCGCGCACCATGGCGACGTAAGCGGCGGAGGCTAGGGATGGGAATGTCTGCGTCGGGTTGATGCCGTCCTTGATGGCATCGGCAAAAAGATCCGGCTTCTTGCGCAGCCCTTCGGCGAGCATATCGAAGCGCGCATCGATATAGGCCTCCGAGCGGCCGTGAACCGCACCCTCGCCGGCCTTGGCGATCACGACGGCCTTACGGATCGCAGCATCAGAAAGACCGGATGTCTGCACGTTACCGGCAATCGCCTTGGCAAGACCGATCAGATCGGCGCGAGCCTCTGCCCGGCGTTCCACCTCAGCCTCGTCGAGAAGAGCTGCCTTTAGCGTATCGAGTTCGGCATCCCGGACCGCAACGGCCTTCTGGTGACTGGCCTCCGCGTCAGCAAGGCGCTGCCGCAATGTCGTGATGATCTCTGCGGCCTGATCGGAAACTTCGATCTCGATGCCGTCGACCATGATCGTCTTCGTGGGCATCATTCCTTCCTTGTTTTGCTTGTCATCGAAAAGGGGACGTGGGGCTGCGAGAGGAGAGCAGCCCCACGGTGCGGCTGCATCGCCGATGCGGACTTTCGAGCCCGCACGGCCACGGCGCACAATGGCGATATGGTTGATGCGAATGTTTCGCTGGATGGCGTCGTAGGCTTCTCCGGTGGGCGTTACGCCCGCCGTAAAATCAACATCGCAGACGTAGCCGGCCGAAAGCTCCTGCTTGCCGCTTTCGATGTCTTGAATGGCTTCTTCGTCGCTGACCATCAGCGGCACACGCAGGAAAATACCTTCGCCGGTGATCTCGTCCCCGGTCTGGCCGACCGCGTATTTCTTCCAGTTTTCCGAGGTGACCATCTCCGGCGGATGCTCGTTTGTCACCGGACGGTGAGCGGCACTCTTGAGTGTGTCTTCGGAAAAGACTTCGCCTCCGGGACGATAGATGCGCACTGAGGGCATTTCAGGCCTTCCGATCTCAGCCCCGGCATAGCTTTGAATGCCCGTGCGCGCGATGCGGGCATCGGCGACAAGATAGCCGTCTCCGGTCCGTCGCGTTCCAGCGACAGTGACAATGTCTGTGAAATTCATGTTGGGATTTCTCCTGGCCGAAGCCGATATGGTTCGGATGAAAGCCGCGCGCCGTGACAAAGCGGATCCGTTAATAGCGACGTCACAACGGTATCGGGTCGTTAAGTCGCGTCGGCGCCAGTTTCAGATTGTTCGACATCGTCCGGCTGACCAGATGACTTTGCCGCCGCCTCCAATCCCGGCAGCGACCCATCTTCCACAAAAGCATTCAACAGAGCTTCCGAGAGTGCCGGACGGGGAATGATCTCCTCACCCGCAGTTGAGCCAAACAAGGCTCGCGCCGCTTCTGCCTTCGTCTTGAAGATATCGGCCCGCTCCTTCTCACTCATTTGTTCCAGCGGCGTCCAAGTCGTGTATATGGCGGGATCGCGCGCACCTGTGGCGGAGCGGATGAGGCATTCGTCGAGTCGGGACATCGCCGGCGTATAATCGAGCTCCTGGATAGCCTGGATCCGATCGTGATAATTCTTCATGTCGGCCGTCCCCGTCGCATTCATGCCCGCGGGCGATTGACCGAGCAATCGAGTGACCGGAATATCTGCCGCACCGGCAACGATCTGCAGGAAAGCCATCAGAATATCCGTGAGACCGGAGAGCGGCGCGCCCTTGCTGTCGTATTCCTCCTCAGCATCGAGGATCAGCGTGCCGTTGACCCCTTTGATCGTGTTTGCGAGGGCATAGCGGCGCAGCACCGCATCTTCATAGGCCTGATTGCCGATGTTGGCGGAAAACTGCGGAACCTTGATGATGTCGATCTTCGCCTCGAAGACGAGGCTGGCGATATTGGCCGCCGTGCTGTCGGCGTTCTTGATCGCATCGAAAGTCGCAGTGAGCACGCTTTCGCCCCAGGCGTGATTGTTCAATCCGCCAAATTCCTCACCGGGCGTCATGGCACCTTTGAAGATGACGAGCCGAGATGGATGAATGGTCACCTGCACCCCGCTGGCGCCGGTCAGCCTGTAGAATTTCGGCTTGCCGTACCATTCCGAGGCCGGATCGCTGTCGATGTCGCCGGCAGCCAGGTGGCGGCGTGTCAGCACGGTCAGGTGCTTGATACCCCCCTTCCCGATCCACTCCGCCTCGAGCGGCAATTCCGGATCGGCATCATCGGCACCGATGAAAAGAGCGGCACCGCCGAAGAGACGTGCCTTTGTCGACGCTTCCAGCACTTTGCCGCGTAAATTCAGCCGGCGTTCTTCAGCATCGATCAAGCCGATTTGATTGCCCGCCGCCTGCCAGCTCCGCCACTTCCGACAGCTATCCAGCGCCGGAATATCGACGATCTTGCGTGGCAGCCAGGAGCCGCGATAGGCCGCAACGATCTGCTCGTCCGTCAGGATCGGCTGCGTGTAGAAAACGGATGCCGCCTTGTCGCGTTCTGTGCCCATGCGGGATGCAAGGCTCACCAATCCGTCGCGAACCATCGAGAATACCTGCCCCATGGATTATCCTTTGATAGCAATGTGATGAAAGCCCGCACCAGCGGGCCTAGAAATTCGTAAAGCTGAAAGAGGAACTCAGCGCGAGCTCGTTCAGCGCATCCGCAAAGGCATCGACCTGATCGTCGAACTGCCCATTCGGAAAGGCGCACACTTCATCGAGAAATGCCTCGTTCCAGTCGCCGCGCAAAAGCTTGACGTTCCCTGCCTCCGCCTGCGCCGACGCCGGCTTGGCACGCGTCGCCTTATCACCGGTCGGAGATATGACTTTCACCGGAAAACCCGCGAGCAGTTTGACCTTGGTTTCCGCATCAGCCTTGCCAGCGGCACCTGGGTCCTGCGGTATCCGGATCGTCACCGTCGGCCCATCCTGTGATGCGACGTTCTTCAGATTGCGCTCCACCTCGGCAGGTGACCAGCGCCCTCGCGCAATGGTCTCGACATAGAAAGCACCGCCGACCAGAGCCATGCGCAAGCCAACAGTCCAATCAGGCTTTCGACCAGCACGCGCCTTCGAAGCGGCAAAATCCCACGCACGGCAACGTTTTGCGCCGGTCGGCACGGCCTCGACGATTTCAAAGTCGCCACGTTGAAACAGGCCGCCGGATCGCGGCGCTGGCCGCTGCTGGAACTGACCGGCGACGGCGTAGCTACCCAACGGTACCTTATCGCGCTCGACGACCACTCCAGGGAAACGCTCAGGAAAGAGCAGTTCGCCTTCCTCAGTCCTCGGATCGACAAATCCGATTGACGTCCGGCAACGGCGCTCCGGCTCAAATTCCATCGGTAGCATCAGATGCTCGTAACCCAGTCCAAGCCCCAGGATCGTGCCCGAAACATCGGCCTCATGCAGCCGTTGCATGACGACAACGATAGCCGAACGTTGCGGGTCGTTGAGCCGTGTCGGCACGGATTCACGAAACGTGCGCACCGTCGACAGCCGTTCCGCCTCGGATTCGGCGCCGTCGACCGAATGAGGGTCGTCGATAATCACCCGGTCGCCCCGACCGCCTGTCAGTCTTGAGAACGGCACACCTTGCCGCGAGCCCGTTCGAGCATTGGCAAATGCCATCTCTCCGGTTGTCGTCAGCTTGACCTGATCGCCCCAAAGCGCCTGATACCACTCCGAGGCGACAAGATCGCGCATGCGCCTGTTGTCACGCTTGGCATAGTGCTCGGAATAGGAGGCGCCGAGATAACGCATCTGCGGTTTACCCTTCGGCCCCCATTCCCAGGCCGGCCAGAAGACGCCGCAGAGCAGCGACTTCATCGTACCGGGCGGCACGTTGATCAGTAGCCGCGTGATCTCGCCCGAGGTGACGGCTTCGAGATGAAGACAGATCGCATCGATATGCCAACCATGGACATAACCAATCGAGGGCTCCACAACATGCCAAGCCTCTCTGACAAAGCCTGCCAAGGACTGGCAATTGGTGCGAATTCGTTCCGCATCAACCGCAATCTGCCGGGCGCGCGCTACACCATCACGCTCAGTCGTCCGTCTCGCCCTCTCCTCCCGGATCGCCGCCATCATCGTCGCCGGATCCGGCAAGCGGAGCGAAGAGGGTTTCGAGTATGGCAAGCTGCTCATCCGTGGCGTTTGTTAAGTCGATGGTGAGGCCTCGCCCCCCTTTGGCGCCGGCCGCAGCGCCGGTACGTTCGCTTGGCTTTTGATGAACGTAGGAGGCTGCGATCTTCGCCATTTCGTCGCGCCGCTTCTGATCCGCCTCATCGTCGCGCATCACTTTCAACATGTAGTCGAGCGGCGTGTCGCCTGCGGAGACTGACTTGTGCCGGCGCGCACGCGTCTTGCGCGGCACGACCGGCTTGTCGGCATTGGTCATGCTTGAAATTTCCGATGAACCTTGAAAGAAAAAAGCGGTTTAAGACATCGCTTGCGGTCAACAGTGCGTCGCTGCAACTGTTCTCATCATGCCAAAATGAATACCCTAATTCGGCGGGTTTGGCGACACCCCTCGCGGACGATGGCTCTGCAACGAATGAAGGCCTTGACGAGACTGGCGGTTAATCATCTGAAATTATTAGGAAATATTGTGATCGACCATCCGACGATTTGAGTTAGATTGTCGTCAGATCTCCCAACTGCGAGAAAGGTGGCACAAGGATGCGATGGAATGCCGGACGGCGCGGAACGCTCTGACTTCGGTCTGCGGAGATCTGCGCACACCGACTGTCCACGATGCCTTTGATGAAGAGCGAGCGAGAGAAGATATTGGAAGATGACCGAAAAAGTGTCGTGGACTTCAACCACGTTCGGCAGTTCATTGCCGACAACCTTCCCATTCTGCCGGTTCCCGGCATTCCTGAGATTCGGCTCCACAAGGCAGCACCGCATAGCGGCCTGCGCCGCCTTGCAGAGAAGGATCCACAATTCGGATCGCCCTATTGGGCGCATTATTGGGGAGGGGGCCTAGTCTTGGCTCGCCATCTTCTCGACAGGCCGGAAACTGTTGCGGGGCGCGATGTCGTCGACTTGGGCGCCGGTTCAGGGATCGTCGGCATCGCCGCGGCAAAAGCAGGCGCTGCGAAAGTGGACGCAGCCGATATCGATCCCTATGCCATCGCAGCGACCGGACTCAACGCAAAGCTGAATGACGTCGCCATCCAAACCGTCCTCGCCGATCTCACAATCGGCCGGCCTCCATCAGCAGACGTTATATGCGTCGGCGATCTGTTCTACGACGCAGCTCTTGCAAAAGGTGTTACGGAATTTCTGGATCGCTGCCTGGCATCAGGCATCACGGTTTTGATCGGTGACCCATGGCGTGCCCACCTGCCCGCATCGCGGCTCCGCCTTCTGGCTGAATATATCGTCCCGGATTTTGGCGTGAGCAGGAGAAACCCTGCGCGAGGCGGTGTTTTCGCGTTTGAAAGTGGTGAGCAATCGTAGAAAGGAGATTCAGATCGAAGCATAGCGGCAAGTGCGGGTTCGGACCGAACGATGTCGCTGCCATCTAGGCTTTCAACTTCGCGCGACGGCGGTTTGCGCGCTCCAGTCGCTTGGCAAGTTCAGCAAGCTCCGGGCTCGCCGCGTCGAATACAGGTCGGGCATCGTCCGGCAGCCAATGCGTTTCATGTTTGATCGCCGGTGGTTTAATCCGTTCCGAGCCGCTGGCCGAATTCGGCATCATCGGTGAAATGCGCGACCAGTCCGGTTCCTGCAATATCGGCGAAACAGCGAGAAGAATGCTGGCTATATTCTGAAATTCGCTCTGAATACGGCGTTCCGCCGTACGCCGCACGCGACCGGTTCGAGTGCAGAAATCCCGAAACGATCCGGCGACGAAGGGCGCCGCAAGGCAAACGGACCAATGTGAGAGCAGAATGCGCCGCTCTTCGTCGCGAACATGGATCCGCAACCAGCCCTGCAGGACTTCTTCGGCTCGGCTGATCGCAGCAGCGCTCGGACGATAGCGAATGCGGACATCCGCATGGTCCATCTGTTCGGGCAGAACCTCTGGCCAGAGCGTGCGCATCCTGTCCGGACGAACGCCACGAACGTCGAGATGGACCAACGTATCCGCCGCCTCAACGAAACGAGCGCGGATAATGAGGCTCAAATTGGCAATGTCAGCCGCTTTGCTGGAAAGACCGTCAAACTGCAAGGCGTGTCGATGCATCAAGTCGTCTCTCCAATTCCCAATAGATCAAGGTCCGCAACGTTGCGCGAACCGGCCATGGTCGCCGTGCCACAGCGTCCCCGCGCAACGAGGCAAGCGCGATGTCGTCGAAAGCACCGAGCAAATCGCTCGGACGTTGAAGCGCCCAATCCTGGCGTTGAGCGAGAACATCGGAAACCGCGCCAATCGTATCGGACCAAAGCTCATCCCGATTGTTGGCGGTCTGACGAATGCAGCGCAGCACGAAGATCAGATGACCGTCGCCATAGCGCCCGCGAATTTCCTGCATCGTCCCGCGCGCATGGCTCTCGGCCGGCGCGCGCCGACGATGAACCGGGACAAGCTTTATACCGAGACTATCGAGAAGAAGATCAAGTTTGCCTTTGCTCATTGACCCAATTGCCTCCTGTCACATGAAGTGTTCGCCGCTCCGTTGCGGGAAAGGGGATCACATCGCCGTCCCAGAGGTTCCGGCAGCAGAGTCGATCGATCTTGGCTTGAAGAAGGCTTCAGCTTTGGAGAGCGCTTCGACTTTGGCGCCGTCACGCAGCATCGGCGTATTGAGATAGGCGACCATAGCCTCCCCTGCGGCGGCCTTTGCAGCATCCTGTGTCGCAAAGATGATCGGCTCTCCTCGCCGGTCTCTGAGAATCTCGTTCGTCGCTCGGTGGACCTTGCGAATCCACCCAAGATAGCCGTCGGCCACGGTCTCGGTTCCAATTTGAAATTCATTCATGGCAAACTCCTCCGGCCGGCAAAGGCAAGCCGCTTGTTGGGTTTCTGTTTTGTTTTCTGAAGAGACGACACCTATTGCCGTCGGCGCTATTTTGTCTGGTGTACCGGCGTGTTCGGATGGCTGGTATTATCTCTGGCCGTTCGAAAGTGCATCTGGTCACTCTCCGGGGCGCCAGAATCCTCACCATCACGCCTGGATGCCAATCTCGAAACGACCCCCTTCATCTCAGCCAGCATCAAGCCGAGAAAAAGAGCAGCTCCGAGACATGCCAAAAAGCCCTCGAGCATCTCAATCATGCCGACCTCTCATCTCTGGACTGTGCTGTGGCAAACTCGGGGCCGAAGGTTTCCGTCGGATTCACGGTCGCATTGCAGCCCTCACAATGCAGCTCGATGACCTCGGCGATCGACAAGGTCCGATGGCAGATCGGGCAGCCCCAGAAATGATCGAAACCGCCTCCGTGGAAATTTGGTCTCCTGCTTCTCCTGTGCACACTCATGCTGCCACTCCTTCGAATTCCCATCTCCGCCGGACGCCGAGGAAGCCTCAATGCCGACGCCGCAGCGAAATTCATCGCCTGCGGCTTGATAAACACTAATTATGTTGATAAAGATGTTCGTGTCAACATGATTTATGTCGTTAAATTTGCAAAGGTCGAAAAATGCAAAGATCAATGGGCGAACGACTGAGAGCGGCGCGAGAAGCCGCAAATTATCCATCGGCAACGAAGGCAGCAGAAGCGCTGGGGGTGAGCCTTTCCACCTATCGCGCCCACGAGAACGGCCAGAACGAGTTCAGTGCCGAAATCGCCAATCGCTACGCCAAGAAATTCGGAACGACCGCCGGCTACCTGTTGACGGGAGAAGCATCGAATAAGACAGCCCACCCCGCTGTACGCATCGTCACATCCTTCGATCCTGACGAACTGGACAATGAAGGTTTTGCCGAAGACGGCGGAGAAAACAGCTATAGCAGGGAGCATTGGCAGCCACAGATCGCCGGCGCAACACCCGAGGTAGACGTCAAGCTCGGCGCCGGTAGCGGCGTCGTTGGAGAAGTCATCAATCTGCCCGTAGGCTCCGGAAACGTCACAGGACACAAGATCGTCGCGGAATGGCTTATTCCTACGGGCTATCTACGGAATGAAGCGAAGGCCTCGCCGAACCACACCATCATCATGGAAGTGATCGGCGACTCGATGCAGCCAACCTACATGCCCGGCGACCGGGTCATCGTCGACCTCTCGCAGAACCAGATGACGACCGATACCGTCTACGCCATCAGCGACGGCTACTCCGAACCACAGATCAAGCGGCTCCAGCGCGTGCCCTTCAGCCAGCCGGGCGAGGTCAAGATTATCTCGGACAATCCAGCGCTGGAGACATTCACAGTGGAGCTGGCGCGCCTGACGATCATAGGCCGCATCTGCGGACATATCGCCCGCAAGTAACAGCGCCATCCCCGGATCAGCCACGTGGGACATCTAATCTCCCTTGCGGGTAGAGATGTGGATGCCGCTGTGTTGAACATCTTTAATGTTTGCCTCAAAGTGAATAAACATAAATAATGTTGACATGAATTATGTTTGATGACAACCTGCTCTGTAGAGCCGATCGGCCCTGAAGGAATGGGTCCGAGCAAGTCTCAAAGGCCTGCGCGAAGTCAGCGAAACCCGAAGGAACGGCGGATAAGGACGCAAGAGGAGTAGACCGCCAATGCACGTAAGGATCGACGCTATTGCGGCAGACTTACCGGAGGCATCGAGCGCGGAGACGAAGCGATGACGATGCATGCCATGGCTTTTTCCTGCGAATATTCATTCGATGAACTCAGCATTCGCCTCTGCGATCGCTGGGAAAGCGGGCTGCTGCTCTACGGGTACGCGGAGCTGACCTCGGCAGGAGCCGACTATGAAGACGAGTTCTATGTCTCGGCAATCCGCCTGAATGGCGGCGCGCGACTGACAAGACCGAGTAGCCAAGCTATCGCCAGCAATTTCGAAGCCGAGTTGTTTCGGAGGATAGCGGCGGTCATCGAGGACGATAAAACCCATCCCGGTCGTCACGCCGCCGAGCTTTTTGCCGACGAATTGGAGCAGTTCAGGGAGACCGATTCCAATCACTCAGATAAAATGAAGCGGCAGCAACATCTCGAGGCCTCAGCCTGAGGCCGCCGCCCCTCCCCGGGATGAGATCGAAAGAAACGGAGGCAACAATCGCTATGGACATTGCCCGGCAGGAATTCGAGGAAATTCGCTCGCTCGAGGAGAAGCTGCATCGCCCGGAAATTCGCCAATCTCCCAATGCGGTCGCAGGGCTACTCGCCGAAGGCTTTGTCGAATTTGGCAGTTCGGGCACGATATATGACGATCGGGCAGAACTCATCGCGCTCCTGACCGAGGAAGAAACGGCGCAAACCTCGCCGCCTGTAATCGTGTGCAATTACGCTTTTCGATCCATCTCACCCGATGCCGTTCTGGTGACCTATCGGACCATTCGCACTACTGACGAGACAAGCGGGCAGCGGCACGTTTTGCGTAGTTCGATCTGGCAGCGGATCGATGGCCGCTGGCAGATGATATTTCATCAGGGCACGCCCATCACGCCACGCCCTTGAGGCGCAAGAGAAAAATCCGGGCAGCAATGCAATGCCGGCGGTGATCCGGTCGCGTTTAGTAATCGGGGCTCAGCGCGACCGCGAAGCGTTGCCACTGCCCTTCCCGTCGATGACCATTTCGGCCAGTCCAAGGCTGTCGGCCATTCTGATGAGGTCGGCGACGGAGTCTGCGTGCATTTTGCGCATGACCTGACCGCGATGAACCTTCACCGTGATCTCGCTCAAGCCGATCTCCGCTGCAATCTGCTTATTCAAAAGACCGCGCGCGACGAGAGCCATCACCTCGCGCTCACGCGGCGTCAACGAGGCAAAATGCTCATGAAGGTCGACTGCGGCAGCTTCCTTTCGAAGACGAGCGCGATCCAGTTCCAGCGCCTGCCGGATGGCATCAAGCAGATCCTGTTCGCGAAAGGGCTTGAGAAGAAATTCCACCGCACCAGCCTTCATCGCGCGCACGGACATGGGAACATCACCATGGCCTGTCAGAAAGATGATCGGCGTCAGATAGCCTGACCTTACGAGTTCGTCCTGAAAATCGAGACCGCTTGCATCCGGCATTCGGACGTCGAGGACAATGCAGGCCGGGCCGTTTGAACGAGGATGCTGCAGGAAATCCCGTGGCGAGGCAAAGCCGCGCGTATCATAACCGACGGAGCGCAGAAGGCTGTCGAGCCCGTCACGCACGGAAGGATCGTCATCGATCACGTAAACGGCTGGTCGCTGATCTTGCATGTTCTATCCCCTCGATTTTCCGTCCAGCGGCAGCGTGAAGCCGAATACTGTCCCGTGCGGAAAATTGGGTGCCGCATACACGGAGCCACCATGCGCCTCGATGATCGAACGACTGATGGCCAATCCCATTCCCATACCGTTTGGCTTGGTCGTGTAGAACGCCTCGAATATTCGATCGAGCCTGGCTGGCGCTATGCCGATGCCCGTGTCGCGCACGCTGACGGTAATCTTGCTTTCGGCGGCAGCAGCACTGACGAGCAACTCGCGCACATCGGCACTGACATCCGCCAGAGCCTCTATCGCATTCATGACGAAGTTGAGGATCACCTGCTGAAGCTGCACGCGGTCGCCGGCCACCAGCGGCAGGTCATTGGCGAGCTCCGTTCGAAGCAATATCTGATTCTTCCGGATTTCGCTGCGCACAAGCTCCAGCACGTTGTCAATCGCCTCGCCCAGATCGACCATGTCACGCGAAGGAGACGATCGCGAAACGAGCAACCGGACACGACCGATGACATCTCCCGCACGGCCAGCATCCGCTACGATCCGCTCGATAGCTCTTCGAGCCTCGTCGTGATCGGCGGGTGCGGCTGCCAGCCAACGAAGCGCAGCGTTGCCGTTCGCCGTAATCGCCGTGATCGGCTGGCTGACCTCGTGGGCAATGGAGGTGCCGAGTTCGCCGACGATCATCAGGCGTGACATCCGCGCGAGTTCGGACTGGGCTTCCCTTGCCCTTGCGTCGATCGTCTCGATCCTGATCGCCAGATAGGTTGTCGCACCGATGGCAACGATGCTCAGGGCACTGTTGATCAGGCCGGCCTGAGAGGCGCCGTGGCGCGTCAGAAAATAGCTCAGAATGGTAAGGGCGGCGCAGGCAATGCCGACAACGGCGATCGCGCCGGTTCGACCTGAGCGAACCGTTAGCAGGATCACCGAGACATAGAGAACTGCAAAAGCAATTTCCAAGTCCGTGACGGTGTCACCGATGAAAATAAGGCCGACGAGAACCGAGATACCGAACCAAAGCACGGGCATCTCGGAAAGATATTTCAGAAACTCGCGTCTCATGTCTCTCGTCCTTGCATCCTCGTCCCGGCACCTGCATGCGCGAATGGCAAACTGCCTCAGCCCAAGTCCGAAAACAACCGCAGCCTTTATAAACCTCGCCGGAGCGAGAGGCCTATTCGTCCGCAAGCCGGCAGCGTTGCCGAGCGAAACCGATAGTGACGCCGAACTCAAAAACGGTCCCCATGTTGGGTAAGATCTGATCAAGCCCCGCAGTCATGGTTGTCGGTTTCGGCATAGCGATTGAGGAGACGCCGGCCCTGGCGACGTCGGAGAATTGCAAGGCTCTTTCTGTTGAGCCATGCTGCCCGCCGAAGCAGCATGCGCGTCTGGTTCGCAGATAGGAAACCGCGAAAAAACAACCGTGTAGCCGATCGCATGAGTGCATGGGCGCCCCAAAGCAGCGCCAGCATGGCTAACAAACCGACGCGATCCTTGAAGCGTTCCGCTCTTGTTTGGGCGCCACGCTTTCCGCTGGGTTGGCGGAGCTTTCGCACATCGGACTTGTTTCGGTTGCTTCTACCGCGAGCCTCCAGGAAACGGCCAAGTTCTTCGTTGTCTCTGGGCATAGTGATCCGTCCCGCAGCCGGACAGGCCGCGCGAGCGCAAATCGCCTATGCTGGCGATCTGCCGGAAGCCCATGCGCTAAGTCCTGCCTTGGCTGCCTATCAAATTCCAAGGTTCAATTGGGTCGGTCGCCACCTCAGCCGGCAGCGTGCATCAACTCGGGTTCTCCAGCGTGAACAGATCCGCACTCTCGTCATAGGCGAAGTATTCGGCGTAGCGAGCCCAGTTTGTCACGGCCTTGATGGTTGTGTCGGCGTAGTCTTCGGACATGTAGTCTTCCAGCTCGTCGCGGAACCGCCGCGCCGGCGCGCGGTGGGTCGGCCGCTCGTCGAGCACGCGGCGAATATGCGCAGCAAGCGGCACGTAGGTAGCCAGATGCTGCTCGAAGAGCTTCTTGCGCTCGTCGACATCGCTGTCGGAGAAGCGCAGGCCAGGTGCGGTCAACTTGATGTCGCCCCCTTCCAGATCGGCAAAGCGCAGAAGCTGCAGCGTTTCGGCGACGGGGAAGAGATCGTCGATGCCAAGATGCAGCTGTGTCGCCAGCGGCGGCAGGTCAGCCTGACCACGATAAGGCTCCGCGGCCAGCGTCTCAATCAGACCGGACATCAGATTGGTCGACACCCGCGGCAGCTCCATGGCGATACCGGTCCCGGGGAACAGACCCTCGCGCGATGGCGCACCGCTCTTGACCGTCATCCGGGCATAGATGTCCTCGACCAGCATGCGGAACGCCGGGTCGAGGCGGTTGCGCGGCTGCGGCAGATCCACCTTGATTTCGGCGATGACTCGACCGGGATTCGATCCGAAGATCAGAATGCGGTCGCACATCAGGACGGCCTCCTCGATGTTATGCGTCACCATCAGAACGGACTCGATCGGCATACGGCCTTCGCACCACAGGTCGAGAAGGTCGGTGCGCAATGTTTCGGCGGTCAGGACGTCGAGCGCGGAAAAGGGCTCGTCCATCAGCAGGACCTTCGGGCGGACGACGAGCGCACGGGCAAGGCCGACACGCTGACGCATGCCGCCCGAGAGTTCCTTTGGATAGGCACTTTCGAAGCCGTCGAGGCCGATCAGGTCGATGGCGGCAAGCGCGCGCTTACGACGCTCCGATGAAGCGACACCCTGAGCCTCGAGACCGAGTTCGACATTTTGCAGAACCGTCAGCCACGGAAACAGAGCGAAGCTCTGGAAGACGACGGCAACATCGGAATTGGGGCCAACTACCGGCCGGCCGGCAAAGGTGATCTCACCCTTGCTCGGGCGGATCAGGCCGGCAATCGCACGCAGCAACGTGGACTTGCCGGAACCGGAACGGCCGAGCAAACCGACGATTTCGTTGGGATGGAGCTGAAGGTCGACATTATCGAGGACCACGAGCGAGCCCGAGCTCCCCTTGTCATAAGTCTGGCAAACCTGCTTGGCCAGCACCAGCGGCGCAGCTTTTACAATTTCGGCCTTCTTGGAGACGACAGCGTTTTCCATGTTCATTTCTCCGATCTTTGATTAGAGCATGATGCCGAAAAGTGTGTGCGGTTTTCGGACGACATCATGCTCTACTTCTTTGATTCTAGGGCGGATTCAGATTTTAGGTCGACCGGACCTAAAATCATCCGGCTCTAGTCGAGACGCAGGCGACGTTCAGCGAAAACGTAGAGCGGCCGCCAGAGCGTTCTGTTGAAGAGCGTGACGAAGATCGACATGACGACGATCCCGAGGATGACCCGCGGAAAATCTCCGGCTGCCGTCGCCTTCGCGATGTAGGAGCCCAACCCAAAGGCTTCGAGCTTGGTGTCGCCCCAGCTTGCCAGCTCGGCGACGATGCTTGCATTCCATGAGCCGCCGGAAGCCGTCAGTGCTCCCGTGACGTAATAGGGGAAGATCCCCGGCAGGATCGCACGGCGCCACCAGGTCCACGAACGCAGCCTGTAGACAGCGGATGCCTCGCGCAGATCGGTGGGGAAAGCGCTCGCCCCGGCGATCACGTTGAAGAGGATGTACCACTGTGTGCCCAGCACCATCAGCGGCGACAGCCAGATATTGGGGCTGGCCCCCGTCGCGACGATTGCGATCACCGCCACCGGGAAGAGCACGTTCGCTGGAAACGCAGCCAGGAACTGCGCGATGGGTTGCACCCGCTCCGCAACGGCGGGCCGGAGACCGATCCAGACACCGAGCGGAACCCAGATTACGCTCGCGACCGCAATCAGAACGGCGACTCGGATGAGCGTGACGAACCCGCCGGCAAAGGCGATCCGGACATCACCCCACGACAGCGTCTGGCTGAGGTAAGAAACGATGTCCCAGATGCTCCAGGCGCCAATGGCGGCAATCAGAGCAAACCAGGCGTAATCGATGACCCGGCTGACGACCTGCCGCTCGCCCTGCTTGATGGTGATCGCCTTCGACGCGGGGCGCAGCCGCAGCAGAAACAGCGCGTTCCATACGGTGGTAAATGGCGCAGTCACATACTTCAGAAGACGCGTGCGGCGGATCAGCGAATAGACCCAGGAACGCGGCTTCTGCTGGCCGGCGGTCTGCTCGAAACGGAACTTATCGGCCCAGGCGACGATCGGCCGGAAGAGCAGCTGATCGTAGAGCAGGATCACGATACCCATGGCAAGCACGGCCCAGCCGACGGCAACGAAGTTCTGCTTGTCGATCGCAACGGCGAGCCAGGAGCCAAGCCCCGGAAGCTGCACGGTGGTGTCACCCACAGTAATCGCCTCCGAAGCGACAACGAAAAACCAGCCGCCGGACATCGACATCATCGTATTCCAGACGAGCCCCGGCGCGGCGAAAGGTGCTTCCAGCCGCCAGAAGCGTTGCCAGGCGGAAAGGCCGAACCCACGGCTCACTTCATCAAGATCGCGCGGCACCGTCCGCAGTGACTGATAAAAGGAGAAGGCCATGTTCCATGCCTGGCTAGTGAAGATGGCGAAGATCGACGCGCACTCGGCCCCCATCTGGCTTCCGGGAAAGAGGCCCATGAAGAACGTGACGGTGAAGGTCAGGAAGCCAAGCACCGGCACGGACTGCAGGATGTCGAGAGCGGGAATGATGATCTTTTCAGCGCGGCGGCTCTTTGCAGCAAGCGTTGCGACCAGGAAGGTGAAGATGAGCGAGGCGACGATTGCCGCCATCATGCGCAATGTCGTGCGCAGCGCATATTCTGGCAAATAGGCCGGATCCAGCGAAATCGACCCCGTGGAAAGCCCGGATAGCGGCGCACGCATCTCTCCGACCCCATGAAGGGTCAGGTAGGCTGCGGCAGCGATGAAGGCGAAGGCGGCAAAATCATAGCCGTTTGGCAAGATACGTGCACCGGCCAACGCGGCTACGGCGCTACGCTCGCGTCGATCATTGGCGAGGAAAACCATGTATAACCCCTTGAAATCAGGATGTTACCAATGTGCGCCCCGCGGAGCGCCGCATTTGTGAGGCGGCGGGGCGCTTGCTTGGAGAAAAGGGCTAGGCCGCCCGACGACTATGATCCTCATCGGAGCCGGCGGCTCCTTCGGTCGTCCAAAAGCACTCCTGCTTCCCGGTCTGAGAATTGGTGTGCCAGACGGCGATCAGGCGTGGACGCGGAAGGGACGCGACCTGAACGACCGGCGCAAACGCTGCGGCGTTGAAAGTGCGCGCGGCGGAAAACTTGGTGGCGAATCTGCGTTCGCGGAAGAGAATGATGTTGTTCATGGCTCACTCCTTGGTCTGCGTCTCGGCAGATCCTTGGGCAAGCCGGAAAGGACGAACTAAGCCCTACCGTCGCCTGCCCGGCGGTTGCCGGCAGCGTTACAGGTTATTGCAATGACTGTCCGGATTCGGGCCAAGGCCGCGGCCGGACAGCGGTTAGGGTAACTGTCCATTTGCTTCTTGATTTGTTGTTTCGTTCGCCGGCACGTCGTGTCGCGCAGGCAAGGCCCTCTTGTCACACCCCCTGAGAAGGGTCAATCAAGCGATGGTGCAGGGCAACTATACCAAGGTATAGGTTCAGGAATTCGGCGACGAACGCGCCCGGTCGGTTGTGGCAAAAATCCCGACTTGGGAAGAGCTTATCAAGCTTCCGGCGCTCGGACCCCTCGCCGCACGGGACACGGGAAATATCTCCCGTTGGACACCTCGCCTTCGCAATAGAACAGGGTTTATCGGCAAAGCCTCGGCCTCCCGGCTCTATAACATAGTAGATTGAGAAATCCGCTTTCATTGCCGGCAGAGGCTGATCGAGCTCGATACCAAAACCTCGCCCCTTCAATCCGGATAACAGTCAGAATTCAACGATTGAAAGAGTCCCGTGCGGCCCCGATGGTCCAGCCCTGCGCTTCACTTTGAGAAGCGAAGCGGCCTCCACTCCAGTATTCATGCGAATTTTGTGGGCGCAGCTGATGCGTCATGCAACAGTTTCTTTCAAAATGAAGCATGATAAGCCATAGGTTGAATTTAAGCGTGCATACCGGAAGAAATATAGGATAGCTTCTACCTGCCGTATCGGACTCAATCTGTTCAGAAGGCACCGGAATTCCAAAAGAAGGCGGCTATTACACACGAAAATAAATATAGAAGGCGCGATGCAATTTTCACTCAGAACATTCGGACAGCTCGTTCTTCTCGACGGTGAAGGACAGGACGTGGCATTTCCGGAAAAAGCCCTCCTGATACTTGCCTATCTATTGGCAACCGGCAGCCAATACAGCAGCAGAGCTACCATAGCGCGATTTCTGTGGGGCGACGATGACGTTGCCAACTCTCTGACGAATCTGCGCAAATTGATATCCCGCATCAAGAGCAGGCAAGCGAACCTGGGTGTTGAATTCCTAGGATTCGACGACACTGATATTCACCTGATCACACGCTCGCTGGCCACTGACATCGCTTCCATCTCTGCAGCGACAACACGGCCCTTGCTCGAGAATCTTGCCATCCTCGCGCAGAACATACGCTCGAAGTTCCTTGCAAAAGCAAATTGCCAGAGCCGGATTTTCGTTGATTGGCGTGAAAGCGAAAGGAAGAGGTATCTGGTGCTTTTGAAGGAAATGCTGGATGAGGCTACGCATCTTCCTGCCGCAACCAGGGGTGTTGCTCTGGTCAAAGAGGCGGCACTCGTTCTTTTCGAAGCCGATCCGCGGAACGAAGACATCCATCCCGTTTTGCTCAGAGCATTCGAAGCCGACGGCGGACTTGAACAGCTTAAATACCTGTTCGAGCAGCGCAAAACTCGCATGCCCGGCCGGGCGACGCCTGCGCCGGCGTCGCCGTACAGGGTCACGCCGATCGCTGCGAACAGTCCGCCCAACGACGCTGCCGCAGAATATGCCTCACCCACACACTCCATCTTGCGCATACCGCGCGTTGCTCTGCTGCCTCCCGGCAATGACAGCATCAATGCTGCGGCGGCAATGGTGGCGTCCTCTTTGATCGAGGACATCACCCTCGGTTTTTGCACCTTGCATAGCCTAAGAGTCATCGCTCCCTACTCCGCCATGCACATGAGCCGGCAGAGCGAAAATCGGCATGCGCTCCTCCGGCGCTACGACATCGACTATGTTCTCGATACGCGCCTGAGCGGGTCGGGCAACGATCTCTCCCTGTTTGCACAGCTCATCCATCTGCCGGACAGCGAGGTCGTGTGGGCCAACCACTTCGCCTTCGGCAATCTGGACCTGGCTCGTAATAAGCGGGATATTTCACGCCACATCGTTCTCAAGGTTGCCGGGCACGTCGAGCATCATGAGCTGGCGCGCGCTTATTTCGGGAAAAATCCAGCCGCCTATCACCAATACCTTGTCGGCCAGCAATATCTCCATCGCTTGACAGTGCCGAACATGCATCGCGCCCGCGCGCAGATGAACACTGCTTTGCGCGAGAGCAACGATTTCGCCCCCGCGCTCAGCTCAGTCGCCCGCACCTATTCCAAGGAATGGTTGCTGACGGCCCGCGGAGATACCGATCTGCTGAAATCGGCGCAGGCTTACGCGACACAGGCCATCGCGCTTCGCAGCGATCTCGCCGATGGCTATCGCGAGCTCGGCGTCGCCAAGCTATTCCAGGGATCGATCGAGGAGAGCATCGAAGCGCTGGAATTAGCGGAAACGCTCAGTCCGCACCATGCGGACCTCATCGCCGATCACGCCGATACGCTGGTTCACGCCTCGCAGCCAGTGTTGGCATTGCAGAAGATTCAGCAGGCCATGGAGCTCAATCCCATCAATCCGGATTCCTACATATGGATCGCAGCCGGGGCGCATTACGCGCTCGGCCAATTCCAAACCTCGCTCGACTGCATCAACCAGATGGTTGATCCCAGTCTCGCGGATCGGCTTTCGGCTGCCAACTTGGCGATGCTTGGCCACGCGGACGAGGCACGCGCCACGGTACGCAGGATCCACGAGACCAACCCCGGCTTCGATATCGACCGATGGCTGTCCGTCATTCCCTTCAAGGAACAGTGGCACAAGGATCTCTATCGCGAAGGTTTGAAGAAGGCTGGTTTCTGAGACCATTTATGCGAGCGCCAATCCGGCAAACGCCGGCGCCACATGATTGGATCTCGCTGACAACCAAGAAGAGAATGGTGGGCCCGGAGGGACTCGAACCCCCAACCAAGCGGTTATGAGCCGCCGGCTCTAACCATTGAGCTACAGGCCCGGCACGAGAAAAATCCCCGCACTCGCGACTCCGAAGCAATGGTTCCCCGGAAGCCGACTTGGCTCTAACTCAATTTCTCTTTTCCGACAAGGGACTGCCGTAATACGTTCACAATCAATCCGCAAAAGCGAACCCGAGGGATTATCAACCAAGGAACGAACCATGCTACTGACGAAAACCAGAGATTTTGCTCTTGCCGCCCTTGTCAGCACGACATTCTTCATGCCCGCGGCTGCCGCCTTCGCCGAAGATGCCAAGCCGCGCGAAGCCGTTATCACGGTCACCGGGGAGGGGCATGCAACGGTTGCACCCGATATGGCTGTGGTAACGCTCGCAGTCGTTCAGCAGGCAAAGACGGCCCAGGATGCACTCGACCAGAACAATAAGGCCATGGGCGCAGTTCTGGCGACGCTGAAGGAAAACGGTATCGCGGAACGCGATCTGCAGACCTCGGGTTTCTCCGTCCAGCCGCAATATATCTACCCGAATGATAAGGATGGCCACACGCAGCCTCCGGTATTGAACGGCTATCAAGTGACGAACGGCCTCACCGTTCGCGTGCGGGACCTCACCAAGCTCGGTGGATTGCTCGACCAGGCGATCAAGCTCGGCGTCAACCAGGGCGGCGATATCCAGTTCACCAATGACAAGCAGGACGCGGTTCTTGCCGAAGCGCGTAAGAATGCTGTCGCCGACGCTGCCACCAAGGCGAAGACCCTTACGGAGGCCGCCGGTGTCAAGCTCGGTCGCATCGTCTCGATCCATGAGGGCGGTGTTGCGGCCCCGCCGCAGCCCTACATGCGCGCTATGGCCGCGTCAGCACCAATGGACAAGGCCGTCCCGGTCGCCACGGGTGAGAACGAATACAACGCATCGGTGAGCATCACCTACTCGATCCAGCAGTAAGCATAGCATCGAAATGCTGGAGCGCATTGCGAGCCTGAAGGCTCACGATGCGCTCCAAGCAATTCGAGGAAAGCCGCGCTGCCGCTTTCCGTTCGAAATCGAGTGGAGGCCATGGGCTGAAGCGGCGCTTGGCTCTCTTGAAGAGCGAGTTGCTCCAAAAAACAAAACCGCCCTTCGCTCAGACACCGATTGAGGTCGAGCAAAGGGCGGTTCCGCGGCCCCCGCCAATAAGGCGAAAAGGTCAGGCAATGAAGAGCGGATGCCTTGGGCGCCCGCAATCCCTATCAGCGGCCAAGCAGCGGGCAGCCGCGAACATTTGCAAACATCATCGTATCCGGACCACGGCGACCGAAGCCATCAACGATGACGCGGCGCGGCGTCACATCCACGACACGGGCGCGGCGCAGACCGTAGCTGCGCGCAACATCCAGCGCATCGCGCGGATCGCAGCCGCGACGATCGTAACCACGACGGTCGTAGCGCGGCGGCGGCGGACGGTCATAGTCCGGCGGTGGCGGACGATGACGGCCAGGGCCGACATAGATGTCCAAATTCTGGGCGGAAGCAAAATTCGCCGTGCCGGACAGCGCAGTAACTGCGATGGCGGCGGCGACCCCCAACTTTGCCAGCAATTGTTTCATTCTGTTCTCCATAGTGCAAAAGGCTTCTCTCATACCAGCAAGATGCATTGAGCGAGTGCCCGAGAGGTAAAGGCGAGATATTGAACGGATTCAGAATCAGCCATTCATCTAGGCGGCGTGGACAAATTTGCGTTTAACGTCGACCATGGTGTGAAGCGCTGGGGATCAAAGTATGGCCGTTGATTGGGATCAGATCGGAACGCTGAGCAACACTGTCGGCGGCTACGACATTCGAACCGATCCGCTATGG
>NZ_JACHBG010000003.1 GCF_014207095.1 Martinezella lusitana | reverse complement strand
ATCTGTCTGTCCTCTTGGGGCTTGGCCTTTTGGGCTTGGAATGCATCGGCAACGATGCCAGGCCCAATCTCGGCCCCTCGTCACCCTCTCAGCAACACCAATACAGCCTTGTATTCAATTTGTCGACAAGGAATATGCAAGAAAGACAGGTTCGAAGCTGCGAAATTTCAGAGCTTCACATCCAGGCGGTCCCCCCGCACCAAAAGCTTCTGCACCTGCGCCACGATCTGTTCCGCATGCAGCCGTGCAAGGCTCTCGGCAAGATCGGTATCGCGCGCAGCAATGGCGGCGATCATCTCATCATGCTCCTCGACGAAACGACGGGGCAGCCGATCATTGTAGGATTGGTAGTAGAGACGGAGAATGCGCCGGCCCTCGTTGAGCAGGCGACCAAAGAGAGCGGTGAAATAAGGGTTGCGACCCGCTTCCGCGATGGCAAGATGCAATTCGGCATTGGTGGAGATCATCGCAAGCGCGTCCTGCGCCTCGACGGCGGCGGCAAACTCCGCCTGGCGCGCGCGCACGATCTCCAGATCTTCGGGCCGGTGATACTTCGCCGCAAGCTGCGTCGTGACACGATACATCAGCACCAACGCATCGAAATAGCTGTGCATGTTGAGGAAGTCGATCTGCGACACCATGGTCGAGCGATTGGGCAGTGTATCAATCAGCCCCTCGCCGGCAAGCCGCACCAGCGCTTCGCGGATAGGGGTGCGCGACATGCCGAAGCGTTCGGAGAGCTGCACTTCGTCGATGGGGCTGCCCGGCGGCAGTTCCAGATGCAGAATCTCGTCGCGCAAGATATCGTAGACCACCTTCACGCCAGAGCCGCGCTTGCGCTCGTTTCGCAGGCTTGTTTCATTATCCATGACTAGCTGACCTCTTCTTTCAGCGTGAGAAATAAAGGGGCATGCCCGGTAAATCAACGGCGCTCTGACGACGGCAGTCCAACCTTGCACGACAAGATGTCCGAGGCGCCAGCACGTCCGGCATTGAGCAACGACGACACCAAAAAGCATATGGGAGGCCGTGATGGCGGCCTCCCATATGCTGCACGATCAACGAGTTGAAAAAACGCTCTTCAACGTGGACGGCGGATCGCCCGCAACTTTCCGCCGCCGCCGCTACCCGCGTAGAACCGATCCCTGCCGTCGGATTCCAAGCCGGAAACGCCAACGCCCTCGGGCATATCCAACCGCTCTAGCACCTCGCCCGTTGCCGGGTCGATACGGCGAATATCGCTTTCGTCACCCTCCCAGGTTCCATGCCACAGCTCGCCATCGACCCATGTGACACCGGTTACGATGCGGTTCGATTCGATGGTGCGGCGGATAGCACCGGTCTCCGGGTCGATCTCGTGGATCCTGCGACCACGATGCTGGCCGACCCACAGACTTCCCTCGCACCAGGCAAGACCGGAATCGCCTCCATTGCCAGGCGCCGGAATGGTCGACAGCACTTTGCCGCTATCCGGGTCGATCTTGTGAATTCTGTCCTCGGCGATCTGGTAAAGATAACGCCCGTCGAAAGCCGTGCCCGCGTGCGATTCTACCTCGATGGAGCGCACCCGCGCGCCACTTTCCGGATCGAGCGCATGCAGCTTGTCACCGGCGGCGAACCAGACATGCATGCCGTCGAACGTGACACCGTTGATGCGGGGCGCATCATCGAACGGACCATATTCGCGAATGATCTCTGCTTGAGATTTTTTCATTGCCCTACCCTTCACTCGACTGCGTTGTTGAATTCTATGGCTATGATCCTAGTCGCTCGGCAGCGGACCCGGGAGTAACAATGTTGTCGGGAAGCCGACGACGGGCGGCATCATCCAGCGGCGGGCCCGACCTTTGCCAACGCTCTGCACCTTGCCGGCTGCGGCGAGACCGTCGAGCGCGCGCTGCACTGTCCGCGGACTGGTTGAGAGCGCGATCGCCAGCGCAGAACTCGACCAGGATTCGCCGTCTGCCAACAAGGCGAGCAGGAAGCCATGTTCGGCCTCCAAAGGCGGCGCCAGCACCACTATATCACCCTTCCCGCGCGGTGTGAGCATAAAGCCTCGCGGCGTCGCGTCGATATCGGCGAAGGGCTCCAGGACAGCGCGCAGCCTCCCGATCTCGACCCTGAGCCGCGCCCTGTGGGATTCATCGGCATGGCGGGCGCGGAACGCGCGGGAAAGAAGATCGGTGCGCGACGCGTCCGCCGGAGCCGCTTCGGCAAGGACCCGCGCCAGCACGAACAGCACTGACCGACTTGCCAGCGATACCACGTCACTCCCCCGACGAACGACGTTGCGACAGGCATCTACGACCAGCGTCCCGGAGGACAGCAGTGCCTCGACCTCGCCCAGCGATAGCAGCCTCTCCGATCCTTTGGAAATCAGCCGCGCCGCCGGTGCGTCGAGCGCCCGCCCGGCCGCCTGCACTTCGACATCGAGCGCAGGAATATCGGCTCTGCGCGCCGCCTGCGCCGCTCTTGCCAAAGCGGCTCGCGCCGCCCCCGTGCGCAGACGACGGATGGCAATGCCGGCAACCGCGAGTTCGTGGCTTGCCCTTGCGGCAGGCGGCAATGGCGAAGGATCGAGTTTCGCAAGCAGTCTCTCGGCTTCATCGAGATGGCCGACGAGAAGCAGGCGACGGATCTGCAGATTGCGGGCATGCGCGGCATTGATGCTATCGCCATGCTTGTCGAGAACGACGCGCGCCGTCTCCAGTGCCTTTTCCGGCCAGCCGAGATCGCGCGAGACAAGGGCAATCTCCGCCTGGGCGACGATGCAGCGGGCACGAGCGACCGTTTCGCGCGGACCGAAGGCATGCGCAGCGCTTTTTAGCAGCGATTTGGCCCTATCTAGGTCGCCGAGCTGCGCCATGGCGATACCGCGCAGGGCGAGCGCGGGCGGATCGTCACGCAGCGCCACCCGTTTCATCGCTCCAAGCGCGTCGCCGGCAGCAAGCGCCTGTGCGGCAGCGACGATCAGCGAGTCCATCGAAATCCCGTCACACTTGTAACTCCCACCCCTTGAGTTTCCAGCCGTAAGTTATTCCCCATCGGCAGGCAAGACGTCGGCCGGCGATGGCAAATCAAGCCAATCAAGGAGATGAACCATGACAATGCATAGAACCGGTACACGCAAGGAGTGGCTGTCGGCGCGGCTTTCCCTACTGGAGCAGGAAAAGGAGCTGACACGGCGCAGCGACGAAATTGCCGCCAACCGCCAACAGCTGCCCTGGGTGAAGGTCGAGAAGGACTACCGCCTTGAGACGGAGAAGGGCTTGGTCCCTCTCTCGGCGCTCTTCGACGGACGGTCCCAGCTGCTCGTCTATCACTTCATGTTCGGGCCGGATTATACGGTGGGATGCCCGTCCTGCTCATCGATCGCGGATGGCTTTAACGGGATTGCCGTGCATCTCGAAAACCATGACGTTGCCTTTTCCGCAGTGTCACGGGCGCCGCTCGCGCAACTGCAGGAGTTCAAACGCCGCATGGGCTGGACCTTCAATTGGGCATCATCTGCAGACAGTGACTTCAATCACGATTTCAATGTCTGGTTCACCCCGGAAGAGCAGCGCAACGGCGATATCGAATACAATTACCGTCGTGAGCCGCCAATGCCGGACGCTCAAGCGGGCAAGACGATGCAGCAATGGGAGTTGCGCGGCAGCGAGGGACCGGTCGAACTGATGGCGTCGATTACAGGAACGGATGTCGCAACCTACACACGCGATCGGCCAGGTGTGAGCGCCTTCGCCCTGCAAGGCGGCGAGATCTATCACACCTATTCGTCCTATGCCCGTGGATTGGACGGTGTTTGGGGCATGTATCAATGGCTCGACCGCGCACCGCTCGGCCGCAATGAGACCGGAGTTTGGTGGCGCCATCACGACCGCTACGGAGCGCTCTGATGTCCAAACTGTCCGAAATCCGTGAAAGGGCCGGCGCACACGCCGCCGGCCTGCTGCGAATTCCCGGCACAGGGCGCTGGTTGCAACTGGCCGCAGCCCCAGTTTTCGCCATCATGGCGTTACTGACGGCACAGGATACGGCGGCCGATATGATCTGCTCGGCGCAGGGCGGCTCGATGTTGGGCGGAATGGTGGTGATGTATCTGCTGATGAGCCTGTTTCATATGGGACCGTGGCTTGCGCTTTTTACAAGAGAAGACCGAGCACTCAAACGTTGAGCTACACTCTTTGCCTGCCGCGATTGATGGCGCGCTCCCGTGCGCTGTCACGCTTCCTTATGATCGCGCTCCATCAGGACCTGTTCCTGGATACCGAAATGATCTTCGAATTTCCGCCACCCCATCGGCGTCACTTCGACAACGCGCGATGATTTCTCCCTCCGTATCCAACCCTCATTGCAAAGCAGACTGGTGAAGTGCACGCCAAGCGGGCCGGCGAGGTGATGTTGCCGCTCCATCCAATCAAGACATTGCCGTGCGAGCCCTGCGCGAGCCGGTTTGATTTTCGTCAAATCGAGACCCATGCTTGAAAACCACTCGGCCCCGATCGGCGTCACCTCAAATCGCTTATTGTCGGCGGCGACGAGAAGCCCTTTTTTGAGCATTCCCTTGGTAACGGCGACCCCGAGGCGGCCGGCCAAATGATCATAGCAGCAGCGAGCGAACTGCAGTTTCTGCGCCTCGCGGGTCAACGCCTTTTTCCGAGTAATCACCATCGGCCCTATCGATGCCAGGTTTTCCAGGGCCAACGCCACATGAGGGCCGGCAAGGCGATAATAACGATGCCGCCCTTCGGTCTCGACCGTCAGCAAGCCTCCGGCCAGCATTTTGCCCAGGTGCGAGCTGGCTGTCTGCGCGGTCACGCCGGCGGCATAGGCGAGTTCGCCGGCCGGCCGTGCCCGGCCATCCAGCAAAGCGACGAGCATGACGGCGCGCGCGGGATCGGCGATCAACGCGGCCGCAGAAGCGATATTCGGCTGTGAACCCATGGTCATGACTCCCTGTTTCGGACACCAAAATAGCATGACCCACGTTCGCATGTTTCGACACGCGTCGAAGCATTTCATCCAACCGGCGAGCTACGATGCTCCAGCACCTGTCTGAAACGGAACCCAGAGAATGACGAAGACCACGATCGCCTTTCTGACCGACACCCACCTCGGCCAAAAACTGGTCATGAACACCGACGTGACTGGCGGCAGGATGCGCTATGATAGTGAGCCAAAGCAGCACGAAGACCGCCTGCGGTTGGTTCTCGACGACATCGTACGCAGGGGGATTTCCGATATCGTCTTTGGAGGCGATATCGGCACGGTACAATCCGTCTCCAGATTTTTCGAGATTCTGAGGGGATACGATTTCAACATATCCGTCATTCTCGGCAATCACGATGTCTATGCTGACGTTATGCAATATTGGACAGCGGGCGAAAACGCGGTGAATGGAAAGCTCTGCTATTCCCACGCCCACAGACATCTGAAACGCATCTTCCTCGACACATCGGACAACATATTGGGAGATAACCAGCGCGCCTGGCTTGCGCGCGAACTCGATGACGTAGAAAACGCCGTCCTCTTCGTGCATCATCCGATCCTGGCGGTGCCGACGCCTGTGGATCGAAGCGGCGCCGCCCTGCGAGATCGAGATGAGATCAGGTCGCTGCTGAACGGCCTAGATTGCGACATCACGATATTCTCGGGCCACTATCACATGATGGATGAGGCTCGCGACGGGAATATCCGCCAATTCGTCTCGCCGGCAGTCTCGTACCAAATCTTCAAGCAGTCCGATGAACTCCAAGCAGATGCCGAAACCTTCGGCTATCGCATCATCGAATTGGAGGACACGAGGATAAAGACGCGGGCAGTTCTGCTGAACCAGGCCTCTCCTAGCCGCTGATCAATCTACCATTGCCGCGGTAAAGCACGGTGCGCAGGACTTGCGGACGATCAATCTTGGCTCAAAGACGGTCTGCGATCCGCTCGGCAGGCGCTTGCTTGCCAGCTCGTCCAGAAGTGCTGAAATGGCGGTCTGCGCCATCTCGAGGACAGGTGCTGCGACCACGGTCGGTGGCGGGTTCATGATGTTGGCAAAGTCGAAATCGTCGATGCTGATAACAGACACGTCTTCAGGAACGGAAAGACCGAGTTCGTGCAGCGCGTTCAATGTGCCGAGCATCATCATGTTCGACAGCGCGAAGATGGCAGTCGGCGGATCGGGCTGCTTCATTCGCGCGAACACGCCATCATGTGCGACCGACTGGTCGAAGCGGCCGGGCAGCAACAAATCCTGCTCGATCGGTAGGCCACGGGCTGCCAACGCTTGCCTATAGCCTTCCAGGCGATGCTCGCCGGTGACGATATTGTCACGGCCGATCGTCACAGCAATCCGCCGGTGACCAAGCTCTATCAAATGTTCGGTGGCGATACGACCGGCGGCAATATTGTCGAGCTTGACCACATCATAAGGCAACCCCTCGACGAAACTGTCGAGCAGGATTGTCGGCACATGGATCTGGTCGACAATCCGGGCGCCATGTTTCGCGTCGGATCGTGTCGGGATGATGATCAACCCGTCGACCCGCTGCATCCGCATCATCGTCAATATCTGCTGCTCGCGGGCGTGATCCTCGCCGGTCGAATAAACCGCAACCATGTAGCCGGCATTCAAACAGGCGGATTCGACCACCTTGGCGACCCTGGCAAAATGCGGGTTGGTGATATCAGGCAAGATCAGCCCGATCAGCCTTGAATGCCCCATCCGCAAGCTGCGGGCTCCGCCATGCGGCACATAGCCGATGTCACGAACGGCGGCCTCGACCTTGGCGATTACCTCATCGCTGACGGGTGCCGATCGATTGATCGCAGCCGATGCGGTCGAGATCGCCACCCCTGCCCGTTTCGCCACATCCTTGATGGTGGCCATGCTTCCTCCGCTCGCATTTTCTCAGACCCTCTTGCCAAGGAGGCTCTGAGATGCTGTTATACGAAACGTTTCGACTTGGCAATTATGGTGCTGCAGAACCTGGGAGGATCAAGGTTCGCGGCATTTTTGAATTTAGAAACGAAACGTTTCGACTGCCACGATCAGACAAGAGGGAACGCGCTGGAGAAAGCGCAAGGGAGGATCACATGCATGAACTTTCGCGGCGCTCGCTGCTGATTTCGTCTGCGGCTCTGGCGCTCGGCGCTGGCGTCGGACGTGCCTTTGCCCAATCGGATGTCACGGCAACGCTCAAGATGCAGGGCTTCGGCGGCGATGCGGAACTCGCGGCGATGACCAATGCCATCGCGCGCTTCAACAAGAAATATCCGAACGTCAAGGTCGAGCTGTCTGTCGACCCGATTTCCACGGGTTGGGGCGACTATGTGACCAAGGTCTTCGGCCAGTTCAATTCCGGCCAGCAGGCGGATGTTTACGGCACGGCCATCGAGACCTTCCAGAGTTTCTCGTCGCGTGGCCTCTTCCTGCCGCTCAACGACTTCGTCGCCGCCAATCCGGACTTTTCCGACTTCGCCCCGAGCCTGTTCAAGCAGTCGACCTACAAGGGCAATATCAACTACATTCCGATCGGCTGGAACAACATCATGATCAATTACAATCGTGATCTGTTCGACAAGGCCGGCATTGCCTATCCGAAGGATGGCAAGTGGACCTGGGGCGAATTTCGCGACGTTGCGAAAAAACTCACGGTCAAGGACGCATCGGGCAACGTCAAGCAGTTCGGCTATGAGGTGCCTAACCAGAATTTCTTCATCCAGCCCTGGTTCTTCTCGAACGGAACCGGCGTCGTCAACGATGACTGGACGGCCTCCAACATGCTCGATCCGAAAGTTTCGGAAAGCCTTCAGTTCCTCTACGATCTGATCCATGTCGACGGCGTCTCGCCGATCCCCGGCAAGGATACGATGGACAACCAGTTCATGGCCGGCCAGGTCGCCATGATCAGTCGCGGCCATTGGATTATCCAGAGCGCCAAGACGAACAAGCTGAACATGGACGTAGCCATTCCGCCACGGAAAGTCAGCGATACCACGGTGATAGGCTTCGGCGGCTACGCGATCGCAAAGACCACGAAGCAGGCCGATCTTGCCAAGGCACTGGTCCTCGAACTCACCAGCGAAGCGACGCAGAAGGAAGAAGGAGAAAAGGGCGGCGGCGTGCCGGGGCGTAAGTCGGCCGCGGAAACGCAAGCCTTCCTTAGCTTCCCGCCAAGCGCGGCCCTTTATTATCAGACGCTGCCTGACACCAAGGCAGTGCCTTCGCCGGCCAACTTCCAGGAAGTCGAGAAGATCTTCATCCGCTACTACACGGCAATGATGGCGGGCGAAACCTCGATTGCCGATGGCGTCAAGCAAGCCGATGCCGAACTCAACGCTTCCTTCGAGCGGTTGAAGAAACGGATGGGCGGCTGAGACTCTCAGCCGTCGAGCATCGCCGTTTCAAACCAATGACTGCGCGGCGCCGAGGATCGGCGCCTGCGGGTTTTCCAATGTGCACCAATCAATCTCCTCAACTCTTTCGAGCAACATCCCTATGAGTGTGATCGCAGAAAGACGCCGCCCTTCCGACTTAAGCCGAGCGCAGGCGCGCGCGGCCTATCTCTTCGTTCTGCCAACGACAGTGCTCTATCTGACCTTCGTCATCGCGCCTGTCATCGTGACCGTCATTCTCGCCTTCTCCTACTATGATCCGATGCTCGGTTCGCAGTGGGTCGGCCTCGACAATTTCACGCGCTTCTTTACCGATCAGCGGTCACTTCAAATCCTCTGGAACACGCTGCGCTTTGCCTTCTTTGCCGTGACCTTCAATGTTTCGGTCGGCCTTATTCTGGCGCTTGCGCTCAATCGAGCGATGCCGGGCTGGCTGCGCTATTTTTTCCGGCTTGCCTTTTTCCTGCCCGTCATCATCGCCGCCGCCTTTGTGTCGATCGTCTGGAGCTATTTCTATGGCGATGATCTCGGGGTCATAAACTACTATTTGCGCCTGATCGGCCTGCCCGGCGTGCGCTGGCTGACGGATGCCAATCACGCGATGACCTCGATCATCGTCATGGATGTCTGGAAGAACACCGGCTTCTTCATGATCATCTTCATCGCCGCCCTTCAGGGGGTGCCGAAAAACATCCTGGAAGCAGCCGTGATGGAAGGCACGCCGGCATGGCGGCAGTTCTTCCGCATCACCCTACCCTACATATCGCCCGTCGTGTTCTTCTGCATCGTCTATGCCTCGATCGGCGCGCTGCAGGTCTTCGAATCCATCGTGATCCTGACCCAGGGCGGCCCGGGAGACTCCACCCGCTCGCTGTCCATCCTGATCGTCGAGGAGGGCTTCGGCAGCTTCCAGATTGGTTATGCCGCATCGATCTCCGTGGTCATGACCGTCATCATCCTCATCATCACTGCCATCCAGCAGATCATCTCGCACCGATGGGTGCAGCAATGATGGGCGCGATGGAAACGCGTGCTGCAAAGCGCTGGATCGACTGGGCGATCATCGCCGTCATGCTGGCTCTTGCGCTCGGCATGCTGCTACCGTTCCTGTGGCTGTTCTCGATGTCGTTTCGCCCGGTCGGCGAAGCCTACAAGCTCCCGCCGAGCTTCCTGCCGCCCGGCTTCGATCTTACCAACTACCGGGCTGTGCTTGCGTCCCGTGTGCCGTTCCTGCAGATCTATTTCAATTCGGTCATGATCGCGGTCATCGTCACCGGCGGCCAGCTCGTCACCTGCACGCTCGCGGCGTTTGCCTTTGCCCGGCTGCGATTCCGCGGGCGCGAGACCCTGTTCCTCATCCTGCTTTGCGGGCTTATGTTCCCGGCTCAGGTCACCATCCTGCCGATCTATATCGGCTATGCGCAGCTTGGCCTGCTCGACCGTCCGATCGGCCTGGCGCTGATGTATCTGACGTCCAGCTTCGGCGTCTTCCTCGTTCGCCAGTTCATGCTGAGCCAGCCGAAGGCGCTGGAGGAAGCAGCCCTGATGGATGGCGCCGGCTATCTCAAGATCTTCTGGCGTATTTCGCTGCCGCAGCTGCGGCCGGCTTTGTCAGCCCTTGGCATCATCACCTTCACCCAGACCTGGAACTATTATTTCCAGGCCAAGGTGCTGCTGAGTTCCAATGAGTCCCTCACCCTGCCTGTCGCGATGGATGTCCTGCGCGGCTACATGGGCTCAGGCAATCTTTCGGTCGTCATGGCGGCCATGAGCATGTCGGTCCTGCCCGTCGTGCTTCTCTTTCTCATCGCCCAGAAATTCGTGATCGAAGGCATCACGATGAGCGGCATCAAGAATTAACATCGAGGGATTTGCTTATGATGTGGGACGACCTTGCTTCCATCGAACCGCGTTTTGCCTATCAGGGAGAACGCACGCGCTACATCGCTTTCCCGCTCGGCGGCATCGGCTCCGGTGGCTTTTCCATTTCCGGCAGCGGTCGGCTGATCGACTGGTCGATCCGCAACCGGCCGGCTCTGCAAGGCTATAACGGCTATTCGCATTTTGCGATCAAGGCCGAGAAGGATGGCACCCTTGTAGATGCGCGAGTACTGAACGGTCCCTATGATCTCAACCCTTCCGGTGCACCTGGTATCCGCAAGATGTTCGACGGCTTCGGCCACGGTGCCAATCGGCAAACCCTGGTCGGCGTCCCGCATTTCAGTAAGGTCGATTTCTACGGCCGCTTCCCGATTGCCGATCTGGTCTTCAGCGACGAACACTTCCCAGGCGGCGTGCGGATGACGGCTCTCAGCCCGTTCATTCCGCACAATGACCGCGACTCCTCGATGCCGGTCGCGATGTTCGAATTCGAGATCGTCAACGACACCGCCGACGCGCTCACCTACACACTTGCCGGCACGCTCGGCAATTACGGCGCCAATAGCGGCACGCATAGTTTCCGGCAGCAGGACGGTATCAGCAGCCTGCATCTGACGTCTTCCGACAAGGGCCTCCCGCCAACGCAACGCGGCGACCTGACGATCGCGACGGACGCCGAAGATGTCGATCACACCGATCATCACTATCGCGGCCAGTGGTTTGACGATCTCGCGGTCTACTGGAAAGAGTTCGCCCGGCCCGGCCGCCTGCCGAAACGGCACTACGACGAGCCGAGAACATCCAAACACATGAGCCAGCAGCCGGAACACGGTACGCTCGGCGCGCGCGTAACCGTCCCGCCAGGTGGCCGCAAGGCGGTACGATTTGTGATTTCCTGGAACTTTCCGGAGGGCGATGTCTACTGGGCCTATCGCGACAAGCCGGACGGCATCATTCCCGAACGGCAGACGCCGAGCTGGAAAAACTACTACGCGACACAGTGGCCGGGCTCGAACGCCAGCGCCAGCGATGCGCTCAAGCGCTGGGACGCATTAGCCGCAGCAACAACCTCTTTCCGAGATGGCCTTTTCGACACCACATTGCCGGCAGAAGTGAAGGACGCTGCCAGCGCAACGCTTGCGCTCCTGCGCACCGCGACCTGCATTCGTCTCGAAAACGGCGAGCTTTGGGCCTGGGAAGGGCAGCATACCAATGACGGCTCCTGCGAAGGATCCTGCACGCATGTCTGGAACTACCAGCAGGCGCTCGCCCATCTTTTCCCCGCAATCGAGCGCACGCTCCGGGAAACGGAATTTACCTATAACCAGCTGCCGACAGGTGGCCTCACCTTCCGTCAGAAACTGCCGCTCGGTTCCAGCTTCGATATTATCGGCCCCTGTGCCGACGGCCATTTCGGCGCGATCGTCAAGACCTATCGCGATTGGAAGCTTTCCGGTGACACGGACTGGCTGCGTCGCTACTGGCCGAACGTCAAACGCGCCATCGAATATGCCTGGTCGCCGGCCAATCCGGACCGGTGGGATCCCGATGCGACGGGCATCCTGTCGGGCAGGCAGCACCAGACGCTGGACATGGAACTGTTCGGCCCGAACTCCTGGCTCGGCACGATATATGTCGCCGCACTTCTCGCCACGTCCGAAATGGCGGCGGCTCTGGGCGATACCGACCTTTCGGAAAAGACGGCACGCATGGGCAAGGCGGGAGCCGCCTATATCGACGATGCGCTCTTCAATGGCCGCTGGTTCATCCAGAAGATCGATCTGTCCGATAAGGGCGTCCTGATCCCCTTCGATGTTGGCCGTGCGGCCGGCGTGCTCGCGGATGGTTTCATGGAAACTTATTGGTCGGAAGAGTTTTCCGAGCTCAAATATCAGATGGGCGAAGGCTGCATCTCCGACCAGATCCTTGGGCAATGGCATGCGGAAGTTGCCGGGATCGGCGGTTTTCTCGATGCGGGCAAGGTGCAGACGGCACTCTCGTCAGTCCACGCCAACAATTTCCGCCCGACGCTCAGGGATCATTTCAACCCCTGCCGCAACTATGCCTTCGAGGACGAGGCCGGCTTGCTGATTGCAACCTATCCCGAGGGCATCCGCCAGCCGATGGTGGCGGCTCCTTACGCTGAGGAGGTCTGGACAGGCATTGAATATATGTCCGCCTCGCACATGATCATGCATGGATTGATCAAAGAAGGACTGGACATCGTCCGCGGCGCGCGCGATCGCCACGATGGGAGCAAACGCAATCCGTGGAACGACATTGAATGCGGCTCTTACTACGCGCGTTCGATGTCGGCCTGGCAGCTGGTCAACGCGTTTTCCGGCCTGCAGGCCGACATGGTTTCGGGCCGGGTGACCTTCAAACCAAAGGTTGACGGCGACTATCGCCTGTTCTGGTCGGCCGGGACGGGATTCGGCACGTTGACGCGGCGGAGCGGGACGGTCAGTCTGAACGTTCTCGGCGGCAGCCTCGACATCGGTGAAATCGCAGTCGGTGACCACATCCGGCAACTCGGCGACCGCCGCCACATTGCTGCAGGCCAGTCGATCGAAATCGGAGCGATGGGATAATGGCAGGCATCGAACTGAAATCGGTCCGCAAGGCGTTCCAGAGCCTGGAGGTCATTCACGGCATCGATCTGGCCATCGCCGATGGTTCGTTCACCGTATTCGTCGGCCCATCCGGTTGTGGAAAGTCCACGCTCCTGCGCATGATGGCTGGTCTGGAGGAGATTTCCTCTGGAGAAATTCGCATCGATGGCGCCAGATGCGATCATCTGCTTCCCTCTGCCCGTGGCATGGCGATGGTGTTCCAGTCATATGCACTCTATCCGCATATGAGCGTGGAACAGAACCTGCGGTTCGGTCTGGAGAACCAGAGGTTGCCAAAGGCGGAAATCGGTGCCCGCGTCGCCAAGGCGGCGGAAATTCTGCAGATCGAACATCTGCTTTCGAGACGCCCCAGCCAGCTTTCAGGTGGTCAGAGCCAGCGCGTCGCCATCGGTCGCGCCATCGTCAAGGAGCCAAAGGCCTTTCTCTTCGACGAGCCGCTGAGCAATCTCGACGCCGAATTGCGGGTCAAGATGCGCGGCGAGCTTACCGCCCTGCACCGCCGGCTTGGATCCACCATGATCTATGTCACGCACGATCAAGTGGAGGCAATGACCATGGCCGACCAGATCGTCGTCCTGAACGAAGGGCGGATCGAGCAGGTCGGGCCGCCGATGGAACTCTATGCACGCCCGAAAAATCTCTTTGTCGCACGGTTCCTAGGCGCGCCGCCTATGAACCTTTTGCAGGGAAAACTGGCGCGCAGCGGCGAGCATGTTGGCGTCGACCTCGATGGTGGTTTGCATGTGCCCCTCGCTCGCGAGCGGCCTATCGCCTTGCCTCACGGAGCACCGGTAACGCTCGGCATCCGCCCTGAACATGCGGAGGTCGGTGAGAGTTCCTTCAAGGTCGCTGTCAACAGCACCGAAATCCTGGGATCCGAGACCATCATCCATGCCGAGACAGCGAACGGCCAGCCCTTCACGATCGCGCAGCGAGGTATCAGTCCGGCGCGAAGCGGTGACTGGATCCCCGCCTCGATCCGCGAAACCTTTGTTCATCTCTTCGACGAACACGGATCGGTCATCGGCGCCACGAGCGACTGGCGAAGCGCCTATGTGGGCTGATCCCGTGAGCTTAAACATCGTTTGGGAAAACCAGGCGGCTGATGACCGGAACCTTCGAAATGGATGGGAAGGCTCCCTTAATATTAGGGCCCTGTTAACCATCTTTGCCTTATGAATCTCTGATCGAAAGGCACGTCCGCTTTTCCAGCTCACGCGAATAAGTCGATAATGTCGATCATTCATGCTTTAAGCGCAAATAGCGGCCGCCTCGTCAGGCTCACCTTCGGTCCGGGATCGCGCGGGCGCCGGCCGATGCAGGCCACGGGAAAAAGCAAGCTTGCAAAAACTCGCATCGTAATACTCTGCGGCGGCCTGATCATGGTCTATGCCGTGATCTTCGCCAGGCTTACATTGTTCGGTATGCTACCGAAGGATGACACCTCATCGATCCCGCCCGAGCGAGTGACCGCCGCCCGCCCGGATATCGTCGACCGAAACGGCGAGCTGATGGCAACAGACATCCGCACCGTCTCGATGTTCGCCGAGCCAAACCGCGTCGTCGACGCAGACGAAGCAGTCGAAAAGATTGCAACGGTCTTTCCCGATATTGACCGCAAATCGCTTTACAAGAAGCTGGCCGACCACCGCTCGCATTTCGCGTGGCTACGCCGCCAGCTGACGCCGAAACAGCAAAGCGAAATTCTGGCGCTCGGCATTCCTGCAATCGGCTTCCGACCGGAGGTCAAACGCTTCTACCCCGGCGGACGCACGGCCGCGCACATTCTCGGCTATGTCGATATCGACAATCATGGCGTGGCCGGAATGGAGAAGTATCTTGACATGCAGGGCCTGTCGGATCTCGACTCCACCGGCCTGACGAGCCAGGATACGCTGCAGCCCGTCAAACTTTCGGTGGACCTGCGCGTCCAAAGCATCGTCCATGACGTGGTGTCGGATGCGCTCGGCCGCTATCAGAGTCAGGCGGCCGGTGCTGTCATTCTTGACATCCACACCGGCGAAGTGTTGGCCATGGCCTCTGCGCCCGATTTCGATCCGAACGATCCACAGGCGGACGGCGACAAGGGTTGGTTGAACCGCATGTCGAACGGCACCGACGAGATGGGCTCGGTATTCAAGACCTTCTCAATCGCACTGGCCATCGACACGGGTACGGTCAAGCTGTCGGACACTTTCGACGCCAGCGCTCCTCTGCATTACGGCGGCTTCACGATCCATGACGACCGCGACGTGCCGCGGCGTGTCCTGTCGATCCCGGAAATCTTCCGCTATTCGTCCAACATCGGCACGGCCAAGATGATGGAAAAGGTGGGCATGAGCGATCAGAAGGCCTATCTGACCCGTTTCGGACTGTTGTCGAAAATGCAGACGGAACTGCCTGAGGTGAAAACGCCCAGCCAGCCAAAAGTTTGGAAGAAGCTCAACTCCATAACCATAGCGTTCGGCCACGGCGTCGCCACCACGCCGATGCAGACCGCCGTCGCGGGCGCGGCGCTGATTGACGGCGGCAAGCTGATCGAGCCCACTTTCCTTCCGCGCACGCAGGAAGAGGCAGAAAAAACGGAAACGCTAATCGTCAAGAAGAGCACCAGCGATACCATCCGCTACCTGTTCCAGTTGAACGGTGAGCAGGGCACCGGCAGAATGGCCGATGTTCCCGGCTATCACGTCGGCGGAAAGACGGGCACCGCAAACAAGGTAATTCACGGCGTCTATTCGCATAAGCTCAGCTTCAACTCCTTCCTGGCCGCCTTTCCCATGAAGAACCCCAAATATGTGGTTCTGGCCTTCATCGACCAGCCGCTGACCGGGGTACACAACCTGAACCTCGCTGCCGAAACCGCAGCACCGATGGTTCACGACATCGTCAGCCGTGCGGCACCGATCCTAGGCGTCGAACCGGATTTCGGCACGAATCTCCTTGCCGCCTATTGAGTGGCCGTCGGTTTTCGGCGGCTCACCTCATCGCTACGACACCTCCCCATCTCTTCAACCGCCAGGCTGTTGGTGATCGACCCGTCCATGCACCTCATTACCGCGTTTCAGCAGGTTGAGAATCGGGCATAGCCTCTCCACAGTCGCTTGCAGCCGGGCGATGTCCTCCGCACTTGCGGAAGAAACCAGCGTCACCAGATAGCTGATATCCTGAGGATAGACCGGCACGTCTTCATGGCCTTCGGCGCCGGCGCGGGCGTCGATCACAGCCGTGACTTCCGCATGAAGCGACTCCAACGGTATGCCCTGATCGGAGGCATGGATCAGGTAGGTATGCGTGAGGCAACTGGAAAGTGAGCCAAGCAGCAGTTCCGGCGACGATGGACCCAGATTGTAGCCGGCAAAGTCGGGCGGGCTGTCGGAAATCACCTGAAAATCCCGGATTCTGATCCGACGCACGCCGCTGCGCCCCTCGGCGCTGGCGCTTGCCTTCAAGGTGACCGCACCAAGATCTCCCGATTTCACACGTTCACGCCGGTTTAGCAGCGCTGCCCGCTTCTGCCCGAGATATTCATTCAGAGTTGTCATTGTCGCTTACCTTTGCTGTCGGTTCGATCCGTCGCCCTCGCCACCATCCGGAGCGGAGATACGGTCATTTTATAGCCGCGGGGCAAGCAATTAGTCTATAAATTTAATAGACTAATTGCGAACATAAGGCGAAGAATATTGCCGAAATGGACGGATTTCAGAAAAGTCCTGCCGATCGGACATTCCAGCGACGAAAAGGCGAAAATCCTGAAGCTAAACCTGCCATTGCATTGGTCAGCTGGAATTCTTTTCCACGTTCATGGGGTTCTTTTGGAATCAATCGGAATCGCCACCGAAATCGGCAGGCTATATAGATTACAAAATTAGTAGACTAAAGATTTCCATTTGCTGCCGGATGTGCTGCCCGATCTCAAGGCCGCCTCAACCAGATCAGCGCCATCCAACAGACCCTTTGCCCGGAGACCTCCGTCATGCCCGCCACGGCTCAGCCACTCATTCTCGATCACGCTGTTATCGGCGTACACGATAAGCTTGACACCGCTGCCGACATCTATCGCAAGCTCGGCTTTGCACTGACCCCACGCGGCTACCACACCCTCGGCTCCATCAATCATCTTGCCATTTTCCGCGATAACTATCTGGAGCTTCTCGGTTTTCCATCGGAGGGCGAAAAGAAGAGGGCCGATCTTTGGTCCTACCCATCCGGCCTCAATGGCCTTGCCCTTCGCACCAGCGATGCAGCAGCCCTGCAGCGCGAATTGGCAAGCGCGGGCAAGCCAGTCACCGACTGGAAGGATTTTTCGCGCCCAGTCGAGGTCGACGGCGTGCAGAAACCGGCGAGCTTCCGCACGTTCCAGATCGGTGCGGAGGTGGTTTCCAATGGCCGCTTCTTCTTCTGCCAGCACAACACGCCTGAGCTTGTGTGGCGCGCCGCCGATCAAGATCATCCGAACGGCGCCTTGAATATCAGCGATGTCTTCATCGTGAGCCGCACACCACAAACGATCATCGAACTGCTTGACGGCTTTCCGTCGGCAACGCCGGAAGCGACCGATGCTGGTATCACCATCCCAGCGGGTACGGCCGTTCTTCACATTCTATCCGAAGAGAGCGCGAATTCGCGTTTCGGATCGGCCATCCCGCAGAGCTTTGACGGCAACGAGCGCAAGGTGGCGCTCGGATTGACGGTCCGCTCGCTTGAGGTTGCAGCAGATGCCTTGGCCCGTGGAGGTTTTTTATCCAGGCCTTTCGAAGGCGGCTTGCTCGTCGATGCCGAAGCGGCCAATGGCGTTGCGCTCTGGTTCAAGGAGTAGTTCGCCACCGATTGCGCTGGCGAACTCTCCGTCACAGGTTAGAATTCTGATACTAGCAAGCAGGAACCATAGGCATGACCAGCAAACCCACCTCTTCGCGCATCGTCCTTGCATCGCGTCCGTCCGGCAAGCCGGTTGCGGCAAACTTCCGGCTTGAGCGAGAGGAGGTTCGCGATCTCGCCGATGGCGAAGTTCTACTCCAGATCCTCTATCTTTCGCTTGACCCCTATATGCGCGGCCGCATGGACGATGCAAAATCCTATGCGAAGGCGGTCGAAATCGGTGGCGTCATGGAAGGCGGGACCGTTGCGCGCGTCGTCAGCAGTCGCGATGCGGCATTCAAGCCGGGCGACATAGTCCTCTCGCATTCCGGCTGGCAAACCCATGCGATCGCGGACGGCGCCACACTACGCAAACTCAATCCGGATGCAGCCCCTATCACCACCGCTCTCGGCATTCTTGGAATGCCGGGCTTCACCGCCTATGCGGGGCTTCGTAACATCGGCAAGCCCAAAGCTGGCGAAACGCTGGTGGTTGCAGCGGCAAGCGGCGCCGTTGGTTCCGCGGTCGGCCAGATCGCCAAGATCTTCGGCGCACGGGTCGTCGGGATCGCCGGCGGCGCAGACAAATGCGATTACATTCGCGGTGAGTTCGGCTTTGACGCTGCCATCGACCACCGCTCGAGCGATTTCGCCAGCCAGCTCGCAGCCGCCTGCCCGAATGGCATCGATATCTATTTCGAAAACGTCGGCGGTCATGTCTGGAATGCAGTCTTCCCGCTGCTGAACGACTTCGCACGCGTACCCGTTTGCGGATTGATCGCCCACTACAATGACGGGGCTGCGGCTTCCGAAGGGCATGATCAACTCCCCACCGTCATGCGCGCCGTTCTTCGCCAGAGCCTGACAATCAGGGGCTTCATACAGCGCGAATTCGTTGATCAGCGCCCCGACTTCTATCGAGAGGCGACGAAATGGATTTCCGAGGGCCGTCTTAGATACAAAGAGGATATCGTGGACGGACTTGAAAATGCGCCAGAAGCCTTCTTCGGCCTTCTGGAAGGAAAGAACTTTGGCAAGTTGATCGTGCGTATCGCTGAATAAGTTTGGCATTTGCCGTATCGTGGAAGCCGGCGTGGTCAATCGTTGCCAGCTTTCACGGCATTTCGATCCGAATAAACGCGATTTAGCGATCGCGCAGTGACAGGCCGCGCGCATCTGCGTTTCTCCGCAAGGCTGGGCAACCCAGTCCTGAGAGCTGCGCCTTTGGCGGGCGCCTACACAAAATTCTCCTTTTACTTCCTAAGGTTAGCGCTCGCCTCCTTCACCCGCCGGCGTTTAGCATAATTTTCTCCTCAGGGGCCGTCGTTCGGCACAAAACCTTCTAGATAAATCCTATAAATTTAGTAGTTTAAATAGAAAGTGAGGGATCATGGTTGTTGCAGCAGTGCATTTGGATACCGACGTTCTTGTCATCGGCGGCGGCCCGGCAGGATGCTGGGCTGCATGGAACGCGGTATCGAACGGCTCGAACGTCGTTCTGATCGAAAAAGGCTATGTCGGTACGAGCGGCGCGACCGCCGCCGGCAATACCACGACGATCTACACGAAGCGAGGTACATCCGAGCGAGCCGCCACCGTCGCCCAGCGGATTAGGCTCGGTCATGGTTTCTCCGAACCCGACCGCATCGAACGTGTTCTCGACCGCACCTTCGAGAACCTGAATTTACTTGCCGAATGGGGATACGACTTCCCTCAATATGAAGACGGACGGCCTTATCGGGGTATGCTGCGCGGACCGGACTATCTTCGTTTCATGCGCCAGAAGCTCATCAAGGCCGGCGTGAAGGTCATCGACCACTGTCCAGCGGAAGAGCTGCTGATGTCCGACGGGATCGTGGCCGGTGCACTTGCTCGATTTCGTCGCTCCGGAGAAACCTTGGAGATCAGGGCCGGAGCCATCGTTATCGCGACGGGCGGCTGTGCCTTCCTCAGCGGGGCGCTCGGCACCAACAATCTGACCGGCGACGGCTATCTGATGGCCGCAGAGGCAGGTGCTGTGCTGTCGGGAATGGAGTTTTCCGCCCAGTACGGCATCTCTCCGGCCTATTCCAGCGTGACGAAAGGCGTGGTCTATTTCTGGGGGACGTTCAGCGACGAGCAGGGAAATGTCCTTGGGTCGAGCGGCGACCGCCAGAGCGTCGTCGCGCGCGAACTCATCAATGGGCCTGTCTATGCCGTGCTCGACAAGGCCCCGCCCCGGCTCCAGGAGGGTTTTCGCCGCGGCCAGCCCAATATCTTCGTCCCGTTCGACAGAATGGGTATCGATCCGTTCACCGAACGGTTCCCCATTACCCTGCGTCACGAAGGAACCGTTCGCGGGACCGGCGGCCTTAAGATCAATGATCGGTCGTCGACGACGATTCCGGGCCTTTTCGCCGCCGGGGATGCGGCAAACCGGCAGGGAATGTCCGGCGCGACCTCGGGAGGTGGCGGGCCGAATTCCAGCTGGGCGATGGCGACGGGCTCCTGGGCCGGCGAAGACGCGGCGAGGTTCGCTCGCGCGCTGGGAAGAAACTGGCGAACAAGGCGCACTACCCGCGTCACCGATCCTGCCAAGGGGACCGCGTCGAACGACGCCTCGGATGTTCTGGCCGTGATCGAGGTGGCCAAACGCCATATTCTTCCTCTCGATGGCGGATTCTTCAGAACCCAGTCGACGCTGGAAGCGGCGTCGAAAGATCTGCGCGCGCTTTGGGACGATCGCAGCTGGCGCTCGGCTGGAAATGCCCGGGCACGAGAAGCCGAAGCGTTCATTGCCACCGCACGATGGTCGACCGAAAGCGCGCTTTTGCGCAAGGAAAGCCGCGGTCTTCAGCGACGACCGGACTTTCCGAGTGAAGACCCAACCCTGCTGCGCACGATCGAGACCGGCGGCACCGATGGCCTCTGGGCAGCCTTTCAGACCGACATCCAAGTAATGAGTGAAGCATCATGATCGAAATCGTGAGCGCAGACCGCTGCGTCAAATGTGATCTTTGCGTGGAGGCCTGCCCGGACAATGTGTTCGATGCGGTTGCCGACGGAGTGCCTGTCATCGCGCGCCAGGCAGATTGCCAGACATGCTTTCTCTGCGAGCTTTTCTGCCCGACCGATGCGCTTTACGTCTCCCCGCTTTCCGAAAGCATCGAAGGCGCAACGGAAGCGGATCTCGTGGCGCGCGGCGTCATGGGCAGCTTCCGCCGCGAGATGGGGTGGAAGAACGCAAAGCCACGCGGAACGGCTGGCGACATGAGTTACCGGATCTTCGAGGCCGGCACGATTATTCCCTAGAGCCGGACGATGCTAGGTCGAGGCGAAATAATATCAGAATCCACTATAGAATCAAATGCTTACAACATGATTTCGCCCGAAAACCGCTAACACTTTTGGGCATCATGCTCGAACTGGAGAAAACTATGCGCAGACTTTTTTCGTCCCTGTTGCTCGCAGCCGCGGTCGCTTGGAGCGCAGCGCCATCGCAAGCGGAGGATGCACCAGCCACCATTCGTTTCGGTGATGTAGGCTTTGGGTTCGGCACGCCGTTCGGCGTGGGCCTGCAGGCGATCGCCGATGCCAAGGGCTTTATCGCCGATGAATTCAAGGGCACGCCCACCAAGATCGAGTTCACCTATTTCACCGGCACCGGCCCGGCCATCAACGAAGCGCTCTCCAACGGGCAGCTCGATTTTGCCTCCTATGGCGCCGTGCCGAACATCATCGGCAAGGCGAATGGGCTGGACACCGTCATCCTCGCCTCCTATGGCGGCACCGCCATCTTCGGTGCGGCACGACCCGACCTCGACATCAAATCGATTGCGGATCTCAAGGGCAAGAAGGTCGCGATTCAGAAGGCCACCATCATTCATTGGGGGCTGATTACAGCGCTGAAGAATGCCGGGCTCTCCGAAAAGGACGTCACCATCGTCGACCTGAAGAATGCCGATCAGCTCGCGGCCATCGCGGCCAAGAGCGTCGATGCGGTGTTTGGAGCGGATTTCCTGCTTCCGCTTGAGGACAAGGGCGTCGCGAAGATCTTCTACAAGTCTTCCGATGCGGGTGTTGGCGGAGAAGGCTTTGGCGCATTTCTTGCAACCGACAAGTTTCGCAAGGCCTATCCTGAGGCCACACAGAAAGTCGTGACCGGCTTCGTCAAGGCGGCGCAGTGGCTTGCCGACGACAAGAACCGCGATGAGGCCTATCAGATCTGGTCGCGCGCCGGCACACCTATCGAAGTGCTCCGCAAATCCAACGCCGGAAGCCCGCTCCGACAGAAGTACAATCCGCGCCTCGATGATTTCTTCGTCGCTCGCTACCAGAGCGGCATTGCCTTCGACCGCGAGCAGAAGCTCATTCGCCGCGATATCGATCTCAAAACCTGGGTCGACCGCAGCTTCATCGACAATGCCGTCGCATCGCTCAAGCTCCAGGCTCTCTGGCCTGATCGCTCTGCCGCCGGCAGCCTCGAAAACTGACGGGAGCAGATCATGGCAACGTTCGAAGCACAGGATGATCTTTCCCTTTCGGGAAAGGCCTCGGACGTTCGGCCGGGACCATGGCGGCCGGATTGGCATCGAACGATAGCCACAGTATTGCTCGTTCTCACTGCTCCGGCGCTTGCCCTCTCTCTCTGGTGGATCAGCGCCGCGGAGGGATGGGTTTCGTTGCAAGTGTTGCCACCGCCGGATCTGGTGCTCCGAACATTTCTCGAGCTTTTGGCGAGCGGCGACATTCTCACGGCCGCCCTCATCAGCTTCCAACGCATCGCCGAAGGTTTCCTGATCGGAGCGTCGCTCGGCTTCCTTTTCGGCCTTCTTATTGGCCGATCCGCGACGGCCGATGCCTATTTCGGGCCATCCTTCCGGGCGCTGGCCGCCGTGCCGTCCCTCGGCTGGTTGCCGATCCTGATACTCCTGCTTGGAATAGAGGAAAGCCTGAAGATCGTCATTCTGGCGAAGGCCTGCTTCGTGCCCATGGCCATCAGCACGGCCGAGGGCGCTAGGAATATTCCGACGAGATTGAGCGAGGTTGCCGACGTACTCGGCCTTCGCGCCAGAACCCGCTTCTTCAAGCTGATAATGCCGGCAATGGCGCCATTCATCGCGAGCGGCGTGAGGCTTTCCCTCAGCCAGGCTTTCGTTTCCCTGATCGTCGTCGAAATGCTCGCGGGAACGGATGGCCTTGGCTACATGATGGTTTGGGGACGAACGCTGTTCCAGCTCGACATCGTAATTGTCGGCATGATCATCGTCGGCGCCGTCGGCTTCGGACTGGACCTGCTGCTGAAAATGGCTGAGACGGCCGTGCGCAACGGGAGTGCCGCCAATGTCTGAGAGCCTCAGGCTTCCGGCGTGGATCCCGCGCGGGGCTATCATTCCCCTGACGGCGGCTCTCATCTGGTGGGCATCGGCAGCGGCGGGCGTTCTGTCCGGTCCGATGGCCGTCACGCCTCTGCAGGTACTTGAAGTGCCGTTTCTGGATCCCTCGGGACGCGAACTCTGGCCCTCTCTTCTTGCAAGCCTGTTGCGTGTGCTGATCGGGAGCGTGACCGGCAGTACGATCGGCATCGTTCTCGGCTATCTCGCGGGAACATCCCGTGCCATAGCATTGAGCATATCACCGGGTATCCATACCGTCAGACAGGTCGCACTCTTCGCCTGGATCCCTCTATTAACGGCGTGGTTCGGCAATGGCGAAGGCACGAAGATCGTTTTTACGGTTCTCTCCACCTTCTTTCCACTTTTTCTTGCGACGGAGCAAGGCGTTCGCCAGGTTCCTCCGGCACTGATCGACGTCGCGAACGTCCTGAACCTGCGTCGCGGCACGCGCATCCGGCAGCTCTATTTCCCCGCCGCCCTCCCCAGCATCTATCTCGGCCTGCAGATCGCCATACTCTCAGCCTGGATCGGAACAATCGGTGCGGAATATGCCGTAGGGAACGGGCGTGGACTCGGCAGCTATCTCGCAAGCGCGCGCGACCAGTTCAGAATGGATATCGTTCTCGTTGGCGTCATCGCGCTCGCGGTCGGCGGCGTTCTGCTCACCTACTCCGTCCGTCTTGTTGCGGCATCCCTCTCTCCCTGGACGAAAGAACAGCGATGAATGCGCTATCGATTGAACATGTCAGCAAAGCCTATTCCCTTGATGGCGTTGCGCGGCCGGTCCTGAAGGACATCAATTTCACCGTGCGCCGCAACGAGATCGTCGCAATGGTCGGCGCATCGGGATGCGGCAAGTCAACCTTGCTGCGCCTCATCGTGGGCCTTGATAACGATTTTCGAGGATCGATCGTCTGCGATACGCAGGCGGCATCCCGAACCAAGGTCGGCATGGTATTCCAGGACCATCGCCTCTTTCCGTGGCTTACCGTTGAGGGAAATGTCGCCCTCGCCTTCGACAATAGCGATCTTACTGCCCGCCAGCGTCAGGAAAAAGCCAAGCATTATATCGAGCTGGTAGGGCTCGCCGAATTCTCGAAGGCCTATCCGCGCCAGTTGTCGGGAGGGATGGCACAGCGAGCAGCAATCGCACGCGCCCTTGCGCAGGAGCCCGATACTCTTCTGATGGACGAGCCTTTCGGCGCACTCGACTCAATCCTTCGGATGCGTCTTCAGGACGAATTACTGTCAATATGGGAAAGAAACCAAGTCTCGATCATCATCGTCACGCACGATGTCGAGGAAGCCCTTTATCTTGCCGATCATGTTATCGTCATGGAGCCCAATCCGGGTCGAATACGCGAGACCATCGACGTCGCGCTCCCGCGACCTCGGGATCGCAACGGCGTTCTGCTGGCAAATTTGAAGAAGCATTGCCTCAGCATACTTATGTGACTGCCCGGGAAGATGGGGCCTATCTTCTTACGATAAGGAGCGAAAGAACGATCCCGCAAAGCACGCCAATGAAACATATGGCGGGCGTGAGGCGGAAGATAATTGCGAGGATTTCTCTACGCCTGGAACCTACATCGAGTGTCTCGTCTGCGGCATCGTTCTCTCGGACATCGGCTTTCAAGCCGAGAGCGTGCCGCCCTTTTCCCGTCAACACGAAGCAAAGGCCGAATTGCCCATGGGCGTCGCCCGCGCGAATGAGCGAGGATTCAAGCGCATGCTTCAACAGCAGTCCGGTTTCAGCATCCGGGGTGCGATTGCCGGAGAACTCCAGCAGACCCTTGCGATGGATGGCGTCAAGGAATTCCAACATGTCCGAACCGGTTTCTGGTTTCATCTTCCTTCAGCCTGTCCTGAAAATGAGACGGATCCTTTCCGGCCGCTGTTTTGACGAAGCTGTGTGAAGATCGCGTCGAGGGCGCGTCAAGAATTTGTGCCGTCAGACGATGCCCTGCCGTATTCGCAGGAAAACTGCGAGGCGGACTTAGGTCCGGAATGCGTGAGGAAACGGGAAGATAGCGCGCACTCACGATCCGGGGAAAGAAATGCGCAAGCGCTCCGGGATTGTGCCGGTTTAATAACGCGGAACGGTGAAGCGGACGGTCGTCCCGCCGCCTTTGCGGCTTTCGATTGAGGCTTTTCCACCATGCGCCTCGGCGATTGCCTTGACGACGGAGAGACCGAGACCAGACCCTCCAGCCCTCCTGCTCCGCGCCTCGTCGGCTCTCCAGAAGCGCTCGAAGGCGTATTCCAACTCAAGGGGGGTCATTCCGGGGCCGCTGTCCGAAATCTGCAGGATTGCGAATCCGCCCTTCATGAAGGTCTTGACCTCCAGCCGCGACGCTGGTGCATAACGCGCCACATTGTCGATCAACGCGAGAACGACCTGCCGAAGCCGCGCCCGGTCCGCGATGATCGACGCGCTGCGCAAGTCCGTTACGATTTCGAGCCGCTGTGCCGACAGAGTCGGCCTCATCGTATCGACGGTATCGCCAACTTCGGCAGCCAAATCGAAACGCGACACCTGCAGCTCCATCCGGCCCGCATTCATCAGCGAAAGTGTCTTGAGATCGTCGACGATGCGAGTGAGGGAATCAATATGTTTGACCAGGCCGAGAAAAACATCCTGGCTTGGCTCAAAGACGCCGTCGGCAAGCCCCTGCATCCGCCCCCGAAGGATCGTCAGCGGCGTGCGAAGCTCATGGGCGATGGCGGAATTCGAGTATAGGAGCTCCTTTTCTGCCCTCTGGAGCTTCTCCGCCATCTGGTTGAAATCTTCGATCAGCCGATCCGCCTCACCGAATGTGCCCTGCCCCGTGGCGCGGCCGGTAAAATCTCCCTCGGCTATGGTCCGAGCCGTTTCCGCAACCGCGATGAGCGGCTTGACCAGCCGCCGGGCAAGCCGCCACCCGACATAGGCGCCCACCGCCTGGCCGATCGCCACATTGATAGCAAGAACGACGAAGTCGGTCGGCGCCCATTCCTCTGCCGTGGCGGGCCCAGGAAAGAGCCAATCCCAGACCCAACCGTAGATCAGGAAGCCGAAGAACATGACCGACAGGGATACGAACGCGACGATCGTCGTCGACCAGACGATCTGCCGATTGAGGCTGTTTTTAACCAAGGTCGCCAAGGCGGTAGCCTACTCCCCTGACCCCGTTGAGGAGGTTGCCGACGCCAACCGCATCCAGCTTCTTGCGAAGCTTGCTCATGTGGCTGTCCACCGTCCTGTCAAGCGCGTCACCTTCTGGAAGGCAGGCATCGATAATCTCACCTCTTTCGAAGGCCCGGTTCGGATAACCGGCCATGAATTCGAGAATCCGAAACTCGGTTCGGGTCAAGGGCAGAACAATCCGACCATCGCCGTTGTCGACCGACGCCACATGCGCAACAGGATCGATCGATAACCGTCCAACCCGCAGGACCTTGTTCGCCATGCCGCCGCTGACGGAGCGCCTGAGGATCGCGCGGGCTCGGGCGACGACCTCGGCCGGGTTGAATGGCTTCACCACATAGTCGTCGGCGCCTGCACGCAGGCCCTGCAGCCTGTCCACATCATCGGCAAGCGCGGTCACCATGATGACCGGCGTGGTGCCGCGCTTATGGATCGCAGCAAGGACCGCGTAACCATCGAGCTTGGGCAGCTTGACATCCAGCACGACCAGATCGGGCCTCAGACGCTGGTGATGGGAAAGCCCGATCTCGCCATCCGATGCAGTCAGAACGCGGAACCCCTCGCGTTCGAAATAGCGTTCGAGGATATCGGAAATTTCCGGTTCGTCCTCAATGATCAGTACAAGAGCGTTTTCCATTCGCACCTCCGGCCCCGAGAAAAGGCCCCGCGACGCTGGCCGTCAACATTCATTTCGCATCTCCACGAAACCTCCACATACACTCCATCGAACCGCAACGCTTCTCCTGTTTGGTGTCAGATAGAGCAATTCCCGGATAAGTGCGCGGCAGTTTTCCGCCCGGAATCGCACGAAGACAGTAGCCCGAGGCCGTCAGACGATCTTGAGAAATCGTCTGACGGCCTCGGTGTGAACCACAAGATTAGACACGAACGTTCGAAAATAAAATCGAAGCGGCGGGGTCACGTGACGCAATGTCCGGAAAATCCTCACCCTTCGGTCCAGACAGGAAACCATCAATGCTGATGAACAAGGGACTGCGCGGGCGAAAAGCACTGCTGACGGTAACGGCTATGCTCGCGCTGGTCGCAGGTCAAGTATGCTCCCAGGAACAAGCAAGCTCCCCGGAAGAAGGCCAGATGCCGACGCCTGCCGTGGGGTTCATTGAATTGAAGGCGCATCCCGTTCCCGTGATGAGCGAACTTCCAGGCCGTATCGCCGCGACCAGGGTTTCGGAAGTGCGGGCCAGAGTCTCGGGCATATTGCAGGAACGGGTTTTCGAACAGGGCAGCCTGGTGCAGAAGGGTGATGTCCTGTACCGGATCGATCCGCGCCTGTTCGAGGTTCGCGTCGCCAGCGCCGAAGCGGCGCTGAAAAAGGCAAAAGCGATTGAAGCCAATGCCAAGCAGCAGCTCGAGCGCCAGCGAACGCTCCGCGAGCGCAACGTCGTCAGCGCGGTGGACTACGATACTGCCGCTGTCAATCTCGATCAGGCCGATGCCGACGTCGCGTCCCAACAGGCCGTGCTTGACGAGGCCAAGATCAACCTCGGCTACACCGAGGTGCGGGCGCCGATTACCGGCGTCATCGGCGGCGCCCTTGCCACCGAGGGAACGTTGGTGACGGCCGACAGCACCTCCAATCTGGCGCTCATTCAACAGGTCGATCCCGTCTACGCCGACTTCACACAGTCGGCCCAGCAGCTTCTTGCGCTCAAGCAGGCGGTGAGCGAAGGCAAGCTCGACAGCCCGGCTCCCGGCCAAGCGCGTGTCGAACTCGTCTTCGACGGCGGCAAGGTCTATTCGCTGCCCGGCAAGCTGCTGTTCTCGAATGCGAACGTCGACCCGAACACTGGCCAGGTCACGCTTCGGGCAGAATTCCCGAACCCGAAGGGCGATCTGCTGCCTGGCATGTATGTTCGTGTACGCATCGAACAAGCGGTTCAGCAGGCAGGCCTCACCATCCCGCAACGCGCGGTCACCCGAACCTCGGAAGGCAAGCCCCAGGTGTACGTCCTCGCCGCCGACAGCACCGCGCAAGTACGCGACATCTCGCTCGGCAGTTCCCTCGGCTCCGAATGGGTCGTCCTGTCTGGATTGAAGGCGGGCGAGAAGGTGATTGCCGACGGCGTTCAGAAAGTCCAGCCCGGAGCAAAGGTAGACGCGGAGGCATGGAAGCCCGACGCCGCCGAACCCAGCACGTCCATACAGGCCACGAAGTAACAGAAACATGGCACAGCTATTCATCAAGCGGCCCGTCCTTGCATGGGTTTGCGCATTCTTCATCATGATTGCCGGGGTCATCACGATCCCCATGCTACCGGTCGCGCAGTATCCTAATGTGGCGCCGCCGCAGCTGTCGATTTCAGCCTCCTATCCCGGTGCCTCGCCCCAGGAGATCTACCAGGGCGTGACCCGGCAGATCGAAGAGGAATTGAACGGCGTGCACGGGCTGGTCGACTTTGAGTCGACATCCGACAATTCCGGCTCGGTCAGCATCAATGCGACCTTCACCACGGGGACCGATATCGGCAAAGCAACCGTCGACGTGCAGAATGCCGTCCGCCGCGTTGAATCTCGACTTCCGGCCGCGGTGCGTACACAGGGGATTTCGGTCGAGGAAGCCAGCTCCGGCTTCCTGCTGATCGCGGCTCTGACCTCCACCGACGGCACAATGGATGAGATTGCCCTTGGCGACTACATCAACAGAAACGTCCTCGGTGAACTCCGCCGACTGCCAGGCGTGGGACGTGCGCAGGTTTTTGCCTCGCAGCGCGCACTGCGCGTCTGGATCGATCCGGACAAGATGGTCGGACTGCATCTGACGAGCGCGGACATCAACGCCGCGATCGTAGCGCAGAACGCCCAGGTCGCGGCCGGTCAGATCGGCGCGACGCCGAACCCCATCAGCCAGGATCTGACAGCCAGCGTCATCGTCGAGGGTCAATTGAAGACGGCCGAGCAGTTCGGCGACATAATCCTGCGCGCCAACTCGGACGGCTCGACCGTGCGGCTACGCGACGTAGCCCGTATCGAGGACGGCGCGGAAAACTATTCGACGACAAGCCGCCTCAACGGCCAGCCAAGCGCTGGTCTTGCAATCCAGCTGACCTCGACAGGTAACGCCGTCGCCGTTTCCGCTGCAATCAAGACCAAGATGGACGAGCTGTCGAAGTTCTTCCCGAAGGGTGTCAAATACTCCATTCCCTATGACACGAGCCCCTTCGTCAAGGCTTCGATCGAAAAGGTCGTGCACACGCTGATCGAGGCTATCGCTCTCGTCTTCATCGTGATGTTCGTCTTCCTGCAGAACTTCCGCTACACCGTCATTCCGACACTCGTCGTGCCGGTGGCGCTGCTTGGAACCTGCGCGGTGATGTACGCGACAGGCTTCTCGATCAACGTGCTGACCATGTTTGCGATGGTGCTGGCAATCGGCATCCTCGTCGACGACGCTATCGTCGTGGTGGAAAATGTCGAGCGCATCATGGCCGAAGAGGGTCTTTCTCCGAAGGCCGCGACCCAGAAGGCGATGAGCCAGATTACCGGGGCGATCCTCGGCATCACGCTGGTGCTGTCCTGCGTCTTCATTCCCATGGCCTTCTTCCCAGGCGCGTCCGGCATCATCTATCGCCAATTCTCGCTGACCATGGTCGTGTCGATCCTCTTCTCGGCCTTCCTGGCGCTTTCGCTGACCCCAGCGCTGTGCGCCACGTTCCTGAAGCCCATCAAGCAGGGGCATCATGAGAAGAGCGGCCCTGGCGGCTGGTTTAACCGCAAGTTCAGCAGTCTCACCGCCGGCTATGCCCGGACGGCTACCGGAATGGCGCGTCGATCCGGCCGCATGATGGTGGTCTATCTGGCGCTCGTGCTCGGCCTCGGCTACCTCTTCGTCAACCTGCCCGGCTCGTTCGTACCGCAGGAGGACCAGGGTATTCTCATCGTCGATATCCAGGGACCGCCGGAAGCAAGCGCCAACCGCACGATCGCCTCGCTTAAGCAGGTGGAAGCCATATTCAAGGCTGAACCGGCCGTCAGGGACGTCTTCGCCGTTCAGGGCTTCAGCTTCTCGGGCAGCGGCGCGAATGCGGCAATGGCCTTCGTCACGCTCAAGGACTGGAGCGAGCGGCCAGCAGGCAGCTCGGCCGATGAAGTTGCCGCCCGCGTCAACCAGCAGCTCTCCACCTTGAAGGATGCAACCTCCTTCGCCCTGTCGCCACCCGCGATCGACGGCTTTGGCACGACGAGCGGTTTCTCGTTCAGGCTTCAGGATCGCGCAGGGCGCGGACAGGAAGCGCTCAAGAATGCCGCAGCCGAACTGATGGAGAAGGCAGGAAGGAGCCGCCTTCTTACCAATGTCCGCACCGAGGGCATGCCCGAAGCCGCACAGGTCATCCTTCTAATCGACCGCGAGAAGGCAAACACCTTTGGCGTCGGCTTTGCCGACATCAACGATATCGTCACGGCTAACCTCGGATCCTCCTACATCAACGACCATCCCAATGCAGGGCGGATGCAGCGGGTGATCGTCCAAGCCGATGGACGTAGCCGTATGCAGGTGGAGGACATGATGAAGCTGAACGTTCGCAATGCGAACGGCGGCATGGTTCCTCTGGCCTCCTTTGCAACCGCGACATGGCGCAAGGGCAACCCGCAGATCGTCGGCTATAACGGCTATGCCACGATCCGCATCACGGGCGAGGCGGCCGCAGGTCAGTCGTCAGGGGCGGCCATCGCAGAGATGGAGCGTCTGGCGGCGGAGCTTCCGAGTGGTTTCGGCTACGAGTGGTCGGGGCAATCGAGAGAAGAAATCGCCTCGGGCGCACAGGCGCCGATGCTGTTCGGCCTCTCGATCCTGTTCGTGTTCCTGTTGCTGGCAGGCCTGTATGAAAGCTGGTCCATCCCGCTTTCAGTCATGCTCGTAGTCCCGCTCGGCATCATCGGCTGCGTGTTGGCGATGATCCTGCGGGAAATGCCGAACGACCTCTATTTCAAGGTCGGCCTCATCGCGATCATCGGGCTTTCCGCCAAGAACGCAATTCTCATCGTGGAATTTGCCAAGGATTATTACGGGCAGGGCAAATCGCTGCTGGAATCGGCCATCGAGGCTGCGCGGGTCCGGTTCCGGCCGATCATCATGACATCACTCGCCTTCACTCTCGGCGTTGTTCCGCTGGCGATCGCCACCGGTCCGAGTGCCGCGAGCCAGAACGCGATCGGTACCGGTGTCCTCGGCGGCATGATCTCGGCCACCGTCCTTGCCGTCTTTTTCGTCCCGGCATTCTTCGTCTTCGTTCTCAAGATCTTGCGGACGAAAAGACCGGTCGAGGACCAGGTGGGAGAAGAAGCCTCCAAATCAACGACGACCGCCCATCTCTAACCGGATGGGCGGCTCGATCTCCATCCTCAAAGGAAACCGAAGTGCCAGTCAACGTCGCTCAATTCCATCCGCCATCGCCTATGCGGGCGTCTTTGCCAGTTGCTGTCATATCAGTACGGTTTCCCGCGCCTCGGACGAGCACGGCCTTAAGGCTTGCTCGTCCGACGGGGAGACGCGAGCGGCAATCGCACTAATACGATCTGCTTTTTGATGTTTCCGGTCGCTCCTTGTTAATTTTGCGAACGCTCGTACGTCAATTCCAAGTGAGAAAACGACCGTTCGAAACTATCTGCCCAGGTGCCTTAATGCATTCGAGTCGCTGGTTCATCCTCGTTGCCGTCATGATGGCATTCACACCCGTCGTGGTGGACATGACGATCCTCCATATCGCCATCCCTTCCCTGGCAGTCGCCTTGGGAGCCTCGGGAAATGAGGTCCTGTGGATCATCGACGTCTATCCCCTGGTCATGGCCGGCCTGCTCGTGCCGATGGGGACGCTGGCCGACAGGATCGGCTATCGCCGGATACTCCTGATCGGGCTTGGGGTGTTCGGAGCAGCCTCAATCGCCGCAGCGTTCTCCACATCGGCCCCGCTTCTGATTGTCGCGCGTGCGGCGCTCGGGATCGGCTCTTCGATGATCATGCCGTGCGTTCTCGCCCTGATCCGGCAGACCTTCGAAGACGACGCCGAACGGGCAACTGCGCTTGGGATCTGGAGCATCGTCAGCATGGCCGGCGCCGCGATTGGCCCTCTCGTCGGTGGGGTACTGCTGGAGCATTTCTGGTGGGGCTCGGTCTTCCTCGTCAACGTGCCTATCATGCTGATCGTAATTCCGGTCGTTTGGCGGCTCGTCCCACCGTCATCAGGCAATTCGCAAGCAACATGGAAACCCGGGCAGGCACTGATCCTGGTGGCAGGACTGATTCTCACGGTCTATGGCGTCAAATCCGGCTTCAAAGCAGGACTCAACGTCGAAACCGGGGCAACGCTCATCGTTGGCGTCGGCCTGCTTGCATGGTTTTCCCGCCTACAAATATCCTCCGAAAACCCGATGCTCGATCTGTCCTTGCTGACAAAACCCGCGATTGCCGTTGGGCTGATGATGGCGTTCGTGGCGAGCGGTTCGCTTGCCGGCTTCGAACTGGTGCTGGCACAGGAGCTTCAATTCGTTCTGGATAAGACACCGCTTCAAGCCGGAGTGTTCATGCTGCCCCTCGTCGTTGCCGCAGCAATCGGCGGACCGATAGGCGGCCAGCTCGCCAACCGATACGGCCTTCGGGCGGTCGCCTCATCGTCGATGGCGGCAGCGGCGCTCGCATTGTTTGCAATCTCGCTATCCGACCTTGTCGAAAAGGCCTATATCGTCGCGGTTCTTCTTGGCATCCTCGGCTTTGCGCTTGGTGTCGGGCTTCTGGCATCGTCCATCGCGATCATGGGAAGCGCACCCGCGGAAAAAGCCGGAGCCGCAGGCGCACTCGAAAGCACCGGATATGAGCTGGGCGGAGGATTGGGCATCACGATCTTCGGCGTTCTCGTAAACTCGATCTACCGCTCTGCCTTCTCCAATCCCGTCGCCGGCGACGGGATCTCCAATTCTATCAGCGAAGCGATGACGGTGGCTCGAGAACTCGGCGGGAGCGATGGCCTGGAAATCGCTGTGGCAGCCAAAGCCGCCTTCGCGGAAGCGCACGGTTCGGTCCTGGTGCTGGTGGCAGCGATGATCGCTTTGCTTTCCGCCTTGGTCTTCATCGCGCTTCGCAATGCGCCCAAGGCGGAGGCGCACTGAGCGCGACGCAAATCGGCAGAGCTAAGGGCTGACTTGCATCTGGATATCGAATGAATGAATTTCGGTAGGCCGTAACTTACTTACGGCCTACCGATCCGTTCCATTACCAGGCAAGCTTCGGAACTGCGTCCAGCAACATTCGTGTGTACGGCTGCTTCGGCTCAGCGAAGATATGCGAGACCGCACCTTCCTCGACGATCTTCCCGTGATGCATGACGACTACCCGGTCGCACAGATGTCGGACGACGGATAGATCATGGCTGATGAAAAGCAGCGTCAGATTGAGGCTGCGCTTCAACTCCAGAAGAAGATTGATGACCTGCGCCTGAATCGACACATCGAGCGATGCCACAGGCTCGTCGCAAACAATCAATTCCGGCCGCATGGCAAGCGCGCGCGCAATCGCGATGCGCTGCCTCTGTCCACCGGAAAACTGGTGCGGATAGCGGTCTGCCAGTGCCGGGTCGAAGGCGACAGCCTTGAGCCAGCGGTTGACGTAGCTGCGCGCGTCTTTCTTCGTGCAAAGCCTGTGCGCTATCGGACCGTCGGCAACCGATTGAAATATCGTGCGCCGGGGATCAAGCGATGCGAAGGGATCCTGGAAGATCATCTGCACCGAGGTCCCGATCTTGTTGTCGTTCTCCCGCACCTTGCGGCCATCGACGAGGACATTGCCCGAGGTCGGCGTGTAGATGCCGCAGATGATCCGTCCCAGCGTGGATTTGCCGGAACCGGATTCACCCACCAGCCCCAGCACCTCACCGCGTGCAATCGTCAGGCTTGCCGATTGCACGGCATGATTGACATGAGGCGGCTTGGCGATACCGAGGCGCTGCGCAAAACGGCCCGCCGACCCCACCGGCTTCTGGAACATCATGTCGACGTCTTTAACGCTGACAAATTCCGAGTTCGCTTCGATCGGCTTGTTCGGCTCCTCGCCCGAAACAGAAAATTGCTCGGCATTTTCCGTAGCGGACGAGGTCAGCAGCTCTCCAGGCCGTTTTCTCGAGGGCAAGGCATCAAGCAATCCTCGCGTATAGAGGTGTTTCGGCGATCCCAATACCTCCGGCACAGATCCCATCTCGACGATCTTGCCGAGCCGCATGACGGCAATCTTCTGCGATATCGATGCGACGGTCGCCAGATCATGGCTGATCCAGATCATCGAGATGCCGAGTTCGGCGACAAGCGCCTTCACTTCCTTCAGGATCTCGGCCTGAACGGACACGTCGAGCGCCGTCGTCGGCTCGTCCGCGATCACCAGCTTGGGCTTATGCAATAGAGCGATCGCGATTGCAACGCGCTGACGCATGCCGCCGGAAAACTGATGCGGATATTGATCGACCTTTTTCTCAGGCTCGACGATGCGCACCCGCGCCAGGGCATCTATCGCGCGGCGGCGAACCATGGCGTCGGACGCCTTTTCATGCGCTCTTATCGCCATCGCAATCTGGTCGATGACCTTCAGCACCGGGTTGAGGGTCATCATCGGGTCCTGAAAGACCATGGAGATTTCCCGGCCGCGAATGCTGCGCAGTTCACCCTCGGACAATCCGACCAGTTCGCGCCCCTCAAATCGGATCGAACTTCCTGGCTGAATACGCCCCGGCCTGTCGAGCAGCCCGATCAGCGAAAAACCCGTAATGGATTTGCCCGAACCGGATTCTCCGACCAACCCCAAAATCTGGCCCTTCTCGACATCGAACGAAATGCCATCGACGGATTTGACCGTGCCGCGTTCGGTTTCGAAATAGGTGCGAAGATTGTCGACTTGCAAAAGAGCGGTCATTTGCGCAACCTCGGATTCAATATGTCCCTGATCTGATCGCCCATGAGGTTGATCGCCATGATCAGAATAATCAGCGCGACGCCGGGATAGATGGAAATCCAGTAGCGTCCTGACAGAAGATACTGGAAGCCGTTGGCAATCAGCATGCCGAGCGAGGGCTCGGTCGGAGGCAAGCCGACACCGAGGAAGGAGAGCGTCGCCTCGAGCGAGATCGCCGATGCGACCTGAACGGTTGCGACTACGATCAGGGGCGGCAGCGAGTTGGGGAGAATATGTCGCGTCACGACGTGCCAGCCGCTCATCGGTATCGAAAGAGCGGCCTGCACATAGTCCTTTTGCCGTTCAGCCGACGCGGCACCATGAGCGGTTCTGACGAAGTATGCGTATTGTGCAAAGACGAGCGCCAGAATCAGCTGCGACTTTCCCTGCCCGAGCAGAGCGGCAACGACAAAGGCCAGAAGAATGGCAGGAAAGGAGAGCTGGATGTCGACAAGACGCATGATGAATGTCTCGGTGCGCCCACCGAGATAGGCAGCAAAACACCCGACGATTGCACCTAGGCTGAAGGCGATCGCGCCGGCGATTAGTCCCATCTCGAGAGAAATGCGCAGCCCGTAGATCATCGCGGAGAAAAGATCTCTGCCCTGACTGTCCGAGCCAAGCCAGTAGTGCATTCCATTCGCACCGACATAGCCAGGAGGTCTGCGCGCATCGCGTAGCACCAGAGACTTGAGATCATATGGATCCTGCGGCGTGATCCATGGTGCAAATATGGCCAGCAAAACGATGACGGCGACAACGATAAGGGCGACAACCGCGACCTTGTTCTTCGCAAAAGCGCGCCAGAACTCCATCATCGGCGAGACACGCCGTTGCGGAGTGCGAATACGATTGGAAGCCGACATCTCAACGACCTTTCTGACGCAGGCGCGGATCGAGGAGAGCATAGGCCAGATCGACGCAGAGATTGATGACGACGAACAAGACGGCAACCATCATCAAGTAGGCGACCATGACAGGCCGATCCAATGACGCAATGGAATCGACAATGAGCTTGCCGAGGCCTGGCCAGTTGAAGATGGTCTCCGTGACAAGCGCGAATGCTAACGTGGAGCCAAGCTCAAGCCCAAACACCGTCACGAGTGGAATAGAGATCAGCTTCAGTACATGCTTGCGAAGAATCGTACCTTCCGGAATGCCGGCGGCGCGGGCAAACTTGATCGTGTCGGTGGTCATGACTTCACGCGTACCCGCTGCTGCCAATCGGCACATCATGGCCATTTTGAACAAAGCGAGATTGAGAACGGGCAAGGCGAGATGCGTCCATCCGTCGCCGGTCAGGAACGAGAATGGAACGCCGAAAAGATCGACGGTCGCCCCTCGTCCACCTGCCGGCAGAATACCCAGCTGCACGGCAAAAACCATGATGAGCATAAGTCCGATCCAAAAGGTCGGTACGGAAAATCCGAGGATCGAGCCAGCCAGGATCAGCTTCGGCAGGAAGCCATCGGGCCGATAGCCCGCATAGACGCCGAGCGGCACGCCGATCACCGAGGCCAGCAAAACCGCAATGACGGCAAGCTCCAGCGTTGCCGGCAAGCGCTGCGCAATCAGCTCAACGACCGGCATATTGAACACGAACGATCTGCCGAAGTCGCCACTGACCGTTTTAAGGACAAAATCGATATACTGCTTCCAGAGAGGCTGATTGAGCCCGTATTCCTCGATGACCCGCTGGCGAATTTCCTGCGTAACGTCAGGAGATATGAGCACGTCGATCGGGTTACCGATGACGTAGACACCGATGAAGACGAGAATGGACATGACGATCAGGACCACGAGCGCCTGTCCAGATCTGCGAAAAATGAATGAAGCCATGTGCTTCTCTCTGGATGCGTCCCCTGCAATTGCGCAAGGGACCCTGCGTTAAAACGATAGGTCCGGCGTCTCAGTGCCAGTCATGCTCGATTTCATGCCGCGTCTCTTCGACGGCGACCTTCCAGATTTCCATCATGTCCTGATCTGGCCGCTGGAATACGCCGTGGTAATTGCCTTCGGCGATGCGCTCGCGCTTGCGTCCCGCGTCGACACGCGCCGCCGCTGCAAAATCGATGCGATCCTTCTTGAAGTTCGGAACCGGCGCGCCTTCCAGGCGCGTCCATGGAAAGTTTTCCATCCAGCTTGCATGGCTGGCGGCCGAATCGATTTCCAGCACCTTTGCCATGGTCTTCGGAGCACGCCACCAGTCATGGAGTTTGACTGAGGTATCGCGATGGCTGTTCATCCATTCCGACAAAAGCGGGTTGATCGGCGTATTGCCGCCATGGCCGTTGACGATGAGAACACGCCGGAAACCGGAATGATAGACACTGTCGAGTATGTCCTCGATGACGTTGATATAGGTACGAAGCGAAAGCGTTACCGTACCTGGAAAATCTGCAAAGCCGGACGCCATGCCATAGGGCAGGCATGGGAAGACGGGAACGCCTGTCGGCTCCGCCGCGTCAACCGAAACACGCTCGGCCAGGATCATATCGGTCGCAAGGCTCAGATAGGCGTGCTGCTCAACCGACCCGATTGGTATGATGCAACGATCGTCTTCCTTCACACGGGCCTCGACCTGCGACCAATGCATGTCCTGAATGCGCATTTTCGTCTCCTGCAATGATGGGGGATCAGCCGGTTGAACGCACTAACCCCTCACGAAGAGCCCAGTGCGACGAGCATCTCCGCATTTTATTTGTTTTGTAATTCGGTTCCATTAGGAACAAAAAAATGGAGTTGACGCAACAAATTTTTTAAATATCGTCCCAAATAGTACTAATTGGAAAATCTGATCGGGTTTTGTCGATGGACGAACTGTTGCGCACTGCCCTATATGAAGGGAGAGCCGGGAGAGAGGAGCCGGGGCTTTCGAGCCTCTCGGAAGACGATCCGCTCTACCCTAAACTTTGGCGGAACCCCTGTTGGTTTTCCTTCCGTCTTAACTACCTGGCATTGCAGTTCAACAATCCGGTCTATGGGTTGATCCAGCAGCAGCTGGGCCTGCTTCGACCCGAATTCGTGGTGCTCTGGTCCCTCTATCTGAGTGATGAGCTCACCTTGACCGAGGTCGTCCGCTCCTCGGGCTTTCCGAAAAACACTCTGAGCCGCGCCGTCACAAAACTGGACACGCTCGGCATGATCAGCCGCGAGCTCGACCGGATCGATCAGCGGCGCGTCGCACTCAAGTTGACGGAAAAAGGTCGCGTCGCGGTCGAGGCCGTCGAGGAGAAGATGATGAGCTACGAGCGGACGATGCTCGAATGCCTCTCGCCCGCCGAACGCCTGAACCTCTCCGAAATCCTGACCAAGCTTGTGGTGGCTTCCGAAAGCTGGCCGCAGCAGCTGGTCCCTGACCTTGAGCCCGAAGGGGATGGAGACGAGGTCTCCTGACGGCGGGCACAAACAACCGGCGGCAAGCCGTTCTTGCCCATGAGAAAGAGATAAGGGAACACATGACAATACGCTCCGTCTTCAAGGCCGCATTGCTGGCCACCACCATCATGATGCCGCTGTCGGTGATGGCTGCAGATCTCGTCATCGCCACCAAATCCGGCCCGGCCTCGATGGATCCGCATTTCACGGCAACCTCCGCCAATGCCGAGGCCACCAAGCATGTATTCGATACCTTGCTGAAGTCCGGTAACAAGCTTGAGGTCGAACCTTCCCTCGCCGTGAGCTGGAAGCCGGTCGACGACACCACCTGGGAATTCAAGCTGCGCGAAGGCGTGAAGTTCCACGATGGATCCGACTTCACCGCCGAGGACGTGAAGTTCTCGATCGAGCGTATTCCGAACGTCACCGGTCCAAACCCGTCGACGATCTATGTCCGCAGGGTGAAGAGCGTGGAAGTCGTCGATCCGCACACCGTTCGCGTCAAGACCCTTGCGCCCGCGCCGACCCTTCCCAATGATTTCGTTCGTCTGTTCATCGTGTCTCACAAGGCAGCAGCTGCCTATTCGACCAAGGAGACGGCGGCGGATGGCTTCAACTCAGGCAAGGCAACGATCGGCACTGGCCCGTACAAGTTCGTAAAATGGGCACCGACGCAGGATCTCGTCCTTGAGAAGTTCGACGGCTACTGGGGCGGCGCACAGCCTTGGGATCATGTCATCCGCAAGGAAATCCCGAATGACGCGGCCCGAGTCGCACAGTTGAAGGCCGGCCAGGTCGACCTGATTTCGAAAGTCCCGTCGACGGATCTTGCCGCTCTGGAATCCGATTCCAAGCTCACGGTAGTCAAGGACGAGTCGGTCTACATCCCCTATCTCGAGTTCGACTTCCGCAAGGACACTCCGATGGTCTGGGACAAATCCGGAAAGAAGCTGGATAAGAACCCCTTCCTCGATCCGCGCGTGCGCGAAGCGTTCGACCTTGCCGTCGATCGCCAGACAATCACCGAAGTCGCACTTGAGGACATGGGCAAGGTTCCCACGCAAATGGTGGCCTCGAACATCTTCGGTTACAACAAGGATATTACGCCCAGCCCATTCGACGTGGCGAAGGCAACCAAGTTGATGGCCGATGCCGGCTATCCGAACGGCTTCAAGGTGTCGCTGAACTACGCAAACGACCGCTTGCCGACGGAACTTGGACCGACCGTCGCTCAGTTGCTTGCTGCGATCAATGTCCAGGTCGACGTTAACGGCGTTCCAGCAGCCGTGTTCAACCCCGCCAAGACCCGCGGCGAGTATTCGCTGTACATGGCTTCCTGGGGTACGCTGACCGGCGAAGCCAACTACATGCTGTCGTCTTTGATGCACACCAACGATAGCGCCAAGTCGCTCGGCGCGTTCAACACGCGCGGATACTCCAACCCGCAGATGGACAAGCTGATCGAGGATGCCGCAAGCGAGATGGACGAGACCAAGCGTCGCGATCTCCTCGAAAAGGCAAACCTTCTCGTTTCCACCGACAGGCCGGATCTTCCGCTTGCCGTGAACGTATCGGCATGGGGCGTCAAGAAGGACAAGATCTCCTACGCGCCGCGCTCCGACGAGGACACGTTGGCGATGGACGTCAAGCCGAAGTGATATATTGTGGACCCCGGGGTGGTTTTGCCGCCGGGGTCCGCCCTTTCATTCGATGCATTCCGCGGCAGCCTGATGTCTTGGTTGGCGCGCATCTGCACAAGGGATGGAGGCTGACGGTTTGGCTCAGGCGTCTTTCCAGGTGGAAAACGTCGCCGCCTGCCCGCGGCGATTTCCATCATTGTCAATGAGCTGCCAGACAATACCGTCTTCGATCCAGAATCGTCGCCCGGATTTTGCGATTCTCAATCCACGATAGTCGGAAATGAAGCCGTTGCTGCTGACGGCATCCAGCAGTCGCTGGCGCTCCGCGCGATTGGGAAGCTCAGCCGACAGTCGCGAGGGCAAGGTGACGAACTCGTCCCAAGGGTATTCAAAGCAATTCTGGGCCGCCTTGTTGGCAAAGACAAAGCGCGGATCAGGGTCGGTATTGTGGGCCACGACCACAAAGGGGGCTTTGTGATAGAGCCAGTCCGGCCCTTGCCCTTCGGCGACAAGCGAAGTTCCGACGATCCGGCGAAAGCTGCCGGTCAATAGGTCGAAAAACGCCGGATCGACCGCCAGATCCCCAGCGTTGTTCTCAGTGTCGCTAGCCATTCACGCCCTTCCCATTCATTTGATATCGTCAGATGCGGCGTTCATCAGCCGCTTGCACAAACCGATGTGCGATAAAATGCCCTGCAGCCGCACGGGGCCGTCGCCAAGCAGCTCCATAGCAGATACTCATGTCATCCACTTCCGATGTTCGGCGAAGCGTTCCACAAGTAGGTCGATAAACAGCCGCACCTTGGTCGGCAGATGGCTGCGGTTCGGATAAATCGCGCTGATGATGAACTCCACTGCCCGATAGTCTGGCATCACGCGTACGAGCCGACCGGCAGCGACGTCTTCAAAGACGATGAAGCTCGGAGCCAGGAAGATGCCTTGGCCGCTCGCCAGCAGAAATCGCAGCGTTTCAGCGCTGTTGGAGACGACATTACCGGAAATCTTGACGCCCGTCTGATTACCGTCGGCATCTTCGAAGCGCCATTCGTCGCCATAGGGATAATAGGCATACTGCAGGCAATTATGCTCAGCCAGATCGGCGGGCACCTTTGGCATGGAATGCGTGTCGCGATATTCGGGTGAACAAACCAGCATATGTCGCCACGGCGTGAGCTTGCGCGCAACCAGCGTCGATTCCTGCGTGGGCAAGGTGCGGATCATCAGATCATAGCCCTCCTCGATCATGTCGATCGCGCGCTCACCGACGCTGAAATCCAGAGAAATTGCCGGATATTGCGTCATGAACTCGTTGACGACGGGAAGCAGAAAGCGAACGATGGCGCCGCTGGTGTAGATTTTCAAAGTGCCGCGCGGCGTGGTATTGAGCGCGCCTGCTGTCCGGTCGATCTCTTCAAGGTCTGCGAGGATTTGTGAGGAACGCTCGTAGTAATATTTCCCGGTTTCCGTCAGACTGACCTTGCGCGTCGTGCGGTTCAAAAGCCGCACGCCGAGGCGATCTTCCAGCGATTGCACGTGATTGCCCACCATGGTGACGGACATATTGAGCCGGCGGGCGGCGGCGGAGAAACCGCCACACTCCACCACCCGGCCAAAGACTGTAAGGCTGGTCAGCCGATCCATTTGTTCCTCGGATTATCCACTCTGAATTGATGATCCTTCCAGATTCGAGGAGATTATCAGAAAGACCATTCGGACGCATCTTCACCTCAACAAAATGGCCCCTGGCAAGCGGGCCATGATATTGAAGGAGATGGAAAATGGTCGAGCTGCCCCGCAATGAGGCGTTCAAGAACGCAAGCCAGGCCGAGGTCGTGCCGGCAGGCGAGGTGACAAAGACGCCCCGCATTGAAGCTCCGCAGGCGCCTGTGGCCGAAGCCCCTGCCCCAAGCACGGCAAAAGCCCCGAGAGCAGGCCGCAAGCTCATCAAGCGCGGCGTACTCGTCGCGGCCGTCCTGGCCGGCGCCGCGTTTGCTGCCGACTTCGGCTATCGCTATTGGACGATCGGCCGCTTCATCGAATCGACCGACGACGCCTATGTAAAGGCCGATTACACCGCGATCGCCCCCAAGGTCGCCGGCTATATCAGGCAAGTGCTTGTCAACGACAACGACACCGTCAAGGCTGGCCAGGTGTTGGCCCGCATCGACGACCGCGACTTCCAAGCGGCGCTCTCGCAGGCCAGGGCTGACCTCAAGGCCGCAGATGCGGCGATTGCTAACATTGATGCGCAGATCCTGCTGCAACAATCGCTGATCGCACAAGCCAAGGCGACGGAAACCGCTTCGCAGGCTTCGCTCGTCTTCGCGCAGTCCGATGCCGCGCGCTCGGCTCGGCTGAACTCCAATGGCGTCGGCAGCCAATCTCAGGCCGAACAGACGCAATCGGCTCGCGATCAAGCCGCTGCCGCCGTCGAGCGTGATCAGGCCGCCATCGTTGCCGCCCAAAACAAGGTGCCGGTGCTGCAGACCCAGCGCGATCAAGCCGCCGCCCAGCGCGATCGGGCTGCCGCAACCGTTCAGCAAGCGGAACTCAATCTTTCCTATACGGATATCGTTGCAGCCGTGGACGGCACGGTCGGTGCCCGCTCGATCAGGGTCGGGCAGTACGTCACATCCGGCACGCAATTAATGGCGGTCGTGCCGCTGCATTCCGTCTATGTCGTCGCGAATTTCAAGGAGACGCAACTCACCTATGTGCGCCCCGGCCAGCTAGTCGAGATCAAGGTCGACAGCTTCCCTGACGTGGCGATCAAGGGGCATGTCGACAGCCTCTCGCCGGCAAGCGGCCTGGAATTCTCGTTGCTGCCGCCGGACAATGCCACCGGCAACTTCACCAAGATCGTTCAGCGCATTCCGGTCAAGATCGTCATCGATGACGAGCGCCTGGCCGGCCTGTTGCGCTCCGGCATGTCGGTCGAGCCTGAAATCGATACCAAGGCCGCACAGACATCCACCGCCAATGCGGGGGGATCATCCGGCCACGCTGGATGATCCTTACCGCTCTTCGCCGATTATCGCCTCAACACTGTCATGAGATTATTCCGGCTTGAGCCGGAAGGAGCCGCATCATGGCCACCCTTCAGATCGCCGCCAACAATAATTCCACTTTGCCGACCACTAGGTCAGCTGCCCCGGCCGCCAGGCCTGCCATGAGCCCGCTGCGCATGTGGACCGCCGTCATCGGCTCCACCCTTGGCGCCTTCATGGCCGTCCTCAATATCCAGATCGTCAATGCATCGCTCGCGGACATCCAGGGCGCGATCGGCGCCGGCACGGATGACGGCGGCTGGATCTCGACCTCCTATCTGATTGCCGAGATCGTCGTCATCCCCCTCAGCGCCTGGCTTGCCCGCGTCTTCTCGGTCCGCCTCTATTTGCTGACCAACGCGATCCTCTTCCTCGTCTTCTCGGTCGGCTGCGCGTTCGCCGCGAACCTGCAGCAGATGATCGTGTTGCGCGCCATCCAGGGCTTTTCCGGCGGCGTGCTGATCCCGATGGCCTTCACCATCATCATCACCTTGCTGCCAAAACCCAAGCAGCCGATGGGCCTTGCGCTCTTCGCCCTCTCTGCGACCTTTGCGCCGGCCATCGGCCCGACCATTGGCGGCTACCTCACTGAAAACTGGGGCTGGCAGTATATTTTCTACGTCAATCTTGTGCCCGGCATTCTTATGGTTGCCATGCTCTGGGTGTCGCTTGACCGCTCGCCGATGAACCTCTCCTTGCTGGCAAAGGGAGACTGGCCGGGGATCATCACCATGGCGGTCGGTCTCGCCGCCCTGCAAACAGTGCTTGAAGAAGGCAATAAGGACGATTGGTTCAGTTCGCCATTCATTGTCCGTCTGTCGGTCATCGCCGCAGTGTCCCTGTCGCTCTTCCTGATCATCGAGCTTCGCGCCGCTCATCCGCTGCTCAATCTTCGCCTGCTCGTGCGCCGCAATTTCGGCTTCGGCATGCTTGCCAATTTCCTGCTCGGCATTGCACTCTATGGTTCGGTCTTCATCCTGCCGATCTATCTCACGCGCATTCAGGGCTACAATTCCGAGCAGATCGGCCTGGTGCTCGCCTGGACCGGCATTCCGCAGCTGATCCTGATCCCGCTGGTGCCACAGCTGATGAAGCGTTTCGACGCCCGCCTGCTGATCATCGTCGGCTTTGCGCTCTTTGCCGCCTCGAACTTCATGAATGTCTATATGACCGGCAACTATGCCAGCGATCAGCTCTTCTGGCCGAATATCGTGCGTGCCGTCGGCCAGGCATTGGCATTCACGCCGCTCACCGCGATCGCCACCGCAGGCATCGCGCAGGAAAATGCCGGCTCGGCCTCGGCACTCTTCAACATGATGCGCAATCTCGGCGGTGCAGTCGGCATCGCAGCGCTGCAGACCTTCCTCACCAAGCGCGAGCAGTTCCACTCGAATATCCTGACGAATTCCGTCTCGATGTTCGAGGACGCCACTCGCGACCGCGTCGCCAGACTGACAAGCTACTTCCTCAATCATGGGGTCAGCGATCAGGCGCTCGCCACACATAAGGCGATCGTCGCCATTGCCGGCAGCCTGCGCAAACAAGCAAACATCATGGCCTTCAGCGATACCTTCTATCTGCTCGGCGTTGCGCTCGTTGTTGCGCTGCTTGCCAGCCTGTTCCTCAAGAAATCCTCTCACCTCTCGGGTGCCGGCGCTCACTAGAGCCAGATGGTTTCAGGTCTATTCGACCTGAAACCTGAATCCGCTCTAGAATCAAAAAGATAGAGCGTGATGTCGCTCAAAAACCGCACACGCTTTTCGGCATCACGCTCTAGGCGCCGCATCTGCAACACGAGGAGATGGTCATGACCATGCTGCTGGACATACCTCAAGCCGCAATCCCCAGTTCCAAAACCACTCAACCCGGCATCAACGCGGCCGCAACCCTGAGCCTGATCGAATGGCTGACTGGGGACGAGTGCCATGCTCTCGATGAAGTCGGCCTCGTTTCCGGGCTGGGCCGCCACTTGCAGGCGCTCGGCGTCCCCGTCGATCGGCTGACGCTGCACCTGATGACGCTACATCCCGAATTCATCGGCCGCACGTTCGCCTGGGCGCCGGGCGAACCGATCGAAATCCATGACCGCGAGCACGGCAGGCTTCAGACTATTGCCAACACGCCACTGCAAAAAGCGTTGGAAACGCGTGAAACCGTCATCGTTGGCCCCGGAGAGAGCCGGCATGGCCGCTGGCAGCACATCGACGTCTTTGCCGGCCGCGGGCTAGTTCAGCTGATGATCGCGCCTCTCTGCAATGCCGACGGACCGATCAGTTCGGCGGCCTTCGGCACGAAACGGCCTGGCGGCTTTACGCCAGCCGAGCAGCAGGTACTTGCGCGCATCCTACCAGCACTGCGCACCGCCAGCGAATTGCGTGTGCTCCGGCAATGCGAACTCAGCCTGCTCGACACCTATATCGGCCCCATGACCGCAAGCCGGATCCTGGCCGGACATATCCGGCGCGGTGAGATAGAATCGATGGACACCGCCCTTCTGCTCTGCGATCTGCGCGGCTTCACCGAGCTTTCCAACCAACTGCCGGGCAATGTCGTGCTCGGCCTTCTGAATGCCTATTTCGACAAAGTCGTACCGGCGATCACCCGGGAAGGCGGCGAAGTCCTGAAATTCATGGGCGATGCCGTTCTCGCCTTCTTTCCCGGCATCGATCCTGCCGGCGCCTGCAATGCCGCATTGGTAGCCGCAAGTGCGATCCTCGATGATGTGGAGGGCTTTCAATATGACGGCATCCGCATCAAGGTGGGCATTGCTTTGCATTATGGCGAAGTCAGTTACGGTAATGTTGGCGCCGGCAATCGGCTTGATTTCACCCTGATCGGCCCCGACGTCAATGTCGTCAGCCGCATACAAGGCATCTGCAGCGAGAGCGGCGAGGCACTGCTGATGTCCGGCTGCTTCTGCGAGACGGCCCGGATCGCCAATACGGCTTCGATAGGAACGCGGAAACTGAAAGGCTTCGCCGAAGCCGTGGAGCTGTTTACGGTCAGAGACTGAGGGGCACATCCTTTCCGGTCGAGATTTCGACTTTTACGGCGCGCGTTATGTCCTTGAAACCTGGAGTTGGCGCGTCTGGCCACACATGCAGCCGAAATCGCATCCGTTGAGCGACAAGAAGAATGCTGATCAGATATTTTCTGAAGACACCCGTTTTTTTGTGGTAAGTGCGCCAGATTCCAATAGCGACGGAGACTGCTCGCACTCATGATTGAACTGACACCATCAAAGATCGCCGGACTGAAACTTGCGCACCAGGGCGACCTCTATCCGCAATCGGACAAGAAGTGGACGCACCAGAACGCGACCGTGACATATGCAAAAACGGACCGTTGGAAAGAACGCCCGCAGAAAATCAAGTTCATCAGCGACAAGACGCTGGAGGAATTGAAGGAGCTTGGCCTTCTGGAGCGCCTCAACCTCAACGAAGATGCCGGAAAAGATGCCTACACCATAACCATGGCCGGCAAGATTTGGCTTTTGAAGAACAAGTAGGGCGACGCAACATTTTCGGTCGCCCCGTCGAGCCGTCAGTTTCACCGGCTCGCGAACAATGTCCTGCGACTGAAATTTCGCTGGTTTCGCGTTGCCATCTTCGGCAGAGCTTCATGGAGCCGCCGAAATGGAACGCAACCATGCCCGTCGAGATGATATCTCGACGCCATCATCACCGGGCGAGCAATATCGAGACGCGCTCGCTCGGGCAATTTGGGAACAGCACCAAAATTGCGTTCCCGTCGGCCACCATTGAAGTGACAGGCAGCCGCTAGAACTTCGCCATGAGCCTGCGTCCTTTCTCAACTCGATAAATGAGTTTGCTACCAATCGTGGTTTACACCTATGGGGGCACGAGCGCGATGTGCCACGCCACGTTTTGGATCACGGCTACAACGATGACATGCCTTCATCAAACGACCGATCCGTTCATTAGGCACTCTCCGCCGGGAGGAGTGGGAATAGGTTTATTGGAAGCATCATCGGAAACGAAAAAAGCCTGCCGCGGGAGGAGGTGCGGCAGGCTTTTCGAAAACCGAACAGCGACTGGGAGGAGGAGTGCCGCTGTTCCTACAGACGTCCCTGGGAGGAGGAGTGGGCCGTCTGAATTCGAAGCGCCGCGGGAGGAGGTGCAGCGCTTCAATGAGTGTTGTTATACTTTAGCCAGCGAAAACTTCCAGAACTTATGCTGCACTGCAGCTATGCAAGAAACGCAATCCTCAAAAAAGCGACAGACAGTTGACGGAAGGCCTGCGTGAAACACGGTTTCAAAACGCAAAAACGCCCGCGTTTTCAGCGAGCGTTCGACGGTCCTGATGACTGAATGAGGCGCTATTAGCGGCCCATGGCTGCGCGAGCAACGCTGCGGATATCTGCGCGCGCAATGCCGAGATCCTGCAGTTCGCGGCTGGACATACGATCAAGCTCGGCTACGGTCTGACGGAACTTGCGCCAATTGTTGAAGGAGCGTGCGACGTTCATGATAATCCCCTTTCCTGAGTGCTGTCTGACGTCGGCAGCCTCTATTGGTCCGGCGTCGTTTCGATGATTGGAATATAGGCTATTCAATCGATTTAAAACAGCGACAATTCCGCACTGCACCTATGCGAAGCGCGCATCTCTTCCGCACATTCGATTGCTGGTGGACATTTTTTAGGCTGCGAGAGGCAATCGAAACATGCAGCCTCGCGACAGATAGCCCCCGCAGTTCGTTAGTGATGCGAAGCGGAAAACGCTGGCATTTGCGGAGAACACAGCTGGAGGATTGCCTGGCGCACCTGTTCTGCATCGACAGGCTTGTGCAATAGCAGATGGCCGCTTGCCGCGACTTCCTTCAACCGCTCCGGCGAAGTATCGCCCGTGAGGATCACGGCCGGGACAGAATGGCCAAGATGCGCTCGCATCTGCTTGATCGCATCCAGCCCGGTCGTACCGGCTTCCAGCCGATAGTCGGTAATGACGAGATCGATCGGCGCTTTGTCATTTCCTTCCACGGCATGCGCAAAACATGCCTCCGCCGCCGAGCGCCCGGGATAGACGCGGTAACCCAAGGTCCTCAAAAGCAGGCTGATCGCTTCGAGCCCGTCGAGCTCGTCGTCAATCACAGCGATTCCGATCGATCCATCCCCTTCGCCCCGATCGATATCAGCTGCAATGTGAGCATCGGCGGAAACGGCAATGGGCACGAGGATAGAAAACATCGACCCGCGCCCCTCCTTCGAGATCATCCCGAGCGGATGATCGAGAAGCTGTGCGGAGCGGCGAACGATCGCAAGCCCCAATCCTAGTCCTTGGGCGCGATCACGGGCCGGATTTTGAAGCTGCACGAACTCTTCGAACACCACCTTTTGCTGATCCGCAGGAATACCGGCGCCGCTATCCCAAATCTGAATTTCCACCGCTGTGCCGCGGCGGCGGCAGCCGAGCAGAACACGCCCCTTTGCTGTATATCGAAACGCATTCGAGAGCAGGTTGGCGAGGATGCGCTTCAGCGTAATCGGATCGCTATCGATCCATAGATTGCTGGCGACCACCTGCCATGCGAGATCCCTCTCTCTAGCGACCCCGCCAAATTCGTCGCGAAGATCCGCGAAGAGCTTTCTGAGCGAGACCGGTTCCTTCGCCACAATGACAACGCCGGCATCAAGCCGCGAAATATCGAGCAGGGCGTCAAGCAGCCCGCTAAGATTGCCGACGATGGACTTCGCCCTGTCTGCGAGGTTGCGCGCATCCTTGGCAGGGACATCGCCGCGCCGGCCCAATATTGAAAGCGTCGATATGAGCAGGCTGAGCGCATGCGTCGGTTGGCGCAGGTCATGGCTCGCAGCCGCAAGGAAACGCGTCTTTGCCCGGTCCGCCGTTTGCGCCTTGTCCCGCTCCTCCTGAAGATGCTCGACCAACTCTTCGTTTTCCAACCTCAACGCCACCGTCTCGCGCAGCATGCGGTAGGTGATGCGGCAGTAGTTGAGGTTGATCACGACAAGGGAAACAAGCAGAAACAAGAATGCGCCCGCCATCTCGCTTCCGCTAATGATGCAACGCAGCCCAATCGGCACCACGGTGATCAAGATCGAGCCGATGAGCGCCGGCGGAAAGGCTGAGAGCGACGGCACCGTGCCGCAGACCAGACCCGTCAGAACGATAACAGTGAAGGAAAGCACGATCGGCGACTCCGGAAGAAAGCCGACCCAGCCAAGAAGCCCCCACAGCAGACCCGAGATCCACGAAAAGGCTGCCGCAAGCCATGCCCATCGCCGTATCGACTGGCTGTCATTTCGTGACCGGCGAAAGAAGCGACGGGAGGCGACGACGCGAATGCCGGTCAAAAGATACAGAGCGCCGAGCCAGCCGAACAGCCAGCCTGCAGAAACAGCCGACTTCAGGATATAGACGGCGGCGAGCGAAATGGCGATGTTGGAAACGACAACCCCGTAGGAGTTGCGATACAAGAGCTCTACCAGAGCCCGGCGTATCTTGTCTTCCTGCATGCGTCCCTCCGCTTCGCCTGATAATTCCGTAAGGAGATTTTTCCCGGCAGGGTTGATTTATCGGTAACCTGTTTCACATTAATTAGCGACCCGGAATGCAGATGATCACCCGAGAGCAGTGAGAGAATGAGCCGCATACTTTCCGTCATGATAGCCGACGACCATGCCATCGTGCGCGAAGGGCTGAAGCTGCTCATCTCGACCATTGAGAACGTTTCGGTGGTTGGCGAAGCGGCCAATGGCGAAGCCCTTCTCGGGCTCTTGCATGATGCTCGCGCCGATGTGCTGCTCCTCGATCTTGGCATGCCGGGTGTTGCGGGAATTCACTTTATCTCTGCCATCAAAGAAGTTGCGTCTCGCATGAAGATCGTGGTGCTGACGGCGAACATCGAGCGGAGAACCGTGCGCGCGGCGCTCGATGCCGGTGCGAGCGGCTATCTGACCAAGGATGGCGATCCCGAGGAGATCGCAGCCGCCATCGAGGCCGTACGAAGGGGTGGAACCTATTTGGCAAAATCGATCAGATTTGCAGTCGACCAACCAGATCGGCCGAGCAAGGCTCCAGCCACCGAGGAAATCGTCTCGCCTATCCCGCTGACCTTGAGAGAGAGACAAATCCTGCTGCTGTCGGCACAGGGACAGACCGCACGGCAGATGGCGGAACGCCTCGGGATCAGCATTCTGACTGCCCGCAAGCACCGGGAAAACCTGATGCGCAAACTCGATCTGCATAGCTCCGCGGAAGTGACAGCCTATGCCGTCCGCCTCGGAATGCCCGCTGGCTAAAGCTTGCATGCTTGTCTCCCGCGCTGCTCGCGCCCGTGCGTTTTCCTGAGAAAATCAACATAAGCGGGCACCCCGCGGCGCTGAAATACGGCAGGCGTCGTATATGCCGCCATATCGCCTGGGAGTAGTTCTCGGCGCGAGCGGTGCCTTGGCCATCCGCTTCGGCCACTCCGGAAGAGGAGAGTGGTCTGCTAAAGCGGAGGATACGCCATGCCATCGTTGGAACACTGGACCTCGTTTGCCGTCGCGACGATTGTGTTCGCCTGTATGCCGGGTCCGGCAATGCTCTATATGACCGCACAAACCCTGGCGCATGGCACACGCGCCGGACTGAAAGCCGCGCTTGGCGTTCATCTCGGCTGCTATTTTCACATTATCGTCGCCGCCGTCGGCCTTGCGGCTCTTCTCGATGAGGCTCCCGCTGTTTACGCGATCATCAAGCTTGTGGGAGCAGCCTATCTGATCTGGCTGGGAGCCACGATGCTCTTGGGATGCAATCAGCGATCACCCGAAACCACAGACACCAAATCTGCCGTATTTCGCGACAGCGCCATCGTCGAAGTTCTCAACCCCAAGACAGCGCTCTTCTTTCTGACCTTCCTGCCGCAATTCGTGGATCCGGCCGCGGCCATGCCGATTTCCATGCAGTTTCTTGTCCTCGGTGTGATCGTCAACATCGTACTCTCGGCAGCGGATGTAACGGCAGTCGGCGTCGCGTCCCTTACGCTGGGCCGATTTACCCACGCCGGCGGCGGAAGACTGATGCCGAGAACCTGCGGCTCGATTTTGATCATCCTCGGCTTTGCTCTGGCGCGACAGCACGCATGATCGAACATGAAGCGGGTGTGCAACATGATACGGTGGCCAAGTCTCCTTAAGGTATGCATTTTCGGCCAGCCGGCTGGGGTCGTGGAATATCCGCCCATGGAGGGGCAGCATAGCCGCCTGTAGCCATCATGGCAGCGCTCGCCGCTCCTGCCACCCTGAGTACTCCCTCAAGCACAGATCGGACAACCGCCGACATTATCTGCACCCATTAGAACGGCTCTGCTGAATAGCATCAGGCGTTCCTGCGCTTGCCTTCCAGAAGGTCAAGAATGGAGTTGGCAGCATAGAGCACATTGGTGCCGGGGCCAAACACCGCGCTGACGCCATGTTCGAGCAGGAAATCATAGTCCTGGCGCGGAATAACACCACCGACCACGACAATGACCTGATCGGCGCCCTTCTTCTTCAGCGCTTCGACAAGTTGGGGTGCAAGCGTTTTATGCCCGGCAGCAAGCGAGGACATGCCGATCACCTGAACCTTTTCCCTGACGGCAAGGTCTGCCGCTTCGTCCGGCGTCTGGAACAGCGGACCGGCAACCACGTCGAAGCCGACATCGCCGAAGGCCGAGGCGATGACTTTGGCACCGCGGTCATGGCCATCCTGACCGAGCTTGGCGACCATGATCTTCGGCTTGCGCCCCAGCGATGCAGTCACGTCGGAGAGGCGGTTGCTGAGCGTCACAAGCTCGGGATCGCCGGCATAGGCAGCACCGTAAATATCGCTGACAACTTGGGGGACGGCTGAGTGATCGCCGAAGACGGTGCGCATGGCGTCGGAAATCTCGCCGACGGTCGCGCGGGCGCGCGCTGCATCGACGGCGGCGTCGAGGATATTGCCCTCGCCCGTCGCTGCCACCGTCTTCAAGCGCTCGAGCGCCTGCTCGACCTTGACGTCATCGCGGCGCCGGCGTGTCTCTTGTATACGCTTGATCTGAGCACTACGAACGGCGGCATTGTCGATCGCCAGGATCTCGATGTCTTCCTCCGTCTCCAGCCGATACTTGTTGACGCCGACAATGACTTCGTCGCCCCGGTCGACCGCTGCCTGCCGGCGCGTCGCCGCCTCCTCGATCAGTCGCTTCGGCAAGCCTTCGTTGACGGCCTTCGTCATGCCGCCCAGCGCTTCCACCTCTTCGATCAGCGCCCAGGCCTTGTCGGCCAGTTCGTTGGTGAGGCTCTCGACGTAATAGGAGCCTGCAAGCGGATCCACGACATTCGTCACGCCTGTCTCATGCTGAAGGATGAGCTGGGTGTTGCGGGCGATGCGCGCCGAAAACTCCGTCGGCAAGGCGATTGCCTCGTCGAAGGAGTTGGTGTGCAGAGATTGCGTGCCGCCTAGCACCGCTGACATAGCCTCGAAGGCGGTGCGGATGATGTTGTTGTACGGGTCCTGTTCCTGCAGCGAGACGCCTGACGTCTGGCAGTGCGTGCGCAGCATCAGCGACGATGGCTTGGCCGGCTTGAATTCTTCCATGATGCGCGTCCAGAGCAGACGCGCCGCCCGCAGCTTTGCTGCCTCCATGAAGAAATTCATGCCGATGGCGAAGAAGAAGGACAGGCGGCCGGCGAAATCGTCGACATTCAGCCCCTTGGCCAGCGCCGCGCGCACATACTCGCGCCCGTCGGCGAGCGTGAAGGCAAGCTCCTGCACCAGCGTCGCTCCGGCCTCCTGCATGTGATAGCCGGAGATGGAGATGGAATTGAACTTCGGCATTTCCTTGGCCGTATATTCGATAATGTCGGCAACGATCCGCATCGAGGGCTCGGGCGGGTAGATGTAGGTGTTGCGGACCATGAACTCCTTCAGAATATCGTTCTGAATCGTGCCCGAAAGTGCGGCACGCGGCACGCCCTGCTCCTCGCCGGCAACAATGAAATTTGCCAGGATCGGGATGACGGCTCCGTTCATGGTCATCGAGACGGAGACCTTTTCCAGTGGAATGCCGTCGAAGAGGATCTTCATGTCCTCGACGGAATCGATCGCCACGCCGGCCTTGCCGACATCTCCGACCACTCGCGGATGATCGCTGTCATAGCCGCGATGAGTGGCGAGATCGAAGGCGACGGAGACACCCTGCTGACCGGCGGCGAGCGCCTTGCGATAGAAGGCGTTGGAGGCCTCGGCGGTGGAAAAGCCGGCGTATTGGCGGATCGTCCAGGGACGGCCGGCATACATGGTGGCGCGCGGGCCTCTCGTGAATGGCGCAAAACCGGGCAGCGATGAGAGGTGCGGCAGGCCTGCCGTATCCGCCTCGGTATAGAGCGGCTTGACCGCTATTCCCTCAGGCGTTTCCCAGATGAGCGTCTCAGGCGATGCCTTGAGCTCCTTCTCGGCCAGATCAGCCCATTCCTCTAGGGATCGTTCAACCATCATTCGAACTCCAGAATCAGCTCGTCGACCGCAAGGCTATGCCCTACTTTCGCTTCGATACGTTTAACGACGCCCTTACGTTCCGCTTTCAAGGCATTTTCCATCTTCATGGCCTCAACAACGGCCAGCGTCTGACCCGCTTCGACGACACTGCCTACCTCGACGGTGAGAGAGGTAAGCACTCCCGGCATCGGGCACAACAGAAGCTTCGACGTATCCGCCGCCGCCTTGACCGGCATCAGGCGGGCAAGCTCCGCAACGCGTGGCGAGCGGACACGGGCAACAATCTCCGTCCCCCGCCAGCGCAGGCGGATCGCCGACCCCACCAGATCGACCTTGACGCCCAGTATATCGGAGCCGACCGAAAAAGCGCAGTGCGTTTTGCCGGGCAGCCAGTCGGTCTTCACACGCAGCATGTCACCGCCGGCAAACGATACGTTAAGATCACCATCCATCGATTCCACGGAAGTCTCGAAGCGCCACTGGCTGAAGCCAACGACCCAATCCCGGCCGATTTTGCGGCGGTGATTGCCGATTGTGCCGGAAATATCCGCAGCTCGCCTTTGAACGACCTGATTGATCGTGACTGCGATCGCTGCAAGCTTTCGGGCCGACGCCTGGTCAGGCTCGACGCCATGGAAGCCTTCGGGGAATTCTTCGGCAATATAACCTGTTGTTAGCTGACCGGAACGGAACCGCTCCTGGTTCATGACGGCGGACAGGAAAGGCAAGTTGTGTCCGATCCCTTCCACTTCGAAATCGTCGAGCGCATCGCTCATCGCATCGATCGCTTCTTTGCGGCTGGGTGCCCAGGCGCAGAGTTTTGCGACCATGGGGTCATAGTACATCGAGATTTCGCCACCCTCATAAACGCCGGTGTCGTTACGCAGGATAGCACCAGCGCTCGTCGGGCCTTCGACCGGCGGGCGGTATCGCGTCAACCGGCCGATCGACGGCAGGAAGTTGCGATAAGGATCTTCGGCATAGAGGCGACTTTCGATGGCCCAACCATTGAGCTTTACGTCGGCCTGGCCAAAGGACAGAGGCTCGCCGGACGCAACCTTGATCATTTCCTCTACGAGATCGAGCCCGGTCACGAGTTCCGTCACTGGGTGCTCCACCTGCAGGCGGGTATTCATTTCAAGGAAATAGAATTTGTTCTGCTTGCCATCGACGATGAATTCCACCGTTCCTGCGGAATGATAGCCGACGGCCCTGGCGAGCGCGACGGCCTGTTCGCCCATGGCCTTGCGGGTCGCTTCATCAAGGAAGGGTGACGGCGCTTCCTCGATGACCTTCTGATTGCGCCGCTGGATGGAGCATTCCCGCTCGCCAAGATAATGGACCGTGCCATGCTTGTCGCCAAGCACCTGGATTTCGATATGGCGCGGCTCGGTGATGAACTTCTCCATAAAGATGCGGTCGTCGCCGAAGGAATTTTTGGCTTCGTTGCGCGATGCCTGGAACCCCTCCCGAGCCTCGTCGGCATTGTGTGCGATGCGCATGCCTTTGCCGCCGCCGCCCGCCGATGCCTTGATCATCACGGGATAGCCAATCTCATTTGCGATCAACACCGCTTCTTCGGCATTTTCGATCAGCCCCATATGTCCGGGGACCGTCGAGACGCCCGCGCGAGCCGCCAGCTGCTTGGACGTGATCTTGTCGCCCATGGCCTCGATCGCGCCGACGGGAGGGCCGATGAAAATCACGCCTTCACGCTCGAGCGCGGCTGCAAAATGTGCGTTCTCGGAGAGGAAACCGTAGCCCGGGTGTACAGCGTCGGCACCGGTCTTGCGCACGGCATCGATGATCCGGTCTATGACGATGTAGGACTGGTTCGAGGGCGACGGACCGATATGCACCGCCTCGTCCGCCATCGACACATGCAAGGCGTTGCGGTCGGCATCCGAATAGACGGCGACTGTCGAGATGCCAAGACGCTTGGCGGTCTTGATGACTCGGCAGGCGATTTCGCCACGATTGGCGATCAGGATTTTCTTGATCATGGGAGTGGCCTGTCAGAGAGGTATCGTGTCGTGCTTCTTCCAGCGCGCGTCCACCTGCTTGTTGCGAAGCGAGGCGAAGGCACGGGCGATGCGACGACGGGATGAGTGCGGCATGATGACTTCATCGATGAAACCGCGTTCGGCGGCAACAAAGGGATTAGCAAAGCGCTCCTCGTATTCGCGGGTTCGCGCGGCAATTTTTTCCGGATCGGCCAAATCGGCTCGATGGAGGATTTCCGTCGCGCCCTTGGCACCCATGACGGCGATTTCGGCGCTCGGCCAAGCGTAGTTCACATCCGAGCCGATATGCTTCGACGCCATCACGTCATAGGCGCCGCCATAGGCTTTACGCGTGATCAGCGTCACCATCGGCACCGTGGCCTGGGAATAGGCAAACAAGAGCTTGGCACCATGCTTGATCACCCCGCCATATTCCTGCGCCGTGCCGGGAAGAAAGCCGGGCACGTCGACCAAGGTCAGGATCGGAATATTGAAGGCGTCGCAAAAGCGAACGAAACGCGCAGCCTTGCGCGAGGAGTCGATGTCCAGGCAGCCGGCCAGCACCATCGGCTGATTGGCAACGACACCAACCGTCTGTCCTTCCATGCGCATGAAGCCGGTGATGATGTTGCGCGCAAAAGCTGCCTGCAGCTCGAAGAATTCACCCTCGTCGGCAAGGGCGTGGATCAGCTCCTTCATGTCGTAGGGCTTGTTCGAGCTATCGGGTATCAGCGTGTCGAGCCGATTTTCCAGCCGCGCCGGGTCGTCGTGGAATGGCCTTACCGGTGGTTTCTCGCGATTGTTCAGCGGCAGGAAGTCAAAGAGCAGTCTGACATGTTCGAGCGTATCAATATCATCGTCGAAGGCGCCGTCGGCCACCGAGGATTTCGAGGTGTGGGTGCGTGCGCCGCCAAGCTCTTCCGCCGTGACGATCTCGTTCGTTACCGTCTTCACCACGTCGGGGCCGGTGACGAACATGTAGGAGGAATCCCGCACCATGAAGATGAAATCCGTCATGGCCGGCGAATAGACGGCACCGCCCGCGCATGGTCCCATGATGACGGAAATCTGCGGCACGACGCCGGAGGCCTCGACGTTGCGCTTGAACACCTCGGCATAGCCGGCAAGCGAATCCACACCTTCCTGAATGCGCGCGCCACCGGAATCGTTGAGGCCGATGACCGGCGCACCGTTCCGCATGGCCATGTCCATGATCTTGCATATCTTTTGCGCGTGGGTCTCCGACAGGGAGCCACCTAGCACGGTGAAATCCTGGGAGAAGATATAGACCTGGCGGCCATTGATCGTTCCCCATCCGGTCACGACGCCGTCACCCGCGATCTTCTGCTCCGCCATACCGAAATCGGTCGCGCGGTGAGTGACATACATGTCGTATTCTTCGAAGGAGTCTTCATCGAGAAGCACTTCGATGCGCTCGCGCGCAGTCAGCTTGCCCTTTCCGTGCTGGGCCGCGATTCTGCGCTCGCCACCACCCTGCCGCGCCTCGGCTCGGCGTGCTTCGAGTTGATCCAATATCGTCTGCATGATGCCTCCCTCGATATGCCGAAGTCATAGCGAGGGACTGCCTGTGAGAAAATAATTGAACGCGCAGATATGCGGACTTATAAAAATTCAAATTAACAATTGCGAAGTTGCGAAGATGGCCATCGGGAAACTCTTCATCGGGCGAAAAGTCCGGGAACTGCGTCTGGAACACGATGCAACACAAAGCCAGTTTGCCGAACGTCTCGGCATCTCGTTGAGCTATCTCAACCAGATCGAGAACAATCAACGCCCCGTATCAGCCGCCGTCCTGCTTGCGCTGGCTGATAAATACGGGCTTGATATTGCGGAACTCTCCACCGGCGAGACCGATCGACTTATGTCGGCACTCACCGAAGCGCTCGGCGATCCCTTGTTCGAATCCTATTCGCCGACCTTGCAGGAGCTGAAACTGATCGCGCAGAATGCGCCAGGATTTGCCCGCGCGCTTGTCAGCTGCCACCAGGCCTATCGGCGCAATAGCGAACAGCTAGCCAGCCTCGACGACCGGCTCGGTCGTGCCGCAGCCCTCGAAGCGACGCCCTATGACGAGGTTCGCGACTTCTTTCACTATGTCGACAACTATGTGCAGGAACTCGACACCATGGCCGAAGCGCTCGCAGGCAAGCTCGGGCTGCAAGGCGGAGATGGCCAGCCGATCCTGACGGACTATCTGGACAGTCAATTCGGTATTCGCGTTGTTCACGGACCATCCGCCATGAATGCGGTGCGCCGCTACGATCCGGCGGGGCGCGTGCTGACCCTCAACCCTTACGCTCCAGCCGAAACCCGCACGTTCCAGATGGCGGTACAAACCGCGCAACTCTACGCCAGCGAGGTCGTAGAAAGCATCGTTCGCCAGGCAAGCTTCCGTAGCGAAGAGGCCAGCGAGGTCTGCCGCATCGGCCTGCACAATTATTTCGCCGGCGCGCTTCTCATGCCCTATCAAAGTTTTCTGAAAACCGCCCGCGACCTTAGGCATGACATCGAACTGCTCGCCGCCCGCTTCGGCACGTCGCTGGAGCAGGTCTGCCATCGACTTTCGACCCTGCAGCGCCCGGGCATGAAAGGGATACCGATCTTCTTTGCCCGCATCGACCGCGCCGGCAACATTACCAAGCGCCACAGCGCCACCAAGCTGCAATTCGCACGCTTCGGAGCCGCCTGTCCGCTCTGGAACGCTCACCAGGCCTTCGAGACACCGGGCCGCTTCATCCGCCAACTCGCCGAAACGCCGGATGGCGTCCGCTATCTCTGTCTTGCCACGCATGTGAGCAAGGGCGTTGGCGGGTTTCGCACACAACGGTCCAGCCATGCGCTGGCGCTGGGCTGCGAGATTTCCTATGCCAGCGCCTTCGTCTATGCCGACGATCTCAACGTTACCGACAAATCCGCCTTCGAACCGATCGGGATATCCTGTCGTATATGCGAGCGAAACAATTGTGCCAGCCGGGCCGTTCCGCCTTTGCGCCGCAGCATCTCCGTCGATCACAATGTCCGAGAGACGACGCCCTATCAGCTGTCGTGAGACCAAGCTCGGCCGCAGGAAATAGCAACGCTGCATCCCCGCGGCTTCCAATGGAGCTCAAGCTCGCACGGTTCCGATGTGCCGCAGCAAGGCGGCGCCGAACTTTCCGTCCAGCAGCTCGGCTGGAAGAACATGCGGGCAAGCCGCACTGGCCGCCCGCAGGAGATCCATCTCGCTCGACGGCTTCGATAGCGCTTCGCGCAGGACCGCACTTTGCGGGTCGCTGACTTCATAGGCCGCTAGACCCTTTGCCCAGCGCTCCACATAGGCGATCCAGACTGCGATCGCAAAGGCGAAGGGCTCGAAGTCCGTTCCGCGCTTCAACGCGGCGAAGGCAGGAGCGGTTATTCGTTGCGGCAGCTTCTGCGTGCCGTCCATCGCAATCTGCGCCGTCGCATGGGCAATCGCGGGATTGGAGAAACGCGCCTTCAGCTTTCCGACATAGGCGTCAAGATCGATGCCGAGCTGCCCGATCGCGCTCGAAGCCGCCGAGAGATGCCGCGCCACCAGGTCCTTCAGGCGGCCATCGGCCATAACGTCCCGGACATACTTCTTTTCGTAGAGACAGCCGCAATAAGCGATCAGCGAATGGGTGCCATTCAGCATCCATAGCTTCATGCGCTCATAGTCTGTTATATCGGGCACGAAGAGCGCGCCTGCCGCTTCCCAGGCGGGACGGCCGACGCAGAAGCTGTCCTCCAATATCCACTGGCGGAACGGCTCGGTTTCAATGGCCGCCAAGTCATCATAACCGGTCTCTGCCCGTGCTAGCTCGAACACTTCTTGACCCGGAATGGGCGTGATGCGGTCAACGACACCAGAGGGAAAGGCCGCATGAGCCTCAATAAAGCGGACGAGCGATGGATCGTGCACGAGCGCGGCAAGCTCCAGCACCGCCTCCCTCAGTCGGCGGCCGTTTTGAGGAAGATTGTCGCAGCTAAGGACGGTGAAGGCGGGAAGCCCTTTCTGCTGCCGCAATGCCAACGCGGCGACGATTAAGCCGATCACTCCCTGCGGCGATTGCGGCCGGCCAAGATCCCGCGCAATGTCCGGATGAGACGTGTCGAGCTTCCCCGTGCCGGTCAAGCCATACCCCTTTTCCGTCACGGTCAGGCTGACGATCCGGCATGCGGGGGAGGCCATCAACGTGAGCACGTTTGGAATGCGCTCTCCTCCGGAAACCACGGAATGAAGAGCGCCGATGACGGAAGCCTTCGTTTCCACGCCTCTTTCCACAAGGGTATACCGATAGTCCTGAGGCTCCAGAAGGCCGGCAAGCGGCGAGCCACGCAATGATGCGCCGACGACCCGCCAGTCGCCGCCATGGGCTGCAAGCGCATCGTCCGTATAGGACAACAGGTGAGCGCGGGCGAAATTGCCGATACCGAGATGAACGATGCCGGCGCCATGGTCCTGCGGCCTATAGGCAGGCCATTTGGCCGCCCTTTGCGGCAACGGTACACTTGCTGCGCTCAGCCTGCTCATATCTTGCCGCCGGCAACAATCGGATGCGACAGGGCTGTCATGATGCCGCGCAGTTCCGCAAGTCCCTTGAGGCGGCCGATCGCCGGATAGCCGGGGCGTGTCTGCCTGATGTGGTCGTCGAGGATATTCTGGCCATGATCAGGGCGGAAAGGAATCTGCCAGTCTTTGCGGCCCTGCCCTTTCCGTCTCGTCTCTTCGGCAAGCACAGCGGCAATCACCGCCACCATGTCGGTATTGCCTTCGAGATGCGACGCCTCGTGGAACGAGCCGCCGTGCCTGTTGTCCTCAAGCGCGACATTGCGCAAATGCAGGAAATGGACGCGGTCGCCGAGCCTTGCCATCATGCCCGGCAGGTCGTTGTCGCGCCGGGCACCAAGCGAGCCGGTGCAAAGCGTGATGCCATTGGCCGGAATATCGACAGCCTCGACCATGGCGCTGTAGTCGGCTTCGGTCGACATGATGCGCGGCAGGCCCAGCAGCGGGAACGGCGGATCGTCCGGATGGCAGCAAAGCCGCATGCCCAGCTCCTGCGCAAGCGGTGCGACTTCGCCCAGGAAATCGATGAGGTGCGCCTTCAGCTTTTCAGCGGACAGACCGTTATATTGCGCGAGATGATCCTTCACCTCGTCTATCGTCATGTGGATCGCGGCACCCGGCAGGCCGGAGACGATATTGGCGACGAGCTGGCGCTTGCGCTCATCATCCATTTCGGAAAAGCGGCGCTGCGCGGCTTCGACGACCTCTGGCTCCAGTTCCTCCCGCGCCGCTGGGCGTTGCAGCAGGAACAGATCGAAAGCGGCGAAATCCACCGCATCGAAACGCATGCAGGTCGCACCGTTTTGCAGGCGAAAGGCGAGATCGGTGCGCGTCCAGTCGAGGACCGGCATGAAATTGTAGCAGATGGTCTGCACCCCGGCATCGGCGAGATGGCGAAGGCTCGTCTTCCAGCAGCCGATATGCTCCCGCCACGGCCCGCTCTGGCGCTTGACGTCCTCGGAAACCGGCAGGCTTTCGACCACATCCCAGCTCAATCCGGACGCGCTGCCATCGCTCATGGCCGAGATTTCGCGCTGACGGGCGGCAATATCCTCCGACGTCCACACCTCGCCGGGGGCGCGATGATGAAGTGCTGTGACGACGCCTTCAACACCCGCCTGTAACATGTCGTCGATCGATACCGGATCGGACGGGCCGAACCAACGCCAAGTCTGCCGCATCATCTGTCCCTTTCTTCAGTGCATATGTTGTTTGGCAAAGCGGGGGAATCGAAGTCTTGCCGAGACTATTCCTTCATGCCGCTCGTCGCGACACCTTTGACAAAATTGCGCCGCATCGCGCCGAAGAAGATGACACTCGGAATGAGCGACAGAGCGGCGGCGGCGCTAAGGCGGCCAAGGTCGACGGTGAACCCGGTCTGGAACAGAGCCAGCCCGACCTCTAGGACATATTTGTCTCGCGCCGTGTTGACGATCATGGGCCAGGCGAATGTGGTCCACGCCTGGAAGAAGGCAAGGACGGTCAGCGTTCCGATCGGACCGCGCATCAGCGGCAACACGATGCGAAGGAAAATCCACCATTCGCCGGCGCCGTCCATGCGTGCGGCTTCCAGCAATTCGTCGGGAATCGATGTCAGGGCATATTGCCGAATGAGGAATATGCCGAAGCTCATCACTAGGTACCCGGCGAGGAGGCCGCCGATCGAGTTCAGCAGGCCCAGCTGCTTCACACCGAGATAGAGCGGAATCATATAGACTTCGAAGGGAACGATGGCGGTCGCCAGCACCCCGACAAAGATGAGATTGACGCCGGGAAAGCGGAACTTCGCCAGCACATAGCCCGTGATCAATGATGTCAGGACGATCGCCACCGTGGAGATCGCTGCAAATGCAAGGCTGTTGCCCATCCATGTCAGCAATGGCGTGTCGGTCAGAACCGAGGAAAAATTGTCGAGCGTTGGCGATTGCGGGATCAGGCGCGGCGGCCATGCCAGCAATTCGGCCGGTGTCTTGAAGGCGTTCGCCGTGAGCATGATCAGCGGCAAGACCATCAGGATGCCGAAAACGGTCAGGACGCAATCGATGGCGAATTTGGAAGCGGAATATCGTTCCCGGCTCTTCTTGCTTGGGGTCATGCTCATCGACGTGCTGCCTTGTCACGAAAGAAAACGAATTGACCGGCCGTCAGGAACAAAACGATGGCAAGGAGAACGACGGCCTCGGCGGCAGCGTAGCCGACGCGATAATTGCGGAAGCTGTTTTCGAGCATATCGAGCACCAGTACCCGCACCAGCTTACCTGGCGCCCCTTGTGAATCGGAAGCAAGCACGAAGGCCTGACCGTAGATGTTGAAAGCCGCAATCATTGTGACCACCGAGACATAAAGCGTAACGGGTCTCAATTGCGGTATGGAAATATAGCGGAAGCACTCCCACGCCGTGGCGCCATCCAACCTTGCGGCCTCATAGAGCGAGGTGGAAATATTGCGCAGCCCGATCAGGAAGATCAGCACGGCGTAGCCGAGCGCCTGCCACGAGCAGAGCACGATGATGCAAACGATTGACCAGACGGGATGAAAAAGCCACGCCTGCGCCGGGATGCCGAAGATCCCGAGAAAGGCATTGAGCGGCCCCAACTGCGCGTCGAATACCCATTTCCAGGCCATGGCGGCAGGAACGAGCGAGACGATATGCGGTATAAACAGGCTGGTTTCATAGAAGCCGGAGAGCGCACTGCCAAAGCGGTGCTGGATGAGCGCCGCCAGTCCAAGTGCCAAGGGGATCGTCAGAGCCAATACCCCGAAGGCAATGATCGTGGTGTTGCGCAGCGCTTCCAGAAACAACGGATCGCCGACAAGCTCCTGGAAGTTCGCAAGGCCGACGAACGGCTTGTTTTTGGAAATGATATCCCATTTGAACAGGCTGAGCCGCAGCGTCTCGAAAATGGGCATGACTCTGACCAAAACGAAGAGCGTCAGCGGCACCGCCAGCGCGCTTATCACAAACCCCAATTGTCTGCGCTTTTTCATCAGACAGTCCTTCCCTTACGGGGACGGGAGCGTCCCATCCCCTCTCTTCTCTGCCTCTGCCGGCGCTATTGCGCCAGAAGACCTTCGCGCTTCAGGATGTTGTCGATCTCGCCGCTGGCTTCCTTGAGCATGGCATCGATGGCGGCGTCATCCTTCGCCAGGGCCGGGTTGGCGAAAGCGGCTTCGAGGCGGGCGGCAAAGCGGGTCAGGATTTCACTGGATGGTGCAATCGGCGGCAGGCTGAAATAGGTGTAATCGACCGGCGGCGCGACGAAAGCTTCGAGAACCGGCTTCTTGGTGATAATCGCGGAGAAATCGACATTGCTGCGCGAAGGCAACCAGCCGACATTGTCCAGAAGCCATTGCAGATTTTCGGGCGCGTTGGTCTTCTGCACGAATTCCCAGGCAAGCTTGCTCTTGTCGTTGTCAGCGGGAACGAACAGCGATGCCGGCACGACCAGAGACCCCGTCGGCAGCGGCGCGGTCGCGTATTTCAGATTGGGCGCCTTCTTGGCGATGTCGCCGATGACCCAGGATTCGCGAATGAACATCGCTGTCTGCCCCAGTTCGAAAGCCTCGGCATCGGCCTTCATCTGCGGGCTGACAGTCTTGGCGACGAAAAGCTGATCCAGATATTGCTTGAGAGCCTTGCGGCCGGCCTCGTTGGCAACAGCCGCTTTCCATCCCTCGCCATCCTTCTCGACGAGCTTGCCACCGAACTGGTGCAGATTGATCCAGAACTTCTCGCTGATCCCCTGGCCGCCGCCTGACAGGCGCAACGACCAGCCGCTGATGGTGGGATTGCCCGAGGCATCGCGCTCGGTCAGCTTCGCCGCATATTGCGAATAGTCGTCCGCCGTCTTCGGCGGGCCGGAAAGCCCGGCCTTGGCGAATTTCTCCGTGTTGTAGTAGAGGGCCGATTGGCCGTGATAGAGCGGCACGCCATAGACATGTTCGCTGTCAGAAACGGCCGCGATATAGACCGGGCTGAAGTTCTTAGGGTCCTTCACGAAGGCAGCGATCGCCTCCGGTGCCGGCGCCAGCAGCCCCGACTGCACGTATCGCGGCGCCTCCGACTGCATTTCGACGATGTCGGCCGCCGAGCCTGCCGGCAACGCGAAAGCAAGCCGCTTCTCATGTTCCCGCAGGCTGATCGTTTCCACCTTCAGTTCGAAATCCGGATGAGACGCCTTCATCTCGGCCGCTACATGATTGTAAAATGGCTCGAGCTCGGGAGAGCCGCCCCAAAGGGTCAACGTCTGAGCCTGGACCGAACAAGCAAGACCGGCGAGCATTGCGGCGAGCGAGACTGTCTTCAAAAAGTGCGATGCCATTTCAGTTCTCCTCTTCACGAATTGGACCTTCGTGGTCGATTATTATTGGATATTGTCCGGCACCCTTGCGCCGGTTGCCTTGTCGAACAGATGTGCGCCGGCGGCCAAGAGTTTCAAACTCAGCGCTGTACCGGGCTTGTCGGCCAGGCGCTCCCGAATGACCGCGACGATTTCCTCACCGCCAAGCGTGAGGCTTACATGGCTTTCCGCGCCGGTCGGCTCGACCGAAACAAGCGTCGCCGCCACGGCGGAGGGATCAGCGGGGTCACAACGAACCAGTGCCTCGGGGCGAATACCGAGCAGCAACTCTCCGGCGGCGTGGGGCAGGTTTTGCGGAAGCGGGATGGCGGTGCCGTCCTGCGTGATGAAGGCGGATCCCGTAATGCTACCCGCCAGAATATTCATCGACGGGGAGCCGATGAAGCCGGCAACGAAGACATTGGCCGGGCGATCGTAAAGCTCCAGCGGCGAGCCGATCTGTTCGACCACGCCACCCTGCATGACGACAATCCTGTCCGCCATGGTCAGCGCTTCCACTTGATCGTGTGTGACATAGATCATCGTATTGCCAAGGCGGCGATGTAGGGACCTGATCTCCGAGCGCATCTTCACACGCAACTTCGCATCGAGATTGGACAACGGCTCGTCGAACAGGAAGACTTTCGGCTTGCGCACGATCGCCCGTCCCATGGCGACGCGCTGACGCTGTCCGCCGGAAAGCTGCTTCGGATAGCGCTTGAGATGATCGCTCAAGCCGAGAGTGGCTGCCGCCGCCTCCACCTCCCTGCGGATCTGATCCGCCGGAGCCCGACGCAGTTTCATAGAGAAAGCCATGTTGTCGTGCACGGTCATGTGCGGATAGAGCGCATAGTTCTGGAAGACCATCGCGATATCGCGGTCCTTGGAATCGACCTCGTTGATCACGCGGCCGTCGATCAGGATTTCTCCGTCGGAGACGTCCTCCAACCCGGCGATCATGCGCAGCAAGGTTGACTTGCCGCAGCCCGAGGGGCCGACGAGCACGACGAACTCACCATCCTCCATGGTGATTTCGAGGTCGCGCAACGCATGAAAGTCGCCGTAGTGTTTATGCAGTTTGCGGATTTCCACGCGTGCCATTTCTATTTCCCCGGTGTCTTCTTGGGCGAAGCGGGAAGGCCCGCTGCCAATGTCGTTTCACACAGGCGCAGGTGGCGATCTCCCGGCGCCCAATGGAACGCGATGAAATCCGCTGTCGCGCCCTGGACGAAGTCCGTTTCCAGACCAAGCGCTCTCGCCGGGTTGACCGCCGCCATGGTGACCGCATCTCCGAGGCTGAAGCCCTCAAGGCTTGCCGCCAGAGCCACGCCGTCGACAAGCGGCGTCGCCGCGCCTGCAAGGGTCGCCATTCCCACCATCGCCAGACGTCCATCAGCCGACAGCTCGACGTCACCGCCGATGGGCTGGCGATAGCGGCCAGGCGCCATGCCGGCGAGCGCAACCATATCGCTGACGAGGATCGACCGCTCCACGCCTTTTGCTCTCAACATCGCGGTCAGCGTTTCGCGATCGAGATGGTGGCCATCGGCGATGAACATCGCCTGCAGCCTCGAATTTGCGAGTTGCGCCCATAGGAGATTGGGGTGGCGGGGCAGTGTCGAGGCAATGCCGTTACCGAGATGCGTGCTGAAGCCTGCCCCGGCTTGCGCAGCCATGGCGATGTCAGCCGTGTCGGCCGCGGAATGCCCGATGGAGACGAGGCATCCTCTAGCACGGACGTGACGAATGAAGGCATCCGCACCTTCCGTAGCCGGGCAGAGCGTCACCAACTTCACCAGGTTGCCGGATGCCTCCCGCCACTGGTCGAATTCCTCGCATGAGGGTCCGCGGACATGATCACGCGGATGCGCACCACGCGCGCCGTCTTGCGGCGAGATGAACGGCCCCTCGACATGTATGCCGGGTATCATGCCGGCGAGCCAGGCATGCTTCCGGCGCGCACCGGCAATGACGGAAAGCGCATTGCAGATCGTCTCTTGGGAAGCCGTGATCACGGTCGGCAGAAAGGCTCTGACACCCTGTTCGCGCAATCCTCTTGCAACGGCGTAAACCGTTTCTTCATCGATATCGGCACTGTTGAAGTCATGACCGCCCCATCCGTTGACCTGCAGATCGACCAGACCAGGCGCCAGCCAGGGAAGGTCTTCACCGGTCGCGCCGTCCAGCTCTTTGACGGCAGCAACCCGGCCGTCGCTCACGGTCAGCTCAAGGATGTCTCCTGATATCGCGTGCCGCCCGACGATCATGCCGCTCTCCGAAAGACGTCGGGCGTGGAAGCCTCATCGAGATAGAGCACCGCTTGTGGATGCCGCCGCAAAATGCTGGCCGGGCAATCCTCGGCAATCGGCCCTGTCAGCATCCGCGTGACGGCGGCTTTCTTCAGCGCACCGGGGACGACGGAAATCATTCGCCCAGCCGACAGCAGAGCCGGGATGGTGACGGTAATCGCCTGTTGCGGCACATCGGCCAGACTTGCGAAACACTCGTCCTCCACCTGCTGAATGCGGCAGTCCTGCGCAAGCGTGACCACCTTCACGCTCTGCCGATCCTCGAAGCGGGCGTCAGGCGGATCGTTGAAGGCAAGATGTCCGTTCATGCCGACGCCGAGACAGACGAGATCGAGCGGCTCTTCCGCAAGTCTTCCGGCATAGTCGGCCGCACAGGCCTCCGGCGAGGAAAAGCGATGGGGTTCGATACGGTGGATTTTCCCGAACGGAACCAGGGTGAAGAGGTGGCGATCCAGCCAATTGGCGAAACGCGCCTGATGACCAATATCGAGGCCGATATATTCATCCATGTGAAAAGCCGCGATCCGGCTCCAGTCAATATCTGCCGCATTGCGCAAAAGCGCGAGCGTATCCTGCTGGCTCGGAGCAGCAGCGAACATGACGCTGACGCGCGTCTTTGCAGCCAGAAGGCCGCGCAGGGCCTCGGCCAAATCGCGGCTTGCCGCTTCCGCCATCTCGTCGCGGGACGAATAGCTTTGGGTGGCGAGACGATCTGTTTGCCATGCAAGCGGCATTTGCTGTGCTCCCTGTGTCATTGCCTTCAAGTTATTTGCAACCGATTGCATAAGTCAATAGGCCAAATATCGACATTCTAAGATTATTGATACGGGATTGATGCGATAATCGCGACATTTTTACCGCCTTCACTTAAATGCTCTTGCAATTTCCATGAAAGCGGTTGCATAAATAAGCAACAGAGCGGACACTAAAGGAGATAGATGTGACGGCAATCAAAGTCGGGTTGGTCGGGCCAGGAACGATCGGCAGGGTTCACCGGGATGCGATCGCCGCCGCGGAAGGAGTGGAGCTGACCGCCGTTGCCGGAGGAACAGCAGAGGAGCTGGCAGCGTTCGGAACGCCGGCAAATGTGCAATTCTTCGCCGATGCATCGACCATGATCGACGATGCCGATCTGGATGCCGTGGTGATTGCGACCCCGAGCGGCTCCCACTATGCCCCCGCCCGTGCCGCGCTCGATAAGGGCTTGCATGTCGTCGTCGAAAAGCCGCTCGCGGTCGACCTCGAAGAGGCAATCGATCTCTATCACCGCTCCCTCGCCGCCGATCTCGTGTGCTCGACCATGTCCCAGCGACGGCTGGAAGCGCAGCATCAGGACATTCATCGCCGCCTGCATGCAGGCGAACTCGGCCGGCCTATCGCCATTGAAGGTCAGGTCTACTGGCATCGCGCCGACGCATATTACGATGAAAAACCATGGCGTAAGCTTGATGCGCAAGGCGGAGGATCGCTCTTCAACCAGGGCATTCACACGCTCGACCTGATGCTTTGGCTTTTCGGCCCCGTTGCCAGCGTCACGGCAGAGGCGACGAACATGGCTGGACGCGCCGGTGGCAGCGAGGATTTCTGCCAGGCACTTCTGGTCTTCGAAAACGGCGCGCGCGGCACGCTCATCACCAGCACGACAACACCTCCCGGTCGGCCTGCCGCACTCATGCTGTTCACCGATCAAGGGCATGTAGCGCTCAATCACACCGATGTCGTCGATTGGAGCTTTCCCGACCAACCTTTGCCTGCCGCCGCGGATTCCTCGATCAAAAGCGGGGCTGGAAGCCAGGTCAGCATCGGCATTCGCGGCCATGTCGACCAATGGGAGGATGTCAGGGATGCCATTTTCGACAAGCGCCCCGCGCGGATCACCTTCCGCGACGGGCTTGAAGCTGTGCGCGTGATTACCGCCATCTATCGCTCGGCCGAAACCGGCCGGCGAGTCGCGATGAATGAGATCGGAGACGCGTGATGTCCGTCAAGAAGCTTGCGATCCTAGGCGCCGCCCATGGCCATATCAGCTATGTGACCGACGCCCTTGCCACACGCTCGGACGTCGAACTGGTCGCTCTTGCCGATCACGATGAGGCACGGCGGGCCAGCTATGGCGCCAAGCTTGGTGTTCCCGGCTATGCCGATATGACGTCGCTGCTTGCGCGGCATGATATCGATGCGGCTGCGGTGATTGCCGAACCCGGACTTCGTGCCGGGCTGATCGAAGCCTGCCTTGAGCGAGGACTTTTTGTCATCGCCGACAAGCCTTTGGCTCTAACCGTCGCGGAGGTGGACAGGATCGCCAAGGCCGACGGCGGCCGCAACCGTGTGGCGCTGATGCTGGAGAAGCGCTTCTATCCCGTCACACGAAAGGCATGCGAACTTTTCCTTGGCGGTGAGATCGGCGATCTGGTCGCCATCACCTCCACAGGCCCGCACAAGCTGCTGCCGTCGGCGCGGCCAGCCTGGTTTTTCGACCCCTCACTCTATGGCAGCATCGTGAACGATCTGGCTGTTCACGACATCGATCTTGTCCTATGGCTGACGGGCGCGCGCTCGGGCCGTGTCAGCGGCTGGAAGAGCCCCGCTTGCCCGGAGAAGCACGCGGGATTTGCCCTGGCCGGCCGTGCGCTGCTAACATTGGAGACTGGTTTGCAGGCTGTGATCGACATGGATTGGAGGCAGCCCGAGGCCGCAGCAAGGCACGGCGATTACGCCATGCGCCTCATCGGCACGCGCGGGCGAATGGATATTCTTTTCGGCGAAGGCCGTCTTCTTGTCGAGACCGACAGCCGGAGCCTTTGGGAACCTGATCTGCCCGCCCCTATCGGCCCGGCGGACGACGCCCTCGACGCGCTGACGGGCAAGGCACCCTTGCAGGTTTCGACCGCAGAGGCTCTTCTGGCAAGCCGCATCGCGGCCCTTGCCGCCGCGAGTGCCGAAGAGGGAGGGCACGACTATCGCTGGTAAGAGGGATCCGAAGACGAGGGTAAAGCCGACGCTGGATGAGATCGCCGAACGCGCCAATACGTCCCGCTCGACAGTGTCGCGCGCGTTCAGCCGGCCCGACCTGCTTAATCCGAAGACCGTTGCGCAGATCCTCGCGATCGCCGAGGAGATCGGTTATCGGCCAAACAATATGGCGCGCGCGCTGTCGACGGGCCGGACAGGCAATATCGGCCTGCTGGTGCCCGATATCGCCAATCCGTTCTTTCCGCCGCTCATCAAGGCGATCCAGAGCCAGGCAGACGCGCTGGGGCTCTGCCTGTTTCTCGGTTCCTCGGGCGAGAGCGGTGCGCGAGAAAACACGCTCTTCGAGCGGCTTGCCGGACAGACCGACGGAATCATCCTGGCGTCGACCCGCCTGAGCGAGGCGCAAGTGAAGATCCATGCCGCGCGCCACCCCATCACGCTGATCAATCGCGATATGGCCGGTCTGCCGCGCGTGTTGATCGATACGCAGGCGGCTGTGATGGAAGCCGTCGGTTTCCTGGCCGAAAACGGCCACCGCCACATTGCATATCTCTCGGGCCCAAAGGAATCCTGGTCCAATCAGCAGCGTATGGAGGCGGCGACCGAGGCATGCCGCCGGACGGACATGCGCCTTTCGATCATCCCCCTATCCGAACCGAGCTTCGAGGGCGGCGAAGCGGCCGCCGAGGAAGCCGTCGCGGCGGGCGTGACGGCAATCCTGGCGTTCGACGATCTGACGGCCCAGGGAGCGCATGCACGGCTCTCGGCCCTGGGCATAGATGTTCCCAGGGATATCAGCCTCATCGGATGCGACGACGCGCTGCCTGCCATGACCTACCCAGCGCTTTCGACCTTGAGCGGTCTTTCGCAGGAGGCCGGACGGCATGCGTTGAAGCTTCTCTGCGACGCCATCGAACACAGGGACGGTTCGCAGGACATGAAGGTCGTTCTGGGCGCGCGCTTCATACTCCGCGACACTGCCGGCCCGGCTCCTGCTGGTGATGCCAAGGATCGAGACCGCTCGTAACGCCGCTGCGCGCCCATTTTAACGGCCTTTAACGTTGCTCACGTCTTGGCAAAGTCGTGCGCAAAGATGCGACCGGGATAGTCAAGCTTCGGAATAGACTTCGGCAATGGGGCCTATCCGCTCAACTCATGCCCGGCCAGCCTCGTTGCCGCTTGCCATGATCTTCAGCAGGCTTGCAGCAATCGCTTCGCCGTCATGCTGACCGCGGCTCCAGGCATCCTCGAACTCATCCCGAATAAGCATATAAGCAGGCGTTTCGGACAAACCGTCCGTGAGATAGGGGAATCTGCCAACCGTCTTTTCGAAGGGAAAGAGCACGCGGTTTGCCAGAATGTGAGAAAACAGGCCCGACGATCCACCGTGGTCGCGCCAGTGAAAATCGAACGCCGATGACACATCCGCCAACGTCAGGCCGATCGTCTCACGGCACTGCAGAATATTGCCGATGAGCACTTTCGGACAGTTGGCCCGTTCGACAGCTGCGACGACATCATCCACCAGAAGATGCGGGATGACGCTCGTATAGACGCTGCCCGGCCCGAAGGCGATGAGGTCAGCCTGCGCTATTGCGTCGAGAACAGCCGAGTTTGCGGTTGGCCGCTCACCGCTCGTGCGACTGAGGTCGAGTTTAGCGACCCCGATCCGGGCCTCCGGTTCGGACATGGTCGTGATCGCATCCTGCGGAACCACTGTCCTTCCATCTTTCAACGTCGCCGACAGCACGAGATCGCTATCGATCGAGGAGGGCCAAACATTACCGTTGATGCCACATAGCTTTCTAAACACGAAGATTGCCGTGTTGACATCGCCGTTGTGGGCAAGGCACGCTCCGGTCAAAATGAAGTTCCCGATGCTGCCATGCCTGAAATCGAAATCGTCGCCGACGGCCGAAGCGAACGTATTGAGATAGTTCAGGATCGCGCTGCGCAGGCCCGGCTCCATTCTCTCGAGCAGCGGATGGCCGCGCTTGGCATAGAACAGGAACTCCTTCCGGGCGTCATCGAGACCGAGGTTGGCCGAGATCCGCGCATTGCAGATCTTCACCACATCGCCGGCACATCCCTCTCCGTGGGCCATCGTCATCAGCGCCTGGCGGATGTCGCCGACGGAGAGGATGCCCAATCGCTCGCGAATGACCTTGGAACTTCCGCCGCTGTCCCAGGCGGGCACGATGCGTGTGACCTCGACACCGCTTTGGCACAAAGCGATGTTGATCGAACGACACGCGCTCCCACCGGAAAACAAGACGATCTTCTTCATGCCCACTCCCATAAATCTAAAGTGGAGAATATCGTGCGGCAACGATCCGCAAAAGAGAGCGGATCGTCACAAATCCTGACATGGGTGATATAAATGCATTTCCAAGCCGATCAGGCCGGATGCATCCTATCGATCGTGAAGGTGCTTTTTCAGGAACGACCGGGTTCTGTCATGGTTCGGGTTCTGCAGGATCTGTTGCGGCGCGCCTTCCTCGACGACCACGCCGCCATCCATGAAGACGATGCGATCGGCCACTTCGCCGGCAAAGCGCATTTCGTGGGTAACGATCAGCATCGTCATGTGCTCGGCGGCAAGCTGCTTCATGACGGCGTTGACCTCGTCGACCAGCTCTGGGTCCAGGGCCGATGTCGCTTCGTCGAAGAGCATCACCTTCGGCTGCATGGCCAGCGCACGCGCGATCGCGACTCGTTGCTTCTGGCCGCCGGACAGCCGCGACGGATAGGCGTCGATCTTGTCGGCAAGCCCGACCTTGGACAGCAGCTCCACCGCCAGTTCCCGCGCGGCCGGCTTCGAAAGGCCCTTCAGCTTGACGGGACCGAGCGTGATATTCTCAAGGACGGTCAGATGCGGAAACAGATTGAAATGCTGGAACACCATGCCCATCTGCTGGCGCACGGCGTTGATGTGCCGTTCGAATGCATTTCCCTTCAGCCGACGATTGACCAGCTCGCCATCGAGCCAGACCTCGCCGCCGTTCAGCACTTCGAGATGATTGATCGACCGCAGAAGCGTGCTTTTGCCTGAACCGCTCGGGCCGATGATGGCGATAATCTGCCCGCGCGAGACCGACAGATCGATCCCTTTGAGCACTTCGAGCGCCCCATATGCCTTGCGGGCACCCTTGACTTCGACCATGGGCTTTGCGGCGCTCATCGGGACATCTCCACCTTGTTTTCAAGAAATTGCAATCCGGCTTCGAGGACGAGGTTTGCCACGTAGTAAATACCTGCAATGGTTAGATAAAATTCGAAGGGCGTATAGGTTTCGCTGATGGCGATCTGCGCGCTGTAGACGAGCTCGGCGATACCGATGATCGAAACAAGCGAGGTGTCCTTGAGCAGCACGATCAGATTGTTGCCAATCGGCGCGATCGTCTTGCGGAGCGCCTGTGGCACGATGATGTAGCGTTGAGCCTGGCCGCGGCTGAGACCGATCGAACGCGCGCCTTCCATCTGGCCGGGATCGACCGACAGGATGCCGGCGCGGAAGACATCGGCGTTGTAGACGGCGAAATGCAGGCTGAGGCCGATAATGCCGGCGCCAACAGCGGGAATATCGATGCCGATCTGCACGAGCCCGTAGTAGATCAGATACAATTGCAGCAGGAGCGGCGTTCCCATGAAAAGCCAGGTGAGGAACCGTATAGGAAAAGCTGTTATCGGGGGCGCGTAGAGGACGATCAGCGCAAAGGCTATGCCGAACACAAGGCTGACCACACTCGAACAGACGAACATGATAAGCGTCCACCAGAGACCGGTCATCAGAAGACCGAAATAGGGCGTTACGACGCTGAAATCGAGATTTTGCATATGGGCATCCTCACCTTGGCGCGAAATGCTGATCGAGGCGATCGACGAGGAACCGAACCGCGTAGACCATCACGATGTAAATCGCGGCGGATACAGCGAAGATTTCGAAGGGCTTGTAAGTCGAGCTGATGAAGCGCTGAGCAGTATAGGTGAGCTCGATAACCGAAATCGTCGATACCAGAGCCGATCCCTTGATCAAGGCAACGGCATTCACGCCGAGCGGCCTGATCATCAGGCGCGCCGCCTGCGGCAGGGTCACCAGCCACAGCGTTTGGCCGCGACCGAAACCGATCGAACGCGCTGCTTCTGCCTGCCCGCGATCGACATTGATGATGGCGCCGCGAATGGACTCGGCCATATAGGCGCCGATGTTGAGGGCAAGACCAATGACGCCGGCCGAATATGGCTCAAGTTCCAGCCCGATTTGCGGGCCGCCGAAATAAAGGACGAACAGTTGCACGAGACAGGGCGTACCTCGAAACACACTAACATAAGCCCGCGAAAACCATCGAGCGACGAAGAAATCCGACAGCCGGCCCGCTACCAGGATAACTGCGATGCAGAAGCCAAGCAGGATAGCGAGGACGGAAATACTCAATGTCACCCACGCGGCCTCCAGAAAAAACGGGAGGACGCGCTGCATTAGCGCCAAATCCATAGAAACGCTCCGAAAAGTCATAGTGAATGGGCCGGAGACATATCCGACCCACACCGAAATGCCAGTTAGCGAATATCGCTACCGATCCATTTCATCGAGATCTTTTCATATGCGCCGTCGGCGAGCATGTCCTCGAGAACCTTCTGCATCTTTGCCTTGAGTTCCGGATTGTTCTTGCGGATCGCGATACCAAGAGCGACACGGCCGCCTTCGATGTTCGGCGTATCGAGAATGCGGATCTTCTGGCCGGTTTCCTTGACGGCGACCATGACCGGAACGCTGTCCATCACGAGAGCGTTGATGCGGCCGGCGTCGAGATCGACGAGCATTTCGGGAAGGCCCTTGTAGGAGCGGACCGTCAGGTTGCCCTGGGCCTTCGCCCACTTTTCATGCGCGTCGCCGAGCGTGACGCCGACGATCTTACCGTTGAGGTCTTCCAGCTTCTGGATGGAGGAATCTGCCTTCACGACGATCGCTCTGCCGGCGTGATAGTAAGGGCCGACGAAGTCTACGGCCTTTTCGCGCTCCGGCGTGATGGTCATCGACGCGACGACGGCGTCGTACTTTTTCGCCAGGAGGCCTGCGATGATCCCGTCAAAGGGCGTCGTGATGATTTTGGCCTTGACGCCCAGACGCTCGGCAATGGCCTCGCCGATCGACGCGTCGAAACCGACGACCTGGTTCTGATCGTTCGTGAAGCTAAACGGCGGATACTGGCCGCTCATAGCGACGCGCAGTTCGCCAGAGTCCTTCAGCGTCGCCAACTCGTCAGCACGAGCATGCGATAGGGAAAATGTCGCCGTGATCGCAACGGCCGCCGCAGCGATCAGATTTGTAAGTTTGTGTTTGAACACGTCAGTTTCCTCTGTTGGTATTTTGTTTCGTTTTGTCGGTTTCCCAGCAACCTTCACCATCAGAGTTTTGCATAGCCATTTTTGGCAAGCACCAAGCAAGGTGTCAGCGTACCTGACACATTGCCGGAACTGACCGGCATTGTGTCGGCCGGTGATTTTCGCGGTGCCATCGTCAGCCGAGAGCAGACGAGATGGGCCGCGCAAAATGGAGGTCCCCACATATTTCGATGCAGCCGATCGCACGGCCGAAGCGGTAGCGACAAGGTCTGCGCTTGGCCACCTGAAACGTAAAAGGCCGCACCCCCGACCATTGCTGGAGCGGGGGTGCGGCCTTTTTGATGGCCTGCCGATGTGCTACAAACTATCTCAGTGCGGCTTCGAAGCTTGCACTCAAAACATCGAGCAGATGATCGGCGTTTGCCTGGCTGAAGATCATGGATGGGCGCATCTTCAGGACGTTGTCGTGCGGCCCTTCGGTTCCCATCAGGATGCCGCGCTCTCTCGCGCCGTCATTGATCTTTCGCGCGAGATCCGTTGCAGGCACCTTTGTCTTGCGGTCGGTGACCAGCTCTATCCCGAGGAAGAGGCCAAGGCCGCGCACGTCGCCGATGATGTCGAAGCGATCCTGCATCTTGCGGAAGCCATCGAGCAGGTAGTTGCCGACATTGAAGGCATTCTCGCGCAACTTGTCCCGCTCGATCACGTCAAGGACCGCCAACCCTACGGCGCAGGACACGGGATTACCGGCAAAGGTGTTGAAATACTCCATCCCGTTGTTGAAGCTGTCCGCAAGCTCGCGTGTCGTGACGATCGCGGACATCGGGTGGCCATTACCGATCGGCTTGCCCATAGACACGACGTCTGGAACCACGCCCTGAGTTTCGAAAGCCCACCAATGGCTGCCGACGCGGCCGAAGCCGACCTGCACTTCATCGGCAAGGCAAAGACCGCCCGCCGAACGCACCATGGCATAGACTTCCTTCAGATATCCATCGGGAAAGAAGACCTGACCGGCAACACTCGGGATCGATTCAGCCATGAAGAATGCGGGAGCCCGCCCCTTCTTGCGCATGCTTTCGATCTGTTCGGCAACGCTTTCGGCAAAACGCTTGCCATGTTCTTCGGCCGGCCACTCCTCCGGAGCACGATAGCTATCCGGAATGACCGCTTCATGGACATGCTCCGGACGTCCCTTGCCGCCCTTGCGCTTGTACTTGTACGGACTGAGATCGATCAGCTCCTGCGTCGTGCCATGATAGGCCCAGTCGACGACGATCGCGTCGTTGCGTCCGGTGTGGTTGCGCGCCATGCGAAGCATCAGGCTGTTGGCCTCGCTCCCCGAGCAGGCAAAGGACGCAACCGACAAGCCCTCAGGCAATGTCGCGGTCAGGCGCTCCGCATACTCGACGATGTTATCGTGCAGGTAGCGTGTATTGGTATTGAGCAGCCCGGCCTGACGGGACAGCGCTTCGACGACATCGGGATGCGCGTGTCCGAGATGGCAGACGTTGTTGAAGCAATCGAGATAGGCCCTGCCGTAATTGTCGATCAGCCAGACACCATCGCCGCGGACGAACTTGATCGGCTCGGAATAAGAGATGGAAAGATTGGGCAGCAGCAATTCCTTGCGCTTGGCGATCAATTCCTCTCTCGTCCGACCATCCCGAGTGAAAGTCTCGGGTGGCAGACCGGCAAGAGCCGACGCGTCCGGGAAAAGTTCGGCCCAGACGTCGAGATAGGCGGATTCACCGACGCCCAGAATCTCCGTCGCCGTCAGCGCGGTGTCGGTCGAAATCTGGAAGTGCAGATGAGGAGTCCAGCCGCCGTTTTCGTGAATATCGCCCATATAGCCGACGAGATCACCGGCTTCCAGGCGTTGGCCGGGCTTCAGTCGGCCGAGCGCTTCATGCGCCATGTGACCCCAAAGCGTAACGAAGGTCGGGCAGCCTTCGGGGGCATGTTCGAGCGCGATAAGGCCGCCATAGCCAAGCGGTTCGTGTTCGATCTCGACACTTCTGACAATACCTGCCACGGGAGTGTAAAGTGGTGTTCCGGCAGGCATGAACAGATCGACGCCGAGATGATGGATGCGTCGCTTGCCCTCGATGAACCGCGATTCAAAGGCCTTGTCCGTATAAACGGTTCTCTTCTCACCCCAGGAACCGACGCCGAGTTCTATCTTGTGCTGCTTGGCAAAGTCCGTCCACCATTTGGTCGCTTCCTGCGGGCGTTGTTCCGCCGATGCCACGGTCATGACATGCGACGCGTCGCCATAAGGGACGATCGCCTTGCTCATCGTGGCGGCCGCCGGGCGGACGATATCGGCAAAGCTCTTGCTGTTGTCGGCGATCCAACGGCGGACCGCGCCGGCTCCGTCGACTGCATCGAAACCGCATGCCTTGCGCAAAACGGCAGTGGCAAAGCGCGGATTCATGGCATCCATCTTCTCAAGCAGACGCCATGCCGGCGCTTCGCTGATCGCCAGATAGGGATTGTCGTCGGTCTGGTCGTGGCGGGAAGCGGAGAAGGTGACACTCGTCACCAGACGCATAGCGATGAGGTCGAACAGGATGTCGATCTCTTCGGACTGCAGCGGATATTTCTCATGGAATCCGGCGGCGAGAGCCGCAGCCGCACCGATCGGATCCTCCATATCCAGGATCGAGTAGGCGCAGGCAATGGCCACTTCGGCGACGAGAACGGTGTGGACGGCATCGCCGAAATCGATAACACCCGAAATTCTCTGATTGTTGTGCTCGTCGACCAGCACATTCCAGTCGTTGGCATCATTGTGGATGACCTGCGCGCGCAACCGCGAGAGCTTGGGCTCGACGAGAGTTTCAAAGCGCTCGATAAAGCGTTCGAGGATTGCCCGCCTTGCTTCGTCGCGGACAAAATGCAGGCGAGACCGCGCCCGCGCCGCATGGCGCAGATCCCAATCCAGTTCGCGCAGGGCGCCTGGATGAATGAAGCCCTGCAGCGCCCGATCAAGTTCCCCGAGCGAACGGCCGAGGCTGCGCATCAAATCGATCGTTCTGCCGACCTCGGCAAGCGGCGTCCCGACCAGCCAGCCGACCAGGCGCAAGGCATGGGTCTCGCCATTCGGAGCCGTCGTGGAGGCCAGAAAGTCGCCGGAGAGACTGGGCTTCAGATGCGGAACCACAAGCTCCGAATTGGCGGCGGCAAGATGATTGAGAAGAGCAGTCTGAAACTCGCTTTCGATCCTCGGTTCGCTGGAGTTGACGATCTTCAGGATCCAGCCGGCATCGGCCTCCGTCTTCAATCGATAGTTGCGGTCGCGCTCGCTGTCGAGCGGCGAGGCCTTGGCCGTGACGCCGAATATTTCCTTGGCGAGCCTCTCGGCATCGCCTGCGGACAGTTGAGGAGCCGGATGGGAGAGATCAGTCATAGTTGTTGTTTTTCCAAGCTATTTTTCTTTCCGATAGCTTGGCATGCAATTGGTTTTCAGGCATCAAGTATCCTGCCGGATCAAGCAAGTATCCTGTCGGATAGAACCGGCACACTGTCGGAATATGCCGACAGATGTCCGGCCTCAAAGCGAGAAGACCATGCGTGACCTTGACGCCAAAGATCGGGAAATACTCGAAATCCTGTCGAGGGAAGCGCGCATCGCGGTCAAGGCCCTGGCCGGGCGGATCGGCCTGTCGAGAAGCGCAACGAGCGAACGCGTTACCAACCTCGAGCGCAGCGGCGTCATTCGAGGCTATCGCGCCGACATTGGCGAGATCGACGCGAACGTCATTCGCGCGATCCTTCTCGTCAGCCTCAAGCGCACACCGGCGCTCCACCTACTTGACCTGCTCGCACGACACACCGAGGTAAAGCGCGTTTCGTCGGTGAGCGGTCAGCTCGATCTGGTCGTCGAACTGGAGGCGGCATCGATCAACGACCTCAACCAGGTCCGCGACTTGATCGCCAGCCACGAGACCGTTGAAGACATCACAACCGCGGTGGTGCTGAGGCGGGATATCGACCGCGAGTCGCGATAATCCGAATAATCTCAGCTGTCATTTTCCCTGAATGAAATCGGCACAGCTATCTGGTTTCAACGCGCTACGATTTGCTCTTCAGATGGTCGGTCGGCAGCGCCGTCGTATATTTGATCTGGCTGAGCGCGAAGCTCGAGCGGATATTGGCAACGCCCGGAATGCGGGTAAGGAAATCGACGACGAGCGCCTGGAACTTCATCAGGTCCTCGACCACGACCCGCAGCATATAGTCTGCCTCCCCCGTCATAAGATAGCACTCGACGATTTCCGGTTTGGTCTTGATGGCGGCGTTGAACACGTCGAGCGATTCCCGGTCCTGCTGCTTTAGCGAGACCTGTACGAAGACGTTGACCGCCAGTCCAAGCGCTGGCGCATCGACCAGCGCCACCGACCCTTTGATGACGCCACTCTCCTTCAGATCGTTGACACGCCGCCAGCAGGGCGAGGCCGAAAGGCCGGTCGCTTCCGCTAGTTCGGAAATGCTCATTTCGGCATTCTGCTGCAACAGATCGAGGATTCGAATGGTGGCGGTATCGAGCGAAGATTTTGGTGTAGGCATGTTTAACCGGCAACTGATTATTTTTCGAAAGGAGATTTCGCATTTTCCCAAGATTAGGTCAACTGAGACCAATTTTACCTCGAATTCAGGTGTAGCATTTCGGAAAAGTCACACATGAGGGAGAGAGTCGACGATGAGAGGAGCGTCCTTGACGCCAGCAAAGCTGGAATGCCTGAAGGATTTGGAGCGCCAGGCTCTTTGGCACGCATGCTGGATGATCCACAATGCCAATCATCTGCGCGAAAAGGGCGAGGTGAAGGTCGGTGGGCACCAGGCCTCGTCCGCGTCTCTGGTCTCGATCATGACGGCGCTCTACTTCCATGTCTTGCGGCCGGAGGATCGCGTCGCCGTCAAGCCGCATGCCTCGCCCGTCTTTCACGGTATCCAGTATCTGATGGGCAATCAGACGCAGGAAAAGCTGCAGAATTTCCGTGGCTTCGGCGGCGCGCAGTCCTATCCGAGCCGCACCAAGGACATCGACGACGTCGATTTTTCCACCGGCTCCGTCGGCCTCGGCGTTGCGATTACCGCCTTTGCTTCGATCGTGCAGGACTATATCGCCGCCAAGTCGTGGTCGAAGGATCGCCCGGCGGGGCGGATGATCGCCCTGGTGGGTGATGCCGAACTGGACGAGGGAAATATCTATGAATGCCTGCAGGAAGGCTGGAAGCACGATCTGCGTAACACCTGGTGGGTGATCGACTATAACCGCCAGAGCCTCGATGGCGTGGTGCGCGAGGGACTGTGGCAGCGTATCGAGGGCATCTTCACCGCCTTCGGCTGGGATGTGAAGGTGCTGAAATATGGCGCACTCCAGCACTCCGCTTTCAAGGAGCCCGGCGGCGAGGCGCTGCGCGGCTGGATCGACCGTTGCCCCAACCAGCTCTATTCCGCGCTGACCTTCCAGGGCGGCGGCGCATGGCGCAAGCGGCTCAGCGACGAAATCGGCGGCGAAGCCGGAGTTACCGAGCTTCTTGCTGCGCGAAGCGATGAGCAACTCTCAGACCTCATGAATAATCTCGGCGGCCATTGCATCGAGACGCTGACCCGCACTTTTGAAAGCATCGACCATGACCGGCCGACGGTGTTCCTGGCCTACACGATCAAGGGCTGGGGCACGCCACTGGCAGGCCACAAGGACAATCATGCCGGCCTGATGACCAAGGCACAGATGGAATCCTTCCAGACCCGCATCGGGGTCAAGCATGGGGAGGAATGGGAGAAATTCGGCGCGATCCGCTCGCCCGAGCGGGTGCACAACTTCCTAAAGACTGTTCCCTTCTTCGCCGAAGGCAGGCGGCGCTTCAGCGCGCCCACGCTGCCGTCGGTCGGGCCGATTTTCCTCGACGATCGCGAATTGTCGACGCAGGCCGGCTTCGGCAAGATTCTCGACGCGCTGGCGCAACGCGACGATCCTATTTCCGCACGCATCGTCACGACCGCACCCGATGTCACGGTCTCGACCAATCTCGGCCCCTGGGTCAACCGCCGAGGTCTTTTTGCCCGTGAACAATTGCCCGACACATTCCGCGACGAGCGCGTTCCCTCAACGCAGAAATGGGAGTTCGGCCCGGCCGGCCAGCATATCGAGCTCGGCATTGCCGAGATGAACCTCTTCTTGCTGCTCGGGGCCGCCGGCCTCTCGCACTCACTATTCGGCGAGCGGCTGCTGCCGATCGGTACCGTCTACGACCCGTTCGTGGCCCGCGGCCTCGATGCGCTGAACTATGCCTGCTATCAGGACGCACGCTTCATGATCGTCGGCACGCCGTCGGGCGTAACGCTCGCACCCGAAGGCGGCGCGCATCAATCAATCGGATCACAGCTCATCGGCATGAGCCAGGACGGATTGGCAAGCTTCGAACCGGCCTATCTCGACGAATTGTCCGTCATCATGGACTGGGCGTTCGACTACATGCAGCGTGATGGCGACGCGACACACGATCCGCGCACCTGGCTTCGCGACGAAACCGGCGGCTCGATCTATCTGCGCCTGACGACGAGGCCGTTGGAGCAGATAGCCCTGCGGCGCGAGGACGCCGCCTTCCGGCAGGGCGTGATCGACGGAGCCTACTGGCTGCGCAAGCCTTCAGCCCGCACCCGCATCGTGCTTGCCTATCAGGGCTGCATCGCGCCGGAGGTATTGATGGCGGCAGGGAGCATGGCCGAAACCTATGGCGACGTAGCAGTGTTGGCTGTCACCTCCGCCGATCGACTGAATGCCGGCTGGACAGCGGCGCAACGTGCCCGTCGCCACGGGCATCTCGGCGCCCACAGCCACATCGAAGCGGTGCTCGGCAATGTTTCCCGCGCGGCTAACCTGATCACCGTTACAGACGGCCACCCGGCAACGCTTGGTTGGCTCGGCTCGGTTCATGGTCATAAAACCGTGTCGCTCGGCGTCGAGCATTTCGGTCAGACCGGCACGATCGCCGACCTCTATGCGCATTTCGGCATCGACACGCACGCCATTATCGAAACGGCCGAAGCCCTGACGCGTAGCGAAGCCGCCATACCGTTCGGAGTAAGCGCAGCCTGACGCTGTGCCGACGCCCGTGAAATCAGCCGGGATCACCCCTGGCTTTTTTCACGGCGATGTCCATCTCCCTGAACGGCCGGCGAAAAGTCGGAACGCGCTCGGTAACGCCTGGAAGGGCACCGAACGGCTTATGCGGCTCGGCCTGATACCAGAAGGCGACCGAGGAAATATCGTCGGAACGGCGATTGGCGTGGCCATGCTCGATCGTCACCCGAATATGCTCCTGAAAAATGGCCGGATCCTCGATATGCCAGCGGTATAGCGTCACCGGCTCGGTCCAGTTCGGGCCGCCGGCGGCGATGATGCCGTGATAGGGTGCGCTATATTCCTGGGTCGGGCACCACGCCGTGTTGAAATAATCCTCCGTCCCGGTTCCGTGCAGCGTCGGTGGCCAGGCATCATTGGCGCCGGGTGAGGTCTCAGCCCGAGGATCGATCAAAGCCGCTTTCGGCCCGATGCGCGGTTCGGGCTTCCGCACCGTATCGGACACGGAAAGCCCTTGCTCGCCATCGATGAAGATCATGTCATCGCCCTCACCATACCAGTCCCATACATCGGAGCGGCGCCGCGAATAGACGCTGTAGAGAACGCCGACATAGTGGCCCCGACCCTCGGCCTCCAAGATCGTGTAATTCTCCTTGCCGTCGACATTCTCGCCGCCGAAGAGATATTCCTCATTGGTAAGGCCTACTTCGCTCATGCCCTGCGGCCGCGATTGCCGGTATTGTGCATGGAAGCGGCCCATTCCCTCTTCCAGCTTTTCGTGTAGTTCAAGATCGACATAATAGTAAAACAGCAGGTCGTGATCGGCCTCGTTCGTCACTGTCAGCTTCATGTGCGATCCGAACGGCATCGGAAAATAGCAGTTGAACGCCTTGCCGTCCTCCGGGCTCGCCTGCATCGGCAGGCTGGCATAATTTGCGGTGCGGCCATGGCCCATACCGAAGAAATCACCGATCGGGGTTTCAATGCTGGGTTCCGTCTCACCATCCCAATAGGCGCGAAGTACGATCTTGCGCAGGAAGTTCTCGCTCTCGCAGGCAAGCGTCGCCCATATATGAGTGATGATGCCCGCTCCTTTGTGTTCGGCGATCACCTCGGTCTTGCCCGGCTCGATGTGGAAACGATCATCATTGCCGCCGGTACGATCGTAACTCGAAAACCGTCGCGTTTTTGCCTCGCGCAGTTTTGCCAGCCCGCGCAGGGGTGAAAGGCCGAGATTGTTCATGAAGGTCTCCTGTCTTGGATGAAGGCGGCTATTTCAGGCCGCTGGTCTTCAGCGAATCCATGATCTGCCGCTGGAAAATCACGAAGAGGATGAGGGTAGGAATGGCGACGATGGTAGAGGCGGCCATCATGTAGTTCCAGGATGCCGAATATTGGCTTTTGAAGTTGGCGATACCGACCTGCACCATCCAGAGGTTGGGATTGGAGGTGATGGTGAGCGGCCAGAGGAAAGAATTCCAGTTGGCAAGGAAGAACAAAATGGCGAGAGCCGACATCATCGGGCGACTCAAAGGCAGGATGATGCTCCAATAGATGCGCCAATAGCTGGCACCATCGATCACCGCAGCCTCCTCTATCTCGCGCGGTAACGAGAGATAATATTGTCGCAGCAGGAAGATACCGAAAGCATTGAAGATCGCCGGCACGATCAGTCCCGCATAGGAATTGATCATGCCCATCGCCTTGACAATGATGAAGAGCGGCACAATCACGACAGGGAGCGAGACAAGGAAGGTTGAAAATATCGAGAGGAATATGATTTCTCGCCCAGGAAATCGCAGTCGAGCGAGCGCATATCCAGCCATGGTGTGGAAGAAGAGAGCTACAACTGTCACTGTTGCCGAGACGAAGAAGCTATTGAGCATATAGCGAATAAACGGTACGCCGGTCAGCACGTAGATGAAATTATCAAACGTCGGCGCTTCTGGGATGAGCACCGATGAAAAAGATTCAGCTGCCGGCTTGAAGGCGATAGAGACCATCCAGAGCAATGGGAAAAGTGTCATCAGCGCCAATATGGCAGCGATGAGCATCCACAGACACCGCACCAGCGTTACCTGCGATCGCGTGACGTAGGTATTGGATGGATCATTCCGCATGGTCGAAACGCCCTCCGCGCGTGACGGCAAAGAAAATGGCGGTAACAGCCATGAGCGCAATCACCAGGATCGATGACATCGCCGCAGCGTAGCCGAACGCGCCAAAGGAGAATGCCTGCTGATAGATGTAGACAATCAGTACGGCCGTTGAATTTGCCGGACCGCCTTTGGTCATGACGTAGATGATGTCGAAGGCCTGCGCACCGGCCACGGCAGCGACCATCGACACCATGAGAACGAAAAAGCTGGTGGGCTTCAGAAGCGGCAGCGTGATGTACCGGAAGCGCTTCACCGACCCGGCACCGTCGATCATCGCCGCCTCGTAATATTCCTTTGGAATGTCCTGCAGGCCACCCAGGAAGATCAGCATGTAGAAGCCCATCAGGAACCAGACACTGACGAGGACGACAGTGATCAACGCGAAATTCGGATCGCCAAGGAAGGAAATCGAGTTGAGACCGAGGCTCGCCATCGTTTGGCCGACGACCCCGATCTTGTCGATGACCATGAATTGCCAGACGAGGGCGACGACCACGAGGCTCACCATGTTCGGCGCGAAAAACATTGAGCGGATGACGGCATTGAAGCGATTGGTCTGCTGCACGAGAAGCGCCAGCCCCAGGCCAGCGACAAAGAGGGAGGGCACGAGCATGACAGCATAGAGGGCCGTCACCCTCGCCCCCTTCCAGAACAACGGGTCATGCCAAATGCGGATATAGTTCTTGGCGCCGACGAAACTGTAACCGCCAAATCCGTTGACTTCGTAGACGCTCAACACCAGCGACAGAAGCATCGGCACGCCGAGGAAAAGGAAGAGGCCAAGCGCGTCAGGCAGCACGAAAAGATATCCCGCAATCCATTCACGATGGCGAGCGGAAAGCCCTTTGCGCTCTCCGTTGGCACGGTTTTCCGCTACATCCACAATTGTCGTCATGATCTCATCCCGAAATAGGAAACGGCCGCCGAAGCCGATTGCCACGGCGGTCGGCGGTTCCTCCTAGAGGATTGGTGCGCCGCTATAGGAGCCAAGAAACGCGTCGAGCTGCTGCGAGGCAGAGGTCGCGGTCGCCTGCGGATCGGCACCACCGAGTTGTGTCTGCTGGATCGCATCGGAGATGATCTTGTAGACCTCCGGCGGCAGGCGCGGCTCGGCGCGCGTACCTGGGTGAACGTCAGCGGCAAACTTGCCGATCATGCCTGTCTTGAACGCGTCACCGCCTGCGGCAAGCGCGCTTTCGCGTGGCGGCATGTCGGACTTGCCCTTGGTGCACCAGTCGGCCACCCGCTGAACGGAAGCCGCGTCCTTCGAAGCAAGCGCCCAGGCGCAAAACTGTGCAGCTGCATCCGGATTTTTGCCTTTCGCATTGGCCACGAAAGCCCAGCCACCGCCAACGGTGACATACTTGCCGTTGGGCGGCGTCGGCAGGCGAAAGACGCCATACTTGAAATCCTTGGCATTGCTCTGCAGTTGCGAGATACCCCAGATGCCGACATTCTGGATGGCGCAGTAATCCGAAGCAAGATTGGCGACGGTGTCATTTGCGCCAGTGCCCATGACCTGCCGTGGGGCGGCGCCCGACTTGATCGCATCCTGCCAGAGTTTCAGCGCCTGTACCGTGGCGGGTGAATCGAAGGCGCTCTTGCCGTCCTTCGTCTGGAATTCGCCGCCGCCTTGCCAGAGGAAGGGATACCAGGTGAAGTTTTGATAGTAGCCCGGCTGGGTCTCAAACAGCACGCCGAAGCGCTTCGGCGTCGTCAGCTTTTTGGCGAGTTCGAGCAATTCCGCCCATGTTTTGGGGACATCATTCTCATTCAGCTTCGCCTCTTCGAAGGCCTTAACGGAGTAGTACATCGCCATCGGCTCGACTTCCATCGGAATGCCGTAGATCTTGCCGTCGACCATCCGGTTGGCGATCACGCTTTCGGGGAAATCAGCCTTGGCGTCGATATGCGGCGTCAGATCCTGCAGAACACCGCCATTGTAATAACGCAGAAAATCGCCCGGCGAGATGAGGAAGACATCCGGCCCTTCGCCTGAGGCGAAGGCGGTCGCAAGCTTTGGGCCGTTTATGTATTCCGCATTGGGCACATATTCGAGCTCGACCTTCTGCGGATGGCTATCGTTCCAGGCGGCCACGGCCCTTTCGAACCAGTCGACCTGGCTCTGCACCGCGCCGCCCGGCGCGTAGAACTGCCAGAACTTCAGCGGCGCGCTTTGTGCCCGAACCGCCATGCGGTTCAAATAGGGAAATCCGCTCAATCCGGCAGCACCCCCGATTGCAATGGTGGCGCCTGCCTTAAGCACGCCACGCCGGGTGATTGCGGCAATAGACTTGTCCTTACCTGTCATGACTACCTCCCATTTTATCAACGCGCCACGGCAGCTCCTCCCGCGTGGCGTCAGTCAAATCATGCGGTATCGAAGGCGTGCAGATTGCACGGAATGACTTCGGAGCGCGGTGGCCCCGCATAGGCTCCGGAGAGCCTTTCGAGCAGCAACTCGGTGGCACGATGAGCTAACAGCGATGGCGTGTTGCCGACCCTGGTGATCCGCGGCCGCACATATTCCAGCTGCGGCTGATCGCCGAAGACGGCAACGCCGATATCCTTGGGCACGCTGACGCCGCGATCGAAGAAGGCGGCGAGCGCACCTGCTGCCATCAGGTAATTTCCAAAGAAGATCACCGATGGCAGATCATCGCGATATGTCGCGAGAAGCCAATCCACCGCTTCCTCGCCTGACGGGCCGAGATAGCTTCCCTCGCGCCGCAACTCAGCCAGCGGCTCGACGCCATTGTCGCGCAGCCCCTGTTCGAAACCGGCAGCGCGCGCCATGGCTTCGGCAAAGAACGAAGGGCCGGTCAGATGCGCTATCCGGCGATGCCCCTTCTTGGCCAGATAGGCTCCCATTTGGTAACCGCCGCCGAAGTCATCGATCTTAACGCTGTCGACGGCCTGATTGGGTAGATCGCCGATGAACACGGTCGGAAGGTCTATTTCGAGAAGTGCGTCATGCATGCCGTGCAGCGCGAAATCACCGACAATCAGCCCGTCGATCCGGCGGTTGCGGATCTGGCGAAGATAGTGCTCGCCGTGCTCCTGCGAGTGCCCGCCTGGAACGTCGGTGTTGAAGATCAACAGGTCGAGCCCGAGAGCTTCAAGATCGGACTGCGCGGCCTGGACCATTTCCGGATAGAACGGGTTGCGAATATCCGGGATCAGCATGGCGACAAGATTGGTACGGCCCGTCCGAAGGCTTTGCGCCATCGGGTTCGGCACGTAACCCAGCTCGGCGATCGCTTCCAGCACGCGCTTGCGCAGATCCGCCGAGACCCGATCGGCATGATTCAACACATGCGACACAGTGGTCGGCGACACTCCCGCATGCTTGGCAACTTTGGCGATCGTGGTCATACGGGCAAGCTAGGAGATTATGAATCGATTTGCAAATTGTTTTGCAAATCGATTTACACATAAGATCAGCTGATGAACACGCATGCGCTGGAAAGCAATGCCAGACTTCATTTCAGATGGCAGGTTGTCTCGCAGCGCTAGCTGTTGCTGCATCCCAGGCCAGAGCATCTCGTGCTCCGTGACTTTGCAGCAATGCCGGCATCCAGACTAAAAGCCGGAAAAGGTGGAAACGCCTCTCGCCTTGAGCTTTGTTCTGGCGACCGTAACATAGAAGTAGTTTTTGAGTTCGCCGAGGCATGTCTTGACTCTGCCCTCAACCACCTTGCGATCCAACTTTTCCGTTCCGGCTTCGCCATTTCGAAAGCGCATCAAAACGTCGATATTGCGATCGCAATCGGTCATCTGCTTCTGCAAGCCATCCGCCTGACGCTCTGTATCAAGCGGCCATCCATTTAACGCACCGCTGGCCAGCAGCACCATAAAGGCGCCGGCCGCAACCAGCTTCAGAATGCCACTCATCATGCCTCACTAAACCCGTCGGCGCACAACTTTCAAAATTGTAACCTCGGCACCACCATAAATGCAATCGACCGACAAGCCGCAATCACTGCTTGCTCTCAACGAGGATTTTCCCAAGACATACACGATTGGACAGCCAAATCGGCATGCCATTTCGGTTTTACACGGGATTGGCAAGCTTCAACAGGATGGGCCGGCTGGATGCGATCGGAACATGCCGGTGATGCCAAGGGATTTGAAGCGGCATCGCCTGGCTTTCAGGATCAAACCCTCAGTCCGTCATAAGTCCGAACCGGCAAGCGCGACGGTATTTCGACCACCCGCTTTCGCCGCATAGAGGTTCCTGTCTGCGTCACCAAGGCAGCCTTCCGCATCGAAACTTGCTTCGCAATAGACCGCGCCGATACTGACTGAAACGCGCACAGTCGCTCCCGTCGACGCCCGAACATCCAGCCGCGCGACAGCGAGCCTGATTTCCTCGCAGCGTTCGAACATATCTCCGACGGCGAGGTCGCCGAAGAAAAGCACGAATTCCTCACCTCCGAGACGCCCGGTCAGATCGCCCGGCCCGCAACGGCTGCTTAGCAATTGCCCAACCTTTCGCAGCACCTCGTCGCCGATTGCATGCCCATATCGGTCGTTGATCGACTTGAAATGATCAAGGTCAAGAAACAGCAACCCTCCAGGCGTGCCCATCTTGCTGATATCCGCCAGTTCCTTCTGAAAGGTCTGACGATTGGGAATGCCGGTCAGCCCGTCCAACCGTGACTGCACGCGCAACTCTTCATAGATCCTGGCCAATCGGACCAATGCGTTCGCAGCGCTAGCCTCGGCCCGCCGCAGCTTCTCCGCTTGATGAAAATGCACAGCCGATACCGGAATGGCGATCGTCAGGGGACAGACGATCGCCATCAGCAAGCCGGCACCATCGACCTGGCCGCCGAGAAGGGGAACGATGCTAAAGCAGATCGCCAGCGAGGCCATAAGAGACAGCAGACCGCTCAGAACGGCTTTGATCAGGACAACACGCATAGAAGACCGGCGGTTCATTGGCACTGAGGTCCAATAGCGACGATTTCCTTAAGATCCTCTACATGAATGGGTAAAAACCTATGTATCGGCACCCTGCACGCCGGCGAGGCCGGATAGGCCGCCCGCGCGAGCTGTTTTCATCACCGCCAATGACAACCGCTTGACGGCTTCGAACTGCAAGGCTTGTTGGCCGCTCCTATCGATGCGCAATCCGACGCTCGAGCAACCGATCAGATCGCTTGCGAGGCTCGACATGGGTTTGAGAGCGTCGGCCTCAAAATATTGTACACAATATTCTTCAGTTTGGCCTCGTTCTTGCATCCAAGAGTTTTTGCATTCAGCCAGATTGGTTCTGCAGTGCCGCCAAACCTGCACCACATGACAATGAACGATCAATTTCGAAACATCTAGTTGTTATGGGTATTCTTTTATTGTAGACAATTATGTGTGCAAAATAAGCCAAGCGGAGGAGCGCGGCGTTGCACCGAATGAGAAAATGGGAGGAATTTAATGAGACGTGAGATCTTGTGGGCAGGCGTCGCTTGCGTGCTCGCGACCTTCGGTGCGCTAGCACCATCTATTTCTCGAGCCGATACGCTCGACACGGTCAGGCAGCGCGGCAAGGTGGTATGTGGGGTATCCATCGCCAATCCAGGCTTTGCAGCGCCTGACGACAAAGGTCGGATGGAAGGCTTCGATGCCGATATCTGCCGTGCCGTCGCAGCTGCAGTGTTTGGTAACGGCGACAAAGTCGAGTTCATTCCCACGAATATCAACACGCGCTTCCAGGCGCTCCAGTCCGGGGAGATCGATATTCTGTCCCGGCAGACGACATTGACCTTTTCTCGCGATGCATCGCTCGGTCTCGACTTCGGCCCTTATGTGTTCTTCGACGGTCAGGGCCTGATGGTTCCGAAATCACTGGGGATCACTAGCGCCAAGGAACTGAAGGACGCTGCAATCTGCACCCTGCCGGGAACGACCACGGCGCAGAACCTCACCGATTTCTTCAAGGCGCAGGGTGCCAAATTCGAGATGGTCGTGTTCGAAAGCCCCGACGAAAATCGCGCCGCCTTCTTCGGCGGCCGCTGTGAAGCCATCTCGTCCGACCGCTCAGACCTCGCCTCAATCCGTGCGGTTGCCAACAACCCGAATGATTATGTCATTCTTCCCGAGACCATCTCGAAGGAGCCGCTTGCTCCTGCCGTTCGTCAAAATGATTCAAACTGGCACGACATCGTATCCTGGTCCGAATGGATGGTGATGGCAGCGGAAGAAAAGGGCATTACCCAGGCCAATGTCGACGAAAAGCTGAAAAGCGACGACCAGGAAATCCAGCGCATGCTCGGCGTGACGGACGAGCTCGGGCCGATGCTCAAGCTAGACAAGAAATGGGGCTACAACATCATCAAGTCGGTCGGCAACTATGCTGAGATCTTCGATCGCAACCTCGGGGAAAAGACCAAGCTCGGCCTGACCCGTGGCCCGAACATGCCCTGGAATGCTGGGGGCCTGCTTTACGCACCGCCCTTCCGCTAAGCCTTTTCGGGAAGATGCACAGCCGCTTTCCATCTGGAATGCGTATAACCAAGACGATAGAGCGTTTCACGGCTCAAAGCCGGTCGGAAACGCTCTAAGGAAATCAATCCCGTATTCGGATGCCGAATACGGGACATCCCCCGCTCTCGAATGTACCGGAAGAACGCATGGCTTTGCTTCATGACGTGCGGTATCGCGCGCTATTCTATCAATGCCTGGCAGTCGTATTCGTCGTCATCCTCGCGTGGTCGATGTTTACGACGGCCAGTCAGAACCTGGCCAAGCAGGATATTGCAACCGGCTTCGGTTACCTGTCACGACAGGCCGGATTCGTTATCAGCGAGACCGCGATCGCTTATGAGCCGACGGACACCGTCGCGCGCGCATTGTTGGCCGGCGTAGCAAATACGGTAAAGGTTTCCCTTCTGGCGGCCATCCTCGGCACCTTGATCGGCTTGCTCGTGGGCATCGGACGCATGTCACACAATCCGTTGCTGCAGCGCGTGATGCTTGCCTACATCGAAGTGATGCGCAACGTCCCTTTGCTGCTCTATCTGTTATTCTGGTATGCTCTTATCATAAATGTTCTGCCGCCGGTGCGCGCAGCGCTGGCAATTGCGCCAAGCGTATATCTTTCCAATAGCGGACTTGCTATTCCAGCGGTATCGGCAGCTAACGGTTTCACTGCTCCGCTGCTCGCAGTTGCCACCGGCTTGGTAATAGGCTTCCTGACCTATCGCGCGGCCTTGCGCCGCCGTCTTGCACGCGGCCAATCGAATCATGGTGGGTTGATTGCAATTGCATTGGCCATCACTCCGCTCCTGCTGGTTTGGCTTCTATACGGGATCGATCTGAGTTGGGATCTTCCTCAGCAGGGTCGCTTCCGCCTAAGTGGCGGCCTTCAGATACGACCGGAATTCGTCGCGCTTCTCGTTGGCCTTGCGCTGAACGTATCGGCCAACGTTGCCGAGATCGTGCGCGCTGGTATTCAGGCTATCAATAAGGGGCAATGGGAAGCTTCCATGGCCCTTGGACTTTCACGCGGCACCGCACTGCGCTTGATCATCCTTCCCCAAGCGCTGCGGATCATGATCCCTCCGCTTACCAACATTTATCTGACGGTGTTCAAGAACAGTTCGCTTGCAATTGCCATCGGCTATCCGGATCTCGTTATGGTGTCCAATACCATCATGAACCAGACCGGGCAGGCCATGGAAACGATAGCTATGTTCATGGGGGTCTATCTCGGCCTTTCCATTGCAATTTCACTTCTGATGAACTGGTACAATGCCCGCATGGCGTTGAAGGAGCGCTGACAATGGCTGATGTCGACCTTCGACTGACCGAGTTTACCCCGCAACTGCCGCCCAAAAGGCAGACGCAATGGATGCGGACCTGGTTCGGAACGCCTGGCAACACCGTGATCACGCTTGTCTGCGCAGGCGCCTTGCTGATGCTGGGAAGGCTGGCAATCGACTGGCTGCTGGTCAATGCGATATTTGCGGGCACTCCTGCCGATTGCAAGAGCGGTTCCGGGGCATGCTGGCCGTTTCTCGCCACGAAACTGCGCTACATGCTCTTCGGATTCTATCCTTATGAGGAACAGAGGCGCCCGCTTTTGGCACTGATTTTATTTATGGCCGGCGCCTTGGTGTCAATGCTGCCTTGGCTGTGGGGCAGAGCGTTGCTCGGCGCATGGTGCCTGGTACTGATGCCGACGCTGTATATTCTGATGGCTGGCGGCGCTTTCGGTCTGCCACCCGTGCCGACGAGCCAGTGGGGAGGTTTGCCGCTCTCGTTCCTGCTCTCTTTTGTCGGACTTGCTTGCGCCCTGCCGCTGGGCATCCTTCTGGCGTTGTCACGCATATCCGAGTTGCCCGTCATCAGAATTCTTGCGGTCGGCTTCATCGAGATCGTGCGCGGCGTTCCGCTGATCAGCATTCTCTTCATGGCGACGGTGATGCTGCCTCTGTTCATGCCGGAGGGCGTCACGATCGACAAGCTGCTCCGAGCGCAGGTTGCCATCATCATCTTTGCCGCCGCCTATATCGCCGAGATCGTTCGCGGGGGTCTTCAGGATATTCCAAGAGGCCAGAGCGAAGCCGGATCGGCCCTTGGCCTCCATTATTGGCTTGTCATGTACAAGATCGTACTGCCGCAAGCCATGAAGAAGGTCATCCCTCCGCTGGTCAGCCTCTTCATCGGCTTTTTCCAGGACACCACGCTCGTGACCATCGTCGGTCTTCTCGACTTTCTCGATACGGTCCGGTCGGCGATGCGAGATCCTGCATGGCAAGGCATCGCTGTACTGGAAGGCTATCTCTTCGCTGCAGCCGTCTACTTTACCTTCAGCGCGTTGATGGGCAGCTACAGCCGCTTTCTGGAACGCTATTTCAAGACAACGCACGATTAAAGATAGCCGCAGGCTCAAAGCCGCAACGAGCGACTATCCGGCCTACGTTCCAGCCCAGATTTTGGCGGAGCCTATCAACAGGATGGGCTCCGCTATCGTCTAAAGTGCTTCCGCCTTTTTGAAGCGCGGAAACGCGCTGGTGACGCTATTTGACCTCGCAGCGCATTTTGTGCGTACTGCATTGGTAACAATGAGGTTCTCTCGCAGAAACAATCTTATCGAACGATCATTTCCGCGCGGGCAAGCGCGCTCGCAAAGCCATTCAGGGAAACCGGGAAGGTGACGATCTGCCCAGTGTCGGCGGCAATGGCGTGGATCTGCATCGTCTTGCCTGTTTTCAGCAACGAAAGACGCAGCGCATCGATTTCGAGATCGATGAAGCAGCCAGCCGGCAGCGCCGTGCGGAAGGGAATGGCAGGCGCTCGGCTGCCCTCGTCCACCTGCAGGACAACCCCCTTCTGAAACAAAAGTCCGAACGGCAGCACCAAGGTTCCCGTCACCTTTCCCGCATCCGGGCGCAATTCGATCAACAGCAACCGCTGGCGCGTGTCGTTGTGGATCTGCTCCTGCACGATCACGCAGGACTTCTGCGTCGACGTCTCGTTCGCCTGGATCGCGCCGAGAACGAGCCAATCGCCATGAACCTCGCGCAACGCGTCGGCTCCGCCCGGTAGACGGGTCGTTCTGTCAGGGGTCATTTGGTCAGTCATTGTCATTCTTTCGTTGAGCCTGACGCAGTGGCGATGCAGAACAGGCAGTGGATAAATCGCAGAAATGCGGGTCTCGCGTCTGAGCGACCGCATGGCAATTGGCGAAGGCATCCGGGCGCTCACGGCAACTCGATCTCTTTGTTGGAATTGCCCTTCTCGCCCGTCAGCGCTGCCGCGCGCTGCGTACATGATCTCGATATTTCTCTAAGCGCCTTTCGCATCCCCTCAGCCGTCTATTTCGATCTCAACACCGACAGATCGGCCAGCGCCGCCACGCCGGACCGATCGTCTCCCCCAATTGGCCCGTGGCCGCGTTTTTTCGGTCACAGGCTCAACAGTCACGCAACCGGCTCAAACCAATCAGTCTCGACGCTATGAAGTTTCCCCTTCGCTGTCGCCGTCCATTTTTGACACAGTGAGATTTCCACTGCTGGAGGGCTGGAGCGTGCGTGTTCACCTGGCCGAAGGCGACTGAAGCCCGGCCTTTGCGCTACCGGCCTCGGCCAAGGGGACCATCATTTTCGTAACATTGACCTCGGGTCACGTTGATAAATCGACCGGCCCATCTATAACCACAGCATGCTTTGAACGGGGAGGTTCGCTGTATGAGTGTTGTTTATTCTCCCATGTCTCTTCGCGATGCTCGTTTCATCGTCGCAGAACATGGTCTTGACGCCCTGCGTGAAATCGTTTTGGCGCGCGCCGCGGATAATCATGACAACGCTGTCATTCAAACGAACGCCAAAGCTCTTCCCACGGCCGAAAGCGGGCCTCTTCACGGTATCGCCTTCGGAGTGAAGGATAACATCGACGTGGCGGGCTATATGACCACCGGCGCATGCCCAGGTCTCGCCGAAAATCTCGCAAACGCCAATGCGCCGGCGGTTGCCGCCCTTCGATCGGCTGGCGGCTATGTTCCGGTCAAGCTGAACATGCACGAGCTTGCGTTCGGCATTACATCGAACAACCCTGCATTCGGCGCCGTCCGCAACCCATTCGACCCGAACCGCAGCGCAGGCGGTTCCTCCGGCGGCAGCGGCGCCGCGGTCGCTCGCGGCGTCGTGCCCTTTGCCCTAGGCTCCGACACGGGAGGGTCGTCGCGTATTCCGGCTGCCTTCTGCTCGATCGTCGGCTTTCGGCCATCGACGGGACGGTACAGGGAGGGAGGAGCCCTCATGCTGTCGCCAACCCGCGACACGATCGGCCCAATGACGGTAAACTGTGCCGATCTGGCCGAAATCGACGGAATCATAACAGGCGAGCATGCCCTCCCGGCGCTGCCGGAGCGGCCTTTGCGCCTCGGTGTTCTCTGGGATAAACGCGGCTTGTCGCAGAGTGTCGACCATGCCATAGCTAGCGCACTCGGCAGACTTGCCCTCTCGGGAGAAATAGATCTCGTTCCGATTTCCGCTTCTGAATTTGAGGATATCGATGCGCGCATCGGTGGGCCTGTGGTGTTCAACGAGGCATTCGAATTCTGGACGGCCTTTTGTGTGAACCGGCTCGGCAAAACGCTGGCGGAATTCACCTCCACTATCGCCAGTCCCGATGTCCGCATGATTTTCGAGCGGCTTCCGTCGTTTGCCGCCGAAACCAGGGAGGCCTTTCTCTATGCCCACAACGGCGGATTGGCCTCGCTGCGAGATACATATGAGCAACTCCTCCGCAGCCAGCAACTCGATGCGCTCATCATGCCGACCGTTCCGGTGCAACCGCCTCTGATAGGCGAGGATGAACGCATGCAAACGGATGCCGGTTTGGTTTCGACCTTCCATACGGTGACGAGCCATGCGGTGCTGGCGACCCTGACGGGAGCACCTTCTATTTCGATTCCCGCAGGACTGGATCGGGATGGCCTTCCCGTCGCCCTAATGATCGAAGGCAGCCGCCATGGCGACCGCGCATTGCTCGCGATTGCCTGTAAGGTCGAGGCCCTGCTCGCCCAATAGTTTTCACCATCTGGAACAATCCGGACGGAATGGCGGAAGCTTCCGCTCTCTCAAGCGCCTGCCATGAATGCTGGCCGCTTTCGTACCCTTGTTGGCACCATTCAAACCCTCTACCCGTTTGAACGCCAAGGCCTCTTCCGCGAGTATCAAGCCGGTTCCGACGGATCGGCAAACACTGGTTTCGGTGACGAGAGCGGTCCGTTCGCCCACAACCCACTCGACTGGAGCTGCAAATGTCCCCTACTTCCGAAGTCATCGCAGGTATCAAGATCCCGGACAGTCCAATGGCAAAAGCCGCGACCGGATTGGTCCGGGACACCGAGACCGACCTGCTCTATCACCACTCGCGCCGCGTCTTCCTGTTCGGAGCGCTGACCGGCGAGCGCAAGGGCCTGAAATACGATCCAGAACTTCTCTATGTCGGGGCGATGTTCCACGACATGGGCCTCATGGATTCCTATGCCAGCGAAACCGAACGCTTCGAGGTGGATGGTGCGAATGCCGCACGCACCTTCCTCAAATCTTACGATGTCTCGGAACGCGATTTGGATGATGTCTGGGATTCCATCGCGCTCCACACAACACCAGGCATTCCCCAGCATAAGAGACCGACAGTTGCCCTTGTTACTGCAGGCGTCGAGATGGATGTCCTTGGCCTTGCCTACGACGACTTCACGAGCGAACAGCGTCACGAAATCTGCAATTGCCATCCGCGCGGCCTCAAGTTCAAACACGGTATCCTGTCGGCGTTCTGCTACGGCACGATCAAGAAGCCGGAGACGACGTTCGGCAATGTCAAGGCAGATGTCCTCGCCCGCATGGATCCCACCTACAAGCGGGTCGACTTCGCAGAACTGATCATGGGCTCGAAATGGGATAGCTGAGGACTGTTCGTCGCCGATGGCGATCGAAGGTAATGCCCTTCGGTCGCCACTTCTATCACGGGCTTCTGAAGCTCGCTCTATACTGGCCCGGCGTCACTCCAAGCCTTTTTGCAAAGACCTGCCGCATCCGATGCGGGGTGCCGAAACCGCATTGAAAGGCAATCTCCTTCAAGGCAAGCGGGCTTCCTTCCAGCAAGTTCCTTGCCGCGTCCACCCTTGCCTGCTCCACGAACTCCCCGGGCGTTGTCTTCGCCTCCTGCAAAAAGAAGCGCGCGAAATTGCGTCGGCTCATGCCCACATGTTCCGCCAGATCGCCGACCGACAGCTTCCCGTTCAAATTGGCCATGACGAATCTGTAGATGACGGCAAGCGGAGAACCATCGTCCGAAGGTGCGGCTATGTAAGGGCTGAACTGCGATTGGCCGCCTTGCCGCTGAGCCACGACGACAAGCCGCTTAGCGACAGCCAGAGCGACGGCGCTGCCGTGATCCTCATTGACGATGGCCAATGCCAGATCGATGCCGGCTGTAACACCCGCCGACGTCAACAGGGCGCCATCTCGAACGTGGATCCGGTCGCGATCGACCTCGGCGAGGGGAAATTGCTGCGCCAAGGCATCGGCATTCTGCCAGTGAGTGGTGACCCGTCGGCCGTTCAGAAGCCCTGCGTGACCGAGGATGAACGCACCTGTGCAGATCGAGCCGTAGCGGGTGGCAAGAGCGGTCAGCCGCTTTATGCAGGACAGGACGACCAAATCGGGCGCCTCGCTCGGAAGCGACGGGCCGCCGGCCACGAGAACCAGATCGAATTTCCGGGTCGCACGCTCATAGTGCTCGTGAGCGGCCATGGGCATGCCGTTGGACGCATGGAAAAACCCGCGGGGGCCAATCAAGGTCACATCATAACGACGCTCGGCGGCGACGAACGCATTCGCTTCGTCAAACACGTCCATTGGACCTGAGACATCAAGTGCCTGGACTTTGGGGAAAACCAGAATTGCAACCGAGGGCATCGACACTCCATGCGCCTGCCGCCGCCGGAAGAGTTGGGTAGGAGCGGAGCGAGTGATCGCGGATATTAGGAAACCGCCGCTGCCCGGTCAAAAACTTCCGATGGCGGTAGGCTATTCATCACAGGCTAAAACAGCGAAAGAACTCCTGCGGCAGCCTTCAAGGATCGACCCACCTCGCCGTTGCACCCTATGAGGATATGGTGTGGCTGCTTGCCTCTGAAGGCGCTGCAGCAGATGGGCGCAATACAAGCTCTGTTGGCAGAACAATCCGTTCGGCCGGCGCATCCGGCTGCTCGACGCGAAAGAGCATCCGCCGCGCTGCCGCTCTGCCGACCTCGCCGGGATGCGTAGCGACGGAAGCCATGCGCGGGCGTAGAACCTCGATCGCCTGCACATCGTCGAAGCCTATCAATGCATGGTCATACCCCGGTCGCAGCCCGCGATCGTGAAACGCCGCAGCCAGATGAAACGCTACCACATCGTTGAAACATATGGTCGCAGTCGGCGCGGGCGTGGCGCTCAGCAGTGCGGCAACCCGGCTCCCCATATCCTCGAAGGTCTCCGGGATCTTGACGATGCAAGGAGCGCCAGGGCCAAACGCCTCTATCGCCGCGTTATATCCCTCCAGCCGCTCGACAAGGGCGGAATGCTCCGCCTCCTGGATAGCAAACGCGATATGGCGATGACCGAGCCCCGCCAGCGCTTCGACTGCCGCCCACATTCCACCACGGTAATCGACGCCGACATAATCAACCGTTTCCACCACATGTCTCAGCACCTGCACGCAGGGGAGGCGACGCAGCGACGGCATGGCTCGCCAATCTTCCGCGGTCCCGACAGCAGGGCAGAAAATGATCCCGTCCACGCCGTGCTCGCACATGCGCCGCATGAGATCCGCCTGCCGCTCCCGATCGTCGCGACTGTTGCCGATCAGGACCGCCAGGCCATGCGTTTCGAGCGCCTCTTCAATACCGGCGAACAGCTCCGCGAAGAACGGGTTGCGCAGATTGGGGACGATGACGCCGACGATCCCGCCGCTACGCGACCTCAACCGTGCCGCCGTCATGTTGCGCACGTAGCCGAGCCGTTCCGTCGCTGCCAGAACCTTGAAGCGCGTCTCCTGTGCCACGAGCGGGCTGTCACGCATGACGAGCGAAGCCGTGGCGCGCGACACGCCCGCTTCTCTCGCCACGTCGATGAGCCGCGTGGCACCCTTTCGACCCTTGCCATTCACCATCAATGCGCCATCTCCTCCCCCGCGCCGCTATGAACGCGGCTTATTGCGGGCGCTATGATTAGTCCTCCCGCATCGCTTGGTCCACTCCTTCCATCATGCCAGATTTTTGTTGACTTAGATCGATCCAAGTACGAAGAGCGAGGTGTGTCCGTCGTCACCCGTCCGGTGCCCTCCCGCCGGCAGCTTTCAGGATATTGGATCATGAACACGCCAAAGACGCCCCAAGATGCCGCAACCGCGGCGCGCTCGAACGCGAAAGCGCCGGCAATCACCCGTCGTAGCTTGCTGGCCGGTACAACGCTTCTGCTTGCAGGCCTCAACGTGCCAAAGGCATTCGCCGACACACCCTCCGCGGCAGAAGCCGCCTTCTATATCGCGTCGAGCGTACTGACCGACAAGCGCGACCTCTCTCCAATAACCTCTAAGCGCATCTTCCAGATCCTGAATGCCGACGATTCCGGCTTCGCGGACAAGGCGATCAAGCTTGCCGTGCTGGCAAAAGCCAATGTGACCGGCACTTCGCTGAAGATGGCGGCCGCGGCAGCTGGCCTGGATGCCATTGCCATGAAAATCGTCTCGACCTGGTATACCGGCACTGTCGAGACGGCACACGGTCCCGTCGTGGTGGCTTACAAGGACGCACTGATGTACCGCCCCGTCGCTGATGGGCTGACGGTCCCCACCTATTGCAACAATGGCCCTATGTGGTGGATCGGCCTGCCGCCGGAGGTCACTCGCATGCCTGTCAATTCTCCAAGGGTGCTCTGATCATGAAATCTCCCGTTTTCAACAATGGCGATGCGGTTGCCGATGTCGTCGTCGTCGGGTCGGGTGTCGTCGGCGCCCTCGTCGCAGATGAACTTGCCGCCAAGGGCAAGTCGGTCCTCGTTCTCGATGCCGGCCTGCGCATCGAGCGCGCCCAAGCGGTGGAGAATTGGCGCAATATGCCCTTCGCCAACCGGTCGGGGTCGGATTTCCAGGGGTTATATCCGCAATCGAACATGGCGCCCGCGCCGCTCTATTGGCCCGAAAACAACTATGTTGCGCTCTCTGGTCCCGACGGAAAAGGCTTCAAACAAGGCTATCTGAAAACTGTTGGCGGAACGACATGGCATTGGGCGGCGTCCAGCTGGCGGCACTTGCCCGTCGATCTGAAGATGCGCTCCACATATGGGGTCGGCCGCGATTGGCCGATTTCCTATGACGAGCTCGAACCCTATTACTGTCGGGCCGAAGACGCGATGGGCGTTGCCGGCCCGAACGACCCGGCGCTTCAGTCTCCTTCCGAGCGGTCGCGGCCCTACCCGATGGACATGGTGCCGTGGAGCTATGGCGACAAGCGTTTCGCTGAGATCGTCAATGCACATGGCTATCGATCCGTGCCGATTCCGCAAGCCCGCAGCACCCGTCCCTGGAACGGACGTCCCACATGCTGCGGCAACAACAACTGTCAGCCGATCTGTCCGATCGGGGCAATGTATAACGGCATCCACACGGTCCAGTCTGCCGAAGCGAAGGGCGCGATCGTTCTTGCCGAATCGGTCGTCTACAAAATGGATACCGATGAGAACAATCGCATCACTGCCGTCTATTGGTACGACGCCGACCACAGGTCGCACAAAGCGACGGCCACGACCTTCGTTATTGCCTGCAACTCGATGGAATCGCCGCGCCTGCTTCTGGCGGCCGCCAACGATCGCAACCCGGCCGGTATTGCCAACTCCTCGGATCAGGTCGGCCGCAATATGATGGATCACTCGGGCTTCCACTGCTTCTTCCAGGCATCGGAACCCCTGTGGATCGGCCGCGGGCCGGCGCAATCGAGCTGTCTTGTCGGCCCGCGCGACGGCGCCTTTCGCTCGGACTATTCCGCTAACAAGATGATCCTCAACAACATCACGCAGGTTACTTCGGCCACATCGGCTGCACTCAAACAGGGGCTTGTCGGCGCGGAACTGGACGCGGAAATCCGCAAGAGGACCATTCATGGCGTCGACATGTCGATCAGCCTCGAGCCGCTTCCTGACGCCAAGAACCGCGTGACGCTCAGCAAGACGCGCATGGATCCGCACGGAATTCCTTGCCCCGACGTTTACTACGACGTCGGCGATTATGTCCGCAAAGGTTACGACGCCGCCGTCGTGCAGCTCAAGGAAATCGCCGCGCTGTTCAATGCGGCGGATCTGCAGATCACGACAGCACTCAACGCCAACAATCACATCATGGGCGGATGCATTATGGGAAGCGCCCCCAAGGATTCGGTCGTCGACGGCAATTGCCGCACCCACGATCACGCCAATCTCTGGATCCCAGGCGGAGCCGCGATCCCATCCGCCAGCGTCGTCAATTCGACACTGACCATGGCCGCGCTGGGCATCAAGGCCGCGGACGATATTTCAAAAGCCCTCGGCGCATGAGGGAGGTGATGACGATGAGAACGATCCCCCGTCTCGCCGGCTTGGCGCTTTTGAGCCTTACGTTCGGCTCTGCCTCTGCAGCGGCTGCCGCCGAGGATCTCACTGCCCTAGTCGACAAAGGCAAGGCAATTGCGACTGCGGCCGATTGCATGGCCTGCCACACCGCGCCGAGAACCGGGAAATCCTTTGCCGGCGGCTATGGCATCGTCTCTCCGCTCGGCACGATCTATTCGTCCAACATCACTCCTTCGAAGGCGTTCGGAATAGGTGACTATTCGGAGGAGGATTTCGAAAGAGCGGTGCGAAAGGGCATCCGGAAAGACGGCGCTCACCTCTATCCCGCCATGCCCTACGATGCCTATGGCGCGATAAGCGACCAGGACATGCAGGCACTCTATGCTTATTTCATGCATGGCGTTCAACCGGTTGAGGAAGCACCGGAGAACGCGACTCAACTGCCCTTCCCCTTTAACATTCGCTTCTCGATGGCGGCGTGGAATCTTCTCTTCGCCGATCGCAGCCCCTTCGTGCCGGATACCTCCAAGAGCGACGAGATCAACAGGGGTGCCTATCTGGCCGGTGCGCTCGGCCACTGCGCATCCTGCCACGCGCCGCGCAATCTGCTGATGGGGCAAGGCGCAGATGCCGCCCTGACAGGCGGCTTCGTCGGCCCCTGGTATGCGCCGAACATCACCTCCGATCCGATCAGCGGCATTGGTGCCTGGAGCGAGACTGATCTGGTGCAATATTTCCGCACCGGCCATCTGGACAGCAAGGCGCAGGCAGCCGGCGGAATGGCGGAAGCCGTCCAGAACAGCCTGCAGCGTCTGCCCGAGAACGACCTGAAGGCGCTTGCCGCCTACCTGAAATCGACGCCGCCGGTCCGCGATCCCATGGACAAGAAAGCCGCGCACGATTTTGGCGCGCGGGCATCCGACGAACCATCGATCCGAGGCCTTTTTCCACCCAATGCGCATGAGAGCCTGAAAACCGGCGCCGAACTTTACAGCGGCTATTGCGCAAGCTGTCATCAGCCCGATGGTGCCGGCAGCACCAACCAGGCTTATCCCTCACTATTCCGCAATACGGCGACGGGCGCGCGCAATCCAGCCAATCTGGTGGCGACGATCCTCTACGGAGTGGAGCGCGAGGTAGGCGGCCAGGAAGTCCTTATGCCGGGCTTCGGCAACCAATCCTATGTCACGCCTCTGACTGACGGACAGGTCGCAGACATCGCCAACTACGTGCTGACCCGCTTCGGCAATCCAGACGCAAAGGTTACTCCGGACGATGTCGCGACTGCGCGAAAGGGTGGTCCGATGCCGTTCCTCGCGACGGTGCAGCCCTATATCGTGCCGGTAATGGTCGCAGCTGGCCTGATCGTCATCCTCATCATCGCGGTCATTGCAATGTCACGGACAGCCAGGCGGAAGGATGCCGCCAGCACAACGTAAAACGAGATGCGCCAGCCATGCCTGGCGCATCTCCGCATTCGCGCAAGCCCGCGGCGCATGGTTCGGGACGGACCACTCACCTGCTAAATTGCCTGACGTCGGCTGCCGAAATCAGCTCTCGGCGACAACATGATTTTCGAGCCAGCCGATCTTCTCGATCTCGACCGCAATCTGGTCTCCAGCCTTCATGAAGATCGGCGGCTTGCGTTTGAAGCCGACACCCGCCGGAGTTTCGATCGCACGGTGATGGCAGAGCTTGTTGCGCCGCAAGACCACGGATAGTCGCAGCCGGGAAGGCCCATCTTAGGTAAGTCAATACTTTCTACATAGACATCAACGGCGCGCAAACTATGAACCGATCCCGCCACCAGCGCAGCAGAGTGCCGTGGCTCGATTAAGCTTCTAGAAATCGACGAAGAGCAGCCAGGCTGTCGGCGCGGTATTGCACCGTTACATCGGCATCCCTCTGAAAATCGAAGGCGTGAAATGCGCCGGGGTAGACATGCAATTCCGTCGGCACACCGGCCCGGATGAGGCGCCGCGCATATTCCAGATCTTCCTCAAGGAAAAGATCCAGCGTCCCGGTCATCATGAAGCAGGGTGGCAGTCCCGCCAGGTCGTCGGCGCGTGCAGGCGATGCGTAAGGTGAAACCTCATCTGTCCCGGGGGCATGCCCGAGAAGAGACGTCCACCCAAAGCGGTTCATCTTCGCCGTCCAGACAAACTCGCCGGTATAGGGATGCGGATTGGCGGCAACGCAAGTGCAATCATCGAGCATCGGATAGGCGAGATGCTGAAAGGCGAGCGGAACCTGCTTGCGATCCCGAGCCAGCAACGCCAGGGCGGCGGCAAGCCCTCCGCCTGCACTCTCTCCCTTGACGCCGATCCTGTTCGGGAGAACGCCAAGTTCGTCTGCATGTTCGTAGATATGGAGGAGCGCTGCGTAACAGTCTTCGATCGGAATCGGATGGGCATGTTCCGGCGCTAGCCGATAGTCGATGGAAAAGATGGCGCAGCCGAGATCGCGACAGAGCGCACGATTGTCCGCATCGTCCATATTCGGATTACCGACGACGAAGCCGCCACCGTGAATATGCACGATCCCCGGCAGACGCGCCGGCGACTGCTCCGGCCGGTAGGCCAGAACGCGGATGGAATACCCGTCGGCAGCAGAGACCATGAATTCATGGGCCAGCACGCCCGATACCTCAGCCTTCGGCATTGCCGCCATTTGCTCGTCGAACAGCCGTCTCAGCCCGGGAAGCATTTCGATCGAGAAGTCCTGCTCCACCAACACATCGAGCAAGGGCAGAAGTTGGGGGTCGACGAGGTGCTTTGATTGCATCTGAAAAGCCTCTTAGCTGGAACCGACGGAGCGTTTTGAGGCATGATTCATGCGATCGAGCGTCAAACTCGCTCGCCGATCAGTCTCCTACCCAGATCAACTATTTAACATGCTCATTAATATGTCAATTTGGCGATTTTGCTACCGCCAAGCATGATCCGTGATCAGACGGAAGGCCGTCAGATCTGCGACAACATCTTCACACGCAGCACTTGCCGAAGCCGTTTTGTCGGAGCAGATTGCAACGGCAACGGAGATAAACGAATGATACAGGACGATATCTCGGCCTCTAGTGCGGGGGGTATCGCTCCTCGTTGGACATCCAGCGCAAAAAGCGGTGTCGGAACGGCTCTCTCGCCGGCGTGCCGCATCTGGTTCACACTGAGCCACGGCATTCTCAACGAGGTTTATTTTCCGCGGGTCGATTGCGCGTGTACGCGCGACATCGGCCTGATCGTGACCGGTCCTGACGGCTACTTCTCCGAGGAAAAACGCGATACTGAAAGCGTGGTCACGACGATCGAGGACGGCGTCCCCGCCTATCGCCTCGTCAATACGGCCCTCGACGGGCGCTACCGCATCATCAAACGCATTATCGTCGATCCCGTGCGCAACAGCCTGCTGCAGCAGATATCGTTCGAAGCCTTGCACGGATCGGTTCACGACTACCGGCTTTATGTGCTGGCCGCCCCGCATCTCATCAATGCCGGTGCCGGGAATACCGGCTGGGTGGGAGACTACAAGGGCACGCCGATGCTCTTTGCGAAGGGCAGAGGCGGAATCTCGCTGGCGCTTGCCGTGAGCGGCGGATGGCGAACCGCGTCGTCCGGCTATGTCGGCATTTCCGACGGATGGCGCCAGCTTCAGGAAACTGGCCAGCTGGATCCCCGTATTGCCCATGCCGCCAACGGCAATGTGGCGCTGACAGGCGAAATCGACCTTGCTGCCGGCAGCGACACGGTCCTTCTGTCACTCGGCTTCGGAAACCGCGCCGAGGAAGCAGGCTACAACGCACTCGCCAGCTTGCAAGCCGGCTACAAGGATGCCGAACGCTCCTATATTGCCGACTGGCGGAAATGGCAGAGCACGCTGCTGGCACTGGACGAGCCGAGAGCGCCGCCGCCCGAACTCAATCGCTACCGGATATCGACCGCCGTGCTTGCAACGCACCGGCCGTTGTCGTTCGAAGGACCTGCCGTCGCCTCGCTCTCCATTCCCTGGGGTTTCGCCAAGGGCGACGAGGATCTTGGCGGCTATCATCTGGTCTGGCCGCGCGATCTGGTCGAGACGGCCGGAGGCTTTCTTGCAGCAGGCGCTCCGCAGGACGCAATCCGCATCCTCGCCTATCTGCGCGCGATCCAGGAGGCTGATGGACATTGGCCGCAGAATGCCTGGCTCGACGGCGAGCCCTACTGGACCGGCATACAGATGGATGAGTGCGCCTTTCCGATCCTGCTTGCAGACGCGCTGCGCCGCGAGGGCGCGCTGACCGGCGACGCTCTGCTCTCCTATGTCTCGATGGTCGAGAAAGCGGCTCGCTACGTGGTCGTCAACGGCCCGGTGACTGGCGAAGACCGCTGGGAGGAAGACGGCGGCTTTTCCCCCTTCACCCTCGCGGTCGAAATCGCCGCGCTGCTCGCCGCCGCCGACATTCTGGAAATTGCCGGGCACGATCACAATGCCGATTACCTCAGGCAGACGGCGGACGCCTGGAACGATCAGGTTGAGCGCTGGACCTATGTCGATGCGGACAGCACCACTGCGAATCTCGGGGTCAAGGGCTACTATGTCCGCATCGCGCCCCCGGACATTGCCGAAGGCGCCTCGCCCGCCGATGGCTTCGTGCCGATCAAGAACCGCCCGCCTGCGGAGTCCTATCTGCCGACTGCCCGTGTCGTCAGCCCTGATGCCCTGGCGCTCGTCCGGTTCGGCCTACGCGCCGCCAACGATCCGCGCATTGTCGACACGGTCAAGGTGATCGACGCGCAACTCAAATGCGATCTGCCGCAAGGCCCGCTCTGGTATCGCTATACGGGCGACGGCTATGGGGAACACGAGGATGGCAGCGCCTTTGACGGTACCGGTATCGGTCGCCCTTGGCCATTGCTGGCCGGCGAGCGTGCCCATTATGAACTTGCCGCCGGCAGGCCAAAAGCCGCCATCGCCTTGCTCGGAGCGCTTGAGGGATCGGCCGGACCGGGCGGGCTATTGCCCGAGCAGGTCTGGGATAAGCCCGATATGCCTGAGCGGGGCCTCGTCTTCGGTGAACCGTCTGGCAGCGCCATGCCGCTCGTATGGGCTCATGCCGAGCATATCAAGCTACTGCGTTCGCTGAAGGACAATGCCGTCTTCGATATGCCGCCGCAGGGCGTCGAACGTTACGTCAGGAACAAGACGACCGCGCCCTTCGTGCTCTGGCGCTTCAACAACAAGATGTCGCAGGTCCCGGCAGGCAAGCGCCTTAGGATCGAAGTGATGGCGAAAGCAATCATTCGCTGGAGCTCAGATGGCTGGGCGAGTGAAAACGATATCGCGACCCGGCAAAACGGCTTCGGTATCGATGTGGTCGAGCTTGCGACAGAGCGGCTGCCCATCGGCACACCCATCGTGTTCACCTTCTACTGGCCCGATACCGACCATTGGGAGGGAGCGGATTTTTCGGTGACCATTTCCGACAAGGCCAAGTAAACCTCAATCGCAATAAACGTACCCGGAGGGAAGCGCATCGTGAGCGTAAAACCTAAGTCTGCCAAGCAAGCGCCATCAGCCGCAGCCAAGGATCTTGTCGTATTGGCAATCGATCTTGGCGGCTCTCACGTCAAGGTTCGGCTAAGTTCTGGTAGCGAGCGCCGTACGGCTCCCTCCGGCATGGAGATGTCGGCGCAAAAGATGGTCGAGGCCGTCAAGCAGCTTACAGCCGACTGGCAGTTTGACGTTATCGGCATGGGATATCCCGGCCCGGTCGCAAATAACAGGCCGGCAATCGAGCCGCACAATCTCGGGCCTGGCTGGAAAGACTTCGACTTTTCCGCCGCCTTCGGCAAGCCCGTCAGGCTCGTCAACGATGCGGTCATGCAGGCAATCGGCAGCTATAAAGGCGGCAACATGCTGTTTCTGGGGCTCGGCACCGGTTTGGGCTCGACCATGATCGTCCATTACGTCTGTCTGCCCATGGAGCTTGCGCATCTGCCCTACAAGAAGGATGGCACGTTCGAGGATTATGTCGGCGAGCGCGGCCTGGAAAAATACGGCAAGAAGAAATGGCGCAAGTCGGTCGAGAAAGTGGTGGCCAAATTGCAGGCGGCGCTACTGCCGCATGAGATCGTCATCGGTGGCGGCAATGTCGACAAGTTGGATGAGTTGCCCGATGGCTGCCGCGCCGGCGACAACGAGAATGCGTTTCTCGGCGGCTTCCGTCTCTGGAAGGATGAAGACCTACGGTTCTAGAGCATGATGCCGAAAAGTGTAAGCGGTTTTCGGACGACATCATGCTCTACCTCTTTGATTCTAGAGCGGATTCAAATTTTAGGTCGACTCGACCTAAAATCATCCGGCTCTAGGTCAATGCGGAAGGCCCCGTCGGCAGAAGCACCACCGACGGAAGCTTATGCTTGATGCCGATCAAACTTTCGCCTTGTAGGTCGAGGCCAGCGACAGGGCATGGAAGGTAAACGGCCGCCAGACGCGATTGATGCCGAGCGGGCAATGCTTGACGCCGGCCGGAATGAAGATCGAGCCGGAGGCGGTGATCGTGCGCCGCTCCCCCTCGATGTCGATATAGATTTCGGCGCCCAGATCGCGCGGATTGTTCGGGTCGCTGCCGGTCCAGATCAGAACCTCATCATAGTCATGGACGTGTTCCGAGACCCAATGGATCGGCTGTTCGGTTTCAGTAATCCAGATATGCGTCATATGGATCGGAGACTTCGGTTGCACGAGGCTGCCGACGAGTTCGAAGCCGCCTGTATTCGGCGGATCCTGCAGATCGGCCAGCGCCCCTTCGGCCGTGAAATCGACTTCCAGCAGCGGCATCGTTTCGTTCAATAGTCCGTCAAAGTGACTTGCCATCGTTTTCTCCTCTTGTTGGATGGACAGTGTGTGAACTGATCGCGGCCTATCTTGCCGCAGCGGGCTTCATGCTCGGGCAGCCGGCATCGGTCGGCAGCTGCAAGGTGTTTGCGAGCAGAGAGCGTGTGTAGGGATGTTGCGGCGCCTGCAGCACGGCGCTCGTCGCGCCACGCTCGACCACCCGGCCGCCGGCCAGAACGACGACCTCGTCGGCAATGTTGCGAACCACGGCCAGGTCGTGCGTGACGAACAGCATGCCGAGACCATCGTCGAGCAGACTGCGGAGCAATTCGATGACGGACGCCTGTACCGAAACGTCGAGCGAGGAGGTCACCTCATCGCATAAGAGCACGGCTGGTTTGGCGACGAGGGCACGGGCAATCGCAACGCGCTGCCGCTGGCCCCCGGACAGTTCGGACGGGAAACGCGATGCGAGGTCGACGGAGATGCCCACGCGGTCGAGCGCCTCGGCGATGATGGCCTTGGCCCTGCCGCTCCGCCTGTCGACATCGTCGAAAATCGCCGCTTCCAGGCTCCCGCCGATCGTGCGGCGGGGGTTCAGAGAGGCATTCGGGTTCTGAAAGATATATTGCAGCTGCCGCCGGGCATTCTGGTCACGCTTGCCCACCGTTATAGGCAAGGATGCGCCGTCGAGGCTCAATTGCCCGGTTGCATTGTCGTGCAACCCGATCAGGCAGCGCGACAGGGTCGTCTTGCCGCTTCCGGACTCGCCGACCACGGCGAGACAGCGACCCGGCTCCACGCGAAGATCGACGTCATGCAACACCTGCCAACTACCGTAGAAGGCATTAAGTCCCGTCGCCGTCAGCATAGGCGGAGCTTTAACAACCGTTGCCTTCTCCAGGTGGTCGGAACCTCTTGAAAGTCCGGTGAGGCAGTGCGCCAGTTCGGGGCGCCAACAGCGCACGAGACTACCGCCCGCCAATTTCAGCCCAGGCCGAACCCGGCATTCCTCGATCGCATGATCGCACCTGTCCGAGAAAATGCAGCCGCTCGGCCCTTCGCCGACGGCCGGCACGCGCCCTCGGATCGGGCGCAGCGCCTGCCGCAACTGGACTGAGGGAACGGCATCGAGCAGTGCGCGAGTATAGGGGTGGCGTGGGGTCGCCAGAACATCTCGCATCCGTCCCTGTTCGACGACCTGGCCGCCATACATGACTGTCACGTGATCGGCCACATTGGCAATGACGGCAAGATCGTGGCTGACGTAGATCGCCGTCAGATTGTCGGAGACACAAAGCTGCCGGATCAGCTCCAGCACCTTGCTCCGCGTCAGGACGTCGAGGCCCGTTGTGGGTTCGTCTAGGATGATGAGCTTGGGTCTGGCAATCACCGCCATTGCGATTGCAATGCGCTGCTGCTGGCCGCCCGACAATTGGCGAGGTCGCCGCTCAAGGAACTTGTCGTCGCCGGGTAAGCCGACCTTGCGCAATATTTCCCGCGCCCGTTCGGTCTTCTCCGCGCTGGTGCCGCTCAAACCCTCCGTCAGCAGCGTGCCGAGCTTTAGCATCGGATTGAGCGCCGCACCCGGATCCTGGGCGACATAGGCGACGAGGCCACTGCGCGCCGTGCGTAGCGCGGCCTTATCCAGCTCCAGCATTTCCGTATCCGCTATGCGCACCGAACCCGCTCCGATACGGACGCCATGGCGCGCATGGCCGAGAAGCGCCAGCGCCAAAGTCGACTTTCCAGAGCCGGATTCGCCGACGACACCCATCACCTCGCCGACTTCAAGGGCAAGCGAAACATCTTCGATGATCGACGCGCCGTCGCTGCGCTCTACGGTCAATCCAGAAACATTCAGTACCGGCATCATGCTTTGCCTTCAGTTCGGGCGACCACGCGAGCGGCGCCTTCGGCAACGAGAGCGCCGCCAATGGTGTAGAGAACGATCATCGCGATGGGAGCGAGTGCTGCGAAGGGTTGGGTGCCGAGGCCTCCGCCGTTTTCGTTGACCATCAGCCCCCAATCGGCAGCCGGCGGCTGAATGCCGTAGCCGATGAAGCTCATCGACGAGAGAATCCCGACTGACCAGCTGAGCCTCAACCCAAGCTCGACGAGCAAGGGCGAGGACACATTGGGTAAGAGCTCCCGCAGGATGATATTGTGTGCGGGTTTGCCTACGGCCTTCGCCCACAGCACATATTCCTGATTGAGAAGCGGTAGGGCAGCACCGCGGATGACTCGTGCCACGCCTGGCATCAAGCTCAGTGTCACCAGCCCAACCAGCAGAGCCGGCTCAGGCCCGAATACCGAAACGCAGAGAAGCGTCAGCAGAACGCCCGGGAATGCGAGCAGGACATCCAGGGAGCGCATCAGCAGAAGGTCCGTCCAACCGCCGTAATAGGCTGTGACAAGTGCGATGGCGGCACCGACCGCAACACTCAGTAACGCCGAAATCGGCGCCATCCAGGCCAGATAGGTGCCCCCCGAAAGCACGCGGGAGAAAACGTCACGCCCGAGATTGTCCGTGCCCAAAAAGGCCATAGCAGACGGCATGGCATAGGGTTTGCCGACAGGTGCCGCCGGATCGTACGGCGCCAGAAGCGGGCCGATTGCGATCAACACCGTCATGGCAACCAGCAGCGTGACGCCCCATCGCACCTGTGCCGATGTCCAGAGACGCCGCCAACCAGCCGGACGAGGGCGAGATCGACGCGGTGTCGCAGCATTTAGGTCCACATCGATACTCATGCGCTGAGCCTCCTTTGCCGGTCCGGTGCGCCATTTCTGCGGGCGAGTGTATCGGCGACGAGATTGAGGATAAAATAGGCCGATGCGATCACGAGGACATTCGCCTGAATGACGGGCAGATCGCGGTTGGTGACGGCATCGACCAAAGCGCTTCCGACACCGGGATAGGCAAACAGGTATTCGACCACGACCACGCCGCCGACGGTAAACGCCGCCACCATGCTTGCTGCCGGAATGATCGGAGCCACGGCATTCGGCAAGGCATGGCGAAAGAGGATTCGGCTCGGAGACAGTCCCTTCAGAATCGCCGTCTGAATGTATTCGGTCGCCATCACATCGATCACGGCGACGCGGACCAGCCTTGAGAGATACATGACGCCGGGGATGATGACTGTCGATGCCGGCAGCACCAGCGCAATTGGATAGGAGAAGGGCGAGCCGCCAGGCGGAATGAAGGAGACCGCCGGCAGGACATGCAGCACAGTTGTCGCAAAGAGCGCCACCAGCACAGTCCCGGTGACGAAATCCGGAACAGCATTGGCAATCATCGACATGCCGAGAAAAAGCTTGTCCATGAAGCCGTCGCGAAACTGCGCGGCCAGCACCCCGAGCAGCACAGATAGCGGCAACATCACCGCAAGCGCAACGCCGCTCAGGGCTGCGGAATTGCGTACCGCAAGCGCGAGGATATCGGCGACCGGCTGTCCATTTGCAAGCGAGACACCCCAGTCTCCGCGCAGGATACCGCCGAGCCACGACAGATATTGCCACCACAGCGGCTGATCGAGACCTAGATCCGAGCGAAGTGAAACGAGCTGTTCCGGCGTCGCGCTCTGGCCGAGGATCATATTGGCGACATCACCGGGCAACGCTCTCGCAGCGAGAAAGATCAGGAGTGATACGGCAAGTAGGGTAAGGATGCCCTGCAACAGCATTGCGAACAAAGGCTGTAGCCTGGAAAGCCACCCGATCACAATAGGGTCATTATGGTTCTGGCTATCGGCAGTCATGGAAATACTTCTTCCTGCTATGCGGCCTGCTAGGGCGCTTCCGCTTTCCTTCGGATCGCGGAAAGCGCCCTATTTTCTTGTTCAGTTCCGCATTCCGGGCGGAAAGTCGCTCCGCACTTTTCCCGGAATTGCTCTATTTCTTGACGGTAACGCCGGCATATTGGATCGGCGTACGGCCATAGAAATCCGGCTTCAATCCGCTGACGGTATCCCGATAGACGGTGATGTTCTCCGGATAGGCCGGCACGATGTGGCCGCTGCGCTTGTATTCGACTTCCTGCATCTGCGTGACCAGCTTGCACTGCGCGGCTAGATCACTCGTGCTTTCCAGGCGCTTGGCGAGATCGTTATACTCGGCATCGTCGAAATGCGTCGCGTTCTCGCCCTGATCCGGCAGCAGGGCTGCAAGAGTCCCGGTTTCATAGGGTCCGCTCGCCAGACTGACGAGGAACGGCCATTCCCGCCAGCGGTTGAGGAAGGTTGCAGGATCGAGGCGGCGCACCTTGACCGTAATGCCGGCTTGTGCAGCCTGCTGGGCGAAAAGCTGCGCCATTTCCATCATGCCGGAATAGGCGCCGTCGGTCACGACTTCGAGGCGAAGATTGGCTTTCCCGGCCTCGGCCAGCAGCTGTTTCGCCTTGGCAATATCCTGCACGCGCTGCGCCACGGATGGAACCGGGCAGGCTGTGTTGTTACCGAGATAATCGTTGGCGATCGTCGCGTAACCGCTGAATGCATTGTCGACAATCTGCTGACGATCAACGACCAGCTTCAGCGCCTCAAGGACCCGAGGATCCTTGAAGGGCTCTGTGTCCACCCTGACGGCCAGCATGGGATAGGTCGTCGTACCGCTCATCACGGTCTTCAGCTTCGGATCCTTCGTCAGCGCCGGTACGTCCGTATAGGGCACCGAATAGGCGATATCGATCTGGCCGCCGCGCAAAGCATTGGTGACCGCCTGCTGATCGCGGAAACCGATGATGCGAAGCTTGTCGAAACCGGGCTTCTCGCCCCAATAGTCTTCGAACCGGGTCATACGGGTTTCCTGACCAGGCGTGAAGGAATCGAGTGTGAACGGCCCCGTGCCGACCACGGAGCCATCGGCGGCGATAGCGCGCATCCTGAAGTGGTCGTCTGCGAAGGCATTGGCAAACAGACCGAAGGGACGATTGAGTGTGAACTCCACAGTCAGATCGTCGACCTTGCGGATCTTGGCGGGATCGACGAAGTCGATCTGGCTGGAGACGACGAAATGATTGGCCTTGTCCAACATGTAACGGATGCTTGCGATCACATCATCTGCGGTAAACGGCTTTCCGTCGTGGCGCTTGACGTTCGGACGAAGCTTGACGGTCCAGACATCCATGGCCGCATTCGGGGTCATGGACTCCGCAAGGCGCATGACGACGCCACCCTTGGAATCGTGGCTGGTTAGGCCGTCATACAGCTGATCGTACATGGAATCTGCGGATACAGAGTCCGTGGGTGAGTATGGCTGCACCATATCCTTACTGTTGCCGATGACCCCGAGGACAAGCTCCTGCGCCTGTGCAACGGAAAAGCCGACCAGAGCCGTTGTCGCCGTCAGCAGGCCGAACGCCACTACGCGCCTGAAGTTCACTGAATTCATAGTCTTCGTTCCTCCTCCAATACGCCGGCCTGCGTTCCGTCCTCGAGAAACTCGGGCGGATTTTCTTTTGCGACCGCGTCTGCACAAACGAACACGCGCCATGAAAGCCTGTCTTGGAGCGAAACGAATCTGAGATGAAGTCGAGCCGATTCCATTTGCTCGACCGACTAACGACCAATTGGATTAGGTCTGTTGCCGCTCGGTGGGCGACCACCGCAGCTCAACGGACGCAGCGAACATGTAGGAAGGTAAGCGCCGGGGCTGATCTAGTTTGCGAGGCTGCGATCTGTCGATCTCAGAAGATCGGTCGGCGTGCAGGCAAAGAGGTCTTTAAAACAGCGATTGAAATAGGACAAATCATTGAAGCCGACCGAATAAGCCACATCCGCTATGGTCTGCGCATCGTGCTGAAACCGGAGCTGTTTGATCTTTTCCCGTGCGAAACGCAGACGCTTGTCGCGAATGAGGGTGGTGCAGGTCATTCCCATATCCTGAAAATGCAGCTGAAGCACCCGCATCGACACACCGATACGCTTTGCCAGCCATTTCGCTGACAGGTAGGACCGGGTCAGATGCTGATCGATCAGAACGTCGACCATCTGCAGCCGGCTGGATCCCAGATCATTCAGAGAATCGAAGGACATCAAGCTCTCGAGATCGGATACAAACGCCTGTCGGGTTGCATCGAGCATCGTCTGTCGCAGGTCCGGCGCCTGGGCGTCGCTCTCTGAGGTCGAAAGGATCTTGGCAACCAGTGCCCGCAGGGTCACGGCCATTGGATTTGCGGCTTCCAATGTGCGCGCCACGTTGAGCTTGTCACTGTCATGGAAATAGATGAGCTGTCCCGGGACGTTGAGGGACAGATGGTTGCTGTATTTCCCATGGAAATGAAACGTCGTGGGTTTGGTGGAGTCCACCAGTATGCAATCGCCGACATTCAGTGCGCTTTGCCGGCCAGAGTGCTCCACGCCGCAAGAGCCTTCCAACTGAACGATCAGAAAGAGCTGCTCGACCGCGTCACGGCGCACGTCGTCCCAGTCGCGATGAATGCGATCGAGATCGTTCGAGATATGGGAAAATTCCATGCCACATGCATTGATGCGCCGGGCCTCACCGTGAATGTCGAGACTTGTATCCATGCTACTGGGACGGAAACTACCGCAAATGTCGTGCAGATCGTCGACCCAGCGATTGAAGGGCGTCCGTATGCGGTCCTTGCGGAGCAGATCCAGAGAGCTCAACAGTTCCAACGTTGCCTCACATCCATGCACGACACTTAGCTTGTTAAGTATCAAACTTTGGCTGCCGTAGCAAGCGCGGGCACCTCGTTCGCAGCCGAGACCCGTACCGTGTCGGCTCGGTTCCGGGCATGGTTCAAAGACCGCGTTTTCGGGTGGTTTTCATGGCCACGACAACAGAAGCGTTTCGGAAAATATCAAGCAAGAATTTACCCTGGCGCACCCCATGCTTTGGAGTGCGCCGGGCAAGATATGAAGGTCCCCCGCGCATCGACATCTAGGGCCGGCTCGGCCAGATCACTGGGCCGGCAAAGGTTCGCCAAGCGACAGCATCAAGCGGTTTGCCCAATTAAAGAAAGCCGCACCATGGATGACGTCGGCGATCTCAAGATCGCTCAAGCCTTCCTTGCGCAGCTCTGCGATTTCGCTGGCCCCAAATTCCGACGGCGTCGTCGTCAACGCGACCGATGATGCCACAATGGCATTCCAGCGGCTGCCGAGATCGGTGCCGGTGCCTTCATCGAGCAGGCGCTGGACGTCGTCGTTGCGCTTCGAATGATGCGAGGCAAAGCGGGAGTGAACCGAAGCGCAGAAAATGCAGCCGTTGGTGCGCGACGCTGCCGTTGCGGCAAGCTCGCGGTCGGCGCGCGGCAACCCGCCCTCGACATTGTAGAAGATGTCCTTGTCGGTTTTCGTCCGCGCCTCGAGGATTTCCGGATCGCGGGCCAGCAGCATGAAATAGGGCGACTTGGCGCGCGACGCGTCGACAAGTCCTCGCCAGTGACGCTCGGTCAGCTCTTCTTCGGGAAGCGGGTTTAACCAGGGCGTCCAGCCGATTTCCTTCTGCGTAAAGACATTCGGCCGATCTTCGATCGTGGGATGGATAACGGTCTCGGTCATGGGAACTGTCCTTCTGCAGTTAGGCGGAGACGGTCTGCTGGGCGCTGGCGGCATTCAATGCGCTCAGCCCGGCGACCACCCGGATTTGGAACGAAAGAAAGGCAACGATCTGAGACAGCGTCACCACGCCCGTCGTCGTCCAACCGGCATTCAAGAGCCGCTGCAGCGCCTCGGCACTCGCTTCGCGCGGGCGATAGACGAGAAGGTGGGCATGTTCCAATGCCGCCGAAAGTTTGCTGCCAAGAACCGGCCGCCCCGCTTCGGAGACATGATAGACAAGTCCATCGCGATCTTCGGCGGAAAGCGATCCTGCCGGATAATGCCCATAGGGGCCGACGGTACGGCCGCCATTGGTCTCGGTCTTGACGGCATCGATGAGCCCACGCTCGCTTTCCGCCTTCTCCAGTGCAGCCAGATAAAACTGGGTGACGTTATCGGCCGCATGCAGGCCCGCCACGAACGATGCCAAGGCAAAGCGTTCGCCGCGGCTTACCTCACCCTCATGCGCAGGCTCGAACAGAGCTTCATAGCTTCTTTGAGCATTGTCCCGCGTTTGTGGCCTTGCCGCTCTCAAGGCATGCAGCGAAGATCCCTCGCGGATGCCGGCCAGCAGATCGATGACGTCAGTTGTCGACGAGGTCATGGATATACCTTCTCTTTCTCTGTTCTTGTTTCAGGCCGAGGCAGCAAGTTGCGGACCTTTGTTGGCGAATATCTGCTTCGACCAGCCGAGTGCCGGCGCAACCTTCTGCGAAATCAGCTCGAGGGAGCGCAGGATGTAGTCGTGCGGCGGGTCGATGGAATGCACCTGAAAGACCAGATCCGTCACCCGTTCGAGAGCCGTATCTGCGCGCAGTGAGGCGATGACATCTTCGGGTGTACCGACATGCACATCGAATGCCTTGATGAGATCAGCCGTCGTTTCGCCGCGAACCTTGAAACCGCTGACGGCAAAGCGCTCGGCACTCCGACGCAGGCCGATATCGGCAAGGCGAAGCGCCTCCTTGCGATCATCGGCAACGAAAAGGCTGCGTGATCCCAGTATCCGCGGTGCTCGGCCCTTCGGCAGAGCCGCGAAATAGGCATCGATAATGGGATTTTGCAGATCCCAAAGCTCGGCATCCGGCGTCTCGTCCGGGCGCGGCTGCGTGCGAGACAGCATCAGGCCGTCACCATCCTTGCCAGCGCGTTCGCCGCCGCCCACGGAGAAGGTTGCCTGCCAAATCCTGTCTATGAGGTGTGGCGCAACCGGGTAAAGATGGTTGCCACCGGCAAGCTCCCGCCCGGCCCACGCATCGCGAATAAGCGCCAAATACTTGCCGTAGATCGGGCCGCGATCGGCGCTTTCTATGCCGAAGGGGAGAAAGGCCTGTGGTGTGCCGCCTGTGCCAAAGCCAACCTCCAAACGACCTTGCAGGAGAAGGTCGAGCACAGCGGTATCTTCCGCGACGCGCACCGGGTTTTCCATCGGCAGCGTGATGACGCCCGTCCCCAATCGAATGCGCGACGTGCGCGGGGCAAGACCGGCGAGGAAAACCAGCGGCGCCGGCAGACCGCCCTCATCGCCATTGAAATGATGCTGCGCCACCCAGGCACTGTCAAAACCCTGCGCTTCCGCGTGAATGATCTGCTCGCTCACGAGCCGATAGCGCTCGGCAGCGTCTGCCTGATCGAGGACACGGCTGAAAAAGCCCAGTCGTTTGGGAGAAACTGACGTGCTCATGGAATTATCCTGCATTGCTTTGGGGCTGATGGTGAGCGATCGAGTATTTCTTGCCGGGAATGGCGTCGATCAGCTCGCGTGTATAGTCGCTGCTGGGATTGCCAAAGACCTCTTCGACCGGGCCGTCTTCGACCAGCTTGCCGTTATGAAGAACCGAGACCGTGTCGGCGATCTGACGGACCACGGCGAGATCATGCGACACGAACAGATAGGTCAGGCCGAGCTCGCGCTGGAGACTGTCGAGCAGTGAGAGGATCTGCGCCTGAACCGTTACGTCGAGCGCCGAAACGGCTTCATCCAGCACCAGGATCTGCGGATCGAGCACCAGCGCGCGGGCGATAGCGACACGCTGACGCTGACCGCCGGAAAGCGCATGCGGCCGCCGCTGCAGGACATCGGCAGGCAGGCCGACCTTCTCGATGACAGCAGCGACTTTTTTCAATCGCTGCGCCCTCGGCAGCGGATCGAAGTTCAGCAACGGCTCCTCGACAATAGTAGAAATCGTCTGGCGCGGATCGAGCGAGCCGAAAGGATTTTGATAGACAAGCTGGATCTTCTTGCGGAAGAGCCGCAGCGTTTCGCCGCGCAACGACGCCAGATCAAGCCCGTCGATAATGACCCTTCCTGCCGTCGGGCGCTGGAACGCGGAGACAATGCGGATGGTCGTCGTCTTGCCGGAACCGGACTCGCCGACGATCGCATGGGTCGTGCCGCGCTTGACGCGAAACGATAAGTCATCGACCGCCTTCAGTCCACCGTCCTTGCCGCCGATCCCGAACTCCTGCACCAACCCTTCGACCACGACAATATCATCGCCCGGCTCGACCTTCGCATCGACGGGATGCGCGGGAGAGTGCGACTGAGCGACATTCAGCGACGGGGCGTCGGCCAGCAGCCGGCGCGTATAGGCGCTTTGCGGGTTCTTCAAAAGCTCTGCGGTCCGCCCTTGCTCCTGAATGCGGCCATTCTGCAGGACAACCAGCCTGTCAGCACGATCGGCAGCGACACCGAGATCATGCGTGACCAGCAGAACGGCTGCCCCATATTCCCGTCTGAGATCGTCGATCAAATCGAGAATGTGCCTCTGCACAGTCACGTCAAGCGCACTGGTCGGCTCGTCTGCGATGATCAACGAAGGCTTGAGCGCAATGGCGATGGCGATCAGCACGCGCTGCCGCATTCCTCCCGAAAGCTCGTGCGGATATTGGCGCGCACGAAGCTCGGGTTGACTAAGGCCGACGCGGCCCAGCAGCTCGACCGCCTGCGGATAGGCCGCCGCACGAGGCGCCCTGCGGTGAATGACCAGAACCTCGGCGACCTGCTCGCCGATCGTCCTGACAGGATTGAGGGAATTGCCGGGGTCCTGCGGCACCAAGCTGATGACGGAGCCGCGGATCGCGTCCAGCCGCTTCTGCGGCCAGCCGGCAATATCCTGGCCATTGAGCCTGATCCGGCCGCCTTCGAGATGGCCGTTCTGCGGGAGCAAGCCGATAATGGCCTGAGCCGTCGAGCTCTTGCCCGAGCCTGATTCACCGACGAGCGCGACGACCTCGCCGGCATTCACGGTGAAGTCGATGCCATGAACCGCCGTGCGAGAGCCGCTGCGATCGCGATAGGCGATCTTCAGGCCGGAAACATCCAGCACCGGCACGGCAGACCCGTTTGCTTTGTCGGATGTCGTATGGCTCATTTGCCAATCTCCGCAATCGAACGGCTGATGCGGTTGATCGAGATCACCACGAGCACGACGACGAGGCCGGGCGCCGTCGTCAGCCACCAGGCAGTCGCGATGTAGTTGCGCCCCTCCGCGATCAGCAGACCCCATTCCGGTGTCGGCGGCGGCGCCCCATAGCCAAGAAATCCGAGCGTCGACAGCTGGAGGATGGCCCAGCCGGATTGCAGTGCGGCGAAGGCGATCACTGACGTCAGCGAGTTCGGAAGAATATGGCGCCACAGCACGCGGACAAACGTGCCGCCGCTGCCGAACGCAGCCTCGACATAGTCGCTTCGCCGAATCGTGACGACTTCCGAGCGAACCAGGCGCGCAAACTTGGCAATCAGGGTGCAGCCGACGGCGATGGCGGCATTGACGGTACCGAAGCCGAGAAGAACGATGATGCTGAGCGACAACAGCAGATCGGGGATCGACAGCATCACATCGACGATGCGCATGATCACCGTTTCGATCCGGCCGTCGAGCGATCCCGCCAGTACGCCCAGCACCGTACCGATGACGAGCGCGATGCCCACAGCCGCGAGTGCTCCGGACAGGGAGTGGATGGAGCCATAGACGATGCGAGCAAATAGATCGCGGCCAAGCGCATCGGTACCGAGAATATGGGCGGCGCTTGGCGCCTTCAGATGTTGGCCGGGCAGGCCTTCCACCGGACTGTAACTCGTGAAGACGCCGGGAAAAAGCGCCCACAGGACGGCCACAGTCAATATGAATATGGCAAGAAGCAAGCTCGGCCGGAAAGGAAGCGAAAAGCGGCGCGCAAGCGGCCGGGCGTCTTCGCGGGCCGGCTGCGCCGACAGGCTTTCCAGAGCATCGGCATGTTCGAGCGGGCGATGGAGATCCGCTGTATAGAAATTCGTCATCAGTTGGCTCCAAGCCTTGCTTTCAGGCGCGGATCGAGGATCGGATATAGCAAGTCGACGATCAGGTTGATCGTGACGAAGGCGGCCGCCGAAATCACAACGATCGCCTGCAGCACAGCGACGTCCTGTGCATCGACCGCATGTTTTGTCAGATTGCCGATGCCGTTCAGCCCGAAGACCGTTTCGGTAACGACCGCCCCAGCGATCAGCTCGCCGAACAACAGGCCCGCGACCGTTAGCACCGGAAGCAGCGTATTCTTGGCGACATGACGCCACAGCACCTGTCCATGCGAAGCACCTTTGGCACGCGCCACGGAAATAAACGGGCGCGTCAGAACCTCATCAATGTTTCGCAGGATGATCTGCGCAAGCGGCGCGGAGATCGGCACGGCAACCGTCAAGATCGGCAGGATCAGTCCCTGCCATGGACCGGGATCGATAACCGGCACCAGCCTTAGGCGAAACGAAAAGATCTGAATGAACATGATGCCGAGCCAGAATGTCGGCACGGATATGAACAGTGACGGCAGTGATTGCATGAAACCACGCAGCCAGCCGAAGCCCGATAGATTGGCCAGGATGGCGATGACGACGGCAAGGACTGCAGCGAGCAGAAAGCTGAAGCCGGCAAGCAGCAAGGTGGACGGCAGGCTGACGGCAAGCTGCGAACTTACGGAAACACCCGCCTGCAACGAGTAGCCGAAGTTTCCAGACAGGAAGCTCCACACCGTATGGATATATTGCTGCAGCATAGATCCATCGGCTCCATAGGCAGCCCTGATGTCGGCAAGCTGCTCGGGGCTCAGCCCATAGTCGGGACTCTGAAACTTGATCAGGATCGCATCGCCCGGCATCGATTGCAGCAGCACGAACGAAACGGTGAAGGCCGCCCACAAAACCAGTAGCGACTGTCCGATCCTTGTTAAGATGTATTTCGTCATGCGAGTGGCCTGTCGTTACGAAAATGCAGCCCGGCCTGTGGACGGGCTGCAGGAGATACTCAGTGTGCGGCAAGCCAGACATTGTAGAAGGACGGCCGGCCGACGGCTTCGAAGGCCACACCCTTGACGTAGGGAGCACCGGCAAAAACCTGCGGCTCCTCGAAGAAGGGGATGACATAGGCGGCATCCAGCAGATAGGCTTGCGCGGCCTTCGCCGCCGCCAGACGCTTGTCGCTATCCGTCTCCGAGGCGATGGCTTCCAGAAGGCCGTTCAGCTTGTCGTCAGAGAAGGTTGCCTTGGCGTTGAGGCCGCCTTTCTGGAGAAGCGCGTCGCGGTTCTTCGGATAGAACTGGCTCTTGATGACGTCGGGATCGGCGCGGCCGACTTCGGCGACGACCAGCGGCGTCTTTGCCGGATCGACATTGTCCGTGACCAGATTGCCCGAGGTGCCGGCAAGCACCTGAAGCTTGACGCCAACCTTGGCCCATTGCTGGGCGACGAGCTGCAGGACCGCCTTGTTTTGCGGCTGCGGCAGCGATTCATAGACGGCGAGCGACAGCGGCTTTCCGTCCTTCTGTCGCACACCGCCTGTACCCTTCGTCCAGCCTGCTTCATCGAGCAGCTTCTCGGCGAGCGCCTGGTCGTGCGTCAGCTTGGAGGACAGATCTTCGTATCCGGCAGCTGCCGACGATATCACCGACTTCGCCTGCGGATAATTGGCCGAAAACAGCGTGTCGACGATCTCCTTGCTGTCGGTGGCGTGCAGCAGTGCCTGACGCACCTTGAGGTCGGCAACAAGCGGATTATCCGGCCGAAAAGCAACGCTATCGTTCACCCCGCGCGTGGGCGCGGCATAGATTGCAAAGCTCTGATCGCTGACCTGCTTTTCGTCATAGGCCTGAAGCTGGCGGATGAAATCGGCCTGGCCGGAAAGCAACGCACCAATACGTACGCTGTCTTCGCCGGTGATGATATATTTGATGCCGTCGAGATAGGCGCGGCCCTGATGCTCGAACCTGGCTGGACCCCAGTTGTAGTCGGCGCGCGCCTTCAGCGAGAGCTGCTTGCCGAGCGTCTCGCTCTCGACAACGAAGGGACCGGAGCCGATGATTTTCGTCGCATCGCCCAGCTGGTCGAAAGGCAAGGCAAGCGTTTTCAACGAGACGAGCCCAGAACCGATGACCGACGTTCCCTGAAGGAAGCCGGGCGACGACTTCTTGAAGTAGAACTTGACGGTGTATGGGTCGACGACCTCGCTGCGATCGTAATTGTTGATCACCTCGGAAACCGGCTGCTTCAGATCCTTGTTGCCGAGACCGAACGTATCGTAGTTCTTGGCGACGGCATTGGCATCGACGGGTGTTCCATCGGAAAAGGTCACGCCCTTGCGGATCTTGAAGGTATATTCCGTGGCCCTGTCGTTTACAGTCCAGGATTCGGCAACCCAGGGCTCGATCTGCAGCGTCTTCGGGTTCTGATAGGTCAGCTTGTCAGTGATCTGGTTCAGAATGCCGCCGTTCGGGTAGAAGCCGCCGGCTGGCGGATAGAGATTGGTATGGGCCTGCTGCTCCAGGTAAATCAGCGTGCCGCCCTGTACCGGCTTGCTCTCATCGGCAGAAAACGCGACCGATGAGGCAAGCAAGGAAAGGCCGGCAGCCAGAGTAAACGCCTTGAAATTGGCTGCGATCGTCATTGAAATCCCTCGAAAACCGAATGCCGCTCAAGGCTATAGAAGCCACCCGACCAATCCAATATAGACTATGGAATTAGTCTTCTATTTTTCGCGAGACCGTTGAAATAACATCCGCAAACTTTCGTTTAGTCAGCAACTTGATGTCTCGCCGGCCTAACACCTGATCCAGCCACCTCGCCGGCTAAGTGACCTGGCCCGTACGTGGGATCACACGAATATGCGGCGCCCGGAATGCCCCCATACCCGATCGCGATTGAGAAGCGGCGATGCGCTCTTGCGCCGGGTTTCGCGCGTTGCATCGGGTAGATCGACCCGCTGACTTCCGTCATTTTTCAAGGGTCTCCGATGTTCGCCTCAAGCGGACACGCGCATCGGCGATGTTCTAAAACCTAAATAGTATGAATAATATTATTATTGTCACCTGCCTGTCACTCTCGCGTGGTTAAACGCCCCTGCTTTCAAAAATGGGTTGAAGAGGCATGACAGAGACAAGCCACGCGAGCGTATCGCGCAACGATCACACATTGAAGCTTACTGTCGCTGGAGCGGGAACAATTCTGCCGGCGCGCGGGCTGAGCACGTCCTGCCACGCGCTTGAGATCGCGGACAGAACTGTCGTGTTCGATATGGGTCCGGGTGCGCTTGCTCGTCTCGCCTTGGCCGGACTGGATTATCGCGACCTACAGACGATCTTTATTTCGCATCTGCATCCGGACCACACGCTCGATCTTGTGACGCTGTTGCAGGCGCTTGAGGCAACACCGGGATGGAGCCGCACGCAAACGCTGACCATCGCCGGCTGCCGCGGCCTGAAAGCCTTCATCACCGAGTTGCTTGCGATCTTCAGAGACGCCGTGCCGCAAACCTATGCGGTCGAGGTTATCGAGCTTGAGGTCGGCCGGCACGAGATTGCCGGACTGACGGTGGAAACCTGCCTCACTGGACACACGTCAAACAGCCTGGCCTTCCGCCTCGAAACCGAGAACGGCGTATTCGTCTATTCCGGCGATGCCGCCGATATGGATGCGATGATCAAGATCGCGCGTCAGGCGGACATGTTCCTTTGCGAATGCTCCTTCGAAAAGGGATACCCTACGACAGACCACTTCACCTCGGATGCGGTCGGGCGCATTGCCGCAGCGGCAGGTGTCAGGCACCTCATTGTCACACACACCTATCCCACGACAGATCATGACAGGATCCGAGCTGATATCGGCGCGCATTATGCCGGCCTGGTGACCATCGCCGTCGACGGAACGGTGGCGCAATGCTGAGGTCGGGCGGCGACCGGCGGCTATCCTGGGCATGGCTTGGGCTGGCACCCTTTCTGGCTTTCATAGTTGCCTTCGAAATCGCTCCGCTGATGATGCTGGTGAAATCGGCGCTGACGACGAAGGATGTCATCTCGCTCGACAATTTCGCCAGGGCCTTGAACCCGGCCATTGTCGCCGCCTTCGTCAACAGCATCGGGCTGTCGCTCGCAACGGCTGCGGCCGGTACGATCGCTGGCGCCGTTGTTGCCCATCTGATCGTCAACAGCCGCAGCCCGCTGGTGAAGAACAGCCTTACCGCGCTTGCCGATGTAACTGCCAATTTCGGCGGGGCGCCGCTTGCCTTCGCGTTCGTCATAACGCTCGGCTCGACTGGGATTGTCACGCTGCTGCTGAAGCAGATCGGCATCGACCTTTATCCCGGCTTCCGCATCTATTCGCTGGGCGGCCTCGTCGTCGCCTATCTCTATTTTCAGATACCGCTGGCGATCCTGTTGCTGATCCCTTCCTTCCAGGGCTTGCGCCAGGAATGGGCGGAGGCTGCGGCCATTCTCGGAGCCAAACCTATTCTCTACTGGCGCATGGTCGCGCTTCCGATCTTGTCGCCAAGCCTCGTCAGCAGCTTCTTTCTGCTCTTTGCCAATGCGTTCGGCGCCTATGCGACGGCGTGGACCCTGACCGGCTCGTCGATCAATCTCGTCACCATCCAGATTGCTGCGCTCATTCGCGGAGAAGTGCAGCTGGAGCCGGCGCTGGCTGACGCCATTGCCGTTCTTTCGCTACTGATCATGGCGCTGTGCGTCGCTGCCCACCAGCTTCTGGTGCGCAATGCGAGGAAGATCGCATCATGAGCACGCCGAACGCGACCAACAGGGTCAGTGCGTCGTCGCTGGCGCAGATCACCGTGATCACCCTCTTCCTGCTGTTCATGATCGTGCCGATCCTGGCAACAGCCCTGTTTTCGATTTCCGTGCGCTGGGATCGCTCGATCTGGCCGGAAGGCTTCACCCTGGATTGGTGGAGCAAAGTCACGGCAAAGACGGCTTTCAGAACCTCCCTGTTCAACTCGGTCTATATCTCCGGCGCCAGCGTTCTAGCTTCCCTCGCCCTCGTGGTCCCTACCGCCTACTGGGTTCACGCGAAGCTGCCGCGCGCAAAGGCTCTGATGGAAATATTGACCATCATCCCGTTCGGCTTCCCGGCGGCAGTCCTTGCCTTAGGTCTGATCAGGCTCTATGGCGCAGCACCCCTGTCGCTTGCCAGCTCGCCTGTTCTTCTGGTCTTCGCCTATGTCGTGATCACTCTGCCCTTCATGTACCGGCCAGTCATGAATGCCCTTGAGGCGATCGATACCCGCACGCTTTCGGAAGCGGCAAACAGCCTGGGCGCCGGCCAGACCTGGACATTTCTGTCCGTTATTCTGCCGAATATCCGCAGCGGCGTGGTCAACGGAAGCCTGCTGGTCTTTTCCGCGGCCTTTGTCGAGTTCGCGCTTGCCAGTCTGCTCATCGGCACGCGGTTCAAGACATTCCCGATCTACCTCGTCGAATTCACCCGCTTCGACGCGCGCCAGGCGAGCGCGCTGGCCCTCATCAGTTTCGCATGTGCCTGGCTCATCTCGCTCGGCATTCTCACGACGTCCGCTCATCGCTCGGAACGTCCCCGTCTCACTACCTCCAAAGCAAAGGACCAATAGCGTGATTGCAAAAGCCGTAAAATATACTCTCAGCGTCGCCCTGCTCTGCACCAGCGCAAGCTTCGCTCTCGCCGAGAGCGCGCCAGCCGTCGTTGCCGGTGCCAAACAGGAAGGCAAGCTCGTCTCCTATGGAATGTCGGACGATTGGGTCAACCTGGGCACCATCTTCACGGAAATCGAAAAGAAGTATGGCGTCGAACATGTCGATACCGACATGACATCGGGCGAACAGATCACCCATCTGCTGGCTGAAAAGAGCGCTCCCGTCATGGATATCGCCGATATCGGCTATGATTTCGTCGGTCGGCTGCTCGATGAGAAGCTGGCAGGCAGCTACAAGAACGCCAATTGGGATCGCATCAAGCCGCAGTTCAAGGATCCGGAAGGTCATTGGGCTGCATCCTACTGGGGCGCGATCGCATTTCTCGTCAATACCGATCAGGTCAAGACGGCGCCGGCATCGTGGAATGACCTGCTGAAGCCCGAATACAAGGACATGGTTTGCAGCCGCGATCCGCGCGTCTCCACCTATGCAACGGCCTCGGTTCTTGCTGCAGCACTCGCCAATGGCGGCAGCGAAGCGAATATTCAGCCCGGTCTCGACTGGTTCAAGCAGCTGCGCGACAGCGGCAACCTGCGCAAGGGCGTCGTCCTCAACGTCGCATCGATCCAGAAGGGCGAATGCCCGATATCGCTGGTTTACGATTTCGACGGCCAGGCCAAGCGCGACGCAACCGGCTTGCCGCTGAAGGTCATCATCCCGACAGACGGAACGGTCGGCATGCTCTTCGCCCAATATATGAGCGCCGTCGCCCCGCACCCGAACGCCGCCAAGGGCGCGCTCGACTTCCTGTTCTCCGATGAAGGTCAGATCCTGCTTGCCAAGGGCCATGCACATCCGACCCGCGATGTCGAACTGCCCAAGGACGTCGCGGGCGCGATGCTGCCGAAGGAGAGCTATGCCAAGGTGCATTTCCCGACGGACGTGAAGAGCTTCTCGACTGCCATCAAGGCCATCGTCGACGGCTGGAATGTGATCGAAACCAAGTAAAACCGCAACGAAGCGAGGAGGCCTGCCCTCCTCGCTTCCGGCACCACGTATGACGCCGTGCAAGCCGAACCGCTCGCGAACGCCAATGCAACCTCAGTGGGGTGTCCGATCTCGCCAAGATCCGATCCGAGTATCCTCAAAAAAACGCACAGGTTGCTGAAAGCGGAACTTTTTTGTTCGTGGGTGCCTTGCCTTCGGGGTGATCGAGGATAAATCCCCGCATATTGAAGCAATCAGGAGTTTTATATGCGAAAGATCATTCTGACCGGCATTGCAACCCTTGGATTTGCCGCGCCGGTATTTGCGCAGGCGACAAGCGACCAGATGGAAATGGCGTACAATTCCGCACGCAACCAGCTCGGCATCCTGAAATATTGCCAGACCAGCGGCCATATAGATGGCTCAGCGATCGCGATCCAGACAAAGATGGTCGCCCTCATCCCCGCACCTTCGGACACGGCGAAGGGCGATGCAGCAGAAGCAGAGGGTGCAAAGGGCAAGATTTCCGCCATGGGCATAAGTCAGGATCTCCCCGCCTCGGCGAAGGCGCAGAACGTGACCGAAAAGCAGTTCTGCGAAACCATCGCGAACGCTGTGAACCAGGCCGGCGCGCAGCTTCCGAAATAACGGACAAAGCCGTGGCCGCTCTGGCTGCCACGGCTTCGTCGACATGGCAGCATAACATGCTCTGCCAGACCGGCGGTCGGCTTCGCTATCCAGCCTCAGCCCGATAAAAGCCCACTTATCTTCCTGGAGCAACGAGATGTGTTGTTCCTGTCCAGCGACAAATCCAGCATAGTTCTCCACAACGGCTTGCCCGGGATCGGCCAATAGTTTTGTGAGATTGATTCCAGTGCGAAGGCGTCTATCTCGCGCCGACGACATGCTGCCCCTCCAATACCATCGCATCGGGTTATGCCCGGCTTGAAGACCTGGCCCAAGTCTTTCCTGATGAAGCATCGATCTCGCGTCACTGGCGCTCAGACATCGGGGTGACCAAAGCGGCACCATCGGTCACCGATGAAGATAGATCGTCTTCGCCAGAGTGCAGCAAATGCAATTTCCTGCCAAATGCAATGGTTCGCGATGGATTGTGACGATCTAAATGTTATCACAATACCATATTAGCCAATTGTTACTTTCGATAACGCACAATTAAGGATGTTCTTCTATCGATACATTATTCTCCAATAGGTAGTAAGCAGAAAGTGGTTCGGAATGTCCAAGTTCTCGTTGCAACAACTCCTTTACCTCATCGCCGCCGCGCCGCTTCTCGCCTTCCTTTGGCTGGGCATGCAGGTCGTGTCGCAGGCCTATGACAAATACTCCGTCATCGAGCGCCAGACGGTGGTGCAGCATCTGGCGGAAGCCGGCCGCAAGATTGCGCAGGCACTGCCGGCCGAAGATTTTTCGACGCCAGAAACGCGAGCGCGCCAGCGGGCCGTGACGGATGAGGCGCTTGGCAGCCTTCTTGCGGCTTTCGGAGCTTGGAGATCCGCAGGCAACACCGACAAGACGATCGAAAACGACATCGGGATCATCCGCTCGAAATTGGCGGGACTTCCGGAATACCGCCGTCACGTGGACGCGAACGGTGAAGTGGACAGCAGCGAGGCGCTGACCGTGTTGCAGCCAGCCTCCGCCGCCGGGCTCGACCTCGTGCGCCGCTCCGCCGCGACCATCGACGACCTTGGGCTTGCCCGGCTGATCGACGGCTATCACGCCCTGTTGCAGGTGGGCGACGCCGGTCAGATCGAGATCAATTTTGGCAAGCAGTTCCTCGGCGGAACGCCGTTGACACAGGATGACCTTGCCTTCCTGCTGCATGCGCGCAACTTGCGCGACACCTACAGCCAGAAGATCGAAGAATTTCTTCCACGGACCCAGGTGGAAAAACTCTCCGCCTTCCATGCTGGCCCGCAAGGTCTCTTCCTGGAAAAGACGATGCAGGCCATGTACAGGAACGAGACCGTGACGGCGGATGCCAGGGCAGTCGCTGAATGGCTTTCGGCCACCAATGCGCAGACAGATATTGTGAACACCGTTGTCGACGAGACCTCGGCTCTTCTCGAACGCCTGACCAGCGAACGGATCGCCCATCTCAAGTGGCAGCTGGAATCCGTATTGATGCTTTCAATAGGCATCTTCCTCGCCGCGATGGCCCTTTGCCTGTCGACCGCTCGCGTCGTTTCGAAGATGGTGCGCTCCATCTGCCATCGCATGATGCGCCTTGCGCAGGGCGAAACGGCAGAATCGGTTCCCTTCGTGCAGCGCCGCGATCTCGTCGGGGAGATGGCTCGTTGCGTCGATGTCTTCCGTGACGCCGCGAAGCGCAATGCAGCATTGGAAACGGAGGCAGAGGAAAGCCGCCGCAACGCCGACATGGAGCGCCAGCGCATCGAGCGCGAGGCCGCCGAACAAGCGGAAAGCCGCCTGCAGGCGGCAACGGGCTCGCTCGCCGCCGGCCTCAATCGTCTCGCCTCCGGCGATCTCCTATGCGAAATCTCCGATAGATTTGCTCCGCAATTCGAGCCGCTGCGCCACGATTTCAATGGTTCCGTTCGTCAGTTGCGGACAGCGTTGTCGACCGTGGGCCAAGCGGTGAAAGTCGTGCATAGTGGCAGCAGCGAGATTTCCGCCGCTTCCGACAATCTTGCCAAGCGCACCGAGGCACAGGCCGCCTCGCTGGAGGAGACAGCAGCCGCACTGGAGGAAATCAGCGCCAATGTCCGCGCCACCTCGCAGCGCACCGGCGAGGTTCGCGACCTCGTCAGCGAGACCCGCGGCAATGCCCGTAAATTCAGCACGGTGGCTGAAGATGCGATCCGGGCAATGCAGGGCATCGAAACCTCGTCGCAGCAGATCGGCCAGATCATCGCCGTCATCGACGAGATCGCCTTTCAGACCAACCTCCTCGCCCTCAATGCCGGCGTGGAAGCGGCGCGGGCGGGCGATGCAGGCAGAGGCTTCGCAGTCGTTGCCCATGAGGTTCGCGAGCTGGCGCAGCGCGCCGCAACCGCCGCCAAGGAGATCAAGACGCTGATCAACGCCTCGCGCGAGCGGGTGGTGGATGGCGTAAAGCTCGTTGGCGCGACCGGTGAAGGCCTGGGCGCAATTTCCGAACTCGTCCAATCTATCCATGACCACATGGATGCCATCGCGATGGCCGCCAAGGAACAATCCAGCGGGCTGCAGCAGGTCAACACCGCGGTCAACATCATGGACCAGGCCACGCAAAGCAACGCAGCAATGGTTGAAGAGATGACGGCTTCTGCCACATGTCTCGTTCAGGAGGCTCAAGGCCTGTCGTCGATGCTGGAGAAGTTCGTGACGGCTGCCGATACCGGCCGGGATCACCGTATCGCAAATCGGAGCACACGCGCAGCCTAAAGCGTTTCCGGGAAGAGTGCGTAACGGCCCTCCATCCGCAATGCACAAGAAATCAGGATGCGGAGCGCTTCTGCGATTCAAGGGAAAAGCGGAAGCGCTCAACTTACGACTGCTGAGCGTTCAACGGGGGCCGACAGATCCTCATTATGGGTGCTTCCACTCGGTTGATGTTCAAACTCCAGTAAGCGATTGCCCTAGCCCAAGCCAAAAACTTCGCGGCTACAAGCATGGACGGGCCTCGACAATCACTTTCGATCAAGGCTGCCTATACTGTACCACTCTGCCCGGCGATGAAGGACGCTGGTCAGACTAATGTACCTTCAGAGGTATGTCGGAGGCGGCGAAATCCTCCAATCAGCGCCACCAGCGAGTTTCAAAGAGGATGACGAAGATCTACCGCGTCAAGGCATCGCGCGGAAATCCGGCGGCGAGGCAGTCGATGAACTTTCGAACGGCAGGGGGAAGGCCGCGTCGCGTGGTGAAGACCAGATGCACCTGGCCCCGCATTCCCCTCCATGCAGGTAGCACCCGGACCAACGAACCTGCCTCAAGCGCCTGCCGGCATGTGTGGTCCGGGAGGAGCGCGACACCCAGCCCTGCGACCGCCGCGGACCGCACCGCCGAAAAATCGGCACAGCCAACCCGCGGCGCATGGCGAAGAACATGTGCGCGGCCGTCATCCGTCGCCAGATGCCAATCGATATCCGCGTGATCGTCGCTGGTCGCCAGCGTCGGAAAACGCCCGAGATCCTCGACATCGGCGATCCTGCTGGCAAGCTGCGGCGTGGCCACGAGAATACGAATGGATTCTCCGAGCGAACGCATGGTGAGCGATGCATCGCTGTCGAGCGAGGTCCGAACACGCAACGCTACGTCGATCCGTTCTTCGATGAGATCGACCGGCCGATCGATAGCTACAAGTTGCAGGCGAACCTTGGGATAACGATCCAGAAACTGTGCGACAAGCGTTGAGATCGCCTCGATGAGCCCCGTTGGGCAACTCATACGCACGACGCCGTACGGCTCCGATTGCGCCTCGGCCACCAGTGCTTCCGCACGATCTGCCTCCATCTGCATGGCCTTGCAGCGCTCATAGAAACTTTGACCGATGTCCGTCACCCTGAAACGGCGGCTCGATCGCTCGATCAGACGGACGCCAAGCCGCGCCTCCAGCGCGGCGACGCGGCGGCTCAGCTTCGATTTTGGCTCGCGCAGCGCGCGGCCCGCCGCGGCAAAGCCGCCATGCGCAACCACTTCGGCAAAGTAAGCCAGATCATTCAAGTCAGCCCGCATCATCGTTCCTTTTTCAGAACGCTAAGTATCATGATTGCCGGCTGTTTGCATCATCGTTCTACTGGCATGCTCTTTTTCGACGGCCGAACACGCCGCTACAAAGGAGAAACGCAATGACAAACAGGTTCGTAAACAAAGTTGTGGTGATATCGGGCGGTACGAGCGGCATCGGTCTCGCCACCGCGAAAGCTTTTTCTGCCGAAGGCGCCTCGGTTTTCATCACCGGTCGCCGTAAGGAAACGCTAGACGCCGCCGTCCGGGAAATCGGCGGCCGCATCACCGGCATACAGGGCGACATGAGTCGTCTCGCCGATATCGATCGCCTCTACGACGCCGTACAGCAGAAGCATTCCAGCATCGACATTGTTTTTGCCAATGCGGGGGGCGGCGAATTCGCTCCGCTCGGGGCAATCTCGGAAGACCACTATCAGAAGACCTTCGACACCAACGTGAAGGGAACCCTGTTCACCGTTCAGAAGGCGCTGCCGTTGTTACGCGACGGCGCATCAATCATCCTTACCTCCTCGACAACAAGCATCTCCGGCACTCCGGCGTTCAGCGTTTATTCCGCGACCAAGGCAGCGATCCGCAGCTTCGCCCGCAACTGGATCCTCGACCTGAAAGACCGCCGCATCCGGGTCAATGCGATCAGCCCCGGCGTCACAGAAACCGCGGGCCTCAATGAACTCTTCGGCGGCGGCGATCAGGCTGAGGGGACGAAGAACTATCTCGCCGGGCAAATCCCCATCGGCCGCATCGGTAAGCCCGAAGAAATTGCCAAGGCAGTGCTCTTCTTGGCCTCCGAAGACGCAAGCTTCATCAACGGCATCGAACTCTTCGTCGATGGCGGCCACGCGCAGATCTGACCGCCCATTCTTTCATTGGAGAAAAACCATGTCCTATGATATCGCCACTCTGCTTACCCGCAATCTCCACGAGATTTTCGGCGAAGGTGACGACGCCCGTCGTCGTGCGGCGGCACAAGAAATCTTCACGGGAGATGCCGTATTCTACGAACCAAACGGCGTCACGCGCGGACGCGACGAGATTGTGCGCATTGCCGGCGTGATCCGTGCCATGCATCCGGACTTTCAGTACACAGTCTTGCGAGCCCCCGAAGTTCTTCACGGGCGATCCGGGCGCGTCCAATGGGTTTCCGGCCCGCCCGGCGCGCCGCCGGCATATGCTGGCACGGATGTCGTTATCGCGACCGATGGCAGAATTGCCGAAATCCACCTATTCTTTGACGCATTGCCGGCGACTCCGTGAATAGGGACCTCAGCCGTTCGTAAGGTATGCGCCTCATCGGCTGAGGAAGAAGAACACGAGGTTGGCGGCGCACCGCCTTCGACGGCGCGCGGAGCGGCCTATCGGCGAAGCGAAGCTCCGATCTTTCGATCAGAGCTTCACAATCGTCTTGCGGGCAAGCAGCCCCTGCGGCGCGAACAGCAGAACCGCGATCACGAGCAGGATGGTGAGAGCATCGCGATAACTCAGCAGACTATCGGGCAGATAGGCCTGGAGAAACACCTCGATAAAACCGAGTAGGAAGCCACCTGCAACAGCACCCGAAAGGCTGCCAAGGCCGCCGATGATCGCGGCGATGAAGGCCTTGAGCACCGGCAGGAAGCCCATCAGCGGATCGACGCTGCCGCGCTGCGCCACCCAGAGAATGCCGGCAACGCCGGCCAGAAGACCCGAAATCGCAAAGGCAGTGGCGACGACCGCATTGGCGCGGATACCCATGAGCCGCACGATGGCGAAATCCTCAGAGGCCGCGCGCATGGCCCGGCCAAGCACAGTGGTCCGCAAGAAAAGGTTCAGCCCCGCCAACATGATGAAGGTCACCAGGATCGAAATGCCCTGGATGATACCGATATGCAGCCCGGCAATCTCGATCGTACCGGAAAGGCTCATCGGCATCGGAACCGGCTTCGGGCGAGCCGAAACGAAATTCTGGAAGAGCACGCGCAGGATGGCGCTGACCGCAAAGCTGGTCAGAAGCAGGGTGGTGCCGCTCGCCCCGCGAACCGGCCGAAAGGCTGCGCGCTCCATGAGGAGCACAAGCACGATCGCGACCGCCAGGGCCACAATGATTGCCACGCCGAAAGGTAGGCCGACGATCAACGCAAAGCAGAGACCATACCCGGCTGCCGTCATAAGCTCGCCATGGGCGAAGTTGATCAGGCCCATGATCGAGAAGACGACGGCAAGACCCAGTGCCAGAAGCGCATAAGTGCCGCCGAGGCTGAGCGCGTTGACCAGCTGCTGCAGAAACATGTCCATGAGATGAAGTCCCTTTGCCGGTCAGGCGCCCAGGTAGGCGCCCTGGATTTCAGTGGAATTGCGAAGGTCGGCCGCAGAGCCCGATAGTACGATCCTGCCATTGGCCATCACGTAACCGGCATCGGCGATCTCGAGCGAGAGAGAGACGTTCTGCTCCACAAGCAGGATCGTCAGCCCGCGCTCGCGCAGGCCCGAGATGAGTTCGAAGATCTGGTCGACGATCTGCGGGGCAAGACCGAGCGACGGCTCGTCCAGCAGCAGAAGATCAGGCGAAGACATCATCGAGCGGGCAATGGCCAGCATCTGCTGCTCGCCGCCGGACAGCGAGCCCGCCTTCTGATGCAAACGCTCTTTCAGGATCGGGAAACGCGACAGCATGTCTTCGCGCACGGCATCGATGGCCCCTCGCCCCTTATGCATGGCGCCGCCGAGAAGAAGATGCTCGTCGACGCTGAGGCTTGGAAAGATGCGTCGGCCTTCCGGCGTCAGCGTCATGCCCATACGGACGATCGTCTCAGGCGGAAGTGCGGAAATGTCCTTGCCGCCGAATGTCACCTTGCCGGCCTTCTTGGCGGCGAGGCCAACAAGCGCATTGAGGGTCGAACTCTTGCCGGCGCCGTTTGCGCCAAGCAAGGTTACGATCTGCCCTTTACGGACCTGGAGATCGACACTCTTCAGAGCCTCGACGGGGCCATAGGCAACCTTCAGCCCGCTCACTTCAAGCAAGGGGTCCTGGTCGGAAATTCTACTCATCATCATCGGGCAAATCCTTGCCGCAGCCGCTGCGCCTGAGCCGTTGAACGAATTCGTTTCGGTGACGTGCCCCCGGCAAAACTCCGAGGACACGTCATCCAGATCACGGGGAAGGAACGTCCGCGGCGTTCGGAACACCCTGGCTCACCAGCGAACGCTTGCCGCCATCGATGCGGACCAGCGAGACCGAGCGCAGCGGCATTCCCTTGGTGCCGACATAGGTAATAGCGCCGGTCACGCCCTTTACGCCTTCGAGAGAGGCGACCGCATCGCGGATTGCCGTCGGCTCGACGCTGCCGGCCTTGGTAACGGCCGCTTCGATGACCTTGCCCAGATCATAGCCATTGGCGATGTAGACCGTATCCGGGTCCTGTCCGAACTTCGCCTTGTATTTCGCGTTGAAGGCGGCGAGCGGACTGCCGTCGACAGCAAAGCCGGCGGTGGTGAAGACGACACCGTCGACAAGTGCGCCAAGGCCGAATGTCGTAGGTGAATCGATTCCATCGCTGCCGAGGATCGGCGTGTTGACGCCTGCACCACGCAGCTGACGGATGAAGGCCGGGAAATCTGGCTCATAGGCAGCCGTCATGATGACGTCGGGTGCCGGGTTCAGAGCCTTGATCTTCGTCACCTCGGCGCTGAAGTCCTGCTGGCCCATGGCGAAAGTGCCCTCGCCAACCAGCTCGCCACCCTTTGCCTTGAAGCTCGTGGCGAAATATTCCGGCAGTTTCAGCGTATAGGCAGTGTCGGGAGACTTCAGAATATAGGCCTTCTTGAAGCCCTTATCCTTGGCGTAGCCGGCGAGAACGGCGGCCTGCACGTTATCCGCGGGATAGTTTCCGAACATGTAGTCGCCGACCGCCAGCGGCATGGTCGGTGTCGTCGCACAGAACGAGAAGGCTGGGATATGTGCCGCCTGGGTGATCTGGCCGGCTGCGATCGAAGGATCGGCATCGCAAGGCGTGATCAGGATGCCGATGCCCTGATCGACAAGTTCCTGCGCAACGAGAGCGGTCTGCCCGGCATCCGAGCGTGTGTCCTTGGCGACGAGCTTGATCGGAAACTTGCCCGCGATACCGCCCGCCGCATTGATCTCGTCAACCGCCATCTGCAGACCCTTGAGCGACGGCTGGTCGTAAGGGGCGAGAGTGCCGGTCTGCGCCGTAGCCAGGCCGACCACGAGATCGTCTGCCAAAGCCGGAACAGCCATGGCGCCAAGCGCGCTTGACAGGAAAAGAACCTTCAATGTCGACTTCATTATTATTCTCCTCTGGATTGTTATGCTGTCTTGCCGCTCGTATGCGGATCGAGATTGAGTAAAGGTGCCTCGGCTTTGGGTAGCTCGTGCTTTGCCGTTGAGCGGCGGCGGCCGATATAGGCCTCGATGACAGCGGGATTCGACTGGATCTCGGCTGGCGTACCGATGGCGATCTGCTGCCCCTTGTTCAGGACCACGACGACATCGCACAGGCGCATGATGAGCTTGAGGTCGTGCTCGACCACGAGGAGGCCGAGGCGATATTTCGTGCGGATCCGGTCCAGCACAGCCATCAATTCCATCGTCTCCGCAGGGTTCATGCCGGCGGCCGGCTCGTCGAGCAGCAGATAGCGGGGCTTCAGCGCCAGGGCGCGGGCGATTTCGAGACGGCGCTGCGCACCATAAGAGAGTGTCCCCGCCAGCTGGTCGGCGACGTCGCCGAGGCCAACCTCGAAAAGCGCATCGCGGGCAAGATCGACGGGATCCGCGCCATCGCGCGCGACAGCGCTTGCGGCAACCGTGACATTTTCCAGCGCCGTCAGGTTCTTGAAGAGGCGGATATTCTGGAAGGTACGCGCAAGGCCGGCGATCGGCACGCGATGAACCGGCAGCGAGGCGACATCGACGCCGCCGACGGTCACCCGTCCGGTCGATGGCGGCACGACGCCAGAGATGCTGTTGATCAGTGTCGATTTGCCGGCGCCGTTCGGGCCGATCAGGCCGGTGACGAGGCCCGGACGAACTTCGAAATTGGCATCCTCGAGCGCAACGAGCCCGGAAAACCGCTTGCCGACATTTTCCACCCGCAGCACGTCGCCTTCAATGCTGGCTGCTTCCGTTGTGTCGGGCTTCGCAGACGACTGCGCCTTCCCGGCAGCCAGGCGTTTTAAGAACGGCAGCTGCTCGTCGATCTCGCGCACCCCGAGAAGACCGTCCTGCAGGCGATACATCACAAGCAGGATCGCCAAACCAATGCCGATATCGGTCAGGCCGAAGACAGTCGGCAAGGAAAAGAAGCCAAGATCGACACCGCCTTCGAGCTTCCTGAGCAATTCGACGATCACCATGATGACCGCAGTACCGATGACAGCACCGGAAACGGTGGTGATGCCGCCGAGGATCAACATGGCGAGCAACAGGAAGGTCAGGTTGAAGTAGAAATCTTTCGGCGAGAAGGCACCGATGAAATGACCGAGCAGCACCCCGGCCGCGCCGGACAGAACGGCGCCGAGAACCCAGGCAAGGAAACGATGCAGCCGCACATTCACGCCGACAGCGGTGGAGGCGATTTCGTCTTCACGCGAAGCGCGCAGCTTCATGCCCGCACTTGAATCGCGGTAGATGCGCGCAATCGCCACGGCAACGATCGCAAAGGGCAACGCCATCCAGATATTTACCGCACGCGGTATGCCGAAGAAGGTCTGGCTGCCGCGGGTGAAATCGCTCGACGCGACAAGCACGACATGGACGATCACCAGAAAGCCGAGCGTGCAGATCGAGGCAGACGATCCGGCAAGCCGCGCCACTGGAATACCAATCGCAATCGCCACCAGCGCCACGACGACGAGAGCGACGAGAAGGGCTGGAATGAACGGTAGACCCCATCCCGTCAGCCAAACCGGCAGATGCGGCAGGGCCGTTTTCTGTATGATCGGGCTGATGGTCAGTAGCCCGGCAGCATAGGCGCCTATCGCCATGAAGCCGGTATTGCCGAACGAGATGATACCGGAATTGCCGCTATAGACGGATGTACCAATCACGGCGACGACGTAGATCAGGAACAGCGTTACCAGCCGTTCGCCGCCTCCCGGAAAGAGGCCTGCCGCCACGAGGGTCGCAATGACCAGAGGGAGCACCGTCGCAATGATCCCGGCGACGGTCCCACGCCTTATGCGCACCATCAGAATTCTCCCGATTTTTTAGACCCAGGTTTTTTGGGCCGTTCCCGCAACAAACGTTAGTCGAGAAAATCAATATGTCAATCTTGTTTCAATTTCTGTTGACTGATAGCAATAATGTAACAAAATGAAGATCAGCGGACCAACGCCGATCGCAGGGGGAGATAGGAAGTGACCATTCGAGATCGCCTCACCGAAGGGGGCATCGATTTTACCCGCGCCGAACTCAAGATCGTCCGGCAGCTGCTGTCGAACTATCCGGCGGCGGCCCTCAACACCGTGGCCAATCTCGCCACGGCAGCCGACGTCAGCAACCCGACGGTTGTGCGTTTCGCCAACAAGCTGGGGTATGAGGGCTATGCGGAATTCCAGGCCGCGTTGCTCGACGAAGTGCAGGAACGCATGAGTTCGCCGCTGTCCATGCTCGACACCCGCAAGCCCTCGCTCGAACAGGAAAATTTCTATCAGTATTTCTTGCGCGCCAGCGTTCACGCGCTGGAATCCTCGATGCATATGCTGCCGCCTGACGATTTCGAGGCAGCAATCGATGCCGCCGCCGATCTCAATCTCAGGGTTCACTGTCTCGGCGGCCGCTTCAGCGGCTTCATGGCCGGCCTTCTCTGGTCCCACATGAAGCAACTACGTCCGGACACTCGCTGGATCAACGGTTCACAGGCCGATCAGGTCGACCACCTGGTCGACTTCGGCAAGCGCGACGTCCTCTTCGTTTACGACTATCGGCGCTATCAGAACGATACGATCCGTTTTGCCCGGCAGGCGGCAAAACAGGGTGCAAAGATCGTGCTGTTCACCGATCGATGGCTCTCGCCCATTGGGCAGTTCGCCTCCGTCACTCTGACGTCGACCGTCGACACGGTGTCGCCCTACGACACGATGGTCCCGGCTATCGCGCAGACCGAAGCCTTGATTGCCGGCCTTACCGCGCGGCTTGCAACGCAATCCCGCCAGCGGATCGAACGCATGGAAGAGTTGCGCCGCAGCTACGCCATTACCGAAGACGCCTACACCACAGCAGTCGGCAGCGGGACGTGAGATCCCGCGACAACGACGAAACGAGATTTCCTCTGGAGGACAGACATGGGCATGATTGAAGTACAGTACGGCAAGGATCTGCTGCGGCGCGACAGCGCCTACGAACCCGGCACGACTAGCGTGCTTTTTGTCGATATGCAGCGCATCTGGTGCGAGCCGAACCTTGATCCGACGCATCCACAGGATGCCGACAGCTACTATCACCGTCGCCTGCGCGATACGGTGATCCCGAACCAGGTTCGTATCCTCGAAGCAGCGCGCACGGCCGGCTGCAACGTACTGCATACGATCATCGAGAGCCTGACGCTCGACGGCCGCGACCGTTCGCTCGATCACAAGCTTTCCGACATGCACGTACCGAAGGGCTCGCCGGAAGGCCAGGTAATCGACGCACTGAAGCCGATCGACAACGAGATCATCCTGCCGAAGACATCCTCCGGTGTCTTCAATTCGACCAACATCGACTACGTGCTGCGCAACCTCAACACCCGCTATCTTATCATTGCCGGCGTCGTGACAGATCAGTGCGTCGACATGGCCGTGCGCGATGCTGCCGACCGCGGCTATCTGGTGACCGTGGTCGCGGATGCCTGCGCCACCTACAGCCAGGAACGCCATGAAGGCGCTCTTCGCGCCTATTCCGGCTATTGCTGGACCACAGATACCGAAACCGTTGTCGACCGCCTGAAAGGCCTCGCCGCAGCGTGATCTCCGCCGGCGCAGCTCCATAGGCAGACACGAAACAAGGGGAACTCATGAGCGACAACAGCAACGGCAAGGCAACCTCCGACCTGATGGAGCTTGCCACCTTCGTCACAACCGATATCGCCGGCATCACAAGAGGCCGCAGCTTCGCCGCATCCGAAATCGACAGCTACCTGCGCAAAGGGGTCGGCTGGGTGCCCGCCAACCTGGCACTGACGCCATTCGACCTGATTGCCGATCCCAACCCATGGGGCTCATCCGGCGACCTCAGGCTGATAGCGGATCCCGACAGCAAGGCGCGCGTCACCTGCCTGCCCGACGTCACACCGTTGCATTTTTATCACTCCGATATCACCAATCTGAAGGGCGAGCCCTGGGAATGCTGCGTGCGCAGTTTCCTCAAGGCAACGATTTCGGAATTCGAACGCGAGGCGGGGCTCAAGGTCGTCGCGGCAGTCGAACAGGAGTTCCAGCTTCTTGGCGTCGACTGGCCGGCCGCTCCCTCCTTCGGTCTGCGCGCGCAGCGCCGCGCCGAACCCTTCGGCCCGCTGCTGATGACAGCGCTGAAGGAAGCCGGCGCGGAGCCGGAAATGTTCCTGCCGGAATATGGCAAGGATCAATTCGAAATCACCTGCCGCCCTGCACCCGCGCTCGCCGCCGCCGACAGGGGCGCGACCATTCGCGCCGTCACCAAGGAAGTGGCAGCGCTCTTCGGCTGGAATGCGAGCTTCGCGCCGAAAACCGACCCGAACGGCGTCGGCAACGGCGTGCACCTGCATGTGAGCTTCACCGACCTTGAGGGCAAGCCTGTCACTTTCGATGCGTCACGACCTGGCCGGCTTTCCAAGGTGGCCGGCTCGTTTGCCGCCGGCGTCATCAAGCATCTGCCGGCACTTGCGGCATTTACGGCGCCCTCAGTGCTCTCCTATATGCGCCTCGTGCCGCATCACTGGAGCGCCGCCTTTACCTGCCTCGGCGAAAAGAACCGCGAGGCCACCCTGCGCATCTGCCCGACACTGGACCTGCCGGGAAGCGATCCGGCCAGGCAATTCAACATGGAGTATCGCGCCGCAGACGCCTGCGCCAGTCCGCACCTATCCCTGGCCGTCGTCCTCAAGGCCGGCCTCGAGGGCATAAGGGCGGGGCTCGAGCAGCCGCCATTGATCAATTCGGACCCTTCGAACTTCTCGGCGGAAGAACAGGTAAAACTTGGTGTTCACCGCCTGCCGTCGAGCCTTTCCGAGGCCCTCGACACGCTTGCCGCGGACAAAACCGTGACAGGCTGGTTCTCCAAGGACTTCCTCGATTGCTACTTTGCCATGAAGCGCAAGGAGATCGAGATCGTCGCAGACCTTTCTCCCGAAGTGCTCTGCGCCCGTTACGCCTCCGTATATTGATGGATGGATCATGACTTCGACCACAGCCATCAAACGCCCGGAAAACCGGTGGCGACACGACCCGCAGCTGCCATTGCTTGCGATCGACGAGCCGCCGCCTTATGCGGTCGTCAACCCTGACGGCCGCTCGCCCTACCTGCTTTTGTGCGAACACGCATCCAATCGCATCCCCCGGGCGCTCGGTGACCTCGGCCTGCCGGAAAGCGAGCGCCGGCGTCATATTGCCTGGGACATCGGCGTCTCAGCTCTTGCTCAATATTTGAGCCGGAGACTCGACGCCCCCCTGTTCATGGCCAACTACTCGCGCCTTGTGATCGATTGCAATCGCCCCCTGGGCGCACCCACCGCCATTCCGGAGGTCAGCGAGACCACCATGGTGCCGGGCAATCTCGATCTGAGCGACGCCGAGAAGGCAAATCGCGTCGACAGCCTGTTCAAGCCCTTCGCCGATGCGATTTCCAGGCGGCTGGATCTGAGGCAGGCCGAAGGCAGGCGCACCCTGGTCGTCGGCATCCACAGCTTCACGCCGGTCTACTTCGGCAACACGCGCCCCTGGCAGGCTGGTATCCTCTATCGGGATGCCGAAGCCTTCGCCCGGTCGCTGATCCGCTCGCTGAGCGCGGATCCCGATCTCACCATCGGCGACAATGAGCCCTATAACATTCATCCGGACGAAGACTACACGGTGCCGGTGCATGCGGATGGGCGGGGGCTCCCCGGAGCTTTGATCGAAGTGCGCCACGATCTGATCGACACGCTCGCCGGCGTAAATCATTGGGGAGCCTGCCTCACCCGCTGCCTTGAAACCGCGCTGGAGGAGTGCCCGGAATGACGGAAGCGCTCTACGAGCGCGATGGCAAGGCCATCGGCTCCTTGCAGAAGCTACGCTTTTTTCCTCTCGCTGTCGCGGGCGGCAAAGGCGCGACGCTGATCGAGGAAAGCGGTCGGGAACTCATCGATTTTTCCGGAGCATGGGGCGCAGCAAGTCTTGGTTACGGTCACCCTGCGATTGTCGAAGCGGTCTCCCGCGCAGTTGCCAATCCCGCAGGCGCCAGCATTCTGTCGGCTTCGAACGAGCCGGCTGTGGCGCTGGCCGAAAAGCTGCTGGCGTCCTTTCCTGGCAAGGGCACACATAAGATTTGGTTCGGCCACTCCGGTTCGGACGCCAACGAAGCAGTCTCTCGGGCCGTGATGGAGGCGACCGGCCGCACCGGCCTCGTCTCCTTCACCGGTGCCTATCACGGCTGCACCATCGGCTCTATGGCATTTTCCGGCCATACCGTGCAGGCGGGAGCCGCAAAGGCAGAAGGTTTGCTGCAGCTTCCTTACCCTGATCCCTATCGCCCCTACCGCGACGACCCGAGCGGTGATGCGGTTCTCAAGCTTTTCCGAGCGAAGCTGAGGGAGGCCGAGCCCAAATCCTTTGCTGCGGCCTTCATCGAACCGATCCTCTCGGATGGCGGCGTGATCGTGCCGCCCGAGGGCTTCCTCCAAAAATTTGCAGCCCTATGCCGGGAACACGATATCCTCGTTGTCTGCGACGAGGTGAAGGTCGGCCTCGGCCGCAGCGGCAAGCTGCATTGCTTCGAGCATGAGGGCTTCGTTCCGGACATTCTGGTCCTTGGCAAAGGTCTGGGTGGAGGTCTGCCGCTATCGGCGGTGATCGCTCCAAAAAGGATCCTGGACTGTGCAAGCGCCTTTGCCATGCAGACCCTGCAAGGAAATCCCATCTGCGCGGCGGCCGGTCTTGCCGTCCTCGACACGATCGAGAAAGAAGGCCTTTCCGACGCGGCCGGGCAGAAGGGGCAAGTCCTGCACCGAAAATTGTTGCAGCTTGCCGACAAGCACGCTCTCATCGGTGATGTTCGGGGCCGCGGGCTCGCCTGCGGCGTCGAGCTCGTTAAGCAGGGAGGAAGCCGCGTTCCGGTAAAGCGCGAAACGGCAAAGCTCATCTATCGCGCCTACGAGCTGGGGCTCGTGCTCTACTACGTCGGGATGAGCGGCAATGTTCTCGAAATCACGCCGCCGCTGACGATTACCGAAGACGAAATCGACCGGGCGATCAATATCCTCGATCAGGCTTTTGCCGACATCTCCAATGGACTCGTCCCGGATTCGATCACCGAGGGCTTTGCCGCCTGGTAGTTCCCGATGGGATTGCAAAATCCAAACATTTTGCGTAGCGCGCGTCGGAAAAGCGATCGCGTTCTCGTTTTGCTTGACGATGGGCCGAAAACGCCAGATTGTATCGGGTGCCTGCACGATCCCAATCTAAGTTAGGTTGCGGTGGGGAAAGTATCGTCGCGGGCACTAGGATCCGGGAACCTGAACGATGAGCGACATGGTCCTCAGCGGTAGATTTATACCCACGCGATGGCCGCAAAGAGCCGGTCCTGCGCGCCTGCCCGAAGCGTTCGCGCCACTACACGGCACAAAAGGTTACTTTTTTTTAATATGCCGCAAAATCCACTTTCCTTTTGCCTGGGTAGCTCGTAAGCCGCCTGCGCGGCAACTGCAGCTGCCTTTGGCACCGCCGAAAACGGCAAGCAGACGCAATTTTGGAAATCAGTGAATCAGGGACCGAAATGCACGGCCAGGCTCAGGACGTTATTGAAATAGTCGGGAAAGGCCGCGCGCCGCAGATCCTGCGCGGCCCCGATTCAATCCTTAAAGGCCGCCCCGACGAGCGGCTCTCCCGCGTCTTCGAAATGCTGGTCGATGTCCATGGCCCTTCTCCTGCCGTCATCGACAATGGCCGCGTCTGGACCTATCGGGAAATGGACGCTCAAGCCAACCGTTTCGCTCGACTGATCATCGAACGTGGCGTCAAGCCGGGCGACCGCGTGGCGCTGCTTCTCGATCGTTCCGCCGAGACCTATATTACCATCCTGGCCGTAATGAAGGCCGGCGCCGCCTTCGTGCCGCTTGCGCCCGCCTTCCCGGAAGAGCGCATGGCGCTGATCGTCGAGGATGCAGGCGTCAGCCTCGTCATCACCGTTCCCGACTATGCAACGCGCGCGGCGGGACTTTCCGTGCCGCACGTCGTCATCGACGGGAACTATTCCGAGATCGCCGGATATGCCGACACGTTACCGGACGTGGCAGCGACGGACGACGAAACCTGCTATATCCTCTATACCTCGGGTACGACCGGCCGGCCGAAGGGCGTTGCCGTACGCCACCAGAGCATCTGCAACTTCGTGCGCATCGCCGCAGAGGCCTATGGCTACCGTCCGGGTGACCGTGTCTATCAGGGCATGACCATCGCCTTCGACTTCTCGACCGAGGAGATATGGGTACCTTTCGCCGCAGGCGCTACCGTGGTGCCTGCGCCTGGTCGCATGACCCTGGTTGGCGAGGAGCTGGGAGATTTCCTGCGCGCAAATGCCATCACCTGCATGGCCTGTTCGCCAACGCTGCTGTCTTCGATCGAAAGCGACGTGCCGACGCTCCGCGCCATCCTCGTGGGTGGTGAGGCCTGTCCGCACAATCTCGTGACGCGCTGGTCGAAAGAAGGGCGGCAGATCCTCAACACCTATGGCCCGACGGAAGCAACCGTTACTGCGACCATGGGATACCTGACGCCGGAGCGCCCGGTGACCATCGGCGCGCCATTGCCGACCTACTCCATCGTCATTCTCGACGCGCAGTCGCCAAAGCTTTCGGAACCAGGTGAACTCGGCGAGATCGGCATCGCCGGCATCGGCCTTGCCGTCGGCTATCTCAACCGCCCCGATCTGACCGAACAGAAATTCATCCCTGACTTCGTCGGCCTGCCCAACAATCCCTCGCAGCGGATCTACCGCACCGGTGATCTCGGCCGTATCAACAGCGACGGGGAAATCGAATATCACGGCCGCATCGACACGCAGGTCAAGATCCGCGGCTACCGCATCGAGCTCGGCGAGATCGAGGCGGTTCTGCTCGACCAGCCCGGCATTGCCCAGGCCGCAGTCACCACGTGGGAGATCGAGCCCGGTCGCGTTGAGCTCGTCGGCTACTATGCGCTGAAGATCGGCGCCGATGCGATCGCCCGCGGCGATCTTGCCAGGGAACTGCGCCGCCGCCTGCCCGACTATATGGTCCCTTCGTTCCTGGAAGAGTTGCCGGCGCTGCCGATGACGGTTTCCGACAAGGTGGACACGCGCAAGCTTCCGAAGCCCGCCAGCCTGAGGCTCGGCACGGAACGCAATGAAATTCTGCCGTCAACCGACGACCAGCGTTTCATGACGGACGCGCTTCGAGAAGTTCTGAAGATAGACGACATCTATGTCGAAGATCACTTCTTCGACGATCTCGGCGCCAATTCGCTGCTGATGGCCCGCTTCTGCGCCAAATTGCGCACGCGCAAGGAGTGGGCAACCACCTCGATGCGCGACATCTATATGCATCCAACTGTCGCGGCCCTCGCGCAGCATCTGCACGGGCCCGAGGAAGAAGTGGTGGCCGTCGAAGAGACATGCCTCACGCATCGCGCCTCGAACTTCGCCTATTGGACCTGCGGCATAGGGCAGCTCGCCTTCTATGGCCTCTACAGCTATTTCAGCCTTTGGCTGCTGAATTACGGTCTCAACTGGGTCTACGAGATGCTCGACGATCCGGTGCAACTCTATCTGCGCTGCGCGATCCTATCGGCTGCCGTCTTCTTCGGCATGTCCGGCTTTGCCGTGCTCATGAAATGGCTGCTGATCGGGCGCTGGAAGGCGGAGAGCTTCCCGATCTGGGGCTTGCGCTATTATCGCTTCTGGGTGGTACAGACGCTTATCCGCACGGCACCGGTGGTGCTGTTCCGCGGCAGCCCGCTCTACAGCCTCTATCTGCGTATGCTCGGCGCGCGGCTGGGCCGCAACACCACCATCGAATGCCGCACCATTCCGGTTTGCACCGACCTGATCTCGGTCGGCGAGAACTCGATCCTGCGCAAGGAATCGACGCTTCTCGGCTACCACGCCCAAGCCGGCTATATCCACACCGGTTCGATCGCCATCGGCCGCGATGCTTTCGTCGGCCTCGGCTGCGTCATCGATATCGACACGTCGATCGGTGATCGTGCCCAGCTCGGTCACGCCTCGTCGCTGCGGCGCGGCCAGCATATTCCCGACGACGACCACTGGCACGGCTCGCCCGCGGTCTCGACCTCGGCGGACTATTGCAAGGTTCATGGCGTCACGCTTTCGAGAACGCGTCGTATTCTCTACGATACCGTGCAGCTCATCACCATGTTCGCGCTCGTCACGCCATTTCCGTTGCTGTTCCAGACCTATTGGCAGAATGTCAGCGACGACTACCAGGAAACGATCGGTATCGTCGCCATCGGCACGACCATCACGCTCTTCGGCGCCATCGCGCTGGCAATCATAGCCGCGCTGGCTGTGCCGCGTCTGTTCAGCCTCGTCCTTAAGCCCGGACGCACCTACAGGCTCTATGGCTTCCATTTCTGGCTGCAGTCGATCGTCGAAGTGTGCACCAACATACGCCTCGTCAACTTGCTGTTCGGCGACAGTTCGGCTGTCGTCCACTATATCCGGGCGCTCGGCTGGAATCTCAATGAAGTCGTGCAGACAGGCTCGAACTTCGGCAGCAACCAGCAGCAGGACAATCCGTTGATGTGCGAGATCGGTAGCGGCACGATGGTGTCGGACGGCCTCTACATGATCAACATCCACAAATCGGCCTCCACGTTCCGGCTGGAACACACCAAGGTCGGCGAACGCAACTATTTCGGCAACAATATCTTCTATCCGCCGGATGGCAAGACCGGCGAGAACTGCCTGCTCGGCACGAAGGTCATGGTGCCCGTCGACGGCGTGCTGCGCGAAAATGTCGGCCTGCTCGGCTCCCCGCCCTTCGAGATTCCGCGTATGGTCAAGCGCGATATGGAACTGATCCAGGGGGTCAGTGACGAGGATCGCCGCGCTCGTCTGCCCCACAAGAATCGCCACAATTTCGCGACCGCGCTGATGTTCGTCGCCACCCAGTGGGTAGCGCTGTTTGTGACGCTGACGATCTGGGACCGGGCGCTGAATTACTATACGGAATGGGCACAGACGGCGCTCTTCGTCGCAGTCGTGCTGACGGCGAGCCTGACGATACCCTTCTATATTTTTGTGGAATGGGCGAGCCTTGGCTTCCGTCGCCTTCGGCCGCAGATGACGACCATCTATGACATCACCTTCTGGCGGCACGAGCGCCATTGGAAGCTGGCCGATTCCCCGATCGTGCGCCTGTTTGCCGGCACGCCTTTCCGCCCGATGATCCTGCGCGCGCTCGGCGTCAAGGTCGGCCGGCGCGTCTATGACGGCGGCTCAAACCTGACGGAACGCTCGCTGGTGGAAATCGGCGACGATGCGACGCTCAACGAAGGCTGCGTCATCCAGGCGCATTCCTTGGAGGAAGGCGCCTTCAAGTCGGACTACATCCGCATCGGCAACGGCTGCACGCTCAGCCCCGCCGCCTTCATCCACTATGGCGTGACCATGGGTGACGGCTCGATCGCCGATGTCGACTGCTTCGTCATGAAGGGCGAAATCCTCGAGCCGTACTCGATCTGGCGCGGCAACCCTGCCAAGCTGCATTCCTTCGTCAGGCCGGTCGCCGACGCATGAGCGGCGAAGCGCCCCTCCGCGCGGCGGAAGTGGCGCTGCTCGTAGAACTGACGAAGCTGGCACCATCTGGCGTCAGCATCGGTTGCCGTTCGATCCGAAACGGCGATGAAAATCTGCTGCTGCCGGAGGAGTCGCGCAGCATCCTGTCGCGCCAACTTGAAGCGCGACGTGCGAGCGGCGCTGCACGCGTGATTGCCCGACAATTGCTGGCGCAAGAGGGGATCGAGAACGCCGTCATCAAGCGCGCGACTTCGGGCGCGCCCCTCTGGCCGCCCGGTTTCGTCGGCTCCCTCGCCCATGACGACGTGATTGCCGTCGCTGCAGTGGGGCGAAGGACCGAGGTTCTCTCGCTTGGGATCGATGTCGAGCCCGCAGAACCCCTGCCCGAGGAGGTCGCCGCGATCGTGCAGACCGCTGATGACGCCCTTGTCGGCGTCGATGAGCGCCTTGCGTCTCGCCTGCTGTTCAGTGTCAAGGAGGCCGTCTACAAAGCCAGCTATCCGCTTGATCGCATCGTTCTCGGCTATGAGCATATCGCCGTCGACCTCAAGGCCCGCAATGCGGTCACCACGAGCGGCCGCAAGGTGCGGTTTTCGTTCTGCCTTTTCCCCCGGATCGTCGTTCTTGCCGACGTGCCGCTTCCATAGCAGGAGCCGACGATCGCTCCATTCCCGATGTCATGAACTGGCAGCACTGGGATGGCATGATCGCCAGAACATTGAATAGGATTGGAGAGGCTTGGGGCTCGGCTCGGAAAGCCGCCACCTACTGCGGAGAGGTTGAACTTTTGGATCGGCCCAATATAGCGCCGCAATTTCGCCTTACGGTTTTATTTCAATAATGATGCTCGCTAGCGCGATTGTCGGGTCCCGGAAGTGGCTCTCAGATCGCCAGCGAACGAGACGAACTACGGCGCTATTGCCGGATCAGCTATCGCAAATTGGAAAACGATCATGACCGAACAGCCAACTTCGGCCTCAGAAATCTCCCTGCGCCGCGTTACCATGGCAACCGTCGGCGATATCTGCGACTTGAGCCTGACGCTGACTGCAGTCCAGCGCGACAAGGTCGCGGACAACAGCGTCTCCATCGCTGAAGCGCATTTCTCCGAAAATGCCTGGTTCCGCGCAATCTACGCGGATGACACGCCGGTGGGCTTCGTGATGCTGCATATCGGCTCGGACTACGATGTCATCGATTGTCCAGGCGCTTTCCTTTGGCGCCTGATGATCGCCGGACCTTATCAGCGCATGGGCTTCGGCGAAAAGGCGATCGCACTTGTCGTGCGCGAGATGAAAGCGCGCGGATTTGCCGAATTGTTCACCTGTTATGTCGTCGGCGAAGACAGCCCTGAAGGCTTCTACAAGCGTCTCGGCTTCGTGCCGACAGGCGAGGTTTTTGAAGATGAGATCGAATTGGTGCTGAAATTCGCTGCATAAGCCATGCGCCGCCTTGTATCCGCGAAGGTGATCAGCTCGATGCTTGGCGGCACGCCCCCATCAGAAGGGCAGCGACTTTCCGCAGACGCTTTTGAAGACACAACGTGCAACTGAATTGTTGCACGTTGTGTCTTCTCAATGTTATGCTGTCTCCGACAATTGCCCAAAAGGAGACATGTCAGCATGTTTGACCGCATCGAGAAACAGGTCGTGCTGCGTGCGCCGATCGAGCGTGTCTGGCGCGCCATCACCGATATCGAAGAATTTTCGCAATGGTTCGGCGTCAAGCTGAACGAGCCCTTTGTTCCCGGACGGGCCATAACGGGCACCTTCGAAGGAGAGTTCGACGAGCAGGCCCTGCGGCAATATCAGGCCTCGCTTGGCCTAGAACCTACCGGCATCCGGCAGATGCCGCGGAATATCGTCTTCTGCACCGTCGAACAAATGGAGGTACCCCGATCCTTCAGCTTCCGCTGGATCCCCTACGGTATCGATATCGACTGCGATCCGGCAAAGGAAACGCCGACGCTGGTTGAGTTCCGGCTGGAGCCCGTAACTGAAGGAACCCGGCTGACGATCACCGAATCCGGCTTCGAGGGCATACCAGCCCATCGGCGCCAACGCGCCTTCCTGATGAACGACGGAGGCTGGGCCGCACAGGCCGAAAACCTGAAGCGCCATGTCGAACGGGCGTGAGCGCGAACTGGCCGATGTCTTTGCTGCATTGGGGGATACCACACGGCTCGCCCTCGTGATGCATCTTCTCGCCGTCGGCGCGCTGTCGGCCACCAATCTGGCGGAAGGACAGGCGATCAGCCGGCAGGCGATCGTGAAGCATCTGCAGGTGCTGGAAGCAGCCGCGCTGGTGATGCACCAACGCCGGGGCAAGGAAGTGCTTTACGCACTCGATGGCAGCCGTATCGCCGAGGCGCGAGCGTTCCTCGATGCGATTTCGTCCGGTTGGGACCAGGCGCTCGGCCGCCTCAAGTCACTAGTCGAGTCAACATGAGCTCGCCTCCCCGGACCACATGAAAGACTGAAAACCGTACACCAGCTAATGGAGACCGACCTTGAAGGATATCCTTACCTTCCTCATGTTTTCGGGTGACAATCACGGTCAGGCGAGGGCGGCGATCGATTTCTATGTTTCGCTCTTTCCCCAATCCCACATCGAGCGGCTCGACCTCTACGGTCCGGGCAAAGGCCAGCCGGAAGGCGCGGTCAAGACCGTGTGGTTCACCCTGAATGGACGCCGCTACATGGCGATCGATAGCGCTGCGCCGCATGCCTTCAATTTCACGCCGTCGATGTCGCTCTTCGTCGAATGCGAGACGGAGCAGGAAATCGACCAGTTGCACGCCGCCTTGTCGGACGGTGGGCAGGAGTTGATGCCGCCTGGCGACTATGGCTTCAGCCGCCGCTTCTGCTGGTTGAACGACCGCTACGGCGTCTCCTGGCAGATCAATCTCGCCTGAGAGGCCATTTGAAACCGTACGCCGAGAGCCAGCTCCAGGAAGCCGGCTCTCAACGTCTTGGCGATGGCATGCCGCATAGGCGGGATCGAAGACCCACCCTGCAGAGCGGGTCTTGGAGATCGCGACACGGCTTAGGCCTTGACGTGCTCCCGTCGCAAGCTGCGAGCAGCTTCGACCATGTTGACGAGCGCCGGCTTCACCTCTTCCCACTTGCGGGTTTTCAATCCGCAATCCGGGTTGACCCAGATCTGCCGATCTTGCAACCGCTGACGTGCCAGCGACAGAAGGTCCATCATCTCCTTGACCTCGGGAACACGCGGCGAATGAATATCGTAGACACCGGGGCCGATCTCGTTCGGGTACTTGAAGTGCCGGAAAGCATCCAGCAGCTCCATCTTCGATCTGGATGTCTCGATCGAGATGACGTCGGCATCCATCGCGGCAATGGCATCGATGATCTGATTGAACTCCGAGTAGCACATATGGGTGTGCACCTGCGTCCTGTCGCCAACGCCGCTTGAGCAAATGCGGAAGCTTTCCACGGCCCAATCGAGATAGTGCTTCCAATCCTTGTGCTTGAGCGGCAACCCCTCACGAAGGGCGGCTTCGTCGATCTGAATCATCTTTGCACCTGCCGCCTCGAGATCGTTCACCTCATCGCGAATGGCGAGCGCAATCTGCCGGCATGCCTCGCTGCGCGGGATATCGTCGCGGACGAACGACCAGTTGAGAATCGTCACCGGTCCCGTCAGCATGCCCTTGACCGGCTTGTCGGTGAGCGACTGCGAATATTCCCACCAGCGCACGGTCATCGGCTTCGGGCGCGACACGTCGCCGAAGATGATCGGCGGACGGACATAACGCGAACCGTAGCTCTGCACCCAGGCATGCTGGGTGAAGGCGAAGCCGCACAGCTGCTCGCCGAAAAACTGCACCATGTCGTTACGCTCGAACTCGCCGTGAACAAGCACGTCGAGGCCGATTTCTTCCTGCCAGCGAATGGCGGCTTCGGTTTCTTGTCTCAGGAAGGCTTCATACTGCGCGTCCGTCAGCGCGCCCTTCGAATGCGCCGAGCGAGCCTTGCGGACCTCGGAAGTCTGCGGGAAGGAGCCAATTGTTGTCGTTGGGAACAGCGGGAGCTTGATTGCTTCCGACTGGATCTTCTGGCGATCGGCAAACGCGCTGGCGCGCTTCTTTTGATCGTTGCCGATCGTTGTAATTCGGCTCTGCACCGACGCATTCGTCACCTTCGACGAGGAGGCCCGGGCTGCGATCGCCTTCGATACGGCTTCGATTTCCGAAGCCACCACAGCCTTGTCACCTCCAAGCGCCTTGCCAAGCACGGAAAGTTCGGAAAGCTTCTGCGTGGCGAAGGCTAGCCAACTCTTCAGATCCGCATCAAGACCCGTCTCCAGCTCCAGATCGATCGGAACATGTAGCAGGGACGAGGACGACGCAATTTCGATACCGTCCGCGCCGCGCACGGCAACAATCGGCGCAAGCTTGTCGACAATCGCGGCAAGATCAGCGCGCCATATGTTACGTCCGTCGATGATGCCGAGCGACAACACCTGATCCTTGCGAACGGCCTTTGCGACATCATCGAGCTGGCCGGGTGCGCGGGTCAGATCGACATGAAGTCCGGCCACCGGCAGATCGGCGAGCGCGGTGAGATTATCCGCAAGAGCGCCGAAATAGGTGGTCAGCATGATCTTCAGATCCGGCACGGCCTTCGTAAGCGCCTTGTAGGCAACCGAGAAGGCATGGCGCTCGCCTTCGGTCAGGTCGAGGACGGCGATCGGCTCGTCGAGCTGGACCCAATCGGCGCCGGCAGCTACAAGGCGGCGAAGCAACTCTTCATAGACCGGCAGCAGTTTTGACAGCAAGCCAAGCGGCTTGAATGTTCCGTGGCGAGCCTTAGCGAGCTTCAGGAAGGTAACGGGACCGAGAATGACGGGGCGCGTGTGAATACCGAGCGCCTTTGCCTCGAGAAAATGATCGACGGGCTTCTGCGACGTCAGCGCGAAGTCCTGCTCCTCCGAAACCTCGGGCACCATGAAGTGATAGTTGGTATCGAACCACTTGGTCATTTCGAGCGCCGGCATGCCTTGGCCGTCATGGGTGTGGCCGCAATCGGCTGGGCCGTCGCCCTCACTGCCGCGCGCCATCGCGAAATAGGTCGACAGGGGAACATCGCCGCCCCTCCAGCCGTAGATGGACGGGATCGCTCCGACCATGACCGCCGTGTCGAGCACGTGGTCGTAGAAAGAGAAATCGTTGGAAGGGATGCGGCTGATGCCGCGATCGCGCTGGAGCAACCAATTGCTCGCCCGGAGCTTCCTGGCGGTCTCAAGCAGCTCGGATTCGGGAATCTTTCCAGACCAGAAGCCTTCGAGCGCGAACTTGAGTTCACGATGAAGACCAATCCTTGGAAAGCCAAGTGATGCGACTGGAATGCTGTTCTGTGACACTGTCATACCCCATTTGGTTGGTGGGGGCATGGGTTAAGCGGACGCGTGCGGGTACAGTCCCTTCGAGACCTCCGCAGCAACCACCGGGACACCCCGCCCGTGGACGTTATTTTGTCCTGGCAGGTCTCCTGGCTCACGGGTCGTCGCCCTTGTCCGTCTTCCCAAGGCTCATCGCCTTAGTGACATCGGTGGACAGTAGCTCGCCGTTTACAGTTGCGGGGGCAGCCCCGGTATTGCCGAACTCTCGGCGCACCGGATTCCCTCTTAGCTCTGAAGCGGGCAAGCCACCCCAGAGAACCATGACACGCCAATACTCAACAATGGCGCCTCAAAGTCAAGAGACATAAACAAATCTTTATATGTTTATCTGACTAGGTCGTCGGGCGCGTGCAAACAAGGATAAACCTGCCGTAGACGAAGGTCCGCAGCTTGTTTCTCAGATTTGCGTTCTTCCGCTGTGCCTTCGCGATGGGTGAATGCGACTGCAATTCAATCTCGGCAAAGCCAACAGTTTCCAAAATCGGCGCAAGCACGTCTGCATGCAGGCCGTCGCCAAAGGGCAGTGCCTCCATGATACGTGCATGGCGGCTGCTGAGTGCGCCGTCGTAATTCCTGTCGGCGCCGCAGATGCGATCGATCAGCGCAATCAACATCATGGCGATCCGGCCGCCCGGTTTCGGCTGCGCCCAATCGCCATCGAAAATGACCAGATGCCCTCCCGGCTTCAACAATCGGAACCATTCTCTGAACGTCTCTTCCGGCCGCGTCAGCGTCCAGACAAGGTGGCGACAGACGATTGCATCATAGGCCTCATCCGGCTCCATCGTATGCTCTGCATCGGCCAGCAGAAAGCGAAGGCGCGCCTTGCCCGCGTGTTTCCTGCGCGCAACAGCAAGCATCGCCTCGGAAAAATCCAATGCGGTCACGTCATGGCCGAGATCGTGGATAAGCTGTGTTACCTCGCCGGTGCCGCAGGCAAGCTCCAGGACCTGCTTTGGCTGCAAGCCGAGGGCCGCACGGATGGGCTTCTGCCAGGCGTCGGCCTCCGCGCCGGGAGCGATCTTGTGGCCGAAGGCGAGGTCGAAGGTCTTCGATCGCTTCGACCAATAATCGCGGATTTCTTCCTTGAGATCGAAATTTGCGCCATCCATGAGGTCAGCCTGCCATATATTGAATGTTGCAGCGGCCATGGACCGACGATTTCTGAACATGCGCGCGCACGCCGAAAACCCGTTCGATCAGCTCTTGCGTCAGCACCTCTTCCGGTGAACCGGCCGCGACCACCTCACCCTTCTGCAGAACCGCCAGACTGTCGCAGAACATCGCCGCCAAATTGAGATCGTGCAGGGCGACGACCGATGTGACATCGAGCTTGGAAATCAGGCCGAGAATGTCCAGCTGATGCTGGATATCGAGATGGTTCGTCGGTTCGTCGAGCAGCAATTCGCTCGGTGTCTGCGCCAGTGCTCTCGCGATGTGGACACGCTGCCGCTCGCCGCCGGATAAAGTCTGCCATAGCTGCCCCGCCCGATCCTGCATGCCGACACGGGTGAGCGCATCCAGAACCGCCGCATCATCGCGGACACTCCAGGACGAGAGCGGACCGCGATGCGGAGTGCGCCCAAGGCGAACAACATCAATGACGGTCACCTGTGTATCAGTCGTTGCCTGCTGTTCCACCAATGCGATGCGGCGGGCAATATCACCGCGCGAGATCAACGCAATGTCGCTGCCGCCAAGCCTGACAACGCCACTCCTCACCTTTCGCAGCCGGCAGATCAGCCGCAACAGGCTCGACTTGCCGGAACCATTCGGCCCCAGCAGACCGAGCACCTTGCCCTTTTCCACCGAGAGGCTGATGCCGTTGACGATGAGCGTATTGCCGGCAGCAAAGGTGACGTTGTCGACCGCGATGCTCATGCCGTCCTCCGGGCGCGATAGAGAATGATTGCGAAGGCCGGAGCCCCGAACAGTGCGGTCACCACGCCGATCGGCAGGATCTGCTGGGGAATGATGATCCGGGAGATGATATCGGCGGCGACCATGAAGATCGCGCCGCCAAGCGCCGACGCCGGCAACAGCCGGTCATGATTAGGACCGACCATGAAACGGGCTGCATGCGGAATGACGAGCCCAACGAAGCCGATCGAGCCGACGACGCTGACGACTGCAGCAGTCATGAAAGCCGTCGTCCCCAGAAGAACGATCTGAGCACGACGCACCGCAATACCGAGCGATGCCGCAGCATCGGTCCCAAAAACGAAGGCATCGAGCACGCGGACATGCGCCATGCAGACTATGAAGCCGATAATGGCGATCGGCCCGGAGAGATAGACATCCGACCAGCGCACGCCGCTCATCGAGCCGAGAAGCCAGAACATGACACCCCTCGCCTGCTCCGCGTTCGCGGACGTCGTGACGATGTAGGATGTGAGTGCATTGAAGAGCTGCGAGCCTGCAACTCCGCACAGGATGATACGCTCACTTGTTCCGCCGACACCGGCTGCGAGCAAGCCGACAAACAGGAACGCGGCAACAGCGCCAATGAAGGCGCCGCCTGAAAGCCCCAAAACGCCGTAGCCGAGCCCGAGGATCATGATGCAGACCGCGCCGGTGGAGGCGCCTGCGGAAATGCCAAGCACATAGGGTTCCGCAAGCGGATTGCGCAGCAGGGCCTGCAGGATCACACCGCTCAGCGCCAGCGACGCCCCGGCGCTTGCCGCAACGAGCGCACGGCTGAGCCGATAGTCCCAAACGATGCCCTGATGTATCAGGCTCAGCTCGAATGCCGTCCCGAACAACCGGTTCGATACGACCTTGGCCGTCGTCGACAGCGGAATGGAAATCTCGCCGATCGAGACCGCAAGGCTGATCATGAAGGCCAAAAGGAAGAATGCAGCCATGGTGAGCGCCGATAGCGCCCACCTGTCTCGCCGCTCCGCGATCAGACGCATGTTTAACGCGCCAGACCGAAGGACTTGATGCCCTTGGCCAGTATCTCAATGCCGTCGATGGTCCGGATGGTCGGGTTCATCGATTGCGCATCCATCATGACGAAATGCTTGTTCTTGACGGCGTCGAGCTGGCTTGTGACCGGGTCCTTCTCAAGGAAGGCGAGCTTGACTTTCGGATCGTCGGCGGCATAGCGGCGACGGTCCATCGTCGCGATGACGATCACGGCAGGATTGGCCTGTGTGATGGTTTCCCACCCGACCAGTGGCCATTCCTCTTCCGTCGTCACGACATTCTTCGCGCCGAGCGTTTTGAGGATGTAGGCGGGTGCGCTGTTCTTGCCGGCGATATAGGCATCGCCGCTGACTTCCTTGCTGGAGAACCAGAACACGATCGGAAGGTCCTTGGCCTTGGCGCCGGCAATCGATGCGGCAGCATCCGCCTCGCGCTTCTTCAGATCGGCAATCAACGCGTCGCCGCGATCCTTGACGTCGAAGATCTGCGCGAGTTCGTTGATCTCCTGATAGACGAGATCCATCGTGAACAGCTCCTTGCGGACACCGTCGCCGCCATCGGTGTTGACCTTGGCGGCGCAATCGGTTGGCGCAACATAAGTATTGATGCCAAGCTTGGAGAATTGATCGCGCTTGCCGACAGAGCCCTGTGCGCCGACATGCCATTCGAATTCGGCAGCGACAAGGTCCGGCTCCTTGCCGACGACGGATTCGAAACTAGGGTCATTATCCGCAAGACGCGGGATCTTGCCGTTGGCCTCCGCATATTGCGGCAACACAGGACCGACCCATACGGCGGTTCCGGCGATCTTGTCAGCAAGGCCAAGCGACAGCAGGATCTCGGTCATGCCCTGACCGATGGATACGAGCTTGGCGGGGGCTTTCTGAAAGGTAACTTGCTGGCCGCAATTGGCGAGCGTGAGCGGATATTGGGTAGCCGCCAAGCCGGAGGCGGCAAAGCCGGTCAATCCAAGTGCAAAAATAAAGGTCGTCAAAAAATGGCGCATGAAAGGTCTCGATCGGAATGGGAAATTGGCGGCGGCGGCGCGATTGCGCTCAGACGGACCGCCCGTTGGGGAGATTCCAATCAAGGCCGAAAAACGCCTGGTAATGTCGAGGGTTCAGGTCAATCATTCTCTGTCCTTTCCGGGCATCCCCGCCCGGGTGATTGGATCGTGATCGACGGCAGGTCTCCTGGCTTGCGAATATCTGACGATCATCTGCCTTCCCGCGATTGTGGTCGCAGTGGCACGGCCCTCAAGCCTTCGAAGATGAACAGAACCCTGTTCACGTCCGGATGATCGGCAATCCGCTTACAGTTGCGGGGGCAGCCACGGTCTAGGTCCCTTTTGGGTCGTCCTCACCGTGTTCCCTATTAATCCCCGCGGAGTCTTCCTTGGGGAACCGTCGTGTCCAGTTAAGCCGGACGACCAGTTCCGTCAAGAAGACAGCGGTAGAAACAAAGCCGGGAACGCGACACGGCGAAGTTGGCGGAAGGACGCTCAGATACAGCCCTATGCGGTTTCCGCGAGTTCAACGCGGTTTCTTCCACCGGCCTTTGCGCGGTAAAGCGCTTTGTCGGCTGCTTCGAGAACATATTTGAAATCCGTCGATGGCTCAAAGGAGCAGGCAATGCCGATGCTGGCGGTGACATGGACAGTCTCCTGCCCGAACATCAGAACCGTTGCCTCGATATCGTTGCGGATCTTCTCGGCAACGATGCCGGCGGCGCGCATATCCGTATTCGGCAGCAGCACGACAATTTCCTCGCCGCCATAGCGGGCGGCTATGTCGGTCTTGCGCACCGTCCGCCGGATCACGTCCGCCACCCGGGCCAGGACGGTATCGCCGAAAGTGTGGCCCCAATTGTCGTTGATCTTCTTGAAATGATCGATGTCGAGCATGATGATCGAAAAAGGAACCCGCCGCATCCCGGCTTCCTTGCTGCAGCGATCGCCTTCCCGCTGCAGGACACGGCGGTTCGGAAGTTGCGTCAGCGGATCGAGCGTGGCTTCGTTTTCGAGCGCGCGCTGAATACCGATGCGGTAGCTTTCTTTCTCAAGCAAGTCCGACAGCAACATGACGCCGAGAATGTTGACGATCGTCACCGGCAGCGCCGCCGAGATCAAAAGTTCGCGCGCGACGGACCATGGCAGGAAAACGAGAACGACGAGAGACGTCGTCGTCGCAAGGCCGAACAGAGCCGAGCGCCTCCATCCGGTGCCGGTCAACTGTCGCGGCAGAAGCGTCAGAACATATCCTGCGGTCGCGACGATCAAAATGCCGGCAACCCCGCTTACGGCTCCCAGACCACCGACCAAATAGCGAAAGATGGCCATCATGAAGGCGGCAACGACAGTGCCGACGATACCGCCATAAATAGGCGTGAGAACGAGCAGGATCGAACGCCCATCCTGAATAACACCGGGCATGAATCGAATGGGATCGCTCATCGATAGAATACCGCCGAGACCGAAGAGCAGTCCGACAGCGACAGATTTCAGAATGCCGCGCTCAATAGTCCGGGTAACCAAAGAATAGGCGTAGACGATGATCGCTACCTGCCCCAGAACACGCACCAGGGAAGGCAAGTGCGTTTGAATTTCCATCAACGTTCCCAATCCTCGCGCGGGGCCAAAGCGAACGGCCCGGCCACGCCATAGTCGAAGTCAGAATGAAATACCAAAAAATCTCTACGAGATGGTTTATCACGCCTCTCGCCTGCCCAAGAAACGGCTGAGCCTTTTGGATTGCTACAGGAAATGATGATCATCGCGATGACAGAATTTTCAAAAGGAGCACCTCCGGTATCCCGGCAATCAGCGCGTGCGACCTGTAGCACCCAAGGCCACGGATTTCCCAGACACGGCGCCTAGAAAGAACAAACAAGCTTATGGAAAACAGACGAAGAGTTGGTTGAGGTGGATGATTGACCTTTTTGAAAGCGGCGGCGACCAAGCCTATCTGGAGTTTTACGCAGGATGGTCAAGCACCCCCGCTCAATTAAGAGGTCGAACGACACGATCCGCGCTCGACGGGAACGGGTGGCTGGCAATTCAAGGGCGGAGAGGCGTTAAGTTGCTTGGCGGTAAGTGCTTTTGTTATTTTCCTCTGCTACAGTCCGCATGGAAACATGGCAATCGCCGGCACAGGGACGGTCGGCCGACGCAGCGACGATGACGCGGACTGGCGCGGATACGCATCTTGTCTCGCTATCGCCGCAACCCCGGCCAGTTCATGAGCCATGCGCCTGCCGTCAGCTGTTGGGAGGCGCAAGCCTCCAAGGGGAACTCAGGAGGCGACTGTATGTTGCGAACGCTTCGTGTTGTGATTGGCATCGTGATCGTTGGAGTACTCGGTGTCCTGTTATGGTTTGCCACGAAGCCTCCGCCACTTATTGTACAGGGTGAAGTTTCAGCCAATCGTGTTGATATCAGCCCGCGGGTTTCGGGGCGGGTTACCAAACTCAATGCCGATGTCGGCGACAATGTCGAGCGCGGCGCCGTCATCGCCGAGCTGGAGAGCCCGCAGCTGACCGCCGCCCTTCACATGTCCGAGGCGGCACTGTCGGTCGCTGAGGCCGATCTCGTCAGGGTCAACAGCACCCGGCCGGAGACGATCGCAGCCCGTAAGGCAGAGCTGGCCGCTGCGGATGCGGATGTGACACTCTATCAGGAGGATGCTGGCCGTCAGGGCAGGTTGATCACGACAGGGGCGTCGACCCAGGCGCGCGTCGACGAAACGGCCCGCAACCTCGAGGCCGCCATCCGCAAGCGCGAGTCGGCTGAAGCCAATCTCCAGCTGGCCGTCGCCGGCGCGAGCAAGGAGGAAAAGGCCCTCGCCGCCGCGCAGGTGGAGCAGGCGAAGGCCTCGCTTGGCCAGCAGCAGACCAACGTCCATGAGCTGACCATCGTCGCGCCGATTTCCGGCCAGGTGACGACGCGCGTCGCAGAGCTCGGCGAGAACTTTTCCGCAGGCGCCCCGATCTTCTCGCTGATCGACCTGCAGAACCCGTGGTTCACTTTCAATCTTCGCGAAGATCTGCTGAAAGGCCTGAAGGTCGGTGACGGTTTCGACGTCACCGTGCCCGCACTCGGCGAAGACAAGATCCCGGTGAAGGTGACCATGATCAATGCCCAGGGGCAGTATGCCACCTGGCGGGCGACACGGGCGACGGGCGATTTCGATCTGCGCACCTTCGAGGTCCGCGCTACCCCGGTAAAGCCGGTTCAAGGTCTGCGTCCCGGCATGAGCGTCATTGCATCCTGGCCGCCGGCAGGGCACTGAGATGATGGCGAAAGGGCGGTTACGCCCCGGTTTCCTGACAGTCTTCAGACGGGAATTCGACCATTTCCGGCGGCGCCCGTTCCTGCTGTTCCTGACGACCGTGCTGCCGCTCCTGCTCATGGCCGTGCTTGCCGCCGTCTTCAGCGCCGGCCTTGCCACGAAGCTGCCGATCGCCGTCCTCGACCTCGACAACACCGATCTGTCAAGGACGATCATCCGGACGGTCGACGCCACGCCGGATGCAGCCGTCGCCCGCAATGTCAGCGATCTCGCCGAAGGGCGGCAGCTGATCCTGTCCGGCAGCGTCCACGGGCTTTTGATGCTGCCGCGCAACCTTGAGCGTGACGTCTTTTCAGGGCGCCGCCCCGAGGTCGTCTTCTTCTACAATACCCAGACGATGACGACGGGCAATCTGACGCTGCGCGGCGTCAGCGCTGCCGTCCAGACCGTCGCCGCCGGCGTCCGGCTGTCGTTGCGCACCTCGCAGGGCCAGCCTCTCGACGAGGCCGAAGAGCAGCTGGCGCCGATCCCGGTGCAGGTCAATCCCCTGTTCAACCCGACGCTCAACTATGCGCATTTCCTGCTCGCCGCCCTTTTGCCGAGCGTGCTGCAGGTCATCATCGTCACCACCATGGCCTATGCAGTCGGCCTCGACGTCGAAACCGGCCATCGACTGCGCATCTTGAGACGCCTCGGCGGCGGATTGTGGCCGGCGATTGCGGGAAAGATCCTCCCCTATACGCTGCTGTTCCTGGTGGTGCTCGGCATTGCCGACTGGGTTCTCTTCAGCCTCTTGGGCATGCCGCTTCGCGGCGACCGCTACCTGCTGCTGGCGTGCGGCATCCTGTTCGTGCTGGCCAACCAGCTTATCGGCACGCTGCTGGCACTGCTGCTGAAGCCGATGGCCAGCGCCATCAGCATCGGCACGCTGTTGATGGCGCCCGCCTTCGGCTTCATGGGGATCGGCTTTCCGAGGATCGGCATGAATGCCTTTGCCTATTCCTGGGGTGAGATTATCCCCGGCACCTGGTACATGACGGCGCGCATCGATCAGACACTGCGCGGCACACCCGTCTATCTGTCCCTAAAGCCGGTTGCCGTGTTGCTGTTCATGGTTGTGCTGTTGGCAGGCCTGACGGCCTTGCGGCTGGAGGCGATGCGGGCGCGGCGGCTACGCGAACGCGAGCAGCCGACCGCACCTGAACCGAACACGTCTGGGAGAGCGGCCGGATGAAGGATATATTGACGATCTGCCGCATCGAACTGAAGCGCGTGCTGACCCTGAAGCCAGCCTTTTCCGTGCTTTTTGTCGCGGCGATCATCTATGCCGTGCTCTACCCGCAACCTTATCGCACCGAGGCCCTGCGCCACGTGCCGGTCGCCATCGTCGATCTCGATGGCACGGATAGCAGCCGGGATCTTGCACGCCGGATCGATGCATCGCCCGATGTCGCAGTCGGCGGCGTCTTTCCCGACCGACCAAGCGCCGAGCGCGAGGTCTATGCCCGCAACCTCTCCGGCCTTCTCGTCATTCCCAAATATTTCGAGCGCGACCTGCTGCACGGCCGGCAGTCGCCAATCGCGCTCTATGCCGACGCCAGCTACTTCCTGATCTATCAACGCATCTCCGGCGGCGTTTCCGCGGTCGCAAAGACCATGGGCGCGACGGTCGAGACGGCCCGGCTCGTCGCCGCCGATGTCGATCCCCGCATGGCGGCGGCCGCCGCGGATCCGATGCCTTTCACGGCGGTGCCGCTGTTCAATCCGCAGGGTGGCTATGCGACCTATATCCTGCCCGCCGCCTTCATCCTGATCATGCAGCAGACGCTGCTCATCGGTGTCGGCCTGCTCGGCACCTACAAGAACGATGCGATCGGGACCGGGCCTGCAGCCTCGATCGGGCCGGTGGCTGTCGTCATGGGAAAGCTGCTCGCCTATCTGATTATGGAAGTCGTCATCGCGCCGTTCTATCTGATCGTCGTTCCCTATCTCTACAACATCCCCCGCCTCGGCACGCCGCTGTCGATATTCATATTCGCTCTGCCGTTCGTACTGGCCGTCAGTGCTCTGGGGCTGGTGATAGCCAGCCTCTTTCGCAGCCCGCTGACGGTGCAGCTCGTCTCGGCCGCACTCGGCATACCCTTCCTCTTCCTTGCTGGCTTCTCCTGGCCGACCGAAGCAATACCACCCTTCCTGCACGCCATCGCGACCGTTCTGCCCAGCACGTCTGCCATCAATGGCATTGTCGCAACCGCACAGCTCGGCGCGCCGCTCTACGATGTGCGGCTGCCCTTCCTCACCCTCTGGATCCTGGCCGCGCTCTACACAATCATCGCGATCCTTCTCGAAAGCCGAAGCAGACGCCGGCTCGCTCAGCGGGCGTGACCATCTCTCACAGCCGGCTTGCCGCGGCTGCAAGAGACGAGAGCGAGGAGCTAAATCCGCCGACAGGAATTGCCGGGGACGAATTTCGGCGTCAGCACAAAATCTTGCGGCGGCGCCCAGGCGTCAGGCCTTGCGCAAGCGGATCGGCGACGAAGCCGCCGGCGTGCGGGCCAACGTCATCATTATAGAACCGACGGATTCGGAGACGCATCTGCAATTGCAGGCCGGCGATCAATCGATCGTGGCTGCCGTCAGGGATCGCCCACCGGTGTCCGCCGGTCAGCCGATCCAGTTCAGGATCGACCCCGCGAAGGCGCATCTGTGGATCGATTGGAAGGAGAGCGTCTGCATTGACCGCAGGCTTTTACTCCTAGCGCAACCGCCTCAGATAAAATCCTCTATCGGCACGGCTTTTGGGTTTCAAAACCTAGTCACGGTTCGGAGTCCGCTTTAAAGACAGGGCGCGTTTGCTTAGCCTGGAGAGAAAGCTGATGAGCCAAGAAGGCCAGAAGACGATTGCCACCTGGTATGTGGATCCGGACGCGGAGGACAGAATGTCGGATGGTCATGCGCCGATCTGGAGACATCTGATCGACCTGATCGTCGAGCGCGATCTCTCCGCCAAGAGCGTGGTCGACTTCGGCTGCAATCAGGGAGGCCTTCTGCGTCATCTCTATGCCATCAGACCCTTTCACAAGGCTCTAGGCATCGATATCGCCGAGCAATCAATCGCCAAGGCCGAAGCCTTCAAGGGCAACCTGCCGGTCCAGCATGCGGTGGGTGGAACGCTCGAGGGCTGGGCGGAAGAGTTCGATCTGGCCATCAGCCACGAGGTCATCTATCTCGTCGAGAATATCGATGCGCATGCCGCGGATATCTGGAAGGCGTTGAAGCCCGGCGGTGTCTATTACGCCGTCACCGGCTGCCACACGGATAATCCGCTTTGGCCGAAGTGGCGCGATCTCGTCGCCAAGCGCACGAACACCGTCGTCCAGGATCGCTCGATTTCCGATTACGGACGCGCCTTTGCCAAGGCAGGTTTCGCGGTCTCCGGCCGCAAGCTTGAGTATGACGGCTTCATACCCTTCGTTGAAGATGGCTGGACCCCCGACTTCGCGGATGCGCTCGACTATTACACGCAGACGAAAATTGTCTTCCGGCTCATCAAGCCTCTGGCTGGCTGAGCCGCGTCAGCTCGACATCGAAATGCGGCGGCGCGTCCGGGCTCACCTGGACAAACCGCCCCTTCACCCGGAAAGTCCTTTCGATCAGTCCGCTTTCGGCGAGTGCTCTCGGCTCGCCATCGAAACGCAGCTCGCCTTTTTCCAGCAGTGAGATGCGATCGCTGACGGCAATCGCCTGATTGATGTCGTGGATCGCCATGATGATGGTGACACCCCTCTCCCGGCTCAAGCTATGGACGAGATCCAGAACCTCGACCTGGTAGCCGATATCGAGGAACGAGGTCGGCTCGTCGAGCAGCAATATGCCAGCTTCCTGTGCAAGTGCTGCTGAGATCCAGGCTCGCTGCCGCTCGCCACCGGAAAGTTCCCGCAGAATTCGGTCGGCAAGGCTTGAGAGCCCGGTGCTTTCCAGCGCCCAATCAATCGCCTCTTCGTCCCGCCGATCATAGCGGCTGAACAGTCCGACATGGGCGAAGCGGCCCTGCCGCACCAGCTGCGCAATCGTCATCTCATCGGGTGCCGACGGCTGCTGCGGCAGGAAGGCAAGCTTCTTGGCGATCGCGCGCCGCGACATGGATGCGATTAAGACTTCCTCGATCGCCACCTGTCCCTCTGACGGGACAATCAGGCCGGCAAGTGCCTGCAAGGCCGTGCTCTTGCCCGAACCGTTCGGGCCGATCAACGCCCGGATCTCTCCTGTTTTCATCGAGAGCCTGAAGCCGTCGAGAGCTTTGCGACGACCATAGAAGACTGAGAGTTGCGAACAAGACAGCGGCATCGGCGACCTCAGGGAATTTTTCTTAAGAGGACAAGCAGCACGGGCACACCGACAATCGCGGTAACCACGCCGATCGGCACTTCCTCCGCCCGCCCAACGAGACGGCCGATCAGGTCGCCCAGAGTGACGAAGATGGCACCGAGGACGACCGTCAAAGGCAGAACCAACGGAAAATGCCGGCCGGCAAGGAACCGGGCGAGATGTGGAACGACAAGCCCGACGAAGACGATCGGCCCGACGGCACCGACCGCGCTTGCCGCAAGGGCGCAGGAAACCAACAAGACAGCGGAGAACTGCCGGCGATAGGCAAGGCCGAACGAACGGGCGACCTGCGCATCGAATTGCAGCATGACTACGGGCCGATAGATCACCGGCAGAACAAGCAGGCCTGCAATGGTGAATGGCAGTAGAAACAGCGCATGATCCCAAGTGCGTGCGTAAAGACTGCCCGAAAGCCATTCGAGAATGATCTCGATGCGGGCCGATCCCCAGCCGGCGATAAGGCCGACGGCAAGCGCATGCAGGACCGCGCCGATGGCAATGCCGCAGAGCGTGATCCGCAGGGGGCTGAGTTCAAGCCGGAAGGCGAGCAGATAGATGATGCCGCCGGCGATCATTCCGCCAGCAAGCCCCGCAACCGGAAGCCACGCGATCGGCAGCTCCGCCACCGTGTTCTCGCCAGGATTGAAGATATAGACCGTAAACAGCAGGAACAACGTGACGGTCAACGTCGCACCTTGAGACACCCCCATCAACGAGGGATCAGCGAGCGGATTTCGCGTAATTGTCTGCAAGAGCAGACCGGCGACGCCGAACTGAACGCCGGCAAGGATACCGGTGACGATGCGTGGCAGCCGGATATCGAGAATGATCGATTGTGCCTCGGGCGAGCCCCTGCCGCTCAAGACAGCAAGCACATCGGCCGCCGGCAGATCGACGACACCGAGGAAGGTCGCGGCAATCAGGGACAGAAGCGCGATGATGATGACGACCGGCAGTATGCCTCTTCGCGGCATATGGGGGAGGTGAGCGTCAACAGTCATAGACCATGCCCCCTGACTTGCAGGCGGCCGCGCTGGATGAGGTAGATGAAAACAGGGCCGCCGATCAGCGCGGTAATGATGCCGACGGGCAGTTCCTTCGGGATGGCGACCGTGCGGGCGATGAGGTCGGCGACCGTCACGATCAGCGCTCCGATGGCGGCGCAAAGCACGATTTCCCATGCCGCACCGCGCGGCTTCAGCATACGCGCGATATGCGGCGCCGAAAGCCCGACGAAGGCGACCGGCCCGGCAACCGGTGCAACGCCGGCGACGGGACAGATGCCGAGCACGAGCAGCACCGGTTTCCAGAGAGTGAGCTGCACACCCATGCTGGCGGCGGCGTGATCGCTGAGTGCGAACATGCCGATCACACGATGCAGCGCCAAGGCGCCCCCAACGCCGATGACAACCCAGGGAAGCATATAGCTAAGATGCGACCAGGAGCGTCCCTGAAAACCGCCGGAGAGCCAAAACAGAAGCGATGACGATTGCGGCCCGGTCAGAAGCAGCACGTAGATCGTGATTGCACCGAGGAACAGCGAGAGGCTGACGCCGCCGAGCGCCAAATGCAATGGCCGCCCCTGCCCGCCCTTGGAGACCCAGAAGGTGACGGCCGCTGCCGCCAAGCCGCCCGCAAGGCCGACGAAGGGATAGAGGGCGGAGGACAGCCAGGGGAGGAAAACGAAACAGCAGACGATCGGGGTAATCGCGCCGGCCGTGACGCCGGTAATTCCGGGATCGGCAAGGGGATTTCGGGTCAAGGTCTGCAGGAGATAGCCCGAGACCGCAAGCCCGGCGCCGGCAACGGCTGCGGCAAGACTTCGCGGCAGCCGCAGTGTCCAGACAAGAATGGAATCGACCTTGCCATCCGGGTTTAGAAGAACGCGAATGGCATCCGAACCCGTCAGGACTTTCGCGCCGGGCAGCAGGCCGATGAAGACGATGAGCAGGGTCGCGGCAGCGAGGAGTGCGATCACCACCAGTGATTTGCGGGTATCCATCGCCGCCACGGCCCGAAGCATTTTACTTCTGAATTTCGGCAGGAATGATCTTGGCGGCTTCCGCCCTTACATCGACGGCCGGGAAAGCATCCGGATAGAGATAATGCGCGGCCTCGCGCAGCACGATTTCGCGTGCGATCGGACCATTGGTCTCGACCCACTGATCCCCGACATAGAAAACCCGCTTGTTCTTGACGGCGGTCAGCTCATGCCAGATCGGGTTGTTCTCATGCGGGCGATCCGGACCGGAGTCGTAGATGAACAGGACTTCGGGGTCCTTTTCCAGCATGGTTTCGAGGCTCAAATCGATGCCGAAGGGGCCGCTTGGCGTCTTTGGCCCGGCAATGTTGTCGCCGCCGATGGCGGCAACGATCGAGGCAGCGGTGTTCTCCGTATGGAAGGCGAAGGGCGTCTCGCCGCCCCACATGATCGCAAAGCGTGGATGCACATTCTTCGGCGCCTTGGCCGAGATCTCATCGAGGTGCTTGTGGAAATCGGCGTTGAGCTGCAACCCACGCTCTGGCTTGCCGAGGATCTTCGAGAATTCGGCGATTTCCTTATCGCTCTCGGTCAGGAGCTCCATGTTGTAGGCAACATAAGACGCGATCTTTTCCAGCTGTGGCGCGTTGCCGACCGTATAGCGGCGGATCGCGACGATGAGATCCGGTTTGGCCTGCGACAGCAGTTCCAGATTGGGTTTGGCACGCTGGCCGATCTGCGCCATCTGCGAAGTCAGGCCGAGGAGGAAATCCGGCTGCCGGCCCGCCGTCATATAGGTGCTGGCGACCGGCTTGATGCCAAGGGCGAGCGCAACATCATCGGCAAAATAGGAGATTGCGGCGATCCGCTTCGGCTGTGCAGGCACCTCGACCTTGACACCGCGATCGTCCGTCACCGAAACGGTTTTTTCATCCTCTGCTACAGCGGAACTGGCTGCCATTACGGCGAGCAGACCGAAAATTGTTGCGATTTTACGGGCGCTGTTCGCCATCACGGGATCCTCTATCAGATGCGCGAGATGGCTTTAGTCAATAAAGAAGAGTTTTGCAATCCAGTTTATTTTCGCTACTCTTCATGAAGCCGCGGCACGCGACGCGCTTGGTCGTCATGCGCGCAACGCAGCGGCGGGGCTGGCGCGCAAGGCGCTGAAAGCAGGCACAATGGAGATGAGGGCGGCAACCGCCAGAAAGCCGCCGATGAGCCACACATCGTCAAGCGCGAAGCAGACCGGCAAGCGGACAGCAGTCGAGGCAGCCAGCCGCGCCGAGATAGCCAGTGCTGCGACGTAGCCAAGCGCGATTCCCAATGCGATACCTGCCGTAAACAGAATGAACAGTTCGCCCCAAACGATTCCCACGATCGAACGGACAGGCGCGCCGAGCGCGCGCAATGCGCCGATCTGTCGCCGCCGTGCACCGACATGCATGACCGTGACCAGCACGATGGCGGCGATCACGATCCCCTGCGTACCAAGCGCGATTGCCAGCAACAGGCTACGGGCATCGCCCAATGTCGCATAGAGCCTTGTCAGTACTTCGCCAGGAAAGACACCGAGCGTGGCTCCCGTTCGATATTCCTGCCGAAGCCGGTAAGCGTCGGCAATCGTTTTCGGTTTGACGAGAACGGCCGGCACACCGGGCGCCCGCGCATCGAAATGCTCGTCAAGCGGCGCATCGGCATCCACATGGCCGTGGGCATGGTCGTGACCGTGACCTTGCTCCTGCGATACAGCTCCATGCTGCTCAGCCTCGTCATGCTCGTGGTCATGATGCTCCTGCGCATGCATGCCGTGCAATTGCCAGACGGCGCGGATCGGCACGAGGATCGCCCGATCCCAGGCTGTGCCCGTCGGCCCCATGCGGCCGGTAACCTTGTAGGCAATCGCCGTATGGGTTTCGCCGCCGGTTTCGGCCGTGCCATGCATTGGCTTGATTGCAGCCCCGACCGGCAAGCTAACATCCGAACCGACGACCGCCTCGCCGAGACGCGCGAAAAGCACGCCCTGCGTCAGAGACGGTGACAGCGCTGAAATCAGCTTCGTCGTGGTGCCGACGATCGGGAAGCCATAGGCGGAATCGCCGAAGCCAACGGGCGCCGCCAGTTCGACACGCGGATCACCGGCGAGGCGCGCGAGAACGGCGCCCTCCATCAGCGGCAACGGCGCAGGCTGCAGAAACACGGCAGAGAGCGCCAGCTGGATCTCGCTTCCGGCCGCTCCGATAAGCAGGTCGAACTTCTCGGCGGCCCGCGCACTTCCAAGACGGACGGCGCGTTCCTGGAGTGTCACGGTAACGCTCAGCGCAATCGACAAGGCGATCAGCACCACGACGGCAAGTGCCCCGCTCCAGAAGCGGCGCAGATCGGCGAGAATGAAAGTCATCATTGCGCGGCAACCTCTCGGCTGTCTTCCTCGATGCGACCACTTGTCAGTTTGATCCGGCGTCCCAGACGCTCTGCAAGCGCGTCGTCATGCGTAACGACGATGAGTGTCGCTCCCTCTTCGGCGGCAAGCTTCAGCAGAAGCTCCGCAACCTCGCCCCCCGCCTGGCGATCGAGACTAGCCGTCGGCTCGTCCGCAATCACGACGCCCGGACGCTGCAAAAGGGCGCGCGCAACGGCAACGCGCTGCATCTCTCCCCGCGACATGGTTTCAATCCTCTGCGACGAACGGACAATGCCTGTCGCAGCCAGCAGATAGGAGGCGCGGTCGCGCTCGGCCGATGTCAGACGGTGGGAGAGGCGAATCGGAAGCACCACATTCTCGAAAGCGGAAAGGCCTGGGAACAGATGAAAATCCTGCATTACGAGGCCGATGTTGCGGGCGCGGAACGCATCGCGCTTTCCGGAGGAAAGACGCGCCATCTCATGGTCGTTCCAGCGAATATTCCCCCGCGTGATGGTCTCGAGGCCGGTTATGGCATTGACGAAGGTACTCTTGCCGGAGCCCGAAGCGCCGGTGATCGCAAGCCGGCCACCCGCCGGCAGGTGAAACCTTTCGATGGCCAGCACCGGCTCGGCCAAGCCTGGAAACTGCATTTCAAGCGCGGAAATATCGAGTGCAAGCATAGGCGTCAGACAGTCCTGAAAGATGCTTCCCTGAGGCGCAATTGGCTGATGAAGCCGGTCTCCGGATCCGTCCACGAGCCGAACTCCAACACGCCCCGCGCCACGATCGGCGCGTTGTATTGTACGAAGGTCTGCTTGGCCGAGAGATAGACCACCATGATATTGTCGGGCCAATCGGCATCGGACGAGCAGAATGGGCAAAGCGACATCGGAATTTCCGTCAGCACGAAGAAGGCAGCCTCCGCCTTCAACGGCGGCGCCATGAAGCCGCTGATCGCGACATCCTTGCCTTTCAACTGCTTCACCTTGTCGGAGAATTCGAGACCAAGCGGTCCGAAGCTTTTGTAGAGCTCGCCAAAGCCCAGCTTCTCGGCGGCCTTCAGGCTGATGGCAGGTCCCATCATCGGCAGCGCGGCAGCGGCGGTCAGCAACGCCCGGCGGCTGATGCCTACGGTCTTTTTCTGAGACAAGAGACCCCCCATAAACTGTCGAGGGACAGGCGGCCTTTGCGCCGCCTGTCCCAATTCGCCGATATCGGCAGGCTTACATCTTCTTCTCGGCGCCGAACGCGAAGGTGTCGGCCAGCACGCGATAGACGTCGCTCTGTTCCATGTAGCCGCGGAAACCGTCGGCACCGGGGCCGGCAGCCTGCAGAACGATATCGTCTACAGCGTGAACGCCGCTATCTTCATCCTTCGGAAGGTTGCCCTGAACGAAGACGGCACCGGGCACGTCCTTGTAAGCCTCGTTCGCAACATATTCCTTCTTCTCGTTCTGGATCGCCGGAACGAACGGGCCGTCGAGCTTCGGACGGAAGGTCTCGTAGTGATCCGGGCCGTTGTTGGCGGCGAGGAACAGGCGGCGGGAAACGTCGACGCGATCCGGATAGCCATCGCCATCCTTGTCTTCGTAGTTGGGGAAACCGGCGGCAGCATAAGTGCCGACCTTCTCGCGCATTTCCGTACCCGGCTTGTTATCGTCGACGGTGCCGATGATGGAGACGCCATGCGTATGATCGCCGGTGACGACGACGAGCGTATCCGGGTTCTTGGCCTGGAATTCGCGCGCAACAGCTACGGCCTTGTCGAACTCGATCGTGTCAAACAAGGCGCGATCCCAATCGAGCGGATGGCTCATCTTGTCGATGGATGCGCCTTCGACCATCAGGAGGAAGCCTTCCGGGTTCTTGGCGAGCTTGTCGAGCGCAACCTTGGTCATGTCGACGAGGCCCGGCTGGTTCGGGAACTTGTCGACGGTGCCCTTCTTGAGGAACTCGCGGTCAAGCGTCACGTCGAGGTTGCCGGTGTGGAAAAGACCGAGCAGCTTGTCCTGGTTGGAGCCTGCGGCGGCAGCCAGTTCGTTCTTGTCGGTGGCAATGGCGTAGCCGGCATCCTTGAAGAGCGCGATGTAGTCCTTGTCGTCCTTACGCTTGGAACCGGGTACGCTCTTGGCCAGGAAGTAGGCCGAGCCGCCGCCGAGCAGGACGTCCGGCTTGACGTCGTACATCATGCCAACGATCTCAGCCTTGTCGCCGCGCTTGCGGGTGTGGGAGACGAGCGCTGCCGGCGTCGCGTCTTCGACTTCGGCAGTGGTTACGATGCCGAGCGACTTCTTGCCGGTGCGGCGCAGTGCTTCGCCGATAGTTTCGACCTTCGGATCGTCAAGGCTCGCCGGCGTACGGTCGGCATAGACGCCGAGCGCGTTTACGGCGGACTTGTGACCGGTCATGTAGGCCGACATGGTGTTGGCGCTGTCGGTCGCGATGGCGGACGTCGAGGAGGTGCCGATGAAGGCGACCGGCGGAACGTCGTCCATGGCGAGACGGCCGTTGGCCTTGCCTTCGGTCATGCCCTTGGACATGATGCGGGCGCCGGTGCGATGCGCAACCGACAGACCGTCGCCGAGCAGGAAGATGATGTTTTTGGCCTTGGGCGCGGCCGACGTGCCGTAGACTTCCCAGTTGACCGACTTCTTCTCGTCGCCGGCTGTAACCTCAACCTTGTACTGGCCAGGCTTGGCGATCTTGATGCCACGCAGGATCAGTGCCGATCCGAGGACCTTGTCCTCCGCACCCTTTTCCTCGACGACGAAATTGGCCGTCTTGCCGAGTACGGCGTCGTAGCTCTCGCCGTTGATCGTGACTTTCACGTCTTCCGGCTTGACGACCTTGCTGAATTCAACCTTGAAATCAAAGGGCGAGCCGACCAGTACCGTTGCCCGGTCCAACGGATAGATCGTCGTGGCATTGGCCGCCCCCGACAGCACGGTCGCCGCCAGCATGGAAAGAAGAAGTCTACGCATTGAATACCCCCGCGTCTTGGTTACTTCCTCCTCTCCCTTATAAAAGCCGTATGACAATCGCATAAAAAACGGGCGACTTTCTGCAACCAGCAATTCCAAATGGAAACTTGCTAAGGAATGCTGATTGTATGGGCAGCACCCAAAATGGTGGAATGAATCGACAGTTGCTGCCGACCATGGGACGGCAGCAGATATGCCCGAGATCCTTCACTCAGGCTTGGCGCGGTCCGGATGCGCCGCCTGAAAGCCAGACAGTTTGGCGCATCTGCCGTCGATCTCGACGATGCGCCCGAGGTCGGTCAGATCAACTCCCCAGCGGCGAGCATTATAGACTTGAGGGACGAGGCAGATATCCGCCATGGTCGGCGTATCACCATAACTGAAGGCACCGTCAAACTTGCTCAACATATGCTCGAGCTTGCGAAGTCCATCGGCGATGAAATGCCTCATCCATTCTTCGCGAGCCTCTGCCTTTTCCGTCAAAGTCGCGACATAGGCTGCGACGTGCATATTGCAGATGGGATGAATGTCCATGGCAACAGCATAGGCAAGCGCCCGCACATGCTGGCGGTCTGCAATACCTGCCGGCAACAGCCTGCGCTCCGGCCGAAGCTCCGCAAGATACTCAATGATGGAGAGCGACTGCGTCATCACCTGCCCATCGATCACCAGCGTCGGAACAAAGCCCTGCGGGTTAAGCTCCAGATATTCGGCGCTCGTTTGCTTGCCTTCCAGCAGGTTGATCGGCACCGTCCTGTAGCCGATCCCGAGCATGTTGAGCGCGATGCGAACACGATAGCTCGCCGATGACCTCCAGTAGTCGTAAAGAACGACGTCGTTCATCTCGGCGAAGACCCTTCGTATTTCTGCACGGTCTGTTCGATCGCACCGAAGATCGAATGGCCGGCGCGATCGAGCATTTCGATGCGAACTTGATCGCCGAAGCGCATGAAGGGCGTCTTCGCAGCTCCGGTCTCGATCGTCTCGATCATGCGGATCTCGGCTATGCAGGAATAGCCGTCGCCACCATTTTCGACCGGTTTGCCCGGCCCGCCATCAAGCTTGTTGGACACAGTCCCCGAGCCGATGATCGTACCGGCAACAAGGTTGCGGGTCTTGGCCGCATGCGCAACCAGTTGCCCGAAATCGAATGTCATGTCGACGCCGGCATTCGCCCTGCCGAAGAGCTTGTCGTTCAACACGACGCGCAGCGGCAGGTGCAGCTTGCCGCCATCCCATGCGTCTCCCAACTCGTTGGGCGTAACCGCGACCGGGGAGAAAGTTGAAGCCGGCTTCGACTGGAAGAAGCCGAAACCCTTTGCCAGTTCCTGCGGGATCAGGCCGCGCAGCGACACGTCGTTGACGAGCATCACCAAGCGGATTGCCCGTCGGGCAACTTCGGGGCTGGAGCCCATGGCGACATCGCCGACGATGACAGCCACCTCGCCTTCCATGTCGATCCCATAGGCTTCGTCGGCAGCGGCAATCGGATCGCGCGGCGCAAGGAAGCCATCCGAGCCGCCTTGATACATTAGCGGATCGACCCAGAAACTCTCGGGCATCTCGGCGTTACGTGCTTTGCGCACCAGTTCCACATGGTTGACGTAGGCCGAGCCGTCGGCCCATTGATAGGCGCGCGGCAGCGGCGATGCGGCATCGTGCTCATGAAACCGGATCGTCGGCTGGGCACCCGTTTCGATCCCTTCGGCAACACGCGCGAGCCTCGGCGCCACATGCTCCCAGTCATCGAGCGCTGCTTGCAGGGTGCGGGCGATATGACCGACCTCGGAGCAGAGGGTGAGATCGCGCGAGACGACGACGAGCCGGCCGTCTCTGGTGGAGTCTTTCAAAGTCGCAAGCTTCATGTTCCGGTTCCACTGTCAGAGAATGCGGCAGGCCTAAAGAGCCAAACGCGCTTTAGGCCCCTAATTTTTCGCATGTCGTTGCCGCAAGACCGCTTCACACTTTTGCGCGACATGCTCTGTCTTCACTTGATACCCGGCGTGCCGTCAAATCTCCGCTCCAGCTTGTCCCAGCACTCCAGATAATCGTCCTGCAGCGTTTCGAGCTCGGCCGCGTATTTTGTCAGCTGCTGCGGAAACCGGGTCTCGAACATGAAGGCCATGGTGTGATCCAGCTTCACGGGCTTCAGCTCCGAATTGGATGCTTTTTCGAAGCCGAAAGCGTCCGGTCCATGCGGAAGCATCATATTATGCAGGCTCATACCACCAGGCACGAAGCCCTTTTCCTTCGCATCATACTGGCCATGGATAAGGCCCATGAACTCGCTCATGATGTTGCGATGATACCAGGGCGGACGGAATGTATGTTCGGCCACCAGCCAGCGCGGCGGGAAGATGACGAAATCGACATTCGCCGTGCCGACACTTTCGGTCGGAGCCGTCAGCACGGTGAAGATCGACGGATCCGGATGGTCAAACAGGATGGCACCCACGGGAGAGAAGGTCTGCAGGTCGTATTTATAAGGTGTGTAGTTGCCGTGCCACGCCACCACATCGAGTGGCGAGTGGCCGATCTCGGTGACATAGAATTTTCCACACCATTTGACGTGCACGCGGCAAGCCGTCTCCTTGTCTTCGAAGGCGGCAACGGGCGTCTTGAAATCACGCGGATTGGCCAGGCAGTTCGCGCCGATCGGCCCGCGATCCGGCAATGTGAACTTGGCTCCGTAGTTCTCGCATATATAGCCGCGCCAGACCTTTTCATCGCCGAGGCGCGAGACCTTGAACATCATCCCGCGCGGGACGATGCAGATTTCAGAGGGTTCGACGTCGATGATGCCCATCTCGGTGAACACCCTGATGGCGCCGACTTGGGGAACGACGAGCAGCTCGCCGTCTGCATTGAAGAAATAATCGTCGACCATGTCCTCATTGAAGACATAAGCGTGGGCAGCCATGCCGGTCTGCGTCAACACATCGCCGGCAGTCGTGATCGTACGGATCCCTTCAAGGAAGGTCAGCCGCTCTGCGGGTGCCGGCAGCGGATCCCAGCGAAGCTGGCCGAGCGGAAGCGAGTGGTCGTCGAGGCAGGGCGCGGTTTTCCAAAGCGGATAGGAGGCGTTCGAAAAGCGTCGTGTGTGGCGCACGCTGGGACGGATGCGATAGAGCCAGGAACGTTCGTTCGTTCCGCGCGGTGCCGTGAACGGCGAGCCGGAGAGCTGTTCGGCATAAAGACCATAATTGCACTTCTGCGGGCTGTTCTGACCCTGCGGCAGTGCACCGGGCAGCGACTCCGTCTCGAAGTCATTGCCGAAGCCGGGCATGTATTGCAGCTTTTCCGTCGCCGTTGCCTGGCGGTCGGAAGCCTTCGGTATCGTTTGGTCCATCGCTCAACTCCTCCCGGAAATGCTGGCGACCCGGTGCACGCACCGGGTCGCATAAGGATCACTCGGCCGCAGTGCCGATGACGCCGCGCTTGATCTGGTCGGCTTCGATCGACTCGAAGAGAGCCCGGAAATTGCCTTCGCCGAAGCCTTCGTCGCCCTTGCGCTGAATGAACTCGAAGAAGATGGGGCCGATGACGGTCTTGGAGAAGATCTGCAACAGGATCTTCGTCATGCCGCCATTCACCACGCCTTCGCCGTCGATCAGAATACCATGCTTCTTCATGCGTTCGATGGGTTCTTCGTGCCCATTCACGCGCGCAAAGGACATATCGTAATAGGTCTCCGGCGGGCCGGGCATGAAACGCAGACCATTGTCGGCAAGTGTATCGGTCGCCTGATAGATATCGTCAGTGCCAACGGCGATGTGCTGGATGCCCTCGCCCTTGTATTTCTTCAGGAATTCCTCGATCTGGCTGGTATCGTCCTTCGATTCATTCAGCGGAATACGGATCTTGCCGCAGGGCGAGGTGATCGCGCGGCTGACCAGACCGGTAATGCGGCCGTCGATGTCGAAGAAGTGGATCTGCTTGAAATTGAACAGATCGCGGTAGAAGTCCCACCACTTGTCCATATTGCCGCGGAAGACATTGTGCGTGAGATGGTCGAGATAATAGAAGCCGACGCCTTCGGGACGCGGATCGTGCTCGCCGATCCAATCGAATTCGGCTTCGTAGGCCGAGCCCTTCTTGCCGTAGGTCTCGACGAAATAAAGCAGCGAGCCGCCAATGCCGACGATTGCCGGAACATCAAGTGCCTTGTCGCTTCCTTCATAGGGAACGGCACCCTTCGAGACGGCATGGTCGAAGGCGTGCTTTGCGTCGACGACGCGCCAGGCCATAGAAGGGGCGGCCGGACCATGGTCTGCGATGAAGCAAGCCGCATGGCTGCCAGGCTCGGCATTCAGGATGTAGTTGATGTCGCCCTGACGCCAGACAGTGATGTCCTTGGTCTTGTGCTTGGCGACCGGAGCATATCCCATGCGCGTGAAGAGTTCGCGCAGCTTCTCGGGCTCGGGATGAGCGAATTCGACGAACTCGAAACCGTCGGTGCCTGCCGGGTTGTCGGCGGTGATTTCGGACGGCGGTGCGTCATGCGGGAAAGGACCCATCTTTTCCTCCTCGGAAGGCCAAACCTTGATGATGCAAAGTATGGCTCCAAACGCGCGCAATGTGCTTGCATTCTTGGTGCGAGGCGCAAATATTATACACGATCTGTGAGAGTTTTGGAAGTTTTACGCAATGGATGAACAACTCGACAAACTGGATCTGCGGCTGCTGGAGGAACTCCAGAAAGATGGCAGACTGACCAACAATGAACTGGGCGATCGCATCGCCCTCTCTCCGTCGCAATGTTCCCGGCGACGCACGCGGTTGGAGGCCGAAGGCTATATCCGCAGCTATCAGGCCAACCTCGACCGTCAGAAGCTGGGCCTGGACATGCTTGTGGTCATATCGGTGACGCTTGCCACTCACAATAGAGACAATGCCCGCCGTTTTTCCCAGCTGATCAACGGGCTGCCTGAGGTGCTGGAAGCCTACGCGCTGACGGGCGAGATGGACTATCATCTGAAGGTCGCAACCCGCGGGCTCGCCGGTCTGTCGAGGTTCGTCAACGATGTGCTGTTGCCTCACGAGTCCGTACAGCATGTCAAGACATCGATCGTCCTCGATACGCTCAAGACCTTCGAAGGTTTTCCGGTGCCGGCCTCACACGGCTGGCACGGCGATGGCGTGCGATCATAGTCGCAAGCGGCTCGATGTCGGGCCTGCATTGGACATCAACGCCGGCGGCCACATGACTTTTTTAGACCCTGCGCCGGCCACCATGGAGGCGTATCCCTACCAATCCCTCTTCAATCGTGCTTGAAGGAAGCCTTCCTTCGCACGGACGGGTGAGGATGGGATCTCATGGCATATGCAGAAGAACGGATACGATATTTTGACGGATTTGCCGACGTCTTGCTCCGATGCCACCACGTGTATCGCCCAAGTATGGCGTCCATCGCGCTACGCAATGCGGTCGAAAGCCGGCGTCAGATCGAGGTGTTCGACTACGTCAATTCGGCGGATGCATTCACGCGCGCTTTCGGAATGCGAAATACGCTGAAATGTCTCCGGGCACTGGCCAATCTTGGAGGCAGAATCCACGGCTATCGCAGAGTATGTGACCTTGGCTGCGGCTCAGGTGCATTCAGCCTCGCCTTTGCCTATCTCGCAGACAATCCCAATCTTGAGCTTCACGGATTGGACGCGTCGGAAATCCAACTCTCGCTCGGTGAGCAACTCATGTCAGCCGCGAGGCTTCCTGGACGGATCGAGTTCGAACGGCGGAACCTGCCCACACAGATCGGCTACCTTCCCGATCTCACGATCTCCTCCTACTGGTTTTGTGAGAACGAGCACGTCATTCTCGATCCCGTGCTGTTCGATCTCATGGTCGGCAGAGAAATGCTTGTTGTCGACTATGAGAAGATCATCGACCGCGTCGCCAACTGCCTTCCGCGAGGCTTTCGCATTCTCGGACGACACAGCTCGAGCGTTGATATTCCTTCGGCGCTCACCGAATTCGTCGCCCAGGAGAAAGCAAGCGTCCACAGCATCCATATCGGCCGGATGGAAAATTGGTAACGGCATAGGTGAGCAGTTTCCTGGCAAGGAGTGCTCGAAAACCCATCCAGCTCGCCGACGGCAACACATTACATCAAGCCCAATTGCCACTTAGGTGTGTGAGAGGAGCGATCCGGGCTTGCCGTCCGCCAGGTTTTCTCCATTTTGATCATCGACATGGCCGACAGAGACTCCGCAAGACCGGAGCCTCGCATCCTGCTTCCATAGAGCTTCCCGCACAAAGGACTTATCGCTCATGACCTTCCGCGCTTCGACACTCATTCGAGCTATAACTCTTACCAGCGTGGCGGGAGTGGCGCTGGGTGCGCAGCCTTCGATGGCACAGGATCTGCCTGCTGCCTCACAATGGCCCGATACCGCGACGGCACGCGTCGAAGCCCTTGCCGTTCTCCAGACGCTGAATGCCGACCTTCTCAGCAATGCCAGCGCCACGCTAACGCTCGACCGTTGGTGCGCGACCCACAAGCTGGCACCAGCTGGAGCGAAGATAGTGGCGCAGCGCGTGCGCGGACAGGACAAACCGGCCGACGCCCAAATTCGTGAAACTCTGGCGGTCAAACCCGATGAGCCGGTCGCTTATCGCCGCGTTCGCCTCGCCTGCGGCGACCGTGTCCTGTCGGAAGCAGACAACTGGTATGTGCCGTCCAGATTGACTGCCGACATGAACGAGGCGCTGAACTCAAGCGACGTCGCCTTTGGGCGGGCAGTACAATCTCTTAACTTTACCCGCACGAATCTGTCGGCCAAACTGCTCTGGCATCCGCTTCCGGAGGGTTGGGAGATGGCAACGGACTTTTCGGCATCCACGACAGCATCCCTCGCCTTGCCGCCGCTCCTTCTTGAACATCACGCGGTGCTGAAGTTGCCGGACGGCACGCCCTTCAGTACATTGGTCGAGAGCTACACGCGAAGCGTGCTGGATTTTCCGGCGCCTACGCTGCGGCAATAGGGTTGTCTTCAGATCCTGACGGCAGGAGCCGTCTCGCCACAACGCACGCCATGGCTGTGCGAGATTGCCTCAAGCTTGCGCCGCACCGGGAAAAAAACCAGCTTCACACAAGTCACTCCGGTTATCGTGGCGGCATCAGCAACGTGCGAGGAACCAATGAGCATCTTTGGTAGCATGAAAACGGCGATTTCAGGCATGAATGCGCAGGCGAATCGCCTCAGCACCGTGTCCGACAACATCGCCAACGTCAACACAACGGGCTATAAGTCGGCGAGCGCCAGTTTTTCGTCATTGATTCTGCCCTCGGGCGGCGGCAACTACAATTCCGGCAGCGTAGAGACGAATATCAGCTATTCCGTGTCGAAGCAGGGCGATACCATATCGAGCTCGTCGAACAGCAATCTGTCTATCCAGGGTGCTGGTTTCTTTGTGGTGCAGGGTGCCGACGGCAAAACCGTTTTGACGCGTGCGGGCGACTTCACCCCCGATGCGAACGGCAATCTCAAGAATTCCTCCGGTTACACGCTGATGGGCTATTCCTATGCGTCGGGTGCACCGGCAGTCGTGGTCAACGGTTTCGATGGCCTTATTCCGATCAACGTCAACCAAAGCGGCCTTGCCAATTCTCCGTCGACATCGGGCAGCTTTACCGGCAACCTCAACTCGAATGCGACGGTTGTGTCCTCGGGACTGCCGAGCGCGAACACCGCGCCGGTGACCGCCAATACCCAAAAGAGCTCGGTTGTCGGCTATGATAAGCTCGGCAACACCGTTATGTATGACATCTATTATACCAAGACCTCGGCTGCCAGCCCCGGCAACCCCAGTGCCACCCCACCGGTCCCGGCAACACAGGACAAGTGGGAAGTTGCCGTCTACCGCAATGCCGACGCGGCGACGGGTACCGGCTCGTCCTTCCCCTACTCGTCTGGCCCCGTTGCCACCAGCACGCTGACGTTCGATGCAAACGGCAACATGACGGGTGGTGGCAACTTCACGATCACCGATCCGAAGACCGCCGGATCGATCGCGATGGATCTGACCAAGATGACGCAGAAGGCCAGCGACTTCAGCTCGAAGGGCTCGACCAACGGCCAGGCGGCAAGCCCGGTCACCGGCGTTACCATCGACAAGAACGGCGTCGTCTACGCCAACTACAAGACCGGCGATCCGAAGGCGATCTACCAGATCCCGCTGGCAACCGTCTCAAGCCCGGACAAGCTCGAACCTCTCAGCGGCAACGTCTATCAGCCAAGCGCCGAATCCGGCGTCACGGTTACGAGCTTCGCCAACAGCAACGGCCTTGGCTACATCCAGTCCAATTCGCTGGAAGCCTCCAACGTCGACCTCGCCGGCCAGCTTACTGATATGATCCAGGCGCAGAAGAGCTACACGGCCAATTCCAAGGTCTTCCAGTCGGGCGCCGACCTGCTGGACGTCCTCGTGAACCTTGCACGCTGATCTTTCCATCGATCAAGAAGAGAGGGCCCCGAGGGGCCCTTTTTTGTTTTGCACTATAGCGGGCGTTCGCCAATGGCTTGCTCGCCGGTCAACATGCCTCGCAGTTGTTGCCGCCACGGGCGCAAAGGACAATAACCAATCATTCGGACGGAATATGTCAACGTCGCGCAGACTCCGGGGCTGTGCTTCTCGCCATCTTGCTTGCACAGATCGGTTTCGTCGCAATGCTGGCTATCCGGGCTCTCAAACCCAATCGGTACGGTCCCGCTATCAAGACAATCGAAGAGCGGCCGCTCTTCACGCGCAGACGGCTCATCGTTTACATCGTACGGTCAGCCATATTTCTCGTGGTCTCGGCGGTATGCGCCCATCTGCGAACAACAACGGCCGTTTTTCCGGGTTCCACCTCGATCGTTGAAACCAGTTGCATCAGTCCTTTTCCAGGCAAGTATCGGCTCGATCGCCACCAACTGAAAACGGTCCTCGGTCACGATTCCTCATGGTCTGGCAAACGTCCGCTGGAGTCGACTTATCTGACGATCACGCAAGCCAAGGCCGATTTTCATTCACCCTGCCGGACGCCCTGCTTCTCAGGAACTCCTCGAACTGGTTCCGGAGGCAATGGCCGACTGCGCTCGCTGCAGGGTTAGTCTTCGCGGCCGATAGGTTTGGAACTCTCATGGCTATCTGGAGGGCCGGTATTGCCGTTTAAAGCTGTAACGCGGCCATACGAACATCAATCGCCTTTCTGGTCGAGAGTTAGCCACATTTGCGCCGCTATGCGCTCGGAATTGTTGGCAGGGAAACTGGACGCGACCTGATGACAAACACACGATGTCTATCGTGGCCGTCGACATTTTCCATGGCCGTTAGGATCTCGTTCAGCAAAACAGAGCACAACTATGATTTCTGGATACGGCCACACGACAGCCGAGCTTGTGGGGCAAGCATACCGTCGACCGCCGTTCTTTGCGGCACCGGTCCCAAGCGTCTAACAGGAGATCGAATTCCGTGCGGTTGAAATATGCCCCTCTAAGCATCGTCAGGATGCTCAGCCTTTGCTCTGTCGCCATCATCGTCGCAAACGCGCCCCCTGCCCTTGCCACAGAGCAGCTGCCGGATATTCCGACATGGCTCACGACACATGTCGGCCAGGCAGACGGTCAGATTGCGCGCCCGGTTCTGCAAAGAGCCCGTTCCCTCTACATGCGGAAGGTGAGCGAGGGCACAGTCAGAAACCCCTGTTACTTTGCGATGGATGCGACGCGCCCGAATGATCCGGCTGACGGAGGCAGGTTCTACATCGTCTGCGAGGCCACGCAGACATTCCGCGTTGTCTCGTCTGGCCACGGCAGCGGCCGCGATCTCAAGGGCGTCGCCGACTTCGGCAACGGTCGGATGTGCGCCAAGAATTTCGGCAATGCGATGGATTCAAACCTGACGACAGGCGGCTCCTATCTGACCGAGGAAACGAAAACGACCTTCAAGGGCTATTATCGGGGCTCACAAACGAAGGATACGGCCTATCTTCGGACCTTCTTACAGTTCGATGGCGAGGGCGAGACCGCGAACGCGCGCCAACGTGCGATCGGCGGCCATGCGGCAGCGAAAGTTGCCGGTGTGTGCATGAAGAAGGACCCACAAAGCCCCTATGCCAATCGCGAGGGGTATGTTCCCCTGGGCAAGCTGGTGGAATATGCCGGGGGGCGCAGCGATGGTTGCACCAGCTGGTCGGCCTCCGACGCCAATCAGATCATCTCCATGGTCAAGGACAATCCGACGACGCTCTACATTTATCCGGAGTCCAAGGACATCAGTGCCGTCGCAAAGGCTGCCGCTGCTGGCCGGTCGCCGTCGCAGGCTGGTTTGTACTGGAACGATACCTGCATGAAGCAAATCCGGGCGCCGAAGTTCTGGTCGAAGGAAACGCTGGAGCCGGTCATCGTGCAATATAAGAAGGATCACCCGGCGCCACCTGCCCGTCCCATACCGATTTGCGAATAGGAACTGTGGCAACCGCATCGGATCTATTTATTGGATGCCGCTGCAAAGCGGCGACGTTATCTTCGGATGATCCGCGGGCAAGCGACAGCGTTACGCAAACCCCCATGATCAAATGCGCGTCCTCGCATGGACTTTCTGACGTAAATCTGCGATAAGAATGCAAGATTTACAGAGGGATAAGGGGTTTTTCACCTCTGTTTTGCGCCTTTCTGGCGAATTTTAGCCATCCTCCATCTGATTGATTTTCTTACAGTAACATTCCTAAGCGGAAGTTATTCGATACTTCTCTTCCATCAGGTCTATGCAAGGTGCGGACGCTCGTTCGCCAAACAACTATTTTGTCGTATGAGCGGTCATACATCGCTGTGTACCAAACCTAATCGGTCCGCCAGGTTAAGGCTGAGGCTTACTCTGTTACGAAGCCGCAAAAACCTGGAATACGAGTGGACTAGGCGGCGTGGACAAATTCCGATGAGGGGCGAGACCCACCGGTGACGCTCAAGCCGATGGGGCCTCTGCTGCCTTCTCGATGATCTTTCGTGTCAAATACTCGTAGATGCCACGCTGCCGACTGTCGTTCTCGACGATCTCGGCGGCTTTAATGACATAGTTTGCTTTCAGAGCGGCATTGGCGTCGGCAAGGCCGGCTTGGATTGCGGGTATGACCTCTTCAGCAGTCAAGCGCTCGTGATGCCGACACTCGCCAACCGGAGGAAGCACAGTGACCGCAAATTCCTGCGGGCTTCCCCGCCCAACAGTCAGGCGAAGCATGTTGTGTGTTGGGCCGGTGATATGCTGCGCGGTGAAGGTGCCGTCTCGTTCAGTGATGTGCATATGAACCCCTTGGGACGAATATAGCACACTGGGCCGCCTGATCCATCGCACGGCACCCGACCCAGTAGAAAAGAGACCCCATCATTGACGCACCCGAAAAGGGTTGATTCAAGGCTATCTTTTGGAGGCAGGATTGAGCCGGGGCGATCTCACCGAAGCAGAATGGCGCATTTTGAAAAGCTTGCTGCCAATCGAGCCCGAGAACCGTGGCCGAGGCAGGCGCCCGGAGCAGAACCGCGCTGTCATCAACGGAATCCTTTGGCGCCTCCGGTGCGGAGCGCCATGGCGCGACGTTCCGCCCAAGTATGGGAGCTGGAATACCATCTACCGGCGGTTCCGGCGATGGTGTGAGGCTGGGGTCTGGGAGACCGTTGCCGTGACGCTGGCCGAGATCATGGCGGACAGCGGCCACTACAGCATCGACAGCACCACCGTTCGCGCCCACGTCTCGGCAGCGGGCGGAAAAGGGGGACTCATCAACGCGCTCTTGGCCGCTCGCGGGGCGGGTTCACCAGTAAGCTTCACTGCCTGGCTGATGCACTCGGAAGACCACTCGCTTTCCAACTGACGGTCGGCGAAGCGGCAGCTTGCAAAGCCTATAGCGCCCTGATCGGCCTGCCCGAGCGTGCACCTGACGCTTTGCTCGCCGACAAGGGCTATGACGCCGACGCAATCCGTGCCGACCTTGCCGAGCGGAATATCGAGGCCGTCATTCCTGGCCGGTCAAACCGCCGCGTGAAAATCGAGCATAATCGGACGCTATACAAGCAGCGCAACCGCATCGAACGCATGTTTGGCCACCTCAAGATCAACCGCGCCATCGCCACTCGCTATGATCAACTGGCCAACAGCTTCCTCGGCATGGTCCATCTCGCCACCGCCAGATATTGGCTCAAATTTGTCCACGCGGCCTAGGCTGATTTTCTTGTGTCGGCCTCTGCGTTAGCCCGCAGAAGAGACATCAACATGGGTCCAATCGCGAACTCTCCTTTCTTCGTCCGCCGCGTCAGATCGCGAAGATAGGCGCCGGCAGATTTGATCTGTGAGGTTCGTTGCAGGATACAGGCGATCACCGTTGCCGTGTTCTCGACGCCCATCACCTCACACGCTTTCTGGTGCGCTCCAGGGCCAATCTCAAGCATGGTTCGGACAATGATCGAAGCAGCCGTAAGGTCGCGCCAATTGGTGATCTGGCCGCTGGGACTGTAGGCGGTGATTTCCGGGCAAGCGCGGATGACAAGATCCAGGGGGAAGGTTTTTAGCGACGAGTACCCTTCGCTTACATCTTTTCCACGGACTTGGTTGCCTGGCTCCTGCTCTCCATTCCGCTGAATGAGCTTGTTTTCGGATGGATGGATTACTTGGGTTTTGCTCGGTCTGTCGGCCGTGGACAACGTTGCGTGTTGTTCTACCGGTTGGGCTTCAGATTCAATTATGGATTCGGAGTCTGAATTCTGTATGTGCCGCTCATTTTGATAGTGATTGGCGCTCAGAAATTTTGTTTTTGCGTGCTTTTCCAGTCGGTTGACGATTTCGAGATGCAGCAGATCCAGCTTTTGGAGCAAGAGCTCGAGTTCGGCCATGCTGGGTGAACGTGGAAGGCTGTCGATGAGATGACGGAAACCGCAATGAACAGCGTTCCAGTCGCCGGTGACGGCTTCGATGATCGCAGTTTCGATAAGCTTGGCGACATCCCGCCGGAGCAGGCTGATGCGTTCGCGAAGCGCCTGGACGTGCAGGCGTTCGGCCACCACCTCAGCAGCGAGATGTTCGATCTCGTCGGCGCGCGAAAGAAGAGGTGCAAGCGAGAAGCCGTACGCCTGGTGAAGATCCCCTGCCCGGGTTCTGCGCGCATAACGCTTGCCGTTGGGACTGTCGCGACGGACGATGAGTCCAGCCTCGACAAGAGCCGCAAGGTGGCGCCGGATGGTTTGCTCCGCCATGCCGTGCGCGCGAAGAGACAATTGCGCGTTCGAAGGGAACACGACGAGGTTAGCATCATCCGAAAGCTCTATCTTCGGATAGAAGCTCAAAAGCGCGTTGAGAACGGCAAGCGCTCGATCAGTGATACCGAGATGAGGCTTGGCTTCGCAGAGCGCACGATAAATCTTCCACTTGTCGACCGATTTGACTGGCTCATCATGCCGGGCCCTTCTTTGAGCTACCAACATGGCAAGCGTCATCGGCCGCCGCCCGAAGGGCGTCGTCACATATTCAGCTTCCATTTTCTTTCACCTACGTTGAGGCAAAAGAAATCTGCTCACCAAAACGATGCCAAAGACTCTTGACTGTGATTCGTGGAAATGCGATTCTGGATGTGCTTAAGATCGAGAAGGGCTTCCACGACGACGTCGCTTGGGGGCCTTTTTCTTTTGCTGCTTACGTTTCCTTTCCTTGTTGGAATTCGTTGAAGAGAGATTGCAGTCTCTCCTGCACAAACTGATCGAAGCCAGGAGCCGCCTTACTGTCGAAGACAAAGGTGGCACGAGCCGGCGTTCTCTTAAATGTCACAGGCACGCCAGATATGGTCGACGGAACGGTCTCAGGCTTCACTGAAGCGGGCTTGCCGATCGCCAGAACCATGGCCTGCTGGAAGCGCTCATCGCTCGACAGCTTACGGCTGTTGTCCGCGGACAACTCGACGATGATCGGCTCATGGGCGACGCCTTCGAGGCGTTCTCCCAATTCAAGCCAACGCCTGCGACCGATATCCGGAGCCGGGCCAATTGCGCTGATCAGCGCCAATGGCACCTGTCTCATCACGATAAGCATTTTCGACAGTGCAGCCTTATCGACACCCAGCGATGCCATGATGATATCCCGGCCGAAATCACGCTGCTCCAGCCGCAACGCGAAAAGCGCTCGCTCGATGTACGAAAGGTTCGTACGTGCGCTGTTTTCCTGCCCCTGGCTTACGACAAGCTGATCATCGGTCAGCTGCCGAATGACGGCACGAACCTTGATGCCAAGCTCTTTCGTGGCAGCGAGACGGCGATGGCCGTAGGCAACCTGATAACGCCCCTTGGTTTCCGGATGCGGTCGCACCAGAATGGGAACCTGCTGACCATGCTCGCGGATCTGCTCGACAAGTTGGCCAAGCTCGACGGGATCGATCTCAAGGCGATCGGTAACGAAGGATCCATCAATCAGATCGGTGTCGAGTTCAACGATGGTCTGGCCCTCGGCCAGCTGTCGTTCAAGATCGTTTGCCCGCTCCATCTTCTCGGTGATGTTGCCAAGTGTTCTAGTGATCCCGCCCACGGGGCCGCCGGCCCTCGCTTGCGGCAGAAAGCCGGCTATGGGGCGGTTATCCTTCGATGCAGAAGCATCTGTGCGCACCGTATTCGGAGCGGAGATTTCAAGCAGGTTTTTGCGCGCCATCTATTCTATTTCCTTCCCCACGTTGTGCGGATATGCGTCTCGATCTCGCTATTCACGAGATTGAGCGAATCCAAAGCGCGGTCGTAGGTGCCCCTGGTGAATTGGGCACGTTCTACCTCGTAGAGGGTCTGTTTGGTAACGCCGGCATCGGCAACGGCCGTGGACTTGACCATCGCATTTTGAAGCATGCGATTGCCGAAGATGGCTCGCATGAAACCTGTCATCTGGCTCTGCGGCCCGTCATTCGGCTCAAAGCGCGTGACGAGGTAGCGCATCCAATCGTAACTGGTACGTCCTCCGGCATTCTCGACCACGGTCATGAGCTCGCTCGTCATGGTCAAAAACTGCGACATCGACATGACGTCTAGCATTTGCGGATGGACGGTAATCAGAATGGATGTTGCTGCACACAGCGCCGACATTGTCAGGAAGCCGAGCTGCGGTGGGCAATCGATAACGACGATATCATAGAAGCCCTCGATCTCGGTCAAGGCTTCGCCGATGCGGGCGAAAAACATGGTTTCGGCTCTACCGGCGGCCATCACCCTTGGCGTCTCATGCTCGAACTCCATGAGCTCGAGATTTCCAGGAATGAGATGCAGGTTCGGCGTATAGGTCGAACGAACGATGTCGGAGATCGGCCGCGGCGCATCGTAGCGAATGGCGCCGTAGAGCGTTTCGCCCTCCCCGACATCAAGTTCCGGCTGATGTCCGAACAGAGCGGACAAGGAAGCCTGCGGGTCGAGATCGACGGCCAGCACCCGGTATCCCCTGAGCGCCAAGTATTGGGCCAGATGGGCAGATGTCGTGGTCTTGCCGGAGCCGCCTTTAAAGTTCATCACCGAGATGATCTGCAGCTTCTCAGAGCCCCTGCGCCCAGGCACGTATTTGGGTGTACCGTTTCGTTCGTCGAGAACCCGGCGGATGCGGTCCATATCTTCGGCCGAATAAAGTCGGCGTCCGTTGGAAAGCGGATCCGGGCCGTGACCTTCAGCTGCGATCTGGCGGAGGTAGCCCTCGCCTATACCAATGAAGGCAGCAGCTTCGGCCGGCGAAAACATCCGCATCGTCTTTTGAGACTGAGGCGGGAAGAGCTTTGCCTGATGTTGCTGCAGCTGATATGACAGCTCTTGCGCGTCTGTTGCCAGAAGCGTCGGAAGATGCTCTTGATCGTCCTTGAGTGCGAGACTCGGTTGCATAGTCGTTTTCCCAATTAACTGCGCAATTGTGACGGAATACCGCGGAACTACGCAGTTATAATATGCTCCGATTCGTTGCCGTTTTACAAATGCTTAAACATTCGGCAGATTTTAGCGGGTTTTGCTCGAGAAATGCACGAGGCTCGCTGAGAGGGATCGCCGCGTTGTGCAACGTGATGGCTGTGGATCAGGGAGGGGGTCGTGTCCGCCGTGATCGCTCATGGAGAGGGTAGTCCGCGGACTACCGCATGAAGGGTCGCCTCACGGGATAGGACTAGTCACAGCGCTTCGAGCGAGGCCGTCACTTGCTAAGGCTCCGCATTCCGCGTTTTCTTCGTATCGGAGCTTACGCGCGGGCCCGCAGCAGTGCGAACGCTGCCTTGCAGACGATCAAGCCGTCTCGGATTTTAACGGGCCACGCGGTCAGAGAGTTTGCGGCCGCCGAGAAGTGAAGCCCGGATCAACTCAGCCTTGTTGAGGGCAGGCGGCGGTGGCGATTTCGGTTCAGCAACGGGTGCAGCAGGCTTGGCTTGCACCTGCCGCAATGCCGTAAGGCGCTTTTGGGCCGCAAGCCTGTCCTCGTCCGACAATTGTTCAATCGGATTGCCGGCGATGTCATGACGCATGGAATCCGGCTGGGCGCAGGCAAAGTAATATTGCTTGGAGTGGAGAAAGGAACTCGTAGCGCGGCGAAGCGACATCACGGACATGTCAGGCTTCAGAAGCGGCCGAATTTCGTTCCAGAGACCGAGCGCGAAAGGGCGAATGATATCGCCGGGTTTCGATGGCAGAATATCGATGGCGTGAACCAGAAGTGAATTGATTGCCTCTGCCTTCTTGACGTCGAGCGCCGTTGCCACGATTGGCCCGCGATTGGTCGTCCAGGGTTCTTCCATGAAATCGTTCCTCTGCCTTGAAATCCATTACGAACTGATTGTGAAGCGATTTTGACGGAACGGCAAAGAATCCGTCTTCGGCTGCTGATGGGTTCGACAAGTCGTTGTCGATATATGCAACCGCGGCACCAACAGCAAGTTTTGGTTAACCAGATTTTTATAGTTGGCGCATAGCTTGCGTCTGGCCGCGAAAGGTATCGAGTGCGCGGCGCCTCTCCTTCTCCGACGACGTCGACTGATCTGTGCCTCATCGAGCGGCGCCGCGAAATGCTCGGTTGTTGCGCTCTATATTCCGACCGGAAACCTCGTGATCCTTCATTCCGTCTCGGCGGTGATATCGGGTTGTCCGGCTTCGCGACGAACGGCCTCGGCCGATCCGGCTACTGGGGTAGGGAGGATTGCGTAGCGATGTCATGTCTCGCGGCCGCGTCCTCCCGCACCGGCTCATCCGATTAAACAATAGAGGAGCGCCTTGCCATATCGGTTGAAGGCTGAGCCTCCCAAGCCGTCTTGTTTCGTTATCGGAAGTGCCACTCAGCTCAACCTGGTTCGCGTTAAGTGCTATTTCGGCGTAGCCCTCGAAGACCTGCAAATATCTGTTCAAGCCTTAACAAAGTAGGGTTGGCGCATTGGCGGCTTGGCGATACATACGTGGTGAATACAAGTGCCAACCTGAATTCGAATCGATTGCCTGCTTTCCGGAGATCTGCCTTGAACGTTAAGACATTCCTGTCGCTGAGCATCGTCCTCTCACTCTCGCTTGGCTCGAATGCGTTTGCTTTCGACAAGGCTGCCTTCTTCGATGCAGCACTTTGCAAGCCGGCCTATTCCACGAAGTCGGCAACGAAGATGTACAATGAAGCCGAGAAGCTTGCGAAGGCGGATACATCGTTGCTGGCGGCTGCCGTCTATAAATTGCCTGCCGACTTTGGCCATCGGGGTTTCAAGACAAGCGAGCTTATGTTTGCCGGCACCAGCTTCGGTGTCCTGGTGGAAGGCTTGCGCGCCGATGACCTTGCCAAAGCCTATCAATTGAAGTCGGACGGCCTCGGCAATGTGCTCGGGACGGCGACAAAGTCCTATGGCCGTGCGTTACCGAAGGCCGAGCAGCCCGCCGCTGACATGGGGGTGGTCTCTGTGGTTGCCCGCGAGTCCTCCGCCTTTCCGGGTAAAACCCTTCTCGCCTGCGAATTCGTCAGCAACGAGGATCTTGAGGCGATGAAACAGTTGCAGACGAAGTGATGTCAACCATACATGCGATGAGTACCTGCATTGATATGCGGACGCGCGAAAACTAGCGCGCCGCCGCCTCGGCCGAATATTAAAAGTCGCTGGTTGTCCGCGGACAACTGATGCGGCTCGGCAATGACTGAAGAGGCATTGCCGAGCCTTGCGGAAGTAAGACGTAAAATAGCTTCATTATGACTTATTGCCGGCATGATTCCAGAGGGATAGTCATCGCGCGATCAGGCGATGTCGACGGCGATTGGGGGTAAGTGGGGCAGATTGTGTGGCACTGCCGGTTCGTTGGACAACGTCGCTGAATGCGGCCAAGCCGGCGTCCAGTTGCTATGCGCTGGCGGCCCGCTTGGTATCCCTTCATCGAGAGCTTTGTTCAATTCAAGAGCGAAGCGGCGCCATCGACCATATAGGCACCAGGCGATCGACATTGCATCCTCGGTCGATCTTGCGGAACACCGGCCGCTGTCGCGGTTTCGGCTCAGTCGGGCTTGAAGCCTATCACCATCGAGTCTGGCCCCACCAACGGTTCGACGCGCGTGGCCACGAACCCGGCGTCGCGCATCCAAGCCTGGCAGTCGCCGCCGGTGTAGTCGAACCCGCCGCGGGTCTCGATCAGCATATTCAGGCTCATCAGCAGGCCGAAAGCGTTCAAGCGGCGCTCGTCATCGATGACGGCATCGTAGACGATCACGGCCCCGCCGTTCGGCAGCGCGGCAAAGGCCTTCTCCAGTAGCATCCTCTTCTCGGCAAGATCCCAGTCGTGCAGGATGTGCCCCATCAAGATCACATCCGCATTCGGCATCGGGCCGTCAAAGAAGTTGCCGCTTTGGAAGCGGATACGGTCAGAGAGACCCTGCCGAGCGACGAACTCGTCGAATATTGGCTGCACCGCGGGCAGATCGAAGCCGATGGCCTGAAGATGCGGATGCGCTTGCGCGATAACCACCGGCACCATGCCCTGCGCCGCGCCCACATCGACGAAGGTCGTGTATTTCGACCAGTCGAACCGGGCGGCGATCGCCTGCGCAGCACCGGCGCTGATCCCGCTCATCGCCTCGAGGAACCCGCGCAGGCGCGCCGGCTCCGCATAGATCGCGGCGAAGAAGTCTTCGCTGTGCTTAGCTTCATTCTGCGGCTCCCCGGTGCGCAGGGCTTCGGTCAGCGAGCCCCAGAAACCGTAGAGCCGGGCATTGGCCATTTCAAGCATGCCGCCGATATAGGAGGGCTTGCCTTTGTCGAGGAAGAGATCTGTATCAGGGGCATTGCGATAGCGGCCGTCCTCGCGTTCGAGCAGTTTAAGAGCCACTAGGGTGTCGAAGAAGTCGCGGGCAGAGCGGGGATGCAGTTGCAGCCTTGCCTGCAGGTCGGTCAGGTTGGCCGGGCCGGCTGCGAGCGCGGTGAAGACGCCGAGCTCGACCGCGCTGAGCATGGTTTTGGAGGCCCAGAACCCCATGCCGAGCTGCATGATATTGTCCGGCGTCGTTTCGCTCATCGTACGTCTCCTCCTGGATCGTATCGTCGAACGACAATCTGGGATTGATGCGGAAACCGAAGTGGTCCGGCCTGGCAAGCCCAGTCCCATCTCGTCTCGTCGAGGCACCCTGCAAGGGAAAATAGAGCTCTTTGCGATGTCCTGCAATTAATCAATAAGCACTACGTGAACTAGCGAATCCTCGTGCATCTGACGAGCCATGCCTCGACCACTTGCCCCGCCGTGTCCGTCAGGTAGGCGCAGTTGCAAACATGTTTTCCTCCGCCCGTCCGATTAACGCGGATGTAGTACATCCCTACAATCACACCGTCGTCTTCAACGACAAACGTGCTGCCACCGGCTTGCCCCGCTTGCCCCCCGGCGTAAGCGCGACAGATTTTCTGGCAATGTAGAACCGCCTGGCATTGCGCAAGCGGCTTTCAATTGCGATGGACAGTGAAACCTGTTTATCTAATCAGATAGTTGCAAGTGGCTGGACAGCAAAAGGCTGCGTTTGAGATGGCCCCCTATCTGCTATTATTTCTCATCTTCGTCATATGCGGCCTCGTCAATATGACACGCCCTCGAAACTCTATTAGACCAGTGAGTGATCGAGACACCAAAAACGCTTACAAAGCGGCTTTCGAAATTGAATCCAAGGAGACGGTAGAGCGGCGAAAGCTCATAAGCCTCCTTCTGGTGATTGTATTGCTAATAGACATGCTCCTCATAGTGTGGATAGTTCACTTTGCCTAATAGGTAGAGTTGCTAAACGCGAAGAGGCATTCTGAATGCGCGGGGTGGCTCCGTCTTACGAGTTATGTGGAATAATCTGGAACACGCGTTTGTGCCTCCAAATTTGCCCACTTACCCACTTGCGGATCCGGCGTCACTCCAGTTCAGAACCCGCCGATGACAATGAGGCCGACCTTTGCGAACCGACCTCCGCCACGTGTTCTAGTCGCAACTAGATTGCACCGAACAACCAAGCTAGAAGCACGAGGATGGAGACGAGCGCCAGCCACAACCACAAGCGCTCCTGGAAGGCGCGCTTGGCGTCCTCTTTGGAAATGACTTGATACGCTCCTGTCCGAATCTTCTCCGCGTCTCCATCAAGATCGCGTGTCCTGAAATGCTGTTCGGTTTCTTTCTGCAATATTGGGTCTCCGGTTTCTCCTCGGAAAGGCGAACTGTTCACGCAACCTTTCGGCTGACGAAAAGGGCGGTTTGCTTTTCGATTTCCAGCACGCCGTTGCCGGCTCGAAATGCGTCGGCTATCGCCGTGTGGAACTCGGAGAGCTGTGCTTCGCTGGCGCCTTCGCCCGGAGGGTAGGAGGTGAGGGCGAGGAATATGTCTTCGGGCTCGGTCACTCGCACGCGCGCCGGGTATTCGGTCATGGCGACATTTCCGAATTGGGCTTGCATCAGCCGTTTCGCAGCGTCGTAGCCGAAGGCGGCGCCGGCGGGATCGTGGGGAGGGCTGCCGAATACGGCGGTCAGCTCATACATCTTACGCATGTTGTCAGCGCCATTGGTCGTCACCGCAAGAAAGCCGCCCGGCTTCAAGACGCGATACATTTCCGCCGCGCACTTAGCCGGTTCCGGTAGGTGATAGAACATATGCATCGCGACGACGGCGTCCAGGGAGCCATCGGCGTAGGGCAAAGCCGCGGCATCCGCCTGTCGGCCCGCGATGCTGCCAAAGAGCAGGGGGCTGCATCGTTCAATGGCTTCCTGAACCATGCCTGGGGAAAGATCGCAAAGCATCAGGCTCAGTTTGTCTGGCAACGACGCTGCAGCCGCTACCCAGAACCAGCCGGGGCCGCAGCCGATATCAAGAATGTGATCGCCTGATTTCAGTGGTAGCTGTTGCGCCACCCATGGAAACCAGCCGATTTCGGCAATAGTATATTCGCTGTTGAGACGAGCTCGGGCGGCGAGCTTTTTGCTATCCGCGTACTGCTTGTCATTGCCTGAGGTTATGGACGACATGACCGGCTGCCTCCAGATCTGCAGCGCTCCCGATCTCCCGTCGATTGCCGCACTGCAGTTCAATTGCGCCCGATAATAGAGGTTTCGCCCGTCATTGCAATGATAGCTTGTATGACAAGCCGCCTCGCCCCCCTGGGCCGCGATGTGGACGACTTGCCCGGCCATAATGCCTGCAATGGAAGCAGTCTTTCAGATAACTTGGCACTTGCTCATGCGAGAAGAAGCGGCCTCAATGCATCTACCAGCTCAGTGCCGCCGCGGCGGAGTTCACCCACATCGCTTTCTACATCTATCCTGCCGGCATTGTGAGCGGTGTAGAGCTCCACCAGCAGTCGCGCATAGTCTTCCGAAAGACCTGCGCGCAACAGCACGTTCTGCCATTCCGTTTCGGGCAAGGGGAGGGCGGTGACGTTTCGACCGGCGAGCAGGCCTATGGCTGCGGCAATGTCGTTCGGTGTGTAGCGCTGCGGACCCTCGGCATGGACGATACGCAGCTTTGCATCATTGCTCTCCAAAAGCAGTTCGGCTGCAATTGAGCCGACATCGAAAGCGGAGATGATGGGAAGCAGCTTAGCCTGATTGTGATAGAAGCTTGGCAACTGGCCGGTTTCGGCTGCCACCTTGGTCAATCGTGCCCAGTTTTGCATATGCTCGGCCGACCGCAGGAAGATCAGTTTCGAGTCCAGCTTGCGCAGACGCGCCTCCAAAGCATGAAAAATCAAGGTAACGCCGGTTCCGGAACTATGCTGGGCGCCATAGTCGGAGATGGCGAGGACTTGCCGTGGATTGGCAGCCGTCAAAGCTTCGGCGATCGTTTCAATCGTTTGCAGCATGTTCGCTTGCGCCCGCTCGGCGCGAACGTTGACCGGGCAGATGACCTGGACGGCGCGGGCACCGCTCATTGCTTCAACGAGGGTGCCGCGATCGTTCAGGTCGGCGATGGCAATCTCGCAGCCGAGGTCTGAAAATGCCTGCGCCTTCGTCGGGTCGCGAAGCACAGCGCGTACCGGTATCCCCTGTTTACGCAGGGCGTTGATGGTGGTGCGACCAACCTTCCCGCTGGCGCCTAGAATGACATGCATCGTCTCTTCTCCTGTTCGTCTGCCCGCAACGTTAGCCGTCGGCGTGCAGCGGTTCGCACAGGTTTGGACGATTGATCGCAGGTTCGGACGATAATCGATGTCAGGAATGCATTCGCATGATCATGCCGGGCGTGAGCCCGAGAAGCCGCCGCATCCAATGCGTCATATGGCTTTGATGAGCAAAACCGGCGGCCAGCGCGATCTGGGCGAGCGGCATATCCGCCGTCAGGAGGAGCGCTTTGGCGCGCTCGACACGGCGCGTCAGGACATATTTGTGAACCGGCATACCGAAGGTGGTATGAAACAGCGGCTTTAGGTGCGAGACGCTAAGGCCGGCGACGATGGCAAGATCGGCCAGTGACAGGGATTGATCGATATGATCCTCAATGAAGTCGGTCAGACGACGCTGTTGCCGGCTGCTCAGCGCCGCACGATCATTGTTGGTGGCCGACAGCCTCTGCCCATTATTATCGACCAGACGGATTGCCAGGGCCATGCCCAAGGTCTCGGCATAGGTGATGTCGGATGGTACGGTTGCCTCGATTTCCGCCTTGATGGCCCAGGCGATCGACTCGAGCCGGGCATCGCGGAGCTGGAACCGCGGAGCAAGAGAAACGGTTTCGGGGTCTTGCCCAAGCTCCCGGGCGGCTGCCTGCAGGAGTTCCGGCCGGACGGTCAGTCGCAGAATGGTGCAATCGCGATCGTCTTCCCACCAGCCATCCATTCCGGCTGGAACGATGTCGATATCGCCGTGCTTTTGCTGACGGCGAAGATCCCGGCCATCGCATTGGCAATGCGCGTTTACGGCGCGACCGAAATGGATACCCAGGCGATGGCTTTCCGTTCCAGGGACATGCGTGCGGCCGGCACGGATATGAAGAAACTCGGCGCCCAAGCCCTTCCAGCCGCGATCCCTGCTGGAAAGGAGAGTGGCGGTCGAACTGCTGAGATGATCCATGACTTCCCGTTCCAACCAAGCCCATCCCTCAAGGTCTGAGGTGATCAGGATGCCGAAACTATAAGGAAATTCGCCTGGCCGGTCGAGGTGCCCGCAGATCGTCCGTCCAGCGGCGGCGGCAGCAGGGGCGCCCCGCAGGAACCGGTGCCGTCGAACTTTGGCAGCGGCGCTTCAATCAACCATACGGTTCCGCGACGCTACGCCCAAACAAGACGGCCCTGGTTGGTGGACCGGGGCCGCGCAAGTAGAAATTCCGAGGAAAGGTTATTTTCCGTCGCTAGCGCCTGATCGCTGTGCAGCGGTCTTCGGCACGCTCGACTGCAGATTTGCCTCGTCGGCAACGATGGCGGCAGCCTCGTTCAAAAGGACGTCCTTGGCGTTCTTGCGTGCCTTTTCCAGAGCGATATCGTCACTCAGGCTGCGCTCGTTCGCCTGCAGGCCGTCGTCTTCGTTGTTATCAACGCCGTCGTTTATCTGTTCGCGCGACTTCAAGCGTTTCGCTTGAGCATTCATTTCATCGCGGCGCTCGGTTTCATTGAGGGAGAGAGACTGCTTTTCGCGCTGTTGTTTGAGTACTGCAACGTCCTCAACGAAACGCTGGAAATCGCGGTCACCCTTCACGCGAGCATCGTGGAGCTTCTGCAGTTCCGGTAGCAACGCCGGGAGGTTGGCTGAGGGTGTATACTTAGCCGGCTTGACCTCCGTCCATGGCAGGGCATTGTCGAAGCTTGCTTCCCCGAAAGTCTTCGGATCCGAAAGGCCCGGCAGGTTGATATCGGGGGTCACGCCGCGCAGCTGCGTCGTGCCGCCATTCACGCGGAAAAACTGGGCAACCGTCAGTTTCAGCTCACCGAACTTCGGTTTGCTGTTATGGGCGATCTGATCGAGATTGACCACGGTCTGGACGCTGCCTTTGCCAAAGCTCGGCTCACCGATGATCACGCCGCGACCATAATCCTGGATCGCCGCGGCGAAAATCTCGGAGGCAGATGCGGAGCCGCGATTGATCAGTACGCCGACCGGGCCAGTCCAGGCAGGCGTGGAAAGGTCATCGCTTTCGACTTCCACCTTGCCGCCCGCGTCGCGCTGCTGAACGACAGGGCCCTTGCCGACAAAGAGACCCGTCATGTCGATCGCTTCGGAGAGCGAGCCGCCGCCATTGTTGCGCAAGTCGACGAGAACGCCGTCGACCTTATCCTGCTTCAGCTCGCTCAGCAGTTTTGCGACATCGCGGCTCGCGCTTCGATAATCCTTGTCGCCCTTGCGCCGCCCCTCGAAGTCTTCATAGAAGGCCGGCAGCGTGATCACGCCGATCTTGCGCGTGGCCTCGCCGTCCTTCACGGAAAGGAGGGTTTTCTTGGCCGCCTGCTTATCGAGGCTGATCTTGTCGCGCACCAGGCTGATGATCTTATGTTTGCCATCTGGTCCGGCATCGGCCGGTAGAATGTCGAGACGCACGACGGAGCCTTTGGTGCCTCGTATCATCTGCACGACTTCATCGAGGCGGGTTCCCACAACTTCCTTGATGGGGCCTTCGGCGTCCTGGCCGACGCCGGCGATGCGGTCGCCGACGGCAAGCTTGCCGGAAGACTGCGCCGGGCCGCCCGGCACGAGTTCGCGGATGGTCGTGTAGTCGTCTCTTTCCTGCAGAACCGCGCCGATACCGACGAGTGACAGCTTCATGGAAATATCGAATTCGGCTGAAGCGCGCGTACCGAAATAGTCGGTGTGAGGGTCGATCGACTTCGTGTAGGCGTCCATGAACGTCTCGAACACGTCGTCGTTCTTGTATTTGTAGGCGCGTTCCAGCGAATTCTGGTAGCGCTTGTCGAGCGTCGTGCGGATGGCGTCGTCGGTCTTGCCCGCCAGCTTCAGCCGCAGCCAATCGCTCTTGACGCGCTTGCGCCACAGATCGTTGCTTTCCGCGTCGGTTTGCGGCCAAGGTGCCTTGTCGCGCTGGAGCGAGTAGCTTTCCTTCACATTGAAATCGAAGTTCTGCTTGAGCAGGCTCCGGGCATAGGTCATGCGATCGACAACGCGCTGCTCATACACGTTGAAAATCGAAAACGGGATCCGCAAGTCTTCCTTGTTGATGGCGTCGTCGATCTTGGTGTTGTCAGCCATGAACTTGTCGATATCCGACTGCATGAAGAGTACGCGATCCGGATCCAGCGATTTGATAAACCGGTCCATGACCTTGACCGACAGGGCATCGTCGAGCGGGAGCGGCCTATAGTGGAAACGCTCGAGAAACTGCGCGCTCAAATGCGCTGCCTGCGCCTGCTGCTGCAGCGGCGCCAGAACTGGCGGTGCGGCTGCTTCCAGAGCATATGCCGAGGGGGCAATTGCCAGGAAGATGCCGAGGAAACCAAGTTGTATACGCATTAAGCTCTGATCCGATTCTCAACGTTGAGTGTTTGATGTGTGATGTTCGTGGAACAATTATGGTTCTTTGGCAACTGGATCGTTCCAGAAAAGCATGAGACGGCTTTTTGTTCAAAATGAGCACCAGCACACTTCCGTGAACTCGTTTGACATACGAAAGGTCAATTTGGGGATAATGGTTCCGGAATATCACCGGTTGTATTGGCCCGGAGGGCAGGATAGTGCCGTTAGCCCAGCCTTGACCGCGTCGGCGGGTGGAGCATTCCCCGCAAATGAGCTGGCCGGCACGCTTTATTTGCGTAGAAATCTTGCTGCGAAGCAGCGCGGGCGCGGGGAATGGATTTCGGAGTTCATCCCGGCTCTGACAATATAATTGGCGACGCCCGAGGATTTCGGACGTCGCCTTCAGTCTGGTGCAGTTGATCGAGAATTGTGCTGTCTCATGTGTCAGCTGCCGTCATGGGATATATCCACAACCGCGAGGCTGCGTGACATTAAGCGCTGGAGCGCGCGGAGGCATCCTGATCTGCCAGCGGTGCGTGATGCATCGGTGGCATCGCCTTGTGGTAGTTGTGGGAAGCGAGACGCTGCGCCAGGGCTACGACGATGACCACGCATGTCAGGTGAAGCAGCCAGCCGGCCTGAAAACCACCCGTCAGGTCGTGCAGGACGGCGACGATCCATGGCGGAACGGCAGCGATCAGGAAGCCTCCGCCCTGCATTAGTGCCGACAGCGCACCGGCGTGTCCGGCATCGGACAGATGATCGAGCGCCACCACCAGCGACAAGGCAAAGCAGCCTCCCAATCCGGCGCCCACCAGCCCGGCCCAGGCAAAGGGAGCGAGCAGCGGCCAGAAGGCGAGACCGGCAAAGCCTGCCGCTTGAAAGAGCAGCGTCAACCATAGCCAGGCTCGGCGATCGCCCTCGCGACCGATCAACAGCGGCAGGACAAGGGCGAATGTCGCCTGACAGATAGCCATGACGGCGAGAAGGTCCCCCGTTGCCGCCCCGCTCCATCCCTGTCCCTGATAATAGGGTGACAACCAGGCGACCGCGGAAGAATAACCGCCATTGACGAGGCCGAAACAGGCCATCAGCAACCAGGCACGTGGCCGTCTCAACAAATGGGTTGTTACATTGCCGCCCGATGTCCGTCGATCGTCTGCCGGTAAGTAGATCGAGGCAAGCACGAGGGCGATGACGGCCGGTATGGAAAGCCACGCAAGCCCCGCTTGCCATGCCCCCGCTGCGCCCGCGACGACGGGCGCGGCCTTCGCGCCGAGCGCGCCGCCGCCCATCAGCATCGAAGAATAAAGGCCCATCACCGCTGCGACGCGCCTTGGGAATATCCGCTTGATGACACCGGGAAATACAGCCTGAACGATCGCAACCCCGAATCCGATGACGGCTGCCGTTCCTATGAGCTGCCAGCCGGTGGCCGAAAAGAAGCGCAGCAGCGATCCGAAGCCCAGTATCGCCAGAGCTCCGAGGATCAATCGGCGCGCACCCAGGGCGTTTTGAAGGGACGGTCCGACGAAGGCGACGATCCCCATCAAGACCATCGGCACCATGGTCAGAAGCGACATGCCCTGAAGGCCGAGACCGGTTTGCGTGTGAATGTCTCCCGCAAGCGGCCCGACGGCGGTAATGAATGGCCTCAGATTGAGCCCGACGATGGCAACGACGCACAACAGCGGAAGCAAGGAACGGGAAGCGGCATTCTTCATGATTCAGGACCGCTTGTCCTGACGCCGCTTCCAATCGGCATAGAGGTCGGGTTGGTTTTCAAGGCGCGTGCGAACATAGCGGATCGTCATCGACTGCTCGGCAAAGGGCTTCGCCAGATCCTCATAGATTGCCGCGGTCGACAGCCCGAATGGCGCACCGTCATCGTTGGAATAGGCGTAGGAGACTGCTTTCACGCCGGCGAGACGCATCGCCGCCATGCACATGGGGCAGGGGTGACCGCTGGTATAGACCGTGCAGCCCTGCAGGTTGGGTGACTTCAGCTTCTGGCTGGCAAGGCGGAGCGCCGTCATCTCGGCGTGGGCGGTCGGATCGTTCGTGGTGAGGATCTCGTTCACGCCGGTTGCGATCACCTCGCCATCCTTGACGACAACGGCACCGAACGGACGGCCGCCATTTTGGGAATTGGTACGCGCAAGCTCGATAGCTTCGCAGAGGAAGTGGGTTTCATTGTCCATGATGTTCTCTCTTGTTTTCGCCTCCGTCACGCCAGCTTCGGCGTCAGCATTTCGAACCTGTCACGGATCGTGGAGCAGGTATCGCCGCCGAGCCGAGCGATTGAATCGATGATGTTCGGATCGACATGCAGGCTCTCATCGACGGCGCCTGGGTGATAGTGGGCAAAGATGATCTCGCCCATGATGATCTGACGCGATTTGCCAAGCTCCAGCGTCAGATGCCGGCGGCATTCGAAGGAGGCCGGGGCCTCTCTTATCCAGGGCGCGGCAACCTTTTCGCCGGGCATGGCAGTCAGGCCGGCCTCCTTCATTTCGTCGACCCCGCGCGGATATTTCGTGCCGCAGACATGCATCGCTTCGGCAATGGCATGCGAGACAATGTTGACGGTAAAGACTTCCGTCATCCGGATGTTGTGGCCGGTATCCTTGAAGGAGACGTCGGGATTGTTCTCGACGCCGATCGCCACGATGGGCGGATCGGCCGAAAGACAATTGAAGAAACTGAATGGGGCCGCGTTGAAGCGGCCATGTTCGTCGACTGTCGTTACCAGCGCGATCGGGCGGGGAATGATCGTACCGATCATCAGCTTGTAGCGCTCGCGAGCGCTAAGCCTGGTGAAATCGAAGGCGGTCCTGTTGTCTGAGGCGTCGCTGTTTGCGCTCATATCCATGGTGTCTCCTTCACTTCACGCCAAAAATGGCTTCGTCGCCGCTTAAGGATTCAAATCCGCTCATGGTCAAAACTGCCGGCATGCTAGCGCCGACGCAGCCGATCCCATCCTCGTAAAGGCAGGGGGTTACGTGGAAGCACATGCCCTCTTCGAGAACGACATCGTGATGGCGGCGGATCGCCATGACATCGTCCTCGCCCCAGCCGGGTGGGAAGGACGCGCCGATGCTGTAGGCCGGCCGCGTGACCATCCATTCTGCAAAGCCGCGGCCCTCGATCACGCCTTCGAATATGCGGGCGGCCTCATGCGAGGTCATGCCGGGGCGAACGCGGGCAAAGCCCTCGTCGAGCGCTTCCTTGCATACCTCGAACATGCGCCGCACTCGGTCCACCGGCTCTCCGATTGAATAGAACCGGAAGATCGGCGTGTGGTAGTCGTGGATCGATGCGGCAGGTTCGATATTGACCAATTCTCCGCGGGAAATCGGCGCGCCGCACCAGGTGACGTGGGCGCGGGCGGTGCGAGGGCCGGCGCAGACATTTGCCATCTTGACCGGCCGGTGGCTGCCATTCGCAAGCATACTGTTGGTGACGACTGCGGCAAGTGCGGTGTCGGTCATGCCCTCGTGCAATGTCTCGAAGCCATCGCGGCAAGATTGCGCCGCGATCCGACCTGCCTTGCGCAGAAGTTCGATTTCCGCGGGGCTCTTGATGCGGCGCAGCTGCTCGACGAGGCCGGACGCGTTGAGAATAGCGTCGTCCTTCAGCCGAACGAAGCCCCGCAAGGCCGTCTGAACGGTCGCGTATTCGACGGCGATCGTGGCCTTTGCGGGGGCAAAATCGGCAAGTGTGCGCTCGAGAATGGCCGTATAGTCCTGTCCGTCCCGGACGCCGACGCCTTCATCCGCCCAGATCTTGCCCTTCAGCGCACGGATATTGCTGAGTTCGGTCAGCCGCATCACCCAGATCGCGTTGCCGTCTGCTCGAACGATCAGGGAGGTCGCGCCATAAGCGAGCGATCCGAAGCCGGTCAGGTAGTACATGTTCTCGGCCGAATTGAACACGCAGGCATCGATGCCGCGTTCGGCCATGAGTTTTCTTAAAGCATCCCTGCGTGCGAGATATTCGTGAGGTTCGAAGGGTAAACGGTCGTAATCGGTCGACATGTTATCTGCTCACTATTCTAGGGAAGTCGGATGAAAGGCGCGTCGAGGCGCCTTTCCTTTAGATCGTGTCAATCGCTCTTCTTGATGTTCCAGAACACCGGCACGTCCTGCGTCGTCAGCACGCCCGACAGCCTGTTCGAGAACGCGACAAAGGTGTTCCATTGGCCGAGAGGGATATGATGGCCGGTTTCGAAAGCGCGCTTCGAATACTCGGCCGCGACCGCCTTCTGTGCGTCAAGGCCATCGGCAAGCGCCCACTTCAGGCGCAGATCCTCAAGCGTCTTGTCGCATGGCCAGCCGAAGATGCCTTTCTCGCATGCAGCCGAGAAGGTGATGCTCCAGACCGGATTGGCGACCACCTGTCCGCCGACATAGGAATGAAGCAGGTTCCAGCCGCCCTTGCCGGCCGGTTCCTTGGAATTGCGGCGCTTCAGGACGGTCGCCCAGTCCATTGCCTGCACATCGACGGTCAGACCGATATCCCGCATCGCTTGAACGGTGACGACGGTTTCCGGATGCACGATGCTTTCATCGGTCGGATCGAGAATGACGATCGGCCTGGAGAAATCCCAGCCAGCCTCCTGGAAAAGCGCCTTGGCTTTCACCGGATCGGGCGCTTTCAGCGCGTCCAGTCCGGCTTCGGTTTCCATCGGGCTGCCGCAGATGAAGAAGGAGGCGCAGGTCTTGAAGTAGTCGGGGTTGCCGTTGACCGCCTGCAGATAGGCCTGCTGGTTGGTCAGGTAGAACATGGCCTGACGCGCCTTCGGATTGTCGAAGGGCGGCTGGGTGTGATTGAAGAAAAGCGTGCCTTGGGTACCGGTCTGGTTGATGACCTTGGTTTGCAGATTGCCCGCGGCTTCGATAACCGGAAGGAGGTCCAGCGAGGGGTTCTGCCAGAAGTCGATCTCGCCGCTTATCAGCGCCGATAACGCCGTCTGCTGGTCCTTGATGATATCCCATTCGACGCCGTCGAACTGCGCCACCTTGCCGCCGGCCAGGCCACTTGCCGGTTCCTTGCGCGGAACGTAGTCGGCGAACTTCTCATAGACCACCTTGCTGCCGGGGATCCACTTGTCCTTGGCGAATTTGTAGGGGCCAGAACCTGTATAATCGGTGATTTCCTTGTAGGGATCGGTCTCGGCGATCCGCTTCGGCATCATGAAGGGCACGTTCGAGGCGACCTTGCTGAGACTTTCCAGCACGATGCCGTAGGGCTCCTTGAATTCGAGCTCGAAGGTCTTGTCGTCGATAACACGCATTTCCTTCAGCTCGCGCGCCATCAGCTGCCCGGCTGCATCGCGGGCCTGCCAGCGCTTCAATGAGGCCACGCAATCCTCCGCCTTGACCGGCTGGCCGTCATGCCATTTCAGCCCGTCGCGCAGCGTGAAGCGATAGGTCTTCTTGTCGGCAGAAAGCTGCATGTCCTGCACCATTTCCGGCTGCGGCTTGAAATGCTCATCGAGCGCATAGAGCGTGTCGTAGATCATGAAGCCGTGCATCTTCACGATGTCGGCGGTCGAGCCCATCGGATCGAGCACCTGGAGATCGGCGCTCGGCACGATCTTGAGGGTGCTTTCCGCCCAGGCGGTCCCGAAGCACGTTAGCAAGACGGCCGAGGCGAACAGGGCCCGGCGAGTGGCTTTCATCGGATCAAACATGGTCATTCCCCTTATTATTCGAGAGATTTCCTCAGGCCGGAACCTTTTGTTCCGCCCGGCCGGGTATCGATGCGAGCAGTTCGCGCGTGTATCGGTGGGACGGCGCTGCAAAGACGGTCGATACAGCTCCCTGCTCAACGATTTCCCCGCGATGCGTGACGATCAGCCGGTCGCAGATCTGCGCTGCGACGCGCAGATCATGCGTGATGAAAAGAATGGCCAGATCGAAGCGCTTCTGGATGTCGTCGATCAGACGCAGGACCTGAGCCTGGACCGAGACGTCGAGAGCAGACACGGCCTCGTCCGCGACCAGAATGTCAGGCTCCATCGCCAACGCCCGCGCAATCGAGATGCGCTGCCGCTGGCCGCCGGAAAACTGATGCGGAAAGCGATCGACGGCATGGGGCTCAAGTCCGACGAGTTGCATCAGCTCGCGTGCCCGCTCCAAAGCCTCGCCCTTGCTTTGGCCGAAATTCATAGGCCCTTCGATGATCGATTGCCCGACCGTGCGGCGTGGATTGAGCGATCTGTAGGGATCCTGGAAGACCATTTGCATGCGCTGCCGCAACGTGCGGCCATCCCCGGCATCAGGCAACTCAATGCTGCCGGATGACGGCTCGATCAGCTGCATGACGCAGCGTGCGAGTGTCGACTTGCCGGAGCCGGATTCGCCGATAATGCCGAGCGTCTCTCCGCGCCTAACGGAAAGCGAGGCTTCCCGCAGGGCTTGGACGGTGCGGCGGTCGCGGAACAGACCGCCGCTGTGATAAGTCTTTGTCACTGCCGTCACCTCAAGCGCGACGGCACCGTTGACGACATGGCCGCTTCGCTTCGGCTCCAGAGTTGGAACCGAGGCGATCAGCATGCGCGTATAGTCCGAGACCGGTGCATTGAGCACCTGATCAGCGGCGCCTTGCTCGATCAGCTTACCGGCTTTCATCACGACGACGCGGTCGGCAATCTCGCGCACGACGCCGATATCATGGGTGATGAACAGCACGCCCATGCCGCGCTCGCGTTGCAGCTCGCGAATTTGCGACAGGATCTGCGCCTGGGTCGTTACATCGAGCGCCGTCGTCGGTTCGTCGGCGATCAGCAGTTTCGGCTGGAGGATCAGCGCGGCCGCGATGAGAACACGCTGGCGCTGGCCGCCTGAGAGCTGGTGCGGAAAGGCGTGATAGAGTTTTTCCGGATCGGGCAGGCGAACTTCCGCCATGGCGGCGATGGCCTTGTCGAAGCGCTCTCTGCGCGACAGGGACAGATGCGTCCGCAATACCTCGTCGATTTGCTTGCCGACCGCCTGCACCGGGTTCAATGCGGTCATCGGCTCCTGGAAGATCATGCCGATGCCGCGGCCGCGCAGATCCCGCATCTCGGCGGGAGTTGCCTCGGTGATGTTCTTGCCCTCGAACAGAATGCGGCCGGCGGGCTTCGGAAACACCTTCGGCAGCAAGCCCATGATGGATTGCGCGGTGACCGATTTGCCCGAGCCGGACTCGCCCACGACGCAGACGATTTCACCCGGCGCGACGGAAAGAGAGATGTGATCGACCGCAAAGCCGCGATCGCCGCGACCCGGAAGAGGAATAGCGAGGTCCTGGACCTCAATGACAGGTATTGCCGTCTTCATCAGCATTCCTCACATCCTCTTTGCAATTCGAGGGTCGAGCGCATCGCGCAACCCGTCGCCGAGCAGATTGATCCCAAGCACGGTGAGAGCCAGGAAAAGGCTAGGCAAGAAGACCAGGCGCGGTGCGACCTGGAAAAAGGTGCGGCCTTCCGAAATCATGTTGCCCCAGCTGGGGATTTCCGGCGGCAGGCCCGTTCCAAGGAAGCTGAGGCCGGCTTCGATCAGGATGGCGGATGCGCAGATATAGGTGCCAAGCACCATGAGGGGCGCATAGGTGCTGGGAAGCAGATGGCGGAAGAGTATGGCCGGTGTCGATGTCCCGACGGAGATGGCCGCTTCGACATAGGGTTCCTCACGCACGGTCAGCACGACGCTGCGCACAAGCCGCACGACACGAGGAATTTCGGGAACGGTGAGGGCGACGACAACAGTTGCGATGCTGGCACGGGTGAGCGAGACAAGTGCAATCGCGAGCAAGAATGTCGGGATCGCCATCAGGCCGTCCATGATGCGCATGACCACGGCATCGACCCAACGGAAGTAGCCACCCACCAGACCGATCGTGACGCCGATGACCAGTGCTGCCGTGGCGACGCAGATCCCGATGAGCATGGAGCTGCGCGCGCCATAGATGGCGCGGCTATAGACGTCGCGGCCGAACAGATCGGTGCCGAACCAGGCAAGCTCCGATGGCGGCTTCAGGCGCATGCCGGGGTTGATGCGACCCGGATCGACCGTGCCGAGATAGGGAGCGAAGATCGCCACCAGAACGATCGTCGCGATGAGCAGCCCGCCGACGAGAACGGACGGATGAAGCAGGAACGGCGGTAGCGAGCGCTTGGTCATTGCCGGCGCCGTGGGGAGAGAAGCTGTAGAGTTCATCAGTACCGCACCCTTGGATCGAGGAACGCATAGGCGATGTCGATGATCAGATTGATCAGGACATAGACCCCGGAAAACATGAGGATGACGCCCTGGATCACCGGGTAATCCCGTTTCAGGATCGCATCCACCACGAGGCGCCCGACGCCGGGAATGTTGAACACCGTCTCGATCACTACGACGCCGCTGATCAGCAGCGCGACGCCGATGCCGATAACGGTCAGGATCGGGATCGCGGAATTGCGCAAGGCGTGTCTTGTGACGACGATGCGCTCCTTGACGCCCTTGGCGCGCGCTGTCCGGATAAAGTCCTCGCCCATCATTTCGAGAACGCTTGCCCGGGTGATGCGCGCGATCAGCACGAGATAGGCAAGCCCCAGGGTGATTGTCGGCAAAGCGATGCTCGACAGGAAGGGAAGGATGCCATTGCGGATGCTGGAAAAGCCCTGAACCGGCAAAAGATGAAGATGCAGCGAGAAGACGTAGATCAGGCAGTATCCCAGCACGAAGACGGGGATGGAGAAGCCGAGAACGGAGACGAGCATCAGTGTCCGATCCAGCCAGCTTCCGGCGGTGGCGCCGGCGATCGTGCCGAGGGGGATCGCGACCACGATCGAGAAAATGAGTGTCGTCAGAGCAAGCGAGGCCGTTGGTTCCAGGCGCTGCAGAATGAGCTGGGTAACGGGAATGTTCGAGAAAACCGACACGCCCAGATCGCCGTGCAGGAGCGAGCCGGCCCATATGATGAACTGGCTCGTCAAGGGCTGATTGAGCCCGAGGGTCGCGCGGATCCGTTCGATTGTTGCAGCATCCGCATTGTCGCCGGCGATAACGACCGCTGGGTCGCCCGGGCTCAGTCGCAGCAGCAGAAAGACGACGATCGAGACGACCAGGATCACTGGCACAAGGCCGAGCATTCGTTTGATGACGAAGGCGAGCATGTGATTGTTCCCAATTTTTGAATTCTATTATTGTATGCAATTTCGCCTAATTAATGCATGCATTTTGAGTTCCGTAAAGCATCTTTTGCTGCCATAACGCAAAATGTGATCTCGCCTATCCCAGGTCTTGGCGCAGGTTTCAGCGGTTCAGGGTAATAAATGGCTGGACACATACGAACTTCGTATGCAATTCGATGTGTCAAATCGATTGAACATTGGGAGTCTGGAATGGCGAAGAAGATGAGCGATGCAGGCGGTGGTCGCTCTCAGGCCGTTCATCGCGCATTGAAGCGAGCGATTATCGACCAGGCACTGCCGCCCGGCTCAAAACTGCCGGAGGATTCGATTGGCGAGCGTTTGGGCGTCAGCCGGACGCTGGTTAGGGAAGCGCTGGTTCGTTTGAGCCAGGAAGGGCTGGTGGAATTGCGCCCGAACAAGGGGGCTGCGGTTGCACGCCCGAGCCTAGAGGAGGGACGAAACCTCTTTCTCACGCGGATGGCATTGGAGCGTCTTGTCGTCGAAACGCTTTCGGGAAACCTGACGCGAGAGCAGATCGATACTCTGTCAGCGCATATTGCTGGTGAAGAGGCGGCCAGGACCGAGCATGCCGCTTCGATCCGCCTGGCCGGCGAATTCCATACACTTCTCGCTCAGATGACCAACAATGCCAGCCTCATCCGTTACGTGAATGAACTGGTCGCCAGAAGCTCGCTGATCCTGGCCCTTTACGGCCGCCCCCACTCTTCGGAGTGCGCCGTGTCGGAGCATCGGGAACTGCTGGATAAGCTGATCGCCGGCAAGACCGACGAGGCGGCTGCACTCATGGCACATCATCTCGATTCCATTACGGCCCGTGCGCTGCTTCCAACGGAAAACAGCATCCAGGATGTTCTTGCGACCTATGCGGTCGCGGAAGGCTTGGCCTAAAGGAACTGCTCTCTCTGAAGACGCAGAGCCTTCTATTGCTGCAGGATGTAGCGCCGCGGCGTCTGTCCGGCCATCTGACGAAAGAATGCGATGAATGCGCTGTCGCTTGCAAAGTCGAGCTCGAAGGCGACGGATGTGACGCTTTGGCCTGATGCCAGAAGGTCTACCGCACGCAGCAGGCGCCAGTTCTGCCGCCAGGCCTGATAGCCCATGCCGGTCTCCCGGCGGAAAATGCGCGTGAGCGTACGGGCGCTGACCGCGAGCCGCCGGGAGAGCTCCTCGAGTTCGGGGGGCAGTTCTTCGAGATCGAGCCGGGTCAGCCGAGGATCGGTCGGCACCGGCAAAAGCATAGGCTCACGCCGGGCGCTGCGCAGTTCATCCAAGCAGACCGCAAACAGATTATGCGCCGCACCTTGCGACCAGTCGGTATCGAAGGGCTCGTGGCTGATCCGCTCGAACACCTCGCGCAAAAGCGGTGTCATGGACAGAATGACGGGCTCTTGCGCGATTGGCGCCACGCGCGCGGGATCGAGATAGATCGAGCGATATTCGACCTCCCCTTGAATTTGCACGCGATGCTCGATCCCGGGCGGGATCCACATCAGCCGGATTGGGGGCAGCATCGAGATCAGCTTCGGCATGGTGATCCTGATCGATCCCGCATAGGCAAACAGCAACTGTCCCTGAGCGTGCCGATGAAAGAGGGAATCGTGCTGCACAAGCCGCGATGCGATACCGATGATCGGCTCTGCCATCACATCGGGATCAAAGATTGCGTCCGGAGCGATCCAAGCCATTGTCCGATTTCCAATGTTTTTTGTCTTTTTGTTTGTAACCGGCATAGCGGCTTATGGCTAGAAGGCGGAAAACTGTCTTTCATCGTCGGAACTCCCATGTCCTCTCGCCCACCGCTTGCGCTTGTCATTCTGTTGCTCAGCTTTCCCCAGATCGTCGAAACGATCTACAGTCCGGCCCTCCCGCTGATCGCCAACCGCTATCGGGTTGCTCCGGAGGAGGTTGCCCAGACCCTGTCGCTCTGGTTTCTGGGCTTTGCGCTTGGTGTCGTCGTCTGGGGAAGGCTTTGCGATGTTTGGGGGCGCCGGCCGTCCTTGCTTGCCGGCTTGGTCCTTTACGCGATCGGCGCGGGTTGGGCTCTGATCGTCCCGGATTTCAACCATTTGCTCGCAGCGAGACTTCTGTCTGCATTCGGTGCGGCAGTCGGCTCGATCGTCACGCAGACGGCCTTGCGCGACAGTTACAGCGGCCCAAGCCTGGGGCGCGTATTCTCGCTTCTTGGCATGGCGTTGGCGATAAGCCCCGCAGTCGGCATGTTCACCGGCGAAGAGATCGCCGCCATAGCCGGTCATGAAGGCATCTTTGCAGTGCTCGGCCTATTGGCTGTAGCGCTTCTCGTCATCAGCCTTATTCGCTGGCCGGAAACGTTGCCGGCTTCCATCCCGGTCGTGTCATTCCGACTGACGCTCTGGCAAATGTTGTTCGACAAGGCTATCTGGCCGAGCGCCATGCTGATCTGCTGCTTCAATCTGGCGATCTTCGGCTATTATCAGCTAGGCCCATTTCTCTTTGCGCGGTTGGAGAACGTGTGGATCGATTTCGGTCATAGCGGTATCGTGCTGGGAGCCGCGTCGCTTGCCGCAGCCATCGTGAATTCCCGACTGCTGCGGCAAGGATGGAACTCGGAGAAACTCACGCGTCTGGGTATTGTTTTGCTGGTTCTCGGCGCCGGCTTCGTTGGGCTTTTTGTGCGCAGCCCAGCCTTTCTACTTGGCATGGCCGTGATTGCCGCCGCTTACGCGATCGCGATACCGAACATCCTGTCCCAGGCGCTCAGAGCCTATGCCGATCGCCGCGGCACCGCCGGCGCGATCCTGAGCCTGTTCTATTACAATTTGCTGGGAGGCGGGCTTGTGCTGGCAGGTCTTGTCCAGAGGCTGGACTTTGTCCTTATCGCGTGCGCCGGTCTTGCGGTTTTGGCTCTCTTCCTGTCCGGAAGATGGCGGTGACCTCGAAAGGGTCATCGATGCGATGAGGATGCTTCGGGAAGGTGGCGGCAGGAACAGCCGAGGAATGATGACCGCGGCCGGCGACAGGCCTGGAATGCCTATGCACGAGGTACACCAGACGCTGGGTCTTATGCCGCATGACAAGCAAAAATTGTATCACACAAAATACATTGCCGAACAATGATGCAACGCAAATCGCGTAACAGGATACCCATCTTTGGCTGATGAAGCTGATCTTCAATTTACGCGAGTAAAAGACGTTTTTATTCAGAGAAAAACTTTAGAATTATCAATTCGCTAACCAAACTAAGCAACTCTCGAAAACATTCCGACGATGCCGTCGGGCCAAATAGACATAGATGTGTGGCATGACTTCTTGACGTCAGAAATGACTTCGGCGCGGCAACAGAGAGATGCACACCCAGGACATTTCGACCATGAGAATAAAGACGCAGTTCATCGTCCTCGCTGCAGCCGCGGGTGTCGCGATTGCAGGACTTGTCGGCAGCCTGTGGGGTTATGCCGGTGCCGTCGGCGAAGTCGCCAGTGCCTATGATCAGAAATACAAATCCTATCTGCTGGCCGAGAACTTCCGCCGTTCGTCGGACGAGCTGACCCGGATGGCGCGAACCTATGCCGAGACCGGCGATCCGTCCTTCAAAAGCCAGTACAATGCCGTCATCGAAATCCGCAACGGGACGCGCCCGCGTCCACAGGACTATAATCGCATCTATTGGGATTTCGTCGCTGGCGGCGATCCCAAGCCCCGTCCGGACGGGCCAGCCGTTTCGCTTCAGGACTTGATGAGACAGACCGGCTTCACCGATGACGAGTTCGCGCTTCTCGCCGAAGCGGGCAAACGCTCGGACGCGCTGGTGAAGATGGAAACCGAGGCGATGAGCCTGGTGGACAATGCAGCTACCTTGGGGCCGCAGGCCAAGGCAAAAGCAGCCACCATGCTTAATTCCCCCGATTACCATAAGTTCAAAGCCGAGATCATGAAGCCGGTCGATGCCTTCTTCGTGAAGCTCGAAGACCGAACCCAGGGAGCTGTCGATCGGGCGAATGCCAGCGCCTCCTTCTATTGGACGCTGACCCTTGCTGCGATGTCGGCGCTGGCCTTGATGCTGATGATCATCGGCTTCGTGACATTCAAGCGCATCATCGGGGGCATGAACAAGCTCGGCGATTCCATGAAGCAGGTGGCCGAAGGCCAGCTTGATCTCGACATCGGCCTTGCCAGGAATAATGACGAGATCGGCGACATGGGCAAAGCGCTCGAAGTCTTCCGCCAGGGTGCCATCGCTAACCGCCGGCTGGAGCGCGAGGCTGAGGAAGGTCGCAAGCGTGCGGAAGTCGAGCGTATCGCCATGCAGGAGAAGGCAGAGGCGGATGCCGCGGAGCGGCTGCGCATCGCAACCTCCGGCCTTGCTGCCGGCCTGAAGCGCCTTGCCGGCGGCGATCTTGCCGTCCAACTCAACGAGGCCTTCGCCCAGGACTTTGAAGCACTGCGTCACGACTTCAACCGTTCCGTAGCCCAGCTCGGCTCCACGCTTTCCGAAATCTCGAACTCGATTTCGACCATGGACACCGGTACACGCGAAATTGCGTCGGGCACGGACAATCTGTCCAAACGTACCGAGCAGCAGGCAGCCTCGTTGGAGGAAACGGCAGCAGCGCTCGACGAGATCACCGTAAACGTCGCCAATTCGAGCAAGCGCACTGAAGAAGCCAAGGATGTCGCCGGCCGTGCCAATCGCGCCGCTGCCGAATCCGCCGAAGTCGTCTCCCATGCTGAAGAGGCCATGCGCAAGATCGAGGAAAGCTCGCAGCAGATTTCCAACATCATCGGTGTCATCGATGAGATCGCGTTCCAGACGAATCTGCTGGCGCTCAACGCCGGCGTTGAGGCCGCTCGCGCCGGGGAGGCTGGCAAGGGCTTTGCCGTCGTGGCGCAGGAAGTTCGCGAACTCGCCCAGCGCTCGGCTCAGGCTGCCAAGGAAATCAAGGGACTGATCCAGAATTCGTCCACGGAAGTCGAAAGCGGCGTCAAGCTGGTGCGAGATGCCGGTTCGGCGTTGAAGACTATCAGCGGCTTTATTGTCGAGATCAACAAGCATATGGAATCGATTGCCACCTCCGCCAAGGAGCAATCGGTCGGCCTTGCCGAAGTCAACACCGCCGTCAATGCGATGGATCAGACGACCCAGCAGAACGCCGCCATGGTCGAGCAGTCCAACGCGGCGTCCAATACGCTTGCGAGCGAAGCCGTGCGACTGCGTGAACTCGTCACCCAGTTCCGGCTTGAAGGCGCAGGTGCGACCGGCTCCGTACGGGCGGCAAGACCGAGCGATGCCGCTCGCACGTCCCCTGCGCGGGCGCTCAACCGGAAGCTTGCCACCGCCTTCAACGGCAATGCCGCCCTTGATGCGAAGAACGAGTGGGAAGAATTCTAAGCGCAGCCCGTATTCCGATATTTGAGCGCTCCTATCGACCATGGACCCACTCGCGGCTCTCGCGAGTGGGTTCAATCATTTGAAGCATTGTTCTCTGCGCGGATTTTCTGGTGTGCTCCAACGACCGCGATCTTGGCCTCATCCACGACATCTGCGATGATGCTTTCGTTACCTATCGTAGCAGCTTGGTGCGGACCGGTGCCGTTGTCGATATTTCCGAACGGCCGCAAAGCGACTATAGCCTACGCTTCCTGAAACCTGTCCGATCCGGATCGCTCGCCGCTCCATCGGATGCCGCAAGAGTAATTCTCATGACCTTCGATCCCACCCTTGCCGACCTTGCCGAAGAGGCAAAAGGCTGGCGCCGGACTATTCACCAGCATCCCGAGCTTCTCTTCGATCTCCCGAAGACATCGGCCCTGGTCATCGAGAAGCTCAAGGCCTTCGGCTGTGATGAAGTGGTCACCGGCCTCGCCAAGTCGGGCGTCGTTGCCGTGATCAACGGCAAACTCGGCAGCGGCAAGACGATCGCGCTTCGTTGCGATATGGACGCATTGCCGATGTCTGAGCAGACCAATCTGCCACATGCTTCGAAGGTGCCGAACATGATGCATGCCTGCGGGCATGACGGCCACACCGCCATGCTGCTTGCCACTGCCAAGCACCTTGCCGCCAACCGCGATTTTACCGGCAAGGTCGCGTTGATCTTCCAGCCGGCCGAAGAGGGTGGCGGCGGTGGCCGCGTCATGATCGAGGAAGGCGTGCTGGAGCGGTTCGGCATTGAAGAAGTCTACGGCATGCATAACGAGCCCGGTCTTGCCGTGGGCTCCTTTGCGATCCGCAGCGGTCCGATCATGGCAGGCGGCGACCGGTTCGTCATCACGATCAACGGCAAGGGTGGGCACGCGGCATCACCGCATCTGAGCCACGATCCCGTCGTCGTCATGGCCCACATGATCACAGCGCTGCAGTCGATCGCCTCGCGCTTCATCGATCCCTTCGACCCGGTCGTGGTCTCGATCACCTATGTCAACGGCGGTAACGACAAGGCGCTGAACGTAATCCCGGCCGCAGTCCAGATCGGCGGTACGATCCGTACGATGCAACCGAAAACGCGCAAGGCGGTGGAAGCTCGTTTCCGCGAGGTGGTCACCATGACTGCCAAGGCGTTTTCCGCTGAAGCCGAAATCGACTGGCGTCCTGGCTATCCGGTCACCGTGAACGATGCGGAAAAGACCAAGGTCGCGGTTGCTGCCGCCCGGTGCGTTGCGGGCGACGAGCGCGTCAATGACAACTACCCGCCGACCATGGGTTCGGAAGATTTCTCCTATATGTTGGAAAAGCGGCCCGGCGCCTTCATCTGGCTCGGCAATGGCGACAGCGCCGATCTGCACAACCCAGCTTATGACTTCAATGACGACGCCATCATCCATGGCGTCAACTATTGGCTGGCCGTGGTCGATCAACAGTTGAGCGCGGCGCAGAGATAATCCGCCAGCCGGCAAAAGACAGGAATTGGGAGGACGGGCGCTTTTGACGAGCTTGCCCGTCATCCATATGCTGCCCTTCATGCACGCTATCACGCGCCGGCACGTAGGGCCTCGACTCATTGCAATCGCAGCACATTGCGCCCATTCAAATGGGCGCTGATCGACGCTGCCGGATAAGCAACTGCACCAGATAAAACGCAGAACTGCGGCGATGACACAGTCACCACCGCTCCCTGATAGATTCATTCCAAGTTATTCTAACGGTAATGCCCACGTAACGTGCCGTCGTCAGGCTCTCAGCATACAACACAAGTAGTGGAACTTGATGATGACGGTAAATTGGAAAGTCGTCGCCGCAGTCGCGTTCACAACGATATCGATCAGTTCGTGTGACGACACCGGCGGCCATAGCAGACACTGGCATGACGATGATGGCTATAGGCCACGGTGGCATAGACCCTATTATGACACAGACGTATGGGATGGTTCGAACCGCCCCAACAGGCCAAACTCGCCGCACAGGCCAAATAGACCTAACAACCTCAATAACCCGAACACATATTGACCATTATTCCATTCTAGCAATTGGACTGCGAGCGGATAGCGGATGTTTCCTTGATCTCCGGCGGCCTGCTGCTGGTATATCCAAGCCCAAAAGGAGGGCGACATATGAGCGACCTTCACATTGGTAAAGCGATGTCGGCCATGCCCGGCATAGTCGAGTTCAGACGCGTGTTCAACGCACCGGCAGTCAACCATCTCCCTATAGATCTTTTTGCTTGTAGAAGCTGGCTCTAACCAATCGACGGCTCGGGCGGGCTCTTTCCGTCAGCTGCCTGTTGAACAGCTCCGCTGCGCGCTGTCGCGGCGCCAGTTCGGAACAGCAACCCGTATCACCTCGGCATGAATCGCTGGGCATCGAACCGATCGCGTAGACGGGTAAGGTGGCTCTCACATTTCAGCGTCGGATACCCCGCAGCCAGGCGATCATACTGCTCTTCCTGCTCCGCAGACGAACAGAGCGATGCGTGTCGAACCAGCGCGTCGGCGTCCAAATTGCAACAACGAGGTAATATTGATATGCGCCATTTACGCCTTTTCGCAACGATCTTTATCTCTGCGGCATCACTGCTGCTTGGCTCGCAGCCTAGCTGGTCGCAGCAGGCCGAGCCGGATGCGACCAAGCAACGTCCGCTTGCTCTGATTTATCGGGGACCGGCCGGTTGTGACGGTTGCTCGGAAACGGTGGCCGAGGTTCTGAAGGGATCTCGCTACGATTTTCGTATAGAGTATGTCGGCCCGAAGGATAAGCCGATCAACGCGGACACCCTTTCCCGGGCAACACTTTATATTCAGCCCGGCGGGGGCGACGATGTTGAGGCCGCCGCCAAGGATATCGGCCAGGACTCCGTAGCTGCTGTACGGAGTTTCGTGCAGAAGGGCGGCCGCTACCTCGGCATCTGCATGGGTGCCTATCTTGCGGGATCTCCGGGGTTTGAGCTGATAGAAGGCTCGCTTGACTCTTATGTTGGGCGTCCGGGCTCTTTGGTGAAGGATGATAAGGATACGGTTACGCCCGTCATTTGGCGGGACAAGAAGCGTTGGGTCTACTATCAGGATGGCAACATTCTACCTAAAAAGGGCGCGACGGTTCTTGCAGTCTACCCCAATCACGATATTGCGGCTGCGGTCTACAGTTTCGGCAAGGGGCGCGTCGGCCTCGTAGGTCCTCATCCCGAGGCGGATCAGAGCTGGTACGACGAATTCGATCTAAAGGATCCCGATGGTCTCGATACCGACCTTGCACTGGATCTGCTCGATACGACCATGAAATAGGTCGTGCTGTACATCGATGAATGCCGCGACACTGATGGCGCGGCATTTTCCAAGGCAGGCTTCAGTCTGATCGCGGATAATCGAGGCCGCTGGTTTAGGCGTGATGGCGTGCCATCTGCCGCGGGATCAGAAGCCTTGCCGTTAGGGTGCATAGGAGCACTGCGAACAGCAAAATGAGCGCGACCAGAGCGTTGATATCGGGAGAAAAGCCCAATCGCATCATTGCCCAGAGGCGCACCGGCAGCGTGCTTTCTGTTCCTGTGACGAGGATCGTGATCATCGTCTCGTCAAAGGACAGGGCAAATGCAAGTACGGCGCCGCCGGCCATGGCGCTCGACAGGTTCGGAAGGATCACCCGCCAGAAGGTCTGCCAGCCATTTGCTCCCAGGTCATAGGAGGCCTCGACGAGCGTGCTGCTCATCGACTGCAGCCGGGTCAGGATTGTTCGATAGACGATCGCGAGCACGAAGACTGTATGCCCGATGATCACTGTCACCAGAGAACGATCGAAGTTGATCTCCCGGAAGAAAATCAACAGTGCAAGACCGCTGATGACGGGCGGCATCAGGAAGGGGAGGAAAATGATGAACTGGAGTGCTCCCCGGCCGGCATGCCGGCCATGATAGTAGAGTGCCAGAAGCGTGCCTGACACGACGGATAGGACCACAGTGCAGATGCCGACGACCAGCGTCGCCCTCAAAGCGGCCAGCACATCGCCATTTTCAGCAAGCGCCTTGTAGGCCGATAGCGTCGGTTGAGACCAGTCGACCTGGCCATGGTTGAGGTCAAAAAACGAGGACAGGATGGGAACGAAAAGCGGGCTGTAGAGCAGTAGCGCGACTAGGGCCGTGACGGTTGCCAGCAAGATCGTCGGAAGGTGGCTGCGGCCAATCATCGTGATAGCCCCCGCTGCCGGCCGGCTTGTTCCCCAAAAAGGATCGCCGCGATCACGACCACCGCCAGCACCACGGAAAGTGCGGCGCCGAAGGGCCAGTTGTAAGCCGTGCCGAACTGGCTGTAGAGGATGCGGCCGAATGTGAAGCCGCTGACTCCGCCGACCATCTGTGGCGTCAGAAAGTCGCCGATCGCCAAAACGAAGACGAAGCTCGCCGCAGAGGTGACTCCCGGAAGGCTCAGCGGCAGCGTGATGCGCAGGAATGTTTGGAACCGGCTGGCGCCGAGATCATCGGAGGCACGCAGCAGCACCTGCGGAATGCGCTCGAGTGTGAGGAAGATCGGCAGGATGGCGAAGGGAATGAGCAGAAGCGTCAACGTCAGCAGGATCGCATTCATGTTGAAGACGAAAAGCGTGGAAGGTTGATCGAGGATACCCAAACCGACCAACATCGAATTTAGAACGCCGTTTTGGCCGAGGATGCTGCGGATGGCATATATCTTGATCACATAGCTCATCAGCAGCGGTACCAGCATCAGCATCAGCATGATGTAGCGCCATCTTCCCTGAAGCGTGGTGAGGAAATAAGCCGCCGGATAGCCGAGAGCTACGCAGATGACCGCCACCGACAGACAGAGGATACAGGTACTCCAGAAGACCGGTAGGAATACTGGATCTGTGAGGAAGCGTATGTAATTGGTGAGGGTAACAGTGTAGTTGATGGTGCCGTGATCGACGCTCAGGAAGCTGTAACCAAGGAAAAGGATCAGCGGCAATAGAATGAAGAGGACTGGTATCGCAAATGCAAACAGCGTCACGAGGACGGAATAGCCGGCGCCACGTTGGTTCATGATAGCACCAGATAGGAATCGGCAGGCGCAAAGGATAGGTCCATTGCTTCACCCGGTCGCAGCGTGCTTCCTGTTATGCGGCTCGGCTGGCGAAGACGCAGGCGCTCTCCGCTCGAATTGATATGGGCAACTGTCGAGGATCCAGCGAAGGCGAGTTCTTCGACGGAGCCGGAGAAGCGATTGAGATCATCCCCTGCTTCGGCGGCGCGCAGCGCTTCCGGCCGGAAAACAGCAAAGGCGGCAGTTCCGTTCGGTGCGGACCGCAAGTCCGGCTGACCCTCGATCGAGCAATGGAGGCGCCCAAGATCGGTATCGATGGCGCGCATGGTTCCGTCGCTCTCGGCCAGCCTGCCGGACACCAGATTGTTTTCGCCAAAGAACTTGGCGACGAACTTGCAGCTCGGCCGGTAGTAGAGGTCATGCGGCGTTCCCAGTTGGCGAATGCGGCCCGATTGCATGACGCAGATACGGTCGGCCATGCCGATGGCCTCTTCCTGGTCGTGCGTGACGAACAGGAAGGTCGTCTTGACCTCGCGCTGGATCGATTTCAGGAATTCCTGCATCTGGCGGCGAAGCTCGAGATCGAGCGCTGCCAGCGGCTCATCCAGCAGGACAAGGCGCGGCTGGCAGATCAGAGCGCGGGCAAGCGCCACACGCTGGCGCTGACCACCGGACAATTGCGCGGGGTAACGATCGGCAAATTTGCCAAGCTGCACGAGATCAAGGGCTTCGCCGACGCGTTGCCTGATTTCCTGGCGGGGCCTATGGCGAATGGAGAGGCCGTAGCCGACATTGGCCGCGACCGACATATGCGGAAAAAGCGCGTAGTCCTGGAAGACGGTATTGAACGGACGGCGATTGATCGGCATGCGGCTGATGTCGTCGCCGTCAAGAACGATCTTTCCCGAGGTTACGGCTTCAAGCCCGCCGATGAGGCGCAGCACCGTCGTCTTGCCGGAGCCGGAAGGGCCGAGCACGGTCAAAAATTCTCCATCTCGGATCGAAAGATCGATGTCGTGAAGGACGGGCACCGCTCCATACGACTTCGAGACGGACTGCAGGCTAAGCAGGTCCAGCGATTGGGTCATTGTGTCACTCGATATGGTTCGGACGCGGCCCGAAAGACGGTCGGGCCGCAGCATGAAGACAATCCGGCTTGCGATCAAGGCGTAGCCTTGATCTCGTTCCAGAGATCCGAGCGCTTAAGCGGATCCTCGACATTGTCGAGCCAGATCAGCTTATCGTCGCCATGGGCGCTCGCGCTTTCCGTGACCGTATTGCCGAAACCCGTTCGTTCGGAGAGCTGAGAGCTTACGGTCTTGGAGATCATGAAGTTGATCCATTTCTCCGCAGCAGCCTTGTCATGCACGCCCTTGGAGATCACCCAGTTGTCGAGCCAAGCAAGCGCGCCTTCGCTTGGGTTGACATAAGCTACATGCGCGCCTGCATCCTTGAGCGCTTTCATCTGCTGCTGGCCATAGTTCGCCCAGATAAGGGCGACATCGTTGTTCTTGTATATCTGCTGTGCTTCATCGGCAGTTGTGTAGAAGCTCAGCACATTGTGCTTGAAGTCGATCAGCTTGGCCTTTACCGCGGCAATCTGATCATCGCTCAGGTGGAACGGGTCCTTGTAGCCGAGCGTCAGCGCAGTGAAGGAGACGTTGTGTTCGCCGTTGTCGTAGGCGAGCACCTTGCCGCGGTATGCCGGATCCCAAAGCACCGACATGGAGGTCGGCGCCGCCTTGACCTTGTCGGTATCATAGATCAGCCCGATGGAATCGAAGCAGAACGGAATGCCGTAGACCTTGCCGTCCTTGGTATCGCCGCGGATCACGGTCAGATCGCGGAACCGCGGCAGCACGTTCTTCTGGTTCGGCAGGTTGGCGGCATCGATGGGCGTAACGAGATCAGCGGCGATGTAGCGTTGCAGCTGGGCCGTATTGACCGCGAACACGTCAAAATCCTTGCCTTCGCTACCCTTGATCTTTGCCCAGGCTTCGTCATCACTGCCGATGAAGACCACATCGACGCCGATGCCGGTCGATGCGGTGAAGTCCTTGACCCAGTCCTTGTCCGCGTAGCCGTCCCAGGCCAGCACGCGAAGATTTTCAGCAAGTGTCGATGATGCCATCATCGACACTATGAAGCCGGCGGTCGCCATGGCTGTCAGAAGTTTTTTCAATCCCATTTCCGTTCCCTTTATTGTTGGTGTTGTCAATGTGATCGGTGCGGATGTCAGCTAGAGTTGTGTGACGGTCACCAGTCCTTCGTCGGGAGAAAGCTCCACCCGATTGCGCAGCGGCTTGCCGAATACATCCGCTTCGATTTCGTATTCATCCCCCGGGCCTGTCTGAACGCCGAAGGCATAGCTCATCACCGCCGCACCGAAGAAATAGGCATGCAGGTCTCCCGGCCTGCGATGCATGGGGTAGCGGAAGTGATAGTGTTCGAGATTGGCGATCGAGTGAGACATATGCGTCTCGCCGGACAGGAATTCTTCTTCCCAGATCACCTTTCCGTCGCGGCGGATGCGGGAACGGCCGCGGACCTCGTCGGGCAGGTCGCCCACCAGCAGTTCCGGTCCGATAGAGCAGGAACGCAGCTTGGAGTGAGCGAGATAAAGGTAGTTTTCGGCTTCGGTGACGTGATCCGAATACTCGTTTCCGAGCGCGTAACCGATCCGGAAGGGGCTGCCGTCCGGTCCGATGATATAGAGTCCGACGATCTCGGCCTCTTCGGCGCCGGCAAGGGCGAAGGCCGGCATCGGCAGGGGAGCACCCGGTGCGACGACGCATGTGCCGACACCCTTGAAGAACCATTCCGGCTGCACGCCCGGCGGACCGCCGGCCGGCTTGCCGCCCTCAAGACCCATGCGGAAGATCTTCAGCGAGTCGGACTCCGCCGCGCCTTCGCCATGGGTAAGCACATGCATCTTGTCGCGTGCATTGGCGCTTCCGGTGTGCGTGAGCCCCGTACCGGTTACGAGGAAACGGCTGGGCTCCTCATGATCGAGCGGTGCCAGCACCTGATGTTCGCGCAGCAGGCGATCGTAATCCACCAATTCCGCCGTCGCGCGCTCTTCGACCAGCGTGGCGATTGGAGCGCCGCGTGCGATTGCCGCTTCGGCAAGTTCGCGGACGGAGCGCGTGTTCTTGAGCGGATGAAGGTGATTGCCATCGGTCGAGACGCGGCCGACCTTGCGCTCGCCCTCAGGCGTTTTGAATTGAACGAGACGCATAGCTGCACCTTCCCCTGTCGTAAGTTGATTTGTCATACCCAGCCACCGTCGACGATGAATTGCTGGCTTGTGCACATGGCGCTGTCGTCGGCCGCGAGGAAAAGCGCCATGCGGGCGATATCGGATGGCTGAAGCCGATCCGGCAGGCATTGTCGCTCCTCGATCTGCTTTTCGCCGGCGGGCGTGAGCCAGAGACGCATCTGCCGCTCTGTCATCACCCAGCCAGGGACCATGCAGTTAACGCGGATACGCTCCGGCCCCAGTTCGCGAGCGAGCGCCCGCGTCATGCCGTAGACCGCCGCCTTGCTCGTGACATAGGCTGGACAGTCGGGGTCGCCGACCATCCAGGTGATCGAGCCGAAATTGATGATGGAGCCGCCGCCAAGTGCCTTCATATAAGGTCTAGCAGTCTGTGCGGCGAAGAACTGGTGGCGGAGATTGACCGCCATACGGTCATCCCAATAGGCAACCGTCACATCTTCGGTCTGATGGCGATCGTCGCTCCCGGCATTGTTGCAGAGAACCTGAATCGGCCCGTTTCGGGCGGCAGCCCTCTCGAGCGCAGCGCGCAGCGCCTCGATGTCGCGCAGATCGCAGGGAATGAAAAGCGGCGGCTCGATGCCCTCTGCGGCGATGGCGGCCACGAGCTGGCGAGACGGCTCCTCGGCAATATCGACGAAAGCGACGCGGCTGCCCTGGGCGCAAAAGTGCCGGACAAGGCTTTCGCCGATACCGCTGCCGCCGCCTGTTATGAAGACACTTCGTCCCTTGAGGCTGGGGTATACAGCGAAATTGTCTGGTTGGCTGGTCATCACGTAAACCGTCTAGTGGGAGTGGCGTGGGATGCCGGCATCGCGGCGTCCCACGAGAAAATCGAAGTCGCAACCGGCATCGGCCTGCGTGACGCGCTCGACATAGAGGCTTTGATAACCGCCTTGCGGCGGTTGCGGTGGCTGCCATTCGGCGCGCCTTTGCGCCAATTCGTCCTCCGAAACCATCAGCTCCAGCCTGCGCCCGGCCACGTCGAGTTCGATCATGTCGCCGTCCCGAACCAGAGCCAGAACGCCGCCTGCGGCTGCTTCCGGCGCGACGTGAAGGACGACAGTGCCATAGGCGGTGCCGCTCATGCGAGCATCGGAGATGCGCACCATGTCGGAGACGCCCTGCTTCAGGAGTTTCGCCGGCAGCGGCATGTTACCGACTTCGGCCATGCCCGGATAGCCGCGCGGACCGCAATTCTTCAGCACCATGACCGAGGTCGCATCGATATCGAGATCGGGATCGTCGATGCGCTCGTAGTAGTGCTCGATATTCTCGAAGACGACTGCCTTGCCGCGATGCTGCATCAGATCCGGCGTCGCGGCGGACGGCTTGATCACGGCGCCGCTCGGCGCAAGATTGCCCCGCAACACGGCAATGCCGCCTTCCTTGGTGAGCGGATTGTCAACCGGCCGAATAACCTCTTCGTTGTAGTTCGGCGCATTCGCGATGATGTCGCCCATTGTCTTGCCGCTCACGGTCACTGCGTCGCGATGCAGAAGGCCGGCCTCATCAAGCGCCGCCATCACGGTCGAAAGACCGCCGGCATAATAGAAGTCTTCCATCAGGAAGCGCCCGGACGGCATCAGGTCGACGATCGTCGGCACACCGCGTCCGAGCCTGTCCCAATCGTCGAGGCTAAGCTCGACGCCGACGCGGCGGGCAATGGCGATCAGATGAAGGACCGCGTTGGTGGAGCCGCCGATCGCACCATTCACGCGGATCGCGTTTTCGAACGCGGTCTTCGTGAGGATGTCAGAGACCTTGATATCCTGATTGACCAGTTCGACGACGCGTCGGCCAGCCATGTGAGCGAGAACGCCTCGGCGCGCATCGACGGCCGGGATGGCGGCATTGTCGGGCATGCCGATCCCGAGCGCTTCGACCATGCTGGCCATGGTGGAGGCCGTGCCCATCGTCATGCAGCTTCCGGCGGAGCGGCTCTGGCCCTGTTCGGCGGACAGGAAGTCGTTGACGGCCATCCGGCCGGCTTTGACGTCTTCCGCGAATTTCCACACATGCGTGCCGGAACCAATGTCCTGACCCCGGAATTTGCCGTTCAGCATCGGCCCGCCGGACACGACGATCGCGGGTAGATTGGCTGATGCGGCTCCCATCAGCAGCGCCGGTGTGGTCTTGTCGCAGCCGGCGAGAAGGATGACGCCGTCAATGGGATTGCTGCGGATCGATTCCTCGACATCCATGCTGGCCAGATTGCGAAAGAGCATTGCCGTCGGGCGCATATTGCTTTCACCGAGCGACATGACGGGGAATTCCAGCGGAAAGCCGCCGGCCTCGTAGACGCCGCGTTTCACATGTTCCGCTATGCCGCGAAGATGCGCATTGCAGGGGGTAAGCTCCGACCACGTATTGCAGATGCCGATGACAGGGCGACCGTCGAAAACATGGTCTGGCAGCCCCTGGTTCTTCATCCAGCTGCGATGCATGAAGGCGTTTTTCCCGTCCCCGCCAAACCATGCGGACGAGCGCAACCTGCGCTTGGGCTGGTTCATGTCTTCTGCTCCTGTGATTTGCGGCGTTGATTGCGGTTTTCGACGGCGCGTCTTACGTCGTCCTCGGCATGATCGAGGAGAACCAGAAGCGCCTGTTGCGCGCCCTGTCCATCTCCCGCCGCGATCCGTTCGGCAACCTCGCGATGCAAGGGCAGTGAGGGGCGCTGTCCCGTCGGATTGTCGTTCGACAGGCGGAAACTCATCACCAGGGCGGTCTGTATGAGGGCGGCCAGCGAGCCGATCAGCTCATTGCCGGTCATTCGCAGGATCGTCTGATGGAAGATGAGATCGGGCTCGGCAAAGCGCTCGCCGTCGTCGCCAAAGGCTTCCATCTCGGCAAGGGCATTGTTGAGTTCTGCGAGTTGGCCCGGCGTTGCGCGCTGCGCGGCCAGTGCCGCAGACATCGGCTCGATGGCGCGACGCAGCTCGAACAGTGCCTTGACGTCTTCATGGTTCACTGCGCCGGAATAGCGCCAGGACAGCACGTCGGGATCGAGGAAATTCCATTCTGAGCGCGGGCGGACGCGGGTGCCGGTCTTCGGCCGGGATTCGACAAGCCCCTTGCCCGCCAGAACCTTGATTGCCTCGCGCAGCACGGATCGGCTGATTCCGAGCGTATCCTTGGATCCATCGGCATTGGGAAGCGCCTCGCCGGGGAGCAAGCGCCCCTGCAGGATCCAGCTTCCGATCTGCTCGACAGCAGCCGCGTGCATGCTGCTGTTGAGGTTCTGAAAGCCAACGGATGTCGGCGAGGGAAGCCTCGATACGACCGATCTTTTTTTATTAATGCTATTATTCATACTATTTACATTATTAGGAAGCGTTGCCTTGTCAAGACGGAATCGGCTGTAAAATCCAGCCGGCTAACTTTGTGCCGAAGGATGGGGATGATGGGATATCGGAGAGAGAGGAGCCTCATTGCAATGAGACGAAAAACCCAAGGCACCCAGGCATCCGCCGACGCCACCGGCAGGCGGCGATCACGCAGCCGTCAAGCAAACATGGTCGCCCGCCATTCGGGGCGTCGGGCATCAGCAAGTGGAGAAAGCGCTGGCGAGAGGAGCGGCCGATAAGTCGGGCGCTCTGAGGTCCATTTAGATAGGAGCCGGTATCTTACTTGTCCGAGAAGCACCGGAGCGCCTCTCCCAAGATGGAGGCGCTCAGAAACCCGTCTGCGAACAGGCTCTATTGTCGGATGGTATCTATTTGAGCACGCGGACAACGACGCGCTGCCCGATCGCCAAGGGCGCGTCGCGGGCAATGGTGATGATGCAGTTCGCCGCTCTCACATCGCTGCGCTCGCCGGTATTTTCTGCCGATTTCGGACGCGACAAAACCTTGGAAATTCGCGTGATCTTGCCCGAGATCGATTGCGTCGTCCGCCCTTCGGCGGCGATTTCGACAGCCATGCCCGGGCCGACGGAGCCAAGATATTCCTCGGGGATGTCTGCGCGCACGATCTTCGGTCCGTCCGGCAGCAGGACGAACATCTCGGTCATTGCCTGGACGGAAACCGCTTCCCCAACCTTCACCGCCTGACGGACGATAACGCCATCGGCCGGCGCCTTCATCGACCGCACGTTGACCTCCCGCTTGGCGATTTCAAGCCGTTCGCGCGCGACCGACAAGGCTGAGGATGCAGAGTTCGTTTCGATCGTCTGAGTTTCGTAAGCATCGCGCGCATCGCTCAAGGCCTGATCGGAAACGGCCTTGCCGGCTGCGGCACGCTGCATTCTCTCAAGCGTTTTCCCGAGGTTCTTCGACTTGAGCTGAAGAAGCTTGAAGCGGTCTTCCGCCTGGGATAGCTCGGATTCGGCGATGCGTACCGAGGCTTCCTCCTGCTGGCTGTCGAGCACGGCGAGAACATCGCCCTTGCGGACATAGGCGCCTTCAGCTGCCTCAACCGAGGCAACGACGCCGTCGCGCACCGCGGTTATGCGATAGAGCCCGCCTTCCACATCGACGGTCCCGCGCGCGGCTGCCGCAATTGCTGGCGATGCTGCCTCAGCTGCCTCAGCACTTTCGCCAGCTTTCGGCATGCCGACGGTCAACCAAAGGACACATAGGGTCACGGATGTCCCTAATATTGCGGTCGCGAAAACGCGATGGGAACGCTTGAACTTATCCATGCCAGTCCTCTCGTACATCGATGCCGCGCCCGGAACCGGGCCGCTGGTCAGACAGCAGTCGTCCGTCCTCCATCTTGAGAACGCGGTCTGCCTTTGAAAAGAGACGGGTGTCGTGGGAAACGCACAGAACTGCCGTTCCCAATTGCCTTGCCGTCTCTTGCAGGATCTCGACGATCCTCAGTCCATTGGTACTATCCAGAGCGCTCGTCGGCTCGTCGGCAAACAGGATGGCCGGGTCCTTGACGATCGCCCTTGCGATCGCAACGCGCTGCTTTTCGCCACCGGATAGATGTGAAGGCCGCAAATGCTGGCGTTCGAGCAGCCCGACGCGCTCAAGCGCATCGCGCGCTCTGAGGCGGGCCTCTTCCTCGGGCACGTGCAGATAATCGAGCGGCACTTGCACCTGCTCGAGAGCTGTAAGGGCCGGAAAGAGATTGAAGCCCTGGAAGATGAAGCCGCAATTATGCAGGCGAAAGGCATCCCGCTCGTTGTCGGACGAGGCGGACAGCACCGTATTGCCAGCCCGGATGCTGCCGCTATCCGGCTCCGTCATGCCGCCAAGTGTCGCGAGAAGTGTGCTCTTTCCGCATCCGGAAGGGCCGCTGAGTACCGTGAATTCGCCGCTAAAGATATCGACGGACATGTCGACGAGCGCGTTCGTCCGCATGCCTTGCACGGTGAACGACTTATAGAGGTTCGAGGCTGATATGGCTGGCTGCATCACATCACCTCAACAAAGTTGCGGGATCGGCTTGGCGTAGCCGGTGTACGGCCAGAAGGCAAGCCAAAATGGCAACCACGAGCACGACAAGCGATGCCGACACGATGACGGCGCTGTCAAGCTCGAACGGTACCTTGTAGATCATGGCGATGAAACCGATGGCGACGCTCAGCACGCCGTTGATGACCAATCCTGACAATCCGACCCAGGCGGCCTGCTCAATGACGATCTTCCTCAGTCCGCTGAAGGGCACGCCCAGCGCGCGCAGCGTGGCATATTGCGGGATCGTGCCCGCAACGGCGGCCATCAGGGTCTGGCTGGTAATGAGCGCGCCGATGGTCGCGGCGATCAGCGTCGCGAAGACGAAAGCGATACCGGCACCGGAATCGAAGAGCATGTAGCTGGTCGACATATCCGCGAGTTTTTTCGCGGGCCAGATTTCGAAACGCTCGATCGGGGCGCGTTGATTGAGGTGGCGCAGAACGCGTGCCTGTTCGCTCTCCTTGGCGACGTTGAACAGGAAATAGGTCGCGCCGCCATCGGCCGGTAAGGATTGATCGAGGATGCGTGCAGTATCAAGCGAGCCGACGACGTTGACCCCACCAAGACCGCGCAAGCCATCGATGAAACCTACGACATGCACCGTGCGGCCATTCACTTCGGCGAGGCCGCCCGGTCCGATCGAAAGCTTGTCGCTGTCGGCCGTGTCGACAACGACCGCTGCCGGCTCTCGGAGGCGATTGCGCAGTTTGGCCGGCACGACCCGCGCCAGCCCGATGCTATCAGACTGTACGTCGATGCCGACGACCGTAACGCTGACGCCGCCGCCGCCGTGAATGCCACGCCAATCCCCAGAGCCCAGAAGAAACGGTTCGACATGGGAGATGGCCGGCTCAGCATAGAGGTTCGTCAGCACGCTGGCAGGTATGGTTCGGCCCAGTTCAACGCTTTGTGTGCCGGGAAAGCCGAGCCAATAGTCGGCGTCCGACTGGGTGACATAGAGCGAATTCGCGCTGACGATGCCGAGCAGCAGCGCCCCCTGGGCCGTCATCAGCAGGCCGGAAAACGCGACCGCCGCGACGGCCGGCAGAAACCGCCGCCATTCGTAGAGAAGCGTCTTGCGTGCGATCGCCACAGCCATGGTTATTTGCGTCCTTCCATCTTGGCAGGACGCCTCGCATCGTCACCGGAGACGGCAGGCTGCATGCCGCGCGTCGCCTTGTAGAAGGCGATCGTGGCTCTGGCCTCGGCTTCGATACTTTCGGTCAGAGACGAGCGTAGATCAAGAAGGTCGATAGAGCCGGCAATGGACTTCGATTTTTCGGCAAGACCCTCCCGGACGAGGATCTCGGTGCTGGACTTGAGTTTCGACACGCGCTGCAGCCGCGAGCGTAAAAGAGCCGTGCGAGCCCGTGCTGCGTTGAGCTCGTGCAGTGCCCGCGAGGCTTCCTCATAGGCGGTGAGTACGGTCTGCCTGTAGACGAGGACCGACTGCTGGAACTCGGCTTCACGAGCTGCAACCGCATCCTTGCGTCGACCATAGTCGAATATGGGCAACTGTATGGACGGCCCCGCAAACGCTCCCAGAATCGAGTTCGATACAGGGGTTCCGATCCCGATGGTGCCGTTCAGGCGCAGCTTCGGATAGAGATCGGCCTTGGCAAGACCCACTTGCGCGGCAGCCTGCCCGACTGCGTATTCGGCGCGCAGCACATCAGGCCGTGCGCGCAGCAGATCGGCCGGGCGCCCCTCGGCCATGCCGGCGGCGGCGACGGGCTGCGGTTCGTATCTCATAAGCGCGGGATCGGGGGTGGCAGTCCCCAGGAGTGTCGCAATCTGCTGGCGCGTATTGGCGATCTCGCTGTCGAGCAGCAGCAGAGTCGACTTCGCGGTGTCTAGGCCCGCCCGCATGGGTTCGTTTTCGACCGAGGTCGCGAGCCCCGCCTGCTCCTTCACGCCGGCGATCTTTGCGTTGTTCTCCAGGAGGCCGACCAGCTCTGCCGTGTCGAGCCGACGTTTCTGAAGTGCGCGCAAATGCACATAATTGCTGGCTATCTCGGCCGTCACTGCCACCTTTGCTGCGGCGACATCTTCGGTTGCCATCGCCACGCTGAGGTCGGACATCTTCTGCGCCTGCTTATCCTGCCCGAAAAGGGGGATTTCCCAGCTGGCATCCAGATTGAGCTGGACCGGCCTGCGCGTGAAATCGTCCTTGATCCGCGAACCCGTCGCGGCATTGGCCATTCCGGATACCGACGCGTCCAGCTGATAGCCTGCCGTTGCAGAATTGGCGAGCGCTCTGGCAGCTGTGAGGCTCTGATGCGCCATGGCGACCGTCAGGTTCATGCTCTCGGCGCGCGATACAAGCGACGACAGCGTCCTGTCGTGGAAGCCGTCCCACCACGCCATGGTATTTGCCCTTGCCGGTGCAGCCCTGTAAGGCGCCCCATCATAAGCTTTGGGCAAAGGCGGAGCCGTTACCCCCTGCGCCAAATCCGTGGATTGGCAGGCGGACAGAGCAAGGGACAGACATGCCACGGACAGGTACATCCTTCGGGATGTCCGGCGGATGATCGAACAGGCAGTATTGCTTATGTGACCCATTTCGCGTGAGCGGCACTCGATACTATTTACTTTATTCGTCATAGCGTCATCACTGAGCAATCCATCTCGCAGCCGTCGGCGCGAACATGGGTACGTTGTTGTTTTCGCACCACTGTTGGCTCCATGCGTTCAACGGCTGCGACCCTGCCCGGACGGACAAGGCAAGAAACGGCTTAAGTTCTCGGCGCTATTCATCGCGAACCCAGTCAACGTTGCGCCAAGTGCCGATCTCGTCATAGAAATAAAAGCCTGAGTAATTTCTCGACCAATAGCTATCGATGTTGAAGGGGACAACAGCGATATCCGGCTTCTGCGTCATTTGCACATAGGTCGGCAGCAGCACCATCGAGTTACGATAGGCAATGGTAACATAGTGGGACGACATCCAGCCTCGCCGACCCGCAACCCTAACGTCGCACCATTTATATCCGCTTTCGCATCCGTAGAGATGAACGCGGGAACCGGCCATCACCATGCCCACGGCCGGAACTTGCACACTCGGCCCAGCGCGAAGCACGACGTTGGTCCTGACAAATCCTGCTGCAGCCGGGTAGGCGAGCAGGAGCGACACCATCGTCAGCGCGATCGCAAGGAGCACTTTTTGAGTCCTGGACTGGCGGTTCATGTTAGGCGACGTCCTTCTCGATCGATCGAAGATCGCTTACCTTCATGTGCAGCGCGCCACAAGCCCCGTGATTCCGCCCGGAGATCAGCCCGCCCGTTCCAAAAGCTATCATTGCCCTGGAAACAATATGATAATGGTCCCTGCAAATCGTCATGCTCCGGCGAGGCCCGAAATGATATGCGACCTCCCACCGCTGGACGCATAGCCTCTTTCTGTGTGGATTTCGTGGAGACTTTGCACAGGATCTATGAAGGTGAACAGCCTATTGATGATTGCCGCAGGTTGTAGAGTGGCTGCAAATTCGATCTGTGGCAAGAGGCTTTGAAGGAGCTAGGGTAATATTAGAGCCCTTCGAGACGCATTTGTCATTGCGCTCGTGAGCAGACGCCGCCTTTCGGAACGGCGTCCGCTTCTTTCGTGGCATGGTGTCTCAAGACTGTTCGCTTAGCGCGAATCCCACCGCGACGACAGTCGCGACAAGGATGGCTACGGGAACGGCCAGTCGAATCCAGGCTCCGGTCAGCGCTGCCGTCGCGCCCATCAACAGGAGCGCAGTCAACAGCATTGCAGCCAGTACCGCCAGCATCAGAAATCTGAACATTCGGGCGTCCTTTTCGGCTCGAATTGGATAGCTTCGAACCTGTATTGACGAAGCAACGGCGGCAGCACTCTAGCCGCAGGACGTTGGGCTATGCTCTTTGTCGGCATCGAAGTATCCCGTTGAATGTCCGGCAGGGAGCGTTACTCGTCGCTCCTGCGGTCTCTCATGTGAACGCTCGTCGGGCAGACCGCGGGACGAAGCGCCGATGTCGATAAGACACCTAGCGTGTTGCAATCCTATCGATGCTGCGTGGAGGTTTCGTGGAGGGCTGGGAGCGAGTGGCGAATATCAGTGCCTCCACGCCTTTTAGGGAAATGGAATGGTGGAGCGCATCGGTCTTTTCGATATCAAGACCACTCCTGCCACCACACGGAAACAGACTTGAGCTGTGATAATGGTTTTTATATAGGGAACGATATGTCAATATAATTCGCAATTCGAGATTTTCTGTTGGACCTTTCATCGATCGAAATCTTCCTTGCAGTCGCGAGTGACAATAGTGTGACAAAGGCTGCCAAGGTGCTTGGCCGCGCACCGTCGAATGTGACGACGCGGATCCAGCTGCTGGAAGAATACCTCGGCGTCCTGCTCTTCAGCCGTGACGGCAAGAAGATGACGCTGACCCAGGAGGGCGAGACGTTTCGGACCTATGCCAACCAGCTTGCAGCGCTCGCGCTAGAGGCACGGCAAGCGGTTAGGTCCCTTCGTCCGTCGGGGAGCCTGCGTTTGGGAGCAATGGAAAGTACGGCAGCGAGCCGGCTGCCGGCCGCCCTCAACCAATTCAAGCAGATGTGGCCGGATGTATCGCTTAAACTCTCTCTCGGCGCTTCCCGGGATCTGACCAGAGATGTTCTTGACGGTGCTTTGGACTGCGCACTGATCGCCCGGCTGCCCGATGAAATGCTGGACGAAGGCTCAGGTTTCGAAACCGAACTCGAAGAGCTCGAAGCGGAGCCGGTATTCGTCGAGCATCTGCTGCTTGTCCTGCCATCAGGCCACCCGCCGATCCATTCGGCAGCAGACTTGAGGATCGAGACAATCGCCGCGCTGGAACCCGGTTGCACCTATCGCAGGATCGCCGAAAGATGGGCAAGCAGGTCGAGCGCCTTACAGACGGCCGAAGTCGGCTCCTATCACGCTATCCTGGCAAGCGTTGCCGCCGGCAACGCCGCGGGTGTCATGCCGAAGTCGGTCCTCGATCTCATGCATTGGCCGATGGTTTCGTCGACGCACCAGCTTGCCACCGTCGATACCATGCTCATCTCTCGCCGGCAGGACCGTCCGAACGCATTCAATGCGTTTCGCGAGGTGCTCGTCACCGCCAAAGCCAGCGGCTCACGACGGGTGGCGCATTAGTTGGGTTTCGTCATTCATTCAATCACGCCATATCTCTTCTAGACTGGTTTCATCATGCAGCGTCCAGCCCCCCAGAAGGCGAGAACCAGCCGGTTCCGCCTGTTTTCCCCGATCCTAGCCGGCGCGACGCTTCGCGAGCGGTTGATGGCCTGTCTCGGCGCGCTGATCAGTATCGGACTTACCGGCGTCATCAGCGGCTATTTCTTCGGGCAGGGGCCGCATCTTCCACTCATCGTCGCACCGATGGGCGCGTCCGCAGTGCTGCTTTTCGCTGTCCCTGCAAGTCCGCTTGCCCAGCCGTGGTCGATCATCGGCGGCAATACGATTTCCGCCATGATGGGTATCATTGCGGCCTATCTCATTCATGATCCGGTGATCGCAATCGGGGTCGGCGTTTCGTTGGCGATAGCCGCAATGTCGCTTACCCGGTGCCTTCATCCGCCGGGTGGTGCAGCGGCGCTGACGGCAGTTCTCGGCGGCCCGGTTGTTGCAGGTTGGGGTTTCCTGTTTCCCTTCATACCGGTCGCCTTGAATTCGTGCCTTCTCGTCGGCCTCGGACTAGTGTTCCATAAACTTGGTAAGCGCAACTATCCGCATGTCGCGGCCAGGCCGGTGGAAAATACCCATCAGACGAACGATCTGCCGCCGCCGTTGCGCGTTGGCTTTCGTGAGGAAGATGTCGATTCCGCCTTGGAAGTATTTGACGAGACTTTCGATATCGACCGTGCCGACCTCAGCCGCCTCTTGCGCCAGGTCGAGTTGCAGGCGGCGGTGCGATCGCACGGAGATATTCGTTGCGCCGACATCATGTCGCGCGATGTCATTGCCATCGGCGAGGACGCCGAGCCGGATCATGCCCGGCATCTCTTGCTAAAGCACAACATCCGCACGCTGCCCGTAAAGGATAGGGAAGGGCGGTTGATCGGGACGGTCGGTCTGCGTGAGCTTTCGGAAGGCATCGGCAGCATCGAGCGGGCACTGTCAAATCCGGAGACTGCCGATGCCACCGATCCCGCCCTGTCGCTTTTGCCTGTCCTGACCGATGGGCGCACCCATGCTGTTATCGTCGTGGATGCCGAGCGGCGGGTGCTTGGCCTGATCTCGCAGACAGATCTATTGAGCGCCATGGCCCGGCTTCTGCCCGCTGGAGATGCAACCGTCGCATGAGACGAGAACCTGCCTCTGTTCAGAATCTATAAGCTGTAGGCTCTACGTTTAAGGGAGTTTCTTTACCTTTCGTTCATCCTACGGTTACTAAGGTTCCCTTGTTAATAACGAGGAAGCCTATGATGAAGAAGATTTTTCTTGCCGTCGTTGCCGCAGCAACGCTTGCCGCGCCGCTTGCCAATGCCCAGGAGTGGCCGCGCCGGCACCACGATCGTCACGGCGAATATCGCCGCGACGTACCGCCTCGTGGACACGGCCGGCCCGGATGGGGGCCTCATCGCGGCAATGATCGGCCTGGCTACTATCACGGCTATCGCGGTTATCGCGATCGGCGGCCCGGCTATCGCCGTCACGGCGACGGTCTGTGGTATCCGGCAGCCGCTTTCGCGCTCGGTGCTATCGTCGGCGGCGCTCTGAACAACTAAGCGGAACAGCTGCAATTAATTGAACAGAGGCCGGGGCGTTCGCTCCGGCCTTCATCTATTTCAGGCCCGCGGCAGCTGTACTAAATCGCGGCGCACCTATGCATCCAGGGCCTGTTGAAGGCCGGCAGACATGTCGGCTGCGACGTCACGCAGGGCAGTCACGAATTTTTTGGCTTGGGCCGTGCGGGTGCTGCGGGCGGGCCGCCAAACCGACAGAAGATAAGGCACCGAAACCGAGAGCCGCCGGAACACGACGTTGCGCCCGGTATGGCTTGCCGCAGTCAGCGGATTGATCACCGAAATACCCACGCCGGCGGCAACCATGGCGCAGACGCTCGTTGCCGTCGTGGTTTCGGCGGCGTAGTCGCGGGCGACGTCCGCCGACTGAAACACCTCGTCGAGCTTATGGCGATAGGGGTCATTCTGGCCGAAATAGATGAAGGGCTGGCCGGTGAAATCCGTGGGCGCCAGCTCTCTTTGACCCGCCAGACGATGTCCATGCGGCAAGACGCAAACCATGTCGCCCGCAACGATGGTTTCGCTTGCTGCCCCCTCACGCTCGGCGAGGCTTTCCGTCAGGCCCAGGTCGAAGACCTGGGTCGTCATTTCGTGACGCAACGAAGGCTCCTCATGGGAATGGATCGAGAAATGCACGGGCGGGCGGGCCCGCAGCAGACACTGAATTGCCCGCGGAATGATTGATTCGGCATAGGCGGGAATGGTGGCAATGCGGAAATTGGCCGCGCTGCGGGTGCGAATGGCGGTCGCCGCACGATTGATCTCGTCCATTCCGACGAAGGAGCGCAGCACCACCTCATGCAGCAGCACCGCCTGCTCGGTCGGTGTCAGCCGCTTGCCGAAGCGTTGGAAAAGCTCGAAGCCGAGGCGCTGTTCTATCTCGCGAATTTCGCGGCTGAGCGTCGGCTGCGAGCTTCCCAGCCGTATGGCGGCGGCCGTGACGCTCTTGTTGACCATCACTGCGTTGAATACGTCGATTTGTCGCTGATTGAGTTTCAAATCAGATCCTCCTTAGCCGCCTTATATCGAAAATGAATAAAAATGGCAGAAGAAGCATTTCATAATCATGTCGCAATCTGAAATCTTCCCGTAACCGCAACTTTGAATGCACATCATGACAGACACGATTGCCCCTTCCCAAACAAGCAAGACCGAAACGCCGAGCCGCTGGCTTGCTCGCGGAGGCGACGGCCGGCTGCACGCAGAGGACGTGTCGCTCGACCGCATCGCCGGTGCCGTCGGCACGCCCTTCTATTGTTATTCCGCGGGCGCGTTGCGGCAGAATTACGTGAATTTGAAAACGGCTATCGCGGCTTCGAATGTTTCTATCTGCTTTGCCGTCAAAGCCAGCAGCAACATCCATGTGCTGGCGGAACTCGCGCGCCTCGGCGCCGGCATGGATATCGTTTCGGGCGGGGAAATGGCACGAGCGCTGGCTGCGGGAACGCCGCCGGAACGCATCATCTTTTCTGGCGTCGGCAAGACGCGGGCCGAGATCTGCGCCGCCCTGGAGGCCGGTCTGCATCAACTCAATGTCGAGAGCTCGGCCGAGCTGGAAATCGTAGCAGAGGTGGCCCGCGAAACGGGCATCCGCGCGCCGGTTGCTCTACGCGTCAATCCGGATGTGGACGCGCGCACCCATGCCAAAATCACGACGGCAAAGAAGGACAGCAAGTTCGGCATTGCCATTGGCGAGGTTCCGGCCATTTACGCGGAAGCCTCTATGCGGCCCGAGTTGAACATGGTTGGCCTTGCCGTGCATATCGGCTCGCAGATCCTCGATCTCTCTCCCTTCCGCGACGCTTGGGCGGCGCTGGCCGATCTTGTGCGGCAGTTGCGTGTAGCAGGGCTTGCCGTCGAGAGACTGGATCTGGGTGGCGGACTGGGGATTGGCGACGACGCGCAGGCCGGCCCCGACCTTGTGGAATATGCCTCGATCATCGCGGAGACAGTCGGCGACCTTGGCTGTGCGCTGAATGTGGAGCCGGGCCGCTGGCTGGCGGGGCGCACTGGCATCCTGGTCAGCGAAGTCCTCTATCTGAAGGAAAGCGCCGGTGTACCGATTGCCGTGATCGACGCGGCCATGAACGATCTCATGCGCCCGGCTCTTTATGGTGCGCAGCATCCTCTGTTGACGGTGGAGGCGCCGCGCTTAGTCGAAAGCGACGATGTCTGCCGGATCGTCGGTCCCATCTGCGAAAGTTCGGACGATTTCGGAAGATATCATGGGTTGGGCACAATCGTCGCCGGCGATCTCGTTGTTTTCGACAATGCGGGGGCCTATGGCGCCGCGATGTCGTCGACCTACAATTCACGCGATCTCGTTCCCGAAGTCTTGGTCAACGGCGCGCAATTCCGCGTCATTCGGCGCAGGACGAACATTGCCGATGCGCTGGAACTCGAACAGGCCGGATCATGGCTGGCTGGTGAAAATTCCGCCGGCTGAATGGTAGTATTAATCGTGGGATTGTGCGACAGGCCCCGCGAGACAGAAATCAAGTCGCTGGTGCAGAGGCCGTGTTCGCGGCCGCTGCCGGGAAACCGAAAAACCGCCAAGAGGTGAAATGTGAATACAAAAATGAAATTGCTGCTGGCGACCGGTCTGGTCGGCCTTACCCTGTTCTCACCAGTTCTGGCAGAGAACATGTTGCGCGTGTCCTACACGGAAGATCCGAAGACCGCTGACGGCCAGATGACGTCGGATGACTACACGCTTCCGCTCAACATCTTCGACCGCCTTATCGAAGCTGAAACCACCAAGCCCGGCGAATCCGCCCTGATGCCTGGCCTTGCCGAGAAATGGGAGATTTCCAGCGACGGCCTGACCTACACTTTCCATCTGCGTCAGGGTGTGAAGTTTCACAATGGCGCCGAACTGACCGCCGACGATGTGGTCTATACCTTCGATCGGATGCTCAACCCGGCAACCAAGGCGCTCGGCACGGATATCCTCACCTTCGTTGCAGGTTCGAAGGACCGGCTCGACGGCAAGGCCAATAGCGTTTCGGGCTTGAAGGCGGTGGATAAATACACCGTCCAGATCCAGCTTAGCCAGCCTTACGCCGCCTTTCTTGCACTGCTCGCAAGTCCGCAGGCTTCGATCTACAACCGCGCCTTCACCGAGGCCGCAGGCGACAAGTTCGGTCTGACGCCGGAAACCACCAACGGCACCGGCCCCTTCATTCTGCGCGATTATACGCTGAACGACAGCCAGACGCTTGAGGCCAACGACAACTATTTCCGTGGTCGGCCGAAGCTCGACAAGCTACTCATCCGCGTTGTTTCCGATTCCGAGACGCTGCGGATGCTGTTCGAATCCGATGAAATTGATGTGTTCGATCTCGACTACGCTCCGACACAGACGCCTTATTTCTACGGAAGCGACCAGTGGAAGTCGCTGATCCGCTCCGGGCCGCGCGTCGGACTTTACTACTATAACATCAATCAGAAAAAGAAGCCGTTCGACGATCCGCGCGTCCGCCGCGCCTTCCAGATGTCGATCGACCGGCAGGCCATCCTCGACAAGAATTTCTACGGCAAGGGCAAGCTGGAAGACGGCGTCATGCCGCGTGGCCTGACCTGTTATGCGGCCGCCACGCCGATCGAGCACAACCCAGCCAAGGCGAAGGAACTGCTCGCCGAGGCCGGCTATCCGAATGGCGTGGACGTGAACCTGCAACAGGTATCGAGCTGGTCGCCCAAATGGTCCGACATGAACCAGATCATCCAGGCGCAGGTGGCGGAGGCAGGCTTTAAGGCCAATATCGTCACGACCGACGAGGCTGCCTGGCTGGCCGCTCGCAAGGTGGGGGATTCGGACGCCTATACCCAGGTCTGGTCGGCCGATTTCAACGATCCGGACAACTTCTTCTACACGTTCTTCTCGGAGAGCGGCAGCAAGGTCCGCGCCTACAACAACAATGATCCGGAAGTGTTCGCATCGGTCGAGAAGGCGCGCAGCCTGACGGACCCGGCAGCCCGCTGCAAGCTCTATCAGGATCTGACCGCGCAAATCGTCGGCAAGGACGCCGCCTGGGTGCCGCTGTTCAGCCTCGACCACAGCTTCGTCGTGCAGAAGCGCGTGAAGAACTTCGTCGTTCCGTGGAACGGTTGGAGCGATATGAGCTACTACAAGGTCGAGGTCGAATAAGACCAGGCCCCGACACGCCATGCCGGCCGCATAGTTCCATGCCTGGAAAGATCTCGGGCCGCGGGACTATGCGGTGGGGCGCGTGCGGCTACGCTCGCGTCCCTCGCTACCGTCCATTCGCCCTTTCGCGCGGGCGCCGCTGAAAGAACACTTCCCCGATGCTGATGTTTGCGATCCGACGCATTCTCGTTTCGATTCCGGTGCTCATCGGGATCACTGCCATTCTTTTCGTCATGCTGAACGTGGTGCCGGGCGATCCGGTGGCACTGATGATGAAGGAGCACGCCAGTGCTGATGTCATCGCGCGTATTCGTGCGCAGATGCATCTCGATGATCCTCTGCTTACCCGCTATCTGCGTTTTCTCTGGGATGCGCTGCACGGGGATCTCGGCACGTCGATCAAGCTCAATCGTAGCGTCACGACCCTGATCCTGACCGCATTTCCGGCGACGTTGCTGCTGGCTGGTTGTGCCGCCGTCGTTTCGTGGATCATCGGCATTCCGGCTGGTATTCTGTCAGCGGTGCGGCGCGACAGTCTGCTCGATCACTTCTTCATGGGGTTTTCGCTGCTTGGCGTATCGATGCCGATCTTCTGGTCGGCACTGCTTCTGCAGTATATTTTCGCGCTGAAACTCAAATGGCTGCCGGTTTCAGGCTTCTACGGCTGGAAATATCTGATCCTGCCGGCCATCGTTCTGGGTTGGAGCTCGGCCGGCGTCATCGCCCGTCTCACCCGGTCGAGCCTTCTGGAAGTCATGCGCCATGATTATATCCGCACCGCCCGCGCAAAGGGCCTGCGAGAACTTCGGGTCATCTCGCGCCATGCACTGAAGAATGCTTTGATCCCCGTGGTGACCATCATGGCTATCCAGGTGGCGACGCTTCTGTCCGGCGCGGTCATCACCGAAGCGATCTTCGGCATCCCCGGGGTCGGCCGCATCTCGGTCAATGCGATCCAGTCGCGCGACATGCCGCTGCTGCAAGGTTCGGTGCTTTTTGCCACCGCTTTGGTGATCCTTGGAAATCTGATCGCCGACATTCTCTATTCCGTCCTGGATCCCCGTATTCGCTCCGAGATGAAGAAGGACGCCTGATGAGCCTCCCTGCCGAAGTCATCACTGGGGAGAACGCTCCCGAAATCATCGAGGAAGCGAGCCTTGTGGGCGATAGCTTGCGCGCTTTCCGCAAGAACCGCATGGCTATGGCGGGACTCGTCTTCGTTCTGCTGCTGGTTCTTTTGACAATCTTCGCTCCATGGATCAGTCCTCACGATCCCTATCGCGTGGCACTGAACGAGCAATTGCTACCGGCTTCCACGACCTATTGGCTCGGAACCGACAATTTCGGCCGGGATGTTCTGACGCGCATTCTTTATGGCGCGCGCATCTCGCTGATAGTCGGTATCGTACCGAGCCTGATCTCGCTGACGATCGGCACCGTTCTCGGCATCCTCAGCGGCTATTTCGGCAATCGCACGGATTTCATCGTTATGCGGCTCGCCGACATGATGATCGCCTTTCCCTCGCTGCTCCTCGCCATGGTGGTGATGTATACAATGGGCGCGAACCTGCTCAACATCTTCCTTGCCCTCGCGCTGGTCGGCTGGGCCGGCGTGGCGCGCGTAGTGCGTGCGCAGACGCTGGCTTTGAAGCAGAAGGAATTTATCGAAGCGGCGCGGGCGGGCGGCACCGGCCGGGCGACCATCATGTTCCGCCACATTTTTCCGAATGTGATCCCGACTTTGATCGTGTTGTTTTCGCTCTCGATCCCGGAAGCGATCATGTGGGAATCGAGCCTGAGCTTCCTTGGCGTCGGTGTGCAGCCACCGGAGGCAAGCTGGGGTCTGCTGGTCGCCAAGGGCAAGGAATATCTGTTTCAGGCGCCGCTTGTGGCGATTTCTCCTGGCGTAGCGATTCTGCTTACGGTGCTTGCCTTCAACTTTATCGGCGACGGGCTGCGCGATGCGCTCGATCCCTCCATGAAGGACTGAACCGATGGCATCCGCATCCGATACAGTACTCAGCGTGCGCGAATTGCGCACCGAATTCCGCGGCGATCGCGGCAACGTCCGCGTGCTCGACGACATTTCCTTCGATGTGGGACGTGGACGCATCGTCGGGCTGGTGGGCGAGTCCGGCTCCGGCAAGAGCATGACCGCGCTGTCTCTCATGGGGCTTGTGCCCAAGCCGCAGGGTCAGGTCAGTGCGAAGAGCATCATGCTCGACGGCACCGACCTCGCGACGTTGACGCCGGATGGAATGCGCCGCGTTCGCGGCAGCGAGATTTCCATGGTGTTTCAGGAGCCGATGACGTCACTCAATCCGGTGCGCAAGATCTGGGATCAGGTCGGCGAGCCGTTGGCGATCCATCATGGGCTTAAGCGCAAGGAGATCCGCGACCGCGTGCTGGAGATGTTCGAACTGGTAGGCATCCCCGAGCCGAAGGCGCGACTGGATGCCTATCCGCACGAGCTTTCGGGAGGACTGCGCCAGCGCGCCATGATCGCCATGGGGCTGATTTGCGAGCCAAAGCTGCTGATCGCCGACGAGCCGACGACAGCGCTCGATGTGACGACGCAGTCGCAGATCCTGAAGCTGATGCTGGACCTGCGCGACCGTGTCGGCACGGCGATCATTATGATCACGCATGACCTCGGCATCATTGCCGAAATGTGCGACGAGGTGAATGTCATGTATGCCGGCCAGATTGTCGAGCAGGCCGATGTATTCGACCTCTTCGAGCGCCCGTCCCATCCCTATACGCGCGGACTTCTGGCATCGATCCCCAAGGCAGGTGCCGCGCGGATCTCCAAACGGATGCCCAGCATTCCGGGCATGGTGCCCAATCTCGCCAAGTTGCCGCCCGGCTGTCGTTTCGGCCCGCGCTGCGGCGACGCAATGCCGATCTGTCAGCAACCGCCCAATCTTGCAGACCTTGGGCAGGGGCACGTCGCGCGCTGTTGGCTACATGCGCAACAGGAAACGAGCGGGCAAGGAGCGGCATCGTGAACGACATCGTACTTTCAGCCCGTGATCTCAATAAGCACTATCCGGTGGGCGGTGGATTTTTCGGCAGCGGCGCTCGCATGGTGCGTGCCGTCGACGGCGTCTCTCTCGACATTTACGAGCGGGAGACCTTCGCGCTCGTCGGCGAATCCGGCTGCGGCAAGAGCACCCTCGGTCGAGTGATGCTGCGCCTGCTGGAGGCAACGTCCGGCACGATCCGCTATCGCGGTCAGGAACTGACCGAGCTGAACGAGAGCGGCATGCGCAGCCTGCGCAAGAAGCTGCAGATCGTGTTCCAGGACCCCTACGCCTCGCTCAATCCGCGCATGCGCATCGAGGAAATCCTGAGCGAGCCGCTGCGCACCCATGGCTATGGTTCCTCAGAGGCGATCCGTGAGCGCTGCGCCGAGCTTCTCGACATGGTGGGGCTGCGGCGGCAATATCTGCGCAACTATCCGCACCAGTTTTCCGGCGGGCAGCGTCAGCGCATCGGCATTGCCCGTGCCCTTGCCAACGGCCCGGATTTCGTGGTTTGCGACGAGTCCGTTTCCGCGCTCGATGTTTCGATCCAGGCGCAGGTGCTGAACTTGCTCTCGGATCTTCAGGAAGAGTTGGGTCTGACCTACTTCTTTATCACACATGACTTGAGCGTCGTTCGGCAATTTGCAGATCGCGTGGGTGTGATGTTCCTCGGCCGTCTGGTGGAGGTTGGACGGACGGAAGAAATCTTCGCCAAGCCGCTGCATCCCTATACGATGTTCCTGATCTCGGCGGTGCCACTTGCCGACCCGCGTCAGCGCGGCCGGGAAAAGCTCGTGTTGAAGGGCGAAATTCCGAGCCCGATGAATCTGCCATCGGGCTGCCGTTTTCACACACGCTGTCCTTTTGCCAAGGATATTTGTCGGGTAGAAGACCCTGCCCCACAGCAGCGGGACGGCCGGATGGTCGCCTGTCATTTTCCGTTAGAGGGTTGAAGGAGGTGGACTTGGATCTGATCGTGAAACGCGCCGGCGAAGGCTGGCAGGCGAGCTATGGCGATAAGGTCTGGCGTGCAGCGGTGGGCAAGAGCGGTATCCGTGCCGAAAAGACCGAGGGCGATAATGTGAGTCCGATCGGCTGCTGGCCGATCCGTCGGGTGCTCTACCGCGCCGACAAGCTTAAGGCGGCTCCAGTCTCTGTGTTCGAAACCGCCATTATCGATCCGCAGGACGGCTGGTGCGATGCCGCCGACCATCCCGACTACAATCGCCCGGTGCGCCTGCCCTTTGCCGCCAGCCATGAGGAGATGTGGCGTAAGGATGATCTCTACGACATCGTCGTGGTGCTCGGCCAGAACGACGATCCGGTGATCCCCGGTGGCGGAAGCGCCATCTTTCTGCATGTCGCCAGCGATGGTTATGGCCCGACTGCCGGCTGCGCCGCGCTGACGCTTGAGCATCTTCAGGAGTTTCTGGCCATGGCCGAGCCCGGCACGCGGCTCTGCTTTCAGGGATAAGAGATGAGCGGAATTAATCATAAGGCGCTGGAACATGCGCTGAACGTGCTGCCGGATCGTTATCGCGGCCCGGCCGGTGTTGTCGGCGTGGTGAAGGACGGCGAAGTGATTGCCCGCCGCGCCTGGGGATTTGCCGATATGGAGCGCCGCCTGCCGATGACCACGGCAAGCCGCCTGCCGATTTGCTCGATCTCGAAACATATGACCTGCGCATTGCTGCTGGATATGTTCGACGGTCCGGAGGCGCTCGATCCGCTGCTGCCGGAGCTTCTGCCGAATTTCCAAGGTCCGTTGCCGAGGGTGGCCGATCTCTGCCACAACCAGTCCGGCCTGCGCGATTATTGGGCTCTGACGGTTCTGCAGGGGGCTGTGCCTGAAGCCGTGTTCACCGAGGAGGACGGCTTGCGTCTGCTCTCGCAGGCACGATCGGGACATTTCGCGCCGGGCATGGCCTACTCCTACAGCAACGGAAATTTCCGCCTTCTGGCAGAGCTGATCCGCCGCGCGAGCGGTCGGGATTTCGGCGAATTGTTGCGCGAGCGTATCTTCGGGCCGGCTGGCATGACCGGTGCGGTCCTTGCGCCCGATACCCGCGAGAGGCTGGATGGCGTCATCGGCTTTGAGGGCAATGATACCGTTGGCTTCCTGCCCGCCAAGAGCGGTATCTTCTGGTTCGGAGATGCTGGCATCTCGGCTTCGCTTGACGACATGCTGGCTTGGGAGCGCCACATCGACGCGACTCGTAATGACCCGAAAAGCCTCTATAATCGGATCAGCGTTCCCGTTTGCTTCGCCGACGGCAAGCCTGCCTCCTATGGCTATGGAATTCGCCGCGAGCCGCTTGCCGGCTATGACATAACGTCCCATGGCGGCGGCCTGCGCGGCTTCTGCTCCTATCGAATGCATATTGCCTCCGAGCGGCTGTCGATTGTGGTCATCTTCAATCACGAAGCGAGCGCCATGCGAGCAGCCTGGTCGTTGATGGAAGCTGCTCTTGGCTGCCGTATCGGCGAGGATGCCGTTCCGGCCGAGGGCTGGTCCGGCCTCTGGCTGGACGATGCGCAAGGGCTTTATCTTCGCACCGAAGAGCAAAAGGATGGCGTGCGGCTCAACTACGCGACGGCCCCCAGCCTGTGTACGCCCGTGGCGGATGGGGTTCTGCGCGCACGTGACATAGTGCTGCGGCGCGATGGAGAACGTCTGCTTATGGAGCGGCCGGGAGAAAATCTCTCCGTCGAGGCAAAGCCGGTTGCGCCGGTGGAATGGGCCGATGGGGCCGGAATTGCCGGCTCCTATGTTTCGGACGAGATTGGCGCGAAGCTGGAAATCGAAGCGCGGGATGGCGCAGCCTATGTCGGCTTCGAAGGCATGCTCGGCCAGGGGCCGGTGGAGCGCATGTATCCGCTGGCGGATGATCTCTGGGTCATCACGACGCGCCGTTCCATGGACGCAGCCCCGCCGGGCGACTGGACCGTGCAGATCAGGCGCGGTTCCTCCGGTGAGGTGTCCGGTCTGACGCTCGGATGCTGGCTGGCCCGCAACATCGAATACCGCCGGATCTGACCCAGCCCCAGTTTCGAGCCGTTCGAACCGACTTTCAGGGCACCGATCAGATGCCTACTACCCGCTATGATGGCCGCTGTCGGTGAAAGCAGCGGTTCAAGCTGTTTGACGGTGCAATGGCAAGTGAACTCGGACGCGAGCGCCTTGCCACGGACCGTTCAGGATCGCAATGCTGCCGCCGTGCAACTGCGCGATCTGGCGGGCGAGATTGAGCCCGAGACCGGCGCCGTGAGAGTGGGGATGTACGCGGTAAAATGGCTCGAAGACGTTCTTGTGTTCTTCGACCGGAATTCCCGGGCCTTCGTCGTGAACCTCCAGGCCACCCGCCCGATCGACCAGGACGGTGATGGTGCCCTTGCCGCCGCCATGTTCGATGGCGTTGCGAACGATGTTGGCAAGCAACTGCTCGATCTGCAGCGCGTTGACCTCGACTTCGACCTTGCCGTCCGGGGGCTCGAAGGCGAAATCATAGCCAGCCTCGATCGCAAGGGGTGCCAGATCGGCCGCGACCCGACCGGCAAATTCCGCAAGGTCGACGACCCGGCGATGCTCGTTGGGGCGATCCAGGGATTGATGATCCAGCAGCTGCTGGGCGAGGTGCGAGAGGCGCTCGATGTCCTGTCGCAGCCGCAATGTCTCCGGCTCGTCCGTCAGTAATTCGGCGCGTGTGCGCAGAATGGCGATCGGGGTGCGCAATTCATGCGCGGCATCCGTCAGGAAGCGGTTGTGGCTGTCGATGCCTTGGGCAAGCCGGCTGAGGGCCTGGTTGAAGGCGTTGACAAGCGGGACGACTTCCTGGGGGACGTTCTTGACAGGCAATTGCATGGCGCGTGTATCGAAATCGATGTGTGCTGCCTGATTGGCCGTGCCGATCAGTCCCGTGAGCGAGCGACGCACGACGGCGGGCGTCGTTACCAGCGTCGTCACGCCCATGGCCAGAATGATCGGCAGGAGGACGATGCCGAGGGAGGCCAGCAGGCCGGGGAGGACCCGAGGCCAATCGGCGGTGCCGTCAGGCTTACGCGCCATGTCGACAATGGCGGTAATACTGATGTCGAAACCTTCAGAGTCCGATCGCGAATGAAAGGTCGATGTGACGACCTGGACAGGTCCGGCCTTGGTATCCACCTTCTGAACGAAGGCCTCCGGCCGCATCTCCTTCCCGTCACGTTTGCCGGCGAAGCCGATGCTAGCGTGGTCGACCGAACTTAAAAGACTGCCGAGATCACGGTCATAGTCGGGCGGCGCCATGCCCACACGCGCCGTCTGGCCCGTTGTGTCGTGAATAATGTACCAGACCTTCGGATGCTCTGCACGAAACTGCGTGAGCTCGTCGGTATCGTGAACGATGAGCTTGCCGTCCTTGTCGCGATCGACCGCGCCGGTTACGGCGGTCACCGCTGCCTCATTGTCGATCATCAGCCTCGGCTTCACCACCGACAGCACGACTATCAGCAGGACAATGAAGAAAAGCAGCATTCCGGCCTGCAGCAGGATCAAACGTCGCACCAGAAGCCATTGCAGCGAGCGGGCGCGCTCCGGCTTCATGGAACGGCTCGCAGCAGATAACCCAGATTGCGAACGGCGCGAATTTCGATACCGGCGGACACATCGTCCAGCTTGCGGCGCAGGCGGGAAATATGAGCGTCCAGCGCATTGGAGCCGATCTCGTCGTCGAGGGCGTAGACCGCTTCCTCGAGCATGCCGCGCATGACGGTGCGGCCGGGCCGACGGATCAGCGTTTCGAGAACCAGTCGTTCTCGGCGTGGCAGCTCTAACGCCTGATCATTGATCAGCGCTTCGCGGTAGCGAAAATCATAGGTCAGACGGCCGACAATGGCCTGATCTGCGCGCAGGACGTAGGGGCGTCGATGCAAGGCCTTCAGCCTGGCCACAAGCTCTTCGGTCGCGAAGGGTTTGCCCAAATAGTCGTCGGCGCCTGCATCGAGCCCGATGATGCGATCGCGCAGATCGCTCATGGCAGTCAGGGCAATTACCGGAGCCTCGATATGCAGCGCTCGCAGGCGCGGGATCAGAGTAAGTCCTTCACCGTCAGGCAGGCGCCTGTCGAGCACGATGGCGTCATAGGTGCCGAAGCGCGCCATCGCTTCGGCATCGGCGAGGTTGGAGGCATGGTCGACCACGACATCCTGGCGTTTCAATGCTGTCATCAGCACCGACGCCATTTCCGGTTCGTCCTCGACTAGCAGTATGTGCATAAGATCTTTACCCGACTTCGATTCGCGGCATTTTCGCAAAGGCTGCTTACTTTTATTCCGGATCAGGCTCACGACGTCTGGTCATAAGGCAATGATCGCCAATGGCGAGAGCGTATGAGGTATAGGAGCATTTTGGCGCGCTTGATATATCCTTCCTTTGGCTCGGTATCCGTGTCGCGCCGATCCGGGAAAACCTGACGATTCGGCGCCGCCGGTGCAGCATTGGCGGCAACCTTGCGCCATCCATGGACATGCTGACCAAAGTCGAGCGCGCGTAAGCTAACCGGCGGGCTGTAGTGCAGGATTACGATCTGGGCGGGCGGTGGCTCATAGGTCTTCATCATCGCAGAAACGCAACCCGTCAGCGCCAAGGCGCCGATGGCAAACAGAACGGGAAGGAAGCGACGAAGCAGCATAGCTGAATCCAGTTTGGAAGCAGCCTCTAGGATTGGAAGATTACGTCGACATTACAAAAGCCGGCTTGTTTTCGTTGCGGGCCGGGTGTCCGATGTCAATCGGATATCCGGCAGCCACCATCTCGCGCGTGAGCGATGCTTTGCCGCAAACCGAACGCCGTTTGCAAGGACATCCGCGGCGGCAATACGCCGCGCGCTGAGGTTCAGCCTTCGAAGCCGAACCTCTCAACATCGAAATCATCATCCTCTGTTACGATGATCCCGTCTCGAATATTGCCGGCGGCCTGATCCAGGGGGATAGGAGCGCCAACCAGACCTGGAAGCGTCATGTCCATTGCGATGCCTGGAGGTTGCAATGCCCAGGCGACGATTGCGCCTGTGGACATGGCGCCGACGCCGCCCGAAACGTCCTGTGTAGCCGAGGCTGGCAGCTTCGCCATGGGCTGCAGTTTTTCCATCGCGTTGTCGTTCGAATTCTTCGGAGGTTCCGCAACGAGCAGCTTGCCGGCATCGTTCCGTCCGACCACCAGGCTTGCAAATACAGTCGGGGCCGGCCTCTCGGGCGCAGCCGCCGGGATCACGGCAATGCTCACCGGTCGCGTCGTCGGCAGCGGGACGGCATAGGATGTCAGGTCGGTGAAGGGCTGAACCGCATTTTCTTCGGCGACCCGTTTGCCAAGCTGGGCTTCCAGCCCGTTCACGGCTCGGCTCTGCGGAATGGGCAACATGCTCGTCATAAGGGGTGAGCTGACGGCCTTCGGTATGGAGGCCGTTACGATCGGAGCAGGCGCCGGCGAAGGTGCATCGTCATCATCATCGTCGGCGGCAACGGCCATGATCTTGCTCGGCCGCTTCTTCGATTGCGCAAGCGCCAGCTCATAGCCTGGAAGCGGCCTGCCATCGGCAGGCACGTGCAGAGTTCGCCCGTTCGGGAAGAGCCTCGCAAGCTCCGGGCGCGACATTCTGGGCCAGGCGCGAACTCGGCCGACATCCAGATGAACGAAGGGCGAGCCGGAATTGGGGTAGAAGCCCACGCCGCCGATCTGCATCTGCATGGCTATTCCGCGCAGGGTCGCGAGCTTCACGCCGGGAATATAGAAATCCATCGCCTTGCCGAGGGTGTGCTGGCTGTGTTTTGCGACGCCGGAGCTGCGCGAGCGGTTGCGCAACATGCTGTTGGTGGATGGCGAGCGATAGGCGGAGACGACGTGGATGGGTTCGCGCGCGCCGCTGCGACTATAGACCTCCCAGACCAGGTCGAGCAAACCCGGATCGATCTTGGTCGGCTCGTTCTTGCGCCAGTCACGCAGGAAGCGGTTGATCTGCGCAAGGCCACGCGGATCGTATTTTCCACCGCGCTTGAAGACGATCGTCGCTCTTTCTCCGGTATGGGTGAAGAACAGCTTGAGCGCCCGGTCATCGGTTGCGGCTTTGGCGGATCCCGCCAGGGCACCGAAAACCAGCATCGCAACCAGTGCCACCCGGCAAGCGACAAACGAGAAGCTCATGGCGAGGGTTGCCGCCGGAATGGAAAAGATCGCGTGATGCACGGATACGACTTTCGCCCTTGTTACAGACATACAGATCAGAGGCGCCGCGCCTGCGGCATCGATTTACCTGGCATTATGGTCAATAAATTCCTAACGGACCGTTTATGGCTCAAAATGGAGCGGCACGAGGCGTTTTCCTGATGGTTTTGCGCGGCAATTTTGCGGCAACTTTCGACTCGTTAAGGATCCGGCAGGCGAATTTTAGCGTCGTTGCACGCATGAACAGGTGCTGTCGCCAACAGCTCGTTAAGTGACATAAAAAAATAACGATTTAAGAGCTTTGCAAATGTTTTCTCTCGGGTTGCCAACTGCCTGCCAAGACAGCATCATCCCGCCCCATGAGCGGACAGAATCGATTTGCTCCCCCTTCCAGCGGGCAGCAAACCATTAAACGAAGCGACCTGTTGCGGCAGCTCCGGCGAGCCGGGCTGCGCCGGTTGACGACCATCGTCGCGCCTGCCGGCTACGGCAAAACTTCTCTTGCCGTTCAATGGTTTGAGCAACTCAAGGAAGATGGCGTCAATCTTTGCTGGGTATCGCTCGATGCGGAACATACAAGCCAGGAAACCTTTCTGCTCGCTCTCATCGATGCGTTGCAGACACTTCTGGACGAGGATGGCGGCGATGCCGGCAATCTGCCGGCAACGGCTCTTCTCTCCGTGCTGGCAACGCGGCTGCGCAAGATCGCCGGGCCTCTGGTTATCTTTCTCGACGACTATCATTTCGCCCAGACAGATGCCGTCGAAGCGCTGATGGCAAAGATCCTCGCCGATGCCTCTCTCGAACATGTCAAACTGGTGCTCGTGAGCCGCAGCCCGCCGCGGTTTCCTTTGTCGGCCCTGCGCCTTCGCGGCGAGTTCAAACAATTCGGTGCCGGCGAACTCGGCTTTTCCGACGCCGAAGCGCGCGAACTGTTCCTTGGCAAGGGGACGCATCTGACTGAGGAGCAAGTCGGCTCCTTCAATCGTCGTACCGAAGGCTGGGCGGTGGCGCTGCAGATGGTGAGCCTGCTCGTATCGGAGTCCGAGCAGGGCGACACCATTCTCGCCTCTTTCGACGGCGGTAGCGCCGACATGGGCGCCTATCTCTCGGAGCAGGTGTTTGAACATCTGCCGGAGGAAATTCGCCAGTTTCTGATTGAGACCGCCGCTCTGCCGGCCTTCAACCGCTCGCTCCTCGAGGCCGTTCTCGACAGTAGCGAAAGGGTAGGGCTGATCGAGAGGCTCAATGATTATGCTCTTCCCGTCACCCTGCTTGCCGGTCCCGGGAATTGGATGCGCTACCATCCGGTCTTCAACGAATTCCTCAAGCAAACCGCCAGCCGGCGAGGCGTCGATACCAAACGCATCCTCAATCGCGCGGCGCATTGGTTCGAGGCTAAGGGCGATATCGAGCGGGCTGTGCAACATGCGCTTTCGGCCGACGATGCCAACCTTGCCGCGCGCATCGTCGAAACTGCAGGCGGCTGGCGGCGCGTTTATGCCACCACGCGCGGCGGTACAACGCTATTTCAGGCATTAAGCGGGCGGGCCTCGGAAATAGATCTCGGCCGTTTTCCGCTTTCGACACTGGGACTATCGATTTTCAATGCCAAGGCAGCGCAACTTGCGGCCGCCAATCACTATCTGGTCATAGCCGAACGTGCCGCCGCCGGTGACGAGGTCTTGGCGAAAGATCTGCGGGTCGTGCGGATTCTTCTGGCGCTCTACACCGACCATTGGGCGAGCGCGGCCGATCTGTCCGCATTGGAGAACGATCTGCAGCAGCCTGATGGCATGGAGCTCATCCATCGTGCGCTGGCGCTCAACATGCTCTCCTACAATTTCCTGATCCGCAGCGAGCTCGACCGGGCGCTGCATTATGGTCACCTCGCCTTTCGCGCCTTTCGTGACGGCGGCGCGGACTTCGGCGCCATGCACCTTTACACACACATCGGCCAAGCCTTCTTTTTCTCCGGCGATTGCGCGAGCGCCTTGTCCGCCTATGACGAGCTAATCCGCGAGGCGCAGACCAACATCGCGGCCGGCAGCGATCTTGACGCCGTTGGCCAAGTGTTGAAGGCGGAAATTCTCTCTATGCGGGGCGAGACGGAGGCCGCGGCCGAGATGCTCGGCTGGGCCTTGCCGCATCTTGAACGGCACGACACGTGGTTCGATCTTCTCGCAGCCGGCTTCATGGCAGAGCAGCGGACCTTGCGGATGGGGGATGACTCAATCGCCGCTCACGTAGCCATGGACCGTATCCGCGCAGTGGCCAGACGTCGCGGTTTTGACCGGCTCACACGCCTGATTGATCGTGAACGGGCGATGCTACTGATGGCGTCGGGAGATCTCGATCAGGCGATCCGTCATGCGGAAGCTAGCGGCTTCGGCATGCAAACGATCAGTTCCGATCGCGCCAATATGTTGTCCATTCATTTGCGTGGCGCGACACCGGCTATTTTTTGGATGCGGGCCTATCTGGCGCTTGGTGAAGCTACGAAGGCGCGCGAGGTTTTCGATCAGCTGACGATGCGGCAGGCTCAGCGCCCGCATATTCCGCGTCGAATCGAACTTGCGCTTATCGAAATGCAGATCTTGATAGCCGAAGGACGTGCAGATGTGGCGGCCGCCCGTCTTTCCGATCTCGTTCTGACGATGCCGCTCAGCGACTATCGCGCGCTGCTCTATCTCGATCACGCGGCGGGGCTCGGGGAGCTTCGCCTGCTTGCCAACCATCCGACCATTGCGAACGTGACGCGCAAGCGCCTTCAGTCGCTGCTGAACAGCGTCGATACCACGCAGCAAGCAGCCGGCAGTGATGACCTGTCGCTGTTTACGGGACGCGAGCGAATGGTAATGGAGCTGCTAAGCGCCGGGCTTTCCAACAAGGAAATCGGTAGAACGCTTTCTCTGTCCGACAACACCATTAAGTTCCATCTGCGGAACATCTTCACCAAGCTCAATGTCTCGACGCGGACGGCGGCGGTAACGGCGGCGCGCAAAAAGGGCATGCTCAATCGATAACCTACCCGAACGGGTGGGTTGGGGCATTTCCGCCCACCCATCGGGAAGGCTTTCGGCGGCGCGAAAAACACCTAATCTGAACCGGTATGAATACAATGATGAGGGTAGATTCGTGATCGTTGTCGACCCGGTGACTCAGGAAATCATCGAAGGCAAGCTCGCCGCCACCGTCGACGAGATGGGTGTGGTGATGGCCCGGACCTCGATGAGCCCCGTTATTTATGAAGTGCTGGACTTTGCCTGTGGTCTCCTCACGCTCAAGGGCGAGCTTGTGGCGCAGATGAACGGCATCACTTTGTTCACCGGCACCTTCGGCACTCAGGTCAAATCGCTGATCGCACTTTATGGCGACGATCTCGAAGACGGCGATATCCTGCTCACGAACGATCCGTACTCAGGCGGTACGCATGCCTGCGATTTCGCCATCGTCAAGCCGATTTTCTTCGACGGCCGTATCATGGCTTATGCCATCAACGTTGCTCACTATCTCGATGTCGGCGGCTCCGTCCCCGGCTCGCTTGCGCCAAATGCCATCTCCGTTTTTCAGGAGGGATTGAGGCTGCCGGGCGTCAAGGTCGTGCACAACGATCGCTTCTCGGGCGAGGTCCTGCGCATCATCCGCGAAAATGTTCGCCTGCCGGATATCGCCATTGGCGATCTCACTGCACAGGTGGCCACCGTTCGCGTTGCCGCGCGGCGGATGGGCGAGCTTTGCCGCAAATATGGTATCGACATCGTCGAGGCCGCATTTAACCATCTGCTTGCGACCAGCGAGAAGCAGGCGCGCGCCGCCATCGCCGCCTTGCCGGATGGCATCTACCAGGCACAGGACATCATCGATGGTGATGGCGTCACCACAGATCCGATCGTGGTGAACGTCGCCATCACGATCGCCGGAGATCGACTGACCGCTGATTTCACCGGCTGCCCGCCAGCGGTGCAGGGACCGATCAATTGTGCCGCTGGGGCTTTGCAATCGGCGGTGCGCACCATATTCAAGGCGTTGGTGGCGCCACAGGCACCTTCCAACGAAGGATGGTTTCGGCCGCTTACCGTGATTGCACCGCAGGGATCCGTTTTCACCGCCGAAAAGCCTTCTCCGACGGGCTGGTACTATGAGGGTTCGGTCCATGCGTCCGAGCTGGTTTGGAAAGCGCTTGCCAAGCTGATGCCGGAACGGTTCTCGGCCGGATCCTATACGAGTCTCTGTGTCGTCTATATCTCGGGCAAGGATGCTGCCGGCCAACCCTTCATCCATATCGAGCCGCAGCATGGTGGTTGGGGCGCAAGCAAGGATGCGGATGGCGCGAACGCACTGATCGCGCTCACGGATGGCGACACCTACAACTATTCGGTCGAGGTGATCGAAGCGCGATTCCCGCTGATCGTTCGCCGCTATGCGCTCAATGTCGAGGGCGGTTCGGGTGCCGGTCGCCGGCGCGGCGGTTTCGGGGTTATCCGCGATTACGAGATTCTCGAGGATGGGGCTTCGGCCTATTGCAGTTTCGGGCGGACTGAAACTGCTCCCTGGGGGATTGAAGGGGGGAAGTCCGGTACGCTCAACCTGCTGCAGGTAGAAGATTCCGCCGGTCGGGTGACGAGCTTTGGCCGCGAGCCGCATATCGCGCTGAAGCGAGGTGATCTCGTGCGCATCATTACCGGCGGCGGCGGAGGATGGGGCGAGGCGCGTGCGCGCGAGGCCGAGCATGTCCGCCGCGATGTTGAAGATGGCTATATTTCGGAGGAGACGGCGCGGACGCTTTATGGACTGGAAGAGAGGATGACGGGATGATCAGGCTAGCGACGGATGTGGGCGGTACGTTTACCGATCTCGTCGGCTACGACGAGCGTACCGGTGAGGTTTTTACCGCCAAGAGCCTGACGACCGTTCATGACCAATCCGAAGGCGTGCTTTCGGCCATCGAGCTTGCCGAAGAGAAAGACGGTCTTTCGACGCGCGATGTCATCTTCTTTGCACATGGTGGGACGACCGTTATCAACGCGATCACCGAGCGCAAGGGCGTCAAGACGGCGCTCGTCACGACAGCAGGGTTCCGCGACGTACTTGAAATCGGTCGCGGCAATCGCCCCGATCTCTATAATCTCCAGTTCAAGAGCCCTGAGCCTTTCGTGCCACGCAGTCTCCGTTTCGAGGTCCGCGAGCGTATGGACGCCAGGGGTGGCGTTCTGACACCCATCGAACTTGCCGATATCGACGAGATCATCCAGGAGTGCCGGGCGCGCAATGTCGAGGCCGTGGCCGTCGTCTTCCTCCATAGTTACGTCAATCCCGAGCACGAAATTGCCTGTGCAAAGGCGCTCGCCGAAGCCCTTCCCGACGTTACGGTCTGCGCCAGCCATGAGGTTTCGCGGCAATGGCGCGAATATGAGCGTTCGAACACCGCTGTGCTGAACGCCTATGTGCAGCCGATTATCAAGCGCTATTTTGCGCGTCTCGAGAGCGCGCTCATGGAGCGCGACCTGACCTGCCCTTACTACGCGATGCAGTCCAACGGCGGCATTTCGACGTTCGACCAGGCGCAGATGAGCCCGCTGACTTTGGTCGAGTCCGGTCCTGCCGGCGGCGTAGCCGGTGCGGCGCGCATCGGTGCGCTGCTCGGTCAATCGGAAGTGCTGTCGCTCGATGTCGGCGGCACGACTGCGAAATGCTCGCTGATCCATGACAGCAGCCCAACGCTCGACAGCGAATACAAGCTCGAACATACCCGCATCGCCCCCGGCTATCCTGTGCAGGTGCCTGTGGTCGATATTGTCGAAATCGGGGCTGGCGGCGGTTCAATCGCCCGCATCGACGAACGCGGCGCGCTTCGCGTCGGGCCTGAAAGCGCCGGTTCGACGCCCGGGCCTGCCTGTTATGGACGCGGCGGCAGCAAGCCCACGCTCTCGGATGCTTTGCTGACCCTCGGTATTTTCGATCCCGCCAGCTTTGCCGGCGGTCAGATGCAGCTCGACAAGAGCAAGGCTTTCGCGGCGATCGCAACCGTCGCAGATCCGCTTGGACTATCCGTTGAGGATGCAGCACTTGCCATCGTCGAGATTGCCCATGCATCCATGATCAATGCGCTGAAGCTCGTGACCGTTCAGCGCGGCCACGATCCGCGCGACGCTGCTTTCGTGATTTCCGGTGGCGCCGGGCCTGCTCTTGCCGCGCGTCTCGGCCGCGATCTCGGCGTGAAGACGACGGTCGTGCCGCTGCATCCCGGTATCTTCTCGGCCTGGGGGATGTTGGCTGCCGAGCCGCGTGCCGATTTCCGCAGCACCTGGTTCTCCGCCCTCATGCCGGAGGCAGTGAGCGATCTGAAAGGCCGGTTCGACGAATTGAAGCACGAAGCCATTACCTATTTTGCCAAGGGCAATGGTGCCGACATTCATTATGCCTGCCGTGTGGAAGCCCGGTATCAGGGTCAGGAGCACGGCGTCTTTGCGCGCTTTGAGCTCGACGACGATGTCGAGAGCTTTGCCGAGCGCTTTCATACGGTCCATGAGCGGGCTTACGCATTTTGCCTGCGGGCCTCGCCGATCGAGATCACCATGATTCATCTCGAAGCGATCTTGCACGGGCCGGTCATAGCCATACCGAAATTGTCCTCTGCCAATCGGTCTCTGGATGTGGCTTCGAAGGGCAGCCGCGAAGTTTATTTTGGTGGCGAGGCAGGTTGGCTATCATGCTCGGTCTACGAGCGTGCAAAACTGCCTCCCTTGAAGGGTATTGCCGGTCCGCTCATCATCGAGGAGGCAACGGCGACGTCGTTGGTCGTTGCCGGGCAGGAGCTTGAAATAACCGAAGAGGGTCTGCTGCTTATTCGTGAATCAGATGGGAGAGACGTCTGATATGGCGATAGCGATCGGCCTCGACCATATCGTCAGAAGCTATGGGCCTGTGCGGGCGGTGGATGATGTGACGCTCGATATAAGGGCGGGGGAGTTTTTCACACTTCTCGGTTCCTCGGGTTGTGGCAAGAGTTCGCTTTTGAAGCTCATCGGCGGCTTTGATAAGCCCACGGCGGGTCGGGTGCAGTTCGACGGCAAGGATATGGCCGGCGTTCCGGCCAATCGCCGGCCGGTCAATACCGTTTTCCAGTCGCTCGGGCTCTTCCCGCATATGAACGTCGCTCAGAATGTCGGCTACGGATTGAAGTTGCGGGGTCTCTCCGGTGGCTCATTGAAGGCGAAGGTTGAGGACGCGCTCGAACTCGTCGAGCTTTCCGGCTTTGCCGAGCGCGATGTCAATATTCTCTCTGGCGGTCAACGCCAGCGTGTCGCGCTCGCCCGGGCGCTCGTCATGGAGCCGGGCATCCTTCTGCTTGACGAACCATTGACCGGTTTGGACGAGCGGCTGCGCCAGCAGATGCGCGACGAATTCGGACGGCTCCACAAACGCACGGGAGCGACTTTCATTCTGGTCACTCACAATCAGGACGAGGCGCTTAGCCTGTCCGATCGTATGGCTGTCATGCACAAAGGACGCATCGAGCAAACCGATGTGCCGGCACGCTTTTTCGACGCGCCGGCCAATGCTTTCGTCGCCCGTTTCGTCGGCATCGATACGCTCCTGAAGCCCGAAAGTGTCGCGGTGTCCGCTCACACCGCCGTTGCGACAATTGCCGGCCAACGGGTGACGGCGACCTTTTCGGGGACCACACCGCCATCGGACGCTCTCGTCGCTATCCGTCCCGATCGGATGGAACTCGTGCCAGGTGGTGAAGATGCGGCAGAAATAATTGAACTTAAGGTTGTCGAAAGCATCTATCGCGGATTGAGCCACAACGTTACGCTTGCTTTTGCCGACAGCCAGCGTGTGGTGTTGACGACTAGCGCGGACGCAACTCCGCCCTCGCCGGGCGAAAACGTGCGCGTGTATCTGAAGCCGGGTGCTGCGCTCCTGATTGATCGTTTCGGAATGCTGCCCCTGGCTGGAGGCGACGAGTAGAATCCGATTAGCCGATACAAGCAAAAATGAGGGAAGGGAATGACACGATGAACAAGCACAATGATCTCGTCTCCTCTGCCTTGAGGAGCAATATACAGCGTCGCGACATGCTGAAGCTTATGGGGGCGGGGGCAGCCGCTCTTTCCGTGGGCGGGCTTGGGGCAACGCGCGCAATGGCCGATGATGCGACGGTTGCGTTCTGGGCAACGGCGACCCTCGATATCGGCGAGAAATGGCAAGAATTTGCGCGCCAGAGTGGCGTTTCGCCAGAATTCACCGACAATGGCAACGATGTCGGTCCGGTCGTCGCTCGTCTGGCTGCCGGTAATGCCAATGACCTTTTTGACGTCGGCGGCTTCCAAGGCGGTGCCGAGCGCGAACTGGCCAAACAAGGGCTGATTGCGCCTTGGGATGTCTCGAAGATTCCGAACTTTGGCGGCATCTGGCAGTGGGCCAAGGATATCCCGACCTTGACCTACGAAGGTAAGCAATACGGCATTCCGACTGTCGTCAACGCCGACTCCATCATCTATCGCCCCGACAAGCTCGGCAAGGTCGACAGCTACGGCGTCATCTTCGATTCGAAGCTCAAGGGCCGCGTTGCGATGGAAGATGCCTGGATCAACAGCGCCATCTTCACCGCCATCTATCTCAAGGGCGCCGAGAACCAGCCGATCAAGGATCCAGGCAATCTTTCCGAGTCCGAACTTGGCCTCGTCATGGAGTTCCTGATCAAGCACAAGAAGGACGGCCAGTTCCGTACCTTCTGGAATGGCTGGGAGCAGGGCGTTCAGCTTGTCGCCAACGAAGAAGTCGACGCCATGACCGGCTGGGAGCCGATCGTTTACGAAGGCCGCAAGCGCGGGCTTCAGGTCGAATACGCTGCTCCTGTCGAAGGCTATGAGGGCTGGGGCAACAATACGGTGCTGCTCAAGGGCGCGGCCGAGCGCGGCAAGGCAGATGCGGCCCACAAGTTTGTCGATGCTCTGCTTGCCGGTCTTTATGGTTGCGAGCTTGGCAAGGCGCGGGGTTATCTTGTGCCGACCGACAACAATCTCGCCTATGCCAAGGCTCATCCGGATGAATACAGGGCCGACGACGTCGCCAAGCTCGCCGACCATGTGAAGGCGAAGTTCTCCGGCAAGGTCTATTGGCAGAATTGCCGCCCGGACAACTTCCAGCTCTACGAAGAATGGTGGCAGAAGCTGCGCAACGCCTGATGTGACGGGGTGGAGCGGGGCTGGCTCGTTTGTCCAAGGACAGACCGGCCCCGCGCCGATGGGATCAACGCCGAGAGGAAAGGAACGAGACAATGAAGACATCAGTCCTGTTGATGACTGTTCCGCTTGCGGCGATCCTCCTGCTTGGCCTCGCGCCGTTGGTTCTCGTCGTGGTCTGGAGCTTCTGCGCCTGGGATCCTACGACTTATTGGATCAAGCACGAACTCAGTTTCGCTGCCTATGGCGCGATCCTGGAGGCAGGGCGCTGGAGCGTCTTTCTGTCCACACTCGGCAAGGCGTTTCTAACGGCGAGCGTTTGTCTCATCATCGCCTATCCCACCGCCTATGCGATGTACTTCCTTGCGGGGCGTCGGCTGTCGGTTCTGCTTGCGGCGCTTCTGACGATCCCGTTCTTCACCTCCTATCTCATTCGCTCGTTCTCCTGGCGATTGTTGCTTGGGCGCACCGGCGTGATCAACACGCTGCTTCAGCAGGCTGGTATCACGGATGCGCCGCTCGACTGGTTGCTGTTCAGCGATTTCGCCGTAATCGTTGGGCTTGTCGCCTCCTATCTGCCATTTGCAACCTTCCCGGTGCTGCTCTCCATGCGTCGCGTGGATCCTATCGCGCTCGCGGCATCGCGGGATCTCGGCGCCGGCTTCTGGACCATGGTGCGCACCGTTTTGCTGCCCTTGACCTACTCCGGTGTCTTCGCAGGGTTTCTGTTTGTCTTCGTCATGGTTGCGGGCTCTTCGACGGAGGTGCAGATGCTCGGAGGTGCCGGTGCGTCGATCGTGTCGGTGATGATCAACGACGTCATGCGGGTCGCGAACTTCCCGCTGGCCTTCGCGATTTCGACCTTGATGCTCGCGATAGTCTTCGGACTCGTGCTGCTCGGCGACGCGGTATTTGGGCTCTCCTCCCTGTTCGAGGATCGTAGCCAATGATCGTCAGGGAAGGAACGAACCCACGTATCATCATCTGGGCACTGACAATTTTCGGTCTGGCGGCGATCTATGCGCCGCCGCTCTATCTGCTCGGCGTCTCGTTCAATCCTTCGCTGCAGCCGGGGCTACCGCATTTTTCGGACCTGACCCTGAAATGGTACATGGCGCTCGGAGGAGAAAACGCGCTTGTTGCCGCTCTCGTCCAGTCGCTCATTATTGCTCTTGCTACTGCCGTCATCGCGACGGCGCTGTCGCTCGGTGCCGCCTTGGCTTATCGAGAGCTTCACCGCGGCCGAAGCATATGGTTCCTGACCGTGCTGTTGCCGATGTTCGTGCCGGGTGTCATTCAGGGCTTGGCGCTTTCAACCGTTATCAGCCGCATCGGCATGAAGGCTTCGGCTCTGACCGTCATTGCCGGTCATCTGCTATGGGCAATGCCCTTCGCCTTCATCGTGATCCTCACGAGTTTTGCGGCCGTAAAGCGAACCTATCTGATGGCGGCGGATGATCTTGGCGCCAGCCGGTTCCGGCAATTCTACGACATCACGTTGCCGCTCATCCGGCCGGGTCTGATCAGCGCCTTCATTTTTTCGTTCCTGCTGTCGCTCAATGAGTTCACGCGGGCATTCTACCTGGCGGGGCGGCAGAACACGTTGCCAGTGGTGCTGTTCGGCAAGATGAATGCCGGTGCCTCGCCGACAATTTATGCGATGTCGGGCGCAATCTTTCTTGTTTCCAGCGTTTGCGTGGTGGCCGTGGCCTTGCGCTCGCTGCTCATGCAACGCCGAGTGAGATGATCGATATGCAGTTACGAACGACGAGCCGCAAATTCCGTCCGCCCCTAATCCTCGATGAACGGGAGTACAGAGGATGAAACAGGAATCCAAGCTGATGACGTTGATCCGTGCCGGAAAACGACAGGAGGCATTCGATATGATCGAACGCTTGAAGTCGGCCGCGCAACTGCTGCCGACGGCGGTCAAGGTGGGTCGAACGGGTGCAGTCTCCTACTACAAGGGCAATCATCGCTTTGTGCGGAATACGCAGGGCGGCTGGGATCTGGTGCCGAAGAAGAAATAGATTCTTTGGTGCACACGATGGTCTGCGTGTTGTTCCAACACCCGTGACCGATCATGTGTGCCTTGCTGGCGGGACCAGGCCGCAACCGAAGTCCCTGAGCGCGTTTCTGCATTTTTCCGAGAGAGGTGGCCCTCTATCCTCCCGATTCCTCTCTCTTTCTGGCAGTGGGTCGGTGCTCTTTGCCAGCTTCGATTTCTCTGCGGTCGAATAGTCGGGTAACATTTCCCAGCATCCCACCATCAACAATGGGCCGGACTGCACCAAGGCGGTGGGTTGAGCGCTGGCGGTCGCGCCTCAGTCGGCTGTTACGGCGTTGAGTGAGATATGGTTGCGTAAGATATTTATGCAATCTATGCAATCAAATTCCTTGATTGCTTCAATAGGAAAATCTTTCGATCAATTTACCGAAGATACTGCGATGGCGGCAATTTACATCAACTTTTACCAATCAAACCTGTATGATTTAGTTATATAAACATTAGAAAATAGTATATTTAGAAATATAAAATTAACGCCCGCAATCTAAGGTTTCCGTGATCGTCATCGTCATGGATGAACGTCGATTGAGGGAGATAGAATCATGACACGCGCTTCTGATTTCAGGAGGGCCGAGGGGGGCGCAGCCGCCGTCGAATTTGCACTTATCGCGCCGCTTTTCCTCCTCATGCTTCTCACTTTTATTGCTTTCGCCATCTATCTAACCGCGGCCCACTCACTGCAGCAGCTTACGGCCGATGCCGCGCGGACGGCGATCGCGGGCATTTCCGCCGATGAGCGGACGCAGCTCGTTCAGGACTTCGTCAATCGCTCGACGATCAACGATGCATTTCTGACGAAGGACAAGCTCACCGTCACGGTTGCGACCGATCCGGCCAATGCCAACCAGTTTACGGTCAGCGCCAGCTACGACGCATCAGCCCTTCCGGTCTGGAATCTCTATACATTCGCGATGCCGGATCAGACGATCCGTCGCTATTCTACCATCAGGATCGGGGGAATGTAATGAATGAGCTTCTCAGGCGTCTTGCCTTCTGCCGCGACAGGCGAGGGAATGTTGCCATCACCACTGCGCTCATCTCGCCCCTGATCCTCTACTGCCTTGGTCTGGGTATCGACTACGGCATGATGACCCTGCAACAGCAACGCCTTCAGCAGCTCAGCGATATCGGTGCGATCACGGCCGCTTCCAATATTGCGAACGCCAATACCGCGCTTTTGAACAATCTCCAGTCGAACGGAACGACGGCAGCGCTTGCGGCGGGCAGCAGCTATCTGACTTCCAACGGTACCATTACGGCGAGTGCGGCCAATTCGGGCCAGTATGAGACGCTCGCCAACATGGTTCTCGGAACCTACACGGCGGATGCGACGATCGCCCCTCAGAACCGCTTTTCTTCCTCGGGGAGTTCTCCCTATGACGCTGTAAAGGTGACGCTCACGCAAAAAGCCGTGATGCCCTTTGCGTCGTCCTTCGCCGCCTCGCCGACGCTTAGCGCTACCGGTACCGCAGCGAGCGATACAGTGGCGGCATTTTCCATCGGATCGCGGCTTGCGAGCCTCAATGGCGGCATCCTCAATCAGCTGTTGGGATCCCTTCTTGGAACGCAGATATCCCTCAAGCTCGTCGACTACCAATCGCTGGTCGGGGCCAAGGTCAACCTACTGAGCTTCCTCAACCTGCTGGCGACTGATCTCAATCTTACGGCGGGGAGCTACAACGATCTTTTGGCAACCAGCGTTCCCTACGACAAGGTTCTGGGTACGCTCGGTAAGATGACGAGCCTCTCGCCTGCTGTTGTTAGCATCGTCAACGGCCTCGGCAAGTCACTCGGCACCACCAAGCTTACCGTCAAACTCGAGGATATCCTGAACCTCGGTCCCGAGGGCAAGAATATCATCGGCACTGGTCCGAACCTGAACTCCAATATCAGCCTGATGAGCTTTCTGTCTTTGACTGCGATGGCGGCCAACCAGCAGAAGCAGATCGCCGTCGACCTGGGAGTTGCACTGCCCGATCTTGCGACGGCCAAATTGACGTTGGCGATCGGCGAAATGGCAAAGCAAACGCCGTCCGCGGCCGTGGGCGCACCAGGCACCACTGTTCGTACGCCGCAGGTTCGGGCTGCCATCGAGGTTTCGGTCACCGGCTTGTCCTTGATCGCCGGATTGAAGCTCAGAGTGCCGCTCTATGTCGAGCTTGCCCCCGCCGAAGCTCGGCTGGCATCCATTACCTGTGTCGGCGGTAACATGCCGAATGCCGTGGTTGGAATTGATGCCGTGCCGGGTATCGCCGAGATCGCGTTGGGCGATGTTGATACTTCGGCCTTCGTGAACTTCGGCACGAAGCCACGCGTCACTCAGGCTGCCATCATCGATTCCCTGCTGCTGAGAATTCTTGCAAGCGCGCAAATCGATATAGCCAACATGAGCCCGACGCGGCTGACCTTTCAGCCCTCGGAGATTTCCGCCGGCACCGTAAAGACGGTTTCGACCAAGGATGTCACGACCTCCCTGGTCACATCTCTCTTGAAGAACGCCAATATCAGCATACAGCTGCTGATCATCACCATCGGAACGCCGAGCGGCGTGCTGTCGTCACTCGCCGACACGCTTTCCCTCGTCACCGCGCCCGTCGACCAGCTTCTCTACAATCTTCTCGGGCTTCTCGGCATCGGTATCGGACAGGCCGACATACAGGTCACCGATGCGCGATGCATGCAGCCGGTGCTGGTGCAATAACAGCCGAGATTAAAGACGCACGGATAATCTGCGCTGGCTCCGCCGGAACCATGGCGGGCAAGCAACCCGTGAGACGATGTCGTTTCCGCATCCCTGTCCTCAAACGGGAGGCGGAAGCCGGCCTGGGGATTGCCGATCTAGCTTCGCGCAAGGTCTGGTTGCGATTGTGCGCGCCGGGGCTAATGTTGGTGAATTGCGCGCTGTGGGGGCGATCCATGATTTCAACCTATCTCGGCTACGTGACTGCGACAAAGGATATGGCGTCGACGCTTGCGCGCATCGCCAAGCAGGCCACTGTCAAAAGCGATCAACAGTATTATGATACTCACATCGGCAAGATCAAAAATGTCGATGAATTCCTCGCGGACCATAAGCTCTACAGCTATGCGATGAAGGCCTATGGCCTCGAGGATATGACCTATGCCAAAGCTTTCATGAAGAAGGTGCTGACGAGCGATCTCAGCAACGGCACGAGCTTTGCGAACAAGCTGACCGATAATCGCTATCGGCAATTTGCGGCCGCCTTCAATTTCACTGCCAATTCCACCAAGCCAACGGCTCAAAGTGACGCGCAGAAGAATGATACGATTGGCCTTTACGAGCGCTCCTTTGCCAATGAAACGACGTTGGCCAAGAAGGAAAGCGCATTTTACAGCAAGTGGATCGACCAGGCGACGAATGTCGATGACATCGTCAACAACACCAGGATGCGGGAATACCTTCTGACCGCTCACGGCCTCGATGCGACCCACATTTCGAAGAGCTTCCTGAAGTCTGTCTTGACCAGCGATGTCAATGATCCCAACAGCTTCGTCAATACAGCAAGCAATTTCGCGTCGGGCTCCGCCCAGGCAACATACAAGCTTATCGCATCGGAATTCGGCTTTAAGCCGGATGGCACACTCTCCGGTGCCAGTGCACAGACTGCCGCGCAGAAAGAGGCGCTGATATCGCGTTACGACAACACGGTGCCGACCCTGATCCTCTCGGCCTCGGCCACCAGCAACGACGACTATTATCGACAGCACATCGGCAATGTCCGGTCGGCTGATGACCTCACCGGCGATAACAGGCTGTTCTCCTATATCAAGACGGCGTTCGGGCTCAGCCAGAAGATCACGGCGAAGCAGTTTAATCTGGCGGTTTCCGACAAAATCTACGCCTCGGTCATGGGAATGGGCGAGATGATCGCCGCGTTCAAGTTCTCACCGGACGGATCGCTTCCAGCCGGCGAACCGGCACAGACAGCCGATAGCATCAAGGCGACGTCTGAGAAGTACATGGCGCACTACACGGATAATCGGCAGGCCTTGTTCAAGGACGCCGAAGCCAACTACAAGACGCGGGTCGGCAAGATAAAGACGATCGCCGACTTCTTTGCCGCCAACGAGAGCAAGTACGCGGATCTTCCGACGCTGCAGGATATGGCGCTTCGAGCTTTCGGGATCGACAAGAGTGAGGTAACAAGAGAGAAGCTCCGGAAAGTACTGGAGAGCGACCCTTACGACAGCAAGAGCTACGTCTCAACCCTCAAGGATCCCAGATTCCTGGAGCTCGCAAAGGCATTCAACTTCGACAACAAGGGCAATCTGCGTTCTCCTGTCGAGGCCTTGCCGCTGGCCTCGATGAACAGCTTCATCTCATCCTATTCCAAGGTGAAAACCTTCGGATTGACCGGCCAGATGCGAGAAAAAGCCGTCAAGGACGTGAAGGACGACGCCAACGAGTTCATCAAGTCGATCGGCAAGGTCAAATCCGTGGACGATCTTCTGGCGGACAAGAAGCTGACGAATTTCATCCTTGTGGCCAACAACATCGATCCTAAGACGGTCGATAAAGCTACCCTGAAAAAGGCTTTTGCGTCCGATCCCGAGGATGCGAAGGGCTTCTTGAATACGCCGGCCGGTCAGCAGTTCAAAACGATGGTGAGCGTCTTCAACTTCGATTCCAAGGGAAATCTGACGACGACCAAGATCGAGGCGAGCCAGAACAAGGGCGCGCGTCTTGCTACGGACACCCTCTATCTTCACCAGACGCTGGAATCTCAGCAGGGGGAATCGAACGATGGCGTCCGGCTTGCGCTTTATTTCCAGCGTAAGGCGCCGCAGATCAATTCCGTCTACGATATCATGGCGGATCCCGCGCTCTACAACGTCATCAAGACCACATTTTCCTTGCCGCCTTCCATGTCCAATATGGATGTGACCCGGCAGGCAAAGATGCTGGAAAAGATGGTTTCGGTAAAGGATCTGCACGACGCAGGCAAGGTCAACAACCTCCTGAAGCGCTTTGCCGCGGTTTATGACGCGGCGAACGGCGTGAACACGAGTTCACTCGCTTCCTCGATCCTGACTCGTGGCTCCGCTGGCGGCATAAGCGGTGACCTGATGCTGTCGATTGCTCAGCTCAAGTCGCGGTAGCGATATCGGCTTCATCCATCCAGGCGATTGGATCGGGCCGGCTCCATCCTGCGGGAGGAAGCCGGCTCGATCTCTCTACTTGGTAGTATAGCCGCCATTGACGAGGATGGTCTGGCCTGTCATCCACCAACCGTCGGAGACGAGGAAGCGGATATAGGGAACGATGTCATGGATGTCGGTGAGCCCGGTCTTCGTAAACTTCGAAAGTGCGGCGGCTCCCATGTGATAGGCCTGTGCGTCAGCGCTTTCCGCCGGATAGAAGAACGGTGTGTCCATCGGGCCGGGGCCGATCGCGGTCACCGAGATGCCGCGGTCGCCGAATTCCTTGGCGGCGGCACGGGTAAAGTGCTCGACCGGCGCTTTCGTGCCGGCATAGGCTGCATAGAAGGGCGTAAAGGCCCCAAGCAATGAGGTGACGAGCGTGCAGACCTTGCCGTTGTCGTTGAGCGTCCTGCCGGCTTCTTTCAGGAAGAAAAATGCCGACTTGGCATTGACGGCGCTCATTTCGTCGTACTCTGTCTCCGAGATATCGACGATCGGCTTCTTCAGCACTTTGCCGACGGTGTTGATTGCGATGTCGGGCCGGCCAAAAGCGGCGGTGGCATCGGCGAACAGCTTTTCGACCGCACCAGCGGTGGTGAGGTTGGCCTGAAAAGCTGCGGCTTCGGCACCTGCTGCCTTGATTGCCGCCACGGTCGCATCGGCGTCGGCCTTCGTCGCGGCGCTGTTATAATGGACGGCAATGGCCTTTGCACCGTGAGCGGCAAGATCCCGGGCGATCAGGCCGCCCAGATTCTTGGCACCTCCGGCGATGATGACGGTCTTTCCCTTGATGGAATGGTCGGTCATGGATGAGCCTCCTTGGGCGATGCGGCAACACCGTGCTGCCGTTCATGAGGCCAATCTATCGTCTGGATTTCGCTGATAAAGCGGGCTAGTTTGACATCATCTGTCAGAATTCACGGACAATGGGCGGCTTTAGGCTTGGACCGGATTGACCTTTTCAGGATTTTCACCCGCGTCGTGGAATGCAGCAGTTTTACCCGCGCGGCCGACACTCTTGGCCTGCCCCGGTCCTCCGTGTCGGCAGCGGTTATTGAGCTGGAGGGCCGTATCGGTGCGCGGCTGCTCCACCGCAGCACACGCAAAGTATCGCCCACGCAGGATGGCACTGCCTTCTACGAGCGTTGCCTCAGGGTGATTGCCGACGTCGAGGAAACGGAAAACCTGTTTCGCCAGAGTGGCGCGAAGCCCTCCGGCAAGCTGCGGGCCGATGTACCGGGCCGGATTGGACGGTTGATCATCGCTCCGGCGCTGCCGTCTTTCCTCGATCGGTTCCCCGATATCGAGATCGACCTCGGCATCACCGACCGCGCCGTCAATCTGGTTGAGGACAGCGTCGACTGCGTGCTGCGCGTCGGGCCGTTAAGCGACTCAGGTCTGATTGCCCGGTCGATCGGTCGGCTACCGCTCATCAATGTCGCCAGTCCGGACTATCTTTCTCGCCACGGTATCCCGCAGAGGCCGGAGGATCTTACCCACCACTGGGCTGTCAACTACGCCTCGCCCTCGTCAGGGCGGATCGAACCCTGGGAATGGATCCATGAAGGCTCGCTGCAGAGCGTACCAATGCGAGGCCGCGTCACCGTCAACAGCGCCGAAGCCTATATTGCCTGTTGCATTGCCGGTTTGGGGCTGATCCAGAATCCCGCCTATGATCTCCAGCAACATCTGCAGGCGGGTGAACTCGCGGAGGTCATGCCGGATTTTCGCGCAGAACCCTTGCAAATGACGCTGCTTTATCCGCACCGCCGACATCTTTCACTTCGTGTCCAGGTTTTTTCCGATTGGTTGCAAGCCCTGATGAGGGACGCGATCCTGCGCCAATCGACAGCACCTGAACACAAGACTGCACACCCATAGGCGAGTTTCAACGCCACGAGATGCGGCGGGGCTTGCCGCATCATTGCCGAAAGCGCGCCGGCACCGGACGAACCAGCGTGCCGGCGGCCCATTTCAACCCATCGAACTAGGATTGGATACCTTCCGGCTCCATCCTTCCATATTGCTGCACCAGTTCCGCGAGCCGATCATGGGAGATCGCCCGAATGAGAAAACGGTCGTGGGGCGTGCCACCCATGTCGTCGGCCGCAAGCATCGCATTGACCACAGCTTCTTCGACGCTGTCGACCGCTGCCATGTAGATGGGGTCGAGCGGTTCGTCGTTGACGATTTGCAGGGGAAGGTGCCCACTGGCCTTATGTGCCATGGGGTGCGCATTGGCGGTGGAGAACGCCAGGAAGATGTCGCCTGAATTATTGCCGCCCGGCGTGCCATTGCGGCCGATGCCTATGGCGGCGCGGCGCGCGAGACGCTTGAGCTGATGCGGTGCAAGCGGCAGGTCGGTAGCGATGACGACGATGATCGAACCGCGCTCCTGAAGCTGGCTCTGCGGCGTGCCGTCCCGCATGTGCTTGCCGACCGGCACGCCTGCGATCGTCAGCCAGTCGCGTTGGCCGTGATTGGCCTGCACCAGCGTTCCGATCGTATAGCTCCGCCCGTCGAACTCGACAACGCGGGACGAGGTGCCCGTGCCGCCCTTGAAACCGTAGGTGATCATGCCTGTGCCGCCGCCGCAACTACCCTCCTGTACCGGGCCTGCCGCAACGTTGTCGAGGGCGGCGCGCACGTCAGCCTCGCTAACATGCATTCCGTTGATGTCGTTCAACGCACCGTCATAGGTCTCGGCGATAACAGGCATGATCCAGAGGAAATCGTCAGTCTGATAGGTCGAGGCGTAATGGTCGATCATCCACTTGATAGTAGCGTGGTGCGCCATGCCGACGCCATGCGTGTTGGTGATGACGACAGGTCCGAGGAAGTAGCCGCCGTCTTCGATCCAGTGCGTACCGGTCATTTCGCCATTGCCGTTGAAGCGGTGGACGCCGGCATAGACGGGAACCGGCGTTTCGGACCCCATGTGCGGCAGGATCGCGGTCACGCCGGTGCGCGTCGGCCGCCTGCGGCCGGGGCGTGGTTCGTTCTCGATGATCGTTTGAAAGCCTACGCCGACGCCGGCCACATCCGTTATGGCATTGTTTGCGCCGGTGCGACCGGTAAAGGGCAGGCCTAGCTGGCGGCCGCGGAGTTTGCGGGTATTTGTTTTTGTTGTCATGTCATTTCTGCCGGGAGCGAAGATAAAGGCCAAGGGAGGCCACGAGGAAGGAGAAGGTCAGCATCATCACTGCGATCGCATTGATCTCTGGTTTGATGCCGCGACGGAGCATGGCGAAAATGAACATCGGCAGGGTCGTGACGTCGACACCGGCGATGAAATAGGTGATCACCAGATCATCCATCGAGATGATGAAGGCAAGCAGCGCCCCGCCGAGGATGCCCGGCATGAGCTGTGGCAGCACCACGCGGCGGAACGTCATCCACTCGTTGGCGCCGAGATCGGCCGATGCATTTTCGAGCGTCCGATCCATGCCGGCCAGTCGCGCCGAGACGACGATGAAAACATAGGACGTCAGGAAGGTGCATTGACCGATGATGATCGTCATGAGGCCGAGCTTTATGCCGGCGCTGACGAAGAAGATGAGCAGTGCGATGCCAAGGACGATATCGGGCATCAGCATCGGCATGAACATGGCGACTTGGTAGAAGCGCTTGCCGAGGAAGTTGAACCGGTGCAGCGCGATCGCCATGGCCGTGCCGAGCACGGTCGAGATCGCTGTGGTGGAGATTGCGATCTTGAGACTATTGAAGACGGCGGCGATTAATTGATCGGTCGATTCTATGTAGAGCGCGCTTTCGGAAGAGGCTGTCTTGAAACCGAAGACTTGGGCGTACCAGTCTGTCGTGAAACCGCTCCAGCTCATCATGTTGACCGGGTTCGAATTGAACGAATAGACGGCGATCAGGACGAGCGGGATATAGATGAAGGCAAAGAACAGGATGGTGTAAAGCGCCAGACCGCCGTTGAAGAGGGTGCGTGCAATTTTCATGATTCCCTCCTCAGACCGTCAGTGCTGCGGTCGCATTGCGGCGGCCGGAGACGATGACATAGGCGACGAGCAGCACCAGCATGACGGCCATGACCATCATCGCGAGCGCCGAACCGAACGGCCAGTTGCGGGCGGAGAGGAACTGCGCCTCGATGAGATTGCCCAGCATCATGACCTTGGCCCCGCCAAGAACGGCCGGCACGACAAAATTGCCGAGAGCTGGGATGAAGACGATGATCGAGCCGCCGATGATCCCTGGGGTCGTCAGCGGCAGAATGATACGGAAGAAGGTGCGGATCGGGCCGGCCCCAAGATCGAGCGACGCCTGAATAAGCCTCCAATCGAGCTTTTCGATGCTGGCATAGACCGGCATGAACATGAATGGCACGAAGACATAGACCATGCCGAGGATGATCGCGCCGTCCGTGTAGATCATCTCCAGTGGTGCGGAGGTCACGCCCGTTACCATCAGAGCATTGTTGATCAGGCCCGTCGGGCGCAGGATCATCACCCAGACGAAGAGCCGTACGATGAGGCTGGAAAAGAACGGCAAAGTGATCAGGAAGAGGCAAAAATTCTTCCATTTGTCCGGCAGCTGGCTGACGTAGAAGGCGGCCGGGTAGCATACGATCAGCGTCGCCACCACAGTCACGGCGGCAATTCGGAGCGAACGCAGGAAGATGCCGATATAGACCGGATCGTATTCCTCAAATTCCGGATTGGCGAAGCCGAGGATGCGGCCGAAATTGTCGGGATAGAATCCCCATTCGACGCCGCCATAGAGGCCTGGCGTCAGAAAGCTCGTTACCATCATGATGCCGAGGGGAATGATAAAAAAGATCAGGAGAAAGAGCGTGACCGGACCGAGCAGTAGCCCGAGCTGGAAACGCCGGCGTGCGGCAATCGTCATCAGGCTTCCCCTCTCGAGGCGATCAGGTGGACACTGTCGGGATCATAGTGCCAGCGCGCCGATTGGCCCGCGGCAAGCTGGCCGACCGCCACGCGCTGGGCGGCTGGAACATGGGCCAGAAGCTTGCGGCCGCCTGCCGTTCTGCCGAAGACTTCGAAGGACGAACCGACATAGACGATTTGCTCCACTGTAACGTCGATAGCCGGGCAAGTGCTGGAGGAGGTGGCCAAGAAGAAATTCTCCGGGCGGATCAGCGCCACAGCCGGCTCCTTATCCGCAATTGCCGCAATCGGCGCGTGGCGGATCGCCGTACCTTCGCCGGTGACGAAATCCTGGCCGTCGCTGCGGCCTTCGAACAGGTTGCTCGCCCCGATGAAGCTTGCGACGAAGGTGTTGGCGGGGTGGTCGTAGATCTGCCGCGGCGAGTCGAGTTGCTGGATCCGGCCGCCGTTCAGCACGGCAACGCGGTCGGACATGGTCAGCGCTTCCTGCTGATCGTGCGTCACGAAGATGAAGGTGATGCCAAGTTCATGCTGCAGGTTCTTCAATTCCAGCTGCATGGCTTCGCGCAGGTGGCGGTCGAGGGCCGAAAGCGGTTCGTCGAGCAGCAGCACCTTGGGGCGCGCGACGATGGCACGGGCAAGGGCCACACGCTGTTGCTGGCCGCCCGACAATTGCCGCGGCAGCCGTCCTTCCATATCTTCGAGCCCGACCATCTTCAGCACGGCGTGAACCCGTTCGATCCGTTCGGCCTTGCCAACACCAGCGGCTTCAAGCGCATAGCCTGTATTCTCGCCCACGCTCATGTGCGGGAAGAGCGCATAATTCTGGAAGACGGTGTTGACCGGGCGGCGATAGGGAGGCCGATCGGTCATGTCCTCTCCATCGATGACGATGCGCCCGGCATCAAGCTCGACGAAGCCGCTGATCGCCTGTAGCAACGTGGTTTTACCGCAACCGGATGGTCCCAGAAGTGTAATGAACTCGTTGCGGCCGATCTCCAGATCGATACCGTCAAGCGCCTTGACCTGCCGACCCTCAGGAGTCGAAAAGGCCTTTGCGGCTGAAGCCAGCCGCACGATTGCATCTCGCATGCTTCGTTCCCCGAAATGTTATTAAATTAACTCTTGCGTGATTTCGATATGTTGATATCATTTTTTCGTCGAAGTCAACGCCCTCAACGCGGTCGGTTTTAGCTTCCACAGAGGCCGAGCCTAGCGCGCCGAAGGGATAATAATCCTATTAAGGGGAACCAAAATGACGATTTTGAAGGGCGCGTTCCGGCGCCTGGGCCTTGTTGCGCTTACGGCATTGCTGCCAACAGCGGTTCTCGCCGAAGAGCTCAATATTTATAACTGGGGCGAATACATCAATCCGGCTGTCCTCCAGAAGTTTGAGGAGGAGACCAAGATCAAGGTCAATCTGTCGACCTACTCTTCCAACGAGGAAATGCTTGCCAAGATCCAGGGTGGCGCGACCGGCTACGACATCGTCTTTCCGTCCATTCATATGCAGGAGATCATGGCCAAGCTGAACCTCTTGGAAAAGACCGACATCGACACCTACGAGGGCTTCAAGAACATCGATCCTCAGTTCCTGCGGGCCAAGAGCGATCCGAAGGGTGAATATTGCCTGCCTTACGCCTTCGGTACGGTCGGGATTCTCTACAACCGTCGGGTTCTCGGCAAGGACATTACCGGCTGGAAGGACCTGGTCGCAACCGTCAAGGAGAAGCACCTGAAGTTCACGCTGCTCGACGACATGCGCGAAGTGCTTGGGATGGGCCTGATCCTCAACGGGCACTCGGTCAATTCGATCAAGGCGGAGGACCTCCAGCAGGCAGCGGACACGGTCATCGAGATGAAGCCCTATGTGGCGGCCTTCACCTACGACTCGCGCCCGATGGTGGAGTCCGGTGATATCGCCGCTGCTCACTTCTTCGTCGGCTCGATGATCAACGTTTTCGGCAATCCGAAGGATCTAGGCTATGTCATCCCGCAGGAGGGCGCGACCATGTATCAGGAAGACATGTGCGTGCTGAAAACCGCGCCCAACAAGACGAACGCGACCAAGTTCCTGCAGTTCTATACCCGCCCGGACGTTGCAGCGCTGAATGTTGCGCAGCAGACCAACGGCACGCCCAATGTACCAGCTCGCCAATTGACGCCGGAAAACATCAAGAATAGCAAGGAAATCAACCCGACTGACGAAACCATGAAACGTCTGCAGATCTTCGAGAATCTCGGACCGGGTCTCCGTCAATTCGATCGCGTATGGACGAAAGTCAAGACAGCGCAGTAACGTCATAATGCGATACTCCGTCCGGTCCCGGGCGGAGCTTCATCGGAGGGAAGATTGTCGAAGGATATATTGAAGCTTGTGCAGAGCGCTGACATGCGCAAGTCGAAATCCGACAAGCTGATCGCCAGCTATATCGAGCGCAACATCGCCGAACTTCCCTTCGAGACAGCGAAATCCATTGCAGCCAGGCTGGAGATCTCGCAGATGACCGTCGGTCGCTATCTGCGACGGCTTGGCTTCGATGGTCTCGACGAGCTCAAGACGGCTTTGCGGCGCGGTGGCCGCTCGAATCCCGCCTGGCAGATCAAGGGGTCTCTCGATCGCTTCCAGGATGATCTACGCGACGGCAAATTCCTCGCGGGTCTGCTGCAGCAGCAGGTCGAAAATCTCGGCATGATCTATGAGCTGACGACCGCGCCGCAATGGCAGCAGACGATCGATGCGCTGATCGCGGCAAGCGAAGTCTATGTCGCCGCCTACCAGAATGTGCGTGGCATTGCTCAGTATTTCGCCGCCCAGCTTTCCTACACGAGGTCACGCGTCTCCTTCATGGATGGATTGAATGGCACCTATGCCGAACTGCTCGACGGAGCGGTCGAAGGTCGCGTGCTCTTCCTCCATGATGTCCGCCGCTTTGCAGCCAAAGCGAGGCCGCTCGCCGAAGAGGCGCGCCGCGCCGGCGTAAAGGTCATTCTCTTGACGGATGAGTTCTGCCCCTGGGCCGAAGACGTGTCGGACATCTCGCTGGTCATTCCCGGTTCGCACGGTCCTCTCTGGGATGGCGCCGCGACCATGACGGCCGTGATGGACCTCCTTCTCAGCAACATCATTGTCGTACTCAGTGGTAAGGTGGGTGAGCGTGTCGAATTGCTGACCCGCTTGCAGGACGTATTCGGCGATTTCGAGAGCTGACTGCCGGCACGAGCGTCTTGCTCCCGTAACGAACCGTGGCGTAGTTTGAACGCTCGACCATGTTCCGTTCCGAACAATGGATTCAAGAACTTGCCTTCTCGTCTCTTTCTTTCCGCCTGCGCTCTCGCAGTAGGCGTCAATTTGGCTCCGGTTCAAACGTGTGCCGCGTCCGACGACGCCCTGGTATCGTCGGCACATAGCTTCGGCAAATGAACATGTCGTCAGGCGGTTTCGAGAGCTGTCGCCAGATCGGCGATCAGATCGTCGGGGTGCTCTATCCCGATCGACAGGCGGATCGTCGATTCCAGAACGCCGATCCGGTGGCGGACGTCCACAGGCACGCCGGAATGTGTCGTCGTCGCCGGATGTGAGGCAAGCGATTCCGTGCCGCCCAGACTGACGGCCAGCTTGAAGATCTGCAGCGCATTCAGGAATTTGAACGAAGCCGGCTGGCCGCCCTTGATGTCGAAGGAGAAGGTGGAGCCCGCTCCGCTGCATTGCTTGGCGAAGGTCCGGCCGGTGGCCGATGCCGGATCCGCATAGGCGAGATAGTGAATTTGCTCGACCTTTGGGTGGTCGCGCAGGAAATCGGCGACGGCACGCGCATTGCTGTTTGCCCGTTCCATGCGGATCTGCAGCGTTTCCAGCGAACGGCCGAGCATCCAGCAGGAATGCGGATCAAGCTGTGTGCCGATCGCCCCGCGCAACGCCTTGACCTGCTTCATCACAACTTTCGAGCCGAGTGCGGCACCGGCGATCAGGTCGGAATGGCCGCCGACATATTTCGTCAGAGAATAGAGGGAAATATCGGCACCATGCTCGATCGGCCGCTGGAAGACAGGCCCCAACAGAGTGTTATCGCAGGCGACAATCGGCGTATGGCCCTGCTTTTCGCCGATGGCATCGGCGACGCGGCGGATCATGGCGATATCGACGAGGCTATTGGTCGGATTGGCGGGCGTTTCCACGAGAATGAGCGAGACACGGCCTTTTGCCATTGCCTCTTCCGCGCCCGCCGTCACCGAGGCTTCGTTGACGCCATCTGCGAAACCGACTGCCGAAACGCCGAGATTGAGAAATGTCCTGGCAAGCAGCGTTTCCGTGCCGCCATAAAGCGGCTGCGAATGCAGAATTGCGTCGCCGGGACGAACGAAGGCAAGCAGCGTCGTGGCAATTGCCGACATGCCCGATGAGAACAGCGCGCAGCTCTCCGCGCGCTCGTAAACGGCAAGGCGATCCTCGACGATCTCACTGTTTGGGTGGTTGAAGCGGGAATAGACGAGACCGACGCCGGTGCCCTTTGGCGGCTCGATGCGGCCGGATATGTAGTTGAAGAAGTCGCGCCCATCTTCGGCGGATTTGAAGACGAAGGTGGATGTCAGGAAAACGGGTGGCTTGACCGCGCCCTCGGAAAGCTCCGGGTCGTAGCCGTAGTTCAACATCTGGGTTTCGGGGTGAAGCGCGTGGTTGCCGATATGCGTTTTCGAGGGATGCGGCGCAGTCATGATGGTCTCCTCAACCGACGACACGAACATTAGATTCGTATTATATCATCACTCGAGGTGGTTGCATGCCATAGTCTTTGGCTGATTGACGAGTCCGCCGTGGGCGGACCCGTCCGGTGGATATCGTCAGTAAATTTCCGGCACGTACATTTCCGGCGGCACCGGCGTGCGATGATAGTCGGCGTTGCGCATGCGCTCCGGTAGGATGATTTCCGGCTTCGGCACGTTTTCATAGGGAATCTGTGTCAGCAGATGCGCGATGCAGTTGAGGCGTGCCCGCTTCTTGTCGACGGCGTGGACGACCCACCACGGCGCTTCCGGAATATGGGTGCGATCGAGCATCTCTTCCTTGGCCTTCGTGTATTCTTCCCAGTGCACGCGGCTCTGCAGGTCCATCGGCGATAGTTTCCACTGCTTCAGCGGATCCTGGATACGCATGTTGAAACGGAATTCCTGCTCTTCATCGGTGATCGAGAACCAATACTTGATCAGGATGATACCGGAGCGCACCAGCATGCGCTCGAAATCCGGCACCGAGCGGAAGAATTCTTCCAGCTCCTCCGACGAGCAGAAGCCCATGACGCGTTCGACGCCGGCGCGATTGTACCAGCTACGGTCGAACAGCACCATTTCGCCTGCTGTCGGCAGGTGCGCGGTGTAGCGCTGGAAATACCACTGGTGCCGTTCGCGCTCGGTCGGTGCCGGCAGCGCGACGACCCGGCAGACGCGCGGGTTGAGACGCTGCGTCACGCGCTTGATGGCGCCGCCCTTACCGGCGGAATCGCGGCCCTCGAACAGCACGACGACCTTGAGCTTCTTGTACTGAACCCAGTCCTGCAAGCGCACCAGCTCATGCTGAAGGCGGAAGAGTTCGCGGAAATAGGCCCGGCGCTCGAGCGTTGCCTCGCCTTCGCTGATCAGGCCCTCGGCAACCAGCTCGTCGAGGCGATCCTCTTCGAGCTGCATCTCCAGCTCTTCATCGAAACTATCGACGATTTCATCCTTGATGCGGCTGAGCGGATCCTGGGTTTCGTCGGTCATTGAGCGTCTCCTGCCCTGTTTTCATGTTGATGTCGCAATCGGCGACCGAGGGATGATCGGCAAATATGCGTTCTGCATCCACCGGCCACGATCTGATTATTACTCAGCGGTCCAACCGCCGTCGACGGACAGCGTCGTGCCGGTGATCTGCTTGGCGGCGTCGCCGCACAGGAAAACGGCGATGGCGGCCACCTCGTCGACGGTCACGAATTCCTTCGTCGGCTGGGCGGCCAGCAGCACGTCGTGCTTGACCTGCTCTTCCGTCATGTTGCGCGCCTTCATGGTTTCGGGAATCTGCTTTTCGACGAGCGGCGTCCAGACATAGCCGGGCGCGATGGAATTGACGGTGACGCCGTCCCGTGCGGCTTCGAGAGCGATGGTCTTGGTCAGGCCGGTAATGCCGTGCTTAGCCGAAACATAGGCCGATTTGAACGGCGAGGCGACCAGGGCATGTGCCGAGGACGTGTTGATGATGCGGCCCCATTTACGCGCCTTCATGCCGGGGATGGCCGCCTTGATGGCGTAGAAGGCGGCAAGCAGGTTGATGCGGATGATCGCTTCCCACTTGTCGTCGGGAAACTCCTCGATCGGCGCAACGAACTGGATGCCGGCATTGTTGACGAGCACGTCGAGGCTGCCGAAGGCATCTTCCGCCTCGCGCACCATGGCGGTGACTTCCTCGCCATTCATCATGTTGGCGCCAGAATAGCGGCACTTCACGCCGAAGTCGGCTTCGATGGCGGCACGTTCCTTTTCGATCGCGTCGGCGTCGCCGAGGCCGTTGATGGTGACATTCGCGCCTTCAGCAGCAAAGGCACGCGCAATCGCAAGCCCGATACCGCTCGTCGAACCGGTGACCAGCGCATTCTTCGAAGTCAACGAACCCATGATGCAACTCCCGCAATCTCTATGACAAGGTTGAGTAAATTGAAAATGCCGAGGTGAGCGCACACTGCCAGCGTCGTATGTCGCTTTGATAACAGGCGCGACCGGGCATTCGAGCGTGATGCCGAAAAGTGTAGGCGGTTTTCGGGCCACATCATGCTCTACTTCTTTGATTCTGGAGCCGAATGATTTTGGGTCGAACGGACCTGAAATCATCCGGCTCCGACGACAACCATCCGGCAACTGACACTTCGCTGTCATGCAACCGTGCAAGTTTTCGCCGCGGCGCACAGCTATTTTCTCTAACGACGGAAAATGCGATGAAGGTCGAAGACATACTCAAGCATGCCTATGCAATGCCGCTGACGAACCCCTCCTACCCGCCAGGACCCTACCGGTTCTTCGATCGCGAATACATCATCATCACCTATCGCACCACGCGTGAGGCTCTTGAGGCGGTCGTGCCCGAGCCCCTCGAAATCGACGAGCCGCTGGTGAAATACGAATTCATCCGCATGCCCGATTCCACCGGATTCGGCGACTATACCGAGACAGGACAGGTCATTCCCGTGCGATATCGCGGGCAGGCCGGCGGTTATGTTCATTCGATGTATCTCGACGATGATGCGCCGATCACTGGCGGTCGCGAGATCTGGGGCTTTCCGAAGAAACTCGCCAACCCGAAGATCGTCAACGAAGGCGAAGTCATCGTCGGCACGCTACACTATGGCAGCGTCCTCTGCGCAACGGGAACAATGGGCTACAAGCACAAGCCGGTCGATCAGGGGCCGCTTCTCGCCGCCTTGTCGGAGCCCAACTACCTCATCAAGATCGTGCCTCATGTCGACGCCACGCCGCGTATCTGCGAGCTGGTGCGCTACTACCTTACCGATATCACCATCAAGGAGGCCTGGACCTCGCCCGCCGCCCTCGACCTCAGGCCGCATGTCATGGCCGATGTCGCCCGGCTACCGGTTCTGGAGGTGGTCTCCGCTGTGCACTTCACCGCCAATCTGACGCTCGGATTGGGTGAAGTCGTTCACGACTACCTCGCCGAACGCCGGTAACAGAGCCCCATTTTTCCCTTTGCTGGAGACCAACCGTGCTCGATCGAAACCTCAAGGCCGCAGCGCCGACAATTCCGGAAATTGCCACGCAATATGATCGCGTCGCCCTGGTATTTCAGGGCGGCGGCGCACTCGGCGCCTATCAGGCCGGCGTCTATCAGGCGCTTGCCGAGGCTGGATGCGAACCTACATGGCTTTCCGGCGTCTCCATCGGAGCCGTCAACGCCGCGATCATCGCCGGCAACGAGCCGAGCCGCCGCCTGCAGCGTCTCGAGCAATTCTGGCAGATCATCTCCGGCCGCAAGATCTGGGCTTACACGCCGGAAGGCGATGTCTTCCGCGATATCCGCAATCGCACGAGTTCATGGATGACCATGACGATGGGCCAGCCCGGCTTCTTCAAGCCGCGTTTTCCCAATCCCTGGTTCGAACTGCCAGGTGCCGAAGGAGCTACCAGCTTCTACGATTCGGCGGAATTGAAGAAGACGCTTGAGATGCTGATCGATTTCGACGTGCTCAACGACGGCAAGAAGCGCTTCAGTGTCGGCGCGGTCAATGTCCGCACGGGCAACTTCGTCTATTTCGACACCGACCATATCCGCATCGGCCCCGAGCACATCATGGCGAGCGGCGCCTTGCCGCCCGCTTTGCCGGCCATCCGCATCGAAGGCGAATATTATTGGGATGGCGGCATCGTCTCCAACACGCCGTTGCAATATCTGCTCGATCAGGAAGAGGATCGCAGCTCACTGGTATTCCAGGTCGATCTTTTTAGCGCCCGTGGCGTCCTGCCACGCAGCATGCCGGACGTGCTGTCGCGTCACAAGGACATCATGTATTCCAGCCGCACGCGGCAGAACACCGACAACTTCAAGCGCATCCACGGCCTCAAGATGAAGTTGCTGAATGCGCTGAAGCGTGTGTCGAAAGATCAGCTGACACAGGAAGAAGAAGCACTGATTGCTGACTATTCCGACGCCGGTGTCGTCAACATCGTACACCTGATCTATCAGCATAAGAACTACGAAGGCCACGCCAAGGACTACGAGTTTTCCGGCACCTCGATGCGCGAACATTGGGATATGGGTCTTGAGGACACCAAGCGCACGCTGCGCCACACCGAATGGCTGCTGCCGCCGCTGACGGACGACGCGGTCGCGATCCATGATCTGCACCGCGAAGATCCGGTCTGAGGCTGCTATTAGGAGCAATGGGTGCCGCTTGGCGCCCATTGGTGGTCACGTTCGCATCGTGCCAAGCGTAGCGAGGTGAAGTCTATTCAAGACTTTTTATCAGCGAGCCTTGTAGGTGACGGAAATCTTCGCATTGGCCAAGGCAGTCTGTGCCAGCTGCGCGGCATCAAGCCCGAGCGTCCCGATCTGAAGAGGCTTGGAGAAGGCAAGATCGAGTGTGAAGAAGCCGGCGGGGTGGGGAATATCCTGCAAGAACTTCAGAAGCGCCTTCTTGGATTCCGCATCGATCTGGCTGTCCGGAACCATCTGCAGCGCCGTTGAGGCGTTGTTACGCAATTGGTTGATACCCTGCGCAGGATCATCCGACCCTGTAATCTGCTGGAGGAACGAAGCAAGCGACGGCACCGCCATTCCCTCGAACAGTCCCTGATTGTCGAGCCGGAAACGCAGATGCGTCAGGCCGGCAGAGCCGCCTTCCGCGAAAGACTGCACATTCGTGTTTTTGGGCAGGATAAATTCGGCTGACAGCGCTGCCTTGCCGAGGCGCAGATTGGTCAGCTGCACGTCCTGAATATCGAGGTAGCCGTCCTTGGCATCGAAGTGAAACGAGCTGGAAACATCCATCGGCCATTGCTGGACAGAGGCGATGTAGTTCGCAAAGGCATTGTCCATCATCGGGGCGAAACGTATGCCCTCGACGGAGAAACGCCCCCAGCTGGGCAAATGATCGGGCTTGGCCGAAATGGATTTGAGGAAGGCGACGAGATCGTCACCCTTCAACTCGGCACGATCGAACGACCATCCTAAGCGGCTACCGGATTTGAAAAGCCCGTTCGTCACTGCACAGCCATCGTGGAGTTCGGACACGGCAAAGCCATCCACATGCTGAATGATGTCGCTGCCATTGACGAGATCGGCGCAAGGCGTTTCGGCCGCTGCCACGGAAAGAGGGGCGAGCGACAGCAGAAGGGGAAACAGGAGGAAGGGGCGCATTGTTCACGTCCATCTGTTTGAGGAGATCGGCAAATAGCCGCCTCATGTTTCTGCCCGAGCGGCGTATGTCAAGTCACGATGCCCCGTCCACGGGCTTTCCCGCCTCGGTTGACTTGGCGGATGGGCAAAGGTCAGGCCGAGAGCTTCAACTGATCGGATTTTGTCCGTTCGCCGCGACCACTGTAGGGCAGGATGCGGCGTAGAACCTCTTGCGCAAGCGCCTGGGCGTTCTGTTGCGCCTTGTCGAGATTGCTGACGCTATCCGTGTCGATCGTATAGAGCGTCTGGCCATAGCCGAAGACTTCACGATAGGCGGCGCGTTCGATGATCGGCGTGGAGAGAACATGGACGCGACGGCTGGACAGCAGCTCCTTTACCGACTGCAGCGCGCGCGTCGTCACCATCGGATTGACGCGTGTGAGTACGACCGAGTGGGGAATGCGGATATCGGCGCGATCTTCGAGATATTGCAGCAACTCGATGACATTGGTGGCGCCTTCCGCGTCCATGGCCGAGCCCTGCACGGGAATGAGCACATAGTTGGAATAGCCGAGTGCCTGGGCCAGCAACGGGCTGCGCGCGCCCGGCAGGTCGATGAGCAGGAAATCCACTTCGTCGCGCAGCTTGCGCGCATGCTGGCCGAGATTGGCTGCCGTTACATAGGGAACGACGGAGAGAGAGGCCGGTGCCCTTTCGCCCAGCCGCTCATGCCATTTGGAGATCCAGAGCTGCGGGTCCGCATCGAGAACGGCCACGGAAAAGCCCATTCTGGCAAGCTCGCAGGCAACGATGACGACGGCGGTGGTCTTGCCGGCGCCACCCTTGGTGTTGGCAAAGGTCAGAACGGCCATAGGTGCTTCCTGGGCTGGTGGGTGTGGCAACTCAATGGGGTAGGCGAAGGGCTGTCATGGCGCGCGGAGATGGTTACGCATTTATGGTTAACAAACCATTTTAAGTGGGGCTGCGGGCGGCCAGCCTGCACCTTGGTGATCGGTCAATGCCGCTTGTCGGCGGCCAGGATTTCGCGGGCGATATGATCCAGCGCCACCGTCCGGTCGACGCCGCCATGGGCGATCGCTTCCTTGGGCATGCCGAAGACGACGGATGTTTCCTCGTCCTGGGCGACGGTGAAGGCGCCTGCGTCATGCATCTCCTTCATGCCGCGTGCGCCATCGTCGCCCATTCCGGTCATGATGACGCCCATGGCGTTGCCGGCCGCAGATCGTGCGGCGGAACGGAAGAGCACGTCGACAGAGGGCCGATGCCTGGAAACGAGCGGGCCGTCCTTGATCGCGACGACATAGCGCGCGCCCTGCCGCTCGAGTAGCATATGCTTGCCGCCGGGAGCGATGAGCACATGGCCGCGCAGCACGGCATCGCCGTGTTCGGCTTCCTTGACCTCCACTTCGCACAGGCTATTCAGGCGCTTTGCGAAAGCCGCGGTGAATTTTTCCGGCATGTGCTGCACGATGACCATTCCGGGCGTGTTGGCCGGCAGGGCAGTAAGCAATTCGCGAAGCGCTTCCGTGCCACCCGTGGAGGCCCCCACACAGACAACCATTTCAGTGGTTTTCGCCATGGCCCGGCCGGTGGGCGGGGGAAGTACGACATCGGCCGTCAGCTTGGCCGTCGGCTCCGTCGACGCGATCACGCGTTTGCGTGCCGTTCCCAGCCGGGCTGCGGCAGCACCTTTCACCGCTTCCCGGATCATTGCCCCCGTCTCCGCCAGATGGTCGGCGGCGGCGATCTTGGGCTTCAGGATGATATCGACGGCGCCGGCTTCCAAAGCCTGCATCAGCGTCTCCGAACCGGCCTCGGTCAAGGAGGAGCACATGACGACCGGAATAGGGCGCTGCGTCATCAGCTTTCGCAGGAAGGTGATGCCATCCATGCGCGGCATTTCGACATCGAGCGTGATGACGTCGGGAATTTCCTCCTGGATCTTCTTCGCAGCCATGAAGGGATCGGCCGCGGCACCCATCACCTCGATATCCGGATCTGCCGACAATACCTGTGTCATGACCTGCCGCACGCTGGCGGAATCGTCGACGATGAGCACGCGGATCTTCTTGGCCATGTGCCTCAGACCTTTCGGAAAACGGTGTTGGCGACCTGTTTCACCGGCAGATTGAGCCCGCTGATCGTCTCGGAGTGGCCGACATAGAGGAAGCCCCCCGTCACCAGCTTGTCGCAGAGCCTCGCCAGCACCTTTTCCTGCGTCGGCTTGTCGAAATAGATCAGGACGTTACGGCAGAAGACGATATGAACCTTGTCGCCGATCTCGTAGGCGCGGTCCATCAGGTTGAGACGGCCAAAGCCGATCTTCGCGCGCAGCTTCGGATGGATGCGAACTTCGCCGCGCTGCGGATCGCGCGGCTCCATGACGTAGCGGATACGCTTCTGATGGTCGACCGGATCGATCATCCCAACTGGATAGATGCCCTTGCGCGCTGCCTTAAGAACGTCGGTAGACAGGTCCGTGGCGAGGATGCTGTAGTCCGGAGCACCGCGAGCCTCGCGATAATCCTCCAGCACCATGGCGATCGTATAGGGTTCGGCACCGACGGAGCAGGCGGCGCTCCAGATGCGCAGGCGATTGTGGCCAGCCGCCATGAGTTCGGGCAATGCGGACCGTTCGAGGTGTTCGAAGTGCTTCGGCTCGCGGAAGAAGTCCGTCTTGTTGGTGGTAACGGCATCGATGAGGTGAATGGCCTCCCGGTCGATGCCGCCGTGCTTGAAGAGATAGTCGCAGTAGTCGTCGAGGTCGACGATGCCGGTCGCCCTCAGCCGCCGTCTCAAGCGGCCCTCCAGCATAGTGCGCTTGGCCGGGGGCATCTTGATGCCGCTGTAATCATATATATAGCGGGCGAGCTGATCGAAGTTCCGCCGGCTCAGCCCGTTGTCCATGTAGTTTCTCGCATCCTGCGTTGGCACGTTACGTCTCATTCAAACGGCGGCAAGTTCTGAAGCGTTTCGACCCACGCCGACACCCATCAACGACACCTTGTCTGAAAACGAGAACAGCTTGGCGAGGTCGATGATGACGACGAAACCGTTGTCACGGCGCACCACGCCTGCGATATATTCGGAAGGCCAGCGCACCCCAATGTCGGGGGCGCTTTCGATTGCCTGGTGCTTGAACGAAGTCACTTCGAAGACGCGATCGGCGACCAGGCCGAGCGTCAGCACCTTCTCCGCGATCGGAATATCGATCACGAGGATGCGCGTATGCGGCGTCTGGGCGGTGGCCGACATGCCGAGCCGAAGGCGCAGGTCGATGACCGGCACGCCCTGACCGCGCACGTCTCGCAGGCCGAGCAGATAGTCCGGTCCGTGTGGAATCCGGAAGGCATCTTGATGGTCCAGGATTTCCCTGACCACTTCGACCGGAACGGCGAAGCACTCATCGCCGAGGCCGAACGTCACATACTGAGCTTCGGTGCTGGTCGCGACCATTTATGCGCTCTCCTTGAAGTCGTTGTCGTCGGCGTCAGGTCCGCCCATGGACATGTCGAGGGTAAAGCCCTTGAGACGCGCCTGCTGAGCGGCGACGCTGTTGTCTGTGCGCGCGGCAGGTGCCCTGGTAGCCGGTGCCTTGACCGCTGGCTTGGCCTTGACCGCACCCATCGCATGATGGATGGGATTGTGCGCCGGCTGGGCCTTGCTGCGGGCGTTGGCCTGGTCGACCTTGAAGAAGGCGATGGAAGCCTGCAGCTCCTCGGCCTGGGCGGCGAGTTCTTCCGATGTTGCAGACATCTCTTCGGAAGCGCCGGCATTCTGCTGCGTCACCTTGTCGAGCTGCTGGATCGCCTCGTTGATCTGCGATGCGCCGATATCCTGCTCGCGGCAGGCGGCCGAGATTTCTGCGACCAGCTCGGCTGTCTTGCGGATATCGGGCACGAGGCGCGAGAGCATGTCGCCGGCCTCGGTGGCGACCGAGACGGTCTCGCCGGAAAGGCTGGAGATTTCGGCTGCCGCCGCCTGGCTGCGTTCTGCAAGCTTGCGTACTTCGGAGGCGACGACGGCAAAGCCGCGGCCATGTTCGCCGGCACGAGCTGCCTCGACAGCGGCATTGAGGGCGAGCAGGTCGGTCTGGCGCGCGATTTCCTGAACGATGGAGATCTTCTCGGCAATGGTGCGCATGGCGTTGACGGCGCGATCGACGGCCTGACCGCTGATCTCGGCATCCTTGGCGGATTGACGGGCGATCTTTTCCGTCTGGGCGGCATTGTCGGCATTTTGCTTGATATTGGCGGCCATCTCTTCCATCGAGGCGGAGGCCTCTTCGGCTGAGGAGGCCTGCTCGGTGGCGCCCTGCGAAAGCTGCTCGGAGCCGGCTGACAGTTGCTGGCTGCCGGAGGAAACATTGTCCGAGGCCGACAGCGCATCCGCAACAACGCCGCGAAGCCGCTCGACCATCGACAGCAGCGAAACGCCGAGCGTGTCCTTGTCCGACATCGGCTTCGGCTTCACCGTCAGGTCGCCATTGGCGATCTGGTCGGCGATGGTTGCGGTGTTGCGCAGATTGCCAGTCATGACGTTGATGGTGTTGACAAGATCCTTGATCTCATCGTTGGTCTTGATTTCGATGTTCTGGTTGAGATCGCCGATCGCCACGCCTTCGGCGACCGTCTGGATCTTCTTCAGCCCGCGATTGATGCCGAGCGCGATCCAGATGGCGACGGCGGTCGACAGTGCGAACATGACGGCCAGCGATGTCAGCAACAAATTGCGCGCAAAGGCATATTGCGCATCGGTTGCCTGGTCGGTCGCATGCAAGTCGGCGATGATGGCTTTGTTGACGGTATCGAGAGCACCCAGCAGGGCGATGCTGGCTTTGCGCCCGTCACCCATGGAGAGTTCTCCGGCCCGGCGATTGCTTTCTGCCGTATTCTCGACCGCCAGCTTCAGGATCTGGTCGTCGATCTGCTTCCAGGCTGGATATTGCTTCGAGAATTCGGCAACCCTTTCTGAGATCGCGGGGTCCTGTCCAAGCTTTGCTGCGAGCTGCTCTGCCTTTGTCGTGTTCGCACGGACCTCATCGACATAGCCGGTAATTGCCTGCGGATCGGTATTGAGAACGGCGTTCTTTTCGTTGGCGATCGCGTTCATCACAGCAGATGAAAGATCAGCGGAGTTGCGCTGGTTTTCAGCCGGACCCTGAACGATGTCGGTGATGGCAGAGTTGAGGGAAGACAGGCTCATGATCGCAAGGGCCGACATGCCGGTCGACATCAGGATCAGCAGGCCGAATGCGAGGGTCAATTTCAGTTTGATGGTAAAGCGCATCTCTAAAGAATTCCTGGAAAGGGAAGGGTTCTGTGATCGAAGTTTGATGAGGTCAGACGGAGACCGTCTGGATGCGCGAAGACCGATACATTCACCCTTCCGCGAACCGGAGACCGGCTCTTGAGGCCCGCGGTAGCATTCGCCGGCCTTTGATCTGGCGCCTGGTGGCGCCAGATCCTCTCAATATCGAGCCAGGTGCTCAGGCGCTCTGGCGAAAATCGTTGTCGTCTGAGTCCGGTCCGCCCATGGACATGTCGAGGGTGAAGCCCTTGAGACGCGCCTGCTGAGCGGCGACGCTGTTGTCTGTGCGCGCGGCAGGTGCCCTGGTAGCCGGTGCCTTGACCGCTGGCTTGGCCTTGACCGCACCCATCGCATGATGGATGGGATTGTGCGCCGGCTGGGCCTTGCTGCGGGCGTTGGCCTGGTCGACCTTGAAGAAGGCGATGGAAGCCTGCAGCTCCTCGGCCTGGGCGGCGAGTTCTTCCGATGTTGCAGACATCTCTTCGGAAGCGCCGGCATTCTGCTGCGTCACCTTGTCGAGCTGCTGGATCGCCTCGTTGATCTGCGATGCGCCGATATCCTGCTCGCGGCAGGCGGCCGAGATTTCTGCGACCAGCTCGGCTGTCTTGCGGATATCGGGCACGAGGCGCGAGAGCATGTCGCCGGCCTCGGTGGCGACCGAGACGGTCTCGCCGGAAAGGCTGGAGATTTCGGCTGCCGCCGCCTGGCTGCGTTCTGCAAGCTTGCGTACTTCGGAGGCGACGACGGCAAAGCCGCGGCCATGTTCGCCGGCACGAGCTGCCTCGACAGCGGCATTGAGGGCGAGCAGGTCGGTCTGGCGCGCGATTTCCTGAACGATGGAGATCTTCTCGGCAATGGTGCGCATGGCGTTGACGGCGCGATCGACGGCCTGACCGCTGATCTCGGCATCCTTGGCGGATTGACGGGCGATCTTCTCGGTCTGCGCGGCATTGTCGGCATTCTGCTTGATGTTGGCCGCCATCTCTTCCATCGAGGCGGAGGCCTCTTCGGCTGAGGAGGCCTGCTCGGTGGCGCCCTGCGAAAGCTGCTCGGAGCCGGCCGACAGTTGCTGGCTGCCGGAGGAAACATTGTCCGAGGCCGACAGCGCATCCGCAACAACGCCGCGAAGCCGCTCGATCATCGAATTGACGTGGCCAAGCAGATCGCCGACTTCATCCCGGGTGGTGATTGCAGCGAATTCCGTGAGATCGCCTTCTGCGACCGTTTGAACGGTCTTGACGGCGCGGTTGATGCCCTTGTTGATCGAGACAATGATCCAGATCGCTGAGACGAGTGCGAGGATCGATGCTACCGAAGCGATGATGATCAGAATAGAGCGTGCATGCGTGTAGGCATTGGCTGCGTCCTCATCTGCCTGCTTCAAACGCCCACGCTCGGCTTCGAATACCTGTGCCAGCACATTGTCGATCTTAGTGCTTGTTTCGCGCGCTTCGGTCGACGAGATCTGAAGCGCACCAGCGCTGTTGCCTGCCAGCATCATGCTGCGAATACGATCATCAGCAGTGCGCCAATTGACCGAGAGATCCTTGATTTGCGACCAATGGGCCATGTCCTGATCGGTCGTATTGGCGAGGATCTTCGCGAGATCGGCATCGAATTCGGCTCGTGCCGCGTCGCTCTTTGCGATGTAGCCCTTGGTTTCGTCGGCCGATGTTGTCAGCAGCATGTTCTTTTGCTGCCGCAACTGTTGCAGGACGGCGATGTCGAGGTTCTGTGCAAGGCGCAGCCTTTCGGCTGGTCCCGTCAATGTCTCGGACCAATTGTCGTTGACCTGGCCGAGTGTGGTGACGCTGTAGATAGCTGTGCCAAGAAGCATGGCGATCACGACAGCAAATGTTAGAAGCAGCTTGAGCTTTATAGTAAAGCGCATCTTGTAGCCCCCTTGCCTTGAAGATTCATGCTGTTGCTCGGACCGCGCCTGCGCGTTGCGAAGAAAAGATCGCCTGCAGGTTCGGGATGATGATGAATTCGCCGCCGCGTTTCACGAGGGCTTGGACATAGTCCGGTCGCCAGCGCATGCCGACGATCGGCGGCGGTTCGCTCGCCGATCGCAATAGCTGCGTGACCTCGTAGACCTTGTCCGTTCGAATGCCGATCAGCGTCGTCTCGCCATCGAGTTCCAGCGCGGTCACGACGATGCGGCTGTCGATCGTCACGTTGCCCGGCTCCATGCCGAAGGCAACGCGGATGTCTGCAAGCGGAATGACCTTGCCGCGGAAATTGATGACGCTGCCGACAAAAGGCAGGCTGCCGGGAACATTGGTTTCAGGCAGCAGATCCAGGATTTCCTGAACGATGACGGCCTCAATGGCGAAGGTCTCGCCATTGAGGCTGAATGTTAGAACGGAGAGCTCCTCCGCGTCCTTCCAGATGGCGCGATAGTCGGATTTCACGTCTGTTTCCATCATCCTGCAGCTCGCAATTGCGCCTCCTGATGTTGTCCGGCGGCGATCAGGTGCACGACATCGAGGATCAGTGCCACGTTGCCGTCCCCGAGAATGGTCGCCCCCGAGAAGGTCGAGACGTGATCATGCAGTTTCGACATTGATTTGATGACCGTCTGGTGGTCGCCGATGATCTGATCGACAACGAGGCCGACCCGTTGGCTGCCGGTAGAGATCACCACGACCTTCTGATAGGGGTCTGGCTCGGTGCCGGTGCGGAACAGCTCGCGCAGCCGCAGGAAGGGCACCAGGTCGTCGCGCAGCGAGATGAAGCTACGGCCGCGCGAGCGCAGGTCCTGCTCGACCGAAAGCTCCAGGCATTCCTCGACTGCCGCAAGCGGGATCACATAACGGCCGTTGCCGACCCGCACCAGAAGCCCGTCGATGATGGCGAGCGTCAATGGAATGCGTAGCGCAATGTCGGAGCCCTTGCCGAAATCGCTTGCGATGTCGATCGATCCGCGAAGCGTCTCGATGGTCTTCTTCACCACATCCATGCCGACGCCGCGGCCCGAAAGGTTGGTGACTTTCTCGGCGGTCGAGAAGCCGGGCTGGAAAATGAGCTGCAGCAGTTCCTTGTCCGTGAGCTGGGCACCTGGCTGGATCAGGCCGTTCGCTTCCGCCTTGGCGCGCACTCGCTGCCTGTCGATGCCACGTCCGTCATCCTTGATGGAGATGATCACTTCGCTGCCTGTCTGATGGGCGGAGAGAATAACGCGTCCGACAGATGGCTTTCCGGCTGCGATGCGATCGTCCGGGCTTTCCAGACCGTGATCGATGGAATTGCGCACGAGATGAACGAGGGGATCGGCGAGCCGGTCGATAACCGTCTTGCCGACTTCGGTGCTTTCGCCCTCGGTAATGAGCTCGATATCCTTGCCGGTCTCGCGAGCGAGATCATGGACCAGCCGGCGGAAGCGGCTGAAGAGACTGGCGACCGGCATCATGCGCAGGACCATCATCGTGTCCCGTAACTCGCCGGCGAGCCGTTCGATCTCTTCCGAGACCGAGCGCAGGCCGAGATCGGCAGCCGAATTCGCCATCTGGCTCAGTCGCGACTGGGCAATGACCAGTTCCCCGACCCGGTCCATCATCTCGTCGAGGCGGAGCGCTGGAATGCGGACATTGTCGGCCTGCTTCTGCGATTTGGCATCCGCGGGATGGGCCTTAGCCGCGTCTGACTGCTGGGTCGGTGCTTTTGACGGTGCTTCTGCAACGCTTGCCGGCGGGATCGCGACGACGGGTGCAGGGGCTTGTTGTTGGTCGGCCTGAATTTCGCGAAGCTCCATCGTCATGTCGTCCATGACGAAGATGAAAACATCCTCGATGTCGGATCGAGACTTTTCCGTCGTCAGATGGACTGTCCAGCCGATATGGAGGTAGCGTGGATCGAGATCCGGAAGCGGGGGGACAGCATCAATATCGGCTTCGATACGGCACTCGCCGAGATCGCGAAGTTCATCGAGAAGACCGAGCGGATTGGTGCCGTTGGCCATGGAATTGGCTGGCAGGGTGAACTTTAGATACCATGTCTTTGAGTTGCCGGCGCTTGAGCTGGAATTGCCGGAGGCGGCGGCTATCGGCGCAGCAACAGGTGTGGCTGTTGCACTATTCGCGCCGACCGCAAGCCGCAGCTTGTCCAGCAGAACCGAACTCATGGCCTCGTGGTCGCCATTCGGGTTTTCGAGCAGCGCCTGCATATGGCCCTGCGCGTCGAGAACGGCGCCGACCAGCTCTTTCGTAGCGGGCGCTTCGCCCTTGCGAACCCGGTCGAAGGCGGTTTCGCAATGATGGGTGAAAGCGGCCAATTGATCGAACCCGAACATGGAGCCGGATCCCTTGAGGGTGTGCAGCCCCCTGAAGACCGCATCGATCTGAGCTCTGTCGCTCAGATCGCGCATCAGATCGAGGAGGCCGGCCTCGATCAGTTCGAGCTGCTCGGCGGCCTCCGTCCTGAAAACGGCGATCGGATCGAGTTCGTTCATCTGCCCAAAACCTTGCGCACGATCTTGATGAGATTTTCAGGGTCGAAAGGCTTCGTCAGCCATCCCGTCGCGCCCGCGGCCTTTGCCTGCTGCTTGAGATCGCCGTCCGATTCTGTGGTCAGGAAGATAACCGGCGTCCCCATATAGGCCGGCAATTGACGCAGGCCGCGGATCATCGCCAGCCCGTCCATGTTCGGCATGTTGAGATCGGTGACGATCAGGTCGAAGTTGCCGCCCTTCATCTTGTTGAGGCCATCGGCGCCGTCGACAGCTTCAGTGACCGTATATCCAGCGTTGGTAAGGGCAATGCGCGTGGTCAGCCGAATGCTGGCGGAATCGTCGACGGTGAGAATATTTGCGCTCATGCTGCTTTTCCTTTTAGCCAGAAGCTATCTTCTTGCTGATCTCCGCCAAGGAGACCTGCTCGCTGCAGGACGGTCAGAAAATTGCCGTCCGCGGGTTTGTTCAATGCAATGGTCACGCCTGTCTGGTCGGCGGTATGCCGTGCTGACAGGAGCAATTGAGGGAGGGTAAGGTCGATATCCTCATTGCCATCAATATCGATGACCAGGGAGCGCCGAAGTGCGGCCGCCTCCTGAAGGTAAACCTGAATGATGTCTCGCACATTGGCGATGGTCTTGATGGTCAGAGGGCCATGAAGGTGCAGGATTTCCGCTTGTCCGCTCATGCCGAACCTCGAGATAGCTGAAGTGTGGGAACAGTGATTGTGGAGTCGTCTTGTGCTTTTTCGAAGAGGCTCTTGATGTCGATCCAGCGCCGGCAGAAAGCCGCCACGCAGCCGGGATCGAAATGCGTACCGCTGCTGTTGACGATCTCCCGAAATGCGTCGGCGATCGGCCAGGCCGACTTGTAGGATCGTTTGGAGCACAAGGCATCGAAGACGTCGGCTATGGCGACCACGCGCGCTTCGATCGGAATCGACGCCCCAGCGATGCCTTTCGGATATCCAGTGCCATCCCATTTCTCGTGATGGCTTTCGGCGATCTTGCCGGCGACCTGGATCAGTTCGCTAGAGCTCTCGCTCAATATTTCCGCGCCGAAATCCGTGTGCCGCTGCATCTGCCTGCGTTCCTCGGCAGTCAATGGACCGGGCTTGGACAGAATGGCGTCCGGCAACCCGATCTTGCCGACATCATGCAAGGCGCTGGCGAGAAAGATCGTGCGGCAGTGACCTTCGTCCAGCCCGATCTCCTCGGCAATCATGCGGGCGATGATCGCAACCCGGTCGAGATGGTCTGCCGTCTCGCCATGGCGGCAGGCGATCGCCTTGGAGAGGCGCCAGATGATCTCTTCTTCATGTCGTTCGATCCGCTGCATTGCAGCATTGAAGTCGCGCTGCAGCGCGGCGGCCTTGTTCGCAAGCGCCAACCGCTCCTCTCCAATGCTGAGGATATTGCGCACGCGGATCGTCAGCTCCGCCTCATCGATCGGCTTATTCAGAAATTCGGTAGCGCCCGCCTCCATCGCGGCCATCTTGATATCGGCTTCCTTGCGGGAGGTGATCATGATGGCGGGAACGTGGGCCGTAAGCGGATTCTTACGCATGCGGGAGATAACTTCGATGCCGGTCATGTCGGGCATCATGTAGTCGACGAGAATGAGATCCGGCGCCTGCTCTTCCAGCCGATCGAGAGCCTCGGCGGGATGCAGGAATGACAGGACTCTGCTGCCACTGATAGCTTCGACGGCTCGGCGAAGCGTGGCTACAACGGAAGGACTGTCATCGATGACGAAGACGCGCATAATTACCCCGCGGAGCGTCCGCAGCTCATAGGCGGCTCCACTCACGATTGTCGGTTTGGATGTTTGGAGACCTTTCGAACGAAAGGGCCGCGTCACAATGATTGTGAGTCTTGGCTGGAGTAACGAAATCGTTAAATGGCTAACGGTGTATTAAATCCACCTTCAACTTGTGGTCTATTATGAAATTAACTGCGATATAGTGATAGAATTGCGTTTTTCTGATATTAGATACTCTCGGTCGTGCCCATTCGGTTGCGGCTGTTCCGCGTCGACGACGGCGACACTCCATAGACGGCACGATAGCGGGCGGCAAAATATCCCATGTGGCTGAAGCCCCAGCGTGCAGCGATCTCGGAGATATTCTCGTCGGCATCGCCGTTAAGCAAGTCCTGATGGATCTGCTGGAGCCGCAGGCGCTGAACATAGTTCAACGGATTCATGCCCACATTCTGCTGAAACGACAGCTGCAGACTGCGCACGCTCTGCCCCGCATTCCTGGCGATATCCGATACGCTGAATTCTTCTGCGAGATGCGCCTGGATCCAATCCAGCGCCCGCTTCAGATTGCGTGGCCGGGCGGTCTGGATCATCGCCCTTTGTCCCGATCTCGGCCACGATTGCACGAAAGCGGTGATCAGTGCCTCCTGGAAAAGCGAAGCGCCAAGCGGGGAGCCGGCAAAGGGATGGTCGCCAGATTCCACCAGCAGCGCCGCCATGCGGTGAATGGTACGCACGCCGTTTTCCTCTATGTCGGCCGTCGGGTCGAAGCGTCGGAGGAATGCATCGAGATCGTCGTTTCCAAGATGGATCAGCGGCAGGCAAAGCATGCGCGGTATTGCAAGTGCGATCTTGCGAGCGCCTCGAGAAGCTTTGACGCTTGTGGCGCCTGAGGACAGCAGTACGAAGCTTGTCCCCGCCGTTGCGGTGAATTCCTGATTCTCCGTTTCAATGTGGAATGTGCCGCTCTCGACGAAATGCAACTCTATGCGATCGGATGGGCGAAACAGATATTGGATTTCATAGCCTGTTTCCGAGAATATCTTCCATGCCGCCATTTCCCGGATCATCGCTACCGTGACGTCGATATGAAAATGCGGGTTTTCCGGCTTTCTGTCGAAGATGACGGATATGTCGGCAGCACTTAGTTTCTCCTGCAGCTCCGTGGGCTCGCAGGACGACCATGCATACTTGTCGACGGCAATATTCATCTTCTTCAATCAGCTTCAGCGGGCTCACGGCAATTTAAATCGTAAGTAGAGCCTTTAGTCTGCAAAGGGACGCTGATGCGCGTCTGACTATGCATATAGGGATCCGGCCTTGCCTAGAGCTTTACGCAACGATTGATCGAAGGCATTGGGGCAAGACAACGGCCGGTTTCGCCTTTCGCGTTAACTTCGTATTTTTTAGTTCGCCTTAGTTTTCCCGGGACGGTTTTAGGTGGGGTCCAAAATAGTATGGCGTATGCAGCAGCGATCCGAACAGTTGCAACTTCTGCGGATAGCTTCGTCGATCGACTGGAAGGTGCCCGATTGCAGATCGAGCAACGCTTTCTCGATGGTGGCGCGGTTCTGATTACGGTCACGGAGGCACTGGCTAAGCTGATCGGCTTGCTGGAGCACATCGGCAACTCCCTGAAGGAGGAAAACGCAGCCGAAGCGACGGGCCGTCTGCTTCAGACCGTCGAGCTATTGCACAAGCTGCCGCCGGCAGAGGCTCGTCGCCAGGAATGCGTCGCAACCATCGGCCAGGCCGGCCGGTCGCTTGGCGAACATGTCCAGTCGATGGAAGAGACGCTGCGTTATCTGCGCACCTTTGCGGCGACGGCAAAAATTGCAGGCGCAAGGATCCCCGATTTCTCCAGTTTCGCCAGCGAGATCGTGGAGCGTATAGAATTCGCTGCCAAGGAGGTCAGGGCGCTGTCGGTACAAATTCATTCGCTCGAGGCGCAGATCGAATCTGCCGCCGCCAGCGAAGACAGCTCGCTTGGCCAATATCTTGCCGGCATCCCATCGATCGCGACGCGCCTTGTATCGAATGCCGATGAAATCCAGGTGCAGCGCCGCAACCTGTCGGAGCTGGCCGACACCGTTTCCGTCCTTGCGCGGAAAATCCAGAACAAGGTCGCCCATACGCTTTCCGCCATGCAGATTGGCGATATCACGCGTCAGCGGGTTGAGCATTGCCAGGCCGCGCATTCGATCCTAGAATCCTATCTCGCCGGCGAAGCCATGGGGCTTGCGGCCGCCGATCGCCAGCGCCTTTCGGGGCTGGTGATGACCCTCATCTTCGAACTGCTCGATGAGACGACGGGAGGGTTCAACCGCGAGACTGCGAAAATCGTCGATAATATCCGCAGTTTTAGCGGCGATATCAGGACATTGCTCGATCTTTATCAGACGATGATGGCGCAGAGCGGCGAAGACGGGAAAAGCCCGATCAACTCGTTGCGCGGCGATCTTTCCGCCGCTCGCAGCGTCGTCGATCGCATCGAAGCAGCTGCCGCCGGAGCCAACCGGCTGAGCGAAAAGACGTCGGAAATGGTCAAGGAGCTGACGACGAGCATCCAGACCATTCAGCTTGTGCGCCGCGATATCCAGTACATGGCCCTCAACACTAATTTGCGCTGCGGCAAGCTTGGAGAGGAAGGGCGCGCGATCAATGTCGTCGCCGGCGAGCTGCGCTCCTTCGCATCCCTGCTCGACGACGATGCGGAGAAGATTCTGAGCGGGCTGGGCAAGCTCGAAACGGAGGCGACTGGCTTGAAGGGCTGGCGGCAGACCAACGAGCCGGACAACGCCTCCGGCCTCGGCGCGCATATAGATGCCGCGCTGCTACATATCACCGAAGCCGGCGTTTCCATGGATACGAATGTGAAGGAGCTTCGCCGCTGCGGCGACGATATGACGTCTCAGGTCGCCGAGATCGTCGGCAGCCTGGATTTTCGCGCCGGAATTGGCGAAACGCTGGCGTCATGCGAGCGGGAAGCCGGTCTTGAGCGCCGCACGATCATGGACAAGAGCGGGCTTGAGGCATCCCTGGCGACCATTTCCGAGCGCATTTTCCAGACCTATACGATGGCCGCCGAACGCGAGATACATGCTGCTGTCTTCGGCACCGAAAGCCCGGTTGTCGAGAGCAGCTCCGTTTCGGTGAGTGAAGAAGAGCTGTTTGCTGACGCTCTGTTCTAAAGCACGTCGGCGGGTCGTGACCTTTCAGCTTCGCGTCCTGCACTCCAGATTCTTGATCTTGTGTGCGCCGCAATCGTAAAGCGGTTCAATACGCCTGCGCGACGAGATTTAGGTCGCGCAGCCTTTGCTGGGACGCGCGAGCGCGGGGCTAAGACCATGTCTTTCCCTCGTTTTTTGTAGTTTTATGCCTCTCTGCCAGATGCCCCATAGAAGGCTGACGGTGTCTTGACGTTCCCTTGACAATCCCAAGGCAGATGTGCGGCGCAACAAGATCCGCCGAGCATTGGGCATGAATCAAAAGACATCGATCATTACCGCGCCGGAAGGCACCTTACCCAGCGTTCCACTCCGCGGTACGGTGCCGCCGAAGTCGAGTGACGTTCCGCAGCCCCGGTACGTGCTGTTGTCGAGGATCCTGACCTTTGGCCTTCGGGCGCGCTGGAAGCGCACGGTTCTCTTTTGGTTTCGCTTCGCCGCCAATCCTTTTTTGACGACCCGGTGGTGGCGTTTTCTTTCGACCTTTACGGCGACGCGAGAATTTCCGCCACCGCATGATGAGTTGCTGCAGAAGCCGCTCTCGAAGTTCCTTGTCTATGGCTTGAGTAGTTCCAAGCGGCTCTCGCTGCTTATAGAACACTTTTCGATTGCTGAGCGGATCTTGTCCCGCGAGAGCATGATCAGTCTCTGGCGTGGCGAGTGGCTCGATATGGGTACGGTTCGGGGCCGCGCCGAAGCATATTCATGTCATATCGCGCTTGCCGATCGTGCCGGCGGCCGCCACGAAGGCGCTTTTGCCATCAAGCTTGTCCGCGTGCGGGACAAGGCTGTTCTCTGCACGTCGCGCTTTATGTTTGTCCGGCGTGGGACAGAAGGGCGCTACACTTTCGTCGTTGGCAGCATGCAGGGACCGCGCAATGCAAAGCAGCGCATGGTTGAGGTGACGCGTGACCTTTCCGGTCTGCGACCGAAAGAGGCGCTTCTGGTCGTTCTACAGGGCCTGACCGTCGAAGGCGGCACGCAGCAATTCCTGGCAATTTCGCAGGCCAAGCACCCGATCCATTATCGCCGCAGCAGGCGGCAATCGATGATGCTGTCCAATATCGACGCCTTCTGGGCGGAACGTTCCGCTGAGCCGGAAGAGACCTTCGGCTTCCGCGTGCCGCATTCGAGAGTCTATGGAGCGGACAAGCGTAGCCGCAGCAAACTGTGGTTCTTCAATCTAGGCGAACTTTTTCATTGAGAGGCAGAGGTTGCCCCATGTGGCGGCCCATTGGACCTCGGCGGCGGCTGCTATGAGCGTCGGAGGCTGCGGCTTGCTCAAAGGGCAAATCCCCGCCGCCTGACCATCAAAACCGGCCCCCTTAGACAAAGGATCCGACGCCGGCTTGTCAGGCATGGTTCTCCGTCAAGTGAATTGCGACCATCGCGCCGCCTTCCGGCCGGTTTGCGAATTCCAGCCGGCCACCATGGGCAACTGCGATCGCCTGCACGACGGAGAGCCCAAGTCCAGTGCCACCGGTCGCCCGTGAGCGCGAGACTTCGCCGCGCCAGAAGGGGTTGGCGGCCACGGAATCCATATCCTCGGGAAAGCCCGGGCCACGGTCGAGAATGCGAATTACGATGCTTTCGCCCGACAATTGTTCGGTTTCGCATCGCAGCCAGCCGCCATCAGCCGCATAGCGGCAGGCGTTTTCCAACAGGGCCAACACAGCTTGACGGATCCTGGGAGAATCCGCCGAAATGCGGGAGGGCCGCAGGTCCGTTTCGATCTGCAGTTTGCTGGCGTCCAGCATCGGCTTAGCCGACGCGAGCACGGCTCCCACGACATCGGATGCGTCGATCTGCTGGCGTTCCATCACGAGCTTCTGGCCGATGGCCAGCGAAAGGGTGCGTAGGTCCTCGACGATCCGTCCGAGGCCTTCGACCTGGAGAAGAAGGTCGGATATGATCTTCCGATCCATCGGAAAGACCCCGTCGAGCATGCTTTGCAACGACCCTTGCAGGATGGTCAGCGGGGTGCGCAGCTCGTGAGCAACGGCCATGTTGTTGAAGCGCAGTCTCTTCTCCATGGTTTCAAGGCTGGTCGCCAGCGCATTGAAGGTGGTGACGAGGCTCGCGACTTCACGCGTGCTGCGATAGGGCTCGGTGACGCGCACGGAAAAGTCACCCGATTTGAGGCCTTCGGCCGCAGAGGTCAACGCTCCGAGGGGGCTGGCGAGCCGCCGTGCCAGATAGATGCCGATAAGGGCGCAGATCAGGGCCGAGAGCAGGCCGCATACCAGGACGGAAAGCTGAACCTTCAGATCCGTTGGTCCCGTCAGGGCGTTGAGGTGCTCGAAAAGCAGCGTCAGGGATTCGCCGTCGGGAACCTTGCCTTCGGCCAGCATCGTGTAGGCGGTCGAGGCCTTCGGCGGCAGCGTCTGGGTGATGCTCTCTTCCAGATAAGAAGCATACCAGCTGACGCCTATGTAGGTCAGGCCGACGCTGAGAAGGAGCATAATGGTCGTAACGACTGCGGTGAGCGTGGCGAGTGGTAGGCAGGGGAAGCTTAGTTTCTTCATCTCGGATCCGAAAAGCGATAGCCAATGCCGCGCACTGCAGGGAAAAAGCCGTCCTGCCCCATCTCCTCCAGCTTGCGCCGGAGATTGGAGATGTGCGTATCGACAGTGCGCACCAGGGCATCGCTCTCAGGCAGGCAGGCGTCGAGAATGTCCGCGCGCGCGAAAGCTTGGGTCGGATGACGGATCATGTAAGCCAGAATTCGAAATTCGCTGAGTGTCAGGGTCAGCGGAATGCGGTTGCCGCTCCGGTTGATGAAGACGGAATAGCTGCCGAAATCGACTTCAAGATCGCCAAAGCGGCGGATGGTTTCGGCCCGATCTCCTTGCGTGCGGCGCAGTACGGCGCGGACGCGGGCGACGACTTCCTGCGGATTGAACGGCTTGACGACGTAATCATCAGCACCGAGCCGCAGGCCGCTTAGCCGATCTATGTCGTCTGCGACTGCCGTGACCATGATGATCGGCGTCGAGCCGATCTGACGGAGGCGACCCAATACTCCGAAACCGTCCAGTTTCGGCAGCCGTACATCCAGAAGCACGATGTCCGGTTTCAGAAGCGCGTGATGCTGGAGCGCGGTCTCGCCATCGGCGGCCCGAACGGTGCGAAAGCCGTCGCGCGTCAAGTAACCTTCCAGTATCTGTGCTATTGCCGGTTCATCCTCCACGATGAGAACGAGACTATTGTCCACCCTAGTGCCCTGCGCCTTCCTTGTTTACCTTTGGCTCTGCCGCCGCCGAGCCGCACTATCGCGGACAAAACCGACTTCTGCAAATTCCAAACAGCTCCTCGACCGCCCAAAGGCCGATTCTGAACACGGCCTTCATCCAATCTTCGCCATTTCTTGACAATCGGGTTTCACCTTGCCGCCATCCAGTTTCAGGAGATACGGCATGTGGAAATTTGCATTGCAACCTTGGAGTTCCGTTTCGGGTGGAGCGCGTCTGCGCCAACCCGAAACAAACTTCAATGCGGACGGCGGTCTGGCCGTCCTTGGCATGCTGATCGTCTGGACCAGCTTTATCTTCGTGGTTTTTCCCAAGCTAGACCTCGCTGTCGCGCGCCTTTTCGTCCAAGGGCACTGGTTCTGGCTCGCGGAAAACCCTTTCCTGAAGGCTGTAAGAGATGTCAGCCGCCAGAGCCAACCCTACATCCTTGTCGTCATGGCGCTGATCATCGCGATGCATGTTTTCCTGCCAAAGCGGTTGCGATTTTGCGCCCCGCATAAGCCCTTGTTCGTGCTCCTGAGCTTTGCTGCCGGGCCATTCGCGGTGGTGCAGTTCCTGAAGGTCATGATCGGGCGCGTGCGTCCGCGCGACATCGTGGAGTTCGGCGGCAATGCGGATTTTACCCCGGTATGGCAGTTTTCCGCAGCATGCAGCCGCAATTGCTCTTTTCCTTCCGGCGAGGCGGCCGTCGCCGCGGCGGCATTGTCGCTGCTGGTGTTTTTACCCGAGAAATACCGGTGGGGGGCGTCCGTGGTTGTGACGCCGTGCCTGATGTTCGTCGCGTTCAACCGGGTCATATTCGGTGCGCATTTCCTGTCGGATGTGATGCTTGGTTGGCTTCTCACGGTGTTCGTCATGGCCTGGATCTGGCGCTGGGTTGACGTAAATTCGCGGACGATCGATCGTTTCTTCGCGCGCCTCGCGTCTCGGTAGATCCGTTTGGTCGCAGCGTGTCTCCCCGGGGAGCGGGAGCACCGGCCGAACGCGTGTTACCGATCTTAACACAACGTTTCTTCACCTTTCCTTCGATTGGGAGTTACCTATCTCCCATGGGTCGTCGGGCATGCGCGCGTGCAGCGGACGATAGAGGGGCTTTGGGCAAAGGGGGTCGGGTGAGGTTGGTGGATTGGGCACTACGCGGTTTCGCTGGCATGGATGGCCGACATCGAGCGCGCGCGAGCACGAGCCCCTATGAGCCCTGGATCATGTTTGCGATGGAGAGTTTCGAGCGGGAGATGTTGGTTTTTTACCGGCGTTCCCAGTTCAAGCTCGTGTGCAGCACAACCACCACCTAGGCAGTTGCTGAGGGCCGACGCCTGGCCAATGCGTCGGTGGAAATCCTTCCGCCGGTGGCAATATATGTCCCAACTAAAATAATACCTGCGAGTGCGCTTGCCGGCTCAGGCCGTTGTGTTAGTCTGCCGCGACATTTCCTAAATGGAGCGTCTTCAAATGGTTACCTTGCGCGAACCGATCCTGAAACCCGTCCCAATCGAGGAGTTGAGGCCTACCCAAATCACCGTCGGTATGCGCGAGGTCAGGGCCAAGCGAAAGGCGTGGCGGGCGAAAGCAGAAGCCGCGGGCGACAAAGCTGGCGAATTCCTCGGAAATCACATGATCCCGGCCATACGCGGTCCGCGCGGGCGCTACTATGTCATCGACCATCATCATCTGTCCCTGGCGCTCCACGAGGAGGGCGTGAAGGATGTGCTGGTGACGACGGTCGCGGACCTCTCCCGGCTTGATCGCGAATCCTTCTGGTTCGTCATGGATTGTCACGATTGGATGCATCCCTTTGACGCGGAAGGAAAGCGGCGCAGTTATGAGGATATTCCGAAAAGTATCGAGGGCTTGATCGACGATCCCTATCGGTCGCTTGCGGGTGAGCTGCGCCGTGTCGGCGGCTACGCCAAGGATACAACTCCATTCAGCGAATTCCTGTGGGCGGATTTCCTGCGCCGCTGCGTGAAGCGGAAGGACCTGGATCGGGATTTCGAAACTGCATTGGCAAAGGCGCTTGAATTTGCCAAGGGCAGGGATGCGGATTATTTGCCCGGCTGGTGTGGCCCGGTTGCCGAGTAGTTTCCGTTCAAAAGTGGCGACCCGGAAGGGTACGCGGGCACGACGCCTTGTCGCCAAACCGGCCGGCGGCGGTTGCCGCCGTGTTGACAGCTGTTCGTCTAATGCCTATTGGAACGTCAGCCAGTCCATCTGGCCGTAAGCGTTTGACGTCAAGCAACGCACTCAACGATCCTCGCCGGTCGGAGTGCGTTTTTTTTGTGCCTCCGCCGATCGAGGAAAGCCTGGAGATCATCATGGCTTTCCAATCGACAAGTGACCCGGCGCGCGGCCGCCTTCTGCTGCTGAGCGCCATTCTGTTCATTTCCTATCTTTGCGTCGGCATGTCGCTTCCCGTCGTGCCGATCTACGTAACGAGCCAGCTCGGGCTCGGCAACGCCTGGGCCGGGCTCGCCGTCGGCATCGCTTTCCTTGCGACTATCCTCACGCGCAGCTATGCCGGCGGTCTGTCGGATCATCGTGGCCCGAAGAGCGCGGTTGCGCGCGGGCTCACCTTTTACGTCGCAGGCGCGCTTGCCTCGTTGGGGGCTGGCCTCTTGGCTCAAGCGCCCTGGACCTCCTATGCGCTGCTCATTGGTGGGCGCCTGCTGATCGGGCTTGGTGAAAGCCTGGTCGCCGTTGGGGTGATCGCCTGGGGGATCGGGCTGGTGGGGCCGGCGCGATCCGGGAAGGTTCTAGCTTTGGTCGGTGCGGCGATCTACGGCGCCCTAGCCGTCGGAGGCCCCATAGGGCTTGCGCTGCTCGACCGATTTGGCTTTGCCGGCGCCATGGCGATCGGCGCCGTCCTGCCGTGCCTCGGCCTGTTGGCGATCTGGCGGCTTCCCGCCGTCGCAGCTCATCCGGGTGCTGATCGTCCGCCGTTCTGGAGCGTTGTCGGCAGAGTCTGGCAGCACGGGTTCATCGTGTGCCTCCAAGGCATAGGCTTCGCGGCAATCGGCGCCTTTTTTACCCTCTATTTCCTCGATCGCGGCTGGAACTATGCCGGTCTGGGTCTGACGGCCTTCGGCGGCGGCTTCGTACTGGTGCGTCTGCTCTTCGGCCATCTTCCCGATCGAATCGGAGGTCTTCCCGTCGCCGCCGGATCGCTCGCCATCGAAACCGTGGGGCAGTTCCTGATATGGAATGCGAGCGATCCGGGTCTTGCTCTGGTCGGCGCGTTTTTGACGGGTCTCGGGTGCTCGATGATCTTTCCCGCCATGGGTCGCGAAGTGGTGCGTCTGGTCGAACCGCATCTGCGCGGCACGGCGCTGGGCGGCTTTTCGGCATTTCAGGATCTTGCCTATGGGTTGACGGGGCCACTGGCCGGGTTGCTTGCCGACCGGGCGGGTTATAACAGCGTGTTCCTGGTCGGCATGGTTGCCGCAGCAGTCGGTCTGCTGATCGCCCTTTCGCTTCTTCGGACAGGCGCTACAGCATTCAGCTGATCGAAAGCATGATCCCCGCCGTTTGGTCGGGGATCATTGTGTTTCGTTTTACGCGGATGCCGGTTTTCCACTCGCCGTCACTTCCGCTGGCCAGGTAACAAAGTAGTATTTGCCGTTGAGGTTGCCGAAGAAGGCGTACTGTCCGGTTGGCTTATCGATATAGCTTCCGTCGCTCGTCCTGGTCAGGCCGCTGCCACCGTCGCCACGCTTCAGATGGTCCTTCAGGAAGTCATTCCAGTTGGCCTGAGCGATCTTTTCGGTTTTTCCGGCCTTGCTGGTCTTGTCGTCAGGATTCCAGGCATGGGTCGTGACACCCTTGGTCGGGTCGGATACGGAAAGCGTTCCGTTCTTGATGGCCGTCAGCATCGCCTGTGCCTGTTTGCCGTTGACAGGGTCGTTGACGGAAGCTTTTAGCTTTGCCGTAAGCGCCTTCATGAAGTCATTCGAGGTAACGTCGTTGACGACTTTGGGTGTGGCCGGCTGTACGGCAGCTTTCGTCGTGCCGTTGTTCCGCGAAAGGCCTTCGAGAAGGACGCTGAGCTTGCTGTTTGCGCGGGACGAGCCGCTCGAACCGCCCGTAAGCAGGCTCGAAGCCCGCGATGTTCGCGACGTGTCTTCGTCCGTCGCGTTTCCGACACGCAGTGTCCGCAGCGCCAGCTGCGTATTGTGAAGCCGCAGCGAATTGATATTGTTCACCATGCCGATCTCCTAGCCCGTGCTGATGGCTACCAGTATACGTCTGGCTCATGGTGGTAGCTTCTCTGGCTTGCACGAAGCTAGCGTTATAGACCCTGCGTTGTATTTGTCCGGGCGATTGTTCTCAGTCCGGAGCGAAGCGCTCCGCGTCACATTAAACCATTGATATTCAGTTATTTTATGCGCGACTATCATCCGGCCGCAACTTGACGTCTCGCAGCCGGGCGGCCAAATGGGACGGCGACGGCTATTGATTTCCAGTTTTTGGAAAAGACAGACAGACCCGGAGCCCAGGCCCGCCGTCTTCCAGCGTAATTGCCGCCGAGTGCAGATCTGCTATCGCCTTGACCAGGCTCAACCCCAAGCCGTTGCCGGGCGTCGTACGGCTCTTGTCAAGTCGGTAGAGGCGTCTGAACACCAGCTCGCGTTCCTCCTCCGGGATCCCCGGCCCGTTGTCCGAGATGCAAGCGAGATAGGATTGCTCCGTCGCTGCGAGCGTCATCACCATCTTGGTCCCGGCCGGGCAATGGGTGATCGCATTCTCGATCAGGTTGACGAAGAGCTGGGTCAAAAGCTCGTGGTCGCCTTGGATGGCGGCTGGCGCCGGTGCCTGTAGGTTCAGTTCCAGTTTCTGAGCGTTGTCCTCGGCGACATGCTCGTAGATTTCCGCCACCGAACCCATGACCTCGCGCAGATCCAGAGGCTTGAAGCGGCCCTTGCCGGCGCCTGCTTCGATTTGCGAAATGCGCAGCAGCGCGCCGAAAGTCGCGTCGATCCTGTCGCACTCCTCACGAGCGTCGAGGAGTAGGCTCTCGACGGTTTCAGTCTGTCCTTGCTGCTGCAAAGCCTGTTCGATCGTCATCCTAAGGCGGTTGAGCGGCGTCTTCAGGTCGTGCGCGATATCCGCGCTCACCTGGCGCATGCTTTCCACAAGGCCTGAGAGCCGGCCAAGTGCCTGGTTCATGTGGGTGGAAACGACGTCGATATCGTCACCGTTACCGCGGACCGGAATCCGGCAGGCGAGATTGCCGCCCGAGACCTTGATCATGGTGCGCTCGATGGATTCCAGCCGCCGTGTCGCCCGTCTGGCGAGCAGCGCGCCTCCGACAATTGCTACGGCCACGATCAGGCCGGAGGCCCACAGGAAGCTTGCCAGGACAATATGTTCGATGGCGTCGGTCTCTCTGTAGCTCTGGCCGACAAAAAGGAGATTGCCATCGACACCGCCCACCATGACCCTGATCGGGTCTTTGCCGCTCAGCCCGAGGTCGGCTGCCGCCACGGTCGAAAGTCCCGGCTTGAATTGCGCTGTTCTGATGTTGCCTGCGAGCCTCTCTCCCCGCTTGTTCAAGAGAAGGAAGGCCTGATCCCCCGCACTCTTGAGCGCGGAATAGGTATCGACCGCGGCGATGAGGTCTTCGAGATCGTTGGACGAATAGGTCGAGGCAACGACTGAGTAGGTGTCGCCCACGGACCGATCGATGGCCCGGGCAAGCTCGCGCTCCATCAGGCCGTAAGCAATCGTGCCCGCCACCAGAAGAGCGACGATGAAGAAGAGCCCGAAGGATAGGGCGAGCCTGAAGGGCGTGCTGCGCAGCAACCTAGCGCGGTACATGCATGCAGTATCCGGTGTTTCGGACCGTATGGACGAGTTGGGCACCGAACGGTTTGTCGATCTTCGTTCGCAAGCGGCTGATATGCGTCTCCACCACGCTCGTCTTCGGATCGAAATGGAAGTCCCAGACCCGCTCAAGCAACATGGTTCGCGTCAACACTCGCCCTTCGGCCCGCATCAGCACCTCCAGAAGCGTGAATTCCCGGGGCTGAAGATCGATCGTTGTGCCGCGCCTGCTGACTTGCCGCTTGACGACATCGAGCTCGAGGTCGGCGATCCGCAGCACGGTCTTGCGATCCTGTACGGGCGGCCGTCGGGCCAACGCATTCAGCCGTGCGAGCAGTTCGGAAAAGGCAAAGGGTTTGGTCAGGTAGTCGTCCCCACCGGCTTCGAGCCCCTCGACCCGGTCATCGACGCCGCTCATGGACGTCAGGAATATGGCCGGCGTTTCGACCTTGGCCGCTCTTGCGGCCTTTAAGAGGGAGAGGCCGTCCAGCCCTGGTATCATGCGATCGACAATAAGGACGTCGTACTGTTCGCGCGTTGCGTGGAACAAGGCATCCGTACCGTCGCGGATCACATCGCTCACATGCCCCGCTTCGCTCAGGCCGCGGGAGATGTAGTCGGCGGTCTTCCGGTCGTCCTCGACGACAAGTATTTTCATGTTTCGACTGTGCTCCGTTGGCCGCGATGCGCGCGCGAATATGACTTCGGAAGGTGTCAGCAGCCTGAACGAGTGCTTACGGATCCGTAAGAAACGCATCTGCCCTGCGTCTGCATTTCTTACGAAACAGTATGGTCCCGGCAAAGGCCATGTATGAGCTGCTCTTTAGAAGGAATGGTGTCGGCATCGCAGCGAATGCGGTCCGTTGATCAAACTGAGACTGCAAGTTTCGAACAGGAGCCATTCCTATGAACACTTTTAAAACCGCTCGACGTGCCAGCCTTGCCGCCCTCCTCGCCCTTGCGATACCGCCCATCGCCGCTAACGCTGCAGCACCTCGCCCTTGCGAGGATGTCCTCAAAGAAATGCGCGCAGCAAAAGTGGCGGCCAAGCTCAGCGCCGACGACAAGGCGAAGGTCGATGCGCTGGAGGCAAAGGCAGTCGAACGCTGCAATGCCGACGATGACAGGCGCGCCGACGGTTTCCTCGACGACGCCATGAAGCTGATGAAAAAGTGATCCTGGTCAGCGAGGCACACGCAACATGACCCAGCAATTTCTAGCAAGCGCGGAGCCACGCCTGAACAGGGTTCCGCGAGTCACGATCGATTTCTGGCTGATCAAACTGTTGGCGGTGACGATGGGTGAAACCGCGGCGGATTATCTCGCCGTCAATATAGGGCTTGGCCTTACGCTGACCTCCCTCATCATGGCCGTGGTGCTGGTCGGCGTGCTCGCCGTCCAGCTCCTGCAGGAGCGCTATGTCCCTTGGGCCTATTGGATCGCAGTAGTGATGATCAGTGTTGTCGGAACGCTGCTGACCGATAATCTCTCGGACAATCTCGGCGTACCGCTGGCGGCCTCGACTGTTGGCTTCAGTGTTGCGCTAGCCCTTACCTTCTTCGTCTGGTGGAGGATGGAAGGGACTTTGTCCATTCATTCGATTTACACGGCCAGGCGCGAGCAATTCTATTGGCTGGCCATTCTCTTCACTTTCGCGCTCGGGACGGCGGTTGGCGATCTGATCGCGGAACAATTCGGCTTCGGCTACATCACGACCGGCCTGCTCTTTGCCGGTGTGATCATCGCGGTCGCGATCGCCTATTTCGGCTTCAGGCTCAATGCCATCCTGGCATTCTGGGTGGCCTATATCTTCACACGGCCGCTCGGCGCCTCATTCGGCGACTACCTCTCGCAACCCGCAGAATATGGTGGCCTCGGCTTCGGTACCATCTACACAAGCTGCCTGTTCCTGATCGCCATCGCGGCGACCGTCATCTACATGACGGCCAACTATCAGCCGGAAACATCGATCGAAGGCTAGGCGATTTTCCGTGAGGTGGGTATCCATCCCGATCTCACGGAGCCGCATCATATATCGCCGAATGCCGCAAGAATGCGCACCCAGGACCGAATTCCCTTTTGAAAGCTCGACAGGTCGTATTTTTCATTCGGGCTGTGGACGCGGTTGTCGAAGCGGGCAAAGCCGACCAAAAGTGCATCGCAGCCGAGGCGGCGCTTGAACTCTCCTATGATCGGGATCGACCCGCCGGTTCCGGCCAGCGCCGTCTCGCGTTGCCACTCGGTCGTCAAGGCTTCCAATGTCTTGCGCAGAAATGGGCTGTCGAGTGGCATTGTCGTTGCCGGTGACAGGCCGTGATCCTTGAAGCTGACCGAGCAGTCAGCCGGGATGCGAGCACGCACATGGGCCTGAAAGGCGTCGCGGATGGCGATCGGGTCCTGGCCCTCGACCAGGCGGAAGGAAATCTTGGCGCTCGCCTTGGCCGGGATGACCGTCTTGAAACCCGTGCCTGCATAGCCGCCGCTCATTCCATTGATTTCGCAGGTCGGGCGCGCCCAGATTTGTTCAAGGATAGAGCGATCCTTCTCACCTGCAGGAATGCTGAGGCCGACGTCGCGCAGGAAACCGTCCTCATCGAAGGGCAGCGCCTGCCATTGCCGGTGAACCGCCTCAGGCAGCTCGCACGTGCCCTCATAGAAGCCGGCAATGGCGACACCGCCGTCCGGCGTGCGCAGGCTGGAAACGATATCGGCAAGGACTTGCAGCGGATTGCGGGCGGCATTGCCGAACATGCCGGAATGCAGGTCGCGATTGGCACAGCTGATTTCGATCTCCTGGCCGACCATGCCGCGCAGCATGGTGGTGACGGCCGGCGTATCGCGATCCCACATGTCGGTATCGCAGACGAGAACCGTATCCGCCTTGAGTTCCGCCGCCGTCTTGTCGAGAAAGGGAGCAAGGCTCGGGCTGCTCGCTTCTTCCTCGCCCTCGAACAGCATGCTGACCTGGATTGGCAGGCTGCCCGTCACCGTCTTCCAGGCGCGGCAGGCCTCCACGAAGGTCAGTAGCTGCCCTTTGTCATCTGATGCGCCGCGGGCAACGATGGCGGTGTCGCCGTTTTCCAGCGGCTGTAATGTCGGTTCGAAGGGATCGGTATTCCAAAGAGCCAGCGGATCGACGGGCTGCACATCGTAGTGACCATAGAAGAGCACGTGTGCTCCCGACGCCGCCTTATCATGGCCGACGACCATCGGATGGCCGGTCGTGTCACGCACCGAGGCGTCGAAACCGATGGCGGCCAGCTCCGCGGAAAGCCATTCTGCGGCCCGGCGGCAATGATCGCCATAGGCAGGGTCCGTTGAAATGCTGGGAATGCGAATAAGCTCGAACAGCCGCTCCAGGCTTTCGCCGATGGTGCGGTCGACATGAGCCAGAACGGCGTTGATCTGATCGGTCGCAGGCTTCGGCATCGGTCGTTTCCCGTTTTATATTTCGCTTCCTGTCAGGAGCAGGCAGCGGATCATGCAAGGAAACGACCTCCATTTCAAATGTTTAGAGTGATCGTCCGCAATCGGAATCAATGGCTGATTGTGCAACTGTGATCCTGCACGTCCTCGCCCCCCATACCCGGCCGGGCGACGTCCGTGAGCACGATAAAGCCCGGGCCATCGGCAAAATCGGCGCCGACAACGACGAGGTTGTGGTCACCCATTTCCTTGGCGGGATCCCTCAATGTCTTTGCGAGCGCCAGGAACGGATTGAAATCGCCCAATGTCTCGCCCTTGACCCGCAGCGCCGTGAACTGATGTCCGGCGATGGTATCGGGAAGGGGCGCCCAATCCGTGCCGACACGGTCCGCATCCGCCTTCAAGGCAGCTCGGGCATCGGCGCTGAGGCAGTCGACGTGGATGTGCAGCTGGTTCTGCGAGCGAGCCTGTTGGGCGTTGACGGCAAGGCTCAAGCCATCCCGCGGGACAGCGTGTGGTAGGCGGGCATTGACATTGGCCCGTTCGGTCCACGCATCGGCGAAGAAATTATGCGTCGCGGGATCGAGGAGGGCGGCACTTTCCATGCCGGTGAGTTTGTCGGTAGGGATCAGAAGAACCTGCGCGATGCCTCTCAGGTCCTTGAGGATCGCATAGTGTTCGCCCGTGTTCACTGAGAGGCAGGGCGCGGTCTGGACGACGCATTTGTCATGCACGATCTTCCACAATACATCGGAATCGGCAAAGGCGGGAGCGAAGAGGAGGGGGAGAAAAGAGGCGGTAAGGGCCGTCACGCGGCGGGAGATTGTCATGCACAAAGGTTCCCTTGTTCAAATAGCTTGGGCGTTCCTCAAGATTCCCTGAAACATAATCAGGACCTGTGAGGCGGTTATGACGGTACGACAGGCGAGACGCCAGAGCGGATGATGATATCGTTCCGCAAATGGCTGATTTCATTTTCGCATCACTCTGGCTTAAGGGCGCATTCAGCTTGGTTGCCTAAATGGCGAGAGCCGGGGAGAGCCATGCCTTGCCTCAGGACGGAAAGGTTGCCTTCATGTGGAAGTCTGTGACCTTTCAAATGCCGGGGACGAGGTGTTCATAACGCTCGAACGCCGCAATCCAGCAGCAGAGCGAAAAAACAGGAGCTTAAAGTGGGTATCGGAAAGCTGATTGAAGAAGTAGCTGGCGCCGTTGCCGCTGAAGACGCCGTAGACGCTGTCGATCCGAATGCAGGCATTCTGACGAAGGCTGCCGCTGCGGTCGCGGGTTTTGAGGGCGTGAACAAGCTGACGGACGTGCTGAAGGAAAAAGAAGAACAGCCGGCCGCCGACAATAGTGGCGATCAAAACGGCTAAACGCCGAGAGCTGCCTTTCCGCTGCGCGGATTTCCAAAATGGAGTCGAGAGCCGGGCCTGTGTCCCGGCTTTCTGCTTCCATGGGTTTGCTTCAGCGCTCGAAGAGCCTCCAGTGCCCTTCGGAAATCACCTCGACGCCACCGTCCACCACCTTGATAGCGGTCTCGTCGTCGACTGCGTAGCCCGGCACCGGCAGGCGCGCAGCCCACTTCTCGGCGTCGTCCATAGTGTTCTCCGGGCACGCGGGATTGTCCAGATGCGGGAAGATCGAGAAGCCGACCATGCCAAGCGCGCTGTCCCCGCCGGCGGCCGGTTTCCAGCCCACGAACTCGTCGCCGACGTGCGGAGCCATTGCCATGCTGCCTGCGCTCAATCCCACATAGACCGTCCTGCTGAGCGATGGGAACAGATCCGCCAGGCCGGACTGAAGCATCCAATGGTGCAGATAAAGGACGTCGCCGCCGCATACCAGCAGGGCATCGGTCTCCCGGACCAAGGGGATCCAGTTATTCTCGTCGATGCTCGGCAATGCGGTCAGCTCGAGCATTCCTACGGACTTCCATCCCAACTCGACCATGGGCGTTGACGTCTGCCCGGCGATCTGCCGCCACGTCATGACCGCGGTTCTCGGCAGCATGCCGTACATCGCGGTGGGGATGCACAGGGCGGTGGATTCGGCGATTGGCTTGCCCAGCATGTCGATGAGGGCGTTGCGGATGCTCTGGTTGCTGACGCCGCCGGAGGTGAGGAGAAGCTTCATCGCGCCTTCCTTGGCCATTGAGAGCCGGGGTGAGTCACGGCTAGGTGTGGAAGCTTTCAAACGCCGTCGCGTTCTTCGCGGCTGAGTTAATCACGGTGCACTGCCCCCCACAAGGGGCGGTGCGCTGATAAAGGCCGGTTGTCACATCCTCTCTTAACCGCGCCAAACCGTTCGGAAAGCCGGAAAAACGCGCAGGAGCCGATCAGGGCTTGACGAAACAGCGCCAGGCATTAATTTAAACGGAGGCGCCTCCGTTTATCTGCGGCGTCTTTCGTTCCCTAGTTCTGACGAGCGCTGTGTTCGCGAAGCAAGCCACCGGCCTCGTCTTCCTGAAAATATCCTATAGCAACCGGTAGACCGTCGAATAGATTATTCTAGATCTCGTACGGCTGATCTTCGTGACGATGGCAGGAGCTTATCATGACACGAACCATTCATATTGCACTTGATATCAACGGACAGCGCCACGAACTCGATCTCGAGCCACGCGTGACCTTGCTGGATGCGCTGCGCGAGCATCTTTCGCTGACCGGCACCAAGAAAGGGTGCGATCAGGGCCAATGCGGCGCCTGCACCTGCCATGTTGACGGCAAGCGCGTGCTTTCCTGTCTGACGCTTGCCGCGCAAGTCGAAGGGCGTGCCATCACAACGATCGAGGGAATCGTCGGCGAGACGGGGGATCTGCATCCAGTGCAAGCGGCATTCATCGAGCATGACGCCTTCCAGTGCGGCTATTGCACGCCGGGCCAGATCATGTCGGCGGTCGCCTGTATTCGCGAGGGACATGCCGGTTCCGATACGGAGATCCGTGAATATATGTCCGGCAATCTCTGTCGGTGCGGGGCCTATAACAGCATCGTTGCGGCGGTGCGCCAGGCCGCGGAGGTAGCGTAATGCGAAACTTCTCGTATGTGCGCGCCACATCGACAGCCGAAGCCGCCCAGGCGGCGCAACAGGCCGGCGCCATGCTGCTTGCAGGCGGCACGACTTTGCTCGACCTCGCCAAATGCGGGGTGACTGAGCCAGAGACGGTCATCGACATCACGCATCTTTCCGGCATGGGCGACATCACCATCGAGGCCGCCGGCGCCACGATCGGTGCCCTTGCGAGGATGAGCGAGGTTGCAGATCACCAGGATGTACGTGCGGCTTTCCCGGCAGTCTCGGAATCGCTGTCACTTGCTGCCTCCGCCCAGCTGCGCAATATGGCGACCATCGGCGGCAATCTCCTGCAGCGGACGCGCTGTGCTTATTTCCGCGATCCCGGTGCCTTTCCCGCCTGCAACAAACGCAGTCCCGGCTCCGGCTGCTCGGCGATCGGCGGCGTGACGCGCAATCATGCCGTACTCGGAACGAGCGAGGCTTGCATCGCCTCTTATCCCGGCGATCTGGCAGTGGCTCTTGTCGCATTCGATGCGGCGGTCGAAACGAATAGTCGTAAGATCGCCATCGAAGATTTCTTCCTCATTCCCGGCAACACGCCGAACAAGGAAACGGTTCTCCAGCCCGGCGAGATCATCACCGCTGTCACTATCCCGGTGTCCGCTTCAGCTCGGAACTCCACCTACATCAAGGTTCGGGATCGGCAGTCCTATGAATTCGCCGCGGCAGGCGCCGCTGTCGGCCTTGAGCTGGAAGCGGATGGCAGGACTGTCCGCGATATTCGCATCGCGCTCGGCGGCGTCGCCACCAAGCCCTGGCGCGCGCGCGATGTTGAGCAGGCGCTTGTCGGTAAGGGACTGAGCGCCGAGCTCGTGGAAAAAGCCAGCCGTCTCGCCATGGAAGGCGCCGTTTCTCACGGCGGCAACCGCTACAAGATCGAACTTGCGCCGCGCGTTGTCGCCCGCGCCATTCTCAAGATGGGAGGCCTGGCATGACCATGATGGAACCACGCAAACATGGCGATGCTTCCGACGGTACGGTCGGTGGCCGCCAGTCGCGCTTTGAAGGCAATATGAAGGTGACGGGGAAGGCGACCTATGCGCTGGAATACCCTGTCGAAAACCTCGCCTACGCCGTCCTTGTGCAGAGCACGATCCCGGCCGGCCGTGTTCTGGAGGTCGACGTCTCGGCAGCGCTCGCCATGCCAGGGGTGCTGCTGGCTTTGACTCCGGACGACGATCTCGGTCTCAAGCTTTCGGCTGACTGGGGCGGCAACAAGCCGGTCGATGGACCCTATTATCCGCTGCCGCGCGACGTGCAGTTCAACGGTCAATCGATCGCCGCTGTCGTGGCGGAAAACCGCGAGCAGGCGACAGAAGCGGCCAGACTGGTGCGCGTCACCTATGAGGCGAGCGAGCATGTCGCCGATCTCAACGATCCGAAAGCCGGTGAGGGCAAGCTCGTGGAGCCGCTTTCGATCGCCTGGGGTGATGCCGAGGCGGCGCTTGCGGCATCCCCGGTTAGGATCGAGGCCGAATATTCCACGCCTCGCGAATATCACGTCGCGATGGAGCCGCATGGCCTGACGGCGAAATGGGACGGCGATCAGCTGACGATCTGGGAGCCAAGCCAATGGTCGCATGGCATGGCGCGCATGTATTCCGAATGGTTCGATATGCCCTATGAGAATGTCCGGATCATCTCACCCTTCATCGGCGGCGGCTTCGGATCGAAGGGGCAGCCGCTCGCTTATGGTGCTGTTGCGATTGTGGCCGCAAGAAAGCTTGGCCGGCCAGTGAAGCTTGCGGTCACCCGGCCGCAAAACTTCACGAGCTATGGCGGTCGCGCCGGAACCAGACAGAAGATTGCGCTCGGCGCGACGGAGGACGGCATCCTGCAGGCGATCGTCCACCGCGGCGCCAGCGAGACCTCGGTCTATGCCGACTGGCCGGAGCAGACGGGTGCGGCAACGTCCATCCTCTACAAGGTCGAGAACTTCTCGTCACAGCATCGCGTCGTGCCTGTGAACAGTGTCACGCCCGGCGCCCTGCGTGGTCCGGGCAAGAACCCGAGCGCCTACGGTATCGAATGCGCCATCGAGGAACTCGCCTACAGGCTCGGCATGGATCCGCTCGAGCTCAGGCTGAAGAACTATGCCGATCACGACTACCAGTCCGGCAAGCCGTGGTCGACGCGCCGGCTCCGCGAAGCCTTGGCCGAGGGCGCCGAGGCCTTCGGCTGGTCGCGGCGCAGCCACACGCCGCGCTCGATGCGCGACGGCAAGACGCTGATCGGCTGGGGTATCGGCTGCGGCACCTTCCCGGTCATCCGGGCGCCGAGCGAGGCCATGATCCGCATTCTCGCCAATGGCCGCGTGGAAGTCGTCAGCGGTGCCATCGACATGGGGCAGGGGACTTATACCATCCTTGCCCAGAGTGCTGCGGAGGTCTTCGGCATTCCAGTGGATCAGGTCGAAGTCCATCTCGGCGATTCGCGCCTGCCCGGTTCGGCGATCGCCGGCGGTTCGATGCTCGCCGGCTCGATTATGGGGGCCGTTCATAAGGCAGCAGTCGCCGCCCGCGACGAGCTTATCGGCCTTGCGCTCAGCGATGCCAACTCGCCGTTCCGCGATACGGGTGCGAACACGCTGAACTTTGCCGAGGGGCGCGTCGCTGCTCCCCGCGGCGAAGCGCCGTCACTGACGCTCGCGGAACTGATGTCCGCCCTCAAGCGTGAGGAGATCGAAGTCCGGCGCAATACCTTGCCGGATGGCGCTAACGCGCAGGAGCAGCTTCAGGCCTGGACGACGATGGCCAGGGTTCAAGGCCCGACCATGGGCGATTTCTCCATGCACAGCTGGTGCGCTCATTTTGCCGAAGTGCGGGTCGACGAGGATTTCGGCACAGTGCGCGTCTCCCGCATGGTCTCCGCCTTCGATTGCGGCCGCCTCTACAATCCAAAGCTGGTCGAAAGCCAGTGGCGAGGCGGCATCATCATGGGCATCGGTCAGGCGCTTCTTGAAGAGGGCTTGATCGATCAGCGCAACGGACGAACCGTCAACAACAATGTTGGCGACTATCTCGTGCCGACCAATTCGGACATTCCGGATATCCAGGTGATCTCCGTCGGCGTGCCCGATCACAATGCCTCGGCGCTCGGGGGCAAGGGCGTCGGCGAAGTTGGTATTGTCGGCGTGGCGCCAGCCATCGCCAATGCCGTGTTCCATGCGACTGGCAAGCGCATCCGCGACTTGCCGATTGCACTGGAAAAACTGCTCTAGCGGCAGACAGGTTTGAGCCGCACCGCGCAAGCATGCGGCTCAAACCTTGGCCCGACCCCACGACAGATCTTTCGTCGCTTGCGCCTGGCTCAATGCCTTGTCGGATATTCCAGCTGCAATGCGACGATATCGGATGTTCGCGAGCCGTAGCGCGCGGCGATTTGAGATAGCGCGTCGTCGAGAATTCTCGCGGGCGGAAGCAGGGGAATTTCCATGCTGGAAGCGCTGTTTTCCGCGGAAACATCGGGCACCAGCACAAGGCCATTGCGCGAGCGGATAGATGCCGCCTTTTCGACAACGAGCGCCTGCGAACGGAAGGTTCTGGACCATGCATCAGCGGCCAGTGCCAGAGCGATCTCGTCGAAGCCATCCTGGACCGGCATGCGGATAGTCTCATGGCCCCAGAAGGCGAGATAGTTGGCAGCGAAGCGCCAGAGCCGGCCCGTGGTCATGCGAAACGGCGTCGCGTCATGAGCTGCACTCCATCCGTCGACACCAAGGCCGGCTGCGACTGATTGCGCCTTTGCCTGTCCGCCGATCGCCTCAACGAGCGCAAGTGAAGCCGGGATCGAGGCCGTGACGCCTGTCGTGCTCACCACATTGCCGTCGACGACATAGCGCTGGTTGCGAACCCAATTCGCCCGGGGAAAGGTGCGCTTCATCTTGTCGAAAGCGTACCAGTGGGTCGTGGCGCGCCTACCGTCAAAAACACCGGCCCGTGCCGCAAGCCATGCGCCTTCGCAAATCGAGACGACCATTGCGCGTTTCGAGAATTGTTGACGGATCCAGGCGGTGACATTGCGGTTGCGATCGTCATGCATGGCCGGGACAATGACAATGTCGGCACCTTCCGGATGTTCCCGATCGAAATCCGACATGGTCGTGTCCGGTCGGATTTTCAGTGCAGGCATCAGATCCACGACGCCCGCATGGGTCGAAACCACGAGTAGGTCGGCGATGCCGGCGCTGCGGATAATGCCATGAGGGACGACGAGATCCGTCGTCTCGGTGCCCTTGTTGTCCGCGACGATGACGATGAGGGGTCGTGTTCGGTGCGCTTTGAGTGGTGGGATTTGGATCGGGTTTTGGCTCGCCGCGAAGGTAATCGAAGCCCAGCCGATGGTGCCGAATGCGAGCAGGAAAAGGAGGAAGGGTCTGAGATAGAGGCGATACATGAGGATAGTCCAAAGTTGCGATGTTCTCGACTGGAGAAATATTCGCGGAGCCGACTGGCGGAAATGTCAAAGATATCGCAATTTACGCCAATGCAGGAACCCGCCCTTCATCCCAAACGTATCGCCGTCATCGGCTATGATGGCGTCCAGGCGCTCGATATTGTCGGCCCGATGGAAGTGTTTGCGATGGCGAACTTTTATCTGCCGCCGGGAGTGCCTCCCTATGAGGTTGTCCTTGCCTCTCCGGCGGGTGGGGCTGTGAAGAGCAGTTCGGCCGGAGGACTGGTGTTCGGCGAGACAACGGCGCTGGAGCAACTGCCCGTCGATCTCGATAGCATCATACTGGCCGGTGGAAGCGAAACCGGCCTGCGGCAAGTGATATTCGGCTCGGCTCTGTTGGACTGGCTGCATTCGCGCAAAGCCGTCACCCGACGCATGGCGAGTGTTTGCACCGGCGCCTTCATACTTGCCGCCGGCGGATTTCTCGACGGCAGACGTGCCACCACCCATTGGAGCTCCTGCGCTCTTCTGAAGGAGTTGCGGCCGCAAATCGAAATCGAGCCGGATGCGATCTTCGTTGCCGCACCGCCGGTCTACACTTCGGCGGGCATTACCGCCGGCATCGATTTGTGCCTGGCACTTGTCGAGGCTGATTGCGGCCCGCAGACGGCTCTGGCCGTCGCGCGCCAAATGGTCTTGTTCATGCGCCGGCCAGGCGGGCAATCCCAGTTCAGCACCAGCCTCTCCATTCAGACAAATGCGACACCGAAGCTGCGCAAGCTTTTGAACGAGATTATTGAGGCGCCGGCGGACGATTTGTCTATCCCGGCATTGGCAAGCCGGGCAGGGATGAGTGAACGCACGTTTTCGCGCAGTTTCCGCAAGGAAACGGGCACGACCCCGGCGCAATTCGTGGAAACCGCGAGACTGAATCGCGCCAAGGCGCTGCTTGAAACCTCGGATTGGTCGCTTGCACGGATTGCCGAGCGTTCCGGTTTCAAAAGCCTGGATACTTTACATCGGGCATTTCTCAAGCATCTTGGAGTGACCCCCGGCTTTTATCGGGCGCGTTTTGGTTCGGATGCATAAGCGAGATGGCGGGCGCCTTGGCATGATGATCGCATCGGCCGCTCTATGCCAGTCATACGCGTCGGATGCATTTCGCTCTGGAAAAAACATCTCCGAATGACGAGATAAAAAACATGGAATGGCTTTTTATTCGATTGGACTCTGCCATTCTCGGGGTGCTGTAAGGGCGAGCGCGACAGGCTTTTGGCCAGCCCCCGCTGGTGTCGGCACAATATGACCAACAGGAAGAGAATTCATGACCTACCATCCCGATCCGGAACGCTACGACTCGGCACATTTCCGCCGGGTCGGCCGAAGCGGCCTCAAGCTGCCGGCAATTTCCTTTGGCCTTTGGCACAATTTCGGCGATGCGACGCCTCTCGATACTCAGAGGTCAATCCTCTTCAAGGCCTTCGATCTCGGCATCACGCATTTCGATCTCGCCAATAATTATGGTCCGCCCGCGGGAAGCGCCGAGATCAATTTCGGCCATATCCTGAAACAGGACCTGGCCGGGTATCGCGATGAACTCATCATTTCGTCCAAGGCAGGCTGGGACATGTGGCCCGGTCCCTATGGTCGTGGCGGCGGGTCGAAGAAAGCACTGCTTTCCAGCCTCGACCAGAGTCTTACCCGACTTGGCCTCGACTATGTCGATATTTTCTACTCTCATCGCTTCGATGCTGAGACGCCTCTCGAAGAGACGGCCGATGCGCTTGCGCAGGCGGTCCGGCAGGGCAAGGCGCTCTATGTCGGCGTGTCCTCCTATTCCGGCAACAAGACGCGCGAAATCGCCGCGTTGCTGAAGGAGCGGCAGGTGCCGCTGCTGATCAATCAGCCGTCCTACAACCTGTTCAATCGCTGGGTCGAGAAGGATCTGCTGGCGGCCTCGGACGAGGTAGGGGCGGGTATCATTGCCTTCACGCCGCTTGCTCAAGGCCTGCTGACGAACAAATATCTGAATGGCGTCCCGCAGGATTCCCGCGTCAATCGACCTGGTGGCGACCCGCTGCGGCCGGAGCATCTGAAAGAAGAAAATATCGAGCGTGCCCGTGCGCTGAATGAGATCGCCAAGCGCCGCGGCCAGTCGCTTGCCCAGCTCGCCATCGCCTGGGTTCTCCGGGATCCGCGCGTGACGTCGGCATTGATCGGTGCAAGCTCGGCGCGGCAGGTAGAAGAAAACGTGGCCGCTCTCAACGACCTGAGCTTCAGCCCCGAGGAGCTTGCCGAGATCGATCGTTACGCCGTCGAAGGCGGCATCAATCTCTGGGAAAAGCCCTCGCATGAGGAACTGGTCTAAGAGGCTTTGACGATCTGCCCGATATGTCGGGCAGATCACCTTGCGACAGGCAGAGCAGTTTGCTCAGCCGCCATATTCGATGATTTCGAGACCGGCATTGTAGTCTGTTGCGTAGATCAGACCGTTGGCGTCGACGAAGACGTCTGCGGATTGGATGACCTTTGGCCGGCCGGCACGACGGTCTGTCATGATAGTCGGGCCTGCTGGGACGAGCGCGCCTGTTTCAACCGGATGATACGGGTCGGAAATGTCGAAGGCGCGAATGCCGGCGTTCTGCCAGGTCGCAAAGATCAGCGTTTCAGAGATGAAAGATCCCGGCCGGTTTTCGTGCAGATTGTGTGGGCCGAAATGGCCACCTTTCTTGGTATAGTCGATCTCGGCGGGGATAGGGAAAGTCGAGATACTGATCGGGTTTTCCGGCACGCGGATGTCGAAGATCCAGGTGTGCTTGCGGCCGTCCTCCTCATTGTCCAGCACGGCTTCATCGGCCACCACCAGCAGCTCGCGGCCCGGAAGCGGCAGCGGCGAGTGTGTGCCGCCGCCATAGGGTGGGCACCAGTTATGGTGCTTGATGAGCTTGGGTACGGAATGATCCTTGATGTCGAGAAGCGTCAAGCCTCCGTCCCGCCAGCAGGCAAAGGCCGCATCGCCGTGGACGAGCGCGTGGTGCAAGGCATAGCGCTTGCCGTCACCCCAGTCGGGCGTCTCTCCCGCCGCCCGGTTCATGCCGGGGAGCCACCATTGACCGACGAGAACAGGTTTGGTCGGATCGGCAATGTCGATGGTGACGAAGATGTAGTCGGTGAAGCCGTCGAGCAGCGCCGAGGCATAGGCATAGCGGCCGCCGACATACCAGAGCCGGTGGAAACCGACGCCTTCGACATCAAGCTGGCCGATCTTGCGCGGCCTGTCCGGAATGGAGATGTCGAACACGCTCATGCCCGCCGTCCAGGCGCGCTCGCGCTTTCTTGAGGCAACAGTCTCGCCGACCGATTGCGTGTAGTAGATCTTCTCGTCGGTGAACGTCTCCACATCTGCGAACAGGTCGAGAGCGTTGATGACCAGCAGTAGGTCGTCATGGGTTTGCAGATGGATGTTCCAGGTGTTTGCCGGTGCCGCCACATAGTTCACCGTCTGTGGGTTCTTCGGATCGCGAACGTCGACGATTGAAAAGCCTTGCGACCAGGGGTGGGCGACATAGGCGTAACCGCGGTGAACCATCAGCTGCAGTCCATCGCCGCGGCCGCCGATATCGCTATGGCCGATGAGCTTCATGTTGCGGGCAAAATCCGGCTTTGGCAGCTCGGTCGATGGCATGGATCTTCCTCATACGTCTTCTGAAAACAAGAAATGCCGCTCCGGAAGGTGGAGCGGCACATTTGGCCAATGGTGGCGCGAATTAGTTTTTCGCAGCCGGAATCCAGGATGCCGTTGCCGCATCGCTCTTGAGGAAAGCGGGGAACTTCTGCTGCAGCTCCTCAATCGTGCCGATCTTGTTGCTGATCAGATCGTCGCGGGTGATGAGCGTCGGCTGGAGGAGAACGGAACGCCCCGGGGATTGGCCGGCGATGGCGAGCGAAACGGCACGGACCGAGACTTCGCCGACGACGGCAGCGTTGGTTGCGGCGGTTGCGACCCAGGCACTGTCCGGCTCGACCATCAGTTGGATGTCAGCGGTCGAGGTGTCGACGCCATAGATCTTCACTTGGCTTGAGAGACCGAGTTCGTCGATGGCGAGCTTTGCACCCTTTGCGAATTCATCCCAGGGTGTGAAAATCACCGAAATATCCGGATTGGCGCGCAGCACCGCCTTGGTCTGGTCGGCGACGGAGGCCGGAACGGTGTCGTTGACGACGCCCCAGACGGCCTTTTCCTTCAAGTTGTGCTTGGCAATGAAATCTTTCCAGACGGCATAGCGGCGGTCGAGCGGCGCAAAACCGGCGACATAGACGACACCGCCGGTAAAGCCTTCGCCCTTGTCCTTGACGGCTTGATCGAGCGCCAGCTTGGCCATGTCCTTGTCGCTCTGTTCGATCTGCGGCACCTGCGGATTGTTGAGATCGACGTCATAGGCGACGACCTTGATGCCCTTATCGAGAGCCTTTTGCGCGACGTCCTTGAGGACTTCAGGGCGGCCATTGTTGATGATGATACCGTCGACGCCGAGGTTGATCGCCTGCTCGATGAGATTGCGCTGCGTGTCGTTGTCGTTGCGGGCCTGCGAAACAGTGAGATTGACGCCAAGGGCATCGGCCTGTCGCTTGACGCCGGCCTCGAAGGCCTGCAGCCAGTCGCCGCTGCCGAGGAAGCTGACGACGGCGATGTTGACCGCCTTCTTGTCGAAGGGGGCAGGCGCGCCGGGTAGGCCCGCAGCCGATGCGACTGTTGTCAGAAGCGAACCGGCGACGACGGCGACTGCGATTGTGCTGAGCAATTTCATCATTGAAAATCCATTGAGCTTTAGGTTGGAGTGAGTGTTCCCGCGGCCTTTATGTCTTGCTGCGGCTGATGCCATAGGTAAGTGCAAGCGCACCAACGAGCACGGCGCCCTTGATGAAGTCCTGCGTGTAATAGGGCGCATTCAACATGGTCAGGCCATTGAGGAGAATGCCGACGAAGACTGCGCCAATCGTCGTTCCCAGCACGTTCGGCCGTCGCAGACCGAGGACCGCAAAGCCGATGAGCGAAGCGGCAACGGAATCCATCAGCAATGATGCGCCGGACGAAACGTCGCCGCGTCCGACGCGCGCGGCAACGATGATGCCGCCGAGCGATGCAAGAACGCCCGACATCACATAGGCGAAGGTCTTCAGACGGGGCACGTTTGCTCCCGCAAGCCGCGTCGCGGCTTCGTTGCCGCCGGTTGCATAAAGGAGGCGCCCAAGACGGGTGCGCTCGGTCAAGACGTAGAGCACGAACGCGACGACCAGCATGAAGATGACAGGCAGGGGAATGGTTCCGAAGAGGCTCGACCTGCCGATGGTCAGGAATGCCGGGTCGACCTTGCCGGTCGCGGTGGCCCCGCTCGGAAGGATCAAGCCTACGGAGATCGAGCGCCCGGCCGTCGGGATCAGTTGGAGACCGGTCAGGAGAAACATGGTGGCAAGGGTGGCTAGCAGATCCGGCACCTTCAGGCGCACGATCAGAAAGGAATTGACGAACCCAACGAGCGCGCCGAACACAAGCACCAACGGCACAGTCTGATAGGCATTGAGATTGAGCACGATCATCGCGTAGCTGGCGGCCATGACGCTCGAGGCGGCAACTGCACCCACAGACAGATCGAAGCCACCAATGGCAAGCGTGATGGTGACACCGGCGCCGATGATGGCGACGACGGAGACTGCCTGCAGGATGCTCATCAGATTGTTGATGTTGATGAAGGCCGGCTGGGCAAAGCTGAAGACGACGATCAGGGCAAAGAGCAGGAAAAACACCGCGCCGCGCCGGACAAGTTCCTTGAGCGAGAACGCTTCGCGTGCCGACTTTCCTTTTTCCCCGATTTGGACGCTACCGTCGGTCATCTGGCGTATTCCTCGCTTTGCTTGATATCAGCGGTCGTCGGTGTGACGTCCTTCAGGCTATGATGTTCCATGACCAACACCCTGTCGGCGACTTCAAGCGCCTCCTCCGGATCTGACGTCGCAATCAACGTAGCGCGATCGCTGTGGGCACGTATGGCTGCGATGATGTCCTGGCGGGCGCCGACATCCACACCCTGAAACGGCTCATCGAGAAGCAACAGCCGGCTTGGTTCGGCCTCCCAGCGCGCCAACACGACCTTTTGCTGGTTACCGCCCGAAAGCGACCAGACCGATGCATCCGGTCCCGATGCCTTGATGCCAAGTCGGCCGATGGCCTCTTCTCCCTCGCGGGTTTCCCGCCCGGAAAAAAGGAAGCCGGATGCATACCATTGCTTCAGGTGCGGCAGACTGATCGTGGCTGCAATGCTCTCGCCCGGCCAGTCTGGTGGCATTAGTGAAGAGCGGTGACGGTCCGCGGCCGCCAAGACAACACCGCGTGCGATGGCCTCGGCCGGCGAGCGCGGCCCGTAGGGCTTGCCGTCTAGTAGCGCCTCGCCGGTCGCAAAACGTTCTATGCCGAAAAGCGCCGAGAGCAGCCGGCTCTTGCCTGCGCCGAGCACCCCGGTTACGGCCACGACTTCGCCCGCATGCAACGAAAGGTCAAAGGATGGGCTGTCGGGAAATAGCCTTATGCCCTGAAGTTGGAGCACTGTCCGGTCGAACTGTTCGCGCCGATGCGGGCGTGCGGCTTTCATCGACCGGCCGATCATGGTCTCGATGGCTGCGTCGAAATCGATCGGCCGGGCAAAGGCGCCGACATTGCGTCCACCGCGCAGGATGACGACGCGATCGGCGAGCGCGTCGAGATCGGCGGTGCGGTGAGAGATGTAGAGAATGCCGATCCCGCGTGCCTTCAGCTGGCGGACGATTTCATAGAGCCGGGTTGCCTCTCTTGCAGAAAGGCTTGCTGTGGGTTCGTCGAGGATCAGCAGTTGCGCCTTGTTCGATAGGGCGCGGGCGATGGCGACCATTTGCCGGTCGGCGGTTCCAAGATCGCCGAAATCCCGGTCAAGCGGAAGGGCAAAACCTGCCTCCTCCAATATCGTGGCGGCTCTCTTTCGGACCGAACGGCGCGATAGGAAGAACGGTTGCCGCCCGTCGACGAACTGATTGAGCAGCAGCGCATCCGCGACGGAAAGGCCAGCGACGCCGACAACATCAGTGGACTGGTGCACGGTGACGATGCCTTGAGCCACTGCCTGCGCCGGGCTATCGGCACGATACTCCCTGCCGTTCCACAGGATGCTGCCCGCATCGGCCGAATGAATACCGGACAGGATCTTTACCAGCGTCGATTTACCGGCGCCGTTGGCGCCCATCAGCGCGACGATCTCGCCCTTGTCGATTGTCAGAGATGCATTCGCCAGGGCTTGCGTCGAGCCGAAAGCACGGGACAGATTTTGGATGGTCAGCAGGGTCATGGAGGCAGGTTCGATGAAAGTCTGCCACACTCGTAAGCTTCTGCTATCCGATCACAAGGGCGATCTTCCTTTCATCACTTATTCTATGGAAATAATTTTCTATTTCCGCCATTGGTGGCGCGTGCGGGTGCAAGGCGAGCCGCCTATACGGGTATTTTTCAACCGCAAGGACGTTGCTATCGAAACATACAATACGGAGATCATGGGAGGAGAAAGGGGCTTCTGCCGCGCGTGATGCGGGCGCCGGAATGGAACGAGAACCCGGCGCAGTTTGCTGCGCCGGGCCACATTGTCGTTAGTTGATCGAGTCGAGATTGACGCCCTTGGTCTCGCGCACGAAGATCAGGCCGATGACCAGTGTCATTGCGGCGATCGCGATGGGATACCAAAGGCCATAGTAGATATCGCCCTTGGCTGCGCTCATGGCAAAAACGGTTGCCGGAAGCAGACCGCCGAACCAGCCGTTGCCGATATGATAAGGCAGCGACATGCCGGTATAGCGGATGCGCGTCGGGAACATCTCCACCAGAATGGCGGCGATCGGACCGTAAACCATGGTCACATAGATGACGAGGATCGTCAGAATGAGGATGGTCAGCGGCCAATTGATGCCTGCGGGGTCGGCAACCATCTTAAAGGCACCGCCTTTGGCAATCGTATAGACAGGCATGTCCGTCGCGCCGCCTGCCTGCTCCGCCGTCAAAAGCTTGGCCTTGACGAGATCGGCGATCGGCGTGACGGTCTTTTCGCCAGCTCGAACCGTGGCTGCGTTGAGCCCGAGCTCAGGGTTTGCTGCGATGAAGGCATCGAGTTTTGCGTCGGGAACCTTGGCTGGATCGCGCGCCAGCGGGAAGCCGGATTTTTGCAGCGCAAGGTTCATGTCATGCGTGAAAGCGACGCCCTTGGCTGCGGCGTCCTTTCCGGCGGCGGTCGCATCATAGGATGTTATCGTCGCGTCGCCGACCTTGACCGTTGCCGGCTGACCCGCAGGGCCATCGGCAATCGTATAGGGAACGGATGATTTCGACAGAAACGAGGTCGCGATATCGCAGGAATTATTGAACTTCGCCGTTCCCACAGGGTTGAACTGGAATGTGCAGTCGCCAGGTGCTGCCGTAACAGTGGCATGGATGGTCTGCTCCGCCTGGGCAAGAGCCGGATTGGCGGCCCGTGTCAGCGCGTTAAACAGAGTGGAATAGGTGAGGATTGCGAGCGCAAGGCCTGCCATGATGATGGGCTTGCGGCCGATTTTGTCGGAAAGCCAGCCGAAGAACACGAAGAATCCGCTGCCGATGAACAGCGCGATCGCGATCATGATATTGACCGACTGGCCATCGACTTTCAGTACGTTCTGCAGGAAGAACAGCGAATAGAACTGACCGGTATACCAGACGACAGCCTGACCGGCGGTGAGGCCAAGCAGCGCGATAAGCGCGATTCTGGCATTTTTCCATTGGCCGAAGGCCTCAGAGAGCGGCGCCTTGGATCCCTTGCCTTCTTCCTTCATCTTTTTGAAGGCCGGGGATTCGCTAAGCGACATGCGGATCCAGACCGAGATGGCGAGCAGAAGGCAGGATACGAGGAAAGGAATGCGCCAGCCCCAGGTGGCGAAGGCATCCTTACCCATGGCGTTTTGAACGACCAGGATGACGATCAGCGACAGGAAAAGCCCGAGGGTCGCCGTCGTCTGGATCCATGACGTATAATAGCCGCGTTTGTCGTCCGGCGCATGCTCGGCGACATAGGTGGCGGCCCCGCCATATTCGCCGCCGAGCGCAAGGCCCTGCAGCATACGCAGGATGATAAGGATGACAGGGGCGGCGATGCCCCAGCTTGCCGATCCCGGAAGAACGCCAACCAGGAAGGTCGAAAGACCCATGATCAGGATCGTGACGAGAAAGGTGTACTTGCGTCCAACAAGGTCGCCGATGCGTCCGAAGACCAGGGCGCCGAATGGCCGGACGAGGAAGCCTGCCGCAAAGGCGAGCAGGGCGAAGATGTTTCGGGTTGCCTCCGGATAATCACTGAAGAAGGTTGTGCCGATGAAGGCAGCCAGGGATCCGTAAAGATAGAAGTCATACCATTCGAACACTGTTCCGAGGGATGAGGCGAAGATGACCTTCTTCTCTTCCCTCGTCATGCCTCGACCCGTTGTCTCGGCCATGGACGTGGTTGCCATTGCTCAATCCTCCCAATTGCACCAGGGACATCGTCAATCGATCTGTCTCGTGTCCCCCATGATGAATTACGCAGAACTTTCCGGCCGAATAAGCGCGGAATTTCGCGCCAGTGGGTGCTCTCCCGATTTCCTCCCCGAGGAGATCACGCGCCTGATGCAGCCGCGAGTTTTGGCTAAAAATTGAAAATTGCAATGCCTGCAACTGCCGGCGCTTATGAATAACTGTGTGTAAGCATCAAGAAATGCGAATATATCACCATCCGGCATGACTGTGCTTGATTTATTCGCAAAGATGGAAGCCGGGCGCATCGAAAGTTGACGCACCCGGACGGGCAAAAGCGTGGGAATTCCTGTCGCTTCAGGTAGGGACTATGCCGCCTGCAGCCGCAGGCGCTGCATGGGCGGAAATGCGAGCGCAACGGCGGCTGCGCCCAACCCCACCATCGAGGATCCGAGAAAGAGCCAGGAGTAATTGCCGAAGTTATCGAATATCCAGCCACCAATCAGCGGGCCGGCCGCCATGCCGATGCTCGACAGCATCGATGCGGCGCCGAAGACGGTGCCGATGACCCGCGGTCCGAAGTATTCGCGGGCAAGCACCGCATATAGGGGCATGACACCGCCATAGGCGCTGCCGAAGACAACGGCCAGGGCATAGAATTCGCCAAGTTCGCTGACACGCAAATAGGTGGCGAGCGCGATGGCCTGAACCAGGAGCCCTGCAATCAGCACAGGCTTGACGCCCAGCCGATCCGCAAGCGTGCCGTAGAACAGGCGTCCGCCAAGACCAGCCAGACCCTCGACGCTGTAGATGCTCACGGCGGCCATAGGTCCCACGCCGCAGATCGTCGCGTAGCTGACCATGTGAAAGATCGGGCCGGAATGCGCCGCGCAGCAGGCAAAGAAGGTGGCGCCCAGAACAAGGAACTGCGGAGAGCGGAAAATTCGCCGAAGCGGCAGATTCTGCTCAGCCATTTGCCCGTTGGCCCCAGGCTCTTCGGCGAGGACCGGCGCACGGCGCACCAGCAACGCCGCCGGTATCAGAAGGACCCACGCCATGATCCCGATCAGCAGCATGGCGAAACGCCAATCATAGGCGGAAATCAGGTAACGGGCGAAAGGCGATACGGTCATCGGGGCGACGCCCATGCCCGCCGACACCAGCGATACGGCAAGGCTTCTGCCCTTCTCGAACCAAGCGGTTGTTGCTGCGATCATCGGCGCGAAAAAGGCGCTGGCTGCAAGCCCGACCAAAATGCCGTACGTCAGCTGGAACTGCAGGAGCGAGGTGGCGCGGCTCGCCAGCACCAGTGCAAGCCCGAGCAGCAACGCGCCAATGACGACAACGATACGGATGCCGAAGCGATCGCTCGCAGCGCCCCATGCAAACGCCCCGAGCCCCATCACGAGGAAGTTCAATGTCATAGCGGCTGCGATGCCGGCATGTGACCAGCCGGTATCGGTGGCGATAGGCACCTGAAAGATGGCGAGAGAAAACATTGCACCAAGTGCGACACAGGTCATCAGCGCGCCTGCGCCGACAATCACCCAACGATACGACGAACTCATCTCCCAGCTCCTCTTCAATGGTTCGACCCGCGACGGGAAGCACCCGGTGTCCGCGTTTCGCAACCCGTCTCAGTAAAGACGGTCGTGCCTTCCACGTTTCGACATTACCGTCTGAAAAATTTCTCGACAGCCGAAAACACCGCATCGCCATTGCACGCTTTGCCAAGCCAATTTAATCTTCGGCTCATATAGGGCTGCTAAGGGTGCCGCCTCTATATCGGAGACCTGCTTCGTTGTTGCAGCGCAAGCGGGGGAATGGCATGCAAGCTTGACATGATACAGAAGCAGATCTTCACAGTCATGAGGCGGCATATTCAATGGCTCATATCGTCATCATCAATCCGCGTTTCGAAACCTCCTACTGGGGCATGGAACATGCGCTGCCGCTGTTCGATGTGAAGGCCAACCTTCCGGTGGCCTGCCTGCCGTTGCTTGCAGCGCTTACACCCTCGGAACATACCGTCACCCTTGTGGACGAGAACATCGAACCGATAGACTTCGACCTGTGCGCGAAGGCAGATATTGTCGCGTTGACGGGGATGATCGTCCAGCGCTTCCGCATGACGGAAATATTGACCGAGCTCAAAGGGCGCAATTGCTTCACCGTGGTCGGCGGGCCTTGGATCACGGTCAAGGAAGATTATTTCGGCAATCTGGTCGATGTCTCCTTCATCGGCGAAGCGGAAGAGACCTGGCCGAAGTTCCTGCTCGAATGGGAGGAAGGCAGCCACGCACGGCGCTATGAGCAGTCCGACAAGACGGATATGAGTAAAGTGCCGGTGCCGCGCTTCGATCTCCTGAAAATGGACGAATATGCCGTCGGCAGCGTTCAGTTCTCTCGCGGCTGTCCGTTCACCTGCGATTTCTGCGATATTATCGTCGTCTTCGGGCGCAAGCCACGCATCAAACAGAGCGCCCAGGTCATCGCCGAAATGGAGGCGTTGCTGGCGTCCGGCATGGATACGGCCTTCATCGTCGACGACAATCTGATCGGCAACAAGAAGGCGATCAAGGAGGTGCTGCGCGACGTCGTCGCCTGGCAGGAAAGCCGCCACTATCCCATGACCTTCCTGACGGAAGCGTCGATCGATTTGGCGGACGATGCCGAACTGATGCAGCTGATGGTCGACGCCAATATTCGCGTCGTCTTCATCGGCATCGAGACGCCGAACGAGGAGGCGCTGCGCGAAACCAAGAAGCTGCAGAATCTTCGCAAAGGCGGCACGATGCTGGAGAAGATCCACTCCATCCAGCAGACCGGCATGGAAGTCTGGTGCGGCATGATCCTCGGCTTCGACAGCGACGACGCCACGATCTTCGACGCACAGCGCGTCTTCATCAAGGATGCACGCATCGTCAACGCTATGATCGGCATGCTGGCCGCTATTCCGAAGACGCCGCTCTACACGCGCCTCGCTAAGGAGGGGCGGCTCGATCATGACGATCCGCCGGCATACGGCACCAACGTCATTCCGCTCAATCTCTCCCGCGAAATGCTCCGGGATGGGTATCTTTCGGTGCTGAGCGACCTGCATCAGCCGTCTGCCTATTTCGACCGGCTCGATGCCCTCTATATCGATGGCAACATCAAACCGGAAAGCACCCGCTTACGCCATCTACGTCGTCATCCGCTGCGGCTCCTCGCCCTCAACGCGACATGGGCCTTGGAAGCGGTCGGCATTTTCGTCCGATTGATGCGCAGAGTGAAGGAGGCGGATCTGCGGGCCGTGTATCGCCAGCGCTTTTTCAAGCTCTTGCGGCATCGGCGATCTCCGGTCATTTTGCAGATCTACGCAATCAAGTGCGCCATGCACTATCACGCCCATATCATGGTCCAGCAAATGCGGACCGGTGGCGGCATCGTCAATTCGTTTTGACGAATTCTGGCGTACAGGAGTCCGGCCGATAACGGACCCTCCTGTGCGCTATGATCTCTGTGGTCGTGCCGTGGCGCGGGAAAGTCACTGTTGCATTGGGGCAACAGATTGAGCAAGATCTCTGCAATTCGAAATTGTGGGGTTGCCGAATATCGGATCTCGCGTATTATACGCTCGTCCGCAAATCAAACACAGGAGGCGTGAAATGCATCATCATCAAATGTTTATAAACGCCACTGGCGGAATGATCTCGATGACCTTGGTGTGCACCGCACCAAATTCTCGACGACTCTATAATTAAAGCTTCAAACGCTTTATCTGCCGCCATTTAGGCGAATTCCCACTAAACCTATATGACTTGCTACGGGAATAATTTGGTGCGTCGCAGACGTGTCAGCTCCTGAGGCCAGTCGAGCTTCAAGAGGACCGGGCGGCTTAATTGCGCCTGGAAAATATAATGACGACTTCACAATTAATGGTTGCCGAAAGCTTAACGGCAACGGTCGATGAACTGTACCAGAAATTCGGTGCATGGAGGACTGCTGGTGCCCTGCTGTTTGTCATTTGGCGGCAGCGTCAGACGCGCATGCAGGTGGCTGATCTCTCGGACCACCAGCTTCGCGATATCGGTCTTTCCGACCGGTTGACCAGGTCGAGTTCACCGTATTTCATGCCGCCGCATCTGCGTCGCTTCGATTGATCCGGAGTGGATGCCGGTGGGTGTTTTCCGGCAAAAGGCCGGCCAAAGGGACTGGGTTCGAGCAGCGTCCCTTGCTCGCAAGCCAGCCATGCGCCTTCGTGCGCCATGGCTTACAATTCTTGCGCGTTCGCGTCTGAATCCCGACAGGGGAAGGCAAGCGATGCCTTCCCCTGTCGGCGCGCAGCTATTGATCCACGACCCAAATGCCAGCCCTATCGCCTTGATCCTCCCGCCTCCGCAGCAGCGACGGGGCGACAAGATCGGGGTCGCAATGTTCTTGCAATGCGCCTATGCAATGCAGGCATTCTTTGCGCAGAGGTGGGACATTGCGAATACTGCTGCTTGAGGACGAGCCGGAGATGGCGTCCGCGCTGTGTAGTGCGTTGCGCTCCCGCGATGCCGTTGTCGATCACATGGTAACGCTTGCCGATGCGGAAGAGGCAACAAAGGCCGTCATATACGATGTCATCCTTCTCGACCGACAGGTGCCTGACGGCGATGGCCTGTCGCTCATTCCAAGACTCCGTGCCAATGGCGTGAGTGCTCCCGTCATCATACTGACGGCGCGGGGGCAGCTCGACGACCGCATAGATGGCCTCGATACCGGGGCCGACGACTATCTCGTCAAGCCTTTTGCAATCGAGGAGCTTCTTGCGCGATTGCGTGCCGTCATGCGCCGGCCGGGCGATGTTCGCGCCGAAGTGGTCAATCTAGGGCGAATGTCCTACGATTTCGGTTGCCGGGAGGCGCATGTGGCCGGTCACCGGCTCGAATTGCCGCGCCGGGAACTGCTGGTGTTCGAAACGCTGGCCCGCCGGATCGGCCGTACAGTTCAGCGGCACATGCTCGAAGAGGCCGTCTATGGTTTCGAGGACGATATCCAGTCCAACTCGCTGGATGCGCATATATCCCGCTTGCGGCGGAAGCTCATCGCTGCGGATGCCGGCCTCGAGATCCACCCGGTGCGGGGTGTCGGCTATCTCATGAAGCAGACCTCATGAGTAGAAGCCAGCCCTCATTGCGATGGCGCCTGGTGCTGCGGCTCGCCTCGCTGCAGGCGGTTCTTCTGAGTATTCTTGCCATCCTGATCGTTGGCGCCCTCTGGATGACCGGAAGCGTCATCTCGCTTCAGCCGGAAGATGAGACCATCGATGCGATTGCGCAGTCGATCGAGCGCGCCAAGGACGGCACACTTGCCGTCAAAAGCACACCGGCGCTTGCGGCACGCCGCGCCGAGCTACCCGATCTCTGGTTCGTGGTAAGAGACCGCGCCGGCTCGACGGTCACGGACGGGAAGGTGCCGAAGGCCTATGCCGGCATCGGCGGTACGCTCGATGGCATAGGGCAGGCCCGCTTCGGCAGCAATTTCGGTGGAAATATCGTCCCGGTCGCGCGGCTCCAATGGGTCGGGTCGCCGGTCGGCGAGATACAGGTTCTGACGGGTGTTGAAGGCAGCGTATCGCCATCGAGGGCCATGGCCGCGACCGGCCTCGTCTTTTTCAGCACTCTTTTGCCGCTGCTCATCGTTACTGCCGTCGCGACGATGGTGGCGGCGCCGCTGGTGGTTCGCCGCGCTTTTTCCTCGCTCGATTCTGCCGTTACCCGTGCCGGCCAGATCGATGTCGATCGGCAGGGGACGCGGCTGCCCGTCGAAGATGTTCCCCAAGAGATCCTGCCGTTGGTTGAAGCGATCAACGACGCGTTGAGCCGATTGGATGAGGGCCACGAGCGCCAGAGGCGGCTCTTTGCTCACCTGGCGCATGAGTGGCGCACGCCTGTCGCGATCCTGCAGGCACGTCTCGATGGCCTTCCCCCCGGACCGCTGAAGGAGAGGATCTTCGAGGATACCGTACGGCTTGCGACGTTGGCCGAGCAGTTCCTCGATCTGCAGCGGCTCAATCACCGATTTGAACCCGCACCGGTCAACCTCGTTGATGTGGCGCGTCACGTCGTGTCCGAATTGGCTCCGCTCGCGATCGCCGCCAACTACGAACCCTGTTTCCATGCGGATGAGGATGAAGTCGAAATCATCGGCGATCGCGTCGCCCTCGAGCGTGCAGTTGCCAATCTCGTGCAGAATGCGATCCAGCATGGCGGCCGGAAGGGCACCATTACTGTCGATGTCAGTCGAGCGACCGGTATCACCGTGACGGATGAGGGCAAGGGAATTCCGGCCGACGAACGTGGGCGTATTTTTGAGCCGTTTCATCGGCTTGCCGGCTACGGCAAGGGGTTCGGCCTCGGCCTCAACCTCGTGCAGGAGATTGCGAGACTCCATGGCGGACAGGTCTCGGTATTGGAAGGCTCGAGCGGCGGCGCAGCCTTCCGGCTGACTTTCCCGTCGGCCGCTTAAGGCCAGTTCATGACCAATTGATGCAATGTTCTCGCAATCGGCCCGACGTTAGGACTGTCGGACAACAACCGAATCTCCAGGACCGCACGGGACGGGAACAGATGTCCAACACCTCACTATTCATGCGAACTCTTTTGACCAACCCACGCATGGTGGGTGCAATCGCACCATCCGGCCCGATATTGGCCGACCTTATCACCAGCGAGGTGAACCCATCTTCCGGGCCTATTCTTGAGCTTGGGCCTGGCACCGGCGTTTTCACCGAGGCGCTGCTTGCTCGCGGCGTCAGGGAAAGCGATCTCACCCTGGTGGAATTCAGTGCCGATTTTGCCGTCATGCTGCAAAGGCGCTTTCCGGACGCCCGCGTCCTATGTGCCAATGCCGCAAGGCTCAGTGCTCATATCCCGCCGGAAGGACCTTTGTTTGGTTGCGTGATCAGCGGTCTGCCGCTCTTGAACATGTCTCCAAAGGCAGTCGTTGCGATTCTCGATGGCGCGTTATCGCGGTTGCGGGAGGGCGGTGCGCTCTATCAGTTCACTTACGGGATGCGCTGTCCCGTGCCACATCGCCTGCTCGATCGCTTTGGCTTCAAGGCGACGTTGCACGGGCGGGTGCTGCGCAACTTTCCGCCCGCGCGTGTCTATAAAATCGTGCGACGAAAGCCGTTGAGGCAGTCGGTGGTCGGGGCATGATCAATCAAACCGACGTCCTCGACTTCCTGCCGGCTTTGGCTGCATGGGGCCTGCTTGGCCTTGCTCTCTGTTCCACCGTAGAGAAGTTGATCCCCATCGTTCCCTCTGGCGGCATGCTCATCATGCTCGGGATGTTCGGCGTATCCAGCCTGAGCGATATGCCGGGCGTCGTTGCGGTTACGGCCGCAGGATCAACTGCGGGTTCGTTGTTCTGGTATATCCTGGGTCGATGGTTCGGCCCCAAACGCGGTGACGCTCTTATCTTGCAGATGGAGAAACGTCTTGGTGTGGGAAGCGGTTGGTATTGGCGACTGAAAGACGGGTATCGTGATCACCGGTTTGGCGTCACCTTTGTCGGCCAGATCATTCCGGTTGCGAGGGTCTATCTCGCATTTCCCGCCGGAGCGCTTGCCTTACCCGCCATGCGCTTTGCGATCGCAACCTTTTTGGGCGCGGCTCTCTGGAACACGCCTTATCTCGTATCGGGCTATATGCTGCGCAGGCACATGTTCGATCAGGACATTGCCCTGCCTGCAGCTTTCGCCGCAATCATGCTGGCTTATCCGCTATTGTTCATGGGGTATCGTCTCAGCCGGCCAAGCCGCAACGCGGCTCGGCCGTGAGCTGCCCATCACAGGCATCAAACGGTCAGCATCGCATAGATAACGCCGCCGTTTTCGCCGCGCGTAACGGTGCTGTCGGCGATCGGGTGCTTGACCTTATCCACGATCGATTGGACATCCCGGTCGGTTCGCCAGATCAGCGGCCAATTCATGAAGGTTTCCATGTAACCCTCAACGCCGATATCCTGGGCAAAGTTCGCGAGAAGAAACTTTCCGCCCGGCTTTAGCATCTGCAGGCACCGCTCCGTCAATTTCACGGCGACGCTTTCTGCCAGATAGTCATAGAGGCCCGCTGCGTAGATGAAATCGAAAGTTCCGAGCTTCTGCGCTCGTCCGAGAATGGTGCGAACGGATCCGTTGACCGCTTCGATGCAGCTGCCGTGGAAGGCCGAACTGACGGAGCCGACACTGATCGGATCCTGATCGAGCGCGACCCAGCGTCCGAGCTTGCCGCTCTTAAAGGCATCCGAGCGCTCCGCTTCGCGCAGGTGTCCGGCGGCGATCGCTAGAACCTCTGCATTCGGCTTCTCGCTGGCAACGGCATCGACATGCCCCGCAAGAAGATCACGCCTTTCGCGCACGGCGACCGCCGACGCTGCCTGTCGCGTGAAATCGTAGATTTCGGTTCCAAGCGGCGACGCTTCTTTCACCTGGGAGGCGACGGCCGGGTGCTCGTAGATGAAATCCAGCAATTGGGCATCACCGCTGTATCCGCGTGGCTTTTCGAACGACCACCGGGTCAGGGGATCCTGAAGCAGGTAGGACGAGACCGGATGCATCTGTGCCAGCGCAGCAAGGTGCGTCCAGGTCAGCGGCGTTACCTTGTTCTTCAGCGTCTGTAACCGTTCGGTCAGGGCTTTCATGATGCCGTGAACGGGTGCGTTGGTCTCAAATGCCTGTTGCGTCAATGATAGAATGAGGGCGAGTTCTGCTTCGCCCTCCTTAGTCTGGTCGATTGTAAAATTGTTAACCGTAGATCTCGCGTGCTCCGAGATCGATTGTGCGGTTACAAGGCTGTAGCCGTCGAGAGCAGTTTGAAATTGTTTCAATTTTAAATGATTCCGTGAAGACTATGAAAACCATATCTCACATAAAATGTGAGCGCTATGGTTTTGTTAATGTCACTGTTGCAACGCTGTCGTTATCAAACGAAGCAAATTAGCAGCCCGGTGAAGCAAGCATTTTGTTCGGTTGAGCGACGCAAAGCGAACTGCGGTGGACATGAAGTCTCGGCTAACTCGGGTGATGGTGAACATGCGTCGATTGTCGAGAGGAAGCGATTCTGGCCGGGGAGGGCCACGCCGGACGAGCGACCCCGTCGGGTTGCGCGCTCTTTATAAGGATTACAGTGACGAGACGCGCCGTGCCGTGGCACGCAGCGGCCTATGGCTTGCCGTGCCGGTCTATGTTCTGTTCCTGGTAACGGACCTAATCTTCATTCCCGACGTTTCGCATGTGACGATTCCGGCGCGTTTCCTGATTGGCATCATCTCGCTGCTGGTTCTGGAAATCCAGTTTGCTCACCAGCGCCGTGCTGGCGAACTTGAGGCTACATGCGCAGCCGCGGTGGTCCTCGGATATATCGTATGGCTGGTACCGGCGTTGCAGACCGCAAATGCCGAGGCCTTCTCCTATTATGCTGCTTTCGGCGCTATCTTCATGATGGGCGTCAATTTGTTCTTCAGCCTCGAATTCAGCCTCGCAGTTGTCTCATCGGGGCTGATCTTCGTTTCCTTTCTGCTGTCGCTCACTCAGTTCCACTACAGCCTGGCCTATTGCCTGGCGTTCACGACCTTTTATTCCTGCTGCTTCATTTTCACGTCCTACGTGAACTGGAAGCTGAACAAGGAGCGCTTCAACGTCTTTCTCAATGCGAGGGAAGCCGAGTTGCAGCAGCGCCAGGCGACGGAGCGCGGCGAAGCTCTTCTGCGCCTGTCGATCACGGACTCCCTGACGGGGATGGAAAATCGAAGAGCCGCCGATATCCGCCTTAAGCAGTTCTGGGAACGCTGGCGTCAGGATGCGGTTGCATTCGCGGTGCTATTGGTCGACGTCGATTTCTTCAAGAAGTACAACGATTATTATGGCCATCAGGAAGGCGACCATTGTCTCGTCACGGTCGCAAACGCCCTGTCGGATATTGTGGCCCCTCTGGGCGCGACCGTGGGGCGATACGGCGGCGAGGAGTTCATCGTCATTATCGATCTTGATCGCAGTGCGGATGCGCTGGCTTTGGCCCAAGCCATCTGCGAGGGGATCGAAGCGCTCGATATCGTCCATGCGCAGCGACTGGATGGCTTCAGGCACGTCACGGTGAGTGTCGGGGCGACCATCACCAGGGACATCGTCGGCACGAAGCTGGAAAACGTCATCAACGAGGCCGATCGTGCGCTTTATTCGGCGAAAGCGAGCGGCCGCAACTGCGCGAGGATATTCGATCCGAACGAGCTTCCCGGCGGGGATGCGAGCGAGAATATCGCAGCGATATTGAAGATCGCCATCCAACAGAACCTCGTTTCGCTGGTTTATCAGCCGATCCAATCTCTGGAGACGGGAGAGATCGGCGCCTATGAAGCCCTGATGCGGCTGCAACTGCTCGATGGGTCGAACTCGTCTCCGGCGGTGTTCATCCCGGTAGCAGAACGCACTGGCGCGATCATCGAGCTTGGTTACTGGGCGATCAGAAGAGCATGTTGCGATTTGCTTTCGCGTGATCTCGTTGAAACGGTCAGCGTCAATGTATCCCCGATCCAGCTTCGCGCGCCGGGCTTTGCCGCGCAGGTCGCGGCAATCCTGGCGGAAACGGGTATCTCGGGACACAGGGTCGCCTTCGAAATCACCGAAGGCGTCGAGATGGAAATACGCCCGGACGTGCTCGAAAGTATTCAGGACCTGAAGAGGCTCGGCATCAAGTTCTGGCTCGACGATTTCGGCACCGGATTTGCGGGGCTCTCCTGGCTTCGCCTGATGGAATTCGAGACCGTCAAGATCGACAAGTCGTTCCTTCACGATGCGGTAAAAAGCGAAGGTGCGAAGGTTCTTCTTGAGGACATTATCGGCCTGGTGCGCAACCGCGGCCATCGCATCCTGGTCGAGGGTGTTGAAGATGAGGAGCAGCTCGACCTCGTCAAATCCTTTGGTATCGACGCTGTTCAAGGCTACCATATCGGCCGTCCGGCACCGCCGCTCAAGCATCCGATTGCGATGAGGCAGGCAGGGCGCCGGCGGTGGCAGGCATCGGCTTAAGCGATCAGCCGGTGCTGGGAGAACTGCAAAGGCAACAAGATGTCCAGCGCCGGCCTTTCCGAGATCTATCGAGGTTATATTGCCTGCCTGAATCAGCAGGACTGGGCGAATTTGGCCGATTTCGTCCACGATGATGTCTGCTACAATGGCAACCATGTCGGATTATTAGGATATCGCGAGATGCTCGAAGGGGATTTTCGTGCGATATCCGATCTTCATTTCGACATCGGCATGTTGGTTTGCGAGCCGCCGCGTGTTGCCAGCCGCTTGCGTTTTGACTGTACACCGAAGGGCATGCTGTTCGGCTCGCCGGTGAACGGCAAAAGAGTGCAGTTTTCGGAAAACGTCTTTTACGAATTTTCGCAAGGGCGAATCCATGAGGTCTGGTCGATCATAGACAAAGCGGCCATCTCCGCTCAGCTTGAACGACGATGAGTGCGGCCGCCCGTCCAAGCAAGCAGATTGCAGCCTTGATGACGCAGCCGGATATCAAAGAGCGATCAAGACTGGTTTGGCAGCACCGCGTTGGGCGCCAGATCGGTTTCGATGAATATGCATGACCGGTCGGCGGTCTGCAGAAGCGTATCAGCGACGCTTCCATAGGAAAGGCCGCCGCTTGCCCGCTTGCTCACCCCCAGCACGACTAGATTGTACCTGCCGCTGCGAGCGTGACGCAGGATCGACAGCTCCGGAGAGGGGCCTTCCTGGATGACCTTCTCGACTTCCACACCGTAATAATCGGCGATTTCACCGACGATCTTCAGGACATCCTGATGGTCGCTACCGCGATCGCTGATGCGCGGGATGGCCCTGACCTGTCGCGGTTCCACGATCAATAGCAGTGCGCAATGGGCACCGGCTGCCTTGGCAATGGCAAGCCCGAATTCGGCCGCCCGTATAGAGCGCTCGGTACCGCTCACGGGCAGCAGAATCCGCAAGTCCCGCGGGCGTTCGGGGAGCGGGCCTCGGGCCGAGACGATGGCCGAGGTGCCCTTGAAGGCGGATGTCATGATTTGAAGTGGCCGGCTGAAGCGGCCATCCTGGCCCATGGAAGGTTCCACCCCGGTAAGGAGAAGGTCGTGACCGGTGCTGGAAATATCGCTAAGCACGGTCTCGAGCTCACCATTCCTATCCCGGACGGTTATGTGGATGTCGCTCGCAGCGGTCAGGCCGGCATCTGGAGCGGCTGCCGAGAGCAGATCGGTCGCGAACTCGCGCAGTTCTTGCGCAATCGTTCTGCTCTGGGGTGGCACTTGCTGACCGTTTGCGCTTGCCATCTCCCGTTCTTCGCTCTCATCAATCGGTGCGCGGACATCGAGTACGGTGATTGGCATCCTGCGGGTTACCGTGAAGAAGGCGGCGATCCAGGCGGCAAGGCGGCTACTTTGCGAGCCGTCGACGGTTAACAGGATGCGTTCGAAATTGCCGAGGAAGCTTTCGCTTTCGAATTCTTCGCGCTCCAGCCGGTCGCGCTCCTCTTTCCGCAATGGCAGGCGTGCCAGCGCCCAGCGAAGCGTCGGCGGCATGGCCATCGTCGTGATGACGGCCATGGCGACAACGACGGAGAACAGCTTTTCGTCGAGGACGCCGACGGAAAGACCGATGGTCGCGACGATAACCTCCGTCGACCCTCTGGCATTCATGCCGCAACCCAGCGCCAGGGCTTCGGATCCCGAATAACCGCTGATCTTGGCAGCCGCGAAGGCGCCACCGAATTTGCCGACACTTGCGATGATCACGACGGCTGCCGTCAGCAGAAGGATCGAGGGATCGGCGAGCACCGTGAGATCTGTCTGAAGGCCCGTCAATCCGAAGAAGGCGGGCATGAAGAGTGCCGTCGTCAACCCTCGAAGCTGTACATCGATCTGGCGGGTGAGGATCGGCGATTCACCGACCAGGATACCGGCGACGAAAGCTCCGAGCACAGTGTGGACGCCAATGAGGTTGGTGATGATCGCCATTGCGCCCATGATTGCGATGATGGCGCTGAGCACCGGCAGGTCGCTGCGGAAATTGTCGTTGGTCCAGCGGATGATCTCGAAGACGATCCGCCGGCCGACGGTGAAGCTGACGGCCATGAAGGCCAGCGTGCCGACGACGCTTGTTGCCAGTGTGGTCAGATCGACCATGCCCTTTTCGGCGAGGCCGAAGGTTATGGCGATGATCACCCATCCGACCGTGTCGTCGATGATGGCGGAGGCAACGATCAGCTGGCCGATGTTTCGGCGCATGAAGTCCATCTCGCGGACGACGGAGGCGACGATCTTCACCGAAGAGATCGAAAGCGCAGTGCCGAGAAAGAGCGAGGTGACCAGCCGTTTCTGAGGGTCGGGAAGCAGGGAGTCGGGAATAAGCTCTCCGAGGGCGAAGCCTGCAGCAAAAGGAATGACGATGCCCGCCAGCGATACGCCTGCCGCGGATTTGCGCAGGCGCTTCGCCAGTCCGAGATCGGTTTCCATGCCGGCGAGCAGCAGGAGAAAGAGGATGCCGAGCTGGGCCACTGCGTCAGCCATGCTCTTCTGCGCTTCATTTGATGGGAAGAGGCTCGCTTGCGCATGCGGGAAAGCCAGGCCGAAAAGGGATGGGCCGAGAATGATGCCGGCAATGATCTGTCCCATGATCGATGGTTGACCGAACCGCACCATCAATTCGCCGAGCAACCTGCCCGATACGACAAGCAGAACGATCTGGGCCAGAAACAACCCTTCCGAGGGATGGCTGGCCTTCTGCCCTTCGGCTGCCAAAGCGGTTTGCGCTATCGACAACGACAGGATGATGGCAATGGCAATGATAAGTACGTTTGACGAAAATGACTTTATGCAATTCTGGCGTGACGACATCGATCGATCCCACTGAGCAGTAGGAAAACGCATCAAAGCGTCCGCCGTTCCCGATCACTTCGGTAATTGCGGCCTTATTTGGTTTGTCATGCAGGGTGCGCTGATCTGGGAGGTCCGCCGCGATTGGGGCGACGGACCGCAAGCGATCGAAAAGATCAGACTCGTTCCAGCGCGATGGCTATGCCCTGGCCGACGCCGATGCACATGGTCGAGAGCGAGTAGCGCCCGCCGGTTTCCTTGAGTTCAAGAGCCGCCGTGCCGGTGATGCGAGCGCCGGACATGCCGAGGGGATGGCCAAGCGCGATCGCGCCGCCGTTGCGATTGACGCGAGCGTCGTCGTCGGCAATGCCGAGTTCGCGCAGCACGGCAAGCCCCTGCGAGGCGAAGGCCTCGTTGAGTTCGATGACGTCGAACTGCTCCTGGCGCATGCCGAGCCGGGCCATCAGCTTGCGTGACGCCGGAACCGGGCCGATACCCATGATACGCGGGGCGACGCCGGCAGCAGCGCCGCCGAGGATGCGTGCGATCGGCGTCAGACCGTATTTTCTAGCCGCGGCCTCGGATGCGATGATGAGTGCGGCGGCGCCATCATTGACCCCGGAAGCATTGCCGGCCGTCACCGTGCCGCCTTCCTTCTTGAAGGGTGTGCCGAGCTTGGCGAGCGCTTCCATCGTGGTCGCACGCGGATGCTCATCCTTGCCGACAACGACCGGATCGCCCTTGCGCTGCGGGATCGTGACCGAGGTGATTTCCTTGGCAAGCCGGCCGTTTTCCTGCGCTGCGGCAGCTTTGGCCTGTGAACGAACGGCAAAGGCGTCCTGATCCTCGCGGGTGACCTTATAATCTTCCGCAACGTTCTCGCCCGTCTCCGGCATGGAGTCGACGCCGTATTGCTTCTTCATGACAGGATTGATGAAGCGCCAGCCGATCGTGGTGTCGTAGATTTCGGCGTTGCGCGAAAAAGCGCTTTCGGCCTTGGGAAGCACGAAGGGTGCACGCGACATGCTTTCGACACCGCCCGCAATCATGATGTCGGCCTCTCCGGCACGGATGGCGCGGGCGGCTGCAATGATGGCGTCCATGCCCGAACCGCAAAGCCGGTTGATCGTCGTACCCGGCACTGAGATAGGCAGGCCGGCAAGCAAGATTGCCATGCGAGCGACATTGCGATTGTCCTCGCCTGCCTGGTTGGCGCAGCCGTAGATCACGTCGTCGATGGCGTCCCAGTCGACCGAGCCGTTGCGCGCGATGAGCGCCTTCAGCGGCACGGCTCCAAGATCATCGGCGCGAACGGAGGAGAGCGATCCGCCAAAGCGGCCGATCGGAGTGCGGATATAGTCACAGATAAAGGCTTCGGTCATTAGGCTGCCTCATGGGCTTTCTTGGTGCGCGCGTTGATATCGCGCAGGACGGATAGTTCGGTTTCGGTCGGTACCGGCGTCTCGATTACCTCATCGGCAAACTTGAGCGTCCAGCCGCAATTCTCAGTGATCTGCTCCCGGGTTACACCTTTGTGGATCGACACGACAGTCAATTCCTTGGTGATCGGATCAGGCTCGAGAATGCAGAGATCGGTAATAACGCGAGTCGGGCCTTTCGTCTTCATGCCCAAGCGCTCGCGATGATTGCCGCCCTCGCCATGGCCCATCGAGGTGATGAAGGGCAGCTTCTCAATGAAGCCGCGCTTCGACAATGCCATGGTGATGAAGATCTGGCCGCAATTGCTGGCAATTTCCGGTGCGCCGCCGCCGCCGGGCAGGCGAACCTTGGGGTGATCGTAAGGGCCGACGACGGTCGTGTTCAGGTTAGCGAATTTGTCGATCTGCGCACCGCCGAGGAAGCCGGTGGTGATACGGCCGCCCTGCAGCCAGTAGCGGAACATCTCCGGCACGGAAACGGTAAAGAGTGCGGTGTCGCAAAGCTCGCCGTCACCGATCGAGAGCGGCAGAACGTCGGGCTTGGTGCCGACCGTGCCGCTTTCGTAGATCAGGGTGATATCGGGCGCATGGGTCAGCCGCGCGACGTTGCAGGCGGCCGACGGGGCGCCGATGCCGACGAAGCAGACATCGTCATTCGTCAGTGCGCGGGCGGCCGCAATCGTCATCATTTCTGTAGGCGTAAAATCGCTCATCTTGATCTCCCTACGCCGACTTGACCGGCTTCTTGCCGGCATGTTTGGCAAAGTCCTCCGGACTGGCCTTCATCACATGCTCCTCGATCCAGGCCTGGAAGCTCTCGCGATCGCGGGCGATTTCGTCCCAGGCAATATAGAAGGCGTTGGAGCGCGCGTAATAGCCCTGGGCGTAGGATGGGAAAGCGCCGCCCGGGACGAGTGCGACCGCTGTTACCGCCCATGTCGGCAACACGACGGAATTGGGCGAAGGCGGGTTCAGTTCGTCGACGATTTCCTCGACCGTGACGATCGAGCGCTTGGCGGCGAGCACTGCCTCCTTCTGAACACCGACGATGCCTTCGAGCAGCACATTGCCTTTCCGATCGGCACGCAGCGCATGGATGATGGAAACGTCCGGCCGGATGGCAGGAACGGCGGCGAGCACTTCGCCGGTGAAGGGGCAGGTGACTTGTCTGATGTTCGGGTTGACCTTGGGCAGGTCGGCGCCGATATAGCCGCGCAGCATGGCAAATGGCAGGTTTGCGGCACCGGCTTCATAGGCATTGGCCATGGCGGCGTGCGAGTGCTCTTCGATTTCCAGTGGGCGAGGCCACTGGTTCTCGACCGCGTCGCGGAAGCGATGGAGCGAGCCGACGCCCGGGTTGCCGCCCCACGAAAATTTCATGCCTCGTGCCGCGCCGACGCCGATCAACTGGTCGTACAGAATGTCCGGCGTCATGCGGATCAGGAACAGATCCTTTTTGCCCTGACGGATGATCTCGTGGCCTGCGGCGTAAGGAATGAGATGGGTGAAACCTTCCATGGCGACTGTATCGCCATCCCGCACATTCTCTGCCACCGCTTGTGAGAGCGATAGGATCTTCGCCATAGGGCCTCCTCAAAAAATGCTGTCCTTGTGGGCGTCAATAAGCGCCTTCGACTGGGGATCGTCAACGGATTTGTGCGATATTTGACATTTGTTCATATATCGCACAAAATGAGCGCGACTTTGGGGATGGGATATGCGCGAAACAGATTTCGTCAGTGGGTTTGCCAAGGGATTGAAAGTCATCGAAGCCTTCGGCGAGACGCGGCAGCGCTTGACGATTGCCGAGGCGTCGAAGCTGACGGGGCTCGACCGCGCGACGGTGCGCCGCTCGCTGCTGACGCTCTCGGAGCTCGGCTATGCTGTCTATGATGGAAAGTTCTTCACCTTGACGCCGAAGGTCTTGCGGCTCGGCCATGCCTATCTGGCGGCAACGCCCCTGCCGATCATCATCCAGCCGCATCTCGACCTGCTCTCCGAACGCGCCGGGCAGAATGCTTCGGCTTCGGTGCTTGACGGAACGGAAGTCGTCTATATCGCCCGCGCCTCGCAGCGCCGGGTGATGTCGATCAACCTGACGCCGGGCAGCCGCCTTCCGGCCTTCTGCGCCTCGATGGGCCGTGTCCTGCTGTCCGCCTTGCCGGAAAGCGAGGCACGCGCAGTGCTTGAACGGACCGACCTCAAGGCCAACACGCCAAATACCAAAACCGATCCCGAGGAACTGATGGCGGAGTTCCGCCGGGTGAGGGGGCAGGGATACGCCGTCATTGATCAGGAGTTGGAAATCGGCCTCTGCTCGATTGCCGTGCCTGTCGAAAATGACCGAGGCCAGACCGTTGCTGCGATCAATATCGGCGCACCGGCCGCCTATGTCGCCGCCGCCGAGATGACGGAGCGATTTCTGCCGCTGCTGAAGGAGACGCAAAAGGCGCTGCGGCTGGTCCTGCCGTAGCTCTTGTATTTTCCGGGGGTATCCTTGTCCCCCGCGGCTGCGCACCTCAGAATGGGCATAGAGCACGGCCGATTATCTCTTACATCCCTAGCCGTTCCCGCTCCTCGATACGCCAGGCGCGGGGCGTCTGGCCGGTCTGCTTGACGAAGAAGCGGGAGAAATAGGCTGGGTCGGCAAAGCCGAGGCGATAGCTGATCTCCTGCACGGTCGCGAAGGTGAAGACCAGTTCGCGCTTGGCCTCATCGAGCAGCTTGCGGGTGATCAACTCGTGTACGCCGTGCCTGGTCCGGCCGCGCACGATGCGGCTGAGATGGGCGAGTGAAATGCCCAAGCTCTCGGCATAGAACGCGGCCGGTTTATGAGAGCGGAAGTGGCGTTGGATGAGGGCCTGCAGCATCTCCATCCGGCGCTCGGTCTCATCGTCCGGATTGGCGGTTTCATCGGTTTTCCGGGCGATCCGTGCCGTTAGCAGCAGTGCTGTTGTCAGATAGGCTTCGAGAAGATCGGTACGGCCGTTGCGCTGGCTGGCGAATTCCTCACCGAGGCGCCTTAATGTGCTGGCGACGTGGGCTGCATCTCCGTCACCGGTATCCAACAGGGTCAGATGCGGCTCGGCAAGCCATGTGCCAAGGCGACTGCGATCGCCCGGAGAGGCCTTCAGATGCGAGATCAGCACGGTGATGACGAAGCCGTCTATGTCGCGCGAGAACCGGAAGCCGTGGTTGAGACGCGGCGGCACGGTAATGACGGCAGGCGGCACGATTGCATGCGGAACGCCGTCGAAGACCGCGTCACCGGATCCGGCATCTATGTACAAGATCTGAAAGAAGCTCTCGTGCCGGTGCGGGCGGATCTCCCAGTGATGGAGGCTGCTGCGGGACGGGATAGTTTCGCAATGGAGCCAAAAATCCGGCTTTTGACCGGTATTTTCACCGTAGAGCTCGTAGGTCGGCACGTTCCTGGTCATGGCTTGCCTCTTCCGTCATGTTCGATTTGTGCAATTTCATGACCGAAATGTCCATTGCGGATCGGCCGCGCGCCGAACAGACTTGAGAGGAACTAGAGCAGTTCCAGCAAAGGTGCGCAGCGTTTTTTGCGTCCTGAACTGCGTAAAGGCAAAGAGATAGAGCATTCTGCAGCATTCCTTTGGGATGCAAATGCTCTAACACGCATGGGAGGATGAGATGCGCACTCAAGTCGCCATTATCGGCTCAGGGCCGTCCGGGCTGCTGCTCGGTCAGCTGTTGACGGAGGCCGGCATCGACAATGTCATTCTCGATCGCGTCGGCAAGGACTACATTCTCGGACGCGTGCGCGCCGGCGTTCTGGAGGAAGGTACCGTTCGGCTGCTGGACGAGGCGAAGTCGAGCGCCCGCTTGCATGCGGAAGGCTTGCCGCATGATGGTTTCTCGCTCGCCTTCGACGGTCGTGACCACCGTATCGACCTTCATGGTCTCACCGGCGGCAAGCGGGTCGTCATCTACGGCCAGACGGAGATGACCCGCGACCTGATGGCACGTCGCGAGGAAAGCGGCGCACCGACCGTCTACAGCGCGGCCAATGTCGAGCCGCACGGCTTCGATGGCGACGCGCCCTATCTGACCTACGAGAAGGGCGGCGTTTCCCATCGCATCGACTGTGATTTCATCGCCGGCTGCGACGGATTTCACGGCGCCAGCCGCAAATCGGTTCCGGAAAAGGCGGTTCGCAGCTTCGAGAAGGTCTATCCCTTCGGCTGGCTTGGTGTGCTGGCCGAAGTGGCGCCGGTCAATCACGAGCTGATCTACGCCAACCATCCGCGCGGCTTTGCGCTATGCTCCATGCGCTCGATGACGCGCAGCCGTTACTACATCCAGTGTCCGCTCGACGAGAAAGTGGAGGATTGGAGCGACGACCGCTTCTGGGATGAGTTGCGCCGTCGCCTGCCAACCCATCATGCCGAGGCACTCATCACAGCCCCATCTTTCGAAAAATCGATCGCGCCGCTGCGCTCCTTCGTGGCAGAACCCATGCGCTTCGGCCGCCTTTTCCTCGTCGGCGATGCCGCTCATATCGTGCCACCGACAGGCGCCAAAGGCCTCAATCTGGCGGCGAGCGACGTCCATTATCTGTTCTCAGGTCTTGTCGAGCACTATCAGGATCGCTCGAATGCAGGGCTGGATGCCTATTCCGCGCGGGCGCTCGCCCGGGTCTGGAAAGCAGTGCGCTTCTCCTGGTGGATGACGACCATGCTGCATCGCTTTCCCGACACCAGCGATTTCGATCAAAAGATTCAGGAAGCCGAGCTCGACTATCTCACCCATTCGCGCGCCGCATCCACCGCGCTTGCAGAGAATTATGTCGGGTTGCCATTCTGAACTGACGTTAGAGCTTCTTGGCGACTTCGCTTGCCGCCTCACGGATGGTCTGCATCAGGATCGACAAAGGCAAGGTGGGGATGGCGTCGGTTCGCACGGTCAGTCCCACCGGCCCCTTCGTCTCGCTGGTATCGATCGGCAGCAGTGCCAGCAATCCGTCTTCGACATCGCCGGCAACGACACCGGCCGAGATGATCCAGATGGCGTCGCTCGATCGCACGAAGGCGCGGCCGAAGGAGTCCGAAACGGTTTCGATCTGGTTGGGCACGCCGCCGGCGCCGTTGGCGATCAAAAAACTCTCGACGAAAGGGCGGATGATCGAACCGCGCGTCGGCATCAGGATCGTGTAGCGGTTGAGATCGGAAAATAGCGATTGCTTGTCTGATAGCAACGGGTGGCCGGCTCTCACGGCGAAGACCACTTGCTCGGAATAGAGATGTTCGAAGGAAAAGCCCGCCATGTTTTCCGGACTGGCAAGTCGCCCGACGACCAGATCGAGATCACCGATGCGCAACTGTTCCAGCAGCACGGCGTTTTCGCCGGTCACGATCTTGATGCGGCTCCAGGTCTCTTCCTTGAGAAACAGGTCCATCGCCCGAGGCATGATCCGCGTCGAAACCGTCGGCAGGGCGCCGACACGGATGGGCGGCGCCTCGCCGGAGCGCTCCTGCGACACGGAATCAAGGCCCTGCCTCAGTGCCGTCAGCGCCGCGCCTGCATGGCGCAAGAAGACTTCGCCGTAGCGGGTGATGCGAATGCCGCGTCCATCGCGTTCGAAGACGGCAACGCCGAGCGCCTCCTCCAGTTCGCGGATCGTCTTTGTCACCGCCGGCTGGCTGATATTCAGCAGTCCCGCCGCCTTGATCACGCTTTTCTGGCGCGCAACCTCGACAAAGGTCTGCAGATGGCGGAATTTAATGCGTGCGTCGAGCATGCCCATTCATAACCATTGAGTTATCGTAGAGCAAAGAAATATCATTTTACCTAACCAGATTATACATCCAATCTCGCGTCCGAGGAGATTTCCAGTGCAGTTTGCCCGTATCAACGACGTCACGATCCATTACCAGATCATTGGTGGCCCCGGCGACAAGCCGGTGCTTGTCTTTGCTAATTCGCTCGGTACCGATTTCCGGATCTGGCGCGATGTGATCGTGCGGCTCGCCGGCGATTTCGCCATCGTGCTCTATGACAAGCGCGGCCATGGCCTCTCCGATCTCGGGCAGATGCCCTATTCCATCGAGGATCACGCGACTGACCTTGCCGGCCTGCTCGATTTTCTCTCGGTGAAGAATGCCATCATTTGCGGTCTTTCGGTCGGCGGGCTGGTTGCCCAGTCGCTCTATCAGCGTCGCGCGGATCTGGTGCGGGCGCTGATTCTTTGCGACACTGCCCACAAGATCGGCACCGCCGAAAGCTGGAATGCCCGCATCGCGGCAGTAGAGGCAGAAGGCATCGAATCCATCGTCGATGCGATTATGGAGCGCTGGTTCACGCCTGCCTTTCGCCGTCCGGAAAACATCGCCTACGCCGGCTATTGCAACATGCTGATCCGCCAACCGGTTGAAGGCTATGCCGCAACCTGCGCCGCGCTTCGCGACGCCGATCTGACCGGAGCCGCCGCCAAGATCGCGGTGCCCACAATCTGCATCGTCGGCGATCAGGACGGCTCGACGCCGCCGGAGCTGGTGCTCTCGACGGCGAAACTTATTCCGAATGCGCGCTATGAAGTCATCAAGGACGCCGGCCATATTCCCTGCGTCGAACAACCCGAGGCGTTGACCGAAGTCATCCGTGCCTTCATCGACGTCGTCCTGCGTGGAGAACAAGCCCCATGAATGACCCCACCACGCCGTCTGAGCGTTACCAGCAGGGCATGGCGACCCGCCGCGCCGTGCTGGGCGACGGCCATGTCGATCGTGCCCAGCACGGCGTCACCGAGTTCGATCGGCCTTTCCAGGAGCTGATCACCGAGGCCGCCTGGGGACATGTCTGGTCGCGCCCGACGCTCAGCTGGCGTGAACGGTCCATCGTTACGATCGCGCTGCTGGCTGCGCTCGGCCAGGATGACGAGGTGGCCATGCATGTGCGCGCGACGCGCAATACAGGCGCGACGCGGGACGATGTTTGCGAAGCGCTGCTGCATGTGGCGATCTATGCCGGCGTGCCAGCGGCAAACCACGCGATCAAGATCGCCAAGCAGGTTTTCGAACAGATGGACGCCGAAGAAGCGGCATGAAGCGAGGCAGACATGTCCGACAGAAGCAATAGCAAGCCCGAGACGGGCGCCTTTTTCGCCAGAGACCGGGCTTGGCATCCGCCGGCATTTTCGCCTGGATACAAGACGTCCGTGCTGCGCTCGCCGCAACGGGCATTGCTTTCGCTTGACGGCACGATTTCGGAGATTACCGGGCCGGTTTTCGGCCATTCGATACTGAATGAGCTGGACAACGACCTGATCCACAATTTTGCCAGGGCGGGTGAAAGCGCCATCGGCGAGCGGATCATCGTTCACGGCCGCGTACTCGACGAGCGTGGCCGGCCGGTGCCGGGTGTCCTGCTCGAATTCTGGCAGGCCAATGCCGGTGGGCGTTATCGCCACAAGAAGGAAACCTATCTCGCCGCCATCGATCCGAATTTCGGCGGTTGCGGCCGTGCCATTACCGACGACGAAGGCCGTTATGCCTTCCGCACCATCCGCCCCGGCGCCTATCCCTGGCCGAACGGCGTCAATGATTGGCGGCCGGCGCATATTCATTTCTCCGTCTTCGGCCATGGCTTTGCCCAACGGCTGATCACGCAGATGTATTTCGAGGGCGACCCGATGATCTGGAAATGTCCGATCGTCGGTACGATCCCCGACAGGCAGGCGATCGAGCAGCTGATCGCACCGCTCGACTGGGGCAACACGATCCCGATGGATGCCCGCGCCTATAAATTCGATATCGTTCTGCGCGGTCGCCGTTCGACCCTGTTCGAAAACCGGCTGGAGGGCAATTGATGGTACAGGAACTCGGCTATCTCAAGGAAACGCCGTCACAGACGGCAGGCCCCTACGTTCATATCGGCCTCACGCCGAACTATAGCGAGATCGTCGGCGTCTATGAGGCCGATCTCGGCTCCTCCATGGTCAACGACAAGACGCTCGGCGAGCGCATCACCGTGACGGGAAGAGTTCTCGATGGCGCGGGTGCGCCGGTCAAGGATGCCGTCCTGGAGATCTGGCAGGCAGACAGTGCCGGGCTTTACAACAGCCCCTCGGAGCTGCGCGGCGCCGCCGACCCGAATTTTACCGGCTGGGGGCGCTGCCCGACCAACTCGGCTGACGGCGTTTTTCGTTTCGAGACCATCAAGCCGGGCCGTGCGCCCTTCAAGGACGGCCGCAAGATGGCGCCGCACATCACCTTCTGGATCGTTGCGCGGGGTATCAATATCGGTCTGCACACGCGCATGTATTTCCCGGAGGAGACTGCCGCAAACGCCGAAGACCCCTTGCTCGCACGCATCGAACATAAGGATCGCGTCGCAACGATGATTGGCGTGAAGGAAGGCTCCACCTACACCTTCGATGTCCATTTGCAGGGCGACAAGGAAACGGTTTTCCTCGATATATAGGCCATGAGCGTTTCTCCCTTCGACCACCCGTTCCTGTCCGGCCTCCTCGGTGACGAGGAGATCGCGGACTATTTTTCGGCCAGGGCCGATATTCGATCCATGCTTGTCTTCGAAGCGGTACTTGCCGAGGTCGAGGGGCGGCAGGGGCTGATTCCGCCTGATGCGGCCGAGCGGATCGCCGAGGTCTGCAAAAGCTTCGAGCCCGATCTGGAGAGCTTGAAGGCTGCAACTGCGTCTGATGGCGTCGTCGTGCCCGATCTTGTCAGGCAGCTGCGCAAAGCGGTTGGCGGTGATGCGAGTGGTCATGTCCACTTCGGTGCGACCAGCCAGGATGTCATCGACACCAGCCTGATGCTGCGTCTGAAAGCGGTTGTGTTCGTCCTTAGCGGTCGTCTCTTTGCCGTATCATCAGCGCTTTCCAAACTGGATGCGCGTTTCGGATCGAACAGACTGATGGGTCGCACCCGGATGCAGGCGGCGATTGCTATCACCGTGTCGGATCGGCTGCTGGCGTGGCGCCATCCACTCGATCAATATCGAGACCGGCTAACGCAGGAGAGTTTTCCGCTGCAATTCGGCGGTGCCGCCGGCACGCTTGAAAAGGTTGGGCCGCAAGCGGCTGCAATCAGAGGCTTGCTGGCGCAGGCTCTCGGCCTGACGGATGAGCCGCAATGGCAAAGCCAAAGGGCGCGCATCGCCGAACTGGCGGGATTGCTTTCCATGATTTCGGGCAGTCTCGGCAAGATCGGCCAGGATGTCGCGCTTCTGGCGCAGGCCGGCGACGAGATCGAGCTTGCTGGCGGCGGCGGTTCCTCGGCCATGCCGCACAAGCAGAACCCGGTCGCGGCCGAAGTGCTGGTCACGCTTGCCCGCTTCAATGCTGTTCAGCTGTCGGGCATTCACCAGTCGCTCGTGCACGAACAGGAACGCTCCGGAGCCGCCTGGACGTTGGAATGGTTGCTATTGCCGCCTATGGTGGTGGCGACGGCGGCATCGCTGCGCCATGCACTGCAACTCGTCGGCATGATCAAGCGCCTGGGAACGGCGAAAGAATAGGAAGTCGTCGATATTCATAACCGTATAGGTATGGATGAAAGGCTTTATTTCATTTTACATTACCATTTCCTATGGGAAATTGGTGATGATCAAGTTTTAAACGATCAAGGGCGGTACGAAAAACGGCTGCCGGGAGGAGAAAAATGAAACGGTTTATCTTGGCCGCCATCGCGGCTGTTGCTCTTGGCGGTGCTGCCTATGCCGACACGATCAAGGTTGGCGTCATCGGACCTTTCTCCGGTCCGTTCGCGCTGCAGGGCAAGAATTTCAAGGCCGGTATCGACGCCTATATGGCGCTCAACGGCAAGAAGATCGGCAATGACGAAGTCGAGGTGATCTACCGCGACGTGCCGCAGGCCGATCCGGCGCAGTCGAAGGCGCTGGCCCAGGAACTCGTCGTCAAGGAGAAGGTTCAGTATCTCGCCGGCTTCTATTTCACGCCGGACGCGATGGCCGTGACGCCTATCCTCAAGCAGGCCAATGTGCCGATGGTCATCTTCAATGCCGCGACTTCGGCAATCGTCACCAAGAGCCCGCTGGTCGTGCGCACGTCCTTCACCACCTGGCAGACCTCCACGCCGATCGCCAAGGTCGCCTATGATGCCGGCGTGAAGAAGGTCATCTCCGTCGTCAGCGACTATGGCCCGGGCGTCGATGCCGAAAATGCCTTCAAGGCCGGCTTCGAGAAGCAGGGTGGTCAGGTGGTGCAGGCGATCCGCATGCCGCTGTCGACCAACGACTTCAGCCCGATCATGCAGCGCATCAAGGATTCCGGCGCGCAGGGCGTCTTCGCCTTCCTGCCGTCCGGCCCGACGACGCTCGGCTTCGTCAAGGCCTACAATGAGAATGGCCTGAAGGCCGGTGGTATCAAGCTGTTTGCCCCCGGCGATCTGACGCAGGAATCCGATCTGCCGGCGCTCGGCGATGCCGCACTCGGCATGCAGACGACCTTCCACTATGCGATTTCGCATGACTCAGCCGAAAACAAGGCTTTCATCGCCGCAGCCGACAAGGCGATCGGCAATCCTGCCGAGTTGACCTTCCCGGCAGTCGGCGCCTTTGACGGCATGCATGTCATCTACAAGATGATCGAGGCGACCGGCGGCAAGCAGGATGCGCAGAAGGCTGTCGATGCCGTCAAGGGTCTGTCCTGGGTCAGCCCGCGTGGTCCGGTCACCATCGATGCGGAAAGCCGCCATATCACGCAGAACATCTATCTGCGCGAAGTCACCAAGGGTGACGACGGCAAGTACTACAACAAGGAAATCCAGACCTTCGAGAAGCAGGGCGATCCCGGCCTTGCTGCTGCGAAGTAAGCGCTCCTGTGTCGTCACCCGCTCGAGTGGGTGACGACAGAGACGCCTCAACAACCGGACCAGCGATTTCAATGCAAACCGTGCTCAGCATAGCAGTCGATGCCCTCGCTTACGGCATGGTGCTGTTCGTCATCTCCATCGGCCTCTCCGTCACCATGGGGCTGATGCGCGTCGTCAACCTCGCGCATGGTGCCTTCGCCATGATCGGTGGCTACATCGCCTCCTATGCGGCGCGTGATCTCGGTCTGGGCTATGGTGCGGCCGTACTCTTGGCCGTGGTCGGCACGGTCATTATCTCCATCCCGATCGAGCGTCTGCTTTATCGGCGCATCTACGGGGCGCCGGAGTTGACGCAGGTGCTGATGACGATTGGCATCACCTTCTGCATCATCGGCATCGCCAACTACGTCTTCGGTCCGACGCTGAAGACCATACCGCTGCCGGGCGAACTTCAAGGCTCGGTCGATCTCGGCTTCCGCACCATCGGCACGCATCGCATCTTCGCAATCGTCTGCGGCCTGATCGTCGCTCTGGCACTGTGGTTCACGATCGAGAAGACATCGTTCGGCGTCAAGCTGCGCGCCTCCGTTGACAATGCCTCGATGGCGGCGGCTCTCGGCGTGCGTACCGAAATCGTCTACGCCGTCAGCTTTGCCATTGCCGTCGGCCTTGCCGCTTTCGGGGGCGTCGTCGGCGCTGAACTGCTGCCGGTCGAACCCTATTATGCCTTGCGTTACATGGTGACCTTTCTCGTCGTCGTCTCGGTGGGCGGTGCCGGCTCCATTTCCGGCGCGCTGCTTGCCTGCCTCATCCTCGGCTGTATCGACACGACCGGCCGTTACCTCATGCCCGAATATGGCGAGTTTTTCTTCTATCTGGCCGTCATTGCCATCGTCTGCGTCTTCCCGCGCGGCTTTGCCGGGAGGATGAAGTAAGATGGCGCTGACGACCCTGGAAAGAGAGGCCATTCCTGCCGTGACCAGACATCGTACTCTTGGACAGGATATGATTGCGGTTGCCGTGATCGCAGTGCTGGCCGCTGCCGGCTACATCCTGTTTCCCGATAACCTCGCTCTTCTGACGCGACTGATCGCGATTGCCCTGCTGGTCCTGTCGCTTGATCTGGTCACCGGCTATTCTGGGGTAGCGACGCTCGGTCATGCCGCCCTCTTCGGCGCCGGCGCTTACGCCGCTGGCATTGTGTCGGCGCATTACGGCATCAGCGATCCTCTCTTGATGACGCTTGCCGGCATCCTCGGCGGCGCGGTCGCGGGACTGGTCTGTTCCGTCGTCATCCTGAGGGCGCATGGTTTGCCGCAACTCGTGCTTTCGATCGCGCTGATCTATCTCTTTCACGAGTTCGCCAACAAGGCTTCGAGCTGGACCGGTGGCAGCGACGGCCTGTCCGGCATCGCTCCGAATCCATTGTTCGGCAGTTTCGAATTCGATCTCTATGGGCATACGGCCTACATCTACGCTGTCGTCCTACTGCTGATCGTCCTTATGCTCCTGCGCATTCTCGTGCGCTCGCCCTTCGGCATGCTGTGCCGCGGTATCCGGCAGGATCCTTTGCGCATTCGCGCAATGGGGGCGTCGCCGAAAGTGGCGCTGATCAAGATGTATGTTATTTCCGGTGCAGTTGCCGGCGTCGGCGGCGCCTTGAACGCGATCTCGACGCAGGTGGTCGGCCTTGACAGCCTGTCCTTCACACAATCGGCCGAGGCCCTTGTCATGCTTGTGCTCGGTGGTACGGGCTCCCTGTTTGGGGCACTTGTCGGCACGCTGATCTTCATGCTGTTCGAGGATTATGTTTCCGCCGCCAATCCCTTCCATTGGCTGACCATCGTCGGCGCGCTGTTGATCCTCGTGGTTCTCTTTGCGCCTAAGGGTATTTATGGCACTGCCGTCGCCTATGTGGCTCGCCGCCGGGAGGCACGGGCATGAGCGCGATTTTCGAGGTCGACAATCTCAGGAAAGCTTTCGGCGGGCTGACCGTCACCAATGGTGTCACCCTGTCGATGGCGCCGGGCGACCGTGTCGCCTTGATCGGGCCGAACGGCGCCGGCAAGACCAGCTTCGTCAATCTCGTCACGGGCAATCTGCCGGCTGACTCAGGCGAGGTTCGCATCGCCGGGCAAAACGTCAACAAGGTCGATGCCATCGGCCGCGTCAGGCGCGGCCTGGTGCGGTCATTCCAGGTGACGCGACTGTTTCAGGACATGACCCCCGCCGAGCATGTCGGCATGGCGGTGTTGCAGCGGACAGGCCGCTTCGGCCGCATGTTCGGCAATTTTCTCGCCATGCGTGACGTCATGGAGGAAACGGACGAGCTGCTCGGTACGCTCGGCCTTGCCGGGTTGGCGCATCGCAGAGTCAGCGAGATTGCCTATGGCCAGCAGCGGCTGCTCGAAATTGCCGTCGCTATGGCCTTGAAGCCGAAAATATTGCTGCTTGACGAACCGGCCGCAGGCGTGCCGCAAAGCGATACTGGCCGGATCGAGAAGGCGCTCGCCGATCTGCCTGCCGATCTCGCCGTGTTGATGATCGAGCACGATATGGATCTGGTCTTCCGCTTCGCCAAGCGCGTCGTCGTGCTGGCGGCCGGCACGATCATCTTCGACGGTTCGCCGAAAGACGTGACACAGGATGCGCGTGTGCGCGAAGCCTATCTTGGGAGCTACGCCAATGCCGGCCACGCCGCTTGAAGTCGAAAATCTGTCGGCCGGTTATGGCCCGACGCGCGTGCTGGAAGGCGTCTCCTTCTCGGTGCCGGCCGGCGGCCGGCTTGCCGTGCTTGGGCGCAACGGCATGGGCAAGAGCACGCTGCTTGCGACGCTTGCCGGTCAGACACGGCGCTATGATGGCCGCATCCGGCTTGGCTCGGCTGAAATTGCCGGTTTGCCAAGTGCCAGACGCGCCCATCAGGGCCTCGGCTACGTGCCGCAGACGCGCGACGTCTTTCCGACGCTGACGGTTGAGGAAAATCTTTCCGTTGGGCTGAAAGGTCGGCCGAAGAGCGCCCTGCAGGAAGCCTACGACATGTTCCCGCGCCTGAATGAGCGCCGCCGAAACCTCGGCGGCCAGCTTTCCGGCGGTGAGCAACAGATGTTGTCGACCGCTCGCACGATCCTCGGCCGTCCCTCGGTACTGCTTCTCGACGAACCCCTGGAAGGGCTTGCCCCCGTCATTTGCGAGGAGCTGATGGCGGCCTTTACAAAGCTCGCCGAAACCGGCGATATGACCATCCTTCTCGTGGAGCAGCGCATTCAAAGCGCGCTCGACTTTGCCAGTGACGTCATCATTCTGGAGCGCGGGCGGCTTGCCTGGAAGGGCACGCCCGAGGCGCTTACCGCGGATCATCAGGCCGTGGAGCGCCTGCTTGGCGTCGGCGGATTGCACTAGCGCGTGCCGCCGTTTCCGGCCGTATAATAGCAGCACGGCCTAGCGATGGTGCAATTGCGGTGACTGTTCCGCTTGTCGTAAACATTCCGCCTGTTTGATGTCAAAAAGGGGTGCGACATGGACCGATTCACCGGCGGCTGCCTGTGCGGCAAAGTGAGATTTGTGGCGGCGGGGCGCCCGTATCGGGTCGGCATCTGCCACTGTCTCGACTGCCGGAAGTTCCATGGTGCGCTGTTTCACGCCTCCGCGATCTTTCCCGAGGATGCGGTGATGATCGAAGGCGAGACGAGGAACTATGCGGGTCGGTTTTTCTGTCCCCATTGCGGCTCGTCTGTCTTTTCACGAAGCGCAGATGAAATCGAAATCAATCTCGGGTCACTCGATGCTTCGGATCAGCTGACACCGACTTACGAACTCTGGACAGTTCGACGCGAAGCCTGGCTGCCCGCGTTTCCGCTCGCGAGGCGATATGAGCGCGATCGTGAGGCGGCGGGCCGCTCGGAGGGGTAGGGCGCATTCGAACAAAGGATTATACTGACAAAACCTGTCGATGGTGCTCGCCATTGGGAATTCATATTGACGACAAAACGTTGACGATTTATCGATATATTATCATCGTTGCGTCGTTCTGCTGGAGGCGGATTTGTCGGAGAACACTTCGAGTCGTTGGGATTTCTGGATCGATCGCGGCGGTACTTTTACCGACGTCGTCGGGCGTGATCCGTCTGGCGCTCTCCATGCCCGCAAGGTGCTGTCGGAAAATCCCGAGGCCTATCGCGACGCGGCCGTTCACGGTATCCGTCTCCATCTCGGTCTGGGCAAGGGCGAGCCGGTTCCCGAAGGCGCAATCGGTGAGGTCCGCATGGGCACAACGGTCGCCACCAATGCGTTGCTCGAGCGCAAGGGCGAACGCCTTGCGCTGGTGACGACGAAGGGCTTCCGCGACGCTCTGCGTATCGGTTATCAGGAGCGCAAGAAGATCTTTGCGACCGAGATCGTCAAGCCGGAAGCGCTCTACGAAGATGTCGTCGAGATCGACGAGCGCGTGCTTGCTGACGGCACGGTCGAGCTCGCTCTGAATGAAAAAGCCGCCGAGGCGGCGCTGCGCGAGCTTCTCGCCAAGGGGTATCGCTCAGTCGCCATCGTCTTCATGCATGCCTACAAGTTCCCGGCTCATGAGGCAGCTGTTGCTAAAATCGCAAGGTCCATCGGCTTCGAGCAGGTCTCCGTCAGCCACGAGGTCTCGCCGCTGATCAAGCTCGTCGGTCGCGGCGATACAGCCGTCATCGACGCCTATCTCTCGCCGGTGCTCGGCCGCTATATCGGCCAGGTCTGCGACGAGCTTGATGTCGAGCGCACCGGCGCGCGCGTCATGTTCATGATGTCCTCAGGCGGGTTGACGGCTGCCGACATGTTTCAGGGCAAGGACGCCATCCTTTCCGGTCCGGCCGGCGGCGTGGTCGGTCTTGCGAAGACCGGCGAACAGGCCGGCTTCGCCAATGTCATCGGCTTCGACATGGGCGGCACCTCGACGGACGTGGCGCATTTCGACGGCGAATATGAGCGCGCTTTTGAAACAGAAGTGGCCGGCGTGCGCGTTCGCGCGCCGATGATGCTGATCCATACCGTTGCGGCGGGCGGCGGCTCGATCCTGCATTTCGATGGCGATCGCTTCCGTGTCGGTCCGGATTCGGCCGGCGCTTTTCCGGGACCTGCTTGCTACCGCAATGGCGGACCGCTGGCCGTCACCGACGCCAACGTTATGGCCGGCAAGCTGCTGCCGGAATTCTTCCCCTCCATTTTCGGGCCAAACCAGGATCAGCCGCTCGACGTCAAGACGGTGCGCGCCAAGTTCGCAGCGCTTGCAGCCGAGATAGGTGATGGCCGCAGCCCCGAAGATGTGGCCGATGGCTTCATCCGCATCGCCGTCGCCAATATGGTCGAGGCGATCAAGAAGATCTCGGTGCAGCGCGGCTATGACGTGACGCGCTATGCGCTGAACTGCTTCGGCGGCGCCGGCGGGCAGCACGCCTGCCTGGTTGCCGACGCGCTCGGCATGAAAAGCATCCTTCTGCATCCTATGTCCGGCCTTCTCTCGGCCTACGGCATGGGACTTGCCGATATCAGGGCAACGCGCCAGAAGGCGCTTGGTGTTCCGCTCGATGATGCCGCACCCGCCGCCATTGCGGGCCTTGGCAACGAATTGCGCCGCGAATGCGTGCCCGAGCTGGAAGCGCAGGGTGTTGCAACGAACGAGATCAAGACGGTCCAGCGCGCCCATATCCGCTACGCCGGCACGGATACCCTGCTGGCGGTGGAGACGACCTTCCCGGAAGCGGACACTCCGGCACGGCTGCGCAGCCAGTTCGAGACGCTGCACAAGCGCCGTTTCGGCTTTGTTGCTGAAGACAAGCCCTTGGTGGTCGAGGCAGTGGAAATCGAAACGATCGGTGGCGCAGCTGCCGATATCGCAATCGAGTTGGAGGCCTCAGCCGAGGGCGAGGCGCAGGCCGCGAAGCGTACCGCTTTCTATTCGGGCGGTGAAAGCCACGGCGCAGCCGTTGTCTTGCGCCAGGCGATCAAGCCCGGCCAGACCGTGACCGGCCCGGCTATCATCATCGAGCCGAACCAGACGATTGTCATCGAGGACGGCTGGCAGGCGCAGTTGACCGCCAAGGATCATATTGTCCTCAAGCGCATCAAGGCGCTGCCCGAGCGCAATGCCATCGGCACCAAGGCCGATCCCGTCATGCTGGAGATCTTCAACAATCTCTTCATGTCGATCGCCGAGCAGATGGGCATGACGCTGCAGAACACCGCCTATTCGGTTAACATCAAGGAGCGGCTGGATTTCTCCTGTGCCGTCTTCGATGCCGAAGGCAATCTGGTCGCCAACGCACCGCATATGCCGGTTCATCTCGGCTCCATGGATGCGTCGGTGGCAACGGCAATCCGCGAAAACGCCGTCATCCATCCCGGCGACGTCTTTCTGATCAACGCCCCCTACAATGGCGGCACACATCTGCCCGATCTGACCGTCTGCACCCCTGTCTTCGACGATGCCGGTCAGAAGATTCGTTTCTGGGTCGCCAGCCGCGGCCATCACGCCGACATCGGCGGTATTTCGCCGGGATCGATGTCGCCGCTTGCGACGCACATCGAGGAGGAAGGCGTCTATATCGACAATTTCAAGCTGCTCGATCGTGGCCGGTTCTGTGAAGCGGAGCTTACCAAGCTTTTGACGGGCGCGCGCTATCCGGTGCGCACGCTTGCGCAGAACATCAATGATCTGAAGGCCCAGGTCGCCGCCAACGAAAAGGGCGTTGCCGAGCTCAAGAAGATGATTGCGCTGTTCGGCGAAGATGTCGTCGACGCCTATATGAGTCACGTTCAGGATAACGCGGCCGAAAGCGTGCGCCGCGTTCTCGATCGTCTGTCGGATGGCGAGTTCAGCTATGAGATGGATCAGGGCTGCAAGATCGTCGTCAAGATCTCGATCGACAAGGACAAGCGGGAGGCGACGGTCGATTTCACCGGCACGTCTGCACAGCGCCCGGATAATTTCAATGCGCCGCAGCCGGTCACGCGCGCCGCCGTGCTCTATGTCTTCCGGGTTCTCGTTGTGGCGGATATTCCGATGAATGCCGGCTGCCTGAGGCCGATCCGTATCATCATCCCCGAAGGCACGATGCTGACGCCGAAATATCCGGCCGCAGTCGTCGCCGGCAATGTCGAAGTCAGCCAGGCCGTGACCAACTGCCTGTTTGGTGCTGTCGAGGCGCTTGCCGCAGCGCAAGGGACGATGAACAATCTGACCTTCGGCAACGACGCCTATCAATATTACGAGACGATCTGCTCCGGCGCGCCGGCAGGCCCAGGCTTCAATGGCGCCGATGCAGTTCACACGCACATGACCAATTCGCGCCTGACCGACCCCGAAATCCTTGAGACGCGCTTTCCGGTCGTGCTGGAGGATTTCCACATTCGTCCGAATTCGGGCGGGCGCGGGAAGTGGAATTCCGGCAACGGTACCCAGCGCACGATCCGCACGCGCGAAAAGCTCGAATTCGCCATCCTGTCCGGCCATCGGCGCGTGGCGCCTTTCGGCGTCAAGGGCGGTGAAGCGGGTCAGACGGGCCGCAACTACGTCCGCCGCAACGATGGCAAGATCGATGAACTGATCGGTTCGGCCCATACTGTGCTTGAAGCAGGTGAAGCCTTTACCGTTGTGACCCCCACAGGCGGCGGTTACGGAAAGCGGGACAACTAGGAACGCAATGCGAGAGCCTCGCACCCATTGGTTGCTCGGCTCAATTAGTCTGCAGATGCCTTGATCCGTTCGAAGGAGTTTTCAGGTGACGTCCGAGGAAAAGAGTAGACCGCGCGATTTGATCGTCTCGTCGGCCCATCTGGCGGATGGTAGCTCGCCGGCCTTGTCCGAGCTCGAATATGGATCGATCCTCTTTTCCCATGCGTTCAATCGCTGGCTGGTCCGCTGCATGGCGGCTGCCGGCGTGCCTGGCCTTTCTCCGGTCGAAATCCTCATCATTCATTCGGTGCGCCATCGCGATCGACCGAAGACGCTTGCCGATCTCTGCCTCGTCCTCGACATCGAGGATACGCATGTGGCCAATTACGCCATCAAGAAGCTAGAAGCGGCGGGCTTGGTCAAGAGCGGCAAGGCCGGCAAGGAAAAGACGATCCACGTGACCGACAAGGGTCTGGACGCGCTGAAGCGCTATACCGAAATTCGCGAGCGACTGCTGGTGGAGGCAACCAAGGTCTCCGGCCTGTCGCAAGATGGCCTTTCCGACATCGCCTCGCATCTTAGGGCATTGTCGGGCTATTATGAACAGGCTGCCCGATCGGCGGCTACGCTGTAAGCCTTACCTTATCAGCCCCCGACGGCGAGCGGGCGCCTGCAAAACCGGTTGCATATGAGGGCTTTGACGGCCCTTATCTATTTTGTCATCGCATACCTATATTAGATCTGTGCGGTGTGCCGCGCGGGCTCGTTCGAGGAGTCGCACAGGCCGAACGAAGAGATCCAGTTTTCACCTCCGCACCACTTTTGAAAAATGCTGGCTTCGCATGACAGCAAAAGTGTGCTTTTTTTGACCGAAAGGGGAATGGTGTAAAAACTTCTATGAACAACGATAGTTTCGAGCTTAAATTCTGGGGCGTTCGGGGGAGCATCCCCGTGTCGGGTCCGGAGTTTGAGCGGTACGGCGGTAATACGTCGTGCATTGAGTTAAGACACGCAGGCAGGCACATACTGTTCGACGCGGGAACCGGTTTGCGCGAAGCGGCCGCATTTCTTGCCAAGGAAGGGGTTCGTAACATCGATCTCTTCTTCACGCATTCGCACTACGATCACATTATCGGCCTGCCATTCTTCAACGCCATCTATGATCCGCGCGTCAGCGTCGATCTCTGGTCCGGCCACCTCGCCGGCAAGACGACGACACGGCAGCTGATCGGCCAGTTCATGCGGCCGCCATGGTTCCCGGTCGAACCTGACATCTGTCGTGCCACCATGAATTTTCGCGATTTTGCTGCTGGCGATACGCTGAAACCGCATCCGGGCATCGTCATGCATACGACCCGCCTCAACCATCCGGGCGGCTGCATCGGCTATCGCATCGAATGGTCCGGCCGGGTGATCGCGATGGTCTATGATACCGAGCACACCGACGGTCAGCTTGATGAGGCTGCGCTCGCTTTGATGGCCGATGCCGATCTTGCCATATACGACGCAACTTACATCGAAGCGGAAATGCCGAAATATCTGGGCTTCGGTCACTCCACCTGGAACCAAGGCATCAAGCTTGCCAAAAAGGCAGGCGCCAAGCGGCTCGCCCTGTTTCATCATGCGCCCGGCCGCACGGACCGCGAGCTGGATGACATGCAGCGCGAGGCGCAGAAGAGCTTCCCCGAAGCATTCTTCGCCTTTGATGGGCAGTCGCTGCAGCTCTGAGCGCTCGCAGCGACGACGGAACCAGATGAGCGCAGCTAGTGTATGAAGTCGCCGACCGGCCGCCATTCGATGGCGGCATGGCCGGCGGTCTCATCGAACAGCGTTTCGACGAACCCCCACGCTAGATCGTCATGCGCGAGATGGTGCGTCATCACACCGATCGGCTCCTCATTGCCGTCGAAACGGTTCTGCAGCTCTTCGACCAGACGCTCGATTATCTCGGCATGCGGCAGGCCACCCCGTACACCATGCCATCGCATGATGTCGATATGGGTGTTGATCAGGCCGATTGGCGCCTGTTTTGCCAATCCGAAGACAGAGACGGCGCGATATCCGAAGGGAGCGAGATGCGGCAGCAATGCATCATCGATGCGGTTCCACGGCGGCACCAGCAGCGGGACAAACTGTGAGGGGTAAAGCGCCTTCAACTTGTCGAAGCCGCGATGCAGCTCATCAAGCACGATCTCCTTGGGCCGATGCAGACCGAGCTCCTGCTTCTTGGTGTCATCAGGCGCATAGTTCTGGTGCGTCCAGCCATGGACCGTGGCGGTGATACGGTTTTTCTGCGCAAGGCACTCGGCAAGCGGCTCGCTGGTGGGACCCGGAATGATCGCCAACGCCATCGGCACCTCGAAACGATCGGAAAGCGAGAGCAACCGGTCGAGGGCAGGGGTCGGTTCTATGGCGTCGTCGTCACGGAACCAGAGCTTCACCTTTCGTTCAGCTTCCGTCCAGCGGCGCAGTTCGTCGCGCAAGGGCTGCCATTCGGCGCTATCGCTCATAATTGGTATCTCCCAGATGCTTTCGAAGAATGGTTTCAAGTTGTTTGGAAGCGGCCGTCAAGGAGCGCTCCCGGTGCACAAAAGTGTGGGCCGCGTCTGCCATGGCTTGCCGCTTGCTTTGATCGCTCAGAAGTTCGGCGATGGCAGCCGCATAAGCGGCGACATCGCCTTCCGGTGTCAATAGTCCGGTCTTGCCGGCCATCACCACTTCCGGCACGCCCGCAGTTGCCTGGGCGACGACGGGCAAGCCTGCTGCCTGTGCTTCCAGATAGGCAAGCCCATAGGCCTCGTTGCAGCCGGGCCAGACATAGAGGCCGGCTGTTGCAAGCTCTGTTGCAATCTCCGATGTCGGGCGTTCGCCGCGCCAGGTAATTCGCTCGTCACCGAAGCTCGAAAACATCGATCGTACCTCGGTCCGCATCGGCCCGTCTCCGACTATGGTCAGGGTCCAATCCCGATCGCGGATAAGATCGAGCGCCTTGGCGAGCATGACGTAGCTGTCGAATTTGTCACCCTTTCGAAGCATGGCGACGGTGATCAGTCGCCTTGGGTCCGGGGCGGAGGCCGCGTGTTTGAACTGCGCGACATCGATGAAGGGCAGGAACCGCTCGTAGCGGCCATACGGTATTGCTTCCACAAGACCGACGCGGTCCCGCTCGGTAAAGCACAGATTGACCGCCGCCAACCGGACGGCATCGGCAATCAGACGCTGGTTTTCGGCCCAGCCATTGTCATCCTGGCGCCGGGAGTAGGAGGCTTCGGCAGTGACATAGGGAATGCCGAGTTGCCGAGCGATTGGCGGACCGATGAGATCGGGGGTCTTGTAGTAAGGATGATAGGTGAACCACAAATCGGGTGTCTGCCTGCTTTGCCATCCCGCAAGCAGACGCAATGTCTCATCTCCGGCTTGCCGTGCGATTGCCGCGCGCAGATCGGCTTCAGGGGTCGACGTGAAGCTCCGCAGTTCGGAAGCCACCTCGACCCGGTGTCCCGCCATGCGCAGTGCTTCCATAATCTGCCGGGCCATCAACCGGTCGCCCGAGGGTACGGGATGGCCGGGCGGCTTCAGCGGTGCATAGAAAGCGATGTTCATTGTGCCGGCATACGGTTGACGATTAAGTGATTACGGAAGCCCGAATTGTGAGAGGATTGCCCGAATTCCGACCGGTTGCGTGTCAATAAGATGCCTGCTTCAAAAAGCCGCATCCTCGACAGCATGCGGCGTTGCGGCTAGATGAATAGGCGATAACCGTTTTCGCTCCTGTTGTGAACGGACAATATATATTGGGTTTGATGACCATCCAGGCAAGAAAGCCAATCATTTCCGATCGTCTCGTGCGGAAGTTCCGCCTTGGCTCCGGCTTGGTCGTTTTTTCCTTTGTGATCATGCATCTGGCCAATCATTCCCTCGGGCTCATATCCCTCAGCGCGGCCGAACGTGCGCAGCAGTGGTTCATGGCCGTCTGGCGCAATCCCGTCGGAACGCTGCTTCTGTACAGTGCGCTGATCGTCCATATCCTGCTGGTGTTGCGGCTTCTCTACATACGTCGGACACTGATCATGCCGCCGGGTGAGGCGTTCCAGATCGTCACCGGCCTTTTGGTGCCGCTCCTCCTGATCGATCACATCGTTGCCACGCGCGTCGTGCATGTGGTCTACGGCTATCACGATACCTACAGGGCCATCGTCCACACTTTGTGGCTGACATCGCCTACCAGCGGCGTGCGCCAATCCATCCTGTTGGTCATCGTCTGGCTTCATGGCTGTATCGGCGTGCATTTCTGGCTTCGCTTTCGCCCCTGGTACATCGCGATTGCTCCGGTCTTGCTGTCCTTCGCCATCGTCCTTCCGGTTCTTGCCCTGCTTGGCTTTGCTGCAATGGGTAAGATCGTCACGCATGACGCGGCCCAACCGGACGAGCGCGGCTATGCTGGCGGCTATTACAGCGACATAAGAAGCTTCGGCGAAACGGGTTCGGTGCCTGGAAGCCAGATGGCCGACACGCTCTGGCCATATCGCGCCGGTTTCTATGGCGCTTTCAGTCTGTCGATCGTCGGTCTCTTCGCTTTCCGTGCGCATCGCCGGCTGCGCGAGCGGCGGTATCAGGTCGCCATCCGCTATCCCGGCGGCGAGGTCGTGCATGCGCCGCGCGGCTTCAGCGTGCTGGAGGCAAGCCGTCTCGGCGGTATTCCGCATTATTCCATCTGCGGCGGCAAGGGGCAGTGTTCGACCTGTCGCGTGCAGATTATCGACGGCGCTGAAAACCTGCCGCCGCCGGAAGCGCTGGAGCAGAAGACGCTGAACCGCATCGGCGCCACGCCGGATGTCCGGCTTGCCTGTCAGTTGCGCCCCACCGGAAATGTGAGCGTCGTGCCGCTGCTGACGCCGATGGCTGAAGCCGCAATTCCGGTCTATACCCAGGCCGCAAGCCCAGGTCGCGAGCGTGAAATCGTCGTGTTCTTCTGCGATCTTCGCCATTTTACAGCGTTGACGGAATCACGGCTACCTTTCGACATTGTTTTCCTGCTCAACCGCTATTTTGCTCTGGTCGGGCGTATCGTTGAGGAAAATGGCGGGCGGATGGACAAGTTCATCGGCGATGGCGCCATGGCTCTCTTTGGTCTTCGCGCCACGCCCAAGGAGGCAAATCGTCAGGCGCTGAAGGCGGCTGCGGCGATCGTTCGGGAAATCGACAAGCTCAGTGCAGAATTGGCGGACGAGCTTAGCTCGCCCCTCGAGATCGCGATCGGTCTCCACTCCGGTCTGGCAGTGGTCGGCTCTATGGGCTATGGCAGCGTCAAAAACGTGACGGCGATTGGCGATACCGTCAATGTTGCCAGCCGCCTCGAAAGTGTCGCCAAGGAATATAATACTGCGCTCGTTTTCTCCGAGCCCGTAGCTCGCCTATCCGGGATCGACGTCGATGGTGTCGAAAGCCGGGAGATCGCCGTTCGCGGCCGCGGCGAGCCGCTGCGGGTCTATATCGTCTCGAAAGAGGCGAGCAGCCGCTTTGCCTGATGCTGCAGCGGTTCACACGGTCGCTGCGCGGGATGACCTTCCCGGTTTGCAAGGTGAATGCGGTGGTGTAGGGATGGCGCCTATGTTCGACGGCAAGATCCTCACGAGAAAATACTGGAAACGTGCCTTCCGCAAGAAGCGGGACGCAATCGCGACGCGGCTGTTCGATACGCGTCTCGGTCGAGACATTCTCGTCAGCGCGCTTGGACCGCGCGTCAAAAGTATGACGGTGGATTGCGGTGATCACGTCATGAGCTTTTCGCCGGCCGATTACATCGGTCGCAAGGTTTTCCGCAAGGGACATTTCGAGCGTGATCACGTCGACCGGTTGCTGAGCGTGCTGCGCGAGCGCGGCCTGTTGCGCAAGGGGTCGGCCCTACTTGAGCTTGGCGGCAATATCGGCACACAGACCTGCTATTTCGCTCTCAGCGGCGTCTATGGTCGCATCGTCAGCGTTGAACCGGATCCGCGGAATTTTCGGCTGCTCTCGGCCAACATAGCCGATAATGGCTTTCAGGCCGTCGTGACTGCTGTCAATTGCGCGGCCGGAGATCGGGAAGGACAGCTCGATTTCTACCTGAACCATAAGAACCACGGCAAAAGCAGCGCATTGCGGCAGAGCGCCAGCGATGAGCCGATTGCAGTGTCGGTCCGGCCGGTTGCCGACATTCTGGCGCAAGCAGGCGTCGATCCGGCTCAGATCACCCTGATCTGGATGGATATCGAGGGCTATGAGCCGGTCGCCTGTCGTTCGATGCAGACACTAATGGCGCGTCAGGTGCCGCTCTATATGGAGTTCACGCCGGCATTTTACGGTAAGGAGCAAGCCAGGATTTTCGTGGACGAACTCGCCGGCCATTACAATGAATGCCTGGCCTTTTTCGAGGAGCGCGAGCAAGCCATGAAGGTGGCGGATTTGCCGACGGAGGGCGAACAGTTCGACGTCCTGTTTCTGCGCTGACATGAGATCGTTCCCGCCTTCTTTTTATTAGCGGAAACGCTGCTTCCCTGGCTCTCGCATATTCCAGACGGAAAAGCATGCCGCACTTTTCCCTGGGACGCTCTACCGGCGCCGATAGATGAAATAGCGCCCTTCCTTGACACTATCGGGCAGCGGCAAGAGCTGCAGGTCGGCGTGGTCCAGCGGGAGACCGCAGACCGCAAGACCGCCTGCCCTCAGCGTGCCGGCCATGATCTGCGGCAGCCAGGTGAGCGTCACCGCATCCTTATCTTCATAGCCCGTCCCGATATCCGCATGGACAAGCGAAGCTTCCGCGCCAATAAAATTCCTGGCCGTATCCTTGATCTCCCCGAGAATAAGGTTGTCGGCTGAAGGCATGGAGGGGCCATAGGCATTCGCTGCCCGATCGAACGCGACGATGCGCCGGTCGGGAAAAAGCTCGCGCAGATGATCAAACGTGCGGCCATTGCCGAGCCCGAGTTCGAGAACCGGCCCTTCGATCCTTCTGACATCATTGGCAACGGCGTTGAGAATATCGCGCTGGGCGCTCAAGCGGCGAATGAAACTATCTAGACGGCTCATCGTATCTGTCTTGTCCTTGGCAATTTAGAGCATGAGGCCGAAAAGTGTTGGGGAATTTCGGGCGACATTATGCTCTGCTTCCATGGTCCTGGAGCAGATTCAGATTTTTGGGCGTACAAACCTAAAATCATCCGGCTCCAGTGCCCTTCGGTGGCCGCAGTAGCACGACTGGCGTTGGCGGTCGACCGCCCGCTGGCTTTTCGCGATGTTTGTTGTAGGGATAGACTGTTGAGGTATTGACGAAAGGGGGAACTGTCATGGTTGACTTATCCAACGACGATTTCTTCCACAAGCTGACGGCCTTCACCCGTTTCGAAGGGGTGACAGACAGTGCTAACTATCAGCCTCTTCCCGATGATTGGCTGATCGCAGTTGCCGATATCGTCAGCTCGACAAAGGCAATAGCTGCGGGCCACTACAAATCCGTCAATATGGCCGGCGCCAGTGTGATTTCGGCCATTCTCAACGCATTGGACAAGGGCGACTATCCTTTCGTTTTCGGCGGCGACGGCGCCTTGGTGGCCATCCCGCCGTCAGGCGAGGGACGGGTGCGGCAGGCGCTTGCCGCCGTGCGGACCTGGGTTATCGAAGAATTGCAGCTTGAGCTGCGAACCGCTCTCGTTCCGATGTCGGCAATTCGCAGCGAAGGGCTGGACGTCATGGTCGCGCGCTTCAGCCCGAGCGAACACGTCTCCTACGCCATGTTCTTCGGCGGCGGCACAAGTTGGGCCGAGAGGCAGATGAAGGCGGGGCATTTCATCGTCGAGGCCGCCGCCCCGCAAGCCCGTCCCGATTTGACGGGCCTGTCCTGCCGCTGGAACCCGATCAAGGCGCATAATGGCGAGATCGTCTCCATCATCGCTGTTCCGGGCGACATTGGAAACAGCGCGAAGTTCCAGCTGCTCGTTGCCGACATCATCGCCATCGCAAAGGAGGAGAGCCGTGATGGCCATCCGGTCCCTGTCGAGGGGCCGACGCCGTCGCTGATCTTCGAGGGGGCGGAGATGGAGGCTCGCGCACAGGCGCAGACAGCCGATCGCTGGTGGCGCAAGCTTGCCATCGGCGCTCAGATCGTCCTCATCTACATTCTCGACAGGTTAGGGTTCCGAATGGCGGCCTTCGATGCCAAGATTTATCGCAGCGACCTTGCCGCGAACTCCGATTTTCGCAAGTTCGATGACGGCTTGAAGATGACCATCGATGTGGACGCGGAACGATTGTCGCGCATCGAGGCGCGTCTGCGGCAGGCTGAGGCGGAAGGCGTCTGTCGCTATGGCTTGCATCGGCAGGATAGTGCATTGATGACCTGTTTCGTACCAACGCCCCTGATGCGCGATCATATGCATTTCATCGACGGAGCAAGCGGCGGATACGCCATGGCTGCCATGGCAATGCGGGGTAAAAAGCCGCCTGAACTCGCCACCGGCGCGTGATTATACCTGCCTGTATGTGAAAGATATATTTTGTCGGCTATTTTGCCGCCAAAGCAAATTTATCGTTGCGACTGGCGTTTCACCCATTGTTTCGGCGGTATGTGCGCCTTATTTCAATGAGAACAAAACGAGAGTCGGTGATTTTGCGGCTGTCTTTTTGCCGCGTTTTGTTGCTCCCTGTTTTGGGAGCGTGTGCAGCTGGTTTCTTGTGGCGTCCGGGTCAATCCAGTGTCTGGAGCATCCGCCGACGCCTTGAATGATTGTTTATTTGATCGAGCCGGGAGATCGGCATCACAGCAGAGGGCAGCCGGGTGATTTGGCAGGCGCTGTGTTGCCGGGGCGTGCATCGATAATTCAAAGATAGGCCGTGGGGATAATGACTGCTCATTCGACTGTTTCCAATATTCTTCTCGACAAGGTTGCGGAGTGGCTGACCCACGCGGCATTGACCGGCGAAAACCTGGAGACCATCGTGCGCGGGTTCTGCGAGCGTATGGCTGCCACCGGCATGCCCCTCTATCGCGTGCATCTGACCTTTTCGATGCTGCACCCGCTCTATGACGCGCTCGGCTTTACGTGGCGCAGGACTGGTGGACTGACGATAGAGGGCTACCGGCATGCGAATGAGCGGCCGGAACGATTCATGCAGAGCCCTTATTATTACCTTTTGTCCAACAATCTTCTGCATTTGCGCCGCCGCATCGATCTGGATGGCGCCGTGGAATTTCCCATCTTCGACGATCTGCGCAAGGAGAAGATCACCGACTATCTTGCCTTCGTGCAGACCTTCGGTGCAGGGTCCATGCAGGGGATGATGGGATCCTGGTCCACCGATGGCGTCGGCGGCTTCAGCGAGGACATGATCGGTGCGCTCATGCGCATCCAGAATCATCTGGCCATGGCTGCCAAGATGGCGGTTCTCGGCAAACTCACCAACAACATGTTGACGACCTATCTCGGCGGCGATGCCGGCAAGCGCGTGCTGAATGGGCAGATCCGTCGCGGCGACGGCGAGACGATCCGCGCGGCGCTCGTTATGGGCGACATGCGACAGTCCACCGTCTATGCCGAGAAGGAGGGGCGGCAAGCCTATATCGATACGCTCAACGAGTTCTTCGATGCGATCGCCGCGCCGTTCAATCGCAATGGCGGTGAGATCATGAGCTTCCTCGGCGACGGATTTCTGGCCGTTTACCCCTGTGGTCGGCATAAGGACCCGTCGAAGGTTGCTTGCGAGGCGGCGCTTTCCGCCGTCTTCGAAGCTCAGCGCCGCGTTGCCGCGTTGAACGAGGATCGCCGGTCACGTAGCTTGAGCGAGGTGCGATACGGCATCGGCCTTCATGTCGGCAACGTCATGTTCGGCAATGTGGGATTGAAGGACCGGCTGACTTTCTCCGCCTTCGGCGCTGCCGTCAACGAGGTCGAGCGGCTTCAATCGCTGACGAAGAAATATGCGACGGAAGTCGTCGCCAGCCAGGCATTCTCCGGCTACACCGATTGCGAGTGGGGAACGCTCGGGGAGGAAAAGCTGCGGGGCGTGCGCCAGCGCTTCACCGTCGTCTCTCCGAAGGCTGCCACAGCCTCCAGCCGCGTCGCGGAAATCTTTAGCGATGCCGAGACAGATGGCCTCTCTGAAGCAGAGCAGGTTATTCTGCTACACAGGGATGCCAAGAAATTCGAGAGCCGTTTTCAAGTCGAAAAGCATGCTCCGTGACTACCGCCTACGCGGAGTATAACATAAGCCCATATATCACTGGAAAGACGACAGTTTTTTAACGGTGCTCTCACTACTTTGACCAGCTAGACACCCGTTCTGGCCTACGTTAGTGTGCCGTATTAAGGCCACAAAGGTCATGTGAGCGGGAAGTAATATGTATGGCGTCAGGGACTGATCTGCTGCGTATCGAGAACCTCGACGTTTCGTTCTCGCTCTATGGGGAAAAGCTGAGCGTCGTCAAGAATGCCAACCTGAGAGTGCTTCCCGGCAAAGTCACTGCACTTGTCGGTGAATCCGGGTCCGGAAAGTCGATTATCAGTCAGTCGATCATGGGCATTCTTCCCGCTGCCGCAGGGGCAACGGGGCGCATTCTGTTTACCGATCCGCTTGATGGCCAGACGACGGACCTTCTCCAGCTGCCACGTGACGGTGTTGCCATGCGCCGGTTGCGCGGCGCGCGAATGGCCAAGATCTTCCAGGAGCCGATGACTTCGCTGTCGCCACTGCATACGGTTGGCAATCAGATCAGCGAGGCGCTGCGCATTCATAACCCTGGCACCAGCAGGGCGGAGCAACGCGAGAAGACGGAGGAGATGCTGAGCCTCGTTGGCTTTCAGGATCCCGTCCACACATTCGATATGTATCCGTTCGAGCTTTCAGGCGGGATGCGTCAGCGCGCGATGATCGCCATGGCGCTCATATGCAATCCGGCGCTTTTGATCGCCGACGAGCCGACGACGGCACTCGATGTCACCATTCAGGCGCAGATTCTCGGCTTGCTGCGCAATCTGCAGCAAAGCTTCAACATGGCTATGCTGTTGATCACCCATGATCTGGGCGTCGTTGCCAACATGGCCGATGAGGTCGTCGTCATCTATCACGGTGAGATCATGGAAGCGGGTCCGGTCGACACGATCTTTCGCAAGCCCCAGCACCGCTATCTGAAGGCGCTCATGGCGGCTGTACCGCATTTCGACATGAAGCCTGGAGAGCGCTTGAAATCGCTGCGCGACGTTCCAGTCAACCTCGGCACCTTCTCCGGCAAGAAAAAGCTGATCGGCAACGGCGCGGCGGCAGCCGCCGGCGCGACGCCTGAGGTCTTGCTTAGCGTTCGCAACCTGACCAAGACCTATACTTCGAAAGCCGGCGGGCTGTTCGGCAAGCGGAGTGGCGCGAAATTCCGCGCGGTGGATGATGTCAGTTTCGAAATCCGCCGCGGCGAATGTCTTGGTCTCGTCGGCGAAAGCGGTTGCGGCAAGACGACGGTGAGCAAGATCCTCATGCGGGCGATCAGGGCCGACAGCGGCTCCGTGAGCTTCGACGATGGCAGCGGCAAGATCGACCTGCTCGCCGCCAAGGACAAGGAATTGATGGATCTGCGCACAAAGATACAGATGGTTTTCCAGGACCCTGTTTCGTCGCTCTCGCCGCGCATGACGGTCCGCAATATCCTAAGCGAGCCCCTGGAAATTCATGGGCATGGCGACAGCGAGGAACGCAAGGAGAAGGTCAAGGCGCTGATGCAAGCGATCGGGCTCGATATGCACTATCTGAGCCGCTATCCCCACAGCTTCTCGGGCGGTCAGCGCCAGCGCATCGGCATTGCGCGTGCTTTGGCGCTGGGGCCGAAGCTTTTGATCCTCGATGAGCCCGTCTCGGCGCTCGACGTGTCGGTCCAGGCGCAGATCCTCAATCTGCTCAAGGATCTGCAGAAGGAGCTCGGCCTGACCTATCTGTTCATCTCGCACAATCTCGCCGTGGTCGACTATATGGCCGACCGGATTGCCGTCATGGCGCGGGGTCGGATTGTTGAAATCGCGCCGCGTGAGATCATCTTGCGCGAGCCCGTCCACCCCTACACCCGCTCGCTGCTTGCCGCCGTTCCGTTCCCCGATCTCGACCGGCCGTTGGATTTCTCGGCGCTAAATAGCGAGGGGCCTGCAGCCAGGCAGAAATGGGGGCCGCAGTTTTCTGAAAGCGGGGATGCAGAGCTCGCCTATGCCGATCTGGGCGGCGGTCATTTCGTTCGCGCACGCCGGGGTGTCGATGCTCAGGAGTTGCGCAAATGGTAACTCGCAGAACCTTTCTTGGCCTGCTGGCCTCCACGGTGCTTCCTTCGCCTCTTGCCGCAGCCGATGTCGATAATGAGCCCCAATATCTCGCCGATTGGCTGAGAGCCGGCCAATTGCCGCATCTCGCCAAGCGCCTGCCGAAATTCCCACGCGTCGTCAACGTCGCCGCCATGGGGCGCGTGCCGGGCCACTATGGCGGTTCGGTGCGCATGATCATCGGCAGCCAGAACGACCTTCGTTTCATGACGATCTACGGTTATGCCCGTCTCGTCGGCTACGACCGAAACCTGACGCTGCAGCCGGATATTCTGGAGTCTTTTTCCTCCGTCGACGATATGGTTTTCACCTTCAAGTTGCGCGAAGGGCATAAATGGTCGGACGGGCAGCCCTTCACGGCCAATGACTTCCGCTACTGGTGGGAAGACGTCATCCTCAACAAGGAGTTGACGCCCGGCGGCGGGGCCTTGGAGCTGCGACCGCACGGCAGCCTGCCGCGTTTTGAGGTGCTCGACGAATTGACGGTGCGCTATTCTTGGGATGATCCCAATCCGGGCTTTCTGTCGATTCTTGCCGCCCCGCAGCCACTGATCATCGCCGGCCCGGCGCACTACCTTAAGCAGTTCCACAAGAAATACCAGGACAGCATTCGCCTCGCCTCGCTGATGAAGGAAAATCGGGCAAAGAAGTGGCAGGACCTTCATATCAAGATGGGCCGCTCGTACCGGCCTGAAAATCCCAATCTGCCGGTCCTCGATCCCTGGAAAAACACGACGGCACCGCCGGCCGAGCAATTCATTTTCGAACGTAACCCCTATTTTCATCGCGTTGACGAGAATGGGCGACAGCTCCCCTATATCGATCGTATGATCCTGAACATCAGCTCGTCGTCGATCATCGCCGCCAAGACCGGTGCGGGAGAGAGCGATCTGCAGGCGACCGGCATCGACTTCAGCGACTATACTTTCCTGAAGGAGGCAGAGAAGCGCTATCCGGTCAAAGTCAATCTGTGGAAATCGGTGCGCGGCTCGCGCGTTGCGCTGTTTCCGAATCTGAACAGTGCCGATCCTGTCTGGCGGGATGTCCTGCGCGATGTCAGGGTGCGTAGAGCCATGTCGCTGGCGATCGACCGCCGTGAGATTAACATGGCCGTTTTCTACGGCCTTGGCACGGAGAGCGCCAATACCGTCCTGCCGGACAGCCCGCTCTTTAAGCCTGAATATGCGTCGGCGTGGATCGCGCACGATCCGGATCAGGCCAATGCTCTTCTCGATGACGCAGGTCTCGCCAGGCGCGACGATGACGGCATCCGTCTGTTGCCGGATGGGCGGCGGATGGAGATCACCGTGGAAACACCGGGTGAAAGCACGCTCGATTCGGACGTCCTAGAACTGGTGACCGATCACTGGCGCAAGGTCGGCATTGCGCTTTTCACCCGCGTCTCGCAACGCGATGTTTTTCAAAGCCGCGCCATGGGCGGGCGCATTCAGATGTCGTTGTGGTTCGGCCTCGACAACGGCGCGCCGACGGCGGACATGACCCCGGCGGAGCTGGCACCGACGACCAACGACCAGATGCAATGGCCGCTCTGGGGCATGTACTACCTCTCGCGCGAGACGAAAGGGGTTGCGCCCGACGTTCCGGAGGCGGCCAAACTCGTCAAGCTGCTTCATGAGTGGGAGGAGGCCGCATCCTCCTTCGAGCGTGCCGAAATCTGGCATAATATGCTGGCGATCTATTCGGACCAGGTCTTCTCCATCGGGCTTGTCAATGGCACGCTGCAGCCGATCGTTCACTCGTCGCGCATGCAGAACGTGCCCGATAAGGCGCTCTACGGCTTCACTCCGACCTGCTATCTCGGGGTTTACATGCCAGACACCTTCTGGATGAAGGAGGATCGTCCCAATGCTTAGATATATCTTCTGGCGCATTGCGGTGATGGTCCCGACGTTGATCGTCATCTCCATGCTGGTCTTTACCATCATCCAGCTCCCGCCGGGCGATTTCTTCGAAAGCCAGATCGCCGAGCTGCGTGCTCAGGGCGAGACCGCTGACCTTCAGAAGATTGAGGAGCTTCGCCACGAATATGGGCTCGACCGGCCGCTTCCGATTCAATATCTCCGCTGGGTCGCCGGGATGCTGCACGGCGATTTCGGCTATTCCTTCGAATATCAGTTGCCGGTGTCGGATGTGGTGGGCGATCGCCTGTGGCTGACCATCTTGGTGTCGATGACGACGATCATCGTGACGTGGCTGATCGCCTTCCCGATCGGCATCTATTCGGCCACGCATCAATATAGCTGGGGCGATTACAGCCTTACCTTTCTCGGCCTGCTTGGCATCGCCATCCCGAACTTCATGCTGGCGCTGATCCTGATGTATTTCGCCAATGTCTGGTTCGGCGTGTCGGTTGGCCACCTGATGGATCAGAAATATCTGTCGCAACCGATGAGCTGGGAAAAAGCGCGCTCGATCCTGGCGCATCTCTGGATCCCGGTCATCATCGTCGGCACCGCCGGGACGGCCGGGATGATCCGCCGCCTTCGCGCCAACCTGCTCGATGAAATGCCGAAGCAATATGTCATCACAGCGCACGCCAAGGGCCTGCATCCGCTAAGGGCGCTGGTCAAATATCCGTTGCGTATGGCGTTGAACTTCTTCGTCGCCGATATCGGTTCCATCCTGCCATCGATCATTTCCGGCGCCGAAATCACCGCCATTGTGCTATCGCTTGAGACGACCGGCCCGATGCTGATCCGGGCCTTGCAGAGCCAGGACATGTATCTTGCCGGCTCGTTCCTGATGTTCCTGGCCTTCCTCAATGTCATCGGCGTGTTGATTTCCGATATCGCTCTCGGCTTTCTCGATCCCCGCATCCGCTTGCAAGGCAGGAGTACAAAGTGACCGCACCTCTGCCAAGCCCTGGCGCCCCACTGGAGCATTATGTCTCGAGCGCGGATTTCGATCCGGATCAGTTCGAAGCCATGTCCGCTGGCCAGCAACGCTACTACATGGCCTCGCAAAAGAAGCTGATGTGGTGGAAATTCAAGAAGCACAAGCTCGCGCTCGCATCCGGCATCTTTCTGGCGCTAATGTATGGGATGATCCTGATCGTGGAGTTCGTGGCGCCCTATGGGCTGCACAGCCGTAACGTCGACTACATTCATTCGCCACCGCAGGCGGTTCACTTTTTCGATAAGGGCAACTTCGTCGGGCCGTTCGTCTATGGCCGCAAGATGACACTCGATATCGACACGCTGCGCAGGAACTACACCGACAACACATCGGACGTGCAGCCCATCCGCTTCTTCTGTCGCGGTGATGCCTATCGCTTCTGGGGCCTGGTAGAATCAAACGTCCATCTGGTTTGCCCGGCCATCGGCGGTCAGATGTATCTGCTAGGAACCGACCGGCTCGGCCGTGACGTGCTGTCGCGGATCATCTACGGCGCACGCATATCCCTGACGATCGGGTTGATCGGCATCGCCATCAGCTTCGTGCTCGGGATCGTCATCGGCGGTCTTGCGGGATATCACGGCGGCCTGTTCGACCTGCTTGTTCAGCGCGTGATCGAGATCCTTCAATCGGTACCAAGCCTGCCGTTATGGATGGCGCTAGCCGCGATCATGCCTGTGAGCTGGAGCCCGATCATAGTCTATTTCGGCATTACCATCATTCTCGGCATTCTGGACTGGACGGGTCTTGCGCGTGCAGTTCGCTCCAAGCTTCTATCCCTGCGCGAGGAAGACTATGTGCTTGCCGCGCAGCTGATGGGCGCCCCCACAAGGCGCATCATCGGCCGCCATCTTGTGCCGGGGTTCATGTCCTATCTGATCGCTGCGGCGACGACCGCGGTTCCTCGCATGATTCTCGGCGAGACGGCGCTGAGCTTCCTCGGATTAGGTCTGCGCCCGCCGATCACGAGCTGGGGTATTCTGTTGACCGAGGCAAAGGACGTGAGTGTGATCGCCTTCTATCCATGGCTTCTTTTTCCGATGATCCCGGTGATTTTGGTCATTCTGGCGTTCAACTTTTTAGGAGACGGCTTGCGCGATGCCGCCGATCCCTACAAATAGCAGGGTGAATGGCGAAGACAGGATTGCAATTCGAGGAGCGGACGTGGATGTCGTTTGCCGACAGACCGCGTACATGACTTTCATCCCCCAGAGGTTTTGCCCATGAAGCGGCGCTTAGAAGATGCTCGAATCCTAATGTACAGCCACGACACGTTCGGTCTCGGCCATTTGAGGCGATGCCGCACGATCGCACATGCTCTTGTCGAGGATTATCGTGGCCTGAATGTGTTGATTATCTCCGGCGCGACGATCGCCGGCGCTTTCGATTATCGGGCGCGCGTCGATTTCGTAAAAGTGCCGAGCGTCATCAAGCTGCGCGACGGCGAGTATACGTCGATGGCGAGCCATGTCGCGCTGCAGGAAACGCTGAAGATGCGGCAGTCGATCATCCGGCACACCGCCGAAACCTTTCAGCCCGACGTCTTCATCGTTGACAAAGAGCCCCTTGGGCTCAAGGGTGAGGTCGAGGAGACGTTGACCTATCTCAAGGCGCGCGGCACGACGCTCGTACTCGGCATGCGCGATGTCATGGACGCGCCACACCTCTTGGAAGCGGAGTGGAAGAAGAACAACGTCCTGCAGAAGATCGATCAGTTCTACGATCGCGTCTGGGTCTATGGGCCACCGGATTTCCATGATCCGCTCGTCGGCCTCGACGTGCCGGCAGGCGTGCGCCGGAAGATGGAATTCGTCGGCTTCCTGCAGCGCAGCGTTTCCAAGCTCGGCACGAAGTCCGAACATGTACCCGACGAGGACTACATCCTGGTGACGACGGGTGGCGGTGGCGATGGCGCCGATCTTGTCAGCGATGTCATCGGCGCTTTCGAGTACGACAGCTCGCTGACGCAAAAGACATTGATTGTCCTTGGCCCCTATATGCCGGCCAAGGAGCGCAGTCAGCTGCTGGAACGGGCGGGCAAGATCGACTGTCTGCAGGTGATCGAATTCGACAACAAGATGGAAGAGCTGATCGCCGGCGCTAGGGCTGTCGTTGCCATGGGCGGCTACAACACCTATTGCGAGATCCTGTCCTTCGATAAGCCGGCGCTGATCATTCCGCGCACGCGGCCGCGCGAGGAGCAACTGATCCGGGCGCAGCGGGCAAGCGAGCTGGGTCTCGTCGATATGCTGTTGCCGGAGGAATCGGCCGATCCGAAGCAGCTTGCCGCCGCCCTGAAGCGCTTGCCGAACCGCGCGCCTCCTTCCGCAAGCAGCAGCAACATGCGCCTTGAGGGGCTCGTGCATATTTCGCACACGGTCGGCGAGTGGTTCGATGATCGCGAGCGCTATCCGCCGCTGTCGATTGTTGCCGAGTAGTGCAATTCGAGCATAGGCGCGAAGCGATGTTCGCGTTCGAAATTGCGTGAAGACAACGAGATAGAGTATTGCCGCGGCTCCGTTGAAAGCGGAAATGCCTGGGATCATCGAGACCTTTTGATGCGAAAGAAAATACTGGTAGTCCTCAAGGGCTATCCCCGCCTGTCGGAAACCTTTATCGCGCAAGAGCTGCTCGGCCTGGAAAGGGCCGGATTTGATCTGACGCTGATTTCGATGCGAAAGCCGACGGACAAGAAGCGCCATCCGGTTCACGACGAGATCAAGGCGCGCGTGGTCTATCTGCCTGAGTATCTGCACAACGAACCGCTGAGAGTTCTGCGCGCTTTCTTTGCCAGCATTGGCAAGCCCGGCTTCTGGCCGCTCGTGAAGCAATTCTGGGCCGATTTGAAGCGGGATGTTACTCCGAACCGCGTTCGCCGTTTCGGCCAGGCCCTGGTGCTGGCGCATGAATGGCCCGACGGCGGTGAATGGCTACACGCGCACTTCATCCATACGCCGGCCTCCGTGACCGCCTATGCCAGCATAATGACCGGCGTACCCTGGACCTGCTCGGCGCATGCCAAGGATATCTGGACCTCACCCGACTGGGAGCTTTCGGAAAAGCTCGGCCGCGCCCGTTGGGCAGTCACTTGCACGCGCAGCGGTTTCGAGCATATGCGCGATCTGACCGACATGCGTGACAACGTGTATCTGAGCTATCATGGCCTCGATCTCGATCGCTTCGGCCCCTTCGCGGGCGAGCATTCCAATCGTGACGGTATGGATGCGGCCGACCCCGTTTTTATCCTCAGCGTCGGCCGCGCTGTGGAGAAGAAAGGGTATGACGTATTGTTGAGGGCGCTGGCTCTGCTGCCAGGTGATCTCCATTGGCGTTTCACCCATATTGGCGGTGGCGACGGACTCGCAAAGTTGAAGGCGCTTGCCGAAACACTCGGCATTGCCGGCCGCATCGCCTGGAAGGGTGCCTTGGCGCAGGAAGAGGTGCTGGCGCATTACCGTCAGGCGGATATTTTTGCACTCGCCTGCCGCGTTGCCGCAGATGGCGATAGGGACGGCCTGCCGAACGTGCTCGTCGAGGCTTCCAGCCAGTGTCTCGTGTGCATCTCCACCAATATTTCGGGCGTTCCAGAGCTGCTCGAAGATGGAGAGAACGGTCTCGTCGTTCCCCCGGAGGCCCCCCAGGCGCTTGCGGCAGGGCTGGAATCAGCGATCCGCAATCCGATGCTGCGCCACAAGCTTGGAGATGCGGCGGAAAGGCGGGTGCGCGAGCATTTCGATCATCACGCCAGCATTCGGCAATTGACGCGGCTGTTCGAAGAGCAGTGGCAGAAGGAAGACCAATGGCGGAAATCCGCATGACGTCAGCAGACATCCGTCCCTTGCGTATATTCTTCTATGTTCAGCATCTGCTCGGAATTGGCCATCTTGCAAGAGCCAGCCGCATTGCTAGCGCCATGACCGCGGACGGCTGCCAGGTAACTGTCGTTACCGGCGGCATCCCGGTGAGTGGCTTTCCAGGTAGCGATGTGACCTCGGTTACGCTGCCGGCGGTGGTCGCCAGCAGTTCCGGTTTTTCCGGGCTCGCCGATCAATCCGGCAATCCAGTCGATGAAGCGTTCCTAACACAGCGCCGCGAGCGTCTGCTTGAGGCGTTTCGGCACGCAGCGCCGGACGTCGTCGTCATAGAAGCATTTCCCTTCGGGCGCCGGCAGATGCGTTTTGAGCTGCTGCCCTTGCTGGACGCGGTTGCCAAGGCTGATCCGAAGCCCCGGCTTTATTCGTCGGTGCGCGATATCCTGCAGCAGCAGAAGAAGCCGGGACGCGACGAGGAGACGGTAGGGCTGCTGCGCGATCATTTCGATGGCGTTCTCGTCCACGGGGATCCCCACTTCATCCGGCTGGAAGAGACATTCCCTCTGACCGGTTCTATCGCCGATAAGATCGTCTACACCGGGCTTGTGGCACCTGCGCTGCCTCCCGAGCCTGTCGAGACCTTCGATATTGTCGTTTCCGCTGGCGGCGGCGCCGTCGGCCGTGATCTTATCCGCGCCTCGCTTGAGGCGGCGAGCCGAGTGGCGACCTCGCATCGCTGGCTGCTCGTCACCGGCCCGAACCTGCCGGAACAGGATTTTGCGGATTTGACCAAGGATGCACCTGGTAATGTCGAAATCGTGCGCTTCCGCAAGGATTTCCCTTCATTGCTGAGAGGGGCGGAGCTGTCGATTTCCCAAGCCGGTTACAACACGGTTGGCGATCTCCTTGTCACAGGCTGCCGCGCCATTCTGGTGCCGTTCACCGCCGGCGGGGAGACCGAGCAGTCCGTGAGGGCCGAGCGGCTTGAGAAGCTTGGTCTTGCGCAGGCGCTACCCGAGGCCGGACTGACCACGGATCTGCTGGTCAGGGCGGTCGAGACCGCCTTGTCGCGGCCCAAGCCTGGCAGCGCTGATATCGACCTCGGTGGCGCGGCCAGGACCTCGGCTATCATTCGCCAGATCGCGTGAGCGCCGAGATGGCGCAATGATCGATATATCCTGCCGTTTTATGTTCCTGGATTCCTGCAATCTTGTGATATAAATCGAAAAATCGATGAATCGGGGGGAGCGTGGACGAAAGACCGGGCAGCGTCCCTTTTCACAATGGGGCCACGCATCCGCAACAAGCTCATCCTGCATTTCTGTAACATCGGTGCCGGCATCTCGCCGGCGCTGGGCGATTGAATCTGAAAGCCTGCAATAAGCGATGGAAAAAAGCCTAGCGCGTTACATTTGGTCGAATACCCGACTGGAGCAGATTTGGATACTGCTTGTTGTCGCCGCTTCGATGATTCCGTACTTCCTGTCGTTCGACCTGCCGAAGCAGATCGTCAATGGACCCATTCAGGGTAAGGGCTTCGAGCATCCAGGCGACACGCAGACCTTCATGCACATTGCCTTCGACGTACCGTTGATCGGTCATATCGAAGTGTTCCACGGATTCCAGCTTACCCGCATGTGGATGCTGGTGGCGCTGAGCCTGGTGTTTCTGGCCCTTGTCGTGCTCAACGGCCTCTTCAAGCTCTATATCAACACCTACAAGGGCCGGCTTGGCGAACGCATGCTGCGCCGCATCCGTTTCGAGCTGATTGATCGGGTGCTGCGGTTCCCGCCGGCGCATTTCAAGCGGGTGAAGCCTGCCGAGATTGCAACGATGATCAAGGACGAGGTGGAGCCGATGGGCGGTTTCACCGGCGATGCCTTCGTTCAGCCAGCGCTCCTGGGTGGCCAGGCGGTGACGGCCCTCGTCTTCATCATCATGCAGAATTTCTGGCTGGGCATGATTGCCGCAGCCATCGTCGCAGTGCAGGCGATCGTCATTCCGCGCATGCGCAAGCGCCTTTTGGAGCTCGGTCGCCAGCGACAGCTGACGGCGCGCGAGCTTTCCGGGCGCGTCGGCGAGATCGTCGACGGGATCGGCACGATCCATGCGAACGACACGACGAACCTGGAGCGCGCGGATATCGCGCAACGCCTGGGGCTGATCTTTTCGATCCGCTATGATCTTTACCAATGGAAGTTCATGGTGAAGTTCATCAACAACTTCCTCGCGCAGGTCACGCCGTTCCTGTTCTATCTGGTCGGCGGCTTCCTGGCCCTGCAGGGTCGGCTGGATATTGGTCAGCTCGTTGCCGTCATCAATGCCTACAAGGATCTGCCCGGTCCTCTCAAGGAACTGATCGACTGGGATCAGTCGCGCCAGGATGTACAGGTGAAATATAATCAGGTTGTCGAGCAATTCAGCGTCGACAATCTGATCGACCCGAAGATCCAGGTTGTCTCGCCAGCGCCGGCCGGCCGCATTACCCATTCGCTTCTCGCGACCAATGTGACCGTCGTCGACGACAGCGGCGCGCGTGTACTCGACCACGTATCCGTCGAAATCCAGCCCGGGGAAAAGGTTGCGATCGTCGGCGACAGCGGTGCCGGTGGCGAATATCTGGCTGAAGCCTTCGGCCGGCTGGTCTGGCCGGACAGCGGCCGTGTTTCGATTGATGGACGTGACATATTGGAGCTGCCGGAGTCGCTGACCGGGCGGCGGATCGCCTATGCCTCATCCGAGACCTTCTTCTTCCACGGTACGTTGCGCAGCAATCTGCTCTATGGCCTCAAGCACGCGCCACTTATTCCCCCCGCCTATAGTGAGGAGGAGGCGACCAAAGCCAAGTGGCAAATGAACGAGGCGCGGCGAGCTGCCAATCCGGAACTCGATCTCAATGGCGACTGGGTCGACTATGCCGCTGCGGGAGCGAGCGGCCCGGAAGATATCTATTCGGTGATCCGCCCTGTTCTCGATGCCGTGGCGATGTCTCAAGATATTTTCGACATGGCGTTGCGCTCGAATGTCGACACCGCATCACACCAGGATCTGACGTCACGCATTGTGGAATTGCGACAGGCGCTGCGGGAGCGGCTGCAGGAAGAAAAGCTCGAGGACCTCGTCGTTCCCTTCCAGTTCGACGCCTATAATCTGCAGGCGACCGTCGGCGAAAATCTGCTGTTCGGCACCCTGAAGCGGCCGCAGATGACCAACCGCAAGCTGGCCGCACATCCATATTTCCGGCAACTGTTCGCAGAAACCGGGCTGATCTCCGATCTCTATGACATGGGCCTGGAGATTGCGGAAAACGCCGTCGAACTCTTCACAGACTTGCCGCCGGATCATCCGTTCTTCCAGCAACTGACCTTCATGACGGCGGAAGATATTCCGACCTATGAGGCGCTGTTGCAGAAGCTGAATGGCAAGGGCTACGAGGCGGCAACCGACGACGAGAGATCGGCGATTATCCGGTTGAGCTTTTCCTACATCGAGCCCCGCCACCGTTTCGGTCTCCTGACGCAGATGCTCATGGAGAAGATCGTGCAGGCGCGTGCGAAATTCTATGAGAACATTCCCGCCGATCTTGCCAGCGTGATCGAGCGTTACGATCCCGAGCGCTTCACGGCATCGGCGACCCTGATGGACAATGTTCTGTTCGGGCGTATCGCGCATCAGCAGGCTAATGCCCCCGAGCGCATCCATCAGATCATGTTCGACGTCTTCGCGCGTCTCGGCATGCATGATGGTGTTCTGTCGATCGGCCTGGATTTCGACGTCGGGTCGGGCGGCAAGCGCCTGACGAACGTGCAACGGCAGAAGCTCAATCTCGGCCGTGCGCTTTTGAAGCGCGCGGACTATATCATCTGCAATCGCCCGCTGCCGGCGCTTGATCATCGTGTTCAGGATCAGATTGCCAGAGCCATATTGGGGGATCTCGATAGCGCGGGCTATTCACCGGCTGTCATCTGGGTCCTGTCCAATCCCAGTTTTGCCGAATTGTTCGACCGCGTGTTGGTGTTCGATCACGGCAACCTTGTCGAAAGCGGTTCAACGACCGACCTTTTAGAGAAAAACGGTATGTTCAAAGAACTGTTATCGTAATATCCTATCTCGACAGTGGCGTCTGGGGCCGAACACTGGGGGGTTGAAGCTCATGCTTCTGAAAGATGAAGTTGAAATGCTGAAGCGGGTGCCGATTTTTTCGCGCATCGCACCGGCGAAGTTGAAATTGTTGGCGTTTACGTCGGATCGCGTCAGCTACAATGCTGGACAAACCCTGTTTCATCAGGGCGATCAAGGCGATGCCGCTTATGTTGTTCTTTCAGGAACCGCTGATATTCTCGTCGACAGCCCCGCCGGCGAGATCAAGGTTGCCGAGGTCGATCTCAACTCCATCGTTGGTGAAATCGCCATTCTTTGCGACGTTTCCCGTACAGCGACAGTGAAAGCGACCTCTCGGCTGGAGGCGCTGAAGATCAGCAAGGAACACTTCCTGAAATTGCTCAGCGACTTCCCGGAAATGGCGGTCGAGATCATGCGCGTTCTCGCCGATCGTCTGAACCATACGACCTCAGAGCTTACGGCTGTTCGCAGCCGTTTGAGCCAGTCGCAGCCGATGTCCACGCATTGATACCAAGAGGTTGGGCGCTTGTGCCTTTGAGCAGCAGGCGCCTCATTGCGAGATGGCGCACTCAATTCCGAAATATGCGAAGCCCGAATTTGAGCGGCGATTTCTACTCGGCGATATTCCCGATCTTTCCGACAAGAGATTTCGACTGATCGAAGATCTCTATCTCGATGGCACGAGACTACGCCTGCGCAAGATCACCGGCCAGGATCGGGAGACGCAATACAAGCTCTGCAAAAAGTACCCGAGCGAGAGCGGCGAGCCGCTCGCAATCGTCAATATTTACCTGACGGCGCAGGAACATGATCTGTTCTCAGCGCTGCCCGCTAAAGGCTTGCGGAAGAAGCGATACAACGTCATTCCCTCCGCATTCTGCATTGATGTCTTCGAAGATCATCTTGCCGGCTTGGTTTTAGGCGAGCTGGAGCTGGAGTCGGCCGTTGCGCTCGAAACCTTCATACTCCCGCCCTGGGTCGGGCGCGACGTCTCGCGCGACCCGTTCTTTGCCGGTGGCAATCTTGCATCCATCGATGCCAAGCAATTGGCGACGAAACTGCTATCGCTTCAGTCTCGCACTTGATAGCTCGCGCCTCAAATCAATCCGCGCCGCGCGAGATTGCGCATCAGGTGCGAAGTGCCGAAAGTCCATGGTAGGCATTCGGTCGACAACAGCACGCGGTTTTGCAACGCGCCGAGCCTGTCGTTGGAGATGGTGACGATGTCACCGACCTTGTGGGTGAAGCCCTGACCAGGGGTGTCGCGATCTTCCACCGGCGCGAAAAGCGTTCCCATGAACAGCACGAGACCATCGGGATATTGGTGGTGGCGGCCGATGGTTTGCGCGACGAGATCGAGGGGATCGCGGCTGATTTCCTTCATCGACGAGCGGCCATGCAGCACATAGCCGTCCTCGCCTTCGACCTTCAAGTCGAGATCGGCATTGCGGACGTCGTCTAGACCGTAAGTCTCATCGAACAGACGGATGAAGGGGCCGATCGAGCAGGAAGCATTGTTGTCCTTGGCCTTGCCGAGCAGCAGGGCAGAGCGTCCCTCGACATCGCGCAGGTTGACGTCATTGCCAAGCGTCGCGCCTCTGACCCGCCCCTGACTATCGACTGCCAGGACGATTTCCGGCTCCGGATTGTTCCATTTCGAGATCGGGTGCAAGCCGACATCCGCGCCTGGTCCCATTGAGGACATAACCTGCGATTTGGAGAAGACCTCCGCATCAGGCCCGATGCCGACTTCGAGATATTGCGACCAGACACCTTCTTCGATCAGTGCCGCTTTGACCTTGGCGGCCTCAGGCGAGCCGGCCTTGAGGTTGCGCAGGCTGTCGCCGATCAGCGCGGTCACCTTACCGCGGATCGCTTCGGCGAGATCGGGATTACCGGCCGCGCGCTCCTCGATGACGCGTTCAAGCATCGAGCGGGCGAAGGTCACGCCGCAAGCCTTGATCGCCTGAAGATCGATCGGCGCGAGAAGATGGATTGCCGAGCGATCAGGTTTGGCTGCGAGAAGAGTATCGAGGCTACCGACCGCTTCGCCTTTCTGAGCGCGGACAAACGCAACCGGATCGTCCATCTCGACAAGATCGCGCATGGTCGGCGCTTGTTTCGAGGTGATGTCATGGAGCGCGCCGTCGCGGACAGTGACGAGGGCAGGGCCTTCAGCATCCGGACGCCAAATGCGACCGACGAATGTTCCTGTGGTGAATGTATCCGAGCTGGCCATGTCGTTCGTCTCCTCCAAACTGCGAGTGTTTCTAACGCAGTCGATCATGCCTTGTCATCGTCTTTCGATGTGTCATTCATTGCGTTTCGTATTTCCTTTTCCCTCGTGTGACCAAAAGCGTAAGGCCCCGCGGCAACACCGCGAGGCCTTTTGGGCCGCAAGCCGGGAGAGAGTGGCTTCAGGCGGCCTGAACCTTGCGATTGCCGCGTGCCCATTCCGGCAGCCATTCGCCATGGGCTGCCAGCAGCTCATCGACCAGCGACCAGATCTGGTCGAGATCGAGCTCGGCTGCCGTATGCGGGTCCATCATTGCGGCGTGGTAGATGTGCTCGCGATTTTCCGTCAACAGGGCCTTTACCGTCAGCTCCTGCACATTGATGTTGGTGCGGATGAGGGCTGTCAGCTGCGGTGGCAGGTCGCCGATATAGGTTGGCTGAATGCCTGATGCATCGACAAGGCACGGCACTTCGGCAGCGCAATTGCTGGGCAATGATGTTATGCAGCCATTGTTGCGGACGTTGCCATAGATGACGGAGGGTTCGCCGGTCCAGACTGAGTTGATGATCGAAGACGCATATTCCTTCGATTGCTTGACCTCGATCTTCTCGGCGGTGCGATATTCCTCGGCCTGGTTCTTCCAGCGTGCCACCTGCTCGATGCAACGCTTCGGATATTCGTCGAGCGGGATGCTGAATTTCTCGATCAGATCTTCGCGACCTTCCTTGATGAAGTAAGGCGTGTATTCGGCGAAGTGCTCGGAGCTTTCGGTGACGAAATAGCCGAGGCGGGTCAACATCTCGTAACGCACCTTGTTCGGGCAGCGTGGGTTCCAGCCGGGCTTCGGCGCGCGTCCTTCTCGGTAGGCACGGACGAGATCCGGATAGAGGTTGCGGTAGGAACCATCCGGCTGGCGATGCTCGAAGGCGAGGTAGAAGGCCATGTGGTTGATACCGGCCGAGCGATAGCGGATCTCGTCATAGGGAATGTCGAGATCGTGCGCCAGTTCCATGGCCGTGCCCTGCACGGAATGGCAAAGACCGACCTGCTTGATCGTGGGGTATTTCTCGCCAATCGCCCAGGTGTTGATGGCCATCGGGTTCACATATTGCAGCATGATCGCATTCGGGCAGACGGCGAGCATGTCCTCGCAGATCTTCCACAGATGCGGAACCGTGCGTAGGCCGCGCATGATGCCACCGACGCCGAGCGTGTCGGCAATCGTCTGGCGCAGACCATACTTCTTCGGAACCTCGAAGTCCGTCACGGTGCAGGGTTCGTATCCGCCGATCTGGAAGGCGACGACGACGAAGTGGGCGCCATCAAGTGCCTTGCGCTGATCGGTGAAAGTCTCAACCGTCGCTGGCGCGCCGAGCGTCGAGGCCAGCTTGCGGGCGACGATGGCGCTTTCTTCCAGTCGCTGCGGATTGATATCCATCAATGCGATCTTGGCTCCGGCAAGCGCCGGGCGCTGCAGGACGTCGCCGATAATGTTCTTCATGAAGACGGTCGAGCCGGCACCGATGAAGGTGATCTTGGGAGTGCTTGTCATTTCAAAATCTCCTGGATGCTATGAAGCTACCTCGAACGCCGCTCTGACGAGGCGTTCGGTGTAGGCGGTCTTGGGATGAGATAGAACGTCGTCGACCGGCCCTTCCTCCATGATCTTGCCATGCTGCATGACGATCACGCGATGGCAGAGGGCGCGGACGACCTTGAGGTCGTGCGAGATAAAGAGGTAGCTCAGGCCGCGCTCGTCCTGCAGCTTGCGCAGCAGATCGATGATCTGGGCCTGAACGGAGAGATCGAGCGCCGAGGTCGGCTCGTCGAGCAGAATGAATTCCGGCTCGAGTGCGATGGCGCGGGCAATTGCGATGCGCTGACGCTGGCCGCCGGAAAACTCGTGCGGGAAGCGGGAGAGGATATTGGCGGGCATGCCGGCACTGACGAGTGCGTCCTGCACGCGCTCCAGCCGCTCGGCCTTGTTGGCGCCGATATTGTTGACCACCAGTCCCTCGGAAATGATCTGACCGATGGTCATGCGCGGATTGAGCGACGAGAACGGATCCTGAAAGACGATCTGCATACGGGACCGCAAAGGCCGCATCTCGGCGCGAGATCTGCCGTGTATCGCTTGCCCGTCGAAGAAAATCTCGCCGCTATCGGCATCGATGAGGCGCAGGAGCGCCTGGCCGAAGGTGGTCTTGCCGGATCCGGATTCCCCGACCAGCCCGAGCGTTTCATGACGGCGCAATTCCAGATTCAGGCCATTGACAGCGACAAGCTCGCGCATATCCGGCTTAAAGAAGCTTCCATGCCGCAGCATGAAAGCAACCTTGACGGACTTTCCTTCGAGCACGGTATCGCAGTTCGGCGGCAGTGGTTTTGCTCGGCCGCGCGGCTCCGACGACAGGAGATGCTTCGTGTAGGGGTGCTGCGGATGAGCAAACAAGGCTTCTGTCGTATTGTGCTCGCGCATTTCTCCATGCTGCATCACGTAGACGTAGTCGGAGAACTGGCGCACGACGGTCAGGTCGTGGGTGATGAGGATCACCGCCATGCCGAGCTGCTTTTGCAGGTCGCGGATGAGGTTCAGGATCTGTGCCTGCACGGTCACGTCGAGCGCCGTCGTCGGCTCGTCGGCGATCAGCACGTCCGGGTTGTTGGCAAGCGCCATGGCGATCATTACGCGCTGGCGCTGACCGCCGGATAGCTGATGCGGATATTGCTTCAGCCGCGCTTCCGGATCGGGGATCTGCACCTGCTTCAGCAAGTCGAGAGCCCGTTTCTCGGCGTCCCGGCGGCTGACCTTGCGATGAACCCGGATCGCCTCGACGATCTGGCTGCCGATGGTATAGATCGGGTTGAGCGAGCTCATCGGCTCCTGGAAAATCATCGAGATGCGGTCGCCGCGCAGCTGTCGGCGCGCTCGCTCCGAGAATTTCAGGACATTCTTGCCATCATAATGAACGGTGGATTTGTCCGAAACCACCGCGCGCTTGGTCAAAAGCCCCATCACCGTGCGGGCGGTCACCGACTTTCCCGAGCCAGACTCGCCAACGATGGCGATGGTCTCGCCGCGATAGAGCTGGAAGGAGATGTCCTTGACGGCATCGACCATGCCGTCCTCGACCTTGAATTTGACGGCGATATTGCGGGCATCGATAACGGGCGCGACGGCTCTTTCGCCGGCGTCGAAGCGAAGGTCTGGAGCGAAGGGATTGATGAGTGCGAGAGCCATATCCGTTCTCCTCTCAATAGGGATCGATCGCGTCGCGCAGTCCGTCGCCGAGTGCATTGAAGGCGAAGACGGTGACGAGGACGAAGGCGACGGGCGACAGAATCCAGGGGTAGGAACCGATGACCGAGTAGGTCGACGTATCCTGCAACATCAGACCCCAGGAGATCAGCGGCGGCTTGACGGCAAAGCCCAGGAAACCCAGGAAGGATTCGAGCAAGACCACGCTCGGGATCGCAAGCGTCACGGCGACGATGACGTGGCTCATGACGTTCGGGAATATGTGCTGCAGGATGATGCGCCGGTCGGTGGCCCCGATCGCCATCGCTGCTCGCACATAGTCGATCCTTGCCAATGCCAGTGTCTTGCCGCGAACCTCGCGTGACATCTGCGCCCAGCCGAGCGCAGACATGACGATGATGACGAAGGCAAGAAAGACGTTGGTCGGCGCTGTCACGGGGATCAGCGACGTCAAGGCCAGATAAAGCGGCACTTGCGGGAAGGCGAGAACGACCTCGACAAAGCGCTGGATCCAGGTATCGAGCACGCCGCCGAAATAGCCAGAGATCATGCCGATGCTGGTGCCGACAATCGTCACGATGGCGACGACCGTGAGAGCGATCATCAGCGAAATGCGAGAGCCGTATATGGCGCGTGACAGCACGTCGCGGCCGAACTTGTCGGTGCCGAGGAAATGCACAGGACCGCCATCGGTCGTGCCGAACAGATGCCGATTGCCGGGGATCAGGCCGAACAAATAGTAGGGATCGCCTTTGACGAACAAGCCGAGCAGGCGGGGATGATCGTAGTCTGGACCGACGATCGGCTGGAATGTGACGGGATCGAGATCGGTGGTTTCGACCAGTGCGTAGACGCGGGGCTGGAAGACGATATTACCTTCTTTGTTGTGAAAGCTGATAACTTGCGGCGGCGCGAAGCCGGTGTCGGTCGCCTTGGGATCAAGTGGCGCGACGAATTCGGCGAACACTGCCATTAACAGCAGCAGCACGACGAGGATAAGGCCACTCATGCCTGTCCAGGACCGCTTCAGGCGGCGCCAGACCAGTGCGATGTAGCTTTCGCCACCGCCTTTGTGCTTGACCGTTTCTTCGGGCACAGGCGGGGAATTGCTGAAGGCGAGCATTAGTGGATCCCTCCCTGTTGGCGCACGCGCGGATCGAGCAGGGCAAGCAGCATGTCGGCGATGATATTGCCGATGATGAGGGTTGCCGAAAGCACCATCATGAAAGTTGCCGTGACATAGACGTCGCCGACCGCCATGGAGCCGACGATAGCCGGCCCCACTGTGGGCAGCGAGAAGATGATTGCGGTCTCGATTTCACCGGTCAGCATGTAGGGAAGCACGACGCCCTGATACATGATCAGCGGATGCAGGGCATTCGGCACGGCATGGCGCATGACGACCGCACCGCCGGAAAGACCTTTTGCCCGTGCGGTTTCGACATATTGAGCGTTCAGCGTGTCGAGAAGATTGCCGCGCATGACGCGCATATTGTAGGCGAGGCCGCCGAAGGTGGCGATCGCAACGACCGGCCAGACATGCTTGACCAGATCGACGAACTTGGCCCACGACCAGGGCGCACCACCATATTGCGGCGAGAAGAAACTGCCGATCTCCGAGACGTTGAGCTGGAAGACAAGGATATAGACGATGATCAGCGCCATCAGGAAGCGCGGCACCGTCATGCCGAGAAAGGAGACGCCGGCCAGCAGATTGTCGACCCAGCTATATTGGCGCGTCGCTGCCCAGATACCGAAACCTATGCCGAGAATGGATGCGAATATGTGGCACACCAGCGCCAGCGCCAGCGTTCGCGGCAGGCGCTCGCCGACGACATCGGCAACCGGCTTGTTGTAGACCATGCTGTAGCCGAAATCGCCTTTGGTGACGATGCCGCCGACCCAGTTGAAATATTGGACGATCATCGGCTTATCGAGGCCATGTTCCTTTCGATAGGCCTGCGCCTGGGCATCGGCCTGTTCGAAGGACGCGCCGCCCTGGTTCATCAATTGCGAGCGGATGTAATCGGCATAGTCGCCCGGCGGCGCCTGAATGATGGCGAATGTCACCACGCTCAGGATAAAGAGCACGGGGATCGCTGAGGCTATGCGAACGAGCAGGAATCGTAACACGGGACGGTTCGCTTCTCTTTGATGCTGTCGGCACTCTCGCTCCTTGCGGAGCATGTGCGCCAGCGGTTCATTTTACCCGGCGATAGCTGATCGCTGGATGTCTCGGGTCCCATGGCAGCCGGCATCATGCCGGCCGCCATGGGGTCTCGTGCGACCTTACTTGATCGGACCGGCGCTGCCCGGGGCACCCGGAAGCTGGTCGGCGAACAGCTCGTATTTGCCCTGCTTGTCTGCCGCGACCCACAGACGCTCGCGCAGGACTGAGTCCTCTGCCCAGTTGAACAGGAAGATCGGCGTACCCGGAGGAACGTTGGAGAAGCGCTTGTTGATGATCAGCGCACCCGGATATTCGGTCAGGCCGATATTGTAGAGGTTCTCGGTCGACACCTTCTGGAACTGCTTCATCAGGGCGACACGCTCTTCGCTTTTCTGCGACTGCGTGAACTTGTTGACGATATCGACCATGTCCTTTTCGAATGGCATCAGATCGACTTTGCCGTCCGAACCGGCGCGATGGTTCCAGCTCGTGCGCGGACCGACCGGAGCGAGCTGCTCGGTGTTCTGCACGACGGAAGCGAGTTCCGTGGTGTTGCGCCGCACCATCCAGTCGAAGCGGCCGCTATAGTTGGCATCGTCACGCTGGTTACCGTCGAGGGCGTTGATGACGACGCGCAGCCCGAGCTTCTCCAACTGGGCGATCACGCCTTCGGCGAGACTCTTGTCCGTCGTATAGCCGCTGTTGACCAGAAGGGTAATCTCGACGTCCTTGCCGCCATTGACGCCGGCCGGAAAATTGACGATGCCATCGCCATCGGTGTCCTTGAGGCCGGCCTTCGCCAGTTCGGCTTTGGCGGCGGCAAGATCGAACGGATAATAGACCGTGGAGTTGCGATCATAGAAGGTGCTGCCGGACGACAGCCCGCCCGGATAGATCGCGGTGAACGGCCCCTTGACCAGAGATTCGCCAAGCGCTTTGCGGTCGAGCGCCATGGTGACGGCCTTGCGGAAGTGCTCGTTGCGGTTCAGGTCCCTGACGGCCTGGCCGCGCGCATCCGGACTACCCCAGCCGTTGGCCGAGAAATTCATCTGCAGATTATAGCCGATGAGACGAGGGCCGAAAGCGAGACGGGCCGGCGCTTCGGACTGCGCGGCGCGCTTCAGCGAGGCAACGAAGTTTTCCGGCTGCTCGAGGTTGGAGAAGTCCCCCGAGCCGGCAACGGCTTGCACGTCACGGTCTGCCCAGGTCGAGAGCTTATAGTGCAGCTCGTTGAGGTAAGGCAGCTGATTGCCCTTCTCGTCGACCTTCCAGTAATAGGGGTTGCGGCGCATGACGATGATGTCGTCGGAGCGATATTCGACCGGCACCCAGGCGCCCATGACAGGCATGTTCATGAATTCCGGCGGGAAGGCATTCTTGAACTGCTCGTAGGTGTTCTTCGAATATTTCGGGTGCTGCGGCTTCAGGATATGTGAAGGGCCGGGGCAGAAGGTGCCGTAGGCCATGGCATAGAGATACTGCCTCGGAAACGCATCCTTGAAGGTCCATTCGACGGTGTAGTCGTCGATCTTCTTCAGCGTCGTGCCGGCCCCGAACGTCTCAGGGCTCGCGCCGTTCAAGGGCGAGACGTTGTGATCGTTGACCTCGTCGTCCCAGTAGAACATCAGGTCGTCGGCATTGAAGGGCACGCCGTCGGACCACTTCGCGCCTTCGATCAGGTGCATGGTGAGCTTGTGGCCGTCCGTCGACCAATCCCAGCTCTTGGCGAGGTTCGGCAGCGGCTCGGTATCCTTAGCCTCGACCTGGAAAAGCGGCGCTGTGCGCGTCAGGCATTCGGAAAGGCCGATGTCGATGCCGCCCCAGCCCTGGCTCTGGCCGCCCGTGTAATTCCAGCCTTCCGGACGGCCGCCGATGACATGGCGCAGCGTGTCACCATAGACGCCGATGCCGTCGGGCATGTTGCCGGTCTTAAAGACAAGCGGTTCCTTCGGGAGGCGATCCTTGACGGCCGGCAGCTTGCCGGTCTTGACGAACTTGTCGGTGACCCAGGAAGGTTCGTGGTAGTCCGGCAGCGCCTTGAACTCCAGGATGGAGCTGCGCTCGACATATTTGATCTTGCCTTCTGCGGGGAAGACCGGCGGAACGGGTGGCACTGTCGGCTCGGCCGCATGAGCGGTGATCGCGATTGCGGATGTGGCAATCGTCAACGCGGCGAGAAGGCCGATCGGTCGAAAATGTCTCATCTTGTTCTCTCTCCCAAATTCGCGAGCGTTCCGTTCGAGGCCTCGCGTTCCTCCCTTGAAACGAAAGATGGTCGGTTGAGGCGGAATATCCCCTTAAGACCCCGCCTCAACACCTTATCTTTCGGCCTGCATGTTCACTAACCCGCCTGCTTCAGAGCGGCCTTTTCCGCGCGCAGCTCCTCGATCGAGCGGACATTGCGGCTCGCCGCGCCCTTCCAGTCGCGCGTCTTGACCTTGCTGCGCGACAGGCGATCCTTGGCGTCTGCCACTGCATGAGCGTATTGCGGCAGCCAACGTGCTTCGGCGACGACCATTTCGTCGACCATCTGCCAAACCTCCTCCGGTGTGGCGACGGCGCCGACCAGCGGGTCGTGCAGGACGGCGAGCTTCAAGAGGTCGATATCGCCGCTGATGGCGGCATGGACCGACATGCGCTGAACGTTGATTGAGGAAATGCAGGTGGCGGCACATGCCTCGGGCAGTGTGATGCCGGCCACCATGTTGATGCCGAAGCGATCGACGAAGCCGGGGGATTCGATGATGGCATCGGCGGGCAGATTGGTGATGACGCCATTGTTCTTGACGTTGAAATGGCCGCGATAGACGCGGTTGGTTTCGAGCGCTTCAAGGATGTGGCTCGCATGCTCATTCGAGCGGCGCGCCGGATCGATCGGCTGGGAGGCACTATCGAGGATCTGCGGGAATTCCGTCTCGAACCAGTTGCGCGTCTCGGTGGAGTGACGCAGATAGCCGCCCGTCTCGCCATGGATCCAGTCCGACATGTCGATCCACTTGTTGATCTCGTCGGGACGCTTGCGATACCAGGGCAGGTACTCGGACAGGTGGCCGTTGCTCTCGGTCGAATAGACGCCGAAACGCTTCAGCACGTCGATGCGCAGCTTTTCCTGCTGCGAGAAGACCGGATGTGCTTCGAAGGCAGCGACCAGCTCATCCTTGCCGATCTTGCGGCCATTGAGGCGCAGATCGACGAACCAGGTCTGATGGTTGATGCCTGAGCAGATATAGTCGAGCTCGCTTTTGTCCTTGGCACCGAGCACTTCGGCAATCTGTTCGGCGCCGTGCTGGACGCCATGGCAAAGGCCGATCGTGTCAACCTTGCCGTATTCGATCGCCGCCCAGGTGTTCATCGCCATCGGGTTGGCATAATTCAGGAATTTGGCGCCGCTCTCGGCGACCTCGCGGATGTCCTTGCAGAAATCGAGGATGACCGGAATGTTGCGCTGACCATAGAGAATGCCGCCGGCGCAGATCGTATCGCCGACGCATTGGTCGATGCCGTATTTCAGCGGAATACGGATATCTTCGGCGTAGGCCTCCAGGCCGCCGACGCGAACGCAGCTGATGATGTAGCGGGCGCCTTCCAGCGCCTTGCGACGATCCGTCGTGGCCGTCACGCGTGTCGGCAGCTTGTTTGCCTCGACGATCCGATCAAGGATCGCCTTGATCATCGTCAGATTGTGCTCGCTCACATCAGTCAGCGCAAATTCGACGTCGCGGAATTCCGGCACGCAGAGAATGTCGGTGAACAGCTTTTTCGTGAAGCCGACGCTGCCAGCGCCGATAATAGCGATTTTGAAACTCATGATCCTCACCTTCAAGTCGGTCGAACAGGCAGCGGCAGGGGGATAACAGCTTTTTCGCCCCATGACCGCATCGCTTGCGAAACGGGCCGAAATCGTGGTTTTTCCTCCAAACGCCGATCCTCCTCGGCGGTCAAGCGCTGTTTTCTGGCGGGATTATGCCTATAATCACCGAAGGGAACAGAGAACTATTATGCTTTCAAGGGTAATTTTGTGCTGCAGGAATTGATCGATAACGGACAGGTCATGCGGACGGTTTCGCTGCCACGCGGACGCCACCGGCTGCATGCGATGCCGACCAGTGCGGGCTATGAAATCCGGCAGGACGAGCCCTATGATTGGGATGGGCGCCGCCGCGGCCAGACGCCTTTTACCGTGCTTCAGCATACCATCAGCGGCACCGGGCGACTGCGTTATGAAAGTCGCAATCATCGTGTGAGTGCCGGCGATACGCTACTTGTGCTCGTACCGCACAATCATCGCTACTGGCTCGAGAAGGGCGAGCGCTGGGAGTATTTCTGGATATCGATGAACGGCGAGGAAGCGTTGCGCATCCATCGTCTGATTTTGTCTGCGGCAGGTCCGGTCTTGAAGCTGCAGCAAGCGACCATCGATCACCTTGCCGATTGCAGTCTGCGGCTGGTCAGGGGCGCGAGGACGCCCGCGTCGGCTTCAGCCATCGCCTATGAGGCCGCCATGGCGCTCTATGACGACGTTTTTGGTTCGCATGCCTTTGCCGCCGATCGTTCAGCCATGCAGATCGTCATCGACCACATTGACGCCAATCTCGACAAGCCGCTTCCTGTCGACGAGCTTGCCAGGGTAAGCGGCCTCAGCCGTGCGCATTTCTCCCGCGTCTTTGCTGAAAGCGAAGGGGTGCCGCCGGCGGAATTCGTGCTGCAGCAGCGCATGCAGCGGGCGGCAAAGCTGCTCACGAAGGCCGCTTTCATTCCGGTCAAGGAGGTGGCGATCATGTCGGGTTTCGATGACGCCAACTATTTCTCCAAGGTGTTTCGCCGCATCTACGGCATCAATCCCACAGAATTCCGCACAACAGGCATGTATGCAGCGGTGCGCAGCCCTGTCGAAGAGGGAAAAGGCAGCCGCAACCGGTAGGCTGCCGCGGGGCGACCGGCGTCGCCGTTGTTCAAAGTCGAAGAACTGTAATCCGCCAACCGGTCGCATTGCGTGTCGGCGACGAGCCTGTATAGATATCGCCCCGCGGCACAATGCTAGCCGCGCCTCGCACCTGATTTTCCATGCAATATGTGTTCTTCCCCCGATGTGACGGGCTTAATCGATAGGACTGAATATGCGCTCAGTTGTTGCCTTCAACCAATCCTGGACATTTCGCGAAGGGTTTTCCCGGGCCGATGCAGGCCGTTTGCAGGAGGGCCAACCCGTCACGCTGCCGCATAGTGCCATCGAGCTGCCCTTCAACTATTTCGACGAGAAATCCTATCAGCGTGCCTTCACTTATCAGAAGACAATCGTCTGGGACGAGGCCTATACAGGTCACGAGATATCGCTGGTTTTTGATGCAGCGATGGCTGATGCCGTCGTCTATCTGAACGGCGAGGAGATTGTTGCGCACAAGGACGGTTACACGCCGTTCGAGGCGCGCCTGACCGGACGTCTGCGAGAGGGCGAAAACCTCATCACCGTCAAGATCGATGGGAGCGAGAATCCTGAAATCCCGCCCTTCGGCGGCCGGATCGATTACCTGACCTATGCGGGGATCTACCGCGATGTGTGGCTGAAGCTCACGGATCCCGTCTTTATCGACAATATCAAGGTCGAAACCGCTGATGTCCTTTCCGACGGTAAATCTGCGACCGTCCGCTGCGATATCTCCAATCCGCAAAGCCTCGCCTTCAACGGCCATGTGAAAGTGACCCTGCGGTCCGTCGATGGCAAGGCCATTGCTTCGGGCGAGGCGGCCACATCAGGCGAAAGCGTAACGCTCAGCTTCGATGGTCTCTCGGGCCTATCGCTTTGGGATCTCGATAATCCCGTCCTCTATTCGGCGGAGGTGGAGCTTGCGAGTGATCGCGGCACGGATCGTCATGCCGCGACGTTCGGTTTCCGCACGGCAAGCTTTACCGCCGAGGGCTTTCTCCTGAACGGTAAAGTGCTGAAGCTGCGTGGGCTCAACCGCCATCAGGCGTTTCCCTATGTCGGCTATGCCATGGGCCGTTCGGCCCAGAAGCGCGATGCGGAGCTGATGAAGCATACGCTTAAATGCAACATCGTGCGCACCTCGCATTATCCTCAGTCAAAATGGTTCCTCGACCATTGCGACCGTATCGGCCTGCTCGTCTTTGAGGAAATTCCCGGCTGGCAGCATATCGGCGATGAGGAGTGGCAGCAGGAATCGATCCGCAATGTGCGTCGCATGATCGAACGCGACTGGAACCATCCCTCGATCGTCATCTGGGGCGTGCGCATCAACGAGTCCCAGGATTCTCATGAATTCTATGCCGAAACGAACCGGTTAGCGCGGGAGCTCGATCCGACGCGCCAGACCGGCGGCGTGCGTTACATTACCGAGAGCGAGCTGCTCGAGGACGTCTACACGATGAATGATTTCATCCTCGGCAATGAGGAATTGCCCGGCGCCAACCGGCCGCGCACGCCGCTCCGGCCGCAGCAGGAAAATACCGGTCTTGCCAGGGATGTGCCCTACCTGATCACCGAGTTCGGCGGCCATATGTATCCGACGAAGATCTACGATCAGGAGCAGCGCCAGGCCGAGCATGTGCGCCGGCATCTGGAAGTGCTGAATGCCGCCTATGGCGATCCGTCGATCTCTGGCGCTATCGGCTGGTGCATGTTCGACTATAACACCCATAGCGATTTCGGCTCGGGCGACCGCATCTGCTACCACGGCGTGATGGACATGTTCCGCGAACCGAAGTTCGCTGCCTATGTCTATGCCAGCCAGTGTGAGCCATCCGAAGAGGTGGTCATGAAGCCCGTGACGATCTGGGCGCGGGGCGAGCGCAACATCGGCGGCGCTCTGCCGCTGATCGTTCTGACGAATTGCGATGAGATCGAGCTGCGTTATGGTTCGCTTACCAAGCGGCTGACGCCAGACCGGGAGACGTTCCCGCATTTGCCGCATGCGCCCGTTGTCTTCGATCACCGGTCCTTCACGCCAGACGAGCTTGGCGTTTGGGGAATGGAGTGGGAGGATGTGCATTTCACCGGCTATATCGGCGGCAAGCCGGTGGTCGAGCAGCATATGGTCGCCAATCCGCTGCCGACCTCGCTTCAAGTCGACGCCGATGCTGACACCTTGCGCGCAGGCGAACGCGATACGGTGCGCGTCGTTGTGCGCGCGCTCGATCAGGCCGGCTCGCGCCTGGCTTTTCTCAATGAAGCCATCACCGTCAAGGTCAATGGTCCGGCGAAAGTCGTCGGGCCGGCAACGCTGGCTTTCCAAGGAGGAACCACAGGTTTCTGGTTACAGGCAACGGGCGAGGTCGGCGCCGTCGAGCTTGAAGTCTCATCTCCGCGCTTTGCCAGCCAACGCGTGCATCTGATCGCTAAGTGAACCGTCAGCCGGCTCGGCCCGTCAAGCGGCTGAGCCGGCAGTATTATCTCCCGTGCTTTGCGGAATGGATTGCAGCAGCGTCTGCCTTGCCGAGGCAAGATGCGTACGGCAGGCGGCGTCGATCCGTTGCGGGTCGCGCGATTGCAACGCCGCGATATAATCGAGATGTTCGGCGACGGCGCGGGCATTGCGCTCGCGCGCGAAGGCCTTGTTCCACTGGAAGTGATAGTGGAACACGATGGCAATGACATCGTAAAAATCGGCAATGAAACGATTGCTTGAGGCGCGGTGGATGAGCAGGTGGAACTTCTCGTCGAGGCGTGAGAAGTCGCGGTAATGCGCATCGAAATCCTTCAGCAGCGCATGATGTTCGCGCTCGATCGCCTTCAAATCCTCCCAAGCGCGGTGGCTTGGAGGCAGGCGGCCGAATTCTGCGGCAGAATGCAGCTCGAACATCTCGCGCACATCAGCAAGCTCAAGTGCGAATTCGCTGGTGAAGCCCTTGAGGATCCAATGGCTGTTCGGCCGTTTCTCGATCAGGCCGAAGCGGCTGAAGCGGATGAGGAATTCGCGCACGACGGATGTGCCGGTGCCGATCTCACGCGCCAGTTCCAATTCGTTGATCTGCATGCCGGGCTGGGCTTCATCGGACATGATCCGCATCATGAAGCTGCGCTCGATAATGTCGTGCAGGGAATCGGTCTCTTCCTTCGGAAAGAAATCAGCCTCGTTTGGCAGGCGCAGTACGGTCTTCTGCCGCTTGTTCCAGAGAATGATCCCGGCGTCGCTGAGGCGCATCAGGATCGCGCGCGCCGTGCTGCGGCTGACCCCGAGTTCGGCCGCAATCTCGGGCTCGCTCGGCAGCTCCGTATCGGCCTTCAGGCGGGCCGCATAGCGGTTGTAGGCCTCCTTGAAGAGCGTGTTTTGTCTAGCCATTTTCCCCTCGCGTAGCATCGCCGTGCTTTGCTGGCGGCGCTGTCTGAACCATGTTCGAATGGCAGTCAATTGCAGGAGTCTTGTCCGGGCCTTCTTTGCCGCCTTCCACCCCAGCGGGCGGTGATTTCCTCGTTGACTCCAAATTGTTTATTGTAGATAAAAAACAAAATCAATTGGTGACGACTGTTGAGGGTTGTTCGATAACGCCGATGAATAGGGAGGGGATGGGGTGCCGTTGCAATCCAGGGCCGCTTGATATCGTATCGCACTATCGATGGACGTTGTTTGAAATAACGATAGCGGTTTCGTTGAGCCGTTCGCGACGGGAATTGAAATACCGCTCATCGTGAAGGAAGGGTGATGCAGACTAGGACAATAGGCAGGACCGATCTTAAGGTTACGGAGATCAGCTTTGGCGCTGCGGCGCTGGGAGGACTCTATCGTGCTTGCCCTCGCGATCAGGCAATGGAGACCCTGCAGGCCGCCTGGGATAGCGGCATTCGCTACTTCGATGTCGCACCCTGGTATGGCTTCGGCCTCGGCGAGCGCCGCGTCGGCGATTTTCTGCGTGAGCAGCCGGATGACAGCTATGTGCTGTCGACCAAGGTCGGGCGCCTGATGCATCCCGTGCCCAGCGATAAGGTGCCGAACTATGGCTATATCGATCCGCTGCCATTCGATGCGACCTATGACTATTCCTATGATGGGATCATGCGTTCGGTCGAGTTCAGCTATGCGCGCCTTGGTCTCAATCGCATCGATATTCTCTACGTGCACGATATCGGCAGCTATACTCACGGCAGGGCGCTGAACAAGCACTATCTCGGGCAGCTTCTGGGCTCCGGTCTGAAGGCATTGGAGGAGCTGAAGTCGTCGGGTGCGATCAAGGCCTATGGCCTTGGCGTCAACGAAGTGCCAGTTTGTCTCGATGTCATGCACGCCGCTGATATCGACTGTATTCTCATGGCCGGGCGCTATACTCTGCTGGATCGTTCCGCCGTTGCCGAGCTGCTGCCGCTTTGTGAGAAGAAGGGAACATCGCTGGTCGTGGGTGGCGTTTTCAACTCCGGCATTCTGGCGACGGGTCCGGTGCCTGGTGCGCATTTTGACTATTTGCCGGCAACGCCGGAGATTTTGGCCAAGGTTGGGGGGATGGAGGAGATCGCCCGCAAGCATGGTGTACCGCTCGCTCAACCGGCAATTCAGTTCCCGCTGCGCAATCAAAGCGTAGCGTCGGTGCTGATCGGTACGGCGAAGCCGGAAAGTCTTGTCCGCAATATGCAACTCGTGGAGCCGAGGCTCCCGGACAGCCTCTATGCGGAATTCGAGGGATTGACTGTGGTCGCGCCTCCGTTGGGAGATGAGGCGGTTCGAGTCTAGAGCAATTCCAGGAAACATGCGCAGCGGTTTTCCGTCCAGAATTGCGTGAGACAGCAGAGGGAGCGGTTTTGCATTCCTAAACCGCTCCAACAGATTGGGAGCTATCGAGCCGCCGGGAGAGGCGGCTTCGAGGAGGAGGAAAGCCTGTTTTGGCGTCGGTGGCCTTCCCGCCGCGCGATGCGTGACGCCGCAAGGCGTCGCGATACCGAGCCGTAAGCGTTCAGCGGCCGGTGTGCAGGAGAGTAGAGCGCGTTGAGAGGAGAAGCAGATGAAAATTGCCAAGTCACTTCTGTCCCGCCGCAGCTTTGCCGGTCTTGCCGGCGCTGCCATCATCGCGATGGCGATGCCGGTGCAGTCCTTCGCGGCTGACGTGACCATTCCGATCATCGTCAAGGATACGACGTCCTTCTACTGGCAGATCGTTCTTGCCGGCGCCCGCCAGGCAGGCAAGGATCTCGGCGTCAAGGTGCCGGAACTTGGCGCGCAGTCGGAATCCGATATCAACGGCCAGATCAGCATTCTAGAAAACGCCGTTGCCGGCAAGCCGGCGGCGGTTGTCATTTCGCCAACCGAGTTCAAGGCGCTCGGAAAGCCCGTGGATGAAGCGGCCAAGTCCGTACCGGTCGTCGGCATCGACTCTGGTGCCGATTCCAAATCCTTCGTCTCGTTCCTGACGACCGACAACGTTCAGGGCGGCCGTATCGCCGCCGACGGTCTTGCTGCGGCGATCAAGGGCATGACCGGCAAGGAAGAGGGTGAGATCGCCATCATCACCAGCCTGCCGGGCGTCGGCTCCCTCGACCAGCGCCGCCAGGGCTTCCTGGAAGAGGTCAAGAGCAAGTATCCGGGCCTGAAGGTCGTTGCCGATAAATATGCGGACGGTCAGGCAACCACCGGCCTCAACATCATGACCGACCTGATCACGGCCAATCCGAAGCTTGTCGGTGTCTTCGCCTCCAACCTGATCATGGCGCAGGGCGTGGGCCAGGCGATTGCCGAAAACAAGCTCGGCGACAAGATCAAAGTCATCGGCTTCGACAATGACGACAAGACCGTGGGCTTCCTGAAGTCGGGCGTTCTTGCCGGCCTCGTGGTCCAGGATCCGTATCGCATGGGTTATGACGGTATCAAGACGGCGCTCGCCGCCTCCAAGAAAGAGAAGGTCGAAGCCAATGTCGACACTGGCGCCAACCTGGTGACCAAGGCGAACATGAGCGATCCGAAGATCGACGCCCTGTTGAATCCGAAGGTCAAGTAAGGCTCCGAGGCTGCACCCGATCCGTCGGGTGCAGCTCTTTTCGTCTAGAGCCGGATGATTTTAGGTCTATTCGACGTAAGATCTGATTGCGCTCTAGCATCAAGAAGGTGGAGCGTGATGCCGAAAACCGCTTACATTTTTCGGCCTCATGCTCTGTCCGCTTCCTGGGCGGCTGCGTGGTGATGCGAGAGGGAGGAGACCTCATGACGAGCCTGGAAGAAATCAGCCATCGGCACGACGATACCGTCAAGACGGAAGCGAACCGCATTCCGGCAGGCTCGCCGATCCTGGAGCTTAAAGGTCTGCAGAAGCGCTATGGCTATGTCGAGGCGCTGAAACCCGCGACCGTCACGTTTCTGGCGGGAGAAATCCATGCCATCGTCGGCGAAAACGGAGCCGGAAAATCGACCCTCATCAAGCTGTTGACCGGCGTGATCACGCGGACAGCGGGAGAAATCTTCTGGTGCGGCCACCCGGTGGCGCTTGCGACGCCCAATGAGGCGATTGCCCGCGGCATCAATGCCGTGCACCAGGAAGTCGTCCTATGTCCGCATCTGACGGTTGCGGCCAATCTCTTCCTCGGCGACGAAGTCAATCGCTTTGGGCTGATGCGCAAAAAGCAGATGATCGCCATGGCGCAGGCTGTCCTCGACGATCTTGGCTTCGGCTTGCCGGCGGCCGACCTTCTAAGCTCGTTAACGATCGGCCAGCAGCAACTGGTCGCAACGGCAAGAGCGGCGATGCGCGGCACGCAGTTTCTGATCTTCGACGAGCCGACGGCCTATCTCACGCGTAAGGAATCGGCCCAGCTCTTTAAGCTGATCCGCCGCCTGCAGAGCGAAGGCGTGACGATCGTCTATATCAGCCATCGCATGGAAGAAGTCTTCGAGCTGGCGGATCGCGTTTCCGTGCTGCGCGATGGAACGCATGTCGGCACGCGCACGATCGCAGAAACCAACGAGGACGAGCTGATCAAGCTGATGATCAACCGCTCGATCGAGCAGATCTACCACAAGGAGGAGATCCCGATCGGCGAAACCATTCTCGAAACGCGCGGACTTTCCGGTCCGGGTTTCGAGAATGTCTCGCTCAGCGTCCGCGCTGGCGAGATCGTCGGGCTTTACGGCTTGATCGGTGCCGGCCGCAGCGAATTTGCGCTGGGCCTCTATGGTCGCCAGCCGATTTCTGCCGGGGAGATCCATTGGCAGGGACGCAAGGTCGACATTCGCAGCGAACGAGACGCGATGGAGCTCGGCATCGCTCTTGCGCCTGAAAGTCGCCGTGACCAGGGACTCTGCCTTAATCTGCCGATAGGTCTCAACATCAACCTCCCGGTTTTCAGGCGGCTGAGCCACGGTCCGATCATCAACAACAAGAGCGAGGCCGTCAACGCCGACAAGCAGATCCGCGATCTCAGCATCAAGACGCCGAGCCGGCGGGTATTGGTCTCCGCCATGTCCGGCGGCAACCAGCAGAAGGTGGTCATTGGCAAATGGCTGAGCCATGGCGCCAAGCTGTTCATCTTCGATGAGCCGACTGTCGGCGTTGATGTGGGAACCAAGGCGGAGATCTATCGTCTATTCGCCAAACTGCTTCGCGAGGGTGCCGGTATCATCGTCATATCCTCATATTTGCCCGAGGTTTACGAGCTTGCCGACCGGCTCCATGTCTTCCGTCGCGGCCAATTGGTCGCCAGTCATGATTTTCACGCCGCCACGCACGAGGAAGTCCTCGGCGAGGCGATCGGTGTCTGAACGATAAAAAGTCTAAAGAGGGAGAACGAGAATGGCCGCGAATACGACTGATGGCCCCACCGTTGCGCCGCGGCGCAAGATGAATATCCTCTTCAGTCTGACGTTGATCCTGCTCCTGCTGGCGCTTTGGGTCCTACTTGGATTCTGGACCGACAAGTTCTGGACGCCGCTCAACATCACCAACCTGATGCGCCAGGGGTCGATGACCGCCATTCTTGCGTTAGGTCAGACATTTGTCATCATCACGGCGGGCATTGATCTGTCTGTCGGGGCGATCGTGGGCTTCTGCACCGTCATCATCGCGTGGCTCCTTCACGCCGGGTTTCCGGTCTGGGCGGCCATCCTCATCACCCTGCTGTTCGGCGTGCTGATCGGTGCGTTCCACGGTTTCGGCATCGTGCGGATGGGCTTGCCGCCGTTCATCATCACGCTGGCGACGCTAACTTCGCTCCGCGGCATCGGCCTGCTCATTACCAACGGCTCCACGATCAACATCGTCAATGACGATTTCACCAACTTCGCGGTCGCCGAATTTCTTGGCATTCCGAGCCTGTTCTGGATGGTGATCCTGGTGGCAATCCCGGCCGTCATCTTCCTGCATCTCAGCCGATGGGGTCGCTATCTTTTCGCCGTCGGCTCCAATCGCGAGGCGGCACGCCTCTCCGGTGTCAACGTCAACGGTATGATTTACCTTGCCTATATACTGTCGGGGACATGCGCTGCCTTTGTCGGTGTTCTGCTTGCCTCGCGTATTGCGATCGGCAATGCCACTCAGGCTGACGGCTGGGAGCTGCAGGCAATTGCTTCGTCCGTCATTGGCGGCACCAGCCTGTTCGGCGCAGTCGGCTCCGTTTATGGCCCGCTGATCGGCGCCTTCATCCTAGCCACCATCAACAATGGCGCCAATCTGCTGAACCTGAATTCCTTCTGGCAGCGCATCATCACCGGCGCGCTGATCATCGTGATCGTCTATTTCGACCAGCTGCGTCGCCGACGACTGTAAGGCAATTCATTCGATCATGCTGGCGAGGGACGTGTCCTTCGCCAGCTGAAATTCCGCAATCGATTGCGCAGAGGTTTCTCAAACAGCTCATAGGCGCAAACGCCGAGTAGCGTCCCCGATATCGCAGCGACGAAGGCGACGGCATCTGATGGAATTGGCGTGGACGCAACCACCTTCACAACGACGGAAATTGCCAGTGTATGCCAGAGATAGATCGAATAGGAGGCGTTGCCCAGGTAGATAAGCGGCGCAATCTGTGGCAGGCGTCCGCTGCGCTCCACGGAAACCATTCCCAGCACCAGCGCTACCGCGAGCGGGCCACAGGTCGTCTCATCGAATGCCAGCCCCAAAATCTCGATTGCCGCAAAGCCGCAGACCGACGCAATGACGAGGGCAAGACCGAGGCCCGCGCCGGTAGAGTTTCCTTTCAGCCATAGCTGACCAAGGATGGCGCCCGCCACGAATTCGAGAATGACCGGCCTGGTATAGGTGGCAAGCAGCGGTGATTGCGGATGGAGTATGGCGCCGGCCGCGACGAAGGTGGCAAAGACAATAATCATGCCGGCCAGCCGCACGCGACGCGGCAGAAGCATGCTCGCTGCAAAGAGGACGTAGAAGAACATCTCGAAATTCAGCGTCCATCCCTGTACCAGCACCGGCCAGATCTCGCCGTTACTGGGCGACCGCACCGGAATGAACAGCAACGATCCGAAGATATGGCTGGCTGTCAATTTCATGCTCGGAAACAGCCCGACGACTGCACCCGCGATCATGATGGCCGTAACGATCCAGTAGGATGGTGCGATGCGTTGCACGCGATCGAGCAGAAAGCGTATCGGCGTCACTGGCCGGCGTACGCTCATGGTCCACATAATGAAGCCGCTGATCACGAAGAAGACGTCGACGCCGGCGGCTCCGATGCGAAAATGACCGCCGCTGCGCTCGGCTGCGTGAAACAGCACGACCGCCAACGCAGCAACGGCACGGAGATATTGTATGCCGTAGAGTGTCTTCATCGACCGGCCTCCGGCTTCCAGTTTGCTGGCGGTGCGAATTCCATCCGGTCGTAGGCAATGCGAGGATCGGCCTTTGGCGCATGCGCCCGCATCGACAGCTTTCCTGCGGTGAAATAGAACAGGAAGGAGCCGACGTGATATGGGTTCAGAATATCGATCTCGACGAAGGAGCGGATAAGAAGCAGCGCTGCGACCCCAAGGAGGACGTAGGATTCGTCATTCCTGTTGTCCCCGAGGAAGCGCCCAATGTGACCGCTGACAGCAGTCACGAGGATCGATGCAAGCAAAAGCACTCCGACCAGTCCGGTCTCAACCGCCGTCTCGATATAGGTGTTGTGAAAGTGGAAGCCTGCTCGAGAGCCGATATAGAATTCTTCCCACAGCCGCTCCGGCTCGGAAAAGCCCTGAACCCAATAGGCCTGGTAACCAACGCCGAAAAAGGGATTGAGTTGCGCGATAGCGATGCCCTGCTGCCAGAGATAGGTGCGGCCCGTAAGGGTCGAATCCTTACCAAAAAGGCCAAGAACGACATCGGCTGCGCCTAGATAGGCGCCGGCGACGATAAGGATGACGCCGGAAATGGCGACTGCGGCAAACAGTCTCTTACGCTGCTTCGGCGATAGAAAAAGAATGACACGCAGGCTGATGCAAAGCATGACGATCAAGGCGGTCGTCAGGACCGATGTTGCCGATTGCGAGGCGAGCAGGCAGTAGGCCGACAACAATCCGGCAACACCGCCGCCAATCAGCCAGATCCGCCGTTCGCCCAGGACGAAAACGGCGGCAAAGGCGAAGTAGATGCCGAGGGAGGCGTAGAAGCCGAGCTGGTTCTTGGAGTCGAAAGCGCCGACAAAGCTGTAGGTGCCATCAATGGGATCATAGGCATAATATCCGAACAGGATTGAATACAGGAGCACGATCGCCGTCCCGGCGATCGCGCCGCGTGCCAGCGTGCGGATATTGAGGGTACGAACGGCGACCAGGGCGCAGAAGATATGCGTCATATACTGGATCGATGCACGTGCAGTGACCGCGGGTACTGCCGACCAGAAGATCGACAGACACGTCAAAACGCCGAAGGCATAGAGCCAGAGCTGCTTCCGATAGCTGCCGAGCGCGCTGCGATAATCGATCAGGACCAACGGAAACCATAGAGCGTAGTAGAGCAGAATGGACGGCTGGCCGAAGCGGGACGAATAGGCGAAGACGAAAAAGGACAGCGCAACAGCCACCATGCCATAGGTGGCGTTGCTGCCCGGACGTACGAAGACCGATTTGGCAATCCGCATCGATTTTCCTTATCGCATGGCAAGGCCGGTGCTGACCTTGATAAGGTCGCCGGGCAGAACCTGCGTATTTTCCTGGGCCTGAAACTCTTTCGTCTGACCGTTGTCATCGCGAATGATCGTGTAGACGACATTCACGTTCTGCCCGCTAGGGTCCAGGTTGCTTGCATCGGCGGATTGAGCGACCGCTTCCTGCATGAGGGACTGGCTGGTGGAGAGCTTCAGCTGCAATGTTTCCAGCTGCTTGTCGGTATCCTGCATATCCTGCGCCAACGAGCCCTGCCAGTCATTGCGCAAGGTAATTTCGTCCTGGTTGGCCTTGTTGATATCCTGCTGGGCTTTCAGCGATGCCGTCTCGGTGTCGAGAAGAGTGGCTTCCAGGTCGGATGCGCGCTGTTCGGCGGAAATACGACGGGAGGCGAGCTCCAGCCCGCGTTCGGCAAGGCTTTCGACCTTGTCGCGGTCGGCCTTGGCAAGATCGAGCTGGCGGCTCTGCGTCTCGTTCTTCTTGCTCAGCGCCTCGACTTCGTTCTGCAGGAGTGTTTTCAGATCCTCCAGCGATTGCAGCTGCGTCTTCATCCGCTGGCTGCGCGTCTGCATCAATGCCTTCTCGCTTGCGAGGAGATTTGCTGCCTGCGGCAACTGCTTGAGTTCCGCTGGGGTCTCGATGTCATCCTTGCCCGTCACTTCGGCCAGCAGGCGAGCCTTGCGCATGAGCAGGCGCCCGCGTTCCGCCATGTAGACGACCGCGTCGCCTTTGGCATTGATGAAGTCACGTGCGAAGCGCTGGCCTGCATCGGCGCGGCGCATGCCGCCGCCGAGGCTTACCGCCTTGAGCACAGTCAGGTTCGGGACAAAGGGAAACTCTCCCGGGTTCTGGATCTCACCGGAAAGATAGATCGGGCGGAACTGCGACATCTCTACGGAGGCCGAGGGCCTGTCGCGCAGGCCAAACTGCTTCTGTAAGCCCAGGCCGATGGCCGCGGCGATTTCGTCCGTCGTTTTGCCCATGGCGGGCATGTCGCCGATGAAGGGGATCGAAATCGAGCCGGAAGGTCCAACCGTATAATCACCCGAAACCACCGACCAGTCGCGGACAGTGCCCTCGGCAGTCTGCCATTCAGCGACGCGCACATGCAGCTTGTCCATGACGCCCAGATGATATCCGGGAAGATTATCGGCATGGGCTGCGCCGGTTATTGCGCAGGCGCCGAAGACAAGGAGGGCCGTATATCGGACCGAGGTAAATGCGCGAGCAAGCCTCTTGGAAGGCTGAAATTCAATCATGCAGGATCTTCCCTGTTATTGGATCGCAGTCCCACGGATGTGGGAAACCGCAGGAAGCGCCCTGCGGCCACTGCTGGTCGTCATCAATAGCTGCCGCGAGACAGGCAGACGGCCGGGATTGTTTTGGCGATGATCATCATGTCGCTGCTGAGCGACCAGTTCTTGACGTAGTGCGTATCGAAGGCAACGCGGCTTTCATAAGAAACGTCATTACGACCGCTGACCTGCCAAAGACCGGTCAGGCCCGGGCGGGACTGCAGATAATAGATCGCCGCAGTCTCGTAGAGCTCGAGCTCGTCTTCCACGACGGGGCGTGGACCGACAATACTCATCTCGCCGCGGATGATGTTGATCAACTGCGGCAGCTCGTCGAGGCTGAGTTTGCGCAGCACGGCGCCGACGAGGGTCACTCGCGGGTCGTTCTGCAGCTTGCGCGTGGCACGCCATTCCTCCATTGCCTTGGGATTGGCGTGCAGGTGAGCCTGAAGGACCTTGTCGCCATTGACGACCATTGTCCGGAACTTCAGGCAACGGAAGCTCTTGCCGTTATGGCCGATGCGGCGATGGCCATAGAAGGCCGGCCCCCGATCGGAAAACTTCACCAGCATCATCAGCATCAAGAAGATGGGGCTGATGAAAACTAGGGCAGTCATTGCGGCAGAGACGTCGAAAACACGCTTTAGTACTCCACCAGTGGGCGGAAAGACATCACTTTCCGCGGCGCTGAAAAAAGCCGATGTGGCCGATCTCGTCGCAGACTTCATAGAGAAAACTCCATTCATGTTGGCGAATTGGTCGGAAATTCTCGGACGCGTAACTAGGGCTACGATGGCGGGAGTGTAGGCGGCGATTTTGACTTTTTGATCCTAACTTTTGTAGCGATATGGAATGAAGGTATATTGATACCGCATCGTTGGTGCGCCGGTTTAAATCAGGAATTCTCTATATAAGTGCTGTACTGTGCCAGGCTGCGTATAGAGACAAAGTCGATAGCTCAATCGCATTGCCAATGATGCCGTTCGAGGATCTTATAGGTATCCAAGGGCAAGCTATTCATTACCCACGGCTTATCTAGCCTTGCCATCCTCTGGGATTTTGCGTGTGCGAACTTGACTTACCATCTGGATATATTGCATTGCAGCAAGATATTGCGGCGCACATACTGAAAGCCCCGACAGTCGCACTTTGTAATAAAAGTTGATTGAATAGCGACCAAAATTGCGCCGTCACACAGGCCGATATGTATCCATAGAATTGTGTGGCTGTTGCACGGCGCTCTATGAATGCGTGCGGGAAAACGAACAAATTCAATTGTAATTATTATCGATGCGTAGTTTTAACGAGCGCGGCGCTAGGATCGTGCCAATTCGTAACGGATCATCGGGACTTGGTTGAATCTCAATGAATCATAAAATATATTTGATCTGTAGGTCTGATAGGGGAGGAAAGACCTTGATTGCTATTTTTCCAATGGTCGAGCGGGCGAGGTAACATTATGTATGCGCCGCGCGTCTTCATAAGCATGCTTGGCACGTTGGCCGTATTTGCCATCGCGACCTACTTTCTGACGAACTCTCTCGCAACGACCCTGATCGAAACGGCAATTTGCGCCGTGCTCCTGCAGGTTGGCTACTTCATCGGTGTGCTCTACCTTGTCTGGAAAGAGCGCAAGGCGCGGGATTCGTCGTTGAGCGAAGACAAGGCGTCCGCGCCCGTTGGCGAAGACGCGAAAGTCACCGGCATACCGGCGTCCAATCTCAATCGTTCCGAACCGTTCAACCCGTAACACCGTATTCCATCCTATCTTTTGCAGACCGACAGGTTGTCGGATCAATGCCACGTACTAAGTCTCCCGCAGAACCATTGGAGGCTGACGTGACCGACAGTGCAGAGAAAAGTGTCTGCGTAATCATTGCGGCGAAGAATGCCGGCGATACCATCGGGCTTGCCGTCGCATCGGCCCTTCGGGAACCGGAGGTCGCCGAAGTTGTCGTGATAGACGACGGTTCGACGGATGGCACTGCAGCCGTCGCGGCCCAGGCAGATGACGGTAGCGGCAGGCTGAACATCCAGACATTCGAGAGAAATCGCGGCCCCGCTGCTGCGCGCAACCATGCGATCGAAATATCCGCCGCTCCGTTGATTGGTATTCTCGACGCCGACGATTTCTTCTTCCCCGGTCGTTTCAGGTCGCTTCTCGCGGATGATGATTGGGATTTCGTCGCCGACAACATCGCCTTCGTCAATGCCGATACCGTGCCCGAGGCTCACAACAGGCTCGACCATTTCGACGCCAGGCCCAGGTTTCTCGATCTTGCCGGCTTTGTCGAGGGCAACATCTCCAAGCGCGGTGTCCGCCGCGGCGAGATTGGCTTTCTGAAGCCGCTCATGCGCCGTTCGTTCCTGAATGCACATGGGCTGCGATACAATGAAGCGCTGCGCCTGGGAGAAGATTATGATCTCTATGTCCGTGCGCTCGCCAAGTCGGCGCGCTATAAAATCATTCACAGCTGCGGCTATGGCGCGGTCGTCCGCGGTGACTCGCTGAGCGGCCGGCACAGAACGGAAGATCTGAGACGGCTCTACGAAGCGGATCGATCGATCCTTGCAAAGGAGGGGCTCTCACACGGCGATGCTGCCGCGATCCGCCGCCATGAGCGACACATCCGTGATCGATACGAACTGCGCCATTTTCTGGATATTAAATCTCAGTCGGGCCTCGTTGCCGCGGCCGGCTATGCGCTTGCCCATCCCTTTGCCGTTTCCGCCATAGCCAGCGGAATCCTGGCCGACAAAACCGAGCGCTTCCGCAAGAGCGGCTCACCGATCGCGCATTCGGGGGCGAACGGCCTGCGCTATCTTTTGCAGGCCGCTCCGGATTAATTCCTGCAGGAAATTAGAGGTAGTCGCGGCGCACGCCCGCGATCACCTCCATCAAGCGTTCCTTGCAGGCCGCCAATGCTCCGTCTTTGCTCAGCTGCGGCTTTGCTTTGCTGGCTTGCCACAGAGCAAGCGTAGAAGGCATGGCGAGTGCCTGCTTGGCCATCGACCGCAGAGGCGTCTGTTCGGGATCGGCGAGCAGAACCGTTTCCCCCTGTCGCGGCTTTTCCAGCTCCGCTGCCGCCTGCTTGTTGCGTTCGAAACCGACGCCCCAGAACTTGGCGCCCTTGGCGATTGCTTCGGCGCGGGTCGAGACCGGGATGTGTTTCGGCGCGTAGGTCACACCGAGCGAACGTGCCCAATCATTCCACTTGAAGCTATTGATCGAGCGCGACGAACTAACCGCAATCCACGGCACGCGGAACGCATCGGCGAGGATTGCGCCATGCATCGATTCCGCGACGACAAGCTCCGATGTTGCAAGCTCGCGGATAACCGCTTTCGCCTCACCGCGAGGGTCGAGATAGGAAAGTCCCACAGTCTTGCAGATCTCCGGCCAAAGACCGGCGGCGGCCGACTCCCAATGCGGTATGAAGGTGCGTTTTCCTGTTTTCGGCAGGTTCTGGAACTCCGGCATCTCCGTTACAAGCACGGCTGGGTCGACAATACCCATTTCTGTGGGTAGGCCGGCCTTTTGCGCTGTCAGCGGACCGCGTACACAGCGGACATCCCATTGCGACCGGTCGCTGATGTCGGGAAGCGAGCCATAGCCGAAGCCGCTGCCGATCACCAGTTTACGGCCCTCGGCCGGCAAGATCTCCGTGTTGAGGACGGTGCCGACGCCGACCAGCAAGGTATCTTCATGGGTGTCGCGAAGGCCGGGGAGTAGAAAATCCCAGAGCCAGAGATTGAGGTCGTCACCGAAATTACCATGGGTGGATTCCCAGTGGAACGGCTTCATGAAGGACTCCTTGCTGATCCAAATGATAGCGGGCATGCCGATGGCTCATCGTCGCGGCATGGGCAGGTTATGCTGCGGTGCAAAACTAGGGCGCGAGTTTGCCCACGGCAAGCTGCATGGCGCTCTGTAAAATTGCCGGATCGCGCAGCGCCCATTTGGCCAGCAGCGCGAACTGCGGCATTTGCCGGCGTTTTACCTGCCGTGCCTGGCTCCAGAGCGCCTGGCGGCGAGCGCGATTTTTGTAGAGCCGGATAGCGGCAACATCCTGTGGCCGGCGCGAAAATCTCTGTTCCAGAGTGTTAAGCGCCGTCCAGGTGTTGAACTGCTGGCGCAGGAATTGCGGCGAGTCATTGTCGATGCTGTGAAAAATATTCACGCCTTCCCCACGCAGAGCGCCCGCGTCCTCGCATAGCAGCACCCGCTTGGCGGCCAGGATGCAATCGCAGAAGAAAAGCACGTCCTCTGCCGCCAGCCGCAAAGTCGGCTCGAAACGGATCTTTTCGATGAGAGGACGCCCGATCACCATGCAGGACATATGCAGGAAACTCCAGTCCTGCAGCATGACGCTGGCAATATTCGGAATTTCGACGACAGACGGCTTATCCGACAATCGCAGCGTATCGGTCGATTTCCCGAGTTCCGCGATGCTGAAGTGATAGTAGAATTCCTTCCCGCCATCGATGGAGTCCCAATAGCAATCCGCCTTGTAGTGGGTCAGCGTTCCGAAGGCGTTGCTCAGATGCTCCGGCGCCCATTCGTCGTCGGAGTCGAGAAACGCCACGAACCTGCTCTCGGCTGGCACGTTGTTCAAGCCCGTGTTGCGGGCGCCCCCGGGGCCGGCATTGGCCTGGCGGATCACCCGTATGTGCTTTCGCTCCTTGCTGCTCAACGATTGCAGCTCGGTTTCCGCCGGAAGCGGCGATTCATCGTCAACGATGAGAATATCGAAATCCTGAAACGTCTGCCGGGAAATCGAACTCAAGGCACGCTGCAGAACGCCGGTTTGTTTCTGGTAGAATGGAATAACAATCGTGATGGACGCCATTTCCCACCTTTACGGTTTCGATTCAGGGGCTTGTGGTCTCGTCTCATGCAGACGTGACCGCGGCTCTTCGGCTGCACCGACCGCCAATGCGTCGTTGTTTATCCGCTTGCGGGCGCCGCCGTGACGCCAACAGGTAGCGTTCAATCGACACGTAGCAATGTCGGCTATGACGATTTCTCGAACTTTATCGATCTTCCGTGCCGGTCACGTCTTAAGGATTTGGCGCTGCTCTCCTGCGCGCGCCATCTATTGCGGGCGAGCCGTTCGGACGCTTCGGCACCAGCAAGATGTCGATATGTGCATCCATGAGAAGAATAGCGCGTCTCAACCTTCCCACAGGAATTGTAGTGGTGCCGCATTTTGGTCATGCTTTGCTTCCCATGTTCTGCTGCGCCGCAAAAAAAGTTTCACCTTTCGGAAAAAAATCATGCACGCCGAAAACAACCCTCTGAGCAGGGTTCTGAAATAATGAAGATTGCTTAAATACCTTTCTTCACAAGGGTTTTTCCCATCCTAAATCGATTGTTTCGCCTCCAAAGCGCGCCTGGATACCATCTCAGAGACATCACGCGACGTCGCTTTGCGCTGATTTTTGCTGCGATGCCGTATTTCCTTTCCAACGAGCGCCCTAGGTTATCGTCTGCGAGCTTTGCTCTGCTCTCATTGAAACGGCTGCCAGGGGGATGCGGCCCGAAGAAGGGGTGACAGACATCGTGAACGTGACTGCAAACGTGTCTCTGCGGATAAACCTTATGCGTATCGTGCTAATCTCGGGCATCGTCTTTGTCCACATACCGTTCGATACGAATAGCAGCCCATTTGATGGAGCTTATGGTCTTTTCGATTGGTTGAGGGTGTTTCTGCGTGAGAGTTTGTTTCGAGTTGGAGTTCCTTGCTTGAGCGCTATTTCCGGTTATCTATTGTTTCGCAATGGATCGGCGTCGATAGAGTATGGAAAGACGATCCGTCGTAAGACGAAGACAGTGATGCTGCCGTTTTTCCTGTGGAACTGCGCCTTCTTTATATTCGCACTGACACTTCAGTATTACGGAATAGGAGATGGGTTTCTGCCGGATCTATCGGAAGCAAGCCCGCATACACTATCGACCCTTCTGTTTGCGATCGATGGCACACCGATCAATCTGCCGCTCTATTTCCTGCGAGATTTGTTCGTTTGCATATTGCTGTCTCCTCTGCTGGCGTTTCTTATCCGTCGCGCGCCGTTGCTGACTCTAAGCTTTCTGCTGCTGCTTGCGGCCTGGCCGATATCTATCGGTATCGTTCTGCGGAATTCGATCCTGTTCAGCTTCAGCTTCGGTATCTATTTGAGCCTCCATCGTATCGACGTGACGATCATGGATCGCTATGCCGCCTTGATCGGGCCAGTGTTTCTCGCGCTTGCCGCGCTTCTGGCGACCGTTGCTTATAAGGCCGGCCCGGGCTTGCCGCTATGGCTCGAGGTTTGCCGCAATCTGATGGTGCTTGTAGGGATTCCAGGCTTCTGGGCGCTGTCGGCACTCTTGATCCGCAGCCGCGTCGGGCAGGGTCTGGCAGCAACCGGCGGATTGAGTTTCTGGATCTTTTGCGCCCACTATCCGCTGCTGTTCTGTCTTTGGGTTCTGTGGAACCGCGGCGGCAGCGATCTCTACCCGGTTTTCTACGTTCTTGCGGCTGCTCTCGCTTTGCTGCTGTTGCCCTTGACCAACGGCATGGCGCGTAACGCTCTGCCGAGCTTCTACAATCTGCTGACTGGCAGCCGAGTTCGGCCGCTGGCGGCGGCCCATACCGTCCAGAACCGCAGCGCCGACGATCGGCGTGTGCGTTCCGAGAAAAGGTGATGCCATGACGACGTCTAAAAGCCACATGCGAGTATTTGGCCTTGTCTCCATCGCTCTCATGAGCGCCTCCGCCCTGCCACAGGTGGGGTTGGCACAGGATGCTCAATCGACAGGCGCATCCTTCGTCGACAATTTCCAGCGCCTGGATACTAGCCGTTGGTATATCTCCGATGGCTGGAACAACGGAGCGCATCAGAATTGCACCTGGTCGCGAAAGCAGGTGAGCATCAAGGACGGGATGCTGGAACTGGGCTTCGTGCATGCGAAAACGGGTGAGCGCGATTACGCCTGTGGCGAGATCCAGACGATGAAGCGCTATGGTTACGGCACCTATGAGGCGCGCTATCGCACCGCGACCGGCTCGGGCCTGAACTCCGCCTTCTTCACCTATATCGGCCCTGCCGACAAGAAACCCCATGACGAGATCGATTTCGAAGTCCTGGGCAAAAATGTCGGCCAGGTGCAGGTCAACCAATATATCTCGGCCAAGGGCGGCAATGAGAAGCTGGCCCCGGTCGCCGGCGGTGCCGATCAGGGCTTCAATGACTATGCCTTCGTCTGGGAGAAGGATCGCCTGCGCTATTTCGTGAACGGCAAGCTCGTTCAGGAAGTTACCGATCCCTCGAAGATACCGACCAATGCCCAGAAGATCTTCTTCAGCCTTTGGGGCACGGATACGCTGAGCGGCTGGATGGGCAAATTCGCCTATAGCGGTGAGCCGGCGACCATGCAGATCAAGCGTGTCGCCTTCACCGCTCCGGGAGAGAAGTGCCTGTTTCCGGAATCGATCACCTGCAAGCTCGATTGAGCCATATCGGCCGCCTCGGGGGCTGGGCGGCCGGTTACGATGCCATGATGCAACACCAACCACACCATGCGCCCGGTTCATGCCGGTCGCGAAAACGGGACTTTTGATGCTGCATATTCTATATTTCGTCCACGATCTTGCCGATCCTGCCGTGCGCAGGCGGGTGCTGATGCTGCAGGCCGGTGGGGCGCTGGTAACGCTGGCGGGTTTCCGGCGCGACGACAACGCGCTTGCCGCCATTCATGGCATTGAGCCGATCGAGCTTGGCAAGACGAAAGATGCTCAGTTTGGCCAGCGCATCACCGCGATCGCCAAATCGGCGATGAAACTGCGCAGCGCCTTGCGTTCGGTCGCCCGGCCCGATGTCATTATCGGCCGCAATCTGGAAATGCTGGCGCTTGCCGATCGCGCCAAGTCGATCTTTGGCGGCGACATGCCTGTCGTCTACGAGTGCCTCGATATCCATCGGTTGCTGCTGCGCGACGACTTGCTGGGCGGCGCGCTTCGTGGTGCCGAGCGCCATTTCGGCGCAGGCGCAGCCCTGCTCATCACCAGTTCGCCAGCCTTCGTGGAGCGCTATTTCCGTCCTCGTTCCGGCCTGAAATTGCCGTTCATGTTGCTCGAGAACAAGGTTCTCTCGATTGAGACTGCCGCGCGGGAAGTCGCGCCCATGGCGCGACCACCAGCAGGTGGCAAACCATGGAAGATCGGCTGGTTCGGCGCGTTGCGCTGCCGCAAGTCCCTGGCTTTGCTCGATGAATTTTCGCGGCGGATGGACGGACGTTTCGAAATCGTTCTGCGGGGCCGGCCGGCTCGCTCGGAATTTGCCGATTTCGATGGTTTTGTGCGCGACGCGCCCTTCATGAATTTCGCTGGCGCCTACAGGAATCCAGAGGATCTTTCGACGATCTACAATGATGTCCAGTTCTCCTGGGCGATCGATTTCTTCGAAGAAGGACTAAATTCGAGCTGGCTGCTGCCGAACCGTCTCTATGAGGGCGGGCTCTATGGCGCCGTACCGATTGCTGTTGATGGCACGGAAACCGCCCGGTTTCTGACCACTCGAAGAATCGGGCTCGCGCTCGAAAAGCCGGATGCGGATCACCTCGTTGCGCTTTTGGGTGCAATGGACGAGCAGCACTATCTCGCCGCCTTCAACGCCGTTGCGGCGCAGGATCGCAAGCAATGGATGATTGATCGGGCCGACTGTCATGGGCTGGTCCACAGGCTGGCCGCCCTGACGCGCAGCAATGAGCAGAGCATAGACGTAAAGGCCCTCCCGCAACTGCATCGCAATAGAGGTGGATTGCAATGACGACTGAAAATTCAAGGGACATGCATTGTGTGATCGTCATTCCTTGCCTCAACGAGGAACGGCACATAGAGCCGCTGATCGGCAAGCTTAAGCAGGCTCTGGATGAGCTCGATGCCCGCATCGTGGTTGCCGATGGCGGCAGCAGCGACCGGACGCGCGATATCGTCAGGGAAATCGCCGCGCGTGATCCGCGCGTGCTGCTGATCGACAATCCGAAGCGGCTGCAAAGTGCCGCGATCAATCTCGCGATCGAGACCTTCGGCGACGGTTACGAATATTTCATCCGCATCGATGCCCATGGCGACTATCCGGACGACTATTGCCAGACGCTGGTGCGGGAAGCCGGCGCTACCGGGGCGGATTCCGTGGTTGTCGCCATGCGCACCATGGGCTTCAGCGCCTTTCAGAAGGCAACGGCAGTCGCGCAGAACTCCAAGCTCGGCAATGGCGGCTCGAAGCATCGAGAGGGAGCGAAGGGGCATTGGGCTGAGCATGGGCATCATGCATTGATGCGTGTTGCGGCCTTCCGCGCCGTCGGCGGATATGACGAAACCTTCAGCCATAACGAGGATGCCGAGCTCGACTACCGGCTTCACAAGGCTGGCTATCGGATTTGGCTCACCGACAAGACGGCGATGACCTACTATCCGCGGGCGAGCATCTCGACGCTCTTCAAACAATACCTCGGCTACGGCCGCGGCCGAGCCCGCAATATCCTCAAGCATCGCAGTATGCCGAGCTTGCGCCAGATGTTGCCACTTGCCGTGGTGCCGATCTTCATCGGCGCTTTCCTGGCGATCCTTAACTGGATCGCCGTCATTCCGGTGAGCCTCTGGGCCGTCGCCTGCATCGCCTATGGTTTCTGGATCGCAGTCGGCCAGAAGAATCCTTATGGGCCACTGGCCGCTATCTCCGCCATGGTCATGCATTTCGCCTGGTCGATGGGTTTCTGGATGGAAGTGCTGAGCTTTCGCAACCGCAGGGTCGCGTCATGACACAAGCTCTCCGTCGCCCGATAAGAATTGACATCGCCGTCTGCACCTATCGCCGCGCAGAGCTGGATCAGACATTGCTGTCGCTTGCCGCTTTGAGCATTCCAGCCGGCGCGCTGGTACGCATTGTCGTGGCCGATAATGACGTGACGCCGAGCGCGCGCGATCGTGTCGATGCGATCCGCTCGGCGGTTCCTTTCGAGATCGCCTACGTGCATTGCCCGGCATCGAACATCTCGATCGCCCGCAATGCATGCCTCGATCACGCAAATGGCGATTTTGTCGCCTTCATAGACGATGATGAGACGGCGTCGGAAGATTGGCTGTCGGAATTGCTGGTGATGGCCGATACGACCGGTGCTGATGCTATTCTCGGGCCAGTGCAGGCGATTTACGCGAATAGCGCGCCAACCTGGATGCGCAATGGCGACTTCCACTCTACATTGCCGGTCTGGGTCGCAGGCGAAATCCGCACGGGCTATACCTGCAATGTCCTGCTGCGCCGCAGCGCACCCTCGCTCGTTGGCCGTCGCTTCAACATCGCGCTTGGGCGCACGGGCGGCGAAGATACCGAGTTCTTTTCCCATATGCACCAGGCTGGCGGCAGGATCGCCTATGCCGAGGACGCGCTGGTGCAAGAACCAGTTCCCAGCAAGCGCGCCACGGTTGCCTGGCTTGCCAAGCGCCGTTTTCGCATGGGGCAGACCCACGGACGGATGTTGCTGGAGGGCAGGGCGAGCGGTCGGCATTGGCGAGCGATCGCGCTTGCCGGCACCAAGGCCGCCTATTGCTTCGGTGCCGCAGCGCTGCTCGCCGTATCTCCCGTCAAGCGGCATCGCTACGGCTTGCGCGGGATCATGCATGCCGGTGTCGTCAGCGGCCTTTTTGGAGTTCGCGAGATCGAACAATACGGAAATCTGGAGAAGGCACCGCAATGACGGATTTCATCCCCGATGTCAGCTTCGTCATTGCAGCCTACAATGCGGAGGAAACGCTTGAACGCGCCATCGATAGCGCACTTGCCCAGGGCGCTGTCAGCATGGAGGTCGTCGTCGTTGACGACTGCTCGACCGACAGCACGCGTGAGATTGTCAGTAACCATCCCGATCCGCGTGTCCGTCTCGTCGCCATGCCCCGCAATGGCGGCCCGGGAGCCGCCCGCAACGCAGGTCTTGATGCTGCTCGCGGGCGCTGGGTGGCGGTGCTCGATTCCGACGATGCCCTTCGTCCGGATCGCATGGCGCGGCTGATCGCCAGAGCAGAGAAGGCAGACGCGCAGATCGCGGTCGATAATCTTGATGTCATCCGCGAGGATGTCGGCACGACATTGCCGATGTTCCCTGAGGCGATGCTGTCCCGCCTGCCGTTGCTGACGCTGGCGAAATTCATTGCCTCGAACATGATTTTCGCGTCCGAGCACAATTTCGGTTACATGAAGCCGGTGTTCCAGCGCGCGTTCCTGGAACAGCATCGTCTGCGCTTTGACGAGACGTTGAGGATCGGCGAGGACTATACCTTTCTTGCTTCCGCACTTGCCCGCGGCGGTGTCTGTGTCGTCGAGCCGACAGTCGGCTACCTCTATTACATTCGCGACGGATCGATCTCGCGTGTCCTGAAGAAGGAGCATGTCGATGCGATGCTCGCCGCCGACGCACGGTTCTTTGCCGAACACCCCTTCGGGGCCGCAGCTCTCGCCGCTCAAAGGCGACGAACACGCAATCTGAAGGAAGTCAAGGCGTTCCTGATGCTGGTCGACAGCATCAAGGAGCGCGAGCTTCCCGCGATCCTCAAGATCGCCTGCCTCAACCCACGCGCAGTCCGACATCTGAGCATGCCGGTTGCCGCCCGTTTTCGCCGTCTGGCCGCGTCTCTTCGGAGCGGCCGCCAGCCGACATCAACCCCTCAACTCTCCTCGCCCCTGCCCGAAATGGGCGCAGGCCCTCACTCTAACAAAGGATAGAGCCATGGACCCCAAGCACCGCGTGAGAAAAGCAGTCATTCCGGTTGCCGGCAACGGAACCCGTTTCCTGCCCGCGACAAAGGCAATGCCAAAGGAAATGCTGACGATCGTCGATCGTCCGGTCGTGCAGTATGCCGTCGATGAAGCCATCGAGGCCGGCATCGAGCACATTGTCTTCGTCACCAGTCGCAACAAGTCGGCGATCGAAGATCATTTCGACGATACGCCGGAGCTGATTTCATCGCTGCAGAAGGCCGGCAAGAGCCATCAGGTCAGTGAGCTGGAACGTCTTCTGCCGCGGCCGGGTGCCGTCAGCTTCACGCGCCAGCAGGCGCCGCTCGGCCTCGGCCACGCGGTCTGGTGTGCCCGAGATCTGATCGGCAACGAGCCCTTTGCGCTGCTTTTGCCCGACATGCTCTGCTATGGTATGCGCGGCTGCATGGCCGGCCTCATGGACCTTTATAACGAGACTGGCGGCAATATCGTTGCGGTCGAGGAATGTGCTCCGGAGGAGACGTCGAAATACGGCATTATCGGCAAGGGCGCGGCTGTTCGCCATGGCTTTGCTGTCACCAAGATGGTCGAAAAGCCGCATCCGTCTGAGGCGCCTTCAAACTTTTACCTCAATGGCCGTTATATTCTTCAGCCTGAGATCTTCGATATTCTGGCCCGCCAGGAGCGCGGCGCCGGCAACGAGATCCAGCTGACCGACGGGATGCTGCGCCTTTCCGAGACGCAGTCCTTCCATGCCCAAGTCTATAACGGACGCACATTCGACTGCGGATCCAAGCACGGCTTCATCGAAGCGAACGTCGCTTTTGCGCTCGCTCGCTCCGATATTGGCGGCTTGGTCTATGACTCGATCCGCAACCTGGTCGTCTCGCACGAAGCGCAGATGACCGCCGCTTAAGCCTGTTCACATTGTGGCCTGCGGCCGAGAGGCTGCAGGCCATGGCTATTGTTCATTCAGGCTTCTTCGACAAGGTGGTCGCCATGCATCAGAAGAATTTCACTTTCCACAGCACTCCTTCGCAAGGAGAGCCGCAGGATAGCTTCATAGACCTCGATAAGCTGATGGCGGTCGTGACACGTCGCATCCGCACGATCCTCCTTGCTATGGCCGCATTCGTCATTCTGGCGGTGGCCTATTTGCTCACCGCCACATCGAGCTACACGTCGCAGACGCAGATATTGCTCGATGAAACGATGACGAAATATGCGGAAGACCAACGACCCGCCGCCAGCGGCCAGCAGGCGGATATGGAAATCGCCAGCGCGGTCGAGATCCTCAAGTCGAACGAAATGGCGCTCCGCGTTGTCGACCAGGCTGGCCTCGCCGATGACAACACGCTGCTCAATCCGCCGGTTTCGCCGGCAGCCTTGCTCAAATCCGGCGTCGGCTTGATCGTCAGTGTCTTTACGCCAGGTCGCACGCCGATGACGCCGGAAGAGCAGCGTGAAGCGCAGCGCCAGAAGGTGGCCGCAGTTCTGCAGGACAATCTCAAGGTCGAGCGCGTCACGCGAAGCTCGGTCGTGGCCGTATCCTTCTCTTCGACCAACAAGCTGCTGGCTGCCAAAGTCACGCGTGCCTATGCTGATGCCTATCTGACCGACCAGTTGAATGCCAATTTCGACGCGACCGAGCGTGCCTCCGTCTGGTTGCAGGAGCGCCTTAACGATCTGCGTCAGCGCGCCCAGGAAGCATCACTCGAGGTCGAGAAATACAAGGCCGAGAATGGGCTGACATCGACCGGCGGCGAGCTGATGTCGGAGCAGCAGATTTCGGATTTAAACAAGCAGCTGATCATCGCCCAGGCGGATACCGCCAGTGCTGCGGCGCGTTACAACCAGTATAAGTCGATCATCGACCAAGGCCCGGACAACGCTGTCAAGAATGCGACGATTTCGTCTAACACAACCGATAACTCGGTGCTGCAGGATCTGAAGACGCGTTACCTTGCCGTGGAAAAGCGCGAGCAGGATGTCACGCAGAATTTCGGAGCCCAGCACCCGCAGGCCGTCGCGCTCAAGGCTGAACGGCAGGATATTACCCGGCAGATCTATCAGGTCCTTCAACAGCTTACCGCCAGCTACAAGAACGAGCTTGACGTGGCACAGTCGCGCTCGGCATCGCTGCGCGAAAGTATTGAGAATGTCGTCGGCAAGAATTCCGAAGCCAACAAGTCGCTGGTGCATCTGAACGAGCTGAACCAGAAGGCGACGGCGCTGAAGACGCTTTATGAATCCTATCTCGGCCGTTTCGAAGAAGCGACCCAGCAGCGTTCCTTCCCGATTGCCAAGGCCCGCGTCATCTCGGTTGCCGGCGTGCCGACATCGCCGTCGAGCCCGAAGAGGACGCTTGTCATGGCACTTTCGGTCATCATTGGCCTGATGGCCGGCTGTGGATTGGCTGCCTTGCAGGAGTTCCGGGATCGCTTCTTCCGTGTCGAAGCCGATGTGCGCTCCGCACTTGGATTGAAGTTCCTGGGCTATCTGCCGCTGCTTGGTCAGCAGGGCAAGAGCACGAAAAAGAAACGCAAGACCAATGTCGGAGCGGATCCGGCAACGGCGGAAGAGCCGGAAAATGGTGTCGCCTTCGAGCGTATCATGCGCATATCGGTCGAAGCCCCGCGCTCGATTTTTGCCGAGACTTTGAGAAATGCCAAGCTCGCCAGCGACGTGATGTTGCAGGGTCGTGCCGACCGCGTCATCGGCGTCGTCTCGGCGCTGCCGGGCGAGGGCAAGTCGACGACAGCCGCCAATTTTGCCGCCCTGCTTGCCAGCAGCGGCAAGCGCACGCTGCTCATCGATGCCGACTTGCGCAATCCGGGTCTTAGCCGAACGCTGAAGTCGCCGCCGCAGGCAGGCTTGATCGAGGCCGTGCTCGGTGAAGTGCCGTGGACGAATGTCGTAAAGGTCGATCCGCGCACCAAGCTCGCCATTCTGCCGGTCGCCGTCCGCGATCAATTGCTGCACACCAGCGAGCTTCTGTCCTCGCAGGGCATGCAGCATCTGATGGAAAATGCACGCAAGATGTTCGACTACGTGGTCGTCGACCTTGCACCTCTCGGTCCGGTGATCGACGCGAAAGCCTTTGCGCCGCAGGTCGATGCCTTCCTGCTGGTTACCGAATGGGGTGCGACGCCGACCAATCTGGTGCGTGACATTCTGGAACAGGAGCCGCAGATCAGTTCGCGCATTCTCGGCGTCATCCTCAACAAGACCGACATGTCGGAACTGCCGCGCTACAGCGATTTCGGCGGAACAGAACGCTATCGCCAGAAATATGTAAGCTATTACACGGAGGCGCAGCCGCGCGCTCAGGTGGATGCGTAAGGCGTCTAGGACTTCGCGGCCTTGATCTTGGTCTTGGCCAAGGCATGTTCACGCCAGATCGTGAACATGCCGGCTGCAACGACGATCAGCGCGCCCAGAACCATGGGCGCGCTTAGTTTTTCCCCGAATATGGTGACGCCGATAATGGCGGAGAAGACGAGCTGCAAATAGGTCAGGGGCTGAATCACCACAGCGTCAAGCGTGTCATAGGCGCGGATGAGGAAGTAATGGCTCGATACGCCGGTCAGGCAGAGGATGCCCATGAAGATCCAATCACGCGGGGCAAGCGTCGTCCAGAAGAATGGGCCTATGCAGCTCATGGCGACGGCACCGACCACGCCCGTATAGAAAAAGCTGGTCATGGCATTGTCCTCACGACTGACGTAGCGGGTGAGGACGACGTAAAACGAGAACAGCAGCGCACCGGAAAGCGGCACCAGGAAGCGCGCGTCGAAAACGCCGCTCTCCGGCTTGAGAATAAAGAGCACGCCGACAAAGCCGAAACAGATCGCCAGCCATCGCCGCCAGCCGACTTTCTCGCCGAGGATCGGGATGGACAATAGCGCCACCATGAGCGGGCCGGATGAAAATATCGCTTGCGAATGGGCCAGTCCGACGATGACGAAGGACGAAATGGCGACAACGATCTGCGCGGCAAGCAATAGGCCTCGGGCAATCTGCAGGGCGGGGTGCCGGGTCCTGACGTTGCGCCGCAAGCCGCCGGGTGCGCGCGAAGCCATTGCGATGGCGAAAAGCATGAAAGCCCAATAGCGGATCATCGCCACCAGAAGCGGCGGATAGGCGCTGACGAGGTGTTTGGATATGCCGTCCTGTATGGCGAAGATGCTGATGGCCAACAGCGTGAAGACGTAACCGGTACTATTGGATTTCATGGTTTTCGACGGAAGGAAATGTGCGGAGCCCCGGAGGCGCCGGGAACCGGCGCCACATTCACCTTAGGCCATTCGCTGGGTCAATCATAGCGTTGCGTTCGCTCTCCGGCCTTCCGACGGCCTGCGGGTCACGGCTTCTTTTGATCCGCGACGAAAGCGGCAAAGCCTTCGACGAAAGCTGCGAGATTATGCTTCACCTTCTCGTCCACGATGGCGCCGTCGACATCGAAGACGCTGCCGGCTCGCGACACCATCAGCCGGCCGCCAAACCATGCCTCGGCGCCGAGCGTACGCAGCACCGTCAACCAGGCATTCTGGCTGAGGATCGTGCCGAAATTGCCGGGCGAGGCGCCGAGCACAGCGATCGGCTTGCCACCGAAGACCTGCGAGATGTCGCTCGAGGGGCGGCTCATCCAGTCGATGGCATTCTTGAAGACGCCGGGGAGCGAATTGTTGTATTCGGGCGTAAACAGGATCACTCCATCGGCGGCGATGGCTAGCTCCTTGAGTTCACGCACCTTTTCCGGAATTCCCTCGGCAGCTTCGAGATCCGCGTCATAGAGCGGCACGCCATGAATGGTCCGAGCGATCAGCTCGACGCCGCTTGGTGCCAGTTCGACCGCAGCGTTAAGCAGGGCCGTGTTGAATGAGCCTTTGCGCAGGCTGCCAGAAATGCCGAGTATCTTCATCGCTTTCCCCGTTTGCCGTTACAGGAAGACATTTATGGTTCGACGCCTTTCGTCAAGTTCCAACCGCGATCTTATGCTGCAAGCAACGACTTCAGTTTGACGGTGCTTGCCGCCAGGGCATTGTGATCCGGATGGGCGCGGGCTGCAATCAGCATTTCGGCGAGGCGAATATCGCGCGCGATGGCATTGCCGCGTCCGATGCCGCTTGCGGCGAGCAATCGCCCATCGGCGCTCAAATGAAACAGGATGAATGCCCCGTCATCGAGGTCTCGTCTTACATGAACGGTCGCCTCATCCGCCAGGCCGGCGATCTGCAGCGTCAGATCATATTGATCCGACCAGAACCACGGTACGGCGGATATTTCCGCACCTTCTCCCAGCATATTGGCCGCAGCCAGATGTGCCTGTTCCTGTGCGTTGCGCCAGGATTCGAGGCGCACGCGCCGACCGCCGTAAAGTGCCAGGGGGAAGGAGCAACAATCGCCCGCCGCATAGATGTCGGCAATGGAAGTTTCAAGGCGCTCATTGACGGCAATGCCGTTGTCGATCACAAGCCCCGCTTGCGCGGCAAGCGCGATATTCGGCAAGGCACCGATGCCGACGAGCAACAGATCGGCCGAGATGATTTCGCCGTTGGCCAAACGGACGACGATCTTGTCGGCATCCTCTTGCACGGCCTGGATGCTCTGGCCGCAACGGATACTTGCGCCCTCCTGACGATGGCGTTCCGCGATCGCTTCGGCGATCTCCTCCGGCACGCTGCGCTTCAACACCCGCGGCAGGCCCTCGATGACGGTGACATCGGCGCCACGCAGGCGCGCCGTAGCCGCGAATTCGAGACCGATGAAACCGCCGCCGATGATGGCAATATGCCGGCCGGGATGAAGGCCCGTGTGCAAAGCTACCGCATCCGCATGGGTCCGCAGCATACGGATGCGACGGGAGATGCCATCGACGCCGGGGAGACTCCGCGCCGTGGCTCCAGTTGCGAGCAGAAGTTTGTCGTAGTGGAGTCTTTGCCCGTCGGCGAGGCTGATCGTCTTACAGGCAGCATCGATCGCTGTCACCGTCGCATCGAGCCTTAGATCGATCGACTGCTCCTGATACCGTTCCAATGTGGCGACGAATTTCGGTTCCGGTGCATCACCCGATCCACCTTTCGAAAGTGGCGGACGTTCGTATGGGGCAATCTTTTCGGTGCCGATCAGGGTAATCTCGCCCTCAAATCCCTTTTCGCGAAGTAAGAAGGCAGCGCGCGCGCCGCATTCACCTGCGCCGACGATGACAAAATGCGGCATGGTCTCCTCCTCAGAGCCCGATGAAGACGGTGCCGTTTTCGACTTTGACCGGATAGGTTTGCAGGTTGACGCAGACCGGAGCTCCCTTGGCTTCGCCGGTGCGATAGTCGAAGCGGCCATTGTGCTTGGGACATTCGATGATGTTGTCCATGACGAGACCATCGGCGAGATGGATCTTCTCGTGTGTGCACAGGCCGTCAGTGGCGAAATAATCATCCTCGGGGCTGCGGTAGACGGCGAAGGTTCGGCCGTCATGGTCGAAACGGATGACGTCTTCTTCGTCGATCGCGTCGGCAGTACAGACTTCGATCCAGTTGCTCATATTTTCCTCCCTGTACACATCCAGTTTATTGAGCGGCTGCGGCTGGAAGTTCGCTGTGGAACTCCTCGCGATAGGGCCGAGCCGTCGGCGGCAGTTCGCGCTTCAGGAAATAGTCCTCATTGCGCAATTGCCGCAGGAAAGCCGGTATCATCTCGCGATAGCCGGACCACATGGATGGGTTCGGCGCCGGCAGGTCGTGCTTGATCATCGCATGCAGCTTCGGCAGCGCGTGATAGGGCACCATCGGGAACATGTGGTGTTCGACGTGATAGTTCATGTTCCAGTAGATGAAGCGGCTGATCGGATTCATCATCACGGTGCGGCTGTTCAGCCGATGATCGATGACGTTGTCGGCGAGGCCGCCATGCTGCAGCAGGCCGGTTAGGACGTGATGCCAGGCGCCGTAGAGGCGCGGAAGACCGATCAGCATCAGCGGCAGGACGGAACCCGTGGCGATCGTCGTCGCGATGGTCACGATATAGATGGCAAGCCAGATGCGGGCGATGCGAATGGCCTTCGGCTGCTCCATCTCGGGTATGAAGGTCCTTTCCGCGGTGCTGACAACCCCGGAAGCGTTGCGCAACATGTCGACGACGGCGTGCCAGGCATCCAGGACGCCAAAGAAATTTAGAACGAGGCGGAAGAGATCCGGCGGTCGCATGACTGATATTTCGGGGTCACGGCCGACGATGACGGTATCCGTGTGGTGGCGTGCATGGCTCCAGCGCCAAGTCACCGGATTGCGCATGATCATGAAGCAGGCGATCTGATAGACCGCGTCGTTCATCCACCGGGTCTTGAAGGCCGTGCCATGGCCGCATTCATGCCAGCGGCTGTCGGAGGCCGAACCGTAGAGGACGCCATAGGCGAGAAAGAACGGAATACAGACCCAGGATCCCCACAAGTAGACGCCCAGCGCGGCGAAGACCAGCATACCGCCAAGCCAGATGATGGTGTCGCGGATTGCCGGAGCATCCGAGCGCTGCATCAGCGCCTTCATGTCCTTGCGCACAACATCCGTGTGATACCATTCGGCGGCGGCCAGTCCGGTCTCCACCGCCAGTTTGCCGCTTGCGCCGAGCAGATCGTAGTCACGCTTGATAATCGTCGTCATCCCCGCCTCCCGCGACGTGCAACAGCCCATCGCCCTTGATGTCGGAAACGATAGATCGACTTTTCGCTTGCCTCAATGCGGGAATGATGGAATCTATCAAAACCTATCAAATTCAAGCGTCATCAGTGATGGTATATCTCAGGAGCAGCCATGCGTCGCCCAACCATATCGGATCTCGCCAAGGCATCCGGCGTCAGCGTTGCCACGATCGATCGCGTGCTGAACGGACGGCATCGGGTGCGAGAGGAAACGGCACGCCGGGTCTACGAGGCAGCGCAGGAAATAGGGTATCACGCCGTTGGCCTCCTGCGGCAGCGCGTCTTTGAGGACCTGCCGCAGTATCGATTGGGTTTCGTCCTGCAGAAGCCCGCTCAGGCCTTCTACCAGGCTTTTGCCAAGGAGATCGCGGTGGCGGCGCAAGCGGTCACGACAGCGCGGATCAACGCTCAAATTGAGTTCGTAACCGCCTCAACGCCGACGGCGATTGTCGAGAAGCTGAAAGTGGTGGCTGCTCGCAGCCAAGCCGTTGCGCTTGTCGCGCCGGATTATCCGGCTGTGACGACTGCGATCGAGGAATTGAAGGAGAAGGGTATTCCGGTCTTTTCCTTGCTGTCGGATTTCTCCACCACTGCGCGCCAAGGCTATATCGGCGTCGACAACCGCAAGGTCGGGCGCACGGCCGCCTGGACCATCGCGCGCTCGGCGCGCCGCCCAGGCAAAGTCGCTTGTTTCGTCGGCAGTCATCGCTTCCTTGGCCATGAGTTGCGCGAGATCGGCTTTCGCTCCTATTTCCGCGAGAATGCGCCCGATTTCGAAGTGCTGGATACGCTCATCAATCTCGATACGCCCGAAATTACGCATGAGGCGACGCTCGATCTCCTGAAAAAGCATCCCGACCTCATCGGCTTCTACGTCTGCGGCGGCGGTATGGAGGGAGCGATTTCGGCCATTCGCGAAGAGCGGCTGTCCGGCAAGCTAATTGCCGTCGTCAACGAGTTGACGCCGGAATCGAGGGCGGCGCTTGCCGACGATGTCGTCGCCATGGCGATCGGCACGCCGCTGCCGGCGCTCTGCAGTGAACTGATGAACCTGATGATCAGGTCGGTCGAAAGCGATGAGGCCGTGGTCCCCGGGCAGAGCTTCCTACCGTTTGAAATTTTCCTCTCGGAAAACATCTGAATGGAATGATGGAATTCCATCATTTTTCAGAGAATTCTATCAGAAATGACGGCTGAGCCCGATGGAAGAATGGTATGAATATCGCTAGTGCTTCACAAGCAAGCGCTGCGGATCTGGAATGTCTCTGCGGCTGGAGGCCTTGAGGAGGAATGCCCGTAATGAGTTCTATTCGTTTCGCGCTCAATCATATGTGTGCGCCATCCATGACGCTGGAATCGTTCTTTGCCGCCGCAAAGGAACTCGGCATCGATAACGTCGAGATCCGCAACGATCTCGCTGGGAACGCGATACTGGATGGCACGCCGGCAAGAGCCGTTAGGGAATTGGCCGTGCGCCAGGGGCTAACAATCACCTCGATCAATGCGTTGCAGCGTTTCAATGAATGGAACGACGAGCGCGCCGGCGAAGCGGCAGAGCTGATCGACTATGCGCGCGATTGCGGCGCAAAGGCCCTCGTGCTCGTTCCAGTCAACGACGGCAGCGGCCGCGAACCGGACGTGCGCCGCGCCAATCTCCGCAAGGCGCTGTCGGCCCTGAAGCCGATGCTTGAGGCGGCCGGTATCGTCGGGCTTGTCGAGCCCCTCGGCTTTGAGATCTGCTCGCTGCGCCTGAAGAGTGAAGCGGCTGATGCCATTGAGGAACTTGGTGCGACGTCCACCTTCCGCCTCGTACATGATACTTTCCATCACCACCTTGCCGGTGAAGCAGCAACTTTCCCGCAATTGACGGGCCTTGTTCATATTTCTGGTGTCAGCGATCCCGATGTCTCGGTTGCCGACATGCGCGATCCGCATCGTGTTCTGGTCGATGCAGAGGACCGTCTCGATAATGTCGGACAGCTACGGTCGCTGCTGTCTGCCGGCTATGCCGGCCCGGCATCTTTCGAACCCTTTGCCTCGGCCGTCCATGCCTTGAAGGAACCGATCGGCGCCCTCAAGGAAAGCATGGCCTATATCAAAGGTCAGCTCTGATTGACCTTGTAGTCCGCGGGCAACTCGCCTGTGAGCTCAGTCGTGTGAGTGCATTTCGCGATGGTCTGCGCCATGATCCGCGGGGATCAGGTGCAGATTGCCGAAGCGCACGCCACGCTGCGTCACTACTCTGTCTGCAAAGGCCTTGATTTCGGCTGCCTTGCCTTTTAGCACCGAAATTTCGAGGCAATCATGCCCGTCGATATGAACATGAAGCGTCGAAACTGAAAGATCGTAATGGCTGTGTTGTGCGCTCGTCAGCCGGCGCGAGAGATCGCGGGTTTCGTGTTCATAGACATAGGTGAGAGCTGCGTAGCAACCAGCCTCGCCATCGATGGTTGGCTGGGCGCGCGTCAGGGCATCGCGAACCAGATCGCGCAGAGTTTCCGAACGGCTGGCATAGCCACGTTGCGTGCTGATCTTGTCGATCGTCTCGAGAAGATCATCATCTATTGTGATGGTAATGCGCTGCATCCCCTGATCCTCTTCCGTGACGTAGGCTTCGGAAGCAGACTAGAGAAAATTTCGGCGGGTTTTGCAACGGTTGCTTGAACTATTGCCGGCCGCGGAAGCGTCGCTGATAAGTGGGGTCGTAAAGCGAGCTTTCGCGGAAATCGCTGGCGGAAAGCGACGGGCCGACGAAGATCAACGCGGTCCGCTCGATCGGCTCGGCGGCCACCATTGCCTCAATCGTTGCAAGCGTGCCGCGAACGATCCGCTCGTCGGGCCAAGAGGCCTTGACGACGATCGCAACCGGGCAATCCGCACCGTAGAGCGGTGTCAGATCCTCGACGACCTTTGGAAGTGCGTGGATCGCCAGATGGATGGCAAGGGTCGCACCGGTCGCGCCGAATTTCTCCAGCGTCTCGTTATTCGGCATCGGTGAAGCGCGACCGGAAACGCGCGTCAACACCAGACTCTGAGCGACTGCCGGGATGGTCAGCTCGCGCCCGAGCGCTGATGCCGCTGCGGCGAAAGCCGGAACACCCGGCGTCAGCGTATAGTCGATGCGGTGCCGCTCCAGCCGGCGGATCTGCTCGGCAACGGCGCTCCAGACGGACAGGTCGCCGGAGTGAAGGCGCGCGACATCCTCGTCAGCTTTGGCAGCCTTTAGATATTCCGTCTCGATCTCGTCAAGCGACAGCGGCGCGGTGTCGATGATGCGGGCGCCGGGTGGGCAATATTGCAGAAGTTCCGGCGAGACGATCGAGCCAGCATAGAGGCAGACCGGGCACTTGCCGATCAGATCCCGGCCACGCACGGTGATCAGGTCGGCGGCTCCGGGGCCTGCGCCAATGAAATGCACTGTCATCGCTTTACCTCATCCTGAATTATGGCTTGATCCACGACCATTGCGTCACCGGCATGGCCGGACGCCAACCCGTCATGCGGCCGATAGCGGTCGCACGTGCGATATCGACACGGATCAGCGAGCCACCCCGGCGTGCCTGTTCGGCAAGCAGAAGCGCTTCCATTTCGGTCGTGACGGCATTGGCCACCAGCCTGCCGCCCTTTCTCAATTGGACGATGGCGGCATCGAGTACCCCCGCGTCGCTGCCGCCGCCGCCGATGAAGATCGCATCCGGAACGGGTAGCCCGGCAAGCGCATCCGGCGCCTCTCCTTCGACGACGGTCAGACCTGGTACGCCGAAATTCGCCGCATTGCGACGGATCCGCGCCGCGCGCTCTGATGATGCTTCTATGGCGATGGCGCGCAGCGATGTGTCCGCCAGCATCCATTCGATGCCAACCGAGCCGGAGCCGGCGCCGATGTCCCAGAGTAACTCGCCGTGACGCGGCGCAAGTGCGGAGAGCGTCATCGCGCGGATCTCCCGCTTGGTGATCTGCCCGTCATGCTCGAAGAGTTCGTCGGCCAAGCCGGCGCTCAGCGATAGAATCCGCGCACCTGCCCCAGCTTTGACCTCGACGCCGCAAATATTCAGATCGTTGATGCCGGAGAGGGCGAAGTCATCAGCCGTTTGCCGGGAGACTTTCTCATGCGGGCCGCCGAGCGCTTCCAAGACCATAAGTTCAGACTGACCAAAGCCGGAGGCTTGCAGCAAAGCGGCTAAATCGGCCGGCCCCTTGCCGTCCGATGTCAACGCCAGGATCTTCCGGCCTGGATGGAGATGCGGCCGGATGAGATCGATCGGCCGTCCGTGAAGCGACAGAACCGTTATCTCCTGCAAGGGCCAGCCGAGACGCGATGCTGCGAGGGAGAAAGAGGAGGGAGCTGGAATGACGGACATCTCACTGGCCGAAATGCGCCGCGAGAGCGTCGCGCCGACGCCGTAAAAGAAGGGATCGCCGGAGGCGAGAACCACCGTCGGCTTGCCGCGCCGGGCAAGGACCGCTTCGACGGATCTTTCGAATGGCGAAAGCCATTGATGCGTTTCGCCTGTTATCACCGGGCTCATCAGCTCGATATGACGCTCTCCGCCGAAGATGACCGGCGCCGAAGCGATCAGCCGCGTAACCTGGTCGCCGAGCCCCGCTGGACCGTCCTCGCCGATGCCGATAATAGTGAGCCAACGTTGAACGAAAGATATCTCAGCCATGGGCAAGGTCCGCATTCTGATCCTTGGCGGCACGGCGGAGGCTCGTGCTTTGGCAACGTCGCTTGCCGCTCGCACAGACCTTGACGTTATCCTGTCGCTTGCCGGCAGGACTGTCGATCCGGCGCCGCAGCCTGTTCCCGTTCGCAGCGGCGGTTTCGGTGGTGCGGAAGGGCTGGCCCGCTATCTGCATGACGAAGCGATCGATCTCCTGATCGATGCCACCCACCCTTTCGCCGCCCGCATTTCCACCAATGCTAGCGAAGCGGCCGCTCGCAGCGACGTATCGGCCTTTGCGCTGCGCCGTCCAGCCTGGGTGCCGGTCGAAGGCGATAACTGGCTCTCGGTGCATAGCGTCGCGCAAGCCGTTGCGGCGCTTGGGGCCAAGCCCCTGCGGGTTTTCCTGGCAACGGGCCGGCAGGAGGCTCATCAGGCGAACGCGGCCCCGCAGCATCATTACTGGGTCCGTAGCGTCGATCCTGTCGAGCCGCCGCTGACCGTGCCCAAAGTCGCCTACATCCATAGCAGGGGACCGTTCCGGTTGGCTGACGAGCTCGCCATGCTGCAGCGGCATGCGATCGACGTGGTCGTCGCCAAGAACAGTGGCGGCGATGCGACCTACGGAAAGATCGAGGCGGCCAGGCGCCTCGGTATCAAAGTGATCATGATCGAGCGTGCAGAGACCGCCGGCCTGACGGTGGTCGAAACAGTCGATGCCGCGCTCGATCGGATCGATCATTTCGTCTCTTCCCTGATGAAACGTGGCGTATAGACCAGATCCGGACGACCTTCGCGGGCGACGATGCGCGTCTCGGTCGAGCCGATGATGACACAGGTCGCCATATCGGCCTGCGAGGCCTGGGCATCGCCAAGCCGCGCAACCGTCATGCGCTCATCCGGCCGGCCCGCGGCCCGCCCGAAAATGACCGGCGTGTCCGCTGGCAAAATATCGCGGACGATTTCGAAAGCTCTGCCGAGCTGCCAGGGCCGCGCCTTGCTGATGGGGTTATAGAGCGCGATGACGAAGCCGGCCTTGGCAACGGCACGAAGCCGGCTTTCGATGAGCGGCCAGGGCTTCAGATTGTCCGACAGCGAGATCGCACAGAAATCATGCCCAAGGGGGGCGCCGATGCGGGCAGCGACTGCCAGCATGGCCGTGATGCCGGGCACCACGATGAGATCGATTGCGCGCCATTCCGCCGGACCGTGATCGATCGCCTCACAAACGGCCGCCGCCATGGCAAAGACGCCGGGATCGCCGCCGGAGACAACGCAGACATTGACGCCAGCTGCGGCTCGCTGCAACGCCACCTTGGCGCGATCCAGCTCTTCACGATTATCGGACGGTTGGCGGATCTGATCGCGGCGCAGCGTCAGGCGGTCGAGATAGGGGCCGTAACCGTAGAATTCATGGGCATCCGCGACGGCAGCCAAGGCTTCCGGCGTCGTCTGCGAGGGATTGCCGGGGCCGGTGCCGATGACATAGAGACGCCCGCTCATGGCCTTCCTTCCCAGCCCGGAACCAGAACCAGAGAGAAATACGGCGCCTCGGCATCGTCACGGCTCGCAAGCGGCGTCATGGCGCCATTTGCCATCGTGCCGCGCTCGACATAAATGGCCTCGTCGAGTCGGCCGGCCGCATCGAGCGCGCGGCGGATTTTCGGCAGGTTGCGGCCGACCTTCATGATGACCGCGGCGTGCGTGTCGCCAAGGCGGCGAGCAAGCTCGGCTTCCGCCATGGTTCCCGGCAGGACGGAGAGCACGTCGTCTCCTTGCACCATCGGCAAGCCGGCGAGCGACCAGCAGCCGGACATGGCTGTTACCCCCGGAATGACCTCGGTCGGAAAGCGATCGGCAAGGCGCACATGGAGGTGCATATAGGAGCCGTAGAAGAGCGGGTCGCCTTCGCTGAGCACGGCAACAGTCTTTCCTTCGCGCAGATGCGTCGCCACCGCTTCGGCTGAGGCATCATAGAAGGCGGCGATCTGGCTGATGTAGTCCGGCGTGTCCTTATCGATCTCGGTCGTAACCGGATAATAGAGCGGCAGCAACGTCACGTCCACTCTCAGCAGGTCGCCGACAATGGCCCTGCCGTTACCGCCTCTGCCCTGCTTGGCGAAATAGGCGACGACATCGGCGCGTTCCAGAGCCCTGACGGCCTTGACCGTCAATAGTTCCGGATCGCCGGGACCGGTGCCGACACCGATCAGCTGTCCAGAAGGCGCGCTCATAGGCCCGGCCTCGCTAAGGCATTGAGGGCAGCTGCCGTCATCGGACTGCCGCCGAGTCTCCCGCGTACGATAGCAAACGGGACGCCATAGGAATTCTCGGCAAGCGCGTCCTTGGATTCGGCCGCGCCAACGAAGCCCACAGGCATGCCGATGATGGCGGCAGGTTTCGGCGCGCCGTCGCGCAGCATTTCCAGAAGGTGGAAGAGCGCGGTCGGCGCATTGCCGATGGCAACGACGGCGCCGGCAAGCCGGTCGGTCCAGAGATGCATCGCGGCGGCCGAACGCGTATTGCCGATCGTCTTTGCGATTTCCGCCGTACGCGGATCCTGCAAAGTGCAGATGACCTCGTTGGCTGCCGGCAAACGGGCGCGTGTGACGCCACGGGCAACCATTTCGGCATCGCAAAGAATGGGCGCGCCATCACTTAGAGCTTTGCGGGCCGCGGCGACGAAGCCGGGCGAAAAATGGAAATGCTGTGCGGCTTCCACCTGTCCGCAGGCATGGATCATGCGGACTGCTACATCGGCCTCGGCGTCGGAAAAGCGCTTGAGATCGGCTTCGCTGCGGATGATCGCGAAGGAGCGTTCGTAGATCGCTTGCCCCTCGCGGATATAGTCATAGTCAGGCATTTTTATCCCTGTCGTAGAGCCGTCGCGATTGCGTCCCGGCCGAGCCGTTTAAGACACTGGCGCGCCGATTCGCCAGCAACTTTGTTGTTTCGCACCAGCTCGCCGAGCCGGGCCAGTGTCGATTTCAGATTTTCCCTGCCGATATGAACAGCCGGTTCGGCCGATGCCGATCCACTCAGGACGATTGCGTGGCCAGTCGGAACACCAACGATGGTGAGCGCTGCCGGAGAAGGATGCGCGCACCCCTTCGGGCAACCGGACAAATGCAGTTTGAACGAACCGTCAAGCAATTCGGGAGCGACATCGACGCAATCAGCGGCGGCCTGTTTGGTCGCGTATTGCGCTGATGCACAGGCCCCGGCTCCAGAGCATAGGACGATATGATTGGCGGGATCGTCGCTGCGCGTCTGGAAGCCGCAGGAGGCGGCGACCAGGCGGAGATGTTCAAGTTTGTCGGCGACAGGGCCAAGCAACAGAATGCTGTGTTCCGGCCCGGTTCGGATTTCATTGACGCCGCTCTCTTCGGCAGCGGCAAAAAAGCGGGCGAGATCCCGCGCGTGGATCTGTCCGAAGGAAGGGCGCAATCCGAGCGCAAAACCGCCCGTCGCGAGCGAGATGATCCCGATCGGGGTGGTGGTGGGCGCCGCTGCCGCTTGGGCATGGATGCGGACTTCCGGAAAAAGCCGTGGCAGCTCCTCTGTATCAAGGTCGCGGCCGCGGGCGCGGGGGCCTAGCAGGCTCAATCGCTTCAGCAACATGACCACACCGGCAATCGCCTGGTCGCTCGGCAATATGGCAAGCGGCGTTGCCGTAGCCGTCGTTCCAGCGATCGACAGCATCCAGAGATAGTCTGTGCCATCGTCGGATTGTGTCGCCTTCAGCCTGATATCCGCGGTCAGCTCGTCAAGAGTGAGCTGGCCGCCGTCATCGATGACGATTGCGAGCTTCGCCGCCAGCAGCGGTTTGGGGGAAAGGCCTTCAATGGCTTGCCGCAGTTGCTTTGCAAGCGTACGGGCAGCCCCAATTTCGGATGGATCCAGGCCGCTAAGAGGCGGCGTCTCGATGACCACGCCGCTTTCCACGGCAATGCCGGCGCGATCTATGTCGACGGCAAGCGCCCCAACGGTCTGCCGGGTCAAGCCGCGCAGTTGCAGATTGCCACGCGCCGTGATCTCGATCAGGCCGTTGCCATGGGTTTCGGCGGCTTCCGCCAGCGCGCGGAACTGTGCAACCGTCAACCCCGGCGTCGCCGGTCGCAGCCGGACGAGCAGACCATCGCCTGTTTGCATCGGATCGCTGAGCGACGGGCAGGCGCCGCGGACCATGGGCGCTAGTGGTGAGGCGTCGACGAAGCCTTCGGCTGGCTCTTGCGAGAAGCACGCGGGTTCGTCCATCATCTGTCCGTTGGCCGCAACCAAGAGATTGCCCTTCATAGGGGACACTTCCTTGCATAAACCGGATCGGCGGGCAAATGATTTGGCTCAGCCACGGTTCATGTCCGATCGTCGAAATCCCGACCCTTGCGCAGCAGGTAGATGTCCATGATCCAGCCGTGTCTCTCTCGCGCTTCCTCCCGTGTCGAGACGATGCGCTCGGAAACATCGGCGAGCCTGCCGGCTATGATAATCTCGTCCTTCGTGCCGAGATAGGCTCCCCAATAGATATAGGCGTCCGGATCGTCGATCTTGCTGAAGGCCTGCTCGCCGTCGAGCATGACGACGGCTGTTTCCGCGACGCCCGGAAAGCTCTCTGCGAGCCTGCGTCCAGTGGTGACCTGCACCGGTTTCCCGACGAGATTGAGGGGGATGCGGTGGCTTGCGGTCAGTGCCTGGATACTGGTGATGCCGGGGATGATGTTGTAGTCGAGCGCGACCTTGCGGCGCGCGACAACGCGCTCGATGATGCGCAACGTGCTGTCGTAAAGGCTGGGGTCGCCCCATACCAGGAAGGCTGCGCTTTCGTTGTCGGGCAGATGGTCAAGGAAAAGCCGCTCGTAGATGGCTGAAATCTCTTCATGCCATTCATCGACGCCTTGGACGTAGCTGCGGTCGGCCGTGCGGCGCGATGGCACGTCATAGCCGATAAAACGGACCGCATTGTTGGTGACGTAACGTTCGCAGATATCTTTGCGGACATCGGCGAGTTCAGCCTTCGCTGCGCCCTTGCTGGGGATAAAGATGACGTTGGCGGCATTCAGCGCATTGATCGCCTGCACAGTCACATGCTCGGGATTTCCGGTGCCGATACCGACGATATGAATGTGCCGCATGTGCTGGTCCTCGTGTTCAGCGCTGTTTGCCGGAAGAGGCAGCCCGTTTCAAGGGTCTGGCTGTGAGATCGGGCGCGCTGACCTAGAGCGCCGTGCTTCCTTTCGGAAGCACAAGGGTCGCTCTATCTCTTTTATTCTACGCATCAGGCTTTCCGAAAATCGTATCCGATTTTCGGGCCGATGCTGTAGGCCTGTCGCTCGAAGGCCCAGCGGTTGATCGTGTAGGCACGCGGCGAAGCGCCAAGCATGCGCCGGAACATGGTGGTGAAAGCCGCAACGCTTTCATAGCCCGCTTCAAGTGCGACATTGGTCACGGGAACGCCTCCGGCCAATCGGGGCAGGCAGGCAAAAACGCTTGCCTGCTGGCGCCAGGTGGTGAAGCTGATACCGGTTTCCTTGCGGAACTGTCGGGTGAAAGTCCGCCGGCTCATCGCGAGCTTCTCGGCCCAGTCGTCCAGCCTGGCATTGGGCGAAGGGTTGGCGAGATAGTCGCGGCAAAGCGCGGTCAGCCGACGATCGGAAGGGAAGGGCAGGCCGAGCGGGCGCTCCGGCAAGGTGGTGATCTCCTCGACAAGCAGCGACAGCACCAACTTGGCCTTGCGATGGCTCACCGGCGCCTCCCGCAGCCGGATCGCTTCCAGCAGCAGGCTCCGGGCAAGATCCGTCACCTCGACGACGCGCGGAACCTCGTCTTTCTGCGTCTGGCCGCGCGGAGCGACATAGACGGATTTCATGCTGACATCGCTCAGGATCTCGATGGAATGTTCCAGCCCGACAGGGATGAAGAGGGCGTGCCCCGGCGGAACCATCCACCGGCCCCTTGCTGTCATGATCAGGGCAACGCCGGAGAAAATACAAAGCAGTTGCGTTCGGCGATGATGATGCCACGGAACCGTGTAGCCCTGCGGCGGCTCGGCGCTGTGGACGAGCACATCCGCGTCCGATTCCTCCATCCAGCGCATGCTCTGGACATGCACGTCGTCGAGGGTTGCCAGCAATTGTTTCGACAGCTTTTCCATAATGGCCCAATCGAGAAACTATTGGACCAAAACACGAAAGAAGGTCACTCGCAAGCCGTGTAAAAGGCGGATCAAACGATTTGGCCGGCGGGAGGCCGGCGCTGGAAGGAATTCGCATGGTTGCCGCGTTTTCGGGTGCGCAGACCCGCTTCGAGAAGACGACGCTCTCGGTCGTCATTGCCGTCAGCACCTGTCATCTGCTGAATGACATCATGCAATCGCTGCTGTCGTCGCTCTATCCGATGTTCAGGGAAAATTACGCGCTCGATTTCGTGCAGATCGGGCTGCTGACGATGATGTTCCAGATTACCGCTTCACTGCTTCAGCCGGTAGTCGGGATCGTCACCGATAAATGGCCCATGCCCTATTCGCTGCCTGTGGGCATGGTCAGCACATTCCTGGGTCTGTTGCTTCTCGGCTATGCCGGAAGCTTCACCATGCTGCTCGGCGCTGCCTGCCTGATCGGCTTCGGCTCGGCCGTCTTCCATCCGGAAGCGTCCCGCGTCGCGCGCCTGGCCTCCGGCGGCCGTCATGGTCTCGCGCAATCGCTGTTCCAGCTCGGCGGCAATGCCGGCTCGGCAATCGGCCCGTTGATCGCGGCATTCTTCGTCCTGCAGCATGGCCAGAAGAGCGTTGCCTGGCTTTCGGTGCTTGCCGTCATCGGTTTCATTGTTCTGAGCTGGGTCGGAACCTGGTACGTCAATCACCGCCGCCAGCAGGCAAGCCGTCCCGTGCCCAACCGCACCTTGCCGATCGCCCGTAACAAGGCGATGTGGGCGCTTGCCATCCTCATTCTGCTGACAGCGACAAAGAACGTCTACATGGCGAGCATCTCGAGCTATTTCACCTTCTATGTCATCGACAAGTTCCATCTCGATGTTCGCGATGCCCAGCTGATGCTGTTCCTGTTTTTGGGTTCGGTCGCTGCCGGAACGATCATGGGTGGGCCGGTCGGCGACCGTCTGGGTGCGCGCTTCGTGATCTGGTTCTCGATCCTCGGCGTTATTCCTTTTGCGCTGCTGATGCCCTACGCCGATCTGTTCTGGACTTGCGTCCTGACTGTCATAATCGGCTTGGTCTTTGCCTCGGCATTCCCCGCGATCGTCGTATTCGCGCAGGAATTGATCCCCGGCCGGGTTGGATTGATCGGCGGCATCTTCTTCGGTTTTGCCTTCGGGGCCGGCGGTCTCGGCGCGGCAGCGCTCGGAGACTTCGCCGACACGCACGGCATCGCCTTCGTCTACACGATCTGCTCGTATCTGCCTCTACTCGGCCTGTTTACGATCTTCCTGCCGCGTATTCCGAGGCATTGATCACAAGGCTGGCCTGCCACGAGTGCGCCAGGTCCACAATTAAAGAAATTGAGGCGGTGTCCGTGAAGAACACCGCCTCAATTGTTTGGACAATTGCGCAGAGAAATCGGATCAGGCGTAGCGGCTGATCGCAAGGTCCGTCGCGTCGATGTCAGGCTTGCGGCCGCTGACGAGATCGCTGATCACGCGTGCCGAACCGGAACTCATCGTCCATCCCAGCGTGCCGTGTCCGGTGTTGAGGAACAGGCCCTTGACCTTCGTCGGTCCGATGACCGGCGTACCATCCGGTGTCATTGGCCGCAGACCAGACCAGAAGGATGCCTTGGCGACGTCGCCGCCGGGGAAGAGATCGGTCACGGAATGTTCGAGCGTCTGCCGCCGCGCAAGGCCGAGATCATTGGTATAGCCCGAGATTTCAGCCATGCCGCCAACGCGAATGCGATCGCCCAGACGCGTGATGGCGATCTTGTAGGTTTCGTCCATCACGGTCGATTCCGGCGAACGCGAGGGATCGGTGATCGGGATCGTCAGCGAGTAGCCCTTGACCGGATAGACCGACAGCTTGATGCCGAGGGGCCTGAGCATGATCGGCGAGTAGCTGCCGAGCGCGACGACAACGGCGTCCCCATCCACACGACCGCGATCTGTCACGACGCCGCGAACCTGACCACCCTGTACGTCGAGCCCCTTGATGGTGGTCCCATACTGGAAGCGCACGCCGAGTTCGACCGCCTTGGCGGCAAGCGCATTGGTGAACTTGAAGCAGTCGCCGGTCTCGTCCTTCGGCGTCAGCAGGCCGCCAACGATCTTTTCGCGAACATGCCGCAAGGCCGGTTCGACGCGGATGCATCCCCCGGGATCGAGCACTTCATAGGGAATGCCGTCGGCGGCCAGGGCCTTGACGTCCTTGGCGGAGGCATCGAGCTGCTGTTGCGTACGGAAAAGCTGCAGCGTGCCCTGCATGCGCTCGTCATAGGCTATGCCGGTTTCCTCACGCATTTGGGCGAGCGAGGTGCGGCTATAATCGGCAAGACGCAGCATCCGGCTCTTGTTGATCGCGTAGCGCTCCGACGTGCAGTTCGACAGCATCTTCACGAGCCAGGACAGCATCGCGCCATCGACCTTGGGGCGAAGGATGAGCGGTGCGTGATGCATGAACAGCCACTTGACCGCTTTCATTGGAATACCGGGTGCGGCCCATGGCGAGCAATAGCCGAAGGAGACTTCACCCGCATTGGCGAAACTCGTTTCCAGCGCCGGCCCCTGCTGCCGGTCGATGACCGTAACCTCGTGGCCTGCCTTGGCGAGCTGATAGGCAGATGTGACGCCGACGATGCCGGCCCCCAGAACGACGACTTTCATGATGTCCTCAGTGAATTGAGCAATGGGAAGGTCAGCGGTATTGCCTGGTGTAGCGATCGCCGAGACTGGTTAGGATTTCGTAGGAAATCAAGCCGGCGTCCCGGGCGAGATCATCGATCGTTTGATGGTCTCCCAAAACTTCCACCAGGCTACCCAACGACAGGGTTCCTTCGGGCAAGGCGCTGATATCGATTGTCATACTGTCCATCGACACACGGCCGACGATCGGTAGCCGCACGCCGTTGTAATAGACCGAACCGCGGTCACTGAGGCTGCGGGGAAGACCGTCGGCGTAGCCGGCGGCGACCGTTGCAAGCCGGGTTTCCATCTTCGTCACGTACACGCCGCCATAGCCGACCCGAGCGCCGGCCGGAACGGTTCGTGTCTGAACGACGGCGACATCGAGCCGCACGACGGGTTCCATCGGATTGGCTACGCCGCCGGTCGGGGCGCCGCCATAAAGCGCGATACCTGGCCGTGCCAACACGCCGTGAAAATCACCGCCGAGGAAGATGCCGCCGGAATTGGCGAAGGAGAGATCATAGCCCTCAAACTCTTCGGCAACGCGACGCATCTCGGCAAGCTGATCGCCGTTCTGAACGCTGTCGGTCTCGTCTGCGGACGCCAGATGGCTCATGATGAACAGGATGTCGAGATGGCTGGTGGCCTCAAGATGGGCTACGACGGCAGCTCTGTCTTCCGGAGGAATGCCGAGCCGCGACATGCCGGTATCGAACTGCAGAACAGCGGGGAGCTTGCGCTGCAGCGAGCGGGCGGTTTCTGACCACAGTCGTAGTTGTTCCAGGGAATTGACGACGGGAATGAAGCCGCCTTCCGCACAGGCGATTTCGTTGCCTGGCAGCAGGCCATTCAGCACGAAGATCGATGCATCGCGCGGCAGATGCGGGCGCAGCCGTAAGGCTTCGACGAAGTGCGCGACGAAGAAGTCACGGCACCCGCGTCCATAGAGGGTCTTGGAGACCCGGTCCGCTCCGAGTCCGTAGGAATTCGCCTTGACGACGGCTGCGGCACGCGCCGGCGCAATGATGGACGAGAGCTTGTCGTAATTTCTGCACAGAGCGGTCAGATCGATTGTCAGATAACCGCAAGCACCGCTGTCGATCGTCAGTTTTGACGTCCGCGAATCCACTAAACCGCCGTCCATGTCCACCCTCGCTTTTCCGCGGCGAGATTATTGAAATGATCGTGAAATTACCCATCAAACAGTGATTGATTATTGTGTAGTTGCGTTGATATTGAAAGAAACGGCGAGTTTTTGAAAGAATCCACATGGCCGCTCTTGATGCGATCGACCGCAATATCCTTCGGCTGCTGCGCCTTGATGCGCGCGTCAGCAATGCCAGTCTGGCGAGCGAGGTCGGGCTATCACCATCCGCCTGCTTGCGGCGCATCAAATTGATGGAGCAGGCGGGCGTGATCCGCGGCTACACTGCGCTGGTGGACACCTCACAGGCCGAAGCGGCGATTGCCGTCATCATCAACATCACGCTTGAACGGCAGACGGAAGATCACCTCGATCGTTTCGAGGCGGCCGTCCGCAAACACCCCGAGATCCGCGAGTGCTTTCTGATGACGGGCGGCTCGGATTATTTGCTCCGCGTCGAAGTCGCCACCGCCGGCGACTTCGAGCGCATTCACAAGGAAATCCTCTCGGCATTGCCGGGGGTGCTACGGATCCATTCGAGCTTCTCGATCCGCAATGTGCTTGCGACGCGGCCGAAAAATCTGCGGTGAACAAGCGAATTCCTGGGCAATAGACAGAGCCTGGTGCCGAGGGGCGTCGGGGGATTTCGAGGGACGCCGACTCTTAGGTCACCTCACGCCTGTTCTCAGGTCTGATCCCAGCCCATGCCAGTCGCCGCATGAACTTCGCAGATCAATCCGCCCGGATCATAGGTGATGTTGACTTGGCCGTTTAGCTCCGCAGCCAGCAGATTTTCGATCAGCCGTGAGCCGAAGCCCTTGCGCGTCGGCGGCGTCACGATGGGGCCGCCAGTCTCCTGCCAGCGCAAGACCAGCCGTTCTGCCTCCTGGGTTTCCAGAGACCACACAATGGCAACGCGCCCGTCGGATGTGGACAGTGCCCCGTATTTTGCTGCATTTGTCGCCAACTCGTGCAGGGCAAGCGAGATGGAAACCACCGTTCTCGGTGCGAGCTTGATGGCCGGCCCGGAAATCTCGAACCTCTCCCTGGGATAGGGCGACAGCGCCTGGCTGATGACGGCCATCAGGTCGGCTTCCTCCCACTTTCCATGGATCAGCAGATCGTGCGCGCGCGCCATGGAGGCCAGCCGCGCTTCGAATGTCTCGACAGATGTCTTGCTTACATCCTCACGTCCCAAGGTCTGACGCGCTATGGCCATGACGGTTGCCAGCACGTTCTTGACGCGATGGTTGAGTTCGCCGACGAGAACACTCTGAAGGTGCTCGGCCTCCTTCTTGGCGCTGATATCGTGCGCGATCTTCGATGCTCCGACGATCCTGCCATAGGTATCGTAGATCGGGGAAACGCTGAGCAGGACGTCGACCAATTGGCCGTCGGCGCGCCGCCTCTTGGTCTCGTAAGGTTCCACCTTTTGGCCCGCGCGGATCTGCGCGAGGATTGCCGGTTCCTCTTCGCTGCGATCATCGGGAACGAGCATCATCACCGACTGGCCGATCGCTTCCTCGGCCGAGTGACCGTAGAGTCTCTCGGCGCCAAGGTTCCAGCTGGTGACCGTCATGTTGAGATCGGTGCTGAGGATCGCGTCGTCCGACGACGCGATGATAGATGCAAGCCGTCGTTCCACTTCCTGCGCGCGCTTGCGCTCGCTGATATCGATGACGACGCTTACGGCGCGCCAGACCTTGCCGGCAGATCGGTCTCGTACGCCGGACGCCGAATTGGTTACCCAGACGAGGCTGCCGTCCTTGCGGACATAGCGCTGCTCGATCTCGAAACTTTCTCCATTCGCCAACATGACGTCGAATAATTGCATGATATCGCGACGATCGTCCGGATAGATGATGTCCTGAATCCGCAGGTCGAGAAGCTCGTCTTGCGAATAGCCGACAATCTCGCAAAATCGCTTGTTTACAAGGGAGAAGCGGCCATCAAGTTCATACTGGGCAATTCCGGTCGCCGACTGGGAAATAATGGCGCTGACCCGCTCTTCGCTCTCCCGCAATGCCTGTTCCGCGCGAACGCGCTCGGTCGTTTCGTTGACGATGCAGAACACGCCACGCACTTTGCCGTCGCTATCGCGCACTGGCGAGTAGGAGATGTCGAAATAGACAGTCTCAGGGTAGTCATGGCGTTCGATGTAGAACGGCCGATCCTTGGCAACAACGGTCTTGCCCTCGTCCAGCACGTTTCGCAAGAGAGGCTCGAGATCGTCCCATAATTCAGACCAGTTCTCTCGCGCCGGGCGCCCGAGCGCGCGCGGATGCTTCTCACCGATGGTCGGTGCATAGGCGTCGTTATAGAGCGCGATGAAATCCTCGCCCCAGAACAGGACGATCTGTGCTTGTGCCGAGAGCATGATGTCGACAGCCGCAGTGAGGCAAGGCGGCCAAGCCGATCTTGGCCCCAGACTGGATCTTGTCCAGTCGAAGCCGGAAATGAGTGCTGCCATCTCGCCGGTGTGGGCTGCCAGTTCGGGCATGATGTTCAGGACAACTTCCTCTCTTCAACGAGAGCAGCCGTACAGGGCTGTCTCATCTTCCCCTTATTCGCGAGGACTTATAGCATGATCTCCGCGCCGAGGTGCACGGGGAAAGCGTGCAAATTTCGATGTATTCTAAGTGGCATAGGCGAATCTTGCTATGTATGCCTTGCCTTGATGCCAGGCCGGCAAAAGGCCACTTGGCCTACGGGCACAATCTAACCAAGTTGGTCAGATTCCCTGGTATCGTCGACGACTTAGTATCGGTTTAATACCGCGCGGAATTTGCAAGTCAGCAAGCTGCTGTTGGACACCTTTTGTCGTTTGCCGGCGCTGACGAAATGCATCTTTCAATGCATGAAACTCACGCGCTGCTGTGGCTTGCATTGCTGATATGCAGACGGCGGCCGATGGCCGCCGTCTGCATATCTTATATAAAGCGATGAGGTGCGACACCGCAAAGGCTGGATCAAACTGTCGATCTTGACGCTTGTTCACTCCGCCCGCTGCAACATGCCGAAGAGATCGCGCGGGTCGTCCGGGTCGGCGATGATATCGAGCTTCTGGAAGTAATCCGTACCAGCGAGTTTCTCGCGGACGTAGCGCAGGGCGGAGAAGTCCTCGATAGCGAAGCCGACGCTATCGAACAAAGTGATCTGTCGTTCGCTGCTGCGTCCCTGAGCACGGCCGTTGATGACCTGCCAAAGCTCGGTGACCGGATAGTCCGGATCCATTTGCTGAATCTCGCCTTCGATACGCGTCTGCGGCGGATATTCGACGAAAGTGTCGGCGCGCAGCAGAATATCACGGTGAAGCTCGGTCTTGCCGGGGCAGTCGCCGCCGATGGCGTTGATATGAACGCCTGCGCCAACCATGTTGTCCGTCAGGATGGTGGCAAACTGCTTGTCCGCGGTGCAGGTCGTGATGATGCCGGCGCCCTCGATGGCCGCTTGCGCGGTTGAGCATGAGACCAACTGCAGACCTTTCCCCGCAAGGTTGCGGGCTGTCTTTTCCGTCGCCTTCGGGTCGATGTCATAGAGGCGAACTTCCTCGATCCCGAGGACTGCTTTCATTGCCAGCACCTGGAATTCGGCTTGTGCGCCGTTGCCGATCATCGCCAGCGTGCGCGTTCCCTTTGGCGCGAGATGGCGCGCGGCCATGGCGGAAGTCGCTGCGGTGCGCAGCGCCGTCAGCAGCGTCATTTCCGTCAGCAGCAGAGGATAGCCCGTCGATACCTCCGCCAGCAGGCCGAAGGCCGTGACCGTCTGCAGCCCCTGCGACATGTTTTTCGGATGGCCGTTGACATATTTGAAGCTATAGACCGTGCCGTCGGAGGTCGGCATCAGCTCGATCACGCCATCATGTGAGTGGGAGGCGACGCGGGGTGTCTTGTCGAAAAGGTCCCAGCGGCGGAAGTCCGCTTCGACGGCATCCGTCAGTTCGACCAGCATGGTTTCGATGCCGACATGATGCACGAGGCGCATCATATTTTCGACGCTGACAAAGGGAATGTAGGCTTTTTCCGACGGAAGCGGTGCGGGCATTTTGGGTGTCCTCGATCAGATTGTTGCCAACAGGGTAACAAGCAGGCCGATTGACTGAAATCGCAAAACTGTGTCAGTTCTGGTACGATGCTGTGCAGATTGTATAGCAGTTATTGTGAAAATGACAGAGTCTGGATTCGACAATGGCATCTGCCAAATATATTCCCGATGATCTCGACCGACGGATCATCGCCCATCTGCGAGCCGATGGGCGCGCCTCCCTTTCCAAGCTATCGGACGTTCTGGGCGTGGCACGCGGCACCGTTCAGAACCGGCTGGATCGCCTCATCGAAACAGGCACGTTGATGGGCTTTACCGTGCGGGTGCGGGAGGACTACGATGAGCAGACAGTCCATGCGGTCATGATGATCGAGGTGGTGGGAAAATCGACGACTCAGGTCATCCGAAAGCTCCGGGGCTTGCCCGAAATCTATTCGCTGCACACGACGAACGGCAATTGGGACCTCGTCGCTAATATCCGGGCGATCAGCCTCTCGGATTTCGATCGCGTCCTGCGCGAGGTCCGCATGATCGACGGCGTCGCCAACAGCGAAACCAGCCTGTTGCTAAGCAGCCTCTGACAGCAATCCGTGCCGAAACCGTCGGGTGCGACGTTTCGGCTTTTCCGTGCTCACGGACGCTGCGCGCGCAATATCCTTTTCCAGATAGTGCCGCCGAGATAGCGGTTGAAAATGATGAAATAGGCGATGATGAGGACGAACAGAAGAAGCGCCGGCATGCCGGTCAGCTTGAAGCCGCCGTCCGTTCTCCCGCCGAAGATCGACGCAAGGACGAAACCGAATATAAAAAACGCCATCAGGAAATCGAAGATCGCGGCAAGTACAATGCGCCATGTAGCGGGCTGCGTCTGGGGGCGTGCATCAGGCATGATCGGATCCCATCCTGTTCGTTCGATATGTCGATACACTCAACAGAACGAGCCTTTGTCAATCGCAACGCGGCCTTTTCGTGGATTTGGAACGCGCTGGAGGGAGCCATTATTGGGGTCTTCGTCCGCCATTGCTCCGATCGATCGACTGGGCCCTGCTGGCGGCGGCGTGTCCGCCTGAGTGCAACTTGAAAACTCTCATCTTGTTGTTATGATTTCGTATGGAACTTACTCTGCTCGTTCACGCCCTTGCTTGGACCGTGCTCGGTCTGGTCGTGCTCACCACCGTCGTCCCTGTCAGGGCGAAGTATCCATTCATGGCGGTGGCGAACATCGACAGCGTGGTCCCTTTTGCACTCATGGGGTTCCTGTTCGTGATGGCCTACCCCGAGGATCGCCGCATTATTGCTCTCGTGTGCATTTCCGTAGCGGCGGCAAGCGAGATGATGGCGTTGGTCCTGCCAGAGAAATGCCTGCGGATCGAACGCGCAATCCTGAAGGTGCTGGCGACGGTATCAGGCTTGCTTTTGGGGGCGCTGTTCATGGAGTGCCTGTTGCAGGCATTTTGATCCCAAAGCGTAGCGTGCAAGACGTTCAGCGCTTTTGCAACGGCGATGTCTGCTAAATCAAAGGCCTAAAAGCGCAGCAGGCGAATCTTGCCGATTCCGGCGCGTTCCGGTGCTGGACGTCAGAGCTTGGCGGTCCCACTGCAATCCTGTGCGGCAAGAATGGCCTTATCTTCCATATACAACTAGCGATCCGAAGGTTTGCCGCTTTGGCTTTCCAGGCGGTAGCGATGCCCTGGATAGACGAGGCGGGCCAGTGAGACGACGCCGCGCGCCGACCATGTGCGCCGACGGATCGTCAGGCACGGCTCGGTCTTCAGGATTGTCAGCAATTTACATTCCCAGGCCTGGGGCATGACCGCCTCGACCACGTGTTCGGAACCGCTGAGGGGCGCGACATTCGAAAGATAAGCGTTCGGCGTCATGCCTGTGAAGTCCTGCTGCAGGTAGTCTGGCGCGGCTTCAGGATGCACGTGGCGATCCTCGATCTGCACCGGCACGCCGTTCTCGCTGTGGACGATCAGTGAATGAAAGACGAATGATCCAATTGGCAGTTCCAGTGCATCCGCAACATCGGGCGATGCGGCCTCTCTGGCGAGAACCACCACCGTTGCCTGGTGAGAATGGCCGCGTTCTGCGATTTCTTCGGCAATGTTGCGCACTTCGAACAGGGCCGATGCGCCCTTGCGTTCGGCAACGAAGGAGCCGACGCCCTGGATGCGGACCAGCTCTCCCTCGCTGGCGAGTTCGCGAAGTGCGCGATTGGCCGTCATCTTGCTGACGCCGAGTTCGGTCACGAGTTCATTTTCAGAGGGGACGCGATGCTTGGGGGGCCACTCGCCGCTATGGATGCGGTCGAGTATCATCTGCTTCACTCCGGCATAAAGAGGTGCTGCGTCGTTTTCCGCCAGTTCGCGTTTCATCTCGCCTGAGCGCTTCATTGACTATTTCCTTTGCGCGGACTGATATCTGCCTCGAAAACAACTTTCCCACTTGCATATCATAAATTATCTCATATGGTACCCTATACAACCTCGCAATCAATCCTAAAAATAAATTGGGAAAAGCGGGCAAGCCGGCGAAGATCGGTAGGAAGTGCTGCAAGGCCTGTTTCAACCTCAGAGGAGCTCAACACGATGAAATTCAGTGCAATTCTCTTGTCAGGCGTCATGGCTGCCGCCGCTTTTGCGGCTCCGGCTGTCGCCAAGGACTGGAAGACCGCGACGATTACCCTGGAAGGCGCCTATGCGCCTTGGAACATGACGAATGCCGACGGCACGCTCGGCGGCTTCGAGCCGGAACTCGCCAAGGTTCTTTGCGAGCGCGCGAAGATCGATTGCAAGCTTGTCGCTTCCGATTGGGACGGCATGATCCCGGCTCTGAACGCCGGTAAGTTTGACGTTATCATGGATGCGCTGTCGATCACCGATGAGCGCAAGCAGGTCATCGGCTTCACCGTTCCCTACGCCGCGACACCTGCTGCTTTCGCGACCGCAAAAGATAGCCCGCTTGCCAAGGCCGCAGGCACCGGCAGCACGATCAAGATGACCCCCGGCCAGACCGGCGTCAAGGAAGTCGATGCGCTCAAGGAAGCCTTCAAGGGCAAGACGATCGGTATCCAGGCCGCCACCGTTTATGCCAAGTTCGTCTATGACAATTTCGGCTCGATCGCCACGATCCGCGAATACAAGACCGGTGCCGATCGCGACCTCGATCTGCAGAACGGCCGTATCGATCTCGGCTTCGACGATGCCGTTTACTTCATGAATGCTTTTGCCAGCGCCAACGACACGCTTGCCTTCACCGGCCCGGAAATCGCCGGCTCCATCTGGGGTGAGGGCGAAGGTCTCGGTATCCGCCAGGCCGATACGGACCTGCGCGACAAGCTCAACGAAGCGATCAAGTCCGCCCTTGCCGACGGCACCATCAAGACCCTGTCGATGAAGTGGTTCAAGGTCGACGTCAGCCCGAATTGATAGCGCGACCTCCGGGTCGCTGCCATCGGTCTCCGGCGTTGCCGCCGGAGACCCTTTGATATCCTGACGCTTGAAACTGCCACGGACGGGGAATGGACGCTATGGCAACCTTGCAACTGCTGGGCTTCGGCTCGAACGGGTGGGGCGCGCTGCTGCTCGTCGCAGCCTTGATGACGCTCGCCGTCACCGCGACGGCGCTATTGATCGGAGCGGTCCTGGGCGCGATCGTCGCCTCGGCCAAGCTCTCCGGCAGCCTCATCTTGAAGACGCTCGGCAATGTCTACACAACCGTCTTTCGCGGCGTGCCGGAGCTTCTGATCATCTACCTCATCTATTTCGGCGGTTCCTCGGCGGTCACGTCAGTCGGTAAGTGGTTGGGTTACGACGGCTTTCTCGGCTTGCCGTCCTTTGCTGCCGGCGCGCTTGCCGTCGGCATTATCTCCGGGGCCTATCAAGCCGAAGTTTTTCGCGGCGCCTATCTTGCCATTGCCAAGGGTGAGCTGGAAGCAGCATCGGCGATTGGCATGCATGGCAGCCTGCGCCTTCGCCGCATCATCATTCCGCAAGTCATCCGCTACGCTATTCCCGGTCTCGGCAATGTCTGGCAGCTCAGCCTCAAGGATTCCGCCTTGATCTCGGTCACCGGCCTTGCGGAATTGATGCGCACCAGCCAGGTCGCAGCAGGCTCGACCCGCCAATATTTCCTGTTCTTCATTGTGGGCGGCATTCTCTATCTGATCCTGACGAGCCTGTCGGATCGGGTGTTCAACAATGCTGAACGGCGCGCCAATCGCAGTATGCCCGCTGCGACCATCGGCCAGGCCTGAGGAGGACGGCATGGATTTCGACTTCCTCTCGAGCACGATGATCACGCTGCTTCAAGCTGTGCCGATGACGTTGTTGCTTTTCTCCCTGTCGATCGTGACGGGTGGCCTGCTGGCGCTGGTTATCGTCGCCCTGCGTGTGAGCGGCAATCCGATCCTGTCGGGCTTCGCCAAGGGCTACATCTTTGTCTTTCGCGGCTCCCCGCTATTGATCCAGATGTTCCTCATCTTTTACGGCTTGGCGCAGTTTTCCGTCATCCGCTATTCGTTCCTCTGGCCCTTCCTGCGAGAGCCTGTGGTCTGCGCGATCCTGTCGCTGGCGCTTTGCACGGCAGGCTATACGGCCGAGATCTTCCGCGGCGGCATTCGTGCCGTTTCGCCGAAGGAGATCGAGGCGGCGCGCTCCATCGGCATGTCGCGCTTGCTGCTCGTCCGCCGCATCATTGCGCCGATCGCCTTTCGGCATGCGCTGCCGGCCTATTCGACCGAGATCGTCCTGATGATGAAATCGACGGCGCTTGCCAGCCTCGTCACCGTTTGGGAAGTGACAGGCGTTGCTCAGCGTCTCATCTCGCATACCTATCGGACGATGGAGGTCTTCCTCTGCGCCGCGATCATCTATCTCGTGCTGAATTTCATCATTCTGCAGGCTATGGCTCTGCTGGAATATTCGCTGTCCCGCCATCGCCGCGCCGTTCCGCCGGCGGTGAAGGCCTAAAGACGTCATTGGAGCAGGCAAATCATGCCAGGTGTCACCCGACTTTCAGTTCGCAACATCCGCAAAAGCTTCGGCAATCATGAGGTCTTGCGCGGCATATCGCTCGATGCCCAGGATGGCGACGTCATCTCCTTGCTCGGTGCCTCGGGTTCCGGCAAGTCGACCTTCCTTCGCTGCATCAACCTGCTTGAAATCGCCACCGACGGCGAGATCTGGGTGGATGGCGAGCAGATCCGCATGATCCACAAGAACGGCAAGAGCTACCCGGCCAGCCACAAGCAGGTGGATCACATCCGTTCCGAACTCGGCATGGTGTTCCAGAGCTTCAATCTCTGGTCTCATATGACCATCCTGCAGAACGTTATCGAGGGACCGATCCATGTCCTGAAGCGTTCGCGTGCAGAGTGCATCGCCGAGGCCGAAGCGCTTTTGGAAAAAGTCGGTATTGCCGACAAGCGCCATGCCTATCCGGCGCACTTGTCCGGTGGCCAGCAGCAGCGCGCGGCAATCGCCCGTGCTCTTGCCATGAAGCCCAAGGTCATGCTGTTCGACGAGCCGACATCGGCGCTCGATCCGGAGCTCGTTGGCGAAGTCCTGCGCGTCATGCGCGCCCTGGCCGAAGAAGGCATGACGATGCTCGTCGTGACCCACGAAATGAGCTTTGCCCGCAATGTCTCCAACCGCGTCGTCTTCATGAAGGAAGGCCTCGTCGAAAGCACGGGCACGCCCGACGAGATGTTCGGCGGCGGGGCATCGCCTGCCTTCCGCCAGTTCATCGGCCATTTCGGAAACGGTCAATGACGGTCACCATCGACAAGCCACTGTCCTGGCGGGACGTCGCGCGCGTCAGCATCGGCGAACCGCTGGCCCTGTCCGAAGCGGCGTGGAAACGTGTCGGCGAGGCAAGTCGCATTGTCGAGCGCATTGTCGAGACCGGCGTCCGCGCCTATGGTGTCAATACCGGTGTCGGCGCGCTGTCCGACACGGTCGTCGACCGCCCTTCGCAAAGCCGCCTCTCGCGCAATATCATCATGAGCCATGCCTGCGGCGTCGGCCCCCTGCTGTCGGCTCGGGAAGTCCGGGCCATCATTGCCGCGCAGATCGGCAATTTTGCCCATGGTCATTCCGGCGTACGGCCCGAAATCATAAGCCATCTTGCAGCATTTCTTGAGCGTGATTGCATCCCGGAAGTTCCGTCCAAGGGCTCCGCGGGCTATCTCACCCACAATGCTCATACCGCACTCGTCCTGATCGGCGAGGGCAGGGCTGCCGTTAAGGGCAAGTCCATGAGCGGCGCCGATGCGCTTGCGGCGATCGGTTTGAGCCCCCTGGTGCTTGGTGCCAAGGAAGGGCTGAGCCTCGTCAACGGTACGGCTTGCGCCACGGGATTGTCGGCACTCGCAGTCTCGCGCGCCGAGCATTTGCTGGATTGGGCCGATGCCATCGCCGCGCTGACGCTGGAAGCGGCCGGTTGTCAAATGGCCGCCTTCGATGAGGCCGTGCTTGCCCTTCGCCCTTCGGCGGGACTTGCCAAGGTTGGTCAAAGACTACGCAATCGCTTGCGGGGCAGCGGCCTTGTCGCCGCAGCTCTTGGCCGGCGAACGCAGGACGCTCTGAGCCTGAGATCTGTACCGCACGCCCATGGCGCCGCCTGGGATGTCTTCGAGCAGACCGCGCGTATTGTCGATCAGGAATTGGCCTCCGTCACGGACAATCCGGCGGTTTCGGGCACACCGGAACAGCCTGTCGTTTCCTCGGAGGCTCACGCTGTCGCACCTGCGCTCGGTCAGGCTGCCGATAGTCTGGCGGTTGCCATCGCTCAGATTGCCGCCATGAGCGAGCGGCGGATGGATCGACTGGTCAATCCGTTGGTCAGTGGCTTGCCGCCATTCCTTGCAAGCGATGCCGGCAGCCATTCCGGCTTCATGATCGCGCAATATACGGCCGCGGCGCTCAGCAACGACAACCGTCGTCTCGCCGCTCCCGCCTCGCTCGACGGCGGTCTCACATCAGGGCTGCAGGAGGATTTTCTCGCGCATCCGACTGCCGCCGCCAGCAAGCTGCTCACGATTCTCGACAATGCCGAATATATTCTGGCGATCGAACTGATGGCAGCTGCGCAGGCACATGATTTCCTGGCTTCGAAGGCGACAAGGGCGCCGGGAACCGACCGCCTCTATGCTGCGGTTCGGTCGCGCGTTCCCCTGTACGGTGACGACCGTCCGTTGAACACAGACATGGAGAACCTGCGGGACCTGCTCGCGCAAACTGCGCCGCCAGCTGAAAGTGAAACTGGAGCCTGACATGTCCGTGGAGTTCGACGTTGCCGTCATCGGCCTTGGTGCGATGGGAAGTGCTGCTTTGTCTTTCGCCGCCGCCCGCGGCGCAAAGGCGATCGGCATGGAAGCGCATTTTCCGGCGCATGCGCTGAGCTCCTCGCATGGCGATAGCCGCCTGATCCGCCTCGGCTACTTCGAAGATCCGTCCTATGTCCCTCTGCTGCAGCGCGCCTATCAAAACTGGCGCTCGCTCGAGGCACGGCTGCGGGCCGAGATTTTGACCGTTACCGGGGTTCTGCAGATCGGCGCGCCCGACAGCAAGATCGTCAGCGGCACGCGCGCCTCCTGCGATATGCATGGATTGCCGCATGAGATCCTGGACAGGGATGCGATGACGCGACGCTTTCCGGCATTCGCGCTTGAAGAGGGTGAGATCGGACTGCTCGACCCGCAGGGTGGCTATGTGCGTCCGGAAGCGGCGATCATGGGCTATCTGAAGCTTGCGGCCGAAGACGGCGCTGTCCTGCATTTCGGTGAACGCGTCGTTGCCATCGAGCCGGATGATGCAGGCGTCACGGTCGTTTCGACGACCGGTCGATATCGGGCGCGCAAGGTGATTGTCGCGACTGGCGCATGGATTGCCGAGCTTGTGCCGCAGTTGAAGGCACATGCGCAGCCGATCCGTCAGGTGGTTGCCTGGTACCAGCCTAAGGACGGCTTTGTCGCTGAGCCTCAGCGCATGCCCTGCTTCCTGCGCGATGAAGGCGCTGAAGGTTCCTATTTCGGCTTTCCGGCCATCGGCGTCGATGGAGTCAAGATTGGCCGCCACGCCCATTTCCGGGAGCCGATCGATCCGAAGGCTCCCAACCCACCGGTCAACGAGGCCGATACCGATCTGCTCGACAGCTTCGCCCATACGCGCCTGCCGGACGCCGCTTCCTATCGCGTCCGGGCGACGACTTGCCGCTACACCATGCTGCCGAGCGAGGATTTTCTGATCGATTCGCTACCTGGGCAGCCGAATGTGGTGGTTTCCTCGGCTTGCTCCGGTCATGGGTTCAAGTTCACCAGTGTCGTTGGCGAAATCCTCGCGGATCTGGCTCTTCAGGGCGGCAGCGCGCTGCCGACCGCTCTCTTCTCGTTCGAAAAGCACTTTGGCGGCCAATTGGCTTAGCCGCCAATTTCAAAGACGGTCTAGCCGATCGTCATGCGTCGCAGCACGTCCGACCTGAAGTAGAAGTGCTGCACGAGCGCACCGAATATATGCAGGACCACGACGGCCCAGAGCAGGGATTTGATTGGGCCGCCATGAACGAAGGCAGCCGTATCGATGCCGAAATAGTAGGCGGCTATTCCCGATAGGGGCATTGCGAAGATCAGTGCGTAGAGCAGGAAGTGCGTTACGCTAGCGATGTAATGCAGAAGCGCCGGCTGATCGTCCGGCGGCGTTGGGACATCGGACACCAATCTCAAGCCAAGACGCACGACGGCCAGCAGCAGGATGGCGATCCCCGCATAGGCGTGGATGTTGGCACTGGCGATGTCGGCCGACGTGGGCGTCTGTCCATGGCGAATAAGACGCCGCCACGCATTCATGCCATCGGGAAACAAGAGATTGAAGAAGATCAGTATGGCCATAAGCCAGTGAAGTATGCGTTGCGGAACGGAATAGGCGGATCTGGCTGGCATCGGCTCTCCTTAGATTGGAATTGTTCTAAAGGTAGAGCATGATTCTAACGGGAACCTGAATGTCGTCATAGTCCGCTGTGCTTTGTTCCGAACCAGTATGATCGGCCGGAATGACCGTCGAGTTTCCTCATCCATTACATGGGGTAGGCACCGGTAGGATATTCCGGAGAGCCATCAAAGCTCTCCGGGCAGTTGCCGTTAGCTTAACACGGCGCGGGGCTCCAGAAACGATTCCAGACCGTATTCGCCGAATTCGCGACCCATGCCGGATTGCTTGAAGCCACCGAAGGGCGCCAGTGGCTCGTGTGGTGCACCGTTGATGACGACGCGACCCGCTTCGATCTGCTCAGCCACCCGCTTCGCCCTGTCGACATCGGCGGAGAAAACATAGGCCTGCAGTCCGTAGACCGTGTCGTTTGCGATTTCGACGGCGTGGTCCTCATCGCGATAGGGGATGACGCAAAGCACGGGGCCGAAGATCTCTTCGCGCGCAATCCGCATATCGTTGTTGACGCGGGAAAAGACCGTCGGGCGAACGAACCAGCCGCGATCGAGCCCTTCAGGACGCCCTTCCCCACCAACGATCAGCCGTGCGCCTTCCTCCTGGCCGAGGTGAATATAAGACTGAACGCGATCCCACTGCTTCTGGCTGACCATTGGGCCGATGCTGACCACCGGGTCTTTGGCGTCGCCCACCTTGAGCGCCGAGACGGCACTAGCCAGTCGTTGTTGGATTTCGTCGAGACGGCTCTCGGGGGCGAGAATGCGGGTGCCGGCAATGCAGGCCTGGCCGCTATTGGCAAAACCCGCCGCCAGGACCTGCGGGATAACGAGATCAAGATCGGCATCATCCAGAATGATAGTCGGGCTCTTGCCGCCAAGCTCGAGCGTGACCCGCTTCATGGTCATCGATGCGGCCTGGAAGATGGCACGTCCGGTCGCCGTCGAACCCGTGAAGCTGATCTTTGCGATGTCGCGATGAGCGCTAAGTGCAGCGCCGGCGACATGGCCATAGCCGTTGACGATGTTGAACACGCCATCCGGCAGGCCTGCGGCGTGCAGGCATTCGGTCATCACCTGGGTCTGGATCGCGCTCATTTCCGAGGGTTTGATGACCATGGTCGTGCCGGCGGCAATCGCTGTCGCCAGCTTGCTGCAGATGAAGCCGTAATTGCTGTTCCAGGGCGTAATGGCGGCGGCGATGCCGGCGGGTCTCATTTCCACGTCAGCGTGGCCGATGCGGCGTCGGAATTCATAGCCCTTGAGTGTCTCAGCCATATGCAGAAAGGCCGTTGCCGCATGGGGCACTGAAAAACTGATGAAAGAGGCCGGAGCACCGTATTCCTCGCGCATGGCATCCGTAAGGTCGGCTGCTCGGGCCGAAACGGCCTCATGCAAGCTGTGCAGCATCGCAACGCGATCCGTCTTTGAGCTTTGCGCCAGGCCCGCGAACGCAGCCTTGGCGGCGCTGACGGCATCGTCGACGTCCCGCTCGTTTCCAAGGCGCACCGTGCCGATCTGTTCTTCAGTGGTAGGGTTGAAAAGGGGGGCGACTTCCGTGCCATGGGGCTGAACGAAGCGACCGTTGATGTAGATGGTGTCTATCTTACGCATGCGCGTCTCCTTCATCTTCCCGATAAAGATAAGTTGCGCTATTTGATCGCTGTAGTAGGACAAAGATGGACAGGTTGATAAGGAAAATAGCGCAATGAAGGCAAGCCTAGCCGAGCTTGAGGCAATTGCGGCTGTCGCGCGCCATGGCGGCTTTCGGGTCGCTGCTCGTGAACTCGGCGTGTCATCGTCGGCGCTCAGCCATGCCGTTGCGACGCTGGAGGAGCGTCTATCTGTCAGGATTTTCAATAGAACGACGCGCAGTGTGACGCTATCGGATGCCGGCGAGCGTTTTGTCGCGGAGATAGCCCCCGCGCTCGCCTCGATCGACAGAGCCATCGAGAATGCCGGCCTGTCGTCCGGCTCGGTTTCTGGCACGCTGCGACTGAACATAGCACCCGGCGCCGCGCGTATGCTTTTGGTGCCGCTTATCCTCGAATACGGGCGGCGCTTTCCCAATGTGGAGATCGAGATTGTCACCGACAACGCTCTGGTCGACGTGATCGGCAAGGGCTTCGATGCGGGTGTGCGACTCGCCGAAGCTGTCCCGACGGATATGGTGGCGATACCGATTGTCCCGACGGTCCGCTCGCTCGTTGTCGGATCGCCCGGCTATTTCAGCAATCGGCCAAAGCCGCTTACTCCCGGCGACCTTTTGCAGCACCGCTGCATTCGCGCTCGCATGGCAAGCGGCAAGCTCTACCGCTGGGAGTTCGAACGGCATGCGCAGACAATGCTGATCGATGCGCCGGGAAGCCTGACGCTCGACGCGTCCGACCTGATGCTGACGGCCGTTCTGGAAGGGGCTGGGCTTGCCTATATTGGCGAACCCTCCATGGCTGATCACATTGCAGCGGGCCGCTTGATTCCCGTATTGGAGGATTGGAGCCCGCCCTATCCGGGGCTTAGCCTCTACTTCGCGCAGCGGCGTCAGATGCCCGCCAGGCTCCGTGCCTTGATCGAACTTATCCGTGAACAGGCAGCACATCGTAGCTCCCGATTGAGAGATTAAATTTCAGACAGGCTCAACGCTATATATTGCGGACTATATCGAGATGACCGATCAAAGTGCGGCCTGGTCAATCGTGCGCAGGCGAGCGAATAATGCGATGAGGAGTTTGTTATGGATCAGGAGATCGAAGCCGTTCTTGAGGCCTATCATCAGCTCATCCGTGAAGAGCAGAGCAAGTCGAGGGAAATGCCGCCCGGCGGTCGCGATGGTGGGCAGGATCGCCGGTTAAGGGCTGTTGGCCCCGAGACCGGCCGATTCATCAATATCTTGGCGAAGAGCCTGAAAGCGCCAACCATTCTCGAGCTCGGGACGTCCTTCGGCTATTCCGGCATCTGGCTCGCAGAGGCGGCGCGTGCCAGCGGCGGACGGCTCCTCTCTATGGAGCTGCACGCTTACAAGGCCGAGTTCGCCAGGGAAATGGCTGGGAAGGCCGGGCTCACGGAGTATATCGATTTCAGGATCGGCGATGCCGTCGAGATGATCAAGGCACTGCCATCGGGTGTCGACTTCGTTCTCCTCGACCTGTGGAAGGATCTCTACATCCCCTGCCTTGAGGCCTTCTACCCAAAGCTCAATCCCGGCGCGATCATCGTTGCCGACAACATGTACATGCCGGCAAACGAAGACGTGAAACGCTATGGCGAGGCCGTTCGTACCAAGCCGGGTATTACATCCGTTCTGCTGCCTGTTGGCTCCGGCATCGAAGTCAGCCGATACGATCCCGCATAAGCAGCAAGCGACGGCCCCGGAAGGGGCCGCCGCCGGCCTATTGCTACCTGCCGGCGTCCTTGGCCGCCTTCTCGATCACGGCAGCGACTTTTTCCGGCTGCGATGCAAAGACGGCGTGGCTTCCCTTGATTTCGGTGACATCGCTGCCGGCACGTTTTGCCATGCTACGCTCGAGTTCGGGATTGATGGAGCGATCGTCACTGGCAACGACGGCCCAGCTCTTCTTGGTTTTCCACGCAGGGTTCTCGATCTTGGCGGTGAAGGCGGCCTTCGATGCGAAGACCTGCGATTTCGCCAGGAAAGCGGCTTCGTCCTTCGGCAAGTCAGCGGCAAAGTCGGCGGCGAATGTTGCGGGATCCAGGTAGAGATACTGTCCATCCTTGGTTTCGCGGATGTTCATGCTGCCCGCCGGCTTCGAGCTTGCGAGACTGATCAGGCTTTCCCCCCTGTCCGGCTGGAACGCCGCGACATAAACGAGGCCTGCGACATCCGGGCGACTGCCCGCTTCGGTAATGACCATGCCGCCATAGCTGTGGCCGACGAGCAGGCTCGGCCCCGTCTGAAGATCAAGCACGCGTTTGGTGGCAGCGACATCGTCGGCAAGCGAGCTGATCGGCTCCTGTACCACCGTGACGTTGAAGCCGTCCTTCTCCAGGATATCGGCGGTCTTGCGCCATCCGGAGCCATCGGCAAGAGCACCGTGGACGATGACGATATTCTTGACCTCGGCTGCCTGCGCCGCAAATGCCATGGTGCTTGCGACAAGGCCGAGGGCTGCGATGGAAAGAAAACGGGACTTCATGATGGGACTCCTGTGTTTAGAGGTTCATGTTTGAGGTGAAGGGGACATTTCAGCCGAAGGTGAAGGCGTAGGCCTGAACCCCGGGGTCGAGGAAGCGGATCTCGAAGTTGCGGGCAGTGACATCGCCGGACTGGCGGACAAGCTGGTAGAGCTTTGTCGCAGTCACTGTTCCATTTCCGGCGGCGTCGATATCGGAGCCGTGGTCGGCACCGGGTGCTTTTCCATCTACGGTCACCTGGAAGCGGATCGGTTTTCCGTCTGCCGAGGGGCCGAGGACGAGATGCAGGTCGCGGGCGCTGAAGCGATAGCTGATGCCGCCGCCTGCCTTGTTAAGCGATGCCTGCTCCGCGCCGACAGTCCAGCTGCCCGCCAAACCCCATTGGTTGAGGCCGGGATTGGCGACCGAATAGTCGGCGGCGGCATCCGCCCTAACTCTTTCCGGAGAGACGAAGCCGGTCGCTTGGCTGTAGCCGACATAGGTCTCGCCGGAGCGGATATGACCGAGGTCGGGGCTTGCTTCCGCGCCCTTTGCATCCGGAACGACGGCCCCACTTTGGGCCATATCGCTGCCTGCTTCACGCAGGAGGTCCTGGATTGCCTGTTCGGTCTGGCGATAATTGCCTTCGCCGAAGTGCTGGTAGCGGACCTGGCCCTTGGCATCGATCAGGTAGTGGGCAGGCCAGTAGTTGTTCTCGAAGGCGCGCCAGATCGTATAGTTGTTGTCGATCGCCACCGGGTAGCCGATTTGGAAATCGGCGATCGCCTTCTTGACGTTATCGACATTCTTTTCGAAGGCGAATTCCGGAGCATGGACGCCGATCACGACGAGGCCCTGATCCTTATATTTTTCCGCCCAGGCACGAACGTAAGGGATGGTGCGGATGCAGTTGATGCAGGAATAAGTCCAGAAGTCGACGAGTACGACCTTGCCGCGAAGCTCTGTTGACGTCAGCGGCGGAGAGTTCAGCCAGGTCACGGCGCCGTCGAGCGACGGAGCGGGGCCTTCGACCGGAAGATCGCTATGGAATGGGCGGGCCGCATCGCTGGCGATCTTTATAGCACCGTTGCTCGCAACCTCGGTTCCAGTGCCTGAAGCCTTGCGGTGCAGTTTCTCCAGCAAGGCCTGTTCGAAGGAGCCGGTGCTTGCGTAGGAGAGGCGGGCGAGCAGGCCGGTGTCGAGGCCAAGCGCGATAGCTGCAACGCCTGCCAGGACGGCCGCTCCAGCGAGCTGACGGATGCGTTCGCTGACGCCGAGGGATTGTTTCATGCGGGCAAAGATCTTGCCGCCGGCAAACAAGGCGACAGCAAGCGAGGTTGCAGCACCGGCGCCATAGGCGAGCAGCAGGAATGTCGTCTGTAGATTGGCACCCTTCAAGGCGGCACCGGTCAGCACGAGACCCAGGATCGGACCGGCACAGGGCGCCCAGAGCAGGCCGGTCGCAATGCCGAGCACGAAGGAGCTTCTGACGCTTGCAGCGTTGCGCTGAGCGCCGGCAGCGCTCAGGAGGTTATTACCGAGATCGACAACCGGCCGCGAAAGTACGGTCGCTATGCGAGGCGAAATCAGGCTCAGGCCGAAGAGCCCGAGCAAGACGATCGCCGCGAGGCGACCATATTCATTGGCGCGGATCGCCCAGGCGCCGCCGACTGCAGCAAGGGTCGCGACAACAGCAAAGGTAAGCGCCATGCCCGCAAGCATGGGCAGCGTGCTCCGGACGAAAGGCTGTCCGGCGCGCGCAAAGACGAAGGGGAGAATGGGCAGGATGCACGGACTGAGGATCGTCAGCGCACCGCCAAGATAGGCAATGATGAGAAGCGTCATCGTCTTGTTCCTTTAGAAGCGATTGACCGGCTGGCGACGGCGATGTGCCGTGCACAGCAGTGACGCTATCTGCCGTCGGCGACGTATCTCGAATGTGTCTGGCGGGAGGGAAGTATGTACCGAAACGTCGATGTCTTGGGGCGCGATACAATGGGATACAAAGTGAGCGATGCCAGCGCGATTTCGCGGCAAAACCAGCCGTTCGCGCCGCTGTCCCGTCAGGTGGAGCGGATTGTATCAGACTGTATCGGCGCGCCCCGAAGCTACAAAGGCATTCAAAAGGCCATCGCCAGCGACACATCGGCGATACATGCGACCGGCTTTCTTAAGCTCACGATCCAATTGACAGGAGAGACAGATGTCTGAGGAAATCAACCATACCCGCCGCCGCTTCTTCGGGATTGCCGCCGTTGCCGTCGCAGCCGCCGAATTCGGTCTGCCAGCGCTTGCCGGCGCCGAAGAGGCAAAGCCCGTCGCGTCAGCCTTGCCCACCGTCAAGGCTGTCAGCCACACGTCCTTCGACGCCCTGAAGCAGATCGATGCGGGTGTGCTCAATGTCGGTTACGCTGAAGCCGGTCCGGCCAATGGCCCGGTCGTGCTGCTGCTGCACGGCTGGCCCTATGATATCTACAGCTTCGTCGATGTCGCTCCGCTTTTGGCTGGTGCCGGCTACCGCGTCATCATCCCCTATCTTCGCGGCTACGGGACCACCCGTTTCCTTTCGAAGGATACACCGCGCAACGGTCAGCAGGCAGCGCTTGCTGCCGACATGATCGCGCTTCTCGATGCGCTGAAGATCGAAAAGGCCGTCATTGCAGGCTACGACTGGGGCGGCCGCACGGCCGACATCATGGCAGCCCTTTGGCCGGAGCGTTGCAAGGCACTGGTCTCGGTCAGCGGCTATCTCATCGGCAGCCAGGAGATCAATCGCAAGCCGCTGCCGCCGAAGGCCGAGCTTGCCTGGTGGTACCAGTTCTACTTTGCCACCGAGCGTGGTCGCCTCGGCTACCAGGAAAATCGGCACGATTTCGCAAAGCTGATCTGGCACACCGCCTCGCCGCAATGGGCTTTCGACGACGCTACCTTCGATCGTTCGGCTGCGGCCTTCGACAATCCCGATCATGTCGATATCGTCATTCACAACTACCGCTGGCGCCTGGGCCTCGTCGAAGGTGAGACGAAGTTCGATACGCTAGAGAAGAGACTCGCTATGGGACCGGTGATTTCGATCCCGACGATCACCATGGAAGGCGATGCCAACGGCGCGCCTCACCCCGAGCCCTCGGCCTATCGTGGCAAGTTCTCGGGCAAGTACGAGCATCGTACCGTCACCGGCGGCATCGGGCACAATCTTCCCCAGGAAGCGCCGCAAGCCTTTGCACAGGCTGTGATAGATGTTGATCGTTTCTAGTTCGGCGGTAGTGTGCGAGAAGGCGCCGGCACGAGCTGGCGCCCTTAGGCCGTTGTCGCGATATGTGAATGAATATTCGTAGGCTCTTGCTTACGATGCTGAATGGGAAATCAAGATGGAGCATGTCGACCATATCCTGATCGTGGATGATGATCGGGAAATCCGCGAGCTGGTGTCGAGCTATCTCAAAAAGAACGGTTTGAGGACGACGACGGCTGCCGATGGCCGACAGATGCGCAGTTTTCTCGAGGCCAATTCGGTCGATCTGATCGTACTGGACGTTATGATGCCCGGTGACGACGGCCTCGTGCTGTGTCGCGAGCTTCGTGCCGGAAAGCACAAGGCGACACCGGTCTTGATGCTGACGGCGCGCGACGATGAAATGGACCGCATTCTCGGCCTGGAAATGGGCGCGGATGATTATCTGGCCAAACCTTTTGCCGCTCGCGAGTTGCTTGCCCGCATCAAGGCGGTGCTCCGGCGAACCCGCATGCTACCACCCAACCTGCAGATCAGCGAAGCAGGCCAGTTGCTGGTCTTCGGCGATTGGCGGCTCGACACGGTCGGCCGTCACCTGCTCGACAAGGATGGAACGGAAATTGCGCTGAGTGGAGCCGAATACCGCCTGCTCCGTGTCTTCATCGACCACCCGCAGCGGGTGCTCAATCGCGATCAATTGCTGAACCTCACCCAGGGCCGTGACGCGGATCTCTTCGATCGCTCGATCGACCTGCTTGTCAGCCGCGTTCGCCAGCGCTTGGGCGACGATGCGCGCGAGCCGACCTATATCAAGACGGTTCGCAGCGAGGGATATGTATTCTCCGTCCCGGTCGAAATTGCAGAGCTGCGCCCATGAGCGCAACGACCCTATTGCATCGGAGCCTGTTGTGGCCCCGCACCTTGCGTTCGCGCATCTTTTTCGTCCTTTTGCTCGGACTTGCCATAGCTTACGGGCTTTCCTTCAGCGTCCTGTATCTGGAGCGCTATATGTCAGCAAAGGCGGTCATGCTCGGCACGCTGGAGAGCGACGTTGCGACCTCGATCGCCGTCCTCGACCGCCTGCCAGCCGGCGACAGGACAAACTTCATCGAATGGCTCAGTCGCGGCAACTACAACTTCGAATTGGGAACGGGTCTGCCAGGCGTGCCTGACACGTCTGCCCGCAGTGCCGAGATCGCCGCCAAGATCGAGGATGCAGTCGGCCATCGTTTCCCCATCCATGTGGAAGCGATACCCGGCCCGGTCCCACACCTGCAGGCGCATCTGAATTTGAGCGATGGCAGCCCGTTGACGATCGACATCATGCCGAAGGGCATCATGCCCATTGCCGACTGGTTGCCTTATGTCTTCGTCGTGCAGATGCTGGTGATCGTCCTGTGCACCTGGTTTGCGGTCCGGCTGGTGATCCGCCCGCTTGCCGATTTTGCCGCCGCGGCCGACGCGCTCGATCCCAACAAGAAGGGGCCACCGCTTGGTGATGGCGGGCCGAGCGAGGTGGCGCATGCCGCCAAGGCCTTCAACGCCATGCGTGACCGGATCGCCCATTATCTCGAAGAGCGCGTGCAGATTCTCGCCGCCATTTCCCATGATCTGCAAACGCCGATCACCCGCATGCGCTTGCGCGCCGACATTGCCGACGATTCTCCTGAAAAGACCAAGCTGCTTCAGGACTTGGGTGAGATCGAGCGTCTGGTGCAGGATGGGATCGCCTATGCGCGCAGCGCGCACAGCAACGGCGAGAAGAGCTCGCGCATCGATCTTGCCTCCTTCATCGAGAGCATCTGCTACGACTATCAGGACACGGGGAAATCCGTCGAGATTCTGGGCTTGATTCAGGGAACGGTTGCGACGAAGCCGCATGCGCTTCGCCGTATCCTCACCAACTTCATCGACAATGCCATCAAGTTTGCAGGCACAGCCGAAATCGCCGTGGAGCGCCGAGAGGCAGGCCAGGTTGCCGTAACTGTGCTGGATCGCGGGCCGGGTATTCCGCAAGATCAAATAGAGGCGGCCATGCAACCTTTCTTCCGGCTCGAACAGTCGCGTAACCGCAATACGGGCGGCACAGGGCTCGGGCTGGCGATTGCCCAGCAGCTGGCGCTGACGCTCGGCGGCTCCGTCAGGCTTTATAATCGCGACGGCGGCGGCCTTGCCGCCGAAATCGTGATTTCCTGATCGGCCTCTTCAAAAGATTTTCGGGCGATTTGTAAGCATTTGTATCCGGCTTGTTGGAGCCTACGTTTTGTAACACTTCCGGGGATTCCGGAAACATGTCGGATACGTCGATCCATCAAAAACAACTCCGTCAACGGACGTTGCCCCTCTCGACAACATAAGCCGGGCGACGCAACAAAGGAGTGTTCCATGACTAAGATCGACAAGGTTCTTTATACCGGCAGAACCCACACCATCGGCGGCCGCGACGGTTCGGCCCGCAGCGATGACGGCCAGCTCGAAGTCAAGCTTTCGCCTCCGGGCAGTGCACATGCCGGCACCAATCCCGAACAGCTCTTCGCTGCCGGCTGGTCGGCATGCTTCATCGGTGCCATGGGCCTTGCCGCCGGTAAGCGAAAGATCAAGCTTCCGGCTGACCTTGCCGTCGACGCCGAAGTCGATCTAGGCACCACGGAAGGCGCCTATTTCCTTCAGGCACGCCTCACCATCAGCATGCCCGGCATCGAGCCTGAACTCGCACGCACGCTGGTCGAAGAAGCTCACCAGACTTGCCCTTATTCGAAGGCGACTCGCGGCAACATCAATGTCGAACTGAAGCTCGCCTGAGAATCATCTCCAAAATGATGGTGCGCGCCGTTTGCCGAAGGCGCGGCGCGCAGAATCGTTAATTTTTCTGCATCGAATAGCCTGTGCCGCGTCTTGCCGTTGGAGGATCCCATGAGACCGATCATTCTTCTCTTTGTAGGGGCTGCGCTTTTTGCCGCTCCATGCGTCTACGACGCCAGTTCCAACGAGCCTTCGGCGCTTGCGGGCCTCGCCGTTTTGTGGGGCGATTCAAGCCCGAATGGAGCCTCGCGTTGACGAGTTTCTACTCGCCAAACATTGATTTTGCTACGTTTCGTTACCAGAACACTTGGCCGTTCGCTTTTCAGAAAATCGGTTCGCGGCCTCTATGGCAGCTCGGTCGTACACGCCCTCCGTTATGCGTTTGCTGTCGCCGGCTGCTTTCGCACGTCGTCTACCGAACGCGCGAAAAAAAGAGTACGAGGCAAACTGCGACGGCACGAAGCCCGTCGATGTCGGGGCGATGGAACCTCTCGGAAGGATACCTTGATCAAGGAAGCTGTGCAGCCATGCAAGAGGGGTCTTGGGTGTCTTTGAGGCGACCAGATCACGTTAAAGCTGAAAGCGTCTGCATCTTCAAGATACCTAACTTTCTTACCCACTGGCGCCCTTTGGGGTGCCTTTTCTATTCTCGCCCATTTGTTGAACAGCATCTTCCCGCAAGCCGGCGCCGGCCAAGCGTCGTGAGCGACGAGAATTCAGTTGGGAAAAATGGAAGTATAACTGATATTCATTAAGCGCCGCGTCAGCTTGAAATGCGAATACCGTGTTTCCTTGGGAGGGGAAATATTTAATGATATTCGATGACGTGCACGCGAAACTAGTAAAGCGTAGGAGAGTAGCGAAAGTTGCGCGTATTTTTATACTGATTTTGCTACCATTAATTGTTGCAATGGCGATTGTTAGCTTTTTTGTATTGGCATTGACCGTCTGGATTGACTAATTTTGGCAAAGCTTGAGCAAAGGCCGCGTCGGCGTCCCTTTGGTTTACACACGACATCGAATGATGCTGAAATTCGTCTCTAACTTGGGGCGATCGTTTGGCATTTTGATCAATTACAAGGCGCTCCTTGAGGGGCGCCTTTTTCATTGGAGTCTATAAATGCCAGACCTGTTTCCGCCAGCGCTGGCGAAAGTAGACGCTTGAAGGCCTCACGCCTTCGAAGCATCCGTGGAAAATCACTGATCGAGCTGGCGGAGACAAAGAAGCCCTGCCCCGAGTAAGAGGCAGAGCTCAAATGCCATCATGGCACTTCATGCGAAAATTCGATTGGGGGCGTCTTTCGCACGTAGGCGCCATACAATAGACGGCTGACGAAACCCTGAACGATTTGGAGTAGCACCCAACAAACGCCTAGCGTCGCTTCAGGCTGGAAAGCAAATCGTTGATCTTGGCAATCTGTGCCGCACCCAGCATCCGATTGTCCGCAAGAGCAGGAAGGGCGGCTGCCACTTCTTCCTCAGGCCATCCAACCGCAATGGCCTTGTCGGCCAGCTCGGCAAAGGCATCGCTCAATGCGACTTGGCATTCGAGGTTTCGGTCGGGATGACCATCTGAAACGGGCGGCGGCTTTATATCGCGCATGGCTAATGGTCTACGACACAAAGGTCCCCGTCGCCATCTCAATCATCTGCGTTGGGGCCTTTTAGAACGTTGCGGAACACTCTCGGCAACTAGCGGTAACGCATTTTAGCCAAGTTGCCGTTTTCCCATTAAGATTTGGCGCAGGCGCGTTAACGAGTTGTTAACCATATTGGCGGTACATGAGGTCAACGATTTATTTACATAGATGACCAAAGTGCTAACAGACGCTCGCTCGATCCGTATCAAGGGCCGCTCCTTTCTTGCGGTCATGCTTTCGCCAGATCTGCCGCTGGATCAGTGGCTGGTCAGGCTTGATGATCTCGCAGCCCGCTCGGCCGGCTTCTTTCTGGGACGACCGGTCGTGCTCGACATCACCGATCTGCCGATCGACAAGGCGCAGCTCAAGGAGCTGATTGCAGAGCTTTCGGCCCGCAATGTCAGCATCATGGGCATCGAGGGCGGTCGTCCGTCGATCGCCGGGCCAGGCATGCCGCCGATGTTGAAGGGTGGGCGTCCGGCAGCCGATTTCGAGGTCACCGAGGCGGAGCCTGTGGTGGAGCGTCGTAACAGCGAGCCGAAGGCGCCGCCTCCGGAAGTCCGGCCGGTTACACAGTCACTGATCATCCGTGAGCCTGTGCGTTCGGGCCAGTCGGTGATCTTTCCCGAGGGGGATGTTACCGTCATCGGTTCGGTGGCATCCGGTGCGGAGGTCATCGCCGGCGGCTCGGTCCACATCTATGGCGCCCTGCGCGGCCGCGCCATGGCCGGCTCGATCGGCAATGCCTCGGCGCGAATCTTTTGCCGTAAGCTCGAGGCCGAGCTGCTGGCGATCGACGGAATTTATAAAATGGCAGAAGACGTATCACCCAGCCTCAGGGGGCAGCCTGTCCAGCTCTGGCTGGATGGTGAAACGATCATGGCTGAAAAACTAATCTGAGCCGAAGCCGGCCAAAACAGGAGAGCGAGATGGGCAAGGTAATCGTCGTCACATCGGGCAAGGGCGGAGTTGGAAAGACAACTTCGACAGCCGCATTGGGGGCGGCTCTGGCACAGAGAAATGAGAAAGTCGTCGTTGTCGATTTCGACGTCGGTCTGCGTAATCTCGATCTGGTCATGGGTGCGGAACGCCGCGTCGTTTACGACCTCGTCAACGTCATTCACGGCGATGCGAAGCTGCCGCAGGCGCTGATCCGCGACAAGCGGCTGGAGACGCTCTTCCTCCTGCCAGCCTCGCAGACGCGCGACAAGGACAATCTCACCCCCGAGGGTGTCGAGCGCGTCATCAACGAGCTCAAGAACTATTTCGACTGGGTCATCTGCGACAGCCCCGCCGGTATCGAGCGCGGCGCAACGCTTGCGATGCGCCACGCCGACGTTGCCGTCGTCGTTACCAATCCGGAAGTCTCCTCGGTGCGCGATTCCGATCGCATCATCGGCCTGCTCGATTCGAAGACGTTGAAGGCTGAGCGCGGCGAGCGCATGGAAAAGCATCTTCTGCTGACCCGCTTCGATGCCGGCCGCGCCGAGCGTGGCGACATGCTGAAGGTCGATGACGTACTAGAGATCCTCTCCATTCCGCTGCTCGGTATCATTCCGGAAAGCACGGACGTCCTGCGCGCCTCCAACCTCGGCTCGCCGGTCACGCTTGCCGACGCACGCTGCGCGCCGTCGGTTGCCTATTTCGAAGCCGCACGCCGTCTCGCCGGCGAGCAACTGCCGGTTACTATCCCCGGCGAGAAGCGGGGCATCTTCGGCAAGATCTTCGCAAGGAGGGCCGCATGAGCATTTTCGGACTGTTTCGCAAGCATAGATCTGCACCGATGGCGCGCGAGCGTCTGCAGATCCTTCTTGCCCACGAACGAGCCTCCGTGGGTTCGGATCTCGTATCCGTGCTGAGAGAGGAAATCCTCGCCGTCATCGCCAAGCATGTGCAGGTCGACCGCGACAAGGTGCAGGTGAAGATGGATCGCGACAAGGACGTCTCGATGCTGGAGATCGATGTTGAAATCCCGCGCGATGCGGCTTTGAAGGCCGCCTGACGGGATCACGGCATCATCCGGCAGCGTGCCGGATGCCACATGGTCTTTTCATGTGCAGACATTCAAAAATTTTGTGAATCGCCCTTGCAAAATAGGCGATTCACGCTTATCTCACCGACATCACCTGTATCGATGGCCTGCCGCGCTGACATTTCTGTGTCGAGCCGGTGTTCGCTGTCCGGGTAAAGAAGCAAGGGCGCTCCCCAGAAATGGGTCGAGCGCCCTTTGCTTTTTCAAGCGCTTTTCTTGTCCGGGGCGATGTGCCAGTTTGCGGGAATCATTTGAGGAACACCGGGCTTATACAGATGAATCGTCTATGGAATGCGCTGTTCGGATCGGCGCTTGCGGGCGCGATGCTTGCTGCATGCGCTGTCGGCGCTTCGGCGGCAGATAGGACGATCTTTCTGACGTTTGATGACGGCCCCTTGCCGGGCACGAAAAACGTCCTTTCCGTGTTGAGCCAGGAGAATGTTCCCGCCGCTATGTTCATGGTCGGCTTGCATGTCGAGACCATCCCCAATGGTCAGGACTTGCTGGCCGAAGCCAAGTCGATGTCGCTGGTGACGGTCGGGAACCATAGTTACAATCACGCCAACAATCGCTACAGGCGATTCTATGCCAACACCAAAGCTGTCGTCGCCGATATGCTGCATGCTAATCAGGTTCTCGGCCTGACGCCGATCGTGCATGCGCGGTTGCCTGGCAGGGATGTCTTTCGGCTTCCGACAGTGTCGAGAGAAGACCTCTCCATCAATGTCGCGCAGTGGGAGCGCGAGTGGCTGGACTACGAACTCGTCGCCGAGGCCGGCTTCTATCTCTATGGCTGGGATTTCGAATGGGTGCATAGCGACGACGGCAAGCCGGTGCAATCGGTGGACCGTCTGGTGAGCGAGATCGATCATTTGTTTCAGTATGGTCGCTTTGCCCAACCCGGCAAGATGATCCTGCTCATGCATGACGAGATGTTTCAGGATCAGTTCGATGGGCAGGGGAAGCTGCAATCTCTCATCCAGAAACTGAAGCAGCGCGGTTATGCGTTCGGCGATATCCGAAGCTATGCGCCGTCAAATCCCTGACTATTCCAACCTGCTGTTTCCTCACGCATTACGGAAGAAAGTCACTCCGCACCTTTCCCGGAATTGCTCTAGCGCGCGGCAGCACCTGCCGCGACGGTGACGATGAAATCGTCGAGTTCCTGTTCCAGGCTTTCAATCGGGAGGCCGACGAAGCGCCCTTCGAGGCTGATGCTGACGATCCCGTGCACCGCTCCGAACAGGGTTCTTGCGCGAATGGCGCGCGCCGTCTCGGACATATCGGGCTGCAGCTCGGCCAGCGGTTCGGCGATCACGCCCATGAGGAACATGTGTTCTTCGAGATGCCATTCCGGGCTCGGGCGACCGGCCGGCGGCTGATGGTCGAAGAGCGATTTCCATAGATTGCGATGACTGACCGCGAAATGCAGGTAGCCGCGCGCGAGATTGCGCAGCCTGTCCGTCGGCGTGCGATCCTTGGCCTCCGCCAGGGCAAGAGACGCCTCGAGAACCTTCAGGGTTGCTGAGTTGACGTGAATGACAAGGTCGTCGAGATCCGTAAAGACTGTATAGAGACCCCCAAGCGAGCAGCCCACATCCTGGGTGACATCGCGTGCCCGCAGATTGGCGAGGCCATCGGATATGATGCGATTGCGTGCCGCCTCGATCAGCCGGAGCTTCAGGTCCTCACGTTTTTCCTGTGTTTTTCTAGCCATCGCGCATTCCAATCTACTTTTTTTGAACGTTGTTCAAAATAATTCTTGAACAACGTTCACGGTTCTGCCATACATCGTTTCGTGAACATCGTTCATAAACGGGAGACGACAAATGTTCAATTCAATTCTGACGCTGATCCGCGGTAGAGCCCATGAGGCGGAGCAGGCGTTCATCGATCGCAATGCCGTGCCTCTGCTTGCGCAGCAGATCCGCGACGCAGCCCTCGGCATTCAGTCGGCAGGGCGTGCAGTGGCAATCGCCGTTGCTCAGAATGAGCAGGAAAAGAGCCATTACTCAGCCATCCTCAGCCGCATTGCCGATCTTGAAACGCGCGCAGTTGCCGCGCTTCAGAAGGGAAGCGATGAGCTTGCCCGTGAAGCGGCGGAGGCGATCGCACAGCTCGAAGCCGAGCGTGATGCTTCCGAAAAAGCGCAGACGCAATTCACCCAGACGATCGGCAGGTTGAAGGCAACGGTTCGCGCATCGGAAACGCGACTGCAAGAATTGCAGCGCGGCGAACGTTTGGCGCGGGCAACCCAGCAAACACAGAAGTTGAGCGTTGCCTGCGACGACAATTCGGGCCTTGCGAGCCTGGACGAAGCCGAGGAGACGCTTGCTCGCCTTCAAGCCTACCAGAACCGTTGCGAAGTCGCCGCCTCCGTCATGAAGGAAATGGACGCCGCAAGCCGGCAGGCAAGCATTATCGAAAAGCTTGCCAATGCAGGCTTTGGCGCACCGCTCGGTCCGTCAGCTGACGACGTACTGACCCGCCTTCGCCAGCGCATGAATTCCGTAGCCTGAAACCGAACACATCGAACATATCAGATCATTGAGAGGGTAAGATCATGAACGACAGCTTCCAGAAACATTCCCAGGCTTGGGTCAGCTTTTCCTATATTTCCTTCGCCGCCGCCGCATTCATGCTGTTTGTCGGTCTCTATATGATGCCGATCGACCTTTGGGGCAAAGGCTATCTCGCCATGGGTATCCTGATGCTGGTGCAGACGACCGTCAATGTTACCAAGACGGTTCGAGACAATTCCGAGGCCGACAAGCTGATCCGCAAGGTGGAGGATGCCCGCACGGAGAAGCTCCTGGTTAAATTCAATCGTGACGGTCAGGACTAAACTTTATTAACTGCGCCACAGGGTTGTATCTGCGCTCAACCTTTGCGTAACAACTCTGTGGCGTCTTGTTGGCAAACGAGGGGTACGCCATGCAAAAGCACCTGATGAGATCGAGGAAGTTCGCGCCGCTGTTCTGGACGCAGTTCCTTACCGCCTTCAACGATAATTTCCTCAAGCAGACATTGGTTTTCGTCATTCTCGCGCAGATGGCGACCGAAGGCGCGGCACTGGTAACGCTTGCCGGCGGTATCTTCATCGTGCCGTTCCTGCTGCTCTCGGCGATCGCCGGCGAGCTTGCCGACAAATACGACAAGGCCAAGCTGGCGGAACTCTTGAAGCGCTGCGAACTTGGAGTAGCCGCGATTTCCGTCGTCGGCATCGCCTTCTCTTCCATCTGGATCCTGATGCTGGCGCTCTTCGGCTTCGGCGTCATTTCCTCGCTCTTCGGACCGATCAAATACGGTATCCTGCCGGATCATCTGGCGAACCGTGATCTCCCCAAGGCCAATGCCTGGATCGAGGGCGGCACCTTCATCGCCATCTTGACCGGTACCATGGTCGCCGCAGTCGCCTTCCGTGAGGGCGAGAATGTCTGGATCTTCGGACCGATGATGATGGGGCTTTCCGTCCTCTGCTGGTTTGCAGCCCGCATGATCCCTTCGACCGGCTCCAAGGCGCCCGATCTCGCCATCGACACCAATGTCGTGCGTTCCAGCTACAGGCTGGTCAACGAGCTGCGTGCCGACAGCCGCATCTGGCGTGCCTCGCTGATGAACTGCTGGTTCTGGTTCGTCGGCGCCTTCATCATGTCGATGCTGCCGGTCATGGTCACCGATATTCTCGGCGGCTCGGAAATCGTCGTTCCCGCCTATCTGGCGATCTTCGCCATTTCAGTCGCCATCGGCTCGGCCATCGCCGGATGGATGGCGGCCGGCCGCATTGTGCTCTTGCCAGCTCCTGTAGGAATGCTGATCGTCGCGCTCTTCGGCGTCGATCTCGCCTGGAACCTGTGGGGGTTGCAGTCGACGAGCCATGCCGAGACTATTCTCGGCTTCTTCGCTGGGCCGAAGACCGTCCGCGTCGCCATTGATCTCGCCGGCATGGCGATCGGCGGTGCTTTCCTCGCCGTCCCGACCTTCTCGGCCATGCAGAGCTGGGCGAATGAGGATCGCCGCGCCCGCGTCATCGGAGCATCGAATGTCCTGTCGGCTTTCTTCATCGCGGTGGGTCTGGCACTTGTGGCCGTCCTGCAGGCCGTCGGTCTATCGATCCCGGTCATCATTCTCAGTATCTCCGCGTTCAATGTTGCGATTGCCTGGCTCATGCTGGAGATGCTGCCGACCAATGCCTTCCGCGATCTCATCTCCATCATCTTCCGCGCCTTCATGCGATTGGAAGTGGAAGGCCTGGAAAACATCCGCAAGGCAGGTCCCGCGCCGATCATCGCGCTCAACCATGTGAGCCTACTCGACGGCGCCCTGGCACTCGCCATCACCGAGGAGGAACCCGTCTTTGCGATCGACTATTCCTTCGCCAAGAAATGGTGGGTGCGGCCGCTGCTGAAGAAGTGCAAGTTCCTGCCACTCGACCCGACGAAGCCGATGGCGACGCGCTCGCTGATCAAGGTCATCCAGGACGGCAGCCCGGTCGGTATCTTCCCAGAGGGTCGATTGACGGTGACGGGCACGCTGATGAAGGTCTATGACGGTGCCGCGATGGTGGCCGATAAGACGGGAACGATGATCGTACCGGTGCGTATCGACGGCTTGGAAAAGAGCTACGCCTCCTATCTGACATCGAGCCATGTCCGCCGCCGCCTCTTTCCCAAGGTTAAGGTGACGATTCTCGAGCCCGTCAAGCTCGAGGTTCCGGCCGAGCTCAAGGGTCGCAAGCGGCGCATCGCCGCCGGTGCCGCGCTCTATCAGATCATGTCGGCGCTGATGTTCCGCACTGCCGACACCGACAACACGGTCCTCGGCCGCGTTATCGAAAGCGCCCACGAATATGGCGGCAAGAAGCTTGCCGTCGAGGATCCGATTGCCGGCAAGCTGTCCTACGCCAAGCTTCTGACCGGCGCTGCGGTGCTCGGTGCGAAGTTCCGGAAAATGTTCCTGAAGGAAAAGGCGCTCGGCGTCATGCTGCCGAACGCCAACGGCACAGCCGCAACCGTCCTCGGTGTCATGTCGGCGGGCAAGGTTCCGGCCATGCTGAACGTCACGGCCGGTGCTGCCAATATCCTGTCTGCCTGCCGGACGGCGGAGGTAAAGCACGTCCTGTCTTCGCGCGCCTTCATAACGCAGGCAAAGCTTGGCCCGGTGGTCGAAGAACTCGAAAAGCAGGTGACGTTCGTCTGGCTGGATGAGCTGCGCACGCAAGTCACCTTCCTCGACAAGATCATCGGTCTCCTGCGCAAGTATCGGCCGCTGGTCAAGCGCAATGCCGATGACCCGGCCGTCATCCTCTTCACCTCCGGTTCGGAGGGGGCGCCGAAAGGCGTGGTGCTGAGCCACCGCAATATCCTGTCGAATGCGGCCCAGGCCGCTTCGCGCATTGACTTCCACCCCGGCGACAAGGTGTTCAACATCCTGCCGATGTTCCACTCCTTCGGCCTGACGGCGGGTACGATCCTGCCGCTGGTTTCGGGTGTCCCGATCTTCTTCTATCCGTCGCCGCTGCATTATCGCATCGTGCCGGAGCTGATCTACGTCTCGAACGCCACCATCGTTTTCGGCACGGATACGTTCCTGAACGGCTATGCGCGCAGCGCCCATCCCTACGATCTGAGATCGATCCGCTACATCTTCTCGGGCGCCGAGCCGGTAAAGGCATCGACCCGTGAGGTCTATATGGAGAAGTTCGGCCTGCGTATCCTCGAAGGCTACGGCGTGACCGAAGCGGCTCCGGTGATCTCGCTGAACACGCCGATGTACAATCGCTCCGGAACGGTCGGGAAGATCATGCCGGGCATGGAGTGGAAGCTCGAGCCGGTTCCGGGTATCGACGAAGGCGGCCGTCTTTTCATCCGCGGCGCCAACGTCATGGCCGGCTACCTGCGTGCCGACAATCCCGGCGTCCTCGAACCGCTGCCGGAAGGCTGGCACGATACCGGCGACATCGTTGCCATCGATGAGGATGGCTTCGTCAAGATCCGTGGCCGTGCCAAACGGTTTGCCAAGATCGGCGGCGAAATGGTGTCGCTTGCAGCGGTGGAAACGCTGGCCGCGCAGCTATGGCCGGGTGCGCTCAGCGTCGTCTCCTCGGTGCCCGACGCCAAGAAGGGGGAACGCCTCATCCTCCTGACCGATGCGCCGAATGCGACGCGAAGCGATTTTCTCGCCTTCGCCAAGTCGAAGGGGGCCACGGAAATGATGGTCCCGGCCGAAGTGACGATCGGCAAGGTGCCGGTCCTAGGCTCGGGCAAGGTCGATTTCGCGACGGCCCGCGCCATGGCTCTGGAGGCACAAGCGCAGTCACAGGCGGCGTAAGCCTCATGACCTAGCAGAAGGGGCCGGTCGGTAGTTCAAGCCACCGACCGGCCCTTGCCGTTAAGGCTTGACCCCAAGTTAGGAGGCCAGCGGCAGGGTAATCTGAAAAATCGTGCCGTCCTGGCTGCTGTCCAGCAGCTCAATGCTGCCGCCATGCGAAGCGAGCATGGCCCGGACGATGCCAAGGCCCATGCCGGTGCCGCCATCCTCGCGCCGAGTCGAGAAAAAGGGTTCGAAGATGCGTTCGCGATTGCCATCGGCAATGCCGCGACCATTGTCGCGAATTCGAACCGTCATTCTGCGTCCATCACCGCTCGCGTCTATCACAAAACTGTCGGCGCCGTTTTGAAAGGCATTCTCCGCCAGATTGGCGAAAATAATTCCTGCCGCCTCGCCGGGGAGCGCCAGCCTCTCTTCGCCGCATTCGTCATCGCTGATGGCCAGCTGGCGAAATTGCATTTTGAGTTGGACGACGATGTCATTGACGCTGCTGGACCCCTGTTCGGAAGGCAGTTCGGCTTTCGCCAGGTCCCGGAGACGCGACAGCAGCGTATCCAGCCGCTCTGCATCGGCGATGATATTGGCAAGAAAGCGATTGCGCTGCTCCTGGCTCATTGGGTTGTCCTCATCATCGTCGCGCAGCAACTCCGCTGCGCCTTTGATTGAGGTGAGGGGGGATTTCAGTTCATGCGAGACATGTGCCGCGAAGGTGCGGACATGATCGGAATGATCGACCAGCTTGCCGGCAAGGTCGAGAAAACTCTGTGACAGCGTCGCGACTTCCCGCGTGCCGTAATTGTCGAGCGGCCGGATCGCCGCCCGGCCGCCTCGGGCGATTTCGTCGGTTCTGGTGATCAGAGCATTGATCGGCACCGTCAGCGTGCGCGTCAGCACGTAGGCGACTGCGAGTGTGAGAATCAGAACGACGGCAAGTGTGGCGATTTCAGCAGGTGCCATCGCGCCGGAAGCGGCCCGCACTGCACGAAACCAGACGACGGTCAGGACTGGCAGTGTCATCACGGTGAGAAGCACCGCATAGACGATAAGGTAAAGCGGCGGCCGCCACTTAGTCTTCACCCGTGGCGGGCGCATCACGCGCTTCCTTTCGTATTTGAGGTCAGCTTGAAGCCGATACCATGCACCGTAGCGATGATGCCCTGGCCGCCGGCGGCCGAAAGCTTGGCGCGAATATTGCGGATATGGCTATCAATGGTGCGGTCCGCGACCTGCATGTCGGCACCATAGGCCGCCTCCATCAACTGATCGCGGCTGAAAACGATCTCGGCGCGCGACAGAAGCGTGTCGAGGATCGCAAATTCGAGTGCGGTCAAGGTAAGCGGCATATCGGCGAAACTTGCGGTGCGGCTGCCTCGGTGAAGTCGCAGCGATCCCACGGAGACAGAACCGGTGCTTATATGAGGCTCCGAACCGTAGCCGCTGCGTTTCAGGATGGTCTTGACCCGCGCGACCAGTTCGCGCGGGCTGAATGGCTTGGTGACGTAGTCGTCGCCGCCGATTTCGAGACCCAGGATCCGATCGATTTCCTCGTCGCGCGCCGACAGGAACAGGATTGGAAGATCGGATGTCTTGCGAATGCGTCGGCAGACCTCTAGCCCATCCATGTCAGGCATGCCGATATCGAGCACGATCAGATCGAGGCCTCCGCGATGAAAGGCCATCATGGCCTCCGTGCCGTTGCGGGCCGTCGTCGTTGCCATGCCGGCGCGATCGAGCGCGAAGCAGATCACGTCACGAATATTGGGTTCGTCGTCGACGACGAGGATGCGCTGGGCCATGCGATAGAGGTCCTAGTTTACCCGTCCGTTTTCTTCGTTTCGGCTTCATCTTGCAAGAGTTGCATCTTATTGAGGTAGGCATCGAGGCGCTCGACCCGATATGTCCAGCTTCGCCAGTCATGTGAGTGTTCGAAATGGCGCCAGACAAGCTCTTCGCGTATCCTACGGACGGTTGTGTCAGCAGGCAGCGATACCAGGTAGGTATCGAGGGCAGGTATGCTCGCCGGGCCGAGCGCCGCGAGATAGTTGGCGTCGAGAGGGATGCCTGAACCCGATATCTCGCGGCTGTGGGCGACATTGAAGCGGGCGATGAACGCAGGGAGATCGATCAGTGCGGCGGCATAGAGCGTGATCACCAGCGCCGCTGAAGTGAACGCGATCAGCCATTCATTGGAGCGACGCAGCAGAATACGCAGGAGGATAAGGAAGAGGCCGACTGCTACAAGCCCCATCCAAATGCCGGCGGCAACGCGCAGCTCTGTCAGCGAATAGACTTCGACATAAAGATCGAGTCGCAGAATGGAGGAGAGGCACAGCATTATGTTTTGTGCGATCCACAGATGTACGAGGCCGCGCAGGAGCGCGCTCTTGTCGCCCGGTCCGTTCCGGCGCATCGCCACGAGCACGAAGGCTGCTGCGAGAAGCGCGGTTATCATCAGCGGATAGGCGCCGCGATGGGTATATTCGGCGTGGCTTATGCCATCAGGCAGGTTTGCCCCTCCCCAAAGATAGGCAAGATCGAGCAGTGTCTCTACGGCAAACAATGCGTTGAAGACGACGAGCGAGCGTAGCAGTGCCGCACGACCAAAAACTCCCTCCTCGAGTGCGGGGAAATTGGCCGCAATCTTGTTGCGGCGGGTAGGAAGCCGCTTCAGGCGCGGGCGAAGCAAAAGGGATAGAAATGCAGCGACGAGGAGCCAGAAGCCGACGCGCCAGACACTGAACAACTGCGATAGGAAAGTGAGGTCGATGCTGCGCAGCGTCTTGTCGATCAGAGGATTGGCCATGGCAAAGAGAGCGAGGAAACCGGCGGCAAAACCCAGCGGCACGATCCAGCCGCGCAGATGATGCCAGACAGTTTGCGACGACGGCTTCTGCGATCTTTGCAACCAACGATAGCTCGAATGCCGAAAGGGTCGCATCGATGCCTCCAGAAAGAGGCGGAGCAGGCCGAGCGGTAGATGACTCCACTGTCTAGGAATAAGCCCGGCGGTACCGAGCGACACGCAGGAAAGGCCGAGCAGGCTGACAGCAATACCCATCCAGGATGCGGTTTCGACAAGCGGCACCGACAAGATGAGGCTGAACGAGACAAACGCCAAAATTCTTGGAATGGACAATCGCCTGCGAGAGCATATCAGAAGACCGACGGTGACGAGATTGGTGAAAAGGAAGAGGTTGAGGCCCGGGTCCCGATCGAAAAGCAGGATATCGGCCAGTATGATGAGAAGGATCAGTAAGAGAGGTTTGCGATTGGAGTTGCTTGCGGGTTTCGTCGAAAAAGTGGGCGCATCCGAGAGGCGCATCAGCATCGGCTCCGTGTTGTTCTTTCGGCGGCGACAAAGGGGATGATTTGAGCTTCCCGAGCGGGTAGCTCAGTTTGAAGGGTGTGATCGTCTACCAGCCACCAGCCTTCCCGGAGAAGACTGGTAGGCAGGCGGACGGGCAGGGTGGAGATTTCTTCGGGCGCTTTGTTCATGCCGCCATGGTGGCGCGCGTCTTTGCAGAAAACGTGCAGGCAGCGAGGAGCAATTCAGGAAATTGCACGCAGCGTTGAAGTTGTGTTGGTAGCATCGCCTGTGCCACCAGCAATATGGACAATAATTGCGGAGGACGAATTCAATCATGGCGGAGATTGATTTCGGACCTGCGAGGGCGGTGCCTCGAAATGGGGCAGTCACTTGTGGAAGTTAAGTTCGCATTTGCCAATTTGCGGTCCACTTCTGGATTGCCGGTCTGAAAATCGATTTGTTGACCGCGCTGTCGTACGCACCCCTGACGACAGCCGGGAGTCCCGGAGCCAGCCATCGGCCGGAGCCGGGATTCTCGTCAGTAGGACACAATGACGATGCCAGGGTGCAGCGCATGGCGACCGGTCGGCATAAGAAGAGTTGTTTCAAATTGCCCTAATGGCTCTCCCATATGGCTCAATTGCCTTTATCCTTAGAAATGGATGTCTTAACTGGGGGATCAGCAAAGCAGGCGATTGAGGCATCCAAGAGCCAGTCGCAGAGGAAGTCGGCAGATGAGAATTACGACAATTACGAATTGGGCCTACGGCATTACCGTCGTCCTGACCGTGCTGTCCGCTGTGGCTTTCATCCTGTCAGCTCGAAGCGCAACGCAGGAGCGACAGGCGGTCGAGCAGCACCTTTTGCTAAGCAGCATGGGTGAAGAGCTAGCGCTTGGCGCGGAAGAGACCACGGATGAAGCGCGCCTCTATGTCATGCGTGGCGAGACGCGGCATCTCGACGCCTTCACCGTCGATGAGGGCGAAGAGCGCCGGCGCGATGCCGCAATTAACAAGCTGCGTGGCCTTGGCATTCCCGATGGCGAGTTGCTGATCGTCGAAGAGGCTGTGGGCGACGCTGAGGCCCTGGACAAAATTGAAGAAGCGGCGGTTGCGACCTATCGCGGCGGTAATCAGGCGAGTGCACGCGACATGCTGTTCGGCCCGGAGCATGAGCGTCTTCAGACGGCGCTCCTCAACGATGTCAGTCAGTTCCGTTCCTTGGCGACGGCGCGCACCGAGGCCGCGGTCCACAGCGCTCAGGCGCGCAGTAACTTTTGGGGTAATGCGGCCAAGATCATGCTTGCCTTGACGGCGGTGATATTTCTCGGCGTGCTTTATTTCATTCTTCGGCGCAGGGTTGCGCTGCCTCTGGTCCAGATGACGGGTGTCGTCAATCGGCTGGCGCGGCAAGACTATGCCGTCGAGCTTCCCACCGAACGCCGGCGCGACGAGATCGGCGAGATGAACGATGCGATCCAGATTTTCCGGGAGAATGGTCTCGAACGAAACAGGCTGGACGCCGAGCGGAAACGTGATCTGCAGACAAAGGACCTCATCCTGCAGATGATGCACCGCCTGCAGGCCTGCTACGCTCAGAATGAGCTGACGGAGGTCGTGGCGCTGTTCGTGCCGCAGATCTTTCCGGGTATTGCCGGCTGCCTCTATACGATGAACGAAAGCAAGTCGGCGCTGATCGAGGTTAGCCGATGGCTGGACCCGATACACACGCAGCCCTCGTTCCCGGCGACAGCCTGCTGGGGGCTGCGCCGCGGACGCCCGCATGTGAGCCATGTTGCCGACAATGATATCGCCTGCCAGCATCTGGACGAGTCCGGAGTGCCTGGTCTCTGTGTTCCCTTGACCGCGCTTGGCGAGGCGATCGGGCTTCTCTATTTCGAAGATCGGACGAAGGATGCGACGGCCGTTGATGCGCCGCAGCTCTATCTTGAGCTGATTGCCGAAAATATCGGCCTCGCCATCGCCAATCTGCAGTTGCGCGACAAGCTTGTAAATCTTGCCGTGCGCGACGCGCTGACCGGCCTGTTCAATCGGCGCTCCCTGGATGAAACCCTGAACAATCTTCACAGGGATCAGTCTGCGCGAACGGTCGTCTGCATGATGATCGACATCGACCACTTCAAGCGCTTCAACGACGAGTTCGGTCATGACGCCGGTGATGAGGTTTTGCGTCATGTCGCGCAGATCGTTTCCGACACCGTCGGCGATGTCGGCACGGTCTATCGGTTCGGCGGCGAGGAACTCACGGTCATTGCGACCGACATTGCGGATGAAAGGGGCTTCGATATTGCCGAGAAGCTCCGCACAAGTGTCTTCACGACGCCCTTCTCCTATCGTGGCCGCATCGTCGGTCCGCTTTCGATCTCCGTCGGCGTCGCCTCATCTCCGGTTTCGGGGCCGACGACGACACTGATCAATCGCGCCGACGGCGCCCTGCTACAGGCGAAGCTGAGCGGTCGCAACAAAACGGTGGCTGCCTTTGCCATGGCGGCCGAGGGAGAGTTGAAACGGGGATAGGGCCGGTTTGCCGAGCTGCGATTGACTGCAGAAACCGGTTTTGTTGCCTTGCTGAATGCGCGCTTCGATTGTAGGCTGAGGGAGGGTCGCATGGTGGAGGCGCGAATTCATGGCCGGAATACAGGGTAGTTCACGTTCAGCGCTAGATAGCGAAACCTTGCAGGCCTTGGGCTTCGATCCCGCGCTTGGGCGCAAGTTTGCGGCTGGTATCGAAGCTGGCCTGTTGCGTGATTTGCACGTGGTGGTAGCCGCCCGTTCCGGGCAGACATTCTTGGAATATTACGGCACTGGCCCTGATGAAAATTGGGGGACCTCTCTCGGGGACGTGGCCTTTGACGCCGATACGCTGCACGATCTTCGCTCCGTGACGAAGAGTGTCACCGGCCTGCTTTACGGCATAGCCTTGGACAGGGGATTGGTCCCTTCCCTGGATGCCTCGCTTTATGAGCAGTTTCCGGAATATGGCGATCTGGCCAAGGATCCCGCACGTGCGGGGATTACCATCAACCATGCGCTGACGATGACGCTCGGGATGGAGTGGGATGAGAATCGCCCTTACTACGACCCGCTAAACAGCGAAATTGCGATGGAGAACGCACCGGATCGCTACCGTTTCGTTCTTGAGCGCCCAATCATCGCAGAGCCTGGGACACGCTGGATTTACTCCGGCGGCAGCGTTGCTCTGATCGGCGCCATTATCGAGAGGGGCACCGGCAAGCGATTGCCAGACTTCGCGCAAGAGGTTCTTTTCGCGCCGCTCGATATTGCGAAATTTCACTGGTCGGCCGGACATGACGGGGTCGCGTCGGCGGCATCCGGATTGCGCCTGACCGCTCCCGATCTGCTGAAGATCGGCACACTTTTTGTCCAGAAGGGTGCCTGGAACGGCCAGAGAATTGTCTCGGAAGATTGGGTCGCGCAATCGCTCGCGCCGGCAATATTATCGACCGAGGATGGTTTGGGCTACGGAAGGCTATGGTTCTCCGGGGATGCTCCGGCGCCAGCATTTGCTGATCCGCGTCCCTGGTATGCAGGTTTCGGAAATGGCGGACAGAGGCTCTGGCTGATGCCCGATGCCGGGATCGCCGCGGTCATCTACTCCGGCAAGTATAATTTCTGGGATGCCTGGATTACGCCGACGCGGGTCTGGCGGGAGATCATCCTTGCCAACTTCCTGGAGGCTTAAAGGAATGAGGATAGCTGCGCCGGACCGCGAATTCCCGGCACTCATAACCGAGCGGCTGCGGCTTCGCGAGCCAAGCATGGATGATAGAGACAGCTTCCACGCATTGATTTCGATTTCGGAAGTCACGCGCTTCTCGAACTGGTACGATGCGCCGACAAAGGCGCAAATCGACCGGACCTTGAAATGGATGTGTCAAATCTTCCCCAAGGGAACGGGATGTACCTGGTTTATCGAGGATCGGGGTGCCGGTGACCTGCTTGGGGCTATCCGTTTCAACCGATTTGACCGGCGTGCGAGCTGTGCCGAGCTCGGATACGAACTGCATCCTGCGGCTTGGGGTAAAGGGCTGATGAGCGAGGCGGCGCAGGCGGTCGTTCAATGCGGCTTCGACTATTTTTCACTGAACCGGATCGAGGCCTGGACGCTACCCGGAAACGGGGGATCCGATCGGGTTCTCGAAAAGGCGGGATTCCGCTATGAGGGCACGCTTCGCCAGAAGGCGCGGTTCAAAGGCGCCTTCCATGATTTCCGCATGTTCGGCTGTTTAGCCGGCGATCGGTAACTACCTTCCCAACCATATGTCTATCTGTTTCTTCTGCCAGGAGCGCGGCGCGAGAACGGTCGCGGGGCGTGCGATCAAGCAATCGGTCGAGCGGGGCTGAAGATGCGCTCGGGCTGACCGGTTCCTGAGCGACATCGCGAATGCGTTCGCTTTTCCGCCGGCAAAATCAGCACCTCCGATATCCGAAGCCACTGGCGCCATCCGCCTAGGCTCGGGCCGGCCTTATTCAAAACCCGCTGCACGGCAGCTCGCACAGTCAGCGCTTTATAACCCGATTGCGTTTTTCAGGACATCACGGTTCTTGACTCAGTTCTTTCGTCGTGATTTAGTTCGGTGATAGAACGAATTAATTGAGGACGTCGTGAGCGATACCCAGCGCATCTCCAGAAAGTTCTCCCAGCGTGCTGTCATGGAAGCGATCGTCCAAGGTGGGCCGATTTCGCGCGCTTCGATTGCCAAGCAGACGGACCTGTCCAAGCAGACGATCTCCGAGATTGTCCGTCAGCTTGAGTTGGAAGGCTGGATTAGAGAGACCGGTCGAACGTCAGGCCATATCGGCCGTACCGCCGTGACCTACGAGCTCATTCCAGATGCGGCTTACATCGCGGCCGTCGATCTTGGCGGCACCAAGGTGCGGGTCGCAATCGCCGATCTTGCCTGCCACGTCTTTGCCGAGGAGGTCGCGCCTACCGATCGCCGGGGTGGCCAGTTCGTCGTTGATCAGATTGCAGCGCTCTGCTGGCAGGCCGCCGCTGCTCAGAATATTCCCCGCGAAAAAATCCGCATGGCCGTGGTTGGTGCGCCGGGTGCGCCCGAGCAGTCGACCGGCCGCATCCTCATGGCGCCGAACATTCCCGGCATTCAGGATATGGATGTCGCGTCGGCGCTCGAGAAGGCGCTCGGTTTCGATGTCACCCTTGAAAATGACGTCAATCTTTGCGTCATCGGCGAGAACTGGCTGGGTCAGGGGCAGGGGATCGACAATCTCGCCTACATTGCAGTCGGCACCGGTATCGGCGGCGGGCTGATGGTCAATGGCCAACTCGTGCGTGGCGTTGGCAATGCCGCCGGCGAGCTGGGCTTCTTGCCTTTCGGCGCAGAGCCATTTGATCCGGAATCCTTGCGTACGGGTGCCTACGAGCGCGTTGTGGCCTCGTTCGGCATCATCGAGCGCTATCGCAGGCTGGTCGGCGAGGCAGCAACAGTTCCGGAGATCTTCGAAAAGGCTGCGGCCGGCGACGAAAAGGCGGCCACGGTGCTCGACGAGACGGCCAGACTTCTGGCGCAGGGCGTCGCGGCGATCGCGGCGATCGCCAATCCGCAGAAGGTCATTCTCGGCGGCTCAATCGGTCTGCGCGAGGAACTGGTCGTGCGGGTGCGGAAGTTCCTGCCGCAATGCTTTCCCTATCCGGTCGAGGTCGAGACAAGCGTGCTCGGCGCACGTGCGGCAATCGTCGGGGCGACTGCGATCGGGTTGAGCCATCTGCACAATGCACTTTTTGGCGCTGACGCGCCCGACAGCCGGATGTCTTTGCCGCCGGCCGAAACCGTGTCCTTCAAGGAGGCCGTGCGATGATTGCTGATGACATCACCGAACAACTTGCCGCGGCGCTCGACCGTGACGATGCGATCGCGCTGCTGCGCGCCGCAATCGGTCGTGAGAGCATTACCGGTCATGAAGCCAATTTCGTCTCGTTGCTCCACGCTGAGATGCAGTCGCGCGGGATCGAGAATGTGCGTGTGGCCGAGTTTCTCCCCGGCCGGCCGAATGTCTGGGGCGAGCGCAAGGGCGCTGGTGGCGGCAAGAGGCTGCAGTTTATCGGTCATACCGACACTGTGCATGTCGACGGATGGCGGGAGCACTGGGCCGGCACTGAGCGCGAGGATCCGTTCGGTGCGCATGTTATCGACGGACAGATATGGGGACGCGGCTCAGGCGACCTCAAAGCCGGCATCTGCACATCGCTCGCGGCTCTGTCGCTCCTCGACAAAGCCGGCATCAGGCTGAAGGGCGATCTTGCTTTCGCCTATGTCGGCGACGAGGAAAGCGGCCAGCCCGGCACGGGCATTTCCGCTGGCGTGAAGGATTATGTCGCTCGCATCGAGGCCGGTGAAGTCGCCAGGCCAGATTTCGTCGTCTACACCGAGCCGACCCGTCTTGCCGTCTATCCCGCCCAGATCGGCTTTTTCATCACCGACATTACCATAACAGGCAAATCGGCCTATTTCGGCGTGCCGGAGCTTGGCAAGGATGCGCTGAAGGCAAGCCATGCCGTCATGTCGGCGCTATGGAAGCATTCCGATGAAATTGCGGCGCGTGCAGAACATCCGCTGATCGGGCGCGGCTTCCTGCTGATTACCGGGCTTACCGGTGGCGGTTTCATCGCGGTGCCCGAGGAGTGCACGCTGTCGCTCATTCGCAAGTTGCTTCCCGGAGAATCGCTTGGCGATGCTGCGCAGGAGATGGAAGCGGTTATTCGCGGTGCAATCGGCGACCCCGATATCAAGGTGGCGATCTCCTATCCGGCCGGCCGCGATCACGAAGTGGGCGGTTCGGCGGCAGAGATCGATCCGGATCTGCCCGCGGTATCGATGCTCTGCGCCTCAGTTGCCAAGGCAATGGCGGGCCGCGGCGAACTGCAGGGCGCTCCGTTTTGGTCTGAAACGCCCTTTTTCGTCAATCGGCTGAACATTCCGGCTGTCTATTGCGCGCCGGGTGACATCCGCAACTGCCATACATTCGAAGAACATGTCGAGATCGATGAATACCTCGCCGGAATAGTCGCCTTTGCCAGCTTCATGGCGCGCTATTGCGGCGTGGCCGAATAAAAAGTGCAGAACCAACAAAGCAAAAGGGAACACAACCATGCTGATGAGGACAATGTTGACTACAGCGCTTCTGGCCGGTGCGCTGATTGCTACGCCGATGCTCGCGCACGCAGACACGGTCGGCCCGGCCGGCGAACCCGCTACGAAGAGTGCTGAAGTCAAGCTCTCCGACGCCGATCTCGCCAAGCTCAAGGGCAAGAACTACAAGGCGGCCTTGCTCTGGCACACGTCGTCGGATTTCACCAATGCGGTCTCGGCCGGCGCCAAGGATGAGTTCGCCAAGGCTGGCGTAGAGGTCGCTGTGACCACGGATGCCGGCTTCGATGCAGCCAAGCAGCGCAGCGACATCGAAACCGCGCTTGCCGCGAAGCCGAACGTCATTCTGGCACTGCCGCTCGACCCAACCACCTCTGCGGAAGCGTTCCGGCAGGCGGTCAAGGATGGCACCAAGCTTGTCTTCCTTTCCAATGTACCGGCTGGCTACAAGCACGATTCCGATTACGCCGCGATCGCCACCGACGACCTGTTCCAGATGGGCAAGCAGGCAGCGGATGCGCTTGCGACGGCGATCGGTAAGAAAGGGAAGGTTGGCTACATCTTCCACGACGCGACCTACTACGTCACCAACCAGCGCGATCGTGCTTTCAAATCGACGATCGAAAAGGATTATCCGGATATCAAGATCGTTGCCGAGCAAGGCATCTCCGATCCAGCGCGTGCCGAAGAACTTGCAAACGCCATGCTCCTGCAGCATCCCGATCTCGACGGTATCTACGTGACCTGGGCCGAGCCTGCCGACGGCGTACTCGCCGCATTGCGGGGCGCCGGCAACAAGCACGCCAAGGTGGTCACGCTCGACCTCTCGGAGCCCGTCGGCCTCGATATGGTCAAGGGTGGTAACGTCACCGCCATCGTTGCCGACAAGGCCTATGAGTTGGGCCGCGTCATGGCCGCAGCCGGATTGAAGTCGCTGATCGGCGAAAAGACGCCACCGTTCATCATCGCGCCGGCGCTGACCGTGACCAAGGCCAATGTCGCCGAGGGCTGGAAAGAGTCGCTCAATCGCGATGCGCCGAAGTCGGTTCTCGACGCTGCAAAGTAATTGCTCAGGCCGGCGGCTCATATCGCCGCCGGCTCCCTGGCACATTTTCGGAGTAAACTCCATGCGTATGATCTCCGCGGTTTCACTCGCCGTCGCGGCAGCCTTCGTCTCCGGCCACGCCCTCGCGGTTGAAGGCCAGACCTCCGGCCCGCACGGTGAAAAGCCGACACCGGCAGCAAGCTACACCCTGACCTCTGCAGAAGAGCAAAAGATCAAGGATGGAAAGTTCTCCGCTGCTCTCGTCTGGCACGAAATGAGCGAATACACGACGGCGGTCAATGCTGGCGCCCGAGACGAATTCACGCGGCTGGGCATTCAGGTGATCGCAGAGACCAATGCCGGCTTCGACGCCGCGCGGCAGAAGTCCGACATCGAGACGGTGCTTGCCAAGAAGCCGGCGATCATCCTGTCGTTGCCCGTCGATCCCGCCACGGCGGCCAATGTCTATGATCCCGCCCTCAAGGCCGGCGTGAAGCTTGGCTTCGTCGACAATTCCCCCGTCGGCTACGCCCAGGGCAAGGATTACGTGACGATCGTCTCCGACGACCTCTTCCAGATGGGACAGAAGGCCGGCGTTGCGATGGCGACTGCCCTCGGTAAGAAGGGCAAGGTCGGCTACATCTTCCATGATGCCGATTTCTATGTGACCAACCAGCGCGACCAGGCCTTCAAGAAGACCATCGAGCAGGACTATCCCGAGATCAAGATCGCCGCGGAGCAGGGCATGGCCGATCCGGCACGTGCCGAGGAAATCGCCCAGGCGCTCGTGACGCAGCATCCCGACCTCGACGGCATCTACGTCACCTGGGCGGAGCCTGCGCTGAGCGTACTTTCGACTTTGCGTTCTGCCGGCAATACCCACACCAAGATCGTTGCGCTCGACCTCAATGAGCCGGCGGCGCTCGATATGGTCAAGGGTGGCAATGTTACGGCACTCGTCGCGGATGAGGCCTACAACATCGGCGTGACAGCAGCGCGGGCAACGGCCGGATCGCTGGTCGGCAAACAGGCAGCGCCGTTCCTGGTGGTCGATTCACTCGCCGTTACCAAGGATGGCGTGAAGGAAGGCTGGCAGAAGTCGCTTCACAAGGATGTGCCGGCAAGCATTGCCGCCGCTTTGAAATAACGCATGGCGGCAGGCTTATCCTGCCGTTTCATCCCGCTCGGAAGAACCGATTTGTCTATCGCTAGTAAAACAGGCGCAACGGCCATGCCCATGAAAAGCCGCATCAATCTTCAACAATATGTCGTCTATTTCGGCTTCGTCGCAATCTTTCTGTTCTTTGCTGTCGTGCTGAAGGACAGCGGCTTTCTGACCGCGCGAAACCTCTCCAATATCGTGCTGCAGACCGCGCCTGTGACAATCATGGCCATCGGCCTGGTATTCGTGCTGTCGGCGGGTGAGATCGATCTCTCCATCGGGTCGATCGTTGCCGTGTCGGCATTGACTGCCGCCGTCACCATCGGAAGCTACGGCATGGTGCCAGGCATTCTCGCCGGTTTAGGCGCTGGACTGGCAATCGGTTTTGCCAATGGTGTTTTGGTCGCCTATGTGCGGCTGCCCTCTTTCCTGGTCACCCTTGCGACCATGGGGCTCTTTGCCGGCGTTGCCCGATCGTTGACCAATCTCCGTTCCGTACCCGTCACCGATGAGATGTTTACCGGCTTCTTCGGCTCCGGGACGCTCCTCGGTATTCCCTCGCTCATCTGGTGGACCGTCCTCGCCATCCTTGCCGGGCACATTATCTATCGCGAGACCCGCTTCGGTGCTCATGTGCTCGCGGTGGGTGACAATGCCCGCGCGGCCAGCGTTTCCGGTATCAAGGTGGCGCGCATTCGCCTGACGGTCATGATGCTGAGCGGTGGTCTCGCCGGTCTCGCGGGGCTGCTTTATGCCGGCCGCCTGCAGGCCGCCAAGTACACGCTCGGCGAAACCGACCTGATGACGGTCATTGCTGCCGTCATCGTTGGCGGCACGCTGCTGAACGGCGGCAAGGGCTCGATCGTGGGCGCACTCGTCGGCTCGCTGATGATGGGCATGCTCAATAACGGCCTTATCCTCATGGGACTTTCGGTGTCCGATCAGATGATCGTCCGTGGTTTCATCATTCTTGCGGCAGTTGCCGTGTCGCTGCGCGAAAAGCAGCGCTGAAGAAGGGTTTTCCAATGTTTCTCGACGTGCTTCGCCGCCGCAATCCGAAATTCATCGAGGCAGCAATCGCGCTGCATCGCGAGGGCCGGATCCCCGCCAATTCCTATGTGCTCGATCTCGATACGGTCGAGGCCAATGCGCGTGTCCTGAAGACGGAAGCCGACCGCCTGGGGCTGAAGATCTTCGCGATGACCAAGCAGGTTGGCCGCGCCAGCTCTTTTGCACAGGCAGTCCTGCGCGGCGGGATCGATCGGTCCGTTGCCGTTGATATGGCCTGTGCCCGCGCGACGCATCGCGCCGGTCTGAAAGTTGGCCATCTCGGCCATCTCCAGCAGGTCGCGCGTCATGAGGCCAAAGCGGCAGCCGCGCGTTTTCGTCCCGATTACTGGACGGTCTTCAACGATGAAAAGGCGAGCGAAGCTGCCGCCGGTGCGAAAGCCGCCGGCTACACGCAAAATCTGCTCGCCCGTATCAAAGCCGAAGGCGATACTTTCTACCGCGGTCATGAAGGCGGCTTCGATGCTGCAGACGTCGCCCAGGTCGCTGATAGCTTCGATCGCCTGGATGGCGGCCGGTTTGCCGGCATCACCACATTCCCCGCCCTGCTTTTCGATCAAAAGACGCGCAAGGTCATTCCGACCCACAATCTCGCGACGCTGACCAAAGCGGCCGACGTGCTTGTAAGGGCTGGTCGGAGCGATGTCGAAGTGAATGCACCGGGGACGACGTCGTCGATATTGTTGCAGGCGCTTGCAGACGCCGGTGCGACCCAATGCGAGCCCGGCAACGGCCTGCATGGCACGACGGCGCTGCATGCGGTCGAGGATCTGCCGGAACTGCCGGCCGTCTGCTATGTCACCGAAGTATCGCATCTGTCGGGTGGCAAAGCCTATTGCCTCGGCGGCGGCTTCTACATCGATCCGGTCTTCCCCGACTACGACGTCAGGGCTATTGTCGCAGACGAGCCGACGGTTGCGGCGACAGCGCTTAGAAGCGTGGAGATCCCGCCTCCATCGATGATCGACTACTATGCCATGATCGATGCCGGCGGCCCCGGTGTGCCCAAGCCGGGCGATACGGCAGTGTTCGGCTTCCGTGGCCAGGCTTTCGTTACCCGCGCCTATGTCGTCGGAGTGTCGGGTATTTCCAAAGGGCAGCCCAAAGTCGAAACGATCGAGAACAGCCTCGGCGAAGCCGAGTCCTGGCCGGTATAGGGGTATTCGAGATGAACGCTTCCGCTCCTGTCCTTGCGCTTAAGGACATCAAGAAGAACTTCGATGCCGTGGTGGCGATCGAGAACTTTTCGCTCGATATCCATCCCGGAGAGATCGTGGCGCTGGTCGGCGACAATGGCGCCGGCAAGTCGACCTTGATCAAGATCATCTCCGGCGTCTATGCGCCGTCATCGGGGACGATTACCATCGAGGGCGATACGGTCGCCATGTCGAGCGCGACGATGGCGCGTTCGCACGGCATCGAAGTCGTTTACCAGGATCTGGCGCTCGCCGATCAGCAGACCGTCTACATGAACATGTTTCTCGGGCGCGAGCTGACCAGCGGTTTTGGATTGCTCGACCGCAAGACGATGATCGCCGAAACCGAGAAACTGGTGCAGGAACTCGATGTCCGCATCCCCTCTGCGCATGCCACGATCAAGGATCTTTCCGGAGGCCAGCGGCAGGGCGTGGCAATCGCACGCGCCACGCGTTGGGCAAAGAAGCTCATCCTGCTTGACGAGCCGACGGCAGCGCTCGGCGTCGCTGAAACGGCGAAGGTCGAGGCCATTGTGCAGTCGCTGAAGTCCCGCAATATCGGCGTCTTGATCATCAGCCACAGTCTCGATCAGGTCTTCAAGCTTTCCGATCGCATCTGCGTGCTTCGCCGGGGAAAGCAGATCGGGATTCGCAAGACATCCGAAACGGACAAGAACGAGATCGTTTCGATGATAACAGGCGTCTGACGCGTGCCGCGGTTAATTGGGCGAAGCGACCTTCGAGAGCCGCGCCCAATTTGCCGCCGGCTGAGCCGCCGACGCAAGATGCGGTAGGCATAGGTTGTCAGATTGTCGCCTTATTGCTCGAACGCTTCTCGCAAGCCGAAGGACTTGCGCTCGCGCAGATCGAGGTCCGCTTCGATATGAGCGATATGGTGAAGCATCAAATCGCACGCGGTATCGACGTCCTTGCGCTCTAGAGCAGAGACAATGTCACCATGCTCGGAATGACCGCAGCTTGAGGCACTCGATTGGCCGTAAAGAGCGATCACCAGCGATGATCGGGCAACGAGTTCTTCCATGAACCTCTGCATGACGAGATTGCCTGACATCGAAGCGAGCATCAGATGGAAGTCTCCGGATGCCTTGATTTCGGCGCGGCGAGCGGACTGTCCGCGCTCCGCCATCAATCGTCCTTCGTCCAGCAGCAACTGCCGCAAATGCGCCAGTTCGACCGGAGTGATCCTTTCTGCCGCCGCTTTCAGAATGCCGGGCTCGACCAAGCGTCGGGCCGCGAATATCTGCCGGGCTTCCTCGGGCGAAGGGTAGGCAACGAAGGCACCTCTGTTTTTCTCGACGCTGACAAGGCCTTCGTAGGAGAGCGCCTGCAAAGCCGCACGCGCCAATGTCCGGCTGACGTTGAACAGGCTGCCGACATCGCTCTCAGACAGTTTCGTTCCAGGTGCGAGCCTGCGCTCGACGATCGCTTCGCGAATTGCGTCGCGGATCTGCTGGGACCCATTTTCTGTGGAATCGGCGGGTGCGTGAAGCGCAGTTGCTGAAGAGTTCATGAAGTCGCTGACCTGATATTTGACCAAACGATATCTCGGTTTGCTGCGGAAGTTAACTGGAATTTGCGGCAAATGGAGTACTTAATCGTATACAATTGCCTGTATGTATCGCAGACAATCGCCTAAATAATGAGCAAATTAATTTCTGCACTCAGGAGGGCAAAAGCAGCGGCGTCAATGAAAATATAGATACTACAATAAGTTAGTGCACCGCAGCAAAACTGGCACGATTGATGCAATGCCTTTCCCAAACAAAAGGGGAAGATGATGTCGAAAGCGGCAGAGATAGACATTGCGTCCGTTTCGAAGGTCTATGGGACGATCACGGCCGTCCACGCGATCAGCCTGAAAATCCCGGCAGGGGCCTATTGCTGCTTTCTGGGGCCTTCCGGCTGCGGCAAGACCTCGACGCTGCGCATGATTGCCGGACACGAAACTATCTCGTCCGGCGACATTCGGCTTGGCAATATCGTCGTTACGGACTTTCCCCCCGCCAAGCGCGGCACCGCGATGATGTTTCAGTCCTATGCGCTTTTCCCCCATCTCGATCTTGTCGACAATGTCGCCTTCAGCCTGAAGATGAAGGGCATGAACAAGGACGAACGTCGCGCCAAGGCGCTCGACATGCTGAAGCTGATGCAGATGGAGGCCTACGCAAGCCGGCGCCCCGCACAGCTTTCGGGCGGTCAACAGCAGCGCGTGGCGCTGGCTCGTGCCCTGATCACCGATCCCGAGGCGCTTCTGTTAGACGAACCGCTCTCGGCACTCGATCCGTTCCTGAAGATCCGCATGCGTGCCGAATTGAAAAGGCTGCAGAAGACGCTCGGCATCACCTTCGTTCATGTCACGCACAGCCAGGAGGAGGCAATGGCGCTCGCCGATGTCATCGTTGTCATGAATGATGGCCGTATTGAACAGGCGGCCACGCCACGCCAGATCTTCGAGCATCCTGCAACAGCCTTTGTCGCCCGCTTCATGGGCGACCATAATGTGCTGTCGGGGCGGGTGACTTCGAACGAGGATGACGTCCTTACCATGACCGTGGCGCATGGGCAGAGCTTCTCCGTGCGCGGGAGAGGCCGCCAAGTCGGTGAGCCCGTCGATATCGGCATTCGCACGGACCGAGTTCGACTTGAGCCTGCCGCTGACAAAAGCCTCGGCTTCAACGGTGTGGTCTCCAACGTTGAATACCGCGGTGCGACGTTGAAGATCACGATCATCGGCGCCGGTAGCGACGATTTCACCGTGATTACAAGCAATGACGACGCTTCCGCCAGATCGATAGCTATCGGAGACGCCGTCTCACTGAGTTGGGCTCAGGAGGATGTCATCCTTCTGGGTCGTATGTCCGCATGAAAATCCTAATCATCAAAAAGGGGAACTGACATGACGACTGATGTGAAGACTACCAAGATCAGCAAGGGCATTTCTCGCCGCTCGCTGCTCAAGACCGGTGCCGCCGCTCTCGGCGCCATGGCCGGTTCCGGTGTTATCACGGGTTTTCCGACCATATGGGCGCAATCGAACATCACACTGCGCCAGTTCGGCACCGGCGTGTCGAACATCAATGCCATCGCCGAGAAGTGCAAGGCTGATCTTGGCATTACGCTTGAGATGACGGCGACCGATTCCGATGCCGCAGCGCAGCGCGCCGTCACCCAGCCGAACAGCTACGACATCGCCGACATCGAATACTGGATCGCCAAAAAAGTATTCCCATCTGGCGTGCTGCAGCCGATGGACGTCAAGAAGCTCAAGTATTTTGATAAGATCGTGCCTCTCTTCATCAACGGCAAGCTGAAGCCGGATAGCGTTATTGCGCAAGGGACGGCGCCGCATACGGTCGGATTCGTTGAAGCGCAGGGTTCCAAGAAGTTTGCCAAGGAGCCGACGCAGTGGATGACGATGGTTCCGACCATCTACAATGCCGATACGCTCGGCATTCGCCCCGATCTCACGGGCCGTCCGATCACCAGCTGGGCCGACATTCTCGATCCGGCCTTCAAGGGCAAGACCGCGATCCTCAACATCCCATCCATCGGCATCATGGATGCAGCGATGATCATGGAAGCTGCCGGCAAGATCAAATATGCCGACAAGGGCAACATGACGAAGGCGGAGATCGACAAGACGATCGAATTCCTGATCAAGACCAAGGGAGACGGACAGTTCCGCGCCTTCTGGAAGTCCTTCGACGAGAGCGTCAACCTGATGGCATCGGGCGAAGTCGTCATCCAGTCGATGTGGTCGCCGGCCGTCGCCGCCGTGCGCTCGAAGGGAATTGCCTGCACCTTCCAGCCGCTGAAGGAAGGCTACCGCGCCTGGGGCGGCGGCCTCGGCCTCGCCTCGCATCTGAAGGGCGCGCAGCTTGATGCCGCCTATGAATATATCAACTGGTACACATCCGGCTGGGTTGGCGGCTATCTCAACCGGCAGGGCTACTACTCCGCCTGCATGGAAACGGCCAAGCAGTTCATGTCAGCCGACGAATGGGGCTACTGGATTGAGGGCAAGCCAGCGCAGGGCGATATTCTCTCTCCGGAAGGCAAGGTCATGGAGAAGGCCGGGGCCGTTCGAGACGGTGGCTCCTTCGAGGCCCGCATGGGTGCGGTCGCCTGCTGGAATTCCGTCATGGACGAAGATCGCTACATGGTTCGTCGCTGGAACGAGTTCATCGCCGCCTAGGCCGATGTCGATCATCTCCTCCCTCGGTCATTCCGGGGGAGGATCCCATCAATGGAGAGACCGGAACATGGCGACGATCGCTTCCTCGGATCTGGAGCAGGAAAGACAAAAGACCGGAGGCGGATTAGGCGTTCCCAGCTGGGCCATGGCCTATCTGCAAGCCGCGCCGCTCTTCCTCATCCTTGGCTTCTTCTTCCTGCTACCGATTGCCATGATCGGCATCGTCAGCTTCTGGGATTATGATTTTGCCGGTCTCTATCCCGCGTTCCTGACCACCAACTATATCGATACGCTCGGCTCATGGGTGACCTGGAAGACCTATCTCAATACCTTGAAGTTCACCGCCATCGTCTGGGCCTTGACGTTGTTCATCGGCTTCTGGGTTGCCTATTTTCTCGCTTTCCATATTCGCCGCACTTCCACACAGATGATCCTCTTTCTGGTCTGCACCGTGCCGTTCATGACGTCGAATATCATCCGCATGATCTCGTGGATCCCCGTGCTCGGGCGCAATGGCCTGGTCAATTCGACACTGATCGAGATGGGCCTCATTCCCCGACCGGTCGAATGGCTGCTCTACTCCGACTTTGCTGTCGTGCTCGCCATGGTGCATCTCTATACGCTCTTCATGGTGACCCCGATCTTCAATACGCTGATGCGCATTGACCGCTCGCTCTTCGAAGCGGCCCGCGATGCAGGCGCCAGCGGATGGCAGATACTCTGGAACGTGGTCATACCGCTGGCCAAGCCCGGAATTGCAATCGGCAGTATTTTCGTCGTCACGCTCGTTATGGCGGATTTTTCCACGGTCCAGGTCATGTCAGGCGGCCAGAGTGCATCCATCGCCCTGATGATGAAAAACCAGATGTCGCTGCTGCAATATCCGGCGGCGGCGGCCAATGCCGTGGTGCTGCTGATCATCGTCCTACTGATGGTGGCCGCCATCCTGCGCATCGTCGACATCCGCAAGGAGCTTTGAAATGCAACGCGAAAAGCGCAGTCTGGAATTCTATGTCCTGGCGATCTTCTTCGCTGTCTTCGTATTGTTCCTTTATGGTCCGCTATCAGCCATCGTCATCCTGTCCTTTCAGGGGCCGGACGGTGGCCTGACTTTTCCCCTGAATGGCGTATCCTTACACTGGTTTGCCAATCTCTTCGAAAAGCAGGCAGTCGGGGATTTCGGCGCGTCGTTTCTGCGATCGCTGATCCTCGGCGTGATGGTCATGCTTGTCACCGTTATCGTGTCGCTGCTGGCCGGTCTCGCCTTTCGCAAGCGCTTTCGCGGTTCGACGTTTCTTTTCTATGTCACTGTTGCCAGCCTTGTCGTGCCCTCCATCATCATTTCGCTCGGGATCGGCGTCGTCTTTCAGCAAGGTGGTCTTGCACCGGCCTGGTATTCCTCGGCTTTCGGCGCGCATCTGACCTGGACGCTGCCTTTTGGCGTGCTGATCATGCTCGCCGTCTTCAACCGTTTTTCGCCGGCCTATGAAGAGGCGGCTCGCGATCTCGGCGCGACCTCATGGCAAACCTTCCGTCACGTCGTGTTGCCGATGATCGCGCCAAGCCTGATTGGTGTCGGTCTGTTCGGCTTCACGCTGTCCTACGACGAGTTCGCCCGCACACTGATGACCTCAGGTACTTATAACACCCTGCCGCTTGAGATTTACGGCATGACGACGAATGTGACGACGCCGGTGCTCTACGCGCTTGGGACGGTAACGACACTCTTTTCCTTCACCATCATCCTGCTGGCACTTGCAATCATGACCATGCTCGGTCGCCGACAAGCCAAGAAGAGTTGACACATGCGCCTATTGCTCATCAATCCGAATACAACGGTGTCCATGACGGAGAAGGCCGCAAAAGCCGCCCGGGCAGTGGCGGGCGTCGGCACGGAGATCATCGCCGTGACCTCGCAGACGGGGCCTGCATCCATCGAAGGCTACTATGATGGCGCCCTTGCCGTGCCTGGAATGCTGCGCGAATTGAAGCTGCGACAGGCGGCGGGCTACGATGCCGTCATCATCTGCTGTTTCGACGATACCGGGCTGGATGCCGCACGCATGTTTTGTGATGTGCCCGTCGTCGGTCTGTGTGAAGCAGCAGTCTCAATGGCAGGTTTCATCGCGCAGCGCTTCAGCGTCGTAACGACATTGGAGCGGTCGCGGATTTTGATCGACAATCTCGTTCAGCGTTACGGCATGGGTGCGCGTGCCAAGGTTCGCGCTTCGGACATTCCTGTCCTCGAGCTTGAGAACTCGTCTTCTGGGGCGATCGGCAAGCTGCGGGCGACAATCGAGCGGGCGCTTGCCGAAGACGGTGCGGAGGCGATCGTGCTTGGTTGCGCCGGCATGACGGATCTCGCAAGAGACCTCCAGGTGCTCTATGGCGTTCCCGTTGTCGACGGCGTCGCCGCAGCTGTCAAACAGGCCGAAGCTCTGGTGTCACTGGGTCTCGGCACCAGCAAGCGCAGTTCCTATGCGGCCCCTTTGCCCAAGCCGTTTTTGGGCGCAATGCAGGAGTTCGCGCCCGTGTCCTCCATTGAAGTGAGCGGTGCTTAAACTCGCCCCTATGGCCGGTTTTGATCCGCCGCCTGGACAGGGACTGCTCCTCTATGATGCTCACGGTGCTTCTTCTCGCGCTCTCGCCGTATGAAAATAGTCGCGTGGCGAGCGGCCGAGCGATCGACGGAACATGGCGGAGAAGGCGCTCGGGCTGTCATAGCCGCATTCCAGAGCGACATCGAGGATGGTTCTGCCTTCTGCCAGCAGAGCCAAAGCCTTCAATATCCGCGCCTGCTGGCGCCACTGGCCGAAGCTCAGGCCGGTTTCCCGTTGAAACAGCCGCATGAGGGTTGCACGGCTCATGTGCAGCGCCTCGGCCGCGTCCTCGATCGAGATCGATTTTGCGAGATCTCTGCGCATCACCTCGCAGAAAGCCGCAAGCGCTTGATGTCGCGGCAGCCGCAAATTGAGGGGCTGCGCCGGCAGGAACGTCAGCTCCAGTAGCAATAGGCGAATGACCGCTTGCGCCATTTCCTGGCGATCCGGTTTCTCCGCGAGGCTCACCAGCCTGAGAATGAGCGCGCGCAGCAGCGGCGTGACTTCCACCACCATGCATTCTTTCGGCAGGGTGGCATTGCCCTCGACATCGATCAGCAGTGAGCGAAACTGAACATTCGTGTGGCTTGCGGTCGCGTGCTCGAGATTGGGCGGCAGCCACACGGCGCGGCTCGACGGTACGATCCAGGTGCCATTGTCCGTGGTCACAGATATCACACCGTCGACGGCGTAGAGCAATTGTGCCTGTCGATGGCTATGCCTAGGGCCGGAGAAACGATGCTCATCATGCGCAATGACGGCAATGCCTTCGGCAACATTGGCGCCATGCTGCAGGTAGTTTTGATCCTTCTGCGACGATAGTTGATCCATAGGCGCGAGACTATCAGATCTGGTGGCGATAGCCTATAGGTCCTTTCAAGCAGGACCATATCGTCAAGTGTTCATCCCTTCCCGCAATTTGCATGGATCCGAGTGGCGGCGTTCCGCAGCCGTCGCACCCTTGCATCTGCTGGCGAGCCACGCTGACATGTCCGTTCGTGAGCTTCTTTCCATTGCGCTTCGACTTAGCGGCGGTCGTCGGGATTGACGGCTTCCCGGCGACCGTAAGCCGCTGTTCGCTTTTTCCAAGAATATCGATACGCAACGGAACGGATCATGTTGACGAATCCCGAAACCAAATATCGCCCCTTTGTTTCTCCCATCGAATTGCCCGACCGAAAATGGCCGAGCAGGCGGCTCGCCAAGGCGCCGCGCTGGCTCTCCACGGATTTGCGAGACGGCAATCAGGCGCTGGCCAACCCGATGGATGTCGAGCGCAAGCTGCGCTTCTACGACATGCTGATCGCTTGCGGCTTCAAGGAGATCGAGGTCGCTTTCCCATCGGCCTCACAGATCGAATTCGATTTCGTTCGGGCGCTGATGGAGCAGGGCCGCATCCCCGAGGATGTGACGATACAGGTGCTGACCCAGTCTCGCGCCGATCTCATCGCGCGTACCTTCGAATCCCTGGTCGGTGCCCGTAAGGCCATCGTTCACCTTTACAACGCGACGGCACCGCTCTTCCGGCGTGTGGTCTTCGGCATGGAGCGGCATGAGATCGTCGACCTCGCCGTCAGCGGCGTCACGGCGATGCTGGAGGAAAGCCGCAAGCAGCCGGGGACCGACTGGACCTTCGAATATTCGCCGGAGACTTTCTGCTTCACCGAGCCGGATTTCGCGCTGGAAATCTGCGAGCGCGTGCTCGATGTCTGGCAGCCGACGGCAGAGCGGCCCGCCATCCTCAATCTGCCGGCGACGGTCGAAGTCGCGATGCCCAACGTCTATGCCGACCAGATCGAATGGTTCTGCCGCCATATTTCGCGGCGCGATGCCGTCATTATCAGCGTCCATCCCCATAATGATCGAGGCACGGCGGTCGCCTCGGCCGAACAGGCTTTGCTGGCCGGCGCCGACCGTGTCGAAGGTTGCCTCTTCGGCAATGGCGAGCGCACCGGCAATGTCGATCTGGTGACGCTGGCCTTGAACCTCTACACGCAGGGTATCGATCCCGGTCTTTCCTTCCCGTCGATCCGCGATGTGGTCAAGACGGTGGAATATTGCAACGGGCTGCCGGTCCATCCCCGCCATCCCTATGCCGGTGAACTGGTGCACACGGCCTTCTCCGGCTCGCATCAGGATGCCATCCGCAAGGGATTTGCTGCCCATGAGCGTCGCAATGACGGTGTCTGGGAAATGCCCTATCTGCCCGTCGATCCCGCAGATATCGGCGAGAGCTATGAGGCCGTCATCCGTGTCAACAGTCAGTCGGGCAAGGGTGGTGTTGCCTGGGTGATCGAACAGGACAAGGGCCTGAAATTGCCGCGTGCCATGCAGGTCGATTTCAGCAGGCGCGTGCAGCTTCTGGCCGACAGCACCAAGCGCGAACTGATGGCGGAAGATATCTGGAAGGAATTCGTGCACGCCTATCACGTCGACGATATCGAGAGCTTCGAACTTGTCGACTATGAAGGCGGCTTTCGCCGAAGCGTGGGTGCCGAGCGCGTCTTCACCGGCCGCATTCGTCATCGGGAGCGGGACGTTGCGGTGACCGGTCGCGGCAACGGCCTCGTCTCGGCAACTCTCTCTGCGATTGCTGACGCATTCGGTGTGACACTCAACGTCCTGGACTATCAGGAACATGCGCTTCGTCGCGGAACGGATGCAAAGGCAGCCGCCTATCTGCAATGCGTACGGCCAGACGGTACGCAGGTCTTCGGCGTAGGTATCGATGACGACGTCGCCGCCGCCACGGTCAAGGCCGTCCTCAGCGCCGCAAGCGCAAGCGGCTGAACTCTAAGACCATCGCTACCTGCCGCTCGGTCAGCCGGTAGCGATGGTCGCTCACAGAGGTATGGGCAACGTCAGGCAAGTGGCCGCAGCCAGCCGCGATAGTGAACGATCAAGCCGATCAGCGGCAAGGCGATCGAGACATCGAAGTGAAAGCGGTCGTCTTGCGTCCACTCATAGGCGGTGCTGCGCGGTGCGAGGGCAAGCGGTAGCCGAACACCGAGAAAAAACCATTTGCGTATTTCCATGCTGAGGCCGTTGCCGCGCGGCAGGAGGTCGAATGCGAAGCGAAATGGGCCGAAGCGCTCGACAAGGTGGCCGTCCTGCTCGCTCAAGCAACTGGAGAAGCGGTCGCCGGAAAAATCGCGCTCCCATCGTTCGATGCCATTTTCCTCTTCGAAGGAGACATGCAGAGAGTGATTGCCGGCGGGCGGAAACCCGAACACGCTGGCAACGAGGCGTGCCGCAAAGGACGTCCCGCGATCGACGTGCGCTTCGCCCTTTGCCCCGCCGTCGCCGAAGACCGCGTGCATAGCGCGTACGGGTTTCGACAGGCGTGCAAAGCCCGCCCCCATGACGCGCTGATAGAGCGGTTTGTAAGGTGTCTCCCGTATTTCGTCGTTGAGGGAAAGAGACTGAAACAGCTCGCGGAACTGCCTAAGCTCCAGCAGGCCATTTCCCGAACGAGCTCCGGGGGCAAGTTCTCCGTCGCGCAGGGCGCGCGCCAAGAGCTGTGCCGGAAGGGTCGGGATTTCAACGCCATCGCCATTATCAGCGACGAGCGTCCAGCGCCGGACGAGCATAGTTCCCTGAGAAATACCCTTCGTCGCGATCGTCATCGCGGATCGCGCTGTGCCAAGTCGTGCGGTAAGGCCCTGCAGTGGCAGCAGGAAGCGGCTGATTTGCCGCAGTGACGTCACCCAACCCCAAATGACAGGCCAGGAGAGCAGCCAGAGAAACAGGGTCTGGAAGGCAAATTCCGGTCCGGCCCGGAAGAGAACGCTCGGTCGATCGCATGTGCCGTCAACCAGAAGATCGTGATCCGGCACGTCGGCAAGTGCAACCAGCCGCCGTAAAGCGGGCTTTCCGGCAACGGCATAGCCCTGACGCTTCAACATGTGCCAGCCGGTTTTTTCTTGAAAGCGCCGGCCACGCCACAGCCGCACCGGCTTGCCGACATAGCTGAGGATTGCAGAGGCGACAGAGACCCCCGCCGTCGCGCGATTGGAGGCGCTGATCGACATCTCGATCGAATGCACCTGATCCATATCGTGGGTGAGGGTGGCAACGGCGGCGCTCGAAAGAGCAGGGACGCTCGAGGCACCGGAGATGACCGCAACTCCCGCCGCACGAGCCTGCTCATCAAACGTACCGATCGCGCCGACGAAATCGCGAGCATCGGCAAGGTCGATATAGTGGATTCCGGCAGCGATGCAGGCTTGGACGACGCGATAGTCGCTCGATTGAAACGGACCTGCGGCGTCGATGAGGAGAAAGGGCCGGTGTTCCCTAAGGATTGCCGTCAGGTCGCCGTTGCGGTCGGCCCGAAGGGCAAGTGCGTTGGGTAGCCGGCGGGCAAGCGCTGCTGCCGGCTCCTGGTTTCGCCCGGCAATCAGAACTTGGAAGCCATCGCCGGCCAGTCGTCGCGACAGGCGCGAACCGAAACCGCCATAACCGCCTAGGACGAGAATCTTCTTCAAAGTATGCGGTTCGCTTGTTCAGGCGTCGGTACCCAGCAGGTCTCGCGCTTTCCGAAAAATCGATAGCGATTCCGGGCCAGAGCGCGATAAGCGGGATCGCGCAATGCACGCGGTACAAGGCGCAGCAGCGAAAGCGCTTTCCAGGGCCAGCCAAGACCGGCATAGATGGAAAGCACGGCGTCGCTATTGCGCAGCACCTTTGTTCCATCCACGATGATGAGGCTATCGGGGTTGGCGGGATCGATGCCACAGCGCCGGTAGAGCCGGGCGCCGGTTTCGTTCTGCATCGAGGCGAGGCGAAAGCGACCGATATGGTCGTGGCTCAGCACGAATTGTGCATTGGCAGAGCACAGGACGCACATGGCATCGAAAACGATGATGGGGCCGTGATGGTCGATGTCGTCTCTGTCGCTCATGCGCGAGGCCGTGCTCGTTAGCGCTAGTTCCGATGACAGCTTGCCCGGTTGTGAACCGCGCGTCAATTGCAGACCAACGCGTGCAAGGCAACGCTGGTCTGCAGGACATGCAAGACAGATCCCGTCAAATGCCGATCAGGAGGATCGGGTCGGTTGTACCGTCTCAGCGGTAGCGCCAGCCATCATGCCACCGTTCGCGGTGCACCCAATAGCGGTGTCCGTCCCAATAGCCGCGGCCGGGATAGAAGATCCCAACGGCCGGACCGACTGGTACGACGACGACAGGCCGTCCGTTCGGGCGGCAATAGCCATATGGGCCGCGATGGAAGCCGAAGCCGCATCCATCGCGGGCTTCGGCCGGTGAAATGGCTGCAAAGCAGGCTGCCGCCGCCAAGGCGAGCAAAGTGAGCTTTTTCATGATGTACTCTCTTCCTGAAGAAACTGATTGTTATCCCTTCAGTGCTTGAACGAGGCAGGCCGGCAAATCCGTCGTGGCCTGCGCGAGAAATTTGAGTTCGGCCGGAAGGGAGGCGCCGGGAGCTCGGCGCCATCTCGCATGAAGTCTTCGATGGAGGGATTGCGGGTGCGTTTCATTGGCCATCTCAGCGCGCCAACGGCCGGATGGTTGGCTCGTTCGTCAGAAGAACGGAATGCCGGAGACCATGATCCCGTGACTAATCAGGGCTGTGTTTCCAACACCGGGGAGGGAAGGCTTGGTTTCAAAGCGCAGGCCTTCTGCCCCTTCGCGTTCCTCGTCAGCCTACGGCGCAGCAGCACACGCAAGATCATCAGGACGGTCTTATATCGCTCTCCAGGGCACAGATGACCGTCGGAGGAATAGGTGAAGAGCAATCTGCGACGGGCAAAGGCGTGAGCCAGCCACAAGGCGAACGCAACGCCAACGCCCCAGCCCATGAGGGTATCGCTCGCCCAATGGGCACCTACCCATTGCCGTGACAGGCAGATCAGGACGCCGGCCGATATGAATACCGGCCGCAGACGCGGAAAGACGAGCGCCAGCGACATGGCCATTGCTCCTGCCGTTGCCGAGTGCCCGGACGGAAACGATGCGAAATCGGCATGGAAGGCGAAAGGCCGAAAGGAAAAGGCGCCGTTCGTGTCCAGAAGTTCGGGGCGCGCGCGGCCAATGGAGTTCTTCAAAAGCGAGTCGACGATGCCGCCGCCGGCAACCGACAGGAAGATGAAGGCTGCCGCAGTCGCAACGAGATCGGCTCCGGTGCGGGCTGACTTGCGCAGCCTGTGTGCCGGCATCAGGATACCGAATATCAGAAGGGCGCCGCTGAATGACAGAACGAGAAGACCGGTGCCGAAACTGCTGATCCATTTGGCCGTTCCGCGCAACTGCTCGGGAAAGGACTTCATCCAGACCCCAAGCGGGTAGTCTGCCGTCTTCATGACGAGCAGGGACAGCGCGAGGAAGACGATGAGAACAGCGACGGGGCGCTCGAGGAGCGGACGGTTGGCCGGGGGCGCGAGTGCCGGCGTTTCGAAAAACCGGCGAAAGCCGTTGATCAGGCGTGCGCGGCAGGTATCGGCGGTGCCGATCAGGGTTTGCTTCATCGGGACAAATCCGGATGCAGGCAATAAGGCAACGCTCCCTCGCGGGCAAAATACGCACCAATGAACCTGGCATTCATGGAAATGGGCCTCAAGCTCCGTCCTGTCGTTTCGTTGCTGTTACAACAACACGCTGACAGCCGCCTGAAAGGGATGGAGCCGGGAATTTGGGGCTTCGGCATGGAGCAAGCCCCATTGCCCTGAAGGTGCTAACAGGCAAGGAACCAATGAAGGATTGCCTTGGCCTATTTTTTTAGCGACAATCGCCTTCGCGTTCGGTGGGAGGAGCCAGATGCATCAATATTCCGCGCATGCGGATCAGGTTTATGCGTCGGCTCAGTCGGCTGCGGCGAGTTCGTCCGTAGCCGCCTCATGGCGGCGTTGCATGGTGATGCATCGTCTTGCTCCGGAGGAAAAGCGTTCACCGATGCGGCTGAGCGGACAGGAGTTTGCCGCCGCCGTCGAGCGTTCCGGGCGGTTGATTGCCGAAGCCACCAATGAATTGGATCGTCTCTTCCTTGCAGTCGGCAGGGCCGGCTGCTGCTTACTGCTGACCGACCGGGATGGTATTGCGCTCCAGCGTCGCGGGGCAGCGGGCGACGATAAGGAGTTTCGCGATCTCGGTCTCTGGACAGGCTCGGTCTGGACCGAGGCAAGCGTCGGCACGAACGGTATCGGAACGGCATTGGCGGACGACCGCGCCGTCGCAATTTTCCGCGATCAGCATTTCCTGTGCGCCAACATCGACTTGAGTTGCACGACCGCGCCGATCCGTGACCATCGCGGGCAGCTGGCCGGAGCGCTGGATATTTCCACCTGCCGCGATGACGTCAACGATGCGACCCTGGCAATCCTGTCGCAGACCGTTCGCGACGCGGCGGTGCGCATCGAGCTCAACCTGTTCAGGAGTGCCTTTGCCGGCGCTCGTTTCGTCATGGTCCCAACGGATACAGCCTCCACCTCGGCGCTTCTGGCCGTCGATCGCAACGATCTCGTGCTTGGAGCGACACGAGCCGCCCGCCTTGCGTTGAAACTCGACGATTATCGCATCGAAGCCGGAATCCCGGCTTCAGACGTTTTGCGAGAGCAGCGGGGAGAGACGGGAGAAGATCTGCTGGAGGCTGAGCGGGCCGCCTTGCTGCGTGCCCTTTCCCGTGCCGGCGGCAACGTCTCGCAGGCCGCGGCGGCGCTCGGCATGAGCCGTTCGACACTCCATCGCAAGATGAAGCGCCTCAATCTGCACTGATCGTTCGGCAATGCACTTGCGTGGCGCAGCTGTCGCAGAGTTGCGACACTGTGCGCTGCAGCATCGCGCAGGGGCACTACCGTTTACGGCCGGACGGACGCAGATTTCTCCCATTGGGTTCGCTTAGCGGACCGGCCGACCAAGGGAGGATGGCATGCTGCATCAAAAGATCGTCGAATCTCCGTTCAAGCTGAAATACGGCAATTATATCGGTGGCGAGTGGCGCGAGCCGATCGCCGGGAAGTACTTCGACAATCTGACGCCGATCACCGGCGGCAAGATCTGCGAAATACCGCGCTCCGACGAGAAGGATATCAACGCTGCGCTCGATGCCGCCCACGCGGCCAAGGACAAATGGGGCAAGACCTCGACCACCGAGCGTTCCAACATCCTGATGAAGATCGCACAGCGCATGGAAGACAAGCTGGAGATCTTGGCGCAGGCGGAAAGCTGGGACAACGGCAAGCCGATCCGCGAGACCATGGCAGCCGATATTCCGCTCGCCATCGACCACTTCCGCTATTTCGCCTCCTGCATCCGCGCACAGGAAGGCTCGATCGGCGAGATCGACCACGATACTGTCGCCTATCACTTCCATGAGCCGCTCGGCGTCGTCGGCCAGATCATTCCTTGGAACTTCCCGATCCTGATGGCCGCCTGGAAGCTGGCACCGGCGCTTGCCGCCGGCAATTGCGTCGTCATCAAGCCTGCCGAGCAGACGCCGGCTTCGCTGCTCGTCTGGGCGGAACTGGTTGGCGATCTCCTGCCGCCAGGCGTCCTCAACATTGTCAACGGTTTTGGCCTTGAGGCCGGCAAGCCGCTCGCGACCAGCCCGCGCATCGCCAAGATCGCCTTCACCGGCGAGACGACGACCGGCCGGCTTATCATGCAATATGCCAGCCAGAACCTGATCCCCGTCACGCTCGAGCTCGGCGGCAAATCGCCAAACATCTTCTTTGCCGATGTGGCGGCCGAAGATGACGATTTCTTCGACAAGGCGCTGGAAGGCTTTGCGATGTTTGCCCTCAACCAGGGCGAAGTCTGCACATGCCCGAGCCGCGCGCTCATTCAAGAGTCGGTCTACGACCGCTTCATGGAAAGGGCCATCAAGCGCGTGGAAGCGATCAAGCAGGGCAACCCGCTCGACTCGGCAACCATGATCGGTGCGCAAGCATCGAGCGAGCAGATGGAGAAGATCCTCTCTTATCTCGACATTGGCCGGCAGGAAGGCGCCGAGGTGCTGACGGGCGGCGCGCGCGCCGATCTTGGTGGTGAATTGGCAAGCGGCTATTACATCAAGCCGACCATCTTCAAAGGCCATAACAAGATGCGCATCTTCCAGGAGGAGATCTTCGGCCCGGTCGTATCGGTCACGACCTTCAAGGACGAGAAGGAAGCGCTCGAAATCGCAAATGACACGCTCTATGGCCTCGGAGCTGGCGTGTGGACCCGCGACGGCAATCGCGCCTATCGCTTCGGCCGCGAGATCCAGGCGGGGCGCGTCTGGACGAATTGCTACCACGCCTACCCGGCGCATGCGGCCTTTGGCGGCTACAAGCAGTCAGGCATTGGACGCGAGAACCACAAGATGATGCTCGATCACTACCAGCAGACCAAGAACATGCTGGTGAGCTATAGCCCTAAGGCGCTCGGCTTCTTCTGAGACCTCCCAACCAAGCCAGTGAGGCTCCCGGCTGCGGCTGGGAGCCTTCGTGCGTTACGATCCAACAAGGAGGATGGTCATGGCTGATAGAGGCACGGAGCCAAGGGTATTGGCGACGGAAAAGGCACTGGATCTCATCCGGGAGATCCAGCAGGATCATCCCGATATCCTGTTTCACCAATCGGGCGGCTGTTGCGACGGCTCTTCGCCGATGTGCTATCCGGCAAACGAATTCATGATCGGCGATAACGACGTCAAGCTCGGTGAGATCGGTGGTGTACCGGTCTACATCAGCGGCAGCCAGTTCGAGGCATGGAAGCACACGCAGCTCATCATCGATGTCGTGCCCGGGCGCGGTGGCATGTTCTCTCTCGATAACGGGCGCGAAAAACGCTTTCTCACACGCTCGCGCCTGTTTGGCGGCGGTGAGGCTTGCGTCATTCCGGGTATCGGCGGTTCGCAGACTCGATGAAACGACGGGATGTTTGCCTGTAGTATTTGCCTAATACCCGTGCTGCGAAATCCTTTGCTAGGGTGCGGGCGTTGGTTTTCAGGGAGGAAGACGATGCCAGCTGCAAAGATCTTGATGATAACAGGTGATTTCACCGAGGACTACGAAACCATGGTGCCGTTTCAGACGCTGCTTGCCTGCGGCTATACGGTCCATGCCGTCTGCCCCGGCAAAAATGCCGGCGAGACCGTCGCAACCGCTATCCATGATTTCGAAGGCGACCAGACCTATTCGGAAAAGCGCGGGCATAGTTTCGCGCTCAACGCGACCTTTGCCAGTGTCCGCGCCGAAGATTACGACGCGCTCGTCATTCCAGGCGGCCGCGCGCCGGAATATCTTCGCCTCAATCCCGATGTGATCAAGGCCGTCCAGCACTTCTTCGAGGCAGGCAAGCCCGTTGCCGCCATCTGCCATGGCGCGCAACTCCTTGCAGCTGCAGGTGTCCTCAAGGGACGTACGTGCTCGGCCTACCCGGCCTGCCGCCCCGAGGTGGAACTTGCCGGTGGCATTTACGCCGATATTGCCATCAATGACGCTGTCGCCGATGGTAATCTTGTCACGGCACCGGCCTGGCCGGCGCATCCGTCGTGGCTGCGGCAGTTCATGGCAGTACTCGATGCTGCCGCTTTGTCGGAAGCAAACGCCGCCTGAGACCGAAAGGGGAGGCATGCATGTGCGAATTGTTCATCAAGGCCGATGCCAAACTCTGGGAAAGCACGACGCGCTCCCTTCGTATCGACGGCATGGTGACCAGCGTCAGGCTGGAGAACTTCTTCTGGTCGAAGCTGGAGGAAATCGCACGGCGCGACGGCATGAACGTGGTGCAGTTGATCACCAAGCTGCACCACGAGTCGATCGACGCCGGTCATGATCTCGGCAATTTCACCTCGTTCCTGCGAGTGTGCTGTGCACGCTATCTCGACTTGCAGCTTGCGGGCGACATTTCGAGCGATCTTTCCCAGCCCATCGCGGGCGTCGACGCGCCTGCCATATTGGAACGAGAGCGTCTGAAATTTCATTGACCGGCATAATCCGCCTCTGAAGGACGGTTTGCGAAGCCGGAACCGGCGGCGTATCCGCCTTACTCTGGTGCTGGGAGTTTTCACAACTTATGAGGATAAATAGCCTCGTGCTATATCCTGGGTTATGCAAATCTTAACTAACCTCCGGTAGTGTTTTCGTTATCGACTATCGCATGAGGCATAGGGCTTGCGTTAGGCTCCCATGAGGGAGAGACCGAAGCGCGCGAGGATTCGCGATGACATCGATTTCCCCGGCGCCTTCGGCGGCATTGGCCATTCTCCAGCAGGTGAATGTGAGCACGACGATGCCACAGCGGCTACAGTCCAGCGCTGACAAGTTGATTGCGGTGTCAACCGGTCAGCCGAATATCGTAAGCGTCTCCAAGCAGCCGAACCCTGCGCAGTCGAAAGTCTCCGAAGCGATATTCAGCATGAACGGCGACAGTATAGCCAAGCAAAAGCTCGAGCTTATCGAACGCACGGGCAAGGCTTTGGGCATTGTGCGAAACGATTACGCGTCCATGGACGACTTTGTCGCGGCGATGAAGAAGGCCTTCGGAGAGTTAAAGGTGCAACCTGGCGCGGCAGGAGCTATTCATGGGCTCGAAAAAGAGCTCGGCCTCGACAAGCTTGGCCTGTCGCTTGAGGATGTCATCAGTAGCGCCACGGAGGGTGGTGATAACGACAAAGTCACGCGCGCGCTCGAAAAGCGATCGCATCAGAAGGATGACGACAAGAAGGACGGAGATGGCGAGGCAAACAAGTCGGTGGTGATCGATCACGCAGCTGCCAGCCTGTATGGCCTTTTGTCGTTCAGTTAGTTTGGGTTATCGCTGGATGTCGATGCGGCTGACTTGGTGAGGCCGTGCCTGATGGTGTCAGCCGCTGCATCCGCGGCTGTTTCCATGTAGCTCGGATCTCGATGAAGCAGCACGATTGCGAACGAGCCGTCGAGCAGCAGCATGATCCGGCGGGCAAGAGGCATCGCCTCGTCGCCAGCTCCGGCCTCTGCGAAAAGAGTGCAGAGCCAGTCCTCGACACGCTTTTTATGAGCGCGGGCCGCGATCAGGGCCGGATGACCCGGAAGATTGATCAATTCCACCGAGGTGCGCAAGAAGCCGCATCCTCTCCATTTGGCGTCGCGGGCTGACTGAGCCAGATTGCGAAATATGCCGGCCACTTTCGCCGCGATATCGCCGTCCGCCTCATCAAACCAGCGTTTGAAGAGCGCAAGGTTCGGCTCGTCGCGCGCCTGCAAATGCGCAGCGATCAGGTCATCCTTGCTGCGGAAGTGGTAATATAGCGTACGCTTGGTAATGCCGGCCTTCTCGGCGATCGCATCGACGCTGATCGCGCGGATACCGTCCCGGCGGAACAGCTTTCCGGCGGCTTGGAGAATACGCTCACGTGTCGGCTGGGTGCTGTCTCTCATGGTTCAATGTATACCGAGTAGTGAGTATACACAACGCGCCGATCGCCGCATCTTGCAGGCCATGAGCCAGCAATCACCCCTTTCGCCAAGTGCTAGCAGCCTGCCACTTTCCATTCGCTGCCAGGACGATGTCGTTCTCGGCGGGCATCTCTGGCTCACGGAGGCGAAAAAGCCCGACGGCAGCGTCATCATCAATCCGGCGACGGGCGTGCTCGCGCGCTATTATCATCGCTACGCGCAATTTCTGACGCGACATGGATTCGATGTCCTGACCTTCGACTATCGCGGCATCGGCCAGTCGCGTCCGCCGCAGCTCAAGGGCATCGGCTATCGCTGGCGCGATTGGGGTATGCAGGATTTCGACGCCGCGCTGCGGCTGATGGCGGATCGTCATCGCGGCGGTCCGCTGATGGTCGTTGGTCACAGTATCGGCGGTTTCCTGCCGGGTCTGGCGGAAAGTGCCGGGATGATCGACCGCATCCTGACCATGGGTGCGCAATATGCCTGGTGGGGAGAATATGCGCCGGGCCGGCGGCTCGGTCTGTTCTTGAAATGGCATCTTGTCATGCCTATCATGACGGCTGTCTGCGGCTATTTCCCTGGTCGCCGGCTGGGGTGGCTGGAGGATCTGCCGGCTGGCGTTGCCAACGAATGGAGCTTTCGTCGCCGTCGCTTCGAGCTCAACTACCCGAAAAGCGAGAGGCAGGATGCATTGAGCCGTATGGCTGCCGTCCGGGCGCCGATCCTTGCCGTCGTGGTTTCTGATGATGAACTTGGCACGGTGCCGGCAGTTAGCCGCACGTTGAGCTATTATGTCGGGGCGGAGCGCGTTGCGGTGCTGCTGACCCCGGAAGACTTCGGCCGCAAGGCAGTTGGCCACTTCAACCTGTTTCACGACAGCCATACGGCCGGCTTCTGGACCGATACGCTGCAGTGGTTGCGCGAGGGCAATAATCCCTGGCCTGCGTCAGTCCTGAAACCAGAAAACTGATGGTTCACCGGCGGCCCGCCAAACGGTGATCAGCGGCGCAATACACTAGGCGCTGACGACTAATAACCGTATCATGTGGCACAGGATCAGATCCTACGTCCGATCGAAATTATATGCCTTTGAAATCGCAATGATGATCGGGAAGCGCTGCGGCCACTCCATTCGACGCAACGAAATGCTGTGCTCGAAACAGGCGGTGCGGTCGGAATCCGACGTATTGTCCGGAATCCCGAATAGTAAAATCATAAATCGCCGCTTAATTCCTTTCGTCGGCGATATTACTTATGTAGCCTTAGTAGTGTGTCCATGGAATCCATGCCGGTCGGGGGACTCGGAATGCATCTTGAAGATTTTGCCGCGCTCGGCCGCTCCGGTTTGCGTGTCAGTCCGCTTGCCTTGGGAACCATGACTTTCGGCGAAAGTTTCGTTTGGCAGGCGCGGGCAAGCCGACCAGCGGCAATTCTGGATCGCTATCTCGACAGGGGTGGCAATTATCTCGACACAGGTAGAGGTGATATAAAGCCGGGCGGCCAGACGATTGTCGGCAATTATCTCGGGCAGAGAGCCGCTAGCCGCGACCGCCTTGTCCTCGGTGCCAAATTCGGCGTCGAGCAGCAGGAAGAGGGCCAGGGTCGCGAGGCGATCGTTGCCGCCTGCGAAGAGACCCTGCGCCGACTGCGCACCGACTATCTCGATCTCTTTTGGCTCGACAATTGGGACATGCAGGTTCCCCTAGACGAAATATTGGCGGGACTGAATGATCTGATCCGATCGGGAAAACTGCGCTATTTCGGCATTTCCGATGCTCCTGCCTGGAAGGTGGCACACGCGCAGGTCATCGCCCAGTTTCATGGCTGGGCCCCCTTTATCGGTCTGCAGATCGAATATTCGCTGGCGGCGCGGCTGTTCGAGAGCGAACTTATTCCGATGGCGAGAGGAATGGGCCTAGGTGTCGTCTCGCATTCCCCGCTGAATGGCGGTTTGATCAGCGGAAAATATAATCGCAGGAATATCGCAAATTTCGAGTCCGAACACGCGTCTCCGTTCGCTGTGCAGCCCGATGCGCAGCGCCTCGATATCGTCGATGCCTTGATTCGCATAGCAGATGAACTCGAGACGACAACCGCTCGGGTCGCGCTTGCCTGGGCATTGGCGCGGCCCGCTGTGTCGTCGACCATCATCGGCGTGCATACGCTGGAACAGCTGGATGACGATCTTGGCGCTCTCTATGTCCGACTGTCGCCCGAGCAGACGGCGACGCTCGACGTGTTGACGCTTCCGGTTCCCTCCCTCGATCTGCCGTTGGTTCTGCAGAATGCCGCACCATCGAGCTGCGTGGACTACGACACGATAAAGCGCCGGCTCCCCTAAGCCGTTCCAGGGCCTCGTTGGCAATAGCCCGAGTAGATGGGAGGATCGTGTATCCGATCCGCGGCGTCGGCAGTGATCGCCAGATATTCTGACGGCTGCGGTTTCGTAAGTCCAAGCTGTGCTAACCGATGACCTCGTCCGGGATGTAAGGCCCCGCTATCGATGAAGCGGCGTCTCTCACCAATGGCCGTCGTTCGTGCCCAATCTATTAACATGGACACCCTAAGGTGGCGTCAGGGCACCACTCACCCAGCGATGTTCAATGTCTGAAATTCCGAACCGATTTCATATTCCGGCGCTTGATGGCTGGCGCGGACTCGCCATCCTGATTGTGCTGACGGGGCATTTTGGCGGGGACACGGTCCTTCCCGGTCTGGCGTCGGCGGGTGTTGATCTTTTCTTTGTACTCTCGGGCCGCCTTATGGCGGAAATTCTCTTCGTGAGAAAAATACCTCTTCGGCTCTTCTTTTTTCGCCGCTTTAGAGCGGATCATTTCTTATCGGAATCGTTGCGGGATTCCCAAATCAGCAGATTTGTGATTGATCATTGATGCTGGAATGGAGGCCAGCATCAAT
>NZ_JACHBG010000002.1 GCF_014207095.1 Martinezella lusitana | reverse complement strand
GCGCTCTTGGCCGCTCGCGGGGCGGGTTCACCAGTAAACTTCACTGTCTTGCTGATGCCCTCGGACGACCGCTCGCCTTCCACCTAACCGTGGGCAAAGCGGCAGATTGCAAGGCATATGACGCCCTGATCCGTCTGCCCGAACGCGCGCCCGATGCCCTGCTTGCCGACAAGGGTTACGATGCAGACGCGATCCGTGCTGACCTTGCCGAACGGAAAATTGAGGCTGTCATACCTGGCCGCTCAAACCGTCGCGTGAAGATCAAGCATGATCGGACGCTCTACAAGCAGCGGAACCGCATCGAGCGCATGTTCGGCCATCTTAAAATCAACCGCGCCATCGCCACACGCTACGACCAACTGGCAAACAGCTTCCTCGGCATGGTCCATCTGGCCACCGCCAGATACTGGCTCAAATTTGTCCACGCCGCCTAATATTCACGTACAATGAACGCCAAGATCACACCAGACGGCCGATAATAGCACACCGTAACAAAATGAAGCCGCCTCGCTTGCCAAGGCGGCTTCAGATCTAACGTATAGATGTGGAAAACCCGGGCAATCCGGTCGCTACCATTAGCGGCGGATCAGCGGGCAACCGCGAACGTTGGCGAAAACGACACGATCCGGTCCGCGGCGGCCGAAACCTTCGACGACCACGCGGCGCGGCGTGATGTTGTCGATGCGAGCACGGCGCAGGCCCATGTCTCGCGCCTTCTGAACCGCCAGAACCGGCGAGCACGAACGACCGCGATAGTGATCGTAGCGGGCCTGCTGGATGCCAGGATGAAAATCATTGGCCGAGGCTGTAACAGCGGTTGCAGAAATGGCGCCGAGCGCGACGAGGGCTGCAATACCTGCCTTGGCGAAAAGATTGGACATGGGTGTTTCTCCTTCAAATCCTAGCTTCGGATTGTTGCAATCCCGCTATTCGGCTCAAGGCCTTTGGGATTGAGATCACGCTACGTCAGCCAAGCTGAACCGAACGCGAATTGGCCATTCAGATTGTATTCATGGGGATTAACAATTGGTTAGTGGCCAAAATTGCGGCGATTACGCAGAGAGATGCAGAACGATTTCGCGCCGGTGCGGCCGGTCGCGGTGCTCGAAGAGATAGAGGCCCTGCCAGGTGCCGAGCGCGAGGCGACCATTCATGACCGGAATACCGATCGACACTTGCGTCAATGCCGCCTTGATATGCGCCGGCATATCGTCCGGCCCTTCTGTCGTGTGAACGATCCAGTGCATCGCGGGGTCGGAGGACGGTGGCACCAAACGGCGAAAGAAAGCATTGAGATCGGTTTTCACATCGGGATCGGCATTTTCCTGAATGAGCAGCGAGCAGGAGGTGTGGCGTACAAAGACTGTCAAAAGCCCCTCGCCGCCCGCTGCCGTGGTCCGAACGAATTGCGCAGCCTGTTCCGTAAATTCGTAGAGCCCCTGCCCGCGAGTGGACAGGGTGATGATGGTTTGCGGCATGACTTTTCCCAATGATAGCGATCCGCATCAGGTCGGGCGCGGCAGTGAATTGTCAAGGCCGCGCCCTGGGCCGCCTACATTTCCACGATGCTTTTGAACCCGCCATAGATCATCCGACGACCGTCGAAAGGCATGTTCTGCATCCCCCCCTCCAGGCGTGGATCGGCCATGACCTTTGCCATGATCTCGTCGCGGCTCTGCCGGGATTCATAAGTGATCCAGGAAAAGACGACCACTTCATCTTCCGTCGCTTGCACCGCCCGCGGGAAAGACGTCAATTCCCCATAAGGAACATCGTCGCCGACTGCCTCGACATAGCTGAGAGCACCATATTCTTTCCAGATTCTACCCCCTTTTTGCGCCAATGCCTTGTAAGCTTCCAGCTTATCTTTCGGAACGGCGACAATAAAACCATCGACATAGGGCATTTCTATCTCCTCAATTAGAAACATTCGCCATCGAAGGACGTTCGGACAGGGCGATATCCGACAGATGACATAATCTTTTCCGGCGCGGGACGACGGATATAAGAAAGCAGCGACGCAGCTACCTGCTGGAGTACACATGGAAATTGAATACAGGGACGATCCAAATCCCGGAAACGAGGCCCTAAACGCACTCTGGGCGATCGCCTGAAATGCCACTTCCGCGCGGCGCGACTTCTCTTCGATCCTGTCGCGAAGCCTCGCCCATGTCGGCGCATTTTCCGACTCCAAGCTCATCGGTTTTGTAAACGTTGCCTGGGATGGCGGCATTCACGCCTTCGTTCTCGATACCTGCGTGGATCCCGGATTTCGAAGACAGGGCATCGCAACCGGCCTCGTCGAAAGAGCAAAGATCCTGGCGCGCGCACGCGGCGCGGAGTGGCTACATGTCGACTTCGAACCGCACCTCACCCATTTCTATCGCCGCACGGGTTTTGTCTCCACCGAGGCGGGCCTCGTGAGACTGCGCGATTGAGACTTGTGCTAGCTTTCGAAAGTCTTAGGCCGATGAACGGACTTGCGAAAGCAGCCAGCTGCGGAATAGCGCAGCCGATGGATTGAGCAGCGCGTTTGGCAGATAGAGCAGATTGTAGCTCACAGCCGCCGGCTGGACCTCGACAAAGCAGCGGACCAGCTTTCCCTCGGCGATATCGCCGGCAACCAGCGAACTGCGAACCAGCGCAAAGCCTTGCCCTTGACGGCACGCCTCAAGCATGTCGGCAAAGGTTTCGAACAAGCGGCTGCTCGCCACGGCCTGTGCGATATCGAATGGCGGATCCGCCTCGCTGCTCGCGCCGGTGATCTGTTCGTACCAGCGCTGCCAATCCAAAGTCGTATGGCGCATTCCGGCATAGCGCAGCAGTGGCGCCGCCATGATCGCGTGACGCGGAGGAAGTCGTTTTGACAGCGCCGGCGAGCTGACGACAAACTCTTCATCCATCAGCAACTCCTCCTGGACGAGCCCGGTCTCGGCGCGGCCAAGCCAGATCGCCAGATCAAGACCGCCGGGCTGAAAATCCGGTCGTTGATAGCCGACTGCCATTTTCAGTTCGACTTCCGGATGCCGCTGGCAGAAATCCGGCAATCGCGATGCCAGCCATTGGCTCGAAAACTCCGGGGAAACGGAGACTGAGACAGTTTGGACCGAGACACTGGCGCGCGCCTCGTGAAGCGCCATCTCGAGTTTGGATATGGTCTCCGCAATGGCCGGATGCAGGCGCGCGCCCAACGGCGTCAGCCTTGCCCCATGCCGGCCGCGATCGAACAGCCGTCCTCCGATCCACCCCTCCAGCTGCGCGAGCTGATGGCTGACCGCAGTCTGCGTCTGACCGATGCGCTCCGCCGCGCGACCAAACCCACCGGTTTCGGCGATGGCGCAAAATGCCTGCAGCACCGATAGAGGTGGAAGTGGCCGCTTTCCCATGAAAATCCTGCATGCTTGATTACCGGAAGCTTCATTATACATGGCTGAATTTCAGGAGCATCTGTCTATTTCGAGAAATCAGACGGGCCTGAATAGATGAGAATAGATCATAGAAATAACTGGGTACGTCTGTTCATCAGATACCTGGCTCGATCAATCCGCTGGTGCGGCCATGTGCCAAAGGCATCGACACGAGTGAGTAGACGGCGAGATACACTCCAGGCGGCCAGCCCGCATTTGCTGCGAGATGTCGGCATCAGCGATCGCAAGGCAGATCGGCTGGGGTAACGGGACGCGACCCAGCTGCGTGTCAGCCTCGATGTTGTCTTGCTTCAACATTTCCATCAGCCGAGAGATCAAATCGCGGCGCTGAAGGACTGAGAACCCCTCGCCTAGTCTGCAACAGCCAGACAGAAGCCAGCTCAGCCGCAAGCACATCAATCAGACGCGACACGTCGCTGCTTGCCGAACTGTGCAGGGCTTCGGCCACGATCAGCACGGATCGCGTCTCCTTACGCACCGCGGAAAGACCGCTTTGCCGGTTGGTCCAGCGCCGAGCGTGCGCTTGCCCAGCCGTATCGGCGAAGATGACCTCGCGCGGTTCCGGGTGCTCCGCCTCGCCAGAAAAGGTCAGATAGGACTCGCTGCCGTGCGCGTGACGCACCTCAAGATCGCCTGAGACATTTTCAAGGTCGAAAACGGCCACCGGAATGGCGAATGCAATGGAGATGGCGTTGCAGAGATCGACGAGCGGATGCAGCTGCGGCAGCGATCCCTCCTGACGAAAACGGCGCAGCAAAGCCTCGGAAGCACAGCGATATTGCGTCGGCTTCATCCCCATTTTGGAAAAGGCGCGCCGCCAAGCCTGAATTTCCGGCATTTCGCCCTCGGTGCCTTGCGCCAGACGCTCCGCAGCGACCGTATGGTAGCCCGCAATCCGGTCCGCAACGATCGCATCGGCCGTAACCCCTTCAGCGAAGAGTACGCCGGGAACCAACTCCGGAAACTCGCTCCACATCTCGCTCGAATGACGGAAATACATGATCTCTCCTTCTGCAGTCTCGACTGGCGCCGCAGAAAACCCCGTCGCCATCGCGCGGTCTTGAATGAAATTGCAGAGGCGTCAGCACGCTGCCGCATAGGCACCGGGCGAGACGCCGAAGTTGCGCACAAAGAGCCGCGTCATGTGGCTTTGATCGGCAAAACCACAGGCAAAGGCCGCTTCCGCCAGCGGCGTGCCAAGCGCAATCAGCCGCCGCGCCTCCTGGATACGACGTTGCAGCAAATAGGCATGCGGCGTAAGCCCCGTCGCCTTGCTGAACGCGCGCAGGAATTGGAACTGGCTGAGCCCGCAGACATTGGCGAGTTCGGCAAGAGTGAAAGGTGCGGCGGGATCGTCATCGATCAACTCGCGGGCGCGGCCGATGGCGGCAGGGGCGGCGACATCGCGTAAACTTTGCCCGCTCTCGCTCATGACACGAGCAACGAGGGACAACAGCAACCCATCCCGCAACAGGCCATCCTGCGGCGCTGGTTGGTCAATCAGAAGCGGAAACAGAGTCCTGAACTTCGAAACCAGTTCGGCGTTGCGAATGACCGGAGACGGGAACTCCACCTCACCCATCCCGCCCTCGCCGATATTCTGCAACAGATCGGCAATGACTCGCGGATCGAAATAGAGCATCGACCACGCCCTGCTGTCGCCAACTGGCATGCCGTCATGCACCTCGTTCGGATTGACGCTGATGATATCGCCAGCCTCGGCCCGCACCATGCCTCGTCCGCTAAGCGAAGCCTGGGCACCGGCGTCGATCAGGCCTATGCCGAACTGATCATGCGTGTGCTTGGGAAAGCTGTGGCCCGTTTCCGCCTTCACGGCCTCGACGCCGGCAAGCGGAGTTCGGAATATCCTGAATTGGCCGGGCTTCATCCGTGTCGCTTCCTCAACGAGCTAACATCCCTAATCGGGGATGCTGACAAAGCTTAGCGCGGCGGCGGTGCGGCTGGCAATCTCGATCCCACGCTGCCCGGGTCGCATTATCGCTCCGCAGCTTTAGGCTCATCCTCCTGCGCCGTGGCGAAGGCTGCCTGGGTATTGCCGGCAACGGCCGTCGGCAGCGGCGTGCCGCGTTTGCGCTCCCGCGCCAGCGTCAGCAGACCGGAGAAGATGATGAGGAGGATACCGAAAGCCATGGGCATGTCGATGCTGTCGTTGAACAAAAGATAACCGAAGACGATCGCCCAGAGCATCTGGCTATATTGCGGCGGCGCGACCAGATTGGCCGGAGCCATATGAGCCGCATTCATCAGCAACACGTTGCCGAGCGCACCCAGCAGGCCGTAACTCGCCAGGAAGATCCACTGTGTCGCAGTCGGCGCTGTAACCTCCGAAATCATGAGGAAGCCACTAACGATCAGCGTACCGAAGAGACCAGCGCCATAGAGCGAAATGCGTTTTTCCTTCGAACCAAGCGCGCGGTTGATGACGATCGAGATTGCAGCGGCAAGGCCGCCAACCGCCGCGCAGAAATGGCCGACAGAGAGTTCGCGAAAGCCGGGACGCAAAACGATCAGCACGCCGACGAAGCCGAGAATGACCGCTGTCCAGCGCTGCCAACGCACATCCTCCTTAAGAAAGATCACCGAGAGGATCGTCACGAAAGACGGCAGCAGGAACAGTAGCGAAAAGGCTTCCGCCATCGGCAGCTTGGTGAAAGCGATAACGGAGCAGATCGCTCCGATCGCGCCGCAAATGAAGCGCAGCAGCCACATAGGCCGGTTCGACGTCTTCACCATGTCGAGCCAGGCATCCTCCCGCCTCTTCAGGAAGGGCACCGCCGCAAAGCCGAACAACGCTCCGATGAAGGCGACCTGATAGGAGGGAACAACACCATGCAGGATCTTGATCGAGGCATCGCTGAAGGCAAATACCGCATAGGCCGAAAATGCCACAAGGACGCCACGCAAGGCGGAGCGGCTGGCGGCCGCGGAATTGGAATCGGCTGTAATCGAGGACATAGGGATCGTAGAAATGTGCGATGGGAGGACACTGAATCAGGGAGATACAGGCAATTGTATGATGAAATGATCCGAATTTCGATTTGGGCTAACAATAAACTATTGTTTCAGCGGAAAGCCGATGGCGACTGGTCGGAATCAATTTCCGAAAAAGCGCGATCTGTCCAACTGACTCGGGGAAACAGCCCCTCTAAGGGTATAGGAAAAAGCGATAACTTTAAGTGCATCGCTGTCAACCTCACAAGTGAATGCTACCCTTTGCAAGCCATTGGGCGTGTTTACTACAAGCCCATCGCCAAATAAACTGACGTTTGAAAGCAACGCAGGCGATAGCGCAGAGTTATTGAAGCCTACAGCGTGGAGATCATGACTAAATTGCAGCTTTTCTTCAGAGTTGCAAAGATAACGCACTCGATCACGCCGCGGCAGCTTCTTCCAAGCGTCGTAGTCGCTCTTCGACAATCGAGCCATCTCGGCACCAGAATAGAGCTTCTTAGCCTGCACAGCCCTCTTCGGCACAAGTGATTTAGGCGTTTGCGGCTCGGTGACCAATCCGGTGCCACTCGTGGAACCGGATTGACTGCTCGAAGCAGATTTACTTTGAGAGCTTTGCGGCGCTGGCGAAGGCTTTACCGTCGGAACGACAATCTGCGGCGGGGCTTTCGCCTCATCTTTGGGCTGCCCGACCGGAGATTGCTGAGGATCGGATGACGCAGCCTGTTCTGCCTGCCGAGCCTGCGGAATATTCTGATCGGTCGACGGCGCCTGTGGTTGCTGCACCTGCGAATCCGAGGGCTCATTGGTCGTCAGGACGTCCGGCGCCGAGGAGGAAGTTTTGGCCGTAGCGTCGCTTGCCTGCGGCTTAGCCGCATTCACTTGCTGATCTTTGGCATCGGCCTGCTGTTGCGCCGCCTGCGCCTGTTGTGCCGCCTGCGCTTCTGCCTGGGCTTGCGCGGCAGCAGCAGCCTGCGCTTCAGCCTGTTGTTCGGCCGCCGCATCTTTCGGTGGCGTTGGCGGCGTATCGGTCGGCTGAGCTTCGGCCTGCTGCGTGGTCGTCGCGTCCTTCTGATCGCCCTTCATATCCGGAAGAGGCGTCTCTGTGGCGGAAGGTTTCTGCTCGGCCTTCTCGAGGGGTTTGTCGGCGCTGGCGTCATCCGCTTTGGGCTCAGGCTTTTCCGCCTGCTCGTCGGGCTTGTCGGCTTTGGCCTCAGCCGATTTGGTCGCGGGCTTCTCGGCATGTTCCTTGCCCTTCGGATCGGATTGCTTTGGCGGCTGCTCGTCGGATTTCTTTCCTTGAGGCTGCTGCGGCTTGTCCTTGGAGCCTGCCGTCTCCTGCGCCTGCGTCTCGTCAGGCTTGGGCATGGGCTTCGGAGGCTGGTCCGGCTTCTCGTTCGCCTTCGTCGCAAGCTCCTGCTTTTCTTCCTGCTGCGGCACGAGCTCGACATTGACGCTTTGCTCGGGCTTTGCCTGCGGAGGCGCCGGCAGCAGCGGCAGCAGGAAAATAGCGACAAACAGGACGTGCAGGAGGATCGACAGGACAAAGCCCGGCCTCATCTCCCTATCCCGTTTTTCCGCAAGCTTTTCCATCGTTCAGCGTATGGCTCTCGAGGAGAAAGCTATCAAGAGGGCATAGCGCATCGATTCATTCGATCCTTACCGGCAAACAGATCAGCGTATGGTCAAGTCGCTGACATATGGTATCCGACAGCACGCCCGGAAAGGGGCTGACGTCGAAATCGAACTTGTCAGGCCTCCGGACGATCCGCAATGGCGCAAAAACAAACCTGCGTGATCACATGGCGTGAAAGCAGAGGCATCCACCGTTTAGAAGAACTCGTCCAGCAACTGATAGTAGGCCATCTTTTCCGCCTGCGGCTCAAAATCGCCATAGACCTTCAGAAACTGTGATATCAGCTCCTTACCGAAGTTTCGTTCGATGCTGACGCAAGCAAGCGCGATATCCTGATGGCGATCGGCAATACCAAGGCGGCCGCAATCGATATAACCGCTGAACGTATCGCCATCGGCCATGAAGTTCGGGAGGCAGGCGTCACCATGAGTGACGACGAAATCCTCCGTTGCCGGCCGACGCTCCTCAAGTTCGCGGAAAAGGTCCCGCGCGGATCTCCCGAGCCTTTCGTCGTCGAAGTCTTCCTCATCGACGCGGCCGGCAAGCAGATGTGCCTTTGCCTCGGCAACCTTATTGTCCAGGCGATGATCGAAGGGGCATGTCGCGATGTCGACAGCATGCAAACGCCGCAAGGCATTCGCCAGAAGGTGCACGCGCTCGGTCGGCGACATCCCGTCCTCGCTGACAAGGTCCGCGCCCGGAAGGGCGCTCATCAACAACCATTCCCGCTCATCGTCCCTCTCATGCGCAATGACCTGCGGGCAGGCAAGCTCCCGCAAGGCAAGCCAGCGCAGCCTCGCAACCTCGCCCGACAATTCCCCCAACGGATCGATGAGCTCGGTCTTGAGGTAGACCGGCGCGCGGCCTTCCGCTTCCAGCCGGAAGACATAGGCCGACGAGCAGCCAAGCGCATCCTGCCGCCATTCGTACCCAGCCAGTAAATCCTGCAGCCGTGGCGGCAAAGACAATTCGAAAGCCGGCGATTTGTTTGCCATAGCCAACACCTCTATCCCGATCAGATTTCAATGAAAAACCCGGTTCGCTTGCGCAAACCGGGTTCGATGTCGTGACAGTGCCGGTTGTGGCAAGCGTCAGCTGTCGAGGAAGCTCCGGAGCTTGCGGCTGCGGCTCGGATGCTTGAGCTTGCGTAGCGCCTTGGCCTCGATCTGGCGGATACGTTCGCGGGTAACCGAGAACTGCTGACCCACTTCTTCGAGCGTATGATCGGTGTTCATGCCGATGCCGAAGCGCATGCGCAGCACGCGCTCTTCGCGCGGTGTCAGCGATGCCAGAACGCGGGTCGTCGTCTCGCGCAGGTTCGCCTGAATGGCGGCGTCGATCGGCAGAAGCGCGTTCTTGTCCTCGATGAAATCGCCGAGATGCGAATCCTCTTCGTCACCCACCGGGGTTTCGAGCGAGATCGGCTCCTTGGCGATCTTCAGAACCTTGCGCACCTTTTCCAGCGGCATGGCGAGCTTTTCGGCCAGTTCTTCCGGCGTCGGCTCACGACCGATTTCGTGCAGCATCTGGCGCGAGGTGCGAACGATCTTGTTGATCGTTTCGATCATGTGCACCGGAATGCGGATCGTGCGTGCCTGGTCGGCGATCGAGCGGGTGATCGCCTGACGAATCCACCACGTCGCGTAGGTCGAGAACTTGTAACCGCGGCGATATTCAAACTTATCGACCGCCTTCATCAGGCCGATATTGCCTTCCTGAATGAGGTCGAGGAACTGCAGACCACGGTTCGTGTACTTCTTGGCGATGGAGATGACGAGGCGCAGGTTGGCTTCGACCATTTCCTTCTTGGCGATACGCGCTTCGCGCTCGCCCTTCTGAACCATGTGAACGATGCGGCGGAATTCCGAGATCGAGATACCGGTTTCGGTCGCAAGGTTCTGGATTTCCTGGCGAATGTCGCGGATCGTGGTGTTTTCGCTCTTGGCGAATTCCTTCCAGCCACGGGCAGCCAGATTGCCGATCGACTTCATCCAGTTCGGATCGAGTTCGGCGCCCTGATACTGCTCCAGGAAGCTGTCGCGTTTGACGCCGTAGGATTCGGCAAGACGCAGCAGGCGGCCTTCGTTCTGAACGAGACGCTTGTTGATGTCATAGAGCTGCTCGACCAGAGCGTCGATGCGGTTCTGGTTCAGCGACAGAGACTTGACCGACTTGACCAGCTCATCCTTGAGTTCCTTGTAGCGGCGCTCCTGTGCCGAAGACAGCGTGCCGGAAGCCGACAGACGCTGTTCGACCTGCTGGTCCTGCAGCTTGCGCAGCTTCTTGTAGGTCTCGGCGATCGTGTCGAGCGTCGTCATGACCTGCGGGCGCAGTTCGGCTTCCATCGCAGCGAGCGAGAGGCTGGACTCGTCTTCGTCCTCTTCCTCTTCCTCGATCGGCAGGCCCTCGCCGCCGACATTGGTGATGTCGTCGTCGGAGGAACCGCGGCCACGACGGGCCTTTTCCTTTTCCTCGGCAGCCTTGCGGTCAGCCTCGATCTTCTCGGGGCTCTGGAACTGCGGGGCAGCCTTGGCTTCGGGGCCGGAATAGGTGGTTTCGAGGTCGATGATCTCGCGCAGCAGCGTGGTGCCTTCGTTGAGTTCGTCGCGCCAGATAATCAGCGCCTGGAACGTCAACGGGCTCTCACAGAGGCCGCCGATCATCGTTTCGCGGCCGGCCTCGATGCGCTTGGCAATCGCGATTTCGCCTTCGCGCGACAGAAGCTCGACGGAACCCATTTCGCGCAGATACATGCGCACCGGGTCGTCCGTACGGTCGGTCGGCTCTTTCTTCTTGGTGGTCGCAAGCGCGGAACCCGTCGAAGGGGCAAGCTCGCCGCCTTCGCTGTCGTCGTCGCCGCCGGCATCGTCGTCGTCGTTCGAGGCCGCACCCGCCTCCTCGACGTCTTCGTCCTCGATGACGTTGATGCCCATGTCCGAAAGCATGGCCATCGTGTCTTCGATTTGCTCGGACGTCACTTCTTCGGACGGAAGAACGGCGTTGAGCTCGTCCATCGTCACATAGCCGCGCTTCTTCGCGGCCTTGATCATCTTCTTGACCGCGTCATCGGAAAGATCGAGAAGTGGGCCGTCGGAGGTGCCGTCGCGCTCGACTTCAGCTTCTTCGTTCTCTTTGACCTTTGTTGCCATCTCTATATCGTCGCTTTCCCTGACGCTGCAAACTCACATGCGGTAGAACATTTCAATCGCGCCGGCACGCCCTGCGCCAGCCTCGACTCACCGACCAACACCTACGGAATGATCTTTAATGTCCGATTAACCACGATCACCTGCTCCGAAGTACAAAGCTGGATTGCGTCTAGGTTTCCGGCCATGGTATCAGGTGATCCGCTCGATCCAGTCTTACCGTTCTTTCCGAAGTCAAACGGTGATTCCCAGAATTTTGGTTCTCGTCAAGCTTTTCCAGCAAAAAAGCCCATTAAATGCGCGAAAAAGCCTTATCCACAGGCTCTGCGCGTCATATTCAATTATTTTCCGTATTTAGGAAGTCCCTGCGCGATGACAAGAGGATTCTAAAGAAACCTGCGCGTTCACGGCATCGGCCTGCACGACCGATGCCGTAAAGCGACAGTCGGGATCAGTTCCAGTCCATGACGACCTTGCCGGAATTGCCGGAACGCATGGCCTCGAAGCCATCACGGAAGTCATCGATGCCGATGCGGTGCGTAATGAGCGGAGAGAGGTCGAGACCACCTTGAACGAAGGCGATCATCTTGTACCAGGTCTCGAACATTTCGCGACCATAGATGCCCTTCAGGTTCAGCATTTTGAAGATGACCTTGTTCCAGTCGATCTCGAAGCCGGCCGGCGCGATGCCGAGAATGGCGATCTTGCCGCCATTGTTCATCTTGTCGATCATGTCGCGGAAGGCCGGTGCCGCACCCGACATTTCCAGACCGACGTCGAAGCCTTCGGTCATGCCGACGGATTTCATCACATCCGCAAGATTTTCCTTGGAAGCATCGACGACGTGATCGATGCCGACCTTGCGGGCAAGCGCCAGCCGGGTCGGATTGATGTCTGTGATCACGACCTTGCGTGCGCCGGAGCGCTTGGCGACCATGGCTCCCATGATGCCGATCGGACCTGCCCCGGTCACGAGCACATCCTCGCCGACCAGATCGAAGGAAAGTGCCGTGTGCACCGCATTGCCGAACGGGTCGAAGATCGCGGCGATCTCATCCGGAATATCGTCCGGGATCGGAACGACGTTCGATTCGGGAATGCAGACGAATTCCCCGAAGGAACCTGGGCGGTTGACGCCGACGCCGAGCGTGTTGCGGCAGAGATGACCCCTGCCCGCACGGCAGTTGCGACACTTGCCGCAGACGATATGCCCTTCGCCGGAGACGCGCTCGCCGACGTGATACTTCGTAACAGCCGAGCCGATTTCGGCGATCTCACCACAGAACTCATGGCCGACAACCATCGGCACCGGAATGGTCTTTTGCGCCCATTGATCCCAGTTCCAAATGTGGACGTCGGTCCCGCAGATTGCCGACTTCCTGACCCGGATCAGGACATCGTTCGGCCCGACCTCAGGCACCGGAACATGCTCCATCCACAACCCGACCTCAGGCTTGGCTTTGACCAACGCTTTCATCATGTTCGACATGATCGGTTCTCTCCAACCAACTCAAATAATTCCAAGTTCTTTTCCGGCTTCCGCGAACGCCGCGATCGCCTTTTCGACGTCAGCCTTCGAATGGGCGGCCGACATCTGCGTGCGGATACGCGCCTGCCCCTTGGGCACGACGGGGAAAGAGAAGCCGATAACGTAGACGCCCTTTTTCAGCATCAGCGCCGCCATATCCTGCGCAAGCTTGGCGTCGCCGAGCATCACGGGAATGATCGGGTGATCGGCACCGGCGAGCGTGAAGCCGAGTTTCGTCATCTCGCTGCGGAAAAGCTCGGCATTGCCCTTGAGCCGTGCCCGCAGCTCCGCGCCGTTCTCGATCAGATCGAAGACCTTCAGCGATGCGGCGGCAATAACCGGCGCCAGCGTATTGGAGAACAGATAAGGGCGCGAACGCTGCCGCAGCCAATCGACGACCTCGCCCTTGGCAGAGGTATAGCCGCCCGAAGCACCGCCGAGCGCCTTGCCGAGCGTACCCGTAATGATATCGATCCGGCCTTCGACGCCGCAATGCTCCGCCGAGCCGCGACCATTCTTGCCGACGAAGCCGACGGCATGGCTGTCATCCACCATGACCATGGCGCCGTATTTTTCGGCCAGATCGCAAACGCCGCCGAGATTGGCGATGATGCCGTCCATGGAGAACACACCGTCGGTGGCGATCAGCTTGAAACGGCTGCCCTCAGCCTTCTTCAGCTCTTCTTCCAGGGCCGCCATGTCGTTGTTGGCATAGCGGAAACGTTTGGCCTTGGAGAGACGCACACCGTCGATGATCGAAGCATGGTTGAGCGCATCCGAAATGATCGCGTCGTCCTCGGAGAGCAGCGTCTCGAACAAGCCGCCATTCGCATCGAAGCAGGAGGAATAGAGGATCGTATCTTCCATGCCGAGGAAGGATGAAATGCGGGCCTCGAGCTGCTTGTGCTCTTCCTGCGTGCCGCAGATAAAGCGAACGGAGGCCATGCCGTAACCATAGCGATCGAGCGCCTTTTTCCCCGCCTCCGCGAGTTCTTCATTGTCGGCCAGGCCGAGATAGTTGTTGGCGCAAAAATTGAGCACATGCGCTCCGCCGACAACCGCGATTTCGCCAGCTTGTTTGGAGGTGATGACGCGCTCGGACTTGTAAAGACCGGCTTCTTTCAAGCCGGCAAGCTCGCTGCGCAGGTGTGATAGAAATTCTGAGGTCATTGTCGCATTCCGTTACTGATCATGGCGGAAACAGGCCGAGAGATAACACAGGATTAGCACACCTGCCGCATTCATCAGCGGCAAAAATGCATGGAGCCATGACGCTGGCGCGACACGCCGCCACGCAGTCCGATTACCACTGCCCGAATGCTGTCTCAACGGCACATTCGTGCCATTTACGCCTGCAGCTATTGCAAAAATTACTTGACTGAGTCCATAATCGTGAAAACACGGTGGTCACCCACACCTCTGATGGAGATATCATGAGCATATTCGAGAGATTCTCCCTGAAAGGGCGGGTCGCCCTGGTTACGGGCGGCGGACGCGGGCTGGGATTCGAAATGGGCCAGGCGCTTGCCGATGCCGGCGCCCACGTCATCCTGAACGGGCGCACGGCGACGACGCTGAATGAAGCCGTCCAGACGATCCAAGCGCGAGGCTGCTCCGCCGAAGCGGCCACCTTCGATATTGCCGACCGCGAAGCGCAGCGCGCGACAATGGCAGATATTGAGAAAAATCATGGTCGGCTGGACATATTGGTCAACAATGTCGGCGCCCGTGACAGGCGTCCACTCGCCGACTTTAATGACGAGGCGATCCTCGCCTTGCTCAATACGGACCTTGCGGCCTCGATCATGCTCTCCCGCGATGCTGCCCGCTTGATGAAGCAGCGCAATCACGGACGGCTGATTTCCGTCACCTCGATCAGCGGCCAGGTCGTCATGCCCGGAGATTGCGTCTATCCGGCAGCCAAGCAGGGACTAACCGGCCTCGTGCGCGGCATGGCGGTGGAATTCGGTCCCTATGGCATCACCAGCAACGCCATCGCTCCGGGCTGGTTTGCAACGGAAACGAACGCCGCGATGGCTGCGAATGAAGAACTGACCCCTTTCGTCCGCCAACGCATTCCGGTTCAACGTTGGGGCCGGCCGGACGAGATTGCCGGTGCCGCACTCTTCCTTGCCAGCGATGCCGCATCCTTCGTCAACGGCCATGTCCTGACCGTCGACGGCGGCATGACCGTACGCATGTAGCGTGGGAATTGAAGCTCTTTCAGACTTCGCCGCCAATTGTCACCGATCGGTGAAGTTCGAGATCACCGCAAGAAACGCATCGCCATAGCGCTCGAGCTTCGACTGCCCGACACCCGAGATCCCCAGTAGCGCCTTATGATTTCTTGGCCGCTCGGTCGCGAAAGCAATCAATGTCGTGTCAGGGAAAACGACATAGGGCGGCACGCCCAGCTCTTTGGCGATTCTCGTCCGCTCCGCGCGCAACGCGTCGAACAAGCCCTGCGCCTCTCCGGCAAGACCATGGGCCTGCCGCTCCGGTCGGCCAGCCTTCTTGCCGCGGCGCCCGGTCTCGGGCCGATCCTTGCGGAAGAGGACCTGCCGTTCGCGCTTGAAGACTGCCCTCGCCTCCTCTTCCAGCTTCATGGCGCCGAAAGCCGCATGATCGACACTGATAAGGCCGCTCGCCAGCAATTGCCGGAAGATCGATTGCCAGCTTCGGGCTGAAATATCCTTCCCGGCTCCGAAGACGGGCATGTCGACATGGCCGAAACGCTCGGTCTTGTCGTTGACCGTTCCCATCAGCACATCGATGACATGGCCGGTGCCGAAACGTTCGCCGGTGCGATAGACCGCAGCCAGCGCCTTGATTGCCGCTTCCGTGCCGTCCCAGGTCTCGACGGGTTTCAGGCAGGTATCGCAGTTGCCGCAACCGCCATCATGAGCCTCGCCGAAATGGGCCAGAATGGACTGCCGCCGGCAGCCCGCCGTCTCGCAGATGGCAAGAAGCGCGTTGAGTTTCGCCCGCTCCACGCGCTTGATCTCGTCGGACGCGCCGCCTTCGTCGATCATCCGGCGCCGCTGGATGACATCAGCCATGCCATAGGCCATCCAGACCTCCGACGGCAGCCCGTCACGGCCCGCACGACCGGTTTCCTGATAATAGGCTTCGACCGAGCCCGGCAAATCGAGGTGTGCGACGTAACGCACATTGGGCTTATCGATGCCCATGCCGAAGGCAACCGTCGCCACCAGACATAGATCCTCTTCCTTCAGGAACGCATCCTGATTGGCGTCGCGCAGGGATCTGTCCATGCCGGCATGATAGGGAAGCGCTCGCACACCCTGCCCGTTCAGCCAGTCCGCGGTATCCTCGACCTTGGCGCGAGAAAGGCAATAAACAATGCCACTATTGCCGCGATGGCCGTCGAGGAAGCGTAACAACTGCTGGCGCGGCTGGTCGCGCTCGACAATCTCATAGGCAATATTCAGCCGGTCGAAGCTGGTCGTGAAGACCTTGGCATCGTCGAGAGCCAGCCGCTCGATGATATCGTCGCGTGTGTGTGGGTCGGCAGTCGCCGTCAGCGCGATACGGGGCACGTCGGGGAAGAGCTCGGCAAGCTTGCCGAGATCCCGATATTCCGGCCTGAAGTCATGCCCCCATTGCGAGACGCAGTGCGCCTCATCGATTGCAAAGAGCGCAATCTTCGCCCTGGCGATCATCTGCTGGAAGCCGTCGGTCAGGATGCGCTCGGGCGTGACATAGAGCATATCGAGCGTGCCGTTGGACACGGCGCGATAGATCTCACTGGCCTCCTCACGCGACAGCGATGAGTTCAATGCCGCAGCACGTATGCCCAGCTGCTTCATCGCCTCCACCTGATCCCGCATCAGCGCGATCAATGGCGAAACAACGATACCAATACCGTCGCGGCAAAGCGCCGGGATCTGGAAACACAGCGATTTGCCCGCCCCTGTCGGAAACAGCACCACGGCATCGCCACCCGAAACGACGTGCTCGACCACCTGCTGCTGCTTGCCGCGAAATGCCGAATAGCCATAGACGCGCTTCAGCACATCGAGCGGCGCAACCCCGCCGCCGGTTTCGCCGAACAGCGCATCGTCGGCGGAAAATCGCGGGTCCAATCTATCCGGCTGAGACATTCATTTCCTACTTTCCTACAACGCTTTTGACACGGCCGGAAAGAACGCCAAAGCCATCGATGATCGCCTCCTGGTTTTCCAGCCGCACCGCTTCGAGCTGTACTTCCTGCAAGGCACGCATCAATTGCTCGATAAGCTCGCCGTCGCCATCTTCCGTTGCCTCGGCAATCGCGCCCTGCAATTCGATCTTGTGCCACCGAAGGGCCTTTGAGCGTTTGTGAAGTGCAAGCGCCTGACGATAGCCCTCGCGCGCGTCTTCCATCGCGGCTTGCTCGGTTGCCGTCCATAACCGGGCATTGCGAACCTGCTGCTCGAGATTCTTCAATAGCGAGCCGAAGTCTTGCTCCTCCAGCTGTTCGACCAGCCGCTCACGAGTGAGCTGCGGCCCGACCATCGCGGCGGCAATCCCGAGCACAGCCGACCAGAGGCGCTGCAACTCGCGGCTTTCGTAATCGATCGCGGCGATCTCGTCATACTCGTCCTGCAGCAACAACGGATGATTGACGATAGTCAGCGCCAAAACGCTTTCGCGCAGGCTCGGAATATCCTGATGTCCCTTGATCATCGCCGAGCGCGTCAGGCGATCGGACGCCGTCGTGCTGACCGCCGCCCGGTCGCGACCCTGCCCGCCGCGGCCGCCATAGGCGCGACCGTTGCCATCACGAGAGAAGCCGCGCGCCTGCTGATTGCCACCGCGCTGGAATTGCGGCTGGAAAAGCCCGTTCAGCCGCTCGCGCATACTCTGCTGATAATGCCGCCGAACATCCTCGTCGACGATGACGGACACGATGCGTCGAAGCCGGGCTTCGAGCTCTGCCCGCGCTTCCGGTGTCTCGAAGGTGCCGCTGGCGGCTTCCCTTGCCCAGATCAGATCGGCCAGCGGCTTTGCCTGTGCCATCACCTTGTCAAATGGCGCGCGCCCGTCATGGCGCACAAGATCGTCAGGATCCTTGCCGTCGGGAAGAAGCGCGAAACGGACAGTGCGGCCCGGCTTGATATGCGGGAGTGCCAGATCGGCGGCGCGATTGGCGGCACGAATACCTGCGCCGTCGCCATCGAAGCAGAGCACTGGTTCCGGCGTCATCTTCCAGAGAAGATCCAGCTGATTTTCCGTGAGCGCGGTGCCGAGCGGCGCAACCGCATTCTCCACTCCGGCCTGATGCAGGGCGATGACATCCATATAGCCTTCGACGGCAATGATGGTTCCCGCACCATCGGCGCCCTGAGCGGCGCGGCGCGCCCGGGTGAAATTATAGAGCACATTGCCCTTATGGAAGAGCTCGGTCTCGTTGGAATTGAGATACTTCGCCGGCGCGTCCGATGCCATGGCGCGGCCACCGAAGGCGATCACCTTTTCGCGTGATGAGAGAATAGGAAACATGATGCGATCGCGAAAGCGGTCGTAGGAGACCGGCACGTTCTCGTGCACGACAAGGCCGCAAGCCTCGATCTGTTCCTTCAACACGCCCTTGCCGGCAAGATGTTCCTTCAGCGCATTACGGCTGTCTGGCGAATAGCCCAGCCGAAAGGTCTCTATGGTGCGGCCGGTCAATCCGCGGTCACGCAGATAGGCGCGCGCCCGAGCGCCGTTGGCTGTCTGCAGCTGGTCCTGAAAGAATTGAGTCGCCATCTCCATGACATCGAGCAGCGACGTGCGTTCTTTCTCCCGCTTCGCCTCCATCGGATCGGCGACTGGCATAGGCATGCCTGCCATATCGGCAATCTGCTGCACGGCCTCCGGAAAGCTCAGCCCCTCAAGCTCGGTGAGGAACCGGAAATGATCGCCCGTCACCCCGCAGCCGAAGCAGTGATATCGCCCCTTGCGGTCCTCGCAGTGGAAGCTCGGCGATTTCTCACCGTGGAAAGGGCAGCAAGCCCAATAGTCCCCGCGCGGCACATTGGTCTTGCGCCGATCCCAGGTCACGCGACGACCGATCACGTCTGAAATCAAAACGCGGTCGCGAATCTCGTCGAGAAACGTATTGGAAAATCGCATGGCTACCTCTGGCTCACCTCATATAAACATGAATGAACGGCATTGCCACGATGACCAGACAGGCACACACTGTATTCACAGCCCATTCTGGATGAATACAACTCCCCCTTTTCGATCACAACTTTGTGAAGCCATTACCGAGATCGAACCGTACAAACCCAGGCCTCAAAGCGCATTCGCGTCCGCCAAAACCTGCATTCATCCCCATCGCAGCCACCCCGAAAGCGAGAAGCGCCGGAATGGAAAACTGCTGCATTTTTTTGAAAAAGCAAGGACTTGCACATCTTGAAGTGGGCGATAGGCGAAAAGAAACGACCAGAAAACAATCGCTGGCTGCAAGTCAAGTCGAGGGCGATTGGCGCCTGGAGCAGTGAGCCTGCGGTATGGTTTGTAAGGCAAACATTATTTTTTTGTAATTTGATTGTTGGTGTGCAGCGCAATAGCGTTCTTCTCACAGGGCGAGACAAGCCGGCGAAGAATATGCTTCGCGACGCGACATGCCGAGACGCCCTGACGAACGGGAAGCCACAAGGTACAGGCTTTCAGTTTAGGAGAGGAAATGCGCGTTCTCATCGTACCTTTGGCCGCAGCGGCTATTTTTGCAACAGCGACTTATAGCTCGGCTACAACGGCTAACGGCAACGACGACAACAACGCACTGCATGCTGGCGCTAGCTATCAGCTGCCGGCAGATATGAAGATCCCCGCACTTACGGCGGGCGTAAAGGTTCAGATGTCCGGTTTTTCGTCGCAGGCGCTGGCCTTGCCCCGGGAAATCAGGATCCTCAGATAAGTTCAGCAGATACTCAGGTGGGGCACCATCCCTACCCCCGGCGCCGCCCCACCTGAGTGCCTTTGCGATAGACGTTTGATTTTTGGGCCCCACCCTGCGTCATCAAACGCCTGCAAAGAGCAAGAAGGCAGGAGCTCCCCCAGCTCCTGCCTTCTCTAATTTGTGGCCCCGAGAACAATGAATATCCGACGAGGAAAGTCTCTCGCTTCAGGTTACCAGTATGGTAATACTGTTGATGAAATCTGCATTTTTTAGTATATTAATATATGCAATCCAGGCGATTAATATCCTCAGACATTCTTAAATTTTGCTCGGTTCATCGGAGACGGCTGCATGTCTTTATCCGCAAAGGAACTTGCTCAAGACCCTAATTTTTTCGCTGAAATTCTGAATTATACGCGGGAAATCATATTCACGTACAATCAGAATCAACAGATATGCTCGGTCTTCGCCTCCCAACAGCGTTGGCTGATGGCACTCGCCGGCTTCGGATTATACTATGGCGGCATCGACGGCGAGCAACCCGGCCTTCATGCGAATCGCTTCGCGACCTATGTGGTCGAAAACGAGATCGCCAGTCACAACACTGCACTAAGTTTCATTCAGCAGATGCTGGCCGAAGGATTCTTACGATACCTGCCCGTTGCGCCGGATCGCCGCTCGCGGCCCATGGAACCGACCGAAGAAGCCATCAAGCAGCTGGGAAAATGGCTCACCATTCATCTCTCGGTGCTGGATCGGCTGGATGACGGCAAGCGAAGCGCCTTGCTTGCCAAGCGCCCAGATCTTATCGCCGCGCTGCAGCCTGCCATCTCGGTTGATATCATCAACAGCGACGATCTGCGCCATCCGGGAGACACGTTCGACCTGTTCACATGGGTCAATTCCGGCGGGGTGATCATGGATTACCTGATCTCACGCGTCGGGCTGGTGGATACGGCAACACAAAGAGTGATTGTCGGACGAATTGCCTTCACGGACATCTGTCGTCGCTTTCTGATTTCCAGGACTCATGCGAAGCGACTGATGATCAGAGCCGCGAAAATGCAGAGCATCGGCTGGATGGGCTCTTCGGGCAGAAGCCAGCTTTGGCTTTCCTGCGACTTCATCCAGGAATATCGCAACTTTCAGGCCGAGAAATTCTCGATCATCGACAGCGCCTGGAGAAATGCCTCCGGCTCGCCGCAAATCCGCGCGCCGAAGGCAAAACCGGTTTTTACTTCAGCAGTTCCTTGAGAATGCCCGAGGCCTTGGCGAAATCCATCTGCCCGGCATAACGCTCGCGCAGAGCGGCAACGCACTTGCCCATGTCCTTCAGGCCCTGCGCGCCGAGCTCGGCGACGATGGCAACGCAGATCTCGCGCACCTTCTCTTCGGACAGCTGTTCCGGCATGAAGCCCTGGATCACCGTGATCTCTTCGCGCTCCTTCGCAGCCAGCTCCGGGCGGGCGCCGTCGACGTAGATCTTCTCGGACTCTTCGCGCTGCTTGATCATCTTGGCGAGCAGCTGCAGGATTTCGTCGTCGCTTGCCTGCTCCTTGCCGAGACCGCGATTGGCGATATCCTTGTCCTTGATGGCTGCAAGGATGAGGCGCACGGTCGAAAGCCTCGCCGTATCCTTGGCCTTCATGGCTTCCTTCTGGGCGTTGGAAAGGGTTTCGCGGATCATGTCTGTAACTCCTTGAAGCAGGTAGGCGACGATCGCCCGTCCCCTTATTTCATCTTGCCAGTCTCTTAGACCATCAGCGCCGATCAATGCAATTGCGTCGAGCGAGTCGAAACCGGGCGAATTCCCGGGCAGGAAAGCAAAAGCGTGCATTGACCGGCTCGCCTTGTTTGGTTATGTCCATCACCTGCACATTAGATCGATATGAAGATCTCAAGCCGCGACCTCGGTCGCCGGCTGTACCTTGCTACAAACATGGCGGAAGCCTACGGCCTCTTCAAGGTCGTACATGACGCCGGAAACGGGATGACTATGACCGCGACAGCCCCATGGACCACCGAAAAGCCGACTGCTCTTCTCGTTCTCGCCGATGGCACAGTCATCGAAGGCAAGGGTATCGGCGCGACCGGCAAGGTCCAGGCCGAAGTCTGCTTCAACACCGCACTGACGGGATATGAGGAGATCCTGACCGATCCATCCTATCTCGGCCAGATCGTTACCTTCACCTTCCCGCACATCGGCAATGTCGGCACGAACGAGGAAGACGTCGAGGACCTGACGCCGGCTGCACGTCACGGCGCGGTCGGCGTCATCTTCAAGGCCGACATCACCGATCCGTCGAACTACCGCGCCGCCAAGCATCTCGACCAGTGGCTGAAGGTCCGCGGCATCATCGGCCTCAGCGGCATCGACACCCGCGCCCTCACCGCCTGGATCCGTGAGAACGGCATGCCGAACGGCGTGATCGCCCACGACCCGAACGGCGTCTTCGACATCGAGCAGCTGAAGGCGGATGCCAAAGCCTGGAGCGGCCTCGAAGGCCTCGACCTCGCCAAGGTGGCCTCCTCGGGCCAGTCCTCGCAGTGGTCGCAGACGCCCTGGATCTGGAATGAAGGCTATGGCGAACTCGGCACGGCCGACGCTAAGTATCACGTCGTCTGCCTCGACTACGGCGTCAAACGCAACATTCTACGCCTGTTCGCCGGCCTCGATTGCAAGGTCACAGTTCTGCCGGCCACCGCTTCGACGGATGAAGTTCTCGGCCTGAAGCCGGACGGTATCTTCCTCTCCAACGGCCCTGGCGACCCGGCCGCAACAGGCGAATATGCCGTGCCCGTGATCAAGGACTTGCTGAAGACCGAAATTCCGTTGTTCGGCATCTGCCTCGGCCACCAGATGCTCGGCCTCGCGCTCGGCGCCAAGACCGCAAAGATGCATCAGGGCCACCACGGCGCCAACCATCCGGTCAAGGACCATACGACGGGCAAGGTCGAGATCGTTTCCATGAACCATGGCTTCGCAGTCGACTCGAACTCGCTGCCGGAAGGCGTTGAGGAGACTCACGTTTCGCTCTTCGACGGCAGCAATTGCGGCCTGCGCGTCGCCGGCAAGCCGATCTTCTCGGTCCAGCATCACCCCGAAGCCTCGCCCGGCCCGCAGGACAGCCACTATCTCTTCCGCCGCTTCATCAATCTGGTGCGCGAAAAGAAGGGCGAAGCTGCCTTGGCGGAGCGCGCCTGATCACACCGACACCTTGATGGCATAAGAAAAGCCCCGGATTGATAGCCAATCCGGGGCTTTTCTCTTTGTGCGTCAAGTTGGGAGGTCTTTTCGTCACATCGGTTGAGCTTGCTGAAACTCATGCCTGCAGGCGGCGCTGCTTGACCACTTCAAGCTCGCTCATCAGGATTTCCTCGAGAAACTCGAAATCCGACTGGCCGAACTCGACGAGGCCGAACCTCAGCTTGTAGCCCCAGTTCTTGTCCTGAGTGAAATCGAGCCAGCCCAGGAGCGGACGAAGCGGCTGTTCGGGCGCATCGAGCCAATCCACATCCTTGCGGTAAGCCTTTCCGCAGCCCATCTCGGCAAGATACGGCTCGCCCCCACGGACAAAGCCGATGGCGGTGAAGCTCTGAAAACCGTCTCTCTCGCCCATTTTGACTGATGGCGAGTAGTAGACGATGCCGTCGCCCGGCTTGATACGCTTCAATGGGGCTCGCTTGCCGTGGTTTACCTGCATGAACCCATGCTGGCGCCCAATGCGCACATGTTCCGCGCTGGCGACGGCCAGCCAGTAGGATCTTTTCTCCGGCTCAGGCCGCCGAGACGATGTGTTCGCGTGCGGAAAGAGGCGCACGGTAGCGCTCTGCCGGATGATGTCTTCCCGCGGGAAAAGCGCGGCATCGGTACGATCGCTTGCTTGGAATGTCATGGTCGTCTCCCGTCTTTGGTATGAGACAGTTATAGACGACCATGCTGCCAATTTTTGTCAGCAGTCTTGTGGCCCGACCATGAACTTTTTGCGTCAGGCTGCGACCTTCTCCGAACGCACCAGAATGTAGAATCGGGCGCAGAGCATGACTGCTGCCGAGCCCAACCCGAGAAGGAAGCCGAACCATATGCCGATGCCGCCGAAGCCGAGCGGGAACGCCAGGAGCCATGCCAGGAAGAAGCCGATCGGCCAATAGGCGATAAGAGCCATGATCATCGGCACGCGGGCGTCCTTCAGGCCGCGCAGCAGGCCGCTGGCGATCGACTGGAGCCCGTCCACCAGCTGGAACAAGCCGGCAACGACGATGAGCGGCGCCGCATAGGCCAGTACCTTCGCTGCATCAGGCGATGTCACATCCAGGAACCAGCCTCCGAGCCAGGTCGGGATCGATGCGAATAGGATGCTGCCGAACAGCGAGATGCAGCTCGAAACGACGAGCACGACGATCGCCGCTCGCGTCAGGCCGAGATGATCGCCCTGCCCGTGCGCAACGCCGACCCGCACCGTTGCGGCCTGGCTAAGCCCAAGCGGGATCATGAAGGCGATCGAGGCCCATTGCAGCGCAATGCCATGTGCGGCAAGCTCTATGGTGCCGATCTGCCCCATCAGCAGCGAGGCGGCCGTGAAAAGGCTGACTTCGGCGAGAACCGTAACGCTGATCGGGAAACCGAGGCGAACCACGTCCCACAAGGCATGCCAATCGGGCCGCCAGAAGCGGACAAAGATCTCGTAGCGGCGCGTATCTTCATGCGCCTGGACATAACCGACGATGAAGAAGAAACCTGCAGTCTGCACGGCAACGGACACGATAGCCGCGCCATGCAGCCCCATCGCCGGCAGGCCAAAGTGGCCGAGTACGAGGATGTAGGCAAGCACCGCATTCATCACGAGCATTGCAATGGTGACCTTGAGGATGATGCCGGCACGGCCGATAGCACTCACCAAGGCGCGAATGACGTTGTAGAGCAGCCCCGGCAGCAGAGCGAAATGGCCGATATCGATATAGCCGCTCGCCAGTCGAGCCACCTCGGGCTTCTGCCCGGCCGCCAAGAGGATCTGCTCGGAATAGAAGAAGGCTGGCTGCGCGAGCAGCCAATAGGCCGTCACGACCCAAAGACCCATGCGCAGGGCTCGGCGAACCGAAGCCACATCCCCCTTACCATAGGCCTGCGCCACCAGCGGCACCACGGCAATGGAGAAGCCCGAACCGAAAATGAGAATAGTGAACAAAAATTGAGCAGCAAGCACCATCGCCGCCAGCTGTTCGGCCCCGAGCCGGCCGACGATCATCACGTCGGTCGTATTGATGCCAAGCTGCGCCAACTGCGCGCCGATCAGCGGGATGCCAAGCGCAAGGGTTGCACGAATGTGCGCCGACCACGAATTATTACTGTCATACGCGTTTGGGCGCGCAGCTAACGGCATATCCATAACGAAAACTCGATCTTTAGAATCGCGCGAACCGCCCCACCCAAGGGTGCGCGAGCTAGCGGCCTTAGCGCAACTTAGGGCAAAAAGCCAGCGAGCAAGGCCTGAATGCTAAAGAATTCATCATATCATCAAAATAACTGATGAAATTCTAGGCTGCTTCTCCGGCCTGAGCCTCTGCAACCATCGCCGGCACGGTCTTGCGGACCTTCGTCAGCAGGACCACGAGCGAGACAACGATGAGAACAGCGCTCATGACGAATGGTGCGCCCGCAAAGACCACCGGCGCGGTCGGCGCCGTATAATAGCTGAACAGATAGGGAAACAGCAAAGGCCCGACGATTGCGGTGATGCTGGTCAGGCTTCCGAGCGCTCCTTGCAGCTCGCCCTGCGCCGACGGCGGAACCTTGCTGGCGGCGATGGAACGCAGCGGCGCATCCGCAACGTTTTCGATGACGGTCAGGACCACCACCGCATAGACCATCCAGCCTTGCCAGGCGAAAGCATAGCCGAGCAGACCGAGACAGGAGAAAGCGAGCCCGAGCAGCGCCGTCTTCCATTCACCGAGAACAGGCACCAACCGTGGCAAGATAAGCCCCATGACGATTGCGGCGCCGATGCCGTAAACCCCAAGCGAAAAGCCGATCTCGCCTTCACTCCAGCCATAGCGATAGGAGGTGACGAAGGCCCAAACAGCCGGATAGACACCGTGCGCCAGCCAATTCAGGAACATGACGACGCAAACCCAGCCGATACCCTGATAACGGCGAATCTGCTTCAGCGCGCCGAGCGGATTGGCCCGACGAATGTCGAATGGCCGGCGATTTCTGGCGTCGAGCGTTTCCGGCAGGAGGAAATAGGCGCCAACGAAGTTCAGGAATGCCAGAGCCGCCGCACCATAGAAAGGAACGCGCGGACCGAATTCGCCGAGAAAGCCGCCGATGACCGGCCCGAGCACGAAGCCGACGCCGAAGGCCATGCCGATCAGGCCGAAATTCTTCGCCCGGTTCTCGTCATTGCTGATGTCGGCAATATAGGCAGAACAGGTCGAGAAGCTCGCGCCGCTGATCCCGGCGAGAATGCGGCCGACGAACAGCATCCAATAGGAGCCGGCGATGGCACAGATGAAGTTGTCGATCGCGAAGGTCAGCACCGAAGCCAGCAGCAGCGGACGGCGGCCGAAGCGATCGCTCAGATTGCCGATCAGCGGCGAAAATAGAAACTGCATAGCGGCATAGGCCAGCAGCAGCCAGCCGCCCTCGGTGGCGGCTGCGCTGACGGATGCGCCGGTCAGCTCTTCCAGATATTTCGGCATGACCGGCATGATGATCGCAATGCCGATAACGTCGAGAAAGAGGATGAGGAAGACGAGGAACAGCCCACGCCGTGCGAATTTCTGATCGATCATGGAGTTGCCTTTAGGGGCTCCATCTCCATGACAGAGACAGAACGTGAACGAAAAACGAGGATGTTCCAATACATAAAGATTTTAGCCGAAACAATCCGTGAACGCTTCAATCTTATTGATTTATCGCCCGGTTTTTTTGATCTTTCAACCAGAACGTCTATCGATCGCGGCGGCGGCGTTGTTCGCGATTGAGGAAATCGACGAAGGCTCTGAGTGGTCCTGGCATGTGCCGGCGGCTGGCATAGTAGAGGAACGGGCCGGAAAATGCCGTATCCCATTCCTCAAGGATCGTCACCAGTTCGCCGCTTTCGATCTGCGGCGCCAGGAACTCTCGGAAGGTCCTGATGATGCCAAGGCCAGCAATGGCGGCGCTGCGTTCGATATCGATCGTGTTGGTAGCAACCACCATCGATGGCGCGATGAAAATCGTCTCGCCATTCCTTTCGAATTCCCACGACGCGACTGATCCGCTCAGAAAGCGATGACGAATGCAGCGATGCTCCAATATGTCGCGCGGGTGCTGCGGCGTGCCATTTGCGGCGAGATAACCAGGCGCAGCCGCCGTGATATAATATTGCCGCCGAGGCCCGATCGGCACGGCGATCATGTCCTTCTCAAGTCTTTCATCATAGCGGATACCGGCATCGTAGCCCGCCGCCACCACATCGATGAAACTGTCCTCCGCAACGATCTCAACGGAGATTGCCGGATATTCCGTGAGGAAGCGGCTGATGATGTCGGGCATGACAACCATGGCAGCGACTGTCGGCACATTCAGCCGCAAGGTCCCGCCAACGCCGTCGCGAAAGCTGTTGATGTCGTCGAGCGCCACGGCGATCTCGCTCATGGCGGGCGTCAGGCGCTCCATCAGCCGCTCCCCGGCCTCTGTCGGTGTCACGCTTCGGGTCGTGCGGTTGAGCAGGCGCACCGCCAGCCGCTCCTCCAGCCGGCGCACGGCTTCACTGAGCGATGAGGCGGAAACGCCGCGTTTGCGTGCCGCCTTGCGAAAGCTGCGCTCGCGGGCAACGGCGGTGAAGGCAACCAGATCGGCCAGCGGCAAGTCATCCATTGTGCGGAATTCCAAACAACCTGTTTCGATTCATCCGGATTATCGTACAGAGACCAAAGGAGTAAAGCTAAAGGGAAAACTGAAGCGCTTCCGCCAAGGAGAACGACGATGGAAAAGCATCAATTGGGCAAGACCGGACCACAGGTCTCCGCTCTCGGCCTCGGCTGCATGGGAATGTCGGGCATGTATGGCCCCTCCGATCGTGCCGAGAGCATCGCCACCATCCATGCCGCGCTCGATGCCGGCATCAACCTGCTTGATACCGGCGATTTCTATGGCATGGGCCATAATGAAATGCTGATCGGCGAAGCCATCGAGGGGCGAAAGCGGGACGACTTCCTGCTCAGCGTCAAGTTCGGCGCTCTCCGCGATCCCGCAGGCGCATGGCTCGGCTATGACGCACGTCCGGCGGCAATCAGGAATTTCCTCGCCTATTCCCTGCAACGTCTCGGCGTCGACCATATCGATATCTACCGCCCTGCCCGCCTCGACCCGAATGTGCCGGTCGAAGATCAGATCGGCGCGATGGCCGATCTCATCAAGGCGGGCTACATCAGGCATATCGGCCTTTCGGAGGTCGGCGCCGATACCATTCGCCGAGCCGCCGCTGTCCATCCGATCGTCGACCTACAGATCGAATATTCGCTGATCTCGCGCGGCATCGAAGACAAGATACTACCGACCTGCCGCGAGCTCGGCATCGGCGTCACCGCCTATGGTGTCCTGTCGCGCGGCCTCATCAGCGGCCATTGGCAGAAGGACAGCGCCCAGAAAGGCGACTTCCGGAGCATGAGCCCGCGTTTCCAGGCCGGAAACGTAGAAAAGAACCTGCAACTGGTGGAAGCCCTGCGAGAGATCGCCGCAGCAAAAGGCGCCAGCGTCGCACAGATCGCGATCACCTGGGTCGCTGCTCAAGGCAAGGACATCGTCCCGATCATCGGCGCCCGCCGTCGCGACCGCCTCACGGAAGCGCTGGGAGCATTGCCGGTTAAATTGTCGGAAGCGGATATGGCGGCGATCGAGCGTGCGATCCCCAAGGATGCCGCCGCCGGCGGCCGATATCCGGAGGCACAGCTGGCGCATCTCGACAGCGAGAAGTAACAAGCGAATGAGGCTGCCCGCTCGCCGGTCATCCGGGAGCGGGCGAGCAGGATCAGACCGGGTTGTTCAGCGTATCGCAATCGCTGAGTTTGCCGGAATCGAAGCCCTTCTTGAACCACTTCACGCGCTGCGCCGAGGTGCCGTGGTTGAAGCTGTCGGGGACGACATAGCCCTGGCTGCGCTTCTGCAGCGTATCGTCACCGATCTGCTGCGCGGCATTCAGCGCCTCTTCGAGATCGCCGGCCTGCAATATGCCCTTCTGCTGCGTGAACTTGCCCCATATGCCGGCGAAGCAATCGGCCTGCAGTTCGATGCGTACCGACATCTTGTTCGCATCCACCTCGCTCATGTTGCGGCGGGCCTGGTTGAACTTCGGCAGAATTCCGAGCTGATCCTGTACATGGTGGCCTACTTCATGCGCGACTACATAGGCCTGGGCGAAATCGCCCGAGGCACCGAATTGATCCTTCATCTGCTTGAAGAAGGCCATGTCAAGGTAGATCTTCTGGTCGCCCGGGCAGTAGAAGGGCCCGGTCGCGGCGGAAGCCTGTCCGCAGGCCGAAGGGAAGCCGCCGGAGAACAGCACCAGCTTCGGATCCGTATAGGTCTGCCCCATCGACTTGAAGATGCCTGTCCAGGTGTCCTCCGTATCGGCGAGGACGGTAGCGACAAACTGCTTCATCTCGTCGTTGGCCGGCTGCCCGCCCGCACTGCGGTTGGACGTGCTTTGCTGATAGCCGGAGCCGCCGCCTTCGAGCACTCCGGTCTGCTGCAGCAGGCCCATGACGTCGACGCCCATGGCCTTCAGGACGAGGAAAATGACGACGAGGACGATGATGGTACGAAAGCTCAAACCGCCGCCGCCGATCCCGCCGCCTGGAAAGCGGAAACCTCCGCCTCCCATGCCGCCGCCCATAGGCGACGAGCCGCGCTCGTCCTCGATATTGTCGGACTGCCGACGCCCCTTCCAATCCATAGCGCACCTCCTGGCGATGCCTAAAATCAAAGTCCCTTGAGGCGTTTATATATCCAGGAGGAGCTACAAAGCCAGTTGGCTATCGACAGAAGATCAGCTTAAACGGCGGCGATGCCATATTTCTTTCGACAATTGCCAGAGAAGCACGATCGCGATACCTGCGATAACAATGAGCGGTGCGATTTCATCGCCGCTGAAGGCCACTTTATTCATGATGCGCCCGGGGATGAATGTGAATAAGCCGGCGCCGACGATCCCGCCGAAGTAGAGGCCCCTGACGATGCGCTTATGAGCCTCAATATTACCCTTGCGGGCATTAACGATGGCCCCCCAGCAACCGAAGAGAACATATGCGGACAGCAGATGGATAGGGCTGAAACCGTAGAACATGTTGATCTGGTGAATGAAGAAACTCGACAGCGCCGTGATTACCGTGAGGCACAGCCAGATTTTGCCGAGCAGGCGATGCCTTGGCGTACCCTTGGGCCGTAGGAGAAGATAGGCGCCGAGCAAGGCGGCCGGAACGACTGCCGCAACATGAATCTGGATTGCGATGGAAGCATGAAGAAGCGGCTCGAAAGTCATGATTGGGATCCGGTTGAGTTTGTCGAGCCTTTCCGCGATATTGTCCGTCTCTCAATTGAAATTGCATGGAAAAACGGGAAAAATTCGTGGATCACACCTTTCTGCAATCCACGCTTCGCGAATTGCGGGCCGTCTGGCGCTCGCCGCGGCTCTGGGGAACCTTCATAACGGTCGTCCTGATCTTCGCTGTAACTGGCCCCTACGGGACTTTCGCTCGGCTGATGCCCGGCGCGCGCTTCGGCTATTGGCTCGTCCTTCATGCCATGGCCTGGTCGATCGCCATCGTCCTCTCCATCGCCGCCGAAGTCCTCCTGCGCAAATGGATGTCGAACATGCTCGCACGGATGATGACCGGGGCAGTCATCTCCGCGCTGCCGATCGGCTTCGGCATCTCCCTCGTCGACTTGGCATTCTTCGGCGACGTCCCAACTGTCGCGGCCGGTCTGCGTCAGTCGCTGACGTCGATACCCCTTTGCCTGCTCTTCTGCTTTCTGACCTATATGACGATGCACCGGGAGATCGCGATAGCGGCCGAAGCACCGCATCACGAAATGCCCGTGCCTGCCCCTCTAGCGACATCCGAGATGAAGACGACTCCCGCGCAAGCGCCGATCCTGTCGCGGCTGAAGCCGGAAAATCGGGGACAGCTCATAAGGCTCGCTGTGCGGGACCATTATACTGAAGTCGTCACCACCCGCGGCCGCGAGCTCATTCTGCTCCGCTTCGGCGACGCCCTGATGGAAATCGGCGACACCGAAGGCCTGCGCCTTCACCGATCCCACTGGATAGCCACGGGCCATGTCGCAGGGTTGAAACGCGACAACGGCAAGCTTCTCGTCATAACGCACGACGGCGTGGAAATGCCCGTGAGCCGTCCCTACGCCGAAGCCGTCCGTCGCCGTTTTGGCTAGCAGACCGAAGGCTTGGCAATAGCGCCCCGATCCACGGGCTGCTCCCGATAATTCAGGCCTCAGGAGAGCGAGGGTTCGCTCAATTTCAGCCGCACCGTGTCACGGCAACTTGGAAGAATCGGAAAGAGATTCTTTACGATCACAACCATTGGTCTAAAAATATTTCCGCCGAACGCACGCTTACGTTCTTTAAATGCGCCCGATCTACACTTAACTCTGATTTCGAGCCCATATTCTTTACGTTGCACCCTTACATATGCGGACAACCGTGGCGCCGCTTTTGCGCGGCTTGCGGTTGATCGACCTATGCCGGCGGTCCTCAGGAATATCCGGGCGCGTGAACGCGCATTGCGCAGGGGGTTTTATGAAGCGATCGATGAGTGTGTCTCTGCTGCTCATGGGAACAGCGGCATTGACGGGCTGTGGCGAGAAGGAAGACACGGTTCAGATATACAAGGACGTCAATGCATGTATCGCGGGCGAAGTCTTTTCTGCTGACGAATGCCGATCCGACTTTGCCGCTGCCGAGACGGAGCGCTTGCAAAGCGCGCCGGCCTACGAAACGGCTGCAAACTGCGAAAAGGATTATGGCATTTACAATTGCCAGCCCACGACCGGCCTGCATCGTTCCGGCGTGGGACATTTCATTCCCATCCTGGCCGGCTATCTTGTCGGCAGTGCCGCCAGATCCTTCGACACCAAGGCGCTTTACCAACCGCGCGGCAGCAGCGACTTTCGCACGGCAACCGGGCGGAGCCTTGCGAACGGCATGGTGCTTGGGAAAGCGGCCAATGTGGAAAGAAAGGACGACAACAGGCAAGCATCTTCATCTTCCGGTGGCGGTGGCGGTGGCAGCGTTTGGGGAAGATCCTCCGACCGTGCCGGGCGTTCGAGCGGCACAGTAGAACGTGGCGGCTGGGGTTTTCGCGGCTTCCATCTTTCGGGCTAACGTGTGAGAGCATGAAACGTATTGTCGTGAACGAACGGCCGGATTGGAAAGCTCAGGCGGAGGCTTGTGGCTTCACCATCCATTCCATGTACGGCCAACGTTATTGGGATGAACGGCATGCCTATGCCTTCTCCCTCGAAGAAATCGAGACGAAGCTCGAGGAGCCCTCAGCCAGGCTGCTGGAAATGTGCTACGCGGCAGCCGAAAGGATCGCTTGCAATGGCGAACTGATGCGTCGCATGGCCATTCCGCCAGCCTATCACGATGCGATATTGCGATCCTGGCGCAATCGGGAACATGATCTCTACGGTCGTTTCGACCTCTCCTATGACGGAAGCGGTCCGGCAAAGCTTCTCGAATTCAATGCCGATACCCCGACCAGCCTGTTTGAAAGCGCGGTTTTCCAATGGCAGTGGTTGGAAGACATGAAGCAACGCGGCGAACTTCCATCTTCGGCAGACCAGTTCAACTCGCTGCATGAGCGCCTGATCAATGCGATCCGTGTTCTTGCCGCGCCTTCGGGTCGCATGCATTTCGCCGGCATGCTGGAATCGGAAGAGGACCTCGTAACCCTGAACTACCTCGCCGATTGCGCCGTACAAGCCGGGTGCGAGGCAAAACTCATCGCCATGCCCGATATCGGCATTGATGATACGCATTGGCTCATCGATCTTGAGGACGAACGAATCGACCGCCTGTTCAAGCTCTATCCGCTCGAAGATATGGTTCGCGAGCCTTTTGGCCGCCATCTGCCGCTCACCCCGACCCGCGTCATCGAGCCTCTGTGGAAGCTGACCTTATCGAACAAGGGATTGCTGCCGGTGCTTTGGGACATGTTCCCCGGCCACGAAAATCTGCTGCCAGCCTACTTCGAAGACGATCCGCGTATCGGCGGCCTCGGCGATCGCTACGTTCGCAAGCCCTTGTTGTCCCGCGAGGGCGCGAATGTGACGCTCGTCAACCACGAAGCCGGCAGCGGCATATATCAGGCTGAAGGCCCCTATGGCGAAGAGGGATATATAAGGCAGGCAATGCACTTGCTTCCCCGCTTCGGCAACGATTGGACCGTGATCGGCTCCTGGGTCGTGGCCGGGCAGCCTGCCGGTATCGGCATTCGCGAAGACGACACCCCGATCACGCGGGATACCTCGCGCTTCGTCCCTCATTATATAGAGAGTTAGCCGATCAGGGGGAGCCTGATGCAGGCGTCGCGGAGCCTGTACGGCTCCTCATTTTGCGATGGCGTGATGATCTCGGCAGAATTCATGTCGATTCCGCCATTTATGGGGTTCCGTTTGCAAATACATTTGCCTATAAGCCGCTTCTAGCCTGAAAATATTGCCCATGCGCCCCGACCGGTGACCTCCCACCCTGGCCGGCTTTTTGCGCAACAAAAAATGGATGTGAGCCCATGCCGAAGCGCCAAGATATCAAATCGATCCTCATTATCGGCGCAGGACCGATTGTTATCGGCCAGGCTTGCGAATTCGACTATTCCGGCACCCAGGCCTGTAAGGCACTCCGAGAGGAAGGCTACCGCGTCATCCTCGTCAACTCCAACCCGGCAACGATCATGACCGACCCGGGTCTCGCGGATGCGACCTATGTCGAGCCGATCACGCCTGAGGTCGTCGCCAAGATCATCGCCAAGGAGCGCCCGGACGCGCTTTTGCCGACCATGGGCGGCCAGACGGCACTGAACACGGCCCTGTCGCTGAAGCGCATGGGAGTGCTCGATCGCTATAATGTCGAGATGATCGGCGCCAAGCCCGCCGCCATCGACATGGCCGAAGACCGCGCCCTCTTCCGCGAAGCCATGGCCCGCATCGGCCTGGAGACGCCGCGCTCCATGCTGGCAAATGCCACGGACATCAAGGATGCCGACCGCAAGACCCACGAGGCCGAGCGCAGCAAGCTGAAGTCGCAGCTTACCGGCGCCGAACTCGACAAGGCACTCGATGCGCTTGAAAACCAGTGGAATCTTGGCGAGAGCGACCGCAAGCAGCGCTATATGAGCCATGCGATAGCCGTTGCCGCGCAGGCACTCGACCATGTCGGCCTGCCCGCAATCATCCGTCCGTCCTTCACGCTCGGCGGCACCGGCGGCGGCATCGCCTACAACCGTTCTGAGTTCTTCGAAATCGTCGGCGGCGGCCTCGATGCCTCCCCGACCACCGAAGTGCTGATCGAAGAATCGGTGCTCGGCTGGAAGGAGTTCGAGATGGAAGTGGTCCGCGACACGGCGGACAACTGCATCATCATCTGCTCGATCGAGAACATCGATCCGATGGGCGTCCACACCGGCGACTCCATTACCGTTGCTCCCGCACTGACGCTGACAGACAAAGAATACCAGATCATGCGTAACGCCTCGATCGCGGTCCTGCGCGAGATCGGCGTCGAAACCGGCGGTTCGAACGTGCAGTTCGCAGTCAATCCGAAGGACGGCCGTCTCGTCGTCATCGAGATGAACCCGCGTGTCTCGCGCTCTTCCGCCCTCGCCTCGAAGGCCACTGGCTTCCCGATCGCCAAGATCGCCGCAAAGCTCGCTGTCGGCTACACACTGGACGAGTTGGAAAACGACATCACCGGCGGTGCGACCCCGGCATCTTTCGAGCCGTCGATCGACTATGTCGTCACCAAGATCCCGCGTTTCGCCTTCGAAAAGTTCCCAGGTGCGTCCCCGGTACTGACCACCGCCATGAAATCGGTCGGTGAAGTCATGGCCATCGGCCGTACATTTGCCGAATCGCTGCAGAAGGCATTGCGCGGCCTCGAAACCGGCCTGACGGGTCTGGACGAGATCGAAATTCCCGGCACAGAAGAGGGCGAAGGCAACCGCAACGCCATCCGCGCCGCCATCGGCACCCCGACGCCGGACCGCCTGCGCATGGTCGCCCAAGCGCTGCGCCTTGGCCTGACGCCGGAAGAAGTGCACGAAGGCTGCAAGATCGACCCTTGGTTCCTGGAGCAGCTCAAGAATATCGTCGATATGGAAGCCCGTATCCGCGAGCACGGCCTGCCGCAGGATGCGGCCAACCTGCGTATGTTGAAGGCTATGGGCTTCTCCGACGCACGCCTTGCGACGCTGACGGGCAAGCGCCCGAAGGAAGTGGCCGAACTCCGCAACGGGCTCAATGTCCGTCCGGTCTTCAAGCGCATCGACACTTGCGCGGCCGAATTCGCCTCGCCGACCGCCTACATGTACTCGACCTACGAGACGCCCTTCGTCGGCGCCACCCGTTCGGAAGCTCAGGTCTCCGACCGCAAGAAGGTTGTCATTCTCGGCGGCGGTCCGAACCGTATCGGCCAGGGCATCGAGTTCGACTATTGCTGCTGCCACGCCGCCTTCGCACTGAAGGATGCCGGCTATGAAGCAATCATGATCAACTGCAACCCGGAAACGGTTTCGACCGACTACGACACGTCGGATCGCCTCTATTTCGAGCCGCTGACCGCGGAAGACGTCATCGAAATCCTGCGCGCAGAGCAGGAGAAGGGCGAAGTGGTCGGCGTCATCGTCCAGTTCGGCGGCCAGACACCACTGAAGCTCGCCGAAGCGCTCGAAAAGAACGGCATTCCGATCCTCGGCACTGCACCCGACGCGATCGATCTTGCAGAAGACCGCGACCGCTTCCAGAAGCTGCTGATGAAGCTCGATCTCAACCAGCCGAACAATGGCATCGCCTATTCGGTCGAGCAGGCGCGTCTTGTCGCCTCCGAAATCGGCTTCCCGCTGGTTGTTCGCCCGTCCTACGTTCTCGGCGGCCGCGCCATGCAGATCCTCCATTCGGAAGGCCAGCTGCAGACCTATCTGCTCGACACCGTTCCCGAACTGGTGCCTGAGGACATCAAGCAGCGCTATCCAAACGACAAGACCGGCCAGATCAACACCCTTCTCGGCAAGAACCCCCTGCTCTTCGACAGCTATCTCACCAACGCCATCGAAGTCGACGTCGACTGCCTCTCCGATGGCACTGATGTCTACATTGCCGGCATCATGGAGCATATCGAAGAGGCTGGCATCCATTCCGGCGACTCCGCCTGCTCGCTACCGCCGCGCACCCTCTCCCCGGAGATGATCGATGAACTGGAGCGCCAGGCCAAGGCCATGGCCAAGGCTCTGAACGTCGGCGGCCTGATGAACGTCCAGTTCGCTATCAAGGACGGCACGGTCTACGTGCTCGAAGTCAACCCGCGCGCCTCGCGTACCGTGCCTTTCGTCGCCAAGACCATTGGCGCCCCGATCGCAAAGATCGCGGCCCGGGTCATGGCTGGCGAAAAGCTGGATGCGACCTTTGCCGCCTATGGCGAAAAGCCCGATCCGCGCAAGCTGAAGCATATTGCCGTCAAGGAAGCCGTGTTCCCCTTCGCTCGCTTCCCGGGCGTCGACACTCTGCTCGGACCGGAAATGCGCTCGACCGGCGAAGTCATCGGCCTCGACACCGACTTCGCGCTGGCCTTCGCCAAGTCGCAGCTCGGCGCGGGCGTCGAACTGCCGCGTGACGGAACGGTATTCGTGTCGGTTCGCGACGACGACAAGCCGCGCGTGCTGCCGGCCATCCGCATGTTGGCGGAACTGGGCTTCAAGGTGCTCGCGACCGGCGGAACCCAGCGCTATCTGGCCGAAAACGGCATCGAAGCCACGAAGATCAACAAGGTGCTTGAAGGTCGCCCCCATATCGAGGACGCCATCCGCAACCGGCAGGTCCAGCTGGTGATCAATACCACCGATAGCAACAAGGCGATCTCCGATTCGAAATCGCTGCGCCGGGCGACGCTGATGCAGAAGGTGCCCTACTACACCACCATGGCTGGTGCCGAAGCGGCCGCCATGGCGATCAAGGCGCTGAAGGCCGGAAACCTCGAAGTTCAGCCGCTGCAGAGCTACTTCTGACACGCAAGAATTGTCGTGGCGGATGTGAACGGCAATAGCCGGCTTACATCCGCCGCGGCATCATAGGATCCATGCGACAATTTTTGATGCTTGCCGCCTCGGCGATTGCAGGGGATTGATCTGCAATGTGTGCGAGCGGGGAGCGGCATTCCTTCAAGCATCGAATCTTCTGGAAATCGGCTGTCGCAATCTGCTATAGATGACAAAATGATGGCTCTACTGGTTCCGAAGTACCGCTTCGGAACCTGTTTTCTTTTGTGTGTGCGAAAGAGCAGCGCAGGGACTGAAGGATTAAGGAAAATGGTTGAAAAGGTACCGATGACGCAGAGCGGGTTCGTCAAGCTGCAGGAAGAACTGCGCTGGCGTCAGCAGGAAGAGCGCCCGCGAATCATCGAGGCAATTGCGGAAGCACGCGCCCATGGCGATCTCTCCGAAAATGCCGAGTACCACGCTGCCAAGGAAGCCCAGAGCCATAACGAAGGTCGCGTCAGCGAGCTCGAAGACCTGACGGCGCGCGCGGAAGTCATCGACCTCACCAAAATGTCCGGCTCGAAGATCAAGTTCGGCGCCAAGGTAAAGCTCGTCGACGAGGATACCGAGGAAGAGAAGATCTACCAGATCGTCGGTGATCAGGAAGCCGACGTGAAGGCCGGCCGCATCTCCATCTCCTCGCCGATCGCCCGCGCCCTGATCGGCAAGGAAGTCGGCGATTCCATCGAGGTCAATGCGCCAGGCGGCGCCAAGGCATACGAAATCCTCTCCGTCACCTGGGGCTGATTGCCGGTGCGCGATCGTGATTCAGAGCATGCCTCCGATCTCCGCGAGATCGAGATCATCGCAACGAATTTCAAACGCCGGTTGTCCGGCGTTACCTCGACGATCGTACAGCTCATCCCGAAACAGATCGAGCTTGGCTATCATGTCGCCACGCTCGGTCCCGGCCTGCCGGAAGACCTGCCTAAGCTCGGCTGGCTGAGGCTTCCCGGCCTTTGGAGAAGGCCGCGCCGGCATCGCCACCGGATCTGGCACGCCCGCCGCAACAACGAGATGCTGGTGGGCCTGCTGCTTCGCTCCGTTCTGCGCATGCCTTTGAAGCTCGTTTTCACCTCCGCCGCACAGCGCCGCCACAGCAATTATACCCGCTGGCTCATCCGCCGCATGGATGCGATCATCGCCACCAGCACGCGTTCCGGCAGCTTTCTGCAGGTTCCGCACACCGTCATCCAGCACGGCGTCGATCTCAATCGCTTTCATCCGCCCGAAACTCCTGACGATCGCATGGCCGCCACCGGGCTGCCCGGCATCTACCTGATCGGCTGTTTCGGCCGTGTCCGGCATCAGAAGGGCACCGATCTCTTCGTCAAGGCGATGATAGAGCTGCTGCCGCGCTATCCCGATTGGACGGCAATCGTCTGCGGTCGGGTCACCGCCGAACATCGCGGCTTTGGCGATGAGTTGGAAAAGATGGTCGCCAGCGCCGGTCTCTCGGATCGCATTCGCTTCATGGGCGAAGTCGACGACATCAAGCCCTGGTATCGTCGTGCCACGCTTTACGTCGCCCCCTCTCGGAACGAGGGTTTTGGCCTGACGCCATTGGAGGCCATGGCGTCGCGCACCGCGGTCGTCGCCTCGGATGCCGGAGCCTATGCGGAGATGATCGTTCCGGGTGAAACCGGCGCCGTCGTGCCAGCAGGCGACGGCGAAGCCCTGACCAAGGCCATCGCCTTCTATCTGGCCAATCCGGAAGAGACGCTTCGCCAGGGTGACAATGCCGTACGCCATGTGCGCAGCGAGTTCGCTCTGGAAAAAGAGGCCACCGCCATCGGCGACATCTATCGACAGGTACTTGCTACCAATCGCTGAGGCACATCACGCCTTCGGCTTTACCGCAAACCTGTCGTCATAACCGAAATCATACTTCAGCAGTGCCGAAACCGGAGAGTAGTTGACAAGCGAAACCCCGCGCTCCGCTGCCATCTTGCGCGCGAATACGAGATGCTTGACGATGCGCCCCTCGGCCTGGGCAATGCCGGAAAACGCAGTATCACCAGCGGTTTCGTAAAAGCGAGGTTCGCGGGCGTTGGAAATGTCGATCCCGAGAAAGCCGATCGTGCGCTGCGCGCAATGCAGAGCAAACTGCGAGGCCGATACCGCCACCGACCCGCCGACGAAAACGCCGTGATCCGGTAAGAGCGAGAAGCCGGCCGAGCCGGCCGCGTCCAGGCGCACATATTGAAGCTTCCGGAGATCGTCGAGGGAGCGGCGCCGCGCGCCATAGGGCTTGCGGATGTCATCGATCAGGATGATCGTCTTGTCCTTGAGCCAGCTTCTGTCGACCTCGCAAAGGGCGCGTAGCACGGCTACGGAAAACAGACAGAGCGAACCGGGAGCAATCTTCGCACGCATCGTGTCGATGTGCCGCCAGACGAAACGCTCATCCTCGATTGCGACCGCCAGCGGCTCGCCGATCTGCTCCCCGGCGAGCCTTATCGCGCCGTTCAGAAGAATGGCGCTGCATGCCTCCATGCGGCTCAGGTCGCAATGACGAATGGATGGTCCCGAGCCGACGATATAGATTGCCTCGCCGGACCGCTCGCACAGCCGGTCCATCCCGGCAAGATTTGCGACCTTGGCGCCACGGTAGAGCACCTCGCCGCCGTTTGCGTTGCGATTGATGTTGAGCCCGGGAAACCAGTCCTGCACATGCGCCAATGAGCTGCCCAGGAAAACACGCACGCCAGACTTGATCAGCGATCGATGCCAGGGCCTACGTGTCATATCTACCTAGAGCTCTACCAAACCAAGCTTCTTGACCTGTCGAATGGTCAACATCGTACGCACCGTATCGACATGTTCGTTCGCGGTCAAAACCTCGATGACGAAATCCTGGAAGCGGGTGAGATTTTCGGCCACGCAATGCAGCAGGAAATCGCTGTCGCCGGAGACCATCCATGCCTGCCGGACCAGCGGCCATGCCGCCGTCGCACCGGCGAAAGCCTTAAGATTGGCCTCGGACTGATGCTTGAGACCGACCATGCAGAAGGCGACGAGATCGAAACCCAGCTTCGGGCTGTTCAACATCGCGTGATAGCCTTCGATGACGCCGGCTTCTTCAAGCTTGCGCACCCGACGCAGGCATGGCGGCGCGGAGATGCCCACCCGGTCCGCGAGTTCGACGTTGGTCATCCGTCCGTCCCGCTGGAGTTCCCGCAGAATCTTGATATCGATGGCATCGAGTTCAGCGCGAAGCACTTGCATTGCCTTTCTTTAATTCCCCCTCGCCAGCTTCTATATAAGGCACGAAAATTCGCAAGAAAGTTTCTCGGGGGTGACCGATTCTTACACAAAGCAGATTTGCTCTGTGTGTAATGCAAGGCTGCCCTTGAATAAATGCATAAGGCAATCATAAATGGAGCCGCGGATCGCGAAATCGCCTGCTTTACCCGCTTGAAGCCGCGTTTGCGAACTCGCTGAATTGAAAGGACTGACCATGCCCGCCCGCCACACCAAAGTGCTCATCATCGGCTCCGGCCCAGCCGGCTATACTGCCGCTGTTTACGCCGCCCGTGCGATGCTGCAGCCGGTACTGATCGCTGGACTGGAACAGGGCGGCCAGCTGATGATCACGACGGATGTCGAAAACTATCCGGGCTTTGCCGATCCCATCCAGGGACCATGGCTGATGGAGCAGATGCTTCAGCAGGCACAGCATGTCGGCGCCGAGATCGTCAACGACCTCGTGACCGAAGTCGACACCAGCAAGCGTCCTTTCGTCGCCCATACCGATAGCGGCCAGATCTGGACCGCCGATACCCTCATCATTGCTACCGGCGCAAAGGCGAAGTGGCTGGGTATCGAGAGCGAGCAGCATTTTCAGGGCTTCGGCGTTTCCGCCTGCGCCACCTGCGACGGTTTCTTCTATCGCAACAAAGACGTGATCGTGGTCGGCGGCGGCAACAGCGCCGTCGAAGAAGCGCTCTATCTCTCCAATATCGCCAAGTCGGTAACGCTCGTGCATCGCCGCGATACCTTCCGCTCGGAGAAGATTCTGCAGGAGCGCCTGTTCGCCAAGGCAAACGTCAACATCCTCTGGAACACCGAAGTTGCCGAGATTACCGGTACTCCGGCCAAGCCGCCGATGCCGCCGTCGGTTACAGGTGCCCGCCTGCGCGATACGCGCACGGGCGCCATCACCGAAATGCCGATCGACGGCGTCTTCGTCGCCATCGGCCACGCACCGGCGACCGAACTCTTCAAGGGCAAGCTGAAGCTCAAGGATAATGGCTATCTCTGGACCGCTGCCGATTCGACCGCGACCAGCGTCGATGGCATCTATGCCGCCGGCGATGTGACCGACGACACGTTCCGACAGGCGATCACGGCAGCGGGGATGGGCTGCATGGCGGCGCTTGAAGCGGAACGCTATTTGACCGGGCACATGCCCGTCGCCGTGGCTGCGGAGTGATGCAGCCGATGAGGGGAAACGGCATGCCATTGGATTGGGACAAGCTGCGTATCTTTCACGCGGCCGCCGAAGCGGGTTCGTTCACGCATGCGGCCGACAAATTGCATTTGTCCCAATCCGCCATCAGCCGACAGGTCAGCGCACTTGAGCAGGACGTCGGCATAAAGCTTTTCCATCGCCATGCGCGCGGCCTCATCCTGACCGAACAGGGTGAACTGCTGTATCGCACGGCTCACGACGTTCTGCTGAAGCTCGAAACGGTCAAGATGCAATTGACCGAAACGACCGACAAGCCGAGCGGCAAGCTGCGCGTCACGACGACGGTCGGTCTCGGCCAGGGCTGGCTGACGGACAAGATCCAGGAATTCCTGCAGCTCTATCCAGATATGCAGATTCAGCTGATCCTCGACAACGAGGAGCTGGACGTGAACATGCGCCATGCGGACTGCGCCATTCGTCTACGCCAGCCGCAGCAGTCCGACCTGATCCAGCGCAAGCTCTTCACCGTTCATATGCACGTCTACGCAGCCCCCTCCTACATCAACCGCCATGGCGAGCCGCAATCGGTGGAAGATCTGGACGAGCATCACATCATCAGCTTCGGCGAACCGGCCCCTAATTACCTGCTCGACGTCAATTGGCTCGAGATCGCCGGCCGGTCGTCGGACAACAAGCGCATACCGCATCTGCAGATCAACAGTCAGACCTCGATCAAGCGCGCCTGCCTGCTCGGCATCGGCATCGCAGTCCTGCCCGACTACATCGTCGGCCGCGACCCAGGCCTCATTCAGCTCGCGATCAATGCAGACGTGCCGTCCTTCGACACGTATTTCTGCTACCCGGACGAGATGAAAAATGCGGCTAAACTCAAGGTTTTCCGAGATTTTATCGTGGCCAAAGCTCGAAACTGGAATTTCTAGCGAAGGTAAGCCACTGATAACGAACTCTTTTTTGTGACCGGCATATCAGCCACGCATATGACGCATGGCTGATATGCACAAAATAGAGTTGAAGCCTGCCCATATAACTACCATATCGCACATAGCTGATGCACACGGTGGCTTTTCCTCCCAGTTCCACCGCATTGGCTGTTCCCCTCTGGAGGTTTTTGACCTTCATACCTATAGGGCCCTGGTTTACTCCGGCGGCCCTTTTTTTTGCCTTTTTGAATCTGGCGCGGCAAATGCATAACTGCCATGCACAAAAAAGCATTGCGCACTGCACAAATTAGCATCATAACGCACACAGCTGATGCACATGGTGGCTTTTCCTCCCAGTTCCACCGCATTGGCTGTTCCCCTCTGGAGGTTTTAACCTTCACACCTATAAGGGCCCTGGTTATACCGGTGGCCCTCTTTTTTTTGCCTATTTTTCGAGCACACACTCCAGCTGCCTTGCAGAAAATAATGTTCTGTGCCGCCCTTGATATATCGAAAAGCGTCGATACATAAATCGAGATTATTCGATATTCATCTAGTGAACACCATGGACAAGAGCGAGATACTCAAAGCCCTGGCCAATCCGGCAAGGCTCGAAATCCTGAACCACCTCAAGGATCCACATACCCATTTTCCGACCCAGGAACATCCGCTGGAGCTTGGCGTTTGCGCCAGTCAGTTCGAGCGCTGTGGCCTGTCGCAATCCACTGTGTCGGCGCATCTCAGCACGCTGCATCGCGCCGGCTTGGTGACGACGCGACGCCTGGGCCAATGGATTTTCTACAAACGTAACGAGGAAACCATCGCGGCATTCCTCGAAGCCATGCAAAAGGAACTTTGACATGCCCCTAGCGCTCCTCATTCTTGCGCTCAGTTCTTTCGCCATCGGCACCACCGAGTTCGTCATCATGGGTCTGTTGCCGGAAGTGGCATCGGACCTCTCAGTCACCATTCCGCAGGCAGGCTGGCTGGTAAGCGGCTATGCGCTGGCGGTGGCGATCGGCGCGCCGATCATGGCGGTTTCGACGGCTCATCTGCGCCGCCGCTCGGCCCTGATCATGCTGATGGGCTTCTTCATCCTCGGCAATCTCCTCTGTGCCATCGCCCCCGACTACTGGATGCTGATGGTGGCTCGCATCGTGACCGCTCTTTGCCACGGCGCCTTCTTCGGCATCGGTTCGGTCGTTGCGGCAAGTCTGGTGGCGGAAGACCGCAAGGCTCGCGCTGTCGCCCTGATGTTCACGGGCCTGACCCTCGCCAACGTGCTGGGCGTTCCCCTCGGCACCGCGTTCGGTCAGGCGTTCGGCTGGCGCGCTCCCTTCTGGATCGTGACCCTCCTCGGCGTTGCCTCGATCGCCGGCCTCATTGCTGTGCTGCCGAAGAACGAAGAGGTTCGCAACGGCAATCTCGCCCGCGAGATCTCGGCGCTGCGCGGAACCGGGCTGTGGCTATCACTGCTGACGACGGTATTTTTCTCCGCTGCCATGTTCGCGCTCTTCACCTATATCGCCCCCATGCTGCGCGACGTGACCGGAGTCTCGCCGGAGACGGTTACCTGGACACTGCTTTCCATCGGCGTCGGCCTGACCATCGGCAATCTCATCGGCGGCAAGCTGGCGGATTGGCGTCTCGGTACCACCCTTGCCGGTGTCTTCATTGCAATTGCGGCGACGTCGGCCATCTTCAGCGTCACCGTCCATTCCTTCATCGGCGCCGAGATCACCCTCTTTCTGTGGGCAGCCGCTGCCTTTGCCGCCGTTCCGGCGCTGCAGATCAATGTCGTCGCCTTCGGAAAGGACGCGCCGAATCTCGTCTCGACCATCAATATCGGCGCCTTCAACGCGGGCAATGCGCTTGGCGCCTGGCTCGGGGGTGTGGTCATAGACCAAGGTTTCGCTCTCTCGCAGGTACCGCTTGCCGGTGCGGCCATGGCGATCCTCGGCCTCGTCACCGTTCTCCTTACCTTCGCTGCCGTCCGATCCAAGGACGAAGCCCTCGCCTCTTCCTGACATCCTTCCTCCTCCCCCTCATAGAAAGGACCAATCATGACCAAACTGTTTGAACCGACGAAGCTGGGCGACATCTCGCTTGCCAACCGCATCGTCATGGCGCCATTGACGCGCAATCGCTCCCCGAATGCCGTGCCCAACGAGCTGAACGTCAAGTATTACGCCCAGCGCGCCACCGCTGGCCTGATCATCACCGAAGCGACCGCCATCACCCATCAGGGCCAGGGCTACGCCAATGTGCCGGGCCTTTACAGCAAGGAAGCGCTCGACGGCTGGAAGAAGGTGACGGACGCGGTGCACGCCAATGGCGGCAAGATCGTCGTGCAGATGTGGCATGTCGGCCGCATTTCCCACACCACCCTGCAGCCGAATGGCGGCAAGCCGGTCTCCTCCACCTCCAGGCGCGCGGAAACCTCGAAGACCTATCTCGTCAACAGCGACGGCACCGGCGGCTTTGCCGATGTTTCGGAGCCGCGCGCGTTGGAAACATCGGAAATCCCGAGCATTGTCGAAGACTATCGCAAGGCTGCCCGCGCGGCGATCGATGCCGGCTTCGATGGCGTCGAGATCCACGGCGCCAACGGCTATCTGCTCGATCAGTTCCTGCGTGGCAATGTCAATGATCGCACCGACCAGTATGGCGGCCCAATCGAGAACCGCGCGCGTTTCCTCTTCGAGGTGGTCGATGCCATCACCAAGGAAATCGGCGCCGGTCGCACGGCGATCCGCATTTCGCCGGTAACGGCCTCTGGCGATGTCAGCGATCCGACTCCGCAGGAGCTCTTCACCTACGTGGTCGAAGGTCTGGCGAAATATGATCTGGCTTATGTCCACGTCATCGAAGGCCAGACCGGTGGCAAGCGTGACTCCCTGCCCTTTGACTATGATGCTCTGCGCGCCGCCTATAAGGCTGCAGGCGGCAAAGCCGGCTGGATGGTCAACAATGCCTATACCCGTGAAATGGCGATCGAAGCCGTCGAAAGCGGCAAGGCCGATGTCGTCGCATTCGGCAAGCCCTTCATCTCCAACCCGGATTTCGTCCGCCGCCTGAAGGAAGACGCGCCGCTTGCGCCCTGGGATCAGGCGACGCTCTATGGCGGTGGCGCCAAGGGTTACGACGACTACCCGACGCTGGACGAAGCCGCGTGAACACAGTGACATCTGCAGGCGCCTGCCGTTGACGTTCAGACGGTGAGATCAGCCTCGATCAAACAGCTCCCGCAACATTCGATTGCGGGAGCGCCCTTGCAAAAATTACCGGATATGGTTGAGGTCGACCGTTCCGTAGAAGCCAACCGATTATTTTTATTGACATAATTCCAATTTAGCGCCTCCTTTGGAAATGCTTGCAATCCCTCTTGACTTAGAGCGCGCTCTAAATCGTACAGTCCGGTGGCTGGCGGATTGCCACGATGAACGGGAGGGAAAATGGACGCATTTTCAATTGGGGAAGCGGCCGGGCGATTGGCCTTGAGCCCACACACGCTTCGCTATTACGAACGGGCGGGGCTGCTCGACATGGTGGCGAGAAATTCCGCCGGCAGACGCGTCTACACAGACGCAGACCTCCACTGGATATCGCTCCTCATGTGCCTGCGATCCTCAGGCATGCCGATCGCCAACATGAAGAAATTCAGCAATCTCGTACGTGCCGGCCTTTCGAACGTGCCGGATCGCATTGCGCTGCTGGAGCAGCACCGCGCAAAAGTAGTCGCGGATATGGCGGCGCTACAATCGGCGCTGACGATCATCGACGGGAAACTTCAACGATATCGGGGCATATCCAATGAGAACCAAATCGCTCGGTAACTCCGGCCTGCATGTCTCTGAGCTCTGCCTGGGATGCTTGGATTTCGGTACACGGCTTGATCGCGAAGCTTCTTTCGAACTGTTGGATACTTATTATGAGGCTGGCGGTCGCTTTCTCGATACCGCAAACAACTATGCCTTCTGGGCTCCCAACGGCGTTGGAGGCGAAAGCGAAAAGATGCTTGGCGAGTGGCTCCGCGCTCGCGGCAGGCGCCATGATATGACGATCGCAACGAAAGTCGGCGCACAACCGACTCGTCCCGGCGCTGGTTTCGAGGCAGCGGAAGGGCTCGGAGCGCAAGCGATCGCGCGCGCGGCCGAGGCCAGCCTTTCAAGGCTCGGCATCGATCACATCGACCTCTACTATGCCCACATCCAGGATGATGACATCACCCAGGAGGAAACGCTATCCGCCTTCGAGCGCTTGCGCAAAGACGGCAAGATCAGCGCCATCGCCTGCTCGAACCACAGCCTCGAACGCATTATCGCTGCCAAGGGCATCGGCGAGCGGAACGGTTGGCCTGCCTATTGCTGCCTGCAACAGCGTTACAGCTATCTGCCGCCCAACGCCGGCGCTGATTTTGGCCCGCAGAAGACGATAGACGCCGAACTGAAAGCCTATCTGCAGGCGGCCGACATGCCGCTCATTTCCTATGCCACCCTTCTCGGCGGTGCGTATGAAACCGGGATACTACCCAAGGCCTACGACGCTGCAGAAAATCAGGCACGGCTCGATCGGCTCCGGAAGGCGGCGCAAATTCTCGGCGTGACGCCAAGCCAGGCGGCTCTCGCCTGGGCGAGGCTTTCGTCCGGCAATGTAATCCCGCTGCTCGCGTCCGGCAGTGCCGAGCGCCTCAAGCAAGGGATAGCGACGTTGAATATAACTGCCGAACACCTCGCCACAGCCATGGGCGCGGACTGACCGCCAATTCGTCGAACAAGACGCTGATCGGACCGGCTGTCCGGCCAGGGCTTTCGACGGCACGGCTCCCGGGCGACGATGATACGAAGAATGCATATTCGGATTTCACCGTCGCCCAACTTGCTTCGACCGGGTTGAGCGCCTAAGCCGCCTCAGGCGACCTGAGCTCGCAAGCAACCGATCGAGACCAGGCTTGCGCGGATAGCTTCGTCAATGGGCGTATGCGGCTCCTCTCCAAGCACCGCCACCAGCCTGTCGTTCCGCATCTGCAGCGGAACTTTCCAAAGATAGGTCATTTCGCGCAGCTCCCGCATGAACGGAACGAAGGGGCTGGCCAGCGGCACGATCCACCAGGGAAATGCCCTCACCTTTACATTGTGACCAAGCACGCGCTGCACGGCTTCGATCATCTGCCGGCCATCGCCATCCCAATGGCCGCACATGTGATAGACGGCGAAGGATGGCAGTTGGTCGCCCTTCTCGATCAGCCGGATCATCGTTTCGGCAACGTCAGGCAGGTAGGCCCATTGATGGCCGAGGCCAGTCTTGCCCGGGTAAGTTAAGGAGCGGATCAGCTTACCCGGCGTGACCATCGCCTGCGAAAACCAGCTATTGGCGCGCGACCCTCCAAAAAAATCGCCGGCGCGAACGATAATAACGGGCGTACCGCCCTGCTCTGCCGCTGCCTGCAGGCGCCGTTCCATCTGCACGCGGATGGCACCCTTGCGGGTCTTCGGCCGCTGCGGGCTGTCTTCGGTGACCCTCGGGAATACGTCGGGGCCGAAATTATAGACGGTTCCCGGCAGCACAATGCGCGCACCGACGGCCTTGGCCGCAGCAATGGTGTTGTCGAGCATCGGCAAGACGACTTGCCCCCAATTGCGATAGCCGGGCGGGTTGACCGCATGCACGATAACCTCGGCTCCTTCAGCTGCCTTCAGAACATCGCCCGCCTGCATGGCATCGCCCTGGAACCAGTCGAATTCGGGCTGGCGGCGGGCCGCCTCGGCTGCATTGCGGCTTAGCGCCCGGATGCGCCAACCGCGAAGGGCGAGCCCTTCAGCGACAGCACCGCCTATGCCGCCGGTAGCACCAAGGATCAAGGCCGTCTTTACGCTTCCCATCTGCTTGCTCATCGTCATCCCCATCGGTTTCGATGGACTGACTATGGCTCGCAATCGCAATAAACGAAATTGCCTAAAAATCTGTAGATGCTATACATAAATGTATGACATCAGAACCAAGCTGGGATTTCTATCGTACCCTTCTCGCGGTGCTGGAGCACGGCTCACTGTCTGCTGCCGCCCGCGATCTCGGCCTGACGCAGCCGACAGTCGGCCGTCATATAGACGCATTGGAACAATCGGTCGGCGCCGAACTCTTCACGCGGTCACAGCAAGGCCTGTTGCCGACCGATGCCGCCCTTGTTCTGAAGCCCTATGCCGAGACGCTGGCGAGCACGGCTGCCGCGCTGCTGCGCGCCGCCACCGGCTCCAGGGAGAAGGTCAGTGGCACAGTGCGCATCAGCGCCAGTGAAGTAATTGGAACGGAGGTACTGCCGCCCATTCTTGCCGGGCTGCAGGCACAGTATCCCGAACTGATCGTGGAATTGTCCGCTTCCGACATCGTGGAGGATCTGTTGCAGCGCGAGGCCGACATTGCCGTGCGTATGGTCGCGCCGGCGCAAGAAGCGCTGCTGGCCCGCCATGTCGGCGTAATCTCCCTGGGTCTTTTCGCTCACGAGAGCTATATCGAGCGACACGGCAAGCCGGAAACGATCGCGGATCTGCGGCGGCACAAGCTGATCGGCTTCGACCGGCAGACCGCCTACATCCGAAGCATGGTGAAACGCTATCCGATGCTCGACGGCATCTCGTTCAGCTTTCGATCCGACCACAGCATCGTTCTGCACAATGCCCTGCGATCCGGCATCGGCATAAGCTTCTATCAGATCCCCTTGGCCAAACGCGACGCCAACCTTCAACGGCTCTTGCCGGAAGTGGAAGTGACGATCGACACCTGGATCGTGATGCACGAAAACCTGAAGACATCGCCACGCTGTCGCGTGACATTCGACGCGCTCGTCACCGGCTTGCTGGACTATGCGAAGGGAAACGATACGCCGGAAGGACAATAGTCATGGGGGCAGCGGTGGAGCTCGCACCATGCGATCCGAACTGGCCGAAGGATTTTGAAGTTATCCCTGACAAGCGTACTCAAGTGCCGGCAGTTTATGCCCAGACGATCGAGCATATCGATACGATATCGGTCGCTAGGGCGTCGAGCAGGTAATCGGTATAGCGCCAATCTATGCGCCGGGCGCCGTATCCACTGGTGGAAAATGCCTCTGGCCGTCAATGACTTCCGTTTCCGGCCGGTCTCCACCGTCAGCATATTCCTCATGCCACTTGCCGCTTTCATCCTGCCAGCTGATCTCGGCGGAGTCTCCTCCCACCTGCTGCTCTGCGGCAACAATCCTTGCGGCCTCCACGGCCTCGGAATGTGTCGGAAACGCTTCCGAATAGACATCGTGGAAGCGATATGCCCATCCACCGTCATGCGGCACGATTTCGTAAACGACCTTGACCATTCAAACCCTCCTTCTCATCTGCCAAGACCTTCGGGACCGGGCGTTGCCGGCAGGACCGCATGCATCTGAGACGGATTCGAGGATGCCGCGACGTTTGGGGTGGGCAGACCGACGGACACAGTATTCCATTAAATGGTTCTGACTGCAAATCCTGCCCTCAACCATACGCGCTTGATGTGCGAAATCATTGATTTAGAGTGCAACCGTGAATCGGCGCAGAAGGTGGGGAAGGTGAATATAGTGAAGTGGTTCAAGCAGGAAAAAGCCCTCTTGGTGGCACTGGCGATCGCCGTCATTGCCTATGTCGGCGAGCATTCAGTGCTGGAAATGGGGCAGACCGCCTCGATAACCGCGGCAGCGGCATTGATCGCAACGATTGTACTGGCATCGATGCGCGTCGCCCATCATGCAGAGACCCTTGCGGTCAAGGTCGGCGACCCCTACGGCACAATGATTCTGACGCTTTCAGCCGTTGCCGTCGAGGTGATCATCCTCGCCATCATGATGAGCGGCGAAAGTTCGCCGACGTTGGTGCGCGATACCATCTACGCCGCCGTCATGCTCGACATCAACGGTATCCTAGGCCTGGCCGCCCTTCTCGGTGGCCTGAAGCACGGCGAGCAACCTTATAACGACGATTCCAGCCGGACCTACGGCGTCATGATCCTGACCGCCATGGGAATTTCAATGATCGTTCCGGAGTTCATCCCGGAAGCAAAGTGGCACTACTACTCCGCTTTCACCATCGTCGCGATGATCGCGCTCTATGCGCTCTTCCTGCGCATGCAGGTCGGCAAACATAGCTATTTCTTCAGCTACAGCTACCCGCGCACCGAGAAGAAACTCGGAATGCCCGAAGAGCATCACGAAGAAGAATCCACGACGACATCCATCGTCACCATTCTGATCGGCGTCGTCCTGATCGGCGCGCTGGCGGAATTCATGTCGGTCTTCATGGATACAGGCCTGAAGGGCACAGGCGCGCCGCCGGCCATCGCAGCCATCGTCGTCGCCGCGATCTCGGCAGCTCCGGAAATCCTGACGGCGCTGCGTGCGGCGCTCAGAAACCGCATGCAGGCAACGGTCAATATCGCCTTGGGCGCCTCGCTATCCACGGTCATCCTGACGGTACCCGTCATGGAAGCGATCGCACTCTATACAGGCCAGCCGTTTATCATGGCCATGTCTCCGGTGCAGACGGTCATGGTAATGATCACGCTGATCGTTGCCGCCATCAACCTCAACGACGGAGAAACCAACGCCATCGAAGGCATGACCCATTTCATCCTCTTCGCCACCTTCATCATGCTGACGACACTCGGTCTTTGATTCCAATTTCAAGGACTTGCGCCGACTGGCGGAATCAAATTGCGAAGTGCTTGAATCAATTGATGAAGCCGCAACCGGCAATCTGAATAGGAAAAGCCCGCCATTCCTGGCGGGCTTTCCATGTAAGCTATCGCTGGCAGCTTACTTGCAGGCGGCGCAGAAGCGCTGGATGCGGCGGCAAGCTTCTTCGAGCAGCTCTTCCGAGGTCGCATAGGAGATGCGGAAGTTCGGGCCGAGGCCGAAGGCCGAACCGTGAACAACGGCTACACCTTCCGATTCCAGCAATTCGGAAACGAAGTCTTCGTCCGTTTCGATGACCTTGCCGGTCGGAGCCGTCTTGCCGATCAGGCCGGCGCAGGACGGATAAACGTAGAAGGCGCCTTCCGGAACCGGGCACGAAATGCCCTTCGCCTGGTTCAGCATCGAGACCACGAGATCGCGACGACCTTCGAAGATCTTCTTGTTGCGCGGAATGAAGTCCTGCGGACCGTTCAGCGCTTCGACGGCCGCCCACTGGGCGATCGAGGTCGCACCCGAGGTCTGCTGGCCCTGGATCATGTCCATGGCCTTGATGAGCTGCAGCGGGCCGGCAGCATAGCCGATACGCCAGCCGGTCATGGCATAGGCCTTCGAGACGCCGTTCATCGTCAGCGTGCGGTCATAGAGGCTCGGCTCGACTTCGACCGGCGTGGCGAACTTGAATTCGCCATAGGTCAGGTGCTCATACATGTCGTCGGTCAGGATCCAGACATGCGGATGCCTGACCAGCACGTCCGTCAGCGCCTTCAGTTCGGCATGGGTGTAGGCAGCGCCCGACGGGTTGGACGGCGAGTTGAACATGAACCACTTGGTCTTCGGCGTGATCGCCTTTTCAAGATCGGCAGGCTGCAACTTGAAGCTGTTGGCCTGCGTCGTCGCGACGAAAACCGGCGTCCCCCCGCACAGCGCCACCATTTCCGGGTAGGAAACCCAGTAGGGCGTCGGGATGATGACTTCATCGCCCGGGTTTAGCGTCGCCATGAAGGCGTTGAACAGGATCTGCTTGCCGCCCGTGCCGACGATGGTCTGCTCCCAGGTATAGTCGAGATTGTTCTCGCGCTTGAACTTGGCGGCAATCGCCTTGCGCAGTTCCGGGATGCCGGAAACCGGCGTGTACTTCGTCTCGCCGCGATTGATCGCGTCAATGGCTGCCGTCTTGATATTATCTGGTGTATCGAAATCCGGCTCACCGGCGCCGAGGCCGATCACGTCGCGTCCTTTTGCTTTCAACTCGCGCGCTTTCTGGGAAACGGCGATGGTGGCAGAAGGCTTTACACGGGAAAGAGCGTCGGCAAGAAAGGCCATGATGATCGGTCCTATTCGGTTGAAGTGGGCAGAAAGCCTGTGGACCAGATTTCTGCGCTAAGCTCTATGTCGAATATGGGCCGACGTTTCAAGCGCAAAGGCGTCACAGTGGCTTTATTTCCTGGCTTTCGGGCCATGTCTTCGATGCAGATTCCAAGCCTTGGCGCGACGAGTGCTGCAGCCCATCGACGGCCCGCAAGCCTCGCCAACTTGAATCAATTTGCGAAGCACCTGATTCAACGTCTGAGCAGAACGGCGATTTCCCATTGTAACATAAGGGCTTGCCCCAAACGCCACCTTCGACAAACCCTTGTTCCACGCGCCTTCCGCCTCGGTCCTATGCTTTGGCGCGCCGGACGGCTTCAGGACGCGACGCAGGGCGACACCAAATTCGCGAACACAAAGACGTTATCGGCACAGCACTCGGCCTTGAACGTCAAGGCGGTCGACCCACCTTGAAAAACCAGCGGTCTTGGGGAGCGGCAAATATGCGTGCGATAAGAACGGGAGTTACCATTGCATTGACGGTTTCTGGCCTGTTGGCGGCAGGCGTGGCGCTGGCAGAAGCTCCGCAGACCTTCAAGACGCAAAAAGTCACGGTCAAGGTCGAGGCAATCGCCACCGGGCTCGAGCATCCATGGGCTGTGGCAGTGCTGCCGGATGGCGCCTATCTCGTCACCGAGCGCCCCGGCCGTATGCGCCTCATCCGCAACGGCAAGGTCTTGCCGCCGCTTGCAGGACTGCCCAAAGTCTACGCCCGCGGACAGGGCGGCCTGCTCGACGTCGAAATCGATCCGAAGTTCAGTAGCAACCGAACCCTCTATTTCACCGCGTCGGTGGCGGGAGACGGCGGCAGCGGCACGGCCGTTTTCCGTGCGAAACTGTCACCCGACGAAACGCAGCTGGCCGATGTGAAGCGCATCTTCCTGATGAACAAGCTGTCGAGCGGCAATATCCAGTACGGTTCGCGCATCGCGATCGCCCGCGACGGCAGCCTCTTTGTCAGCCTTGGCGATCGCGGTGAGCAGGACCGCGCCCAGGATTTCCACGACGATGCCGGCACCATCATCCATATCCAGACCGACGGCGGCATTCCGTCCGACAATCCGTTCAAAAACGGCCAAAAGGCCCTGCCCGAAATCTGGTCGAAGGGTCATCGCAATCCGCAGGGCATTACCTTCGATAGCGAGACGAACAGGCTTTACACGGCAGAGCACGGTGCAAAGGGCGGTGACGAGATCAACACGCCGGAAGCCGGCAAGAATTACGGCTGGCCAGTCATTTCCTATGGCACCAATTACAACGGTACGAAGATCGGCATCGGCACGGCGAAGAAGGGCATGGAGCAGCCGCTTTTCTATTGGGACCCATCGATCGCTCCCGGTGCGATTGCCGTCTATCGCGGCAAGATGTTTCCCGAATGGAATGGCGATCTGCTGGTGACTGCATTGAAGTTCCAGCTGCTGTCTCGCCTCGATCATGACGGGGCCGGCAAGATCACCGAGCGCGAGCGCATGTTCGAAGGCAAATTCGGCCGCATGCGCGACATTGTCGTCGCGCCCGACGGCGCGCTTTTGATCACCACGGACGAAGATAACGGCGCGCTCCTGCGGGTTTCGAAAGCAACGAACTAGCCAACACCTGCGACGCCATTCACCCTTGCCGAGCACAACAGCAACTGCTAACGGTCGGCTATTCGTTTCCCCCTCCCGCAGGATGCAGATGTCTCGCATACAGGCGAATTTGTTGTTGTTGTTCGCTGCCGCGATCTGGGGCGGCGGCTTCGTCGCGCAATCAACGGCAATGAAGTCGATCGGACCGTTCTGGTTCATCGGCCTGCGGTTTGCTGTCGCCACCGTAGTCGTCCTGCCCTTCGTCTTGATGGAAAGCCGCAAGGCGAGGCAACCGTTGACGAGCCGCAACTGGCTGTCCTTCGTGATGATCGGCGTCGCGCTGTTCGGCGGCGCCGCGACGCAGCAGCTTGGGCTTTTAACGACAACCGTCACCAATTCCAGCTTCATCACCGGCCTTTACGTGGTGTTCGTGCCCGTGATCGCCGTCATCTTCATGCGGCGCTCGCCGCACTGGATCATTTGGCCCGCCGCGCTCATGGCGCTCTGCGGCATCTATCTGCTATCCGGCGGATCGCTTTCCAGCCTCACGACGGGCGATCTCCTCACCGTCATTTGCGCCCTCTTCTGGGCAGCACAAATCACCCTCGCTGGCTCCGCAGTCAATGAGACTGCCCGGCCGCTTGCCATTTCCGCGATACAATTTGCCGTCACAGCCGCCCTCGCCCTTGCCGTTGCCACTCTGGTCGAGCCCATCAGCCTTGCGAGCATCCAAGCAGCACTCGGTGAGATCCTTTATGTCGGCATATTCTCGTCCGGGCTTGCTTTCGCGCTGCAGGTAATCGGCCAGCGCTACACGACTGCGCCGCAAGCGGCGATCTTCCTCTCTTCGGAGGCCTTGTTCGGAGCTTCTTTGGGCGCGCTGGTGCTCGGCGAGACCATGGGACCGCTCGGCTACGCCGGTTGCGCTTTGATGTTTGCAGCAATGCTTGCCGTAGAACTGGTGCCGGAGCTGGTACGCCGGCGGAACGCAGCGGCCTGAAAACGCCAGAAATGCGCGTCATGAGTGTTCAATTGCAACGGTTTTTGAAATTTTTTTGAACAATCGAAAATCGACGTTCACCCCAGCCGACTTGGGAAAATTTCGCCAAAACTATATCGCAAACGATGCAAAAACCTTAGAAACTTGTTTCAAAGTGAGAAAATTTGCGAATCGCGCTAGCACAGTCGCATTACTATAGTGTGCTGCCTGCGATACGTTAAAAAACTTTTGCTTGCCAATTCCCAACAAACACAGCACTCTCAATGATGTTCGGGCATTTTTAGAGCATGGGAAGTCCTAAGAAAAACGCGCGCCGGAGACGCTAATATTCCGGTCAGCTGGTTGAAATGCGGGGTGGCAAACATCGCATCGAGATCATGCCGAGGTATAGGGGACCTTTTCCTTAAAATTTCGAGAACTGCCTGCAAGCGCCCGCAAGGGCAACACAGTAATGCTGCCCGTGTGGATGGTGGGCAGAGAGAAAAGGACCTGAGGCATGGCCGAGACTGGCACTGTAAAGTTTTTCAATACCGATAAGGGCTTCGGTTTTATTAAACCGGACAAGGGTGGCGCAGACATCTTTGTACACATTTCTGCGGTTCAGGCTTCCGGCCTGGCAGGACTGTCGGAAAACCAGAAGGTAAGCTTCGACACGGAACCGGATCGCCGCGGCAAGGGACCGAAGGCCGTCAATCTCCAGATTGCTGGCTGAGACCCTTAAGGTTATCATTCGAGTTGAGGCCCGGCAGCAATGCCGGGTTTTGTCATTCAGTCTGTATTCAGTTTGCCGCGTATAGTTTGCTCATCATGAAAGAGCGGGAGCGACAGTCATCCCGTTTTCCTGAGAGGACAAACCAATGACCATACTCGGCAAATCGCTCGCTGTGTCCGCCATGGCTGCAGCATTGATGCTGACGTCCATGAGTGCTGCGTCTGCAGGCGATTATTGGCGTCATCGGGATCGCGATGGCTGGGCGCTCGGTGCCGCTGGGCTTGCCACAGGCCTGATCGTCGGTTCGGCGATTGCAAGCCAGCCGCGCTATGTCGAACCGGGACCGGTCTATGCCGAACCGGACTATGATGCGCCTCCGCCGCCCTACTATTATCGTCCGGCCCCGCGCCGCGTCTATGTCGAGCGTGATGTGAGTTACTATGCTCCGCCGCCGGTTTCGGGCTTGCGTCCCTGGTCCTCTGCATGGATGCGCTACTGCTACGATCGTTACAGAAGCTTCGACAGCCGCAGCGGCACTTATGTCGGCTACGATGGCATGCGCCACTTCTGCACGGCCGACTAAGTTCCGGCAGCGATCGACTAGCCACTCCGAGAGCGGAAGTAGCCGCTTGCGCGCAGCTGAAAAATTGAAGTCCTTCCTATCGCAAGACACCGTGTGTCTTGCGATAGCTTGGCCAAGACATGGTTGGCCGTTGTAGCCTCTCACCAGCTCACGCCACATGCTGGAGAGCCGCCTCCAAGCCATACCCCCATAATGTCTTGCCACAATCATGTTGGCCCCCCATTCCGGCTGTTGCCGCATCGCATGGCGCCAGCAAGCTCTCGGAACAGGGTCTGAAAATGGGCGTTAGGAACTATCTAATCGAAGGCGTTTCGGGAAGCGGGAAGACGTCGGTCGCCACCGAATTGCAGCGGCGCGGCTATGACGTGATCCATGGTGACCGCGAGCTGGCCTACCAAGGCGATCCTGAAACGGGAGAGCCGCTGATTGGCTCACCGCAGACAGGTGGCTGTGCGGACGTCGGTTTCACGCATTGGCATCACCTCTGGAATGTCGACAAAGTCAAATCCCTGATTGCCGATCAAAGCCACCCGATCTCTTTCTTTTGCGGTGGCTCCAGAAATCTGCATCGCTTTATTGGTCTCTTCGATGCGATCTTCGTTCTAGACGTCGATGCAGATACGGTGAGCAACCGGCTCGTCAGCAGACCGGAAGATGAGTTTGGCGGAACGCCGGCGGAGCGGGACTTCGTTCTGAGATTGCACGCGACGCAAGAGGATATTCCGAAGAACGCGACAAGCATCGACGCCACCGCCCCGCTCGCCAGCGTCGTCGACGATATTCTCTCCAGATGCGGCGAGCGCCGCTAGATTGCCTCCAGCGGCCCCTCGGCGCCTCTTACAAGCCGCGCAGGAATGGATTGGTGCGGCGCTCGTCGCCGATCCGGCTGCCGGGTCCGTGACCGCAGATGAAGCCAACCTCGTCGCCGAGCGGAAAAACCTTGTCGCGGATTGAATCAAGCAGTTGCTGATGATTGCCGCCCGGCAGGTCCGTCCGGCCGATCGAACCATTGAAAAGCACATCGCCAAGATGCGCGAAACCCTGCTTGCGGTTGAAATAGATGACATGGCCGGGCGCATGACCGGGACAATGGAAAACCTCGAACTCATGCTCGCCGAAGGAGACCTTGTCCCCTTCCTTCAGGAACCGATCCGGCACCACGTTGCGCACGCCATCTATGTTGAACATCTTGGCCTTGCCCTCGATATCCTCCAGCAGGAAGCGGTCATCCTCATGCGGGCCGATAACCTCGATGCCGAGCACCTCGCGGACTTCGTCGGCGCCGCCGGCATGGTCGATGTGCCCGTGGGTGAGCCATATGGCCTTCAGGGTGATGCCGTTCTCGCGCACCGTCTGCAGGATAATGCCGACATCGCCACCGGGGTCGACCACGACGCCCTCTTTCGTCTCCGGGTCGAACAGGATGGTGCAGTTCTGTTCGAAAGGGGTCACCGGAATGATGCCGGCCTGGAGCATGCCCATGAATGCCTCGTCTGTTTGAATGTCGTGCTGTCGGTATAGCGGCAAACTTGGGACAAAACAGCCCCCGACACTCGAACGCGAAGACGCCGGATCGAAGTGTAAAAATATGAATATAATTCAATTGGTTACCGCGACACTTCATCAGTCCCCGGCCGTAACAGGCCGGATCGACAGGAACACAGTGGCGCGCAAAACGTTGAAGTTAGGTCTTTAAAGGCAGAAGGAGAGAACCAATGTCCTTGAAGAGAAACCTATTGCTGGCCGGCGTTATCCTTACCGGCAGCGTCGGCTTGGCCCATGCCGAGATGGCCGCGACGACCGCTAGCGACATTGAAGTGCGGTCGGGACCTGGCGCCGAGTTTCCAACCGTCGGCGTCGCGACACGTGGCTCTCCCGCCACGCTTGACGGCTGCGTCGAAGGCAGCCGCTGGTGCCGAGTCGATGTCAACGGCATGCGCGGCTGGGTTTACGCCCAATATCTTAGCGTCGAGCAAAATGGCGCCCCGGTTGTCGTTCAGGATCATCGCGACGACCTCGGCATCCCCACGATAACCTATGAAAAGACGGATCCGGTCACGACCGGCGGCATCCAGTCAGCCCAGCCCGACCCGGATGACCAGTTGCTTGGCCGCGTCGATGAGGATAGCGGCAATATCGTCGCGATCACGCCGCCGGAGGAAGTCCGGACCTATATCGACGACAATCCGGTCGATACCGTCCAGCTCGGTGGAAACTTGGCCATCGGTGCGACCGTCCCGCAAAGCGTCGAGGTTCACCGCATTCCGGACTATCAATACAGCTATATCGACGTAAATCACAGACAGGTGCTGGTCGATCCGGGCACGCGGCGCATCGTTTACGTCTACCGATGATTCGGCCTGAAAGCCCAACATAGTGGCGAAATTGGCATGCGGCCGGACAGCCGCATGCCCAAAAATTGGATTTCCCCCGGAATTATCGGGGAATTCTCTCGTTGAAGTTGCCTTTCTATTTCCACCGGCCGGCGCATGATGTACTTCTGATACCAGTGAGGATTATCGCCGCCCCCAGGCATCGATCCCGGGCGCGCCGAGAGGGCATCCGGAAGCGTCTCCGGAACACTGGGAGAAGGGCAATCACATGGAAAGTCTAGGACCTATCATCACGCAACTGATAGCTGGCGCCATTGGCGGCAACGCAGCGAGCGGCGTTTTGAAGCAAGACGGCATCAATCTTGTTGCCAGAACGATCGCGGGTGCCATTGGCGGGCTGGGCGGTGGCGTCCTTCTCAAGCTTATCGGCAGCGACGCCCTCACCGGCCTGGTGGCACAAGGCATATCCTCATTGATCGCCGGCGGCGTGCTTTCGGCAATCGTTGGCGTAGTTCTCGGCCGCAAGTCGTAAGGATCAAACCTGCAAGGGCCGGAGAAAACATCCGGCCCTTGCAGACGGCTGCGAAGCACTCCGGGGATTGCATACGCGCCTGACTATCGACGAATGCGCGAATAGCGCTCCTCAAAGGGCTGAAGGTGAAAACCAGCGGGCCCGGAACTTGAGCCGTTCCAATTGCGATACCCCAGGCCTGTTTGTTCATCGGGGAAACTCCCCTCCCCATCCTTCCTGCAGAACTCTTGGGTCTGCCGAGATGAAGTCGTGCTTACGGCAAGGAAACGCCTCCCCTTTGACGCTCCTTGCCCCCGTCGGCTGAGAAAACTCGAAATAGGTTGGAGTTTTGCCAGTCCGCACCTAGATTTCCCGAAATGGCGCAGTCTTTCAGGCCGCACGGCATTGTGCGGAGGCAGGCGATGGCGTAAAAATACGTCAATAAAGCTGACATATTTTTGCGTAAATTTCGCAACCGCGCAAAAAATAAAAAGGAAATGCTATAGTGCCACGACAGATGAGCCAAAACGCGGCAAGGGCTGAGTTGCTGGCGACGCCGATGCAGAATGCGGGGAATATCGACTTCGAGATCATCGAGTTGCTTTTCTTCGCCTACCGCGATTTCGTGTCGGACCCGGATCAGATCCTGATCAAGAGTGGCTTCGGGCGGGCTCATCATCGCGTCGTGCATTTCGTTAACCGCGAACCGGGCATGACCGTTGCAGACCTTTTGGAAACGTTGCAGATCACCAAGCAGAGTTTGGCACGGGTTCTCAAACAATTGATCGATTCGGGTTATATTCATCAGGTGGCCGGTCCGGAGGACCGTCGGCAGCGCAAGCTTTATCCGACGCAGGCAGGACGCGATCTGGCGCTGGCGCTGGCAGAGCCGCAATCGCGCCGTATTGAACGGGCATTCGAAGGCGCATCGGACGCGACGCGCGAAAGCGTAAAACGCTTTCTAAGGGGAATGCAGACAGCAAAATAATGGCAAATCGGCCGGGGATCCGGCGCGGAATGCCGCTTATCAATCGTGGGTAGGACAGGATCGAGACGGATCGAATGACGACAACGAAAACAGTTATTTCGGACGATGCTGCACATCTTCTGGTGGTAGACGACGACACGCGTATCCGCGCCCTTCTCAATCGCTACCTTATGGAAAAAGGCTTTCGGGTAACGGCGGCAGCCGATGGTGCCGAAGCACGACGCAAGCTCGAAGGACTGGATTTCGATCTCATCATCATGGATGTGATGATGCCGGGGGAGTCCGGCATCTCGCTGACATCGAGCCTGCGCGCCATCAAGAACGTTCCCGTTATCATGCTGACTGCGCTTGCAGAGGCCGATTCCCGCATAGCCGGCCTTGAAGCCGGCGCCGACGATTATCTGCCGAAGCCGTTCGACCCCCGCGAGCTGGTGCTGCGTGTCAACAATATCCTGCGGCGCAATGCGCCTGCCGATTCACCGAAGATCGAGCTTGTGATGTTCGGGCCCTATACATTTTCCCTGACCCGCAAGGAGCTGAAGAAAGCAGCAGAGCTGATCCGGCTGACGGATCGCGAACAGGAAATCATGCTGCTCTTCGCCAAGCGTGCGGGCGAGACCATCCCGCGCCATGAGCTCATCGGCAATGAGGCCGAGGTCGGTGAACGGACCATCGATGTCCAGATCAACCGGTTACGCCGCAAGATCGAAGACGATCCTGCAAACCCCATCTGGCTGCAGACGGTGCGAGGTATCGGTTACCGCCTGAGCATAGACTGACCTGCGGGATCCTAGGCGATGGTGACATTCGATTCGATCAGACGCGAGCAGGATCACACGCCGACCAACGGGCTGCGGTGGCTGGCGCGCTGGATGCGTCGATATGTGCTGCCGACAGGCCTTTATGCCCGCTCCCTGCTCATCTTCATCCTGCCGATGATCATCCTGCAGGCGGTCGTCACCATCGTCTTCATGGAGCGTCACTGGCAGATGGTGACGCAGCGACTATCCATGGCAACGACGCGCGACATCGCCGCCATCATCACCATTATTCAGACATACCCGCAAGACGACGACTATGCCGCCATTACACAGATGGCGCGGCAGAAGCTCGACCTCGTCATCTCGATCGAACCGGGCGGCGAGCTGCCGCAGCGACGCGACAAGCCCTTCTTCTCGATCCTCGACAGCATCCTCAGCGACGAGATTAAAGATCAGATCAACCTGCCCTACTGGATCGACACTGTCGGAAACTCCAGCCTAGTCGAGATCCGCATCAAGCTGCCGGATAAGGTGCTACGCGTCTTCGCCAAGCGTAGCCAGACCTATGCCTCCAACACCCATATCTTCATCCTGTGGATGGTCGGCACGTCGCTGGTGCTGATCGGTATCGCAGTGCTGTTCCTGCGCGGCCAGATCCGGCCGATCCTGGCGCTGGCTCAAGCCGCGGAGAGTTTCGGCAAGGGACAGCGGCTCGAAAACTACTCCCCTCGTGGCGCCGACGAGATCCGTCGCGCGGGCCTCGCCTTCATCCTGATGCGCGAGCGCATCGAGCGGCAGCTGGAGCAACGCACGGCGATGCTATCCGGCGTCAGCCACGATCTGCGCACGGTGCTCACTCGCTTCAAGCTCCAGCTCGCGCTGGTCGGCGACAATCCCGATCTTATCGGCCTCAACGAAGACGTCGAGGACATGCAGAGCATGCTCGAGGGCTACATGGCCTTCGCACGCGGCGAAGCGGAGGAGGATGTCGGTCAGTTCAAGCTCAGCGATATCCTCGAAAAGATCCGCCAGGACTTCACCTTGCATGGCAAGTCCATGGATTTTTCCATCGAAGGCGACGACGAAATTTCCGTTCGTCCGAACGCCTTTACCCGGCTCGTCACCAATCTCGCCACCAATAGCCGCCGCTACGCCACAAACCTGCGCATAGAGGCCAAGCACAGTGCAAAATGGCTGACGATCGTCTTCGACGATGATGGCCCAGGCATTCCTCTCGAAGCGCGCGAGGACGTCTTCAAGCCATTCTTCCGGCTGGATTCGGCTCGCAATCTCGATAAATCCGGCACCGGGCTTGGTCTTGCCATTGCGCGCGATATTGCCCGCAGCCACGGCGGCAATGTCACGCTCGGCGACAGCCCGCTCGGCGGTCTGCGCGCCACCATCCGCATCCCCGCCTGAGGAGACATACGATGCCGATCGATATCGATGGCATGCACTGGCTGAATGCGCCGCAGGCGTGGGAAATGAACCAAGGCCGGCTGTTCGTGCGCTCGGACAACAAGACCGATTTCTGGCAGGAAACCTATTACGGATTCCATCGCGACGACGGTCATTTCCTCGGCAAGCCCCGCCGCAGCGACTTTACCGCGGAGGTAACCTTCGTCGGGCATTACCAGGAACTCTATGATCAGGCCGGCCTGATGATCCGCCATGACGCCAGACACTGGATGAAGTGCGGGATCGAATACACCGATGGCGCCAAACACTTCAGCGTCGTTGTCACCAACGGCAATTCCGATTGGTCCGCCTTTCGGCTCGATCATGACTTCGACGCCATGTCCGTGCGGGTGACGCGCAATGGCGACGCTCTTTTCATCCAGTACCGCACCGACCAGATGCGGGAATGGCGGATGGCAAGGCTTGCCTGGTTCGATCCGATGTTGGAGGAACTAGCGGTCGGCCCGGCCTTCTGCTCGCCCCAACGCGAAGGCTTCGAAGCGGAATTTCTCCACTTCAGCCTGACGGACCCCGTATCGAGAGATATCCATTGAACCTGTCCCTTTCGGTGCGAAAGGACGGCGCTCACATCAACTTCTTGCCGTTCGGCACCGGTTGCGTCACCGCGGCGAGAACGATCGCTCCCGCCTCATCCTCAAAGCCCAAAGTCAGCACCTCGGAGCGAACCGGCCCGATCTGGCGCGGTGGGAAATTGACAACGGCGAGCACCTGACGGCCGACAAGAGTTTCCGGCGTATAATGGACTGTTATCTGCGCGGACGATCGCTTGACACCGATTTCCGGTCCGAAATCGATCCGCAGCTTGTATGCCGGCTTGCGCGCCTCTGGAAAGGTCTCAGCCTCGATGACTGTCCCGACGCGAATATCAACGCGCTCGAAATCGCCATAGGTGATTTCTTCCGTCATGCCTCTGCCCTTCCTATAGAAAACTAAAGCGGTGCAGTGCTTTCGCTCAGCACCCACCGCTCCAGCTCTTTTCCCTCACGCAATTCCGGACGGAAAACCGCTGTGCAGTTTCCCCGCAATTGCCTTAACCAGCCAACTCCTGCGCCCGCTTGCGCGCCGCTTCCAGTGCGGCATCGAATAAGGGCTGCATGCCGTCTTCCGCCATCAGCACGCCCAAAGCCGCGGCAGTCGTGCCGCCGGGCGAAGTCACGTTCTGGCGCAAGCGCGATGCGTCGTCGGGGGACTGATGGAGCAATTCACCAGCCCCCGCGACAGTCTCCCGTGCGAGCCGCATAGCGAGGTCCGCCTGCAGGCCGAGCTTGCGCCCTGCCTCCGCCATGCATTCGACGAGATAGAAAACATAGGCAGGCCCACTGCCTGAAACCGCCGTCACAGAATCGATGTCGGCTTCTTCCGGCACCCATTCGACCGGCCCGGAGACTTTCAGAAGGTTCTGAACAAGCTGACGCTGCCGCTCGCTGACCCTCGCATTTGCAAAGGCGCCGGTAACGCCGCGACCGACCATCGCAGGCGTGTTGGGCATGGCACGCACCGTCGCGGCCGGTCCCAGATTCTTCTCAAGCGAGGCAATCGTCTTGCCGGCGGCGATGGAGACGACAACCGTCTCCGCGTCTAAAATCGCTTTAAATGGCGGCAAAACCGCATCCATCACCTGAGGCTTGACCGCAACGAACAGGACACCGGCAGTGATACCCACGGGAACGCCGGTCAGGTGGCTGGCGCCAGCATCAGCAATCGTCTGGCGCATCGCCTCGGATGGATTGGGATCGACGACAACTACAGAAGATCCGGGCACGCCGTTCTTCAGCCATCCCGTCAGCAGCGCGCCTCCCATATTGCCCGCGCCGATCAGGATGATCGGCCCGGAGGATGCCGGGATGCTGGAGGAATGTTCGCTTATCATATCACGCTTCGCCTACAGTTTCGAAAAGCACGGCTTCCATGGCGCGGTTGGCATCAAGGCCCGACCATACAACGAACTGGAAAGCCTGATAATACGCCTCGCACGTGTCAAGCGCATTGGAAAGCAGCACTTCCACCTGCCGATTGGTAGGCTCCGCACCGCCCGAAAGCAGCAGGGACTGGCGGAAGATCACGATGTCTTCCTGCCGCCACAGATCGAAGTGACCCATCAGCACCTGTCCGTTGATGCAGGACAGCAGCTTGATCACCTCGTTGACGCGCGGCTCGGGAACCTTCACGTCGAAGGCGCAGGCGATATGCAGCGCCTCGAATTCTTCCATCCACGAGAAAGAGACATGATAATCTGTCCATTTCCCTTCGACGGTCATGGCGATTTCGTCTTCGCCGGACCGCTCGAACGACCAGTCGTTGTTGGCGGCCACAAACTCGATCATGTCAACCGGATTCGATTGTCGTTCGACTTCCACTTCCATCAGGCTCATGCAGCACCTTCTTGACCGGAACGAATGCAGTTTTCACGTGGTTCAACACTGAGAGAACGCAAACAGTTTTACTCCGGAAACATCCTCGGGATGATGTTGAACGGCTGCCAGACTAACGCGTCCACCCTGCCCGGAGCTTACCAAGTCCGTTTCGAATCATCATTTAAAATCAGTGTATAGCGGCATGCCCGGCCTGCCAGCCCCTGAGCTTCGTTTTTGGAAAAGGCGCTGTGGACAGCTCTTCGGACACCTATTCAGAAGGGAGTCATAACCGACTCTGGCGATTGGCTTTTTTGCCGATGTCCACAGGTGGAAAAACAAATAGGATTTTCATAAAAAATGCGCGACAAACGTGTGCCGCGCAGATCGTTAATAGCGGAATGCGTGTTTACTCGCCCTTGGACGCCAGCTTTGCTTCCAGCGCTTCGATTCTCGCGAGCAGTGCTTCGTTTTCGTCGCGCGCCTTGATGGCCATCTCGCGAACGGCCTCGAACTCCTCGCGCTTGACGATATCCATGCTGTTTAGCCAGCGTTCGGCCTGGGCATTGAAAGCCGTTTCGATTTCGCGGCGCACGCCCTGGGCCGCACCGGCGGCATCGGTCATCAGCTTGGCGAATTCATCCATGATACGGTTCGGTCCAGTGCTCATAGCAATCTCCTTGCGGCCGTCGGCCCTCAACGGTCAGGCATCTATCTGGGCCAGATAGTGCTGAGGTAGGATTTCCGGAAAGCCGATGCAAGTAAATTGAGATAGGACGGGACAACAGGCCCGGCCCATACGGCCTCAATAACAATCGACTTGACCGTTTCGATAGCGGACGCCATGTTCCGCGCACATTTGGATATAGCATGGTCCTGCTCCGAAATGGCAGGGTGCCTTCGGGAATCATGCGATAACGGGCCTGACGATCTTGCTGACATCCGCCAATCTTGCCGCCATCCTCCCATTTCCGGACCTCGATCCGGTTGCCATTTGGCTTGGGCCGGTCCCGGTTCATTGGTATGGGCTAGCCTATGTGGCGGGCATTCTGCTCGGCTGGCTCTACGCGAGGCGGCTGATCGACAACGGCAAGCTCTGGCTGAACGATACCGCTCCGATGACCCGCCAGCATCTGGATGACTTCATCCTTTGGGCTGCCATCGGCATCGTCCTGGGTGGACGCATCGGCTACATCTTGTTTTACGATCTCGGGCCGGTTTTGAACGATCCGATACGGGCCATACAGATCAACAAGGGCGGCATGTCCTTCCATGGCGGATTAACCGGCACGACCATCGCCATGTTTTTGTTCGCCAGACGCAATAAGATTCCGGTCTGGAGCATGTTCGACATCGTTGCCGCCGTAGCGCCGATCGGCCTCTTCTTTGGCCGCATCGCCAATTTCGTCAATGGCGAGCTTTGGGGCCGCGTCACCGATGTTCCCTGGGCGATGGTATTCTGCAGCCAGCATCTGGTCGATGCCAACAACGGAATCTGCCCCGCCGGCCCCGACCCGCGCCACCCAAGCCAGCTTTACGAAGCCGGCATAGAAGGCATTTTGCTCTTCCTCATTCTGTTCGCGCTCTGCCGCTGGGCACTCGCGCTGAAAAAGCCGGGGACAGTCAGCGGTATTTTCATTATCGGCTACGCATTCTCGCGTATTTTTGTCGAATTCTTCCGTCAACCTGACCGGCAGCTCGGCTATCTGCTTGAGACGAACTGGCTGACGATGGGCATGGTGCTGTCGCTTCCGATGGTTGCCATCGGCCTGTGGGCAGTTATTCGCGCCGGTCGAGCAGCGACCAGGCAAGCGGCTTGAGTTGAGGGTTTAATGTCGCGTGGCCTCCGTCGAAAGACGCTCCCAGCTTGTTGCGGGTCACGCATTAGCGAAAGCAAAGAATGACGACGGCGCTCGGGGAAAAAATCAAAGCCATCATCCGCACCAACGGGCCATTGAGCATCACCGATTATTTTTCGCTGTGTCTCGCCGATCCGGTGCACGGTTACTACAAGACGCGTGAACCCTTCGGCCACTCCGGCGACTTCGTCACCGCGCCCGAAGTCAGCCAACTTTTCGGCGAAATGATCGGCGTCTTCATGGTACATGCGTGGCAACGCCATGGGACGCCGGTGGACGTGCGGCTCGTCGAGATCGGTCCCGGCAGAGGCACGATGATGGCCGATATGCTGCGCGTCATCGGTAAGCTCGCGCCGCAGCTCTATGACGCCATGACGGTGCATCTGGTCGAGACCAGCGAAAGGTTGCAGGGCTTTCAAAGACAAACGCTGGAGGCGCATGGCACGAAGGTCACGTGGCATATGGACTTCGGCGAGGTGCCTGCCGGTTTTACCCTGCTTGCGGCCAATGAACTCTTCGATGCCATCCCCATCCGCCAGTTCGTGCGCACGCAAAGCGGCTTTCGCGAGCGCGCGGTCGGGCTCGACATCAATGATGAGCTGACCTTCACGACAGGCGTCGCAACGCTCGATCCGGCGCTTCTTCCCGACGGCAGCCTGCCGCCGATAGGTACTATCTTTGAAATTGCCCCTGCCCGCCAGGCCGTGATGACAACGATCTGCGACAGGCTCGCAGTCCATGGCGGCACGGCGCTGGCCATCGATTACGGGCACATGACCACCGGTTTTGGCGACACGCTGCAAGCCGTGCGCATGCACGAATACGACCCGCCGCTTGAGCATCCGGGCGAAGCAGACCTCACCAGCCACGTCGATTTTCAGGATCTAGCTCAAACCGCGCTCGCCTCCGGCATGCACATCAACGGATGCTGTCATCAAGGCGATTTCCTCGTCGGGCTCGGCCTGCTGGAACGGGCGGCAGCACTTGGCCGCGACCAGGACGCGACCACCCAGGAGAGCATCCAGAACGCCGTGGAAAGGCTGGCCGCAGCCGGCGAAGGCAAGATGGGCGAGCTCTTCAAGGCTCTCGCGGTTTCTAGCCCGCCGATCGATCTCCTGCCCTTTCGTCCCGTCAGTTGAATAGTGACTGTCGATCCTGCGGATTGACAGTCAGCGCTGCGCTGGGCCAACATCCCGGTCAAATCGAACTGCTTCGCCGCAGATGCGTTGTTCATCGCACGACAGGCAAACCAGAACTCAAGGAACGCTCCAGTTGCCGACACCAATTGCAAGCACGCTGCTGAGCGCCGCCGAGGCTGCCGGCATTCGCCATGGCTATTTCACCCGTGCAGGCGGTGTTTCGGAAGGCATTTATCGCGGATTGAACGTCGGGCTTGGCTCGAAGGACGATCGCGAACATGTGCAGGAGAACCGCCGTCGCGTCGCCGGTTGGTTTGGCCTCCCGGTGAAGAAGCTGGCCACTGTCCATCAGGTTCATTCGCCTGATGTCATGACGGTCGACGTGAATTACGATGGAAACCGCCCGGAAGCCGATGCGATGGTCACGGCCACGCCCGGCATCGCGCTCGGCGTATTAGCGGCCGATTGCGGTCCCATCCTTTTCGCCGATCCGGAAAATCGCGTCATCGGCGCGGCTCATGCCGGCTGGAAAGGCGCGCTGACCGGCGTACTGGAAAACACCATCGATGCGATGGTGGCGCTCGGCGCCCGCCGCGAGGCGATCATCGCCTGCCTTGGCCCCTCCATCAGCCAGGCAAGCTACGAAGTCGGCCCCGAATTCGTAGATCGTTTCCTCGCCTACGATGCCGGCTATGGCAAATATTTCGTACCGTCCGAACGAGCCGGCCATGCGATGTTCAATCTGCCAGCACTGACCGTCGATCGCCTGCGCAAGGCGGGCGTGACAGCCGAAAGCCTGAACCTCTGCACCTATCCGGACGCCGACCGCTTCTTCTCCTATCGCCGCACGACGCATGCGAAGGAGCCGGATTACGGCCGGCAGATCTCAGCAATCGCCATCGCGGAGACAAGTTGACATGGCCCTGCATTTCGAACGCAGCGAATTCGATGCCCGCCTCGCGCGGCTGCTTGCCAGAATGCAGGAAGAAAAGCTCGATGCCATGCTGCTGTTCGCGCAGGAGAGCATGTACTGGCTGACCGGCTACGACACGTTCGGCTTCTGCTTCTTCCAGACGCTGGTGGTCAAGGCGGATGGCTCGATGACGCTTTTGACGCGCTCTGCCGATCTTCGCCAGGCGCAGCTCACTTCGGTCATCAAGGATATCCGCGTCTGGGTCGATCGCCCCAATGTCGATCCGACGCTCGAACTCAAGGAATTGCTCGTCGAACTCGATCTTCTCGGCGCACGCATCGGCGTCGAATACGACACCCACGGCATGACGGGCCGCATCGCCCGACTGCTCGATCATCAGCTGTCCAGCTTTGGCCAGATTATCGATGCCTCTTATATTATCAGTCGCCTCCGTTTGACAAAGAGCCCGGCAGAGATCGCCTATGTGGAACGGGCAGCGGCACTTGCGGATGATGCGCTCGACGCAGCCCTGTCGCTGATCAAGCCGGGGGCGGACGAAGCCGATATTCTGGCCGCCATGCAGGGCGCCGTCTTGTCCGGCGGCGGAGACTATCCCGCCAACGAATTCATCATCGGCTCGGGCCAGGACGCACTGCTCTGCCGCTACAAGGCAGGACGCCGCAAGCTCGATGCCGACGACCAGCTCACGCTCGAATGGGCCGGCGTCAATGCCCATTATCACGCCGCGATGATGCGCACCGTCGTCATCGGCAATCCCAGTCATCGACATCGCGAACTCTACAGCGCCTGCCTGGAAACGCTGCAGGCGATCGAAACGATCCTGACACCCGGCCACACGTTCGGCGACGTTTTCGACATGCATGCCAGGATCATGGATGGGCGTGGCCTCGCCCGTCACCGGCTGAACGCCTGCGGCTATTCGCTCGGCGCCCGCTTCTCGCCCTCGTGGATGGAGCATGAGATGTTCCACATGGGCAATCCGCAGGAGATCGCGGAGAATATGTCGCTCTTCGTGCACATGATCATCATGGACTCCGACAGCGGCACCGCCATGACGCTCGGACAGACCTATCTGACCACATCCCAGGCTCCGAAAGCCCTCTCGCGGCACCCTCTCGAATTTCTTAACCGTTAGCGGCGTAATGTAGCGATCCTGAACGGGACGACCGGAAAGAGGAAGGATCGCGCCAATGGGACTGGTCAGGATAACATTGACTGTCGCCGGCTTTTGCCTCGCGCTCTCTGCCTGCAACACCACGGACGCTTTGACGCCGCCCGAGGCCATTGGTTATGCCGGCTCCAGCCCCGTCACGCAGCGCGATGTCGAGCGCCTGGCCGCAGCGCCACAGCCCCGTCGGAGCTATCAGAACTCGCAGGATAGCTTCGGTTATCAGCAGCAGACTTCCCAGCAGGCCTATCAGCCCCAAAGCAACGGCGGCAGCGGCTCGCTCGACGAACAAGCGTCGGCGCTGCGCTCGAGCGGCACCAACCCCTATGCCTCCCGCCCCTTGGACGGTGCTCGCACAGCGTCGATCCCCCAGGCCAACGACAATCAAATTTCCGAGAGTGACGAGCAGCGCGAGGCGGACCGCCGCCTTTCGGAAGACCCGCCGCCGCAACAGCAGCAAGCAGCTGACGATCAGCAGCCGGACCAGCAACAGGCATCGCTGCCGCCGGCCGCAGCGGCCACAGGCGGCAGCAGCATCCGCTTTCTGCCGATCATCGGCGCGCCCGTTCAGGCTGTCACGCCGCTTTCGCGTCAGCTCGGTGCCGATGCCCGTTCGCTCGGCTTGACGATCAAGAGTTCCAGCGACGCCAGCGCAAGCTACATCCTGAAGGGCTACCTCTCAGCCTTCGAGGACGGACCGCAGATCTCCGTGACCTATGTGTGGGACGTACTGGATGGTGCCGGCAACCGCGTCCACAGAATCCAGGGAGCCGAAAGCGCTCCGTTGAAGCGCGGCGATCCGTGGACGGCGGTCCCTCCAGCGGTCATGCAGAAAATTGCCACCAAAACCATGGCAGATTTCAACTCCTGGCGTAATTCCAGCGGTGGATAGTCACAAGCTTTTCAGAAATATGAAAGGTAACGCGCCTCTACCCCTTGCATTCGAGAGCGAGGTGATTAAAAGCGCGGCTATCAGGTTGGTAACAGGCGGACCACAATGAAGGTTTTCGCAGGCAATTCGAACCGGCATCTAGCCGAAGCGATCTGCAATTATCTTAACGTTCCTTTGGGCAAGGCTAGTGTCAGGCGCTTTGCGGACCAGGAAATCTTCGTCGAGATCCAGGAGAACGTGCGCGGCGAGGACGTATTCGTCGTCCAGCCGACTTCGTTCCCGGCCAACGACCATCTCATGGAACTGTTGATCATGATCGATGCGATGCGGCGCTCCTCGGCGCGGCGCATCACGGCGGTTCTTCCCTATTTCGGCTATGCCCGTCAGGATCGTCGCGCCTCCGGGCGCACGCCGATCTCGGCCAAGCTGGTGGCCAATCTGATCACCGAGGCAGGAGCCGATCGCGTTCTCACGCTCGACCTGCATGCAGGCCAGATCCAGGGCTTCTTCGACATCCCCACGGACAATCTCTACGCTCTGCCGATCCTGACGCGCGATATCAAGGCAAACTACGATATCGGCAACGTCATGGTCGTCTCGCCTGACGTCGGCGGTGTTGTCCGCGCCCGCGCGCTTGCCAAACGCCTCGACTGTCTGCTGGCGATCGTGGACAAGCGCCGTGATCGCCCGGGTGAATCCGAAGTGATGAACATCATCGGCGAAGTCACCGGCAAGGATTGCATTCTCATCGACGATATCGTCGATTCCGGCGGCACGCTCTGCAATGCGGCCGATGCCCTGCTTGCACGAGGCGCGGCAAGTGTTACCGCCTATATCACACATGGCGTTCTCTCCGGTGGCGCTGTGACACGCGTGACAAATTCGCAGCTGAAGGAACTGGTCATCACCGATTCCATTCAGCCGACGACGGCCGTGCAATCGGCCCCAAACATCCGCGTCATAAGCACAGCAACTCTCATCGGCGAAGCCATTAACCGCACCAGCCAGGAAGAGTCAGTTTCCAGCCTGTTCGACTGACGTCGGATAGCGCCCTGGAGCAATTCGAGGAAGTGTGCGTAGCGTTTTCCGCCCTGAATTGCGTAGCAGTGAAAAGACGGAGAATCTTCGCGATTCGAAGAAAAGCGGAAAGGCTCTAGGAAGCCTTGGCTTCGGCTGAATGCGTCTGTCGCCATGCCAGTAGGCCAATTCCGATCAGGCCGGAGACGAACACCGCTGCGCCAGCTCCCATGATCGACGGCCCGATGCCGAACCATGCAAACAGGCTCGGTGACATGAGATAGGCCAGAAACAGGCCGGAAAAGATCGCGCACATCATCAGACGATAGACCTGCCCGAGACGATGCGGTTCGCTGCGCGTCTGCATCAGATGCAGCATGGCCAGATTTTCGAAGGGGCCGTTAATGGCCGCAAAGCAGGCGACGATCATCAGCCACATCCGATCATGCATCAGCGGCAACAGAAAGACCCCTGCCCCGAAAGTCAGCTTCGCCGCAATGATCCAGACGACGGGCCGGCGCGGCTTGATGCTGCTGAGAATGAGATTGGTCGTGACGTTGCCGACGCCGTAGGCCGTCATCATCAAGCTGTAATCCGTCAGCGGATCGGCGCTGGTTTCTCGCAGATGCAGGATCATCCCGAGCAGGATGCCCATGGCCCAGGCGATGTTTCCCATCAGATTGGTGAACAGGCCATAGAGAATGGCGGCGTGGCCTCGCGCGACACGCCATCCGCCGAGAACGCCGTCCACAACGGCAGCCATGCCTGAAAATTCGCGCCGACGCGGTGCGGCCGGCAGCTTTGCCACAGCCAGCCAGACGGCCAGTGCCGAAAGCAGGAAGGTCGCGGCCGTCACGGTAAAGAATTGCGACTTCGGCAAAAAGCCGTTCACGAGGGCAATCAGGCTCGGCCCGAGAATGCGCGCCATGCGGCGCGTGGCATCAAAGAGGCCGTTGGTGGCATGCCGGACATCCGGATCGACGGCGATGGTCGGCAAAGTCGCCTGCAGCGACGGGTCGAATGCCGACGTCAGCAAGGCAATGCTTCCGGCGAGCACCATTAGAAGCGGCAGGCTCATCAGATGCAGAAGGCCGGCAAGCGACAGTATCAGCAAGAGCGCCGCCCTTACGAGATCGGTCGCGATCATCGTGGTGCTGTGCCGCCAGCGATCCGTGAGGATGCCGCCGAAGAGGCTTCCGAACAGCAGCGCTCCGGACTGCAGTGCGGACACATATCCCGCGTTGCTGCCGATAAAATCCGCCGCGATCCAGACGACCGCGACCATGTAGAATTCCGAGCCCGTGGCCGCCAGCACCTGGCCGGCCCACAGAAGAGAGATCGAGCGCTGGCTCAACGGCCTCAGAACAAACATGGTCGCATTCTGATTTCAGAGTGGCTTACTTCATGACCTGGCCGTTGACCGTCACGCTGCCAGTATCGGAGAGATCGATGTCCCAGCGCGACCGTCCATCAGCATCCGTCTTGGCAAAACCCTTGGCCATCATCAGACCGAAGGAGAGCTGGGAAAGATCGGCCTTCGTCTTTGCCGCTTCCTGGACGGCAGCAATCGTCTTGTCGAGATCACGTGCGAACACGGACATCTTCATAGACACGCGATCTTTCTCGTTCAGCCAGCCACGCATGCTTCCGGTCGCCTCGACATCATAGAGACCAGAGACGGCGCTGATCTTCGGGAAGTTGATCGTCATCGTGCCGTCCGGGAACATGGCCTCCTGCAACTTGGTGTCGAGAGCCGCCTTGCTTTCCGGATCATTGAAATCGGCCTGCTGGAAGACATCCATCAGGGCCGAAAAATTCAGGTTGGGCATCTGAATCTGGAAGTCGGTCACATCGGGAATGAAAGCGATATAGTCTTCGGGCACCAGACCGGTGGCCAAGGTAAGCTTTTCGGCGCTCAATCCAAAATCGGCGTTCATCGCGTTGGTCGGGCCAGCCAACTTGACGAAGTAACCCAATTTCTGCAGGCCGCCTTCCCCGAAGGGGGTCGTAACGGAAATATCCTTGGCGGTGATGGCCTCATCGAAGGAACCGACGATCGGCATGGCATCCATGAACAGCGCCTTCAGCGCCTTGCTGTCCGCGTCGGAGAGCGTCTTCTGGTCCTTGTGCTCGGAGACGAAGTGCAGAATGGAATTGACGGCCTTCAGCGGCAGCTTGGTCGCACCGGCGTTGAAGTCGATCGCCGCCACCTTGATTTCAGCAAGCGTCGCATCCGCGGACGAAACCTTGTCGTAGAACGACTGCATGCTTCCGTTCATCTTGACGTCGAGCCTGCCGGCCTCGCCACTATCGGCGGAGGAAAGCGTGTAGCCTATGCTATCGACCGTTCCTTCGTTCTTCTGGGCGCTGGCGTCGTTGGTCTTCGTGGCGAAGGTGATGCCTTTGCCCTGCAGATCGGCCGATCGCAGATAGTGGAGTGCCGGATCGAAGACGCCTTTGAAAACGGAGGAGGCCAGCGCGTAGCGGAACTCCACATCAGGGTCGGTGCCGGGCTTGGACTTCGCGGAAATGTCAAAGCCATTATTGCCCTCGACGTTCCAAAGGCCGCTGTCCAGTGGCGTCGCAAACATCGTCAATGGCTTCAGGCCGCTGATCTCGAAACCAGTGATATCGAGCTTGTCGAACAGCGCCTTCAGGTCATAGGTGACCTCATACTGAGAGCCGGTCGGCTTTACCGAGATGCTGCCGCTCTTGGCAATATCGTCGGGCAGGAAATAGGTCAGATTGCTGAAAAGATCCTTCGCACCCTGCTCGCTGACATCAGCCGCCTGCGTGGCGCCAGCCACACCTGCAGCGAGGACAGCCGCCGCGGCAACCGCTTTGAAACGCATAATTTACCCCCAAATATGATGGAAAAGAAATGTGAAAGCTCGAAAAGCACCATCCGGCTCTTCAAGCGGAGTTGTGTCTTTGCCCCACGGCATCACGCGCGCCTGCGCCGCTTCAGGGCTTCTTCATCACCTGTCCGTTGACCGTTATCGTTCGATCCTCGTCCATCGTGACATCCCAGCGCAAACGGCCGTCGGGATCGGTCTTCGCAAACCCCTTTGCGGCCAGCATGCTGATGGAAACCCTGTTGAGACGGGCGTCTGCCTTCGCAGCCTCCTGAATGGCGGCAATGGTCTTGTCGAAATTGCGCGCCAGGATCGTCGCCTGCAGCGAATAATCCGAATGCGCCTTGGTTGAGCCCTTCAATGCGCCGGAAACCTCCAGGTCGTAGACGCCCGAAGTAGCGCTGACCTTTGGAAATTCAAGCGTGCCGTATCCATTCGGGAACATCGTGCGCTTGACGGCCTCGCCGGACATGGGCGCCGCCCGCGTGGTGATCGTCTCAAGCGCTGTGTCGATGAGGCCGGAAAAATTGATATTGGGAACACCGAGCTGCACATCCAGCGTCTCCGGCAGGAAGGACGCGTAAGCTGCCGGGACAAGACCCGCATCCGGTGTGAAATGCTCGGCCCGCAGCCCCAGATTGACATTCGAGGCCTTGGTCAAGCCGTCCATCTTGAAGCTGTAATCGATCCGCTTGATGCCGACCTTTCCCTTGTCCGTCGCGATGACGGCATTGTTCAACGTCACCGTCTTGCCGAGAGAGCCGAACACGGGCAAGGCCTTGTGCACCAGCTGCTCGAATTTCTCGCCGCCGCTCTCCGAAAGCTGCTTGGTCTTGATGTGCTGAACGAAGAACCGGATGAGTGCGCTCAGCTCCTTCACAGGCAAGCTGGTCGCGGTAACGTTGGTGGTAACGCTATCGGCACTGAAGCTGAAGGGCGAGCCCTGCGGCAAAGTGAACGTCTCGTTCAGTTGCTGAAGCGAGCCTTGCATTTGCAGATCGACCTTGCCCGCTTCGCTGCTATCGGTCACCGTGTGGGCAAACGAGGCGCTGTCGATGGCGACATCGACCTTGCGGCCGCTTTTTGCTCCGCTGCCGACGCTCGAGAATTTCACGCCGCCGCATTTGACGCCCATCGAGCGCATCATCTCGATCGACGGATCGAATATGCCGTCAAAGGAGCTTGACGCGATCGAAGAGGCGATATCCGAGGTCGGCGAATGCACGGCGACATCGAGACTATTGCCGCCCGTGAGATGCCAGCGGCCTTGTTCGACAGGTTTTGCAAACAGGGACAATGGCTTGAAACCCGTCACCGAAAGCACGTTGGAGTTGATCTTGTCGAAGAACTTCGCAAGATCGTAGGTAATCTCGTATTGGTCGCCCGCCGGCTTGACGGCTACGAAGTCGCTTCGAGCGAGGTCGCGTGAAAGCGGAGAGAGCAGGATGTCGCGGAGATCGTCCGCACCCCGCTGACTGACGTCGGCGGCGTGCGATGCGCCGGTAAGGCCCACGGAGAAAATCGCGCCGACGATAAGCTTGGAGCGCATGCTCGACCTCACCTTCTGCCCCTGATCGATTGAACTCGACTGTTGAAGAGGCCGAGCGTATATGTCAAGCCGTTGATAGAAATGACACCTGCGGCTCGTGCCTCTCAGTTGCAATGTCATCACAGCCCCCTGTTTCCAGGGGTGCTTGCACCTTTCATCACTTTGTATTATACGCCACGCGTCCGCGTAGACACCCTTGGAGGCAACGCGGATGAGGCAGGGCACGCCCTCCTCCAGTTCAATCGATACGGCGTATGACCGACCGGATGAACTCTCCAAATAACCTCGAAAGGAATAGCTATGAGCCACGAAAGCTACGAGCTCAAGGCCGAGGCGCGCGAACGGGTTGGTAAGGGGTCCGCCCGTGAACTTCGCCGCAATGGTCTGATCCCCGCTGTCATCTATGGTGACAAGCAGGCCCCCATTTCCATCGCTCTCAACACCAATGAGGTGACGAAGCGCATCCACGCCGGCGGCTTCCTGACGACGATCGCAACGATCGACGTCGACGGCAAGAAGATCAAGGTTCTGCCGAAGGACTATCAGCTCGATCCGGTCCGTGACTTCACGGTTCACGTCGACTTCCTGCGCGTTTCCGGCAACACCGCCGTTACCGTGGAAATCCCGGTTCACTTCGAAAACCATGAGAAGTCCCCCGGCCTCAAGGCTGGCGGCGTACTGAACATCGTTCGTCACGAAGTCGAAGTTCATTGCCCGGCAGACGCCATTCCGGAATTCTTCTCCGTTGACCTCAGCGGCCTGAAGAGCGGCGACAGCGTTCATATCTCGAACGTCAAGCTGCCGAAGAACGTCACGCCTGTCATCGCCGACCGCGACTTCACGATCGCAACGATCGTTGCTCCGGCAGCCGGTCTTGCCGAAGAAGAAGGCAGCGAAGAAGCCAGCGCCTAATCGGCCTCTTCATCGTAACATTCGAAACCCGCCTCCCCCTTGGGATGGCGGGTTTTTCGTGTTTGGCGCGAATATTAGAGAAAGTAAAAATAAAGATTTCTTGAATCTATACTTCAATCGAGGTCCATTAACCCCAGAGTTTCAGCAACATTTAACAGATTCATGAAAATCTACGCGAAAGAGTTGTGGGGAGCGGCGCACCCAGGATGCGGTTGGCCTGCGACTGGGGAGCAAACGGAATAATGAGTCATTCGGTCGAAAACAGGTTTTTCGCGATCGTCTGCGGTGCGCTGCTGGTTTTCGTGGCGCCACTCTTCATTCTGTTCCTTTTTCTCTCCTCCGAGCGCGCAGAAAAAGAAATCAAGGATCACATTACCGTTCTGCTCGTCGCCAATGCCCAGGCGCTGGCAAAGCCCCTATGGGATCTGGACGAAGACAGCGTCACGCAGATCAGCGCTACGACGGTCGCTGAAGGCGCAATCGTCAGGGTGAATGTCCGCGATCTTTCTGGCCAGCTCGACGTTACGCAATCGACCATCCCGAAATCCTACAAGGGCAATCTGGAATCTGTCTCCCGCCCGATCATCTACAATGGCGTCGATGGCGCCAAGAAACTCGGCACCATCACCGTCTACTATCCCGAACTCGGCCTCTTCGATGGGCTGAAGAATGAAGAGATCGTCTTCATTTCGATCTTCATTTTTGCCGTGTTGACCGTTTTCGGCGCAGCGCTGATCGGCAACCGCATCTTCGTCATTCAGCCGCTGATGCGGTTGACACATGCCATCGAGGCGACCCGCCGTCTTGGCTCGCGTCATCATGTCGACTGGCAGTCGAGCGACGAGATGGGTCGGCTTGCCAGCAGCTTCAACGACATGCAGAGCAAGCTACAGCGCGAAGAAACCGAGTTGAAATTCGCCCATCGGCGGGCGACCGACACTTACAATCTGACGCCCGCTATGCTGTTCTCGCTCGACAAGGACGATTGCATCGCCGCCGTCAGCGACTATTGGCTTGCCGCCACCGGTTATGACCGCGCCGAAGTGCTCGGCCGCCGGTTCGCAAGCCTGGTCCTTCCGGATTCGCGCTCGGAATACAGCGAACGCAAGCACGACAACCCCGACAGCGCCGCTCGCCTTGCCGTGACGGTGAAATTCCTCTGCCGTGACGAGCGGGTCATGGACGTCCTGATCCTCGAAACCACCGCGATCCAGGACGGCCTCTCGCTTTCGGTCATGACCGACGTCACCGAGCTCAAGCAATCCGAGGACCGCAATCTGCGGCAGGCGATCACCGATCACCTGACCGGCCTTCTCAATCGTCAGGGCTTCGAGACCGCACTGGACGCCAAGATCAACGAGGCAGACCTACGCAAGCGCGAGCTCGCCTGCCTCTTCATCGACCTCGATCGCTTCAAGTGGATCAACGACAATATGGGCCATGCCGCCGGCGATGCGGCGTTGCGGGAACTTGTCGCGCGCCTGCAGGAATGTCTGAAGCCCGGCGATATTGCAGCTCGCCTGGGCGGCGACGAATTCGCGATCCTGCTATTGGCCGAGGACGCGGAAGCGCGGGCCTTCGATATGTCCGCCCGCATCGCGGAAATTTTCGAAGCGCCCTTCGAAGGCGACGCGCGTCTCAGCGCTAGCATCGGTATCGCCATCTATCCACGCCACGCCGCAAACGCCGCCGAACTGCTGCTGAAATCCGACATCGCCATGTACGCCAAGAAGCGCGACGGGAAGAACGGTGCGCAAATCTTCGACAATGGCATGCTCGACGACTCCCGCAGTCGCGCCGAGTTGGAAAGCAATATCGAGAGCGGCCTCAACGAAGACTGGTTCGAGGCATATCTGCAGCCGATCGTGAATATCGACGACCGCTCGGTTGCCGGCTTCGAAGCCTTGATGCGGCTGAACCATCCTCAGAAAGGCATCCTGCCTCCTGCCCGCATTATCGAGGTCGCCGAGGAAACCGGGTCCATCGTGCGCATCGGCAATCGCATCATGGAAAAGGCGATCGCCAGTTTCGCAAAGCTGTCCCGTCTCGACGGCATGGAAGACACCTACCTCGCCATCAACTTCTCGCCGCTCCAATTCGAGCCGGAGCTGCCGGTGCGCATCGCCGCCCTGCTCTCGCGCTACGATATCTTGCCGCGGCGCATCGTCGTCGAGATCACCGAGGCCGTGCTCATGGATGACAATCCGGAGACGCGCATGGTCATTAACGAAATCTGCCGCTATGGCTGCCGCATCGCGCTGGACGATTTCGGCACAGGCTATTCGTCGCTGAGCTATATCAACCGCTTCCCGGTCGACATCATCAAGATCGACCAATCCTTCATCAGGGCAATCAACGACACGGCTTCCGATGTCAGCGCCAAGAGCCGCATGCTGGTCGAAAGCATCACCACGCTCTCGCACAAGATGAACTGCACCGTCATAGCCGAGGGCGTCGAGACGGAAGAGGAATGCGCGACCCTGCGCACCATGGGCATCGATTATGGCCAGGGCTATCTCTTCTACCGGCCGCAGCATCCGGACAATCTGATGAAGATATGGACGGGCCTGATACAAGCTCATCCAACCCCCGTAGCCCAAGCATCCTAGCGAAGAGGAACCGCATGCGAAAGCCGCTGCTCATCATTGCAACCAGCCTGTTTTCGCTCTCTCTTCTCTCTCCAGCTCGCGCTGAAACGGTTCATTTCACCACAGAGGAATATCCGCCCTTCAACTATCGCGAGGGCAAGACGCCCGTCGGCGCCACCACCGAACAGGTTCAGAAGATCATGGCCGACATCGGCGTGAGCTATACGATCACCGTGCTGCCCTGGGTTCGCGCATACAATCAGGCCTTGACGGAACCGATGACCTGCGTCTTCGCCACCGCCCATAATGAAGAGCGCAACTCGCTGTTCAAATGGGTGGAACCATTGCTGATCGATCGCAGCGTCCTGATCAAGCATAGCGGTTCCAAGGTCGCGGCAGCAAACCTGGATGAAGCCAAGCAGTATCTCGTCGGCACCTGGCGGGAAGACTATACGGCAACGATATTGCACCGAAACAATTTCCAGCGCATCGACGTCGGCAGCGACTTCAAGGCAAGCCTGAAGAAGCTGATGAGTGACCGCATCGACCTGATGCCGATCTCGGAATTCTACTTCGACAAGCTGAAGGACGAAGGCAACGCGGTGGAAGAGGTAGCCGTCCTTGCGCAGCAACCCCTGAGCATCGCCTGCCAAAAGGATTTCCCGCCCGATCTTCTGAGCAAGATGCAGACGGCACTGACCGCGCTGATCGCCGACGGAACGCAGAAGCGAATTTACCTGAAGTACGGCCTGCATCTCGGCGACTGATCGCATCTAAACTTGACTTTGCCGCCATTTCCTTGTGGTGAAGGGCGTCAGCATTTTCCAAGGGGTGAAGCGCATGCTTCTCATCGCGGGTCTCGGCAATCCCGGCGCCAAATATCAGAGCAATCGCCACAATATCGGCTTCATGGCGGTGGATGCGATCCATCGTCGCCACAGTTTTTCGCCCTGGTCGAAGAAGTTCAAGGCCGAGATCGCGGAAGGCGAACTCGGAGGCGAGAAGGTGCTGCTCATCAAGCCGCAGACTTTCATGAACCTCTCCGGCGAAGCCGTCGGGGAAGCCATGCGCTTCTACAAGCTTGAGCCCTCCCATCTTGTGGTGATCTACGACGAACTTGATCTGGTCGCCGGCAAGGCGCGATTGAAGACCGGTGGCGGCCATGGCGGTCACAACGGCATTAAATCCATCGACGCGCATGTCGGCCGCGAATATCGACGCCTGCGCCTCGGCATCGGCCATCCGGGCGCCAAGGAACTCGTGCATAATCACGTCCTCGGCGATTTCGCCAAAGTGGACAGGGACTGGCTTGAACTCCTGTTCGATTCGCTTGCCGATAATGTCGACATGCTGGTGCGGGGCGAAGATTCGCAGCTGATGAACAAGATCGCGCTCGCGCTCGGCGGCAAGTCGGAAGACGATGCACCGAAGCCGGAGAAGAAGGCGCCGGCTGCCAAATCGCACATTCATCAGGCGCGCAACCACAGCCAACCGAAGATACCGGAAACCGGCCCCATGGCCGAGATGCTGAAGAGGATGTTCGGCAAGAAGGACAATTGAAATGCCGGGGGCAGCCTTCAAAGACAGCGCAGAGATTAGCATCCGGCCGATAACAGCAGCGGATCTACCGACGCTCATTGCCCTGTACCAGCATTTGAACGCCGACGACCCGGTGCCGGAGCTATCGTTGGCACAGCGCCGTTTCGCGGAAATCCTCGCCCATCCCGGCATGACCATCTTTGCCGCCTTTGACGGCGCGAAGGCCGTTTCTTCCGTCACACTGGCGGTCATTCCCAATCTGACGCGCGGTGGTGCGCCCTATGCACTGATCGAGAATGTGGTGACACACGCCGATTGCCGCCAGCGCGGCCTCGCCGGCACGGTTATCCGTAAGGCAATAGCAACGGCGTGGGACAAAGACTGTTACAAGGTCATGTTATTGACGGGGTCAAAAGACCCGGCAACCCTGCGCTTCTACGCCAATTGCGGCTTCATGCAGGACAAGACCGGCTATCAAATCCGTCGCCCTGTCTGAGGCGCAACCGTAACCCTATTCTTCCGGCTCGGTCGTGAACATCAGCGGAAAGCCTCCGCTTTTCGCAAGATCAATCGCCTCCTGCGCCTTGGTCTCGGCGATATCCCGCGCACAAACCATGACAACGCAGGTACCGAGCTTGTGCGCCGTCATCATGACGCGATAGCCCGTCTCCTCGCTCATACGGAAGACGGCTTTGAGTACCATGATGACGAATTCCCGCGGCGTGTAATCATCGTTCACGAGAATGATCTTGTAGAGCTTCGGCCTATCGACCTTCGGCTTGGTTTTAGTCTTTGGTTTCAGGACAACATCATTGTCACTCATCGGCATCACCGTTGACGACAGGAAAAGGGCTTTGGAATGATAGAAGGACTATAGTGCAGCGCGCCACATCGTTCAAGAACAGTCCTGTCAAGGAGACAATGTAGTCGGCGGCGGCCACCAGCAAAACCAGGGCTTGCAATCCGTCTGATTTCGCCTATAAGACGCCATCTACTAACTCAGGTTCGGGAGCAGCAAAATGAAGAGCACAGCTTCATCGCGCCCCTTAGGGGCACAAGCTTAAGCAGCGTAGACGCGCTGCGATGAGCTTTTTCGATCGGCATTGACGCCGAGAGATTGACCCATCCTGGGAATATTTTCATGGGCAATTCCATAGGGACCTCCGGTCCCATCGCTATGCGCTGCAATCAGCCTGCTGCCGCGGTCGCACATTATTTCACATCGAAGTCCTGGATCGAAGGGACGGCACTGGAACAGCTCGGAGAGATCGCAAAGCTCCCCGGCATGCTTTCGGTCGCCAGCTTTCCCGACCTGCACCCCGGCAAATACGGGCCCGTCGGCATGGCCGCACTAGCATCGAGGCTCTATCCGCAACTGATCGGCAACGATATCGGCTGCGGCATGGCTCTTTTCGAATTCGATCTGCCTCAGCGTAAGTTCAAGCTCGACAAGGCGGCGGATATGCTGCGGGGCTTGGAAAACATCAGGCTCGATGTGTCGGATGTCTCGCAGACCGACCGATCGCTCGACCTCGAAATCAGCACGGAGACGCTAGGTACGATTGGGGGCGGCAATCATTTCTGCGAGATCCAGGCAGTCGAAGACCTGCTTGAGGAAGATGCAGGCCAATTGCTGGACAAGCAGAAGCTCTATCTGCTCGTTCACACCGGCTCACGCGACCTCGGCGCCAAGGTGTTCAACCGCACCATCGACGTGAGCTGCGGCTTAGCTGAAGGCTTCGATCCGATGTCCGAAGCCGGCATGCAGTGGCTGCAGCTTCATGATCTTTGCGTCGAGTGGGCCAAGCTCAATCGGCGCATGATTGCGCAGCGGGCCGCTGTAGCCCTGCGGACGGACTGCAGGCTGATCGCCGACATCCCGCACAATCTCGTGCGGGCGACGGCGGACGGCTACGTCCACTATAAGGGCGCGGGTGCCGTCCAGGATTCCGCGATCGCACCGATCGCCGGCTCCAGGGCAAGCCTGAGCTATGTCGTCGAACCGCTTGCGGCTGCGGCAAAGTCGCATTGGGCGATCTCGCATGGAGCCGGTCGGAAGTATGATCGTCGCAACATGCATGGCCGGACGGGTTCCACCCGCTCCGAGCGGGAGGCGCTGCTGCGCAACCCGTGGGGCGGCATCGCAATCTGCGACGATCGCAAGCTCGCGATCGAGGAGGCGGCCGGCGCCTACAAGAATGCCGGTCAGGTCATCGCCGATCTGGCCGATCACGGCCTCATCCGGCCGCTGGCATCGATGAAGCCTCTCATTACCTACAAGAAGGTCAGCATCGATCACGAGGAGCCGAAGAAGGATCGCATGCGGGACCGCAGAGCAAGCGGGAGGCACCGGGATGTCTGAAATTCATCTTCTCGCAACCTCAGGCAACGGCCCGGCAGAATGCAGGGTCGCGCTGAAGGCCCTGCTGTCCATTCTGGAGAGCGAGGCCCGCGACAAAGGCTGCGAGATCGAGGTTACCGCGTCGCGGGCACCCGATCTGCACGGCCCTGTTTCGGCAATCATCACGCTGCGCGGCGCCGAGGCACATCGCCTCGCAGCAGATTATTGCGGCTCGATCCGTTTCATCTTCAAGAGCAGGATCAGGCCGGGACACAAACGGCAAAACTGGTTCGTCGGTATCAAGCAGATCGAATTGCCCGATACGGCAAAGGAGATCCCGAGCATTCAGCGGGACGATATCCGCTTCGAGACACTGCGTGCCGGCGGCCCCGGCGGGCAGCACCAGAACACGACCGACAGCGCCGTCAGGGCAACGCATATCGCGACCGGCATTACCGTAACCTGCCGCGATGAACGTTCTCAGCACCGCAACAAGGCGCTGGCGGTAAGGCGACTGGAGGCAATGCTGCAACTGCTGGCCGAACGTCAGAATCAGAACGCCAAGACCGCCCTCTTTCTCGCCAACAAGGAGCTGGAGCGCGGCAATGAAGTAAAGGTGTTCCGACTTTGAAAGGATGACCCGCTCGGCTGAAACCGGGCGGGTCATTTGGTCCAAAACGCCCCTTTTTGCCGGAAAATAGGCTCGGCTTTCGCACAAGGCTTGACCCGCAACGGCCCTTCCCCCATAGGCACTGCAAAGATTTTCAAGATATGGACAAGGTGCCATGGGTTTCAAATGCGGTATCGTCGGGCTGCCGAATGTCGGCAAGTCCACTCTGTTCAACGCGCTGACCAAGACGGCGGCGGCGCAGGCGGCCAACTATCCGTTCTGCACGATCGAGCCGAACACGGGTGAAGTCGCGGTTCCCGATCCGCGCATGCGCAAGCTTGCCGACGTTGCCAAGTCGAAGGAACTGATCCCGACGCGCATCTCCTTCGTCGATATCGCCGGCCTCGTGCGCGGCGCGTCGAAGGGCGAAGGTCTCGGCAACCAGTTCCTCGCCAACATCCGTGAAGTCGATGCCATCGTGCACGTGCTGCGCTGCTTCGAAGATAGCGACATCACCCATGTCGAGGGCCGCATCAATCCGGTCGCCGATGCCGAAACGATCGAGACCGAGCTGATGCTCGCCGACCTTGACAGCCTGGAGCGCCGCACCGAACAGACGCGCAAGCGCGCCACCGGCAAGGACAAGGAATCCATGGCGATGCTGCCGATCATGGATGCATCGCTCGCATTGCTGCAGGAAGGCAAGCCGGTTCGCACGCTGCTGTCGAAGCTCGATGCCGAAGAGATCCGCATCCTTAAGAGCCTGAACCTTTTGACCTCGCATCCGGTGCTCTACGTTTGCAACGTCGCCGAAGGCGATGCCGTCAGCGGCAACGAGCATACGGCGGCCGTCGCGGCCATGGCGAAGGAACAGAATTCCGAAGTCGTCATCATCTCTGCCGCGATCGAGGCTGAGGTGGCGCAGCTGCCGGAAGAAGAGGCGAAAGAATTCCTCTCGGCCCTCGGCCTCGACGAAGCCGGCCTCGACCGGCTGATCCGCGCCGGCTACAAGCTGCTGCACCTCATCACCTACTTCACGGTAGGCCCCAAAGAAACGCGCGCCTGGACGATCGAACGCGGCACGAAGGCGCCGCAGGCAGCCGGCGTCATCCATTCGGACTTCGAGCGTGGCTTCATCCGCGCCAACACCATCGCCTATGAAGACTACATTGCTTTCAACGGCGAAACCGGCGCGAAGGAAGCCGGCAAAGCGCGCGACGAAGGCAAGGAATACGTCGTCCAGGATGGCGACGTCATCCACTTCCGCTTCAACACCTAAGGCATGCCGCGCGAAAGTGTTGGCCGGACTTACGACACCCATATGCGCGAAATCAAAGGCCTGAAGCGCGAAACGCGAATCTGAGAGATCACGACGCGCTTCAGCACACCTCGGCTTGCCGGCGCCTATCTGAGCACCGGCAGTCTCGCTTGCAGGCCATCCGGCAGCTGAGAGACGATGACGCGACGCAATGTCGTCCAACCAATGCCGATCACAAGCACCACCACCCCGACAATCAGCAGAACCAGAAAGCCAACCTGATCGAGCCCGGCATTGTTGTGGCGAAGAAGCGCGCCTGTCGCGAGACCAAGCGACACGAGGCCGGCGGTGACGAAGGCGCGGCGATCGATCACAAGGCCGATCAGCATCATCGCCACGACAACGCCGAGAACTGTCAGCGCCTGCGTATAGCCACCGAAGAAGACGTTGGCGAGGTTGGCGAAGGCAGCAGCGCCGTCACCAAGCTCCAACCGCAACGCCAGCAGAATCGTCGAATAAAGCAAGGCTGGCGCAGTCGCGAGATGCAGCCAGAAGGCAACGTCGGAGCGGCGCGTAACCCTTCGCGGATCACTCAGGTCAAAGCGCATCGCCAACGCAAAGCTGCCGACAGCGGCGGCCAGCAGGATCACGAGCGTCACGGTTGGGTAATCGGCCGGCACGTCCGTGGAGTGAAGCGCCGAGCCGATGACATAGAAGATCGTCGCCAGCAGCAGCCCGAACAGGGAGAAAAGTAGCAATGCCAGCGACAGGGGCACCCGGTAGCGCCAGTAAAATGCCGCTAGCGTCAACGGGAACGGAACGGTCAGCACCAGCGCGCCAATGGTGAAGTTATCGGACAGGGCTGGCGTGGCGCTGATATAGCCTATCACCGTGTAGATAAGCCAAACGACGAGAGCCACTGTCAAAACCACAGCCGGCAGCGCCAGTCGCTGGCGGCGCACCAGGATCTCCGCCAAAAGGACGATCGCCAGCACCAGCAGATACCGATGCGCCAGCCCCCACAGCCCGACGAGCAGGACGATAATGCCGATAGTGATCAGTACGTCATGGAAACCGCGAACGAAACGCGGAGCCTCCGTGTCCTCCAACGGGTTGGCTACCTCGGCTGAAGGTGCGTCCAAAGGGCCGCCGGCCACGCGCGCGCCGATATTCCTCGCGGTCAAATAGGGAAGCAGCCGCTCTGCCTGCGTGTCGGAAATAATCCCCTCGCCGGCAGCATCTTCCAGCGCGATTCTAAGCTCGCTCATCTCTGATCCCATTACATTTCCTTGCCACCAAGCCTCAGCATATCGTTGCGGTACAATCAAGAGCTGCCGGGACATCCACGGCTATTCGGCGGCGGGTATCGCTCGCCACGTCGTTGAAAGGGCTTGCGCCGCGACTAGTGCCTATGCGATTGCCGATCTAGAGCATGTCGCGCAAAAGCGCGTTGCGGTTTCGCGACAACGACATGCCGAGACGCCAGAACCTGAAGAACAAGGAGCAGATCCAAGGGATCGCGATGCGCTTCAGGCGATTTGAAGGACGGCATGAGACATGACGAAACTGGCCTATGAAGACTTCAAGCCCGAGCGGGAATTTCCGCTTGGTCCGAAGCATGTAACGGCTGAGGAAATTGTCGCATTTGCAAGCGAATTCGATCCGCAACCCATGCATCTCGACGAAGAGGCAGGCCGTGCCAGCATCCTCGGCGGCCTTGCGGCCTCCGGCTGGCACACATCTGCGATGTTCATGCGCATGATGTGTGATTCCTACCTTCTCAACACGGACGCCCAAGGCGCGCCGGGCATCGACTTCATGGACTGGAAGAAGCCGGTTCTGGCCGGCGATACGCTGTCCGGCCGCTCCATCGTGCTGGAGGCGCGCCCGATGCGCTCGCGCCCTGGCATCGGGATCGTCAAATTCCGTCACGAAATTGAAAACCAGCGCGGCGAGCTCGTCTGTCTCGGTGAGAATGCGACAATGGTCCGGTTGCGCGCCGGTGCGGAGGCCACGGCATGAAACTGAATGATCTCTACACGATCGGCGAACGCATGGAGATCGGTAGCCATACCTTCACGCCCGAAGGCATCGTCCGCTTTGCGTCGCGCTTCGATCCACAGATCTTCCATATGGATGCCGAAGCCGCCAAGCATTCGCTGTTCGGCGGGCTCTGCGCCTCCGGCTGGCATAGCTGTTCGGTATGGATGCGCAACTTCGTCTACTTTTGGAAGTCCGAAACGGCTCGTCTGATTGAGGAAGGCAAGACGCCGCCCACGCTTGGCCCCTCGCCGGGCTTCAAGAACCTGCAATGGCTGCGCCCGGTCTTTGCCGGCGACACCATCACCTACGGTCTCACCCTCATTGCCAGCCGCCCTCTGGCCTCGCGTCCTGGCTGGACGCTCTATACGCTTGTCTGCGACGGCAGCAACCAGGACGGCACGCAGGTTCTGCGTTTCGAAAGTACTGTGCTGGGATTTGATTAGACCATGGCGGGCTGAGTTCCGCACGGAACTGCGCGATAACACGAAGTGGAGCGGCGGGGAGCGAACAGAACCCCGCACGCGCATCTCGCCGACGAGATCAGTGGCCGGAGAATTCCACCAGAGTGTGAACCGGCACATCAAGCTCTTCGAGCTTCTTGCGGCCGCCAAGATCGGGCAGATCGATGACGAAGCAGGCTGCAACGACTTCGGCGCCAATCTGGCGCAACAGCTTCGTTGCGCCGACAGCGGTGCCGCCCGTCGCGATCAGGTCGTCGACGAGGATCACTCTTTCGCCCGGATTGACCGCATCGCGATGCATCTCCATTTCGTCGACGCCGTATTCCAGGCTGTAGGCGATCCGGACAATATCGTGCGGCAGCTTGCCCTTCTTGCGGATCGGCACGAAGCCAGCCGACAATTGATGTGCCACCGCTCCCCCGAGAATGAAGCCGCGCGCTTCCATTCCGGCGACCTTATCGATTTTCGTGCCGGCATAGGGCTGCACGAGCGCATCTACCGCGCGACGGAACGCCCTGGCATCGCCAAGCATCGTCGTGATGTCACGGAAGATGATGCCCGGCTTGGGATAGTCCGGAATGGAGCGGATGCTGGCGGCAAGCTCCGATGCAATAGTGTTCATCAAATATAGTCTCTCAGGCTGTGATAGGGCCGGCGGCACCCTACCAATATGTGGGCGCTATACCAACAAAAAAGGCGGCCTCAACGGGCCGCCTTTTGCATGTCGGTCTGTTCTTACTCAGTGAGCACCGGCCTTGGCGTAGACGGAACGCTTGGTGAGATAGATCAGGATCGAGAAGATCAGCAGGAACACGATCACCATGAAGCCAAGATGCTTACGATCTTCCAGATGCGGTTCCGAGGTCCACATCAGGAATGCAGAAACGTCGCGCGCATACTGGTCCACCGTCTGCGGCGCACCGTCATCATAGGTTACCTGTCCGTCCGAAAGCGGCTTGGGCATGGCAAACGTCGCGGCCGCATCGAAATACGGATTGTAGTGCGAGTTCTGCGGCACCTTGAAGCCAGCAGGCGGTTCTTCGTAACCTGTCAGCAGCGAGTAGATATAATCCGGGCCGCCTTCCTGATACTGCGTGAAGATATCGAAGATGAACTGCGGGAAACCGCGCTCGACTTCGCGTGCCTTGGCAAGCAGCGACATGTCAGGCGGCACGGCACCGTTGTTCGAGGCCGCAGCCGCTTCGTCGTTCGGGAACGGCGAATTGAAATGGTCGGACGGAACCGCCTTGCGGCTGAACATTTCACCCTGAGGGTTCGGACCGTCCTGCACTTCGTAGTTGGCTGCGAAGGCCTTAACCTGCGCCTCCGTATAGCCGAGATCTCCCAGCGTACGGTAGGCGACAAGCTTCATCGAGTGGCAGGCGGAACAGACTTCCGTATAGACCTTGAGACCACGCTGCAGCTGTGCCTTGTCGTAGTAGCCGAACGGGCCGGAAAAAGACCAGTGCTGCTCGCGCGGCTCCTTCAGCGGATAATGCGGTGTCGCGGCTTCTGCGGCAGGCTTCGTTTCCTCGGCAACGGCAGCGACCGTAGCAGCGCCGCCGATAAGCGTGAGCGACAGAAGGCCGACAATAAGTTTCTTCATCGTTTTCTTCCTCTATCGCCGGTTATGCCTGAACCGGAGCGGCAGCTTTACCGCCCTGCTTCTCAAGAACCGCTTCCGTAATGGAGTTCGGAACACGCTTCGGTGTCTCGACCAGGCCGAGTACCGGCATGATGACGAGGAAGAACAGGAAGTAGAACAGCGTCGCGAACTGTGCCGCCGTGGTGTAGATGCCTTCCGCCGGCTGGGAGCCGAGCCAGCCGAGAAGAACGGCATCGGCGACGAACAGCCAGAAGAACAGCTTGTACCAGGGACGATAGACGGCCGAGCGAACCTTCGACGTATCGAGCCAAGGCAGGAAGAACAGCACGATGATGGCGCCGAACATGGTCAGAACGCCGCCGAGCTTCGAGTCGATCGGGCCGATGTTGAAGGTGATCGAGCGCAGCATCGCGTAGAACGGCAGGAAGTACCATTCCGGAACGATGTGGGCCGGCGTCTTCAGCGGGTTGGCCGCGATGTAGTTGTCGGCGTGGCCGAGGAAGTTCGGCAGGTAGAAGACGAAATAGGCGAAGACCAGCAGGAAGATGGAAACGCCAAGCGCATCCTTCAGCGTCGCGTAGGGCGTGAAGGGCACGGTGTCGGTCTTCAGCTTGACTTCGACGCCGGTCGGGTTCGTCTGGCCGGTTACATGCAGCGCCCATATGTGCAGGATCACGACACCCGCGATCATGAAGGGCAGCAGGTAGTGCAGCGAGAAGAAGCGGTTGAGCGTCGGATCGTCAACGGCGAAGCCGCCGAGCAGGAAGGTCTGGATCCAGTCGCCGACCCATGGGAAGGCCGAGAAGAAGCCGGTGATGACGGTCGCGCCCCAGAAGGACATCTGACCCCAGGGCAGAACGTAGCCCATGAAGGCGGTTGCCATCATCAGGAGGTAGATGATCACGCCGAGAATCCAGAGGATTTCGCGCGGTGCCTTGTAGGAGCCGTAGTACAGGCCGCGAGCGATGTGCAGGTAGACAGCGACGAAGAAGAAGGACGCACCGTTGGCATGCATGTAGCGCAGCAGCCAGCCATGGTTGACATCGCGGACGATCTTTTCGACCGAGTTGAAGGCGATCGCGGTATTGGCCGCGTAGTGCATGGCAAGCACGACACCGGTCAGAATCTGCAGGACCAGCATGACGGCCAGCATCGCGCCGAAGGTGTAGGCGTAGTTCAGATTGCGCGGGACCGGGTACGCGATGAAACTGTCATAGACCATACGCGGCAGCGGAAGCCGCGCGTCGACCCATTTTTCGAGCCCTGTCGATGGCTCGTAAGACGAATGACCACTCATGATTCAGCTCCCCCTCAACCGACCTTGATCTTCTTATCCGACGTGAACGCATATTGCGGTATGGAGAGGTTCTGCGGCGCAGGCCCATGGCGTATGCGACCGGCGGTATCGTAGACCGAACCATGGCAGGGACAGAACCACCCGCCATATTCCCCTGCCTGACCAAGCGGGATGCAACCGAGATGGGTGCAGACGCCGATCATGACGAGCCAGTTTTCCTTGCCCTCGCCCGCCGAACGGGCAACGTCTGTTGCCTGCGCATCAGCCGGGAGATTGGCATTGCGAGCAACCGGATCCTTCAGGTCCGAAAGCTGCGTGCCCTTGGCATCGTCGATTTCCTTTTGCGTGCGGTTACGGATAAAAACGGGCTTGCCGCGCCATTTCACCGTCAGGGACATGCCAGGCTCGAGGCTCGACACGTCGACTTCGATGGATGCAAGAGCAAGCGTCGATGCGTCCGGCCGCATCTGATCGATAAACGGCCATGCAACCGAAACCGCGCCAACTGCGCCGGCCATGCCTGTCGTCAAATAAAGGAAATCGCGGCGCGTAGGCTCGCCTGTGGATTCACTTGTCGTACTATGCTCGCTCAACGCTGCACATCCTCTTCCCGCAAAACCACGGTGAAACCGCGGTACCCCTCTCACTAACGGCGAATCAATGCGACCACAATTCCGCCATAGATTCCTCCGTAACCCGCTGCGTTCTAAGCTTGATCGCAAATTATGTCCAGCCTTGGCAAGCTTAGAGGGCACAATGTCGCGGCAAAACTGCGCTATTGCGTCGCAGAGCGGCAACGCAAGCGTTCCCGTCGTAAGAATGGGAAGCTAAGCTCATGAAAAACCATGAATTTCACTCCGCACCAATTTTGCTCCGCACCGCAAAATTGACAGCATTTTCTGTGCTGCACCGCAGGAAATGTCGCCATAGTCGCGATTTTATCACTCCGCAGGGCTTAATTCTTACCTCTTAAAACCGAATGGATTTCCCCGGCAATTTGTGGAGGATTGCAGTCGGACCTTACGTCGTGAAAATATCGAAAATCAGCACGAGAATGTCCCATGAGGCACACAGTTTATTGCGTTCTTTGCGTTCTCGCCACGCTGGCTTTGGGCATCCTTGCAGCACGTTATGCCGCCGATCTCTGGGTACTGGGCTTTTTCGAAAGCCTGCAGACCCATATAAGCCTGTTTGCGATCATACTGGCGCTGATCGCATTCCTCTTCAAACGCCACTGGTACGCGATGTTCCTGACAGTGGCAGGCGCCGCGCTGGCGATCCACTCGGTGTTCATGCTGCAGGAATACGCCGCATCCTCCCTTGTCGCGTCGGCGGAGGCGGGCGGCGGGCATTTCAGGCTGCTATCCTTCAATATCGAGGACAGCAATTTTGAAAACGGCACCCGTATTACCGACTTCATCGTTGGCTCCAATGCCGATGTCGTGGAAATTTTCGAGGCAGGACCGATTTTCTCGGAAATGGATCGCATCCTCAAGGTCTATCCCTACCGCATCGGCTGCGGCGTGATGACCACCGATTGCGATTCCTTGATACTGTCAAAAAGACCGTTTCAGACCCAGATGATGCGCAGCCTTGGCAGCCTATGGGACAATCGCTTCATTCTGGCCACCATCGACATGGATGGCCAGCCGGTGAATTTTGCCTCGGCTCATCTGAGCAAGCCCTATTTTGACGAGTTCCATCAGGTCGAGCTTGGTCTCCTCGCGGCAGCCCTCGAGGATGTGAAGGGACCATTGCTTCTCGCAGGCGACTTCAACGCTTCCGTCATCACGCCCGACATGCGCGACTTTCTCGCCGCGACCGGTCTGCGTCATGCCTTTCCGGAGCCGGCAACCTGGCCGATCGCAGCAGGAGCCTATGGCATCACCATCGATCACGTCTTCGCCCGCGCCCCGCTGCGGCTGATATCCGTGACGCAGATCCGCGATGCGATGGGCTCGAACCATTTTGGTCTGATGACGGAATTCAGCGTTCCTCGCCATCAATAAACATGCATGCCGCGATCGAGTAGGGCGGATGCGATCAATCCGAATCCGCAGCAATGAAGCCGCCGGACTGGCGCGCCCATAGCTCGGAGTAAAGGCCGCCACGAGCGATCAGCTCTTCGTGGGTTCCCTCCTCGATGATTTCGCCCTTGTCGATGACGATCAGCCGGTCGAGCTTGGCAATGGTCGAAAGCCTGTGGGCGATCGCCAGAACGGTTTTGCCTTTCATCAACCCGTCGAGGTTGGATTGCAGCACGGCCTCAGCCTCGGAATCCAGCGCCGACGTCGCCTCGTCGAGCACGAGAATGGGCGCATCTTTCAACATGACGCGCGCGATGGCGATACGCTGACGCTGGCCGCCGGAGAGCTTGACGCCGCGCTCACCTACATGAGCTGCGTAAGCCACGCGTCCCTTCTGATCCTGCAGAGCAGTGATGAACTCGTCGGCCTCTGCCTGTCGTGCCGCTTCCACCATCTGCTCGTCGTTGGCATCCGGACGGCCGAAGAGAATATTGTCGCGAATGGATCGATTGAGAAGAGCCGTATCCTGCGTCACCATGCCGATGGCGCCCCGTAGCGATTCCTGCCGCACGCCGGCAATATCCTGGCCATCGATCAGGATGCGGCCGCCTTCGAGATCGTAGAAGCGCAGGAGCAAGTTGACGAGCGTCGTCTTGCCCGCCCCGGAACGGCCGACGATGCCGACCTTCTCACCTGCGCGCACACTGAGAGAGAAATCATCGATGATGCCGCCGCCGCGCCCGTAATGGAAGGTCACATTCTCGAAACGGATTTCAGGACCGCTGATCGCCAGATCCTTGGCCGCAACCCGGTCAACCAGTCCGATGGGTTCGGAGATCATCTCGGCCGAGTTCTGGATCGTGCCGAGATTGCGCATGATGGCGTTGAATTGAGACATCATGCGGCCGAAGAGCATGTTCAGTCTCAGAACCATGCTGAGGGTGAAGGCGACGCCGCCGGTCGAGATCTCGCCAGCCAGCCAGAGATGCACGGCGAGCGCGCCGATCGTGGTGATCATGACGCCGGAGAGCAACGCAAGCGACGAGCGCACGCCGGTCAGCAGCCGCGTAAACGGCATGACGGCGGCCTGGAAGCGGTCGAAACCCCGCCGGATATAGTCGTCGTTCTGCTCCTCCCGTCCGAAGAGCTTCAGCGTCTGGATATTGGCATAGGCGTCGACCATGCGCCCGTTCAGCATCGAGGATACCTCAGCGGCGTTGCGCGCATGCTGCCGGATGCGCGGTACGAAGTGGCGGGCCAGCAGCGAAAAGACGCCGATCCACACCGCAATCACCAGCGCCAGCCGCCAGTCGAGCCCACCGACGAGCGCGATCGTGGAGGCGGCATAGATGATGATGAACCAGACCACCTGCAGTAGCGACACGACGAGATCGCCCGTCGCCTGCCCCGCCATCCAGACTTTGGTGACGACGCGGCCGGAGAAATCATTCTGGAAGAATTCGACCGACTGCCTCGCCACATGCCGGTAGGCCTGCCAGCGCACGAGATTGAGAAATCCGGGAACGACCACCTGCTCCTCGACCAACGCGCCGAGGCTGACGATCACGAAGCGCACCACGAGCACCACGAAGACCATGCCGAGAAGTGCGCCACCGTGACCGGCAAGCAGCCCGGTCCACCCCTCGTCCGGCTTCACCTTGTCGAGGATATCGACCAGATGACCGACGAACCAGAACAGTGCCGCCTCCAGCATGGCAACGGCTCCACCGAGCGCCGCCATCGCCAGGAACGGCCCCTTCGCCTGGCCGACATAATACCAGATGAAAGCGCCAAGCGACCGCGGCGGGCGGAGATCGCCGCTCCGGTAGTAGGGATCAATCCACGTCTCGAACAGACGGAACACCGAACGAATGAACATGGAAGCGATATAGGGAATTTCCGAAGGCCCGGAAAGTAAAGGCAGGAGCCGCAGAAGGTTACATTTTCGTTAGAATGCCATGGCTGAGGGTTTCGATTGAAGCTCGGCGCGAGATGGCGGCGACGCGCAATTTCATTCAAGACCGAAGAACACGGCAGCTCGATATTGCTCGAAACGATCATCGAGTGAGAACCATGCCCGCCACTTCGTCTCAAGCTGACCCGACATATTCACCTCACCCGTCGCCAATCCCCTGCTCTCCCGTGGGAGCAATCGCATGAGCATGGAGTTTTTGATAACGACTCTCATCATCGTGGCGTCTCCGGGCACCGGAGCAATCTACACCCTCGCTGCGGGATTATCGGGCGGCGCCAGAGCGAGTATCGTCGCCGCGTTCGGCTGCACGCTCGGCATAATCCCGCATTTGCTTGCGGCAATCAGTGGTCTTGCCGCGCTCCTGCACACCAGCGCCTTGGCGTTTCAAGCGCTCAAATGGCTCGGAGTCGCCTATCTGCTCTATATGGCATGGTCGATGTTTCTGGCGCGAGGCATGTTGCGCGTCGACGGTGCGCCGACTGACAAGGACAGCCGGCAAGTGATTGGCTCGGCAATCCTGATCAATCTCCTCAATCCGAAACTGTCGATCTTCTTCTTCGCCTTCCTGCCTCAATTCGTGACGCCGGATCAGCCTAACCCCGTTGCGCTGATGCTGAAGCTCAGCCTGATATTCATGGCGCTGACCTTCATCGTCTTCACAGGATACGGCGTGTTTGCCGCCTACCTGCGACGCCACATCGTCTCGAATCCGACCGTGCAGTCGTGGATGCGGCGAAGCTTCGCCACAGCGTTCGGGGCACTCGCACTCCAACTCGCTCTTGCAAGCCGTTAGCCCGCAGCGTCGTCTTCCCGACGCCTTGGTTCCGTTTTGGATACTGGGAAAAATAGCCACTAAGGGAAAACAGCAACTGGGGCGCCAAAGCGCCCCAGTTGTTCAGTCCCCTATTGAGCAGCCGCTTCAGCCTCTTCGTGATCGGCGAGGAAGCCGCCGGACTGGCGACTCCAGAGCTCGGCATAGATGCCGCCATTCTGGGCCAGCTCCTGGTGCGTGCCCATCTCGATGATCCGGCCCTTGTCGAGAACGACAAGGCGGTCCATCTCGGTCAGCGTCGACAGCCGGTGCGCAATCGCGATCACCGTCTTGCCATGCATCAGCGCGAAGAGGTTTTCCTGGATCGCCGCTTCCACTTCGGAATCGAGCGCCGAGGTCGCCTCGTCGAGCACCAGGATCGGCGCGTCCTTCAGGAAGACGCGGGCGATCGCGATACGCTGCCGCTGGCCGCCTGAGAGCTTGACGCCTCGCTCCCCGACCTGCGCATCGAGCCCCGTGCGGCCATGCATGTCGACCAGGCCCTCGATGAACTCCCACGCATTGGCGCGCTTGGCCGCCCGGATGACATCCTCATCAGTCGCGTCGGGGCGACCATAGGCGATGTTGTCGCGGATCGAGCGATGCAGCAATGACGTATCCTGCGTCACCACGCCGATCATCGAACGAAGGCTGTCCTGCGTGACGCCAGCAATATCGTGACCGTCGATGGTGATGCGGCCGCCTTCCAGATCGTAGAAGCGCAGCAAGAGGTTCATCAGGGTCGTCTTGCCGGCGCCGGAGCGGCCGACCAGACCAACCTTTTCACCCGCACGGATATCGAGGGACAGGTCTTCCATGACCCCCTTCGCCTTGCCGTAGTGGAAACGAATGTGATCGAACCGGATCGCACCCTGCTTGGCAATGATCGGCGATGCTGCCGGCTTGTCGATAATGTCGTGCGGCTTCGTCATCATGCCCATGCCGTCATAGACCGTGCCGATGTTTTCGAAGAGCGCCGAGACTTCCCACATCACCCACTGCGACATGCCGTTGACGCGCATGGCAAGGCCGATGGCAATAGCGATGGAGCCGACCGAAATCGTACCATTGAGCCAGAACCAGATCGACATGGCCGAGACGATGAACAGCGCCGCGCAGTTGTTGAAATAGACGCTCGCGTGGAACAGCGTAACCTTCCGCATCTGCTTGTGCACGGTATCGAGGAACTCCTCCATGCCGGCCCTGGCATAGGTCTCCTCGCGACCCGCATGCGAGAACAGCTTTACCGTAGCGATGTTGGTGTAGCTGTCGACCACGCGGCCCGTCATCATCGAGCGCGCATCGGCCTGCTGCGACGCGATCTTGCGCAGCACAGGCACGAAGTAGGAGACGATCGCCACATAGACGCCGAGCCAGAGCAGGATCGGGAACATCAGGCGCCAGTCCGCCGCCGCGATGACGAGGATCATCGAGAGGAAATAAGCGAACACATAGACGAAGACGTCGAGGATCTTCATCACCGTCTCGCGCACGGCAAGCGAGGTCTGCATCACCTTGGTGGCAACGCGGCCGGCAAACTCGTTGGCGAAAAAGGTCATGCTGTGGCGCAGCAGGAAGCGGTGCATCTGCCAGCGTGCGATCATCGGATAATTGCCGAGCAGCACTTGATGCATGATGAAGCTGTTGAGGATCGCCGCAAACGGCAAGCCGACCAGCACCATCGCGCCCATCCAGAACAGTTTGTGCCATTCCGTCTGCAGGAAGGTCGCCTTATCCGCCTTCGTCAGCCATTCGACGATATCGCCGAGGAACTTGAACAGCGCCACCTCGCCGACTGCGATCGACGTGGTGAGGATACTCATGGCGATCAGCCACGGCAGTGCAGGTTTGGAATAGTGCCAGCAGAATGCAAAGAGGCCCTGCGGAGGCGTATCCGGCACCTCGCTCGGAAATGGATTTAGTCGGCGTTCAAACCAGCCAAACATTGAAATGCTCCAAAGACTCGACCCTGTGACCACCCGTTGCGCCCAAAGGTCGCAGATTCATATGGTGGTTGGGCGATAAAACAACGAGGCTATGCCAGCCGCGCAATGACTCAAAAAGGGGGGAATGCTTGCGAATTCGCGCCTTGTGGCGCTCTCAGCGGGTCCGAAAAAAGGCCGACAGGAGGCGCATCGTCACAAACAAGATATCCATCATGAGCCTCCTTCGTTCGCAAGTTGTAGAGCGCTTGTCTTTTAGCGCGGCTTTTCTTTTTTGAAAAGAGGAATATGCCTGAAAAATGGGCGAAACCCTTCAATTCTGCTGATGGAACGCATCACGAAAATCGACAAATCAACAAAAATCGGAGACAAATCCCGGCGATTTCGCTAGAGCGGATGATCTTAGGCCGAATTGACCTAAGATCATCCGCTCTAGAATCAAAGAAGTAGAGCATGATCTCGTCCGAAAGCCGCGTGCACTTTTCGGCATCATGCTCTAGTTGCAGCACATGACCATGCTCCGCATCGCCCTCTATCAGCCCGACATCCCCGGCAACACCGGCACGATCCTGCGGCTCGCCGCGTGCCTCGGCCTCGGCGTCGACATCATCGAGCCGGCCGGCTTCGACATATCCGACCGCAACCTCAAGCGTGCCGGCATGGATTATCTATCAGCCGTCACCCTGACACGACATGTGAACTGGGAGCGTTTCGAGGCATGGCGTCTGGAAAGCAGTCGCCGGCTGGTGCTGGCCTCCACCAAAGCGGCGCAGCCCTATACCGGCTTTGCCTATCGCGATGACGACGTGCTTCTTTTCGGCCGCGAAAGCGCCGGCGTTCCCGATCACGTCCAAGAAAAGGCCGACGGCCGCGTCCTAATTCCGATGGTCGAGGGCCAACGCTCCATCAACGTCGCGATGTCCGCGGCGATGATATCGGGCGAAGCGCTGCGACAAACGCAATGGTCGCCACTTCCCCCGGGATCGAATGTCGCACCCCAATAGGCGTTGGCACGTCGGATAAAGTGTGAGAAGCTTGGCCTTGGAATGCTCTAACTCAGGCAGCCTTGGCGAGGTGACCCCATGTTCCAGACGGCATTCACACTTTCCCTTACGCAGTTCGCACGCACATTGAGCCTCCCCGAGCGGCTGCAGCGTTCCCCTGCCCGCAATCTTGCGCTTGAAGGCCTCCGCCAGCGGAACCTTGCGCTGGATGCCCTATTCTACGACATCAAGGTGATCACGCCGGAAGAGGCCTTCTACATCAGCGACTCGCTGGCTGCCGAAGGCGCGATCATGATCGTTCCGCCAAGCGGCGGCGCGGCGATACGCCTTTCTGAAACGGTGGATGAGTTTGTGTTGAGAGGCGGTGACAAGGTGCGAGCGCTCGCTGTCGCCGGCATCGGCGGCTCGGCACTTGGCGCTGCCGCCTTCGCCCGCAATGTCGCCGATGCGGTGCAGGGACCTGTCGCCGTCGTCGTCTCCGGCTACGGCATCGCCGATGCCATTACCGAGGCATTCGGAGGGCATTTCTTCTTTGGCCACCTAAGGGGTCTGCGCCCGTTTCTGGAAACACTGGACGATCTCGCCGGACGGCCCAAAGTCGGGGCGTATGGCAAGGCATCGGCAAGCCGCACCAGCCTGGCGACGCGCACCGTGCAGGCGCTTCTTGCAGACGAGCGTCTCTCCTTCGATTTGTTGGTTGGTCACTCCAAAGGCAATCTGGTCCTCTCAGCCGCCCTGCACGACCTGTCCAAGCAGGCGGCAGCTCGAATAGCAGCGCACGCCGCGACTGTAAAAATCGTGACGATCGGCGCCCGCATCGCGATGCCACCGGCCTTCACCGATGTGGTCGACGTCATGGGCACATGGGACTGGTTCGGCGAAATCAACTCGCGCCCGTTCATCGACGCCGATCGGCGCGTCCCGCATGCCTGGCATCATACGAATACTGACTTGAACGGGCATTTGCCCGTGACTGCGACACTCAAGGAAATCCTGGCAGCCTCCCCCTCTCTCGCCAAGCGGCAAGTCGAGGAACGCGGAACCGAAACTTCTCCGGAACTGCCGGCCACGGCGGCTGAGCCCGCCGTTTCACCCTCTTCGATCGGCCCCAAACCGCGACCCGCGACGATCGAAGAGGTCAAGCAGGCCTTTGCCGCCGGTGCTGGCGCGGCAGCGAACACATCGCAGATTGAATCAGGCTCCCCCGAAGAGTTGCAGCCGCCTCAACCGCACTGAAACGCGCAGTGCGCAAATATTGATCCAATATGTCGCAAGCGACTGTGGACTATGGCTTGAGCAGGCGTATAATATTTAGCCGGCAAGCAAAATCGCCTCGTATTAAAAAACAGAATTAAACGCTGAAATTCATGCCTTTTCAGTAGGTTATTATCGCTTTCGGAATCACTTCGGCATGGTGGCATGAGAAAGACCTAGAAGAAAATGGAATCCACCATCGTCATGATCAATCTGTTCGGCGCCGTCGGCCTGCTGCTGTTTGGCCTTGCGCAGGTGAAGGATGGTGTGTCTCGGGCATTCGGCGCCCGCTTGAGAACCGGCCTTGCCAAGGGAACGCGCAGTGGCCCGCGTTCGTTCGTATCTGGCTTCCTCGCGACGATCGCATTGCAAAGCTCCACCGCGACAGCGCTGATGATCGCCTCCTTCGTCGAACGCGACCTTGTTCTGCCGAGCATGGCGCAGATCGTCCTGCTCGGCGCCAATGTCGGCACGGCGGTCACGGCATGGATTGTCGCGACCGGCATCGAATGGCTCTCTCCCCTCATCATCCTGATCGGTATCGTCCTTTATCGACGCGCCTCCACCTCGCAGCAGGGCGCAGGAGCCGCGCTCATCGGCATCGGGCTCATGCTGCTGTCGCTGCAGCTTCTGAGCCTTGCCACGGCTCCGATGCGGCAATCGGCAGCGCTCGGCGCCTTCATCGGGCTGCTCGACGGTGCGTTGCCCGTCGCGCTCATCTTCTCGGCGGTGCTGGCCTTCGTATCGTCGTCCAGCCTTGCCGTCGTCGTACTGATCCTCTCACTTGCGTCTACGGGGATCTTGTCACCGGCCCTGACGGTCGTCCTCGTCCTCGGCGCCAATCTCGGGGGTGCCGTTCCGCCGCTCGTGGCGACGCTTTCCGGTCCTGCGACCGCCCGGCGCGTCACTCTGGGCAACCTGATCGTGCGCGCCATTGGCTGCCTCATCGTACTGCCGCTTGCCGGCTATATCGGTGACTGGATGCAAAGCCTGCATTTCTCACCGGCCAAGCTGCCGGTGGATGTGCACCTGCTCTTCAATATAGCCTTGGCCATTTGCGCATGGCCCTTCTCCCGACTGCTGTCGAAGACCATGCTCAGGATCGTTCCCAATGATCCGCAGACCGACGATGGGCCGAAGTTCCTCGACCAGCAGGCCCTTCAGACGCCGGTCGTGGCGCTTGCCAGCGCCACGCGCGAGGTTCTCGCTGTCGGTGACCTTATTGAGCGCATGCTGATCCGCACGGAAAATGCCTTCAACAACAATGACCTGGTGCCATTGAAGGAAATTCCGGTTCTGGAAAAGCGCGTCGACCGCATCCAGCAGGAAGTGAAGATCTATCTCTCGAAACTCGGACGTGACGGACTGGACGATGAGAATGGCCGCCGCTCGATCGTCATTATCGACTATGCCATCAACCTCGAGCATATCGGCGACATCATCGAGAAAGGCCTTGCCGAACAGGTGACGAAGAAGATCGACAAGGGCCTGACCTTCTCGGAAGACGGATATCGGGAGCTTCGAAGCCTCTTCAGCCTGACAGTCGACAACCTGCGCATCGCCCAGACCATCCTCGTCACGCGCGACTTCAATCTTGCGAGACAGCTGATGGAAGTGAAGGTGGATGTGCGCAGGCTTGAGAAGCAATCGTCCGAGCGCCACCTTGAAAGACTGCGCGACGGTCGCGTCGACAGCCTGCAGACCAGCTCGCTGCATCTGGACATGCTGCGCGACCTGAAACGCATCAACGCCCACATCGTCTCGGTGGCTCATCCGATCCTGGATGAAAGCGGGCTGCTGATCGAAAGCCGGTTGAGGAACACGCAATAGTCATCGCGCAGGCTCATTGCCTGTCGCAGCAAACGATCACTTCGTCCGTTTCAATCCGCCGACGGCAAGCGCCGCATGGTGAATTCGATACGGTCGCCCTCGATCTGACGCCAGCTTTCGACTTCGGTCCAATAGGCGGCCTTCGGAAATTCGTCGAACCATTCGCGTGCCTTGGCACGTGCATCTGGACGACTGAGACAATAGGTCTCGCGAACGAAATCGCTCTTTCCTCCGGCTGGATGCTCCTGCCGGTAGCGGAATATTCTGCTTCTCAACCCATCAAGGGGCGGCGGTCCGGGTATCTTCATGATCAAACCTCGCCTTTGAGAGAGGGAACATAATACCGCACCGGGAATTTGGCGAGTCGATTCTCCTGCGACGTCGCTGCACTGGCTGCGCCGCAGAGTTGCTGTTATTCACGATCACGATACATAGGATGCGAATCGTGAGCCGCCGGCCGCTCGCACCATCGGAGAGCATGAATGGAACGACCCAATCTTCCCAAAGGACTGCCTGAGGATATTGAAGCAAAGAAGGAGGCCGCCCGAGCCTGGTTCGAGAGCCTGCGCGATGCGATTTGCGCCGAGTTCGAGAAGCTGGAAGACGAGCTTGCCGGACCTCTTTCCGATCAGGAACCGGGAAGGTTCGTCGCGAAGGATTGGCTGAGGGAAAACGGCCAGGGTGGCGGCGGCCGTATGTCGATGATGGAAGGCCGCGTTTTCGAGAAGGTCGGCGTCCACACGTCGACGGTCTATGGCGAATTCTCTCCCGATTTCCGTAGCCAGATCCCGGGTGCAGAGGAAGATCCGCGCTTCTGGGCTTCCGGCCTGTCACTGATCGCCCATCCGGTTAACCCGAACGTGCCGGCCGTGCACATGAATACCCGCATGGTGGTCACGACGAGCCATTGGTTCGGCGGCGGTGCCGACCTGACGCCGGTGCTCGACCGTCGGCGCACCCAGGAAGATCCCGACAGCGTCCTTTTCCATCGCGCCATGCAGATCGTCTGTGATCGCCACGACGTCGCGAATTACCAGCGCTACAAGACCTGGTGCGATGAGTATTTCTTCCTGAAGCACCGCAACGAGGCCCGCGGCATCGGCGGCATCTTCTTCGACTGGCTGCATTCGCCGGAGGAAGCGGGCGGCTGGAACGCCGATTTTGCCTTTACCCGCGACGTCGGGCGCGCCTTTTCCATGGTCTACCCGCGCATTGTCCGCTCGAATTTCAACGAGACTTGGACCGAAGACGAGCGCGACGAACAATTAATCCGCCGCGGGCGTTATGTTGAGTTCAATTTGTTATATGATAGGGGTACAATCTTCGGGCTTAAGACGGGCGGCAATGTCGAGTCGATCTTGTCGTCCATGCCGCCGGTGGTGCGTTGGCCTTAGAGCGTATGCTTCCTTACGGAAGTGCAAAGGACGTTCTAAATCTCTTAGTCTACGCATCAGGCTTTCCGAAAATCGATTCCGATTTTCGGGCCGATGCTGTAGGGCGTTCAATATAAAATGATCAGATAAGCCCTGAAATCGGCGGAGTGAGTGCCTAGGTTACGTAATGCTCGTTTCAATCGGAGGAGGTTGTAATGGCAGTACAGAATCAAGTCACGGAAGTTTCCAAGGAAAAGAAGCTTTCGCGCACAGTCGATAGTCCGGAGTTCGTTGTCCGGCTAGCGGAGGATATGCGGGTCCGCAGTGGATCCGATTTACCCCTGTCCTGCTTCATCGAACAGGTGAGAATGCAGCTTGCAGGTAAGTCACCACGCGACATCGCTCGCATGGAGGCCGATCGTTCGGCTAGACAAGTGCCTATCACCGGGTATCAGTCGTCCGACTGCTTTAAATCCTGGGCCATGCCGGACTAACATCCGAAGAAGCGCGTCCGGCAGGCCAAGGGCTTTGCCGGACAAAGAAACCTTTCCCTGCCCGTTGCGTTTAACCTTCATGCCGAAAGACATGAAGGTTAAACGCCGTAGAAGAATGAGGAGGAAGATATGCGACTGTTCGAATGCGGTACATTAGTTCCCGGCTGCACATGGCACACGCGCGCCAAGGACGATGCCGAAGTGGTTCGTCGCGCCGTCGAGCACTTGCGGGACGCTCATGGCGAAACAATCGTCCGGGAAAACATGATCGACAATATCAAGACACGCATTCGCGACGAGGCAAATGCGGCCTGATCGGCACCTTGCCGTCAGGCGCTTGCCAGATCCTTCAGCCGGGCGAGAAGCTTCGCCCGGTCATCCGTAAAGTTTCCTTCGAGCCATTCCTGCTCCAGCTTGCCAAGCAACTCTCCGACACGCGGGCCGGCGGTGACGCCGGCGGCCAGCGCATCCGAGCCACTGAGCGGAAAGGCGGGCTTCTTCCATTTCGACGCGCGCTCTAGCAAGTTGCCAAGCCTGGCAGAACGGGCCATTTCCTCAAAATCCCCTTCCGCCTTGCCGCGCGCAACAGCGAGCGCCAGCTTCAGCCGAACCGTGACGCCGATTGGATCGTGGCGATAGAGCAACCGGTCGAATGCGGCCTCCGATATATCATCCTTGATAGCGGGCGCGCTTGCCCAGGCCTGCATATGGCCTGCTTCGGCCTTCGAAAGGCGCAGCCGCTCTGCCAACTTCGCAAGTCTGCCTGCGTCCGGCGGCACGATGGCGGCAAGCCGCAGCAACGGATCGGCGACCCAATCGAGCGCCTGCTCGGTGGCAATCAGGGCCGGAATGGCGTCGATGCCCCATTTTTCCGTTTCCGGCAGAACCTCGGTCAGCACACCCACCTGACGCATCCAGAGCAACGCTCGACCGGGATCCCCCGCCGAAAGCAGCTTCTTCATCTCTGACCAGACGCGCTCGGCCGACAATGTCGCGATCTTCGATCGGGCGGCGGCGCAGGCGCGCAGTCCGTCAGCATCCGGCCGGCCGTTGCCATAGTGGGCGAAGAAGCGGAAGAAGCGCAATATGCGCAGATAATCCTCGGCAATCCGCGTTGCGGCATCGCCGATGAAGCGGATATTGCGGCGCTCCAGATCGGCAAGCCCGTCAACGAGATCCACGACGCTACCATCAGCAGACGCATAGAGCGCGTTGATCGTCAGGTCGCGCCGTTCCGCATCCGCCTGCCAATCCTCGCTGAAAGCTACGATTGCGCGCCGTCCGTCGGTTTCAACATCGCGCCGCAAAGTGGTGATCTCGAACGGTGTGCCGTCGATGACGAGCGTGACCGTTCCATGCGCGATGCCGGTCGGCACGGCCTTGATTCCAGCCACCGCGGCTCTTTCGACCACAGTCTCCGGCAAGAGTGACGTCGCAATATCGATATCGGCGACAGGCAACCCCATGAGACTGTTGCGCACGGCTCCGCCGACGACGCGGCCTTCGCCGCCATCGGCATTCAGCAACGCCAGCACCCGCTGCAGCGCCTTATCACGAAACCAGGGCTCGGCGGCGACGGAGGTCATGTGTAAAGCCTTTCATAAAGCGTGCGGACGATGCCCGCCGTAATGCCCCAAATCATGCGCTGCCCATAGGGCATGCGATAGAAATGACGTTCGGTTCCCTGCCAGAGCATGGTGTCAGTCGTATGGTGGTTTGGATCCATCAGGAAGGAGAGCGGCACCTCGAAGGCGTCTTCCACCTCGGTCGGGTTCAGCGCCAGATCGAAACCCGGCTTCACCACCGCCAGGATCGGCGTGATGCGAAAACCGGTCGCCGCCAGATAATGCGGCAGGCGCGCTACGGGCTCGATGAAGATATCCGCAAGCCCGATCTCTTCGCCTGCCTCGCGCACGGCAGCCATTTCCGGCGAAGCATCCTCCGGGTCGATGGCACCGCCCGGAAAGGCGATCTGGCCGGAATGCTTGCGCAGGGTCGAGGTTCGCAGCGTGAAGATCACCTTGGCGTCGGCGCCACTATCGACAACGGGAATGAGAACGGCGGCATCCTTCAGCTTCAGCCCCTCGACCTGCAATATGGTTTCGGGATTGAGGCGATGGTCGCCGTGATCGCGCCAGGCAAGCTCGACCGGGCCGCCGCTCTGCTGGAGCGCACGGCGCCGAAACTCATCTGCGGAATAGAGAGGGAATTCGCTCATCGCGTCAGCGCATCCAATTCGGCAACCGGCATGATCGGGAATATAGAGCCGCTGGAGCGCACGCAGAACATCTCGCGCCCGGCGATTTCGACAGGTTCACCGAGTTCGACGAGATCATACATGACCGCGCGCGTCACCAGCGCGTCAAGCCGCCCGCGAACATGCAGATAGGGCTTCAGCTCGTCGTTTTCGCCGCGGATGACGAAGCGGATCGGATGATCCCTGCCCGCTTCGACGACATCGCCGACATTGGTGCGGAAGGTCAGCACGCGCCGGCCGTCACGCTCGGTCACGCTCATCTCAACGGCGACGAAGGGCGCATCGACCACCTGGATGCCGACCTTTTCCACAGGCGTGACGAGATAGGTCTTTCCGTCCTCATCCTTGCGCAGGACGGTGGAAAACAGCCGCACCAGTGGCGCACGTCCAATCGGCGTGCCGAGATAGAACCAGGTTCCGTCAGGCCGGATTTCCATGTCGATATCGCCGCAGAATGGCGGATTCCAGCGCTCGACGGGCGGCAGCCCCTTTTTGCGGCCGCCGCTATCACCGGCGGCGCGCGAAATCAGCGCTGCCAAGCTCGCTGCGTCGCCCGTTGCCCTGATTTCCTCAGTTGCCATTCTTCCGTCCCGGTTGGCGGTTAATCACGAATACGACAGTTTCTCACGAGATAGTCATTCGAAACGCGCTTGTCAGCCATGTTCGTGGCGATAAGCTGTATTGATTATGGGGCAAATGTGTAAGGTCTGCGAATCGCGCGCACCGTTTTTCTGCCACTGGAGACGCAAATGGGCATGATCAAATCGACCGAAACGAACCTCGACGAGCAGGCCATCATCGCTGCAGCCGAAAAGGCGCTGGGCGATATTGCCGCCGTTCGCCAGGAGGTTTCGAAGGTCATTTTCGGTCAGGAAAGCGTGGTGGAGAATACCCTGCTTGCCGTGCTCGCCGGCGGTCATGCCCTGCTGGTCGGCGTGCCGGGTCTTGCGAAGACGAAGCTCGTTACCACGCTCGGCGCAGTCCTCGGCCTTGCCTCCAATCGCGTGCAGTTTACGCCGGATCTGATGCCTTCGGACATTCTCGGCTCCGAAGTCATGGACCAGGATGAAACCGGCCGCCGCTCCTTCCGCTTCGTCAAAGGTCCGGTCTTCGCGCAATTGCTGATGGCCGACGAAATCAACCGCGCCTCGCCGCGCACGCAGTCGGCGCTGCTGCAGTCGATGCAGGAATATCACGTCACCATCGCCGGCCAGCGCTACGATCTGCCCGCGCCCTTCCATGTGCTCGCGACCCAGAATCCGCTCGAGCAGGAAGGCACCTACCCACTGCCGGAAGCCCAGCTCGACCGCTTCCTCCTGCAGGTCGATGTCGGCTATCCGGAACTTGCCGATGAGCGCCGCATCCTGCTCGAAACCACAGGCCTGAGCGAAGCGACGCCGCAGGCCGTCATCGATGCTGCGCGCCTGCTGGAGATCCAGCAGCTGATCCGCCAGATGCCCGTCAGTGACGGCGTGGTCGATGCCATCCTGTCTCTCGTACGTTCCGCCCGTCCCGGCCAGGGCAATGCCTCGACCGACAAGCATGTCGCCTGGGGTCCCGGCCCGCGCGCAGGCCAGGCCATGATGCTTTGCGCCCGTGCTCGCGCGCTGTATGAAGGCCGCCTTGCACCGTCGATCGACGACGTGCATGCGCTTGCAGAACCGGTGCTCGAGCATCGCATGGCGCTGACCTTTGCTGCCCGCGCCGAAGGCATGTCCGTGCGCGATGTCATTGCAGGGCTGGTAAAGCAGTCGAGAACCTAAGCCGGATGTCGAGGAGAGTATAGCGCGTGGCATCCATCGGACAGATCGCCGGACCGACTTCGGGCAATGATGCGCTCTCCCGAGCCCGCAGCCGCGCCGCTCTCGTGCCGGATTGCCTTGTCGAAGCCAAGCGCATCGCCAATACCGTGATTGCCGGCTGGCACGGCCGGCGCAAACGGGGCATCGGCGAGAATTTCTGGCAGTTTCGCCCCTATACCGAAGGCGAGAGCCTTTCGCGCATCGACTGGCGACGCTCGGCCCGCGACGATCATACCTATATCCGCGATCATGAGTGGGAGGCCGCTCACACGATCTGGCTTTGGGCGGACCTCTCGCCATCCATGATGTACAAATCGACCTACGGCCACGTTTCCAAGGAAGGTCGTGCCCTGGTCATCATGCTGGCGCTTGCCGAGATCCTTTCCCGTTCGGGCGAACGGATCGGTTGCCCCGGTGTCATGGAGCCGGTTTCAACCCGCAATGCGGCCGAACGATTGGCTGCGGCCCTGATGCATACGCCGCTCGAAGGCGGTCTGCCGCAGACGGCGATGATCCGTGGCTGGAGTGATATCGTGCTCATCGGCGATTTTCTTGATGATGCCGACAGCGTCATGGGCAGGATCGGGCCGCTGGCACGTCGCGGACTGCGCGGCCACGTCATCGAGGTCGCAGATCCGGCCGAGGAAATCTTCCCCTATAACGGCCGCACCGAGTTCAGCGATCCTGAAACCGGCTCGAAGCTGATGGCCGGTCGCGCCGAAAACCTGCGCGAGGATTATCAGCGCGCTTATCTCGCCCGCCGCGAAAATCTCGGCCAATCGCTGCGCCATCTCGGCTGGACCTTCATCAGCCATCGCACCGATCACCTGGCGTCGGAAGCGCTGGTGGCCGTGCACATGTATCTTTCCGGCATGCCTGCACGAGCAGCGTCGGGAGGGCAGCCATGAGCGGACTTTCCTTCGCATTCGCTTCGCCGGCCATCCTCGCCGCTCTGATCCTTCTTCCCGCAATCTGGTGGCTTCTGCGGCTGACGCCGCCGCAGCCGCGTGCCGAAGTCTTCCCGCCGCTGCGAATTCTGGCGTCCATCCTCAAGCGAGAGGAAACGCCGGCGCGCAGCCCCTGGTGGCTGACGCTGCTGCGTATGCTGCTCGCCGCCCTGGTGATCCTCGCCATCGCCAATCCGATGTTCAATCCGCGGACAAATACCCTGTCGAGCGGCGGCCCGCTGGTCCTGATGATCGACAACAGCTGGGCAAGCACGTCGGACTGGGATCGCCGTGTCCGAACCACAGATGCTTTGATCGACGATGCCGATGCCAAAGGCATTCCGGTATCGATCGCCTTTACCGCCGAGCAGAGCAACGACGCGACGCCGAGCGCCGCGACTGCCGCCCGCGACAAGCTTCATGCGATGAATCCGAGGCCGCTGGTGCCTGACAGGCAGAGAGCTGCCGACGCCGTCAAGGCCGCGCTCAATGGCAGCAAGCCTGGAACGATCGCTTTCATCTCCGATGGTATCGAGGCGAAGGAAAAGGACGATATCGTCAGCCGGCTTGCCGCCCTCCAGCCAAGCGAACTGCGGCTGATCGAGGGCAATGGCAACGACATTCTCGCAATCACCGGCGCCTCCAACAACGTCAACGACATGAGCGTCACTGCGACACGGTTGAATGGAGCCAGCCCGCTCCACCTGCAACTGACGGCGCAGGACAATCAAGGCCGGCCGATCGCTGCCGGAGCGCTGAATTTTGCCAGCGGCCAGACCGTCGCAACCGGCTCCATCACCGCTCCCTTCGAGATGCGCAACGATTTCGCCCGCATCGGTGTCGACCGCTATGCCAATGCCGGCACCGTTCACCTGCTCGACGACGGCTTCCGCCGCCGCCGCGTGGCGCTGCTCTCGGGCCAGGCGGCCGACGAATTCCAGCCGATCCTGTCGCCGCTCTATTATATACAGCGCGCCCTGCAGCCCTACGCCGATCTGATCCAGCCCAGCAGCGCGGATCTGGCGAAGGCCATCCCGCAATTGCTGGCCGGCAACCCCTCCATGATCATCATGGCCGATGTCGGTCGCCTGCCGCAGGAAACCTACGCTCCGCTGCAGCGCTGGATCCAGAACGGCGGCACGCTGATCCGTTTCGCAGGCCCGCGCCTTGCCGCAGCTCCTGCTGATGATCCGCTCGTCCCCGTGACATTGCGACAGGGAGAGCGCACCTTTGGCGGCGCGCTCTCATGGGCCGAACCGCAGCCACTGGCCGACTTTCCCTCCTTTGGTCCATTCGCAGGTATGCCGAAGCCGACCAATGTGCTGATCAAGCGGCAGGTTCTGGCCGAACCGACGCCGGACCTTGCCGAGCGCACCTGGGCAAGCCTTGCCGATGGGACGCCACTCGTCACGGAAAAGCAGATGCAGGCCGGCCGCGTCGTGCTCTTCCACGTCAGCGCCGAGCCGCAATGGTCGGATCTGCCGATTTCCGGCGATTTCGTCGAAATGCTGCGCCGCATCGTCCAGCTGTCTCGCTCGGGCGGCGTCAACTCGGCGGAGACTGCGGCCAAGACAGCTGAAGCAATGCCGCCATACCGGCTTCTGACGGCCAAGGGCGTTCTGACCAGCGAAATCGGCAGCGCCCGCCCACTGGAGCGCAGTGTCAAGGGCGCACCCGCCGCCAGTTTCGACAATCCGCCCGGCCTGTACGGCTCCGAAGAGGGCTTTACCGCCGTCAACGTCCTCGGCCCCGGCACGGCGCTGAAGCCACTGGACGCGGCAGCCGGAACGGTCCTGCGCGAAGGCCTTATTGGTGGCGAAGCATGGTCTGCCAAGCCGGTCCTCTTCACCCTCGCCTTCCTCACCCTTCTGGCGGATAGCCTGATCGTGCTTTTCATGAACGGCGTCTTTTCACGCTTCGGCAGATCGGCAAAAACGGCTGCCGGTGGCGCCGCAATGCTGTTACTGGCTCTTTCCGTCGCAACGTTCCTGCATCCTGCCAATGCCCTAGCAGACGATACGAAGCCGGGCGACGACACCATTTATTCGCGGCTCGACAAGACGCATCTAGCCTACGTCGTCACGGGCGAGTCCGAGGTCGACCGTGTTTCCGAACGCGGCCTTGCTGGCCTTTCGGACTATCTGACCTACCGCACGACGTTGGAACCGGGCCCCCCGGTTGGGCTGGATCCGGCGAAGGACGAGCTCGCCTTCTATCCGCTGATCTACTGGCCGATATCGGCGACGGCGCCGATGCCGTCCAACGACGCGATCAACCGCATCGACGCCTATATGCGCAATGGCGGCACTGTGCTTTTCGATACGCGCGATGCCATCAACACGATGGGCGATACCTCATCGCCGGGACCGAACGGCCAGCGGCTGCAGCAGATCCTCGCCAATCTTGACATTCCCGCACTGGAGCCGGTACCGGCAGGTCATGTGCTCACCAAATCCTTCTATTTGCTCTCGAGCTTTCCCGGCCGTTATGCCGATAGCCCTCTCTGGGTGGAAGCGCGCCAGGATAGCCGCCGCGACAGCAATGCGGTCGCCTCATCGGACGGCGTGACGCCGATCATGATCACGGGGAACGACTTCGCCGGCGCATGGGCGATCGACCAGAACGGCTCGCCATTGCTGCCGACCGTTCCACCGGACGAGACCCAGCGCGAATATGCCTACCGCAGCGGCGTCAACATCATGATGTATATGCTGACCGGCAACTATAAGTCGGACCAGGTGCACGTCGGCGACATTTTGCAACGGTTGGGGCAGTGAGATGAATATCGGTTTTGCCCCCTTCCTGCCCTGGCCGGTGCTATCGGCCCTCGCGGTGGTGACGCTTGCCATCGCAGCACTTGCGATCTACCGACGCCTGCGCGGCAGCTGGATCCGTGCGCTTGCTGGCCTAGCGCTGCTGATCGCACTCGCCAATCCCGTGCTGATGCAGGAAGACCGCGACCAGCTGACGACGATCGTCCCTGTCATCATCGACCGAAGCCTCAGCCAGCAGACGCCCGAGCGCACCAAGATGACGGATGATGCGCTGGCCATGCTGAAGGACCGGCTGGCGCAGTTCCCGCGCATTGAGCCGCGCTTCGTCGATGTGCGGGACCCTGCCGAGTCGGACTCGCCGTCGACGCGGCTGTTCACGGCCCTCTCCTCCGCCATTGCCGATGTGCCGCCCGCCCGCATCGGCGCCGCGATCTTCCTGACCGACGGACAGATCCACGACATCCCGGGCGTGAACCAGCAGCTCGGCTTCGACGCACCGATCCATGGCCTGATCACCGGCAAGCCCGATGAATTCGATCGCCGCATCGAAATCGTGCGCGCGCCGCGCTTCGGCATTGTCAATAATGATGAGCAGCAGCTCATCTTCCATGTCGTGGACGATGGCAAGAGCCCAGGTGGCCTCGCCGATGTCACCATCAAGATGAACGGCGACGAGATCGCCACTCTGCAGGCGACGCCCGGCCAGGATACGCCCTTCAGCTTCAAGGTGCCGCGTGCCGGCAACAACGTCCTCGAATTCTCCGTCGCGGAAGTCCCCGGCGAAGTCACGCCGACCAACAACCGCACGGTTCAGCTGATAGAAGGCATCCGCCAGAACATGCGCGTCCTGCTGGTTTCGGGCGAGCCGCACGCAGGCGAACGCGCCTGGCGTAACCTGTTGAAGTCGGATCCATCTGTCGACCTCGTGCACTTCACTATTCTTCGCCCGCCGGATAAGCAGGACGGCACGCCGATCAACGAACTGTCGCTGATCGCCTTCCCGACACGCGAACTCTTCGTCGACAAGATCAGCTCTTTCGACCTGATTATCTTCGACCGTTACCAGGACCGTCAGAACGTCCTGCCGACGATCTATTATGATTACATGGCGCAGTACGTCGAAAATGGCGGGGCGTTGCTCGTGGCCGCCGGTCCCGAACACGCGGCCGGCAACTCGATCGCGCTGACGCCGCTCGCCTCGGTTCTGCCCGCAGAGCCGACGGGCCAGATGATCGAGAAACCCTTCTATCCTCGCCTCTCTGACCAGGGCCGCAAGCACCCGGTGACGCGCGGCCTGGACGGATCGGACACCGAGCCACCGCATTGGGGACGCTGGTTCCGCACCGTCGATGTCGAAAAGCCCCAGGGCCAAACCGTCATGGTCGGCGCAGACAGCAGTCCATTGCTGGTGCTCAATCGCGTCGGCCAGGGTCGCGTCGCCATGCTGCTCTCCGATGAAGGTTGGCTGTGGGCGCGTGGCTTCGAAGGAGGCGGTCCGCATGTGTCGCTCTATCGCCGCATAGCCCATTGGCTGTTGAAGGAACCAGCTCTGGAGGAGGAAGCGCTGACGGCGAATGCTTCCGGCCGCACGCTGCAAGTGACACGTCAGACGGTCGGGGACGATCCCGGCGCTGCCACCATCAAGTCGCCCTCCGGAAAGACGCTGACTTTGCCTTTGAAGCAAGCGCAGCCCGGCCTCTATCAGGCTCAGAAGCATATGGACGAGATCGGCCTCTACCAGATCAGCGATGGCAATCTTTCGACGCTGGTGCATATCGGCGCCATCGACGCTCCTGAGTTCAAGGCGATGATCTCGACCACCGAAACGCTGAAGCCGCTGGTGCAAAAGACCAAGGGCCTTGTCGCCCGTGTCGCAAGCGCCAATGGCGGCGTCACGGTCCCGCAGATCCTGCCGGTTCGCGGCGCAGTGCGCGTCGCAGACGGCCAGCGACTAACCGTCCGCATGACCGACGAAACCGTGCTCAAGGGGATCAACACCTTGCCCCTGTTCGCAGGCTTTGCCGGCCTTGCCCTACTCCTCTTTGCCTTCTCGGCCACATGGTGGCGTGAAGGACGGTAAACATGATGACAGAATTCGATATTACGGACGCCCCCTCCGACGCCGACCTCGCTGCGATCAGCCAAGGCCTGACAGCCTTCAATGCCGCCGATATCGGCGCATCGCAACGCAGGGCGCTGGCCGTGCTCATCCGAGACGACGAAGGCAACACCATCGGCGGAATCTCCGGCTATACGGGCTGGGGATGGCTGTTCACGCAATGGCTGTTCGTGCCCGACACCCTGCGCGGCCAGGGTATGGCAGGCAAGCTGCTCGATGCGGCGGAAGCCGAAGCAGCAGCTCGCGGCTGTTTCGCGGCGTGGATCGATACCTTCAATCCACAGGCGCTACGCGCCTATCAGCGCCAGGGCTATACGATCTTCGGCGAGTTGCCGGATTTTCCGGTCGGCCGCAGCCGTTTCTTCCTGCAGAAAAAGCTACCGCAGCGCTGAACCCAGCACGGCGATCATCGCCCATCTATCGCGGATCTTAAATCGCGATCGCCGTCAAAGGCTCGATCTCGTCGAAATCCTCGTCCTCGACAGTCAGGGTATCATCCCGCCAGGCGATGGTGCCCTGCAGCCGCTCATGCGTGTCGGCGACAATCGGCACCACCAGAACACGGTTCGGATCGACCGGCCCCGGAAACGCCAGAGCATTATAGGCGACCTTTTCGAAGCCGAGCGGACAATAGTAAGGCGGATCGCCGACGAGGATGACAGCCTCCGACCCTTTCCGCTTGGCCGCTTCAACAGCAATCCGCACGAGTTCGCGGCCGATGCCTTTATTCTTGTGCGATGGCCGAACCGCAAGCGGTCCAAGCAGGTGCCCTTTGACGGTGCCGGCGAGCACGGGCGTCATCCGCACCGATGCAATCGTCTCGCCGTCATCGGCGCAGATGAAGGAAAGCGACAGATCATGCGGTCCCTGTTCGCGAATCCGCGCTGCGGCACGGGTAAACCGGCCGGGACCAAATGCTTCTTCGTTGATGATTTCGATGGCAGCGTCGTGCGACGCATCCTCAGTGAGGTAGATCAGATCGTGCTTGTACATTAGACCAAGAAAACCGGATAGACAGACGGAATTGTTCTCGAAGGCGCTCGTGGAGCGTTCGGGATCATCGGCGTCGTCGCAGGCTTCTGGTTACTTTCATGACAAGTGGTCCTCAAAGTGTGACAAGCCCGATAGCAGGAAATATCCAGCACGTCCAATGCAAAATGCATGCTGCCATCAGTTGATGCAAGATCGTGTCCGCATGATGACAGCAGCGTAAAATACCGGCCTCTCGCATGCGTCTATATCGTAGATTGCGGTGGCTACGCAGTGTTCATCGTTTATCAGCTCGAAATTCCGCTGCTATGACGTATCTTCCGCACCATCCTCTCTAGAATTCCGAAAGGGCAGAACAATGGGCATGTTGGTAGACGGCATCTGGCACGATGTCTGGTACGACACCAAAGAAACGAAGGGCCATTTCAAGCGCGCCGCCTCGCAATTCCGCAACTGGATTACCCCTGACGGAGCGGCCGGCCCGACCGGAACCGGCGGTTTCAAGGCTGAAGCCGGGCGTTACCATCTCTACGTTTCGCTTGCGTGCCCTTGGGCACATCGCACCTTGATCTTCCGCAAGCTGAAGAAGCTGGAAGATCTGATCTCGGTCTCGATCGTCGATCCCCTGATGCTGGAAAAAGGCTGGGAATTCAAGGGAACGGACGGCGGAACGATCGATCCTCTTTTCGGAGCGAAAACGCTCTGGGAGGTCTACGTCAAGGCCGATCCGCATTATTCCGGCCGGGTGACGGTTCCCGTTCTCTGGGACAAGCAGACCGGTACGATCGTCAACAACGAATCAGCCGAAATCATCCGCATGTTCAATAGCGCCTTCGACGAATTGACCGGCTCGCGCGAGGATTTCTATCCCGCCAATCTGCGCGCCGAAATCGATGCCCTGAACAGCGTCGTCTACGACACTGTCAACAACGGCGTCTACAAGGCCGGGTTTGCGACGACACAGGAAGCCTATGAGGACGGTGCCCGCAGCCTTTTCGAAACGCTCGATATGCTCGACAAGAGGCTATCGACGCAGCGCTACCTGTTTAGCGAACGTCTGACCGAAGCGGATTGGCGGCTCTTCACAACGCTGGTTCGCTTCGATGCTGTTTATGTCGGCCATTTCAAGTGCAACATCCGCCGCATTGCCGACTATGCGAACCTCTCCGCATATCTTCGTGATCTTTATCAGATCGCCGGCGTGGCGGAGACCGTGAACCTCGCTCACATCAAGAACCATTACTATCGCAGCCACAGGACAATCAACCCGACAGGCATCGTTCCGATCGGCCCCGAACTGGATTTCCATCGCCCGCATGGCCGGGACCGGCTCGCAAAGGCGGCTTGATCGGGAAACAGGGACATCCCGCCGTCGAATGCGACCAGGCGGGATTACCAATAGTTGGAAGGGCGCGCGGTTCCTTCCAGCTCTTCCAGCCGGCGAAACGTCGCATTGGTCGTCCCCGGCGGGAGTGCATCGCGCGGGAAGAAACCGCTCTCGACGATTTCGCGGTCCGGTTTGCGCGGCGCAGTCTGCGTCACCTCGACACGATAGAAGACGACGTGATCGCGCTTGCTGGTGCGATTGTTGAAATAGACGTGGAAGAGCTGTGGCTCGCCCGAGATCACCAGATTGCCTTCCTCACGCAATTCCTTCTCAAGCGCCTGCTCCACCGTCTCGTGGCGCTCGACGCCGCCGCCGGGCATGTGCCAGCCGGCAATGTAGGAATGGCGCACCAGAAAGATCCGCCCTTCAGCGTCAAAACATGCAGCACGCACGCCCAGAGTCATGCTTCGGGTCAACGCGAAATAGACGTGCAGAGCCCGGCCAAACAGCTTCGCCCATACGCTACTCTTTTCGTCTCGTGCAATCTTGTCGTTCATGCGCAAACCGTAACGCCCCACCCCTTATTCAAACCGGCGATCTATTTGTTTTGGCAGTAGAGTGGGCTATGTCTCACCCCATGTTCAAGCTCGCGCACATTTCCGACGTCCATCTAGGCCCCCTGCCACGCCTTTCGATCAGAGAGCTCGCCTCCAAACGCATTACCGGATTTGTGAACTGGCACCGAAACCGACGCAAGCATCTTTTTGGCAATACGCTGGATCTGCTTCTGGACGATATCAAGGCGAAAGAGGCAGATCATCTGGCGGTGACGGGCGATCTCGTCAACCTTGCAAGCGGTATCGAAATCGAGACGGCCGCCGCTTGGCTGAAAACGGTCGGCGATCCCTTGCACACCTCTGTCGTTCCCGGCAATCACGACGCCTATGTGCCCGGATCCTACGAGAGGGCCATGCGTGCATGGTATCCCTATGTCAAAGGCGACCGCGCCCCCGCAGAGTGGCAGGAGGATCGGCATGTCTTTCCCTACCTGCGGATTCGGGATCAGGTTGCGCTGATCGGCTGCTCGACCGCCGTCGCCACCCCACCCTTCGCCGCCAGCGGATTTTATTCTGCCCGTCAAGCGCGCGAGACAGTCAACATGCTCCGCGCCGCCGGCGATGCCGGGCTCTTTCGCGTCGTCATGATCCACCATCCACCGATCCGCGGCGCCACTAGCTTCTACAAGCGTATGATCGGCATTCGTCGCTTTGCAGCAGCCATCTCGACTGGCGGCGCCGAGCTGGTTCTTCATGGCCATACCCACCTGAATACCCTGCACTGGCTGCGTAGCCACAACGGCCCGGTCCCGGTTGTGGGAATTGCTTCTGCGTCACAGAATGTCGGCGGCTTCAAACCTCCCGCCGCCTACAACCTCTTCTCGATCGCCGGCCGGCCTGGTTCCTGGGAGTTGAGTGCCGAACGCTACAGCATCAATGCCGATGGCGACGGCGTGAACGCCACTGGCATCGATATTCTGGCCTCATAATTCGCCTCTCGCGGCCTTCGGTTGCGTGGTTGCGGTAGCGTTTTCCAAGATGCCGCGCTACAATTGAAGCCTCGGAATCCTGGAGGATGGCATGGGTCACAAAGTCGCTGCGAAAAACTCCGCAATGAGCGCTCTGGTTGCGGGGGTCATGCTTGCTTCCAGCCTGCAGGCTCTTGCCGCCGGCTCGGAAAGTGATGAAACGGCCCCGCCGCCGAAGAGCAAGACCATGACCAAGTGCACCGACGGCAAGGTATGGGATAAGGACAAGAAGGAATGCGTAAAGCCGAAGGAAAGCGGCTTCAACGATGACCAGTTGTTTCAAGCCGCGCGGGAATTCGCTTATGCCGGTCAATACGACAATGCCATTACGGTCCTGAAGCTTGCCAAGGACCAGAATGATCCCCGGATCCTCAACTACCTCGGCTATTCCAATCGCAAGGCCGGCCGCATGGAGCTTGGCATGAGCTACTATCGCAAGGCCCTGCAGCATGATGCAAACTACATTCTGGCGCGCTCCTATATGGGGCAGGCCCTGCTCGAACAGGGCGATGTTCAGGGTGCGCGCGTCCAGCTCGTGGAAATTCGTGATCGCGGCGGCGAAAACACCTGGGCCTACCGCTCGTTGCTGCAATCGCTCAAGGGCCATGTCGTTTATTGAGGAGTGATCCATGGCGTTTTGGCGCATCACCGACACAATGACGGGCACGCACGCAGGCGTTTTTGAAGGCTTGCGAAGCAGCACGAAAATGGTTCATACCAACACAGGACGATCATTCCATTCGCATCGCCTTTCCCAAGGGAAAGGCCCAGGGGTGCGGGAAGAGATCGGCTACGCGACAACCTCCAACCTCTCTTCGGAAGACCAATGCCCACGCCGGTAGCTGCCATCGATATCAGACGAGATCTGGTCGGTCTTCTTCCAAAGCTCCGCCGTTTCGCGATAACGCTGACCGGCGACCTGACGGAGGCCGATGAACTCGTCCAGGGCATCTGTCAGCGCGGCATCGCCAAGTTCCATCTGTGGAATGGCGTCGGCAAGCTGGAAAGCTGGCTCTACACGATGGCCCGGAACCAATGGATCGATGAAGCCCGGCGCCACAAGATGCGCTCAACTGCTAAGGGCAATGCCCTTGAGCAGGGCGAATTGGCATCCGGCCTGCATCCAAATCCTGTGGAAGCCGGAGAAGCGCATCGCTTGGTCACATCTTTGCCCGAAGGACTTGCCAGTGTCTTCCTGCTGGTCGATGTCGAAGGGCACAACTACAAGCAGGCAGCCGATATTCTCGGCATCCCCCTGTCGGCATTGACGTCGCGGCTCTCCAGCGCCCGCCTCTATCTCGCCGCTCAAGGTCACAGCCGCTCGTCTCGAAGGTTTTAAGCATTGCAGGACATGAAGAAATTGCCGCTCGAAATTCGCCTGTCCGCCTTCATGGACGGCGAAATGAGCCGTGACGAAAAGGAAGAGCTGGAAAAACTGATCGCCTCCGATCCAGAAGCACGGCGGATTCTCGATGAACTGAGGCACGGCTCAGACGTTGGGCGCAAGGCTTTCGACGAGGTTCTGAAGGAACCGGTGCCACTGGCACTGGTGCGATCGATCAAAAGCGCACAGCCTCCGAAGTCACGCGACGCCTCCCCTCGCCTCGCGCGCCCCTCGTTCAAGCTCGCGCCAACGGGCAGGCAGTCGCTTGCCGCAGCCCTCATCCTGTTCGTGCTCGGCGGCGGCATCGGCTATCTCTTCGGCATGCAGCCGGCGGATGTCCCCGCAGCCACGCCTCTTACTCCGGCGCAAGCGACGATGCGCAATTGGCTCGACGACATCGCGGCATACCATCGCATCTATTCGCGGCAACCGCGCCACATGGTCGAGATGCAAGCCAGCGAGCTGGATGAAATCAGCAAATGGCTGTCGGGCACGGTCGGCGTCAAATTCAACTTTCCGGACCTCGCCGCTGACGGGCTGGTCTTTCAAGGCGCGCGCATGTTCATCGCCGGCGGCAAGCCGGTGGGTCAGCTGATCTACAAGAACCTCGACGGTGATGTCGTCGCCGTCTGCTTTACCAGGACCGAGGGCGTGGCAAACAACAGCAATTTCGACGAAACCATCAAGGACGACGTCAGCATTGTCTCCTGGTACCGCGATGGTGCGACCTACGCCGTCGTCGGCCCATCCTCGGATGCCATGCTCGACCAGATCGCCAAGAGGGTATCCTCGGAAATCTGATAGAGCGTGATGCCGAAAAGTATAGGCGGTTTTCGGACGACATGACGCTCTACTTCTTTGATTCTAGAGCGGATTCAGATTCTAGGTCAAACAAACCCAAAATCATCCGGCTCTAGCAGCTCCCCTCGCTTTTGCAGCTTGCAGCCGCCGTCGGGCCGATGGATAATACCATGCGGTAATCGCACTGCATCGTCATCTTTGTTGGAGTTTCAACATGTCGGACGTACTGCTGACCATTCCGGAAATCGACAGACGCATAGCGGTCATCAAGGAAAATCTCCGCGAACTGATCGAACAGGCAACCGCCTTTTCCGGCGCAGCCGACGAAGAGCGGACATCGGAACGCATCGCCGATCAAGAAGAAGAGCTTGAGCGGCTGACGAAGCAGCGCGACGAGCTCGCCAACAAGAAATCATAAACGCAACAATCGCGAAGTTTCGTGCTTCGCCCGCGGTCGGTTTCGCCACCAGCCGCCCCTTCCCTATGTGAGCGAGAGACATGACCGATAATTTTCTTGTCCGGCCCGTGAAGCGGCAAGACTACGAGCAGTGGCTCGTCCTGTGGGAGGGTTACAACAGGTTTTACGGACGCTTCGATGCGACGGCGCTTCCCACTGCCATCACGCAGATGACCTGGGAGCGATTTTTCGATGCTTATGAACCGGTACACGCGCTAGTCGCCGAAAAAGACGGGCAGCTTCTCGGGCTGACGCATTATCTCTTTCACCGCAGCACCACGGCCATCGAGCCGAGTTGCTATCTGCAGGACCTGTTCACCAGCGAGGCCGCTCGCGGACTGGGCATCGGGTCGGCCTTGATCGAAGCCGTTTACGCACAGGCCCGGCAAGCGGGCTCCCCTCGCGTCTACTGGCAAACGCACGAAACGAACGCGACCGCGATGCGCGTTTACGACAAGATGGCCGAACGTTCCGGCTTTGTTGTCTACCGCAAGCTATTGTGAAACGGCTGCCCAGCCCGCTGCGCCCCCCGCCAGTCGCCAAAGAAATATCCCCTCGACGATAATCGAGGGGATCGAATTTTATTGAACCTCTGCGGCTGAGTTCAGCCCTTTGAGGCCTTGATATCGAGCACGCGGTTGGCAGCCGAGACGATTGCCTCGAGAGAGGCGGCAACGATGTTCGTATTGATGCCGGCACCGAAGATTTTCCCGCCATCATAGGAAATCTCGACGTAGGAGATCGCCGCGGCGTTGGAACCGTGCTGCAGCGAATGCTCGGAGTAATCCTCGACCGACATCGGCACGCCGAGATAGATCGAGAGCGCGTTGATGAAGCCATCGATCGGGCCATTGCCGCGGCCTTCGATGCGCTTCACTTCGCCATTGTCGGAAATTTCGGCCGCGACGATGCGCTGGCCCTTGTGCTCGGGATCGGCGAAGGTGTGGTGATCGATGAACCGGATGCGGGCGTTCGGCTGCGTGACGTAGCGCTCGATAAAATGCTCGTAGATGCGCTTGGACGGCAATTCCTTGCCTTCCTCGTCGGTAATGCGCTGGATCTCCTCGCGATACTCCACCTGCAGATTGCGCGGCAGGTTCAGGCCGTAGTCCTGCTGCATGATGTAGGCGATGCCGCCCTTGCCGGACTGCGAGTTGATGCGGATGATCGCCTCATAGGTGCGGCCGACATCCTGCGGATCGATCGGCAGATAGGGTACTTCCCAAACCGGATCGTTGGCGACCTTGGCGGCCTTCATGCCCTTGTTGATCGCATCCTGGTGCGAACCGGAGAAGGCCGTATAGACCAGCTCGCCGACATAGGGGTGACGCTCGCCGATCGCCATCTGGTTGGAATATTCGAAGACTTCCTTCATGTGCTCGATATTGGAGCAATCCAGCTCGGGATCGACGCCTTGCGTGAACATGTTCAGCGCCATGGTGACGACGTCGACATTGCCGGTGCGCTCACCATTACCAAAGAGCGTACCTTCGACGCGGTCGGCGCCGGCCATCAGCGCCAGCTCGGCGGCTGCGATGCCCGTGCCGCGGTCATTGTGCGGATGCAGGGAGATGATCAGATTTTCGCGGTTGTCGAGATTGCGGCACATCCATTCGATCTGGTCGGCATAGATGTTCGGCGTCGCCATCTCGACCGTCGACGGCAGATTGATGATCAGCTTGTTATCAGGCGTCGGCTTCATGACGTCGATGACGGCGTTGCAGATTTCCAGCGCTACATCCAGCTCGGTGCCAGTGAAGCTCTCGGGCGAATATTCGAAGCGATAACCGCCGCCGGCCTTGGCCGCCATGTCGGTGATCATCTTGGCCGCATCGACGGCGATCTGTTTGATGCCCTGCACGTCCTTGGCAAACACCACGCGGCGCTGCAATTCGCTGGTGGAATTGTAGAAATGCACGATCGGCTTGTTGGCGCCTTCCAGAGCTTCGAAGGTGCGAGTGATCAATTCCGGGCGGCACTGGACGAGAACCTGCAGCGACACATCGTCAGGCACGTTGCCCTGCTCGATGCACCAGCGGGCGAAGTCGAAGTCGGTCTGCGAAGCAGAGGGGAAGCCGATCTCGATTTCCTTGAAGCCCATATCCAGCAGCAGCTGGAACATGCGTGCTTTGCGATCGTGACCCATCGGATCGACCAGCGCCTGATTGCCGTCACGCAGGTCGACCGAGCACCAGATCGGCGCCTTGGTGATCACCTTGGACGGCCATGTCCGGTCGGGAATGTTGATCTGGGGATAGGCGCGGTATTTCACCGTCGCTTCGGGCATGCCTTTGGGGGAATGGCTGTTCGCGTCCATGGTCTCGTCTCTTCCTTTCCCGTCATTTTATCCCGCGTCTTAACCGATCGGATGCGGCTTGGCGATGATAAATACGGACCCTTTGCGGGTATGCTGTCGATTTTAGGGTAAGTCGCGAGGAGCGATGGCCAGCGGGCTTTTCGGCCGCCGGGCGCTCCTCAAAGGACCCGGCAACCGCGCGTAAGGCCGAGGAGGAGAAGCGAAGTAAGGGCGCGCGTATTGTCCCGCAAGGCTACTCGCCCACGTGCAATCTGCTCGGAAATCTTTGCGCCAGTCAACTTCATGGCCGCGCTTATAGCCGCCGGATGAGAAAGACGCAACCCCCTGCTCACTTCTTCAGCATCTGCACGCCGCGCGACAGCGCCATCATCAGGCCGCCCGCAACCAGGCCCCAGAAGGCGCCGGAGATTCCGCCGAAGGAAACGCCCGATGCCGTTACAAGAAAAGTAATGGCCGCAGCCTCCCGCGAATCCGGCTGCTGGAAGGCATTGAGCGCAGAATTCGACAACGCACCAACGAGTGCCAGGCCGGCAACGGCCTCGATCAGAATCGGTGGCGCAAGCGCAACAAAAGCCGTCACCGCGCTCGCGAGCAATCCGAGGATGACATAGCCTACACCAGCAATGATCGCCGCCCAGTAGCGCCGCTTCGGATCAGCATGAGCATCCTGCCCAGCACACATCGCGGCGGTGATGGCAGCGAGATTGACGGCGTGGCCGCCGAAGGGAACGGCGAGAAGCGAGAAGACGCCTGTTACGGCAAACAGCGGACCAGGATTCGGATCGTAGTGATGCACCTTGAGCACGACGATGCCCGGTATGTTCTGCGACGCCATCGTCACGATGAACAGCGGCAGTGCAATGGAAACAATGCCGGCCAGCGTAAACACCGGCTTTACGAACTCCACTGTCGGCAACAACGAGTGCTCGATCGAACCAAGTGCGCCGTCCGGTATCTTTACGCCGAAGGCCAGCACCAGCGCAAAGGCGGCAAGGGCCGCCGGCACCGCCCAAAGCCTCTTGAACGAGCCGACGACGATCCAGGCCAGGATGATCGGCAGGCCGAAGGCAGGATTGAAAGCAATCGCCCTCACTGGCGCAAAGCACAGGCCGATCAACACGCCGGCAAGCATGGCGTTGGCAAGTGGCGCCGGGATCGAGGCCACCGCACGGCCAAACGGGCGAAAGAGCCCGGCAATGACAATCAATATTCCACAGATGAGGAAGGCCCCGACCGCCGCCGAAAATCCACCCTCGATCGCCCCGCCGCTTGCGAGCAAAGCAGCGCCAGGCGTGGACCAGGCGATGCTGATCGGCAGTCTGGTGACTGTACTGAGCACGATCGCGCAAAGACCCATCGCGACCGACAATGCCATAAGGCCAGAGGCAGCCTGAGCGTCGGAAGCGCCCACCACCTGAAGGCCGTGAAAAACGACGGCAAAGGAGCTGGCGAAACCGACGAAAGCCGTGAGGCAGCCCATGAACAGGCTTTGAACGGAGAGATCTTTGAGCATGACAGCGGAGACTCGGACGAAAGATGATTGAAATCGCATGGAGCATTACGCGCGTCGGGCGTGCAAGTGCAGTTTCGCGACAAAATGGCAGTGCCAATCGTCAAATCGATCGCCGCATGTTTCAAGATCGGCGCAAATCGTGCATAAACGTGCATATTGACTCTCTTGTTCATGCACGATATTGCAAATTCATGAGCACTTCACTTCCACTGTCCCGACGCGACATCATAGAGGCCCGCCTTGCCGAGGGACGGCAGGTGGTGGCTACCTCGCTCGCAGCCGAGTTCGACGTCTCCGAAGACGCCGTGCGCAGGGATCTGCGAGCGCTTGCGGCAGAGGGCAAATGCCGGCGTGTCTATGGCGGCGCACTTCCGCTTTTCACGCCTTCGCAACCCATCTCAGCCCGGATCGGCAAGGCATCCGCTCGAAAGAGGATATTGGCACAGGCGGCTGTGACGATGATCGAGCGCGGGGAGTTCGTATTCCTCGATAGCAGCAGCACCAACCTTGAAATGGTGGAGCTGCTGCCGAAGAGCCTCGACGTGACAGTTGCCACCAATTCCGTCGAGATCGCCAGCGCCATCATGAAGCGCGGCGATATCCCCCTCGTTGTTATCGGTGGTGCGGTCAATCCTGTCGTGGGCGGATGCGTCGACGCCTCAGCCGTTGCCGCAATCGCCGCTTTGAACATCGACCGCTGCTTCCTCGGCGTCTGCGCCATTTCGGCAAGAACCGGCATCAGCGTGTACGAACATGCGGACGCAATCTTCAAGCGGATGCTGCTGGAGAGAAGCGCGTCGCGGATTGGGCTGATCACATCTGAAAAATTCCACGAACGCGCGCCGCACCGCATCGGCGGCGCTGCCAACATTGATTGGCTTATTGTCGAGGACGACCTGCCTGACGATGACGAGAGGGCGGCGATCGGCGCCGGTTTCTCGCTCGTGAAGCCGCGAGACGTGACGTCATCCTCCTGATTTCGAAGGACAAGCAATGACCACGCAATCAACGAACCGGCCGGAAACCCGGCTGGCAACAAGACTGGCCTTCCTGGTGGGAGGCTTCAGTCTCGCCTGCTGGGCTCCTCTCGTGCCCTTCGCCAAAGCCCGGCTCGGTGTCGACGACGGCGTGCTCGGCATGCTGTTGCTTTGCCTGGGTCTCGGTTCGGTCGCGGCGATGCTTGCCACCGGCATGTTAAGCGCCCGCTATGGCAGCAAGCCGATCATCATTGCCGGCGGACTAGGGTTGGCGCTCACTCTGCCGCTCCTGACCATAGCCAGCACGCCGTTTACGCTCGGCATTGCCCTGGCCGCCTTCGGTGCCTTTCTCGGATCGCTCGACGTCGCCATGAATATTCACGCCGTCGAAGTCGAGAAGAGTTCGGACCAACCGCTAATGTCCGGCTTTCACGCGCTTTTCAGCATTGGCGGCTTTATCGGCTCCTTGCTGGTCACGCTGCTGCTATCCGTCGGCGCCGGCCCCTTCGTCGCAACAGTGCTATGTGCTGCTCTGATGATAATCGCCATTGTCGTCGCTTGGCCCAGACTGCTGAAGACGGTTCCGTCCGAGGATGCACCGCTCTTTGCCATTCCTCGCAGCTTCGTCATGCTGCTTGCCATCCTCGCCGCCATCACCTTCCTTGTCGAAGGCGCCATTCTCGATTGGAGTGCGCTGCTCCTCACCACCCAGGGCCTGGTCAATACGAGCCACGGCGGCCTCGGCTACATGCTGTTCGCAATCGCCATGACCATAGGACGTCTCGGCGGAGACAGGATCACGGCAAAGCTCGGTGACAAGGCAATGATGCTATGGGGCGGGCTTGTCGCCGTGATCGGCTTTGTCGTGCTGTTGCTCAGCCCTATCGCGATCCTTGCCATGAGCGGCTTCCTCTTGATCGGCTTCGGCGCCTCCAACATCGTGCCGGTACTCTTCCGCAAGGGAGGAACACAGACGGTGATGCCGGCGGGACTGGCCATCGCCGCGATCACCATGACCGGTTATGCCGGCGTGCTGATCGGACCCGCCAGTGTCGGCTTCGTCGCGGATCATGTCGGCCTGCCCGGTGCTTTCTGGATGCTCGCCCTCTTGTTCTGCGCCGCACCTTTTTGCGCCGGCGTTGTCACCCGCAATCGAGATCAAGGTGAAGCAGGAACGGAGACCCATGCTTCATACCGCTCCGTGGATACGTGAGATCGGCGCTGCGATGACGCTGCGGTCCCGTTCGGGGCTGACGCCAGCGAGCAGGATCGAACCGGCAACCGCCTTTTGCATTCTTTAGGCGCAATAGCGGCTTTAAAAGTTCGCCACCTCTGGAAACGTTGCACCCTCTCGAGTGGCGAAGGCTGGCGGCGGATCGTTCCGCCGCCGGCACTATGTTTCACCCCAATGACCGTTTCCGTCCGCGCCAAATGGAAAAGCGCCCCCGCCTGCCTTCCGGCAAAACGAGGGCGCTATGTGTAAGCAAAATCCGCTAGATCAGATGTCTGCCTGCGAGGTCACGATGCGCGAGACCAGACCGTAAGCCTTGGCTTCCTCGGCAGAGAGCCAGTAGTCACGATCCGTGTCCTTGGCGATGCGCTCGACTGGCTGACCGGTGGCTTCCGAGAAGATCTTGTTCAGGCGCTCGTTCATCTTGATGATTTCGCGTGCCTGGATCTCGATATCGGAGGCCATGCCGCGCGTGCCACCGGACGGTTGGTGCAACAGGAAGCGCGTATTCGGCAGGCAAAGGCGGCGCTCCTTCGGAGCGGCGACGTAGATCAGCGCACCGGCGGAAGCAACCCACCCCGTGCCGATCACCCAAACCTTCGGCTTGATGAACTTGATCATGTCGTGAATGGAATCGCCGGATTCGACGTGGCCGCCGGGCGAATTCACATAGATGCGGATATCGTCATCGCTGGCGGCGGAAAGCGCCACGAGCTGCGAGCAGACCTTCTGCGCCAGTTCCTGTGTGATACCGCCATAGATGAAGATCGAACGCGACTTGAAAAGATTCGCCTCCGCGTCCTTGCCCAAAGGCTGCTCGGTCTTCTTGTCTTCCTGTTCGTCTTCGTCGTTCATTCAACTCTCCAGCATGATGCGTCGTTCACCGCACATAGTGCGACTCAATGCGTAAAACAATGCTGGAAAAAGACAAGGCGGGAATAGCGACTGACAACATGGTGTTACGATTACGAATTACCGAAATGTAACTTGAACGGCTTTGAAAAGCCGAGATTGGATCCTACGTCAGGTCAGCGCGAGAAGAATCGCGCCCCGAAATTTACAGCAACAGATCGCCAAGGAGGCCATCATGTCGCCTGAAGAACGTCAATTGCTCGCCTCTCTCTTCGATCGCGTTCGCTCGGCCGGAAGTGCCCAGCGCGATGCCGATGCGGAAGCTTTCATCAACCAGTCGGTCCGCGACCAGCCCTATGCACCTTATTTGCTGGCACAGGCTGTCATCATGCAGGAACAGGGCATGAAGGCTGCTGCCGATCGCATCCAGCAGCTTGAGGCGCGCGTGCATGAATTCGAGCAGCAGGGCGCTGCCGCCAGTCAACCACAGGGCCAGAGCGGTGGTTTCCTTGGTGGCATCGGCTCGCTCTTCGGCGGCGGCCAGCAACAGCAGCGTGCACCCGCGCCGCAGGCCGCCAGCCCGCAACAGCAGGGCCGCCTCTATGACGATTATGCCCGCAATGCGCCACAGCAACAGCAGCCCGGCCCCTGGGGCGGCCAGCCACAACCGCAGCCATCCGGTCCCTGGACCCAACAGGCAGCCGCACCTTCAGCGGGCGGCAGTTTCCTGCGCGGTGCACTTGGCACGGCAGCCGGTGTCGCCGGCGGCGTGATGCTGGCGGAATCGCTCTCCAGCCTCTTCAGCCCGCATACCGGCGGCACAGGCAGCGGTCTCTTCGGCGGCAACGCCGGCAGCGGCCTCTTCGGAGCCACGGCAGCAAACGCGGCAGAACAGCCGGTGCAGGAAACCGTCATCAACAACAACTATTTCGGTAATGACGGCAATAGCGATCAGAATGATCAGAGCGCGGCCGATTACGCCCAGGATGCTGCTCAGGACGCTCTGGACGACGCCGATGACGATTCCTTCGACAACAGCGACGACGACAGCTCATTTGCCTGAGCCGAAGCCGGTGCCAGCCTAAAAAAGCCGCCATCCCCGGATGGCGGCTTTTTCATTCAACCTCGGCCGCGATAGGGTTGAACGCCCTGATCCGGCAACCAGACACCTTCCGGCGGCGTGCCGGTCTGCCAGAAGACGTCGATCGGAATACCGCCGCGCGGATACCAGTAGGCACCGATCCGCAGCCATTTCGGCTCCAGCAGCTCCACCAGCCGCTTGGCAATGTAAATCGAGCAATCCTCGTGAAATGCGCCGTGATTGCGGAAAGAGTGCAGGAAGAGCTTCAGCGACTTCGATTCCACCAGCCATTCGTTCGGCACATAGTCGATGACGATATGGGCGAAATCCGGCTGTCCCGTCATCGGACACAGCGAGGTGAATTCCGGCGCGGTGAAGCGCACGACATAGTCCGTGCCGGCATGGCCGGATGGCACCTTTTCCAGAACGGCGGATTCGGGGTTGGCAGCCGTTTCCGTCTGGTTGCCGAGCATCGACAGGCCGGACACATCGGTTGTTGGCATCTCAGGTCTCCTTGATCATTCGAGGCGGATTCCACGGGCTTCCCTGCCCTCCGGCTCCACATGAATATTTATTCGGCCCCCACATGGATCGCCCTTGTGGCACCTTCAAGGCGACTAAAGCATGTCGCGTGAAGGTGCGCAGCGGTTTTGCGACAACGACATGCACGAAATCGAAAACCTAAGGCGTGGAAAGCGTATCTGAGAGATCGCGACGCATTTTGGGCCGCCTCTACGTGCCGGCCCAACAAAAGCCGCAGTCCAAATGCCGTTTGCAATCCGACACTCAGCTGCGCCTCAGCCCGATGTGCGAGAACGGACAGCAACGACCACCGTACCATAACAATCCAAGAAACAATGGTTGAACATGCCCGTCTTTGAGAATCTCGCCGGCACCTCTCCATCTTCACCAGCCAAGGCGCCTGCCCAAACAGCAGATCATCTGGTCGCAGCCGGCGCCTTTGCCGAAGAAGAACGCAACGCCGTCTATCGCGCCATAGAGACGCGCCGCGATGTGCGCGACCAGTTCCGGCCCGATCCCCTGCCCGACGACCTCGTCAGACGCTTGCTGGAGGCAGCCCATTCCGCTCCATCGGTAGGGTTCATGCAACCATGGAATTTCATCCTCGTCCGCCAATCGCAGACGCGCGAACGCGTTTGGCAGGCGTTTCATCAGGCCAATGAGGAAGCTTGCGCGATGTTCGAAGGCGACCGTCGCGCGCAATATCAGCGGCTGAAGCTGGAAGGCATCCGCAAGGCGCCGCTCAGCATCTGCATTACCTGTGACACCAAGCGCGGCGGCCCGGTCGTGCTCGGCCGCACGCACAACCCTGATACCGATGTCTACTCGACCGTCTGCGCCGTCCAAAATCTCTGGCTCGCGGCCCGCGCCGAGGGCGTCGGTGTCGGTTGGGTCAGCATCTTCCATGAGGACGCCATCAAATCGATCCTCGGCATACCCGAGCATGTGAAGATCGTCGCCTGGCTCTGCATCGGCTATGTCGACGAACTCTACGACATGCCGGAACTCGCCGTGAAGGGATGGCGCGACCGCCTGCCCCTCGACAAGCTTGTCTTCGAGGAAGGCTGGCAGGATTGCGATGATATGTGAGAGCCGCACTCTGCGGCAACCCTCGACAGATCAAAGCGTTACGATCTAAACGTAACAAACGAGATCACATTGCCATCCGGGTCGCGCACATGAAAATCGGTGCCGCCCCATGCTTGCTTGGCGAGCGGTTGCGCGAACTCGACACCCCGCGCCTTGAACTCCTCGAACAATCCCTGAACATTCGAAACTTCGATAGAGGCGAGAATGAGCGACCCCTCCTTTGCCGCCGCGGCAGCAAAATAGGGCTCATAGACGAGCCGCAAGTGGATCCAAATACCGTCGCGCGACACCGCACCATAGAACGGCGGTGACCCATGCAGAAATTCCGCTGCAAAGCCCAGCTTGTCCCTGAAGAAGGCCGCGCTGGCCGTCACATCCCGCACGAAAAGGATCGGTATGACGCTCTTGAAAACCGGCGGTTCGGGTGAAGCGGCCGGCGTCTTCGGCGCATCCGCGGCAACGGCCTTCAACTCGGCCCAATTTCTGTGGCCTGCTTCGACGGCAACGATCTCTTGCGCCAGCGCCAAAGGGAACTTCATCGCCAGGATCTCACGATCCGTCATTGCGCCGAAACGGTCGAGCACGCGAACTCTTCCGCCGATGGAATAGTCACGATCACGGTGCCAGCGCATCAGCAGCTTGGCTTGCTTGCGATAGGTATCAAGAGTGGGCATGGACGGACTCCTGCTGAGTGATATCAGCGGGCGGGCCTAGCCCTTTCGGCCCAATGCCGATGTGCCCCACAGGAACGCTCAAAGCGTAATTTACGGCCAGCCATAAGTCAAACAAAGCTAAGGCAAAGCGTGGCTTGCAGCGAAACGCTCATCCTCGTTATGCAGCTCAAGCGACCAGTGCAGCAGGAAAGGCAACGACGTCCAGAGACCGGAGGTCAATCCTGCTTGCCTCAGCGCGGCCGCAGTCCAGGTATTGCATCCCATGAACGCGTTGAAATATCCCCGTGCCTCGAAGAACGCATCGTTCTCACCATAATTGCTGCCGATCAACGCACTCGGCTGGCCGTTCGTTTGCTCGAAGCTGCCAAGAACGAACTGCTTGAGCCGCTCCAGCCCCTCGGCATCGAGGCTGATCGTCGCCACACCTGGCGCACTCGGGGGGATAGCGCCCGCCAGCTCCACATGCATGACCGAACGATCCAGAGCAAAGCTCTTCAACACGGGACCAGCCTTCAGATCGGCCCATGTTCGCGTCTCGATGTAGAAACTCCGGCCGCCCCAGCCGAAGACGATATAACGCAGGTTCGGATTGTCGAGATCGAGCCCGGACGTTCGCAGGAAGGCGAAACGGGCGAGAAGATCGCCATCGACGGGAATGGCAATATCCGTATGGATAGGGTTGCTGAGCATGAGGATTTGTTGCGAGCGCTCGGCTTTTCCAACCGGTGCGGCATGCCAGAGCGGCCGAGGCACGACAATGCCGAGGCCGACGAGAAGCGCGAGGGCAAATACGGCGAAAAAAACGCCCCTGAATATCCTTGAAATCACTGACCGAAAGCCCCCGCCAACAATCAATCTCTTTAGCGGTTTATTGGCTGTTTCAAGGCAGAAAAATACCCCCATTGCACTTTTTCCGAGTGCATGGGGGTATCAACTTTCATGGCTATGAGCTCTCGGCTCAGGCCGCTTTCGTTTTCGCCCGCCGCGCCAGATGGGCGACAACATTCTCGATCATCCGCATACCGGCGTCGCCGCCGAGCGTCATGATTGATTCCGGGTGGAACTGTACGGCCGCGATCGGCTCCTTCACATGCTCGATACCCATGATCGTACCATCCTCGCTTTCGGCAGTGATGGTGAACTCCGGCGGTAGGCTCGAGGGATCGGCAAAGATCGAATGATAGCGGCCAACCGTCACTTCGCGGCCGAGTCCGGAGAAGACAAGACCTGGCTCCAGCACGCGGATGCGCGAGGGCTTGCCATGCATCGGGATCGCCAGATGGCGCAGCTCGCCGCCATAGGCCTCGGCGATCGCCTGCAAGCCCAGGCAGACGCCGAAAATCGGCAGGTTGCGCGCCCTCGCCTTCTTGATCGTCGCCTTGCAATCGAAATCCTTCGGATTGCCGGGGCCTGGCGACAGCACGAGCAGATCCGGATCGAGCCGGTCGAAAACTTCTTCCGGCACCGGCGTACGCACGGTCGAAACCGTTGCGCCCGTCTGGCGGAAGTAGTTGGCAAGCGTATGGACGAAGCTGTCTTCATGGTCGACGAGCAGGATCTTCACGCCCTTGCCGACGGAAGCGACGTCACGTTGCTGTTTGCCGGAATTGCCGGTCTTGGCATCACGAATGGCGGAAAGCATGGCGGAGGCCTTCAGTTCGGTTTCGGCTTCTTCTTCCTCGGGGATCGAGTCGTTCAGCAGCGTCGCGCCCGCCCGTACCTCTGCAATGCCGTCCTTGATGCGGACGGTGCGCAGCGTCAGACCGGTGTTCATGTCGCCGTTGAAGCCGACCATGCCGATCGCGCCACCATACCATGCGCGCGGGCTCTTCTCATGGCTCTCGATGAAGCGCATGGCCCAGAGCTTCGGTGCGCCTGTGACAGTGACGGCCCAGGCATGGCTGAGGAAACCATCGAAGGCGTCCATGTCGTCGCGCAGACGGCCTTCGATATGGTCGACCGTATGGATCAGGCGCGAATACATCTCGATCTGACGGCGGCCGATGACCTTGACCGAACCCGGCTCGCAGACCCGGCTCTTGTCGTTACGATCGACGTCGGAGCACATGGTGAGCTCGGATTCGTCCTTCTTGGAGTTCAGGAGCTTCAGGATCTGCTCGCTATCGGCGATCGGGTCGTCGCCGCGCTTGATCGTGCCCGAGATCGGGCAGGTCTCGATGCGGCGACCGGAGACGCGCACGAACATCTCGGGCGATGCACCGATCAGATATTCCTGATTGCCGAGATTGATGAAGAAGGAATAGGGCGACGGGTTGATCGCCTTCAGGCGCTTGGAAATGTCTGATGGTTTGCTGTCGCAGCGTTCCATGAACTTCTGGCCAGGCACGACTTCGAAAAGATCGCCCTTTCGGAAGCTCTCCTTCGCCTTGACCACCAGCTCGGCATATTCGCCCGGGCGATGGTCGCTCTTCGGCGGGATGGTGTCGGTGTGATGGAAGGGCTCAGGCGCAATCTCGCCAGACTTGCCTTCGGTCGATTGACCGTCCTTGGCAAAGTCATAACGGTCGATCCAGGCCTTGGCGGAATAGTTGTCGACCACCAGAATTTCATCTGGCAGGTAGAGCACCATGTCGCGCTGGTCGCCGGGGCGTTCGAGCTTGAGGTTGATCGCGTCGAACTGGAATGCCAGATCGTAGCCGAAGGCGCCGTAGAAGCCGATGCTGGCGTCGGCCTGTGAATAGAATAGCTCCGTCACTGCGCGCAGGACGGTGAAGACCGTCGGCATCTTCGAGCGCTCTTCCTCGGTGAAGACACGATCCGGCGTCTTTACCGTCAGATCCAGCCGGCGCGGCGACGAAGCACCGAGAACCACCTCTGAAACCGTCTTCAGCTTCTCCGCGATGAAGCCGAGGATAATCTCGCCGCGCTCGTTATAGGCTTCGATCCAGACATTGCGTCCATTGCAGGACAGGCCGAGCGGCGGATCGACGACGGCTGTATCCCAGCGCGTATAGCGGCCGGGATATTCGTAGTTGGAGGAGAAGACGGCGCCGCGGCGCTCATCGAGCTTGTCGATGTAGGACGATACGGCGTCCGCATAAGGCGTCGGCCGGCGCTGCCGGGTGACGGTAATGCCGCCTTTCGTCTCGTAGATTTCCGCACCATCATCCCGAAGGATCGTTACCATTGTTCCTCACTCCGTTGTCGGGCCCGGATGACAGGCGGCCAATATAACAAAAAAGCCGCCTCGAAATCTCGGGCGGCTCACTCGTCGTCTTTGAACACGATTGGTCGAGGCCGCCTCAGCGTGCCCACCACCAAACTGCAATGTTGTTCAAGGACATGTTCATGGCGGAATTGTTAGCGTGAGATGCCGCGATACGCAAGCCGCAATCTCGGCAATGGGCAGAAACGATTTTTCGTCCCTGCCGATCCCCTATTCCTAGCCCTGCGTCCTGGCCGCTTCGAAAAACTCCTCCGGACTATCGACTTCGACCAGCCGCTTCCGGTCGATCAGCCAGAAGCGATTGCCGACCGAGCGCACGAAACTGCGATCGTGCGAAACGAGCAGGCAGCTCGCCTCGCTTTCCATCAACTCGCCCTCCAGCGCCTCCTGACCATCGATGTCCAGATGGTTGGTGGGTTCGTCCAACAGGTAGAAGTTCGGATTGGTGAGCCTCAGCACCAGCATCGCCAAGCGCGCCTTCTGTCCACCGGAAAGCCTGCCGACCGGGCGACCCTGCATCTCGATGTTCATGCCGGCACCGGCAAGCAAGGTGCGCGCCCGTTGCTCGCCAAGCTCGAACAGCCGCGTAACCACGCCGAGCGGCGTGTCGTCCTGGCCGAGATTGGATAGCGACTGGTCGCTGTAGCCAAGCACCAGCGAGGGCGTTGCCTTGATGGCCTCAACGGCGAATTGATCCGCGATGGCAGAGCGGATCATCTCGACAAGGCGCGTCTTGCCGGCACCGTTGGCTCCCAGCAGGACGATGCGATCCCCCTGGCAAATCCAGCGTCTGCCCGTCTTGAACAACAGCGTCCCATCGGGCGTTTCGACGGAAGCATCCTCGAGCGTTACCAATATCTTCGCCTGCGTGCCGCGATTGGCAAGCTTGATGGCACCCGCCGAACGCTCCTGATAGCCCGGCCGCGCCGCATCCTCGAGGCGTTCGGCGCGCGCCTTCAACTGCTTCGTCTTCACCGTCAGCAGGTCGCTACCGGAATTGACGCCAAGATTGTAGAGCTTCGCCGCCTGTTTGCGCAGCTGTTGTGCCGTCTTCATATCCTTCTGATAGCGCCGCTCTTCCGAGGCATCCGCCTCGTCCAGCGCCGCCCGCGCCCGGCTATAGGGCAACGCATAGACCTGCGACTGCTCCTGACGCAGGAAGAGCGTACGGTTGCTGACGGCATCGAGAAACGCGCGGTCGTGGCTGGCGATCATCACCGACACATCGCGCGGCAACGCGTTCAGCCAGTCCTCCAGTAGTGCGATCTTGGCGAGATCGAGATGGTTGGTCGGTTCGTCGAGCATCAACACGTCGGGCTCGGTCACCCAGACGCGGGCAAGCATGGCGAGCCTTTGCCAGCCGCCGCTCAACTGGGCCAGCGTCCTCTCCCGCATCTCTGCGGGCACCGCCAATGAATCGAGTGTGACATCGACGCGCCAGCTTTCGCTCGCGATCTGCTCCTTCGGCAGCACGCGCAGAACGGCATCATAGAAGGAAACATCGAGAAGATTGGCAGGCACATACTGCTCGACATAACCAACACGGAGGCCGCGTGCCCGCGTGATATCGCCCGTCGTCGGCTCCAGCTTGCCCGCTATGCAGTTGAGCAGCGTGGTTTTCCCGCGTCCGTTCGCTGCAACGATACCGAGACGATCGCCTGCATCGACGGTGAGATTGAGGTTGGCAAACAACGGCGCGCCGAGAGTGGCGCCAAAATTGCGGAGATTGATCAGAGTCATGGTCTTATCCGGTCTTGCACGAGCATTCCCAAAGCATCGCCGCCGGCTCCTTTCGCCGTGCTGCAGATGTGGTTGGCCATTACAGGCCAATGCTCGAAAACATGTCATGACGCGGCCGCACGAGAACGCGCAAGCCTACGTCTCCCAAAGGGGCAGACCAGAAGAAATGAGTGAGTTACAGCCTCTGATCAGCCCTGCAAACGCATCTGCAGGGCACAAGTCGGACCGAACTGGCGAATATGCCAGACTATCTTTGTCATACGGTCCTCCTCTCTTTTCTCTCAATAGGTTTAAAGACTGCGCGCTTCAGATAGCATCGAACGATACGATTTACAATTGCGCTGACGTCCCGATGCATCCCCAGAGGGGCAAAAAAGAGGCGACGCCGAAGCATCGCCCGAGTTTGCTGCGTCGATGAGACGGCTTAGAACCTTTGCGTCAGCGTCAGCTTGAAGGTCCGGCCGGGCTCGGAATAGTAGGATGCAGGCTGCGTCTGTGCACCGCTGTAGGACGGTGAATTGAGCGCATCGTAATAGGTCTTATTGAAGAGGTTGTAGACGCCGCCGCGGATGCTGAGCCCCTTCACCTGTTCCGGCTCCCACCAACCCGTCAGGTCGAAGATGCCGTAGCCGGGTGTGCGCAGGGTGTCGCCCGTCTTCTTCGGCTCGCTGGTCGCCGCAACGAAGGTCAGGTCGGTTCCCCAGACTTCGGTAGCATAGCCGACCGTGAAGGCCGCTTTGGCGGGAGCAACGGAGTTGATCCACTGATCGGTGTCGGAGTCCTTGCCGTTCACATAGGCAAGCGCGCCATTGATATGGAAGCCATTGTCGAACTTCTTATGCGCGTTCACTTCGACGCCATACATGCGGACATTGGCACGGTTGAAATATTCGGTAATGCCGAGCGGATAGGTGCCCGTCGGGTCGCGGCGATTGGATGTGTCAATGAAGTTCTTGTATTTGTTGTAGAAAGCACCGACATGGCCGCCGAAGTCGTCGTCACCGAGGTTGGTGCCGATTTCGATACCGTTGCTGGTTTCGGGCTTCAGGTTGGGATTGCCGTAGTTTACGTAGCCGCCCGGCACGCCGTAATTCACGTAAAGCTCGCTGGCGCTCGGCGCGCGGAAGGCCATGGCCCATTGCGCGTAGATCTCGACATTGTCCTGCGGCTGGTACGAGGCGCGCAACTTCGGCGAGATACGGCTGTCCGACTGACCGGCGGGCAGACCGCGATAGTTGGCGCTGTCGCGATAAGCGGCCGTATTCTTCGGTGAGTAATCATACCATTCGAAGCCCAGACCCGGCATCAGCGAGAAGCCGCTGGAGCCGAACTCGATCTTGTCGTCGATGAAGGCACGAACGCGCCTGCCATCAACATCGGGCATGTCGGACTGGTTGGTGTGCAGGAACGAGCAGGAGAAAGCCCAACGCGGATTGGCGCAAGCGTCCTTGCCCGCCGAATACTGATGGATCTTGTTGAATGCGGTATCAAGACCGAAGGTGACCTTGTGATGCAGGCTGCCGGTATCGAACGCCTTGGAGGCGTTGCCGCTGAAACCGATGCTACGATCCCGCATCTCGTTGCTGCGCCAATAGTCGCCGATGACGGAAGTGTAGCGATAGCCGTCGACGCCGCCTTCACGCAGGAGGTTCTGCCAATAGAAAACGGCATTGGCGGTATCAAGCAGCGAATCGGCGCTCTCGGCCTCATACTTGTAATCGAGCGAAACACGATTGCGCTCGACATTATCAGTCGCATTGTAGTTGCCGGGCCGGAAGTTCCCGGTCGGGCTTTGCAGCGTCGTCAGATCGGTGGTCTTATCCTTGTTGTAGTGCTCCGCCGTGATGCCGAAGGTGCCGATGTCGGTATATTGGCGGATCTTGAACAGGCCGCTTCTCTGATTGTAGTCGGCCGGATTCGCCTCGGTACGCTTGGTCGAATAGCCGCCGACATCGCCATTGTTCTCAAGCTCATGACCACGCGTGTAGCCGCCCTGGAAGAGAACGGCGGTATTGTCGATGCGCTTGGCAACAGCCGCGGCACCGCCGATGCTGCGATCGTCGCCATTGTAGCCGAACTTGAAGACGCCGCCCCAGGTGGAGCCGGGTGCGATCAGATCTTCCGGCTCCAGGGTCCGCAGAACGAAGGCTCCACCGAGCGCGCCCGAACCGGCACGGCTGGAATCGGCGCCACGCACGACATCGACGCTGGAAAGCGCGTTGAAATCGAAGCTGTTCACACCGCCATTGGCACCGTTGGAGGAACCACGCGAAGCATCAAGAAGATAAGGAATTTCGATGCCGTCGACCGTGGTCAGCACGCGGTCATCGCCAAGACCGCGAATATTGACGCCGCCGCTGGCGCGATTGAAGCCGACGCCAACCTCGGTGCTTCGGCCGAGATCTTCGATGCGGGTGATCTGCTTGTCGTCGATCTCCTTGGCGGTCGTCTCGCTCGCAGTCGGGGAATCGGCAAGCACATCCTTGCTCGCCTTGCTTTTGCCGCTGACAACGATCGGCTTCAGGCTCGTGACCCGATCGCCCCTGGCGGCTTCACCAGTCGCCTCTTCATTCTGGACCGCCGTCTGCGCAAAAGATGCCGTCGTAAACCCAAGGGTCAGAAACGCGGTGCATGCTAAATGAGCCGAGCGTGAGCGCCGAACAACCATAACCATTCCTTTCGAACTGCTTCACCGGGCTGGCTGGTTGCTGCGTCGAAGGCAGGCAAGGGGCTGGCTAGGTTAGTCGTGTTAACGAGACGGAAATATTCCGCCTTCTTTCTGCCGCATAAAAAACATGACTATTATTGTCAATATATTCACCGCCAATAATCATGAATAAAATTATCATGTTTACGCGAGGCCGCAAAGAGTTGCTGATTTGCAACGAAACAGCCACCTCGGGCGTTCTATCGGCACCACCATTAGAATTGGCTGTTTTACTTGATGCTGTTTAGAATTGTTTCACTCACGTCTGCGCTTGTTTGGCTCATGGCCGCGGCCCTCCCGCAAACCGGTCCGATCCCGGAGCAGAAACCGGTTAGGGAGCAGCAACCCGCCCAAACGCCGCCGGTCCCGATGGAGAAGCCGCCAGCTCCCTTGGATAAGTCAGCAGTTCCTGCCGACAAGCCGGACATCCCGGCTCCAACACCGGCGACCGGAGAAATGCAGGGACCGCCTCGCCCGTCTCCGACAATCGCCCCGGAATCGGACGAGGAGCACCAGGCCTGTCTGAAGGAGCTGACCGCCATCGGCGCGATCTTCAAAGAGATCCCCCGCATCGATGACGGCGATGGCTGCGGCATCGACAAGCCCATCGCCCTCACCTCGCCGCTGCCTGAGATAGAACTCAAACCCGAGGGTAAGATGCGTTGCGAAACCGCGCTGGCGCTGGCGCAATGGATGAAAGGAAGCGTCATCCCCTCCACCGCCGCCTTGGAGAATGGCAAGATCGTCACGATCAACCAGGCATCAACCTACATCTGCCGCCTGCGCAACAATGCATCCACGGGAAAGATCTCGGAGCATGCTCGCGGCAACGCTATCGATGTCGCAAGCTTTACCTTCGAGAACGGCAACACCATCGGCATCGAGCCCAGACGCGAAGACCCGACCCTGACAGGCGCATTCCAACGCGCGGCAAGCGCCTCAGCTTGCCTCTATTTCACGACCGTCCTCGATCCTGAAAGCGACGCTGCCCACGAGACCCATTTCCATCTGGACGTGCTCGAAAGGAATGGCGGCTTCCGATACTGCCATTAGAGCATTTCCGGGAAAAGTGCGCAGCGGTTTTCCGTCCGGAATGCGCAAGAAAACAACAAGATAGAGCGTTTTCGCAGCTCAAAGAAAAGCGGAAATGCCCTAGACATGAGAGTTTGAGAACCAGACATCCCGGTAGATCGCGACTGCCGTCTCATCCGGCTCCCGATCGCGTCTCAGCCAGACCGAACGGATGGTCCAGGCGGCGCCGACGCTGGGGACCATACTGCATTGGGCCGGATCGGACGCGCCGATGCAGGGGATGAAAAAAGCGGGCATCAGAGCTCTGACAGCATATCTCTCATCCGCGCGCTTGATCAGAACAGCAAGGCCTATCCTGTCATTGGCCTGCCACGGCATGATGATCCGGCCACCGGGCAGCAGCGCCTGAAGCCACGAGAGCGGCGGCGCCACGACGCCGGCATTGACATAGATCACGTCGGCAGGCGGCAGTTCGAGCATAGTCGCATCGCCGCAGAGGACCGAAACATCCTCGAAGGTGGCGAGATTTTCGCGTGTCCGGTTCGCCAAAGCCTCATCGATTTCGATCGCGTGGACATGGCCGCCCGGTGCGACGAGCGTCGACAAAAGCGCGGTATAGTATCCAGTACCAGTCCCGACATGAATGACCGTCTCGCCGGGCATCGGGGCGACCACGCCCAGAAAGGCGGCATGAAGAAACGGCTCGCCATTGTTGATACCCTTCGCTTTGTCCAGCGCAACGAGCACATTCTGGTAAAGAAAAGCAGGATCGTCATTCGGCGTTTCGAGATAGTGCCGGTTGACCACGATCTGCCACGGCCCCGGTCCCATGAAAGCTTCGCGCCTGACGGCATTGAAGGCGCGCTCCAGCCGTTCGTCCCTGGAGTTTGCGGCAGCCGCCATCATCCTCGCATGGAAAGCGCGTATCTTGTCCAGACTGGCTCGCTTGCCTGCGGTCACGACCGACCTCCATCGTCACATGCGACGATATCAATGCATCGTGTCGATCTTGCCGGCAATTTTCGCAGCGTCAATACGGCGGGTGGCCGATAGTGACGTTGAATCAGAATCAGAACTTAAAACAATCCTTCGATGTAGCCTTGATCATTGAGGAAAATCCGTTCCGCTGCCGGTGATTTGGGAAGACCGGGCATGGTCATGATCTCGCCGGTGATGGCGACGACGAAGCCGGCACCAGCCGACAACCGCACCTCGCGAACCGACACTATATGGCCTTCCGGCGCGCCGCGAATGTTCGGATCGGTCGAGAAGGAGTATTGGGTTTTCGCCATGCAGACCGGCAGATGGCCATATCCCTGGTCCTCCCAGGAGCGCAACTGGTCGCGCACGGCCTTGTCGGCGGTGACTTCGCCGGCATGATAGATCCTCGAGGCGACGGCCTCGATTTTCTCGAGCAGGGAAAGATTGTCGGGATAGAGCGGATGAAACTTCGCCATGCCGGATTCGGCAAGTTCGACGACCTTATGTGCGAGATCGACGATCCCGGCCGAACCTTCGGCCCAATGGCGGCACAGGATGGCTTCTGCTCCGAGCCGGGCGACATAGTCCTGCAGCGCTTCGATTTCGGCGTCCGTATCCGAGACGAAATGATTGATGGCCACCACGACAGGCACGCCGAACTTGCGGACATTGGCGACATGCCGGCCGAGATTGGCGCAGCCCTTGACCAGCGCCTCGACATTCTCCTGGCCGAGATCGTCCTTCTTGACGCCGCCGTTCATCTTCAGCGCGCGAACGGTCGCCACGATGACGGCCGCATCCGGCGAAAGCCCTGCCTTGCGGCATTTGATGTCGAAGAATTTCTCCGCGCCGAGATCCGCGCCGAAGCCGGCTTCTGTCACCACGTAATCGGCAAGCTTCAGCGCCGTGCGTGTGGCAATGACCGAGTTGCAGCCATGGGCGATATTGGCGAAGGGGCCGCCATGCACCAGCGCAGGATTGTTTTCCAGCGTCTGCACGAGGTTTGGTTGCATCGCATCCTTCAAGAGCACGGCCATGGCGCCGTCGGCCTTCAAGTCGCGTGCATGGACCGGCGTGCGATCGCGGCGATAACCGATGATGATATCGCCGAGCCGTTTTTCCAGATCCTTGAGATCGGATGCCAGGCAGAGGATCGCCATGACCTCGGAAGCGACGGTGATGTCGAAACCGCCTTCGCGAGGGAAGCCGTTGGAAACGCCGCCAAGGGAGGACACGATATCGCGCAGAGCCCGATCATTCATATCCATCGCGCGGCGCCAGGTGATACGCCGGATATCGATATTCTGCTCGTTGCCCCAATAAATATGGTTGTCGATCAACGCGGCGAGCAGGTTATGGGCCGAGGTGATCGCGTGGAAATCGCCGGTGAAGTGCAGATTGATGTCTTCCATCGGCACGACCTGCGCATAGCCGCCGCCGGCCGCCCCGCCCTTGACGCCGAAGCACGGACCGAGCGACGCCTCGCGTACGCAGACCATCGCCTTCTTGCCGATGCGGTTGAGGCCATCTCCGAGACCGACCGTCGTCGTCGTCTTCCCCTCGCCTGCCGGCGTCGGGTTGATGGCCGTGACAAGAATAAGCTTGCCGTCTTTCCTGCCGGCCTGGGCGGCAATGAAATCGGCGCCGATCTTCGCCTTGTCGTAGCCGTAGGGTGCAAGGTCCCCTGCAGGAATGCCGAGTTTGGCGCCAATTTCGATAATAGGCAGTTTCTTTGCCGCACGCGCGATTTCGATATCGGATGCCACTGTCGCCATTAAACTTGCCCCCAACACACGGTCATTTGCCTGTCGGGATAAACCAATATGTTTACGGTGTGAATAGGAACGGCCGCGTCTCCCCTTGGAAACGAACCGGCTTGTCCCGGGACATCCGGATGCCTATTTTCGGGATCCGATTCCGAAGCGAGAACAAAGGAAAACATATGAAGTCCCTGGAATTGCTGGTCGAGCGCATCATCCTCTCCAGTCGCTGGCTCCTGGTGATCTTCTATCTCGGCCTGGCCGCCTCGCTTGCCGTCTACGCCGTTTCGTTCATTTACAAGTTCTACAAGGTCGCCATCAACGCGCTCGTCTATGACGAAGCCGATATGATCCTGGCTATCCTCGGCCTGATCGACGCCGCCCTGGTAGCAAGCCTGATCGTCATGGTGATGATTTCCGGCTACGAGAATTTTGTCAGCCGCTTCGACGAAGCCGAAGGTCAGGTTTCCTTCCTCGGCAAGCTCGATTCAGGCAGCCTCAAGATCAAGGTCGCGTCTTCGATCGTCGCGATCTCGTCGATCCACCTGCTGCAGATCTTCCTCAATGCCACGCAATATGACAATGCCAAGCTGATGTGGTTCACCATCATCCATCTGGCTTTCGTCGTCTCGGCGCTGCTTCTCGGCTTCCTCGAAAAGATCATGACGAAAGCCAAAAGCAAGGATAGCTGAGAGCAGTTATTTTCTGGGTGGGATGCGGGCCCTTGTGGCGCAAGTCGCAAGCGCTTCATTGTCCCGACAATTGCGCGCCGCCACGAGATCCTCAACGGTCGCTAGCTCCGTCGTCAGATTGAGCGATCTTGCCTCCGTTTGCGACACATTGCGCAATTGGTTTGGTTTCGCCTCAAGCGAGATGTCGAAGAGGCTTTTGTCGACGCCCATTTCGCCTATAGTCTGGATAACCATCTTCCTCAGGTCTGCTGGAAGCCCCACTTTCTCGACGTGAGCAGACATGTCGAATGATCTAGCCTGATGCACGCCAAGCCAGGCCCACTGGCCACAAACACGATTGATGCCACCGGCGAAAAACAGGGTGCATGCGGAGCTGCAGAAAGCGCCACCTGTATAGACTTCACCTTTCCTTGCACCATCTGGTGTGTATACGGCGCACGTTGGATTGGCTACGGGACAGGTACGCCACCGCGTTTGCCCGACGCCGATCGAGAGCTTATGCTTGCGCATAATCCATGCCATCTCCAGCGCTGCGCGGATATTGCCGCCCGGCGAATTCACGACGACAGGCAAGCTGGCGTCCCCAAGAGGGCCAAGAAATTTGCGCAGCTTTGCAGGAGTGTCGTTTTCGATCTTACCTTCGGCGGAAATCCACTCGGGACAACGATCGTCATTTCTGCACCAGGCCATATCGCCGCGCACCAGTACAAATTCCATCGGTTTGTCTGTTGCCGCCCAAACGGGATGAAGGGACACAATCGCAAAGATTGCAGCGATCACGACCATTGGCAGAGAAAAAGCGTTTCTAGGATATCGGAAGAGCAGCATCGGGACGGAACAGCATGGCAGGAACGTGCAAACAAGTGGAATCCGCAATTCTAGCAACAGTCATTTTTCTCCCGCAGAAGCCCGTCCAGCCTCCTGGGAGCTCGAACTGACGGCAACCGGCGAATCGGATCTTGTCTGTTCCACGCAATCGGCGACCAGTTGATGAGAACGACAATCATACAGGGTTACAAGCGCGAGTGCATCCACTGGCTCCGTCGTCAGCTTCAATTTGAGAGCATCCATCTGCGAGATCAGGTGGATGCCGTTCGGGTCAGTCCCGAGCATCAGATCGACAAGCGCGTTGTCGACGCCCATCTTGCCGAGAAATCCCACCAACCTCGCTTTCTGCGCCTTATCGAGCTTGGTCGTATCGTACTTGCCGACGAATTTGCGTCCGATTTCCTTCTTCGAAATGATCTTCCGCTTGCCATCAACCATTTCATATTCGGTACGGTATTGGACACGCACCTCGCTATAGGTGGTCGTGATCTGATGAACGCCCATAAGCGCAAAGGGGCTAAATACCCGCTGGATGCCGCCCGTGAAAAATAACGGGCAGGCCGAAAAGCAGATCGCCCCTGCGGAAAACGGCTCGCCCTTGATCGAGCCGTCCTTAGCGACCGCGGCCGGGCAGATCGGTTCCGAATAAGGGCATGCCCGCGAGCGGGTGCGGCCGACCGCGACCGAGAGCTTCTGCTTCCGGATGGTATGAGCCATTTCCATCGCGGCCTTCACATCGCCGCCGGGTGAACTCACGACGATCGGCAACTTACGATTGCCAAGCTTTTTCAGCAGCTTTTGCAGCTTCCTTGGCGAATCCGCCATGATCTGCCCTTCTGCCGAAATCCAGTCTGGGCAGCTGCTGTCGCCGCGGCATTGCCCCATATCGCCATGGACGAGCCGGAATTGCATCGGCTGGCCACCAGTGACCTCGGCCGCTCCGGCAGACGCGGGCGACAGCACCAGAAGCGAAATGACCGTCAGTAGCCACAGCGCCATTTGACAACACCGCATTGCAAGCTGCGGCAGGAAGCGAAAATTCATGAGATACACGCCTGAGAAAGCGATTGCTTTGGCATGACCGATAGCAACCGCTTTGGGCCTTCGCAAGGCAGGGCTTTGCAGCGCAACATCATTTCAGAAAAGGCAGACCCATTCTCAGCCCGGAAGGCGGTTTTCCACGAACAACAGCCTCAAGCTTTCCAGCGTGAAACTTCATTCGCAGCAGGCGGTTCGAGCAAGCCGTCTATCATACCATATAATCAGACGACCACTCAACCATAAGCATGCAAGAGCGCAGGCATAGAGCCCCTGAAGCATGTCGAAGATTACTGGACGGGTCCGCCAAATCCGCATCGGGCAAGGTCTGAAAATATGAGATTTTTCACCACCGCCATCGCGGGAATATATGACGCCTATCGGCACCGCATTTGCGGATACCGAAGGTAAAAATTTCGCTCTTAGGCGTCTCTTTGGCAAAAAGTCATACAATTCCGCACGTTCGCATATTAAAATATATGAAAATGAATTTATTTCTGGTCCTGTGGTATTTTTGCGTCTAGCATTCACCCATAGATCGGGTATTTGATAACGATAATACGCTGTGGGCGCCTTTACCATATGTCCTATATCATTGCTGCCGAGAGACAATTGCTGCTTTCTGCCGAGTTGGCCGCTGCTCGGACACAGACGGCATTTGCAGAGGCGCTGGAACGCTCGGCAACAGCCTTTGGCTTTAGCCACGTGGCTTTTTTGAACGCGCCGCTCCCGGACGATTCGATGATGACGCCGCTGCTGATCCAGGGCTCCGTGCCGGCCCAGTTCGTGCGCGAATTCGATCGTCAGCAACTGGTTCGGCGTTGCCAGACATTGCTCCGCGTTCGCGATTCGGTGATGCCGCACGCCTGGCATCTGCTGGAAAAAGACAATGAACCAGAGGTTGAGTTGTCGCGTGAGCTGCAGACGCTGCTGATCAACTACAATTGCCCGGCGAACGTCATTGTTCCGATCAATTCCGCCGATGGGCAGCGTCTGATTTTCTGGTTCATGGGCAATCGCAGCAGCCTCAGCCAGAGCGAGCTCAACGAGCTCTCCATGATCATGCTGCAGGCGCTCGATGCCTATAGCTGCCTGAAGCGCAACGATGGCTCGGCACCGCATACGCTTTCTGCCCGCGAACTCGAAGTTGTTCGCTGGACGGCGCAAGGCAAGACGTCAGTGGAGATTGGCCAGATCCTGTCGCTCTCCGACCACACCGTCAACGCCTACATGACGAACGCGATCAAGAAGCTCGATTGCGTTAACCGCACGCAACTCGTCGCGAAAGCCATTCGGCTCAAGTTGATCAGCTAGTCTCTCCGAACTTCGACCGCTTTAGAGCCAAAAGCATGACCGCACGTCCTGACGGACCAACGCGCGCGCAGACATGCGCGCGATCGGCCCGACAATCAGCGACCACCCAGAACCGTACGGATTTCAACGAGATTCGACCGTACCCGCAGGACATGGAAGCCCATCGTGGCAAGATGGCTTGGCATGAAGGAGCTGTCTTCGCTGCCATTGGAGATGATAAGCGGCTGGATCCGTAACGCCGCCCGCAGCATATCGAGAGTGCCGTTCCAGAGCACGCCGACATTGCGCTCGGCGATGACCTGCTGAAAGTCCGCACCGGCAGCACTCAGAATGCCATAGGTGGCGTAAAGCTGGCCGTAGGCGAACCAGAAGCGATCGTCGGCCCGCGTGTCGAACCATCCGTAACTATAGTTCTGAGATCGGTCGGCCAGGATATTGGCCGTGCTGCCGAGGTCGCCCGCGATATGATCGACGAACTGCAGCAAATTGTCGGCGCGACCGTCGAAGATCGTCTTGCAGCTGCTGAGGTCAGTATTGAAGCTGCGAAGATTGGTAATTGCAGCGCGATAGTAGCTCGGCGTCGGCGTCTTCGGCCCGAACGGATGCAGCCCGAAATACCAGCTCGATTCGTCGAATTGCAGATTGCCGCGTGCCTTCTGCAGGTCGCTGTTGATGCCTGATGTCCCGCGCACGCGGCCAATTGTATCGACAAGCTCCGCCGAGGTGCGACGAACAATGGAATTCACACCACGCTGGAAGGAAGCCTTGTTATCGAGAAACGGCGTGTCGTCCCATGAGAGCCCGAAGAAGCCTGCCTTGTAGAGCAGCATCGACGAAATCCAGGCATTCTGGTTGACGTTGAAATCGGTGAGATCAGCTGCAACGTCGACGACAGCCGAGGTCTGGCAGGCCTTGGGCGCGCTGGCCGCAGCCTGCTGCCCGCTCGGCGCCGGCAATTCTTGCCCGGCGGAGAATTTGCGTTCGGAGAACTTGTAGACGTCGGGATAGGCCGTATTGAACCCGCTCCAAACCTGCGTCTGCCAGACGAAATAGACGTAGAGGATCGCAAGCAGGGCCACAAAGGCTGCGATCGGCACCTTGATCACCCAGTTGCGCTGCCGGTACCAGCCATGCGCCGCCAGGAAAGGCCACGCAATCCCGACGAAGACCAGGCCCAGCCACCGCCCGATGGCAGAGGTCATCCGCTTCCAGAGCGCCTTGATCGAGTCGAGCATGGATACGCCTCCTAAACCTCAACGCGCATCCTGTCGACACGCGAAGGACGCACCACACAGAATCCGCGCATCCGCTCTTGCGAAAATCTCTTTCGATTTCCGTGCTCTAGAGCTTTGGCGCTATCCCAGCTCCAGCAAATATGTGTTCTGGAGGAAAACGACAACAGTCTGTACCGCTTTTTCAGCAAGGGATGCCAATCATCCTTCCGGTTGCGCCTCCTCAGAGGCCCCTCCCGGCTCGGCGGCGACGGGCAATGAATGTGGCTCCAACCGCCTGGCGAAGACGAAATCGACATGCGCCTTGCGTGCCGCAAGATCGTGCCCGGCCAGCACATTCGCCTCGAAGGCCTGGATCAGGCTCTCAACGGCCGGGGACCGGCTTGTCGAGGGTGGCAGCGCATCAACTTCCGACGTCAATGCCTTCAGCAGGGCGATGCGTTGCTCGATATCGACGGTGAGTTTTCCCGCCATGGCCCCGACAGCGGCGATCTGCCCATTCAGGACGCCCGCCAACCCCTCATAGATATCGATCAGACGCTGACGCATCGTCCGATCGGATTGCAACTCTCTCTCACGTTTGCGCAGCGCATCCTGCCCGGCCAGCAGGTCCCGATAGTCGTCGTCGAGCTCGAGATGCGTATCGGAATTGCGCGTCGAAGACAGGCTGCGACGCAGATCCGTGACCTGGGTCATGACCACATCGGCTTCGCGCTGCACTTCCTCGATCGCAAAGTCCAGTTTTCGCCGTCGCTCGATCGCCCCGTCCAAATGGCTTTCGCAGTCACGAAAGCATCGCGACAAGGCAGGTCTGGCCTGTTTGAACAGGCGATCGAGGGCCGCCGATGCGCTCAGCGTTGCCTCAATATCGGCGATGATCGCTTCCGGCTTCATCGGGCCGCCCGCCAGTTTCCTGCGAAGCAGACTGGCATCTTGGAGGCCAGCATTTTCGTCGAATAGCCGGCGATGCTGCAAATCTGCATTCGCAGTCATCCGATCCAGCTCCTTCACCAGGGACAGAGCAAGCGATTTCCATCGCTCCAGCGTTTCCACAGTCTCACGGACCAGCGCCTCTTCTACCGGAAAATTGACGACCTCGGCGCCTCCCTCGCCTCTGGCATGCCCCGCAAGCGTCGCCACGGCGGCAGTCGCACTGCCAATAGCGTCGTCAAGCGTCGTCTGCGCCTTGTCGAGTGTGCCGTCGAAGGAATGAGGTACAGCCATGAACGCATCTCTCCCCTGCCTATCAGGGTGAGACTAGCTGCTTACGGACGACATGAAAATGCCCGACCGCATTATTGCGCGGCGGCGGGATTCCGCAAATAGGCGATCAGATTGTCGAGGTCCCTGTCGCTCTTCAAACCGGGGAAAGTCATCCTGATCCCCTTCACCAGGGCCTGAGGCCCCGGCAGGTATTTGCGTAGCAACACCTCATCCCAGACCTTGCCGTCAGCCCCAAAGGCTTTCATCGCCGGCGAGTAGTTGTAATCCGGCAGGCTCGCGACCGGGCGGCCGATGATATCAATCAGCGATGGCCCGACACGGTTCTCATGGGCGGTCGCCGTATGGCAGGCCGCGCATTTCCTGAAAACGGCAGCGCCCGCGACCGCATCTCCATCCGCAAGCACCTGAGAAGCCGAAGCGAGCAGGACGATCATCAAGGTCAGACAGAGCAGCTTCATCACGCCTCCCAGTTCCTCATGCTGTTTGCTTGATCCCGACAGTGGCGCGAAGAGACCGCAGTTGCATCGCGCGTCGTAGAAGACATCGAGCCTCACTCGCCCGATATCGCTTCTTCCCAATGGCGGCGGCAGAGCGAGACATATTTGTCGCTGCCGCCGATCTCGATCTGCGCGCCCTCGCGCACGACCTCACCTGCTGCATCCAACCGCACGACCATGGTCGCCTTCCGGCCGCAATGGCAGATCGTGCGCACTTCCCGCAGCTCGTCGGCAATCGTCAGCAGTTCCTGCGAGCCCGGAAACAGCCTTCCATGAAAGTCCGTTCGCAGCCCGTAAGCCATGACCGGGAGGCCAAGCCGGTCGACGATATGAGCAAGTTGCCACACCTGCTCCCGCGAGAGGAATTGCGCCTCGTCGACGAAGACGCAATTCAGCGGCTCGCTCGCATGCAACTCCTCGACCATGGAATACAGATTGTCGCGGGTGTCGAAGGGTATGGCGTCCATCGTCAGGCCGATGCGCGAGGCAATCTTGCCGCGGCCGGCCCGATCGTCGAGGGCGGCGATGAAGGCGGCCGTGCGCATGCCGCGCTCCTGATAGTTATAGGCCGCCTGCAGCAACATCGTCGACTTGCCGGCATTCATCGTCGAGTAGTGGAAATAGAGCTTGGCCATGACATTCTCCTTGAATGCTTCATGGGTTCTGCGAGCCGATAAGAAAAGATATGCTTAAAGAAAACCACAGGATTCGGAAGCCGTTCGCCGTCGCGCCCAAAGCCCTGGCAGTGCTCGCACAGAAAAATGCCGGCGTCGCAATCAGCCCCCTCAAACCGGCGCAAATACACTGTGGTCGCTTGAAAATGTCAGTTATTGATGGTTGCTTGGGAACGTTACACTGGGAGTCACGCAATGATAAAAATGACCCTTACCGCAGTCGCTTTCGCTTCAGCTCTTTCGGCCCTGACACTGACCTCCACTGCTGCTTCCGCAGCCGAGCAGGCAAGCTGTGGCACCGTGCATTTCGCCGATGTCGGCTGGACCGATATCACCTCCACCACGGCGACGGCCTCCGTCCTCCTGAAGGCGCTGGGCTACGACACCGACGTCAAGGTGCTTGCCGTGCCGGTGACCTATCAGTCCCTCAAAAATAAGGACATCGACGTCTTCCTCGGCAACTGGATGCCGTCCATGGCCGAGAACATCAAGCCATTCGCCGAAGACAAGTCGGTCGAAACCGTTCGCCCCAACCTCGAGGGCGCGAAATACACGCTGGCAACCAACCAAAAGGGCGCCGCGCTCGGCATCAAGGACTTCAAGGATATCGCTGCCCATAAGGACGACCTCGACGGCAAGATCTACGGCATCGAGCCGGGCAACGACGGTAACCGTCTGATCATCGACATGGTCGACAAGAACACCTTCGGCCTCAAGGGCTTCGAAGTCGTCGAATCCTCCGAACAGGGCATGCTGGCGCAGGTTTCCCGCGCCGACAAGGAAGGCAAGCCGATCATCTTCCTCGGCTGGGCTCCGCACCCGATGAACACGACCTACAAGATGACCTACCTGTCCGGCGGCGATGACGTATTCGGTCCGAACTACGGCGGCGCGACGGTCTATACCAACGTGCGGGCCGGCTACCTGCAGCAGTGCCCGAATGTCGGCGCCTTCGTCAAGAATCTCGTCTTCTCGCTGCCGATGGAAAACGAAATCATGGGCAAGATCCTGAATGACGGCAAGGATCCGGAAGTGGCCGCCAAGGAATGGCTGAAGGCCAATTCGGCGGCGGTTACGCCCTGGCTCGCCGGCGTCACCACCAAGGATGGCGGCGACAGCCTGGCGGCGGTCAAGTCCAAGCTTGGCCTGTAAAACCGGCAGATCGAGGGGCGGCAAAACCGCCCCTTTCTCTTCCGCAAACGGATTGTTTCCTTCGCGTCCCGCCATCCCAAGGGCAATGCTCCATGTGGCGTGACAGACCGTTATTCTTCGGCGGCAACTTCCGGACCATAAGATAACATCGGAACAGCCGCCCCCAATCGTGGGCAAAGACGTGAACTGGTTAACCGACTACCGCCTCCCTATCGGGCCTTGGGCCAAAGCAGCTGTAGATTGGCTGACGACGAACTTCATATGGTTCTTCGACGGCCTCGCATTCGTTGTCTCCCATGGGATCAATGGGCTGTTGTTCCTCTTGCAGGCACCGCATCCGTTGATCGTCGTCGCCGTCTTCGCCGCTATCGCCTATTGGATGCGTCGAAGCGTTTCAATCGCCGCACTTACCCTCGTCGGCTTTCTCGTCACCATCAACCAGGGCTACTGGAAAGAGACGACCGAGACGCTTGCGCTGGTTCTGGCCTCGACTTTCGTCTGTATGCTCGTCGGCGTACCCCTCGGCATCGCAGCTGCACGGCGACCTTGGCTGTATGCTATCATGCGGCCGATCCTCGACCTGATGCAAACGATCCCGACCTTCGTCTATCTCGTGCCAGCGATGATCTTGCTTGGTCTTGGCATGGTGCCTGGTCTCGTCGCGACAGTCGTCTTTGCCATTCCAGCTGCAATCCGAATGACCCGTCTCGGCATCATCTCGACACCCCCCTCCCTCGTCGAGGCAGCCGAAGCTTTCGGTGCAACGCAGCGGCAGGTATTGCGTAAGATCGAACTACCCTTCGCGGCACCGCAGATCATGGCCGGCCTGACCCAAACTATCATGCTGTCACTCTCGATGGTGTCCATTGCAGCGCTCGTGGGTGCGCCAGGTCTAGGGGTGCCTGTTTTGCGCGGGCTGCAAAGCGTTAATGTCGGCAAAAGCTTCGATTCCGGCTCCTGTATCGTGATTCTGGCGATCGTTCTCGACCGTATGTTCCGTGCCCCCGGCGAAGGAGATCGCTCATGACCGTCGCTGTCGGCTTCAATAATGTCAGCATCATCTTTGGCGATCGTCCTAACGCCGCACTGAAACTCGTCGACGAAGGCAAGTCGCGCGACGACATCGGCAAATCCACAGGCATGGTGCTTGGCGTCGCCAACGCTTCGCTGGAGATCGAGGAAGGTGAAATCCTCGTGCTGATGGGCCTCTCCGGCTCCGGCAAATCGACGCTGCTGCGCGCCGTCAACGGCCTTGCGCCTGTCGTGCGCGGCGACGTCGTCGTCAATACCAAGAACGGCCCGGTCAATCCTTATTCCTGCAATCCGAAGACGCTGCGCGATCTGCGCATGCACACGGTGTCCATGGTGTTCCAGCAGTTTGCGCTGCTGCCGTGGCGCACCGTGGCCGACAATGTGGGCTTCGGCCTGGAACTTGCCGGCGTTCCGGAAGCCGAACGCAAGAAGCGGGTCGATGAACAGCTGCAACTCGTCAATCTCACGCAATGGGCCAATCGCAAGGTCAACGAGCTTTCTGGCGGCATGCAACAGCGTGTCGGCCTGGCGCGCGCCTTTGCGACCGGCGCGCCGATCCTGCTCATGGACGAGCCGTTCTCCGCGCTCGACCCGCTGATCCGCACGCGTCTCCAGGACGAACTGCTGGAATTCCAGCGCCGGCTGAAGCGCACAATCCTGTTCGTCAGTCACGACCTGGACGAGGCCTTCCGCATCGGCAACCGCATCGCCATCATGGAAAGCGGCCACATCATCCAGTGCGGCACGCCGCAGGAGATCGTCAAAAACCCGGCCGATCAATACGTGGCCGATTTCGTGCAACACATGAACCCCATCAGCATGCTGACCGCACAGGACGTGATGCAGCAAGGGATTGGACATTCGGCTAATGCCGGCTCCGTAACCGCTACGGCAACGGCCGCAACGCCGCTTGTCGATATCCTCGATGCGCTCACACGCCAGCCGGGAAACATCGGCGTGGTTGACAACGGTACGATTATCGGAACGATCTCGGCGCAAGATGTCGTGACTGGCCTCACCAGCCACCGGCGCAGGGAGTAGTCGTTCGCGACTGCTCCTCAATTCATGGAGCAGTTAATGAGCGATAAACCATCGGTAATCCGGGAAACGGATGAGGACGCGCGCAAGCTGGCGCGCGATCTCATGCACATGGCTGCACACGCAGCCTTGGCGGTCATCGACCCGGATACCGGTTTCCCTTACGTCAGCCGCGTTCTGACTGCCATGGATTCGGACGGCGCTCCGGTCATTCTCGTCTCCGGCCTCTCAGCACATACCAAAGCGTTGATGAAGGATCCGCGCGCCTCGATGCTGTTCGGCGAACCGGGCAAGGGTGACCCCCTCGCCCATCCTCGCCTGACCGTTCGATGCAGCGCAGAACGCGTTGATCGGCAAGGCGATGCACATCAACACATTCGCGGACCGTTCCTCGAACGTCACCCGAAATCCAAACTCTATATCGACTTTCCGGACTTCAGCTTCTTTCGGCTTGTTCCCCTCGATGCCAGCCTCAACGGCGGCTTCGGCCGAGCCTACATTCTGTCCTCGCAGGACCTCATGATTCTTTAAGCTGAAAACAATTTCCCGCAGCAGTAAGACCATACAATAGTGCGAGAATTAGTAACCGGACAGCCAGAGGTGGCAGCGACCATTATTGGTATGTTTTCACCCGGCAGCCCTAAAAATCGGCATATTTATGGTCCGGAAATGATTATAAACGACCTATTTTGGGTAAATTAGTGTCCTAAAAAGGTTCTTCGGCGCTCTTGGCGCCGCTGCTCAGCGCTCATACATACATGTCTAAAATAGCATACCCGATACCTTAAATTTAGGTATATACAATCTTCGTCCGGTATTGGTATTGTTCGATATCGGTTTCATACCGGCTTGGAAATAGCACAATTTCTGATGTGCGCTCCGCATTGGGAAGATCAAAACATGAAGACAAGAAATTTGGCCGAGCATTCCAATGTTGCGGCAGCATTATTATCGGCAATGGCGAATCCAAAGCGCCTTTTGATCCTTTGCAGCCTCGTTAAAGGCGAAGTTCCTGTTGGCGTTTTGGCCAATCAGGTAGGCTTGAGCCAGTCTGCGCTTTCTCAGCACCTTTCTAAGCTGCGCGCTCAGAAGCTGGTGAAGACGCGTCGCGATGCTCAGACGATTTACTACTCCAGCACTTCGGAATCGGTCATTCGAGTTCTCGAAACGCTGGAAGATATTTATTGCGAACCTGAAAAAAGTAGATCGGCTGCTTAAGAGTTGAAATAGACTCCAGGTTTGCCGGCGAACGATCCTACGGGTGCACTTTATCCCTGAAGATCGACTTGCTTTCATCACCACAAATTTGACTGCTCCGGCCGACAAATCTCAGATTTGCCGGCCTTTTCCTTTTGATATGTGCTTTGGCATCGACTGGTGTAGCTCCAGGAAAAATGCGGCGCCCTTCCCCGTCCGAAATGCGCGAGGAAGCACAAAGATCCAACGTTTTCGTGATCCAATGAAAGCGGAAACACGCAGGCGACAGCCGGCTCGGCGCCGAGATCAGTCCCCCGCTCCCATCTTCATGTAGGTGCACCTTTCGAGCGCCCCTCCCTTCAATGCCATCTTTGCCTTGACGCCAAAAGGCCGGCTGATAATTTGACCAAGCAGTAAATATAATCGCGCGGCGCAGCGTCGCGGACGGGAAATGGCCCCCGAATGGCTATTGGAGAACAGCATGTCGGACCGTTTGAATGCCACCCCCAACGATTTGCGCGCCTTTTGGATGCCGTTTACGGCAAACCGCCAGTTCAAGAAGGAGCCCAGGCTCTTCGTGGGCGCCAAGGATATGTACTACACCACCCATGACGGTCGTCAGGTGCTGGATGGAACTGCGGGACTGTGGTGCGTGAACGCAGGACACTGCCGACCGAAGATCACCGAAGCTATCGCCCAGCAGGCCGGCGAGCTCGACTACGCTCCCGCCTTTCAGCTTGGCCACCCGAAGGCGTTCGAGCTGGCCAACCGGCTGGTCGATATCGCCCCTGAAGGGCTCGATCACGTCCTCTATACGAATTCTGGCTCGGAGTCGGTCGAGACGGCCCTTAAGATCGCGCTTGCCTATCACCGTGTTAAGGGCAACGGCTCGCGCTTCCGTCTCATCGGCCGCGAACGCGGCTATCACGGTGTCAATTTCGGCGGCATCTCCGTCGGCGGCATTGTCACGAACCGCAAGATGTTCGGCACGCTGCTGACGGGCGTCGATCACATGCCGCACACGCATCTTCCCGGCAAGAATGCCTTTACCCGCGGCGAGCCCGAGCATGGCGGCGACATCGCCAGCGAGTTGGAGCGTATCGTCACGCTGCATGATGCCTCGACCATCGCTGCGGTCATCGTCGAGCCGGTTGCCGGTTCCACCGGCGTTCTCATCCCGCCGAAGGGTTATCTGCAGAAGCTGCGCGAAATCTGCACCAAGCACGGCATCCTGTTGATCTTCGACGAAGTCATCACTGGCTTCGGCCGCCTCGGCACCCCCTTTGCCGCCCAATATTACGATGTGAAGCCTGATATGATCACCACGGCCAAGGGCCTGACCAACGGTGTCATCCCGATGGGTGCGGTCTTCGTCACCTCGGAAATCCATGACGCCTTCATGCAGGGACCCGAGCACATGATCGAGTTCTTCCACGGCTACACCTATTCCGGCAACCCGATCGCATCGGCCGCAGCGCTTGCGACGCTCGACACCTACAAGGAAGAAGGCCTGCTCACCCGCGCAGCCGAGCTTTCCGATTACTGGGCCGACGCTTTGCACTCCCTCAAGGATTGCCCGAACGTCATCGACATCCGAAACACCGGCCTGATCGGGGCCATCGAGCTCGACCCGATCGCCGGCGAACCCACCAAGCGCGCCTTCACGGCCTTCCTGAAGGCCTACGAGAAGGGCCTCCTGATCCGCACCACCGGCGACATCATCGCCCTCTCGCCGCCGCTGATCATCGAGAAGCATCACATCGACGAGCTGTTCGGCAAGCTTCGCGAGATCTTGCAGAATAATATCTAAGGCATAAGCTCGAACACATCTGCGCCCCTCATGCCTTCTTTTGCACAGCAAAGGAGCCGGCATGAGGGGCGATCCATATGCGAGGGATGAACATGACCACCAAACTCGAACGCTATATCGACCAGGGCGTCGGCCGGGAGCCTGCGGACATCGTTTTGAAGAACGGCCGCTTCTTCGATCTGGTGACGGGCGAGCTGGTGGTGTCGGATATCGCCATCTGCGGCGATCGAATTGTCGGCACCTATGGCACCTATCACGGTTGTGAAGAGATCGACATCTCCGGCCGCATCGTCGTGCCCGGCTTCATCGACACTCACCTGCATATCGAATCCTCGCTGGTAACGCCGCATGAATTCGATCGCTGCGTCCTGCCGTATGGCGTCACGACCGTGATCTGCGATCCGCATGAGATCGCCAATGTGCTGGGCACGGAAGGCATCCAGTACTTTCTGGATTCCTCCCTCGAGACCATCATGGATATCCGCGTCCAGCTCTCCTCCTGCGTGCCGGCGACACATCTGGAAACCTCCGGCGCCGACCTGCCGATCGAAACGCTGCTGCCCTTCCGCGATCATCCGAAAGTCATCGGCCTTGCCGAATTCATGAATTTCCCCGGCGTGGTCCATAAGGACCCCGTCTGCATGGCGAAGTTGGAAGCCTTCCAGGGCGGCCATATCGATGGCCACGCCCCCTTGCTGCGCGGCAACGACCTCAACGGCTATCTCGCCGCCGGTATCCGCACGGAGCATGAATCGACAACGGCAGAAGAGGCACTGGAGAAGATCCGCAAGGGCATGCATGTGTTGGTACGCGAAGGCTCTGTTTCAAAGGACCTGCACGCGCTGATGCCCATCATCACCGAGCGCCTGTCGCCGTATCTCGCGCTCTGTACCGACGACCGCAATCCGCTCGATATCGCCGAACAGGGCCATCTCGACTACATGATCCGCACAGCGATCGCGCACGGTGTCGAGCCGCTCGCGATCTATCGCGCCGCCTCCATCTCCGCTGCCCGCGCCTTCGGCCTGCGCGACCGCGGCCTGGTGGCTCCCGGCTGGCGCGCCGATCTTGTCGTCATCGACAGCCTCGAGAATTGCAAGGCAGAGATGGTCTTCTCGGCTGGGCGCCGCGTCACGACTGAACTCTTCGCCACCCGCAAGCCTGTCGCTCCGGTCGGCCTCGACAGCGTCAAGGCTCGCCCGATCAACGCCGCGGCATTCGGCGTACCCGCCACGGAAGGCGAAAGTTCCGTCATCGGCGTCATGCCCGGCAAGATCATCACCGAACACCGCCGTTATCGCCTGCCGACCAAGGGCAATCAGACCGATATCGATCTCGGCAACGATGTCATCAAGGTCGCCGTCATCGAGCGACATGGCAAGAACGGCAATCACGCCAATGGCTTCGTCCAGGGCTTTGGTTTGAAGAAAGGTGCGATCGCCTCAACCGTCGGGCATGACAGCCACAATATCTGCGTCGTCGGCGTCAACGAAGACGATATGGCACTGGCCGCCAATCGCCTGAGCGACATCAACGGCGGCTTCGTGGTCGTCGAAAACGGCAAGGTCACCGGCGAAATCGCCCTGCCCATCGCCGGCCTGATGAGCCTTGAGCCTTATGAAAGCGTGCGCGACACACTGCATCATCTGCGGCAGGCGGCCTACGCACTCGGCGCGACGCTGGAAGAGCCTTTCCTGCAACTGGCCTTCCTGCCCCTACCCGTCATCCCGCACCTGAAGATATCGGACAAAGGCCTTGTCGATGTCGACAAGTTCATGCTGATCGGCTGACGGCAGCCGGCGCCTATCCATCCTTGTTTCGCCCCCGAGCCCGTCCTATCCTGTATGCTTTCGTGGCTCGGGAGCCGCAAGGAGGGAATGATGCGCAATCTCGCTCATGTAACGAGTCGGCGATTGCTTGCGCTGCTGTTGAGCGCGCCCCTTCTCGCTTCTGAGGTACAGGCTTTCACGCCGGGCGATGTTTACACCAGCGTGTGCGTCGTCACCGGCCAAGGCCCGGAGAATCGGACCAAGGGCTTTGCCGATTGTCTGGATAAGGTCCTTCCCCGCGTTTCCGGCAACTCGCGATTGGCCGACGGCCCTGTCCTCCAGGCCGCTCGAGAGCATGCGGCTGAATACATAGAGGAATTCTCCTACCACGACAGGCTCGCAGGCCGACCTGTCCATGACGAGCAGGGAACTCATGATCGGCCCTTCGACCTGACATGCCGTTTTCGCAAGCAACGCATCGACGATCTGCTTGACAAGCTTGGAACCCGCCCGTGGCTCGCAAAGCGCCCAATACTTGAAATCGTGCTGGACGTCCGTCGTGGCGACACGAGCTATCGGGTGACGGCCGAGGCCAGTCGCGATTTGGCCATGCGGCAATCCTTCGCCGTAGCGTCCGATCTCAGCGGCATTGACGTGGTTTTTCCTTCCGAAGGAAATTTCAGCGCAGGTTCGACGACCGGCGCCACTCCCCTAAGAGGCGAGTTGGATTGGAACGAGACCGCTCTAGGCTGGGTCGCGACATGGACGCTAAACGATCGGCATAACGGCGTTACACCGCATGACGTGACATGGCAGGTTCAGGGTGTCGGCTTCGACGATGCATTCCGCGCAGCCCTCAGGGGCGCCGCGCAGATTCTATCGGGAAATGGCGAACCCATCGGTACCCTGGCCACCGTCAGAAAATAGGTTCGGCACATTCGATCATTCGACCCGGCCGCAATAGACGTCCAGCGCGGCAAGCGCCACCGTCGTTCCTGCGTCGGCAGTCGTAAATCCCGGCATGGCGATTGTCCTGCCGAGCTTGATCTCTTCCGGCAACGCGACCTTCACCGGTTTGCGGGAGAGATTGAAAACGAATAGCAACGTCTCGTCTCCCTTGGAGCGCGTGAAGGCGAGGACGTCTTCCTTGGTATCGAGGAAAACCATGTCGCCGTCGCGCAAAGCCGCATGCTCGGCGCGGAAGGCGAGCGTCTTCCGATAGTGGTTCAGCACGGAATCCGTGTCCGCCTCCTGCTTGTCGACCGCGAGCGCCGCATGCTGGTAGGGAACCGGCAGCCATGACTTGTCGGCGGTCGTAAAGCCCGCGTGAGCGCGGCTCCCCTCCCAAGGCATGGGCGTGCGGCATCCATCCCGCCCCTTGAACGCCGGCCAGAAGCGAATGCCGTAGGGGTCGCGCAGATCCTCGAAGGCGAGCTCCGCTTCCGGCAGTCCAAGTTCCTCGCCCTGATACAGGCAAATCGAACCGCGTAACGTCGATAGCAGCGAAATTGCAAGCTTTGCGACACGCGGCCGTTCTTCCTCCGTCTCGGCAAAACGGCTGACATGACGCTGCACGTCATGGTTGGAAAAGGCCCAGCAGACCCAGCCGTCGACGACATTGTCCTGGAAGTCGCCAACGCAGCGGCGGAAGTGTGCCGGTGTAAAATCGGGGCCAAGCAAGTCGAAAGTATAGCACATATGCAGCTTGTCGCCGCCGCTGGTATAGGCTGCTACCGTCTGCAGCGAACGGGCGCCATCACCCACCTCGCCAACCGTCGCGCGATCCTCGTATTGATCAAGCAACACCCTGAAACGCTTGAGGAAAGCGATATTCTCGGGCTGCGTCTTGTCGTAGAGATGGTTCTGCATTCCATAGGGATTGCTTTCGGGCGCATCGAGGCCACCGGTGGAGACGAGCGCCGGCGGATTATCCCGCAGTTGCTTGTCGCAGAAATAATAATTCACCGTATCAAGCCGGAAGCCGTCGACGCCGCGATCGAGCCAGAACTTCACCGCAGCCAGCACGGCATCCTGAACCTCCTGATTGTGGAAATTCAGGTCAGGCTGCGAGATCAGGAAATTGTGCTGGTAATATTGCCGGCGCACGCCATCCCACTCCCAACCGGGACCGCCGAAGATCGACAACCAATTGTTCGGCGCCGTGCCGTCCGGCTTCGGATCGGCCCAGACATACCAGTCCGCCTTCGGATTGTTACGGCTCGTCCGGCTTTCGACGAACCAGGGATGCTGGTCCGAGGTGTGTGAGATGACCTGATCGATGATGACCTTCAGCCCCAGTTCGTGCGCTGCCGACATCATCTCATCGAAATCGGCAAGCGTGCCGAAAATCGGATCGACGTCGCAATAGTCGGCGACATCATAGCCCATATCGGCCATCGGCGAGGTAAAGAATGGCGCCAGCCAGATCGCGTCGACCCCGAGTGCGGCAATGTGAGGCAGACGCCGGGTAATCCCTTTGATGTCGCCAAGCCCGTTGGCATCCGTATCCTGAAACGACCGCGGATAGACCTGATAGATCACCGCACCGCGCCACCAATCGGCTCCTGCCGCCTGCTTCGTCGATTTCATCAAACCGCCTCGATATCGCACAAGGCTTTCCAGTTTGCACACTCGGACGCAGGCAGCAAGCCGCAATCGGCCGGGCACGCGAATGCTACTAGGAGGACGTGTAAATTCGGACTATCAATTTTAGAGATTTATCAACACGGAAGTTCGCACGGACATCAACTCCGTCTCTTTTGGGCTTGAAAGCGACGCGGCTTCGGATAACTTCGCCACTGACCTGCACGTACAGGTCACCTGTGGGATCAAAAATACCCCTGAAAAATCAGGGATAATAACTCCAAAAAGGTGGGAAAAACGTATGACTCATTTCGCCAGGAAATTTCTAGCGACAGCTTTCGTCAGCACGATGTTGAGCTTCTCCGCACATGCCGCGACCCTCAATATCCACAACGGCGGCGACACGACTTCGCTCGATCCGCAAAAACTTTCCGGCGACTGGGAAAATCGTATCGCTGGCGATATTTTCGAAGGGCTGGTGACCGAGGATCCCAAGGACAATCCCGTTCCAGGCCAGGCTGCAAGCTGGACCGTTTCTCCAGACCAGAAAGTCTATACGTTTAAGCTGCGCGACGGCATCAAATGGTCCGACGGCCAGCCGGTGACGGCGCAGGACTTCGTCTTTGCCTTCCAGCGCCTGATGGATCCGAAGACCGCTGCTCAATACGCCTATCTGCAATACACGATCAGGAACGCGGAAAAGATCAACAAGGGCGAAATCAAGGATCTGAACGAGCTCGGCGTCAAAGCGATCGACGACAAGACACTGGAAATCACGCTTGAGAGCCCTACGCCTTATTTCCTCAACGCCTTGATGCACTACACGGCCTATCCGCTGCCGAAGCATGTCGTCGATGCCAAAGGCGACCAGTGGGTCAAAATAGGTAACATCGTTACCAACGGTCCATATAAGCCCGTCGAATGGGTGCCCGGTTCACACGTCACCACTGTCAAGAACGATCAGTTCCACGACGCCAAGGACGTAAAGATCGACAAGGTCAATTTCTACACGCTGGAAGATCAGTCCGCTGCCCTCAAGCGCTATCGCGCAGGCGAATTCGATATTCTGACGGATTTCCCCGCGGACCAATTCGACTGGATCCAGAAGAACCTTCCCGGTCAGGCGCACGTGGTTCCGTTCCTTGCGACCTATTATTACGTCATGAACGCCAGCAAGCCGCCTTTCAACGATAAACGCGTCCGCCAGGCTCTCTCCATGGCCGTCAACCGCGAGGTCATCGGCCCGAAGATCCTCGGCACCGGCGAATTGCCGATGTATTCGTGGGTACCGCCGGGCACGGCCAACTACGGCGAACCGGCTTATCTGAGCTGGAAGGACGAGCCCTATAAGCAGAAGGTCGAAGACGCGAAGAAACTGCTGAAGGACGCTGGTTTCGGCCCTGATCACCCGCTGAAGGCGCAGCTCCGCTACAACACCAACGACAACCACAAACGCGTCGCCGTCGCGATTGCTGCGATGTGGAAGCCGCTCGGCGTCGATGTTGAGCTCTACAACACCGAAACCAAGGTGCATTACGATGGATTGAAGCGCGGTGAAGTGGAAATCGGCCGCGCCGGCTGGATTGCCGACTACAACGACCCGATCAACTTCCTCAGCCTGCTGTCTACTGGCGTCGATATGAACTACGGCCGCTGGAGCAACAAGGATTACGATGCCTTGATCAATCAGGGCAACGAAGAAACCGATCTCAAGAAGCGCGCCGAGATCTACAAGAAGGCCGAACAGCTCGCCCTCGACGACAGCGCCGCTATCCCGATCTACTATTACGTTTCCAAGAACATCGTCGCCTCGAAGGTCCAGGGCTTCGTCGATAATATTCAGGACATCCACCGTACGCGCTGGCTGTCGATCAAAGAATAATTGGGAACAGCCTCCCTCCCGGACAAAACCGGGAGGGAGGCGTCTAAGATCATGTTTGGCTATGCTCTCCGTCGTCTGCTGTCGACAATCCCCGTAATGTGGATTGCCGTGACAGTATGCTTTTTCATTTTGCGTCTCGCTCCCGGCGGCCCCTTCGATGGCGAAAGGCCATTGCCGCCGGAAGTCAAAGCCAACCTCGCTGCTCACTACAACCTCGATAAGCCCCTGGTTGAGCAATACCTGATCTATGTCGGCGATGTCATGAAGGGCGACCTTGGCCCCTCGTTCGCCAATCAGGATTTCACCGTCACCCAACAGATCATGTCCGGCTTCCCCTATACACTGACCATCGGCGGCTCTGCCTTCGTGCTCGCAACCGTCGTCGGCGTATTCATAGGCTGTCTCGGGGCGCTTTATCAGAATCGCGCGGCCGACTATTGGCTGGGCGGCGGCCTCCTCATCGGTCTTGTCATGCCGAGCTTCCTGATCGCCCCGATCCTTCAGCTCGTCTTCGGCAATTCGCTCGGCTGGCTGCCGGTCGGTGGCTGGGGCGATGGTTCGATCAAGTTCCTGATCCTGCCCATCATCGTTCTGACGCTGCCGCATGCGGCACGCATCTCGCGTCTGATGCGCGGCTCGATGATCGAAGTGATGGGGCAGAACTTCATCCGCACCGCAAAGGCGAAGGGTATCGGCCCACGACTGACGGTCATGCGTCACGCCTTGAAGCCAGCTATGATGCCCGTCGTCTCCTATCTCGGACCGGCGGCAAGCTATCTGCTCACCGGCTCGCTGGTGGTCGAAAGCATCTTCGGTCTTCCCGGCGTCGGCCGCTACTTCGTCGGAGCGGCGCTGAACCGCGACTACGGCATGGTTCTCGGCACGGTCATCTTCTACATGGTGCTGATCGTGGTCCTCAACCTACTGGTCGACATCGCCTATGCCTGGCTCGACCCGAAAGTGAGAATGCGATGATCCTCAATTCCGCCAAGAGAGAATTGCTGGAAGCGGAATTGCTTTCAGCGGAGGGGCTCGCACCCAAAGGGCGCTCCCTCACCGGCGATGCAATGCGTCGCCTCCTGCGCAACAAGGCGGCGGCGCTTTCGCTCGTCGTGCTGGCAGTCCTGGTGCTGATCGCCATATTCGGCCCATATTTCCTGCCCTACAACTATGAGGATCCAGACTGGAATTCGTTCCGAGGCGCTCCGGATTTCGCCGCCGGTCACTACTTCGGCACCGACGGCAACGGCCGCGACCTGCTGTCACGCACGCTCTACGGCACGCGTGTCTCGCTCACCGTCGCGCTCGTGGCAACGCTCGTCTCGGTGGTCATCGGCGTGCTGTATGGCGCTGTCGCAGGCTATTTCGGCGGTCGCATCGATGCCATCATGATGCGTTTCGTCGACATCATGTACGCCCTACCCTACGTCCTCTTCGTCATCCTGCTGATGGTGATCTTCGGCCGTAACGTCTATCTGCTCTTCGCAGCGATCGGCGCGCTCGAATGGCTGACCATGGCGCGTATCGTCCGCGGTCAGACGCTATCGATCAAGCAGCGGGAATTCATCGAAGCGGCACGGGCCTCCGGACAAAGATCGTTCAAGATCATCCTCAAGCACATCGTGCCGAACCTCGTCGGTCCGGTCGTCATCTATGCGACACTGACCGTCCCGGAAATCATCGCGACGGAAAGCTTCCTCTCCTATCTGGGCTTCGGCGTTCAGGAGCCGCTGACATCGCTCGGCACGCTGATTGCCGACGGTTCTGCCGGCATGGAGACGACGCCCTGGCTGCTGCTCTTCCCTGCCGGATTCCTGGTCGCGCTCCTGATGAGCCTGCTCTTCATCGGCGACGGCCTGCGCGACGCTTTCGACCCGAAGGATCGCTGACATGACAGACACCCTTCTCGAACTCAAAGACTACTCCATCACCTTCCGCACGCCGGAAGGAGAAGTCGCCGCCGTCTCGAAGATAAACCTGAAGGTCGGCCGCGGCGAGCGCATCGCCATCGTCGGCGAATCCGGTTCCGGCAAGAGCCAGACCTTTCTCGGCCTGATGGGCCTGCTCGCCAAGAACGGCCGCACCAGCGGCCAGGCACTGCTTGACGGCAAGGACCTGCTGACGCTGAAACCGCGCGAACTCGACCATGTGCGCGGCAAGGACATGGCCATGGTCTTCCAGGATCCCATGACCGCACTCAATCCGTCCCTGCGCATCTCGCGGCAGTTAACGGAACAGCTTGAGGTTCATGGCGGCTTGACGGCGCGCGCAGCATCTGCTGCGGCGCTGGACATGCTGAAGCGCGTCGGCATTCCTGACCCGACGCGCCGCTTCAACCTCTATCCGCACGAGCTTTCGGGCGGCATGCGCCAGCGCATCGTCATCGCCATGGCGCTGCTAACCAAGCCAAAGCTCCTCATCGCCGACGAACCGACGACGGCGCTCGACGTGACGATCCAGGCGCAAATTCTGGATCTTTTCAACGAGTTGACGGCGGAAATGCATACGGCACTTGTCATGATTACCCATGACCTCGGTGTCGTCGCCGGCCTCGCCGACCGCGTTGCCGTCATGTATGCCGGCCGCATCGTCGAAGAAGCCCCGGTCGAGGAACTGTTCGAGGATCCGGCGCACCCCTACACGGCGGCGCTTCATGCCTCGATCCCCCGCCCCGACCAGGATGTCGACGATCTCGCCGTCATCCCCGGACGACCGCCGAACCTGATGCATCTGCCGCGCGGCTGTGCCTTCTCGCCGCGCTGCGCCCATGTGGAAGACGACTGCATCGACGCAGCACCGCCGCTCGACCGGCTCGGAGCTCAGCGTTGCGCCGCCTGCTTCCATCCCCTTACGGCTAATCAGCAACGGAGCCTCGTCCATGGCTGAACAAACGCTTCTGAAGGTCGAACACCTGACCACCGAATTCGAGTTGCCGTCGAAATCCTTCTTCAGGCCATCATTGGTTCTGACTGCGGTCAACGATGTCAGTTTCGAGTTGAAGACCGGCCGCACGCTCGGCATCGTCGGCGAGTCCGGTTGCGGCAAGTCGACGCTCGGCCGCTCCATTCTGCGGCTGATCAAGGCACAGAAGGGCCGCATCATGTGGCAGGGTAGCAACCTGCTCGATCTCACCGAAGAAGAGATGCGCGCCGCGCGCCGCGACATGCAGATCATCTTTCAGGATCCCATCGCCTCGCTCGATCCGCGCATGACCGTGGGCGATATCATCGCCGAGCCGCTGACAGTGTTCGAGCCGAAGCTGACGAAAGCTCAGCGGCAGGATCGCGTCCGTGAGATCATGGCGGCCGTCGGCCTCGTACCAGAGATGATCAACCGCTATCCGCACGAATTCTCGGGCGGCCAGGCGCAGCGCATCGGCATTGCGCGAGCCGTCATCACCCGGCCAAAGCTCATTATCTGCGACGAGCCGGTCTCGGCCCTCGACGTCTCGATCCAGGGTCAGGTCATCACGCTTCTGCGCCGCCTGCGCAAGGAGTTCGGCCTGACGCTGATCTTCATCAGCCACGACCTCTCGGTGGTGCGCCTGATCTCGGACGACGTGCTGGTGCTCTATCTCGGCAAGGTGGTGGAGGCCGGTGATGCAGCCACCGTCTTCGATCATCCGGCCCATCCCTATACCCAGGCGTTGTTCTCCGCCGCGCCGATTCCGGATCCGAGATTGGCACGCGCCCGGGAGCGCATCCGGCTGCAGGGAGATCCGCCGTCGCCGCTCAACCCGCCATCGGGTTGCGTCTTCTCGCCGCGCTGTTGGAAGGCCACGGATATCTGCCGCACGAAGATGCCGCCGACGCAACAGGTGCGCGCAGGTCAGACGGCGGCCTGCTATCATATGGACAGGCCGTAGACCAATTCCGGGAAAACCGCGCGATCGCTTTCCCGGAATTGCTGAAAACAACGAGACGGAGCGGCTCGGGGAATCCGTGAGACAATGAACCGCTCCGGAACTTCATGAGGTGGGCAACGACAGTCGTCGCCCACCTTGCCCGAGCGGCCGCTTGCGCGTATGCAGCAGCAAGGTAAAGTGCAGGAGGAAGACTTGGGCGGACGTTTTCTATCGATCGGCGAATGCATGGTGGAGCTGTCGCAGGCTGATGACGGCCACTTGCGCAAAGGTTTTGCCGGCGACACCTTCAATACCGCCTGGTACGCCCGCGCCTGCTTGCCTGCGGACTGGTCGATCGACTATTTCACCGCTCTTGGCGACGACGCCATGTCCGACGAGATGGCCGCCTTCATGGGCTCGGCAGGCATCGGCACCGCCAATATCCGCAGGCTTCGTGGCAAGACGCCCGGCCTCTACATGATCAACCTGAAGGACGGAGAACGCTCCTTCAGTTACTGGCGCGACAGTTCCGCAGCCCGCCAGCTCGCAGCCGATGGCGACGCGTTGCGCGCAGCGATCGAAGCCTCGGACGTGCTTTATTTCTCGGGCATCACTCTGGCGATCCTGCCACGTGAAGACGCCTATACGCTGCTTGCCGAGCTTCGCCGCGCCAAGGCGATCGGCAAGGTCGTTGCCTTCGACCCCAATCTGCGCCCGCGCCTCTGGTCGAGCCTCGATGCCATGCATACGCTGATCGCCGATGGTGCTCGCGCTTCGACCCTTGTCATGCCAAGCTTCGACGACGAAGCCGCCCATTTCGGTGATGATTCCATCTCCAGCACCATTCGCCGCTACCACCAGTACGGGGCCAATATGGTCGTGGTCAAGAATGGGCCGGAAGGTGCGACGATCGGCTCCGACGCGGAAGAAACGCTGGTTCCGGCCGTCAAGGTCGGCAAGGTCATCGACACCACCAGCGCCGGCGACAGCTTCAACGGCGGATTTCTCGCCCATTATCTGCAACATGGCGACCCCATCGCCGCAGCAGCCTTTGCGGCCGAAATCGCGGCGAAAGTCATTCAGGAATATGGCGCCCTGGTCTCGCCAAAGAAGCTGAAGATCGCCTGATCGGCACTGTAATATTTCCATCATGGACGCCGCCCACAATAGGGCGGGCGCGGGAATCATGTTTGAAGCACCGCAATCACCAGAGCCGGATTATTTAGGTCTGCTCGACCTAAAATCTGAATCCGCTCTGGAATCAAACAAATAGAGCATGATGTCGTCCGAAATGTCCTCACACGTTTCGGACGACATCATGCTCTAGCACCGTCATCATGAGGATACGGTGCGGATGGGCTGTTTTGGGCATGTTGCAACGCTTGTCGGACATCGAAGACAATATCTGGGCTCAGGCCGCGACACCTGTCGCGATACCGGAACGGCTGCTCATCGTCAGCGACGCGTGGCATCCGCAGGTCAACGGTGTCGTTCGCTCGATCGAAAACACCAATCGCGAGCTGATCCGCCGCGGCGTTGAAGTGTCCATGATCACGCCGGACGGCTTCCGCAATATTCCCTGCCCGACCTATCCGGAGATTCGGCTTTCGATCGCCTCATACGGCAAGGTGGCATCGAAGATCGAGGCAGCGAATCCGACTTATATCCATATCGCCACGGAAGGCCCTCTTGGGCTTACCGCGCGCCGTTGGTGCATCCGCAACGGCATGCCTTTTTCGACCAGCTACCACACGCGCTTTCCCGAATATGTCGCAGCGCGCCTGCCCATACCGGAAAGCTGGCTCTATGCCTTCGTGAAATGGTTTCATAATGCCGGCTATGGCTGCATGGTGGCGACACCGAGCCTCGCCGACGAGCTCAAGCAGCGCGGCATTCGCAATCTACTCTCGTGGAGCCGTGGGATCGATTCCCACCTCTTCCGGCCCTATCCATTGGAAAACAATCCCTTCGGCCTGCCGCGTCCGATCTTCATGACCGTCGGTCGCGTGGCGCTTGAAAAGAACCTGCCGGCCTTTCTTGACCTCGATCTCCCGGGATCGAAGGTCGTCGTCGGCGATGGTCCGGCGCGGGCCGAGCTGCAGAAGCTCTATCCGGACGTGCATTTTCTGGGCGCAAAATTCGGCGAGGAGCTGGCACACGCCTATTCCCAGGCCGACGTCTTCGTCTTTCCATCCAAGACCGATACGTTCGGCAACGCCATCCTTGAGGCGTTGGCGAGCGGCGTCCCCGTTGCCGCCTATCCCGTCACCGGCCCTGCCGATATTCTAGCTGGGAACGGCAAAGCCGGCGTCGTGGACCGGGATCTGGCGAAAGCCTGTCTTGCCGCACTCGCCTGCTCCCGCGAAGCAGCACGCACCGTCGCTCTCAACTATTCTTGGGAAGCGGCCACCACGCAATTCATCGGCAACGTCCGCGTCGCCAACCATCGTGGCCGCAAGCAGAGCCGGGCGCTCACCCTTTAGCGCCATTCCCTCACATTGAATTTTCGACGCCCGACTCCAATTATCAAACGGTGCCTGCATGTGCCGCGACCGAAGCAGGCCGCCCTGGCGCGAAGTCTCAATGGCGTAATCCACGCCAAGCTGGCGGTCACTTCGAAACGACTCTTCACGAATGACAAGAAACCCGTAGCCGTTTTGCGCGTTAAGGTGTACGATTATTTATCGCACGATTTAGAAAATCCCTACGGAGTACTGGAAATGGCGGACGACCCGCTGAAATTGGACACCTTCATCTGCTTCGCGCTCTATTCGGCGAACCATGCGATGAATCGCCTGTATAAGCCCATGCTCGATGCACTGAACCTCACCTACCCGCAATATCTCGTCATGGTCACACTGTGGGAAGAGGACGGACAGACCGTTGGTGGCATCGGTGAGAAGCTGTTTCTCGAGTCGAGCACGCTGACGCCGTTGCTGAAGCGCCTGGAAGCCGCGGGCTTCATCCAGCGCATCCGCAGCAAGGACGATGAGCGCCAAGTCGTGATCCATCTGACCAGCGAAGGTACTGCCCTGAAGAAGAAGGCGGCCAGCATCCCGGCCTGCATCCTCGATGCCTCGGAACATTCCGTTGACGATTTGACGCGATTGAAAGTCGAGATCACCGCATTGCGCGAGGCGCTGAGCAAGAACGCGGCCTGATAAGCCGCGCTCCTGGCAGAACAAGCGGATCAGGTCCGCTTCTTCTTGTTTTCGTACGGATTTTCCGACGACCGGAAATGAATACGGATAGGCACGCCCGGCATGGCGAAATCCGCGCGCAGGCCGTTGATCAGGTAACGCACATATGAATCCGGCAGCGCATCGGAGCGCGTGCACGAAATCATGAAGGCCGGAGGCCGCGCCTTCACCTGTGTCATATATTTCAGCTTGATGCGGCGACCGGAAACCGCCGGTGGCGGATGCTGAACCTGCTGTGTCTCGAGCCAACGATTGAGGCGCGCAGTCGATACACGCTTGTTCCAGACCTTGTCGGTATCGACGATCGCCTGCATCAGACGATCAAGTCCCTCGCCCGTCTGTCCGGCAATCGGGATGGCGCGGATACCGCGGGCCTGCGGCAGCAGCCGGTCGGTCTTTTCGCGCAGGTCGGCAAGCACCGCCTGACGATCCTCGATCATGTCCCACTTGTTGAAGGCAAGCACGGCGGCACGGCCTTCGCGGATCACGAGATCGACGATCTGCAGATCCTGCTTTTCGAAAGGAATGGTCGCGTCGAAGACGATAACGACGGTTTCGGCAAAGCGAATGGCACGCAGCGTGTCGGCAACGGAGAGCTTTTCGAGCTTCTCCGTGACCTTCGCCTTGCGGCGCATCCCGGCGGTGTCGAACATCTTCACGGTGCGGCCACGCCAGCTCCAGTCGACGGAGATGGAATCGCGGGTAATGCCAGCTTCCGGACCGGTCAGCAGCCTATCCTCACCGAGAAAGCGATTGATCAGCGTCGACTTGCCGGCATTCGGGCGGCCGACGATGGCGACGCGCAGCGGGCGCGTATCGTCATAGGCGGGCTCTTCGTCGATCTCTTCACCATCTTCACCGACAGCCGGACGCGGAATGGAAACATTCGTTTCCGCTTCGTCATCTGCTTCCGGGAAGGCACGCTCGTGGCCGAGGGCCTCGACGATCGCGTCGCGCAAGTCCATCATGCCCTGGCCATGCTCGGCAGAGATCGGGCAAGGATCGCCCAAGCCCAGCGTAAACGCATCATAAAAGCCGCTGTCGGAACCGCGCGCCTCGGATTTATTGGCAACGAGCACGACCGGCCGGCCGCGCTTGCGCAGCATCTCGGCCAGCGTCTTGTCCACATGGGTCAAGCCCATCTTGGCATCGACGACGAATAGCGTCAGATCGGCTTCATCGATCGCCGCTTCCGTCTGGGCACGCATGCGGCCCTGAAGCGATTCATCCTGCGCCTCCTCGAGGCCGGCCGTGTCGACGATGCGGAAGCGCAGATCGATCAGCTTGGCATCGCCAGGACGACGATCACGCGTCACGCCCGGCGTATCGTCGACAAGCGCCAGCTTCTTGCCAACCAGGCGGTTGAAAAGGGTGGACTTGCCGACATTCGGGCGACCGACGATCGCAACCGTGAAACTCATTTAACGATCCGTCCTTCAGCCTTTTGCGACCGGTGCCTTACCGGTTGCCGTGATGAGATCGAGCATCATCTGCGCGCGATTGGCGACATTGCGCGGGCTCTGCGGATCATCGACGATCGCCTGGAACCACTGCCGCGCCTTGGCAAAATCGCCAGCCTTGTAGGCGGCGAGGCCCAGAACGTCGCGCGCCGAATGACGGAAAGCGTCGGCGGGTACAGCAAGTTCCTGCACTTCGGCAGCGACCTGATCATACGTGCCGGTTTCGACGAGCAAGTAGGCAGCACGCAGGCGGGCGGCATTGCGAACAACGGCCGGGATATCGGTCTGCTTGCCGACGGCTGAGAAGACGGCGATGGCACCAGCCTTGTCACCCTTCTGCGCCTGCAGCGTCGCTGCGCGCAGACGAGCAAGCAACGGATAGGAACCCGGGCCGGTCTTTTCGATGTTGGTGAGCGCCGCAAGCGCATCATCCGTCTTGCCCTGATCGGCCAATGTCAAAGCGGCAAGGAACTGATCGCCGCCGCTGCCGGCCTGGTTGCCGGACCAGTAACGGTAGCCGCTATAGGCTGCAGTGCCGAGAACGATGAGCACCGCTCCGGCGATGATGAGCCGGCCAAAACGGCGCCATACGAACCGCAACTGGTCCGAACGCAGTTCCTCGTTCACCTCGCGGATGAAGCTATCGTCATTAAATGCCATTCTCGTCTCCGGCCCAGGCCAAATAAATCTCAAAAAGCTTAGGGGTTAGTCGGGCCTTCTACTCCATTTTGCGGCCGTTGTAAGGGGGAATGGCAGAAATCGTCACATAACGAGCGGCGAAACCCCGATAATCCACGCATGAAGCTTCCAGATGATCAGTCCCCAGGCTACGACGCCGAGGATGATCGCATAAAGATCATATGTGGCCGAGACGAACGGACGCCGGCTGATTTCGCCGGCACGCTCGCGCCGCTTCAGCGAAATGCGCAGGATGACGCCCCAGGCGAGAAACGCGGCAAAGAGCAAAATGGCAGCGCCATCGCCATTCGAGAGAAGATGCGCAAGCGCCCAGATCTTCACCGAAAGCACCATCGGATGCTTGGTTTTGGTCGCGATATGCCCCGCCGGAAGCAGCGAGGCCGCCAGACAGATCATCGCAAACAGCATCAGCAGGACGGTGATGTGGCTCATCCAGGATGGCGGCGACCAGATCGGCGTCATGTCGCGCGCCTGGCCGAAGCCGTAGATCAGCACGATCAGCGCGACGATACTTGCGATGGAATAGGCGATCTTCCAGCCGCCCTCTCCGAGGCTAGCGATCAGCGAGGCGCGCAGGCCGGGAGCGACAACGCGGATCAAATGAATGCCGAGAAAAAGAACAATGCCGAGAATAAGCAATGCCATGGATGAAATCCCTTCGGTTTTGTCGGAACATCCTTACCGACATCGATAAAAAATTGCCAGCATCACCGCAGCTTCGCCGCATTTGCACGAAAGGAAGGATGCGACCCGGAGCATGCCGTCCCAGGTCGATGGTTGATCTTTGGCAAGGCATGCTCGATCAAGCAATGTCGGTGCCCATGTTACGTTTAGCCTCCTGCCTCTCTCTTGCGTTTTCCCTCGCCCTGCCGGCTGTCGCCCAGGCTGACGGAAAGCCCAAGCAGCTCGTGATGATTTCCTTCGACGGCGCTCACGACAATGCGCTCTGGACGAAGAGCCGCGAGATCGCCTCGCGCAACGGCGCACATTTCACCTATTTTCTCTCCTGCACCTTCCTGATGAACAAGGCGCAGGCCAAGGCTTACCAGGGGCCTAAGCAGCGCGTTGGCAAATCCAATGTCGGCTTTGCCAAGAGCGAGGACGATGTGCGCACCCGCATCGCCAACATCTGGGATGCCCATCAGGAAGGCCACGACATCTCAAGCCATGCCTGCGGCCATTTCGACGGTAAGGGCTGGAGTGCTGCCGACTGGAAGCAGGAGTTCATGAGTGCTCGCGTCGCCCTTCGCGACGCCTGGAAGAATGTCGGCCTCGCCGACAAGGAACCGCAGGGCTGGGAAGATTTCGCCACGCACGATGTCAAAGGCTTCCGTGCCCCCTATCTCTCCACCAGCGACGGCCTGATGCCGGCGGAAAAAGAGGCGGGCTTCCAGTATGATGCAAGCCTGGTGACCAAAGGCCCTGCCCTGCCGCAGGTGGGCGACGGCATCTATCGCTTCGGCCTGCCGCTCATCCCCGAAGGGCCTGAAAACCGCGTGGTGATCGGCATGGATTATAATCTCTATGTCCGGCACTCCAAGGGCGCCGAAGACAAGGCGAACGCCAAGATCTATGAGGACCGCACCTTCGAAGCTTTCGAAGCCGCCTTCAACAAACAATATGACGGCGATCGCATCCCTCTTCAGCTCGGCTTCCACTTCGTCGAGATGAACGACGGCGCATATTGGCGTGCGCTCGACCGCTTCGTCAGCGATGTCTGCCACAAGCAGGATGTCGCCTGCGTCAGCTATTCCGAAGCCATCCCGCTGATCGCAGCCCGAGGCAAGTCGCAGCAGGGGTGAGGAACGCTCGGGCAAAGCCCGAGCCAATCGATCCAGTGAATCGATTGCAGCGACGAACGCCCCTTCGACGAGCTCAGGATGCCAAAGCGAAGGGCCAATAGTGTGGCAAACGAAGATCTTCCGTTGCCCGCCTCATCTCATAAGAAAAGGCCCGGTTACCCGGGCCTTACTCCATCAGCCATCCCTTTGGACGACGCCCACTTCGCGCTCTAGGTAGCGCTGATCGATCGACGGCAGCGGTTCGTCGTCGATGGCAGCCTCGAACGCCTTCAGGCGCTTGTGGATCGACAGGAGTTCGATGATCGTCGTCCAGGAGCTGACGAGGTATTGGAAGGAATCGCTGACCTGCCCGAAGGCGGTCAGTATCTGCTGATAGATACCATAGGTGATCTTGCCGGCGACGATCGTCGGGACCAGCATGATGGTCAGGAAGATACCGTCGGCCTGGACGTAGAAATAGCGGGCAATATTGAAATAGAGATAGTGGAAATACATGCGGAAATAATTGCGCCGCACATTGGAGAAGAGTTCCTTGACCGTGGCCGGTTGAGCGCGGTCCGCGTGATCCTCGCCGTAGACAAGCTCCTTGCGATAAGCAGCCTCGACGCGCTGATTGCGGAAATTGAGACCCGGCAGCTTGACGCCGACAACGGCGAGCAGGACGGTGCCGAATACGGACCAGAAGAGCGACAGCCAGAAGAGCGTGTGGGGGATTTGGCCGATGAACGGCAAATCCGTAACATAGCCCGAAAGAGCGAAAAGGATGGGCAGGAAGACGATCAGCGTCATGACGGAATTGATGAGGCTGGCGCCCAACCCTTCGAGGATCGTCGAAAAACGCATCGTGTCTTCCTGGACACGCTGCGCGGCGCCTTCAATATGCCGAAGCTTCTCCCATTTCGACATGTAGAAATCGTTCATCGCTGTGCGCCAGCGGAAAATATAGTGGCTGGTGAAAAAGTCCGTCATCACCAGCAAGAACATCCGCAGAAACGCCAGCTGCGCAAACAGGATGAACAAGCCATAGAAATCCGCCGCCGTGACGTTGCCCTGTTTCGAGAGGGCATTCTGCAGCGTGTTGCCGAACGGAAGGCGCCAGTTGTTCAAGACGACCGCGGCCTGCACCAGAAAATACGTGACGAGAACGATCAGGGCCGAACCCCAGATCGACCAGTTCTTCCAGGGGTGATTTCTTGCCAGCACGTGCCATGTTCCGCAGAACAGAACCACGCAGAGCAGGAAATAGCTGTAGAACCAGACATTGCTGGCGACCAGAAAGAACGTCAGGTCATAGGGTTCCTGGCCCTCCGGCAGTGCAACGATGCCGTAACTCGTCGCAAGATTTGCTCCAAACAAATACCAGACAGCAAGGCAAATGACGATCCACACAAGCATGGACGAGAAGAACAGCTTCGGCTGTGGGAAGAAGGAATGGAACACGGGTGGCGCAGCTTTCCTGTGAAGGCGATCGAAATCGCAAATCGCATCAAATTCGCGGGAGCCTAAGACAGTTCGTCAGGGGCGGCAACTATCGAGGATCTATTCTTACGCAGATGTAATCGCTTATCCCGTGATCGTGATGCAGTTGTTCAGCATCGGATCTTCACCCGTTGGATGAATTTTCCCTCCTCCACCTCACCCAATTCACAGGCCATCGACGTTGAACAATCACCCCCTTGCACAAAGCTATCTTACGATATATGTCTTACGACATGACTAACGATATAAACTCTCACCCGCAAAAGGAGAAACGCAATGAGAGGTTTTAGAGATCGCATGTTCGGAGAGGGCTTTGACATGGTCGAGGCATATATCCTACGACATGGTCGAGGCCGTGAATCGCGCGGCGACCATAGGAGAGATTTCATGAGAGGCTTCAAGGGCGGCATGTTCGGCGGCGGGTTTCGTACCGGCCGTAAGTTCGATGCAGCCGACCTGCAGCTCATCATCCTCGCCCTGCTCTCCGAGCAGCCGCGCCACGGCTATGAGCTGATCAAGACTTTCGAGGAGCGCTCCGGCGGCTTCTATGTGCCGAGCCCGGGCGTCATCTACCCCGCCCTCACCTATCTGGAAGAAACCGGCCAGGCCGAAGTCGAGGCGAGTGGCACCAAGAAGCTCTACCGCATCACCGAAAGCGGCCAGAAGCGCGTCGACGACAACAAAGATCTGGTGGAAGCGACATTCGCCAAGCTGGCCGCGATTGGCGAAAAAATGGCCCGCGTTCGCGAAGTCTTCGATGGCGGTGAGGATGATGGCCGCGACAGCCCGTTCGATCGCCACGGTGCCGGCGACGTGCATCGCGCCCGCCACCTGCTGCGCTCCGCCCTTCGCTCGAAGTTCCCTTGGACGAAGGCCGAAGGGGCACGCATCGCAGCCATTCTCGAGCGTGCCGCAGCCGATATCATCCGCGGCGACGTGAAGAATGAAGACTGACGACACTGCACAATTCCTCAAATCGGAACCGATTTGAGGATAAAATTATGCAGCAGATTTAAAGTGCTACAGCGACCTTTGCGCGTCACAGATGACGCGCGGCGCTGTAGTCGCGCAAAGTGCCGCGCGGTTTTGCGACAACGACATGCGCAAGACAAAGGCTTAAAGCGCAAAAGCAAATACTGGAGATCGCGGTGCGCTTTAAGCCTGTACGTCAGGCAAGGTCAGGATCACCGGCCCATTGCGGGTGGCGACGATCGTATGCTCGTACTGAACCGTAGGCGCCTGCGGATCGGCATAGAGCGTCCATGCATCGTCGCCGCCCTCAGCCCAGGTCGCGCCAAGCGACAGGAACGGCTCAACGGTGAAAACCAGTCCGTCCTCCATGATCCGGGTCTCGTCCGGATCCGCCCAGGTGGACAGTTCCGCCGGCTCCTCGTGCAGGGATCGGCCGATACCGTGACTGGCGAGATTTGCGATCAGCGTATAGCGGTTCTTCTGCGCGAAAGCGCCGACGGCGTGGCCGATCTTCGAGAGCGGCGCGCCGCTGCGCACCTGATTAAGCCCGACCCATAGCGCCCGCTTGCCGTCACGGCACAGGCGTTCGATCTTCGGCTTGACCGGCGGCACGGCGAAGGATGCGCCCGTATCGGAGAAGAAGCCGTCCTTCTCCGCGGAAACGTCAAGATTGACCAGATCGCCCGCCCGGATCACGCGTGGCCCCGGAATGCCGTGAGCCACTTCCTCGTTCACACTGATGCAGGTGGCGCCGGGAAACTTGTAGACCAGCTCCGGCGCCGACTGCGCCCCGGCATCCTCCAGCACCTTGCGGCCGATGGCATCGAGTTCCAGCGTGGTGATCCCCGGTTCGAGCGCCGCCGCCATGGCCTGCAACGCGTTGGCGCAGATGCGGCCGATATCTTTCAGCTTGGTCAGTTCGTCTTCACTCGAGATGATCATTTACGGCTTCCGGCACCCTCGTGCTCTCGGCAATAATCTGCGAGAGTTTGAGATCTGGCTTTCGCCTCTTCACCCCACGCAGTCAATGCCTTTCTGGCCGGCAGGCGCGACTTTCGCCTTTCCAAGGCGGATCAAAGCCGCGGATCGTCCGACAGCAGCGCCCAACGCTCATGATCGCACCAGACGCCGCCGATCTTCAGATATTTGGGCGAGAACCCTTCCTTGCGGAAACCAAGCCGCTTGACCAGCGCGATCGAAGGATGATTGCCGGGCTGGATATTGGCCTCCACCCGGTGCAGGCCGATGGCATCAAAGGCATGGGCGACGGCCAGCCGAACAGCCTCCGTCATGAACCCTCGGCCGGCAAAACCCACCATGCCGTGATAGCCGAGAAAGGCGCTGCGAAACTCGCCCCAAACCATCTGACTGATATTGACGACACCGACAATGCCACCCGATTCCGGATCGCGCGCCACCAGACCGATGTTCGGCCCTGTTACTGTCTGGCCGAACCATGCATCGAAGCCAGCCCGGTCAAGAAAGGGATGAGCCCAGGGTACATGGTGGATGCTGCTGGCGATATTGGCGGCAATTAACTCTTCTGCATCCGATTGCCTGACCGGCGCGATCATCACTTTCGGCATGGCTCGCTCCCCTTGTTCAAGCGTGACGCCGAAAAGCGCATGCGGCTTTCGGGCGATATCACGCTCTACCCGTTTGCTTCCAGAGGGAGCGAGCCTTAGCAAATCGATTCAAAAATCAAAAGCTTCGATCAATGAACGGAATCATTCTGCGAACTGCTTCATTCCGAAGATAAAGTCCACCCCAGGCAATCACGCCGACATAGACGCCAAACAGCAGATGCGAAAAGATCGGACTGCCCACACGTAGATGCGTAGCGATGGCGCCGCCGAGAAGACCGGTCAGCAGGATTGCGCCAAGGACCGAAGTTCTCGGGATCGCATAGAGGATGGCACAGCCGAGCGTGATGACGCCGAGGAGCCGCGCAAGCGCAGGGTCGGCGGAATAGCCGAGCCCCGCCATCGTCTCCGTGACGACGGGAAGCGGAATGATCTTTATGACACCGTCGAATACGAGAAAGACGACGATCAGGCCGCTGAGGATTATGCCCGCTACCCGCTGGGCGCGCGTGACAGATGGTGAAGGTGAATCGACTGCGTAAGACATCTATGTATCCCCCGGAATTGAATCAGTAATTCAGATCTTTGCTGCCAGCGCGGCAAGCTGGTCGGCGCATTGGGCCCATCCCTGATGGAAGCCCATTTTCTCATGCGCCTCGCGATCTTCGGCCGACCAGTGCAGGACGGTTGCGGTGTAGCGCGTCTTGCCGCCGCCGAGATCGTCGAGCTGGATCGTCACCACCATGAACGGCTTTGCCGACGGCACCCAGGCGCTGGTGAACGCATCGGTGAAAACGATCCGTTCGTTCGGAACCACCTCCAGATAGACGCCGTTGCCGGGATAATCCTCACCTTCGGGGCTGCGCATGGTGATCGAACTCGCACCGCCGGCACGAAGATCGATCTTGGCGGCAGATACCGTCCATGGCAGCGGCGCAAACCACTGCTTCAAAAGATCGGCCTCGGTCCAGCACCGAAAGATCTTCTCGTGCGGCGCGTTGATAACGCGCGTCAGCGAAAGTTCGTGCCGTTGGCTCTGTTCGGTCATGTCTCAGTTCCTCTTTGCTGTTTGGCGCGGCCGCTGCCGCCTATATTTTAACGACGTTCAGCACAGTCATTTTCCGACAGCGCGGACACACTTTTTTCGATCATTTCGTCGCTGCAAGCGCACCAGCATTCAGGCAATCGAGCTGATGACGGATATGGGCGGCCTCGGCGGGTGAACGCGCAAGCGCAATGGCCCTGTCGAAGGCGATGCGCGCCTCCTGCGGGCGCTGCAGCTGCATCAGCAAGCCGCCCCTCAGCCCGTGGAAATAGAAATAGCTGTCGAGCGGCCCCTCAAGCGGAGCGATCAATGCCAGTGCCTCTTCCGCGCCCTTCAGTTTCGACAGGGCGACTGCACGATTGAGCGTGACGACAGGAGATGGCGTCAGCTTTTCCAGCATTTGATAGAGCAGATCGATCTCCGCCCAGTCGGTATCAGCGGCACGTTTCGCCCGCGAATGCAGCGCAGCGATCGCGGCCTGCACCTGATAAGGCCCGGGCCGACGATGGCGGATCGCCTTGTCGAGCAACGCCAGCGCCTCGTCGATGGATGTCCTGTCCCACAGCGAGCGGTCCTGCTCTTCCAGAAGGATAATCTGCCCATCCGCATCGAACCGTGCCTCCTTGCGCGATTGCTGCAAGAGCATCAGCGCCAGCAGTGCCATGGTTTCCGGCTCGGAGGGAAAAATCCGCAGTAGCAGCCGGCCGAGACGGATCGCCTCATCAGCAAAGGCGGCAGCCTCGCGATGCGTTCCGCCAGCCGAATAGCCCTCATTATAGATCAGGTAAATCATGGCGCTGACGAGCGCTAGCCGCTCGCTTCGCTCCACGGCGCCCGGCGTTTCGAAGGGAACGCCAGCGGCCGCAACACGCGCCTTGGCGCGGGTAATCCGCTGTTCCATGGCGCTTTCGCTGACGAGGAACGCGCAGGCGATTTGCGGCACCGACAGGCCAGAGACGATGCGCAGCGCAAGCGCAATCTGCTGCGTCGCCGGCAGATCGGGGTGACAGCAGATGAACAGCAGCCGCAGAATGTCATCGCGATAGCCCGAGCCATCGAGGCGCTCGGCAAGATCGCTCTCGGCATCGTCGGTATCCGATATCGTCTCCTCATCCGGCAAGCTCTGCAATTTCGACCGCTTGCGCACGGTATCGATGCCGCTATTCCGCCCGACGAAGATCAGCCAGGCAATCGGATCGCGCGGCGGTCCCTTGTCGGGCCAGGCTTTCAGGGCCTTGAGGCAGGCCTCCTGAAAGGCCTCCTCGGCGATGTCGAGATTGCGGAAATAGCGCAGCAGCGCACCCAGCACCTGCGGCCGGGCATTGGTCAGCGCGATATCGATCCAGGCGAGATCTGTCATGTTGCAATTGTCCCCGGTCTGAACGCATAAAGCGGACGGATCTCGTAGGAGCCGACGCCCGGATTGGCCACGGCCAGCTCCTTGGAGAATTCGAGGGCGTCATCGAGCGTCTCGAAATCAACGACATAGAAGCCCAGCAATTGTTCTTTTGTTTCCGCGAAGGGACCATCGATGACGATCGGCTCGTTCTTGCCCTTGCGCAGTGTGGTGGCGGCGGTCGTCGGCATCAAACGCGCGACTGGGCCAAGTTTGCCAGCCTCGGCGAGCGGCGTCTGCACAGCAATCAGCCGCGCCATGGTTGCCTCTTCCTGTTCCTTGGACCAGGCAAAGACGGCATCTTCGTCGTTGTAGCATAGGATCGCATAAAGCATGATGACTTCCTTCCGTTATAATGACGAAGGAATAGCATCTGCTCCGACAGACCGCGCCAAAAAATTATCGTTGGAAATGACCGGCTTGGCGAATGAGGTCGATCAAACCGGCAACCTCGTGCAGCTTGGGAGACGGCAGTTGCAGATCGCGATCCGTACGCTCGACGATGACAAGATCGTCATGCGGGATGACGAAGGCGTACTGCCCGCCCGCTCCCCAGGCAAAATAAGAGCCCGCCGGAAGGTGAAACACGTTCCTACCACCATTCCCGGTCCACGATGCGGCTTCGCTTGTCCACCAGAGATATCCGTAGCCCAATCCCTGATCCGCATTCGAATGAGGCGTCGTGCTCTCGCGCACCCATTGCTGGGGAACGATCTGCTGACCGTTCCAGCGCCCGTCATTCAGAAAGAGGAGCGCAAACCGGGCAAGGTCGCGCGCACTCATTCGGAATATGTAAGCGGCATGGATGGATGCCTCTCCAAGAAACTTGTGCTGGGCACGCGGGTCGTAATCTTGCATGTCGATCTTGCGGGCGATTTCGTTTTCGAAAGCGTCATAGATCTGACTGCCGGTGGCCTTTTCGTAGATTGTTCCGAGCGCGTTGAAATCCCAGTTGTTGTAATACCAGAAGGTTCCCGGCGCATGGCTGAACCGTTGCGGCCGCGCTGCCGCCATGGCCGGCGTCTCGTAGAGAGCCGGGTGATAGACGCCAGACCGCGCCTCAAGCAGCATCTGGATCGTCGCCTGCTTTTCCTGCGCCGATAGCGACGGCGGATTGTCGTCGATCGCAGTCTGTTGCAGCGTGGCGCTGAGATCGATCTTGCGATGTGCAACCGCAATCCCGATCAGCGCATCAAGCAGACTTTTACGGATCGACGCCAATTCCATCGGCTTGTCAGTATCCCCCCACTCTGCAACGACTACCCCGTGCTGAACGACCATCACGGCGCTGACATCATGCTCGTCCGCAAACGCTTCCGCCTCGGCCAGCTTTGCCGCCGACCACCCGGATTCCTCTGGTGACGGATGCTCCCATTCTTCTGAAGGAACCGTTTGCGCCATCGCTGGAGCCGATAGCATTGCAACAAGTAGCAGCAAGATGAAACGCATAGCCGGTGTCCTGTTTCAAAGTTTGTGGCGAGGTTTCGAGGAATGGAGCGTTTTCGGTGACGGGACCCGGTGCCGCTCATTTTCTCGGAAACATCAGCGTGATTGTTTTGCCGATGAACGATGAGGTAGGCGACCGTATAAATGCCCCGATCCCCTAACCGGTGGTCAGGGTCCGCTTCACCGCGTTTTTCCAGCCTTTCAGCTTTGCGCTTCGGGTCTTGTCATCCATGGCCGGTTCAAACCGGCGGTCGCGCGCCCAGGCCTTGGCGAAGCCTTCCCGGTCCGGCCAGACGCCGGCTCGGCTGCCCGCGAGCCAAGCGGCGCCGAGTGCCGTGGTTTCCAGAATGGTCGGACGGTCGACGGGCGCGTCCAGCAGATCGGCTAGTCGCTGCATCGTCCAATCGGAGGCGACCATGCCGCCGTCGACGCGCAACACAGTGTCCTCGCCGCTGCCATTGCGCCAGTCCTTGTGCATCGCATCCAGCAGATCGCGCGACTGATAGCAGACCGCCTCCAGCGCCGCACGGACGATTTCCTCCGGGCCGGTATTGCGGGTCAGCCCGAAGATCGCACCGCGCGCATCCGGGTCCCAATGGGGTGCGCCAAGGCCGGTAAACGCCGGCACCAGATAGACCTCCTGAAGCGGGTCCGCCTTGGCAGCGAGATCGCCGGAATCGGAGGCGCGCTGGATGGCTTTCAGGCCATCTCGTAGCCACTGCACGGCGGCGCCCGCGATAAAGATCGAGCCCTCAAGCGCATAGGTCGTCTGGCCGTTCAGCCGATAGGCGATCGTCGTCAGCAGACGATTCTTGGAGCGCACCATATCCGCGCCGGTGTTGAGCAATGCAAAGCAACCTGTGCCATAGGTGGATTTCATCATGCCGCGCTCGAAGCAGGCCTGGCCGATCGTCGCCGCCTGCTGATCGCCGGCAACACCGAGGATCGGGATTTCGGCACCGAAGAGTGAAGGATCGGTCACGCCGAAATCGGCGGCGCAATCCTTGACCTCAGGCAGCATTGCGGACGGCACGCGCAGGACCTCCACCAGCTCGTCGTCCCACTCGTTGCTGGCGATATTGTACATCAGCGTTCGCGAGGCATTGGTGGCATCCGTGGAAAAACTCCTGCCTCCCGTCAACCGCCAGATGAGGAAGGCATCGATCGTGCCGAAGCAAAGCTCGCCTTTTTCGGCGCGTACGCGTGCGCCTTTCACATTGTTAAGCAGCCAGGAAAGCTTGGTGCCGGAAAAATAGGGATCGAGCAGCAGGCCGGTGCGGCGGGTGAACAGTTTTTCGAGATCCTGTCGCTTGAGCTTCTCGCAATAGCTGGCCGTGCGGCGATCCTGCCAGACGATGGCATTGTGGATCGGCTTGCCGGTCTCGCGATCCCAGACGACGACGGTCTCACGCTGATTGGTAATGCCGAGTGCTGCGATATCCTTGGCGGTAATGCCAGCGGCGTCGATGGCCTTGCGAACGGTGAAGAGGACGGACGACCAGATTTCTTCCGGCTCGTGTTCCACCCAGCCCGGCTTCGGGTAATGCTGGGTGAATTCCTTCTGCCCCACACCGGCAACCTTCATCTTGCCGTCGAAAACGATAGCCCGCGTCGACGTCGTCCCCTGGTCGATCGCCAAGACATAACCGCTCATGCATTCCTCCCTGCCTTCGTGGGATCAACAGATACGCGACCAAAACGAATGTGAAAAGAAAGCAAAACGAAATTTCTCGCGAAAATTCTGCTTTCTCAGCTGCGCCATGATGGTCGACGTAACAGCAAAAGAACCTGACGGCGATACGATTGCCATGTTCGCGGGTTTGGGACTAGGCTCAATCGGCTTTTGCATTGCAGCAGAAAGCTGCGCTGTCCAGGGAGAAGATCATGGCAAGAACAGTTGTCGTCACCGGTTCCACGAGCGGTATCGGCCTCGCCATCGCGGCGGCCTTTGCTGCCAAGGGTGATAACGTCGTCATCAACGGCTTCGGAAAGCCGGAGGAAATCGACGCGATCAAGGATAAGCTGGAAGCATCGGGCGGCGGCAAGGTGATCTATCATCCGGCCGATATGACCAAGCCCGCCGAGATCGCCGACCTGATCGCAACCGCGAACTCCACCTTCGGCAGTGTCGATGTTCTCGTCAACAATGCCGGCATCCAGCATGTCGAGAAGATCGAGGACTTCCCGATCGAGAAGTGGGACCAGATCATCGCGATCAATCTTTCCAGCTCCTTCCACACCATTCGCGCCGCCATCCCGCTGATGAAGGCGAAGAAGTATGGCCGCATCATCAACATCGCCTCAGCGCATGGCCTGGTCGCCTCCCCGTTCAAATCAGCCTATGTCGCTGCAAAACATGGTATACTCGGCCTGACCAAGACGGCGGCGCTTGAGCTTGCCGAATTCGGCGTCACGGTAAACGCCATTTGCCCCGGCTATGTCCTGACCCCGCTCGTCGAAAGGCAGATCCCGGATACGGCCAAGGCGCGAGGGATGACCGAGGAGCAGGTGAAAAACGAGGTCATCCTCAAGGCTCAGCCCACGCATGAATTCGTCAAGGCCGAGGAGATCGGCGCCCTTTCGCTTTACCTTGCAAGCGACGAGGCACGCCAGGTGACCGGCACACACGTCTCGATTGACGGTGGCTGGACCGCGGCATAACGATATGCGGTTAGGGCCGGATTCGCGTCAGCACCTCTGGCCCCGACAAACGAATAAAAACGGGAACGACATGAGCGACAGCATCCGCTTTATCCTCAACGGCGAGGATATCACGCTATCCAGCCTGCGCCCCACCGAGACGCTGCTCGATTTCCTGCGCCTCCAGCGGCGCCTGACGGGAACCAAGGAAGGATGTGCTGAGGGCGACTGCGGCGCCTGCACGGTATTGGTCGGCCGCCTCATCGATGGCGGGCTTCAGTACGAGTCAGTCAATGCCTGCATTCGCTTCGTCGGCTCGCTGCATGCAACCCATGTCGTCACCGTCGAACATCTCGCCGCCCGCAACGGCGCGCTGCATCCTGTACAGCAGGCCATGGTCGATTGCCACGGCTCCCAATGCGGCTTCTGCACCCCGGGCTTCGTCATGTCGCTCTATGGCCTCTGGCTGACGACGGAAAAACCGAGCCGCGCCCATATCGAAAAATCGCTCCAAGGCAATCTCTGTCGATGCACGGGCTACGAGCCGATCGTCAAGGCGGCCGAGCAGGTCAGCCAGAAGCGTCCGAGCGCCCTCTTCGACCCGCTGGAAAAGACGCGGGCAGACATCATCGCCCGTCTCTGGGCCATGCAGGGCGGCGATACCATTACCATTACCGAAGGTGAAGACCGCCTCATCGTGCCCGGTTCTGTTGCAGCTCTGGCGCAGGTGCTGGCAGAGGAGCCGAACGCAACCGTCGTTGCCGGCTCCACGGATGTCGGCCTGTGGGTCACCAAGCAGATGCGCCGGCTGAACCCGGTCGTCTTCATCAATCATTTGACCGACCTGCAGAAAATCACGGTCGAAGATGCGGGCCTGACCATCGGCGCCGGCGTCAGCTACAGCCGCGCTTTTACCGTGATGGCGGAAAAAATCCCGGCTCTTGCCAATCTCATCGACCGCATCGGCGGCGAGCAGGTGCGCAACATGGGCACCATCGGCGGCAATATCGCCAATGGTTCACCGATCGGCGATAGCCCGCCGCCGCTGATCGCCCTTGGCGCCACCGTCCGGCTGCGCTCCGCAGCCGGCACCCGCAGCCTGCCACTGGAAGATTTCTTCATCGACTACGGCAAGCAGGACCGCAATCCCGGCGAGTTCGTCGAGAGCATCTATGTGCCCTACCCGGCCGACGATGCGCATTTCGCCGTCTACAAGATCACGAAGCGACGCGATGAGGACATCACCGCCGTGCTCGGCGCTTTCCATCTGACACTGGACGATGCCGGCAATGTCGCAGATATCCGCATCGCCTTCGGCGGCATGGCCGCCACACCGAAGTGCGCCCGCACGGTCGAAGCCGAGTTGATCGGAAAGCCCTGGACCGAGGCGACGGTCACCGCCGTCCGCCCCGCCTTCGATGCCGATTACAAGCCGTTGACCGATTGGCGCGCCACCGCCGAATATAGGCAACTGACAGCAAAAAACCTGCTCCTCCGATTCTACCTGGAAACGGCTGGTGCGCCGCAAGAACTGAAGCGCTTTGCGGCGGAGGAGGTCTAAGCCATGGATAAATCCACTTTCGAAGAAGCCAAGGTCGTCATCAACGGATCGATGCACGGATCGTTGCGCCATGATTCCGCGCATAAGCATGTGACCGGAGCAGCCGACTATATCGACGATATTCCTGAGCCGGCAGGATTGCTGCATGGTGCGCTTGGCCTTTCCGACCGCGCCCATGCCGAGATCGCCGGCATCGACCTTTCTGCCGTCAAAACCTATCCAGGCGTCGTCTGGGTCTTCACCGGCGCCGATATCCCCGGCGTCAACGATACCAGTTCCAACGGTATGCATGACGAGCCACTGTTGGCCGAGGGCAAGGTCGAGTTCCACGGTCAGCCCATCTTTGCCGTCATCGCCGAAACCCGCGATGCCGCCCGCCGCGCCGCTCGCCTTGCCAAGATCGATTATCGCGATCTGCCGCATTGGAGCGATATCGACGGCGCGCTCGCCAACGGCTCACCGCTCGTTTACGAGCCGATGACCCTGAAGCGCGGCGAGCCCGAAACCGAGATGGCAAACGCCAAGCATCGGATCAAGGCGCAGATGCGCATCGGCGGCCAGGAGCATTTCTACCTCGAAAGTCATATCGCCATGGCGATCCCCGGCGAGGACGATGAAGTCGCCGTCTGGTCGTCAACGCAGCATCCGAGCGAAATCCAGCATATCGTCGGCCATGTCCTCGGCATTCCGTCCAACGCCGTGACCGTCAACGTCCGCCGCATGGGTGGCGGCTTTGGCGGCAAGGAAACGCAGGGCAACCAGTTTGCGGCGCTCGCAGCCGTCGCCGCCAAGAAGCTCGGCCTCGCCGTGAAATTCCGGCCCGACCGCGACGAGGACATGAGCGCGACCGGCAAGCGGCACGATTTCCTCGTGGATTACGAAGTCGGCTTCGACGACGAAGGCCGCATCCACGCCGTCGATGCCACCTATGCCGCGCGCTGCGGCTTCTCTTCCGATCTTTCGGGCCCGGTCACCGACCGCGCGCTGTTCCACGCGGATTCCAGCTATTTCTACCCGCATGTGCATCTGGTCTCGAAGCCGCTGAAGACGCACACCGTCTCAAACACTGCCTTCCGCGGCTTCGGCGGTCCGCAGGGCATGGTCGGCGGCGAGCGCATGATCGAGGAGATCGCCTATGCCCTCGGCAAGGACCCGCTGGAGGTGCGACGCGCCAATTTCTACGGCCAGCTAGGCTCCGGCCGAACGCTGACCCCCTATCACCAGGAAGTCACCGACAACATCATCAACCGCATCGTCGATGAACTGGAACAGTCCTCCGACTATCAGGCCCGACGCAAGGCGATCATCGAGTTCAACCGCTCCAGCCGCTTCATCCGCAAGGGTATCGCGCTGACGCCGGTAAAATTCGGCATATCCTTCACCATGACCGCCTTCAATCAGGCAGGCGCGCTGGTGCACATCTATCAGGATGGTTCCATCCACCTGAACCATGGCGGTACCGAGATGGGGCAAGGCCTCTACACCAAAGTGGCGCAGGTCTTGGCCGACAGCTTCCAGGTCGATATCGACCGGGTGAAGATCACCGCGACGACAACAGGCAAGGTGCCGAACACCTCGGCAACGGCAGCGTCGTCCGGCTCCGACCTGAATGGCATGGCAGCCTTCGATGCCGCCCGGCAGCTCAAGGAGCGGCTTATCGCCTTTGCAGCAGAAAAATGGGGCGTCGGCGCCGAGCAGGTGCAGTTCCTGCCCAACCGCGTGCGCGTCGGCGAGGAGGAGATCCCCTTCCCGGATTTCGTCAAGCAGGCCTATTTCGCCCGCGTCCAGCTTTCGGCCGCCGGTTTCTACAAGACGCCGAAGATCCACTGGGATCGCAAGGCCGGCCGCGGTACGCCCTTCTATTATTTCTCCTATGGCGCCGCCTGCTCGGAAGTGTCGATCGATACGCTGACTGGCGAATATCTGATCGACCGCGCCGATATCCTCCATGACGTCGGCCGCTCCCTCAATCCGGCGATCGATATCGGCCAGGTCGAAGGCGCCTTCGTGCAAGGCATGGGCTGGCTGACCACAGAGGAGCTCTGGTGGGATGCCAAGGGCCGTCTGCGCACCCATGCACCGTCGACCTACAAGATCCCGCTCGCTTCCGACAGACCGAAGATCTTCAACGTCCGCCTTGCCGAATGGTCGGAAAATACGGAAGCCACCATCGGCCGCTCCAAGGCCGTGGGCGAGCCGCCTTTCATGCTCCCCATCTCGGTGCTGGAGGCCCTATCGATGGCAGTGGCCAGCGTCGCGGATTACCGCGTTTGCCCACGGCTCGACGCACCCGCAACGCCGGAGCGGGTGCTGATGGCAGTCGAACGGCTCAAAGCCATGTGATGATGTGAGCGGCGGCATTGCGAATATGCCGTCGCCACGTGCATAGGGTCTTGCCGCAATAAAAAAGGCGCTCATCCAAGCGCCCTATTCATAAACATCCAGCGACCCTCGCGCCTATCGAAGCCGGCTATCCTCATAGCGCGGCTCGCGCCCGTCGAGAAAACCGATATCGCGCTTCACACGATCAGGAACCTCATCCAAATCGAGTTCAGGCGACTGTTCGCCCGAGCGCGCGAAAACCTGCGACAACGCTTCCAGAACACGCGCCAGAACCGTGGGCCTGGCTGCTTCCACTTGCTCCACGACACTGCAATCCATAACGATACCTCAATTCATTCAACGATATGAATTGCAGCTTGCCGCTAAAAGTGCTGATATTCCAATGGAACTATTGTCTACATAGATAAAGAGAACTTATCCATGAAACTGTCGAAACGCTTCCCGCTGAATGCCCTGCGCGTTTTCGAGGCCGCCGCCCGGCTCGGCAGTTTCACCCGCGCCGGCGACGAACTGGGCATGACACAGACGGCCGTGAGCTATCAGATAAAATTGCTGGAGGAGACGGTGGGCGAACCGCTGTTCCTGCGCCGTCCGCGACAGATCGAGTTGACGGAAACCGGGGAGCAACTGGCACCGAAAGTCGCCGAGGCCTTCGCCATGCTACAGGAAGCCATGGCCTCGATCAGCGGTGATGCGGAGACCACGCTACATATCCATTCAACCCCAACTTTCGCCTCACAGTGGCTCGCCCGCCATCTCGGTACCTTTCAGCTCAAGCATCCCAATGTCGCCGTTCGCTTGTCCTCATCCGAATCCATCATCGATTTCGGCCGGGTACCCTCCGACATCGCCATCCGCGCCGGCCGCGGATCCTGGCCCGGATTGCGCGCGCATCTGCTGATGAAGATGAATTTTACGCCCATGCTGAGCCCAACTCTTGCAGCGACGATCGGCGGCGTGCACGAGCCTGCCGATCTTCTGAAGCTACGCATCATCGATGCCGGCGACCCCTGGTGGGTTCAATGGTTCGGAGATGCGGGGGTGCCGGACCCTGGCCTCCAGGGTAGACCTCGAAGCAGGCTTGGCGCGCAGTCCTTCGAGGCGGCGGCGGCCATAGCCGGTCAAGGCGTCGCTGTGTTGACACCGGAATTCTACACGGATGAGGTTGCTGCCGGCCGGTTGGTTCAGCCTTTCGACATCCTCTCGACCGATGGCGTGGACTATTGGATCGTCTACCCTGAGAACAGGCGCCATACGCCGCGAATCCGCGCCTTCAGGGACTGGATCCTCGGCGAATTCGGCCAACCGCTCACTTAGAGTAGCTCCGCAAGCTCAGCCGGTTCGACGCTTATTCGGACATGTCGGGCGCGTAGAAGCAGCGCGGCGTGTTTTCGTCCGGAAACAGACAGAGGTGATAGGCGCCGTCCGGCGAATGCATCGCCCTTCGCTGTGGCAGGGTAAAGATGTGGCCACGCGTCACATTATGATGATCGCCGGGATTGATCGTCAGCCGATAACCACCCGGTATTATCGTGACCGTGCGCGACGGGATCATTTCGCAATCGCCGGTCTCACCATCGCCATTGCAACAATAGGGATCATATGACCAGCCGGAAGGCGCATCATGCGCCAGGGCAGGCCCCGCGATTAAAAGAAGGGAAACGAGCGCCAGAATACCACGCATGGGCGATTCTCCGTCGAAATGGACGGCTGCCGCGGACACGGCCCGCTCCAAGCAGCCGAGGGCATCTTATTAAAAACTGCCATAATCTGATCTAATGCGGTCCGGACGCCAAACAAGACCACGGCTTTTGGCCGGCGGATTAAACTCTCTCCTTCCATCCGACCGCAACATTTTGCAAAGTGCCGAGTCGAAGAAGGAAAAAAGGGGAACCGAATGTATGAATACGCCATAGCTTGGGAATGGCTGGCCTTTGCCGTGCGTTGGTTCCACGTCATCACCGCCATCGCGTGGATCGGCTCCTCCTTCTATTTCATCGCGCTCGATCTCGGGCTGGTGAAGCGGCCGCATCTTCCGCCCGGCGCCTATGGCGAGGAATGGCAGGTCCATGGCGGCGGCTTCTATCACATCCAGAAATATCTGGTGGCGCCAGCGCAGATGCCGGAGCACCTCACCTGGTTCAAATATGAGAGCTACTTCACCTGGCTCTCGGGCTTCCTGATGATGTGCATCGTCTATTATGGCGGCGCCAATCTCTTCCTTATCGATCGGCATGTGCTTGACGTCAGCGTTCCCGTCGCAATCCTGATATCGCTGGCCTCGCTCGCCGTCGGCTGGATCATCTACGACCTGCTCTGCAAGTCTCCGCTCGGCAACAACACCTGGGGCCTGATGATCGTGCTCTATGCCGTTCTGGTCTTTATGGCTTGGGGCTATACGCATCTCTTCACCGGCCGCGCCGCCTTCCTGCATCTCGGCGCCTTTACCGCGACGATCATGTCGGCCAACGTCTTCATGATCATCATCCCCAATCAGAAGATCGTCGTCGCCGACCTCATCGCCGGCCGCACGCCGGATCCGAAATACGGCCGCGTCGCCAAGCAGCGCTCGCTGCACAACAACTACCTGACGCTGCCCGTCATCTTCTTCATGCTGTCGAACCATTATCCGCTGGCTTTCGGCACGGCTTACAGTTGGGTCATCGCAGCGCTGGTGTTCCTGATGGGCGTCACCATCCGCCACTGGTTCAACACGACGCATGCCCGCCAAGGGCGCCCGACCTGGACCTGGATCGTCACGCTCGTCCTCTTCATCGCCATCATATGGCTTTCGACCGTTCCGAAGGTGCTGACCGGCGGGAAAGAGGCCAACGCCGTCTCGCCCGCCTTCCAGCAATTCGCCTCCGACGCGCATTTTCCGGCCGTCAAGCAGATGGTTTCGGCACGCTGTTCCATGTGTCATGCAGCCGAGCCCGTTTTTGAGGGAATTGTCCGCCCACCGAAGGATGTCATGCTGGAAAATGACGAGCAAATCGCTATGCATGCCCGGGAAATCTATATCCAGGCCGGCCGCAGCCATGCCATGCCTCCGGGCAATGTCACCGAAGTGACGCCCGAGGAACGCAAGCTGCTGGTCGCCTGGTTCGAAAGCTCCATCGGAGAAAAAAGCCAATGACCACCCTTCTGCGCGGCCGCCTGCTGTCCTTCAAGCGTTTGCCTCAAAGCCTCGACGATGCCGATAGCTATAGCTATGAAGACGATGGCGGCCTGCTGATCGAAGACGGCGCGATCGCAGCGACAGGCCCTTATGCCGACATCAAGGCGCGGGCGCCGGAAGGCGTGACCGAAATCGACCATCGCCCACACCTGATCCTGCCGGGGTTCATCGACATGCACCTGCATTTCCCGCAGATGCAGGTGATCGCCTCCTATGCCGCCAATCTGCTCGAATGGCTGAACACCTATACCTTCCCCGAGGAATGCCGCTTCGTCGAAAGCGCACATGCTGAACGCATCGCCAGACATTTCTACGACGAGATGATCCGCCACGGCACCACGACGGCCGTCGCCTATTGCTCCGTGCACAAGACCTCGGCCGACGCCTATTTTGCCGAAGCGATGCGCCGCAACATGCGCATGGTCGGTGGCAAGGTCATGATGGACCGCCACGCGCCACAGGGCCTGCTCGACACGCCCGAGATGGGCTACGACGAGACCCGCCAGGTAATTGCTGATTGGCACGGCAAGGGCCGCAACCACGTCGCCATCACGCCGCGCTTCGCCATCACGTCGACGCCGGCACAGATGGAGGCGACGGCCGCGCTTGCCCGCGAATTCCCGGACCTGCATATCCAGACGCACCTCTCCGAGAACCACGACGAGATCAAATTCACCTGCGAGCTCTATCCGGACGCGATCGACTATACCGATATCTATGCCCGCTACGGCCTGCTTGGCCCCAAGAGCCTGTTCGGCCACGCGATCCACCTTTCCGAGCGCGAAGCCGACGCCATGAGCGAGGCGGGTTCCGTCGCGGTGCATTGCCCTACCTCTAACCTCTTCCTCGGCTCCGGCCTCTTCCCGCTGAAGGCGCTGGCGCGCCGCGAAAAGCCCGTTCGCATCGGCGTGGCCACCGATATCGGCGGCGGCTCCAGCTATTCCATGCTGCGCACCATGGATGAGGCCTACAAGATCCAGCAGCTGCTCGGCGAACGCCTGAACCCGCTGGAAAGCTACTACTACATGACGCGCGGGAATGCAGAGTCCCTCTCCCTTGTCGACAAGATCGGCACGCTGGACATCGGCACCGAAGCCGATCTCATCGTCCTCAACGCCGCCGCAACGCCGGCCATGGCGTTGAAGATGGAGGTGACGAAGAGCCTCACCGAAGAGCTGTTCCTGCTGCAGACCATGGGCGACGACCGCGCCGTCGTCGAAACCTACGTCGCCGGAAAGCCGATGAAATCGACCCTGCAATAGGGTCGGGAACCCACCACAACGCCACCACTGAGAAAGCATAGAGCCATGACCGCGCCGCTGACCATCGCCGAACTGAAGAAGCTCGCCGAGCGGCGCGTGCCGAAAATGTTCTTCCAGTATGCGGATTCCGGCTCGTGGACGGAGTCGACATACCATGCGAACGAGGCTGATTTCGCCGAGATCAAGCTGCGCCAGCGTGTCCTCGTCGACATGTCCGACCGGTCGCTCGCCACCACCATGGTCGGCCAGAAGGCTTCCATGCCGGTGGCGCTGGCTCCGACCGGCCTCACCGGCATGCAGCATGCCGATGGCGAGATGCTGGCGGCGCGTGCTGCGGAGGAATTCGGCATTCCCTTCACGCTCTCGACCATGAGCATCTGCTCCATCGAGGATGTCGCCTCGGTGACGAAACAGCCTTTCTGGTTCCAGCTCTATGTCATGAAGGACCGCGACTTCGTCCTGAACCTGATCCAGCGCGCCAAGGCGGCGAAATGCTCGGCGCTGGTGCTGACGGCCGACCTCCAGATCCTCGGCCAGCGCCACAACGACATCCGCAATGGGCTCTCGGCACCGCCGAAAATGACGGCGAAAAATCTCTGGCAGATGGCAATACGGCCCGGCTGGTGCATGAACATGTTGAAGACCAAGCGCCATTCCTTCGGGAATATCATCGGCCATGCCAAGGATATTTCCGACATGACGACGCTGGCGCACTGGACGCATTCGCAGTTCGACACCAAGCTTTCCTGGAGCGACGTGCGCTGGATCAAGGAGCAATGGGGCGGCCCGCTGATCATCAAGGGCATTCTCGATGTCGAGGACGCGAGGGCCGCCGTCGATTCCGGTGCCGACGCCATCATCGTCTCCAACCATGGCGGCCGGCAGCTCGACGGCGCCCTCTCCTCCATCAGCATGCTGCCCCGGATTGTCGATGCGGTCGGCGACAGGATCGAGGTGCATATGGATGGTGGTATCCGCTCCGGCCAGGATGTGCTCAAGGCTGTCGCACTTGGGGCCAAAGGCACCTTCATCGGCCGCCCCTTCCTCTATGGCCTGGGTGCCATGGGCAAGGAGGGCGTGACGCTGGCCCTGGAGATCATCCGCAAGGAGCTGGATATCTCCATGGCGCTCTGCGGCAAGAGGGATATCAAGACTGTGGATCGGTCGATCCTGGCTGATCTTTAAAGCACATGTCGTTGCCGCAAAACCGCTGCGCACTTTTGCGCGACAGGCTCTAGCGCAGCCAGCCCGTTGCCAGGCCGCTTGCCCACTCCGCGCGCCCATTCTCAGCCGCAAGCTTTGCCATCGCCATGTGATCATAGGCGACCTGTCGGAACACAGGCAGCCAAGTCTCACCCTGCCTTTCAAGAATGGCGTAGGAGGCGAAGGGGTGGCCGACTTCCACCTTGTGATAGTGGGGCAGATCGTCGTCATAGGCGGGGCAACCAACGCTGCCCGGATTGACGATCAAGCGGCCATCGGAAAGCCTGACGAGGCGCGGAATATGCGTGTGCCCACACAGGATCAGCGGAAAGTCGATGCCCGCAGCCAGCGCCTCGATATCTTCGATCGACTTCTGATAGACATGACCATCCGCCGAGACCGACTCCAGCCAATAACCATTATCGGTCTCTGGCGTAGCATGGCAGAGATAGGCAGCGTCCCGGTAGACGGCGCTAAAGGGCAAGCCGCGCAGCCAATCGAGATGGCGCTCGGTCAGTTGCGCATAGGCCACCTTGTCGGACGGATGCATCGCTTCCGGCGCCTGCTCGATCAGATACCGGTCGTGATTGCCGCGCACGGTCAGTGCATTCAGCGCCACCAGCATATCCGCCGTCTTACCCGAGGTCAGCGGACCGCTGAAGCAATCGCCCAGATTGACGATGTCGGTAATGCCCTGTGCACTTATATCCTCCAGCACCGCTTCGAGCGCCAGATGATTGCCGTGGACATCCGCAATGGTAGCAAACCGCAAGTCTCAGCTCCCGCGATAGGTGGAATAGCTATAGGGCGAAATCAGCAGCGGCACATGATAATGCGCCGTCGTATCGGCAATGCCAAAACGGATCGGCACGAGGTCGAGAAAAGCGGGTTCGGTCAACTTGACACCGCTCGCACGCAAATAGTCGCCCGCGCGGAACAGTAGCTCATAGGTACCGGCGACAAAACTGTCGCCGATGAGAATGGGACCGCCATCCACGCGCCCGTCGGAATTGGTGACGACCGTCTTCAGATGGGTGCGGGTTTCACCGTCGATCCTGAAAAGGTCGATAGTGAGGCCTTCGGCCGGCTTGCCGAGAGCGGTGTCGAGCACATGGGTGGTCAGTCCGGTCATAGCGCTGGCGCTCCGATGGTGAAGGGAATATCGAAGAAATATTCCTCGAGATTGTTTCCCGGCCCGTCGCGATCGACGACGAGGAAATCGCTCCGCTCGCCAAGCGCCATCAGCGGATAGTGCCAGGCATTGACGCGGTAATTCACGCCCTGATCGCCGCGCGCCAGGAAAACCTGCGGCTTGCCGGGCTTGCCGTCATCATCCTGCGAGACGACGACGAGAAACGGCCTGCCATTCAGCGGGATAAAACACTGGCTGCCGAACGGATGGCGCTCCATCATCTCGATCGCAAAGGGAAAGGCCCGCGGCTGGCCGCGGAAGATGTTCAGGATAACCCGCGCGCCCTCGCCGATGGCTTCGGCGCTAGAGAGCGCATGGAAGCGTTCGGTCGTCCCGCCATTGATGAAGCGCATCGTTGCCGGATCGGCCTCGATCACATCGCCGAATGGTGCGAATGCGGCCTTTGTCAAAGGTTTGATGTCTAGATGCTGCGTCATTGAATGATTATTCGCCTTCCGCTCGCCAACGGCGAATGGAGTCCAGTTGCAGGAGCAACCCAGGAAGAGATGTGTGGGCGAGATCCCAAAGGGCGGTCGACTCGATGTCGAAATACCCTTGCGCAATCCGATTCCTGAAGTCGCGCATCACATGCCAAGGCAAGTCGGGATGGTCAACGACAAACTCCGGATATTCTTGCTCAATGCGGGCCGCTGCTTCGCCAATCAGCATAAGATTCATGCCGACGGCCCGCTGTTTTTCAACCGAATTGGAGAAGGCAGCCTTGTCCGCTGCTTGCAGAAACTGACGGATTTCGGATCCGGCCTGCTGTATGTGGTCGAGATAGGCAATCAGCCGGTTCAGGCTCATGTCACGCGGCGCCTCCCAGGCCAATTATCAAATGGTAGCCGCAAGCCTGAACGATAAGACGAAGCGCCGGCCGCAAATCAGCTCTCCGGAAGCATGGATTGCAAGCGCAGTAGCGCGATCTTCTCCACCTGCGCGGTTGCCGTCGCAAACTCCGCATCGCGATCATTGCCGATGCGCGTCTCGAAGGCGGCGAGAATATCGTCCTTGCCGAGACCTTTCACCGCAATGATGAAAGGAAAGCCGAACTTCGTCACATAGGCGCCGTTGAGTTCGGTGAAACGGGCATGCTCGGCCGGGCTCAGCCGATCGAGCCCAGCCCCCGCCTGTTCCTCGCGGCTGTCTTCGGTAAGCTCGCCGGCGATGGCCAGCCGACCGGCCAGATCCGGGTGCGCCCGCAGGACACCGAGCCGCTCATCAGCGCTCGCCGCGCGAAAAACTTCGACCAGAGCTCCATGCACGCCACCAGAGGTCAGCGGCTCGATAACGGCGCCTTTGTGAAAAGCGCGCTCAGCGATGAAGGGAGAATGTTCGAAGACGCCGCCGAAGCGGCTCACGAATTCATCGCGCGACACCATCTTAGCGCTCGCCCGTCGGAAGATGATGCTGGTGCCAATGCTTGGCAATCTCGACACGCTGGGGAATCCAGACCTTGTCGTGCTTCAGCACATACTCCATGAAGCGCCGCAGGGCTGCAGCGCGGCCGGGACGGCCAACGAGGCGGCAATGCAGGCCGATCGACATCATCTTCGGGCTGCCTTCCTTGCCTTCCTCGTAAAGCGTGTCAAAGGCGTCCTTGAGATAGGTGAAGAATTGGTCGCCGGAATTAAACCCCTGCGGCGTCGCAAAGCGCATGTCGTTGGTTTCGAGCGTATATGGGATGATCAGGAACGGCTTGCCGCTCAGACCATCGACCCAGAAGGGCAGATCGTCCGCGTAGGAATCGGAGGAATAGAGGAAGCCGCCCTCCTCCATGACCAGCCGCAGCGTATTGTCGGACGGCTTACCCTGATACATGCCGTAAGGGCGCTCGCCTGTGATCTCGGTGTGCAGACGCACCGCCTCCTGGATGTGTTTGCGCTCCAGATCCTCGGAGAAATCCTTGTATTCCAGCCAACGATAGCCGTGACTGGCGATTTCCCATCCGGCTTCCTTCATCGCGGCAACCGCTTCCGGGTTACGCGCCATGGCAAGCGTCACGCCATAGACCGTCGCCTGCACCTTGAGTTCGGTGAACAAGCGCCACAAGCGCCAGAAACCGGCGCGTGAACCATACTCGTAGATGGATTCCATGTTGAGGTTACGCTGGTTCGGCCAGGATGCGGCGCCAACGATCTCGGACAGCAGGTTCTCCGAGCCCGCATCGCCATCAAGAATGCAGCTTTCGCCGCCCTCTTCATAGTTGATCACGAACTGCACCGCGACGCGGGCGTCGCCCGGCCATTTCGGATCGGGTGTGTTGCGGCCGTAGCCGATGAGATTGCGCGCGTAATTTTCCGACATTGAGCCACCTTTTCTAGTGAGGGAACGGTAGCACCCATCCCACGAAAGTCGAGATGGAATGTGGGAAAATCACTTTCTCTTCAATGGCAAGCCACTAGAGCGCCTTGAACCTACACATCAGGCTTTCCGAAAATCGATTCCGATTTTCGGGCCGATGCTATAGGATAAGGTTGCCGCCTGCCTAGGCAATCTTGCGCGCGCTCACCTTGCCCATCGGATGGAGAGAATGGACCCGGAAAGGGCCGCCGGACCCTTCTTCCACCATCAGCGCAATATTGGAGATCGGAATGGGTGCCACAAGCGAAGGCTCGAAAAAATCGCGCAGCGCCTGTTCCATCCGCTGTATGTCGCCGGGGCTGACGGTGCCGGTCAGCATCATCTGGAAGCGGAACTCGTCCATCACATGCGGATGGCCCCAGCGATGGAGATTGGCGAACTGCGTGGCAGACAGACCATCGGGATCGATGCGTTCGATTTCCGCCTCCGTGAGCGGCGCGCGATAGAGATCGAAAGCCTGCACCAGAGACGCCGCAAGAAAGTGCATTTGCTGGCTTGGCGCAGACGGGACGAGACCCAGCGCGCCGCCAAGCCGCGCAACTTCCAGCCGCGGAATCTCGAACGGTGCCGCCGAGCCGGAAAAACGCATGAGATCACGCAGCAAAGCCGCTTCGGACATCTCCTCGGCCAATCTGAAGGGTGCCTTCAGCAGACCCATGAAACCGTAGCGACGGGGGACGGCGGTATAAAAGGCTATTTCGTGGATCCCGAGCCCGCGGATAGCCGGCGGATCGACCATCTCGCCGGAATAGACGTTGCGACCCAACCAATTTGCGGCCACGAGCGTCAGCGGATCGCTCGCAGACGGCGTGAAGCAAATGGCATAGCGCATAAGATCTCCTCCAGATCACAGTCGACCGGCTGACCAAGCCGGGTCCCGACGGCCAAGGAGATAGGTGATTTGCGTGACAGATTGACGACCCGAAGGGGCGTATATTCACGTTTTATGTGATACGACTGCAATATGACTTGCGAGGGTGAAACTCTGTGGCAAGTTGAAGCGACAGGCCACATCCGCGGCCTCGCAGACGGCTGTTTCGGCCAGCCGATGCGCCAATCCGAAGCTCACCTTGAAGCCGCCCGTCAGAGCGATCAGCGACGGATGATCGGGGTGCGCGCCCACCATCGGATCCCGGCCTATGGCCTTTGGTCGCAGGCCGGCCCAGCGCTCGATCACCTCCGCTCCAGCCAAAACCGGCGCCATCGCACGGGCTGCGACCAGCAGATCGTCGAGCTGACTGTCGGTGGACAGCGGATCCTCGAAGCGGTTCTCGCTGGTGCTGCCGACAGCAACAAGGCCACCCTCATGCGGAACGATGTAGAGACCGTCGCGAAAGATGACCGGAAGCGTATCGTCGACATTCGCCTTCAGCAGCGCGGCCTGCCCCTTGACCGGTTGTCCTAGCGCCGACTTTCGATCACGTGTCAGTTCGTCCAGCATTGGAAAGGATCTGTAACCGGCAGACAGAATGCAGCGGCCGAAACGGATATCGCCGCCACTTGCAGTCGCGATACCCCTGTCAGGATCGATACGATCGATATTCAGGCCTTCGACAAGTCGCACATGCCTGGCTGAGGCAAGAAACCTCTGCAGTACGGCCAGCAAGGCGCGCGGGGCGACGCGCGCCGCCAGCGTATCGAGAACGAAGCCGCTCTCGCCAGCGGCGGGATCGATCCAGTCTGAAGCTGGCGCGGCATCAAGCACTTGCCAGTGAAACTCGTGGCCGCCCTGATGCCAGTGGGTTGCGGCATCCCGCTGATGACCGAGCGCGATCTGTCGCAGATGCGGCTTCGGCAGCGGGATCAAACGGCCTGCGCGCCTGTAGGCTGCGGAAAGACCCGTCGCCGCTTCCAGCGCCGCAATCTCTTCCTCCAGGGACACCAGTGCATCGAACTGAAACTGCTTCTTCTCCGACCACCTGTCCGGCATATGCGGCATCAGCGCCCCGAGGAGCCCGCCGCTGGAACCCTGCCCGAACGCGCCGGAATCGGCCAGCAGCGCTTGAATACCGAGACGTTCGGCATGAACCGCCGCCCACAAGCCCATGATGCCGCCACCGACGATCAGCAGATCGACGGACGATTGACCGGCAGGTCGCGGAGGATTATCGGCTCTTTCCATGACAGATCCAGTTTCAAATCGGACTGACGCGTCCGAAACCAATGCGGCAAGCCCGGAGCTCGAATGGCGCGACGGCGATATGCCCTATTCGCCGGCCTTTGGCGACCATTTTTATTGCCAGACCGATGGAAGGTTGGAATGCGGCCATGTCTTTCTCGCCGGCAATGGACTGCCCGCACGTTGGGAGCAGCAGCCGCATTTCCTCATCGGTGAGCTTGGCTTCGGCACCGGCCTGAATTTCTGCGAGACATGGCGCCAGTGGCAGCAGCAGGCAACCCCAGGCTCGGAACTGCACTTCATATCCTTCGAGCTTTACCCTATGCGCGCCAAAGAGATCGATCGCGCCCTGTCGCACTGGCCCGAAATCGACAGCCAGCGTCAGGCCCTGGTCGCCGCCTGGCCCGCCGATCCACAGGGCGTTGTATCCTTGACGCTTGACGCACACACGCGCCTGACCGTCGCCTGCGGCCCCGCGCTGGAAGGCGTAACCAACGCTCAGCCGGGCTTCGACGCGTGGTATCTTGACGGTTTCGCACCGTCGCGCAATGCGGACATGTGGTCGCTGGAGCTGATGCAGGCACTCTGCGACAAGACGGTCGCGAACGGCACCTTCGCCACCTATGCCGCCGCCGGTTTTGTGCGCCGCAATCTGCAGGCCTCAGGGTTCACCGTCGAGCGACGGCAAGGCTTTGCCGGCAAGCGGGAAATGCTCTGCGGCGTCAAATCGGCCTAGCTGTTGGAACGGTCTGCCTGCACGGCCGCATCTTCGAGCCAGCGCTGGATCTTCCCTTCGAGAAGCTCGGGGCTGATGGGCTTTGACAGGCAGTCATCCATGCCCGCCTCCATGCACATGACCCGATCCACCTCAAGCGCCTGCGCCGTCACGCCGATGATGGGCACATGCCAGCCCTGCCCCATCTGCGCCTCGAATTGGCGGATCATCCGCGTTGCCTGATGACCATTCATGACCGGCATGGAAACATCCATCAGGATCAGCGACGGTCGTAGCTGACGCCAGGCATCGACGGCTTCCTGACCGTTCTCCACGACAAGAAAGCGCAGATTCGTGGCCTGCAGGATCTGCGTGAAGACGATCTGGTTCACCTCATTGTCTTCGGCGACGAGAACGTCGATGGCGTTGGCGGGACGTTTCGAGGATATGGCTTCGGCGGCCTGTATGGCGGCCGCTGCTTCGACCTTTATCGGCATATGCCGGACATCGGCATTCTGCTGGCTGTTCGCTCTTCGCCGCCGCGAGGTCCGCACCACGTCGATGATCGTGTTCCGCAGCACGTTGGCGCGCACCGGCTTCATCAGATGCGCCTGGCCATTGACGGCGGAGAACTCCTTGTCGGACCCCATCGTCCCCATCGATGTTAGAAACATCAGCGGCAGCGCATCGAAACGGGGATCGGCACGGACGGCACGGGCCACCTGATAACCGTCTTGGTCCGGCATGTTGTAGTCGATGACCATGGCGTCGACCGGTACGCCCATGTCGAAAGCCGCGTTCAGAATGGCAAGCGCCGTCACACCATCCTCGGCGACATGGCCGTCAAAACCCCACAGCGCCAACTGTTCGCGCGATATGTGCCGATGGATTTCATTGTCCTCGACGATCAGGATACGCGCGCCCTTAAGATCGGCGGGCAATTCCGGCGCCCTGCCGCGCGCGGCAACAAGCGGCATCGGCAAGTGAACCGTGAAGGCCGATCCCTTGCCCCAATCGCTTTCCACGGAGAGCGAGCCGCCGAAAAGATCGACCAGACCGGCCGTAATCGCGAGTCCCAGGCCTGAACCGTCCAGACGCCGCGCAAAAGACGAATCCGCCAGCGAGAATTTGTCGAAGATGCTGTCGAGTTTTTCTTCCGGGATACCGATGCCCGTATCCTCGACACGCAGCATCAACAAGACATCGTCGCCGATATCGGCCTGGCTATCGAGCTCCACCAGCACGTGGCCGCGCTCGGTGAACTTGATCGCGTTGCCGACAAGATTGGTCACGATCTGACGGAAGCGCCCGGCATCGCCGAGTATCGCCGCCGGCACGCCGGGAGCGGCGCGCACGATCAGCTCGATATTCTTTTCCGATGCCGCAGCCGCCAGCAGCGCCGCAATATCTTCAATCGCCTCAACGGGATCGAATGCCATCTTGCGCAGATGCATTTCGCCGGTGTCGATCCGCGAGAAATCGAGAATGTCGTTAATGATGGTCAAAAGTGCATTGGCGGATTTGACGATGATGTCCACAAAGGTCTTCTGCCGTGGGTCGAGACCGGTCTTTGCAAGCAGCTCCGCCATGCCGAGAACGCCGTTCATCGGTGTGCGGATCTCGTGGCTCATATGGGTCAGGAATTCGGATTTCGCGCGATCGGCTGCATTGCTGCGGGCAAGCAGAAGCTGAAGATCGGCTTCGCGCTCCTTCATTTCCGTGACGTCGGTCAGAACGATGGTCCAGCGGCGGTGCCCGCCGATCGCCGCGTCGAGCTGGATCCAGCGGTCGCCCATGACCTGGAAGACATGATAGATCGGCTCACCGGCAGCGATGCTTTCTCCCCAGGACTGCCGCACCGTTTCCGCCTCGTCTCCGAAATCGCCGCGTGCCGCGCAATGGTTAAACGCCGCCGACCATTTCTTGCCGACCTCCAGAAGCTCTGCCGGCACCTTCAGCATGTGCCTCAGCGTGTCGTTTGCCAGCATGATCGTGCCGTCGTGCACGATCAACAGACCTTGCGACATCGCCTGCATCGCATCGGCCATCAGTTCGCCGAGGCGCTCGAGCGCGAGCCGTGTCTCGGTAATCTCCTGCGACTGCTGCTTTGTGGAGGAAATATCCGTGTAGGACATCAATGTCCGGCCATTGGATATTCGGCGCGCATCGATGATGACGGATTTGCCGTCGGCAAAATTCACTTCTGTCTGCAGATGCGATCCTGCCTTGCGCAACGCAGCCAGACGCGCCTGATAGATATCCTCGACGCTCCGGCTGTTTTCCGGGCCGAAGCGCTCCAGCGCGAAGTGTCTTGCGATCAGATCGCGATAGGGCCGGCCTTCGAAACGCTCGTCCTTGGAGAAATCCCAGATCTCATACCAAGCATCGTTGACATATTCGACAATGTAGTTGCTGTCATGGATCAGCACGCCGATCGGCATCGAGCGAAGGATATTGTCAAGATCGTGGTGCAATGCCTCGGCACGGGCCTGCGCCTCGATAATCTGCATCTCGCGTTGTTTCAGCGCCGAAATATCAGTTACGGAACCGATGGTGTAATGACTGCCATCGGCTGTTGTCGCCCGATTGAGGCGGATTTTTACCGGTCGCCGTACCTGCTGCCGGTCGACGATTTCGCTCTCGAATTCGCGTCCGCGCCCTTCCCTCAGAGCGGCCTCATTCGCGGCATAGAAATCGTCGGCGCCGATGTCGAACATCTCATGTTCGGTCTTGCCAAGCATCTCCTCGCGATCAAGCCCTGTGATGTCGGCGTGTGCACCGTTGGAGTAGACGAGCCGATGATTCGCATCGCGCACAAAGGTCGCGACCGGCAAATCTTCGAGAACGGTGCGGAAAAAGTCCGCGCGGTCGATCTTCTCATGAGAACCCTCAGAGGCAGGAACCGCGCTGTGGATCGCCGGCACGTCCAGAAACACGCCGAAGATGTACACGCGATCTTCCGAAGGGGAAAAGCTCTCAATCTGTATGCGCGACCTCTGCCGCCCCGCGGGGTCGAAGCAAAGCGCCATCTCTTCGGAAGCGAAGACAAGCGCACGACGCTCCTTGTCTTCCCTCTCGGCGCTCTCGCCTTCATTGAGGAGATCGTGGCTGCGGTTGCCGATGAAATCGGAGATGTCGTGCCCAAAAAAACGCGCATAGGCTTCATTAACGGCGACGTATCGTAACTCGCTGTTCTTGATGTAGGCAGGCCTGTCCAGATTGGCTATCCGGCGGCATGCTATGTCAAGCAGTTCACCGTCCAGGGTCAAACAGAGTCTCTCTTCTCACCGCGCATGATGGTTCATCAAACGACGCTCTATCATAGGTCGCTTTAAAAAGATGTTAACCATGTTCGCCCAACTCGGAGGCCAGGGGATGGTCCAGGCATCAAGTGAGGAATGGGGCTTATCGTTACCCTCCCTCCGGCAGGCACAGGGATAGTGATACAACTTCCAGGGGTTTTCACAGCAAAATCAAAAGCTTTGCCTATTTCATCATGAACAAAGTTTAATGCCATAGTCCATTTTTCAGCCGCGACTTCGCCCCGTTTGCCACGCACCTTCAGGCTCGGCTTTCGGCTGGGAGGCCTTTTTTGGGAAAGGGATTTCAATGTCTGTGCTTCGCACCTTAACGACAACCGGCTTGATTGCGCTCATGCTCGGCAGCGCCGGCGCCATAACCACCACCAATGCCGGCGCGTCCGAGCGCGGCGCCTTCTTCGGCGGTCTTGCCGCCGGCGTTGTCGGCGGAGCTCTGGCTGCCGAAGCGGTAAGGCCCGCCTACCCCGCTTATTATCCGGCTTACCGCTCCTACCCTGCTTACTATGACGGCCCGGTCTATGAACGCGTCTATGTACGCCCATATCCGAGCTGCTACTGGGCATGGCGCCATGATGGCTGGGGCCGCCCATATCGTGTCGAAGTCTGCCGCTAAGGCATGACACGACCTTGCATTTGCCCGGCGTCGACGCCCAGGAATGCCGCCGGATCTCGGCGGCATTTTCGTTTGCCTGTTAAAGAGCTTTTGCCCGCCCTCTTGACTTTAGCCGCGAAAAAGACCAAATGCGCCTCAGCTTTCACCTTCCGGCCGCCGCGTGAGCGTGCCCAGCGGGACTAGACGTACGCAAGAGAGGGACAAAAGCGCCTTAGAGAATGAGACCGTACCCAAGACGGTCAGATGCGCTGGAAAGCTATTTCCAACTTACAAGTTCCCACTTCACGCGGGGTTCTTGACGCCAGAGACAGACCGGACCGCATGGTGCGACCCGGCCTTTTTGCTTTGGCGCCCCCGAAAGGTATTGAATTGACCGATTTTCACTCGCTTGGTCTCTCCAAGCAGATCGTCGATACGCTGTCGCAGAACAACTTCGCCACTCCGACGCCGATCCAGGCACAGGCGATTCCGCTCGTTCTGCAGGGCCGCGATCTCGTCGGCCTCGCCCAAACCGGCACTGGCAAAACGGCCGCCTTCGGCCTGCCGATCATCGAAATGCTGTTGAAGGACCCCAAGCGCCCGGACAACCGCACCGTCCGCACGCTGATCCTCGCTCCGACCCGCGAGCTGGTGAACCAGATCGCCGACAACCTCAAGCTCTTCGTGCGCAAGACGCACTTGCGGATCAACCTCGTGGTCGGTGGCGCTTCAATCAACAAGCAGCAGCTTCAGCTTGAGCGCGGCACCGATATTCTCGTCGCCACCCCGGGCCGCCTGCTCGATCTCATCAGCCGCCGCGCTTTGTCGCTCGGCCATGTCACCCATCTCGTCCTCGACGAGGCCGACCAGATGCTCGATCTCGGCTTCATCCACGATCTGCGCAAGATCTCGAAAATGGTCCCGGCCAAGCGCCAGACCATGCTGTTCTCGGCCACCATGCCGAAGGCGATCGCCGATCTCGCCGCCGACTACCTGACCGATCCGGTCAAGGTCGAAGTATCGCCTCCGGGCAAGGCGGCCGACAAGGTGGAGCAGTATGTCCACTTCGTCGCCGGCCAGAACCATAAGACCGAGATCCTCAAGGAAACGATCTCCGCCAATCCGGATGGCCGCGCCATGGTCTTCCTGCGCACCAAGCACGGCGCTGAGAAGCTGATGAAGCATCTCGACCATGTCGGCTTTGCCGCTGCCTCCATCCATGGCAACAAGAGCCAGGGTCAGCGCGAACGCGCGCTCAAAGCCTTCCGTGACGGCGAAATCCGCGTTCTCGTCGCCACCGATGTCGCCGCCCGTGGCATCGACATCCCCGGTGTTTCGCATGTCTACAACTTCGATCTGCCGGAAGTGCCGGACGCCTATGTCCACCGCATCGGCCGTACCGCCCGCGCCGGCCGCGACGGCATAGCCATCGCCTTCTGCGCTCCGGATGAAATCCGCCTGCTGCGTGATATCGAACGCCTGATGGGTATCGAGATCGCCGTTGCCAGCGGTGAAGCTCCGGCCGATCGCGGCCGTCCTGTTCGCGGCAAGGGTCGCAGTGGCCAGGGTCAAGGTCAGAACCGTGGCGCAGGCCAGGGTCGTGCCGAAGGCCGTCCGGCGCGCCCGGCCCGTCGTCCCTTCTTCGACAAGGAAAACGGCGAAGCCCGCGGCCAGGCCGGCGAGCGTCAGGAGCGCCGGCCCCGCGAAGATCGTCCGCAGCGTGAAAACAACCGCAACGCCGACTTCCGTGGTCAGCGCCGCAACGAGCCGACGCCGCGTTCGGAGCCCGACAACGATCTCGTTTCGACCTCCGATTTCCGCCCGGCCCGCAAGCCGCATCACGGCAATCCTTCGAACGGCAACAGCGCCGCACATGAAAATGGCGGTCATCGCGGACAACGCCATTCTCACGGCCGCCCGCAAGGCCGTCACAATGAAGAGCGCAATCAGAACGGCCAGGGCGAACAGCGCAACGGCGGCAATGGCCGCATGAAGCGCCGCGGCCCCGGCAATGGCGGCCAGCGCCGCGAGCGCGCCTGATACGTCATCAAACTGATACGCGATAAAAGGGGGCCGATTGGCCCCCTTTCTTTATTCCGTCATTCAAGCCTATTCCGGCACGACATCCGCCGTGCGCCGATTGGTCAGATAGACGCCGATCACCACGACGACGGTACCGATGATGATCGGCAGCGTCAGCGGCTCGCCGAACGCAATTGCCGCTTCGATGGCGACGGCCGGCGGCATCAGGTAGATCAGCGATGCCGCGCGCGAGACCTGCCCGCGGCGGATCAGATAGAGCAGCAGGCCGACAGCCCCCATCGACAGTCCGAACACAGACCAGAGGAGCGAGAGGATCGCCGTCTGCGTGCCGTCGAAGCGCAGGCCTTCGAATATGAAGGCCAGAGGCACGGTGACGATTAGTGCGCCGACATATTGCAGGGTTGCGATAGTGCGAAGATCACCGGTTTGAAGATGGCGCTTCTGGTAGAGCGTTCCATAGGTCACCGATACCATCGCCAGAAGATTGACGACGAGCGGGACGGCTGACTGCCAGAGATCGGCCGTGCCCGACGCCAGCAGCTTCGGCGAAATAGCAATCGCGATGCCGACAAAGCCGAGCAGCAATCCAAGACGCTGGATCGGCTGGATGCGTTCGCCGACGAGGAACGGCGCCGCCATGGCCGTCATCAGGGGCTGCAAGGCCGCGATGATGCCGGAAATGCCGGCCGGCACGCCCTCGGCGATCGCCCACCAGAGGCCCGCCAGATAAATGCCATGCAGGAAGACACCGGAGTAAATGGCCCGGTAGACGCTCGACCAGTCTCGCGGCCAGCGTGCGCCCGTGACGGAACAGACGAGCACGAAAGCAAGCGCCGACAGGCTGTAGCGGATCATCAGAAAGGTGAACGGTCCCGAATGCAGCGATGCATACTTGGCAACGATCCAGCCAGTGGACCAGAGAAGGACGAAGATCGCCGGTGCAAGTCTATCGAGGGACATGAAAATCGAACCGAAATATGTTGGCGCGTCGATACCGGAAGCAGGATCTTGCTCCCATTGCCGCGCGGAGGGGCAAACGGCTGATAGCCGATGGCGGCGGAACCGTCAAAATCCATCTGCTGACAACATCCATCAATTTTTCTTCACAGCCGGAGAAGCATCGTCGCGCCTGAGATCCGCAGGCTGCAAAACAAGCAGATGCTTAAATTTTGATCCGAGCAATGCAGCAGTATCCAGTCAGCAATGACCTATCTATTCTTAACTGCCTGCAAATCCGGCACTTTTCGACATTGCTAAATTCTCACCGGCAACTGCGCATACTTCTTGCATTGTAAAAACCATTGTATTCAAATGGGTAAAAACACGGGGACCGCGCCTTTGGCATTTAACGAAATGATGATTGCGGATGAAGATCCGCGCGCACCTTATGAGAAATACTTCGAGTGGTACTCCGGTCAGGATAGAGGCCACCTGATTGCCAAGTCCCGAGATGCGGAAACCATCTTCCGAAAAACGGGAATTACCTTCGCGGTCTACGGACACGCAGACTCCTCCGAAAAGCTCATCCCCTTCGACATCATCCCCCGCATCATTTCAGGCCGCGAATGGCGCAAGCTCGCCCAGGGCATCGAACAGCGGGTCATTGCTCTCAACGCCTTCCTCCACGACATCTACCACAAGCAGGAAATCATTCGCGCCGGCCGTATTCCACGCGAGCTGATCGAGAAGAACGACGCGTTCCTGCCGGAGATGATCGGCTTCCGCCCACCGGGCGGCGTCTACACCCACATTGTCGGCACCGATATTGTCCGCACCGGCGAAGACCAGTTCTATGTGCTCGAGGATAACGCCCGCACGCCTTCCGGCGTCAGCTACATGCTGGAAAACCGGGAAACGATGATGCAGATGTTCCCCGAGCTGTTTCACCAGAACAAGGTGCAGCGCGTCGAGGACTATCCGCTCCTGCTGCGCCAGAGCCTGGCATCGCTCGCGCCTCCCGGCTGTACGGGCAAACCGCGCGTCGCGGTGCTGACACCCGGAATCTACAACTCCGCTTATTACGAGCATTCGTTCCTCGCCGACATGATGGGCGTGGAGCTGGTCGAAGGTTCGGATCTGCGCGTCATCGACGGCAAGGTGAAGATGCGTACGACGCGCGGCTATGAGGCCATCGACGTGCTCTATCGCCGCGTCGACGACGACTTCCTCGATCCCCTAACCTTCCGCCCGGATTCCGCGCTTGGCATTCCCGGCATCATGGATGTCTATCGCGCCGGCAATATCACCATCGCCAATGCGCCCGGCACCGGCATTTCCGACGACAAGGCGATCTATTCCTACATGCCTGAAATCGTCGAGTTCTACACAGGCCGCAAACCGATCCTCGAAAATGTGCCGACATGGCGCTGTTCAGAGCCGGATAGCCTGCAGTATGTGCTCGACAACCTTGCCGATCTCGTCGTCAAGGAAGTTCACGGCTCCGGCGGCTACGGCATGCTCGTCGGACCGACGGCCTCGAAGAAGGAGCGGACGGCCTTTGCCGAGAAGCTGAAGAGCAAGCCGAACAACTACATCGCGCAGCCAACCCTTTCGCTGTCGACCGTGCCGATCCTGGTCAACAAGGGCATTGCGCCCAGGCATGTCGATCTGCGGCCCTATGTCCTCGTCTCCGACAAGGTGCGGATCATTCCCGGCGGGCTCACCCGCGTGGCGTTGAAGGAGGGCTCGCTGGTGGTCAACTCCAGCCAGGGCGGCGGCACCAAAGACACCTGGGTTCTGGAGGACTGATCGGACATGCTGGGAAGAACCGCGAATGGCCTCTACTGGATGTTCCGATACATCGAGCGCGCCGAAAACATAGCCCGCCTCGTCGATGCCGGTCAGCGCATGTCGCTGACGCGCAGCGATGCCGCCGATGACGACTGGGACGGCGTTCTGCAGAGCGCCGGCGTACGCGAAGCCTACGGCCAGGTGCACGACAAGATGACGGGCGCCGACGCCATCGACTACCTGATGCGTGACCGGTCCAACCCGTCGAGCGTCATGTCCTGTATAGAATATGGCCGCAACAATGCCCGTATGGTGCGCACGGCGCTGACCCGCGACACCTGGGAAGCGACCAACGAATGTTGGATCGAACTGAAGACCCTCCTCGGCAAAAAGCTGAAAACAGCCGAGCTGCCGGAGACGATCGATGTGATCAAGCAGCGCGCCGGCTTAATCCGCGGCGCCTTCCATGGCTCGATGCTGCGCAACGAGCTTTATAATTTCGCCCGCATCGGCACCTTCATCGAGCGTGCCGACAATACCGCCCGCATTCTCGACGTGAAGTATTATGTGCTTCTGCCTTCCGTCTCGCATGTCGGCTCCTCGCTCGACAATGCGCAATGGGAGTCGATCCTGCGATCGGTGTCGGCGCATCGGGCTTACAAATGGGCCTACGACCCCGAATACAAGCCGGCCAACATCGCGGACTTCCTGATCCTCAACGGCCAGATGCCGCGCTCTCTTGCCTACTGCTACGACAAGATCGTCAGCAACATGGGCTATCTGGGCGCCGAATACGAAAAGCGGTTGCAGGCGCATGACACAGCGGAAGCCATTCGCCAGTCGCTGCAAAAACTGACGATCAAGCGCATCATGGACCAAGGTCTGCATGAGTTCCTGGAGGATTTCGTCGCTCGCAACAACAAGCTTGGCGCGGAGATTTCCGATGGCTATCGGTTCTATGAGTAGGCGGGCGACATTATGAAACTGACCATCAGCCATATTACGGAATATCGCTACGACGAGCCGGCACAATTCTCGCTACAGCGGCTGCGCCTGACACCCTTGAGCGGCGCCGGCCAAACTGTCATCGACTGGAAGCTGACAGTCGAGGGCGCCAGTCCGGAAGTCGAATATGACGACCAGTTCGGCAATCGCATCACGCTCGTCTCACTCGACGGCCAGCAGGAGGCGACGAGAATCGTGGCTGCTGGGGAAGTCGAAACCCAGGATCTCAATGGCGTCGTGGGGCAGCATCTCGGCTTCACCCCGCTTTGGCTGCATTTGCGCGAGACACCGCGTACCAAGGCCGGCAAGCTCACGAAAGAGCTGTTGCGCGGTGTTTCCGGCGACAACGAGCTTGGCAGGATGCACGCGCTGATGAGCACCATCCATCAATCCGTGGAATACAAGCCGGGTACCAGCGATACCGAAACAACCGCCGAGCAGGCGCTCGAAAAGAAGAGCGGCGTCTGCCAGGATCATGCCCATATCTTCATCGCAGCCGCCCGTGCCTTGCAGATTCCGGCCCGCTACGTCTCGGGCTATCTGATGATGGAAGGCAAGAACGAGCAGGCTGCCACACATGCCTGGGCTGAGGCACATATTCCCGGCCTTGGCTGGGTCGGCTTCGATCCGGCCAATGACGTCTGTCCCGACGCCCGCTACGTCCGCTTGGCGACAGGTCTGTGCTATCGCGACGCCGCGCCCGTTTCCGGCATGCGGGTCGGCACACCAGGCGAAACCCTGACCGTCAAGGTGTCTGTGGCAAGTCAGGGGCAGAGCCAAAGCCAGAGTCAGAGCTGACGGAGGCAAGCGCGGCCTGCCACATTCGTTAGAACACCTTCGCGCTCCTCCGGATTGGCCGCAACACCTCGAGGATCGAGAGTTGCTGCGGCCAACCGTTCTGGCTGAAGCGGGCATCAACTGCCCGCTTCAGGATCAGTCAGATTTCACAGCGTCCTGCCAATGATGATGGAGAGCTTCAATATCGCCGCCGGTCAGGATCGGCATGGCCGCCTTCAGCTGATCGTCCGACCAATCCCACCACTTCATCTCAAGAAGCAGTCGCACGCGATCATCGTCAAACCGTTTGCGGATCGTGCGGGCGGGATTGCCGCCAACGACGGCGTAGGGTTCGACATCGCGTGTCACCAGAGCGCGCGTGCCGATGACCGCTCCGTCGCCGATTTTGACGCCCGGCATCACCATCGCCTCGGAACCGATCCAGACGTCATTGCCGATCACGGTGTCCCCTGCCGGCAGGTAACCGTTCTCCGCCTCTGCAAAAGCGGAAACTTCCGACATCCAATAGAAGGGAAATGTGCTGATCCAATCGTGGCGGTGACCCTGGTTCCCGCACATGATGAAGGCGGCACCTGACCCGATCGAGCAGAAGCTGCCGACGATCAGCCTGTCGACACCCTTCGCCGGAGGAAGGAATCGTGCGCAGTCGTCAAAACTGTGGCCGTGATAATAGCCCGAATAGTAGCTGTAACGGCCGACGAGGATGTTGGGATGGGTGACCTGCTCGACGAGGGTCTTGCCCTTGAAAGGGCTCTCGAAAAAATTGTCCATTGTAGAACTCACTGCATGAGAAAATGCGCTTGCGGAACGGCAAGCGGCAACTCCGCGAGCGATTTGACCATCGCTCGCGCTCACGCTCTCCACGCATTTAGCGCGAGAGCACGATGCAGATGATACTTCGACAAAGCTTCATGCCGCCCTCATATCCCGGGAAGGCCAGCAAGACAAGAACACCCACTTTCAACACATGCCGAGGTTGCTACTTTAACCTTGCATCCAGTGCACGCCATAAAGAATGGGCGGGATTTTCATCCCGCCCCTGGCTGTACTTCAAAACACCGATCTTAGTGGCTGTCGCGATTGTTCGGGATTTCCGAGCCGCGCGGACCGACGAGGAAGTCGAGATCGGCGCCGGTATCGGCCTGCATGACAGTGTTCACATAGAGACCGCCGTAGCCGCCGGTCAGCGGCTTGACCGGGGAAACCCAGGCAGCGCGACGCTTTGCCAGTTCCTCGTCCGAAACTTCGAGCTGGATGGTACGGGCGGGCACGTCGACGGCGATGATGTCGCCGTTCTGAACCAGCGCCAGCGGTCCGCCATCGGCAGCTTCCGGAGCCGTATGCAGGATGACGGTGCCGTAGGCCGTGCCGGACATGCGCGCATCGGAAATGCGGATCATGTCGGTGATGCCCTTCTTGAGCACCTTCGGCGGCAGGCCCATATTGCCGACTTCGGCCATGCCCGGATAACCCTTCGGGCCGCAGTACTTCAGCACCATGATGCAGCTCTCGTCGATGTCGAGATCCTCGCGGTTGATGCGGGCGTGATAGTCCTCGATGCTTTCGAAGACGACAGCACGACCCTTGTGCTGCATCAGATGCGGCGAAGCGGCGGACGGCTTCAGGACAGCCCCCTTCGGCGCGAGATTGCCGCGCAGAACGGCGATGCCGCCCGACTGCGTCAGAGCCTTTTCCTTCGGAACGATGACATCGTCATTGTAGTTGACGACATCCTTGACACCGGCCCAGATCGTATCACCAGTGACCGTGATCGCATCCTTGTGCAGCAGGCCCATTTCGCCGACTGCCTTGATGACGACAGGCAGACCGCCGGCATAGTAAAACTCTTCCATCAGATGCTTGCCGGACGGCTGCAGGTTGACGATCGTCGGCACTTCGCGGCCGAGACGATCCCAGTCGTCCAGCGACAAGTCAACACCGACACGGCCGGCAAGCGCCAGTAGATGCAGAACGGCATTGGTCGAGCCGCCGACGGCGCCGTTGACACGGATCGCGTTTTCGAAGGCTTCCTTGGTCAGAATGTCGGAAGGCTTCAAGTCTTCCTTGACCATATCGACGATGCGGCGGCCGGACAGTTGCGAGATGACGCGGCGGCGCGCATCGACGGCGGGAATGGCGGCATTGCCGGGCAGCGTCATGCCGAGCGCTTCGGCCATCGACGCCATGGTCGAGGCCGTGCCCATGGTCATGCAGCTGCCGGCCGAGCGTGCCATGCCCTGCTCCGCATCCATGAATTCATCCAGCGACATTTCGCCGGACTTCACCATTTCCGAGAACTGCCAGATCGCCGTGCCGGAACCGACATCCTTGCCGCGCCACTTGCCGTTCAGCATCGGGCCGCCGGAAACGAGGATGACCGGGATATCGACGGAAGCGGCCCCCATCAGCAGGCTCGGCGTGGTCTTGTCGCAGCCGCCGAGCAGCACGACGCCATCGACCGGATTGCCGCGGATCGCTTCTTCGACGTCCATGGCAGCGAGGTTGCGGAACATCATCGCCGTCGGGCGCAACGTGCTTTCGCCGACGGAGAAGACCGGGAATTCCACAGGGAAACCGCCCGCTTCGTAGACACCGCGCTTCACGCGCTCCGCCAGATCGCGCAGATGCGCGTTGCAGGGCGTCAGCTCCGACCAGGTGTTACAGATGCCGATGATCGGACGACCGTCGAACGTATCGGCCGGCAAGCCCTGGTTCTTCATCCAGGAGCGATGCATGATCGCGTTCTTGCCGGTGCCGCCGAACCAGTCGTAAGAGCGCAGCTTGCGCGGCCATTCAGCTTTCTTTTTCATAGTCTCGGTACCCTTTGTGTCACCCGGGCCGCCTCGTTCGCGCCCGGGGCTTTGAATTCGATGATCAGGCCAGCGTGTAGGCGGTCTTGACGGTGGTGAAGAACTCGGCGGCATATTTGCCCTGCTCGCGCGGACCGAAGGACGAACCCTTGCGGCCGCCGAACGGCACGTGGAAATCAACGCCGGCCGTCGGCAGGTTGACCATCACCATGCCGGCTTCCGCGTTGCGCTTGAAATGCGTCGCATGCTTCAGGCTCGTGGTGGCAATGCCGGAGGACAGGCCGAACGGCGTGTCGTTGGCAACAGCGAGCGCCTCGTCGTAATCCTTGACGCGGATGACGGAGGCCACCGGCCCGAAGATCTCTTCGCGGCTGATGCGCATCTGGTTCGTCGCTTCGGTGAACAGCGTCGGCTGCAGGTAAAAGCCGGGCGTCTCGCGGCTGACGAGTTCACCGCCGAATGCGAGCCTTGCGCCTTCCTGCCGGCCGATCTCGATGTAGTCGGTATCCGTCTTCAGCTGCTTGGCATCGACGACAGGGCCGATATGGGTGCCGGACTTCAGGGCGTTGTCGACGTTGAGTGTCTTCAGCTTCTCCGTCAGCGCCGCCACGAACTTGTCGTGAATGCCTTCGGTAACGATGAGGCGCGACGAGGCGGTGCAGCGCTGACCAGTCGAGAAGAAGGCGGAATTGGCGGCGGCCTCGACGGCAACCGTCAAGTCGGCATCGTCAAGCACGACCATCGGGTTCTTGCCACCCATTTCGAGCTGGTACTTGCGGCCATGCTCGACGGAAGACAACGCCACACGCTTGCCGGTGCCGACAGAGCCCGTGAAGGTGATGCCGGAAAGAACCGGGCTGTCGAGCATGGCCTGGCCGACGACCGAGCCTTTGCCCATGACGAGGTTCATGACACCCTTCGGCAGACCGGCACGGTGGAGGATATCGACGATCGCCCATGAGCAGCCTGGCACGAGATCGGCCGGCTTGAAGACGATTGTGTTGCCGTAGCAGAGCGCCGGCGCGATTTTCCAGGCCGGAATGGCGATCGGAAAGTTCCAAGGAGTGATGATGCCGATGACGCCGAGCGGCTCGCGGGTGATCTCGACACCGATGTTCGGGCGTACGGAAGGCAATATCTCGCCTGCCAGGCGCAGCGCCTCGCCGGAAAAGAACTCGAAAATCTGCGCAGCACGGATCGTCTCGCCGATCGCTTCCGGAAGCGTCTTGCCTTCTTCGCGGGCGAGCAACGCGCCGAGCTCTTCCTTGCGTGCCAGGATCTCCTCGCCCGTCTTCTTCAGGATCGTGTGGCGCTCCAGAATGCCGGACCGCGACCAGGCCGGAAAGGCAGCCTTGGCGGCAGCGATCGCATCGGCGACATCCTGCGTGGTCGCACTCGCATAGAGGCCGACGACCTCATTCGTGTCCGACGGGTTGATGTTCTCGGTACCGGCGGTTCCGGTCCACTCGCCGGCGATCAAGTTTTGATGAATGGTCATGGCGTCATGCCTTCCTGGTTCGCATTGGAGATGCCCGGCCGAGCCTAACAGCCGGGCTCGACGAATTACAGCTGGCGAACAGCCACATTCTCTTCAGCCGCAACCGCTAGCGGATTGCGCAGCGGCAGGCCGAAATCGGCAACTTCGATTTCAAAGACATCGCCGGCTTCCGGCTTGATGCCCTCGGCGAAAGAAAGCGTCGCCGTGCCGAACATGTGCACATGCACATCGCCGGGAGCGCGGAAGAGGCCGTACTTGAAGTGATGATATTCAAGGTTGGCGAAGGTGTGCGACATGTTCGCCTCCCCGGAAAGGAAAGGCTTTTCGAAGATCACCTTGTCGCCGCGCTTGATACGGGACGTGCCGCGAATATCCTCCGGCGCCAAACCGATGCGGATTTCCGGGCCGAAGCTTGCCGGACGCAGCTTGGAGTGGGCGAGATAGAGATAGTTGATCCGCTCGGTGACGTGGTCGGAAAATTCGTTCGACAGTGCAAAGCCGATGCGGAATGGCGTACCATCCTTGGCAATAACGTAGATACCGGCCATTTCAGGCTCTTCACCGCCGTCGAGCGCGAAGGACGGAGACACGAGCGCGGCACCCGGAGCTGCGGCGCCATGGCCGTTGCCCTTGTAGAACCACTCGGGCTGAACACCCTTTTCGCCGGCCTTCGGCTTGCCGCCCTCGATGCCCATCCTGAACATCTTCATGGAGTCGGTCAGCGTTTCCTCGGCAACTTCCGTCGTCTTCTTGTGCATGGAATCGCGCGTCGCAGCCGAGCCGAGATGCGTCAGGCCGGTGCCGGTCAGGTGCAAATGTGCCGCATCGGGATGCGTGATCGGCGGCAGGAAACGGCCTTCGGCATAGGCCTTTTCGAGATCGATGGTCTCGCCGAGACCGTGAGCCTCAATGACCGATGCAAGCGACTTGCCGCTATCGGCAGCTTCCATCGCGAGCTTGTAGACGCTGCCGCCATTGACGACGGTTTTGGCGGCTTCGCCTGGTCCGTTGCGCACCGCAACGACGATCTCGCCGTTCGAACCCTTGATCTGCGAGATGAGCATGTCTTTCATCCTTTCCGAATAGACAGAGATCGGATGCAGTTTGCCGTTCCGGCTCTCAGCGAGAGCCGGACTCTGTCATGGATTTGGTTTTAAAGGCCTCGGTTGATCGCTTGTGCGATCAACCCTTGTTCTTATTGTAGACGTCGATGAACACGGCAGCGAGCAGCACTGCGCCCTTGATCATCTTCTGGGAATCCGTCTGGTAGCCGAGGATCGACATGCCCTGGTTCAGGACGCCCATGATCAAGGCACCGATGACGGCACCCGTTACCTTACCGACGCCGCCGGAAGCAGATGCACCGCCGATGAAGCAGGCCGCGATGACGTCGAGCTCGAGGCCGTCGCCGCCCTTGGCCGTTGCCGAGTTCAGGCGCGTCGCGATGATGATCCCGGCGATACTGGCAAGGATGCCCATGTTGATGAAGGTGTAGAAGGTCAGGCGGCGGGTATCGATACCCGAGAGCTTCGTCGCCTTTTCGTTGCCGCCCATGGCATAGATGCGGCGGCCGATCGTGGTACGCTGTGTTGCGAAGCTATAGAGCGCGATCAGCAGCAGCATGAGGATCAGAACGTTCGGCAGGCCTCTATACGAGGAAATCTGATAGCCGATGAAGATGGTCGCGGCGGCAACCACCAGATTCTGGCCGAGGAAGAAGCTGAATGGCTCGACATCGATGCCGTGCTTTTCGTTTACCGAGCGCCGACGCCAGGCGAGGAGGAACATGACGATCGGAATGACGATGGTCAGGAAGATAGACGTCGAACGTATACCGCCCATGTCGACGAAATCGGGAATGAAACCGGTCGCGACGATCTGGAACGCCGGCGGGAACGGTCCGATGCTGCTGCCGTTACCGGTCGTGTTGATGATGGTATAGGTCAGACCGCGGAAAACCAGCATGCCCGACAGCGTGACGATGAACGAGGGAATGCGATGATAGGCGATGAAGTATCCGTGCCAGGCACCGACCGCAGCGCCCATCAACAGACAAATGACCGTAGCGAGCGCCAGGTTCATATGCATCTGCACGACCAGCACGCCGGCAACGGCGCCGACGAAGCCAACGACGGAGCCGACCGAAAGGTCGATATGCCCCGCCACGATGACCAGCAGCATGCCAAGCGCCATGATGACGATGAACGAGTTCTGCAGCACGATGTTGGTCAGGTTCTGCGGTCTGAACAGAACGCCGTTCGTGAGATACTGAAACAGCAGCATGATGACGACCAGGGCGATCAACATGCCGTATTCGCGAATATTGTTGCGGATATGGTCGCCGATCGAAACGACGTGGCTGGTTTCCGTGGCTGGGTTGGCCGAACTCATTGTTGTTTCTCCCCTGAGCGCATGATAGCGCGCATGATGCTCTCCTGGCTCGCTTCTGCCTTCGGCAGTTCGGCGACGATGCGACCTTCGTTCATGACGTAGATGCGGTCGCAAGTGCCGAGAAGCTCCGGCATTTCCGATGAAATCATCAGAACGCCCTTTCCGTCGGCGGCAAGCTGGTTGATGATGGAATAAATTTCGTATTTCGCGCCGACATCGATGCCGCGCGTCGGCTCATCGAGGATCAGGATGTCCGGATCCGAGAACAGCCATTTCGACAGCACCACCTTTTGCTGATTGCCGCCGGAAAGGTTGCCCGCCTCTTGAAAGACACCGGAGGAACGGATGCGCAGCTTGGCGCGATAGTTCGTCGCCACCTGCAGCTCCCGCACATCATCGATGACGGTCGCTTTGGAAACGCCGAGCAGGTTGGCAAGCGTCGTGTTGTGCAGGATGCTGTTCGACAGAACCAGACCCAGCTGCTTTCGATCTTCCGTGACATAGGCAAGACCAGCATCGATTGCCCGGCGCACCGTGCTGGTATCAACCTGCTTGCCGTCCACGAAGACTTCGCCGGAGACCTTGTGGCCGTAAGACTTGCCGAAGACGCTCATGGCGAATTCGGTGCGTCCGGCCCCCATCAGGCCCGCAATACCAACGACTTCGCCCTTGCGCACATTGACGTTGATGTCATGCAGCACCTGGCGATCGCGATGCTGTTGGTGGAAGGCATTCCAGTTCTTCACTTCGAAGATCGTCTCGCCGATCGGCACCGAGCGCGGCGGATAGCGGTCGGCGAGTTCGCGACCGACCATGTTGCGAATGATGATGTCTTCGCTGATCTCTTCCTCATGACAGTTCAGTGTCTTCACGGTCATGCCGTCGCGCAGCACCGTGATCTGGTCGGCCACCTTGCGCACTTCGTTGAGCTTGTGCGTGATGATGATCGACGTAATGCCCTGAGTGCGGAACTCCATGAGAAGATTGAGAAGCGCGTCTGAATCGCTTTCGTTGAGCGACGCCGTCGGCTCGTCGAGGATGAGAAGCTTGACGCTCTTCGACAGGGCCTTGGCGATCTCGACAAGCTGCTGTTTGCCGACGCCGATGTCGGTCACAAGCGTATTCGGCGATTCCTTGAGGCCCACCTTGGAAAGAAGCTGCTTGGTGCGGGTGAAGGTTTCCTGCCAGTTGATCATGCCATTGGCAACGACCTCGTTGCCCAGGAAAATATTCTCGGCAATCGACAGAAGCGGGACGAGCGCCAGCTCCTGATGGATGATGATGATGCCGATATCTTCGGAGTCCCTGATCGTCTTGAATTGACGAACAGCGCCATCATAGTGGATGTCGCCTTCATAGGTGCCGGCGGGATAGACGCCTGAGAGCACCTTCATCAAGGTCGACTTGCCGGCCCCGTTTTCGCCGACCAAGGCATGTATCTCGCCCTGACGAACCTTCAGATTGACATTTTCCAAGGCGTTCACACCGGGGAACGACTTGGTGATGTTCTGCATTTCGAGAATGGTATCGTCCATAGTCCAAATCCAACGCCGCGATCGAACATAGCAGACCGCGCGATCGTCTTAAATATCAAAGCCGGGGCTCGCATCGAAGCGAGCCCCGACCACTATGTTGGAAGATTACTTGAGCTGGTCAGCCTTGTAGTAACCGCCCTCGACGAGGACCTTCTCGTAGTTGGTCTTGTCAACTGCGACCGGGGTCAGCAGGTAGGACGGAACAACCTTGACGCCGTTGTCGTAGGTCTTCGTGTCGTTGACTTCAGGCGTCTTGCCTTCCATCAGAGCGTTGACCATGCCGACGGTGACCTTGGCGAGGTCACGGGTGTCCTTGAAGATCGTGGAATGCTGTTCGCCAGCGATGATCGACTTGACCGACGGGATTTCGGAGTCCTGACCGGTAACGACCGGCAGCTTCACGCCGCCGGTGCCGTAGCCGACGCCCTTGAGCGAGGAAAGGATACCGATCGACAGACCGTCATACGGAGACAGAACGGCATCGACGTGGCTATCGGTGTAGTAAGCCGACAGCAGGTTATCCATGCGAGCCTGGGCCGTTGCCGGATCCCAACGCAGCGTGCCAACCTTGTCCATGCCCATCTGGCCGGACTTGACGACCAGCTTGCCGCTGTCGATGTAGGGCTTCAGGACCGACATTGCGCCGTCATAGAAGAAGAAGGCGTTGTTGTCGTCCGGAGAACCGCCGAACAGCTCGATGTTGAACGGGCCTTTGCCGTCCTTGAGGCCGAGCGAGTCGACGATCGAGCCAGCCTGCAGGACGCCGACCTTGAAGTTGTCGAACGTTGCATAGTAGTCGACGTTGCCGCTGTTGCGGATCAGACGGTCGTAAGCGATGACCTTGATGCCGGCATCGTGAGCCTTCTGCAGAACGTCGGACAGCGTCGTGCCGTCGATCGAAGCGATGACGAGAACCTTGTCACCCTTGGTGACCATGTTCTCGATCTGCGAAAGCTGGTTCGGAATATCGTCGTCGCCGTACTGCAGGTCGGTGCCGTAACCGGCAGCCTGAAGCTGCTTGACGATGTTGTTGCCGTCGTCGATCCAGCGAGCCGATGCCTTGGTCGGCATAGCGATACCGACAGTTCCCTTATCCGCTGCGAAGGCAGGTGCCACCAGCGTCGTGACGCCGAGCGCAACGCCGGCCATCAATGAGATAATGGATTTCATTACTCTCTCCCTTGTTGATAAAATGACGGGCAAGAGCCCGCCCGAAACTGCAGCAAGTTCCGTAGAAGGAATGGTTTACTTCTAATTGTGAGAAACGAAGTAGGTCTCCTCCACGCTCTCACGGCTTATGAGCTGCAACCAGCACACGATTGGCAAACTCGTACGATTTCGTATAACTGTCAAATAGAATAACTGGCTAAACATATACCAGGTTTGGTATAATCATAAAAAATAGTACTTTTTTGCCGACGAATGGGAAATTTGGCCGTTATGGAGAAAATATATAACGATTATGTGAGCGAAGGCATCGAGATTCATTCCGACAGTTTTCGCGATGACACGCTGCTCAAGGCTGGTCTGAAGCTTAATCACCTGCGCATGATTGTCACAATCGAGGATCACGGCCAGATCTCCGCCGCCGCTGAGTCCATGAACATGTCACAACCTGCAGCTTCACGCATGCTCTCTGAAATGGAGTCCATCGTCAAAAGCCCGCTCTACGAGCGCGTCGCGCGCGGCGTGGTCCTGACCCCTTTCGGACTGGCGCTAGCCAAGCGAGCGCGCAAGATCCTGCTCGAGCTGCGCGAAGCAAGCCGCGAACTCGGAGCCCTGCGGACAGGAAGGGGCGGATCGGTCTTCCTCGGCGCCGTAACCGCGCCCGCCATCAGCCTTGTCGTACCGGCCATCCAGCGGGTCACGCGCAGCTATCCGAGCATCGAGATCAACATCGAGGTGGAAAACAGCAACGTTCTCGCCCGGGAGCTTCTGGCGGCGCGTCACGACTTCATTATCAGCCGCATTCCCGATGATCTCGACCCGCGCCTGTTCCTGGCCCATGAAATCGGCGTGGAGAAAGCCTGCCTCATCGTCCGCAACGGACATCCGCTGCTCAAAAAAGGTCCCGCAAGCCTTGAAGATCTCGGTCGCTACGATTGGGTCTTCCAGCCGCCCGGAACTTTGCTGCGCCGTAAAGTGGAGGACATTTTCCTTGCCGCCGGCGTGCCGCTGCCGGAAAATATCGTCAATACCTCGTCGCTGCTGCTGACGCTGGCCGTGGTCTGCAAGACGGATGCAATCGCGCCGATCGCGCTCGATATGGCGCAATTCATCTGCGGGCAATCGTCGCGGGCCGGCGAGTCCTGCATATTGCCGACCGATTTCGATATCGACGTCAGACCCTATAGCCTCATCACCGCACGCGAGCGGGCCATGCCGCCAAGCGCCCGATTGCTGCACGACATGATCCTGGAAGAGAGCAAGAACCTCTCTCTGACATAAAGGCCGAGCCGCTCGCATAAGCCCCACGCCAAGTTCCGCTCCTATGGAGATGGCATGGAGGCCGGCATGCTGTTCAAGCAATCATTGTTTCAATCCGTACTTGACCGTCTCGATACGGAAGAGGAGGCCTCCGAGAAGGAAGAGCTCGCGCATCGCATCCGCGGCCTGAATGTCAGCTTTGCGGCAACCGTGCTTGGCGGCGAGACGCCGGAGGCGCATCGCCCCGATGACGCCTATCGCGATAATCTCGGCGATCCGATCGTCCCGCTCCCACCGGAGCCGGAGCCAGAACCCGCGCCGAAGGAGCCGGAACCGCCTGTCATGCCGGAGCATCTGGCTCGGGTCTCGCGGGAAGAGGTTGCGGCGGAGCTGGCGATAACGTCGGACACCACGCTCCATCCTCTTCACGAAAAACGCCGCAGCTTCGCCAAGGCCAATCATCCCGACAGTGTTGCCGCACCTTTCCGCGAGCAGGCAACGACCCGCATGACACTCGCCAACCAATTGATCGACGAGGCGATACGACGCCTCTCCCGATGACTATTTCTTGTCGTCCGAAGGCGTCTCGTCTTCATCAGCGTCAGTCTGAGACGCAGCCTCTACGTTGGCAGCGGGCGGCTCTGGTTTGAAATTCAACAGGAGCATCCAGGCCGCATAGGCTCCGAGCGCGCCCGAAAGCATGGCCCAGAAGGGCTGTGAACCGAGAGTTTCGACCGCGGACCACCCGAAGCAGACGGCAACGATCAGAATCCTCACCCAAAGCGGCTTATAGATAGGATGGGTCGGATCGATCAGTTGCATGGGTCTCGTTCACCTGTTCAAGAAGATCTGTCTTTAACGCATCGCCGGGAAAGCTGTGAAGTAGTTTGAATGAAATTAGCTCGCACAGGCAAATTTCCGATATCGCAGTATGGTATGACGGTTTTCGCAATTGTGAAGAACTGGCGGCTTGACGCCGCCTTCGGAAAATGGAATGAAAATTTCATATAGATTATTATTCGGTTCATTTGTTCCGAATCCTGGGAGGTAAGAATGACTGTCAGATTTGGTCTGCTCGGTGCCGGACGTATCGGCAAGGTGCATGCGAAGGCCGTCAGCGGCGACGCCAATGCCAAGCTCGTGGCCGTTGCGGACGCGTTTCCGGCAGCAGCCGAAGCCATCTCCGCCGCTTACGGATGCGAAGTGCGCACCATCGAGGCGATCGAGGCCGCCAAGGATATCGATGCCGTCGTCATCTGCACGCCGACCGATACCCATGCCGATCTCATCGAGCGTTTCTCCCGCGCCGGCAAGGCCGTCTTCTGCGAAAAGCCCGTCGATCTCGACCTCGCCCGCGTCAAGGCCTGCATCAAGGTCGTCGATGAAACCAAGGGCAAGCTGATGGTTGGCTTCAACCGCCGCTTCGACCCGCATTTCATGGCCGTCAAGAAGGCCATCGACGAAGGCCGCATCGGCACCGTCGAAATGGTGACGATCACTTCGCGCGATCCGGGCGCCCCGCCCGTCGACTACATCAAGCGCTCAGGTGGCATCTTCCGCGACATGACCATTCATGACTTCGACATGGCGCGTTTCCTGCTCGGCGAAGAGCCGGTCGCCGTCACCGCAACCGCCGCAGTCCTCGTCGACAAGGCGATCGGCGAAGCCGGTGATTACGACAGCGTTTCCGTCATCCTCCAGACGGCATCGGGCAAACAGGCGATCATCTCCAATTCTCGCCGTGCCACCTACGGCTACGACCAGCGCATCGAAATCCACGGCTCGAAGGGTATGGTATCAGCCGAAAACCAGCGCCCCTTCTCCATCGAAGTCGCCAATGGCGATGGCTATACCCGCCCGCCGCTGCATGATTTCTTCATGACGCGCTACACCGAAGCCTATGCCAATGAGATCGCAAGCTTCATCGCCGCGATCGAAAAAGGCGCCGCCATCACGCCGTCGGGTGCCGATGGCCTCGCTGCGTTGAAGCTGGCGGACGCCGCCCTGCAATCGGTCAAGGAAGGTCGCCTGATCAAGGTCGACTGAGAGCTCCGTTCCCACAGGGAATATGATCCTCCCAAAAGTCCGTCGCGAATCGCTTCGCGGCGGACTTTTTCTTTGACGTGCCGCTGTCCAGCCTCCGCCACTCCACGCGAAATCTCTTGCGAATCACATAAGTCCATGCTTATCTGTTCTCATGATAGAGAACGAGATATTCCGGGCCTTGTCTGACCCAACCCGTCGCGCCATTTTCGAAAAACTGGCGGCGGGCGGGATGAACGCCAGCGCCCTGCGTGAAGGCGTCGACATCAGCCAGCCAGCGATGTCGCAGCATCTCGCGGTCCTGCGGAGCGCCAGGCTGGTCAGGGAAGAACGACGGGGGCGTTTCGTGAACTACGAAGTCGATCCGGAGGGGCTTGCCCTTATCGCCCAGTGGCTGGCGAAATACCGCGCCTACTGGCCGGCACGCATGGAAGCTCTCAAGCTCTTGTTGAAGGATATGGACCAATGAACCGCCAGAAGATGCCGGAGCAGAAGAACGCGATCGAGCTGGAATACGAGTTCAGCGAATCGCCGCAAAAGGTCTGGCGCGCAGTCAGCACCCCCGAGCTTCGGGAAAACTGGCTGCCGAAAGAGGCATTGGCCGATCCAGAGGCGATCTCGGTCACGCCGGGTGAAGAGGTGCGCTATCGGTTGCGCGATGATGCGCCACCCTTTTTCGAAAGCACCGTGATCTTCCGGATCTCACCGAACGCAAGCGGCGGCACGAGCCTTCGCATCATCCATGAGCTTGATGATGTCAGGCTTCGCAAGGCCGAGAAGGCTGCGGCGAACAACAACGGCTTCTGCGTCATGCGCGCCGCGTAACCGCGCCAAAACCGTCAACAATTTCAAACGATTGGAGTTCGCCGATGCGCGAAGCGATGCAACTCGTCCCCATGGTCGTGGAACAATCCAGCAGAGGGGAACGGTCTTTCGACATCTATTCCCGTCTGCTGCGCGAGAGAATCATCTTTCTGAATGGCGAGGTGAACGATACCGTCTCAGCTCTCGTCTGCGCGCAACTGCTGTTTCTCGAGGCGGAAAGCCCGAAGAAGCCGATCAGCCTTTATATCAATTCGCCAGGCGGCGTCGTGACCAGCGGCCTAGCAATGTACGACACCATGCGCTACATCCGCGCGCCGGTGCACACGCTCTGCATGGGAACGGCCCGCTCGATGGGATCCTTCCTGCTGATGGCGGGCGAGCCAGGCCAGCGCGCCGCGCTGCCCAATGCCAGCATCCATATCCATCAGCCCTTGGGCGGCTTCCAGGGTCAGGCGTCCGACATGCTTATCCATGCCGAGGAGATCAAGCGAACGAAACACCGCATGACACGCCTCTATGCCGAGCATTGCGGCCGTTCCTACGAAGAATTCGAGCGCGCCATGGATCGCGACTACTTCATGACCGCGGAAGAAGCGCTGGAATGGGGATTGATCGACCGCATTCTGCAGATTCGCGACCTGGATCAGCATCTTGAGACGACGGAACGATCTCAATAGCGCCTGCCGTGATCGGCATCATGCCTCGCTTGGCGGCATTCGATTACAGACGCTGAGGCGTATCAGCTCGGCGCCCGTTGTCACGACCCGCATCATCGTCACCTCTCAACCGGCCTGAGCCCGCAACTCGATGCTCGAGCCGACCCTCTTCACGATATCATTGTCGATGATTGAAAAAGCGCGGTTGATATGCCCATCGAAAACGAGCGTCGACTCGTCAAGCGCAACACGCAGTTCCGGCATGCCTTCCATGCGCACGACATGCGATTCCGCCAGTCCTTCCGTTATGCCCTCGATCAACAGGTCGTAGTAACGCACACCCGGCCCGGTGATGACGATCGGCATGCGCTCGTGCAAGCTGAGAACGCGAGAAAGACCGTTGCCGAGCGCCAGACCGGCCTGGCGGAAGGCAAGCACATTCCGGCGGCCGCCGTTGCGGGCGCTGACCGCAATCTTGTCCAGCTCCGCAATGGGAACGAATTTCGCCGGGATGGTATCGAGCGGTACGTCGAAGGCGGTGCGCAGCATGGCATAAAAGCCGGCATAGGCTTCGATGCAGCCCCGTGCGCCGCAACGACACAGGGCACCGCCGGGCACATGCATCATGTGACCGAAATTCGGGGCCGAGACCTGATGCCCGCCCCCCTCTTCCCGGCGAACGATGCCGAGGCCGATACTGTGCCCCAGCGATAGCGCCGCCATGGCGCGGAAATCGGAATCCTTGTTGTTTTCTTCCTGCCGGCCGAGAGCTGCGGCGACGAGCAAGGTCTCGTTACCGAGCATGATCTTTGCTGGCCATTCGTCGGCAAGCACGGCGGCGAAGTCGATTTCGTCCCGCCCGAAAATCGGCGACCAGCGCAGCACCGTCTCGGAGTTGTCGACCAACCCTTTGCTGCTGATCGAGATCATCAGCACCTTGTCGTGATCAAGCTGCGAACGCGCGGCGATACGTCGTAAAGCATCACGCATAGCAGCGATGAATGGGCCAACGCCAGATACCTCCTGCGGCCGCTCCTCGCTGAAGCGGTCGATCAGGCGACCGGCATAGTCCACCAGCGAATATTGCACGGCATCGGAAGAGATAACGACGATGATGAGATAACCGAAATCCCGCCGCTGCGAGAAAAGGACCCGCGGCCGCCCACGACCGCTGGCGGCCTGTTGCTCCGCCTTCTCGATGATCTGCGCTCGTTCCAGATCGGCGGTGATGACTGAAACCGTTGCGGATGAGAGCTTGGTGAAATCAGAGAGTTCGGTATGCGCAAGTGGGCCGTGTCGGCGCAACGCCGACAAAACCAAGGCACTGTTCTTCTGACGGACCAATTCGGTACTCGATTTGGCCAGCATCGGTAACTCTCCCGCTCATTCCACCCTCCCCTCCGCATCTACGGACGACTCTTATCGGGCAACCGATTTAGCCTGACAATGCGGGTGTTGACAGTTGAAAAAATCTCTGACAGTTAATTTCTCGACTGTCGAGAAAAAAATCAAAACCTTTTCTCGTCAGCATTATCGCGGCGGCCGGCGGGAGTTCAGGATACGCCCGGCCGCGTTCACTCGGGAGGATAATATGAAAGCTTTTGTTAAGCTGGCTGCGGGCGCGGCCATCGTTTTGACCATGCAGACGGCAGCCTTCGCAAAGGATCTCGTCGTCGGCGTTTCCTGGTCCAACTTCCAGGAAGAGCGTTGGAAGACCGACGAAGCCGCCATCAAGAAGGCACTCGCAGCCGTCGGCGCCAAGTATATTTCCGCTGACGCGCAGTCGTCCGCTTCCAAGCAGCTGACCGACGTTGAATCCCTGATTTCGCAGGGTGCCAACGCCCTCATCATTCTCGCTCAGGACTCCGACGCCATCGGCCCGGCCGTTGAAAAGGCTGCCGACGAAGGCATTCCGGTTGTTGGTTACGACCGCCTGATCGAAAACCCTGCCGCCTTCTACATCACCTTCGACAACAAGGAAGTGGGCCGCATGCAGGCTCGCGAAGTGCTGAAGGCAAAGCCGGCAGGCAACTATGTCTTCATCAAGGGCTCGTCTTCCGACCCGAACGCCGACTTCCTCTTCTCAGGCCAGATCGAAGTATTGAAGTCCGCGATCGACGCCGGCAAGATCAAGAATGTCGGCGAAGCCTATACGGACGGCTGGCTGCCGCAGAACGCGCAGCGCAATATGGAGCAGTTCCTGACCGCCAACAACAACAAGGTTGACGCGGTCGTCGCCTCCAACGACGGCACCGCCGGCGGCGCAGTCGCAGCCCTCGACGCCCAGGGTCTCGCAGGCTCCGTTCCGGTTTCCGGCCAGGACGCCGACAAGGCAGCCCTGAACCGCATCGCGCTCGGCACGCAGACCGTTTCCATTTGGAAAGACTCGCGTGAACTTGGCAAACGCGCCGCCGAGATTGCCATCGACCTCGCCAAGGGCAAGAAGCTGGACGAGATCTCCGGCGTCCAGACTTTCAACGGCGGTCCGAAGCACGTCCCGATGAAGTCGGTCTTCCTCACCCCGATCCCGGTCACCAAGGACAATCTGAACGTCGTCATCGACGCCGGCTGGATTTCCAAGGCTGAAGCTTGCCAGGGCGTGAAGGCCGGCAGCGTTGCGGCCTGCAAATAAGCACCAGACTTGACGGGCTGACCCGAATATAATGCCGACGCCGCAAGGGGATCCCGTTGCGGCGTCGAATGCGGATAAGAAGCAGACAACTCCAGCCAGAATGGAGAGAAGGGTTTCCCGCACGTGTTGCGTCATCGCATATCCGATCGGCCTGCCGGATGGCGGTCGTGGAACCGGAAGAAACCGGATGGGCGAGCGATGACGTCTATTGTGACCAGCGCGGATACTGCCCAGCGATCAACAAAGTGCAATCGCGGGCCTGCGCCCAACAGTGGGAGAACGGCAAAGCGATGGCCGACATGACACATTCCACAACATCGAGCGGTCCGCGCAATGCAGAAGAAGGCGCCATCACGCGCTTCCTGCGCGCCACCGAAATCGATACCCGCCTGCTTGGCATGATAGCGGCGCTGCTGATCATCTGGATCGGCTTCGATCTTTATCTGCGGATATTCGACGGCCGCGAGTTCCTGACAGCCAGAAACCTTTGGAACCTCTCGGTGCAGACCTGCGAAATCGCAGTTCTCGCCACCGGCATGGTGCTGGTCATCGTCACGCGCAACATCGACCTGTCGGTCGGCTCAGTGCTTGGCTTCGTCGCCATGATCATGGGCGTCATGCAGGCCAAATGGTTGCCGCAATATCTCGGCTTCGACAGTTCATGGACCTGGATCATCACCTTACTCTGCGGTCTTGTGATCGGTACGGCCATCGGCGCCTTCCAGGGCGGGATCATCGCCTTCATGAACGTCCCCTCCTTCATCGTCACGCTCGGCGGCCTTCTCGTCTGGCGCGGCCTTGCCTGGTATGTCACCAGCGGCCAGACCGTTGCGCCGATGGACTCCACCTTCATCATCATGGGCGGCAGCGGCGCCACCGGTTCGATCGGGGCGAACTGGAGCTGGATCGTCGGCGTCCTCGCCTGCCTGATGATCATCACCGGCATCGTCGGCTCGCGCCGTCAGAGAAAGCGCTTCGGCTTTCCGCGCCGTCCGCTCTGGGCAGAATATTTTCTCGGCTGCCTCGGCTCCGTCGTGGTGCTCGGTACCATCTATCTTTTCAACAGCTATAACTGGCCGGTCGGCATCGCCAAGCGCTACGCCACTGAACACAATATCGCCTGGCCCGAAGGTGGCCTGGATATTCCCTATGGCATTTCCGTTCCGGTTCTCATTGCCGTCGTCATCGGCATCGTGATGACCTTCATCGCTACACGTCTGCGCTTCGGCCGCTATGTTTTCGCGATCGGTGGCAATCCTGAAGCCGCCGAGCTCGCCGGCATCAAGACCCGATGGGTCATCGTTAGGATCTTTGCGCTGATGGGCCTCCTTGCTGCGGTCGCCGCAGCAATCTCGACGGCCCGCCTGAATTCGGCCGTCAACTCGCAGGGCACCACCTACGAACTCTTCACCATCGCTGCGGCGGTCATTGGCGGCACGTCGCTTGCCGGCGGCAGCGGCACGGTCGCCGGCGCCATGCTCGGCGCCCTGGTCATGCAATCGCTGCAATCCGGCATGGGCCTCGCCAATGTCGACACGCCGATCCAGAACGTCGTCGTCGGCATCGTTCTCGTTGTCGCCGTCTGGCTCGACATCGTCTACCGCTCGCGCGCCAAGTAAAAGGAATTCTGAACCATGACGGATAAAACCACTCCGCTTGTGGAAATGAAGAACATTTCCATCGCCTTCGGCGGCATCCACGCGGTCGACAACGCCTCCGTGGACCTCTACCCCGGCGAAGTCGTCGCCCTTCTCGGTCATAACGGCGCCGGCAAATCGACCCTGATCAAGATCCTCTCCGGCGCCTACAAGCGCGACAGCGGCGATATCCTGATCAATGGCGAGCCCGCCGATATACGCACCCCGCGCGACGCCAAGAAATACGGCATCGAGACGATCTACCAGACGCTCGCCGTCGCCGACAATGTCGACGCCGCCGCCAATCTCTATCTCGGCCGCGAGCTGCAGACCCGCTGGGGCACGCTCGACGACGTCGCCATGGAAGCCAAGGCCCGCGAAGTCATGGGGCGCCTCAACCCCAACTTCAAACGCTTCAAGGAGCCCGTGAAGGCGCTTTCCGGCGGCCAGCGCCAATCGGTGGCAATCGCCCGCGCCATCCTCTTCGATGCCCGCATCCTGATCATGGACGAACCGACGGCAGCGCTTGGCCCGCAGGAAACGGCGCAGGTCGGCGAGCTGATCAAGCAGCTGAAGAAGGAAGGCATCGGCATCTTCCTCATCAGCCACGACATCCACGACGTCTTCGACCTCGCCGACCGTGTCTCAGTCATGAAGAACGGCCAGGTCGTCGGCCACGCCCGCACCGAAGACGTCACCAAGGACGAAGTCCTCGGCATGATCATCCTCGGCAAGGTCCCGCCAAAAGCCATCCCCGGCCCCGGCGCGATGAAAGAATAGGCGCAAACGGTCACACACGACACGAAGCCGCGGCGCAAAGGCCGCGGCTTACCTCATAAATTACCCGATCTGTGTTTTCCTGAATTTTCCGCATTGAAGCCAAGCGCTTCCTAGGCTAAGAACCAGCCATCGGACAGGCGATTCAACCCGCCTAAGGCATGCACCCGTAGCTCAGCTGGATAGAGTGTTGGATTCCGATTCCAAAGGTCACAGGTTCGAATCCTGTCGGGTGCGCCATTTCTTCTGAAATTCCACTTATCCAGAACGAACAGTCACCCGTTCTCAGCAGGAATGCACACAATGCCTCGGCAATAGGCATACCATAGGGCACGTCTCCATTATGCGCCGCCGGTTTGCAATCCTTGCCCGCACCGTGCTCTTCGGCGGACGCGCCGGTTATGATGCCTTTTGCATCGTGTCGGAATAGGCGGATGCAGTGCCGGCTTCCAGGAAAATCGATGCCATCTGCGCTGCCTCGGCCCGCAGAGGACAGGAATTCGCGGTAGAGAGAGCCCCGTTCCGCAATGTCGCCAGCAGCGAAGGCGACTGGAGTGAGCCGATGATTGTGGCCACCATCGATTGCGCGTCGCGGCTGTCCGTCAGCAGGCTGTTTTTCATGTGCTCCGCACCACAAACCTCTGCCGAGCTAACATCCATCATTGCGATGCCGCCGCACGCGGCAATCTCCAGGAAGGTCAGCCTCGACTGGTTTTCCGCGCCCCAATGGAGAACGATCTCGACTTCGGAATAGCAAATCGCCAGCTCGGTCATCCGGTGCGGACTGCCCCGATGGGCAATCGCCGGAAGATCGCTCTTCATCGCGGCAGGGCCGGTTGCCGCAAGGCGGATACCGGGCATCGCTTCGCTCAGCATGCCGCAGAAGCGAATAATTCCGGCCCGATCCAGCCTCCACGCCTCCTCGCTGATGCAAAGAAGGACGTCACTGCTGCGCGGCGTATCGCGCGGATAGAAAATGTCGAGATTGACGCCGGGAAGCACACTTGGCACATCGCCGCGGGTATTCGTCAAACCGGGTATACGTGCGATCGAACGTGCCTTTTTTGGGCTATGCCGGAGCAACGGAGAGCCGCGATCGCTTGTCACGAAGCTGAACAGAGCCGCCCCAAGCGACGCATCAAAGGCTTCGATCAGTTCGGATGTTTTTTCGCAGGTTCCGACATAGATATTGTAGCTTCTGATCTGCTCGACGGACGCCTCGATGATCAGCGGCCGGAAGTACATTGGCGTCATGTCCAGCAGCGTTTCGTCGATACCGCTGAGGTAGACGATATTTGCGCTGATACCCTCGGCCACCAATCCGTTGACCAACTGGATCAGCGCGATCGACTGCTCAGTTCTGCGGCCATCCATGCTCACGAAGAGAATGCGCGGCTTGTCGGACCGGGTATGCGACACGGCTGCAAGCCGCGAGGAGACGGCGTCGGTCGGATTGTGGAAGCGCCAATTTGCATCCAGCGCCGCATATTGCCGTTCCCAGCGCGCCATGAAGGTCGATCTGTTGCGGGCCATGTGAACGTCGCGGCCAGTGCTCTGGAAGCTGCCCCATCCGTGATGATAGATGTAGAGCTGCCGATCGACGACGACGCGCCAGCCCTTTTCCAGGGCAAGCATGCAGAAATCGGTTTCCTCCCAATAGCCGGGATTATAGGCCTCGTCGAACAGACCGAGCGTGTCGAAGAGCTTGCGCCGTATCGCAAAGAAGAAGCCGGATGCGTTTCCGATATCGGCAATCCCGAGATCATTCTGCCGCGCGATGAATTCCCGCAGGTCCAGCATGTTCGTGCCGGGCGGAAAGGGTATTTTCGTCCAGTTGGCCCAGGTGGATACGGCGGTGATGACGCCAATCTGTGCGTCACGCGCAAAGCCATCGCGAAGGCGCTCGCAGGCGCCGGGAGAGAGCATCGCATCGGAGTTGACGAGAACGCAGATTTCCGCCCTTCCGAGCCCCAGCGCCTCGTTGACCGATTTCAGGTAGCCGGCATTCTGGCTATGGGCGATCAAGGTCACGTTGTCGAGGCCGGAGACCATTGCCGCCAGTTCGCGCGACGTATGGCTGTCGCCTTTGTCATCGACCACGAAGAGATGATAGGGCGGCGTCGCATGCCGCAATATGCTGGCGATGCAGAGCCTTGCATGGTGAAGCGAATTGTAGACCGGCACAACGAAATCGATCGGCTGAACTTCGCTCTGACCGGCGGCGGGCTCCATCGAGGACTGATTACCCAACGAAGCGAAGCGATCCTGCTGATCCTTGAACAGCCCCTGCAGCAGCTCCGCGCCTTCGACATATAGGTCGACCATCTGCCGCTGCTGCGCCAGGATCGCATCGAGATCCCTGTTGATCGCCGCGATCCGGCGGCTCGCATCGTCATGCTGTTCTTCGGAATTCGTGATGATGTCGTCAGCCATTAGCGTATCGCCCAAATATGGATTCCGGATGTGCTTCACATGCAACGGGCGCCCAACTCATAACGCCCGCAGAACAATTGCCGGCGACGATCGCCTTCTTTGCGATCCGCTCGAAAATAGCCAAGCAATTGCAAAGGACCCACGCCCGTCCCGAGCGCAAGCATCACAACACCAGCCAACCGCCGTGCATTTCAGCGAGAACCGCCTCTTCCTAGAGTTAGGTCGACAAGCTTGCGTGAGCCTGTAAGAAACAGCCGCCTGCCCGCCCCGCCGCGAACACAGGCATCAGGTCGACACCTGCACGCAACAAAGACAGGCCGGCGCAAGGAATCCGGATTAAGCGATATGCAGATTTCGATGATCACTGGGCGTGGGCAGAATGGACGACCTGAATCTCATGAAGACTGTGGTGCATGGGGGAGTTATCGACCAGGCGCAGCTTGCCGCACTTGAAACGCGCGTTTCGGAAGTGGTTGCGCAACAACAGGTCCTGACAGATTTCCAGGTTGAGATGGTGCAGTTGTTCAAGCTGCTGCGAACGGAGCAAGGGCGATGCTTCGACGCGCTCGGCGATGCACGCCATGCCAGCGTCACGCCTTCTCGACCGCTTCTCCCGCAAGGCACGGCTCCCGTGCCACTGCCGACCTCAAACGCCGCCCGTATCCATTTCTTCCCCGACTACGGCGCCGCAAACCCCTATCAGCCACTGATACAAGTGTCGTTTCCCGATGAAAGTACGATCGGTCCCGGCACGATAGATCAGGCCATCGCCGCCTTGCGGGCGGAGCGCGGCAGCGTGCGGCGCAAGCATATCTTCCACCTGCATTGGACAAACACCATCGTCGCCTACGCGCCGAACCACGCCGTTGCAGAAACGCTGAAGGATGCTTTCATTTCGAAACTTCGGACATTCCGCAGCCTCGGCGGCTTTGTCATCTGGACGATTCACAACGCCCTTTCGCACGAAAGCCCCTACCTTGCCGTGGAGCGGGCATTGTCAACCGAGATTGCCGCCTGCTCGGACAGGATACATCTGCACTCTGCGGGCGCCATACAGGTCGTGCAGGAGGAGTTTCCGCTGCCGGAGGACAGGATCGTCATCCTCCCCCATCCCAACTACGTGGGCGTCTATCAGAATTTCGTCAGCGAAGCGACGGCGCGCGCGCGCCTGGGTCTTGCCGAAAGCGACATCGTCTTCTCGTTCATCGGCATGCTCCGGCCTTATAAGGGCATCCAGCCGCTCATCGAGGCATTCCGTCTCATTCGTATGAAGCATCCATCCATCCGTCTCGTCATCGCGGGTCAGCCGATGCCGCCTTACGTCCCCGGGACGGTTGCTCAGATGGCCGGCAATGTGCCCGGCATCACGTTGATCGAGCGGCGCCTCGGCGATGCGGAGCTGCAATGGATATTCAATGCGTCGGATTTCGCGGTCCTACCCTATAGCAGAATCCTCACCTCTGGCTCGGCGTTGAATGCCCTGTCGTTTTCTCGACCGGTTATCGTTCCCAATCTCGGGGTCTTGCCGGAAACCGTGCACGACGGCGTGAACGGCATCGTCTACGACGCAACCACCCCGGCAGGCCTTTCCAAGGCGTTGGAGCGCGCCGTATCGCTCGCCGCCGACGAACGCCAAAGAATGCGGCAAGCCGCCATCGAAAGCGTGGCCGGCCTGACGTGGCGACGGCTCGCCGAGGGGCTGTACACCGGAATCGCCGGATAGCCGGACCCAGGCCTTGCCGAAATAATCGGCTGAGCGTCTAGCACCCGCCACCAACCTCCTCAAGCTCCACGCAAGCGGCCGGAGCTATCCGGTTGTAGGTACCAAAAACGGAACTCAGAATGAGCACGAGCTTCTTGTCCGAGCAGGAGTTGCAGGCTGTCGGCTTCCGCAGTTTCGGAAGAAATTGCCAGATCAGCCGATACGCAAGGTTTTACGGCGCCGCGTCGATGTCCATGAAGGACAATGTTCGCATTGATGACTACACGATACTAAGCGGCACGATTACTCTCGGTAGTTACATCCACATCGCCAGCCACTGCGTCCTCCATGGCGGCAGCGATGCTGCGGGTATCTCCATGGAGGACTTTAGCGGCCTCTCCGCTCGCGTCTCCGTTTACGCTCACAGCGACGACTATAGCGGGTTATGGCTGACCAATCCGACCGTTCCCAAGGAACTGACGAACATCATATCCGGAACTGTCTCTATTGGCCGACACGCCATCATCGGCACTGGCAGCGTCCTGTTGCCCGGCGTCCTCATCGGTGAGGGAGCCGCATTGGGCGCCATGAGCTTGGCAACGAAAAGCCTGGAACCGTTCACGATATATGCAGGAAATCCCGCTCGGCGCCTCAAATCCCGCCAGCGGGATTTTCTTCTCCACGAAAAGAAACTTGAGGAACGCCTATGAGCAACGAGCTTTCATCCATCGCGGTCACTCGTCCTCTGTTGCCCGATCAAGCAGACGTACAACGCAAGATCGCCGAAATCTGGTCCTCGCAATGGTTGACCAATATGGGTGCGCAACATGGCGCGCTCGAAAGCCGGCTCGCCGATTTTTTGGAAATGCCGTTTGTGAGCTTGTTCAACAACGGCACCAACGCCCTTTATGCCGCTCTTCGCGTTTTGGATCTGCCCGCGGGTGGAGAGGTGATCGTCACGCCATTCACGTTTCCGGCAAGCGTTCATGTCATAACGGCATGTGGGCTCACGCCGGTCTTCTGCGATATCGATCCGATCACGCTCACCTTGGATCCGGCCTGTATCGAACAGCTCATCACGCCGAGAACCTGCGCCATCCTGGGCGTCCATGTCTATGGAATCGCGTGCGACGTGCGGGCCATCGACACGATTGCAACGCGTCATAACCTCAAGGTTGTCTATGACGCGGCACATGCGTTCGGCAGCCGTATCGACGGCATTCCAATCAGCCGCTTCGGCGACGTCACGATGCACAGCTTTCATGCCACCAAGCTGTTTCACACGATCGAAGGCGGTGGGTTGCTGTCGCCGCATCCATCACTCCAGCGGAAAATCTATCTCGAACGCAACTTCGGCATCGCAAATGAAGAGACAATTCTCAGCGCGGGGTTGAATGGCAAGGCAAACGAGATTCAATCCGCCATCGGCCTGCTGGTGCTCGACATGGTCGAGGCCGAGTGGGAGCGCCGCAAGGCCCTGCTCGATCGTTACAGGCCTTTCCTGAGTGCTATGCGCGGCATTACGTTGATGGAACCGCAGGCGAATGTAACCCCGAGCTATCAGTATTTGCCTATCCGTATCGATGCGGAAAGAGCGGGCTTCAGCCGCGACTCGCTTTACACGCGGTTCCGCAGCGAAAACATCCTGCCGCGCAAATACTTCTATCCGTTGTGCAGTTCGGCCCCGCACTACAAAGATCTACCATCGGCACAGGCTTCCAACCTTCCGGTCGCCACAAAGGCATCGGGCGAAGTGCTCTGCCTACCATTCTACGGTGCGCTAACCGCAAACGAGCTGGCGAGAGTAGTCAACACGCTTCTGGCGGCGCACGAGAATCCCGATCGAGTGCCCATCGGCGACAACTCGCTTTCCCGACGCGCGATTTAAGAGGACGACCATGCAAAGCAACTCCTGTTGCCCCGTCTGCCGAATGAACGGCTACGGTTTCCAACCGCTTCCATCCTACTATGCGGACAATCTTCGGGCGCATGGCTGGCCGCACGGCCTGGACAACTTCGAGACGCTGAATGTCGCCGCCTATACCTGCCCCAATTGCCTCAGCAATGACCGAGACAGACTTTATACGCTCTTCCTCGAGAGAGTGTTTTCTCACCTCGACAAAACCCAAACCTACACGTTTCTGGAGTTCGCCCCGGCAGCGCTATTCAGCCGTTGGGTCAAGAGCCATCCCTTCATCTCCTATCGCAGTTGCGATCTCTATATGCCCGAGGCCGACGATAAGGCGGACATCCACGCGCTGCCTTACGCTGACAATACCTATGACTTCATTCTTTGCTCGCACATTTTGGAACATGTCGAAGACCCGGTCAAAGCAGTTTCGGAACTCCGCAGAGTACTGAAGCCCGGTGGTTTTGCGATCATCATGGCTCCAATCCTGTTGAGCATCGACAAGACCTACGAAAACCCTGCCGCTGTTACGCCGGCGGACCGCTGGCGCCACTTCGGGCAGGATGACCACGTTCGCATTTTTTCCAAGTCCGGCTTTCGCGACACATTGACGCGCGGCGGTGTTACCCTCAGCGAATATCCGATCCTGGAAATGGTGTCCGAAGAGCAAGCAGCCGCATACGGCATCAACAAGCGATCGGTCATCTATCTCGGTATGAAAGAGGTCGTGAGCGCTGCAGCAACGACATCGACACCCGAACATAAAACCGAAGTCTTGGGCGGGGTACCCGCTACATCGACCCGGCCGAAAGTTTCCGTCGTCATACCGGCATACAATCACGAAAAGTATGTCGTTGAGGCCGTGGAGTCGGTGCTGGGGCAGAGCTACCAGGATTTCGAGCTGCTGATCATGGATGACGGTTCCACCGATGCGACGCCGCAGGTTCTGCGCCGCTATGCGGGCAACCCCAAGGTAAAGCTTTTCCTTTTCGAGAAGAACCGTGGCGCGGCCTATTCACATAATCACGGCATCGTCGAAAGTCGTGGCGAATATATAGCGCTGCTCAATTCTGACGATGTTTGGGAGCCCAATAAGCTTGCCGAGCAGGTCGCATTTCTGGACGCTCACCCGCAAATCGCGGCGGTCTTCACTCCGGCAAGTTTCATCGGAGAGCAGAGCCAGCCGCTCGCCGATCACCAGCATCACCTTGGCCGCATTTTCGACCAGCCAAACCGGACTCGACACGAATGGCTGAGATTCTTCTTCGTACGCAACGCATTGTGCCATCCGAGCAGTCTGGTGCGCCGCGAGTGCTATGAAGAACTGGGGCTGTACGATCCGAGGTTTGGCAATCTGCCTGATTACGAGATGTGGATCAGGCTTTGCCTAAAGCATGAAATCCATGTCATGCCGAAGCCGCTTGTTCGCTTTCGCATTCGCGACGGGGAAGCACAGGCCAGTGCTCCATCGAGTGCCGGAAGCCATCGTTGGCGGCTCGAGCACAAGCAGCTTGCCAAGCATTATCTGGCCATACCCTCAATCGCCGACTTCAATCTCATCTTCCCCGAGAATGCGGGTAACCGCTTCGACGACGCCAGACTGATCCCTTTCTATCTGGCAGATTTGATCCTCTCGCAGAACGTCAACCCGCATACGCGCGATTTCGCGTTCGAGACTCTCTACGACTTCATGGCTTCCGACGAAAACCGATCGCTTGTCGAAAGCATTCATGGCTTTCAGATGAAGAACTTCCTCAATCTGACAGGCGGAAAACCTGCGAACTAGCCCAGAGCCCTAGCCATCTGGGTGGCCGGGGCCTCCCCGCCGAAATGCCACAGCAAACGGCCCGGCAGACGAACCTGCCGGGCCGCTATCTCATTGGGTGATCCGCCGTTACGCCGCAGATTGTGTGGCTTTCCTTTTGCGGTAGCGAACGACAAATGCAGCCAGCACGACGCCGCTTGCGATGATGCCGATGGAAATCACCGGCCTATATGCCAACCAGCCGATGGCGATCAGCAGCGGACCGACAAGCAGTGTCAGAATAACGGCCAGAACGGTCGTTCCGAACGCAACGATCGAGCCGATGAACGGGATCACATCCCCGATCACGCTCAACAGCGAGAAGATGCAGACGAAGCCGATGAACAGGCCGACCATGCCTGCCCCCCTCATCAGCCATGTGATGAGAGCATTCTCCTTCTCGGCGGTCTTGAACATTTGCGCAGCATCGGTGTCGCCGGCGGCGCTAAGAAGGATGTTGTGATGATTTGTCGTTTCGTAGGGAACGAGCGTGGTGCCACTTTGCCTGCCGACAACGCTGGCCTCCTTCGCATCGATCCGTTGGTACGAAATGCGAAGGTCGCCCACCTCAGGTGTTGACGCTCCTCGGCCGATGTAGACGGCGTGGCCGTCGCGCTTCACCGGCTTGTCCGTTCCGAGCCCTTGCGCCAGCTTTGCAAGCTCCTCATCTGTTGGCGTAAGATCGGAATAGGCACCGATATCGGCAATTGCTTTCCCCAACACCGAAAACGCTCCGACACCGGCGCGTTCGACGGCGAAAGTCTTACTTTCGGGCATACGCTCTGGATTCTGATGGTCTAGTGGCTGTTTGAAGTCACCGGATCGCACAAGCTCCGAACGCCATTCCGTCGTGTAGGAATAGGTCGTGGTGGTTTCCTCGCTCCCGCCCAGCTTCTTTTCCGAGCTGCTCTGCTTGTGTTCGACCCACTGATACATCTCGACTTGGCGGAATAAGGCGATGGCATCCCGCGCCGACACGCCCAGATCGCCGTCCTGCGGCACACCCTCCGGTTTGACCGCGCCGCTGATATGGACGAGCTTGCTTTCGTTCGAAGCTTGTACTGCGTCGCTCGGGATGGATGCGACTTGAGCGGCACCTTCGGCAAGCGCCCGATAGGTGCCGATGGCGCGCCCTTCGTTCCAGATCAGGAGCCAAGCGCATGCGATCAGCAGTACAATGCCGACGAGGACGCCTATGAGCGCATTTTTGAGGCGTCCGAACCAGGATGTGGATGTTGTTTCAGTAATGCTCATCTTAAAGAACACCTTTTGTGGATTCCGCCTCCGACACTTGCGTAATGCGGCGAACTTTGAGGGATAGGGCAGACAATAAACGTATCCGATGAAAAATGACTGGCTGCACAAACCTTGCGAAAATGCGGAAATGTCAACCTGTTAGATTGGATCGGCCATGAGATCGCAGTCCATTTTGGGGCAGGTATGGACCTCCCGCTCACATGGCGACATTGAGCTCTCCCTGAGGTTGTAACGGGCAGGCGAAGCCTACGGCTGGACGCCGCAAGGTGATCTTTGCTAAGCTCATACTCTCTCCAAGTCACAAAATCAGTCGCCAATCGCAGACAGGTTCCTCATGCCGAAAATCGATGTTACGGCGGTGCCAAAACTTAAGGGTACCCGCTATCCCGCGCCATTCAACGACCCCTGCGCCGAGCGCATCCGGCAGCGGCTGGGCGATGCCGGCGGCCTCAGGGACTTCGGGGTCAATCTCATGCACCTCCCGCCGGGCAACTGGTCGAGCCAGCGGCACTGGCACTCGGAGGAGGACGAGTTCGTCTACGTTCTCGAAGGCGAGCTGACGCTGGTTGAGGATAATGGCGAGACAATACTGCGCGCCGGTGATTGCGCAGCCTTCCCGAAGAATTCGGGCAACGGCCACCATCTGATCAACAGGTCCGACACGACGGCCGTTTACCTCGAGGCGGGAACACGCGCGCCCACAGATCTCATCACCTGTTCCGATGTCGACATGATGAGCTCGAGCACTGACGGAAGGTTTGTGCACAAGGATGGCATGCCCTATCCGGACGGCTAGAACATCTCAAGCAAAAGCGCCTGGCGGCTTTGCGTGAAAACAAAGAGATAGAGGCTTCCATGACTCCGCTTGAAACGGAACGCCCGGGATGTCTCCAGAAAGCCGTGCGGCGGTTTTCCAGTTTGTACGCCTGGGCGGAGGCTATACCGCCTCGGCCAGGACCGGCTGCTCGTAGCAGCCGGCGTCGGTGGAGACCCCCACGCTGCAGCCATTCGCCCGCAGCGAATCCGCGACCACTTCAACGACCAGACGGCGCAGCCAGATCGCACGGCCATCAGCATGATCGACGCGCCGATAGAGCATGGTCACCGGATCGGCAGGAAGTTCGAAAGGCGGATAGCTAATCGCCAGATCATGCAGCTTCGCCATGCAGCGCGCAATCGATTCGGGAACGGTCGCAATCGCCGGCATGGCCTGCAATGTCAGAGGCAATGCCGAAAACCGCGGCGCGGTCGCCACGATCTGGCGGCGGTAGCCAAGTCTTGCCAGAGCGGTATCTACGCTTGTCGATATGGTGCCTTCTACGGACACGGTGACGTGCGGCGCATTCGCGAACTGTTTCAGGCTGAGCGGCTCGGCACATTTCAGGTGCCGAGGATCGTAGACGCACAGCGACGCCTGCTCGAACATCGGCGCGCGAACGTGCCACGAGGCAGGTTCGTCATGCACGGAGATGCTCAGATCGAACGCCCCTTCGTCCAGTAGACGTGCCGCATCGCGCCGGTCGAAGGCGACGCTGACAAGCCGGGCATTCGGCGCCAGCTTCCGCAACCGGGCGACCAATGGCCCGAAAAAGGAGGATTCGAGATTGTCGCACATGCCGATGCGGAACTCGCCCTGCCATTGCGCGGGATCGAACGCCGCGGGCGGACGAATGGCGCGCTCGATGCCGGAGAGCGCATCCTCGATCGCCGGCGCGATGGAAAGAGCCCGCGGCGTCGGCTGCAAACCGCGGCCGACACGTACGAACAATTCGTCGTCCAGCGTCTCGCGCAAGCGCTTAAGTGCGGCGGAAAGTCCCGGCTGGCCGAGCAGCAGACGCTCCGCGGCACGGCTCACATTCCGCTCCTGCATCAGCACCGAAAAGGCAAGCAGCAGGTTGAGATCTATTTTTCTAAGCGTCGCATCATTCATCATCGTCAGTAATACCTGACATGGTTACTATCAATTTGCAATAGGGTTTGAAGATGTACATTTTCTCGTTCCCTGCCGCATTCGACCTCCCAAGAGACGGCAGCCTAGAAAGGAACGATTCCGATGACTTCTTCCCAAACCCGAAGTGGGGCGGGATTGGCGTTGCTGCTGCTATGCGCCGCCAATTTCCTCGACGCCATGGACGTCTCCACCATCGGCGTGGCCCTGCCCGCAATCCAGAAAGAGCTGGGCATGCAGGCCACTTCCCTGCAATGGGCCGTCAGCGCCTATGTGCTCGGCTATGGCGGCTTCCTGCTGCTCGGCGGCCGCGTCGCCGATCTGTTCGGCCACCGCCGCGTCTTTCTCTGGTCGCTTGCCGTCTTTGCCGCCGCCAGCATTGCCGGCGGCTTCGTCGATAGCGCCCCGACGCTCATCGCCGCTCGCCTGATCAAAGGCATCGCTGCCGCCTTCACGGCGCCGGCAGCACTTGCCCTCCTTCTCTCCGTCTTCGGAGAGGGCAACGCCCGCGCCAAGGCACTCGGTGTCTTCTCTTCCACGGGGGCTGCCGGCTTCGTGCTGGGCATGGTGCTGGGTGGAGCAGCGACCCTCATCAGCTGGCGTGCGACCCTCGTCATGGGCGCTCCCGTCGCCATCCTCACGCTGATCGTCGCCCCGCTCGTCCTGCCTGCCGATCACAAGCGAAGCGGCCAAAGCACTCGTTTCGACTGGGCCGGCGCCTTGACGATCACCCCCGGCCTGCTCCTCTTCGTCTTCGGCGTCACCAACGCCGCCGCCGATGGCTGGCAGGCTTTCGCAACCTGGGGTTCGCTCCTTGCCGCGCTCATCCTGATCGTGCTGTTCCTGATCGTGGAATCGCGCCATCACGATCCAATGGTGCCGCTTGCCATGTTCCGCCGCGCCAGACTTAGCCATGCCAATGCCATCGCTGCATTGTTTCAGGGCGCCTATGTCGGCTTCCAGTTCATCGCGACGCTCTATTACCAGACCGTCGTCGGCTGGTCGGCCTTCGCAACCGGCTTCGCCTTCGCCATCGGCGGCACCTGCGTGATGTTTCTAGCACCGCGTTTCGCCACGATAGGCCAGAACCGGGGCACCACCCTGCTGATGACCTTCGGCGTGGGGTTGCAGGCCATCAGCTACCTCTTCTGGGTTATATCTGCCGGACATATCGATACGATGGTGCTTGTCGCCATCTCGCAGATCCTGCTCGGCGTCGGCTATGCCATGACCTACCCGTCGATCCAGGTTGCGGCCCTCTCCGAAGTCAGCGATGACGAATCCGGCCTGGCGTCCGGCATGCTCTTCGCCTCCTTCCAGATCGGCGGCGGTATCGTTCTGGCGGCAGCTTCAGCGGTATTCAGCGCCGCACCGAGCTTCGGCTGGAACCCTTACATCGCCGGCATCGGTTTCGTGACGATCCTTGCCGCCGCCATCACCCTGCTTGCCGCTGTCGGACCGCGCTCATCCACCGCAAGAGCCACGAATTATCAGGCTGCGGAATAGCTCGAAGCAAGAAGACCCGCCCGATAGGCGGGTCACTCCTTCTCCGCACGGGTAGCCTCGGCTGCACGGCGCAGAAGAAGATCGCGTTCCCTCTGATTTTCAGCAAGCGCGGCAGCCGCTTCAAAGGCTCGCCGCGCTTCTTCGTATCGACCTAGTTTATGGAGAAGATCGCCGCGAACGCTTGGCAGAAGATGATAGCCCTTCAGCGCAGGCTCATCATGCAGACGCTCGATGATTGCAAGCGCCGCCTCCGGACCGTCGGCCATGCCGACCGCGACTGCACGATTGAGTTCGACGACCGGAGACGGAATGAGATCGGCAAGCTCCGCATAGAGATCGGCGATCCGCCGCCAGTCGGTTTCCGCAGCCGTATTTGCCCGCGCATGGCAGGCAATGATCGCGGCCTGAAGAGCATAGACCCCGCCGGCACCACCGAGCTGCTGTACCCGTTTCAGCGCGTGCAGACCGCGCTGGATCTGCAGGCGGTCCCAACGGGCACGATTTTGTTCAAGCAGAAGGATCGGATTGCCGTCGGCATCCGTCCGCGCCGCGGTACGGGAAGCGTTGAGCTCCATCAGGGCCAGTAGCGCATGCGCCTCCGGCTCCATTGGTGCGACGGATGTCAACACGCGACCCAACCGCAGTGCTTCCTGGCACAATTGCAATCGAAGCCAATTTTCGCCCCGCGCGGCCGTATAGCCCTCGTTGAAGATCAGGTAGACCACCTCCAGCACCGAGGCCAGCCGTTGCGACAGCTCCTCACCGTGCGGCGTCTCATAAGTCAGCCCCGATTCAGACAATGTCTTCTTGGCGCGGACAATGCGCTGCGCGATCGTCGCATCCGACACCAGAAATGCCCTGGCGATCTCTTCCGTCGTAAGACCACAGATCATTCGCAAGGCCAGCGCCACGCGCGCCTCGCGCGAAATCAGCGGATGGCAGGCCGTGAAGATCAGGCGCAGCATCTCGTCGCCGATATCGTCATCGAGAGGGGTGTCGAGATCAGGCATGGTCTGCTCATCCTCCTCCATCTCTCGAACGATCAACTCGTGCTTCTGATCAAGCATCCGGCGGCGGCGCATATGGTCGAGCGCCCGGCGTTTGGCTGTGGTCATCAGCCACGCGCCGGGGCGCTCGGGGATGCCCGTTTCCGGCCATCGCTCCAAAGCCACAATCAATGCTTCCTGAGTAAGATCCTCGGCCAACGGCACATCGCGCAGCAATCGCGCCAGACCGGTGATCAGCCGCGGCTGCTCGATCCGCCAGACGGCAAGGATCGCCCGATGAGTGCCGGCGACCGTCACGGCCGCCTGCCCCGATGACAGATCGAAAGCATCATGCCCTTGCTTCGGCGAGCGGGTCGCATACACCCTCGGCATTGGGTTCGAAGTACGGGCGCACCTCGCATGTGCCTTCCCAGCCGGGCATGAGATCCTTGTGCAGCTGCATGAATTCGACCGCCAGGGCCACGGCCTCTTCCTTGCTCTGCAGCTCGAAGATCGCATAGCCGCCGACAACCTCCTTGGCCTCGACGAACGGGCCGTCGACAACGCTCAGCTTGCGATCCTTGATTGTGACGCGCGCGCCGGTCGCAAGCGGCATCAGCCCCGCAGTATCGATCATACGGCCAGCCTTGATTTCACGATCGGCAAGCTTGTGGATGGCTTCCATCAGCGCCGGCGACGGCTGCAGGAAATCGGTAGAGGTGACGATAGACATGAAACGCATGGGAAAATTCCTCCGGGAGCGAGGCGCCGGCACCATTGCCGCTCAACAAGCCCGCTCATATTGACGACGAAGCAGCTCTCTGGAAATCGACAGCCCTTCCGAAAAAATCTACCTCGCCGCCGAGACATCGATAAATCGTACCTTCAGCCCCTGCGTGTCATCAAGATCTGCGGCGCATGAAGCGGCTTTGGATATGGCCGAAAGCCCGCTTCAGACGATCCCGCAACCGGCCCCATCGCTTTGTTGACTTCGCATAGCCATTGCAAGATGGTGAGGCGAAATTGCACTTGCAGACTTCCGAAAGCTGGCATCTCTACGGGGCGCAGCCTCCGGCAAACTCTGCAGACAACCCGGCAGGAGCTTGTTTTCATGTTCGACCATATTTCGATCGGCGTCAAAGACCTCGCGCGGGCGCAGAAGTTTTACGACGCAGCGCTATTGCCGCTCGGCCATGAACGCCTGAGCAACTTCGACGGCACGATCGGGTATGGCACGGAGCGTCCACAATTCTGGGTCAGCGAAGTCGAACATCCCGTGCCTGCCGATCGCAGCTCCGGCCTGCACTTCTGCTTCGTCGCCCCGAGCAGGGAAGCCGTCGACGCCTTCTATGCCGCCGGCATCGCCAATGGCGGCGAAGACAATGGCAAGCCGGGCATCAGGCCGGATTATAGCCAGTTCTACTATGCGGCATTCGTCATCGATCCCGATGGCTACCGGCTGGAGGCCTACTTCAAAACCGGCGAGTAACCGCGATCCACGTGCTATCGAGCTCTGGCTCAATCGGCAGTCGGGGCTCGAAGGCCGGGGGATCAAACCGTTAATTTCACCGGATGCCTGATCTCTCCGGCGCGTGTCGGGCCGTTGCCGGACAGTGTGTGCTCCATCACGGTACAGAAGCCCGGCGGCCGCGTATTCCGGCTTTTTTTATCGAGAGGGCTTGGTGCCGCCCATCTCTCGCACATCGGCCTGATGTTGGCTTCTTTCGCCCACGACGTCTATGTTCGATTATATCATTCAGGTAAATGTCAGGAATGGTCGCCAAGCTTATGAGCTTTAGCGCTCAAAGCTACGCCCTGCGATAAGGGTCCTGCGGCTCCGCCGATAGCAAACGCCTCGGAGAAAATGTTTGAACGACCACAAAGCTTCACCTGGCTGGCGCCTCGCCAGGCCAGCCGTCGGCAGTGTCACATTATGCCTCATAGCCACCCTTTATGTGCTTCTCGTGACAAACCGGATGTTCTGGAGCAAGTCCTACGGTTATTTCACGGCTGAGCCTGCCGCCTACTTCGCCTTTGCAGCCGGCATCTCCGTCGGCATCATGGCGCTCTTCACCTTCTTCTCCGCCAAATACATGACGAAACCAGTCCTGATCTTCTTCGTCCTAGTGGCATCAGTATCGTCCTGGTTCAACGATCAATTCGGCGTCATCATCGACAAGGAAATGATTCGCAACGCTGCGGTTTCGACAGGGGCTGAAGCCGGGCACCTGATCACGGCGCGCTTTGCGACATATGTCGCGCTGACCGGCATTCTGCCCTCTCTGCTGATCGTCTGGGTGCGTGTCATCCACCGCCCCATCCTCAAGAAGCTCACCCACAACACCGTGATCATTCTTGCCTGCTCGGCGATCTTCGTCGCTGCCGGAACCGGTTTCTATAAGACCTATGCCGGTATCGGACGCGCCCATCGCGACCTCATGGACACCCTTAACCCCGTGATGCCGGTCGCCAATGCGGTACGTTATGTCATCGATTCGACCAGGGATGCCAATGTTGTCGCAGCTCCATTGGGCACGGACGCCCGCAGAGTGGGCATTGTCGACAACGGCAAGCCGCGCGTCACGATCATCGTGGCCGGCGAAACCGCACGCGCCCAGAATTTTTCGCTTGGCGGCTACGACAAGCCGACAAACCCGGAACTGGCAAAGCGCGATGTCGTCTATTTCCCGAACACCAGCAGTTGCGGCACGGCAACGGCGACCTCGATCCCCTGCCTGTTCTCCGTCTACACGCGCGAGCAATACAGCCATCGCAAGGGGCTGGAGACGGAAAACCTGCTCGACGTGCTGACCCATGCGAAGGTCGATGTCACTTGGCTGGACAACGACACCGGCAGCTACGATGTGGCAGACCGCATTCCATACACCTATTTGCCGCCTTCGAATGATCCGCGTTTCTGCAAGGATGGCGAATGCAGGGACGAGATCCTCGTCGACAAGGTCGACGGCTGGCTGGACAAGGTAAAGGGCGACAGCGTTCTCGTTCTGCATCAGCTGGGCAGTCACGGCCCTGCCTACTACCAGCGCTATCCGGAGGAGTTCCGCCGCTTCCGCCCCGATTGCCGCTCCAATGATTTCAGCTCCTGTTCAAGGGAGGAAATCACCAATGCCTATGACAATACGATCCTATACACGGATCACATCGTATCGATGATCATCGACAAGCTGAAGCAGCGCTCGAATTCGGTCTCCGGCGCCGTGCTGTACTTCTCGGATCACGGCGAGTCGCTCGGCGAAAACGGCATCTATCTGCACGGCGCACCCTATATCATCGCTCCGGTACAGCAGACGCAGGTGCCGATGCTGGTCTGGATGGCCGACGATCTGGCGAAGGTGGCAGGCTATGATATGGCCTGCATGTTGAAGCGCGCCGCGCAAGGCGCACATTCGCACGATAATATATTCCACAGCGTCCTGGGGATGATGGACATATCGACGAAAGTCTATGATCCGGCCCTGGACCTGTTCGCCGCCTGCCGCACGCCATCGAACAAGCTGGCGCTGAACTGAGGAAAGACCTGTGACAATCGGCGGCCGCAGTTCCGCGGCCGCCGGTTTCACAAGTTCGCTCAAAGCCGCTTGGGCTCGCGGATCGTACGCTCGTTTTCGACATTGCCGGTATTGAGTGTCGTATTGCGCTCGAACAGCACGACTTCACACGTCGGTTCGGCGACCGGGCAATGTTCCACCCCATGCGGAACGATGATGTATTCGCCCGGACCAAGGACGACATCGCCGCCGTTTTCCTCGCGCAGCTTCATGCGCAGCGTGCCTTTGACGACGAGGAACAGCTCGTCCTCTTCCTCATGATGGTGCCAGTGGAATGCCCCTTCCAGCTTGGCGAGCTTGATCTGAAAATCATTGATATCGCCACCGACACGCGGACTCCATGTCTCATCGAAGGCTGCAAAGGCTTTGGTAAGATTGACCTTTTTCAGTGCGACCATGTGTTTCCTCCCTTGATCCAATTGCGCTGACGTCGAAGCTAATATTGGCGCGAGTGTTGCCGATCGCAACGCCGACACTGCCGAATACCGCCGGTTACTATCGGCATATCGAATTCTTCGAAGGTTTCAGCCGAAACTTTCCGGGTAGTGGATGGCCGGGAGCGACACTACATGCTGTCTCAACATTATCATTTCGACACATGACAGGAAAAATCATGACGACAAAAAATGTCGAATTCGGACTCGATACCTTCGGCGACGTCACCTTCGATGAAAACGGCGCGCCGCTTCCGCATGCCCAGGTTCTTCGCAATGTCGTCGAGGAAGGCGTCCTGGCCGACCAGCTCGGAATAGACTTCTTCGGCATCGGCGAGCATCACCGCGAAGATTTCGCGGTCTCCTCGCCGGAGACGATCCTGGCCGCCGTCGCCAGCCGCACATCGAAGATCCATCTGGGATCGGCGGTGACGGTGCTGAGCTCGGATGACCCGATCCGCGTCTTCCAGCGCTTCTCGAGCCTCAACGCCATCTCGAACGGTCGAGCCGAGGTCATTCTCGGCCGCGGCTCGTTTACCGAATCCTTCCCGCTGTTCGGCTTCGAGCTGTCGCAGTACGAGCAGCTCTTCGAGGAAAAGCTCGATCTGTTCGCGGCCCTGCTCAAGAACGAGCCGGTGAACTGGCAGGGCAGCATCCGCCCGCCGCTGCGCAACCAGAAAGTCTTCCCGACCATCGAAAGCGGTCAGCTGAAGACCTGGATCGGCGTCGGCGGCAGTCCGGAATCGGTAGTGCGCGCCGCTCATTACGATCTCCCGCTGATGCTGGCGATCATCGGCGGCAGCCCTTATCGCTTCCAGCCCTATGTCGACCTCTATCACCGCGCCTATGAACAGATGGGCAAACCGGTGCAGCCGGTCGGCATCCATTCGCCGGGCTATATCGCCGAGACGGACGAACAGGCGCGTGAGGAGCTATGGCCCTGCTTCAAGGCCATGCGCGACCGCATCGGCCGCGAGCGCGGCTGGCCGCCCATGACCCGCGCGGAATTCGACAACGAGATCGAAAAGGGCTCGCTCTATGTCGGCTCGCCGGAAACCGTCGCTGCGAAACTCGCGCCGGTCATCAAGACGCTCGGCATCGATCGCTTCCAGCTGAAGTACAGCGCCGGTGGGCTCGGTCACGAGAAGATGATGCGGTGTATCGAACTCTACGGCCAGAAGGTGATCCCGGCCGTGCGCGCTGCGCTGGCAGCATAGTCCGGGGCGCATACTTCGCCCTACAGCGCAGCGCGTCCTATGTGACGCGAAAGGTCGCTGTAGTGCTTTAAATCTGCTGCATAATTTTATCCTTAAATCGATTAGGATTTAAGGAACTGTGCAGTAGCCTTTCATGATCACTCGGCTCAACGGGCGCTTCGCGACACAGCGAGGCGCCCGTTGTTATTTCTGCTGTCATTCTACTGAAGAAAATGCTACCGATAATAGAATTGGTAGCAATCACTACGAAGAATTAACCGATGCCGGAAAAGGCGCACAAGCCTCACACTTTCGACGCCCGCGTTTTCGGAATAATCGAAACGCTGGCGCCCGCAGAACAGCGTATCGCACGCTTCTTCGTTGACCAGAAGCAGGCCGCCCTGCTGAATTCGGCCGCCCAGATCGCACAGCTCGCCGGCACCAGCGATGCAACGGTCGTCCGCACTGCCCGCGCCCTCGGTTTCGAAAGCCTGTCGACATTACGGGCCGCCTTACTTGCGGAACTGACGGGAACGCCCTCACCCGGCGCGCGGTTGGAACGCACGCTGGCAGAGACGGGCAGCCAGGCCAGTAATGCGCTTCGCCATGTCATCGACATGCATGAACAGGCATTGGGGGTCATGCGACAAGATGCGTTTGCCGCTAGCTTCGAGCGCTGCGTCGATAGTCTGGCGGGTGCCACTCGGCGCCATGTCTTCGGCATCGGGCCATCGGGCGCCATGGCCGACTATGCCAGCCTGCAGTTCAATCGCATCGGCCTGCCGACGAACGCGCTCTCCAGCTCGGGCGTCGCACTCGCCGACCGCCTTCTCTGGATCGGTACCGGCGATGTCGTGCTGATGATCGCCTATGCGCCGCCCTATCGCGAAGTGGAGGTGCTGCTCGAACATGCCGGTCGCCACGACGTGCCCGTTATCCTGATCAGCGACGACCTCGGCCTGCTGGTTGCTGACAGGGTGGCCGAAGTCCTGCCCGTTCCGCGCGGCAATGCCGGCCACCTTGCGATGCATGGCGGCACCATGGTGCTGATCGAGGCGTTGATCGTGGCGCTCGCCGCAAAGGCCCGGGATACCGCCATCAATAGCCTCGACCAGCTCAGCCAACTGCGAGGCGCTATCGACAAGTCATGGAGCAAGCGCGGCACGAGGAAACGCAAATGAACGGCAAGCCAGATCGCCGGGCGGGAGCGTCGTTTTTGCAAGTTCATCCGGAACATCAAGAAAATTTCCCGCTAAATAGCATGACAATTCAAAGCCCTAACCGTCATTCGGGAATCAACTCATGAACAGCCTCACACCCATTCTATCAACGGTGACGGCATCCTTTCTCGGCTCGTTCGTCGAGGTCGTCGAAGCCTTCACCATCGTTCTCGCCGTCGGCGTCACCCGCAGCTGGCGTCCGGCACTGACAGGCGCAGTACTTGCGCTTGCGGTACTGGCGGCGCTCGTCCTCATCTTCGGGCCGCTGCTTGCACTGATCCCGATCGAAATATTGCAGTTCGTCGTCGGCGTGCTGTTGATCCTTTTCGGCATGCGCTGGCTGCGCAAGGCCATCCTTCGCTCGCTCGGCGTCATCGCCCTGCATGACGAGGAGACAGCCTTCTCCAAGGAGACGGCAGCATTGCGGGCGCAGTCCACTGATCGCCGTGCCGATTATCTCGCCGGACTCGCCGCCTTCAAAGCGGTACTACTGGAAGGCGTCGAAGTGGTCTTCATCGTCATCGCCGTCGGCGGCGCGCACGGCCTGACGCTCTATGCCGGCCTCGGCGCGCTTGCCGCCTTCGTGCTCGTGATGTTGATCGGGCTTCTGGTTCATCGCCCGCTTGCCACCGTGCCGGAAAATACCCTCAAATTCGTCGTCGGCCTGATGCTGTCAAGCTTCGGCATTTTCTGGACCGGCGAAGGCATCGGTGCGCATTGGCCGGGAGAGGATCTCGCCTTGATTGCCATATTCGCGATCGTCTCCCTCACCTCCTACGCGATCATCCGCAGCATGCGCGGCTGCTCTACAGCAAAGGCAGCCCAATGACCGTCCTGCGTATCGTCCTGTCCGAGCTGATCGGCATGTTCATCGATGACGGCAGCCTTGCCACGCTCTGCCTCATCCTCATCCTCGTCATTGCCGGCGCAGTGGAGTTTCTCGCCATGCCGCCGCTTGCCGGTGGGCTGCTGCTGCTTGCCGGCTGCCTCGCCATCCTGCTCTACAGCGTCCGCCGCGCCGTGAAGCGCTGAGATTCACAACCGCCTGCAAGGCTTTGGTTTTGCAGGCGGTTGTCATGCCGCCTGTCCATTAGCTTTAACTCTCGACACAACCCTTCGCAGATGCGAAGAATTTCGCACGCCAAGCGCAAAGGAGAACCGGCATGAGCAGCGCCTATCCCGAAGTCTACCTGGTGCGACACGGGCAGACGGAATGGAGCCTTTCCGGCCGACATACCGGCCGCACGGATATCCCATTGACCGCCGCCGGCGAAGAAGCCGCCCGCAAGGTGGTCGGTCGCCTGCCCGCCATCGATTTCGCCGCCGTCTGGTCAAGCCCGTCCCAGCGTGCGCAAAATACCTGCGCGCTCGCCGGCTTCGGAGACCGGCGCATCGTCAAGGACGATCTGGCGGAATGGGATTACGGCGCCTATGAGGGCATCACCACCAAGGCAATCCTTGCGGAGCGCCCGGGCTGGCAAGTCTTTCGCGACGGCTGCCCGAATGGCGAGACAGCGGCCGATGTCGGTGCACGCGCCGACAGGATCATCAGCGAGCTTCGTGCCATTAACGGCCCCGTGCTGATCTTCTCGAGCGCCCATTTCCTGCGCGTCTTCGCCGCTCGCTGGGTCGGCCTGCCGCCGGAAGGTGGTGCGCATCTGGTGCTCGACACCACAAGCATCAGCGTGCTTGGCTATGAGCATGATCTGACCGAGCCGGTCATCCGCCGATGGAACGAAATCTGACAGCTTCGCATCACCATTAATAAATCGAGCGGCCCAAGGCCGCTCGATGCTTTTCAAGAACTCGATCTTCAGCCACTTACCAGGCCGTGAGACCCAGCAGCTTCTCGCCGAGCGGCGTCAGCTTCGCCGTGGTCGCATTGTGCTTTTCCCATTCACGCGGATCGCCGGGAAAAGCATCGCGCTTCGGGGAGTCCAGTTCCCGCCAAAGGCGGATACGTTCCTCGCGTTCAGCGACATTGTCGTATTCTGCCGGATGCATGGAGATGTATTGCGCCATGCGAACGCGGTTGTCAGAATGGTTCGGGCGGACGCCATGTGCGAGCAGCGAATTGAAGATCATCAGATCGCCCGGTTCCATGTCGATGTTGACGACGGACAGGCCCGTCATGTCGGGATGCATCGGATCGCGATCCTCGGGCTGCGTCTTTTCCCATCGATCGAAATGCTCGAAGAGTTCAGGTACGCACTGGAAGCCGCCGACGTCGCCGTCCTGCTTCTTCAGGCTCAAGACGGCCTGGACACCGATGGGCATCGGACGGATCGAGGTGTCGACATCCCAGTGGATGAAGCCGTTCGGATTGCCCTTCACCTTCTTCGGCGGATTGAGATTGGCGCGATCGATGGTGACCCAGAGATCCTCGCGATCCCAGATGTCGACGAAGACATCGTAGATGCGCTTTTCCATGCGGTTGTCCCAGAGATACTGGTGATTGTAGATCTCCAGCATGCCGGTATTGTTGAGCTCTTTCATCTTGTGCTCGCGCCGCTGCGGCGCATACCAGGTCGAAGGGTCGCTCGGATCCTTCTCGTCAAAACGCCAAAGAAGCTCGACAAGCCGTTCGACATTCGCCTGCGGCACAGCCTGGCGAACAATCACATAGCCCTTGGTGATCCAATGTTGCCAGTCGTCCTTCGACAACACCCTGAGCGGCAATGTCTTCTGGATATCCTTCAGTTGCGTCGTGACTGCGGAAGCGGTCGGGTGAGCATCTCTTTTCAAGGCTGGCTGCATCTGTTTCCTCCATCTGGCTACCCCTTTGATTTCGGGTGACGCAAATGTTGTAGCCGCATTCGCTACCATCATGTTGCCCGGCCATGGCCAATTCTGATACTATTCTGGCCTTCGTTATCCTATGGACGCGCTATGAGGCCCTATCTCGAAGTCCTGTCTCGCCCACCTGAGGCATCGTGGAGCATGCTGAACCGCAGGCTGGACGATTGCATTCCTTTCCAATGGCATCATCATCCGGAATTCGAACTGACCCTGACGCTGAACTCGATCGGCCAGCGCTTCATCGGCGATCACAGCGGCGAATATGAAGACGGCGATCTCGTGCTGGTCGGCCCCAACCTGCCGCACAGCTGGGCCTCACGGGCCAAGATCGAGGAGAAGAAACCGCACATCGCGCTCGTGCTCTGGTTCCATCGCGATTGGCTGTTGCAGATGACGGGCGGAGCCGTAGAATTTCGACCCGTCGAGGCAATGCTGCGGCGTGGCGACAACGGCCTTCACTTTTCGAATGATGTCGCCGCAGCCGTGCGGCCAGCCTTCGAGACGATCTTCGAAAAGCCGCCGGTCGAACGCCTTCTGTCACTGCTCGGTATTCTCGTCACAGTGGCGGAGGACCGGCAGGCAATGCCGCTCGCTAGCACGCCCGCTCAAGCGCCGGACGCCAGGGAAAGCCGCGAACGCATCGACCGCGTGCTGACGCATATGCATCTTCACTATGCCCATGCGATCAGCCTTGGCGAGCTGGCGGATATCGCCGCGCTCAGCGTCTCCGGCCTGCATCGCATGTTTCGGCGCCACACTGGCGTGGCCATTTCCGACTATCTGATGCGCATGCGCATCGGCGACGCATGCGCCCGCCTCTCATCCACGGAGCAGGCCATTCATCACATCAGCGATGCCGTCGGCTACGCCTCGCTTGCCAACTTCAACCGGCAATTCAAGGCGCTGAAAGGCATGACGCCGCGCGAATACAGGGCTATGTTCGTCAGCCGCTGACGGATGAAGTCGCCAGCGCATTTGCGATTCTCGCCGCCGCCGCGTCCGCCCCCTCGGCGCCCATTCGGGCGATGCCGAACAGCAGGCCAGGCCGCGCCGGCCCCAGATGCAGCGACGACATCGCCCGCAGCGCGAAGCCGTGAGCATTGACGCTACGCATCGCCGCAAGGTCATCGACGGCTTCATCCCGGAACCAGCTTGCCAGCTGCAGCCCTCCCGTCCCGGCGCCGACGCAAAGCCACGCGCCACAATGGCTGTTGAGAGCGGCAACGGAAGCTGCCATGCGCTCGGCATAAACACCATTCATGCGGCGCAGATGGGCGCGAAAACGCCCCTCGCGGATAAAGTCAGCAAGCGCCGCCTGAATATGAACCGGCACGATCGCGCCTCTCAGCCGCTGCGCCGCCTCGACGGACGCCACCAGCCTTGAAGGCACCACGGCGTAGGCGACGCGCAGCCCGGGCGCGAGGGTTTTGGAAAACGTGCCGAGATAGGCGACGACCTCTCCGCGGTCGATCCCTTGCAACGCGGCAATCGGGCGAGACTCATATTGAAATTCGCTGTCGTAGTCGTCCTCGATCACGATCGCACCCCTGGTGCGCGCAAATTCGAGCAATGCAAGGCGACGGGAAAGGCTCATCGTTGCGCCGGTCGGATACTGGTGCGACGGCGTGACGTAGATAAGCCGAGGCGGCGGCCCAACCGCACGTCCGATGTCGATCCCCTCGGCATCGCAAGGGACAGGCACCATCGTCGCGCCTGCCATCCGGAGCAATGCGTGCGCCGTGGCATAGCCCGGATCCTCGATCCAGGCGACGCCGTCATTCGGATGGTCTGCCCAAAGCAGAATGCTGGTCAGCAGATTGATCGCCGCACCCGTTGTCGGAACGATCACCACCTGTTCGGGCCTTGCAATCACGCCGCGCGTCGTTGCGATGTGGTCGAGGATCGCTTCCCGCAGCTCGCGGATGCCGCCATGCGCGCCGTAGCCGAGATCGTGCACCCGCAGCGAACGGCCGCGCGCGCCGAGATAGCGTGCCCAGGCGGCATGGGGAAACGCCTCGACATCGGGAACGCCGGGTTCGAACAATCCCCCGGTGGCGAACTCCGTGGCCTGAGGCAGCTTGGACCTGAGCGTCACGGACTGCCCCAGCAACGGTGACGGGAACGCCGCGACCCGGGTCGCCGCCCCTGTCGTCGACTGCAGATAGCCTTCCGCTTTCAAGCGGTCATAGGCGCTGACGACAGTCGAACGCGCGACACTGAGAGCAATCGCCAACGCCCGCGTTGAAGGCAGGCGCTGTCCCGCCGCCATTTGGCCATGCAGGATACGATCGCGCACCACGCGATAGACTTGCCCCTCAAGATCGCCGGCGGCACGGTCGATATCGGCCCATTGCACCACGGATACCATGAGGCCTCAACTGGTCTGCTCAAAATTGAAAAACTGGCTGTTTATATCATACCTCTTTGCTGACAGAGATCAATGGCACAACGGAGAAGAGGCCATGAGCGATCACCTGCCACCATCAACAGCGGACTACCCCACCACAGAACGGACACGCGTGCGGCGAAGCCCGAAACGCGGCACCCATGCCCGCGCGGACGTCCATACCATTCTGGATGCCTCGCCCCTCTGTCACGTCGGTTATGTCATCAGCGGCGCCCCCTATGTGACGCCGACCCTGCATTGGCGCGAAGGCGACTATGTCTACTGGCACGGCTCCTCCGCCAGCCGATTCCTGCGCGCTGCCGAGGACATGTCGGTCTGCCTGACCTGCAGCATCATGGATGGCTATGTGCTTGCCCGCTCCGCCTTCAATCATTCGGTCAACTATCGCTCGGCGATGGTCTTCGGTACGGCTCGGCTGGTCGACGATCCCGACGAAAAGAACCATGCTCTGCGCCAACTCATCGAGGACCTGTTTCCGGGACGGTGGGACACCCTGCGGCCGATGACCACGCAGGAGGTCAAGGCGACATCGGTGCTGCGGATGAGAATCGACGAAGCCACCGCCAAGGTCCGCAACGCTCCGCCGGGCGACATCGACGAAGCGGATTATCCGGTCTGGGCCGGCGTATTGCCGATAACAAGCCATCTGGCAACGCCGGAAACCGCGCCCGGCATGCCCAGCAATATTGAGCTACCACAAGCGCTGGTAGACCTGATAGCATCAGGCCGAATTCGCTGACCTGCATTCGAAGACCAAAGGACGTTAATATGGATCTTGCCAACTGGAGCGGCGTGTCTCGCCCCGAACGGACCACCCTCGAAGGTCGCTATGTCAGGATCGAACCGCTCGATCCGACACGCCATGGTGCCGAGCTGTTTGCCTCGGCTCAAGCCCCCGGCGCCGGCGATCGCTTCCGCTATCTCTTCGAAGACGCTCCAGCCGATTATGCAGCCTTTTCTCCCTGGCTTGAGAAAGCCTCCTCAGGCACCGATCCCCTGTTCTTCGCAACGATCGACAAGCGAACCGGCCGTGTCGAGGGCCGGCAGGCATTGATGCGGATCGACAGCACACATGGCGTCATCGAGATCGGCAGCATTCTCTGGGGGCCAGCGATCGCCCGCAGCCGGGTAACGACCGAAACGCTCCATCTCTTCGCATCCTACGTCTTCGACACGCTCGGATATCGCAGATTCGAATGGAAGTGCCATAATCTCAACGAGCCGTCGAAGCGCGCCGCCCAACGTTTCGGCTTCACCTTCGAGGGTATCTTCCGCCAGCATATGGTCGCCAAGGGCAAGAACCGGGATACCGCCTGGTTTGCCATGATCGATGCCGACTGGCCGAAGCTGAAGGCCGGCTATGAGCGCTGGCTGGATCCTGCGAATTTCGATGAGGCAGGCCAGCAGAAGACCAAACTGACGTTTGGATAGACCAGCAGGCGGCGGTTCTCGCTACGCAGGCTTGCGAAAATAAACGACGCGCTGGGTTTCCACGAAGCCAAGCGCGGCGTGAAATGCATGGCTTTCGAGATTGTCGATCAGCGCATCGGAAGCAAATTCGGAACAGCCAGCTGCCCTTCCCCAGCCGGCAACGGCCTGACAAAGCGCGCTGGCCACACCCTTGCGTCGGTCCTCATGGCGAACATAGATCCCCTCGAGAAACAGAACTGGCGAGGTTTCACAGCCGTTGACGTAATCGTGCCGTAATGTCGCTTCGGCAAAACCGACAGCATGGCCCAGAGCATCGATCGCGACAAACCCAACACTGCCCTCAGCCGAACAAATCTCTTCGATCTCGGAGCGATGATATTCGAGCGAACGATGGGGCCAAAGCTCGGCGCGCAAACGCGCCCAAGCATCCCAATGCCGATCTCCAGCAATCTCTATCCGCATGCCAATACCCCCTCAACGTTTTTGCAGACGACCAGTGAGGCCGGAAAAATTTCACTTTCGACTCCACAATCATCACGCTACATATCGCGCTTGCTCACGCGAAGATTATTCGATGACCAATATCTGAGGACGATGGCATGACATTTCAAAGCAGTTCGCGTCTTTACGCTGCTGTTTCAGCCCTTCTATGGCCGGCGATCTTCTGCGGTGGTTTGATTGGCGCTTATTTCGCCTTCGAATCGAACATGCATCTCCTCTGGTTCAATGTCACCTATCTCTCGACCGTTGCGGTGATCGCGCTTTTCGAGCGGCTGATGCCCTACGAGAAAACCTGGCAGAAGCGCGATGGCGAAACCTTCAACGATATCGCCCATACGCTGCTGAGCAAAGGCGGCGTTCAGATTGCCGCCGCCATCGGCACATCCTTCCCCATGGCCGTGGCGACCGTCGCGCAGCCGGTGCTGAGCTATCACTCACGCTTCTGGCCGGACCAGTGGCCGATGATCTTCCAGGTGGCTCTCGGCCTCGTCATCGCCGAGTTCGGCCTCTACATGGCGCATCGCCTTGCCCATGAGCATTTGTCGCTTTGGCGCTTTCATGCGCTGCATCACAGCGTCGAGCGGCTTTGGGTCATCAACACCGGCCGCTTCCATATCATCGACTCGCTGTTCAAGATCGCGCTCAGCCAGATTCCGCTCTATCTGCTCGGCGCGCCGCTGCCTGTCTTCTTATGGATCGGCGCCGTGACAGCCACCATTGGCCTGCTCACCCACTGCAATGTCGATATGCGTACCGGCCCGCTCGACTGGATATTCTCAACGCCGCGCCTGCATCGCTGGCATCATTCCAAGCTGCTTTCGGAGGGCAATACGAACTACGGCGAAAATCTTGTGATCTGGGATCAGCTCCTCGGCACTTTCTACAATCCGCCGCGCCCTTCCTCCACAGATATCGGCATCACCGGCAAGGTCGCCAAGGGCTTCCTTGCTCAGATCGCGCAGCCCTTCTCCAAGAAGGGCCGCAAGGAAATCATCGGCAAGAAGCCCAAGGAGCTCATTCTAAAGGAAGAGCAAGCGGCAAAGGCTGCAGCGGCGGCGGCCCGGCGCGACGGCAGACCAATGCGCAAAAGCAGCTAGAAATACGCGGCACTGGAACGTCGGGAGGTGTCGGCCCAACCTCCCGTCGGTCCGCCCCGTTTGCACTGTGGATAGCAACATTCCGAAAAATTTCGACCCGACAACGCACGCAATTGCGTTTCAAACCGGGAAGATATTGTCATTTAACGTGTATTGAAAAAGCCCCCCCAGGGGATTACCTAGGTCCACGCAAATTGTTCGTGATGAAAGATTAGGAAAATCATTGAGATGGAAGGGAGGTTCAGCACAGAATACCTCAAGCAACTTCATAGAATATTTTATGTTTCTAGAGAGATAGACCGCCTTGAGCGAGAACTCATCAAGCAAGGCATAGCACATTTCCATGTTTCCGGCGCCGGACATGAGTCGACGGCGTTGCTCAACGAATTCCTCCAGGAAGACGACTGGCTGCACCTTCACTATCGCGACAAGGCACTGATGCTGGCACGCGGCATGCCAATTCGCGAATTTTTCTCAAGTCTTCTCGCCACCGCCAATTCCCATTCCGCCGGCCGGCAGATGAGCGCACACCTTTCATCGCGCGCTCTCAACATCACGTCGATCGTCGGCCCGGTCGGCAATAATGCGTTGCACGCAGCCGGCGTCGGCGCGGCGCTGAAAAACAGATCCGGCAAGCCGATCGCGATCTGTTGCGTCGGCGACGGCACGACCCAGCAGGGCGAGTTCGTCGAGGCCGTGGCCGAGGCCGTACGCAACCAGTCCCCGGTCGTCTTCGTCATTGAAGACAATAGTTTCTCGATCTCCACACGGACGAGTAAGCAGACTTTCTTCGATCTGCCCGGTGGCCCCGCCTCCTCGTTTTACGGCGTAGACATCATTCGCACTGACGGCGATGATCTGACAGCCTCACGTGAGGCTTTCCGCAAGGCCGTTCGCCAAAGCCGCGAGAGCCGCGCACCGAGCATCGTGCTTCTCAATGTCGAGCGCCTGTCCGACCACACCAACGCCGACGATCAAAAGACTTACCGCACAACACTGGAGATCGAAGCGAGCTCCACCCGTGATCCGCTTCCCAATCTGCGCGCGCTGTTGAAAGATGCCGGCATCAATACCGGCGAGCTTGAAATGATCGAGCAGGAGCTGACGGCCGAGGTGCAGGTCGAGGCCAACCTCGCCCGCAAGGAAGATGCGCCCAAGGTCGAGCCGGAAGCAAAGGCTCCCTACCCCGCATCCTTCAGCAAAGCAGCGGAATATCGCGGCAACGAACGCGAAGCGACACTGACAATGCGTGAGGCATTGAACGACGTGCTGGAACGTCAGCTCGCCGCCAATCCCGACGTCGTACTGTTCGGCCAGGACATCGAAGACCCGAAGGGCGACGTCTTCGGCGTCACCCGTGGCCTCAGCACGAAATATCCGGACCGCGTGCGCAACGCCGCGCTGACCGAATCTACGATCGTCGGAACCGCCGTCGGTCGCGCACTTGCAGGGCAGCGTCCCGTCGCCTTCCTGCAGTTCGCCGATTTCTTGCCGCTCGCCTACAACCAGATCGTCTCGGAAATGGGCAGCATGTTCTGGCGCACGAATGGCGCCTGGGAAGCCCCGGTCATCCTGATGGTCAGCTGCGGCGGCTACAAGCCAGGCCTCGGCCCGTTCCACGCTCAGAGCTTCGAGAGCTTGCTAGCGCACACGCCCGGCATAGACGTCGTCATGCCATCCAGCGCCGGCGACGCCGCCGGTCTGCTCAATGCCGCCTTCCAATCGCGGCGTCCCACCGTCTTCATGTATCCCAAGGCGGTGCTCAACAATTCCGACGGCCGCACCTCGCCCGACCTCGACAAGCATTTCGTCCACCCCGGACTTTCGCGCCATGTCGCCCGCGGCCGTGACCTGACGCTCGTCAGCTACGGCAATACCGTCTCGCTATGCGCCAATGCGGCCAAGGCTTTCGAAGCTCAGGGCTTCTCCGTGGAAGTGCTTGACCTTCGCTCGATTTCGCCCTGGGACGAAAAAGAGGTATTGGCCAGCGCCCGGCGCACGCGCCGCCTGATCGTCGTCCATGAAGACAACCGCACAGTCGGCATGGGCGCGGAAATCGTTGCTACGGTTACCGAAAAGACCGATGTGCCGGTCGTCGTGCGCAGGCTTGCCCGCTCGGACGCCCACGTCCCGTTCAATTTCCGCAATCAGCTCGAGACCTTGCCTTCCTACAGCAAGCTTGTGGATTTGATGGCCGAAGTTCTCGAATGCGAAGTGACCTGGCACGAAGAGGACGACAGCGGCCCGACTGCCGCCATCAAGGCAATCGGCTCCGGCCCGGCCGACGAAAACGTGCTGATCACCGATCTGCTGGTCAAGCCCGGCGACACGATCGAAGTCGGCCAGCTCGTGGCGGTCGTCGAGGCAACGAAGGCCTCGGTTGAGATCTGCGCCAATATCGGTGGCGTCGTCCAGGAAGTCTTCGCCAGGGTCGGCGATCAGATCGCGACCGACAGCCCGCTTCTGACTGTCGACGCAAACCGCGAGAGCAGCGAACGCAACTTCGCACTTGCCTCGGAAGTCCAGAACAAATTCGTGCTGCGCCGCCTGAAATCGCATGCCATCCCGACGCTGCGCCGCCATTCCGGCAGCTTCTCGGAGATCGCGGTCAGCGGCATTGGCTATGCGACAGGCGGGCGCCGCGTCGCCAACGAAGACATCATCCATCACTGGCCGAACCGGCGCGCGGAAGAGATCTTTGCCTTGACCGGCATCAAGAGCCGCTACTGGGTTGCTCCCGGCGAAGGTACGCTTAGCCTTGCGACCAAGGCCGTGCGCGATCTGCTTCGCCAGACCCAGATGACGATCCACGACATCGATCTGGTCATAGCAGCAACGGGCACGCCTGATATCGCGACGCCGTCGCTCGCAAGCCGCGTTGCCGTCGCCGTCGCGGAAGACGGCGTCCGGCCATCTCTGGCCGCTTACGACATGGGCGCTGCCTGCTCCGGTTATCTTTACGCTCTGCAGCAAGCCTATGATTTCATTGCGCAGCAGAACGACGCAAAGGTGCTGATCGTCACCTCCGAAGTCCTGTCGCCACTGCTCGACATGAAGGATTTCTCCACTGCCATCCTGTTCGGCGATGCCGCAACTGCGAGCCTGGTGACGACCCGCGAAATGGCGCGCAACCCCATATTCGCAGCAAGCCGTCCCACGATCAGCGGGCGGCCCGAGCCGGGCGATCTTCTCTATGTACCGCTGCCGGATGATGGCGTCATCGCCATGAATGGCCGTACGGTCTTCACCGAAGCCGTCCACTCCATGTCCCGATCGATCGAGGATGCCTGCGTCGATGCTGGTATCGAGCTTGCCAATCTCGATCTGCTCGTGCCACATCAGGCCAACCAGCGCATCATCGACACCATCGCCAAGCGCAGCGGTCGTCCCGCTCTGAGCGTGATCGAGAACTACGGCAACACCAGCTCTTCGAGCATCCCGCTCGCCATGATGCATGTCGCCCATGAACGATCCGAGCCGCTCAGCCTGGGCCTCGTCGCTTTCGGCGGCGGCATGACCTCAGGCGCGGCGATCGTCCGCACGATCAAGTAGTCAGCCCTTAGACCTCAATCCGAAAACGATGCTTCGCCCTGACCGGGGCGCGGCATCGGCTGGATACGGCACGTTGGGGAGCAACTTCCACACAAACGGGAGTTGCTATCGGCTGCGATCTTCCATAGAGAGCGCGAAGCATCAAGTTTTTGCAACTTATGCGGCCCATCTTTCACTACAATTCATTCATGTTTGCTGATGCAAGGCCTTGAAAAGCACTTGAGCGGTGCTTTACTTGAGATGCATGGCTAAGACACCCGCTCCATCGCACGCAACGGATCTGCGGTATGAACTCGCGCCCGATGCAGAAGCACAACAGGCGATGGATGAGACCTTCGCCGCATATAGGCAGATGATGACACTTTTGGCAGAGATCGTTCCGGACAGAGCCGGTTCGAACCTCGTCAGGCTTCATGACCTTGCCTATGAAACCATCCGCGAACGCACCGCTTTGCCCGCGCGTCTCGTCACGCTCGGCCTGCGGGACTTCGCGGCAGGCCGAGGGGCGTTGACGGCGATCAACCGCCTGCCCCTCGACGAGAAGCTTTTTGCCATCAAGGGTCCGTCGGACCTGACAATCTCGACGGTGCGCGGCCGCTTTGCCGTGCCCTTCGACGTGGCCGGTTATTTCAAGGGCTGGGAGAGCGTCTTTCCCGCCTATTTGATCGCCGATGACGGCCGCTACGAGATTCACATCGGCGTAACGCCCAACTCCCCCCGAACGGAGGAAAACACCATGACGAATGAAGGCATTCTTTCCCGCATGGGGCGGCTGATCGCCGGCCTCGCCAACACCGCCATCGACAAGGTGGAAGGCGCGAACAAGATCGCAGTCATCGAGCAGGCGCTACGCGAGATCGATGCGGCCGCAGACGATGCACGCACAGATCTGGGCAAGGCGCGCGCCGAGGAATATCGCATCCAGAGCCGCCGTACTGAAATCGCCGATGACCTCTCAGCCCTCGACGAGAAAATACGGCTCGCCGTTTCCGCCGATCGCGACGATCTCGCCAAGGCCGGCGTAGCCCGCCAGATCGACCTGGAAGCTCAGATCGCCGCGCTTGACAAGGCGCTGGCGGATTCCCACGAGCAGATCGACGAGGGCCAGAAGGCGCTACAAGCCATTCTCGCCACACGCCGCGAGGCGGAAGCCCGGCTCGTCGACTTCAAGCGCAGCGTCACCCGCCATGCGCCGGAGGAGACAAGCGGCGGAAAGCCACATGTATCGCCTAGCGTCGGCGCAGCTCGCGCGGCGTCGGCAGTTTCTCGCCTGACGGGCGTACCGGCGGGCGAGCCCACCACCAGCGCCGAGCTCGATGAGCTCGACCGCCTGCACCGGGAGCAGGCTATCGAAGCACGCCTTGCCCGCTTCAAGGCCAGTGGCCAGTAAACGATGCACCTGTTTCTCGCACCCGAATGTGCGCCTTTTGCCATTGCGGCAATGATCCTGATCGGACTGACGGCAATCGAAATCCTGTCGATGCTGCTCGGCTTCTCGCTGAGCGAACTCATCGGTAAGCCGCATTTCGATGGTCACGATGGTGCGCTCGCCGGCCTGCTCTCCCGGATCAATATCGGCGGCGTGCCGCTGCTGATCCTGATCATGCTGCTGCTCGGCATGTTTGCCATCACCGGCTTCGCCGTGCAGACGGTCGCCGACAGTATCTCTGCACCACTGCCGGCAATCGTCGCGGTCATTCCCGCCACGGCTCTGACCATTCCGCTGGTAAGAGGCTCAACCCGCACCATCGCGCGGCTCATTCCACGCGATGAAACCTATGCCGTCGACAGCGCCGATTTCGTCGGTCGTACCGGCACGGTTACCATCGGCCCACTGGACCAGGGCCTGCCTGGCCGCGTCAGCGTCAAGGACGCCTTTGGCAACTGGCATCAGCTGCGAGCCAGCGCCGCCAAGGGCGAAGGTCCCTTGCCGATCGGCGCCAAAGTTCTGCTTGTCGACCGCAAGGCCGACATCTTCATCGCAGTTTCCGCCCCATCGGACCTTGTGGAGCCCGGTGATAAATCCTCTACGGAGAAACATTCATGACCGACCTTTACGACCTTATCGTTCCCGCAGGCATCGGCCTCGTCCTGATCCTCGGGATCGGCTTTGTCCTTGCCTCGCTCTATGTCCGCTCGAGCCGGGATGAAGCCTATGTGCGGACCGGCCTCGGCGGTCAAAAAGTTGTGCTCGACGGCGGTTCCGTCGTCCTGCCGATCTTCCACTCGATCGCTCGCGTCAACCTCAAGACCCTGCGCCTGGAAGTTCAGCGCGGCGAAAACGACGCGCTGATCACCAAGGACCGCATGCGCGTCGATATCGGTGCCGAGTTCTATGTCCGCGTCAAGCCGGACAGCTCGTCGATCGCCCTTGCCGCACAGACACTCGGCAGCCGCACCAATGACAGTGAGCAGCTGCGTCAGCTGATCGAAGCAAAGTTCGTCGACAGCCTTCGCTCGGTCGCGGCCACCATGAACCTTGACGCCCTGCAGGAACAACGCATGGATTTCGTCAAGGCAGTGCAGGATGCGGTTGGTTCCGACCTGCAGTCCAACGGTCTCGAACTGGAATCGGTGTCGCTTACCCGCCTCGACCAGACCGATATCAAACACTTCAATGCCAACAACTTCTTCGATGCCCACGGTCTTGCCGCGCTGACCCGCGTCACCGAAGCCCGCAAGAAGGAGCGCAATGAGGTCGTCCGCGATACCGAAGTCGCGATTGCCCAGAAGGACCTTGAGGCTCGCCAGCAGTCCCTCACCATCGAGCGGACGAAGCGCGAAGCCGAGTTGAACCAGCAGCGTGACATTGCCAACAAATCGGCAGCAACTCGCGCTGAAACCGCACAGCAGGAACAGGCAGCCAAGCGCGCGGAAGAAGAAGCCCGCATCGCCGCCGAACAGGCGATCGCCGAACGCGAGGCCGCCGCAAAGCAGGCTCGCGAATCCGCCAACATCGACTCGACCCGAGCCGTGCAGCAGCGCGATACAGAAGCCCGCCGAGACATTCAGATCGTCGCCCAGGAAAGCGCCATCGCGGTCTCCAACAAGAGCCGTGAGGAGTCGGAAGCCAAGGCGAAGGCAGAGGCTGCCCGCGCACTCGCCATCGCGGCCGAAGAAAAGGTCGGCACCGCCAAGGCCGTTGAGATCGCAGAACGTGAAAAGCAGATCGCAGTGATCGACGCGCAGAAGCGCGCTCAGACCCAGGCGACCGCCGTTACGATTGCCGCAGAAGCCGAAAAGCAGGCAGCCATCGACCAGGCAGATGCCATCAAGACGCTGGCAACCGCCGATGCCGATGCCGCGATCATCAAGGCCAAGGGTATTCTCGAAACCGGTAAGGCAACGGCTGAGAGCGAAGCGCTGCTCAACGAAGCCCGCAACAAGCTCAGCCCCGCCATCATCGAATTCGAGATCACCCGCGAGCGCATCCGCATTGTGCCCGCCGCTCTTGCCGAAGCGGTTAAGCCGATCGAGAAGATCTCCGACATCCGCATCTTCGACACCGGCGGCATGCTCGGCCGCAACACCGGCGGCACGAATGGCGGCAGCGGCGTCGGCCTCGGCGAAGGTCTTGCCGGCCAGCTTCTCTCCTACCAGGCCAACAAGCCGATCCTCGACCGCCTGCTCAAGGAAGCCGGCTTCGACGGCGACAACGCCATCTCGGCGCTGCTCGGCAAGCTCGACGGGAAGTCCGCGACAGCCGAGCCGGAAGAAGAAGACTATGAGGAAGAGGAAGGCGACGCGAGCAAGCCTGCCTGACGCGGGCCTCTGATCGACAAAACAAAACCCCGGAATCCGCAGGGATTCCGGGGTTTTGCTAAATCAAACAGCCGATGAAATCAGGGCTTCGGACGGTTTCTGAACGCCTCGGCTTCGGCGTAGAACTTCTTTTCCCATTCCTTGTGATTGTCGAGGCCTTCCTTGATGAAGGGCGTGAAGATCGCCAGGTTCATCAGGGCCCAGTTGACGATGCGGGCCGGGAATTTCAGCGGCTTGACGAAATCGACGAAGAGCACCACGCGGGTCTTGTCGGAATGGTTCCAGGCTTCATGCTCATAAGCGTCGTCGAAAATCAGCGCCTTGCCCTCCTGCCAGTGGCAAACCTGCTTGTCGACGCGGATGGCAAGCTTCTCGTTCGGCTCCGGCACGATGAGGCCGAGATGCAGGCGAAGCACGCCGTTATAGGGACCGCGATGGGCCGGAAGATGCTTGCCCGGCTCGAAGATCGAGAACATCGCCGTCGTCAGGCCGGGGATCTTCTGCACGGCCGCCCAGGTATTCGGGCAAGCCTTGATGTTCTGCTCGGACTTCACGCCGAAACCGAGGAGGAAGAAGGTCTTCCAGCGCGTGTCGGTCGAAATCGTCTTCACATCGGTCGAGATGTCCTGGAAGGTCGGCAGTTCGCTCTGGCGCAGCAACACCTTCTCAAGCTCCGCACGGATCGCCGGATAATCCTTCTCGATCTCGGCAGCCCAGGGGAAGGTTTTGGTGTCATAAACAGGCGGGTTGCCAAGCTTGGCGTATTTCAGATTGAGTCCCTCGGCCCAGGCGACGATGCCCATGAAGAAGCGCGTCATTGCGCTCGCGCGCTCCATGGGCGCGATCCCGGCCGTGCCAAAAGTCTGTTCCGGAGTATGCGATTCGTTGGAAGTGGGAGCAGGTGCGCTCAAGGAACTCTCCGTCATGTCTGTCTTTAAGGGCTGTCCAGGGAGGAAATCTTCGCCAACGGAATCTGCATGCAAATCCCTAGGAGGCAACAGGCTTGAAGCTTGGGATATCAGTCTGTCCCTTCCCGATTGACACCCGACTCCTTTGTTATGCGGTGATCATAATAATCGATTATATGAGTTGAATAGTCGAATTTCGCAAGAGAGCCCGTTCGCAACGAGCAGTGGTTCATCCTGGGATGAATCTCCAGCGATTCTCGTGAGCCATTCACCTCAGAATCGACAGAAATGCGGCGAAATCTGCCGACCTCCATCACTATGCAGTTTGAGCCTGAATTATTAGCCGGACAATTGCAAGTCCAGCAATTAACGCACAGATCGACAGGAAAACGGACAGGGCAATATAGGCAATTGCCGGCACCCACTGACCGCGCTCCCAAAGCAGGACGCTCTCCAGTGCGAAGGTCGAAAACGTCGTGAACCCGCCCAGGATGCCTGTGGTCAGAAACAGCCGCACCTCCTGCGACACACCGCCGCGGAAGGAGAAATACTCCGTCAGCAATCCCATGAGGAAGGCCCCGAGGACATTGATGACAAGGGTGCCGAAGGGAAACTCCCCGCCGAGCAGACGGTCGGCAACTTCATTGATGCCAAGGCGGAAGGCGCCGCCGACCCCGGCACCGATAAACACGATGAAATAGAGCACGCCAATCTCCAGCCTTCGTTACATCAAGCCTTTTCGATCTTATGGGTATCTTCCCGCTGCGCCGTCAGGCTGCCATCGCGAATATGTCTCAGCGGTGTATCCGCAGGAAGCGGTCCCGAGGCTGCGCTCTTTGCGATGCCAAGCCGCTGCGCCAGATAGATGCTGGTATGGCCGCTGCAGATATAGGCAAGGAAGCAGGCGACGGCGAGATAGACGGTATGCGTCGCGCCGAAGAGCTCGATGCCCATGATCATGCAGGCCAGCGGTGTATTCGTCGCTCCGGCAAAGACGGCGACAAAACCCAATCCGGCGAAAAGATCAGCCGGGCCCCCGAGGACGGCGGCAAGGGCATTGCCGAGCGCAGCACCAATGAAAAACAGAGGCGTCACCTCGCCGCCCTTGAAGCCGGCGCTCAGTGTCACGATGGTGAAGACCGCCTTCCAGAACCAGCTCCAATAGTCGGCATGGGTGGGATCGAAGAAGCCGAGGATCGTCGCATCGCCGGGGTTGGGCGACCAGACGCCAAGCCCCAGATATTGTCGCGTTCCGAGCAGGTAGACGAGGCCGATCAATATCGCGCTGGCAATAACGGGCCGCAGCGGCGCATAGGCGCAGACCCGCTTGAACGCCGCCGACGCCCTATGCGAGACCTCGCTGAAACAGCGGGCGGCCAGACCGAAGATCACGCCGGCTATGCCGACCTTGAGAAGCAGCAACGCATCCAGATGGAAAGTGCCCGCCGGCGTGTCCGCAAGATAGCCGATCCGATACTGGATATGCTCGATACCCCACGCGTGGCAGGTCCAGTCCGCCGCGATCGCCGCCGCAAGGCTCGGGATGAGCGCTTCATATTGCACTCGCCCGATCGTCAGCACTTCGAGCGCAAAGATCGCCCCGGCGATCGGCGTGCCGAAGACCGCACCGAAACCGGCGGCGATACCCGCCATGAGAAGCACGCGGATCTCGGCATGACTGAGCCGAAAAACCTTGGCAAAGGCGCTGGCAACGCTGCCCCCGAGTTGCACGGCCGTGCCCTCGCGCCCCGCCGAGCCGCCAACCAGATGCGTCAGAACGGTGGATACGAGAATGAAGGGCGCCATGCGCAGCGGCACGCCGCCGCCCGGCTCATGGATCTGGTCGACAATCAGATTGTTGCCGCCTTCGGAACCGCGGCCGAAGCGCTGGTAAACCAGCACCATCAGAAAGCCGGCAACCGGCATCAGGAAGATCAGCCAGGGATGGTCGAAGCGCGTTGCCGTCGCCTTGTCCAGGCTCCACAGAAACAGTGCACAGAGCGAACCGACAACGACAGCCATCGGCGCGACCAGGAGGATCCATTTGAACAGACTGCGAAATTGCTGAAAGCGATGCTGAAAATAGGCGGATGCGGACATCAGTTTGCCCCTCCCGCGAAGCCATACGAAGGTCTTACGGGGATACCGGATGGGGGATAGGATTGGGATGACGGTAAGAAAAAAGGCACGACTCTACTCCTTCGCCTTCAGGCGGGTTGAGTAGGAGTCATCAGCTTCCCTGGAAAAATCAGAGCAGCGGTTCGGCCACCATGGCCCGGCAGAAATCCATTACCGTTGAGATTGCAATATAGAAATAGCCCCGCCGCTGTCAACGCACTACAACCAAGTGCCTCGAACGCGACATCATCAAACGGCTTTCGCGATCATCTCGATCGGCGCGAGCAATCCGCCTTCGACCGACGTGTTGACATTGTTGCTTCGCTCACCGGCTTTCGGACCCATCAGTGCGCGGAACCCTTGGTCGCGCGCGCCGCCTACGGCCGCCTTGGCACGCGCCTCGTGCGCCAGACGGATCGCCAGCGCGCTGCGATCCTGTTCCAGCTCCACCACCAAACCTGCCTCATCGAGCAGTCGACGATAGACATCGGGGCTGCGAACGAAACTGGTCTCCGGATCCATCGCCCAAGGCATTGGAAAGGGTAGCGCGCCATCACGCATCTGCATCACTTCATAGAGGCCGAAACGACCGCCCGGCTTCAGGATGCGCCTGATCTCCGCGAACAGCTTCGCCTTGTCCTCGATGTTCATACCGACATGAATGAGTGTCGCGCGGTCGAAACTGCCGCTCTCGAAAGGCAGGGACAAGGCACTCCCCTGCTGGAAGGACACTTGCTCCGCCAGACCGCAGCGCGCGGTCAGCGAATTGGCAACCTGAACGAATTCTTCGGTAAGATCGATACCCGAGACGACGCATCCATAGGTGTCGGCAAAATGGCGTGCAGGCCCGCCTAGCCCTGATCCGATATCGGCAAGCCGGAGACCTGCCGAAAGATCAAGATCGCGCGCAAGATCCACCGTGGCAGCATGGCGCCCCAGGTGAAACTCATCGACGCCGGCCAGATCGCGAAGGCGCAGGTTGTCGATATCCCTGCCGTTATCGGCAAGGGTTTGCAGGATCGCCGTTTCCAGCGATCCGCGTGTGTAATGGTTGGCAACTTTTTCCTCGGTAGACATGCACGCACTCCCAAGGCTTTGCCTGAAGGGTCTTAGGATATCAGACCTTCAGTTCGCGCCGCTCTGTTTCCGTTACCATGGCAAGATCCAGCACGCGCTGCAAGTTTGCTGCATGGCGGAAGCTCGGATCCTGGCTGCTGCCGGTCATGACGGCTTCGGCGAAGCGCTGGTAATTGGTCGGGACCGGCGGCACCTCGATCACCTTCCACGTCGCCGTTTCGGTATCGTCGCCGAGGCAACCGCGCAGCTCGGAGCCGTTCGGGCTGTGGGTCACTTCCAGGCCGCCGCGCTCGCCATAGATGCGAAGCTTCAGCTCATTCAAGTGACCCGTTGCCCAGCGGCTCGCATGCACGACGCCGAGCGCACCATTGGCGAAATCGACCGACATCGAGAAGCTATCGTTGGCGTCGAGCGTATATTCGCCGATGCGTTCACCAGGAGCCTTGGCGAATGTTTTCAATCGCGCGAAGACGTGGTCGATATCCGTCGCTGCGCCATAGGCGGCGAAATCGAGAATATGGATGCCGATATCGCCGAGAACGCCGTTCGAACCGTGTCCGGTCGATAAGCGCCACAGCCATTTGGATTCGCTGCGCCAGTCACCCCAGGCCTTGGAGACGAGCCAGCTCTGCAGGTAGGACGCCTCGACATGCTTGACCGTGCCGATCTCGCCCGAGATCACCATCTCGCGCGCCTTCTGCAGCTGCGCGACATTGCGATAGGTCAGGTTGACCATGTTGACGACCCCTGCCCTTTCGGCAGCTTCCGTCATCTCCAACGCCTTCTCGTAGTTCTCCGCGAGAGGCTTCTCGCAGAGAACATGTTTGCCGGCGGCAAGCAGCGGCAGAGTGGTCGGATTGTGAGCCTTGTCCGGCGTGACGTTTGTCACCGAATCAAACTCACCCCAGGCCAGCGCCTCGTCCAAAGACAGAAAGCGCTTTTTGATATCGAACGTATCGCAAAAGGCAGTGAGCCTTGTCGCATCCGTATCGACGGCGCCGACAATTTCGACGCCAGGAATGCGGGCGAAATGCTCTACATGGTTCTTCGCCATGCCGCCCGTGCCAACTACTATGAGACGCATGTGATACCTCAGCGATAACCGGCTTCGCCGGCCTGGTGCAGTCTCGGGCCGCGTTCGACGATCTGCTCCAGTGCCTTCTCGACCGGCACATTCGGCGCATCATGGATACTGGCCTGCGTGCCGAGCGGGTTATGAGCCCATTTCACGGAATTGATCAGAACCTTGTGAACGGTGCCGTTGTGATAGGTCGGATAGGTCTCGTGGCCCGGGCGGAAGTAGAAGATGTTGCCGGCACCGCGGCGCCAGGTCATGCCGGAGCGGAAGACTTCCCCACCCTGGAACCAGGAGATGAACACGGTTTCGAGCGGTTCCGGCACGGAGAACTGTTCGCCGTACATCTCCTCATTCTCGAGTTCGAAATGCTCGCCGAGGCCGGCTGCGATCGGATGGCGGGGATTGATGACCCACAGGCGCTCGCGCTCACCGGCCTCGCGCCATTTCAGCGCGCATGGCGTGCCCATCAGGCGCTTGAAGATCTTGGAGAAATGGCCCGAATGCAGGACGATGAGGCCCATACCTTCCCACACGCGCTTGGCAACGCGCTCGACCACTTCGTCGCTGACGGCACCGTGGTCCTTGTGGCCCCACCACAACAGCACGTCGGTATCCTTCAGCCGGGCTTCACTGAGACCATGCTCAGGCTCCTGCAACGTTGCAGTGGTCGCCGCGATACCAGCGTCGGCGTTCAGCGCCTTGGCGATGGTATTGTGCATGCCTTCCGGATAGATCTCGGCGACGACCTTGTTTGTTTGCTCGTGAATGTTTTCGCCCCATACGACGGCACGAATAGTCATTGCGGCACTCCTTTAATACCATTGGGTTTGAATAGTTTATGCATTCCAAAGCGCTTTGGGAAAACGCCGTAATACGAGCCTCGATCAACCCATCTATCGCAAGACATAGTGCGTCCAAAGCGTTTTGACAAAGGTAAAAATAACGATGGACAACACCTGTCTTTTCAGTGCGACACGGACTTTGAAAAGAGGTTGACGACCAGCACGCCGATGATGATCAGCGCCAGGCCAATGATGGCGGCAAGATCGAGCTTCTGCCGGAAGAACACCAGCCCGACCACCGAAATCAGCACGATGCCGAGGGCACTCCAGATGGCATAGGCTATGCCGACCGGGATCACCCGCAACGTTACCGAAAGACAATAGAAGGCAGCGGCATAGCAGACCACCAGCACAATCGTAGGACCGAGGCGCGTGAACTGCTGCGACAGCTGCAACGCCGTCGTGCCGATCACTTCGAGCACGATCGCAACCATCAGCATTGCATAGACCGATGCGTTCGCCATTCCATTTTCTCCGATAATGTTAGAGCTGCGTCAGCTCAATCAGCCGCCCGATAAGTCTTTCGCGCGCGTCTTCGCCCATGTCGTGGCTGCCGAGCAGGTCTGCGAGCCAGATCCCGTCGGTCGCCAGCCTGACGATGGCCGCATCCACCGAGGAATCCGTACCCACATATTCCTCGCTGCGCTCGCGCACCCAGTCGCGCCAGCGTTGCCGCAATTGCGGCTCGCTGAGCAGCACCATGGTCACCTGCGCCCAGTCCTTCGTTCCCTGCGGCTGGTCCCGCAATGCCAGGCAGGCACGCAGGTAGCCACGGGTAAACCGGCCGTGCGGCATCGGATCGGCACGCATCGCCTCTTCGATCGCAGCATCCAGACGTTCAAGCAGGCTGTCGAACAACGCTTCCAGCAGCATGTTCTTGCTGGGGAAGTGATGCAGCAAACCACCCTTGCTGACACCGGAAGCGCCGGAAACGGCATCCAGCGTCACCGCAGTCATCCCTTTTTCGGAAGCAAGCCGCGCCGCGACCTCCAGCAATTGCTGGCGGACAAACAAAGGCTGCTTCTTCCTATGGTGCGCAGTGGACATGGCGACATAACATACCAGTTAGACGGTTTCGTCAATGATCTGATTGATGACTTCTAAGCCCCATTGATTTTGAATGATCCTCGTATTGCTCCTCCTCAGTTGACGGAATGATGCGCGACATCGCCCGCATCGAAAATGCTCACCTTCGCCGCCTCGACTGCAAAGGTGATTGGCGAACCTGTCGTGATGCTCGTCATGCCGGGATCCGTGCCGATGATCTTCGACCCGTCCCTTAGCCGGACATGGACGAGCGAACGGTCACCGAGGCGCTCTACTGTCTCCACCTGCCCGGCGATATCGCTCTTCTCGGCCGTGGTGACGACGAGATGTTCCGGCCTGACGCCAAGCGTCAGCCCCGAGTTGTCAAGACCGTTCAACGCGACAGAAGTTTTGATGACCGATCCGTCCGGCAAGGTCGCGGTTGCAAGCCCGCCTGCCTCGCTGACGCCGGCTATATTGATGAAGTTCATACCCGGCGAGCCGACGAACTGGGCGACATAGCGGGTCGCGGGGCGCGTGTAGATCTCAACCGGCGACGCCACCTGCTCGATCTTCTTGTTGTTCAAGAGCACGATACGGTCGGCAAGCGTCATTGCCTCCACCTGATCGTGAGTGACGAACACCATCGTCGCGCCCAGCCGCTCATGCAGCTGCGCCAACTCGACGCGGGTGCGCGTACGCAATCCGGCATCCAGATTGGAAAGCGGCTCGTCGAAGAGGAAGACATCCGGTTCGCGCACGATGGCGCGGCCGATCGCAACACGCTGGCGCTGGCCGCCGGACAATGCCGAAGGCTTGCGATCGAGAAGATGCGGCATTTCAAGGATCTTTGCCGCCGCCTCGATGCGCCGGTCGATCTCGGCCTTCGGCGTCTTGATGTTGCGCAGGCCGAAAGACATGTTGTCGCGAACGGTCATGTGCGGATAGAGCGCATAGGATTGGAAAACCATGGATACGCCGCGCTCACCGGGCGGCAGCTGGTCGACCCGCTTTCCGCCGATCCAGATTTCACCGCTCGTGATCGACTCCAGGCCCGCGATCATGCGCAGCAAGGTCGACTTGCCGCACCCCGAGCCGCCGAGAAAGACGACGAACTCGCCGCGCTCGATCGTCAGATCGATATCGTTGAGAACCTGTACGGCCCCGAAATGCTTGGTGAGGGACTTGATGTTGATTCCTGCCACTTGCTCCTCCTGCGGAAAATTCGAACTTCGTCAGAACTGCCATTCACCGAACCCCGCCTCTTCGGATCATCCCCGTTGAGACGGAGCTTTCCGCATAAGTTTATTTGACGGCACCGGCGGCCACGCCTCGTGTCAAGGTGCGTTGGAAAATCAGGAAGAAGATCACCGTCGGCAAGATGCCGAGTAGCGAGGCCGCCGCAATTGCTGTCGGCTCCTGCGTATTGGATCCCGACAGCACGCCCATGGCCACGGAGATGGTCTGGTTGTTGTTGGAAACCAGGAACACGAGAGGGATCAGGAACTCGTTCCAGGTCCAGATGAAGAAGAAGGTCGCCAGCACCGCAAGCGTCGGGCGCAGCACGGGCACGATCACGAGCCAGAGAATCTGCCAGCGTGTCGCATTATCGATTTGCGCAGCCTCGATGATCTCGCGTGGAAACGTCGCCAGGACCGATGAGAGCAGGTAGGTGCCGAAAGCAGTGTGAAGTACGCCGAGAATGATGATGACCGACAGCATCGAGTCGAACAGACCCACCAGCTTGGCCATATAGTAGAGCGGATAGACCAGCGCCTCCTGCGGCGCCATGATCGCAATCAGCAGGATCACCAGCAACGCCTGCCCGCCGCGCACACGGCCGATGCCGATAGCATAGGCATTGAGCAGGCTGAGCACCACCGCCAGAATGGCCGTGCATGCACTGATCAAGATGCTGTTGAAGAGCTTCCGGGGGAAATCCACCGTTGTCCAGAAGTTCTTCAACGCGGTGAGATCGAAACTCCGCGGGAAAGCGAGGGGACCGTTTGCAGCATAATCCGCCGCCGTCTTGATGGCATTGAAAGCCGCCAGAAAGAACGGGAAAAGCGTTGCGGCCAGGAAGACGAGCAGGATTGCCAGAACGACCCAGCGACCGATTCCCTTCTTCCTGCGATGCTCCGTGTGCACGACCGGAACGGAGAGCGAAGACGTCGCGGCCATATCAATGTCCCCCCGCGGTTTGCTTCGATTGCATGCGCATGAAGATGACGCCGAGCACGATGGTCATGGCGGTCTGCAGCGTCGCAATCGCCGCGGCGTAGCCGACGCGGTTCGTCGTGAAGAAGTGATAGTAGGACAGGTAGGAGGGCACCGTCGTCGCGTTGTCCGGTCCGCCTGATGTCAGAACGTAGATCGGTGCAAACACCTTCAGAGCTGCGATCAACGTCGTCAAGGCGACGACGAAGATTTCAGGCATCAGCATCGGGATGGTGATGGAGCGAAAGCGGCCGAACCAGGTCGCATTGTCGAGTTCGGCAGCCTCGTAGAGCGATGGGTCTACGCGTGCGAGCCCGGACATGAACACGACCAGACAATAGCCGACCTGCACCCAGACAATGACGGCGGAAACCGCCAGCAGCGCATAACTCGCATCGCCCAGCCAGTTCTTCGCCATGAAATCGAGACCAAGCGCCCGCAAGACAGCGTTGATGATGCCGAAAGGGTTGAGGATCCATGTCCACAGGACGCCTACCGTGGTCAACGGCAGAATCTGCGGCAAGTAAAAGCCGGCGCGAAAGAAGCTCGACCAGGTCTCGCTGAACTGGGCAGCGATGTAGTCGAAGAGTACTGCAGCCAATACCAGCCCGAGAAGGATGGGTACGATCGTCATCGAAATGATGAACAATAGCGTATGCTGCATCGCCCCCCAAAACACGGAATCCTGAAGCAGCCGCTGATAGTTTTCGAAGCCGACATAACGTGGCGAAATGTTGCCGCCCTTCCACGTCGTGAAGCTGATGGCCAAATTGGCAATCAACGGAATGAGGACCACCAGCGCAAATCCCAGCATACCGGGAATGATATAGAGATAGTACCCAGCCTTACTTTCGCTGCCTGCCTTCACCATCGAATTCCTCCCTCCGATACGGCGAGGCGGCATTGAGCCGTCCCGCCGTTGTGATTGTCGACGATGATTATTGGGCCGCCTGCGCGTCGTCGTAAGGCTTCTTTATGCGTTCGGCGAACTGCTCGGGCGTAGTCGAGCCAGTGACTAGGCCGGTCGTCGCCTGGATCAACAGTTCGTAATAGCCGGGCACCGGCCAATCCGGATAAAGGCCGAGACCGCCCTTGCCGGAGATATTGCTAAAGAGCTCGACATTGCGCTTGCCGAGTTCGTCCTTAACCGCAGCCGGATCGGCGGCAATGGCGACGCCGCCAAGATTGGCCTGCTCGTTCTGATTTTCCTTGCCAAGCGCAAGATCGATGAATTCGTAAGCGAGATCCTTGTTCTTGGAGCCCTTCGGCACCACGAACAGGTTTCCGGTAGAGCCGACGGTGTATTTTGGCGTCGGGAAGACGAACTGGCTCCATTTGAAGTTCTTGATCGAGCTGGCGAAATTGCCGTTGTTCCATGTGCCGCTGATGAACATGGGCGCCTTGCCGGAGGAGAAGAGGTTGTCAGCGCCGCCTGTGCCCTTCAGACCGGTCGAATCCTTGGAGATGTAACCCTTGCTCACCCAATCGACGATCTTCTTGGCGGCGAAGAGAAAGGGCTTGGTGTCTAGCGGTACCTTGAGGCCCTGATAGTTATTGACCCAGGTATCGTCCGCCTGTGTCAGTGCCAGCGTATAGAGCAGATGCTGCCCGTTTGAATCCACTGTCCCCAGGGAAAGCGGCGTGATGCCCTTCTGCTTGAATGTGGCGAGCGCGGCTTCGAACTCATCCAGTGTCGTCGGTACTTTCACGCCATTCGCCTGGAACAGGTCGATATTATAGAAAACGGAGACAAACTCCGCATAGGCCGGAATGCCGATAATCGGACCAGAACCATAGATGCCGTTGGCGTCATACTTGCTCAGTTGCGTGCTGTTGTCGTTCAGGATCTTGTCCCAGCCGCGCGACTTGAATTGATCGTCAAGCGGCGTCAACAGGCCCTGTGAAGCAACGAGGCCAGCGGTGGCATTGCCTTTGTTGTATTCGAGCACGTCAGGCGCCTGATCCGAATTGAGAATGAGACTGCCGGCCTTTTGCAATTGCTCGAAAGTCTTCAGTTCGAAATTCACGGTGACATCCGGATGCTTGGCCTTCAGTTCGCCAAGAGCCTTCGTCCAAGCCTTGGACTGAGGCGTGTCAGGCAGCTCGAACCACCAGATGTTGAATGTCTTGTTCTGGGCTTGCGCCACGCCGGCAGCCAGCAACAGCGACATGCCGGCTGAGATCGCCAGCTTCGAAAAAATATTCATATATTCTCCTCCACCTGCGAACCGTGACGGTTTTGAACCGACGACATGGCCCGCGCTGCCGTCGGCTTTTCCCTCATGCTACCGGGGCATTCGCTAGTCCCTCGGGACGATCAGCGGATGCTCGGCAGCTCCTCCATTTGGTTGCCCGTCTTGCGCAAAGCGTTGGCCGCTCCACGCTTTTGATTAACGCACAACTTGCCTCCTAAATCGATGCAGATTCGCAGATACGTACATCACTCGACGAATTCACCGCCTCGGCTTCTCTTGAGATAGTTCAGTCCGTGAACCTGACCAGTCATCTCGAGCGCATCGCGATAGACAGGATCGTGCCAGCCCTCGATGTCGATCGAGCCGGACCAGCCGGCAAGGCGCAGTTCGGAGATGATGTCGGTCCAGTTGCTATCGCCGAAGCCCGGCGTGCGCATGAAGACGAACTTCTCCTTGCCGAAAATGCCGTGTTCCTTGATGACGTCCCAACGGATCGTCGCGTCCTTGCCATGAACGTGAAAAATCTTCTTCGCCCATTTGCGGATCTGCGGCAGCGGCTCGATCAGATAGACCATCTGATGGCACGGCTCCCATTCCAGACCGATATTCTCGTCCGGGGTCTCGTTGAACATCAGTTCCCAGGCATCGGGGTTATGCGCGATGTTCCAGTCGCCCGTCGCCCAATTGCCGTCCATAGCGCAATTTTCGAAGGCGATCTTGATACCCTTGTCGGCAGCACGCTTGGCAAGCTCGCTCCAGACCTGCTTGTAGCGCGGCAGGCTGTCGGTGAGCGGCTTGTTGCGGATGCGGCCGGTAAAGCCGGCAACGCAAGTGGCGCCAAAATGATGGGCATTGTCGATGCAATCTTTCCAGCCCTGCAGTGTCTGCAGGTCCATCTCGCGCTCTTCGAGCGGATTGCCGAACATACCGACGGTCGAGATGGTGATGTCGCGATCACCAATGGCGTCGCGGCAGCGTTTACCGAGATCCGCCAGATTCTGGCCGTTGGTGGTCTGCCAGAAGAAGGGCTCGAAGCTTTCGAAGCCGAGATCGGCGATCTTGGCGATATTCTCTGCGGCATCCTCGTTCGTCGCCCTGATCATCGTGCCGATACGGATGGCCTTTGCCGGATTGGTCATGCTCTCATTGTCCTTGTGCTGAAATATCGACGCGGCGGCCCGTCTTGGCGCTCTCGATGGCGCCTAAAACCATGGCGAGGCTGCGAATATTGTCATCGCTTGCCGTCTCGGGCGCTTTGCCGGTCCTGATCGCCTCGATGAAGGAGGCGATGACGCTGGCATGGCCGTGCGTCTCTTCCTCACGTTTCGGCCCGGGAACCTCGATCGGCACAAAGCCATGCAGCAGGCCGGGCTCGTTGCCGGCGACGCTGGCTTCGAAATTCTCCTCGCCATCCCAGGTGAGCATACCCTTGCTGCCGGTCAGCCGCCATTGGCTTTCCCAGCTCGTGCGCCGGCCCTCGGCGCACCAGGAGCCACGATAGCTGAAGACGACATCGTCGGAAAAATCGAAGAGCGCATGAGCCGATGCGCCATGCTTGTACCAGGACCCCACAGGGTTCTTTTCCATGCAGTAAACTGAAAGCGGTACCTTGCCGGAGACGAAGCGGGCCGCGTCGAAGGTATGGATCGCCATGTCGAGCAGCAGGACGTTATCCATTTCCTCGCGGAAACCGCCGAAATGCGGGCCAAGGAAGAAATCGCAATGGATGCCCGTGAGTTCACCGATCGCGCCCTCCTCCACAAGCCGGCGCAGGCGACGGATGCCGGAGATGTAGCGGCGGTTCTGGATGATGGCGTGGACCTTGCCCGCCTTGGCGGCAAGGTCGATCAGGGCGGCACCTTCTGCGAGCGAGGTCGCCATCGGCTTTTCGCTGAGCACATGACAGCCAGCCTTCAAAGCCGTCGAAACCACATCGAAGCGTGCCGCCGGGATGACGACGTCAAAAACCAGATCTGCCTTCGTCTCCGCGATGACATCGCTGAGATCCGCGCCGATGACGGCATCTTCCAGCGAGAACTCTTTGGCAAGGTTTTCAGCGGTCGCTCGATTGAGATCGACGAGGCCGACGACCTGAATGGAATCGGCAAGCGCCGGCGTCGAGGCGATGGCCCTGAGCCAGCCCTTGGACATAGCTCCGCACCCGCACAAAATGGCATTGAATTTCACGATGTCCTCCAGCGGGCGGTGGTCAACCCCTCATGACACACGCTCCGTAAACGTTTACGATACTATGCGAAAAGATTTTCCTGTGTCAATAGAGGAGGACTACGGAAAATGGTGGATGGAGGAAAACCGCGGCCGATGAAGGGAATTCGCCAGCTTGCCGAGCATCTCGATATCTCGATCGGCACAATATCACGCGCATTGAACGGCAAGCCGGATGTGAACGAGGAAACCCGCAAGCGCGTGCTCGCCGCTGCCGAACAACTGGGCTATGTGGCCAACCAGTCTGGACGCAGCCTTCGGCAGGGAACGACCAACGTCATCGGCCTGATGATCCAATCCAGCAAGGAAACGGTCGAAAATAGCGACAACTTCTTCCTGACCGTGACGGGTGGATTACAGAGCGTGTTCTCGCGGCACAATCTCGATCTGATCATGCTCCCCTGCCCGCATGACGAAGACCCCTATGAGTATCTGAAGCGCATGGTGGCGAGGCGCATCGTCGATGCGCTGATCCTGTCCGAGACGCAGCGCGTCGACAAGCGCTTCGATCTGCTCGCCAAGGCGAAGATCCCCTTTGCCGCACTCGGCCGCAGCCTCTCGGGCGTGCAGCACCCCTGGGCCGACCTCGATTTCGACAGCGTTGCCAACAGCGCCGTCGACAGGCTCGTCGCGCGCGGGCACCGGCGCATCGCAATCAGCGTGCCCACCAGCGACATCAACCTCGGCTTCGTCTTCGCGGAAGGCTATCGCCACGCTTTGGAGCGGCACGGAATTCCCTACGATCCGGCGCTGATCATCCGCGCCAAATCGAGCGAACAGGGTGGCTATCAGGTTGCCGACGAATTGCTTCGGCTCGAAGACAGGCCAACGGCCGTCATCCTGATCTACGAGCTGATGGCCATCGGCCTTTATCGGCGCGTCATGGAAGCCGGCATCATTCCCGGCCGTGACATCGCCGTCGTGGGCTTTCGCGAGGCGCCGCGCGCCAAGTTCCTGCAGCCGGCTCTCACCTGTTTTCGCACGTCGCTGCACGATCTCGGCGTCGAACTCGCCGAAATCCTGCTCTCCAGCATGCCTGCCTACAATCACTTGTATCCCGATACAAATCGGCAGCGAACCTGGTCGCTCGAGCTCGTTCCGGGGGAGAGCGACGCCTTCTACCTGCCGTCGAGCAAGTAAGGCAGCGCCGAAACGCCGCAGCGAGCATATCGACGGTTGCGGCGTCGCCCATCAATTGCCATGTAGGGCATCGTAAACAGGGGTAGCGGCTTGAGCGAAGAAACCATCACACTTTACGAAGCGATCGGCGGCGACCGGACCGTGCGCGCTCTGACGTCACGCTTCTACGAACTGATGGACACGCTGCCCGAGGCCGCCAATTGCCGCGCCGTGCATCCTCCGAGCCTCGAAGGCTCGCAGGAGAAGTTCTACGAATATCTGACCGGCTATCTCGGCGGCCCGCAGCTCTACATCGAGAAGCGCGGCCATCCCCGCCTGCGCAGCCGCCATTTCGTCGCCGCTATCGGTCCGACCGAACGCGACGAGTGGTTGTTCTGCTTCCGCCGCGCCATGGACGAAACCATCGAGAATGAGAAACTACGAGCCATCATCTGGGAGCCGGTCGAGCGCCTGGCCTTCCACATGCAGAACAGGGAATGAGGAAGACATGAGTGTGAGCGCCATAATCCGGCCGGCAACCCTGTTTGTGGCTGGCATCCTCGGTGGTGCCGGCGTAGCCCTTGCCGCAGCCGCAACCCATGGCGGCGACACGCATTTCCTCGGCGCGGCTTCGACCATGAGCCTGGCACACGCCCCTGCCCTGCTGGCGCTTTACGCTGCCTATGACCGGATCCGCACCGCGCCGCTCGCAGCCGTATTGCTAGGTCTGGGAACATTGATCTTCGCCGGCGATCTCATCGTCAGGCATTTTGGAAGCAGCTCGCTGTTCCCGATGGCGGCTCCAACGGGCGGCATGGGCATGATTGCCGGATGGGCGATGATCGCAATCGGCGCGTTCTTTGGAATGCGCGACGCAAAGGCATGAAGGCGACGCCGCCTTAAAGCCTAATGCAGCGAAGAAGATCCCGGCTCAGATTCCGGGAACCACGCTGAAGCCTTCGAACTGCGGCGGCCCCCAATAGAGCCGCTTATTGTCGCCGGCATTGCGGTGCGCCACGCGAAAATGCTCGGATTTCGTCCAGTTGATGAAGTCGTCCTCGGTGCGCCAGCTCGTGTGCGAGGAAAACACCGTATGGCCCTCTTCCACATTCGATTTACCGCGTAGGAGGCGAAATTCTATGAACCCGGGCACGTCAGACAGCCGGGAATCTCGCCCTCTCCAGACCTCTTCGAATTCGCCCTCCAAACCGATGACGACCTTGAAGCGGTTCATGGCGATAAACATGGCAACCTCGTTCGACGATCAGACCTTCTTGCGACGCGTGACAGTCTTATCCACGTCCGGCGCAAAGGCAACGATATTTGCGCCATCGAGAGCGGTCGTGCCCGTGATGCGATCCGATGCCTCACCTGGGCGACGTACCTTCCAAGTCGGAAAGGTCGCCACATTCGGAGCGCGCTGTTGCTCCTCGGCCCGACGCATCAGCAATTCGTAAAGCTCGGGCACAAGCCCGTCACCATTCTGCGCGGCCAGCTTGTGCAGGCCGATCAGCATAACCCCGTCAGGGCCGTCATCAATCATTGGGAAACGTCTCGTTCTTTCATGGTCTGCAGCGCTCTTTCGAGGCTGGACTTGCTGCCGTTGCGTAGCGGAATGAAGGCCTTGCCGAATTTCTTGCAGCCGGTCTTCACCCGCAGGCAGGCATCGTGGCTGATACAGTCGATGGGGCAGAAGACGCAGTCGACCGAAGGCAACACCGTATCGATGCGTGAAACGGCTTCACGCAGGCCGCCATCGTGATGGATGAGTTCGGCCCCGAAGTTGCTGGCGATCTGGCGCAGATGCGCCACCTGGCAATCGCGCCCGCCGACATAGAGGAAGCTGCGCACATCGAGGCTAGATTTCCCGGAAACCTGCGCCGTCGCCTGCACTTCGCGGCTTCCGCGACCAGAATCCTTCTTCCCCTTACGCGCCATGCATCACCCGTTTGCTGGTTGCTCTTGCACGCTCGATTCCGCCGAGCGCGAGGCGACCTTATTAAACATGATTTTTGGAGTAAAGTATAAAGTTGATGATTTCCATCATATTTTAAGAGGCAGCGCCGCGGCGCTGTGAACATGTCCGGGAAAGTGCGCGGCGGCTTCCATCCGGAATGCGCGAAAGCAATCAGATGGAGCGTTTTCCCGATGCAGTGAAAAGCAGAAGCGCTCTAACGGCCCGCCGTTTGAACGGCCTGCACGAACGACCATGTCGGCTTACCCCATTCCGGAGGCAACGGCGAAAATGGCGCGGCATTTCGCACTTGCTCCATCACCGCATCATCCAATCCGGAATTCCCTGAGCTGCGCGCCAGGGAGACGGACCGCAGTTCGCCATCGGAGCCGATCGACAGCCTGACGACAAGGGTCAGGCCCTTTTCATATTTGGAGGAGACGCGCTGCACATAGCGCTTGATGCGAGATTGCAGCTTACCCTGATAATTCGCAATTGCCGCATCTCCCGAACCGGTCTTGCGCGCGTTCAGTTGAGAGTTTTGGTCCGATTGGGCTGCCTCGGTGCCGTTGATCGACCCCCTCTTGGAGTCCTCCTCGCTCTCGCCGCGCGACCCGGACTTGACTTTCGCCACCTTCGGAACCGGCTTCTTGACGACCCACGGCCTTTCCACGGGCTTCGGCTTGGCAAGGGGCGTTACGACCTCAGGCATGGGCTGAATGGGTTGCCCTTCGGCAACCTGGTTGTCCACGGGCTGGATCGGTTCGGCAGTCTGGATCACCGTCGTCTCTGCAGGCGTTTGTGTCACCAAGATCTGCGGCTGCTCGGGCACGACGGTCGTCGGTGGCGCCTGCTCGACCGGCTGCACGGCTTCCGCCGTCTGAACCGACTGAGCCGCGGCGGGCTGCGTCTGAACGGCTTCGGGTTGCGACGCCTGTGGCTGAACTTCCTCGGGCGTGACCTCAGTCGGTTGCACCGTCTCCGGCTGAACCGCCTCTGCAGTCATCTGCTCGGGCTGCTGGTTTTCCTCGCCCGCGGCCATCTGGTCGGCGTCGGAATTGCCGATCATGATGACGCTGACCGTATCGCCCGCTTCCTCCTTCGCCTCTTCCGGCGTCGCAACGAAGGTTAGCAGCAAGAGGGCAACTACAATTCCATGGAAAAGGCACGATCCGAGACCGGGGAAAAAAAGCGGCACTTTACGCCCGGAGGCTGCCGCATGAGGCTTCTCGGGCAGCGCGTCCATCGGCAGCGGATCCGCCGCCTCGATTTGTGTCGGCTCGGTCGGATGCTCTGGAAAGGAGCTGATCTGCGTGAAGCAGCTGTAGTGTATCACGGTCTCGCCGGCCGGCGGACGCGGCACGCCTTCGAGGCCGGTCAATTCATGGCCCGGCAACGCGCTCGGATAGTTGTCATTCAAACCGCCGTCGGAACGGCGCTCCATGGAAACCTTGACCGAGCGCATAGCCATGGCCTTCAGCCTTCAAAAGCTACGGATATCTGCGAGCGGGTGGTTAGCGCGGCTTTGCACTCGCCCGCCGCCGGGCCATCACATATCGGCGTATCGTTGATGATAATGCGTGTGACCGTCTCGCACTTGACGCCGGGCATATCGAATTGCCGCACCCGCTTCTTGCCGAGCGGCAGGTCACGGAAATCGAGGACGGTAACGCGATCGACGGCGTTCTTGTCGTTGAAGAAGGCAAGTTCGAAGGAGATCTTGTTGATCGGCGTTGCCATGGCGTTTTCGGCAACGAAGGTCATCATGCATCCCTTCTGCGACGGCGCCAAAGCATTGAGTTCGACGCTGAGCTTACGCGCGGCCGCTGCTGGAGTTGCGTTCGCCTCCTCGGCAAGGGCCGGAGCGAAGTTTGCAGCAGCAAATATCCCCGAAATCGCAAGCGCCAAGATCGTCTTCGTCAGCATCGGCCTGTCTCCTGAATATGCTTCCACACGCGCCTTCGCGGTCGACTGCCCTGGCGTGTGTCGTCGAAATTTTTAAACTTGACTTTATCCGTATCCTATTGCGTCTTTATGAAACCATGAGTATGAGAGTCAAGATAAATTTGGCCGGACGGCGGTTCGGCCCCCGATGAATTTTCAGGCAAAACCAAGCAGGATGATTGCTGACAAAAACCCGACGCCGCCGGCACAGAACACGGCGGCACCGCAGCTAAGAATAGTCGAGAGCACGGATATTTTCCGCGGTCAGACGGAAATCATGATCAAGCACGAAGGCGTCATCTACCGCATGAAGATTACGCGCCAAGGCAAGCTCATACTCAACAAATAGGCATGACAAATGACTGAGACGACACGACCGACCCCCGCTGAGATCCGCGCGTTCCGCGCCGAGAACCCGAAGATGCGCGAGCGCGATATCGCCGTCCGCCTCAACATTTCCGAAGCAGCCCTCGTCGCGGCCGAAGTCGGCATTTCCGCCATCCGGATCGACGCGAGCGTCGATCGCTTCCTGGAGCGGATCGCCTCGCTCGGCGAGATCATGGCACTGTCGCGCAACGAAAGTGCCGTCCACGAAAAGATCGGCGTCTATGAAAACATGAAGTTCGGCGCCCAGGCCGCGATCGTGCTCGGCGAAAATATCGACCTGCGCATCTTCCCGAAGCGCTGGGCGCATGGCTTTGCCGTCACCAAGGCCGATGGCGATCAGCAGAAGCTGAGCCTGCAGTTCTTCGACAAGGCAGGCGACGCTGTCCACAAGATCCATCTGCGTCCTGCCTCGAATGTCGAGGCCTATCACACCATGGTCGCCGAACTGCGCATCGAAGATCAGTCGCAGGAATTCGTCGAGGACCGCTCGGGCTACGACAACGGCGCGACGGATGGCGATGTCAGCCGCGACGAGCTGCGCGACCACTGGAGCCGCATGACCGATACGCATGAATTCTTCGGCATGCTGAAGAAGCTGAAGATCGGACGCCAGGACGCCATTCGCACCGTCGGCGACGACTATGCATGGAAGCTGGATGCTGGCGCTGTCGCCGAAATGATGTACGCCTCCGTGCGCGAAGGCCTGCCGATCATGTGTTTCGTCGCCAACGAAGGCACCGTGCAGATCCATTCCGGCCCGATCGTCAACGTCCAGACCATGGGCCCGTGGATCAACGTCATGGATCCGACCTTCCATCTGCACCTGCGGCAGGACCAGATCGCCGAGACCTGGGCCGTGCGTAAGCCGACCAAGGATGGCCATGTGACTTCGCTCGAAGCCTACAATGCCAAGGGCGAGATGATCATCCAGTTCTTCGGCAAGCGGAAGGAAGGCTTCGACGAGCGTCCCGACTGGCGCGCCATCGTCGAAAACCTGACGAAAGACGGCGCCAGCGTCGCTGCATGAGAGACGGCAAATGACGATGTTTAGGAACTTCAAGCGTATCAGGGCGTGGGAAATCGCGCTGACCATGGCGGTCATGGCTCTGCCATTCGTTCCGGCAAGCCCCATCGCGGGCTATGGCAGCCTCGTGCGGCACGCCCAAGCCGCCGAAACAAAGAAGCTCGACACCACGCGGCTGGTCTCCATCGGCGGCGATGTGACCGAGATCGTCTACGCGCTCGGCGAGGAAAAGCGGCTGATTGCCCGCGATTCCACCAGCCTTTATCCCAAGGAAGTCACCAAACTTCCCGATGTCGGCTATATGCGCGCCCTGTCGCCGGAAGGCATCCTCGCCGTCAACCCGACGGCCATCATTGCCGTCGAGGGTTCAGGTCCGCCGGAGGCGCTGGCCGTGTTGCGCAATGCCAGCCTGCCGTTCGAAACCGTGCCGCAGACCTATGATCGCGACGGCATCCTGAAAAAGATAGAGGCCGTCGGTTCGCTGCTCGGCGTGCAGGAAAAAGCGAAGGCCCTGGAAGATAAGGTTGCCGCCGACCTCGATGCTGCGATCAACGATTCGGCCAAGCGCCCGGAGGCCGAGCGCAAGCGCGTGCTCTTCGTGCTCAGCCTCCAAAACGGCAAGATCCTCGCTTCAGGAAGCAACACGGCTGCCGATGGCATCATCAAACTTACGGGCGCGATCAATGCGATCAGCGGCTTTTCCGGCTACAAATCAGTAACGGATGAAGCGATCATCGAAGCCAAGCCCGATGTCATCCTGATCATGGATCGCGAAGGACCGCTATCGATGTCGGACGAGGACCTGCTGAAGCAGCCGGCCATTTCGCTGACGCCCGCCGCCAGCCACAAGGCGATCGTCCGCATGGACGGCCTGCATCTGCTCGGGTTCGGCCCGCGCACCGCCAGCGCCATTCGCGAGCTGAACGCAGCGATCTACGGAGGCTGACGTGGCATTCAACGATGCCATGGCAGGGCTGAAGCAGATGTCGCAGACCAAGGCACGCCGTCATAACGGGGATCGCACCGCACTTGCGATCCTCGTCATCGCCGGCCTCGTTCTGGTGTCAATGGCAGCCCTCGCCTTCTCGATCACGACCGGCGCCTCGAATGCGTCGATCATCGACGTGATCGGCAGCATGGTGAGTGGTGAGGCAGAAAGCGCGCTCAGCGTCCGCGACCGCATCGTCATTTTCGACATCCGTCTGCCCCGCGCCATTCTCGGCTTTCTGATCGGCGGTGGCTTGGCGGTTTCGGGTGCCGTCATGCAGGGCTTGTTCCGCAACCCGCTGGCCGATCCCGGCCTGATCGGCGTTTCAGCCGGCTCCAGCCTCGGTGCGGTCGCGATGATCGTGCTCGGCGGCAGCGTGCTCGCCCCGGTCGTACACCTCTTCGGCATATTCTCGCTTCCCATCGCCGCCTTTGTCGGCGGCCTGATAACGACGATCCTGCTCTACAGGATCGCCACCCGGCACGGTCAGACCTCGATCGCGACCATGCTGCTGGCCGGCATCGCGCTCGGCTCCCTCGCTCTCGCAGCCACGGGGATCCTGATTTACATGGCTGATGATCGGCAGCTGCGCGACCTGACCTTCTGGAGCATGGGATCGCTGGCAGGCTCGACTTGGAGCAAAGTCGCCGGTGCCGGCCCGATCATCATCCTTTCGCTGCTGCCCCTGCCCTTCATGGCCCGCGGTCTCAATGCGCTGACGCTCGGCGAAGCGGCAGCCTTTCACATGGGCGTCGCCGTGCAGCGGCTGAAGAACGTCGCCATCGTCAGCGTCGCCGCAGCCGTTGGCGCTTCCGTCGCCGTCAGCGGCGGCATCGGCTTCGTCGGCATCGTCGTGCCGCATATTTTGCGCATGATCATCGGGCCGGACCACCGCTTCCTGCTTCCCGCTTCGGCACTGCTCGGCGGCTCGCTTCTGGTCATTGCCGATGTCGTCGCCCGCACCATCGTTTCCCCCGCCGAACTGCCGATCGGCATCCTGACGGCCGGCGTCGGCGGCCCCTTCTTCCTGTGGATGCTGCTCAGGCAGCGCTCGCGCCTCAGCCTGTGAGCCCGCCATGATCGATGTATCCAATCTCTCCGTCCGGCTCGCGGGCAAGGCGATCGTGCAGGACGTATCCTTTGCGGCAGAAGCCGGAACGCTGACCGCGATCTGCGGACCGAACGGCTCCGGCAAGACGACCACGATGAAAGCCATTTCAGGGGAACTTGCCTATCACGGCTCGGTCCATATGAATGACGTCGAGATCAGAAGGCTGGAACCATGGCATCTGGCGGAAATGCGGGGCGTCCTGCCGCAGGCAAGCTCGATCTCCTTTCCCTTCACCGTGCGCGAAATCGTTCGCATGGGCCTGACGAGCGGGCGTAACCGGCATCAGGAACAAGCCGATCACATTGCCGCCGAGGCGCTCGCGTCTGTTGATCTTGCAGGATTCGAAGGCCGTTTCTATCAGGAGCTATCCGGTGGTGAACAACAGCGCGTCCAGCTCGCCCGCGTCGTCTGCCAGATTTCCGAGCCTGTCATCGACGGGAAGCCTTGCTGGCTACTGCTCGACGAACCCGTTTCCAGCCTCGATATCAGTCACCAGCTCACCATCATGACGCTCGCCCGGCAATTCTGCCGACGCGGAGGAGGCGTCATCGCGGTCATGCACGATCTCAACCTGACCGCGCTTTTTTCCGACCGGATGGTCCTACTGAAAGGTGGCCGCCTGCAAGCAGCAGGTTCCGTCAAGGAGGTTCTGACCGACCAGCATCTTCAGGACGTGTTCGGCTGCAATCTCCGGGTCAATCGCCTTCCCGCCAACGACGCACCCTTCGTGCTCGCCCACAGCGCGCTCATCGAGTGACGCGCGGCTGATCGCCCCTTCGGAACCTTTTGCTACACCCGCGCGTTGAGATCCAGTGATCGGAATCAACGTTCCGAAAGCAATATGGTTGGTCTGTCTGAGGACACCGAACCATCGCGAACAACAGGCGCCCATCGAGCGCCCAGGCAAAGCAAAGGGAGCTAGATATGGCTGCATCCATTTTTCATTCGGCGCGAAGCAAGCGCAATGGCAGCAATCTCCATGACGTCGAGGCAAGCATCGAGGACCAGATCGAATCGCTGCGCGAAGAAGTCGCTGCCTTTGCCAAGCTCATCGGCGAGAGCGGCGCGAAGCAAGGCAAGAAATTACGTGCGAGCGCTGAAACGGGATTCGACGACCTGACTGCCCGTGGCGAGGAACTGCTGCACGAGTTGCAACGCGGTTATACGAAAGGTTCGCGCGAGGTCCGCAGAACGGTGCGCCAGCATCCGGTCGCCACCATCGCCGCGGCTGCGACCTTCGGTCTTGCGGTTGCTCTGCTTCTGTCACGCCGCTAGGGTGGCGCGATGATCGCTCCTCTCCTTGGCCTGCTGCTGTCAGGCACATTCAATCGCACCGTTGCGCGAACCAAGCGCAACGGTATTTTTGTCGCCATAGCAACCCTTCTTCTGCTGACCGCCTATGTCTTCGCTCTCGTCGCAGCGGCCATCTGGCTTGCGACCATTTATGGCGCCGCGGTCTCCGCGCTGTTGATCGCGGCAGGCGCCCTTCTGCTGGGACTGATCGTGCTCGTCATCATGGCGATTATCGACAAGCAGGAGCAACGCCGCGCGCGCGAACGCCGGCTCGCAATGGAAACCATGGCGGCCGCAGTCATAGGGCTCGTGCGCAAGCAGCCGTTGATGACCGCAGCGGTAGCGGCCGCCCTTCTCTTCGGCAATCTGTTTGGAAAGAGCGAGGAAGACGATTGATCCGCCCGCTTCCAAATTGGGAGCGGCTCCCACTTAGACGGCAAAGCCTTGCAATTGATTGAAATGAAAAAGCCCAATCTTTCGACCGGGCTTTTTGTCAGAAGGCGAATGCCTTGGAGGTTAGCGGCGCCGAGGTGGCATCCGGGCCGAAATCGGCTTCGCCGGAAATGTCGAGCAGCTCCTGCAGGCGCTGGCGGGCGCGATTAACGCGGCTCTTGATGGTACCGACCGCGCAGCCGCAAATCTCGGCGGCTTCCTCATAGGAGAATCCGGAAGCGCCCACCAGGATGATCGCTTCGCGCTGGTCCGGCGGCAGCTGATCCAGCGCCTTACGGAAATCCTGAAGGTCGACCGCGCCATATTGCGAGGGATGCGTCGCCATCGATTCGGTGAAGATACCGTCACTGTCCTGCACTTCACGGCCGCTCTTGCGCATCTGGCTATAGAGCTCGTTGCGCAGGATGGTGAAGAGCCAGGCCTTCATATTGGTGCCCATCTCGAAGTGATCCTGCTTCGCCCAGGCCTTCATGATCGTGTCCTGGACAAGATCGTCGGCGCGATCGTGACGGCCGGTCAGCGAAATGGCAAAGGCGCGGAGGCTTGGCAGGGCCGCGAGAAGCTCGCGTTTAAAGCTCGTTTGCGTTTCCATGACGTCACCGCCTATTCGGAAACTTTTGCGGCGGCCAGGCGCTCGGCGTGATCAAGCTTCTCAAGAAGATCGAGGAACCGATCCGGAATAGCCTCATCCTGCATGGCAGAATAAAAGGAACGCAGCCTGTTGCCGATCTGGTTGTTGGGATCGAGGATATCCACTGCGCGCAGGTCCGATACTGTCTTATCTGCGTCCTCGGAATTCTGGATAGTCATCTAGCCTGCTCGCTTTTCGATTATCTCGCATTCAAGGGTGGAGCACGTTCACTGCTTCCATGCCCGGGAGACCAGTCAACTTCATTCAAAACTGTTTCTAAACGAATCGTAAAGGATGAAGTCGACTGATTGTAAGCATTGAAATGCGACTGCCTAAAAAAAGTTCCGACAAAGAGGAACTTTTTTACTGAACTGACGTTTGTTAGTCACTGCAGCCTCCGCGCTGTATTTTATTTAGAATTTGATAAAAGGCGGGAACCATTGATGACACTTTCCACACGCATCGCGCCGCATCTTCCTTATTTGCGTCGCTATTCTCGTGCTTTGACCGGAACTCAGACCTCCGGGGACGCATATGTTGCTGCGGTTTTGGAAGCCATCATCACCGACATCTCCATCTTTCCCGACACGGATAGTGACCGTGTCGCACTCTATAAACTGTTCACCAAGCTGTTCGGTTCCGTAACACTTCAGATTCCCGAGCCGACCTCACCCTTTGCCTGGGAACAGCGTGCTTCCGTCAACCTGTCCAAGGTTTCTCCACGCGCCCGCCAGGCATTTTTGCTCGGGTCCGTCGAAAGTTTCCGTCTGGACGAGATCGCCGATATTCTCGAGATCACGGAAAGCGAGGCCATGCACCTGCTCGACACCGCGTCGCAGGAGATATCGCGACAGGTGGCGACGGAAATCATGATCATCGAGGATGAGCCGCTGATCGCGATGGATATCGAGCAAATGGTCGAAAGCCTCGGCCATCGCGTCACCGGTATCGCCCGCACGCATGCCGAAGCGGTAGCGCTCTACAACGCAACAAAACCAAGAATGGTGCTTGCCGATATCCAGCTTGCCGACGGCAGCTCGGGCATCGACGCCGTCAACGATATCCTGAAGAGCGCCAGCATCCCGGTCATCTTCATCACCGCATTTCCGGAACGGCTTCTGACCGGAGAACGGCCGGAGCCGACCTTCCTTGTGACCAAGCCATTCAATCCCGACATGGTGAAGGCCCTTATCAGCCAGGCACTTTTCTTCAATGAAACCACAAGAGTGGCGGCCTGACTAGGTTGCAAAGCCTGTTGCGGAACAAAGATTACGGCCGAGCGTTGGCATTCAAAACGATCGGTTTACCGACTGTTATACCGGGCGATTTAAGAGGTCGTTCCAAAATTCTACGAGTGGAGATGCCCTGTCGGCGGGGCTCTCGAAATCCCAGTGAAAGGCAAGCCGGTGAGTACGTCTGAACCATTAGCCGGCGCGCCTTTGAGTTTGGAAGGCAAAGCCGCCCTGATGGAGCGCGCTCTTGCGAGCGCCAGCGTGTCGATTCTGTTTCAAGATCAGACCCTTTCGATACGCCATGCTGAAAATTTGCCAGATCATCTACAGCCATCCCTTATCGTTGGCGGCAATGATCTGAATTTGTTTGGCGAGAAGGATGGCGAACACCTTCTGCGCCTGAAACGCGGCGTTCTCGAGAGCGGCAAGCCGGCAACCGCCGAAGTCGAAATTCCAAGCGGCGACGGTATTCGCGTCTATGAGCTGAAAATGGAACGCGTCGGCGGCCGCAAGCCGCAGGGTGTGTTGTCCGTTATCTCCGAAATCACCGAGAGCCGTCATCGCGAGAAGGTTCTGAAGTCGCTGCTGCGCGAGTTGTCGCATCGCTCCAAGAACCTGCTGGCAATTATCCAAGGTATCGCGACGCAGACCGCGCGCCATACGCTTTCAGTCGATAATTTCTTGATCAAGTTCCGCGGACGATTGCAGTCGCTGTCGAATTCGCAGGATCTGATCACCGATTCCAGCTGGCGCGGCGCCTATCTGTTCGAACTGGCTGAGAAGCAATTTGCGCCCTATTGGCCCGATGCCGGCGTGCCGATGCCGATCTATGGCATCAACGCCCATCTGACGCCCAATGCGGCCGTGCACCTGGGGCTTGCGCTGCATGAGCTGATCGTCAATTCCGCCTCGCACGGGGCCATCTCGGCCGGCGCCACCAGCATCACCTTGAACTGCAAGGAAGCCGAACTCGACGGTAAGAAGGCGATCGAAGTCGCCTGGTCAGAACGCTTTTATGCGCCCGGCAACCATGAGTTCGAGGATAATAGCTTCAGCCGCACCGTGCTTGAGCGCGTGGTGCCGACCTCAATGAACGGCCGCGCCGACTTCGCGATGGGCGACGGCAGCATCGGCTATCGCCTCACCATCCCCGAAACCGAGTACGAGATACTGCGACGCCGCTGATGGCGATGTCGCCAACTGGAATAGGAACTGGCTGTAAATAAGAAAACAGCCAGTGCGAGGGCGGCGCACTGGCTGCTTTACACTCATCGGGAGGGGACCGTGAGTAGAGTCCGATGACGCTTTGGGCATGCATCAGGGGGATGCAATCGTCATCGCGACGACTCCTAAACGACACCGCCGGATCTTGGTTCCATCGAACCCCGAAAAATTTCATTTTTTCTTCATACAGATCGCGACGACGATCGGTGGCACCGCCAACGCGCCATGCAAATCGCACCTTCATAGAAGCGCGCTGATTTTTTCGGCCTTCCTCACCTGATAGGGAAGACCCGAATTTAGATACATAAAAACATAGAGTTAAGCCGCTTCACCGAGCTGGCAACACCGCTGATCGGCCCGGTCAAAATGTCGTTCTGAGCAAATTCGCGGGTCAAAATTTTACCGTTTGATAAATTTTTTAACCTGAGTTACCGTTCTTGTACTAGCCGTTTACTATAAGAGGGAACTTCAATGGGACGACTGGAAACTGGGATTCATAAAGGCAGGCTCACGCCGGCCGAATATGATGCAAACTTTTCCGATCTTCACCCGCGCCTCAACAAACACGAGGCGCTGGTCGCATCCGACCGATGCTATTTCTGCTACGACGCGCCGTGCATGACGGCCTGTCCCACCTCCATCGACATTCCGATGTTCATTCGCCAGATCTCGACGGGCAACCCGCTCGGCTCGGCGAAGACGATCTTCGATCAGAACATCCTCGGCGGCATGTGCGCCCGCGTCTGTCCCACCGAACAGCTCTGCGAGCAGGCTTGCGTGCGCAACACTGCCGAAGAGCGCCCGGTCGAGATCGGCCGCCTGCAGCGCTATGCGACCGATGCCGCGATGGCCGAAAACAAGCAGTTCTATTCGCGGACCGAATCCACCGGCAAGAAGATCGCCGTCATCGGCGCCGGCCCTGCCGGTCTTGCCTGTGCACACCGTCTGGCCGTCAAGGGCCATGACGTCACCATCTTCGATGCGCGCGAGAAGGCCGGCGGCCTGAACGAATACGGCATCGCCACCTACAAGGCGGTCGATGACTTCGCGCAGAAGGAAGTCGACTACGTGCTCGCCATCGGCGGCATCGAGGTGAAGAACGGCCAGGCACTCGGCCGCGATTTCAGCCTTTCCGACCTCTCTCAGCAGTATGATGCCGTCTTCCTCGGCCTCGGCCTTGCCGGCGTCAATGCGCTACGCGCCGAAGGCGAAGATCTCGATGGCGTCGCCGACGCCGTTGCCTATATCGCCGAACTGCGCCAGGCCGGCAGCAAGGCCGATATCGCCATCGGCCGCCGCGTCGTCGTCCTCGGCGGCGGCATGACCGCGATCGACGCGGCCGTGCAGGCCAAGCTGCTCGGCGCCGAAGAAGTGACGATCTGCTATCGCCGCGGCAAGGAGCATATGAACGCCTCGGAATTCGAGCAGGATCTCGCTGCCTCCAAGGGCGTCATCATCCGCCATTGGCTGGCTCCGAAGCGTATCGTCGACAAGGACGGCAAGGTCGCCGGCATCGAGGTCGAATATACAGAACTGCGCGACGGCAAGCTGACGGCCACCGGCGACGTCGGCATCATTGCTGCCGATCAGATCTTCAAGGCCATCGGCCAGACATTCGAAGCCTCAGGCCTCGGTGCCCTCCGCATGGAATCCGGCCGCATCGCCATCGACAGCGAAGGCCGGACCTCGATCGACGGCGTATGGGCCGGCGGCGACTGCGTGCTCGGCGGCGATGACCTGACGGTCTCGGCCGTAGCGCAGGGTCGCGACGCGGCTGAATCCATCAACAATGCGCTCGCTGCCGCCAAGTCGGCCGCTGCAGTCGCCTGAAAGGAGAACCGACATGGCTGATCTCCGCAATAACTTCATCGGCATCAAATCGCCGAACCCGTTCTGGCTTGCCTCCGCGCCGCCAACCGACAAGGCCTACAACGTTGAGCGCGCCTTCAAGGCGGGCTGGGGCGGCGTCGTCTGGAAGACGCTCGGCGAGGAAGGCCCGCCGGTCGTCAACGTCAACGGCCCGCGTTACGGCGCGATCTGGGGTGCCGACCGTCGCCTGCTCGGCCTCAACAATATCGAGCTGATCACCGACCGCGACCTCTACACCAACCTGCGCGAAATGAAGCAGGTGAAGATGAACTGGCCGGATCGCGCGCTCATCGCCTCGATCATGGTGCCGTGCGAGGAAGAGTCCTGGAAAGCCATTCTGCCGCTGGTCGAGGAAACCGGAGCTGACGGTATCGAGCTCAACTTCGGCTGTCCCCACGGCATGTCTGAGCGCGGCATGGGTGCCGCGGTCGGGCAGGTGCCGGAATATATCGAAATGGTCGTGCGCTGGTGCAAACAATACACCCGCATGCCCGTCATCACCAAGCTGACGCCCAACATCACCGATATCCGCAAGCCCGCCCGCGCCGCCAAGGCGGGCGGCACCGACGCCGTATCGCTGATCAACACCATCAACTCGATCGTGTCCGTCGACCTCGACAGCTTCGCCCCGAACCCGACGGTCGGCGGCAAGGGTAGCCATGGCGGCTATTGCGGCCCCGCCGTCAAGCCGATCGCGCTCAACATGGTGGCCGAGATCGCCCGCGATCCCGAGACCTACGGGCTGCCGATATCGGGCATCGGCGGCGTCACGACATGGCGTGACGCGGCGGAATTCCTCGCACTCGGCGCCGGCAACGTGCAGGTCTGCACCGCCGCGATGACCTATGGCTTCAAGATCGTCGAGGAGATGATCTCAGGCCTTTCCGACTGGATGGACGAAAAGGGGCACCGCAGCCTGGACGACATCATCGCCCGGGCTGTGCCGAACGTCTCGGATTGGCAGTATCTCAACCTCAACTACATCGCCAAGGCGAAGATCGATCAGGACGCCTGCATCAAGTGCGGCCGTTGCTACATTGCCTGCGAAGACACCTCGCATCAGGCAATCACCAACATGGTCGACGGCGCCAGACACTTTGAGGTCATGGACGAGGAATGCGTCGGCTGCAATCTCTGCGTCAGCGTCTGTCCCGTCGAGAACTGCATCACCATGGAAGAACTGCCGGCAGGCAACCTCGACAAGCGCACCGGCAAGATCGTCGACCCGAACTACGCCAACTGGACGACCCATCCGAACAATCCGATGGCTCGACAGGCGGCCGAATAGCGACTGGCGCAGGCGCCCCTGCTATCGTGTTGAAATTCGGTCAATATCGGTGAAATGGCGCGACCCTAGGCGGGGTTGCGCCGCAGCCACCACCAGCCACGAATGCCTGCGGTAGCCAGCAACATGTATAGGATAGCGAGCGCAGAGCCCAATATGGGGAAAAGCAGAACGTTTACCGCCAAATTGATCAGATATAGAGGCATGACGATCGGGATAACGCGGAAAGCGCCGGCTCGGATGCGCCAACCGACGGTGGCGATAAATAGACCAAGCGCAACAGTCAGGAGTGGGGTTATCGGACCGTTGTCCCAAGAGCCATTGGCAAGGACCAGAGCGGTCGTGGAAAGTCCAGCGAGGAAGATCGGCAGTCCGCTCATTCTTGCAGCGTAAATCGCACTTTCTTGGTCAGATATTTTGATCCAATACCACCGCTGATCTTCTTTTTTTACCACCCTTCAACACCACCCATTCATCGCACTGACCTTACCGGGCCATCGCATAGATTGTGCGTGTCGTAAACGCTCGTTCTCAAAGAAGCACTTTCGATCGGACAAATTCCACCCATATGGTAACCGAATAAATCAATCGGCTACGATCGGCGGATGCCGAGACCATCGACGAAGAGCTGCTCCAGATAGCGCGCGGCGTCTTCGAAGCGCCCCTCGCCCGCATGCTCTTGACCCAGAACGGCGCGCACCTGCACGTCAAAGTCGGCATAATGCTGCGTCGTGGACCAGATCGAGAAGATCAGGTGATAAGGGTCGCATTTGGTGATCTTGCCGGTCGCTGCCCAGGCGCGGATGACCTCGGCCTTCTCGTCGACAAGAGCCTTCAAGGGTCCGCGCAGCTCGTCTTCCACATGCGGCGCGCCCTGCAGCATCTCATTGGCAAAAAGCCGGCTTTCGCGCGGGAAATCGCGCGCCATTTCGAGCTTTCGTCGGATGTAGGAGCGGATTTCGCTCTCAGGATTGCCGTTGGCGTCGAAGGCCCTTAGCGGCTCCAGCCAGGTAAACAGCACCCGGTCGATCAGTGCCCGATGTATTGCCTCCTTGGTGCGGAAATAATAGAGCAGATTCGGCTTCGACATGCCCGCGACTTCGGCGATCTGGTCGATGGTCGTGCCGCGGAAGCCGTTTACCGAGAATACGTCAAGCGCAGCCTCGAGTATGATTTCCTCTTTCTCTTCCTGGATTCGGGTGCGGCGCTGGGTCTTGGCGGCTCTGGGGATGGCCATGTGTGCTCTGTTTCTCCTTGAAATCCAAGCCTTTCGGCCGGGCTCTCATTCACCCTGTCAGTGCATCTAATTTAGGCAATCGCCTGAAATTTTATCGGAAATTTTCGTGCTTTTCGTCTTGAGCCGCGCCACGGAAGTTGTAATGTTTACCAACCGGTCAAATTATCCGTCAGATGTTTCTTAAACGCAACTGACGATTTTCCGGGCGAGAAAAACAAGACGCCGCTCCGGGATTTGGAATAAGACCAACGGGAACATTAGAGCATGCGCCTTGCATGCTCAGGACAAACAGGTGAGGATTGCATCATGGTGGCAGCGCCAGGAGAAAACATGCGTATCAATGGCGACCGCCTTTGGGATATGCTGATGGACATGGCGAAAATCGGCCCCGGCATTGCCGGCGGCAACAATCGTCAAACGCTGACCGATGCCGACGCTGAAGGACGCAGCCTTTTCAAAACCTGGTGCGACAAGGCCGGGATGACCGTTGGCGTCGACAGGATGGGTACGATGTTCGCGACCCGCGCCGGCACCGACCCGAATGCACTGCCCGTCTATGTCGGCTCGCATCTCGACACCCAGCCGACCGGCGGCAAGTATGACGGCGTCCTCGGCGTGCTCGCCGCCCTCGAAGTCGTCCGCACGATGAACGACCTCGGCATCAAGACCAAGCATCCGATCGTGGTCACCAACTGGGCCAACGAGGAAGGCGCGCGCTTCGCACCGGCCATGCTGGCCTCGGGCGTGTTTGCCGGCATGCACACGCTTGATTATGCCTATGGTCGCAAGGATCCGGAAGGCAAGACCTATGGCGACGAGCTGAAGCGCATCGGCTGGCTCGGCGATGAAGAGGTCGGCGCCCGCAAGATGCACGCCTATTTCGAATATCACATCGAGCAGGGTCCGATCCTCGAAGCTGAGAACAAGACCATCGGCGTCGTCACGCACTGTCAGGGCCTGTGGTGGCTGGAATTCACGCTGACCGGCAAGGAAGCCCATACCGGCTCGACGCCGATGGCCATGCGCGTCAATGCCGGCCTTGCCATGTCGCGCATCGTCGAGATGGTGCAGAGCGTGGCGATGGAAAACCAGCCCGGCGCCGTTGCCGGCGTCGGTCAGGCCTTCTTCTCGCCGAACTCGCGCAACGTCCTGCCCGGCAAGGTGGTCTTTACGGTCGACTTGCGCACGCCCGACAAGGAAAAGCTCGATCGCATGCGCGCCAAGATCGAAACCGAGGGCAAGAAGATCGCCGAAGCCCTTGGCGTCGGCTGCTCGGTGGAAGCCATCGGCCATTTCGAGCCGGTGACCTTTGATCCGAAGCTCGTTACCTCAGTGCGCAATGCAGCCGAGAAGCTCGGCTACAGCCACATGAATATCATCTCCGGCGCAGGTCACGATGCCTGCTGGGCCGCCAAGGTCGCCCCCGCCACGATGGTCATGTGCCCCTGCGTCGGCGGCCTCTCGCACAACGAAGCCGAAGAAATCTCCAAGGAATGGGCTGCCGCCGGCGCGGATGTGCTGTTCCACGCAGTCGTCGAGACGGCGGAGATCGTGGCCTGACGGCCACGATTCCCAACATCGGAACTTCACACATCTGGAGCATGCGCCATGAGCACAGTCATTAAGGGTGGAACCATCGTCACGGCCGACCTGACCTATAAGGCGGACGTCAAGGTCGAAGGCGGCAAGATCGTCGAAATCGGCCAGAATCTCACGGGCAACGAAGTGCTGGATGCCTCCGGCTGCTACGTCATGCCCGGCGGCATCGATCCGCACACGCATCTCGAAATGCCGTTCATGGGGACCTACTCTTCCGACGATTTCGAAAGCGGTACGCGCGCGGCCCTTGCCGGTGGCACGACGATGGTCGTCGACTTCGCCCTCCCCTCGCCCGGCCAGTCGCTGCTCGAGGCGCTGACCATGTGGGACAACAAGTCGACCCGCGCGAATTGCGACTATTCCTTCCACATGGCTATCACCTGGTGGGGAGAACAGGTCTTCAACGAAATGGAAGCCGTCGTCCGCGACAAGGGCATCAACACCTTCAAGCACTTCATGGCCTACAAAGGCGCACTGATGGTGGATGACGACGAGATGTTCTCTTCCTTCCAGCGCTGTGCCGAACTTGGTGCGCTGCCGCTCGTCCATGCGGAAAACGGCGACGTGGTCGCGCAGATGCAGGCAAAGCTGTTGGCTGAAGGCAATAATGGGCCGGAAGCGCATGCCTACTCCCGCCCGGCGGAGGTCGAGGGCGAGGCAACGAACCGCGCCATCATGATCGCCGACATGGCAGGCTCGCCGGTCTACATCGTCCATACCTCCTGCGAGCAGGCCCATGAAGCCATCCGCCGCGCCCGCCAGAAGGGCATGCGCGTCTATGGCGAACCGCTGATTCAGCATCTGACGCTGGACGAAAGCGAATATTCCAACCCGGATTGGGATCATGCCGCCCGCCGCGTCATGTCGCCGCCCTTCCGCAACAAGCAGCATCAGGACAGCCTCTGGGCCGGTCTTGCTTCCGGCTCGCTGCAGGTGGTCGCGACCGACCATTGTGCGTTTACGACCGAGCAGAAGCGCTTCGGCGTCAACGATTTCACCAAGATCCCGAACGGCACCGGTGGCCTGGAAGACCGCATGCCGATGCTCTGGACCTATGGCGTCAACACCGGCCGACTGACGATGAACGAATTCGTCGCCGCCACCTCCACCAACATCGCCAAGATCCTCAACATCTATCCGAAGAAGGGCGCGATCCTCGTCGGCGCCGATGCCGATATCGTTGTCTGGGATCCGAAACGGTCGAAGACCATCGCCGCCAAGACCCAGCAATCGGCGATCGACTACAACGTCTTCGAAGGCAAGGAAGTGACCGGCCTGCCGCGCTACACGCTGACGCGCGGCGTCGTCGCCATCGAGGAAGGCACGGTCAAGACGAAGGAAGGCCATGGCGAGTTCGTTAGGCGCGATCCCTTCACTGCAGCCAACCGGGCGCTTTCGACCTGGAAGGAAGTCACCGCGCCGCGCAAGGTTCAGCGCAGCGGCATCCCCGCCAGCGGGGTTTGACGCTTGGGCACAGCGCTTCGGCTCATCCGCCGCTCAGCGCGGCACATACCGCTCCAGATCCGGCAGCAGGACCACGCTTTCCTGCTCGTTCGGATCGGTGCGGGCGATGACAGCTGTCGCCGGCCGGTCGCTGAGATTCGCAGGAAGATGCGGAACGCCGGCCGGAATATAGAACATCTCGCCCTCGCGCACGATGACATGCTCTTCCAACATATCTCCGAACCAGCAATGCGTCTCACCGGAAATCGCATAGATCGCGGTCTCATGCGAGGCGTGAAGATGCGCCTTGGCGCGAGCGCCCGGCGGGATCGTCAACAGATGCATGCAGATCCCCGTCGAGCCCACTGTCTCGGCGGCGATTCCTCCAAAATAATTGAGGCCCTGTTTTCCGGCATAGCTACCGCCGGGCCGCACGACACGGCAGGTGGGCTTCGATGACACACTCATGGCATTACTCCCCTGGATCCAGCAGCCGCAAGGCACCCTCGCCAATCCAGGCTGCAGCAATGCCAGACACGATAACACGCAATCCGCCCCGACCGAGCGGCGAAAACAGGACTGGTAGGTGTTAATGACGTCATCCGCTTCTTCCGTCGTCTCCGCGCGGAATCTCTGTCTCACCTACGATACGAACGACGGGCCGGTGCACGCACTGAGCAACGTCGATCTCGATGTTCGAAAGGGCGACTTCGTCTCCTTCATCGGTCCATCCGGCTGTGGCAAGACCACCTTCCTGCGTGTCATCGCCGATCTCGAGCGCAAAAGCTCCGGCGATATCACCGTCAACGGCATGTCGCCGGAGGATGCCCGCAAGGCGCGCGCCTATGGCTATGTCTTCCAGGCCGCCGCCCTTTATCCCTGGCGCACCATCGAAAAGAACATCGCCCTACCTCTTGAAATCATGGGCTATGACAAGGCGGAACAGGCCAAGCGCATCGCCCAGACGCTGGAACTCGTCAATCTCAGCGGTTTCGAGAAGAAATTCCCCTGGCAGCTTTCCGGCGGCATGCAGCAGCGTGCTTCGATCGCGCGCGCACTGGCCTTCGACGCCGATCTCCTGCTGATGGACGAGCCCTTCGGCGCACTCGACGAGATCGTCCGCGACCACCTCAACGAACAACTCCTGAAGCTGTGGAAGCGGACGAACAAGACGATATGCTTCGTCACCCATTCCATTCCGGAAGCGGTCTATCTCTCCACCAAGATCGTCGTCATGTCGCCTCGCCCGGGCCGCGTTACCGACATTATCGAATCGACGTTGCCGACGGAGCGGCCGCTCGGCATTCGCGAAACGCCCGAATTCCTGGAAATCGCCCATCGCGTCCGCGAAGGTCTGCGGGCCGGACATAGCTACGAGGAATAGGATCGCCATGAACCCGCAATTCCTTCTTTGGCTTGCCGGCGCGATGGCGATCTTCATCAGCGGAGCGACCGCTTCCCGCGCCTATGTCGCCAGCAACAACATACTGATCCTCATCCTGTCGCTCGTCCTCTATTGCGTCGGCAATCTGATGATGGTGCGGCTCATGCGCGAAGGGGGCTTGGGCCTGGCGATTTCAGCCTCTGCCATCACCCAGCTCGTCGTCATCAACATCATCGCCTTCATCGTCTTCGGCGAGCGCCTGAGCGTACCGCAGCTCACAGGCGTCGGCCTCGGTGTCATCGCCATGGCGCTGATGCTGCTCCCGGCGCAAAAAGGAGCATGAGGATGGAGAAGGAGCAATTCTTCAAACACAAGTTCCTGCCGGTCGGAACCATCGTCTTTGCGATCCTGGTCCTCTGGTATGTCTTCGCCGTCGTCCTCAACGCGCCGTTCCAGCGCGATCTTGATCGCCGCGCCAACGTCAACTCGACGACGATGGAATTCATCGGCAAGACGCTGGCCCAGCCGAAGCCGATCCTGCCCGCACCCCATCAAGTGGCGCAGAACGTCTTCGAAAATACCTTCCTTCGCGCTCCGACGAGCAACCGCAGCCTCGTCTACAATGCCTGGGTCACACTGTCCTCCACCGCCGTCGGCTTCGCTTTCGGAACCGTTCTCGGCATCTTGATCGCGGTCGGCATCGTCCATGTCGTCGCGCTGGACCGCAGCCTCATGCCCTGGATCATCGCATCGCAGACGGTGCCGATCCTCGCGATAGCACCGATGGTGATCGTCGTGCTCGCGGCTGTGGATATCACCGGCCTCATTCCGAAGGCGCTGATCTCGACATATCTATCCTTCTTCCCGGTCGCAGTCGGCATGGTGAAAGGGCTGCGCTCGCCGGAAGTCATGCATCTCGACCTGATGCGGACCTACAATGCCAGCGCTTCGCAGACTTTCTGGAAACTGCGCGTGCCGGCCTCCATACCGTTCCTCTTCACTTCGATGAAGGTAGCGATAGCGGCAAGTCTTGTCGGCGCCATCGTTGCCGAGCTTCCAACGGGTGCCGTCGCCGGCATCGGTGCAAAGCTGCTGGCCGGCTCCTACTACAGCCAGACGATCGATATATGGGCTGCTCTTGTCGCAGGCTCGGTTCTGGCGGCGATCCTCGTCGCCATCGTCAGCGTCGCGGCCCGCATCGTCGATCGCTCGATGGGAGGGAGAACGGCATGAAGCAGTTTCATTTCTCCTGGCAGGGCGTGGTCTGTCTTCTTCTCTGTCTCGCCGCGATCCCTGCTTTGCCGTTGCTTGCGGCAGATGCAGCAGCGCCGGTCAGCAGCGGAACGACCTTCGTCATCTTCATTCTGATTGCCGCGGCCGCGCTTATTTCCTTCACGAAGCTGTCCGAGACCCTTTGCGCTGCAATTCTCTTCTTCGCAGCCCATGCCGCCGCGTGGCTGCTGCTGGCGGGAATCTCGGGCAATGAAGGCAAGGCGCAGGCTTCCTTCTTTCTTCTGATCGCCGCCGCCTGGCTGCTTGCCTGGCGCTGCGTCTCCATCCTGTCGACCATTCGGTCGCGCTCGGCAGCCGGCAGCTATACGCTGCGGTTGCTGATCCCGGCGATTTTCGGCGCGTGGATCCTGATCATCTGGGAAGCGGCCACGCGCGGGGCCGGCATTCCCTTCATCCTGCTGCCGCCGCCAAGCGCCATCGGAACTCGGCTCGCCGGTTCCGTATCGACGCTGTGGACGGATGTTCAGCAGACGATCTTCAAATCGGTGCTGATCGGCTACATCATCGGTTGCGCCAGCGGCTTCGTCGTCGCCATCCTTGCGGATCGCGTCGCCTTCTTGCGCCGCGGCTTGTTGCCCATCGGCAATCTCGTCTCCGCCTTGCCGATCATCGGCGTCGCGCCGATCATGGTCATGTGGTTCGGTTTCGATTGGGAATCCAAAGCCGCCGTCGTCATCATCATGACCTTCTTCCCCATGCTGGTGAACACGGTGGCCGGACTTGCCGCCTCCGGCAACATGGAGCGCGACCTGATGCGCACCTATGCATCGAGCTACTGGCAGACGCTGTTCAAGCTGCGCCTGCCCGCTGCCGCCCCCTTTATTTTCAATGCGCTGAAGATCAACTCGACCTTGGCTCTTATCGGTGCCATCGTGGCGGAATTCTTCGGCACACCCATGTCGGGCATGGGCTTTCGCATCTCGACCGAAATCGGCCGGATGAATGTCGACATGGTTTGGGCCGAGATCGCGGTTGCCGCGGTCGCAGGCTCCGTCTTCTACGGTATCGTCGCCATTATCGAGAGAATGACGACGTTCTGGCATCCGTCTATCCGCGGTGGGCAGACGTAATCCGGGGTCTCCTCAAGGGATCAAGGCATAACTTCAGAGGGAAAAAAGGGTGAAGACATGAAAAAAATAATGCTCGCATTGATGGCAAGTGCAATGACGCTGGCGGCCGCCCAGACCGCAATGGCCGCCGACAAGATAACGCTGCAGCTGAAATGGGTGGCCCAGGGCCAGTTCGGCGGCTACTTCGTCGCCAAGGGCAAGGGCTTCTACAAGGAGGAAGGCCTCGACGTCGAGATCAAGCCGGGCGGCCCGGATATCGCTCCTGAGCAGGTCATCGCCGGTGGCGGCGCCGATGTCATCGTCGACTGGATGGGCGGTGCGCTCGTTGCCCGCGAAAAGGGTGTGCCGCTGATCAACATCGCCCAGCCCTTCGAAAAGTCCGGCCTGGAGCTGATCTGCCCGAAGGATGGCCCGATCAAGACGGAGAAGGATTTCAAGGGCCACACGCTCGGCGTCTGGTTCTATGGCAACGAATATCCCTTCTTCGCCTGGATGCACAAACTCGGCCTGAAGACCGATGGTGGCAAGGACGGCGTCAACGTACTGAAGCAGAGCTTCGACGTGCAGCCGCTCGTCCAGAAGCAGGCCGACTGCATCTCCGTCATGACCTATAATGAATACTGGCAGGCGCTGGATGCCGGCTTCAAGGCTGAAGATCTCACCGTCTTCAACTACACCAAGCTCGGCAACGACCTTCTGGAAGACGGTCTCTACGTCAAGGAAGACAAGTTGAAGGATGCGAAGTTCAAGGCCGATATGGTGAAGTTCGTCCGCGCTTCGATGAAGGGCTGGAAATATGCCGTCGAGCATCCGGACGAAGCCGCCGAAATGGTCATGGACAATGGCGGTCAGGACGAGAACCATCAGAAGCGCATGACGGCCGAAGTCGCCAAGCTGATCGGCAGCGGCAAGCTCGACATGAAGACTTATGATCGTACGGTCGAAGCCTTGCTCGATCAGAAGATCATCAACAAGAAGCCGACCGGTGCCTATACGCACGAGATCACGGACGCAGCTCTGAAATAGTTCTTTCTATCTGCAGCAATGGAAACGCGCTGGATTCATCCCCCGCGCGTTTTTTTTCATTTTGTAACAGCGGCAACAAAAAGCTGGCTTTGCCGCAACATTTGCCTAAAAACCAGTCACCATCAACTATTCGAGTTCCGACATCACAATGCCGTGATTGCTTCGCATGGTTGTTAGCGATAGAAATACCCGCGAAATCATTTTCTCGTGATCTTGCGGAATTTGAAATCCGCTCCCATTTACAGGGCGTTTTTAAGATGAGGGACCTGCAGGGCATGACAGACGGATGTTGATCCGCCGGGTGTACCCGGCTCGCATGCATTGATCCCCCGTGTTCGCGACGGAAACAGCGAACCCCTTTTGACCAATTGCCGAACTGGAACCGGACGCATGGCCTCCACGCCGTTTAGACTGCTGAACACGACCGCAATCCTGCTTTCCCTGCTGGCGGCACCCGCGGCAATGGCCGAAGAGCCTGTCGTTACCATGCCAAAACAGAACTTGCCGGCGATCGTCATCACCACCGCCGCGATGCGCAAGATGACCGACAAGGTCGTCGCGACAGGTACAGTGAAGGCTGTAGAGGAAGTCTACATCCAGCCGCAGGTCGATGGCCTGTCGATCCGCTCGCTCAATGCCGATGTCGGCGACAAGGTCGGTGCGAACAGCACCCTTGCCACGCTCAACGACGACGCGCTGGTGCTGCAGAAGAGCCAGATGCAGGCGACACGAGCCAAGGGCGAAGCAAGCCTCGCCCAGCTGCGCGCCCAACTTGCGGAGGCTCGCGCCAACGCCGAGGAAGCGGAACTGCAGCGTGTCCGCGCCGTGACGATGGGCGCCAAGGGCACCATGTCGACCTCCGCTGTCGAGCAGGCAAATGCGGCGGCAGCAGCCAACAAGGCGCGTGAGGTATCTGCCGAACAGGCGATTGCGGTGGCAGAAGCCGACCTCAAAGTCACCGACAGCCAGATCGCCGATACCGATCTCAAGCTGGCCCGCACCGGTATCAAGACGCCCGTCGCCGGCACGGTCGCTTCGCGCAATGCCCGCATCGGCGCCATCGCCAACGGCAATGGCGATCCGCTCTTCACCATCATCCGCAACAGCCAGCTCGAACTGGTGGTCGACGTCTCCGAAAGCGACATTACCAAGATCGTCATAGGGCAGAAGGCACGGATTTCGTTGTCGGGCAGCCGCGAGAAGCTTGCCGGCACCATCCGGCTCGTCGCCCCGATCGTCGATTCCGTCACCCGCCTCGGCGCGGTGCACATTTCGATCGATGACGGAGAAAAGGCCCGCGCCGGCATGTATGGCAGCGCCGAGATCATCATTCGCCAGGAAGAAGGCGTTGCCCTGCCCTTGACCGCCGTCAACACCGACGAAAACGGCTCCTCCGCCCGTAAGGTCGAGAACGGCGCCGTCAAGTTTGTCAACGTCGAGACCGGCATTCAGGACGGGACCTATATCGAGATCCTCAAGGGCCTGAAGGCGGGCGAGGATGTCGTTGCCAAGGCCGGCGCCTATGTCCGCGACGGCGACCGCATCACGCCCGTGCGTGATGCCTCGCAAGCCTCCAACTGAGCGAGAACGATCCCATGAACTTCTCCGCCTGGTCCATCCGAAATCCGGTCGCCCCGCTCCTCGGCTTTTTCCTGCTGATGATCGTGGGCGCGCACTCCTTTTTCAACCTGCCGATCACGCGCTTTCCGAATATCGACGTGCCGGTCGTCAACGTCACGGTGACGCAGAGCGGCGCCTCGCCGGCCGAGCTCGAAATGCAGGTGACGAAGGAAGTCGAAGACGCGGTTGCCGGCATCAACGGCATCGACGAAATACAATCGACCGTTACCGACGGCCAGTCGCAGACGGTCGTCATCTTCCGCCTGGAAGTGCCGACGCAGCAGGCCGTCCAGGATACCAAGGACGCCATCGACCGCATTCGCGGCAACCTGCCGTCCACCATCGACCAGCCGATCGTCTCGAAAGTCGACGTCGTCGGCCAGGCGATCCAGAGCTTTGCCGTTTCCTCGCCGAACATGACGCTGGAAGAGCTGTCCTGGTTCGTGGACGATACGGTCAAGCGCGCCCTTCAGGGCAAGGCCGGTATCGGCCGTGTCGACCGTTACGGCGGCGCCGACCGTGAAGTTCGCATCGAGCTCGATCCGAACAAGCTGAATGCCTACGGCATCACGGCGCTGTCGGTCAGCCAGCAGCTGCGCAGCACCAACATCGACCTCGGCTCCGGCCGCGGCCAGGTCGCCGGCAGCGAGCAGGCAATCCGCGTGCTCGGCGACGCCCGCAACGTCGCTCAGCTTGTCGATACAACGATCGCTCTGACCAACGGCCGCTTCGTCAAGCTTTCCGACCTCGGCGTGATCAAGGATACCTATCAGGAACCGAAGTCCTTCTCGCGGTTCAATAGCACTCCTGTCGTCACCTTCGGCGTGTTCCGCTCCAAGGGAGCCAGTGAAGTGACCGTCGCCAATACGGTCGCCGACACGCTCTCCAAGGTTCGCGCCGAAAATCCGAACGTCTCGATCGAGATGATCGACGACGCGGTCTACTACACCTACGGCAACTACGAATCCGCCATGCACACGCTGCTCGAAGGCGCGCTCCTGGCTGTTATCGTGGTCTTCCTCTTCCTGAGGAACTGGCGCGCGACGCTGATTTCGGCGGTAGCATTGCCGCTGTCTGCGATCCCGACATTCTGGATCATGAACCAGATCGGCTTCTCGCTGAACCTCGTCAGCTTTCTGGCATTGACGCTGGCGACCGGTATTCTCGTCGACGACGCCATCGTCGAGATCGAGAACATCGCCCGCCACATCAAGATGGGCAAGACGCCGTATCGCGCAGCCATCGATGCGGCGGATGAAATCGGGCTGGCCGTCATCGCGACGACCTTCACGATCATCGCGGTCTTCGTGCCCGTCTCCTTCATGCCCGGCATTCCGGGCCAGTACTTCATCCAGTTCGGCCTGACGGTCGCCTTCTCTGTGTTCTTCTCGCTGCTTGTCGCGCGTCTGATCACGCCGATGATGGCCGCCTACCTCATGCGCGCCGAAGACGCTGTCGAGGATCACCATGACAATGACGGCCGCTTCATGCGCGGCTATAGCGCCCTCGTTCGGCTGACGACGAGGAAGTGGTATACGCGCTATCCCACGCTGATTGCGGCATTCGCTTTCTCCATCGCCTCGGTCGCCGCGCTTATCGTCTTCGTTCCCGGCAGCTTCATCCCGCCAGAAGATTCTTCGCGCATCGTCCTGTCGGCCGAGCTTCCCCCGAACGCGCGGCTCGACGACACCGAACAGGCGACTAACGAGATCTACCGCCGCGTCAAGGGCATCGACGGCGTCGATAGCATCTTCGTTCTCGGCGGCGCATCGCCGAAGGGCGATTTGGAACTGCGCCGCGCCACGGTGACATTAACGCTTGGCAAGCTCGATCAATCGCTCGTCAAGAAGTTGGTGAACGATGTCCTCGGCTCGCTGCCCGTCATCGGCCCCCATCTGCCGAAGGTCACCGTGCACGGACGTGTGCGCCCGCAATGGGAAGTAGAAAAGGAAGTCTTCGCGAAACTGCGCTCAATCCCCGATGTGCGCATCACCAAACTTAACGACCGTGGCGATCGCGACCTGACCTACAACTTCCTCTCGCGTAACGAGAAGGATCTGAAGCAGGCGGTTGGCATTCTGGAAGCCGAGCTGCGCACCGATCCGGCGCTCGCACACGTCAGTGCCGACGGCGCGCTGCCGCGTCCGGAACTGCAGATCTATCCGCGCAAGGATGAGGCCGCTCGCCTCGGCATCACGCCTCAGATGATCTCTGATACGGTGCGCGTCGCCACGATCGGCGATATCGACGCTTCGCTTGCGAAGATCTCGCTCGACGATCGCCAGATCCCGATCCGCGTCCAGGCTTCGCTCGGCATGCGGCGTGATCTCGCTGCCATCCGTGCCTTGCGCATCAAGACATCGACGGGTGCGACCGTGCCGATGTCAACCGTCGCCGACATCAACTACTCGGAAGGTCTGTCCTCCATCAAGCGCAACAACCGCTTCCGCGTCGTCGCCATCGGCGCCGACCTGCCGCAGGGCGTGGCGCTGGATACGGCATCGGAGCACTTCCTCGAGATCGTCAACAAAGCCAAGATCCCGGCCACCGTGCATCTGGCGGAAAGCGGCGATACCAAGGTGCAGAAGGAAATGCAGCAGAGCTTCGGCAATGCCATGCTGCTCGGCCTGCTGCTTGTTCTGACCGTGCTGATCCTGCTGTTCAAGGACGTGATTCAGCCTTTCACCATCCTGTTCTCGCTGCCATTGGCAATCGGCGGTGTAGCGCTGGCATTGATGATAACAGGCAATGCACTCTCCATGCCTGTGATGATCGGCATTCTCATGCTGATGGGCATCGTGACCAAGAATGCCATCCTTCTGGTCGATTTCGCCATCGAGATGATGCATCAGGGCATGCCAAGGCTGGAAGCGGTCATCGAGGCCGGCCGCAAGCGCGCCCGCCCGATCATCATGACCTCGATCGCCATGTCGGCCGGCATGCTGCCATCAGCTCTCGGCGTCGGCGAAGGCGGCTCCTTCCGCGCACCGATGGCAATTGCCGTCATTGGCGGCATCATCGTCTCTACTGTCCTCAGCCTTGTGGTCGTGCCGTCCTTCTTCCTGATCATGGACGATGTATCGCGACTGCTCGGCTTCCTCTTCGGCCGATTGTTCGGCAAGAAGGACGCGGATGATGAAGTGGTGACCAAGGATGGACTGGCCGCAGCCGTCAATGAAAACCGCCAGTCACTCGCGACATTGGAAGAGCGCGTGGATGCCATGGAAAACAGGGACAGCCGCGGCTCCAAGCCGACGGGCACGAATGTGCTGAGGCTGCCACCCTTTGCCGCTGAATAGGCGGCGCGATTGGATAATCAAGTCATGACGGGGCAGCTCAAAGGCCGCCCTGTTCCTTTAGGAAATCGACGATCTTGCTGACGCCCTCGCCCCGCTTCATGTCGGAAAAGACGAAGGGACGCGACTGACGCATGCGGTTGGCATCGCGGTCCATCACATCGAGATCGACCTCGACGAAGGGCGCCAGATCCTTCTTGTTGATGACGAGAAGGTCGGACTTGGTGATACCCGGCCCACCCTTGCGCGGTATCTCCTCGCCCTGGCACACCGAGATGACATAGATGGTGATGTCGGCAAGGTCCGGCGAGAAGGTTGCCGCCAGATTGTCGCCGCCGGATTCGATGAACACCACGTCGAGATCCGGAAGCCGTTCGTTCAGACCGGCGATGGCCTGCAGGTTGATCGTCGCATCCTCGCGGATCGCAGTGTGCGGGCAGCCGCCGGTTTCGACGCCGACGATACGGTCCGACGTCAGCGCCTGCATCCGCACCAGCGCCTCCGCGTCCTCGGTCGTATAGATGTCATTGGTGACGACGGCGACGGAATAGTCGTCGCGCATTGCCTTGCAAAGCTTCTCCGTCAGTGCCGTCTTGCCCGAACCGACAGGCCCGCCGATGCCGACGCGCAAAGGTCCATTTCTCGATTTCATACTCGCAACTCCGGTAAAATGGCAGGATAGCGAAGCATCGCTGCGCCGCACAGCGGCGAATGACGTAGGACGACTTTCGTTGGCGAAATTTTGCCGAATGCGCACGTCATGAACGGAAGAGCCGCGTTTCCTGCGTTTCATGCCGCAGACTTGCAATATCAGCCTGCACGGTCGCCGTACCCAGATCATCGAGATCGGATTGCGTCGCCGCCATCGCCACATGGCCGATCATATCCTCCAGAGCCGCAAGGATAGCGACTCCATCCTTCTGCCCGGTTACGCCCAGCCGAATCCCTGCGGACAACAGCTGGGAGGCAACGGCGTGCAGGAACGCGGCAAGGGTCTTCTGGAGAGGAATATCGTGTGCTCGGGCTACGGCGCCGACGGCAACGGGATAGGCGGTCTTGGCCGGAAGCAGCGAAAAGATCGCATGCGGCCAGGCGCCGGCGGCAGACAGGAAGGCCTCTCCAAGCAGCATGGTCTCGGTGTGACGCTCCTTCGAACCGGCGAGCGCCTCGCCAAGCTCCGCGACGGCCGCGAGCCGCAACGCGTCGTCTCCGGCTTGATGCGTTTCGGCAAGCAGAACGGCATCGTTCCAAACAGAGCCATGCTGGATAAGAGCGGCAATCCACTCCTGCAGGCTCTTGCTGTCGCGAACCAGGGCATCGTGAACGGCACGTTCAAGGCCCCCGGAATAGGCAAAGGAACCCACCGGGAACGCCGGCGACAGCCATGCCATCAGCCGCAGCAAAGCCCGAAGATCGCAATCATCAGTCATCGCCATGTCGCCTGCTTGCGCTCAATCATGTGAATGGTGATCATGCCCATGATCGTGGTGATGACCATGCGAATGGCTGCCGTGAGAATGATAGGCGCCGCGCGCGGGCTGGAAAGGCTCACTGACCTCGGCAACAGTGGCGCCGAGCCCTTCGAGCATGGATCGAATCACATGATCGCGCAGAATGAGGATGCGCTCCTCCTCGATCTGCGCCGAAAGATGACGATTGCCGAGATGCCAGGCAAGCTCGATCAGATGACGGCGATCCCGCGGCTTGATTTCGAAGAGCTTTTCATCTGCAGCGACGATCTCGATCAACTCGCCGTCCTCGCGCACCAGAAGATCGCCATTGGCAAACAGCACCGGCTCCTTCAGGTCGAGCATGACCATCTCGCCGTTCTCGAGATGCAGCAGCTTGCGGCGCAAGTGCCTGAGGTCATGCGGCAGCACGACGCGATCAATCGGATTGGACGACGGAGTACCGGCTGGTAGGTAGGAGGTTACGCGTAGCATGGCTGATCCAGATTGAAACGTCGTCGAAGCATGCAAAATAGTCGCCTCGCACGCAAGCGCCAATGCCGCTCAGCAGGTGCTACATTCGTAGTGCATAGCGCTGCAGTTCCATGAATTCCGCCGGAGCCTCTTCGTCCTGCTCGACGGCGCAACGGCGCCAGATCTGAGAGAGCCGCTCGCGCTCATGAACGACTCGGTTGCGGCCGAGTGTCTTGGCAAGATAGAGGGCCTTGTCGGCAGCGGCGTAAACGCCCTCAGCCTTACGCTCCCTACTCATGTCGGCAATGCCGGCCGAGATGGTGATCTTGACCGAACCGCCGTCGATGGCGATCGCATGATTGGCGATCTGATCCTTGATCTCCTCGATACGGCTGATGCGGTCGGCGGTCTCCCCACCATGAATGATGGCGCCGAACTCCTCACCGCCGAGCCGGCCGATCACATCGTTGTCGGCGAAGACATCCCTGAACAGCTGCGCTACGGCAATGATGACGGCATCGCCGGAAGCATGTCCGAAGCGATCATTGATCGTCTTGAAACGGTCGACATCGAAAATCACCAGCGAAGCGCCATGGTCGGCTTCGTTCAGCGCTTCCGTAAAGGCGCGACGGTTGAGCAAACCCGAGAGCCCGTCGGTGCGGCTCAACCGTTCGAACTCGGCGCGGGAAACGGCGAGTTTGTGCATCGATGAGCCTGCCAATATCGCCAGCGCGCCGGAAACCGTACCGCCGACGATCCATGCCAGCAGGACGCCGAAACGCATAACCTCAAGAATCGGCAATGGCAGAAGATCGAACCACTGCAAGACGGGAAGCATAACAATCATGATCGCAAGCGACATGATGACGGCGGTAAAACTCATCTTAAGCGCGAAAATATAAATCGCACGCCTGTGTTGAAAGTTGCCGACTTCGGTCTGCAGCGAAATCCATTGTTTCATGCGATTCACCTTCTTCTGCTACCGTTTCAGTCACGTGAGATAGGGGTGAAGACGCTTCCAGGTCTTTAATCGAATCATTAAAATGCCCGGCATTTCCCAACTTGTGAACAATCTGCGATAGCCGCGTTCCCGGTCTCCCGGGCAAAGCGCCAGGCGAGGAGCGGCTGAGCCTTCGCAAACCTATGATAAAGCTGCACTAACCCGAACAAGGCAATGAAGGCGCCGGAAACCGGAACCTTCATGTCTGCCGAATCGATTGCTCGGAGTGTTTCTCAGAAAAGAAAATAGCGCTGCGCCATCGGCAGCACCGTCGCCGGCTCGCAGGTCAGAAGCTCGCCGTCCGCCCGCACCTCATAGGTCTCGGGGTCCACCTCGATATGAGGGGTGAGACTATTGTGGATCATGGATGCTTTCGAGATGCCGCCGCGGGTATTCCTGACCGGCAATAGCGTCTTGGCGACACCAAGCTTGCCGGCAAGCCCGGCATCGAATGCAGCCTGGGAAACAAAAGTCACCGAGGAATTCGTGCGGTTCTTGCCGAAAGCGCCGAACATCGGCCGATAATGCATCGGCTGCGGCGTCGGGATGGACGCGTTAGGATCGCCCATCGGAGCCGCGGCAATCGAGCCACCAAGCAGAACCATCTCGGGTTTCACGCCGAAAAAGGCCGGGTTCCACAGCACCAGATCGGCGCGCTTGCCGATTTCGATCGACCCGACTTCATGGCTGACGCCATGGGCGATGGCCGGGTTGATCGTATATTTGGCGATGTAACGCTTTGCGCGAAAATTGTCGTTGTCGCCGATCTCCTGAGCCAGGCGGCCGCGCTGACGCTTCATCTTGTCGGCCGTTTGCCAGGTGCGGATCGCCACTTCGCCGACGCGGCCCATGGCCTGACTATCGGAAGAAATGATCGAGAAGGCGCCGATATCGTGAAGAATATCCTCGGCCGCGATCGTCTCCTTGCGAATGCGGCTCTCGGCAAACGCGATATCCTCGGGGATGGAGGATGACAGGTGATGGCAAACCATCAACATGTCGAGATGTTCGGCGATCGTGTTAACCGTATAGGGCCGGGTCGGGTTGGTCGAAGACGGAATGACATTCGACTGACCACAGATCTTGATGATGTCGGGCGCATGCCCCCCACCCGCACCCTCGGTATGGAACGCATGGATCGTACGACCTTTGATGGCACCGATCGTATCCTCGACAAAGCCGCTTTCGTTCAATGTATCCGTGTGGATCATCACCTGTACGTCGTAGGCATCAGCCACACTGAGGCAGCAGTCGATCGCCGCCGGCGTCGAACCCCAATCCTCATGGAGTTTCAGTGAACAGGCGCCCCCGAGCACCATTTCCTCCAGCGCGGCGGGCAAGGAAGCGTTGCCCTTGGCTGAAAGACCGATATTCATCGGAAAAGCATCGAAGGATTCGATCATGCGCGCCAGATGCCAAGGCCCCGGCGTGCAGGTCGTTGCAAGTGTGCCATGCGCCGGGCCGGTGCCACCGCCGAGCATGGTTGTAATGCCCGACATCAAAGCTTCCTCGATCTGCTGCGGGCAGATGAAATGAATATGGCTGTCCATGCCGCCAGCGGTGATGATCTTGCCTTCGCCCGCGATGACCTCCGTGCCCGGCCCAACGATGATGTCCACGCCTGACTGCATATCCGGGTTGCCGGCCTTGCCGATCGCAGCAATACGGCCCTCCTTCAAGCCGATATCGGCCTTCACGATCCCCCAATGGTCAAGGATCAGCGCATTGGTAATGACGGTATCGACAGCTCCGTTCGCCCGCGTCACCTGACTTTGCCCCATGCCGTCGCGAATGACCTTGCCGCCTCCGAACTTCACTTCCTCGCCGTAGGTCGTGAAATCCTTCTCCACCTCGATGAACAGCTCGGTATCGGCGAGCCGTACCTTGTCGCCGACGGTGGGTCCGAACATGTTGGCGTAGGCAGCGCGAGAAATCCTGTAAGGCATGGTTCAGTCTCCTTGGGAGGCAGAAATGAAATTCGTGTCGTCAAGGCGTCTCAGGCGGCCGAGAGATATGTATGCATCGACCAACCGCTTCTCGGCCGCAAAGGGATGCTCACCCCAGCCCACATGGCCGAAGCCGGTAATGGCGACATCGGCGTCGGGATGATGCGACAACACTTCGGCAATCACGATCATGCCGCTGCTCGGCACCACGTAAGAGCCCGGTTCATAGGCAGCAAGAGCCGCATCGACGCCATCGTGGACTGACTGATCGATCACCACATGGCGTTTGCCCGTTGCGTGGCAGAAGGCCGTAAACTGGTCCGTATAGTCATCGCAGAAATCATCGAGCTCGGGATGCGAGATCGCGAGCGGCGCACGGAGCGCCGCGAATTTGCGGGGATCGCGCACGCTCCATATCTCCGATGCAGAGGCAACCGCCGGGCTTTTGCGCCATGCGGCAGAGCCCAGCATGGCACGCGCCGGCCGGCCGGTATTGCAGACAGCAACCACATCGGTCCGGCCGCCGCCCGCTCCCATCGACCTACAATCGTTGAAGCGGATGACGAGATCGGCGGCATCGATCGTAGCTGCCAGTTCCGGCGCGACATCACCATTGCCGACGATCACGATGCGCCTGGAACTCACTGATTGCCCTCCGGCCCATCGGCGAGATCCTTCAATTCCTTGGTTCGCTTCTTTGTCAAATCAGCCTTGCAGCCCGAAACCAGCATGGGTTCCATGGAGCCGCCGCGAGCCTGAAATCCCTGTGCCTCGCACTCGCCGTCGCGATAATCCACCCAGGCACGCTGCGCCTTGACGAGCGCCTTTTCGGCGCCCTTCATGTCACTGTCCAGATCCGCATCCATGGCGACCATCGCAGCACGCGTTTTCTTGTATTGCGCGTTCAACGCCTTGTCGGCGGTATCGAAATCAAGCGCGGCGCATATATTGAGGTCCGTCTGCGCTTCGGCCTTGGCGCAATCGATCTTCGGGTTATCCGGATTGTTCTGCGCGACAGCAGGGCCGCAGATCAGGACTGCGACAAGAGCCGCAGCCGATGCATGCAATTTCATCGACATCGAATTCCCCCAAAAGCCTAGAGCTTGCCCATGATCTGCTGCCGGAAGCCGTAAACTTCGCGCTTGCCGGAGAGCTGAATCAGCGTCACCGAGCGTGTCTGGCCGGGCTCGAAACGCACCGCGGTCCCCGCCGGAATATCGAGCCGCATTCCCCTCGCCTTGTCGCGCTCGAAGGAAAGACCGGCATTCGTCTCGGCAAAATGATAGTGGCTGCCCACCTGCACCGGCCTGTCGCCCGTGTTGGACACCTCGAGCGTCACGGTCGGCGCGCCGGCATTGAGCTCGATATCGCCAGCTGCAGCAATGACTTCGCCTGGAATCATGGTCTTCTCCTCATGCAGCCCGAACAGGCGCACATCCCTCTGCTTTCAAAACACGCTTGGTCGAGGCCGGATATTTGGCAAGCAATGCCGCAGGCCGAACAGGCCGCAGCACGAACCCGCCGCCGCAATTCGGGCAAACGCCGCCCAGAACCTTATCGACGCAGTCGGCGCAGAAAGTGCATTCGAAAGTGCAGATCCTCGCCTCCTGGCTCTCCGGCGGCAAATTTCTGTCGCAGCATTCGCAATTGGGCCTCAGTTCCAGCATGTCGGCCTCACCGGATCGGTTCGTGAACGGTGACGAGCTTCGTTCCGTCCGGAAACGTCGCTTCCACCTGAATATCGTGGATCATCTCGGCGATGCCCTCCATCACCTGATCGCGGGTGATGACATGGGCGCCTGCCTCCATCAGCTCTGCGACAGGACGGCCGTCGCGGGCGCCTTCGACGACAAAATCCGTGATCAGCGCGATGGCTTCCGGATGGTTGAGCTTCACGCCGCGCTCCAGCCGTCGCCGCGCCACCATTGCCGCCATGGAAACCAGCAGCTTGTCTTTTTCTCTCGGAGTAAGGTTCATCGCCTACCTACTTGATCGCTGTTTTCCAGAACATGACACCGAAAAGCTTGAGCGGTTTCGAACGACGTCATGCTCTACCTGTTTGATTTTGGAGCCGGACGATTTTAGGTCAAGCAGGCCTAAATTCATCCGCCGCCGGGGACTTATAGGTTCCAGACTTTCGGCACTGGCGCACCATTGCGCAAGGCGGAAATGATCGGGATCAGGACTTTTCTGAGCGCAAAACCGTCGGCCGCAGCAAGCCGCACCACAAGCTTGTCCTTCCACTGGCTGGCCCCCGCCATATGCGCATCGACAAGCGGCCTGACACGGCCGAGATAGGTCTCCGCCAGAGGCCCGGTATAGAGCACGGTCGCAAAGGCAACCTGGCCGCTCAGCACGGCGCTCTTGCCGGTCAGGGTCGCGATATCGCCGTCCAGGCGCAACTCCTCGGCATGGATCAGGCGGCCGGCGCGGCGGATGCGCCAGCGGTCGCGAAACAACCCTTCGGCCATCGCCTCGCCCATGGCCTTGCGCCCGAGCAAAATGGCCTCGACGGCAAGAAATTCAGCCGTCTCGTCAAGCTCTACATCCAGCCGCCGCGAAAGCGAGGCCCGGTCGAACAGGATTGTCTCCTGCGGCAACCAATCGACGCGTGCAGCCGCACCGACGCTGATGGAAGTCCTGACTTCCGCGGTATCGCTCGAAGACTTGTAGATCTTCTCGCAGGCCTGTGTGGTCACATCGATATGCGTGCCCGGCCCGGCAACGACACTCCAATCCATCCGGTCGCCGCCGGTAAGGCCGCCAGCCGTATTGATGATGACCGCTTCCATGGTGTTGTCGAAGGTCTGGGGCAAGCGGATCTTCGCCGCGCCCTCCTGAAACAGCTCGGCAAGCCGCGTGCGATCGCCAAGCGACTTGGCCGCAAGATGGCCGCGGCCCCGCGCCCTCTGCGGTCTTATGCTTGCCGCCGCCATTGCCATTCCGCCTCTCCATCTATCCGATGCGCCGGTGCCCGATCATTGAAGCCCGGCACGAAGTAAACGCAAGCAATTTCTGTGCCTTATGCGAAAGGGATTGCCCAGGGACACATGCAGAGTGGTTTTCCGCCTGGAATGGGTAGAGATACAACAAGACCGAGGGTTTTCACCCGCGAAGAATAACGAGACTCCTTCGGCCAGCGGCAGCGCCCGACCGAGAGCCGAACGCGCTTCATTTTTCGCCAAACGCCAAAAAGAGTGGCATCGGCACTTGGCACGGACGCTGACGGCTGAAGCCCCCGTCATCTATCCGCCCGATACGAGAAAGCCTCAGACCACCCGATCCGGCGGTTCGCGCCCTGCAAAGAAGGCTGTAATATTATCCACCACCTTCATGCCCATCGCCGTCCGCGTCTCCTCGGTGGCGCTGCCGAGATGCGGCAGGAGCACGACATTGTCCAGCGCCCGCAATCGCTCCGGCACATGCGGCTCCGCCTCGTAGACATCGAGGCCGGCGCCGCGGATCGTGCCCTGCTCGAGGGCGGATATCAGAGCCGCCTCGTCAACCACGTCGCCGCGCGCAGTATTGATGAGGAATGCTCCAGGCTTCATTGTCGCGAAACGCGCGGCGTTCATGAGATGACGATTTTCCGCGCCGCCGGGGCAATGTAGCGAGACAAAATCGGCAGCACCGAGCACGTCTTCCACCGTCGGCAATTGCCTCGCGCCATAACGGGCGGCCTCCGCCGGATCGACGAGGGAGCGATTGTAGAACACCACATCCATGCCGAAGCCGAAATGGCAGCGCTGCGCAAATGCTTTGCCGATCCGGCCGAAACCGATGATGCCGACGGTCTTGCCCGTGACCTTGGTGCCGACCAGATGCGTCGGCCGCCAGCCGGCCCACGCACCGGCGCGCACCTCACGCTCCCCTTCCCCACCGCGGCGCGCAATGGAGATCAAGAGCAGCATAGCGATATCGGCGGTGCAATCGGTGAGCACACCCGGCGTATTGGTGACGACGATGCCTTTCGACTTGGCGGCTGCGATATCGATATGATTGAAGCCGACGCCGAAATTGCCGAGTATCTTCGATCTCACCGCATCGCCTTCAAAGAGCGCTGCAGGAAGCCTGTCGGAAACGGTGGGCAGGACGGCGTCATAGGAAAGCAATGCCTCCCGTAGTTGCGACGCATCGAGCGCAACATCGCCCTCGTTCAGCGTGGCATCGAAAGCTTGCGACAGGGCCGCCTCGACGGAAGCTGGCCAGCGCCGCGTAACTAGAATCCGGGGTTTGCTCATGCGCTTATCCTCCTGCCCATATCAGGCAGACTTAAAGCACGCCCGTCGCGAAGGAAATGCCGATCCTTCGGCAGCAACAACGAAAAAAGCCCGGCGCGCAGCCGGGCTCTCTAGATCGTGTCGAAGCCGAAAACCGGCAGCTCGAAGCTTACTTCGAGATTTCGGCGTAGCTGTACTTGCCGTCGGAACCCTTGGACCACTTGTACATGACATAGTCCGGACGGGTGATGTCGCCCTTGGCGTTGAAGCTAAGGTCGCCGATAGCGGTCTTGAACGGGCCCTTTGCCTTGATGGCGTCAGCGACGGCCATCGGGTCGTTAGAGCCGGCAGCCTTTGCAGCGGCGGCAATGACCTGCGTCGCAGAATAGGAGTACAGCGTGTAGCCTTCCGGCTCGTAGCCGGCAGCGCGGAACTTGGCAACGAGTTCGGTCGAAGCCGGGTTCTTGCGCGGATCCGGAGCGAAGGTCATCAGCGTGCCGTCGACAGCGTCACCGGCGATCGAGGCCAGTTCGTTGGAGACGATACCGTCACCCGACATGAAGTGAGCCTTCACGCCCTGGTCGGCCATCTGGCGCAGGATGAGGCCAGCTTCGGTGTGGAGACCGCCGTAATAGACGAAATCGACGCCTGCCTGCTTCATCTTGGCGATGAGGGCCGAGTAATCCTTGTCGCCGGGGGTGATGCCTTCATAGAGAAGTTCCGTCACGCCAGAGGCATTCAGGTTCTTCTTGGTTTCATCGGCAAGACCCTGGCCATAGGGGGTCTTGTCGTGAACGACGGCAACCTTGGCGCCCTTGAAATTGTCGGTGATGTACTTGGCGGCAACTACGCCCTGCTGGTCGTCACGGCCGCAGGTGCGGAAGGTGTTCCAAAGACCGCGCTCGGTATAGACCGGGTTGGTGGCGGCCGGCGAAACTTCGAGGATGCCATTTTCGGCATAAACTTCCGAAGCCGGGATGGAAACGCCCGAGTTGAAGTGACCGACGACGAACTTAACGCCGTCAGAAACGAATTTGTTAGCGACCGAAACGCCCTGCTTGGCGTCGGAGACGTCGTCGCCGAGTTCGATCTTGACCTTTTCCCCGTTGATACCGCCAGCCGCGTTGATATCGGCGGCAGCCTGTTCGGCACCCTTCTGAAGCTGCGCGCCGAAGGCGGCATTAGGGCCCGTGAGGGGAGCACCGACACCGATGATGATATCGGCCTTCGCAACGCCACCGAATGCGATCATCGCCGACAATGCCACTGCCGACAGAAGATACTTCTTCATATTGTTACTCCCAATTTTAAAGCGGGTTCCGTTTGATTTGCCCTGCGCGATACCCACCAATCATCGCGCCGGTAACGCTTGTATTCCGAACTCTGGAAGTATGATCCTGCCGTAAGCTGCTTATATTTATGAGACAGGATGACACGGATGCTTGATCAAAACTGAGCCTAGTTTCGGCGCAGTGTCAATTCTTCTTCCGCCAGGAAAAGGCGGAGGTCTTTTCGTAAAGCCAGTAGTAATTATTGACCATCTGATCGGTACGTCGATACCGGTATCCCGCAATCGCAAAGAGCAGCAGAAGAACGACATCGATGATGTAGATGGTGAGGTCGAATACCGGCCCGTTGAACAGCGCATGGTGCAGGAACTGCAGGCCAAGGCCGATTAGGAAGCAGTAGATGACGGCGAGCGGATAGTTTTCCCAGTTGGACGCGACAGCGCGACCGGCGCGCCATGCGGTCCAAAACCCGAGAATGACGATGACCACGCGGATGACCATGCGGCCGCCGCTATCGCTGTCGAAGAGAAGTCCCTGCATGTCAAATTCCCCGCGAAACGAAATTCAATGATGTCCGCCTTCGAGATAGGCAGCGCGTACTTCCGGATTGGCGAGCAACTCCTTGCCCGAACCGCTCATCGTCACCCGGCCGTTGACCATCACATAGGCACGGTCGGATAGCTTCAGCGCCGCAAAAGCGTTCTGCTCGACAAGGAACACCGTCAGCCCCTGGGTCTGGTTCAAGCCCTTGATGGCCTCGAAAATGCCCTTGACGATCAGCGGCGCAAGACCGAGCGACGGCTCATCCAGCAACAGCAGTTTCGGGCGCGCCATGAGTGCGCGGCCGATCGACAGCATCTGCTGCTCGCCGCCCGAAAGCGTGCCGCCGCGCTGCGACTGGCGCTCCTTCAGCCGTGGAAACAGCGTAAAGATCTTCTCGACGTCCTCGTTAAAATATTTGAGCTTGTCGAGGCTCGCCCCCATCTGCAGGTTCTCGTAGACGGTCATGCGCGGAAAGATGCGGCGCCCTTCCGGCGACTGGGCGATACGAAGCCGCGCAATTTCATGCGTCGGCATGCGCGTGATGTCCTGACCGTCAAAGATCACCGACCCGCTGCGAGCCTGCGGGCTGCCGCAGATCGTCATCATCAGCGTCGATTTCCCCGCGCCGTTGGCACCGATCAGGCTGACGATCTCACCGCTGTTGACCTCGATATCGACGCCGGAAAGCGCGCGGATATTGCCGTAATACGTCTCGACGCCCGCGACTTTCAGAAGTGGCTGCCCCGTCATCAATTCCCACCTTCCTGGAGGTGTTCGACTTCGGCAATCACCTCTTCCACTTCCTCGTCCTCGACACCCAGATAGGCGGCGACCACCCTCGGATCGTGCTTGACCTCGTCCGGCGTACCGTCTGCGATCTTCTGGCCATATTCGAGCACGATGACATGGTCGGAGATTTCCATGACCACCGACATGTCGTGCTCGATCAGCAGGATCGATGTGCCGGTATCCTTGCGGATGCTGCGCAGAAACTCGTTGAGCACCAGGGACTCGCGAGGATTGAGGCCGGCGGCCGGCTCATCCAGACAAAGCAATTCAGGACCCGTGCACATGGCGCGGGCAATCTCCAGGCGACGCTGAGCGCCGTAGGGAAGATCGCCGGCCGGATCGTCGGCCCGATCGACGAGATCGGCCTTTTCGAGCCAGAAGCGCGCCAGTTCGATCGCGTTCTTGGCCTCTGCGCGATAGGGCCCGATACCGAGCAGACCGAGGATCGTATAGCCGGAGGCGCGCATCAGCTTGTTGTGCTGCGCCACCAGCAGGTTCTCAAGCACGGTAAGGCCCGAAAACAGACGGATATTCTGGAACGTGCGCGCCACTTTGGCTTCGCGCGTGATCCGGAAATCCGGAAGCCGCTCCAGGAGATATTCCTTGCCGCTTCTCTGCTGGAGGGTCAGCATGCCCATCGTCGGCTTGTAGAAGCCGGTGATGCAGTTGAACACCGTGGTCTTGCCGGCGCCGTTCGGGCCGATCAGCGCCGTGATATCGCCGCGCTTCGCCTCGAAGGAGAAGTCGTTGATCGCCATCAGGCCGCCGAACTTCATCGACAGGTGCTCGACCTTCAGCAGGATGTCGTTGGGGGTTGTGGTCACAGCGTTCATCAGCCGTGGCCCTCCTTGGTGAAGCTGCCGGAGATCGCTTTTCGCTCCTTGAGGAAGGCGGTCGGCTCACGCGTGCCGACGAAGCCGCGTGGTTTGAAGATCATCACGACGACCATGGCAAGACCGAAGATCAGCATGCGGTAGAGTTCGGGAGTGAAATCGGGGCCGAAGCCGGGAATGATCGTGGTGTCGCCCCAGACCAGACCGGTCTTGAGGAAACTCATGTTGCGCAGCGCTTCGGTGCCACCGATCATGGCGATCGCCGCGATAGCGATACCCTTCAAAGACCCCATGCCGCCCAGGACCACGATCGCCAGGATGATCGCAGACTCGAGGAACACGAAGGATTCCGGCGAAACGAAGCCCTGACGCGCCGCGAAGAAGGACCCCGCGAAGCCGCCGAACATGGCGCCTGTGGCGAAAGCGGTCAGCTTCGTCGTCACCGTGTTGATGCCCAGCGAACGGCAGGCGATCTCATCCTCACGCAGCGCTTCCCACGCCCGTCCGATCGGCATACGGCGCAGCCGGATCGTTACATAGGCCGTCAGCATGCAGAGCAGCAGGATGACGTAGAAGAGGAAGATCTTGTACCAGGCCGAAGACATAGGCAGGCCGAAGGACCGGATGAAATTATGCGGATCCTTGAGGTCAAAGCTATAGATGCCGAACAAGGATGCCTTGGTGATGTTGGAAATGCCGAAGCTTCCCTGCGTCACATCCGTCCAGTTGGTTATAACGATACGGATGATTTCGCCGAAGGCGAGCGTGACGATAGCCAGATAGTCTCCGCGCAGGCGCAGCACCGGAAAGCCCAGGATCATGCCCCAAAGTGCGGCAAGCATGCCCGAGAGTGGCAGGAGAAGCCAGAAGGACAGGCCGAAATGCATCGACAAGAGCGCGTAGGAATAGGCGCCAACCGCATAGAAGGCAACGTATCCCAGATCGAGCAGACCGGCGAGACCGACGACGATGTTCAGGCCCCAGGCAAGCATCACGTAAATCAGAATCTGGATGCCGAAATTGTCGACGTAGGTCAGCGAGCCCTGCGGGCCGAAGATCGCGACTGCCGCCAACGGATAGATGAGCAGAAGCAGAAGGGCGATCTTGTTGAAATGCTTGGAGGCAAAGCTGGGTTCGCCTTCCACCGGCGCCACCTTGGCCTTGGCGGCCTTACGCGCCGCCAGGTATGGCTGAACGGACACCGTCATGATGAAGCGGCCAACCGCGGCGATGGCAACGATGATCGCCAGTACGCCCCAGCGCTGCACGATGACCAGCTTGTTGTCCATGTTCTGATCGGTCTTGAGACCGATATAGAGGACGAACATGCCGAAGGCTATCAGCGCGGTCCAGAGGGCGTCCGTAATCCCTTTCCGGACAAGGCCGGGCGCGGTCTTGCCTGCAACGAAGTTTGAATTTGCCATGGCGTTATACCTTTTCGACTTCCGGCCGGCCGAGAATACCCGTCGGCTTGAAGATCAGCACGTAGGCCAGGATGCCATATGTCGCGACGTCCTTGTACGCGATGGCGAAATTGCCGGACCAGAACGACTCGATGAAGCCGATCATCAGGCCGCCGAGAACAGCACCCGGAAGCGATCCGATGCCGCCGAGAACCGCTGCCGTGAAGGCCTTGACGCCCGGCACGAAGCCGTCCGAGAAGTTGGCCACGCCATAATACATCAGATACATCGTGCCGGCGACAGCAGCGAGCGCCGCGCCCATGATGAAGGTGACGGAAATGGTCCGGTCGACATTGATGCCGAGCAGCGCCGCCATCTTGCGGTCCTGCTCGGTGGCGCGCTGAGCGCGGCCGAGCGCCGTCTTGTTGACCAGATACCAGAAGGCAGCCAGCAGCACGACCGTGATGATGAAGATGATGATCTGCTTCAGCGACAGCGAAACGCCGCCGAAATTGTAGACATCGCCCACCAGCGTCGGGATCGGCTTGTTGCGCGGGCCCTGAGAAACCTGGATGAAATTCGAAAGTACGATCGACATGCCGATTGCCGTAATCAGCGGCGCGAGGCGGAACGACCCGCGTAGCGGCCGATAGGCGACACGCTCGATCACCCAATTCCAAAGGCTCGTCATCAGCATGGCGACGATGAGCATCACCAGCAGCATGACCGCGACAGGCAGACCGGCAAAAAGTGAGATGAGCACGAGGTAGGTGATAAGAGCGGCAAAGCCGCCAAGCATGAAGACGTCACCATGGGCAAAATTGATCATGCCGATGATGCCGTAAACCATAGTGTAGCCGATGGCGATCAGGCCATAAATCGACCCTAGAGTCAGCCCGTTTAAGAGCTGCTGGATAAAGTAATCCATATGTCATTTCCCCTGGACGCGGCGTTATACGACCACATCTCATTTTACTTTTTTAGGCTCCTTCGAGAGGCCCTATAGGGTCGATTCCATACCGCTTTCGAAAGAAATGTGAAGCCAAAAAGGCGAGAAACTGACAAATTCTTTTCAATTCCCCGTGCGCTGATGCGAATCCGACCAAAAATGACACAAAAACGGCAGCGTTTGGCGCAAAACTGGTCAGAGCGGGGCGGCAGCGCGCTTATCCTGAAAAACTATTATCAGTGACGGGCCTGGTTAGGGACCCGCCACCTTCTCCGTGATGCCTTGCCATCACCCGCGCATGCGTGCGCCATCGGCATCGAACAATGGCTCGGCCTGCAGCCTTGCCGGCAGCAGCTCGCCAAGCAGCTCGATGGACCAACCCTGCGTTTCATCGGCGATCTCCTTCGGCACATAGCCGACGGCCACGGAGAGGCCGGACGCATAGGCGTAGCCGCCGGACGTCACCCAACCGCACACGGCACCGTTGTGATAGATCGGCTCATCGCCGATAACGTCGGCATCCCGCGCACTCAGGATAAACGTGCGCAGCCGCAGCGTGCCGCCCTCGGCCTTTTCCTTGGCCGCAGCTGCCTTGCCTATGAAATCAGCGTCTTTGGTCAGCGCAACGAATCGGTTGAGGCCGGCCTCGAATGGCCCATAGAGCGGCCGGTATTCGCGCGACCAGCTGCCATAGGATTTATCGAGACGCAGCGCATTCAGCGCTCGCAGACCGAAAAGTCGAATGTCGAATTCGGCACCTTCCTGCATCAGCAGGTCGTAAATATAGCGCTGATATTCCGGCTTCATCCAGATTTCGTAGCCGAGATCACCCGTATAGGAGACACGCCCGACGATAGCGGGAGCCATGCCGAGATCCATGCGGCGAATCGACATAAACGGGAATTCTGCGGTCGAAAGATCCTGATGGGTCAGCTTCTGCATTAGCTTGCGGGCATTCGGGCCGGCGATCGAGAGGCCGAGAAGCGACAGGCCAAGAGCCTGGAGTTCGACCGAGCCGTCCTTCGGCAATAGGCTTTCGAACCAACGCATATGGTAGGCTTCGGCAATGCCGGAGCCGATGAGAAGAAAATCTCCCTCGCCGAGCTTTGCCAGCGTGAAATCGCCGATGAGCTTGCCGTCATGCTTGAGCATCGGCGCGAGCGTCATGCGGCCCACGGCCGGAATGCGGCAGGTGAGCAACCTGTCGAGGAAGGCCTCTGCCCCAGGTCCCTTGACCGAATATTTGGCAAAGCCCGAGGTCTCCATCAGGCCAACGCTCTCGCGCACTGCCTTGGCTTCCGCGCCGACGACGTCGAAATCGTTGGAACGGCGCCAGGAAAACTGATCGACCTCGCCCTTCGGAGCGAACCACAGCGCCTGCTCAAGGCCGTAGTAGGCGCCGAAGACGCCGCCGGCTTCCTTCAGTCTATCGTAGATCGGCGTGGTCAGCAGCGGACGGGCCGCCGGCAGCTCTTCGTTCGGATAGCGGATGGAGAAGCGGCGGGCATAATTCTCGCGCACCTTGGCATTCGTATAGGCGAGCGTCGCATAGTCACCATAGCGGGAGACGTCCATCGCAAAGACGTCGAAGCCCGGATCGCCGTAGATCATCCAGTTTGCGAGCGCGAGGCCGACGCCGCCACCCTGGCTGAAGCCGGCCATGACGGCGCAGGCTGACCAATAGTTACGAAGCCCGCGCACGGGGCCGACCAGCGGATTGCCATCCGGAGAGAAGGTGAAAGGGCCGTTGATGATCTTCTTAATGCCGGCATTGTTGAAGGCCGGGAAGTGACGGAAACCGACTTCCAGTTCCGGCGTGATGCGCTCGATATCTTCAGCCAGAAGCTCGTGACCGAAATCCCAGGGCGTCGTCACCGGCGACCATGGGCGACAGGCCTTCTCATAAGTGCCCATCAGCATGCCCTGGCGTTCCTGGCGCAGATAGATCTCGCCGTCGAAATCGACGCAGTGCATCAGCTCCCTGCCCGTCGTCTTGTTGAAGTCGATGACCTCGGGCATGTCCTCAGTGATGAGATACATGTGCTCCATGGCGAGCACGGGCAGCTCGAGCCCGACCATGCGGCCGACTTCGCGCGCCCATAGGCCAGCGGCGTTGACGACATGCTCGGCGATGATCTCACCCTGGTTGGTGATGACGCGCCAGGAGCCATCCTCACGCTGCACCAGCTCCTCGACTTTGGTATGCAGATAGATCTCGGCACCGTTCTTCTTGGCCGAGCGGGCATAGGCATGCGTCGTGCCATAGGGGTCGAGATGGCCCTCGACCGGGTCATAGAGAGCGCCCACGAATTGATCTGGGTCGAGAAGCGGCATCATCTCATGCGCTTCCTTCGGCGTCAGCAACGTCGCCTCCAGGCCATTATAACGGCCCTTGGCGAGGATGGACTTCAGCCAGTCGAAGCGCTGCGGCGTCGCCGCCAGCATCAGGCCGGAGGTCAGGTGCAGGCCGATGTCCTGACCGGAATATTCCTCGATCTCCTTATAGAGCTCGACCGTGTACTTCTGCAGCTTGGCAACGTTCGGATCGCCATTGATCGTGTGCATGCCGCCCGCGGCATGCCAGGTCGACCCGGATGTCAACTCGGAGCGCTCGAGCAGCACCACATCCGTCCAGCCGAATTTCGTCAGGTGATAGAGCACCGAACATCCGACGACACCGCCACCGATGACGACGACCTTGGCATGGCTTTTCATCTAGGAATCCCCTGTTTTCGGCACGAAGCCGCCGGGTGTCTTCCCGCGCGACCGACCGCATTTGAGAGGAAACCTAGAGACTATCCGACAAGCCAAATAGCCCGAACTGCGAAACGGATATGTCTGTTTGCGCCATGGCAATTGTTCGGATCGCGCCATTATCGTGCGGAGACCCAAACCGATCGGCAAGACCTCCCCGGTCCGGCAATATCACGCTTTTCAGTCGACGAAGGCGGCTGTCAGGGCGAATTCCCGCCCCATCTCCATAATCTCTTCAAAAACGCTACCGGCATAGGAGCGCGGCACGATGATTTCGAAGCGATCGGCACCCGTGCGGGCGACATTGGCGCTGACATGACAGCACAGCATGTTGGCAGACTGTCCTTCGGCAAAGACTTGCGGATGCAGGTCTACAGCCACGCATTTGGCGAGAATGCGACGGACGTTGGGACCGGAGATGCGAAGCAGCACGCGACCATCGCTCTGCTCGAAAAACGAGACCTTGGCGGGATCGAGCCCGAAGAGATCGCGCGCCACACTTTCAGAGCCGAGCGTGTCGGAGACCACAAGCCACTCCCTCGGTCCTGCGTTGCGGACGGAAACATCGTCGATCACCTTCAGCCCGGCCAGAACCCAGTCTTCATCGCCGGCCTTTGCGAGCACGGAGAAGATGGCGGGCCTGCGAACGACGGCGAGATGATTCGGATTGGCGGCAGCCTCGAAGCCGGAAATATGATCTTCCAGCACATGTCTGTTTTGAAACGCGACGCTCATCGATCCCTCACCCGAAGAGTTTCTTGTTATCAGGATCGACGAAGACCGGATTGCAGACCTCCGCCGGCACCTCTTCGCCGCGTAGCCCATCCCAGACGACCACATGTTCGCCGATCCGTTCGCGGCCCGATTTCAGGAAGGCCAATGCGATGGAATGACCAAGAACCGGCGAGAAGCAGGCTGAGGACACATGCCCCTGATCGTTCACTGTCGACGGCCTTGCACCTTCCCTCAGAAGATGCGCGCCGGCTTGGATCTCCTTCGTCGTGTCGAGCGGTTTCAGTCCCACGAGCTGCCCGCGATCGGCCGCAGTCAGACCGAAACGCGTCGATAATCTTTTGCCGATGAAATCCGGCTTCTGGGCCGACATCATTTTTCCAAGGCCGACATCGTCGGGAGTTGTCCGACCATCCAGCTCGTTGTGGGTAACATGGCCTTTCTCGATGCGCAGCACGTTGAGGGCTTCGACCCCATATGCGCAGATGCCGTGAGACTTGCCGGCTTCCATGATCGCATCCGCGACGGCCTCGCCGTAGCCGGCCGGAACGGCAAGTTCGTAAGCAAGCTCACCCGAGAAGGAGATGCGGAACAACCGTGCCTTCAGGCCGCCCTTCAGCATGACTTCGGCGGCTGCGAGAAATGGGAAGAACGCATCGGATATATCGTCCTCGACGATCTGCTCCAGCACCAGCCGCGCCTTCGGCCCGGCAATCGCCATCTGCGCCCATTGATCGGAAGAGGAAACGAAGCGGACGTCGAGCTGCGGCCAGAGCGTCTGCGCCGAGAATTCCATATGCGTCATCACCTCGCCGGCCATTGCCGTCGTGGTCGTCAGGAAAAAGTGATCCGGCGTTAGCCGGCTCGTCGTGCCGTCGTCGAAGACCATGCCGTCCTCACGCAGCATCAATCCATAGCGCGCCTTGCCGACCGGCAGCTTCAGGAACGCATTGGAATAGAGGCGATTGAGAAACTCCGCCGCATCCTTGCCGAAGACCTCGATCTTGCCGAGCGTCGACACGTCGCAAAGACCGACACTGTTGCGCACATTCAGCACTTCGCGGTCGACGCTGTCGCGCCAGCCCTTCTCACCCGGCCGGGCAAACCAGGAGGAACGATACCAGAGGCCGGCTTCGACGAAGCTCGCGCCATTCTTCTTCGCCCAACCATGCAGCGGCGATTCCCTGACCGGCTGCGCGTGCTTGTCTCGTGCCGTACCGGCCAATGCCCCGAAGGAAACAGGCGTGTAGAACGGCCGAAACGTCGTCGTGCCGACGGCGGCGGGGCTGACGCCACGCATGCCGGCAATGATACCGGCGGCATTGACGTTGCCGAGCTTGCCCTGGTCCGTCGCCATGCCGCTCGTCGTATAGCGCTTGGCATGCTCCACATGACCGAAGCCTTCGCGCAGAGCGAGGCCCAGATCCTTGGCATGTACATCGTTCTGGAAGTCGACGAATGCCTTGTCCTTCGCGCCCGGCACATGCCAGATCGCCGCGAAGGAGGGATCATATTCGCCCTCGACTTCGAGCAAGTCTGCCGCATGAGCCGTACGACCGAGACTTTCGACGACCAGCCGAGCCTTTTCCACACCATCGGCAAGACAACCGGAAACGCTCTCAATCCCCGCGGCCGAGCCGGCGATCTCCAGCTCGCCGCCCACGAGCGGCGCCATGAAGGCCTGCTTTTCATCCGACCAGACCGGCTTGGCGCCACGCTGGCAGGCAAGATGGATGATCGGAGACCAGCCACCCGACATGGCAAGCGCGTCGCAAGCAATCAACTCATCGAGGCCACCGCGATCGGCGATGACGCCGCTGATACGGTACTTGCCTTTGGTCGCATGGATGCTTGCCGCATGAACCACGCGAACGCCCTGAGGCGTCGCATCGGCGGATGCAGCACGGGTATCGAGGATGGCCGCGATCTCAACGCCAGCCGCCGCAAGATCGGCAGCCGTGCGGTAGCCGGAGCCGCCATTGGTGAAGACCGCCACCTTCTGGCCGGCAACAACGCCATAGCGATTGAGATAGCTGCGCATAGCGCTGGCCATCATGACGCCTGGACGATCGTTGCCGCCGAACACCAGCGGCCGCTCCTCAGCGCCGGAAGCGAGGATGGCGCGCTTGGCTGCGATGCGCCAGAGACGCTCGACGGGCAAATCCGGCGATGGCATCGCCACATGCTTCTGCACCTTTTCGACCGCGCCGAAGACGTTGCCGTCATACCAGCCGAACACGGTCGTGCGCGGCATCAGCGTCACATTCTCGAAGCTCTGCAGTTCGTCCAGCACCGTCTGCACGAAGGCATCGGCGGACGTGCCGGCGATTGTCAGCCTTTCCGACAGCAGCGAACCGCCCAGACGAAAGCCTTCATCCGCCAGTACGACACGCAGACCCGCACGAGCTGCCGTCAGGGCCGCCATCAAACCCGCAGGCCCAGAACCTATGACGAGCAGGTCACAATGCGCCCAGGCCTTTTCATAGCGGTCCGGATCGGCCTGCATGACAGCCTTGCCAAGGCCGGCAGCACGCCGGATCAGTGGTTCGTAGACCTTCTCCCAGAAGGCGGCGGGCCACATGAAGGTCTTGTAGTAGAAGCCCGCACCGAGGAAGGGCGAAAGCAGGCCGTTAACCGAGCCCAGATCGTATTTCAGCGATGGCCAGCGGTTCTGGCTCACCGCCGTCATGCCCTGATAAAGCTCGGCGACGGTGGCGCGCGTGTTCGGCTCGGTGCGGCCTTCCTTGCCAATGGTGACGAGTGCATTCGGCTCGGCCGATCCTGCCGTCAGAATACCGCGTGGTCGGTGGTACTTGAAGCTGCGGCCGACAAGCAGCTGGTCATTGGCGAGAAGAGCAGCAGCGAGCGTGTCGCCTTCCAGCCCCCTCATCTCCTTACCGTCGAATTTCAAGGACAGCGGGCGGCTGCGATTGACGAGACCGCCGGTCGAGAGACGATAAGCCGTCATCGCGCCGCCTCCTTCGCCTTGTCCTCGGCATCGGTAACGGAAAAGACCTCGTGGGTGACATTGCTGCGCTCGACGACGAGCCAGCGGCGACATCCCGCGCTATGATGCCAGTACTCCTGGATCCGACCGCGCTCATTGTCACGAACGAAGACATAGCGATTCCAGTCTTCATCCGGCGCTGTCGGCGCCGGGCGGGCGACGGACGCCGAGCCGCGAATGGAGAATTCTTCCTTGGGTCGCACGCCGCAATGCGGGCAGTTGATCAAGCTTGCCATTGGTATTGTGCCCTCAATGCAGGTTCGGCTGCGGACCCTTGCCGCCTTCGTCGATCGCGAAGCCGCGCTCGAAGCGGTCAAGACGCAGGAGGCGGCTGACATCGTGGCTCTCGCCCTTGGCGATCAGATGCGCGAAGCAGAAGCCCGAGGCCGGCGTCGCTTTGAAGCCGCCATAGTTCCAGCCGCAATTCAGATAGAGATTCTCGATGGGGGTACGGTCGATGATCGGCGAGCCATCCATGCTCATGTCCATGACGCCGCCCCAGGTGCGCAGCACGCGGACGCGCGACAGGCCGGGGATGAGCGCCACCCCCTCCTCCATCGTGTGCTCGACGGTGGCGAGATTGCCGCGCTGGGCATAGGAGCTGTAGTAGTCAATATCGGCGCCGAAGACCAAACCGCCCTTGTCGGACTGCGATATATAGAAGTGTCCCGCGCCGTAGGTGATGACATTGTCGATGACAGGCTTCAGCCCTTCGGAAACGAAGGCCTGAAGCACATGGGTTTCGATCGGCAGTTCCAGATCGGCCATATTGCCGAGGATCGACGTGTGGCCGGCGGCCGCAAGCGCCAGCTTGTTGCAGCCGATGAAGCCGCGATTGGTCTCAACGCCGGTGACGATGCCGTTTTCACGACGGATGCCGATCACTTCACATTGCTGGATGAGATCGGCGCCCCGGCTGTCGGCGCCGCGTGCATAGCCCCAGGCGACGGCATCGTGCCGCGCTGTGCCGCCGCGCCGCTGCAAGAGGCCGCCGAGGATCGGAAAGCGCGCGTGGTCGAAATTCAGATAGGGCATCATCCGGCGAACCTGCTCGCGATTGAGCAACTCCGCATCGACGCCGTGCATGCGCATGGCATTGCCGCGCCGGGCATAGGCATCACGCTGGCCATCGGAATGGAACAGGTTGAGGACGCCGCGCTGGGAGACCATGGCATTATAATTGAAATCCTGCTCCAGTCCTTCCCAGAGCTTCATCGAGAATTCGTAGAAAGGCTCGTTGCCGGGCAGCAGATAATTGGAGCGGATGATCGTCGTGTTGCGGCCGACATTGCCGGAGCCGATATAGCTCTTTTCCAGCACCGCAACATTCGTGATGCCGAATTCCTTGGCGAGATAATATGCCGTAGCCAGTCCATGTCCGCCGCCACCGACGATGATGACATCATAATGCGGCTTGGGCTCCGGCGTCCGCCATACCGGCTGCCAGTGACGATTGCCCGAAAACGCCTGTTTTAGAAGCTGATATGCCGAATATCGCATGCATTCATCCCGATGCTACCCCGGCCGCACATTCGCACATGCAATAAAAACGACAAGTCCCGAAAAAGCGAAAAAGCTTCGCAAACAGAACATCTTCTATGCAGATTGCGCACGCGCAATGAGCGATTGTCACTCAAACGACACGCTCACTGATCGAGGGGCGTGCTGGCAACGCTGGGATGCAGAGCCTTGTTGCGAAAGGGCCGCCCGGGCGCTAAGCCATACGGAGCCGGATTATATCAGCTCTAAACTCCGTGTTTGCGACTTCCTATCTATAAGGTCCGGACACTTGCAGCGCAAAGACAGAGCGCGGAAGACGAACAGGCAGATGCTTGCAACATTCGAAACAGCAGCACTCGAAGCGGGAAAGGCCATATTGGAGGTCTATCGCGCGGGCTATGCTGTTGCTCTCAAGCAGGACATGAGCCCTGTCACCATCGCGGACGAGCGCGCAGAGCACATTATTCTCGAGCATCTGGCGCGCGACTTTCCCAGTATTCCGGCAATAGCCGAGGAATCGGTTTCAGCCGGCAGGATCCCGGATATTCGCGGACGTTCCTTCTTTCTGGTCGACCCGCTTGATGGCACGCGTGAATTCATCGAACATCGCGACGAATTCACCGTCAATATCGCCTATATCATGAACGGCACACCTGTCGCCGGCATCGTCTATGCCCCTGCCCTTGGCATAGCTTTCACAGGCGAACCGGGGAAAGCCCGCAAACTGATCGTCGATGAACATTTTGCCATCACCGATCGCCTGACCATCGCGGTGCGCGAACGGCCGGACAAGCTGATGGCACTTGCCAGCCGTTGCAACAGCAATTCGATAACAGAGAGCTTTCTGACGCATAACGACGTTTCCGCCTGCACCTCGATCGGCTCCTCGCTGAAATTCTGTCTGCTCGCCGAGGGCAAGGCCGATGTCTATCCGCGGTTTGCCCGCACGATGGAGTGGGACACGGCGGCCGGCGACGCCGTGCTGCGCGCGGCCGGCGGCGTCACGCTGACGGCAGACGGCGATCCTCTCGCCTACGGCAAGATCGACCAGCTTGCCGATAGCGACTTTGCAAACCCGCACTTCATTTGCTGGGGCGGAAAGAAGAACGCCGTACACGCATAAGATCATTTTCTTCGAAAGAAACCGCATCTTTTGTGCAACCGGCAGCAGCACGGCGGCGGCATTTTCTTGCTCAAAAGCGTAAGTTTTCACTGACAAAAAATAATAGAGAAAAGCCTGTTTCTCCCGAAATAACAGGGAATTAGCGGCTTCTCCGCGCGTCCGGTTATCGGCAAATCACCCACCGGCCACATTCCTTAAAATTCTTAGCAAAGTCTTACTACGTGCTTAGGCAATTTTTAAATGTGGCAAGATAGAGTGCCTCTCGTGGTCTTGAGTGTGTGTAGAGAGTCCAATGACCGAAATGATACGTCCCCGAGTGAAGTATGTCATCGGCCCCGATGGCAGCCCGCTGACGATAGCCGACCTTCCGCCGCCGAATACGCGCCGCTGGGTCATTCGTCGCAAGGCAGAGGTTGTCGCCGCCGTGCGTGGTGGTCTGCTCAGCTTGGAAGAAGCCTGCGAACGATATACGTTGACCGTCGAAGAGTTCCTCTCCTGGCAGTCGTCCATCAATACCCATGGCCTTGCCGGCCTTCGGACGACGCGCATACAACAGTATCGCCACTGACAGCAGCGACAGCACCACCTTTCTGATCTTTCTTTCGGGCCTCTTCCCAACGGAACAGAGGCCCGAATTGTTGATTAGCTTGACCTAAGGCGGCCACATCTCATGAACAAGGCCTCCCCCGACACAAGAGCGCTTCCTCCTTCAGCTCGGAGACAATCCGTTTACAATCTCGATGGTTGGCAGATGACGGAGCTCATGCAATCCTTGAGACAACAGAGCATTTCCGCTGCCTTGTGAATCGCGAAACCGCTCGGTCTTATAGTTCTGCGCATTCCAGGCGGGAAACCACCACGCAATTTTCCTGGAAATGCCCTGGAGACGACAAGGGAGAAAGTCATGGATATCCGCAACGAAAACAACGCATCGGGCGGCCGTTATGTCGCGACCGTCGACGGCCACGAGGCGGAAATGACCTTTTCCCGCACCTCTGCCAAGCTGATCATCGTCGATCATACGGGTGTGCCGGATGCCCTGCGTGGAAAGGGGGTCGGCCAGGCGCTTGCCCTCCACGCCGTCGAAGAAGCACGCCGCGGTGGCTGGAAAATCATTCCGCTCTGCCCGTTTTTCAAGGGACAGGCTCAGCGCCACGACGATTGGCGCGACGTCGTTAATCTCTAAACGAACCCCGCAATTGCATTAACAGGACCCACGATGATGCACCGGGCATTGCGCCCCGTGCATCAAAACAGGTCTGCAAATACAAAAAGCCCCGCATGGCCGGCCTCTTCAAGGCCGGTCATGCGCGGCTTTTGTGCCGCTTCGATCAGATCCCGCACATTCCAAGATAGGCCCCGTGTCGGAATGGAATGATGCCTGGATCGAAAGAGGACGACGGGCTTGCGACCTCAGGCGCGTGCCCTTGCCGGCCCCGAACCGTCGCGCTCTTCGAGCGCTGCAGCCTTGGCATACTCGGCCTGCATGTCTTCAAGCAAGTGTTCCAATGCCTCTTCCTGAACCTGGAGTTCCCTGATCGACACCTGCAAGTTGTCCGCACGCTGACGGGCGGCCTTGGCAAAGGTCGGGTACGCAAAGTGGTTCGGGTCGGCAATGCCGGACTTTTTCTCTTCCAGCACGATCTGGCTTTCCAGATCCTTTGTCATACGGTCAAATTCCGCCATCATCATCTGCAACTGCTGCAGCTGACGGCGTTTTTCGTTCACCTGAAACTCTTTCAGGCGAACTAGGCTCTCACGTGACTTCATACGCATTACTCCCGTGATGCGAGACCCCGGCTCTCGATATTCTCACCCGCCGAGCCGCTTTGAGACGGCTTGGTTAAAAAAATTTCCAGCGATATTAATAAATGCCTACCGCTGGTAACCTTTCGTTTACGGGCATCGTTAATGATAGGCGCAATGATTTAAGGCTCGGTAAATGTTTCGGTCGGAATTCGACATGTTGGCATTGATGAGTCGGATGAATCACTTGGCGTGGGTTCTTAACGCGATACTTTAGGAGTCGATTTTACTGATTGTCGTTGGAAAACAGTGCAATGGAAAAATTATTTAATAAATTCGATACGACTTGCCAGAGTGAATCAGAATTTGTTAACCATTGCATGGCAGCTTCCAAATCAAGCAGTGATTTGATCGGTATCGCGTAAGGGGGCTGACGACCTTTCGGCGGCGGTAAAGGGGACAATTATGCGGGTTCTATTAATTGAAGACGACAGCGCGACAGCGCAGAGCATCGAACTGATGCTCAAATCCGAAAGTTTCAACGTCTATACCACCGATCTCGGTGAAGAAGGCGTCGATCTCGGAAAGCTCTACGACTACGATATCATTCTTCTGGATCTCAACCTTCCGGATATGTCGGGCTACGAAGTGCTGCGCACGCTGCGCCTTTCGAAAGTCAAGACACCGATCCTCATCCTCTCCGGCATGGCTGGCATCGAGGACAAGGTTCGCGGCCTCGGCTTCGGCGCCGACGACTACATGACCAAGCCTTTCCACAAGGACGAGCTGGTTGCCCGTATTCACGCCATCGTCCGCCGTTCCAAGGGCCATGCCCAGTCGGTGATCATGACCGGCGAGCTCATCGTCAACCTCGACGCCAAGACCGTCGAAGTCGGCGGCCAGCGCGTTCATCTGACCGGCAAAGAATACCAGATGCTCGAGCTGCTCTCGCTGCGCAAGGGCACGACGCTCACCAAGGAAATGTTCCTTAACCATCTCTACGGTGGCATGGACGAGCCCGAACTGAAAATCATCGACGTCTTCATCTGCAAGCTGCGCAAGAAGCTTGCCAATGCAGCCGGCGGCGCCAACTACATCGAAACCGTCTGGGGCCGCGGCTACGTGCTGCGCGAGCCTGACAGCAACGATTTCGCAGAAAGCGCCTAAAGCCGCCTCCCCGTCAAATACCGCCATGCTTTGGAATCCCGCCCCGTGGGCGGGATTTTCTATTGGCGCTGACTGCAGGCAAAATAAAAGCCGCCCCAAAGGACGGCTGTCATACCTGCAACGGTGTTTTCTAAGTTCAGGCAGCGACGGCGCGATTGCCGAATATGGCCGTCAGGATCTTGCGATCGAAGGGCTTCAGCAGGAAATCCGTGGCGCCTGCCCGCTTCCCGGCCATCAGCTTGCGCAGATCCGCTTCGATGACGCAGTAGTAGATCTTAACGTCCTTGCCGTTCGGCATGGCACGAATGTTGGAGATGAGCTCAAGCGCGCCCTCCATACCGGCGTCAACGATCAGATAGTCCGGAATCTCGGCCTGGCAGCGCATCAGCGCTTCCTGGGCATCGCCTGCTTCGCTCACGAGGAAATCCAGCTCGGACAGGATTCGTTTGCCGACCTTGCGCACGACATCCGAAGCGTCCGTTATCATGAACCGCTGCATCTAGAACTCCCTGGCACCATCAGCCGTCGTTGAACGGCGACATCAAATTGGAACGATAGGACCAGCATGCTAAGGATTCGTTACCACTACATTATCAATTGCGCGGACAACCATAAGATTTTACGTCAAGGGCATTGCACGAAATAATAAGCCCGCAACCAGGATCTGGATGCGGGCCGAAAAATACAGACGCACCGATCCGTCTACTCGGTCGGTATCTGAGCGATAAAGGTCAACACTTCCGGGGTCGCGTTGTAGGAGAGTTCCATACCGCTCTCATCCGCCAGAAGCACCGTGTAGTAAGGCTGGATGGAGTGGGCATCGACTGCCTCTTCCAGAGCTCCGGAGCAGATTTCGGCGAATTTCGGCGGTACACGCATCAACCGCCCCTTGGCGGTGATGGTGAACTTGGCATCCAACTCGGGATTTTCCAGCGTCACCTCGATATTGCCGCCGCGCGGGATCGCGCCATAGGCAACGAGGAAGAGATTGAGCAGCAGCTTGACGCGGTTTTTCGCGATGATCGCACGCGGGCCGACCCAGCTGACTTCGGTCTTCTTCTCCGCGGCGGCGAAATCCTTCGCCGCACGCTCTGCTTCGCCGGTATCGATCGACGCACCGACCGAGCCGGAGGCACCGAAAGCGAGACGGGCGAACTTAAGGCGAACCGAGGCATTGAGCGCGCTGGTGCGGATCAGATCCATCGCATCGGCGTCGGCACCGCCCTCGTCGAGCAGCTCCAGGCCATTGTTGATCGCCCCGACCGGCGAGATCACATCATGGCAGACGCGGCTGCACAGCAGCGCGGCCAGATCCGGTCCGGTCAGAGTGAGGTTTGGATTCTTCGACATTCATTGTCTCCTGAATGCTGACAAGGCGAAACACAGTAGATTGCACGTTGCCATAGCAAGGTTGCCCGAGGGTTGTCACAGGCGCTGTACCGAACGCCATAATGACACCATATTTGGTAAACCGATTGTTAAGACCATAGACGCAAAATGCATTCATCACCATCAGACCTTTTCGCACGCGAATCGTCCTGCGATGGAAGGGCGTAACGGTCTGAAGGAGGAGGCGAACGACATGTGGCGCAGTCAGACGAATGTGTCCCACATCTGCCCCCTTTCGCACCGACCATGATGAACGGATGACTTTGATGCGCTATGAATTCCTGAAGAGAATGCCAAGCCCCGGCACCAGGACGCTCGGCCTAGGCCTGATCCTGGCCATTGCCGCATTCGTGAGTTTCACATTCCCGGTCCGTCAGGCCGCCGCCGCGCCCAACAATCGCTATTCAGCCCAGGAAATCGTCGATGCCGGCCATTCCTTCTTCGGCTCCACCAGCGGCGGTCTCGCCAAGGTCATCGAACGGGCTTTCCAGCAATACGGCCTGCCGAACGGCTACATTCTCGGCGAGGAAGGCTCCGGCGCATTCCTTGCAGGCCTGACCTATGGCGAAGGACAATTGAACACAAAAAACGCCGGCGAGCATTCGCTCTACTGGCAGGGTCCGTCGCTCGGTTTCGACTATGGCGGCCAGGGCACGCGCGTGATGATGCTGGTCTACGATCTGCCGAGCATCGACAGCGTCTACACCCGCTTTGGCGGCGTCAGCGGCCAGGCCTTCGTGGTGGCCGGCTTCGGCATGACGGTACTCAAGAACAACAATGTTGTGCTTGTTCCTATCCGCACCGGCCTTGGTGCACGCCTCGGCATCAACATGGGCTACCTCAAGGTTACGCCCAATCCGACCTGGAATCCCTTCTAAGCCGTATAATACCCGCTCCCAGGCAGCCGCAGCTTTGGCCCGCTCAGTTTGCGGGCCTTTTCTTTCAGTAAATCCGGCCCGCAGCGATAAACCATATCTGATTTAAACGCTTGCCCATGTAGCCTGCCCATGATTATTCATTTCATCGAGATCGAAAATAACCCCAGGATACTGGCCGCGTCGTGATTCAATTTGCTCTTTTGTTCGGATTGGGCTTTCTGACGGCCGCGCTTCTGGTCTTTCTCATTGCGCCGGCAATCCATCGCCGCATCGTTTGGTTCACCGAAAAACGCCTGAAGGCGACCATGCCGCTGAGCCCTCAGGAAGTGCGGGCGCAGAAGGATATGGCCCGCGCACTCTTTGCCGCCGAAAACGCCAGAACCGAGCAGGCTCTGACGCAGGAGCGAGACAAAACTGTCGCGCTGCGGATCCATAACGGCAAGCTGCAGCAGGAAGCCAGCCGACTCGTCAGCGGCAATACCGAGCTGCAGACGCGCATCGACGACCTGGAAGTGGAAGCGGGTGAGCTGCGCTCGCGCTTGCGCCGCGAGGAGAGCTACATAAGTCAGCTGAAGTCGGGCATTCACGCAGCCGAACAGGCAAGTGCCGAGAAGGAAGCCGATATCGACGGCCTGCGTAAGCGCATGACCAAGATGGCCGCCGACGCCGATAATCTGAAAATCGACCTCGCAACGCGCGAAACTGAGATCGAAAGCCTGAAGCTGCGCATCAATGGCTTGCGGGATGAGCGCGAGACGCTGCGCCAGGATCTGAGCACGGCGAGCCTGCGTGCGGCGGAGGCCGAGCAGGCGCTGCATCAGGAGAGCGACAAGAACAAACGGCTGGAAGAGCGGTTGAATCGCGAAATCGCCGGCAACGCCGACAAGGAAACCGCGATCGCGCGGCACGCCCAGGACATGGCGCGCTTGAAGGAACGCCTCGAAGCAACCGTCAAGGAATCGAGAGAAGCCAACAAGCTCCTGCGTAGCGCTGGCATCACCCCACCCAGAAAGTCGGCAAAAACGCCTAAATTGTCCGCTATATCGGCCATCAAGGATACGGCCGACAATCAAACGAACTCGGCCGAACCGGAACGAACAGTGGAAGACGATATCGCCCAAATGACGGAAGAGGCTCGCAATCGGGCCGCCGCCCTTTCGGACCGACTGGTGAAGGCACGTTCGCCGGCACATGAAGAAGCCATACGCGAGGAAATTGCGACGATTGCCGCCAACATGGTGGCGTTGACGGCCCTCAAGGAAGGCGACACTTCGCCCATCATCGACCTTCTTTCCAAGGATAGAGGCCCTGCCGAAGCTGGCTCGCGCGTCAGCCTTGCCGACAGGGTGGCAGCCCTGTTGCCAAAGCATCCGTAGTGGGCGGAAATATCCTGACGGGCACGAGGCGTTACGCTTAGATCCGCTTGATCCGCGCCGCCATCTCGAAAAGTGCAATGCCGCTGGCGGTCGCAACGTTCAGGCTGTCCAGACCGGGAGCTTGCGGAATACGCACGCTGCCGAAGGCGGACAGGATGCTCTGGGGCAACCCCTCCCCCTCCGTGCCGACGACAAGCGCCATGCGCTCGCGGGCCGGCACATCGCGAATATCCACCTCGCCTTGCGGAGACAGGCTCCAGATCGCAAAGCCGCGATCGGCCATTGCGGCCAGCAGGTCGAGGTCGCTCGACTGCCGGCAATAAGGCAAGGTCAGGATCGAACCGACCGAGACACGCAGCGCCTTGCGATAGAGCGGGTCGCAGCACGTCTCGTCGAGCAGTACCGCATCGGCCCCGAAGGCCGCCGCATTGCGGAACATGGAACCCATATTATCGTGGTTGGAGATGCCACAGCCGGCAAGCACAAGCGCCTGCTGCGGCAAGCGGTCGAGAAAAGCGCCAAGTTCGATCTCGCTCCTGCGGCGACCAAGCGCCAGAACGCCGCGATGCAGATGAAACCCGACGATGCCATCGAGCACCTCCGAGGTCGCGACATAGACTGGAACATCTGCCGGAAACGCATCGATGATGTCGCTGAGCCCTGAAACGCGGTTCCTGAGCAGCAGCACTTTCTCCGCGACGAATTCTCCCTGCGCCGCATGCGCTCCGGCAAGAAGTCGCAGCACGACCGTCCCCTCGGCAATGAAACGGCTCTCTCGGCCGGTCAGATCGCGCTCACGAATATCCCGGAACTCGGCGATACGGGGATCGTCGGGATGCGTGATCTCGATGAGCCGGTCGCTCGTCATCATGATGCCGTCAGTTCGACAGGGATATGGTCGTCACGATGCGGCCAATGGCATAATCGAAGATGATGGCCTGCCTCTGGCCGCTGGCGAGCGTACCGTAAAACAGCACCTGATTTCCCGATAGCGCAGTCGACTGGACGGTGAAGCCGGCCGGCAACAGTGCCTGAACGGCAGCCGGAGCATCCGAAGGAATATTGGCGCTCGTCTGGCTCGCCGGCTTTGCCGGTTGCTTCATCGTCTTGTAGACAACGGCGCCGAAGACAGCCATAAGGCTCACCACCATGACAGCCGCGGAAACGATCTGCAGGCGGATCATCTTGCGTCGGACTTTCTCCAGGGCCGGATCGAGGGGCTTTTCCTCTTGATCTTCTGGCTCGAGATTCGTCATCGATGCGTCCTTACTGATTGAGAGCGCCCTTGAGCGCCGGAGAAATACGTTTGAGCGACCCCTTTAAAGAAGCCGCGGACAATAGAAAAGTCCTAACCGCCGATGAAAACGCCGAAGGACGGCTCGATGCGTGGCTGACGGCCCAGTTCGGCAAGGAATTTTCCCGCAATCGCGTCCAGGCGATGCTCAAGGAAGGTGCCGTATTGCTCAATGGCGAGGCAGTGACCGATGCCAAGCGCAAGGTGCGCCCCGGCGACACCTACGAGATCACCCTGCCTGAGCCCGAGGACCCGACGCCACTGGGCGAAGATATCCCGCTCGACGTGCTTTACGAGGATGAGGACATCATCGTCATCTCAAAGCCGGCCGGGCTTGTCGTTCATCCCGCAGCGGGCAACTGGACGGGCACGCTGGTCAACGCGCTGATCCATCATTGTGGCGATAGCCTTTCCGGCATTGGCGGCGTGCGCCGGCCGGGTATCGTCCACCGGCTGGACAAGGACACGACCGGCGTCATGGTCGTTGCCAAGAACGATGTCGCCCACCGCCATCTGTCGCTGCAGTTTGCCGACCACGGCCGAACGACATCGCTGGAGCGCGCCTATCAGGCCATCGTCTGGGGTCGTCCGCGCCAGCTCATCGGCACCATCGACGCCCCCCTGGGGCGCTCGAGCGTTGACCGCACGCGCCGCGCGGTCAAGCGTCCCACCTCCCAGGATGCCGACGAAGCCATCACGCATTACGAAGTGCTGGAGCGCTTCCACGAAGGGGCGGATGCAATCGCCCTCGCCTCGCTGGTCGATTGCCATCTCGAAACCGGCCGCACGCACCAGATCCGCGTACACATGGCCCATATCGGCCATCCGCTGCTGGGCGACGCGGTCTATGGCGGCGGCTTCAAGACCAAGGCCAATCTGCTGCCGGAGCCGGCCAAGCAGGTCGTCAACCGCTTCACCCGGCAGGCGCTGCATGCCTATATGCTGCAGTTCGAACATCCCCGCACCGGCGAGATTATGCACTTCGAAGCGCCCCTGCCGGATGATATGGAGGAGTTGGTGGCAGCGCTCAGGGGATAGCGAAACACACCGTCCGCAATTTCGATCGCTGTCCGGTGGATATAGATCTGCGCGCAGCAGCAACATCGAAAACAGACCGCAGGCCTGTCTCCAATTCCGCTACATCTCCAGGTTGCCCGAATCCACCGTCGCTGGCATGCATCGCATGACATGCGGACAATAACACGCCATGTGAAAGACCATTCGAGGGAGAAGATGATGCGGTCGGTTCTTGCAGTCCCATTGGTAGTCCTATTGACCGCCGTTTTCGCGAATCCAGCAATGTCGGCGCAGCATCTGGACGAGTTTCGGCAAGCAAAGGCAAAGTTTTATTTTCCAGTGTCGCCCGATATCATGCCCACCGCCGTCGCAAAGTTGCGCCGCGAGATGTTGATGGGGTTGGTCACCAACAGTCGATGGACTTGGTTTGCATCCGACTCCCGTCGAAGCGCAGATCAGGAGGAGCTGGCAAAGAATTGCCGCGACAATCCCGTCACTTTCACCAGATTGTCGGAGTATTCATTTTCCGTTGAGAGCAATGCTGGAGGAAGATCGGTAAAAGACGTCTACATCAGTGATAGTGGAGCGCAATATAATGTCAGAAAGGATTTCGAGACGGATCTCAAGCTTTACAGCTCGCTTGGCTACGAGAAACAGAGAGATTTTTTTCTGGCGAATACCTTGCACAACGCAAATCAGGTGGTGACCGTTATCCCGCTCTCACAAAATGTTCTGATGACCACCAATGATGGCGTGCCATTATTATTAGCTCGTTGCGAACAATAGAGTTTTTAAAAATCGTTGGCATCGGGGAGCAGGTAATGCATAAATTATTGATTACATCTGTATTTTTGTTAGTCGCGCCAAGTCTTGGGCAGACCTCACCGTTGAAGGATGAATTTGCCGCATCTCTTGAAATGGTCGTTCCCGCCCTTTCAGATCGAGCCCATTTGACGATTGGGGAAGCAGACAAAGTAGATTCAAACCGGAATGATCGCTTGCTTGATCAGATCCAGGGCACGTGGACCATCCTGGACATGATTAGCCTGGACAATGAGGACGCCATCGCGAAATCCTGCGTGAATGTACCCGTCAGGTTTCAGAAAATAAACGATTACACGGCATCCAAGTCGATCACACTTGGAAAAGCCACCTATGAATTCAAGTATATATTTCGAAAGGGCATTTCCTATCACATTAGGACCGACATCGACGCCCTGATTGCAAATAACCACCAAAAGGACAATCTACCATCAAAGGAATTGGATATATTCGACCGGCAATATTTGGAGACCGCTAATCGGGTGGCAAACCTTCTGCTCGTCAGCCCCAACGTCCTGCTTGAAGTGATTGATGGAAACGAGCGCCTATACGGGCGTTGCGAATAGAGGCAAGATTGCTTCCGCCTTTTGTCCAACTGGACTGCCGGCGTTCACCGCCCTATAATAACGGACCATGAAGGACCGAAGTCCGAGCGCCTGCGCTGACCGAAAACGCGACCGCGTTTGGGGAAATCGATACGGCCATGCCATACGGCGCCGGACTATTCGGGAGGAAATCCCAAGGGCGACGTCACAGCGGGACCAGTGGTCACGCTGCTATAACACTTGCGTGACCACATCCTTGAATCACGGTTTCGCCGTACTTATCTTTACATTGGTTGAGTGCGGGGTCCCCGGACCCGTACGCCTTGGTCCGCTTCGCAGAAGGCGCGCAAATTACGCCCCCAGAAGGAACCAAATCTTTGAATAGGAGGGTGCACAATCATGGCCCGTAATACCTTACCGTCCATTGCTGCCGGAGAAGCCGGCCTCAATCGTTATCTGGACGAGATCCGCAAGTTCCCGATGCTGGAACCGCAGGAAGAGTACATGCTCGCCAAGCGCTATGCGGAACATGCAGACCGTCAGGCCGCACACAGGCTCGTCACCAGCCATCTGCGCCTCGTGGCGAAGATCGCCATGGGCTATCGCGGCTACGGCCTGCCGATCGGCGAAGTCGTTTCGGAAGGCAATGTCGGCCTGATGCAGGCCGTAAAGAAGTTCGACCCAGAACGCGGCTTCCGTCTGGCAACCTATGCCATGTGGTGGATCAAGGCCTCGATCCAGGAATATATCCTGCGCTCGTGGTCGCTGGTGAAGATGGGCACGACTGCCAATCAGAAGCGCTTGTTCTTCAACCTGCGCCGCCTGAAGGGCCGTATCCAGGCCATCGACGACGGCGATCTGAAGCCGGAACACGTCAGCGAGATCGCCACCAAGCTGAACGTCTCGGAAGAAGAGGTCATTTCGATGAACCGCCGCCTCTCCGGCGACGCTTCGCTGAATGCGCCGATCAAGGCTTCCGAAGGCGACTCCGGACAGTGGCAGGATTGGCTGGTGGATGACCACGACAGCCAGGAAGACGTACTGATCGAACAGGATGAACTCGACACGCGTCGCCGTATGCTGGCCCGCGCAATGGGTGTTTTGAACGATCGCGAACGCCGCATCTTCGAGGCTCGCCGCCTTGCAGAAGACCCGGTTACGCTGGAAGACCTCTCGGCCGAATTCGACATCAGCCGCGAACGTGTCCGCCAGATCGAAGTCCGCGCCTTCGAGAAGGTTCAGGAAGCCGTGCAGAAGGATGCGCTGGAGCGTGCCAAGGCGCTTCGCGTCGTCGAAGCAACGGCATAACACGCGCCGCTCGAAAAATTAAGCCGTAGAAACAGAAAGGCGGGCTGCAAGCCCGCCTTTTGCATGTCGTATGACTTCCGGAGATTTCTACTGCCCGCTGGAAGCAACCCCACCCAGCGCCTGCCATTCGGCAATCGCCTTGTTGAAAGCATCCGTGCCGGTCGGCCCCTTCTCCATGGTCAGAAGCGCACGGCGACCATTGCGATAGACAACCGGAATATCGATCCAGTTGCGGCTCTTGAGCAGGTCGAGATTGGTCTTGCGCGCGTCCGGGAAATCGTTGAGCGCAACCATATAGACATCGTCGGTAACCTTGGCCGGCACCGCGATGAGAGCATCGCCGCGATCCTGCTCGGTCGCTTTCAGTGCAACACGTTGCACGTTGTCGATCGCTCCGCCCTCGAAATTCGGCGGCACCTGGAAGGCAAGTTCGATCAGATGGCTGGCCGGAAGTGAGGGATCACCATTTCGCGAAACAGTAATCGTTGCCGCGAGGCCGCGGTCGGGAACGCTGATGAGACCCTGGACCGAAGGCTCAGGACGGCCATCAGCACCCTTGCCTTCCTGCAGCGACCAGCTGACCGTGCCCTGGAATGCCGTGGGCGAGGTTTGGCCCAGGCGCTCTTCATAAAGGAAAACCTTCTGTCCGTTGACAACCGGAGCGGCCTGCTGAGTGGCGGCAGGCGGTTGCGTCGCGGTCTGCGGCTGAGTAGTCGCAGGCGTCTGCTGGTCCGAAGATGCCGGCGGGGCGCCGGCCGGCGTCTGAGCCTGGGGCGCAGCCGCATTGTTTGCAGGCGGCGTTGCGGCGGCAGCCGGTGGCGTGCTCGCGGCAGCTGGCGTCGCAGAGGCCACATTCTGCTCGGCAACAGACTTGCCTTCGACGACACCCGGCTGACCACCTGCCGCCGGACCCTTATCCTCTTCCGAGCCGTCGGCCAAAAGGCGCTGTGTGAACTTGGTATTGACGGTGTTCGGATCGCCATTCAGCGCGGCGACATCGGTATTGCCGGCTCCCGCCGGCTTGGTGGCAGCTGTATTGCTCTGCGTCGGTGCGGCCGCCGGCTGCGCCGGAGCAGTCGCAGCTTTGTTGCTGGCAATGTTGTTGCTCGACGCTTCCGAAGCGGGAGGCGTCGAGGTGCTTTTCGGTGCCGAGCTGACGAGCTTGGTCACCATATTGTTGAGCGCGTCACGGTTCAGCCATGCCGCATAACCGCCACCGCCAACGACGGCGAGACCGACAAGCGTCAGGATTACGCCCGTGACATTGAAGCGGCGGCGCTTCGGCTCCATGCGGAAGCTCTTGCCCTGCAGCTTTGCCGCCATCGCCTGATCGAGATCCGGTGGAACGGAGGCCGAGCCACCGCGATCGTCTTCCGCGCGCTTGTCGAAACCGGCAAGTTCCTTGAGCTCGCGCCAGCCGTCATTGCTCGTATCCGCAGTGGGTTCGGCCTTGCGGGTCGGATGCACGTCAGCGAAAAGATCGACATCCTCGAAAGCATTGTCCGGCATCTGCCGAACTGGCTGCGCCGGTTGAGTGGCAGCCGGCAGCGGCTGCAACTCTTCGAACACATCCGCATCCCAGGCGAAACCGGTATTGGCAGCCGGCGCCTTCGCGTGTTCCGCGGGGGCCACCGGATGTCCGAATGCGGCGTCGGCAAAAGCCGCAGCCGGCATGGAAGGTTCATCATGATGTGGAGCCGCCGGCTCGGGCGCAACGTGACGAACCGGCGCGTCGACCTCAGCCCAAATCTGCTCTACCTGATTTATGACGTCATCGACCGGCGTTATCGCAACCTGAGGCGCAGGAGCTGCGTGGGCAGGTTCGACGGCAACAGGCTGTATTTCTTCTGCATGGTGCCTGGGTTCTTCATGATAGGCAGGAGCCTCTTCATGATGGACCGGCTCGTGGACCGGTTCTTCGGGAACAGCGACATGATGCTCGGCAGCGGCAGGCTGCTCGGCTGCAGCATGATGCACTTCCTGATACGGCTCGCTCCATTCCTCCGCACGCGCATGTTCATGCGATCGGTCTGGCTCGGCATAAGCAGCCGGCTCTTCATGGACGAGTTCTTCATGAACAGGTTGAGGAGCGCTTGGCTCCTCATGGTGAACTTCGGCGGAAACCGGTTCCTGCTCGTGCGCTTCGGGCTCCTGATGAGCCTCCACTTCGGCGTGATGCTGCTCGGCGGGTTCGGGCGCGACCTCATGATGCACGACAGGTGCTGCGGCGACCGGCTCTTCTGCCGCCGGCATCGCCTCGGCATGTTCGGCCTCGACCTCGACGATCGCGGCCTCAAGCTTGTCGAGCTGACGGCGGAGCATTTCCTCGGGCGGGCGCGGCTTCATACTCTCAAGCTGCCGTTGAACGGCACCACGAGCCCGATCGTAAACCTTGACCCGCATCTCGGGAGTATTGTCCGTCAGGCCGTCAACGGCCCGTCGAATGACTGCTACAAAATCCGCCATCAGCACTTTCTCATGATGCCCGGCGAGCGGCCAGGCCGGGATTCGTCATAGGTTCGCGAGTTTAGCCCTCAAAAGGGTCCGTCACAAGTATGGTGTCCTCGCGCTCAGGGCTGGTCGAAAGCATCGCCACCGGCGCACCGATCAGCTCTTCCACCTGACGCACATACTTGATCGCCTGGGCAGGCAGATCGGCCCACTTGCGGGCACCAACGGTTGATTCCTTCCAGCCTTCGAGCGTGATGTAGATCGGCTCGACGCGGGCTTGCGCCGCCTGGCTGGCCGGCAAATAGTCTATTTCCTTGCCGTCGAGCTTGTAGCCGACGCAGATCTTCAGCTCGTCGAGACCATCCAGTACATCGAGCTTGGTAAGCGCAATGCCGGTGATGCCGGAGGTCTTCACGGTCTGGCGCACCAGAACGGCGTCGAACCAGCCGCAGCGACGCGGACGACCGGTGTTGACGCCGACTTCGCGGCCGACGGTCGACAGATGCTTGCCGATCTCGTCATGCAGCTCGCACGGGAACGGCCCTTCGCCGACGCGGGTCGTGTAGGCCTTGGTGATCCCAAGGACATAGCCAAGCGCCGTCGGTCCGAGGCCGGAGCCCGCCGCGGCCTGGCCGGCCACGGTGTTGGACGAGGTTACATACGGATAGGTGCCGTGGTCATTGTCCAGAAGCGCGCCCTGTGCGCCTTCGAAAAGAATGCGGGCACCGGCCTTACGCTGTTCGTCGAGCAAGCGCCAAACCTGATCGATGTAAGGCAGGATATGTTCGGCAACCGAGGTCAGTTCCTCGTGCAATGCATCGAAGGAGATTTCGGCAACACCCATGCCGCGACGCAGAGCGTTGTGATGGGTCAGAAGCCGGTCGATCTTGGCCGGCAGCGTTTCCGGCTCGGCAAGGTCGATAACGCGGATGGCGCGACGGCCAACCTTGTCTTCATAGGCCGGGCCAATGCCGCGGCGCGTCGTGCCGATCTTCGTGCCGCTGTTGGAGGCGGCATCTTCGCGCATGGCATCCAGGTCGCGGTGCAGCGACAGGATCAGCGGCGCATTCTCGGCGATGCGCAATACATCGGGCGTAACGGCAATGCCCTGAGCACGCAGCTTGTCGACTTCCGCGACGAAATGATGGGGATCGACAACGACACCATTGCCGATGACGCTCAGCTTGCCGCGCACCAGGCCGGAGGGCAGCAGCGCGAGCTTGTAGCTGACACCATCGACAACGAGCGTATGACCGGCATTGTGCCCGCCCTGAAAGCGTACAATCACATCGGCACGTTCCGAAAGCCAGTCGACAATCTTGCCCTTGCCTTCATCGCCCCATTGCGAACCGATCACTACAACGTTGGTCATTTCTCAATTCCCGCTTCCTGCGCACGGAGACGCGCCTTACTCAAACCCGCGCATCTATAAAGCTTTGTTTTTGGGAAAGCGACCCTGTTGTCTCAGGAGATTCAGCTTTTTGCATGACGAATCAGCATGTCCAACAGGATTTTCCCCGCAGGAAGGCCGCAGAAGAGCTAGCCGAGTTCGAGCGTGGTGATGCCATATACGCGATCGAGCGGCGTTTCCGGCGGCTTGCCGCGATACATGCGAGCGGTTTCGAACACGGGCGCCAGGCCGCACTCTTCCGCAAGTTCTATTGCCTGCACATTGTCGGTCGGCACATCCAGATAGACCGGCTGCCCTCCGGCCACCGCCAATAATCGCGCCAGCAATGCACGTGCCACATCCGGCTTGTTGGCAAAGAGCGGGCCGATCTTGTAGCCATGGAAACAGCGCCGGATGGTGCCGTAGCCCCGTACGCGGCTGCCCCCGCCGACGATGAAGGACTGGCGTCGTTCCGGCGCGCCGCACCATGCCTTGATGAAAGAGTGACGCAGACCTGGGAAAATCCCGGCGTCGTAGTGGACCAGCCCGTCGAGCTTGCCATGCGTAACCGGCATGACCTGCGCAACCTGCTCTCCAACGTCCGGTATCGCGGCAATGCCGGCATAACGCAGGGTGCGGTAGGCCGTTTCGAAGCCATGACGGTGATAATATTCCTGTTGGGCAACGACCCCATCCAGCCCGACAACGCGATTGCCGGCGAGCGCCATGCCCTTGTTCCAGAGCAGTTTGCCGTAACCCTTGCCGCGAAATTCTGGATGCAGCATGTACAGGCCAAGAAAGGCAAAGCTCTCGCCATAGCGGACGACGGAGATGCAGCCAACCGGCACTTCTCCCATCGCAGCGACGAGGAAACCGGAGGGATCCGCTTCCCAGAAAGCCGGTGCGTCATCGACGCCGGGATTCCACCCCTCTTGCCGAGCCCATTCCAGAGCGAGCTCCAATTCCCCGGCCCGCATTGTACGCACGGCAAAAGACGACTTCATGCAACAGTCCCGAACAACCCAATATATACTCGTCCCCACGCGGAACGATTGCGCCCAATTCATCATGTGGCAACATGACGACATTCACAAGCGACAGCCAATGATAGACTTAAAGTACAAAGGCTTCGTTTCATTTTGAGCCGAGTAATGGCTTCAGTAAAAAACAGTTGTGGAGACATGCTTTCATGACAGTTCCGTCGCAATTGCCTCGTCGGAGATATCGCGCATATAGGCAGCACCGGTGATCCTGTGTATAAGCGCGGACGACCGCCAATGCCGGCTTTGCGTCTCGACGCTGGATCCGGCGCCAGCAAAAGGATTGAAGTTTCATGCGCATCACGATGATCGGCTCCGGATATGTAGGGCTCGTGTCAGGCGTCTGCTTCGCCGATTTCGGCCATGATGTCATCTGCGTCGACAAGGACGCCAGCAAGATCGAGGCGCTGCAGCGCGGCGAGATCCCGATTTTCGAACCGGGATTGGACCAGCTCGTCGCGGACAATGTCCGTGCCGGCCGCCTCTCCTTCACGACGAATGTGGAGGCAAGTGTTGCCGAGAGCGACGTCGTCTTCATCGCAGTCGGCACACCTTCGAGGCGCGGCGATGGCCATGCAGATCTCTCCTATGTGTATGCCGCCGCTCGCGAAATCGCCGAGCACGTCAAGGGCTTCACGGTCATCGTCACGAAATCGACCGTGCCGGTCGGCACCGGCGACGAAGTGGAACGCATCATCCGCGAAACTAACCCTAACGCCGATGTCGCGATCGTCTCCAATCCGGAGTTCCTGCGCGAAGGTGCCGCCATTGAAGATTTCAAGCGGCCGGATCGTATCGTGATCGGCCTCAATGACGAGCGCGCGCGCGGCGTCATGACCGAAGTCTACCGGCCTCTCTACCTCAACCAGGCACCGCTGCTCTTTACCTCGCGTCGCACCTCCGAGTTGATCAAATACGCCGCGAACGCCTTCCTTGCCATGAAAATCACTTTCATCAACGAGATGGCCGATCTTTGCGAGAAGGTCGGCGCCAACGTGCAGGAAGTGTCGCGCGGCATCGGCCTTGACGGCCGCATCGGCTCGAAGTTCCTGCATGCCGGTCCCGGCTACGGCGGCTCCTGCTTCCCGAAGGACACGCTGGCGCTCGCCAAGACGGCGCAGGATTACGACAGCCCCGTGCGCCTGATCGAAACGACTGTCTCGATCAACGACAACCGCAAGCGCGCCATGGGCCGCAAGGTGATCTCGGCTATGGGCGGCGACATCAGAGGCAAAGCGATCGCTGTCCTCGGCTTGACCTTCAAGCCGAACACCGACGACATGCGCGACAGCCCGGCGATCTCGATCATCCAGACGCTGCAGGATGCCGGCGCGACGGTCACAGGTTACGATCCGGAAGGCATGGAGAATGCCCGGCAGGTGATCGACAATATCGCCTATGCCGAAGACGCCTACGCCGCCGCCCGCGATGCCGACGCGCTGGTCATCGTAACGGAATGGAACCAGTTCCGCGCGCTGGACTTTGCCCGGCTCAAATCCGTGATGAGGGCCCCTGTTCTCGTCGATCTCAGAAACATCTATCGTCATGACGAGATCGCCAAGCACGGCTTTTCCTATACGAGCATCGGCAGGCCTTCGAGCGACGCCGCGCTCTAAGGCTTTTCTGCCTCTCATTTAAACGTGGGAATGCTTATTCCTCTTGTTTTCTACGCATTCCCGATGGAAAGCCACTGCGCCCTTTTCCTGGAAATGCTTCAAGCGAAGGCCGACCAATGCGTTATCTTATCACCGGCACTGCCGGCTTCATCGGATTCCATCTTGCCAAGCGCTTGCTTGACGAGGGCCATTTCGTCGTCGGCTTCGACGGTATGACGCCCTATTATGACATCAAGCTCAAGGAGAAGCGGACTGCCATCCTCGCACGCTCGAATGGCTTCAAGTTCGTAACGGGCATGCTCGAGGACAAGGCGGCGCTGGATCATGCAGCGGAACTCGCCGAGCCCGACGTGATCGTCCACCTCGCCGCCCAGGCTGGCGTGCGCTACAGCCTTGAAAATCCCCGCTCCTACGTCGATTCGAACCTCACCGGCTCGTTCAACGTGCTGGAACTAGCGAGAAACCTGCAGCCGAAGCACCTGTTGCTGGCCTCGACCTCCTCCGTTTACGGCGCCAATGAGAAGATCCCGTTTGCCGAAAGCGACAAGGCCGACGAGCAAATGACGATCTATGCGGCGACCAAGAAGAGCATGGAGCTGATGGCACACAGCTATGCCCATCTCTTCAATGTGCCGACAACAGCCTTCCGTTTCTTCACCGTCTATGGCCCCTGGGGCCGCCCGGACATGGCGCTCTTCAAGTTTGTCGATGCCATCAAGAACGACAGGCCGATCGAGATCTACGGCGAAGGCAAGATGAGCCGCGATTTCACCTATATCGACGATCTCGTCGAAGGCATCGTTCGCCTCATCGGTGTCGTTCCCTCCGAGGAAAACCGGGTCGTGTCGGACACGATCATCGACACGCTGTCGAAGAACGCCCCGTTCCGCGTCGTCAATATCGGTGGCGGCCAGCCTGTGGGGTTGATGACCTTCGTCGAAACGATCGAAACGATGCTCGGGAAGAAGGCGATCCGCAAAATGCTGCCGATGCAGCCAGGCGACGTGCACAACACCTATGCCGTTCCGGACCTGCTGGTGGCATTGACCGGCTTCAAGCCGCACATCGAAGTCGATGAAGGCGTGCGCCGCTTCGTCGAGTGGTATCAGGAAAATTATTGAAGAAAACCGGCCAATCGGCCGGGTTAAGCACCCGGCCGAGTAAGCGCATTCTTCCCGCGATCAGGTCAGGTGCGGGTAGAAATCAGCAGAAACATCGGTCGTTCGCGCTCGATCACCCAGTCCGGATGCGCAGCCAGGTCTGTATCGCTCGGCGACCATTCCTCGACATGGGCGATGTTGAAACCAGACTTGATCAGAAGGTTGAGCGTCGTGCCCATGGTCCGATGCTGTTTGACCACGCCTTCGGCGAGCCAATTCGTCAGCCTCTTCCCTTCGATCTGATAGGCATTGAGCGGCCAAGTCTTCCCGCCATCTTCTTCCGTCAGCCATTCCGGCTGCCGCGGCGCCATATAGATCGGATGCTCGATCGAAAAAATCAGCCGACCGCCGGGCTTCAAAGCCCGCCGGATAGTCGCCAGAAGCCCGGCAAAATCCTCAATATAGTGGAAAGCCAGCGAACTGTAGATAAGGTCGAAGCTTGCCTCCGGAAGCTGCAGCTTTTCGAGATCAGCTCTTTCATAGCGGATCCGTGAATTCTCGCTCTCGGCGCAGGCACGGCCAAGCATCTTGTCGGATACGTCAACCCCCAGCACGCTAGCCGCACCTTGCTCTGCCGCCCAGCGGCAGAACCATCCGAAGCCGCAGCCAAGGTCGATGACATCCAGCCCGCGCAGTTCCGGTAGCAGGGCGCGTACGGCCGGCCATTCCGCTGCTCCCGCCAGACCGGAAACCGACCGCTGCAGCCGGCTATAGCCTTCGAAGAAACCCGGATCGTCGTAAATATTTTGGGTCATTATATTCTCCCGAAACTCAAGTCGACATGACGGTCAAGGTTGCCGAAGCCCTGATCGTCACGCAGATCACATCACCTTTGCCGCCATAACCTCGACCTCAACCAGAAACTCCGCTCGATTGAATCCGCTGACGATCAGCAGCGTCGAGACGGGTTTCGGGTCCAGCGTATAGCGATCGCGAACGGCGATGTAGGCCGGCATATCCTCGCGCGTCGTCACGAAGCCGCCAATGCGGATCACGTCGGCAAAGCTCATGCCGGCATCATCGAGAATGGCCCCTATCGCCTTGAAGCACATTTCGGCCTGCGAGGTGACGTCCGGCGGAATGCGGTCATCCAGACCGATGCCCACCTGGCCGGATACGACCAGAAGGCTGGCACCCGGAGGTACCAGAATTCCATGATTGTAGTTGGTGAAGGGGCGTCTGACAGACGGCGGATTGAATATCTTTTTCATCGATATCGACTCCTCGTGATTGGTCGATTTCAGCATTTTGGGATTGGGCCGACAAGCGGTTCAATGCGTCTTTGCTGAAGTAACCGCTCGATTGCGCCGTACCTCCAGCAGGATATGGCCGAAAAGCGCGGCAAGAACGATCGGCCCGCCGATCAGCGTCGCAGTCGAAGGGCGCTCAGCAAAGACCATCCACACCCACAGCGGCGTCAACGGCACTTCGAGTGCCGTCAGCAGCGCCGCATCGGAGGCTGGAACAAGCCGCGAGCCGAAGGTGTAAAGGCTGAGACCCATTGCATTCTGAACGATGCCGAAGGCGATGATCAGGCCGAGATCCTGTCCGGACACCGTGAGCGGCGATGCGAACCAGAAGGTAATGAAGGAGCAAAGCCACGCCGACATTGCCATTGCCGGCAGCATTGGCACATTGCGATGCTGACGCATGACTACGGCAAGCGCGGCGACGGTCAGCGTCATGACGGCCGCCAGCCCCTTGCCGAGCCAGCTGCCACCGTCGCTTGTATGTCCGGAGAGCATGACGAGTACGCCGATGAAGGCGATGCCGCTCGCGATCAGCGTCCGCACGTTCGGGCGCTCGCCGATGAAAAGAAAGGCCACACCCGCGGTCACGAAGGGTACCGTGGCGTAGATGACCATGGCGTCGGCAACCGACGTATAATAGATCGAGCCGATGCCGCTGATCATCGATGCAGTGGAAAAGATCGTCGCCGCCAGCGAGGGGCCGCGCATGGAGCGCAGGATGCGAAAAGCGTTGCGCCGCTCGATATAGAAAAATAGCGCGAATACGCCGAGGCCGGAGACGATGCCGCGGCAGAAGAGGATCGTCATCAGGTCGGCGCCGATCGCCCGCACAAAGAGTCCGGAAGTCGACCACGCCAGCGCCGAAAGCGCCACATAGGTCACGCCCAGCCTGTATTGTTGCTGTTCCGCCAGCGTCACCATCAGGTTACCCCCCCATCGCATTGCGACGGATCATTAGCGAGTAGCAGTGACGCTCACAAGCGAAGCCTGCGCCGCGGCATGTCGTGATTACCGGAAGATGGCAAGGGTTGCAGGAAGGCCACGCTCCCGGTCCTCGAGGTTGAAGATCGGGCGGATGGTGCCGTCTCAAATGCGACATCGGCCACATTCATCTTGCAGATATTCTCCACCGCTCTACGGTCTGCTCTGTTTCGATCGAGGGAGAATCAGTTGCGCCTGCTGTCAGCCACCTTGTTCGCGTGCGGCTGTGTCAGCTTGGTAGACGGCCCCATGTGGCCGCCAGCCGAGACCTATGTCGATACGACCGTGCAATGCAGCCAAAGCAGCAATCCCGCCCGGTGCCAGCATACGCGCAACCAGTGGAAAGCCGAGTATGAAGAGGCAATCGCGGGCGGATACCGGGCACAGAAGCACGTTGCTCTTTGCCTGAGCACCGGCTGCGACGAGGCAATCCAACCCGACAAGATGCTCGGCTGCGCGTGGCGCATGATCATTGCCGACGCCCGACATCCTCAACCCGACGATATGGATGCCATCAACCTCAACCGCTTCTGCGGAACGGCCTATCTCGACGAAAAAGGAAAGCTCGCAGCCGCCTCACAGGCAAAGGCGATGCTGCAGCAGATCGGCAAATAGCCGGCCGCGGAACAGCCTGAACTGTACCGCAGCCGGGGTTAGTCGTCCTTACGCGTAGGGCGCAAGGAAAGTGCGGATGGCCTCGATTTCATTGGGCCTGATATCATGCCCGCCCGGATGCCAGTCGAGCGTTACCTGTGCAACCTGTCGAACGAAGTAATCAGCCAGCGCCTGGGTGACTGGTGCGGGCGCGATCGGGTCTCGTTCACCCGCGGTGATCAGCACGCGCCTGTCCTGCAGCCGGCCATTATCTTTCGGCTGAAATGGAATAAGCGGATGCATCAGGACGGCGGCGTCAAAGAGATCGCCATGCTCGATCAGCACGTTGGCAAGGATGTTGGCACCATTGGAGAAGCCAAGCCCAATCACCTGCGACGCCCCATATTCCGCCGCGAGACCCGAGACGTAATTCGCCATCTTTTCCGTCGCCCGGGCGAGATCGACCATGTCATAGACGCCCTCGCCCGTCCGGCGGAAGAAGCGCGCTGCGCCATGTTCCGAGACATCGCCGCGCGGCGATACGATGGTCGCCTCCGGCAGCAGCCGGGCAGCAAAATCGAAGAACTGGTTCTCGTCGCCGCCGGTGCCGTGGAACGTGAAGAAGATCGGCTTTCCGGATGCACCGGCCTTCAGCCGGTGCACATAGCTCGTATCAGTCATAGTCCTTCCTCCGATTAGCCTTCCAACGGCTCCAGATGTTGCTCGATCAGGCCGCGCAGATGCGCATGCTGCTCGGGCAGTTTCAGCGCTTCGCCGAGATGAGCCGTATCCTCGTCGCGGTTGAAGCCGGGTTCATTGGTGGCGACTTCGAACAGCACGCCGCCCGGCGTGCGGAAGTAGATCGCCCAGAAGTAGTCGCGGTCGATGACCGGAGTGACCTGGTAGCCCGTGTCCATCAGCGCCTTGCGCACTTCGAGCTGCTTTGCCCGGTTCTCGACGGCAAAGGCGACATGGTGGACGGAGCCGGCACCTGGAAGCGCCCGATTTATGTTTGGCATGGTTTCGAGGTCGACATAGTCGGCACCGTTGCCGCCGGGAATGGCGAGCCGCTTGATTCCTTCATGGGTGTCGACGACTTCGTAGCCCATGTATTTCAGCAGTTCGGCGGTCGCGCCCTCATCCCTGAGCCGCATGGCGACGGAATGGAAGCCACGGATCGCATGTTCGGCATCGACGCCGTTATGGGTCCAGGGCTGACGCTTGTCGTCCTTGACCTCGACGAGGGCAAAGCCGTCGCCGTCCGGACCGGCGAAATGCAGGCGCTTCTGGCCGAAGGATTCATCGGCCTTCAGGCCCTCGACGCCATGCTGGCCGAGGCGCTCGGTCCAGTAGCCGATGGCACCTTCCGGAACGGAATAGACCGTATTGCCAACTTCGCCGGTACCCGGGCGACCGCGCGCCATCTTCGGGAACGGGAAGTAGGTCATGATCGTGCCGGGCGTGCCGATCTCGTCACCATAGTAAAGGTGATAGACATCGGGCGCGTCGAAATTCACCGTCTTCTTGACGCGGCGCAGGCCGAGCGTGTCCGTGAAGAACTTGTTGTTGGTGCGGGCGTCTTCCGCCATCGAGGTAACGTGGTGAAGACCTTTGATCTGGTTGAGCATCTTAAACCCCTTGTCTCGCCTGCACCGGCAGGCGTTTCTCATGGGCAGAAGATGGTCTTCCGGGGCCTGTTTCGATAGCCCTCAATAGCCAAACGGATTGTCTTCAATAAGTGAACGACAAATTTTCATCGTTCACTGATGGGCCAAAACGGGAAGGCTATGTCTTACTGCGCTTCGGGATTGCTCGGCAGCGCCCAGTCGATCGGATCTCTGCCCTGCTCGGCCAGATAGGCATTGGCCTTGGAGAAATGCCGGCAGCCAAGGAAGCCGTTGTGGGCCGAAAGCGGCGACGGATGCACGGATTTCAAGACGAGGTGCCGCTCGGTATCAACGAAAGCGGCCTTCTTCTGCGCATAGGAGCCCCACAGCATGAAGACGACGCCGTCGCATTCGTCATTGACCTTGCGGATGACGGCGTCGGTAAAGCGTTCCCAGCCCTTGCCCTGATGCGAGGCGGCCTGCGATTCTTCCACCGTCAGCACGCTGTTGAGCAGAAGCACGCCCTGTTTCGCCCAGCTTTCAAGAAAGCCATGCCGGGCCGGCGGGATGCCGAGATCGGCCTCCAGCTCCTTGTAGATATTGACCAGCGACGGCGGAATGCGCACGCCGGGACGCACGCTGAAGCAGAGCCCATGCGCCTGGCCCATCCCGTGATAGGGATCCTGCCCGAGGATGACGACTTGCACCTCATCAAGCGGCGTCAGATCCAGTGCCCGGAAATACTCGCTGCCGCGAGGAAAGATCACTTTGCCGCGCTGCTTTTCCTCGACAAGAAAAGCCTTGAGTTCATCCATGTATGGGCTGGTAAACTCCGGCGACAATGCCTCTTTCCAGCTTTCTTCAAGCTTGATGTTCGCTTCCGCCATTGGTCATGCCTCCATCTTCGTCAGCAGTTCGATTGAGGGCGAAAGTGCCGGCAAGTCAAGGAAAGGACTTCCATTGCAGCAGCAGATCACAGCTTTCCGGTGGCGGACATTGCAGACAACGGCGATTGCGCCCTCTCCCCTGTTGAGACCAGCAGAGCATTACGTTCGGCCTCGGGCATGGCGCGCATGCGTCGCGTTACCGTGAGGCGAATCGCGACAAATCCGGCCAACATCAACACCACTTTGCTGCCGGTGGCGAAGGCCGGCATGACAACCGCCCATGTGGAGAGATCAAAGGCAATAGCAATGAATGCATTGAGCGCAGCGGACAGGAACATCAGGCCGGCCCAGACAAAGCCCACATAAGTGGCGACATCGGGCGCTACCGTGCGTACGATCGCCGGCAGATACCGGTTCATCCAACCTGGCTTCAGCATCACGATGCCCACAATCGCATAGATGATACTCGGCTTGAACAACACGAAACGCGGATCGTCCGTCAACAGCGTTGCCACACCAGCGGCAATGACCAGAATGAGGCTGAGCCACTCCATGACCTCGATGGGCTTGCCTCGAATGAATTGAACTCCGATCTGCAGAAGACCGAGCGCGATCGCCAGACAAGTCGCAAGCGTGGCGTTGTGTGTCAACGACAGCAAAATGACGAACAACAAGCTTGAGGCTAGATCGGCAAGCAGCAGCCTGGCCGCATTGAAAAAGCTTCTCACTGCACCCTGGCTCTCATTTCGATAGAGGTTAAATTCATAGAGCACCGGATCGCCGCGATCAAGGATATCCACCGGATCATCCTCAGTGCAGGGATAGGACCAGGCTGGAGCTTGGCGCCAAACAGCGCCCTTTTCCAGCTCTCATCCGGCTTGGGGCCGATCTTCTTTGCGGAGAACCATCAATAACAGCGGCAGGGTTGCAGATCGTTGACAATTGCACCCGCTTCAGCCAATGGAAGTCATCCCGATTTTTCGACCGGTGCCCCATGCTTCCCTTGCATTCCCTTGGCGAGCGCATCGTCGTGCTCGGCCCTTCCAATGCCGGCAAGTCAACCCTTGCGGTTGCGCTTTCCAAAAAGCTTGGCTTTCCAACCGTCCATCTCGATCAGCTGCATCACCTGCCCTATACGGATTGGCAGCAGCGCCCCGAAGCGGAGTTTGCCGCCCTCCACGATGCGGCGATCCTTGGCGAACAATGGATCATGGAGGGCAACTACACGCGCCTGATGCCGCAGCGCCTGGCGCGCGCTACCGGCGCCATCCTCATAACCTCAAACCACTGGCTGCGTTTCACCCGCTATATCAAGCGCACGCTTCTCAACAGCGCGAACCGAGCCGGACATCTCGAAGGCGCCAGGGACAGTATCAAGTGGGAGATGGTTCAGTGGATCCTTGTCAAAACCCGCGACAGCAGCACCAAATACGCAAAAATCCTCCAGGCATCGGAGTTGCCGATGGTGGAGTGCCACACAGCGGAAGCGCTCAATAGCCTTTACCGGGCTTGGGATTTGCCCGCTCGGCGATAATGGGATGGTTGTGGCGATCCATACCTGACGACCCAGCTCGGCGAAATCTCCTCCGCCGGCCCAAAGCAGGCGTAATCCCATGGCACTCGCCTATCTTAGCAAATGAAACACTCAGCCAGGAGATGCACGCAATGAGCGAAAGCTGCCCTATTCCGACGCCGGATCAGAAACAGTATGGAGACATTCAGGAGCGGGCCGAACGGGCTATGCTGGCAACGATCTATCAAGCGCTTGAGCATGCAAGCAAACAGGCGGCTGACGAGCTGAAATCCGTTGGATCACAGGAACGGCCGCCGGCATACGAGTACTTTGCAGCGGTCGCCCACCAGAAGCTTTTCCTTCTTCTATGCGGCGCCGATCCCGAAACGTTCATCGGCGGGAATCCTGATATCGCCACAAGCATCATCGATAACAATCAGAAGATATCAGACCATTATTGGACCAACAGGGATGGCGGCCAAAACACGGGGCAGTCTTCGAAGGGATCGCGAAGGCGACCTTGATGAAAACCATAAGATATAGCCCGGCTCGGCCAAATCAGCGCATGGCGAGCGGGTAGCACTCCCGGTACCCAGCTCCTGCCCTGCAGAGGTGCCACCTCGTCTGTCTGCGCTCACCCCTTGATCCGCACCATCTGCGGATCATAAAGCGGTTTCAACGACACCTGGCATGGTACGCGGCTCTGCGCGACATCGAGCTCGTAGCGGCCGGACAACACGAAATTCTCCGTCACGCCGCCGGGATCGCGGACATAGCCGTAGCCAATGGCCTTGCCCACCGTGTAGCCATAGCCGCCGCTCGACAGCCAGCCGACGCGCTGCCCGTCGCGATAGATTGTCTCCCGGCCGAGGAGCACGATCTCGGGATCGTCAGGCACGAAGCAGGCAAGCATCTTCTTCACGCCTGAGGCCAGCTGCCGCTCAATCGCCTCCCGGCCGCGGAAGGCGACGTCCTTTTTCGTCTTCACCGCCCAGGCAAGCCCGGCTTCGACCGGCGTATGGTCCGGCCCGATATCGGAACCCCAGGCGCGATAGCCCTTCTCCAGGCGGCAGCTTTCGATGGCGCGATAACCGGCATTGACAAGGCCATGTTCACGGCCAGCCGCCATCAGCACATCATAGACGGTCGCGGCATATTCCACCGGCACATGCAGCTCATAGCCGAGTTCGCCGACATAGGTGATGCGCAGCGCCCGGACGGGGCAACCGGCGATGCCGACGGTCCTCACCTTGCCGAAGGGGAACGCGGCGTTCGAAACATCGGCAGAGGTCACGGCCTGCAATATCTCGCGCGACTTCGGCCCCATCAGCGACAACACGGAGTAAGCGGAAGTTACATCCACCAACTCCGCATGCATTTCGAGCGGAATATTCCGGGCGATCCAGTCAAAGTCGTGGGTCGCAAAGCCGGTGCCGGTGGTGATGTAGAATTCGTTCTCGGCGACGCGGGCAACGGTAACATCGCATTCGATACCACCGCGGTCGTTCAGCATCTGCGTGTAGGTCAAAGAACCAACGGGCTTTGCGACATCGTTGGAAGCGATCCACGACATCGCCGCCTCCGCATCCCTGCCCTTCAGCACGAATTTGGCAAAGGAGGTCTGGTCGAAGATTACAGCCGCCTCGCGAACAGCCTTATGCTCGCGGCCTACTGCGTCGAACCAGTTCTGGCGGCCATAGGTATAGACATCCTTCGGCTCCTCGCCGGCGAAGAGATCGGCAAACCAGTTCGGCCGTTCCCAGCCAAGCTTTTCGCCGAAGCAGGCACCCTGCGCCTTCAGCCGATCATAGAGCGGCGACTTGCGGCAGGGACGGCCGCTGGAGTGCTCTTCAAAGGGCCATGCCATGGTGTAGTGCTTGCCATAGGCCTCCAGCGTGCGGGTCCGCACCCAGTCCGTATCGAAATGCGGGCGGCCGAAGCGTCTGATATCGACCGGCCAGAGGTCATAGGGCGGTTCGCCCTTGGCGACCCATTCGGCCAGCGCCATGCCTGCCCCGCCGGCCGAGGCGATGCCGAAAGCATTGAAGCCGGCACCGACGAAGAAATTCTTCAACTCGGGCGCCTCGCCGAGAATGAAATTACCATCAGGCGTAAAGCTCTCCGGACCGCTCAGCAATTGCTTGACGCCAGCCGTCTGCAGCGCCGGCACACGTACCAGCGCCTGCTCCATGATCTGCTCGAAATGATCGAAATTGCTGTCGAGCAGCGTGTAATGGAAATCTTTAGGAATGCCGTCAAGCGCCCACGGGATCGGGTTCGGCTCATAGCCGCCCATGACCAGCCCGCCGACCTCCTCCTTGTAATAGGTCAGCCGGTCCGGATCGCGCAGCGTCGGCAGGTTGGAGGGAACCCCGAAGGATTCGGTGATGAGATATTGATGCTCGACCGAGACAAGCGGCACGTTCACGCCGAAGCGGCCGGCAAAGGTCCGTGTCCATTGCCCCGCGCAGACGACGACGCGCTCGCATTCGATACGGCCTCTCTCGGTGATGACGGCGCGAATCCGGCCCTTGTCGATCTCCAGATCGAAAACCTCGGTATCCTCGAAGATCGAGACACCGCTCATACGGGCGCCCTTCGCCAACGCCTGGGTAATATCGGAGGGATTGGCCTGCCCGTCGGTCGGCAGGAAGGCTGCGCCGACGAGATCGTCGACATCCATCAACGGCCAGAGCTCGAAGGCCTCCTTGGGCGTCAGCAGATGCATTTGCAGGCCGAAGGACTGTGCCGTCGTCGCCTGTCGCTTGACCTCCGTCCAGCGCTCCTCGTTGCAGGCGAGACGCAGGCCGCCATTCATCTTCCAGCCGGTGGCGAGCCCCGTCTCCGCCTCGAGCTTCTTGTAGAGATCGACGGAATAGCCGAGCATCTGCGTGATATTGGCGCTGGTGCGCAGCTGGCCGACGAGGCCGGCGGCATGGAACGTCGTGCCCGAAGTCAGCTTCTTGCGCTCCAGAAGCACGGTATCGGTGAAGCCGAGCTTGCCGAGATGGTAGGCAGTCGAGCAGCCGATGATGCCACCGCCGATGACGACGGTCTTTGCGGTAGCGGGCAGTTCCTTCATCATGTCACCTCAAGAGTTGCGAAAGCTCTGCCATGCGCTCTCGAAGCGCCGCAGGTTTTCAGCTGTATAGGAAGAATAATCGAATTCGATGTCGGAATGGATTTCCGAGACCATGCTCCACATCGTCTCGCGCAGCAGCGATGCACATTTCATCGCCTGATAGCGCCGGCGCAAATCGTTGCTGACATCAGCCTCGAAATAGGCTTCCAGCATTGCGTCTTCCTGCGCTTCGGTGAACTCATTGTTGGAGGCGAGCCCGCCGAGATCGAAAAGCGGCGTGTTGAAGCCGGCATAATCCCAATCGATCAGCCAGAGCCGCTTGCCGTCATCGAGGAAATTCGCCGCCAGCAGATCGTTGTGGCCGAAGGCGATTTCGAAAGGTCCGGCTGCGCGCTCCAGCCGCTCGGCGATATCCAGAAAGGACGGCAAGAGCGACGTGTGCCGGCTGCCGCCAGCCTCCAGAAGCGCCGCATAGTCCCTGACCACATGGAAGACCCAGAAGATCGCGGCCGGCCCGCGAAAGTGCCTCGCGACATCGCGATGGCAGGAGCGGACGAGTGAAACGACCCGCGCCATGGATGAGGGATCGCGGACGTCCTCGGCAGACAGCGGTTTTGCGTCGATATAATCGAGCACCAAAATGCCGGGCTCATGATGGATAACGGCAGGCGAAAGACCGGCCGCGTGGGCGGCCCTGCTTGCCGCCACTTCGTTGGTGCGGCTGATATGGTGAACGGGAATATCTGACCCGAGCCTGACCACGAAACGTCGGCCGGCATCGGCGATGAGATAATTGCGATTGGTGATGCCGCCCACAAGCGGCGCGATCTCGATCGGCCCGTGCCAGATGGCGAGAGAACATATCCTGTCTTCCGGCGTCGCAGTCATTCCCCCTCCGGCGCTACTGCTCAGCATCCTCTGGACGGAAAGGTTCCTCACAAACAACGGGCTGTCAAGATCAATCCACAAAATGAAACGAATGTTTGGCTTTTTGTTGGATTTTAGCGTAAATCTCAATTGAATGAATGATGGATATTGTGAATTCAGCGCTTCACCGTAGGTGAGATTTGCCTTAAAAACTGCATCGCGGGGCGATCGGATTGAACTGCAAACCTTGATGCCGCTTTGGCGGCGCTGCCTGCTCGATCCGGATGCCGCAACAGTCTTGGGATCATACGCTCAATAGGATCAGGATCATGTCGGGCATGTCCCAGCCACCGCTTCACGGCAATCATCGCGAGCGTGAGATTCTGGAAGAGCTCCGGCTGGCCGGCGGCGCCAGTCGCATTCAGTTCCTGGCCGAGCGGCTTGGCGTTTCGGAAGAGACGATCCGCCGCAACATCCGCAGCCTCGAAGCCAGCGGCCTCGTCACCAAGGTGCATGGCGGCGTCCATATCAAGGACTCCATGATCGAGCCGCCGCTGCACCTGCGCATGAATGAAAATGCAGAAGCCAAGCGGATGATAGCCGCTTCGGTGGCGGCCATGATCGAAGACGGCGATACACTCTTCCTCGATGTCGGCTCGACGACGGCCTTCATCGCCGTTGCCCTGCAAAAACACCAGAAGCTTTTCGTCGTCACCAACGCCCTGTCGGTGGCGCACGCACTCGCCACCCGCAACGGCAACCGCGTCTTCTTCGCCGGCGGCGAATTGCGTGGCCATGACGGCGGCGCCTTCGGCATGGAAGCCGCCAATTTTCTGCGCCGCTTCAATATCCGCCACGCCGTCCTCTCGGTCGGCGCCATCAACGCCACATCCGGCTTCATGCTGCACGATCTCGAAGAAGCGGAATATTCGCGGGAAGCGGCAAGCCGCGCGGAAAACTGTATCATCGTCGCCGACAGCGCCAAGTTCGGTCGCAGCGCCCCGATCATCCTCAACGAACCGTCGAGCTTCGACACGCTGGTCACCGACGACGCACCGCCGGCCGACATCAGCGCCATGCTGGAGCGCAACGAGATCGAGCTGGTGATTGCCAACCGCCAGCGGATGGAACGGCGCTAAAGCCTCGCAGGCTCACCTGCCTCTGGATTTCACGATCAGCTGTTCTCGCCCGCCCCTTCGCCCTTCCCATCCGCTTCGAAGCATGCGTATTTGCGGTAGCTCTTGCACATGGTTTCCAGTGTCTGGGCAGCCTTGCTGGCATGACGCTCCTTGTGACGCAGCAGGCGAAAGCTCCGAGCCGGAAGATCGAATGCCGACTGAACCAGCAATCCCTGCCCGAGATAGGCCTTCGCCGCCGCGCTGGAGATCGCCGCCGCGCTTTGACCGGCGCAGACTGCGGACAGCACGGCCTCGTTCGACGGGAGCACAAGCGCGATCTTGAGATCGCGTGGCGAGGCGCCGAGCTTGGAAATTGCGTTCTCGAACTCCGAACGGGTGCCCGATCCCTCCTCACGCATCACCCAGGACGTATCCGTCACGAGGTCTGTGATGGAAAGCTGCCGCCCGTCGGCCCAGGGATGATGCGGTGAGATGACGATGACAAGCGCATCCTGCGCGACGATCTTCATCGATAGCGCCGGCGCATCTACCTCACCCTCGATGAAACCCAGTTCCGCCGCACCGTCGATAACGGCTTCGGTCACGGTTCGCGTGTTGCCGATGGTAAGATCCAGTTCGATGCCGGGGTAGTCACGCTGAAACCGCATCAACAAAGGCGGCAGCCAGTAGCTGGCGATCGTCTGGCTGGCATAGAGGCTGAGCCGACCACGCTGCAGGCCGCCGAGTTCGGACAACATGAGTTCGGCTGAACGCACGCGGGCAAGCGTCGCTTTGGCCTCTCCCAGGAAAGACCGCCCCGTCTCTGTCAACTCGATCCGCCTGCCAACGCGATGAAACAGCTCCACCCCGTAATAGGCCTCGAGGTTCTTGATCGCCGAGCTGACGGCCGAAGGCGTCAGGTGGATGGCTTCCGCCGCATTGGTCAGATGTTCGCGTTCGGCGACGGCGACAAAAATTGCGAGTTGCTCAAAGGTCATGGGAAATCATTCTAATTTACCGAACGAAACATAGGATAATATTCGATGGAAGTCGACAAGAGCAGATGAGACTTTCCAGCCGTCAACGCATCGTAAGAAGAATGGCGGCTCCGCATGTCAGTAGCTCAAAACACAAGCAAGATCCTTCCCGGCCTCGCACTCACCTGTGCAGTTGCAATCGCCGCCTATGCCGGCGAGCATGTGGAGGTCGGCCTGTTGGGCGGCCGGTGGATCGAAAGCCTGGTGCTCGCCATAGCCCTCGGCATTGCCGTTTGCACGTTCAAGCCGCTGAAGCCATCCATGAAACCTGGTATCGATTTCAGCGCCAAGATCCTTCTGGAAATCGCCATCGTGCTCCTCGGCGCCTCCATCAGCCTCTCGGCGATTCGCGGCGCAGGCGCCTGGCTGATCGCAGGCATCGCCGTCGTCGTGGTGCTTTCGATTGCCGCTACCTATGTGATCGGGCGGCTGCTCGGCCTGCCGCCGAAACTTGCAACGCTGATTGCCTGCGGCAATTCGATCTGCGGCAATTCCGCTATCGTCGCCGTCGCCCCCGTGATCGAAGCGAACTCACAGGAGATCGCCGCAGCACTTGCCTTCACTGCCGTGCTGGGCATCGCCGCCGTCTTCCTCCTGCCGTTTCTCTACTTCCAATTCGGCATGAGCGTCCCGCAATACGGCACGCTGGCCGGCTTGACCGTCTACGCCGTCCCGCAGGTGCTTGCGGCCACCGCTCCCGTCAGCCTTCTCGCAGTCCAGACCGGCACGCTGGTCAAGCTGATCCGCGTCCTGATGCTCGGACCCGTCATCTTCCTGCTCGGCATCATCACCAAGGTCGAAACGACCGACACGAATGGAAAAGGCGGTCGTCACCCCTCGCTGGTTCCGTGGTTCATCTGCGGCTTCCTCGGCCTGATGGCGATGCGCTCCTTCGGGCTTATTCCGGAGGCCGTGATCACACCGATGGAAACCGCGTCGGGCATCCTGACCGTGATTGCCATGGCGGCACTCGGTCTCTCGGTAAACGTGCGCGCCGTGGCCCATGCCGGCGGCCGGGTCATCGTTGCAGCCACACTGTCGCTGCTGATGCTGGGTGCTATCAGCTACGGTTTGATCGTCGCGTTGCAGATCCAGTAGTGCGGCCGTGGCCGGCAACAGGCGATCGGCTCCTGCTCTTCGCATGAGCCGATTTCAGCAAGGCTGCGACCTCGGCTTCCGGGGAAGGATAACCGATAGCGTAGCCCTGAAGCTCATCGCAGCCGATCTCCGCCAGGATGCGCGCATGCTCTTCTGTCTCGACGCCTTCGGCAACGACTTCGACATTCAAGGCCCGCGCGATATCGACGATGGAGCTGACAAGGCGACGTTGCTCGTCCGACACCGGCACCGCCGTCACCAGTTGCCGATCGATCTTCAGCCGCTTGGGCTTGAGCTTGACCAACCCAATCAGGGAAGCGTGGCCCGAGCCGAAATCGTCAATCTCGATATCGATCCCCATCTTCTTGATGCCATCGATATTGGCGAGCACCCTGTCGTCGGGATCGTCGAGGAAGATCGTTTCCACGAGTTCGAAGGCAATGGCATGGCGCGGTATCTTCAGCGCCTCCAGCCCTTCAATCAGGTCCGGATCGGCAAGCCGACGCCCGGAAATATTGACGGCGATACGCGGCGGCACGAGACCGCGGGAAACCCATGTAGCGCGGTCGGCCAGCGCACGTTTTAGCACGGCAGCGTCGATCTCGGCGGTCAGCCCATATTCGTCCGCCACCTTGAGGAAAGCGGCTGGACTAAGCAGCCCCTTCTCCGGATGCCGCCATCGTGCCAGTGCCTCTAATCCCACGATGCGGCGGCTGCGCGCGTCCACCTGAATCTGATAGAAAGGCTCGATCTGCCGCAGCACCGGTGCCAGCCGCAATTCGTCAGCCAGTCGGCGTTCGGCATGCAGATCAGCCTGGAGTTCGGGAGTGAAGAACTCCGCTCGATTGCGGCCGAGCTTCTTGGCCTGGAAGAGCGCAACGTCCGATTCCGCCAGCAGATTGGCTGCGTTGCCGGTCAGGCTCAAAGCCACACCGATGGATGCACCGATCCGCAGCATCTCGTTGCCGAAACGCACCTCGCGCCGCAGTCGCGAAAGGATATCGTTCACGATACCTGCCAGTCGCTCCGCGCTGCCGACATTGACCAACACGGCCACGAATTCGTCACCGCTCACCCGCGCAACGATATCGTTGGCAGTGATCGCAGCGGAGATGCGGGCCGCAGCACTCTGCAGCGTCGCGTCGCCGGCCGCGTGCCCCCATTTATCGTTGATCTCCTTGAAGCCGTCGATGTCGATGTGAAGTACGGCCAGGGTTTCAATCACCGCATCCCTGCGCAATTCGGCAAGCCGCCGATCGAGGTAACGCCGATTGGGCAGACCGGTAAGGTAATCATGATCGGCCGCATATTCGATGCGGGTCCGGCTTTGCTCGAGCGCCACTGCGCGTGCCTCGGCAATCGCCTTCTGGCTTGTCAGCTCCCGATTGAGCAGGATATCGGCGGTCACATCCCATTCGGCGCCGATGAAGGACGGCGCGCCGTCAAGATCTTCGTAGAAATGCGCCCGCGAGCGGATGTAGCGAACCTCGCCGCCCGGAAGGACGATGCGAAACTGAGAATTGTAAAAACCACGCGCGTCGAGCGCGATCTGGAAGTCGCGGAGCGCCTTCTCGACATCCTCGGGATAAAGCGCCTTCATCCAGACGTCGGACGATACTTTGCGATCCTGAAGACCGGTTCCGTAGAGCCTGTGCATCTGCGGATCCCAAAGCAATTCCTTGTCATCGACATTATGTTGCCAAACGCCGATCTGGGACGCGTCAAGCGCCAGCTCCAGCCTCCTCAACAGGTCCTGGAACTCCTCTTCGGTCCGCCCGGATACCACCTCTGCCAAAGAGCCCCTCCCTTCGGAAACTGGAGAGATTACATAACTGCAACTCGGTTAACTTGCACTACTCCAGTTTCGCGAACTTTAACGGCAGTTCGATCGGCATGCGCCAAGGGATCGAACCGGCACCCCGTCAGTGATTATGCCGCGGCGGGGTGGCGGCGATATCGCGGAAATCAGCGGCCCCATCGAGCACGGCACCATCGGAAAGCTGCGTGACCGAGCGACGATAAATACGTTGCCACGGCGTCGCATCGGGCGGAACGGCTGGGATGCCATCACCCTTGCGCCGCTCGATTTCCGCCTCCTCAACCAGCATGTCGCAGCGGCCATGGTTGAAATCGATGCGAATCACATCGCCGGTCCTGAGCCAGGCAAGCCCGCCCCCGGCAGCACTTTCCGGCGAGGCGTTGAGGATCGAGGGACTGTCGGCCGTACCCGACTGGCGTCCGTCGCCGATTGTGGGAAGGCTGCGGATGCCGCGCTTGAGCAGCGCATCCGGCGGCTGCATGTTGACGACTTCGGCAGATCCCGGCCAGCCGATCGGCCCGGCGCCGCGGATCACCAGAATGGTCCGCTCATCGATACCGAGCTCCGGATCGTTGATGCGCTTGTGATAATCCTCGGATCCGTCGAAGACCACAGCCCTGCCCTCGAACACGCCTTCGTGGCCCGGCTCCTGGAGATAGCGGCTGCGGAAATCTTCGGAGACGACGCTCATCTTCATGATGGCAAAATCGAACAGATTGCCCTTGAGCACGAGGAAGCCGGCACGCTCCTTCAAAGGCTCGGCGAACGGGCGGATAACATCGCGGTCGCTCGCCTCCCGCCCCTTCAGGTTTTCCGCCATGGTCCGGCCCGTGACCGTCGGACAGTTGCCATCCAGCTTGCCGGCCTGCAGCAGCTCCCACATGATGGCCGGAACGCCGCCGGCGCGATGGAAGCGTTCGCCTAGATAGGCACCCGCCGGCTGCACATTGGCCAGCAGCGGGATGTCGAAGCCATGCACCTGCCAGTCGTCGGGGTAAAGCTCGACGCCGGCGTGCTTGGCCATGGCGGCCAGATGCGGCTGCGCATTGGTCGAGCCGCCGATGGCGGAATTGACCCTGATGGCATTGAGGAAGGCCTCACGCGTCAGCACGTCCGAAGGCTTGATATCGTCAAGCACCAGCTCGACCGCACGCCGCCCGGTGCGATAGGCCATCTGACCGCGTTCGCGATAGGCGCCGGGAATGGCAGCACAGCCCGTCAGCGACATGCCGAGCGCCTCCGCCATGGCATTCATGGTCGAGGCCGTTCCCATCGTATTGCAGTGACCTACAGAAGGAGCTGAGGCGAGCGCCGCCTCCAGAAAGCCCTCCTCGTCGATCTCGCCAGCCGCCAGCTTGCGGCGCGAGCGCCAGATCGCCATGCCCGAGCCGGCAAGCTCGCCGTCATGCCAGCCATCGAGCATGGGGCCGCCTGAGAGAACGATGGCCGGAATATTGACGGTCGAAGCGGCCATCAGCGCCGAGGGCGTCGTCTTGTCGCAGCCGGTCGTCAACACAACGCCGTCGATCGGATAGCCGTAAAGCACTTCGACAAGGCCGAGATAGGCAAGATTGCGATCGAGCGCCGCCGTCGGGCGCTTGCAATTCTCGAAAATTGGATGGGTCGGAAATTCGATCGGAATGCCGCCGGCATCGCGAATGCCGTCGCGCACGCGCTTGGCGAGATCGAGGTGATGGCGGTTGCACGGCGTGAGATCGCTGCCGCTCTGAGCGATACCGATGATCGGCTTGCCCGACCGCAGCTCCTCCGGCGTGATGCCGTAGTTCATGAAACGCTCGAGATAAAGCGCCGTCATGTCGATATGATCCGGATTGTCGAACCAGTCCTGCGAACGCAGACGACGCTTGGATACAACCTTATCGCTCATCTCTTTCTCAAGCCTTTCCTCGGGCATTCTTGTCTTCCAGGTGCTGCAGCAAGGCGCTGTGATCTAGCTCCCCGCCACCATTCTCGACGAATTCCGCAAATTCGGCCCTAACCGTCTCGGTCAGAGGGAGTTGCAGAGACAAGCCGCTGGCCGTAGCGAGGATCATATCGAGATCCTTCAGCTGTATGCGGGCGGTTCCGCCCGGCTCGAAACTACGCTCGATCATGCGCTGGCCGTGCAGTTCCAGGATCCTGCTCTCGGCAAAGCCGCCGCGAATGGCATTGCGAAAGGCCTCACGCGAACCGCCGCCGGCTTCGACCAGCAGCATCGCCTCCGCAACGGCACCAATCGTAACGGCAACGATCTGTTGATTGCCGAGCTTTGCAAGTTGCCCGGTGCCGCTCGGCCCGACGCGTGTCACGCGCCCGAGCGGTGCCATGACATCACGAACGCTGTCGATAACATCGGCGTCGCCGCCGACCATGATCGCAAGCGTTCCGGCCTCCGCACCCACGACACCGCCTGAAACCGGCGCGTCGATATGTCGGATGCCACGCTCGGCAAGCTTGAAGGAATGCTCGCGCGCAGTGGCCGGCGGTATCGAGCTATTGTCGATGACCACGGCGCCGATTTCCAGAGCGTCAGCCACGCCGCTGCCGAACAGAACCTCACCGACGGCGCCGCCATTGGTGAGCATGGTGAACAGCACCGAGGTTCCTCGCGCCGCCTCCGCCGCCGTATCGGCAACGATCGCGCCATCAGCGGCCAGCGGCTCCGCCTTGCTCCGGTCGCGATTCCACGCGGTCACCGCAAAGCCGGCGGCCAGCAACCGCCGCACCATCGGCGCGCCCATTAATCCCGTACCGAGAAAAGCGATCTTTCTGCCGCCCATAGCCTATCCTCCGAATGGAACACACGGACCTTGCGACAGCATGCTATCGATGTTTCGGTCCTTGCGCCAACGAGCCGCTCTCGCCAGCCCGACGTACGTCCATCAATTCCTCCAAGAGCTTGATAAACCTATGGTGCCGCCATGCAAAGAAAATCGGCGCGCCAACAGAAAATTCTTCGAAAGCTTGGCCGCAAACGGCTTCAAAACAGAATGGGCGGGACCTTGCGGTCCCGCCCTTGGCGTATCGAGCACTGGAGTTCCGCTCGGCACGGCCCCTATTCGGCGGCGATCGGGAGTATCTCCGCCGAATGTTCATTGTCGTTGTGATGGTGCTGTTTCAGCGGACGGTTGCCCGTCAGCCTGCGGATCAGCACGTAGAAGACCGGCGTCATGAAGATGCCGAAGAAGGTGACGCCGATCATGCCGGCAAACACCGCAACACCCATGGCCGCGCGCATCTCCGCACCGGCACCGGTCGAGGTGACAAGCGGCACGACACCCATGATGAAGGCCATGGAGGTCATCAGGATGGGGCGCAGACGCAGGCGGCTGGCCTCTATCGCGGCCTGAACCGGTGTGCGGCCTTCGAATTCCAGCTCGCGGGCAAATTCCACGATCAGGATCGCGTTCTTCGCCGACAAACCCACCAACACCACCAGGCCGATCTGGGTGAAGATGTTGTTGTCCCCACCCGTGAGCCAGACGCCGGTCAGCGCCGCCAATACACCCATCGGCACGATCATGACGATGGCGAGCGGCAAGGTCAGGCTCTCGTATTGGGCGGCCAGCACGAGGAAGACCAGCAGCAGCGCCAACGGGAAGACGACGACGCTGGAATTGCCGGCCAGAATCTGCTGGTAGGTCAAGTCCGTCCATTCGAAGTCTATACCGGGCGGCAACGTCTCATGCAGAATCTTCTCGATCGCTGCTTGTGCCTGGCCTGACGAGAAACCGGGCGCCGGGCCGCCATTGATGTCGGCCGCCAGGAAACCGTTATAGCGGTTCGTGCGTTCCGGACCGGTTGTGGCGTTCACCTTCAGCAGAGCTGAAAGTGGGATCATCTGACCCGAAGCCGAACGGACCTTCAACTGGCCGATATCTTCCGGCTGAGCGCGGAACTTGGCATCGGCCTGCACGCGGACGCTGTAAGTGCGGCCGAAGGCGTTGAAGTCGTTCACATAGAGCGAACCGAGATAGATCTGCAGCGCTTGGAAGACGTCGGTGACGGAGACCCCGAGCTGCTCGGCCTTGGCGCGGTCGAGATCGGCAAAGAGCTGCGGCACGTTGATCTGGAAGCTCGAGAAGATGCCGGTGAGTTCCGGTGTCTGATAGGCCTTGCCAATCACTGCCTTGGCTGCCTGGTCGAGGGCCTGGTTGCCGAGGCCGGCGCGATCCTCGATCTGCAGCTTGAAGCCGCCTGTCGTGCCGAGACCGTTGACCGGCGGCGGCGGGAACATGGCGATGAAGGCATCCTGGATGACGCCGAACTTCTGGTTCAGCGCCATGGCGATCGCCCCGCCAGAAAGGTCCGGCGTCTTGCGCTCGTCGAAGTCCTTCAGCGTCACGAAAACGACACCGGCATTCGAGGAATTGGTGAAGCCGTTGATCGACAGGCCCGGGAAGGCGATCGCATTGGCGACGCCCGGCTGCTTCAGCGCAATGTCCGTCATGCGCTTAATCACGTCTTCCGTACGGTCGAGGCTTGCGGCATCCGGCAACTGTGCGAAGCCGATCAGATACTGCTTGTCCTGCGACGGCACGAAACCGCCTGGAACCGTTGCAAACAGACTATAGGTTGCCCCCACCAGCGCGAGATAGATCACCATGACGATGCTCTTGCGCGACAGCAGGCCGCCGACGCCCTTACCGTAGTATTTCGAACCGGCTCCGAACGCCCGGTTGAAGCCGCGGAAGAACCAGCCGAAGACCGCGTCCATGATCCGTGTCAACCGATCCTTCGGCGCATGATGGCCCTTCAGGAGCAGGGATGCCAGTGCCGGAGACAGGGTGAGCGAGTTGAAGGCCGAGATGACGGTCGAGATGGCGATCGTCAGCGCGAACTGGCGGTAGAACTGGCCGGATAGGCCGGAGATGAAGGCGAGCGGCACGAAGACCGCGACGAGGACCAGCGCGATCGCGATGATCGGACCGGAGACTTCCTTCATGGCTTTGTAGGTAGCGTCTCGCGGACTGAGCCCGTTCTCGATATTACGTTCGACGTTCTCGACCACCACGATCGCGTCGTCCACGACGATACCGATCGCCAGCACTAGGCCGAACAGACTAAGCGCGTTGATCGAGAAGCCGAAGACATACATCACCGCAAAAGTGCCGATGATCGAGACCGGGACGGCGATCAGCGGGATGATCGAGGCGCGCCATGTCTGCAAGAACAGGATGACGACCAGGACGACGAGCGCGATGGCTTCGAGCAGCGTGTCGATCACCTTCTCGATCGAGGCACGGACGAATTTCGTCGTGTCGTAGACGATCTCGTACTTAACACCCGCAGGCATGGCCTGCTGCAGCACGTCCATGGTCGAGCGCACGTTATTCGCGATCTCGATCGCGTTCGAACCGGGCGCCTGGAGAACCGCGACAGCGACGGCCGGCTTGCCGTCGAGCAGCGAACGCAGCGTATAGTCTTGCGCACCAAGCTCGACGCGGGCGATGTCGCGAAGGCGGGTGATCTCGCCGTTGGCGCCCGTCTTGACGATGATGTTGCCGAACTCCTCAGGGGTGCGTAGGCGGCCCTGGGCATTGACGTTGAGTTGCAGATCCACGCCCGGCCGGCTGGGTGAGGCACCGATGATGCCGGCCGCAGCCTGGACGTTCTGGGAGCTGATCGCATTGCTAATGTCGCCGGCGGCAAGATTATGCTCGGCCGCCTTCTGCGGATCAATCCACACGCGCATGGAATAGTCGCCGGCGCCGAAGACCTGCACCTGCCCGACGCCTTCGATCCGGGCGAGCCGATCCTTAATGTTCAGGGTCGCATAGTTTCGCAGATAGGTGATGTCGTGGTCGGCCCCATCCGAGACGAGGTTGACGACCACGATGAAATTGGGCGAGCTCTTGACGGTCGTGATGCCCAGGGCACGGACTTCCGCGGGCAGGCGCGGCTCGGCCTGCGAAACGCGGTTCTGCACGAGCTGCTGCGCCTTGTCCGGATCGGTGCCGAGCTTGAAGGTGACCGTCACGTTGAGAGCGCCGTCTGATGTCGCCTGGCTGGACATGTAGAGCATGCCCTCGACGCCGTTGATCTGCTCTTCGAGCGGCGTCGCCACCGTTTCGGCGATGACGGTCGGGTTGGCGCCGGGATAGGTGGCGCGCACGACAATCGACGGAGGCACGACCTCTGGATATTCGGAGATCGGCAGCGCTCTGAGGCCGATCAGGCCGGCGACCACGATGAGGACCGAAAGAACACCGGCAAAGACCGGACGGTCGACAAAGAATCTGGAGATGTTCATATCAAAGCCCCCTCTGGGGTGAGAACGGATGCAAAATTCCTGTCCGACGATTTGAGAGCCGCCGGCGGATCATGTGATTTCGGAATGTCGGCCTTCTGCCCGCGGGCAGAAGGCGAAGTCTTATTGAGCGGTCGCGACCTTCTCTGCCAACTGCGGTGCGACGACTGCACCGGGACGGATGCGCTGCAGCCCGTTGACGACGATCTTTTCGCCGGCTTTCAGGCCGTTCTCGATCACTCGCTGGCCGTCAACCAGCGACCCGAGCTGGACCTGCCGGTAATTGACCTTGTTCTCGCCATCCACGACGAAGACGAACTTCTTGTCCTGGTCGGTGCCAACTACGCGGTCGTCGATGACGATCTTGTTCTCGGCCTTCGGCTGACCCATACGGACCCGCACGAACTGACCAGGGATGAGACGACCGCCCGGATTGTCGAAGACTGCGCGAACGCTGACGGTGCCGCTCGCCGCATCGACCTCATTGTCGATCAGCTGCAACTTGCCCTTGATCGGCGTGCCGCTATCGCTTGCCGTACCGATCTGAACCGGGATCTGCTCGATCGGCGGAACGGCACCACCGTTCGCCGGCAGTTCGGCCAGCGCCTGGGTCACGGTCTGCTCGTTGGCGCTGAAGCTCGCATAGATCGGATCGACCGATACGAGCGTTGTCAGTGCCGGCGACGAGGAGCCGGCGGCCACGAGGTTGCCGACGGTGACGGCAATCTTGCCGACGCGACCGGCGATCGGAGCACGGACCTGCGTATAGTCTAGGTTCAGCTGCGCGGTCTGCAGAGCCGCTTGCGCTGCCTTCAGATTGGCCTCTGCCTCGGCATAATTGCTTGTGCGCGTATCCATATCGCTCTGCGAGATCGTCTTGTTGTCGAAGAGCTTCTGGCCGCGGCCCACCTCGACCTTGGTCAGATCGAGCTTCGCCTTGGCGGCGGATACCTGGGCCTGTGCCTGTGCGACCGTCGCCTCATAGGGTGCAGGGTCGATCGTCACAAGCAGGTCACCCTGCTTGACCAGGGCTCCCTCGCGGAAATGCACTGACTGGATCGCGCCGGCGACGCGCGACCGAACTTCGACGCGGTCGATAGCTTCAAGCCGGCCGGAAAACTCCTGCCAGGAGGTGATGTCGCGCGGCTCCACGGCAGCGACGGTGACCGGAATGGCCGGCATTGCCGCCGAGCCGGGAGCCTCGGTTGCCTGAGCGCCGCGCGGCAGCTCCAGATAGAAAGCCGCACCTGAAATGGCCGCAGCAACACCCATGCCGGCGCCCCATAGGGCCCAGCGCTTACCGTTGGAGTTCATGTTCGTCTCTCCTTTGATCCCCTCTTGGGATTGGGGACCGAAAATTCTTATCGTCTCGATGCGGTCAGGCGCGCGAGCCGCAGTGTGTCACCACGGAAATCACGTCGGTCTTACCGTCGACATCCCGTCCAAATCCGCGACTTTCCTCGCGACCGAGATGCTGATTGTCGATTAAGCCTGCACGTCTTCGACAAAGCTCTTGAAGCAACAGCACACATCCTGCCGCCATGAAGGCCTGTCTTTCGACTGCCCGCCGTAGAGAGTGGGCCAGCCCGTCCCGGCGGGAAGGACTTGCTGGCGAACACGGACGCCAGCCGCTTTCAGCCGGCTGCCGTATTCCATGCTCTCGTCGCGGAGCGGGTCGTCCTCGGCCGTGAGCACCAATGCCGGCGCGAGGCCCGAAAGCCGCGAACAGTATCGAGGCGCCGCGTAGGGATGACAGACACCGCCCAGGAAACCCAGGTAACGGTTCCAACCCTCCGTCCAGCGCTCGCGCATGCCGCTTTCCTCCGCTTGGAGGAAAGATTTCGATCCCATGAAAGGATCAAGTAAAGGCGATATCAACACCTGCCCGTCCAACGAGCCGGGTATCTGATCGCGCGCCTTTAAAGCGACACCCGCTGCGACATTGCCACCCGATTCTTCACCGGCGACAAAAAGCAGCGATTTTTTCGCCCCACCCAGCGCAAGCATGTTCCGCTTGTTGCTGAGGTAGGCAAAAATCCCGTAGGCGCATTCGAGCACCTTCGGAAAAGCATTATGGTTGCAGCTGGTATAATCCGCCGCAACGACGATGGCGCCGGCCTCAGCGAGGCTCAAAGCCACCGGTCGATCGATCGCGTGATCGGTATCCAGAAAAGCGCCGCCGTGCAGATAAAGCACGAGAGGTGCCGCCTTCTTCAAACCTTCACCGTTGTAGATCCGAGCTGCCACCGGCCCCGTAGGCACGTTTTCCAGCACAACATCTTTCCACGGCGCACTCATCGACCCAAATCCTATCTGTTCGGATGAACATGATTAAACCAAGCCGGTCCTCTAGCACGCTTTGCAATCATATTCTCGATAATGCGGTCTTGAGCGCCCCGTGCCGCATTGCAACAATCATAGAAACAACATATCGTTATTCCGTTCTGAGAATAAGTAGCCTATATTCGATCAGACTATTCACAATTACAAACAATCGACCTCTTCATTTTGTGGTCGAGGGACATCATGGAATGGACCAATTATCAGCAATGCGGGCATTCGCGCGCGTGGTGGAGACGGGCAACTTCACCCGTGCAGCCGCCGCCCTTTCCATGCCGAAGGCAACGGTGACGACGCTCATCCAGTCGCTCGAAGCCCATCTTCACGCGAAGCTCCTGAACCGCACGACCCGGCGCGTCATGGTGACCACCGACGGCGCACTCTATTATGAGCGCGCCATTCAGATCCTCTCCGAAATCGAGGAACTGGACGGCAGCATCAGCAATTCGCAAAGCCTACCGAGCGGCCGCCTGCGCGTCGAAATGGCCGGCGCCTTTGCCGAGCGGATCGTCATGCCGGCCCTCTGCGACTTCCACCAGCGCTATCCCGATATCCATATCGACCTCGGCGTCGGCGACCGGCTTGTCGATTATCTGGCCGAAAATGTCGACTGCGCGCTCCGCGCCGGCATGCCGAGCGACCAGTCGCTGATCGCCCGCCGCGTTGGCGAAATGCATGTCGTCACCTGTGCCTCGCCGCTTTACATAGAAAAGCACGGCATCCCGGAACGGCCGGAAGATCTGGAAAGCAAGCATCACGCGGTCAGCTACTTTCGCGCACAAACCGGCCGTACGGTTCCTTTCCTGTTCGAACGCGGCAACGAATCCCTGGAGATCAGCCCGCGCTACATTCTCTCGGTGAATGACGGACGCAGCTACATCCAGGCGGCTTTGACCGGTCTTGGTATTGCGCAGGTGCCAAGCTTCATGGCGCGAGATGCGCTTGCCAAGGGTGACCTCGTGCCCATCCTCGCCGGCTGGACCCGACCCGTCATACCCATGCACATCGTCTATCCGCCCAACCGACATCTCAGCAACAAGGTGCGCGTTTTCGTTGACTGGCTGGCCAAATTGCTGGTGACCGCGCGGGTCGGAGAAGCCTGAAAAAACTGCCTTCTCCCCTGCGCGGGGGAGAAGGATCGGCATCCTCCGGCATTCTTCAATTCCAGGAGGCGCCTGCAGGCTGGCGGACCGTCGAGTTCAGCCGGTTCCAGACATTGTCGATCGCAATCGCAACAATGAGAGCCGAGAGCGCCTTTTCGTCGTAGTGCCTGATAGCTTCGTTCCAGATCTCGTCGGTGACGGCGTCGGGCCGGTCTGCAAGCCGCGTGACGGCCTCGCCGAGCGCGAGGGCCGCACGCTCAGCATCCGAGAAGTATGGCATTTCACGCCAAGCGGAGACGCCGACGATACGCTCCATCGTCTCGCCCGCCTTCTGCAACTTGCGGAAGCCCATGTCGGTGCAGACGCTGCAGCCGTTGATCTGGCTGACGCGCAGATGCACGAGATCCATGGTGTTTTCCGACAGGCCGCGATCCTTAATGGAATTGCTGACGGCCAGAAGCGCCTGCAGCGTTTCGGGAAGGACGAGGACGGGGTTCTTCATACGAGCTTGCATATTTGTTTCCTCTGTTGTGCGAGCGCTGTTGCCGCTCTCGTTCAGACGATGCACTTTCCCGCCGATCCGTTGTCACACCGGCCGGATGTCGTTCGTCATAGGTCTGACGGAACACGATGAAGGAATGTGACCGATGGACGAAAAAAAGTGGCAGGCGGAAAAATTCGAGGCGAACCGGCCGCACTTGCGCGCCGTTGCCTATCGCATGCTCGGCTCACGCACGGAGGCCGAGGATGCCGTGCAGGAAACATGGCTGCGCCTGGTCAGAAGCGACACATCTCATATCGAAAATCTCAGCGGCTGGCTGACGACGGTCACGGCACGCATCTGCCTCGATTTGCTGCGCACCCGCAAATCCCGTCGCGAAGAACCGCTGACCATCCATGTTCCAGAGCCAATGGTGGTGCATGAAGCCGGAAACGGCACCGATCCGGAACAGGATGCCCTGCTGGCCGATTCCGTCGGTCTCGCCCTCCTGGTGGTGCTGGAAAAACTCAATCCCGCCGAACGGCTCGCCTTTGTTCTGCACGACATGTTCGACGTCTCTTTCGACGACATCGCCCCGATTCTGGGACGCACCACGGTCGCAACCCGCCAGCTTGCGAGCCGTGCCCGCCGGCGCGTGCAGGATACGCCATCGACGACGGAGGCCGATCTCACCCGGCAGCGCCACGTGGTCGACGCCTTTCTGACAGCCTCCCGTGTTGGCGACCTGCAGGCGCTACTGGCCGTACTCGATCCCGAAGCGCTCTTCCGTCCCGACGCAGTTGCAGCTCGAATGGGGTCTGTCGGCGAACTTCAGGGGCGCTCTGCCATTGCCGCGACCTTCAATGGCCGCGCGCAGGCGGCGCGAGCAGCCGTTATCGATGGCGCTGTAGGCGCCGTCGTGATCATTGGTGGACAATTGCGCATCGCGCTCCGCTTCACCCTCAATGAGGACAATCTGGTCACGGCTGTCGATGCGATGGCTGATCCGGAACGGCTGCGCGCGCTCGACATCGTGCTGATCGAGCCATGAGCACGTTATCGCATCTGCGTCGGACTCGTTCCCGTCAGCCGACGAAACATGGCGATAAAGGCGGAAGCATTGCTGTAGCCCAGCCGCGATGCGATCCGCTGCACCGGCTCGCCGGCTTCGATCAGCGACAACGCCGCGACCAGCTTCAGACGTTGGCGCCATTCGTTGAAGGAAAGGCCGAGATCGTCCTGGCATCGGCGCGACAGGGTGCGCTCGGTGGTGCCCACCCTGCGCGCCCATTCGCTGAGCGAATGCCGGTCCCCGGGATCGGCTTGCAGGGCTGCGAGCACCGGGCCGAGCAGAGCATCGTCGGACAGCGGAAGATAGCTTTCGCAGCGCGGCGCGAGACGAATCTGGTCGACCAGCACCTGCACAAGCCTCAGATCCTCAGCCGTTTCGGGCATGGTGACGTCGCGCGCCGCAAAATCCGCCAGTATTGCCTTCAGCAATGGACTGATGCTGAGCGTGGACGTCTGAGCCGGGAGATCTGCGCAAAGAGCGCGCTCAACGTAGACGGTCGCATAGCGCAGATCGTGCTGCATCCCGACGCCGTGCATCGTCTCGGGTGGCAGCCAGATGGCATAGTGCGGCGGCGACAGATAGCGCACGCCCTCGATATCGAACTCCGCAACGCCGGTTATGGCGTAGTTGAGCTCTCCCCAGGGCTGGCTCTTCTTGGGGATGATGGTGCCGCCCTCGTAGTTCTCGGTTCGAAAAGAAACCGGATTTGGTGGATCGCCCTGAATGCGCGGGAGCCGATTTCTCATGTCCTCATCTCACTACTGTTGTCCTATCTTCGTTATATACCATAATTCAGACAGGCAGTAGAAGATCATCGCGCCGGCATAGCGTGTTCGCCCTCTTCATACCCATTGAAGTTAGAACGACATCGAGAGATCAATCCCATGAGCAATCAGCCGAACTCCTCCGCATCCATCGTGAGCGCCGCCGGCCTGGCGCCGCTGCTGACCGTGTTGATCTGGTCCGGCAATACTGTGGTCACCAAGGCGTCGGCGGGCGTCATTTCACCCGGCTCCATCTCGTTCTATCGCTGGCTGCTTGCCTTCGTCGTGCTCCTGCCTTTCGTCGGCCGCGCGGCCTGGCGCAATAGAGCTGCGTTGCGCGACCATTGGCTGAAACTCGCCACGCTCGGCGCCCTTGGCATGGTGATCTACCAGAGCCTCGCCTACGAGGCGGCGAAAACGACCTCGGCAGTCAATATGGGCGTGATGGTCGCCCTTATGCCGCTGCTGTCGACCGTGCTTGCCGGCCTCTTGGCGGGTGAAAGGCTTACGGTGGCAAGCCTCGCGGGTGGCGGCATTTCACTGATCGGGCTCGTCTATCTGACATCCCGCGGCGATCCGATGATCCTGATCAACGGCGGCTTTCACATCGGCGACGGCCTGATGATCATCGCCGTTCTCTCAAATGCGCTCTATGGTGTCATGCTGAGGCGTTGGGCAATGCCGCTCTCGATGTGGCAACAGCTCTTCTGGCAGATCGCCTTCTCGACTGTGCTGCTGATCCCTGTCTTCCTGATGGGCGATATCTCGCCGGTGACGGCGGCAAACCTGCCGCTCATTCTCTATGCCGCGATACCGACCTCTCTTATCGCTCCCTTGTGCTGGATGATCGGCATTCACAAACTCGGAGCCGGCCGTGCCTCGCTGTTGATCAATCTCCTGCCGATCATCGTTGCGGCCTTGGCCTGGGCACTCCTTGGCGAGGAACTGCATTCCTATCATGCCATCGGCGGCGCCTTGGCCCTTATCGGCGTTGGCCTGGGGCTACGGAAGGCTCCGGCGAAGGCGGATGCGGCCGATGAAACAAGCTGGGAAACGGAGGAAGCCTGATCGCAGTTGCGATGCCCCTTTCCTTTCGCACGCCCTTCGTTCTACCATGAACGAGTCCCCAGAAGCGGAGAGGAAGCAAGCGTGCGCATAGCCCTGGAACCGGTGTCCTCCAGAACGACGATCCAGGAGAGCGTCTATCAACAGCTGAGAAATGCGCTCATGGCCGGCAATTTCGACCCCGGGCAAACCCTGACCATCGCCTCGCTTGCTGAAACCTTCGGAACCAGCAACATGCCGGTTCGCGAGGCCCTGCGTCGGCTTGCGGCAGAAAATGCCCTCGAAGTCGCCGCCAATGGTTCGGCCCGTATCCCGATCGTGACACTCGCGCGGCTCGACGATCTTTGCCGTGCTCGTATCGCAGTGGAAGGCCTTGCCGCCGAACTTGGCTTGCCGAACCTCACCCCGACAGACATCGCAACGCTCGAACGCATCGCCGGCGAACAGCATGTCATCGGTCTCGGCGCCAATGTCTACGACCTGATGGCCAAGAACCAGCAGTTCCACTTCACCATCTACAGCGCCTCCGGCTCCGAGGTCTTACTGCAGCTGATCGAGACCCTGTGGCTGCGCTTCGGCCCTTATATGCGCATGCTTTCCGCTTCGGTCGAACCCCTGATGCGCAGCGGCCAGCTAGACCCTGCCGGCGAGCACGTTGCGATCGTCAAGGCGCTGAAGGCCGGTGATTTCGCCGCTGCCCGGGATGGCGTCGTCGCCGATATCAGACGTACCCATGAAATCCTGCAGGATTACTGCCCGGCCACTCAGGACGAGCCGCGCAAGGGTTCCGGCTCAGCCCGACGCTAAGCTTCCAAAATGAGTTTGAGAAATTTGGTTGAACCTTAAAGTATTTTGTGATCAAATGATCAAATTAGAGGCTCCAATCCCAACATCCAGAGCGAGATCCCCATGAGCTCCGCCGCTTCCGCATCGCAATTCGCCGGCCATAACAGCTTCCCGGTCGACGAGGTCCGCGCCATGTTCCCGGCCATTCAGAAGGCCGGCGACTTCGTCTTTCTCGACAATGCGGGCGGGGCACAGGTGCCTCAGGCGGTGGTCGACGCGGTTGCCAACCATCTCATCGATTTCAACGTCCAGCGCATGGCGAAATACCAGCACAGCCAGGGCGTCGACCGCAATCTGGATGAGGCGCGCGAAAGCGTCGCCATGTTGGTCAACGCCTATCGCCCGGAAGAAATCTCCTTCGGCCAGAATGCCACCTCCTTCATCCGCCTTGTGAGCCTCGGCATCGCCAAGCTGCTCGGCGAGCGCAACGAAATCGTCGTCACCGACATGGATCACGACGCCAACATCGCCACCTGGATGGCGCTGGAAGGTGACGGTGCCAAGATCGTATGGTGGCGCATGCGCGAGGACGGCACGCTGCATGTAGAAGATCTGAAGCCGCTGCTCAACGACAAGACCCGCCTCGTCGCCTGCACGGTCACCGCGCATTCCATCGGCACGATCGTCGATGTCGCCGCCGTCTGCAAGCTGGCGGCCGCAGCCGGTGCCGAAACCTTCCTCGATTGTGTCCACTACGGTCCGCACGGTCTGATCGACGTGCAGGCCTGGGGCTGCGATTATCTTGTCTGCTCGGGCTACAAGAATTTTTCACCGCACATGGGCTTCCTCTGGGGCCGCTACGATGCGCTGGTCAAGCTTCCCACATTCAAGGAAGACTTCATTCCGGACGTGCCGCCCTACAAGATCGAGGTCGGCACCTTCACCTATGAGAACGTCGCCGGCATGAACGCCGCAGTGAAATATCTCGAAGGCCTCGGCCGTCGCTTCCTGCCAAATGGCGAGCATAGCCGCCGCCAAGCACTCGCTGCCGCCATGGGCGCGATCCGCCAGTACGAGCTGATGCTCTCGCGCGAAATGATCGCCGTTCTCAAGCGCCACGGCGCCGTTATTTATGGCATCTCCGACGAAAACCGGCTGGAACAGCGCGTTCCCACAATCTGCTTCAACATACCGGGCATCACGCCGCAGGAATTCGCTGGCGAGATGGGCAAGGAGCGTATCGGCCTGCGCGACGGCCACATGTTCGCACCGCGCCTGATGAAACGCCTGGGTCTTTCGATGGAAACGGGCGCTATCCGCGTGTCGCTCGTGCACTACAACAAGGTCGAGGAGATCGCCCGCTTCGATGCGGTCCTGACCAAGATCATGGCACGGCGCAAGTAAGCCGTGTCCGTGAGCGGTGGCGGCGCCCGAACAACCCCGCCACCGCAATGCCTCCGCGCCGCCGACCCGATCGGCAGCGCGTCGCAAGCAACCCGAGGTTCGAAACAGAATGTCGCTTCGCAGCTAGGTCGTTTCGGTCTATCCGTCGTCGGGTGGACCGCTGAAGTGGGAGGAAAAGGATGAGCGATTTCCGCGGGAACTGCATCGAGCATAGGCTGCTTATCGGCACCTTTGCCGCGATTCCGCATCCGGTAGCCATCGAAGTAACGGCAGCCTCCGGCGTCGATTTCCTCTGCATCGACTGGGAGCACTCTCAGATCAGCCGCGAGCGCATCGAGGATTTGATCCGGGCCGCCGATATCCATCGCGTTCCCGCCATGGTTCGTGTGCCGGGACATGCGGCGGAAGATATCGCCGCCGTATTGGATGCCGGGGCCGCGGGCGTTCTCGTCCCACGCGTTTCGACGGCGGAGCAGGCGCGCGCCGTCGTCAAAGCCATGCGTTACCCCCCGCTCGGCGCCCGCGGCGTCGGCCCGGGCCGGGCCGCAGCCTACGGCTATCGCATTCCGGATTACCTCGCCAAGGCCAATGCCGAGCTCGTGCTTGCCATTCAGGTGGAGACCGCCGAAGGGCTTGCGAACATTGCTGAAATCGCCGCCGTAGCTGGTGTCGATCTTATTTTCATCGGCCCCGGCGATCTCTCGGTCTCAATCGACGCGATGGGACCAACCGGCAAGGACAAGCTTGACGCCGCCATTCGCACCATTACCAAAGCAGCCCTCACAGCGGGTCGCACGGTCGGTATTTTCCGTCCGTCGCCGGATGATGTCGCTGCATGGTCGGAAGCGGGCATAAGCTTCTTCATACTCGCAAGCGATACGATGTTTCTCGGCGCCGGCATGGCCGCCGGCGTCATCGATGCAAAGAAGTCGAGCGGCAGTTTGGAGGTGAAGGAAAAATGATTTGTTCCAAAGCCTTACCTCTTGCTGACGCCACTGTCGATTCGGGCAGGAATGCGGACTTTTTAAGCTTAAACTTTACCCTTGAAATGCATTGGTTTTTGGATAACCATTCGAAATCAAATGGCAATCCAGGCATGAATTTCAGCACTCGTTTCGTTTCTTCAACATCGGATTCCCAGGGGAAATTTCTTGTCTCTTCTGCCGCAGCATAACCTGCCGAACGCGATCACGGGCCGCGATGCCCTCGAAGGCATTCGCGCCCAGATTCGTGACATGCGCACCGACAACATTGCCGTGCTCGCCAAGCGTGCCCGCGAACTCGGCGGTGTCATTCCGCTCTGGTTCGGCGAAGGTGATGTGGTGACCCCGGAATTCATCCGCGACGCCGCGAAGAAAACGCTCGATGACGGCGCAACCTTCTATGTCCCGAACATGCGCGGCCTGGCGACGTTGAACGAGGCTCTTTCGGATTATCAGACGCATTGGCACGGCCGCCCCATCCCGATCGAGCGCACCACGGTCGCCCCCGGCGGCATGCAGGCGCTCTACATGGCGCTCGAATTGCTCGTCGATGTCGGCACCAATGTCGTCTACGTCGCGCCGCAATGGCCGAACATCCACAACGCCATCCACCTGATCGGCGGCGAGCCGCGTCCTGTCTCTCTCGACTTCGATACCGACTGGCGCCTCGATCTCGACAAGCTCTTTGCACGCTGCGATGCGCGCACGCGTGCCATCTTCCTCTCGACCCCCTCCAACCCCACGGGCTGGACGGCGTCTCGCGAGGAGATGCAGGCGCTGCTCGATTTCAGCCGCCGCACCGGCATCTGGATCATCTCCGACGAGGTCTATGCCCGCCTCTACTTCGATGGCGAAATCGCGCCCTCGATCGTGCAGGTGGCCGAGGATGGCGATCGCGTGATCGCGATCAACAGCTTCTCGAAGGCCTGGGCGATGACGGGTTGGCGCGTCGGCTGGCTGACGCACCCATCGGCCGTCGCCGATCAGCTCGGCGCGATGACGCAGTATATCAACAGCGGCACTTCGGCCATGGTTCAGGCAGGAGCCGCCGCCGCTTTACGTCAAGGCGAGCCGCTGGTTTCGGAAATCCGCGGACGGATCAAGGCCGGCCTCGATCTGGCCTATGAGAAGCTGCCGAAAATACCGGGCATGATCCTGCCGGAAAAGCCGCGCGGCGGCATGTATGCCTTCTTCGCGCTGCAGGGGGAACCCGATGCGACCGCCTTGTGCGAGCGCATTCTTGAGACGGCCCGCGTCGGTCTGGCGCCCGGATACCATTTTGGAGAGTCGTCCCGTGCCTTCCTGCGCATGTGCACCTTCCGCGAAACCGAACAGATGCGCCTCGCCCTCGACCGTATGGTCGATGCGATGACATGAGACGACCGCCCGCTTGGGCGGACGGGGACTACCGCGGGTGAGAGGAAAGCCCGCAGCTATAATCAGAGGGAGACCAAGAAAATGCATATAACTCGTCGCAGTCTACTGGTCCTTGCGACCGCCGTCGGCCTGGCCGGTGGAAGCCACTTCGCCTACGCGGCCGATGTCCTGAACGTCGGTTCCTATCCGAATAACCCGCCCTTCGAATACAAGACCGCCAATGGCGGCTTCGAAGGCTTCGAAGTAGATGTCGTCAACGAAGCCGCAAAGCGCGCCGGCATGTCGACCAACATTGCCGACTACGGCTTCCAGGCCCTGTTTGCGGCAACCAGTTCCAAGCGCATCGATGTGGCGATTTCGTCGATCACCATCACGCAGGAGCGCTTGAAGTCGCAGTCCTTCACACAGCCTTACTACGATTCCGACATGGGCGTCGCCACCAAGGAAGGCAGCTCGATCAAGGCGCTCGCCGATCTCAAGGGCGCGGTCGTCGGCGTACTCTCCGGCTCGACCGGCGAGAAATGGGTCAACGACAACAAGGCCGCCCAAGGCTTTGCCGACATCAAGGGCTACAACTCGCAGCAGGACATGTTCCTCGATCTCGGTGCCGGCCGCATCGACGCCGTCGTCAGCGACATCCCGGGCATGCAGTACCTCTTCGTCAAGACCAAGGGCTTCGCCATCAAGGATCGCATCAAGACCGGCGAACAGTACGGTTTGATGATGACCAAGGATTCGCCGCTCCTCGCCAAGATCAACGATGCCATTACCGCGATGAAGAAAGATGGCTCGCTGGACAAGATCCACGAGAAGTGGTTCGGCGGCAAGGCACCGGCTGGCTCCTCCACCGTCACCGAATTGCCTATCCCTAAGGCGTGATCAAAAGATCATCACCGAAATAGGCTACGCCGGTCGTGACGACCGGCGTAGATACAAGAGCAATTCCAGCAAAAGTGCGAAGCGATTTTGCGCCAGGAATTGCGTAAAAACAAAGAGATAGAGCATTTCTGCGACTCCGTTGAATGCAGAAATGCTCCAAGAAATCTTGTCTTCGTCTTGCACACGGGAGTGCCAATGTCTTTCGTCGATACCTTCTTCAATTCCGACGTCATGATTTCGGCCTTCCCGCAGTTGCTGCGCGGGCTCTGGATGACCATCGCACTCGGCGTCGTCAGCATCCTGATCGGCGTCACTGGCGGCCTCATCGTCAGCCTGATCCGCCTTTATGCGCCGAAGCCGATCCAGCTGCTGATGATCGCCTATATCGACATCATGCGCGCCATGCCGATGCTGGTCGTGCTGATCCTGATCTATTATGCGCTACCCTTCGTCGGCATCAGCTTCTCGGCCTGGTGGTCCGCAATCATTGGCTTTTCCATCGTGCTTGCGGCCTATTCGGCCGAGGTCTTCCGCTCGGGTATCGAAAGCGTGCCGCGCGGCCAGTTCGAAGCTGCCGCCGCTCTCGGCATCCCCTTCCTGATCACGCTCTACAAGGTCGTACTGCCGCAAGCTGTCCGCATCGTCATTCCGCCGACCACGAGCAACTGCGTCTCCATGTTCAAGGATACCTCGCTCGCCTCGACGGTTGCACTGCCGGAACTCTTGAAGGAAGGGCAGAACGCGCAAGGGTTCTACGCCAATCCCTCGCCGCTCATCATGGCAGCGGTGGTCTACGTTATCCTGCTCTGGCCGATGGTCCGTCTGGTGAGCGTCCTCGAAAAGAAGTTCAAGAGCGAGCGCGCCCGCTAAGGCATCCCCAGGAAAAGTGCATAGCGGTTTGGCGCGGAATTATCGGAGATAACAGAGGGGAGCGGCCTGGCGTTTCAGAGAAACGCTGGGCCGCTGAAACCCCAGAGCAACTCGCTGAAAAGTGCGAAGCGGTTTTCCGTCCAGAATCGCGGAAAAATAAAGAGATAGAGCCTTTTCGCGTTTCGAAGAAAAGCGGAAAGACTCTAGTCAGTCGAAATCGCTGCCAGACAGGTGGTTGCTGACCGACGACTTCACCGCACCGATATCCTGCCACAGCTCGGTAACGATCGCAGGATCGACATCCGCCATCATGTCGCGCAGCCAGCCCTCGTGAGCCGTCGCCATGGCACCGAATAGCACCATGCCCTTTTCCGTAAGCTTGGCAACCGTCACGCGGCGATCGCCATCGGGCGTCACGCGCAGCACCAGCCCGTCCGTCTCCAGCCGTTCGACCAGCCCCGTGACATTGCCGTTGGTGACCATGGTTCGCTTGGAAAGCTCTCCAAGGCGCAGGCCGTCGCGCTCGCGATAGAGCTGCGCCATCAGGTCGAACTGCGGCAGGGTCGCCCCGAATTCGTTGCGTAGCCGGCGGCGGATTTCCTGCGAGACCAGCTTCGTGGTTGACAGCATCCGCAACCAGAGCCGCAGCTCCAGCTTTTTGCCTTCCTGTGCGCCCTGAACGATGATCTCCAGGTCAACGGTTGCACTCTCGGACTCTGTCATGACGTCGCCTCGGTCTATCGTTCCGCATCACTCAGATAAGCGATCTAGGGAACGATATTTGAAATGTCAAAGGTTTGGCCGTCAAGTCGGATTGGGCCTACTTGGCCAGCATTTTCCCCAACATGAAGCCGGAGCCGGCTCCCGTCCCCGCGCCGGGCCATGTCGAAGCCCCGCACATGAACAGAGATCCCACTGGCGTCTTGTAGCGCGAATAGCCTGCAACGGGACGGAACAGGAAGTTCTGGTCGAGATGATGGCTGCCGGAGAGATTGTCGCCGCCGACGAGATTCGGGTTTTCGCGTTCGAGATCGACCGGAGAGAACACCGACCGTCCCAGTATCTTGCCACGCAGGCCGGGCGCATAGCGCTCGGCAATGTCGAGGACACGCTCGGCATAGGCATCCTTGATCTCATCCCAGCTTGCGCCGCTGATTTGACCGGCTGCATCGCCGCTGAACTCTGCCGGCAACACACGCACCTGTATCCAGAGCGTGTGCTGTCCGGCAGGCGCGCGCGAGGAATCGATCGCCGTGGGCTGCCCGACCACCAAGGCCGGCTCGGCAGGCAACAGCCCGCCCATCGCCTCGGCATAGACGCGGGACATCATCTCAAGATCAGGCGCGATATGAACATAGGCGAAGTTCTGCAGCGCCTTGCCCGCCGTCCAATCCGGAAGACCCGACAACGCCAGATGGATCATCATCGTGCCGGGGCCGGCGCGGAAGTGGGAAACCTTCCTATCGAACTCCTGCCGCGACTGATCACGGTCCAAAAGCTTGCCGAACAGGACCTGGGGATGGACATTGGCGATAACGGCGCGTTTTGCCTCGTAGCGACGCCCATCGGCTAGAACGACGCCCGTCGCCTTGCCGCCCGCCGTGACGATCTTGTCGACGCGCGTGCCGAGCATCAGCTCGCCACCCTTGCTCTTCAACACCGCAGCCATGGCCTTGATGATCGTATCGGCCCCGCCCTTGCCGATCACCATGCCGAACGCCTGATTGGCCATGGATTCGAGATAGGGAAATAGCGCGCCGCCGGCGACATCGGGCGCAAAATCGAGATGCAATCCCCAGGCCGCCATCATCGTCTTCAGCTTGGCGTTCTGGAAACGCGCATCGAGAAAATCGCGCGGCGATGCAAACAGCATGCGCGCCGTGTCGTAGACCCAGCCGGTGCCTTTCTGCCGCCAGGCCTTCCAGACCACCTTGGCGGCCGCCATGGATGGCATCGGCGATCCGAGGAGACCGAAGATATGCGGAGCGTCCGCGCCGAACTCGGAGAGCATGTGGCGCCATGCGGCGGCGTCCTGAGGCGAAATGTCGGCAATGGCACCCGTTGTCTTTTCCAGATCGGTGCTGACGCCAAGATAGGTGCCATCGCGAAAGACGCTGGCAAAACAATCGGCAGCAGGTACGAAGTCCAAGCCTTCGGCCGACAACTCATTCTTGTATTGCGCAAAGAAGCCTGAGCCGGCAAACATGGAGAGGTTCATCGCGCAGAGATCGTGCCGGAAACCCGGCAGCGTCACCTCTCGGGTTTTGACAGCGCCACCCGGTTCGGCATTGCCTTCGATGACGGCGACTTTCCAGCCTTTCGCCGCCAGATGCACCGCCGCCGCCAGGCCATTGTGGCCCGCCCCCACTATGATCGCATCATAGCTCATCGTCTGCCCCTCATTCGTCGGTGATTATTATTGTCACATGCATACATCTTGAGCTTTAAGCTTCAAGTATTTATTCGCGGGAATTTCACAATCATCAGCAACTAATGCGAGCATACAGCAAAGTGCTAGTTGTGATATCCTTTTATTTTCAGCACCTTAATGAGCCGGCAGCGACACTCGCAAACGTGTCAAAATTGGACGTCTCCGCCATGCCGGAATGCTTGCAATATCATATATTGTGACATAGGCTTCCCTCATTCCGCCGCCGCGCGGGCCTGGTGCTGAGAGGAAAGGCACCCCGCGTCTGGCGAAAATGGCTTCACGCTAGATCCCGTTTGAAGACCCGCGAAGCGGTTCTCCGTACGGGATCCTGCGACAACAAAGGGAACGCTATCATGACTGCCAATACACTCGCCAGCCTGGCCACCGCCCTGATTTCAGGCTCCGTCAAAGTCGTCGACCTCACCGCGCCGCTCGGCCCGGATACTCCGGTGCTTTACCTGCCGCCGCAGTTCGGCAAGAACACGCCGAACGTCAAGGTCCACACGATCTCCGAATACAACCAGGACGGTCCTTTCTGGGCCTGGAACTGGCTGGAACTGGGCGAGCATACCGGCACGCATTTCGATGCACCCTGCCATTGGATCACCGGCAAGGACAATCCGAACAACACCACGGATACCATCCCGCCGCAGAATTTCGTCGCTCCCGTCAACGTCATCGACCGTTCGAAGGAAGCCGCAGCCAATCCCGACTACCTGCTGACGGTAGACAGCATCAAGGAATGGGAAGCACAGAACGGCGCGATCGAAGCCGGCAGCTGGGTGCTGCTGCGTACCGACTGGTACAAGCGCAACGGCTCCACCGAGACCTTCCTGAATGCCGACGAAAATGGCCCGCACTCCCCGGGTCCGACCGCCGAGGCGATCGAATATCTGCTGACCAAGGGCATCATCGGCTGGGGCCAGGAAACGATCGGCACCGACGCCGGTTCGGCCGGCGGCATGAACCCGCCCTTCCCGGCACACAACCTCATGCACAAGGCCAACCGCTATGGCCTCGCCAGCCTCTCCAATCTCGATCAGCTTCCGGCCAAGGGTGCCGTCCTGATCGCCGCTCCACTGAAGTTCGTCAAGGGAACCGGCTCGCCGGTTCGTGCACTGGCGTTGATTGCATGATAGGCTGGAAAGGTTGGGGTCTGGGGGCAATTTAGGCTCCGCCCTTTCCAACTATCTTGCCTATGAGGGGCAACGGCAATGGGCGATCATGATTACATCATCGTCGGCAGCGGCATTAATGCGCTTGTCGCTGCGGCGATGCTTGGCAAGAAGGGCCACAAGGTGCTCGTCCTCGAGCGCAACGACCGCATTGGCGGTTGCCTGCGCACCGAGGAGATCACCGAGCCCGGCTTCATCCACGACGTCATGGCGACGACCATGGTGCTGTTCCTGACCTCGCCGGCCTATGGCGCCATCGGCAAGGATCTTGAGGCGCGGGGCCTGGAATTTGCCCATGCCGATCTTCCGACAGGCGTGCTGCGGCCCGACGGTTCGCACGTGATCTTTTCAAAGGACAGGCGGCGAAACATCGCCACCTTCGACGAATTGGCTCTCGGCGACGGACAGACCTTCTCTCGCGAGATGGAATCGCTTGCCGCCGACGCTCCTTTCCTGTTTTCCCTGCTCGGCGGCGCGCTGTGGTCGGGATCGACCCTGATGACAGTTGGCAAGCAGAGCTGGAACCGTGGCATGCGCAAGCTTGCCGCCTGGTTTGGCGATGCCTTGACGCCGGCGCGCGGCTATCTCGAAGCCAATTACAGGTCCGAGGATATTCACGCCCTTTGGGCGCCCTGGGTGCTTCATTGCGGGCTCGGACCGGAAAGCGCCTATTCCGCCGAAATGCTGAAAGTGATCGGCTTTGCGCTGGAGCTCGGCGGCGCACCGATCGTCAAGGGCGGCGCCGTACAGCTGCTGACCGCCTTCCAACGGCTGATTACCGATCACGGCGGAGAAATCCGCCTCAATGCCGATGTTGCAGCCATCATCCCAGGCCCCAATCGCCGCGCCGATGGCGTGCGCCTTGCGAATGGCGAGACCTTGCAGGCCAAGGCTGGAGTGATCTGCTCGGTCACACCCAACCAGCTGTATGACAGGCTGATGGGAGACTGGCCTGACCCGATGCCGGCGGAGGTCAAATCCGGCGTTGCCAATTACCGTTACGGCAAGGGCGACATGCAGATCCACTATGCACTTTCGGAGCCGCCGCGCTGGAAGGCCGATGTCGAGCTCGGCAAGGTCGCGCTGCTGCACCTGACCCCCGGCCTCGATGGCGTCTCGCGCGCCGCCAACGAATGCGAGCGCGGGCTCCTGCCCGCCGAACCCACGATTTGCGTCGGGCAGCCCGTGGCGCTCGACCCCAGTCGCGCCCCGGAAGGAAAATCGATCCTCTGGCTGCAGCTCCCCGAAGCGCCGCGCCATATCAAGGGCGATGCCGCCGGCGAAATCGCAACCCCGGACGATGGCCGCTGGACGGAAGAGGTGCGGGAACGTTATGCCGACCGCATCGAAGCGCTGCTATCAGGCCATATCGAGAACTTCTCTAACATAAAGCTCGCACGTCGCGCCTATTCTCCGGGTGATCTCGAAGCGATGAACATGAACCTGGTCGGCGGCGACCCCTATGGCGGCTATTGCGGCCTCGACCAGTTTTTCATCTGGCGTCCATTCAAGTCATCTGTTAACCACCGCACCCACATATCAAGCCTGTACCACATCGGCGCTTCGGCACATCCCGGTCCAGGTCTCGGCGGAGGCTCCGGCTTCCTGCTCGCATCATCGCTGAAGTAACAGGTTTCCTAGGGAGCATCGTCGATGGAGGAACGGTTTTCAGGCACCGTTTTGAGGCGCAAGCAGGATGAGAACGCCAAACGCCCCACCATGGGCGAAATCGGCCTCAACCACTTCGCGCCGTACCTGATGAACCGGCTGATGGCCCGCTGGAATGCCAATCTTTCCGAAGAGCTGCGCGAATACGACATGACGACCGCCAAGATGCGAACGCTTGCCGTTCTGTGCGTCTCGGCCAGCCTTACCATCAACGAGCTCTCCGTTTTTGCCGTCACCGAACAGTCGACGATGAGCCGCACCTTGGATTCCCTCGAGCAGCAGGGCTACATCCGTCGCCAGCCGCGTGTCGAGGACATGCGCATCCGTGACGTCTCCATCACAGAGGAAGGTCGTGCCGCCTTCGAGAAGGTGTGGCCGACCATGTACGACCTGTTCCTGCAGATGTTCGACGGCGTCGACGAAGTCGAGTATCGCGGCTTCATCTCGACCCTGCACAAAGTTCTGCACAACATCCGTAAGCACGAGATCTAAGCGGGCCAAAAGGCCCGCTGGAGATCAGATCATCGCTTGTTGGGAATGAGCGCCGTCGCCAGTGCCGCGATGGCGGCAATGATGGCGAAAACGTAGAAATTCCACTCCGGACCGACATTCAGGCTGGCGATATATCCGCCCATCAGCGGCCCGGAAAGCGCGCCGATGCGCGAGAAGCTCAGCGCCCAGCCGGTGCCGGCCGCCCGCACGAAGGGCTGCAGGTAGGCAGCCAGATAGCCGGTGAGGATCAGCGATGCCGATACCGTGCCGAAACCGGCGATGGCGACGACCGTATAGTTAAGCCAGATAGATCCTTTGAAGGCGAGAAGCGCGATGCCGACCGCGCCGAGCAAATAGGACAGCGTGACGGTCAGCCGCACGCCGAAACGATCCGCCCATTGACCAAGCACGATACCGCCGATTGCCGAAGTAAAACTGAAAACGGCAAGGAACAGCAGGCTGTCACCAAGATCGTAGCCGCTCTTACGCATGATCTGCGGCAGCCATTGAGCCAGGCCGTAGACCAGAAGCAGACCCATGAATAATGCAATCCAGAAGCACGCGGTGGCAAAGGCGTTTCTCCGCGAGAAAATCTCGCCCAGCACGACACGCCAGCCGAGGCTCGTTTCCCGCGGCTGAGTTCCCGCAGGAACGGAAACGCCAAGCCTGGCAGCCAGACGCTTCGCCTTCTCGCTTTGTCCTCGCGCCACCAGAAAGTCGAGCGACTCGGGCAGCAGCCATGCCATAACAGGCACGAAGAGAACCGGCAGTGTGCCAACCACAACGACCGGCCGCCAGCCATGCTCCGGCAGCAGCCACCTGCCGACGAGCGCGGCTGCGAACAAGCCAAGCGAATAGCCGGAATACATGATGCCGTAATTGAGGTTCTTCTTCGCCGTCGGCGAATATTCAATGGTCAGTGCGGCAGCCAAAGGGATGATGCCGCCGAGCCCAAGACCGGCCGTGAAACGGCTGACGCCAAACCACATCGGCGTCGGAGACCAGGCGGTGACCGCCGTGCAGACGGCAAAAAGCGAGAGGCAGGCGAGAAACATCGGCTTGCGGCCATAAAGCTCGCTGAGTGTACCGACGACAATGCCGCCGACGAGCATGCCGAAGACGGTGTAGCTGCCCATCGCTCCGAGCTGGAGCGGCGAGAGATGCCAGACATTGTCGGTGGAGAGCGCCGGCAGAATAGCGCCGAGGACGCCGACATCATATCCTTCCGCGAAGATCGCCAGCCAGCAAATGAGGACGACGACGAGGCTTTTGGCATACGAGATCTCTCCGCCGCGAGGACTTGTGAGGTCCTTCGCAACGCCATTTCGAAGACTGTCCATGCAATCGTTCCCTTTTGGAGATTATCGGTCTTGGCCGATATTGTCTGCATCCAGAGGACGCACGGGGCGGGATACCCGCCCCGTTCAATTGGTCTGATCGTGTCAGAGCGTTTCTACAGTCTTCAGTGCGCCGTCGAGAGCGATACCCTTCTCGTCCAGCAGCGCCGCCTGCCGCAGCCGCTTCATCCAGGCAGCGCCGTCCTCACGGTCACGCAGCAGCGGCAGCGCAGACATGACGCGATCGAACTTCGACAGGCCGCGCACATGCGTATCGGAATAGCCTTTGACGAGGCGGCGATTGCCAAGCACCTCGACGGCCAGATCGTAATTCGCCGTCAGCAGATTGGATGCCGCGGTGAGCCATGCCTCACGATGCTCGACCTCGCGCGAATGGCGCAGCGTACCGCGGCGAATGCGCCGCAGCCCAGAGACCATATAGAGGCCGAGGAACCAGAACAGCATACCAGTTTGAACGCGTCGGCCCTTGTTGACGAAGCGGTCAAGCCGGGCAAACAGGCGCGGACGGTTCTCGATCCACAGGCCCACGCCTTTCGGCATGGTGCCACAGACCTCATCCATACGCGGATGCATGTATTCGGTCATATAGACGAGCTGGTCGTCCTTGGCACCGACCTCCTTGCGTACCCGCTCGAAGCGCGAACCGCGCACTTTCAGATCGGCAACGCGAATGACATCGTCATAAGCCATGGCAACGGCGACATATTTTGCCGCCTGCACGGTGAAAGCGAAATCCTTGGTTGCACCGCCAGCTTTACGGTCCAGCGCATGAAGCGCTGCAACGCGGCTTAGATATTCGTCGGCATAGGCCGGGTCCTGATAGTCGGTCAGCCGCTTGGCGCCGGCAAACAGCAGCGGGTGTGCCGCATCAGGAAACTCCGCGCGGATGCGATGGACCAGCCTGTCCAGCGCCGGATGACCAGCCGTCTCTGGCAGAGCGTCGAAATGCTTCGGCGGAGTTGCGGAAACAGCGTCGCGCGGCTTTTCCTTGACCCTGTCGAAAGCGGCATTGAACGCTTTGAGGCTCGGCTCGATGCCCTTGCCGCCGGCGCGAATCATCGCCTCGAAAGCCTGCTTTGCGAAAGGAAGCGCACCGGAGCCGGCCAGCGCGCCAAACATGGATGCGGAAATCACACTGCCGTTCTTGACGGCGAGTGTCTCCATGTCAAAGGCGATCGTGCGTTTGGCGGCGAAATCCGTCGCGTCGACCACGACCTCCGGGTTGCCGATGCCATCGCCCGGCTTCTCCTTCTCGCCCACAGCAAAGGAGCGATGCGTCGATGCAATCAGCACGGTCTTGTCCGGCGTGACCAGGCCGCGCAGCACGGAACGGCCGGCCTCCATCAGTTCTGCCGCCATGACGACATCGACATCGCCGGGAGTCGGCATCAGCGAAAAGGTCGGTGCGTGACCGTCGCGGGCCGGCAGCATCTCGATGTAATAAATTGTCGCGCCCGTTCGCTGCGCCACGCCGGGCACCGACGTCGTCTGCGCCATCCAGCCTTCGGCTTCGGCAAGGCCGACGATCCAGTCGGCCAGCACGCCGCCGCCCTGCCCGCCCATGGCAAGAACGGCAAGCGACAGCGGCTTGTCCGTGGAAAGTCTGTTGGCGCCGAGATCACTCATGCTCACATGCTCGTTCATATCGCCCTCTCAATCTGCGAAGACGATGCGGCCGGCGCGGCGACGTGCCTGCAGCCAACCGATGACGCGGGACCGCAGGCGGGCGACAAAGCGATCCCAGCCTGTCGGATTGTGAATGATATCGGCACGGTAGAAAGAGGGACAGAGCACCGCGGCCTCCGAAACCTCACCGCAATTGCCGCAGCCGACGCAATTATTGTCGATCGCCGCCACCGGATCGTCCTTCAGCGGATCGTCGGTATGCTTGACCGAGAGCGAGGGACAGCCGGACAGGCGGATGCAGGCGTGATCGCCTGTGCAGACGTCTTCGTCCACCCCGAAGCGCTCCTTGACCATGCGCTTGCCGTCCTTGACAGCCTTGGCGAATTGCGGCTTCACGCGGCGCTGCTTGTTAAGCATGCATTCCGAAGAAGCGACGATGATCTTCGGCCCTGGCTCCTTCGATGTCAGCGCCTCGCGCAGCGTATCGCGCATCTTGCCGACATCGTAAGTGCGGTCGATCTGGCGCACCCAGGTCGCTCCGATGCCTTTCACGGCATTGACGATGGAATTGTTGGTCTTGCGGCGCGGATTGAGCGCGCGCGAAGACGGTATGTCCTGTCCCCCGGTCGCCGCCGAATAATAGTTGTCGACAACGAGGATGACACCGTCCTGCTTGTTGAAAACGGCATTGCCGACCGAGGTCGCCAAACCATTGTGCCAGAAGCCGCCGTCGCCCATGACCGAGATGGCGCGCTTATCTGCCGCCACGTTGAAAGCCGAGGCAGCGGCCGGTCCAAGCCCGTAGCCCATGGTCGTGCTGCCCAGGTTGAAAGGCGGCAGGATCGAGAACAGGTGGCAGCCGATATCGCCTGATATGTGATGCTGGCCGAGTTCACCTTCGACCAGCTTCATGGCCGCGAAGATAGGCCGCTCGGGACAGCCGATGCAGAAGCCTGGCGGACGCGGCGGCACGACCTCGGCCAGCGCCTTGATCTTCGGATCGTTGAGGATCGGCGTAGGGTCGGGCAGCGGCGGCTGATTGCCGAGCAGCACACGCTGGTGAACTTCCAAGAAGTTCTTGATGCCCTTCATCAATACGGGGGCGGTATATTCGCCGCCCATGGGCAGGACATCCTTACCCGCAATCTTGGTCTGGATGTCGCGGCGGCGCAGGATGGTGTTGAGGGACTGCTCGATATATTCGGGCGCCCCCTCCTCGACCATCAGCACCGCCTTCTTGTTCGCACAGAACTCGGCAATCTGATCGTCGATCAGCGGATAGGCGACATTGAGGACATAGAGCGGCACGGCGGAATTGCCGTAAACGTCCGCAAGACCGAGCTGCTGCAGCGCGCGCATGACACCATTATAGGCGCCTCCAAGCAGAATAATGCCGACCTCACCCTCGGAGGGGCCGAAATATTCGTTGAGCCGCCGCTTCTTGATGAAATCGACCGCAGCCGGCCAGCGCTTCTCCAGCTTTTCCTTCTCGTGCAGGAAGGATGCCGGTGGAAGCACGATGCGGTTGACGTCACGGACAGGCTTTTCCAGTGCCTGCTTCAGCGTATAGGCCGGGCGCTTATTGTCCTTGGCGACAAATTGGCCATGCACATGGCAGCTGCGGATGCCGACCTGCAGCATGACTGGTGTATTAGAGGCCTCGGAAAGTTCGAAGCCCTCCTCGACCGCCTGCACGATCGACGGCAGGTTCGGACGTGGATTGAGCAGCCACATCTGCGATTTCATCGCATAAGCGTGGCTGCGCTCCTGCATGATCGAGGAGCCTTCGCCGTAGTCCTCACCGATGATGATCAGTGCGCCACCCGTGACCCCACCCGAGGACAGGTTGGAAAGGGCGTCGGAGGCAACATTGGTGCCCGCCGTCGATTTCCAGGTGACGGCGCCGCGCACCGGATACATGACAGAGGCGGACAGCATGGCGGCGGCAGCCGCTTCCGATGCCGACGTCTCGAAATGAACGCCGAGATCTTCCATCACGTCCTTGGCATCGGCCAGCACGTCCATGAGATGGGAAATCGGCGATCCCTGATAGCCTCCGACATAGGATACGCCGGACTGCAGAAGTGCCTTGGTGATCGCGAGAATACCCTCGCCGCGGAAGACATCGCCTTCCCCGAGCTTCAGATCCTCGACCTCGCGCGCAAATGATCGCTCGGCCATCGTCGTTACCCCTTCGCCCTTGAGGGCTTCTTTAAATCATTTGCAAAATCATATTTTGAACTTCCTCGAACTGTCAACGAACAAATATGCGATATCGCTGAATGGATTGCCGATCGAAGGCGGCAGCGATGCATTCTTCTCCTCAATCCCAAATCGCTCAATAACGACCAGCAGCGCAGATATATGCAGAAGCATGGAATATATGTACCAAATGCGGGCCGGATTTTTTGAAAGAACCAGAGAAAGCGCTTGCCGCTCCAAAATACATATTTTAGGATTAAAACATTCCGACAATAAATCGCCAGCGGCAGGCGAGCGTCATGCTTTTTCTGCCGCTTAACAGGGGAACGGAGTGACCATGACTAAACTTACACGGCGTGAGGCCCTGAGCCTCGGCGCAGCAGCATTTATTACTGGGATTCTCGCAGGCAGGACGCCTGTCGAAGCTGCCGAAACCGGCACGCTGACCATCGCCTTCAACGTCAACCTGCCATCTTTCGATCCGACGACCGGCCCTTCCGCCGTCAACCCGACGATCCAGGCGATCTATCGCTCGATCTTCGACCAATATATCGGTCAGGGACCGGATCTGAAGTTCCAGCCGGGCCTGCTGACCGCATGGGGTTGGAACGACGACAAGACCAAGCTCTGGATGGACGTTCGCGAGGGCGTAACCTGGCATGACGGCTCCAAGTTCACGCCTGATGACGTCGTCTGGTCGCTGGAGCGCGCCGCCAAGCAGGAAACCGGCAATCCCATCCAGTTCATCTGGTCGACCGCCAATAACTACAAGGTGGAAGGCAACCGCATCACCGGCGATGTCGTCCGCTTCGAGCCGACCTTCTTCAAGTGGATGGCCTTCCTCACCGGCTATATCCTGCCGAAGAACTATTACACCAAGGTGGGCGCCGAAGGCTTCGAGAAGAAGCCGATCGGCACCGGCCCCTATATGGTCGATGCTTATGAGGGCAATTCCTATCTGCGCCTGAAGGCAAACCCGAACTATTTCGGTGGCAAACCCGCCTTTGACACGGTCATCTTCAAGTTCGTGCCCGACACGACGAGCCGCGTCGCGGAAATCGAATCCGGCTCGTCCGACGTGACGCTGGAAATCCCGTATGAGGATTTCGATCGGCTGAAGCAGAAGTCCGGTCTCGCAGGCGTTGCAACCCCGGTCTCAGACATCGGTATGATCTTCATCAGCAACGTCGATCCGATGCTCGATAAGAATGTCCGCCTCGCCGCCAACATGGCGATCGACAAGGACGCGATCATCAAGCGGCTGCTGCGCGGCTATGGCAATCCGCTTTCGACGCTCGAAGCCCCGGAATACGAAGCCTACGACGCCTCCATCAAGATCTCTTACGATCCGGAACAGGCCAAGAAGCTTCTGGCGGCAAGCGGCTATTCGACGAAGAAGCCGGTGAAGTTCACCATCAAGACCACCCGCGGCTTCAAGCCGAAGGACTACGAGATGATCCAGGCGATCGTCGGCATGTGGCGCAAGGTGGGCATCGAGGCTGAGATCGAAGTCTACGAAATCGCCAAGCATTACGAGCTGCGCGCTGCCCACAAGCTCGGCCCGGCCGCCTTCTACAACTGGGGCAATGCCATCGGCGACCCGACGACCTCGACCGGCTTCGCCATGTTCGGCCCCTCGCCGCACTCCGCCTGGAAGACCAAGGATATCGACGACATGCTCGGGCCGCTCTGGGTCGAAAAGGACGAGGCAAAGCGCATTGCCGGCTGGAAAGCGGCGATCAAATACATCGCCGAACAGGGCTATGTGATCCCGCTGCTGCAATATGTTCAGCCCATCGTCTACAAGTCGAGCCTGAAGGTCACGCCGAACGTCTCCGGCGCCCTGCAGCCGACGCTCTTGTCGAAGGCTTGATATCATTTTTGTGGCTTTGCCCCTCACCCTAACCTTCTTCCCGCCCTGAGCTCGTCGAAAGGGCGGAGAGAAGGAACGACCTCTGTTCCCTCGCGTGAACAGGCAATTAGGGGTAGGCTGCAGACGCCTCCTTCCCCTTCTCCCCGTCAAAACGGGGAGAAGGTGCCCGACAGGGTGGATGAGGGGCTTGGCCTCTTCATTTGCAGCAGCGAATGCCATCGGATTTCATAACGCATGATAGCAATTTCCATTCTCAACCGGCTGGTCATGGCCGCCATCACGCTGTTCGGAGTGGCGTTGATCGTCTTCGTCCTGCTGCGCGTCGTGCCGGGCGATCCGATCGCCATGATGATCTCGCCGGGCGCAAGCCCTGCCGACATCGCAGCACTGCGCGCCCATTACGGCCTTGATGCAAGTCTAACGACCCAATTCATGATCTGGCTGAAATCGGTTCTGATGGGTGACTTCGGAACGTCGATCTCCCTGAAGCGCGATGTGCTCTCCCTGCTCGGCGAGCGTCTCCCCGCGACGCTGGAGCTTGCGTTTGCCGCCCTTGTTCTGGCCGTTCTTCTTGGCGGCGCGGTCGCCATCGTCGGCACGCTCGCCCGCCGCACGATTTTCGAGCCTGTGATCGATAGTCTGAACGGCCTTTTCCTCGCCGTACCGGATTTCGTCTGGGCCTTGGCGCTAGTTTTGGTTCTCGGAGTTCTCTTTCCGCTCTTCCCGCTCTCCGGCCGCATCGACCCGAGCATCGACGCGCAGTTTGCGACCCCATTCTATCTCATCGAAAGCCTGGTGACGCTTCGCTTTGCGATCTTCGTCGATATCTGCGCGCACATAGTCATGCCGGTGCTGGCGCTCGGCCTGCCGCTCGCCGCCATCATCGCCCGCGTGCTGAAAGCCGCACTCTCCGAGGCCATGGTGCAGGATTATATCCTGCTCGCCAAGCTGAAGGGTATGTCCGAGCTCCGGCTGGTGCTGCAGGAGGCATTGCGCAATGCCGTAGGCCCGACAATCGCGTTGACGGGCGTGCAATTCACCTTCCTCATCGGCGGCACCGTCATCGTCGAGCGCATCTTCGCCTATCCCGGCATCGGCAACATGGCGATCGATGCCGTCATCAACCGCGACCTGCCGCTGATCCAGGGGCTTGTCCTGGTCTTCGGCGCCATCTTCATTCTCGTCAATCTGGCAGTCGATCTCCTGGTCGCGGCCTTCAATCCGAGGCTCGCCCATGGCTGACGTCACCTCGCCCGCCATACCACTATCGCCCTCCAGAATGGCGAAACGCGTTCGGGCGCTGCTGTCCGAGCCGAAGGTGATCTTCGGCGGCGGCTTCATTCTCACGCTCCTCATCCTCGCGATCTTTGCGCCTTATATCGCGCCGAAAGATCCGCTGGAGCAGGATCTGATGTCCGGCACCCTACCGCCGGCCTGGATCGAGGGTTCCGATCCCGGCTTCCTGCTGGGCACCGACGATCTCGGCCGTGACGTGCTGTCCCGCGCGATCTTCGGCACGCGCATCGCGCTCACGGTCGCCTTCGTCGCAGCCGGCCTCGCGGCTCTGATCGGCACGCTGCTCGGCCTCCTCGCCGGCTGGTATGGCGGCTGGATCGACAAGGTCATCTCACGCCTCGTCGATATCTGGATGGCCTTCCCGCCCGTATTGCTATCGATATTGCTCGTCGCCGTCTTCGGCTCCGGCGTCCACTCGGTCATCGCCGCTATCGTCATCATCGACTGGACACGCTTCTGTCGCGTCGTGCGCTCGGAAACGCAGGCCCAAGCGCGAATGGATTATGTGACCGCCGCCCACACGATCGGCTTTTCGCGGGCCAGAATCCTCTTCAGCGAAATCCTGCCCAATGTGACGCCGGTGCTGATCGCCCTTGTCAGCCTGGAAATGGGCATCGCCGTCATCGTCGAAGCCATTCTGTCCTTCGTCGGCCTGTCGGTCGCATCCGACACGCCGACCTGGGGCGGCATGATCGCCGAGGGTCGGCAGATGATCTATCAAGGCTGGTGGGTTCTGGTCGTGCCGTTGATCGCGCTCTTTGCGACGGTGCTTGCCTTCAATCAACTCGGCGACGGCCTGCGCCGCGCCCTCGATCCGGTGATGCGCCGATGACATCTCCACTTCTCTCCATTACCGGCCTCAACGCCATATCCGACCGTGACGGCGGCGCACCGATCCTACGCGATGTCTCCCTCACCCTTGAGCGTGGCGAAGTGCGCGGGCTCGTCGGCGAAAGCGGTGCCGGAAAGTCCACCATCGCCAAGGCTTTGCTCGGCATCCTGCCGCGCAGCGTCCGTATTACGAGCGGATCGATCCTGTTCGAAAGCCGTGACCTCCTTACTCTCTCAGCCGGGGAATTGCGCAGCATCATGGGCAGCGAGATTTCGTTGATCCCGCAAGACCCGCAAACGGCGCTCAATCCCGGCCGGCGCGTCGAGGCGCAACTGACCGACGGCCTGCGGCTGAAGCGGGGCATGTCATCGGGCGACGCTCGGCGGCGGGCGCTGAAGCTGTTGGAGGAAGTGCATATCCGCGATCCCGAGCGCGTGCTTCACGCCTACCCGCACGAATTGTCCGGCGGCATGCGCCAGCGTATATTGATTGCCGCAGCCTTCGCGCTGGAACCAAAACTGGTCGTCGCCGACGAACCGACCACGGCACTCGACGTCACCGTGCAGAAGCAGATCCTGCGGCTGATCCGCGGCCTGCAGGAAGCGCATGGCACCGCCGTCATCTTCGTCACCCATGACCTCGGCGTCGTCGCCCAGATTTGCGATAGCGTCACCCTGCTCTACGCCGGCAAGGTCATCGAAGAGGGACGCACGAGCGATGTGCTCACCCATCCCCGACACATATACACAAGATCATTGATATCGGCCGGGCCGCGCTACGACCGGCCGGATGCTGGGTTGACACCGGTTCCGCAAGCCGTCTTCGAACAATTGCGCCGTGAGATTGGCATTCCGGAGGGTGGCCGATGAGCGTTTCCGATAATCTCCTGTCGGCTAAAGGCATCGAAGTTACCTATGGCGCCAAGCCGCACCTTTTCGGACCGCCGGGCCACGGCATCAAAGTGCTGCATGGGGTCGATATCGACATCCGCCGCGGCGAAACGGTCGGCATCGTCGGCGAAAGCGGCTCGGGCAAGACGACCCTCGGCCGCGCCCTGCTACGGCTGGTCGATGTGACCGCAGGCAGCATCCACTTCGACGGCAGGGACATCACCCGTCTGCCCGATACCGAGATGCGGCCGCTGCGTCGCCGCATGCAGATGATCTTCCAGGATCCGATGGCCTCGCTCAATCCGCGCCATACCATCCGCCGCATCCTCGTCGAACCGCTGCTGCTGCATAGGCTGGCTTCTGACCGGAAAGACGCTGAGCGACGCGTCGCCAAGATCCTCGAGCGGGTAACGTTGCCGCAGGCCTGCCTCGATCGCAATCCGCATGAGCTTTCCGGTGGCCAGCGCCAGCGCGTCGGCATCGCGCGGGCCGCGTTGCTGGAGCCTGATTTCGTGCTGGCAGACGAGATCGTCTCCGGCTTGGACGTGTCAACGCAGGCACAGGTGCTCAATCTGCTGAAAGAGCTTTCGCGCGACCTCGGCTTGTCCATGGCCTTCATCAGCCACGACCTCTCGGTCATCCGTGCCGTCTGCGACCGTGTCTATGTCCTGCGCCATGGCCGTGTCGAAGAGGAAGGCGATTGCGAGCGCGTCTTCACTGCCCCCGCCTCCGCCTATACCCGCATGCTGCTGGATGCCATCCCTCTGCCGGAAATCGACCCGCACTGGCTCGGGCGCGATGCAGGGCAGGAGAACGCAGCCTGAAAGGCGTTTCCGCTACTTGAGGCGGAAACGCTGAATCTTGCCTGATTCCGTTTTCGGCAGAGCCTCGACGAAGATGATGGAGCGTGGATATTTATAAGGCGCGATTATCGCCTTGACATGATCCTGCAGCGCCTTGACCAGCAAATCCGAACCGGAGACACCCGGCGCCAGCACCACATGAGCCTGAACGATGTGGCCCCGTTCCTCGTCCGGTTTGCCGACGACGGCGCATTCCAGCACGTCGGCATGCGAAAGAAGGGCAGCCTCGACTTCCGGTCCGGCAATATTGTAGCCGGCCGACAGGATGATGTCGTCGGAGCGCGCGGCGAAGTGGAAATAGCCATCTTCGTCCTGAACGAAGCTATCGCCCGTCAGGTTCCAGCCAGCGCGCACGTAGTCTGCCTGCCGATGGTCGGCGAGATATCGGCAGCCGATCGGGCCACGAACGACGAGCTTGCCGATCGTACCGCGCGGAACCTCGTTCATATCCTCATCCACAACGCGGGCTTCATAGCCCGTCAACGGCTTGCCGGTGCAGTTCGCCTTGGCATCGGAAAGCCGGTTGGAGATGAAGATATGCAGCAACTCCGTCGAGCCGATACCGTCTAGGATCGGCTTGCCGGTCTTGCGCGTCCATTCCTCGAAGATCGGCCCGGGCAGCGTCTCACCCGCCGAAACGGCGATTCGAAGTGAGGAAAGGTCGGCCCCCTCTTCCATGGCGGCCAGCATGGCACGATAGGCCGTCGGCGCGGTGAAGCTGATGGTCGCGCCATATTCCTGGATGATCTCGATCATATTCTTCGGCGAAGCATTCTCCAGCAGCGCCGTCGACGCACCGAAGCGCAGGGGGAAGACGACGAGACCGCCGAGCCCGAAGGTGAAGGCAATCGGCGGCGAGCCGATGAAAACGTCATCGGGCGTGACCTGCAAGACTTCCTTCGCATAGGCATCGGCGATGATCAGGATATCGCGATGGAAATGCATCGTCGCCTTCGGCACGCCCGTCGAGCCAGAGGTGAATCCGAGCAGCGCCACGTCATCCCGACCGGTTTTGACCACTTCGAAACGAACGGGCTTATTGAGCGCGATGCGGTCGAGCTCGGCATCGTGATTGGCGGTGCCGTCAAAGCCGACGACCTGCTTCAGGAAGCGGCTATCCTTGGCGACTGTGACCAGCTCCTCCAGCAGTCTCGTATCGCAGAGTGCAAAGGAAATTTCCGCCTTGTCGACGACCTTCGAGAGCTCGCCCGCCCGCAGCATCGGCATCGTATTGACGGCGACGGCGCCGACCTTGGTCACCGCCAGCCAGCAGGCGATCATGGCGGGGTTGTTGCCGGAGCGGATGAGAACGCGATTGCCGGGTTTGACGCCAAAGTTCTCGACAAGCGCGTGGGCGATGCGGTTGGTCCAATCCGCAAGCTCCTTATAGGTGCGGCGGCGGCCGTTGCCGATCAGTGCCACATTGTCGCCGAAGCCCTTTTCCACCATCCGGTCGCTAAGCTCGAAGCCGGCATTCAGCCATTCCGGATAGTCGAAACCGTCCATTCGCAATTCGGGCCATTCCCCGAAAGGCGGCAGGTTGTCCCGCGTGAATGTATCGGTATGACCGGTCGGTCCCAGCATTGCCTCGCTCCCAGATAGCAATCAATCAAGCCCCATCGCAGCGACCTCCCCAAGGCCCTATGTGTGGCATGGCTAAAAAGATCGCACTGAAAAAAGGAATGTTCAAGCAAGAAATTTTAAGCCTAAAATATTTTCTGCTTCCGATTGATTTAAAAGGATATTTTTAGATTTCTAGAGCGCTGCGCGGCCGCGTGATCACGAGATTCAGACAAGAGATATCTTGACGAATGCGACCGGCAAGATATTTTAAACTTAAATAATTTTTCGGAACCCCCACGGTTTCAAGAGGAGGGATAAGCGATGCGCATCGTCTGTATCGGCGGCGGTCCGGCTGGGCTCTACTTCGCGCTTCTGATGAAGAAACTCCATCCCGAGCATTCGATCCGCGTCGTCGAGCGCAATCGCCCTTACGACACCTTCGGCTGGGGCGTTGTCTTCTCCGATGCGACCATGGTTTCGATGCGCGAATGGGACCCCGAAAGCGCTGCCGAAATCGAGGATGCCTTCAACCATTGGGACGATATCGAAGTCCTGTTCAAGGGCACGCGCCAGCGCACATCGGGCCACGGCTTCGTCGGCATCGGCCGCAAGAAACTTTTGAATATCCTGCAGAAACGCTGTGAGGCGCTGGATGTCGAGCTGATCTTCGAAACCGACGTCAATTCCGATCTCGATTACCCCGACGCCGATCTGATCATCGGCTCGGATGGCCTCAATTCGCGCATTCGCAATCATTATCCGGAAGTCTTCCAGCCGGACATGATCACCCGGCCGAATCGCTATATCTGGCTGGGCACAGACAAGCTGTTCGACGCCTTTACCTTCGATTTCCGCAAGACCGACCACGGCTGGTTCCAGGCGCATATCTACAAGTTCGACGACAAGACCTCGACCTTCATCGTCGAAACCACCGAAGAAGCCTATCTCGCCCACGGCCTCGACAAGGTCGATCAGGATGGCTCTATCGCCTTCTGCGAAAACCTGTTCTCCGAAGTGCTCGAAGGCTCGTCGCTGATGACCAATGCCCGCCATATCCGCGGCTCGGCATGGCTGAACTTCAACCGCCTGATCTGCGGCAAGTGGAGCCATTTCAACGGCAATTCCCATGTCGTGCTGATGGGCGACGCGGCGCATACCGCGCATTTCGCCATCGGTTCCGGCACCAAGCTCGCCATCGATGACGCCATCGAGCTGACCCGTCAGTTCCAGATCCACGGGCACCAGAAAGACAAGATCCCGGCCGTTCTCGAGACCTACGAGGAAATCCGCCGCGTCGACGTCGCCCGCATCCAGAATGCCGCCCGCAATGCCATGGAATGGTTCGAGGTCGTCGGTCGCCGCTATGCCGACACGCTCGAGCCGCCGCAATTCATGTATTCGATGCTGACCCGCTCGCAGCGCATCAGCCACGAAAATCTGCGACTGCGCGACAAGACCTGGCTTGAGGGCTATGAGCGCTGGTTCGCCGAGAAATCCGGCCTTGCCGTCGGCAATGATCGCTGCCTGCCGCCGATGTTCACACCCTATCGCCTCCGCGACGTCCAGCTCGTCAACCGCATCGTCGTCTCGCCGATGGCCATGTACTCGGCCACGGATGGCGTGATGAACGACTTCCACATTATCCATCTCGGCTCGCGCGCCCTCGGCGGTGCCGGCTTGATCTTTGCGGAAATGACCTGCGTCACCCCGGATGCGCGCATCACCCCCGGCTGCCTCGGCCTCTGGAACGAGGAACAGGCTGCGCAGTGGAAGCGGCTCATCGACTTCGTTCATACGAGCAGCGCCGCCAAGGTCGGCATCCAGATCGGCCATGCCGGCCGCAAGGGTGCGACGAAACTCGCCTGGGAAGGCATCGACCAGCCGCTGGCCGAAGGCGAGTGGCCGCTGATCTCGGCGTCATCAGTCCCCTACCTCAAGAACAGCCAGGTGCCGAAGGCCATGGATCGCGTCGACATGGACCGCGTCAAGGCTGACTTCATCCGCTCAACCAAGCTGGCGGTCGAAACCGGCGCAGACTGGCTGGAATTGCACTGCGCCCACGGTTATCTGCTGTCGAGCTTCCTGTCGCCGCTCACCAATCTGCGTGACGACGAATATGGCGGCAGCCACGAAAACCGCGCCCGCTACCCGCTTGAAGTCTTCCATGCAGTCCGCGCCATCTGGCCAGCGAACAAGCCGATCTCGGTGCGCCTCTCCTGCCACGACTGGACCGATGGGGGCAACACGCCGGAAGATGCGGCCATCTTCGCTGCCATGTTCAAGGAAGCCGGCGCCGACCTGATCGACTGCTCTTCGGGCCAAGTCTCGAAACAGGAAAAGCCGGTCTACGGCCGCCTGTTCCAGACGCCTTTCTCCGACAAGATCCGCAATGAGATCGGCATCCCGACAATCGCCGTGGGCGCGATCTCGGAGGCAGACCATGCCAATTCGATCATCGCCGCTGGCCGCGCCGATCTCTGCGCCGTCGCCCGCCCGCATCTGGCGGATCCGGCCTGGTCGCTGCATGAGGCCGCCAAGATCGGGCTGACTTCCATTCCCTGGCCGAAGCAATATGTTTCCGGCAAGCTTCAGTACGAAACCAACCTCGCCCGCGCAGCCACCACAACACCGGCGAAATGAGGATGAAATGACGAGTTCGGGCAAACTTGCAGGCCGCCACGCCCTCGTCACCGGTGCCGGCAGCGGCATCGGCGCTGCGATCGCCAAGGCGCTCGCCGCAGAGGGTGCGCAGGTCAGCCTGGCCGGTCGCCGCATGGAGCCGCTGGAAACGGTTGCCACCGAAATCGGCGCGCAGGCCTTTGTGGTCGATGGGTTCGATGTCACCAACACCGAAGCCGTAGCCCAGGGCCTTGCCAAAGCACGCGAAAAATTCGGCCCGGTCGATATTCTCGTCAACAATGCCGGCGAAGCGCCGAGTGCACCCTTCGAGAAGACGAGCCTGGAAGCCTGGAACCACGTCCTAACGGTCGACCTGACCGGCGTTTTCGTGGTGACGCAGGCGGTTCTTCCCGACCTGAAAGCCCGTGGCATCGGCGCGCGCATCATCAATATCGCCTCGACGGCGGGCTTGAAAGGCTATGGCTACGTCTCGGCTTACGTCGCCGCCAAGCATGGCGTCGTCGGCCTGACGCGCTCGCTGGCGCTTGAACTTGCCAAAACCGGCATGACGGTCAATGCCGTCTGCCCCGGCTTCACCGATACGCCGATCATTCAGCGCTCGATCGAAACGATCGTCGCCAAGACCGGGCGCACGCCCGAACAGGCGCTTGCCGAGTTCACGAAGTCCAATCCGCAGGGACGGCTGATCAGGCCGGAAGAAGTTGCCGACACCGTGCTCTGGCTGGCATCGCCGGCCGCGGCATCGATCAATGGACAGGCAATTGCGGTTGCCGGTGGGGAGATTTGAACGCCATGAGCGATCGGGACATGACGATGAAGGGGCATCTGAAGCCCTTTAGGGATTACAAGCCTGAGCATTTCCTGTGGGATGTCAGCGAAGACGGCCGTGTCGCCACCATCCGCCTGAACCGCCCTGAGCGTAAGAACCCGCTGACCTTCGACAGCTATGCCGAGCTGCGCGATCTCTTCCGCGATCTCGCCTATGCATCGGATATCCGCGCCATCGTGCTGACCGGCGCAGGCGGCAATTTTTCCTCCGGCGGCGACGTCTTCGAGATCATCGAGCCGCTGACCCGCATGGCGATGCCCGAGCTCCTGGCCTTCACGCGCATGACCGGCGATCTCGTCAAGGCGATGCGCAAATGCCCGCAACCGATCATCACGGCAGTCGACGGCATCTGCGCCGGCGCCGGCGCCATCCTTGCCATGGCCTCCGATCTGAGACTGGCAACGCCGGAAGCCAAGACGGCGTTCCTCTTTACCCGCGTCGGCCTTGCCGGCGCCGATATGGGCGCATGCGGCATCCTGCCCCGCATCATCGGCCAGGGCCGCGCCGCCGAGCTTCTCTATACCGGCCGTTCGATGACGGCAGCGGAAGGACAGGCCTGGGGCTTCTACAACGGCCTGCACAGCAACGCCGATCTGGAAAGCGAAGCAGTCAAGCTCGCCCGCTCGCTGGCCGACGGCCCCTGGTTCGCCCATGGCATGACCAAGACCATGCTGAACCAGGAATGGGCCATGGGCATCGAGGAAATGATCGAATCCGAAGCGCAGGCGCAGGCGATCTGCATGGCGACGCAGGATTTCCGTCGCGCCTTCGAAGCCTTCGCCGCCAAGCGTCGGCCGGAATTCCAGGGGGATTGAGTTGATGTCCACGGCAAGCAGCCTCTCCGGCCCGACACGCGATCATCTGGATTGGCCGTTCTTCGAAGAGCGTCATCATCGCTACGCTGCGCAAGTCGATGCTTTCGCAAAATCTGGCGTCATGGCTTCGATCGATCACGCCGATGTCGATGCTGCGTGCCGGAAGCTGGTCAAGTCGCTGGGCGAAGCCGGGCTTCTGACCGCCGCAACCGGGTCCTCCGACAGCGAACCACTGATCGATTCCCGCATGGTCTGCCTCGCCCGCGAAACGCTCGCCTGGCATGACGGCCTTGCCGATTTCGCCTTTGCCATGCAGGGGCTCGGCACGGGAGCCATCGGCGTGTCCGGCTCGCCTGAATTGCGCTCGGCCGTTCTGCCCAAGGTGCGCTCGGGTGACTGGCTCGCCGCTTTCGCGCTCTCCGAAAGGGATGCCGGCTCCGATGTGGCCGCGATGAGCTGCGCCGCCCGCCTCGAAGGCGATCACTATATTCTCGACGGCGAGAAGACCTGGATTTCGAACGGCGGCATCGCTGACGTCTACACCGTCTTCGCGCGCACCGGCGAAGCGCCGGGCACCCGCGGCATTTCCGCTTTCGTCGTCTTCGCCGACGATCCCGGCTTCTCGATTGCCGAGCGCATCGAGGTCATCGCGCCGCATCCGCTGGCGACGATCCACTTCGACAATTGCCGCATTCCCGCGTCGCGCCGCCTCGGCGCACCGGGCGAAGGCTTCAAGATCGCCATGCGCACGCTCGACATCTTCCGCGCCTCGGTCGCCGCCGCAAGCCTTGGCTTTGCCCGCCGCGCGCTGGATGAATCGCTCGCCCATGTTCGCGCCCGCCCGATGTTCGGCGCCACGCTGGCCGACCTGCAACTGACCCAGGCAGCCCTCGGCGACATGGCGACCGGCATCGACGCGGCAGCATTGCTGACCTATCGCGCCGCCTGGCGCCGCGACGTGCAGCGCCTGCCGACGACGCGCGAAGCGGCCATGGCCAAAATGACGGCAACGGAAACCGCGCAAAGCGTCATCGATCGTGCCGTCCAGCTCTTTGGCGGGCGTGGCGTGCGGTCGGGCGAGATAACGGAGAAGCTTTATCGGGAGATCCGCGCGCTTCGCATCTATGAAGGTGCGACCGAAGTTCAAAAACTCATCGTTGCACGCGAACTTCTGAAGACCTAGAGCAGTTCCAGGAGAGTTGCGCTGCAATTTTCCGTCCGGAACTGCATGAACAAGGAAATTGAGCGGTTCAGCGCTTTTGAAAGACGCCGAACCGCTCCAATGGGAGATAAGAGCATGAGCCGCGAGATTTTCGACTGGGCCGATCCGTTCCGCCTGACGGAGCAGCTGAACGACGACGAACGCATGGTGCTTGAAACAGCGCATTCCTATGCGCAGGAAAAGCTCGCACCGCGCGTCCTCGAAGCCTTCCGCAATGAACAGACCGATCCGACGATCTTCCGCGAAATGGGCGAACTCGGCCTGCTCGGCCCGACGATTGCTCCGGAATATGGCGGCGCCGGTCTCGGTTATGTCGCCTACGGCCTGATCGCCCGCGAAGTCGAGCGCGTCGACAGCGGCTATCGCTCGATGATGAGCGTTCAGTCCTCGCTCGTGATGGTGCCGATCGATGCTTTCGGCTCGGAAGCGCAGAAGCAGAAGTATCTGCCGAAGCTCGCAACCGGCGAATGGATCGGCTGCTTCGGTCTCACCGAGCCGAACCACGGCTCCGACCCGGGCTCGATGGTCACGCGGGCAAAGAAGGTCGATGGGGGCTATAGCCTGACGGGTGCCAAGACCTGGATCTCCAATGCGCCGATCGCCGATGTCTTCGTCGTCTGGGCCAAGACGGAAGATGGCCTCATCCGCGGCTTCATCCTCGAAAAGGGCTGGAAGGGTCTGTCTGCACCCGCGATCCACGGCAAGGTCGGCCTGCGCGCCTCGATAACGGGCGAAGTCGTCATGGATAATGTGTTCGTGCCCGAGGAAAACCTGCTGCCGAATGTATCCGGTCTCAAGGGGCCCTTTACCTGCCTCAACTCGGCGCGCTTCGGCATTGCATGGGGTGCGCTTGGTGCGGCCGAGGATTGCTATGCCAAGGCGCGGCAATACGTGCTCGACCGCAAGCAGTTCGGCCGGCCGCTTGCCGCCAACCAGCTTATCCAGAAGAAGCTCGCCGATATGGTCACCGAGATCACGCTCGGCCTGCAGGGCTGCCTGCGCCTCGGCCGCATGAAGGAAGAGGGCCATCCGCCCGTCGAGCTGACCTCGATCCTCAAGCGCAACAGCTGCGGCAAGGCGCTGGATATCGCCCGCGCCGCCCGCGACATGCTTGGCGGCAACGGTATCTCGGACGAATTCGGCATCGCGCGTCACCTCGTCAACCTCGAAGTGGTCAACACCTATGAGGGCACGCATGACATCCACGCCCTCATCCTCGGCCGCGCCATCACCGGCATCGCCGCCTTTTCGAACTGAGGCCCGCTTTGGCGTTTAAAACCACCAGACCCCTGCGTTTCGGAGATTGCGATCCTTCTGGGATCGCATACTTCCCCTCCTATCTGAACATCCTCGTCGGGGTTCTGGAAGACTACTTTGCCTCGCTCGGCTTCCCATGGAGGCGATTGATCGACGACCGCCGCATCGGTGTCCCCACCGTGCGGCTCGATCTGACCTTCATGAAGCCGGGCCTGCAAGGCGACGAACTGGAATTCGTGCTTGTCGTCCGCGGCATCGGCCGTTCCTCGCTCGATCTGGAGCATCAGGTCTCGGCGAACGGCCAGGTGCTGTGGACGGCCAAGCACCGTGTCGTCGCTACCTCGCTCGACAACAATCAATCATACGCATGGCCGGATGACATCCGCGCCGCGCTGACCTCTCATCTGGAGATGCCCGATGCACACCATCCTGCAACCTGAAGGCTGGGCCAAGCCGATCGGCTATGCCAACGGTATAGCGGCGACAGGCCGCACGGTGTTCGTCGGCGGCCAGATCGGCTGGAATGCCGCCTGCGAGTTCGAAAGCGACGATTTCGTCGATCAGGTGCGCCAGACGCTGAAGAATGTCGTCGCCATCCTTGCCGAAGGCGGCGCGGAACCGAAGCACATCACCTCGATGACCTGGTATTTCACCGACAAGCAGGAATATCTCGGCAATTTGAAGGGTCTCGGCCAGGCTTATCGCGAAACCATCGGCCGCCATTTCCCAGCCATGGCGGCCGTGCAAGTCGTTGCTCTCGTCGAGGATCGCGCCAAGATCGAGATCCAGGCGACGGCCGTCATTCCGGAATAACGCTGGAGCAATTCCAGGAAAGGTGCGCAGCGGTTTTTCGTCCGAAATGCGCGGAAACAAAGAGATAGAGAGCTTTCGCGTTTCGAAGAAACGTGAAAACTCTCCAGACAGGTGGTCAAGATCATGTCGGCATTGCGCTTTTCGGACACCATCTCGGCGGCGCTCGCCGATGGCATCCTGGTCGTCACCATAGACAACGCACCGGTCAACGCGCTCTCCGCAGATGTGAGAGCCGGCCTGATGGCCGCGCTCGATCACGCAGAGAAAGACGGCGCAGTCGCGGGCGTCGTCATCACCGGCGCAGGCAGTACCTTCATCGGCGGCGCCGACATCAAGGAATTCGGCAAGCCGCCGGTCGAACCGCTGCTGCCCGATGTCATCTCGCGCATCGAAACCTTTGCCAAACCCGTTGCCGCAGCCATCAATGGCGCAGCACTCGGCGGCGGCCTGGAAGTGGCGCTTGCCTGCCATCGCCGCCATGCTGCCCCGTCAGCCAAGCTTGGACTGCCTGAGGTCAAGCTCGGCATCGTTCCCGGCGCCGGCGGCACGCAGCGCCTGCCCCGCCTGATCGGTATCGCCGCGGCCATCGACGTGATCACGAGCGGGCGCATGGTCTCCGCCGCCGAAGCCCTGAAGCTCGGCATTATCGATAGCCTGTCCAGCGGCGTTCCGGTCACGGAAGCCGTCGCAGATATCAAGACAATCGACAGCTCCACCCTTCGCCGCACCGGCCTGCTGCCCACCCCTGCGGAAGCAGCCGACATCATCGACAAGGCTGCAACGGACGCATTGCGCAAGGCCCGCGGCCAGCGTGCGCCCTCCGAGGCAGTCCGCCTCGTTCGCCTGGCGGCTACCGCACCCTTGGCAGAAGGTTTAGCCGAAGAGCGCCGCACGTTCATCGAGCTTCGCGACAGTGAAGAGGCTGCCGCCTTGCGTCACGTCTTCTTCGCCGAGCGGGCCGCAGGCAAGGTCGAGGGACTGGAAGCGGTCGCGCCACGCAAGATCGAAACGATCGGCATCGTTGGCACAGGTCTCATGGGCTCGGGTATCGCCGTTTCGGCACTCAATGGTGGCTACCGCGTCATCGGTGTAGAACAGAACCCAGAAGTTGCAGAAAAAGGCCGCGAACGGATCATCGGCCTGCTCGACAAGGCCATACAATCCGGCCGCCTCGATGCGGCTGGCCGCGAGGACCGCGTTGGCCGCTTGACCGTTACGGCCGATATGCAGCAGTTGTCACGGGCCGACATCGTCATCGAAGCCGTCTTCGACGATCTCACCGTCAAGACGGAATTGTTCCAGCGCCTCGATACGATCGTTCGGTGCGACGCCATCCTTGCCACCAATACCAGCTACCTCGACCCGGATGTCATCGCCGCCGCCACTGCACAGCCGGAACGTGTCGTCGGACTGCACTTCTTCTCGCCCGCGCATATCATGCGGCTGCTTGAAGTGGTGAACTGCAAGCGGACGGCGCCTGACGTGCTGGTGACAGCCCTTGCGCTTGCAAAGCGGCTGGGCAAGCTGCCCATCGTCTCCGGCGTTACCGAAGGCTTCATCGGCAACAGCATCTTTTCCGCCTATCGCCGCGAAGCCGAATACATGCTCGAAGATGGCGCCTCGCCGCAGGAGATCGATGCGGCGCTGGAGGCCTACGGTTTTCCGATGGGGCCGTTCGCCGTCTTCGACATGGCGGGTCTGGAAATCGCCTGGGCACGCCGCAAGCGGCAGGCAGCAACTCGCGATCCTGCGGAACGCTATGTCGTCATCCCTGATCGGCTCTGCGAAGCCGGACGCTTCGGCCAGAAGACCGGTCGCGGTTGGTATGCCTATCCCGACGGCAGGCGGACTGTCGATCCGGACGTGACGGCCATGATCGAAGCCGCCCGTGCAGAGAAAGGCATCGCGCCGAAGCAGTTTACGGCGGAAGAGATTGTCGCTCGGCTGCTGAAGGCCATGACCAATGAGGGCGATGCTCTGCTTTCACGAGGCATTGCCGCCCGCGCCAGCGACATCGATCTTGTGATGATCAACGGCTACGGCTTCCCGTCGAGCAAGGGCGGCCCGATGTTTGCAGCAGGCCGTCGCTGAGAGACGAATGACCTCGGGTGCTTGAGGTAATTCAATCCTCCGTTGTTCGGCCGGGTAACACCCTGTAGAGTCGGGCAACACTCGGGAGATCGGCGCCATGGCACTCAAGCGAATGGACAATGTCGGAATTGTCGTCGAAAACCTCGGAGCGGCGATCAATTTCTTTCTCGAACTCGGCCTCGAGCTCGAAGGGCGGGCCACGATCGAAGGAGAATGGGCCGGACGCGTTACGGGGCTGGGCGATCAGCAGGTCGAAATTGCCATGATGCGCACGCCGGACGGACACAGCCGGCTCGAGCTCTCCCGTTTCATCAGGCCAGCTGTCATCGCAGACCACCGCAACGCCCCGGTGAACGCCCTCGGCTACCTCCGCGCTATGTTTACCGTTGATGACATCGACGAGACGCTTGAAAGACTCGGAAGGCAGAGCGCACAACTCGTAGGCGATGTCGTCGATTACAAGAATATCTATCGGCTCTGTTACATCCGCGGGCCTGAAGGGCTTCTCATCGGACTTGCCCAGGAACTGAGCCAAGCTCGATAGGAAGGCAAAGCGCCCTTTTCGCGTATCAGGCGGCCGAAGACAGCAGTGTGAAGAGTTCCTGCGGCCGGTTGACGCCACGCAGCGCATAGCGGCCGACCGAGACGAGATCGTTGCCGCGGTTGGTGGACAGCGCCTCGACGAAATTCGACGACATCAGGATGTTGCGATCGGCCGAACGGCACATCGAGGCGATGCGGCTGACCTCGTTGACGGCAGGTCCGATGACCGTGAAATCGAGCCGGTCCATGCTGCCGATATTGCCGTAGAAGACATCGCCGATATGCAGGCCGAGATAGACATCCGTCACCGGCCTGCCCTCGATCTGCCGCTGCGAATTGAGGTCGCGCAGCCGCTGACGCAGCAGCGATTCCGCCATCAGGGCGGCGGCGCAGGCATCCGCGGAATTCCGCGCCTTGAAGATCGCCAGCGTGCCGTCACCGATCAGCTTCAGCACATTGCCGCCCGCCTCATGGATCGACGAGATGACCGCATCCGCATAGGCATTCAGCATCGGGATGATATCGTCCGGCTCGGCGGTATCGGAGATGCGTGTGTAGTTGGCGAGATCGGAAAACCAGAGCGCCGCTGAAATCCGTTCGGTCTTGCCTCGGGTAATCTTGCCCTCAAGCACATGCCTGGCAGCGTCCTCGCCGAGATAGACCTCCGCGATGGTGCGGGCGATGCGGCTCATACCGGTGCACTTGATTGCAAGCGCGAGCGCCGGCGTCAGCTTGCGTAGCACGCGGAGATCCTCTTCCGGGAACCCGACTTCGCCTGCGGTGGCGAAGTTGGAGTAGAAGCAGTCCATCTCGCCGATCGTGCCGCCCTCTTCGAAGCGATGCACCATGGCGATATAATCGGTGTGACCGTCTTCCTTCAGCTTGTCGAGCCCGAAGAAATCCGTCGGCTCGCCAAAGCCGATCCGCCGGCGCACTTCGTCTCCGCCCGTCGTCAGCATGTGATAAAATGCGGAACGGACCCAGTTCTCGGAGGCGATCCCCTGATGCGACGGGCCATATTCGAACTCGCGCTCGATCACCTGGTTGCCGTCCCAACGGAAGGCGCGACCCTCATAGACCGGATGCAACGTATCCATCAGCGCCATGGCGCGATCAAGCTTGAGGCCGTGCGCGCAGCACTGGTCGCAGAAACCCGAGAGGATATCGACTTCCGCCATCCCCTTGAGACCGGCCTGCATGAGCCAGCTGGCAATTTCGCCGATGTCCTTCGCGTCCATGGATATCTCCCGACCCTATGAAGGATTCGCTTTAGTACGAAACTCTAAGGCTTGGAATGCCGTACTGCACAAAATAGTCTCGACGAACGTAAGTCATTGCCGCCCCTGTGGCACAGAAGCGGCGATTTGACACGCTGGAAGGTGGCCGTGAGGTGTCAGCCTCTCACTATGGGCCACAGCAAATCCTCCAGACCGATGCGTCGGAAGAGTTCTGCGCGCACCCGGTCGGCAACGCCATTGACGATTTCCGCACCATCCTCGGAGGGGTCTATGTGGGTACGGAACGGTCGAGTTCCAAACGGCATGTCGACGACGTCGACAATGGCGGTCGCGACCGAGGCGGCATCGGCATCCGCCGGCTCAAGCGAGGCAAGCCCCTTCAGCGCCTGATCGGGAATGCCCGCATAGGGACCGTTATCATATTCGGCGGCGCGAGCCTTATCGGCCGGCGCGCCGGAATGGGCGAAGTGATTGGTACCCTTCGTAAATGCGCCGGGCACGATGATGGCGGTCTCGATGCCCCAACGGGACAGCTCCGAAGCGTAGGAGACGGCAAGCGAATCCATCGCCGCCTTGGCTGCGAAGTAAGGCGAGAGATAGGGCGGCGTGCCACCACGGGTACTGGACGAGGAAATCCAGACGACCAGCCCCTTCCCTTCCTTGCGCATATGGGGCAGCACGGCTCGATTGACGCGCTGGGTGCTGAGTACATTGATATCGTAGAGTTCGGCAAACTGCTCCGGCGTGAAGGCTTCTGCCGGGCCGAAGGACATATGACCGGCATTGTGGATGATGGTATCGATGCGGCCGTGCGCGGCGATGACGGCGGCAATGCCGGCATCGACGGAGGCATCCGAGGTGACATCAAGTTCGACGGTCCTAAGATCGACGCCGTTCTCTGAGGTAAATGCCGCTGCCGCCGCAACCTGCGCCGCATTGCGTCCCTTGGCTTCGCGGATGCCCGCATAGACAGTATGCCCTGCCTTGGCGAGAGCGTGTGCCGTCAGAGCGCCGAAGCCGCTCGATGCACCCGTTATGACAATGACTTTCTTGCTCATGATCCTGTTCCTTTGCTGGATTGGCTGCTTTTCGCGATAGGTTGGAGGGCGACAGGCTTTGCCCTGCCACTAGGTTGGCTCAGATCATGCCGCCATTGGCGCGCAGCGTCTGACCGTTGATCCAGCTGCCATCCGGGCCGACGAGAAAGGAGACGGTGGCGGCAATATCCTGCGGCGTGCCGAGACGCTCCAGCGGGTTCATCTTGGCCATGCGATCGATGAGTTCATCGCTTTTGCCGTTGAGGAAGAGATCCGTGGCCGTCGGGCCAGGAGCGACAGCATTGACCGTGATCGCGCGGCCGCGCAGTTCCTTCGCCATGATGCCGGTCAGCGCCTCGACACCGGCCTTGGTTGCCGCATAGACACCGTAAGTTTCGAGTTTTAGGCCGACGATGCTGGTCGAGAAGTTGACGATGCGGCCGCCATCGCGCAGCCGCTTGCCGGCCTCGCGCAACGTATTGAACGTACCCTTGAGATTGATGGCGACTTGCCGATCGAAATGTGCGTCGTCGGCATCGGCAATCTTGGCAAGCTGCATGATGCCGGCATTGTTGACGAGAACGTCGACTCCACCGAAGGCTGCCTCGGCCGCATCGAACATGCGGCGCACGGCATCGACATCGGAAACATCGGCTTTCGCGGTCAGCGCCCTGCCGCCCCTTTCCTCGATCTTGCGAGCCAGTTCCTCGGCGGCGGCTTCGCTGCCGGAATAGTTGATGACAACAATGAAGCCATCTTCGGCCAGACGTTCGGCAATCGCCGCGCCGATGCCGCGGGATGCACCGGTGACAATCGCTACCTTATTGGAATTGCTGCTCATTTTCCTCATCCTTCATTGCTTTGCGCCACAGTGCGTTTCGATGAGGAGAAGATGCCCCTTTTCATTCAGCGGATAATCAGCCATTAATCGGCATCACTATCCGAAAATTGCGAACAAATAAGATGGACAGATTCGATGCCATGCGAGTGTTTTGCCGGGTCGTCGAACGGCGCAGTTTTACGTTGGCCGCGGACGATACCGGCCTGCCTCGATCGACGGTAACGGATGCGATTAAGCAGCTCGAGGCTCGGCTTGGCATACGCCTGCTGCAGCGCACGACACGGCATGTCAGCCCGACACTCGACGGCGAGGCCTATTACCAGCGCTGTCTGCGCATCCTCTCCGATATCGAGGATGCGGAAGGCGCCTTTGCCGGCGCCAAGCCGAAGGGCGTGCTGCGCGTCGACGTACACGGCACGCTTGCCCGGCACTTCGTCCTGCCGAACCTGCCCTCCTTCCTCGAAACCTATCCGGACATCGAACTGCAGATCACCGAAGGCGACCGGTTCGTCGATCTGATCCGCGAGGGGATCGACTGCGTGCTGCGAGTCGGGACATTACAGGATAGCGACATGATCGGCCGCCGCGTCGCGATGCTGGAGGAAGTGACGCTCGCGGCGCCCGCCTATGTCGAACGTTTCGGCACGCCGGCTCATCCGGATAGGCTCGATGGCCACCGGATGGTCGGCTTCCGTTCGTCCGCCACAGGTGGGCTGCTGCCGCTGGAATTCCAGATCGACGGCGCGGTCCGCGAGATCACCTTGCCGGCCACCATTTCCGTCAACGCAGCCGAGAGCTATTTCGCCGCCGCCATACTCGGCCTCGGCCTGATCCAGGTTCCGCGCTATCACGCCGAGGAAGCATTACGATCGGGCGAGTTGCTGCATGTCCTTCCGAACTACCCGCCGACACCAACGCCTGTCTCGATGCTCTATCCCCGCAGCCGGCAGCTGTCGCCGCGAGTGCGCGTCTTCATAGACTGGCTGGTCAAGGTTTTCGCCGGACAGAACAGCGCCGAAACCGTGCCCGGATGAATATTCCGCGAAAGCGATCAAATAAATGAAATCGGCTCTTTGAATGCGCGAGGACCACGCCTACGTCGTAGGGCATCATTCCGTTCGCGACGCCGTTTCGGCGTCGTGACAGCCTGAAGATTTTCGAGAGAGAGCCGATGACCGAACAGAAGCAATTGAAGCTCGGGGCCTTCATGCGTCCCGTCAGCCTGCATACCGGTGCCTGGCGTTATCCCGGCGCCTATCCGGACGCCAACTTCAATTTCCAGCATATCAAGAGCTTCGCTCAGGAGCTGGAAAGGGCGAAATTCGATGCCTTCTTCATGGCCGATCATCTGGCGGTTCTCAACATGCCGATCGAGGCGCTGAAGCGCAGCCAGACCGTCACCTCCTTCGAGCCCTTCACCCTGCTTTCGGCGCTCGCCGCCGTCACCGACAGGATCGGTCTGGTCGCCACCGCCTCGACGACCTTCGACCTGCCCTATCACATTGCCCGCCGTTTCGCCTCGCTCGATCACATCAGCGGCGGCCGCGCCGGCTGGAACATCGTCACCACGTCCAACCCCGATGCCGCCCTTAATTTCGGTCTGGACGAGCATATGGAACATGGCGAGCGCTACCATCGCGCCCGCGAATTCTACGATGTCGTCACCGGCCTCTGGGACAGTTTTGCGGACGACGCCTTCATCCACGACGCCGAAAGCGGCATCTTCTTCGATCCCGAGCGGATGCATGTGCTTGGGCACAAGGGCGAAGAGCTTAGCGTTCGCGGCCCGCTCAACATCGCCCGCCCGCCGCAAGGCTGGCCCGTCATCGTGCAGGCCGGGCAATCGGATGCCGGCCGCCAGCTTGCCGCCGAAATGGCGGAGGCGGTCTTTGCAGCTCCCCGCGATCTCACCGATGGCAAGTCGATCTTTGCCGATATCAAGGGGCGGATGAAGGCAATCGGCCGCGACCCGGATCACCTGAAGATTTTGCCCGCCGCCTTTATTGTCGTCGGCGATACCGTCGAAGAGGCGAAGGCCAAGCGGGCGAAGCTCGATAGCCTCGTCCATTACGACAGCGCCATCGCTTCCCTGTCGATCGCGCTCGGACACGATGCCTCCAAGTTCGATCCGGATGGCCCGCTGCCGGAAACGCCTGAAACCAATGCAAGCAAGAGCGGCCGCGAACGCGTCATCGCCCTTGCCGAAGCCGAAAAGCTCACCGTGCGCCAGCTAGCCCAGCGCCTCGGCGGCTATGCCGGCCTCGCCTTCGTCGGCACGCCGCAGGGCATCGCCGACGAGATGGAGCAGTGGTTGCACGAGGAAGGCTCCGACGGTTTCAACGTCGTCTTCCCCTTCCTGCCGCAAGGCCTGCTTGACGTGACGACCCGTCTTGTTCCAGAGCTTCAGCGTCGCGGCATCTTCCGCCGCGAATACGAAGGCACGACATTGCGCGAACACCTCGGCCTGCCGCGCCCGGAAAACCGCTTCTTCAAGGCTACCGCTGAAGCCGCGCAATAAGAGAGCCCATCACAAGAGAATAACATGAGCCATATTACCCCGATCGACTACGAAACCGCTTCGGACGCCGTGCGCGCCGAGCATGACCGCGAAGTGCAGCTGCGCGGCCGCATGACGAACATGAAGCGGACATTGCTGCATTCGCCGGTGGCGCATCGCATCTATGCGGAATGGTTTCCTCTGCGCGAGGAACTGCGCCCGGCGCTGGACGATCGCGGCGTCTGGCTGCTTTGCCAAGCCATCGCGATCGAATGCCGCTCGATTATCCCGGTCGGCTTCTTCCGACGTGCGCTGATCAATGCCGGCCTGACGCCGGAAACGATCGTACCGACGGAAGACGAAGCCCTGCTGATCGATTTCGGCAAGGCAATCGTCAGGGATTCAAACGCGATTCCCGAAGACGTCTGGGCACGGCTGAAAGCCCGCTACGACGAGCCGACCCTTGCCAATCTCGTGGCTTTCGCGGGGATCATGATCGCGACTGCGATCTACAACAATGCTGTGAAGGTGGATATCGATCCGGAGCTTGGGCCTTATCTCGAAGGATTTGAGTTTCCGGCGAAATAGCGAAGGCCCCTCACCCTAGCCTTCTCCCCGCACGCGGGGAGAGGGAATGACCTCTGTGTCCTCGCCTTACTCAGCGCTGAAAGAGGGAACGGTGATAGCGCCGCTATCCCCTTCTCCCCGTCAAAACGGGGAGAAGGTGCCCGACAGGGCGGATGAGGGGCTCTCGCCACCTACTCCAAAGTTACCCAGAAATCGTCGTCGAAAACTGCGGATTGCCGCGGATCGTGTTGCTGACCGTGCAGATCTCGTCTTCGGCGGCATGCGCGATCGCGTTGCGCACCTCGTCGCTAAAATCGCCCTTGATGGTGAAGGCGATGTTGAACTTCTCGACGCGGGAAAGGCCTTCGGTGGCCTTTTCGCCTGTCACGACGGCGGTGACTTCGGTGAGCTTGTCGAGCACGCCAAGGCTGCTGGCTGCCATGCGGGCGCTCAAGACCAGGCAGGCGGACAGCGACGAATAGAGCAGGTCGAGCGGATTGAACCCCGGCTGCGACGGCGAGGTAACGATGTCGATCTCACCGCCGGTCACCGAGGTCACATGTGGAAAACCGGTGCGGCCAACCGTTGCAGTAGCACCCGTCTGCCTCGTCTTCACTTTCAGTTCGGCCATTTCGAAAATCCTTGCAATAACAGCGTGAAACCCTTTCCCTCTACATAGGGATTCATCGCGCGGGACACAATTGCAGTTCCTACCCCTTGCGTCTTCAAAACAGTTAAGCCACCAAATGGTTACAAGATCATCGCAAGACAGGCAGTTTCGATATGACCGTTTCCGATCCCCGCGCCTTCCTGATCTCTCTGTTCGATGCCGCCGTGCGCGCCGCCGATCCGCTGACCGGCATCCGCGCCCATCTGCCGAAAAAGCCGAAAGGCCGGACGATCGTCATCGGCGCCGGCAAGGGTTCGGCCCAGATGGCGGCAGCGCTGGAACAATGCTGGGATGGCCCGCTGGAAGGCCTGGTGGTGACACGATACGGCTTTTCGGCCCCCTGCCGCCAGATCGAGATCATCGAAGCTGCCCATCCGGTGCCGGATGAAGCGGGACTTACCGCCTCCCGCCTGCTGCTCAAGCTTGTCGAGGGCCTGACCGCAGATGATCTGGTGATCGCCCTGATATCGGGTGGTGGCTCGGCCCTCTTACCCTCGCCCGCCGGCACGCTCAGCCTCGCAGACGAGATCGCCGTCAACAAGGCGCTGCTCGCCTCCGGCGCCCCCATCTCCGCAATGAATGTCATTCGCAAGCACCTGTCGACCATCAAGGGCGGCCGGCTCGCGGCAGCAGCCTACCCTGCCAAGGTCGTCTCGCTCGTCGTTTCGGACATTCCCGGCGACGATCCGGCCCTGGTCGCATCCGGCCCGACCGTGCCGGGTGCCGGCACCCGCACCGAGGCCCTCGATCTTATCCGCCTCTACCGCATCGAGTTGCCGTCAGCCGTTCTCGCCCATATCGAAAAGCCCGGAGCGGATGCACCGCGCCGGGACAATCCACGCTTTGCCGGCAATGAGGTTCATCTCATCGCATCGGCCGGGGTCTCGCTGGAGGCAGCAGCCGAGGTGGCCCGCGCCGCCGGAATAGAAGCAGCTATCTTCTCCGATGCCATCGAAGGCGAAGCCCGCGAGGCCGCCCATGTCCACGCCGCCATCGCCCGCGAAGTGCTGCATCGCAACCGCCCCTTCGCCAAGCCGATCGTGCTGCTTTCCGGCGGGGAGACGACGGTGACGCTGAAAGGCAAGGGCAAGGGTGGGCGAAACTCGGAATTCCTTCTGTCGCTCGCCATCGACATTGACGGCCACACCGGCATTCACGCCATGGCGGCCGACACGGATGGCATAGACGGCAGCGAGGACAATGCCGGTGCCTTTGCCGATGCAGGCACAGTGGCACGGCTTCGCGCGGCCGGGCTGGTTCCCGCAGAGATGTTGGCAAACAATGACGCCTGGACGGCGTTCAACGCAATCGATGATCTCTTCGTACCCGGCCCAACCGGAACGAATGTCAACGATTTCCGCGCCATTCTGATTCTATAGGCCGCCCAGCGGACGCGCTCAGGCGATGGTGCTGCAATCGTCGCAGCGCCAATAGGCTGCGGCCATCGACGACCAACGGAAAAAGTGCCGGTGGCAATGGCTGCACTCGATTTCCACGACATGCGTCTTCTGAGAAACCACGAGCGGCTTGACCTGCGCCTTGCGCTCGCTTTTCCATCGCTCAAGCTTCGTAACGGCCATCAACACCCCCAACGCAATACACTTGCCTCGCCCGAAGATGCCATAAAGTAGATTCAACTAATAAAAGAAATGTTACAGGCCCAAGGCCGTTGATCGCCCACGCGTCGCGGGAAAACTGGAACCAATCCACCCCTCACATTTGCGCAATCTACAGTCCCTCGGCCGCAAATTCGCTGTTGGCAGCAAAAGCTCCGTCAATCGGTTGCCGACTTATATCGCCAGGGCACCTTCGAAAACTTGCAACTGCGGATATCGCTATTTCCAGGCGAGGCACCATTTCAAGGGTGGGCTTCGTTCCAAAACCAGTAACGGGAGGCATGATGATGCGCCATTTCCGCCATCGAGCGATTTCGTCGGTGACCTTGATCACCTTTGCCCTTTTCTCGGTAACAGCCAGAGCCGCCGCACCGCCGCCGGTCGAGGCCGAACATGGCATGGTCGTCACGGCGCAGCATCTCGCCACCGATGTCGGCGTCGAAGTGCTGAAAAGTGGCGGCAACGCCGTCGATGCGGCTGTCGCCGTGGGCTATGCATTGGCGGTGGTCTACCCGACTGCCGGCAATATCGGCGGTGGCGGCTTCATGACCATCAGAATGCGGGACGGCAAGACGACTTTCCTCGATTTCCGCGAGCGCGCGCCGCAGGCCGCCAAGAAGGACATGTATCTCGACGATAAGGGTAACATCGTCAAAGGCGCAAGCACGGATGGCTATCTCGCCGTCGGCGTTCCCGGCTCGGTCATGGGTTTCGAGACCGCCCGCGAGAAATACGGCACGAAATCCCGCCAGGATCTCATCGCACCGGCCATTCGTTACGCTAAGGAAGGCTTCACGCTGAACCAGGCCGATGCCGCCGAACTGAACGAGGGCAAGGATTGGCTTTCCCGCGACCCGGCAACCGCCGCGATCTTCACCAAGTCGGACGGGAAACCTTTCGCGACGGGTGACAAGCTGACCCAGCCGGACCTTGGCAACGCTCTCTCCAGCATCTCCGATCAGGGGCCGGATGGTCTTTACAAGGGACCGGTTGCCAATGCCATCGTCAAAGCAAGCCAGGACAAGGGCGGCATTCTCGCCAACCAGGATTTCGAGCAATACAAGGTCCGCGAACTCGACCCAGTGAAGTGCGATTATCGCGGCTACCAGATCATTTCCTCGCCGCCGCCCTCCTCGGGTGGCGTCATCATCTGCGAAATCCTCAATGTGCTTGAGGGATATCCGCTCTCCTATACCGGCTACGGCTCGGCCGAAACCGTGCATGTCATGGTCGAAGCCATGCGCTACGCCTATGTCGACCGCAATTCCGCGCTCGGCGACCCGGATTTCGTCAAGAACCCTGTCAGTAAGCTGTTGGACAAGGACTACGCCAAGACGATCCGTGACGACATCGACCCCTATAGAGCCGGGGTCTCGAAGGACCTGATGCCCAAGGGCCTCGGCGAAAGTCACGAAACCACGCATTATTCGATCATCGACAATGACGGCAATGCCGTCGCAGTCACCTACACGCTGAATGGCTCCTTCGGCGCCGGCGTCGTCGCGCCCGGCACGGGTATCCTCTTGAACAACGAGATGGACGATTTCACCTCCAAGCCCGGCGTTCCCAATCTCTATGGCTTGGTGCAGGGCGAGGCCAATGCCATCGAGCCGAAGAAGACACCGCTTTCGTCCATGAGCCCGACCATCATCGCCAAGGACGGAAAGCCCTTCATGGTGATCGGCAGCCCCGGCGGCTCGCGCATCATCACCATCACGCTCGAGGCAATCATCAACGTCGTCGATTTCGGCATGAACATCCAGGAAGCGATCGACGCACCGCGCATCCATCATCAATGGCTGCCGGATAAAGTCTACATGGAGCCGCATGCGCTTTCACCTGACACGGTCAAGGTACTCGCCGGCATGGGCTACACCGTTCAGGTCGACAATGACTGGCCGATCTGGGGTCAGTCGGCCGGCATCCTCGTCGGCGGCAAGAGCCTGAGCGACATCGCCAAGGGCGGCGGTGCCCGCTACAACGGCGCCATGGACAGCCGCGCCGGCTCCGGACTGGCCGCCGGCTACTGAACCGCCAGACACCAGCCGACTCGATGAACCTGATCGGTGCCGCCCTTGTCGGCACCGGTCTTTTCGGCAGAGAAGATCGCGCGCAACGAGCACATTATCTTACGCTGAAAAACCAACCGTGAGCATTTCCGCGCGATATCGCGCAATTCATTCACTTAGCGTTCATCTGCCGCCGCGTTCACGCTTATGTGTGTCATTTTTTTCATCCCATCAATCAGATTTGCGGTTTCTGATATGGCCATCGCGGCCGAGCGGGAGTATACAAACCGCCGTTCAAACAGGCCTTCGCGGCCTTGACCAGACTTGCGGTTCTGTCTTCGGACCCCACTGCACCATCGAGAGCGATCCCCGACAATGTCGGATCAGATATTCCAGGCCGCCCCCACCCGGCGGGCCGCACCGAATTTTCGTGTAGTAGCACTTATCGTAGCAAGTGCGATGTTCATGGAACAGCTAGACGCGACCGTGCTCGCAACAGCCCTTCCGACCATGGCAAGAGACTTCGGCGTCAGCGCGCCGGCCATGAGTATCTCGCTGACATCCTACCTCCTCAGCCTCGCAATCTTCATTCCCGCCAGCGGCGCCATTGCAGACCGCTTCGGGTCGCGCACTGTCTTCCGATCCGCCATCGCGGTTTTCGTTCTCGGCTCGCTTTTGTGCGCGCAAGCACCGAACCTGTTCTTCCTTGTCCTTGCCCGGCTTCTACAAGGGCTCGGCGGCGCCATGATGCTGCCGATCGGCCGTCTCGTGCTGATGCGCAGCGTCGCCCGCAAGGACATGGTCAACGCTATGTCGTGGCTGCTGATCCCCGCGCTTGTCGGCCCCATCCTCGGGCCGCCGGTCGGCGGCATGTTCGTGACCTATCTCGACTGGCGCTGGATCTTCTATATCAACGTGCCGATTGGTATCATCGGCTTTATCCTCGTGACGATGTTCATCGAGGAGGTCAAAGGCCCGCGCACCGGCCGCTTCGATCTTTCGGGCTTCATCCTGTCGGGCATTTCGCTCGGATCGCTGCTCTTCGGCTTCGAAATGTCGAGCCGTGAAGGCGAAGGCTATCTCGCCATATTCCTGATCTCCATCGGCCTCCTGTTCGGCATCGCCTATCTGCGCCATGCCCGCAAGCATCCCTCGCCGATCATGGACTTCTCTTTGATGAAGGTGCCGACATTCCGCACCTCCGTCATCGCAGGTTCGCTGACACGCATCAGCCAGGGCGCTCACCCCTTCTTGATCCCGCTGATGCTTCAGCTCGGCTTTGGGCTTTCGGCCGCCGCTGCCGGCCAGATCGCGATCGCGACCGCACTCGGCTCGATGGCGATGAAGCCTTTCCAGGTTCGCATTTTACGCACGCTCGGCTTCCGAACCGCGCTCATTATCTTCGGTCTCATCGGCACGCTCGGCTACGGCCTGTGCTCCATCTTCAAGCCGGACTGGCCGCTGCCCGTCATCTTCGTGATCCTGTTCTTCTGCGGCTTCTTCATGTCGTTCCAGTTCACGGCTTACAACACGATCGCCTATGACGAAATCGAGCGCGACCGCATGAGCATCGCGACCAGCTTCTACTCGACCTTCCAGCAGCTGATGCTTTCGCTCGGCATCTGCGTCGCCGCCCTTGCGCTGCATGGCTCGACGCAGTTCCTTGGCCATGCGAAGCCCGAGATGGCCGACTTCTCCGTCGCCTTCATCGTCGTCACCGCGATTGCACTCCTCGCAGTCATCTGGAACGCCAGCTTCTCCCGCACCGCCGGCTCGGAAATCAGCGGCCACCGCCGCAAATCACCGGAAGAGAGCCTCGGCGGGCACTGAGGCTCGCCGGCGGCAAATTCAAGCAATAGCGCCTTTTGTGAACAGTGCCTTCACGGGCGGTGCATTGCATTGAACAATAGCCGCGCCCTAAATAGCGATCAGAACGAAATCTCAGTCTGGAGCATCCCATGGTCACCGGCATCCATCACATCACGCTGATCACCCGCAAGGTTCAGTCAAATGTCGATTTCTACGTCGGCTTCCTTGGCCTGCGCCTCGTCAAACGCACCGGCGGCTTCGAGGATGCCACACAGCTTCATCTCCTTTACGGTGACGCCACCGGTTCGCCCGGCTCGCTGATCACTTTTCTCGTCTGGGAAGACGGCTCGCCCGGTCGCGCCGGCGTCGGTCAGATCGGCGAAATCTCGCTGGCAATCGATCCCGCGAGCATCGGCTTCTGGCTGACGCGCGCCTTGAGCGCCGGTCTCAAGCCGGAGGGCCCGTCGGATGAATTCGGCGAGCCGGTCCTGCGGTTGAAGGATCCGGATGGTGTCATCGTCAAGCTTGTGGGGACCAATGCTCTGCAGGCAACGGCTCCGTGGACGAGCGAGAATATTCCGCAGGAACACGCGATCCGCCGCATTCGCGGCGCAACGCTGTTCAGCGAAACGCCCGAGGAAACGCAGGCCATCCTGATCGACCACTTCGATTACAAGCCACTCGCCACGAGTGGCGCGATCAGCCGTCTCGTCTCGGAGCCTGGGGATATCCTCGACATCAGGGACGCACGCGGCTTCTGGGCAAGCGCGCCGGGTACCGGCACGGTCGATCACGTCGCCTTTCGCGCCGAAGACGATGCCGAATTGCAGTCGGTCCGCACCGCGCTGCAAGCGGTCAATTCTTGGCCAACCGCGATGCATGACCGCAAGTACTTCCGCTCGCTCTACGTGCGCGAACCGGGCCGTATCCTGTTCGAACTCGCGACGGATGCACCGGGCATGTTGATCGATGAGGACGAGGCGACGCTTGGCACACGCCTCTTTGCCCCCGGCGACAGTCCGAAGCTTTTGGCCGAACTCAACGTGATCCTGCCGCAGTTCTCCATGCCCGGCGAACCGCGCGTGATCTATCGCGACCTGCCCTTCGTCCATCGCTTCTTCACGCCCGAGCAGCCGAACGGCAACGTCTTCGTCCTGCTGCATGGTTCCGGCGCCAATGAAACGACGATGCTGCCGCTCGGCCACAAGATCGACCCCAATGCGACCTTGCTCACCGTGCGCGGCCGCGCGCTTGAGGAAGGTGCCCCGCGCTGGTTCCGTCGCAATGGGCCGATGTCCTTCGATCAGGCCGATATCGCCAGCGAGGCCGAGGCTTTTGCCGCCTTTATCGATGGCGCCATCCATGCCTACGGACTCGATCCGGAGCGCATCGTCTATATCGGCTATTCGAATGGCGCCAACCTGTTGAACGCCATGCTGTCGCTGCACCCGCACCTCATCCGCCGCGCGGTGCTCCTACGCTCCATGGCGGTGCTCGAAAATCCGCCAGCTGCGGATATGTCGAATGCCGACGTGCTGGTGGTCGCCGGTGAGAAGGATTTGTACGGGCCATACGCTCACCCACTCGCCGAACGCCTGCATGATGACGGCGCAAAGGTCGAGCTTGCAACGGTGCTGGCCGGTCACGAGTTTGACGATGCCGATGCGCCGGTCATTCAGGCATGGCTCAACAAGTCCGCCTGAAACCGACCTCTTGAGCAGAAAGACAAAAAAGCCCGCCATCTGGCGGGCTTTTGCTTTGGCAGACTCGGCTGGGGCTCAACCCTTGAACGTATATTCCGCGATCGATTCCGGCTTCATCTCGATCGAGAAGCCCGGCAGGCTCGGCGGCATATAGGCGGCGTCGCGGATGATGCAGGGGTCGATGAAATGCTCGTGCAGGTGATCGACATATTCGATCACTCGGCCATCCTTGGTGCCTGAAACGGCGATGTAATCGATCATCGACAGATGCTGCACATATTCGCACAGACCGACGCCACCGGCATGCGGCCAGACCGGCAATCCATACTTCGCGGCGATCAGCAGCACCGCCAGCACCTCGTTGAGACCGCCCATGCGGCAGGAATCGATCTGCACGATGTCGATCGCACCCTCGGCAATGAACTGCTTGAACATGATGCGGTTCTGGCACATCTCGCCCGTGGCGACTTTCACCGGACCGATGGCCTGGCGGATCTTGCGGTGTCCCGCGACATCATCCGGGCTTGTCGGCTCTTCGATGAAGAACGGCTTTGCGAAGGCAAGCTTCTGTACCCAATCGATCGCCTGATTGACTTCCCAGACCTGATTGGCGTCGATCATGAGATAGCGGTCGGGGCCGATCACCTCGCGGGCGATCGTCAGGCGGCGAATGTCGTCTTCGAGATCACGGCCGACCTTCATCTTCACATGGTTGAAGCCGGCATCGATGGCTTCCTGGCAGAGGCGACGCAGCTTGGCATCATCATAGCCGAGCCAGCCGGCCGAGGTCGTGTAGCAGGCATAGCCCTCGCACTCGAGCGTGGCGATGTGCTCGGCCTTGCCGGCTTCGGCTTTCTTCAGGATGGCGACGGCTTCGTCGCGGGTCAGCACGTCGGTCAGATAGCGATAGTCGACGATATCGGCGATCTGCTCGGGGTCCATCTCCGCGACGAGGCGCCAGACCGGCTTGCCGGCTTCCTTGGCGAGCAGATCCCAGACCGCATTGACGACGGCGCCTGTTGCCAGATGCATCGCGCCCTTTTCCGGACCGATCCAGCGCAGCTGGCTGTCGCTGGTCAGATGCCGCCAGTATTTGCCGGGGTTTTCTAGAACAGTCGCAAGCTCCGTTCCGACGACCAGATGCCGCATCGCCTCGATCGCCATGCAGCAGATGTCGTTGCCGCGGCCGATTGTGAAAGTCAGGCCATGGCCGGCAAGGCCCGGTCTATCGGTCTCGAGAATGACATAGGCTGCCGAATAATCGGGGTCCGGATTCATCGCATCCGAACCGTCGAGGCTCTGCGATGTCGGGAAGCGCAAATCGAAAACGCGAAGATTGGTGATGCGCGTCATTGGAAAACTCCTTCTGAATCCATCGCGACCTCTCGACCCCTTAACCGAGGTCGAACTCCTCCCAGAGTGCCGCATTATGCTCGCCGACGTGCGGAGCCGCACGCTCGAATTTCGGCCGATGCCCATCGATGCGGATAGGCGAGCGGGTGGTGTGCAGGCTGACGCCATCATCGCGCCCAACCGTCTGCAACATGTCGAGAACGTGGAAGCCCTCGCTGCCCAGCAGCTCCGGCCAGTTCAGCACGCGGGCGCACCAGATGTCGGCAGGCTCCAGGATCCCAAGCCAATCGTCGACATTGCCAGTCGCAATGCGCGCCGCGATCAGCGCCTTGATCTCGTCGCGCGCGGTAAACCAGCTTTTTGGATCATCGCGATAGGGCGCGAGTTCGTCCATGCCGAGCAGATCGGCAAGCCTGGAAAGCGGTGTCATGGCAATGGCGAGATAGCCGTCGGCCGCGGGATAGACGCCATAGGGGGCGGAAAGATAGGCATGGGCACTGCGGACATGGGAGCGCTCGGGCAGCTTGTTGCTGCTGTTCATGTGGACGCTCAGCACCTCGACCTGCAGATCGACCAGAGCCTCGAGCAGGCTGGTCTCCACCAATCCGCCCTTGCCCGTCACGCCGCGACGCACCAATGCTGCAAGAATGCCCTGGGCCGCAGCCGCACCCGCCAGCATATCGCCGATCGCAAGACCGAAGGGCACTGGGCCCTGCCCCTCGTCGCCGTTCAGCCACATGACACCGGATCGCGACTGCGCCAGGAGATCCTGCCCTGGCCGCGCCACCCATGGCCCTTCTTCGCCATAACCGCTGATCGAGCAATAGACGAGGCGCGGATTGAGCTTGCGTGCGGTTTCATAATCCAGACCCAGCCGTTCGATCACGCCGGGGCGGAAATTCTGCACGAGGACGTCGGCTTTGGAGACGAGCTTGCGCAGCGCGCGCATGTCGCGCTCGTTCTTCAGGTCGATCGTCAGGCTCTCCTTGGAGCGGTTGATCGCATGGAAGATGGTCGAATCGCCGCTCTCATGGTCGCTGAGATAAAGGCCGCGCGAGAGATCGCCGCCGGCAGGCCGCTCGATCTTGATGACCCTCGCGCCGAGATCCATTAGCCGCAGAGTGCAATATGGGCCGGACAGAAACTGGCTCATGTCGACGATAACAAGCCCGGCCAGCGGCAGGTCCTTCTTCAGCGCCATCGATACTTCCGCCCTCTTCATTTCGCTCCGGCAAACGCGCTTCTCCGCCCGACCATCACCGTCGTGCGATTTTCGCGTCAACCTCAATCTTCTTATGTAAATAATATTTTCACATATGGATTATTTTTGCAAATGGAAATACGGAGGATATTTACCGGCCATCCGGCCTACGTCACCGGAAAATGCGCTATGTTCCAGCAAAATAAGGTTCTCGATAAGGAGGCAGAGAATGGCGACGGTCAAATTGCTCGACGATGCTCAGGTGGAAGCAATCCCGGCGGTGAAGGCGGTGTTCGATGACATCCGCGCGGTCAGAAAGTCTGATTTCATCAATAATTTCTGGCGCGGCCTCGCCAACGATCCGGTTCTGCTCAAGCGCACCTGGGAAGGCTTGAAAGCGGTCATGATGGCGGACGGCCCGCTCGATCCGCTGGTGCGCGAGATGATCTACATTGCGGTCTCGACCGCCAATGGCTGCACCTATTGCATCCATTCTCACACGGCTGCCGCCAGAGCCAAGGGCATGACGGATGCACAGCATGCCGATCTGCTTGCCGTTATCGGCCTCGCGGGCCAAACCAACCATCTCGTGACGTCGATGCAGATCCCCGTCGATCCGGAATTCGAGGTCGGCCACCGCAAATAAAGCAAAAAGGCCCGCAGGCGGGCGCCGACGGGCCTTCTATCAGTAATGTTGACGCTTTTAGCGGTCAGACTTTTCGGTAGCCTGAACCTCTGCGGCAATGGCTGCGACATTGATACCGTTGTTCACGGCCAGCAACCTCTTGCGAACCAGAACGCCCATGACGCGCGCAGCCGTCGAGAAGGTCATCGTATCGAGCGGACCCTCTCCTTCCCACGGCTTGGTCAGTCGCTCGGTCACGGCCGAGACGATATTGTTGGGCACGATGTCGGTGCATTCGCGCATGGCTTCGAAGACGACGCTGATGGGGACAATGCGCCCCTCGAACGTCACGATCGGTTCGGTGACTTCGCTGTCCCATTCCTCAAAGGCATAGAGCGCCTCGCGGAACAGCTGCTGCAGAGTAATGGGGGCATGACCCTCATGAAGGGGCGGCAAGGCATTCGACATGTCTGTCTCCTTTCAATTGGAAGTCCGGCGCATGTATGAAACTAAACGATCTCCTCGGAGACCCAGGCGCTGCTTCTTCAGTTTGGCGCGCCCCAAACGCAATCAGTGGGGCAAGCGGCGCGGCAAACCATCTTCTAACTGGTGCAACGCGGGAACCACACGAAATGTTCCCACCAGTCATTTAACTTGATCAAGTCTATAGATTAATCTCGACTTGAAAAGCCTAATTAATAATTTTCTGAATTTCCCTTTATTTTTGAATGGCTTCGCGTAGACTGAAATCGCGTCTGGTAGCCGGAAGGCATGCGAATCCCTTCCAAAACGGTGAAAGGAAGACCATGTGCGGCGATCATGAACACGGACATGAACACAGCCACGACCATCAACCGATCGACTGGCGCGAACATGGCATCAAAATCATCCCCGGCAATGCACTCGACCCGAATACGGCGCAGACGCCCGGGATGAACCGTGCAACCGCCATCAACAATGCCCGCGCCGGCGCCGAAAAGATCTGGGCGGGAACGGTCACGATCCACGCCAACGCCAAGACCGGCGCCCACCATCATGGCGACCTTGAAAGCATCATCTACGTCGTCAAGGGTAAGGCGCGGATGCGCTGGGGCGAGAATCTGGAATTCGTCGCCGAAGCAGGCCCCGGAGACTTTATTTTCGTGCCGCCATTCGTGCCGCATCAGGAAATCAATGCCAGCCGCGACGAGACTTTGGAATGTGTGCTGGTGCGCTCCGGGCAGGAGCCTGTCGTCGTCAATCTCGACATCGAGCCGGTGGAAAAGCCGGAAGAGGTTCTCTGGATAGATCCGATCCACCGTTGATCTGCATAATTTCTAGGCAACCACCCAATTTGCTGTATAAATAACCCATAATATTTGTAGAAAATTAATTCCCGCCTCCATCCCATTCTGAAAGAGTTTTTCAGAAGTGCAGCGCACAACGCATGATCCTGCTTCGCAGCATGAACACGCGTCTGAAATGATCTGGCCGTCAACGAGACAACGATCTCGATCATCTGGAACAGGATTTCCCATGACTGATAAGCTTTCTAGAGGTTTCGACGTGCTGCGCCTTTCCCGCCGCGCCGGCCTTGCTGTCATCCTCGCCTCAGCTGTCGCCGCCTTCGGCTTGACGGCCACCGCCACCAAGTCCGTTGCGGCAGACAAGACGATCAAGGTCGGCATCATGAGCGGCGAGGACGAAGACGTCTGGCGCGCAGTTGTGGCCGAAGCCGCAAAGAAGGGTCTGAAGGTCGAGCCGGTCGTCTTCAACGACTATACCCAGCCGAACGAAGCACTGGAGCGCGGCGAGATCGATGCCAACGCCTTCCAGCACAAGCCGTACCTCGACAACCAGGTCAAGCAGCATGGTTACCACATCGTGGTTGCCGGCTATACCGGCATCTGGCCGATCGGCCTCTACACAAAGAAGTACAAGACCGTAGCCGAGCTGCCGAAGGGCGCCGTCATCGGCGTACCGAACGATCCGTCGAATGAAGGCCGCGCACTGCTCGTTCTGCAGCATGAAGGCGTCATCAAGCTCAAGGATCCCAAGAACATCCTCGCCACCGCCGCCGATGTTGCGGAAAATCCGAAGAACGTTGAGATCAAGGAACTGGACGCCGGTATCGTCGGCCGTTCGATCGACGACCTCGACGCGGCTGTCGTCAACACCGACTGGGCGCTGAAGGCCGGGCTCTCGCCGAAGGACCGCATCGCCCAGGAACAGATCGACGGCAACCCCTACCGCAATTTCATCGCCGTTCGCCAGAGCGACGAGAGCGCACCGTGGGTGAAGACCTTGGTGGCCGCCTATCAGAATGATATTGTGAAGGCCGAGTTCGACAAGGTCTACAAGGGTACGGGCCAGAGCGCCTACTGATAACCGGACGGCGCGGGGGACAGCGCTAAGCGGCTGGGCGGTCCGGGCATATATTGCCCAGGCCGCCTTTGGCGTTTACAGCGCAGCATCACCCGCGCCGAACGCAATAAGAAGATCGGGAAACAGACATGAATTCCTTCACCCCCGCCACGTCAATCGATGGACAGGCGCCGCCCGAGCGATCGTCGGGCGAAGAGATCGTCCGTCTCGTAGACGTCCGCCGCCGGTTCGGCACGACGCCCGCGCTCGACGGCATTTCGCTGACTGCGCGCCGTGGCGAGATCGTCGGCATCATCGGCCGCAGTGGCGCCGGCAAATCGACGCTGATCCGTTGCCTGAACGGTCTGGAACGTGCCGATAGCGGCGAAATCCACATCGAGGGCCGCGATATCGCGCGTTTGTCGGAGAAGGAACTGCAGCCACTGCGACGCCGGATCGGCATGGTCTTCCAGCATTTCAACCTGCTGTCTTCACGCACCGTCGAGGAAAATATCGCGCTGCCGCTGAAGATCGAGGGTATCGGCAAGGCGGAACGATTGCAGCGCGCCCGCGAGCTGCTTGATCTCGTTGGTCTCGCCGACAAGGCGAAAGCCTACCCATCGGCGCTGTCAGGCGGACAGAAGCAGCGTGTCGGCATCGCGCGCGCTCTTGCCGCCCGGCCTGCCATTCTTCTATCGGACGAGGCAACATCGGCGCTCGACCCGGAAACGACCCGGGCCATCCTGACTCTTCTGAAGGATATCAACCGCAAGCTTGGCCTGACGATCCTGCTCATCACCCACGAGATGGAGGTGATCCGCTCGATCGCCGACCGCGTGGCCGTCATCGATGCCGGCCGGATCGTCGAGGAGGGGTCAGTCTGGACCGTCTTTGCCAATCCCGCAGCGGAAATCACCGCAAGCCTGCTCAGCGGCGCTCGTCCGCAGCTTCCGGATCACATCGCCGCTCGCCTTTCTCCAACCTCAGGGGCCGAGGCCATCATCAGCGTCGATCTCGCCGGCCCCGCCGCTCAAGGCGCGCTTTTTGCAGACCTTTCGGCCGCTCTGCCGCGCTCTTTCCGGCTGGTCCACGGCGGCATTGATCATATCCAGAACCAGCCTGTCGCCCGCTTCTTCGTTGCCGTGCCGACGCGCGACGCGACCTTGCCGGCACAGGTCGTCGATTTCTTGAAAGCCCGCTCCGCCCGGGTGGAGGTTCTAGGCTATGACAACTGATGTAATCCTCGGCCTGCTTTGGCGCTCCTTCTGGCAAACCATCTGGATGACGGGCGCATCCGGCTTTCTGTCCCTGATCATCGGTCTTCCGCTCGGCCTCGCCCTCGTCGTTACCAGCCGTGGCGGCATCGCCGAGCAAGGCGCGATCAACCGCGTCCTGGGTATCCTGGTCGATGGCTTCCGAGCCGTCCCGTTCATCATCCTGCTCATCGCGTTGATTCCGCTGACGCGCCTGATCGTCGGAACAGCACTCGGAACGACGGCTGCCATCGTGCCTCTGACCATCGCCGCAATCCCCTATTACGCACGCGTTGCCGAGGTCTCGCTGCGCGATGTCGATCGCGGCCTGATCGATGCCGTGCGGGCCATGGGCGGCAATCGCTGGACCATCATCCGCGAGGTGCTGATACCCGAGGCCATGCCTGGCATTGTCGCCGGCTTTACCGTAACCATCGTGACGCTGATCGGCGCTTCGGCGATGGCCGGTACGATCGGCGGCGGCGGCCTCGGCGACCTTGCCATCCGTTATGGCTATCAACGTTACGAAACGAATGTGATGATTGCAGTCGTCATCATCCTGATCATTCTGGTCTGGGGCATGCAATGGCTGGGCGATCGCCTCGCCACCCGGCTCGATCGCCGTTAATCCCACCATTCCCGGCGCAGGAGACGCTCCGCCGGGAATGGACGCCAACGATCAGTTGCGTGTCACCGGCTTGGAGCGCATGCGCGACACCGTCTCCCGTTCCGCACGTTTGCATCGCATCGGCGGCAGGCCGCGATCCATCAGATCCATATCCTCCAGCACCATGTCACCCATTTTTTTGAAGGCGCTGTCGAGTGCACCGGCTCGATGGGCCGAGCGCAGGAAGCCCTTGAGTTTGCGCACGGGATGATCGGGGCTAAGTGGCTCTTCCGGATAAACGTCGCTCGCCGCAACGATGTGGCCGGAGGCGACCGCCGACATCAACGCATCGAAATCGACGACATCGGCACGGCTGAGCAGAATGAATGCAGCCCCCTTGCGCATGCTGGCGAAAGCCTCAGCGCCGAGAAAACCTTTATTCTCGCTGGTGACGGAGGCGACCACGAATATGAAATCGCTGCCCGACAGAACCTCGTCCAACCCGGCTGGCTGCACACCGTGTTCTCTGAGGATCGATGGCGGCATCCAGGGATCGAACACTCTGATATTGGCCCGGAAGCCCGAGAGCACCCGGTTCAGTGCCTTGCCGAGATCGCCGAAGCCGATGATGCCGATATCGCTGCCCGAGATCAGGCGCGACTTCGCATTGCCGTCGCCGCCCCAAAGCTCCCTGCCCTCGCGAAAATCCAGATCCGCATCGGTAATGCCGCGCGCCACGCTCAAGGCAAAACCGAGTCCGATCTCGGCAACCGGCTCGGCAAAGACCAGACCGGTGGTCACGACATGAATACCGCGTTCGAAAAGCACCTCATAAGGCATGTTGTTGATGAGGTTGCTCTCGACGTTCAGGATGCAGCGCAACTGCGGCATGCGATCCAGCGTTTCCTTCGACAGCGGCGGCTGACCAATGATGTAGCGCGCCTCGCCAAGCACCTCGTCTCCCAGTGCGGCGATATCGTCCTGATCCGCCTCCACGATGCGGTATTTGGCGTGGAGGAGTGATAGCGCTTTCCTGGTGAAAATGAGTTCAAGCGAACGCGGCTCCGGCGCGCTGATGGCCAAAGGTCTGCTGTCGGTCGTCATTCCATTCCTCCCTGTCTCAGGCGGGGATCCAATATCATTCGCTGAGGGAGATCAATCCGCCTCACCCTCTTCGCCAGGCATTCCGACGGAGAAGGCGCAGATGCGCGAGAGATGGGTGAGCGGCAAACCCGTCTCCGCATGCCATGCATTGAACTGCTCCTGAATCAGCCGCAGATCTTTCTTGGTGGGCTTGCTTTCCGAGATTGGCAAGCCGGAAAGCCGCAGGCAGACGAGAACATCATGGCTCATGACGAAGCTATCGCGACCAAGCGCGCGGAGAAGATATTGGCCGGTCATGCCGCCGAGCCGGTTTGCCTGCTTGTCCAGCACAGCAAGCAGGCCGATCTGGTCCTCGAGCGGCCAATCGGCCAAGAAACGGCCGGCACTGCCGTACTCGTCAGCGAGCCGCCGGACGAACTGTGCATTGGCACGCACGGACATGATCTTGGCGCCATTGCGGATAACCCGCGTGTCCGAGGTCAGATCATGCCAGTAATCATCGGGTGCGAGGTTGAGGAACGCAGGATCGAAGCCGGAAAAGGCGGCTTCGAAACCCTGCCATTTGGCATCGATGATATTGCGCACGAAGCCCGCATAAAAGACATAGCGCGTCATGTCGGACAGAATGCGGTCATCCGGCACCGCCCGCAGCACGTTGTGGTCGGGTATTTCGGGCATCAGCGCCCTCAGCCCTTCGGCGCCGCCCTTGCGCTTCTCCGCACGCTCCCTGATCTCCGCAAAGCTTCCCATGAATATCCTCCTTCGACCGCGCTTTATGCCAAATCTTTTACATCCGGCGCCCGCGCGCAAGGGGTTGCGGAGCAAGCTCGCGCCCATCGGGAGCGCGGCATCGAAACCACCGACAGAAAGTTGATCGAGCTCCCGCTTGAATCGATCAGCCGACGATTGAAACGATGCGGGACTGCACCAGATACCCTCATGAAATTAGCTTGAGATTTCACGCATCGTGGCGTTAATTTCGGCGGCGTCGGATCGGAGCCTCGTACCATGAACAATAACGACTGGAACTACCCCATCATGGTCATCTGCAAGCGGACCGGAAAGGTCTACACAGTCGCCAATACGAAGGAGGCGCTGGACATGCTGCTGAACGCCTGGCCAGTGGCGGAAGGCAAGGCCTTCATGATGGCCCTGCAGATTTGTGCCGACGTAGAAAGCGGCCATGGACAGGAGACGGAAGCTCGGAACAGCTTCGTGGCGGCTGCGATGGAAGCAAGCGTTCCGATCGAGACCCCGGTGATCCAGTAGGATCGCGGGCAAGCCTTGCTGCATATCCTAATGCCGGCGATCGCCAGATCCGGCTGATGTGGCTTTGAAGGAATTGAGGCGCCTATCGCGCTCGCGCCGATACGCACCGCAGCTTCATATCGCAAAAGTGTTCCGACTAATTTTCCGGGAAATTGCGAAACCTTTTCCCGTTGCGCGAGTTTGGATAGCGATGTCGAAGCACGATGGAGCTACATATGATGGTTAGAGCAATTCCGGGTCGATGCGCTGCAACTTTCCGCCCGGAACGCGTAACGAACCAGGAAGATCGATTGCTTCCGCAATTCGGACAGAGGCCGAAACGCTCCGAAGCAGCTGAAGTCTGCTTGGAAAGCAAGGTGCTGGAATAGCTCTACCGGCAGAAACTCGGGCAGGCTTGCACCCCACGCCGAAACAGCAACCGCTCAAAAAACACCTCTGTTGTTAAACGGCGCTGCGGGAATGCCTTGTCCGACTGCTTTCACAGAGTTCCAAAGGCGGAACCACCACCTACTTTTGCCGGAATTGCCTTAGCCGCCATCAAAATTCACAGTTGATCCGTTCGCCGACGGATAGAGCTGCAGCATATGGCTGACCACCGCGCGGCCGTGGACGCACAACCGAAAACAACCTTAATAATGCCGTGCGAGATAGCGTACCATACGGAATGCTTTTTGCAGGCTTACCGGAGCATTTACGTTTCGGAGGTAACGCGTTTTGAAACGAAACACTTTACGACCATTTCCTGCTGTCACTCTCGTGATGGGAGAGAACGGCGATTATCGCCGTGTCAATTCGGTACACAAGGTTGCAGAATTATTGTTGGAGCATTGGCCGGTCGAAAACGGCGAAGAATATGTTGCTGCGGTGCGTGTCTGCCTCGAGGCGATGCTGGGTGCCGCCCCTCCGGAAGCGGCAAGAGAAGCCCTGATCAAGGCCGCGCGGGAGGCCGGCATATCCGTGATGCAGTGAAATCCTCACTGTGCGCCGCAAGCGATTGTAATCTAACAAGAAGCAATTCACCTTTTGTGAACCACTGCCAGCGATTGTTCCAACAAGGGCAGGCGATTCGCCTTGCCAATGACGGAGAGATTATGTCGCTTTTAGCATTCCCGGCCGACAGACGCACCAGCGATATCAGGCGCTGCGCTAAGGCATTGTTGCAACTGAACGGCGAAGAAGCCAATCGCTTCTGGCGTTCGGAAATGGCAGGCTTCGCTGCGAGATTGACGGCACAGGGGATGGACCAGGGCGAGATTTCGCGGCAGGCCGCGCTTTTCATGCATGCGGTTCAAATGGAACTGCAGCTCGCTTTCGCGATAGATGACGAACGCAACGCCTCAGCCTGAGGCCGCTATCTCGGCAACCTGCAGAATGCCACAGACTTGTCGCCGCTCGTCGGCGACTTGAGCTGCACAGTCCATTCCCCACCGGGAAAATGATATCCCTTGGAAGTGGCAACGCCTGCAATCTGCATGCAGGCTTTCCGGGCATCGGCGGTCGGCACGTCGATCGTTGCCGTTACCGCATATTTTCGGCTGGAAACCTGGCAAGGCCCCGTAAACAAGCCGGTATTGTCGATCATCTTGCAGACCCGATACGCGTTGCTCACGGCATCGTCGGCAGCCATTGCGCCATCGGCGACCACCAAAATAGCGGCCACCGCCAAAAATCGTTTCATTGAAAACCCCGTTCCCCGCAACGGCACGCTGCCAGAGCCCGTTTCGCCTTGCAAGAGATGTTGCGCGAATTTGCGGTGACTGTTTGAAAATACAACGCAAATCGAGGCAGCTTGTTCGCAAAAAACAAAGGCGCGACCTGCATTTCATCAAGTCCTCGACCACAGGACCATGCAACGGTTCCGCCAAGGACCTGGCGGGCGCAAGCATGCAAAGCATGCCGCGATCCCTCAGCCGAGTATCCGACAGGAATATCGCAGCGCCGCCACATGCTTCGCGACATGTGGAAAACGCTCCGCCGACAGCATCCTGTTAACCACTAGGATATTAGAACATGGCAAATTAGCTAAAGTAAAATCCGGAAACGACAAGATGACCGAAGCTTCGCAAAACAACCGGATGTCGGCACGGAAGCGGACACTTCTCGGAGCCAAGATCATCTTCAACGAAGGACATTCGGTCTACGACTGCCTCGTCAAGAATCTGTCCGATACGGGCGCGATGATCCAGATAGAAAACCCGCTCGCAGCCCCGAACGCATTTGACCTTCAGCTTTCGGACAACAGGCTGCTGACCTGCGAAGTCCGCTGGCGAAAGATCAACAGCATGGGCGTTCAGTTCGTGTAGATGCGCGCGATGATCGATGAGGATCGTCGCATCGAGCCATTCAGCCGCCGAAAGCCAAACATGCAATTGCCAAGGTGCGCATCGAGGCTTGGACAATCAGCTCCAAACTACGCAAGCACTCAACTCTGAGGCACATTTGTGAAATATGGTAGCGGAGGAGGGATTTGAACCCCCGACACAAGGATTATGATTCCTCTGCTCTGACCTACTGAGCTACTCCGCCACGCCGCGTTTGATGGCTAGCATCACACGCAAAGGTCAATCGAACCGCTGCCCGGAAGCGCCAGCTCGTTGGTGAGCGGCTTATAAGGTGCGGTTCGGCTTGGTGTCAAGCGGATGATTTGGAAAAATCAGCGCTTTCTCTTAAGCCCGAGCGTTCCGTCCCTCAGGCAGCCACCGGGCTGACCAGAAGAGCCTTCAGGGAAGCTTCCGCGAGCGGCTCTCTTTCCGAGCGTTCGATGAAGCCGCCACCATAGACGCGGGCATCGTCGCCCGGCGCCGAATAGAGCGCGCAGGCCTGTCCCGGAGCAACGCCTGCCTCGCCGACCGTAAGATCGACATAGATGCCGCTGGCATCGGCATGCAGCACGGCCGGGGCCGGTGCGCGGGTGGAGCGCACTTTGGCGAAACAGGCAAAGCCCTCGCCGGAAGCTGCCTGCAGCAGCGGCTCGTCGCCGAGCCAGTTGACATCCCGCAGATAGACGCGATGCGTTTCGAGCGCTTCCTTCGGCCCGACGATGACGCGGCGCGAGCGGGCGTCGAGATAGACGACGTAGAGCGGCTCGCCGGTGGCGATGCCGATGCCGCGGCGCTGGCCGATCGTATAGTGCAGGATGCCTTCGTGCTGCCCGAGCACGCGGCCGTCGAGATGGACGATCTCGCCGGCAAGCGCCGCATTCGGCTTAAGCTTGGCGATGACATCGGAATACTTACCTTGCGGCACAAAACAGATGTCCTGGCTGTCGGCCTTCTTGGCGACGACAAGGCCCATCTCCTCGGCAAGCGCGCGGGTCTCGGCCTTCGGCATGCCGCCAAGCGGAAAACGCAGATAGTCGATCTGCTCCTGCGTGGTGGCAAAGAGGAAATAGCTCTGGTCGCGATCGGCGTCGGCCGGGCGATAGAGCGCACGGCGGCCGGGATTGTCGGCAGTCGGATTTGGACGCGAACGGATGTAGTGGCCGGTCGCCAGCGCATCGGCGCCGAGCTCCTTCGCGGTCGCCAGAAGATCGGCGAACTTGACGGTCTGGTTGCAGGCAACACAAGGGATCGGCGTTTCGCCGGCGACATAGCTTTCGGCGAAGGGGTTGATCACCGTTTCGCGGAAGCGTTTTTCATAGTCGAGCACGTAATGCGGGATGCCGAGCGTCTCGCAGACGCGCCGTGCATCGTCGATATCCTGGCCGGCGCAACAGGAGCCGGCGCGATGTACCGCAGCGCCATGATCATAGAGCTGCAGCGTGATGCCGAGCACGTCATAGCCCTGCCGCTTCAAAATGCCGGCGACGACGGAGCTGTCGACGCCGCCAGACATGGCGACGACGACGCGGGTATCTTCCGGCCTCTTGTCAAAATCCAGTGTATTCACGGTCGTTGCCGCCAGTCTTCCACGATCTTCGATGCTATCCTGAGCGGGATGACTTTTTCGAAAAGCCGTCACGCCTTCATTGTCTGATACCGCATGACCTTGTCCAAAAACCGCTACGCACTTTTCGGGATCATGCTCTCGCCGCCGGATGCCATGCAAAAGCGGCGAATTTTCATCATGCGGGGCCATCGGCCGCTCTTTGCGGCCAGCCTCAATTGTGGACGGATATAGAAAGGATTGCCAACCCATGCAAGGGGTGGGCGAAATCGCGAATCATCCCTCAGAGCGCCGTGCCTCCTTTCGGAAGCACAAAGGTCGCTCTAACCTCGAATCTACGCATCGTGCTTTCCGGAAAGCGATTCCGATTTTCGGGCCGATGCTGTAGTCTTCAAATGCCCGATCAAATTGCCTGCACGCCGCAAAACAGTGACTGCAGAGCCTACGGCAACGATCCAGAGCGCAGCCGTCAAAACCCAGCTGCCACCGCTCCAGAGGGCCTCGATGATGGAGAGAAGGGCCGCACCCGTGGCCACGGCCATGCGATGCTGCTTGGCCATCGGCCCGCCGAAATCACTGGGATTGCCAGTGGCGCGTCCAAGCTCGCGGACATAAGCCGTCAGCACGGCGAAGGCGGCTGCGGCCCAGCCAAGCCCCGGCGTTGCGATGCCATAGCCGAAACCGGCAAAGATGAGGATATCGGCGATCCGATCCGGAAACTCGTTCCAGAAAGGCCCATCGGCTTCGCCCTTCCCGCCTTCGACGGCCACCATGCCGTCAAGCAGATTGCAGAGGAGACGCAGCTGGCAGAACAGGGCCGCAAGGATCAGCAAGGCCACACGCATCCCCGCACTGCCGGCGGCCCCCGAAAGCCAGAAGGAACCGCCCGCCAGCGCCGCCATCAACATGCTCGTCTGCGATATCCGGTTCGGCGTCACAGAAAGTGCGGTCATACGCCGCGCCAACGTCTGAGCCCATCGCGTGTTGCGGCTCGCCAGCGGCCGCCTGTCGCCCATCCCCTCGTTTGTCATGGCCCCTCACCCGTCATGGCCGCTCACCTCTCATGGTTTCGCCTGCTCCCACCCGATATCGAATAATTGTAGATGGCCGCATAGCTGGAGGAGACCAGCAACGGCACAGCAATGGTCTTCAGGATCTCCGGCGTGCCGCTCAGCGCATGGATGACAATCAGGATGGTTGCCGAGCCCAGGCAGGCAATCAGCGGCGGCGCCCAAAGGCGTATGAGGCCCCTGAACCGCTGCGCCAAAGCTTCGACCACGGACTTCAAAAACAGCGTCAGGCAGCCGGAAAGCACCCCCTGCACGAAACCTGATATCAAGGGGCGCGGCATGGGATGCATGCGATTGGCGAAGAAGGCCCAGCCGCCCATGGTCAGGAAGGCGAAAAGCACATGCACGATGCTGCTGCCGGCAAGCGCTTTCAGCCTTCCGCTCATGACACGGACCACCAGAAGCGCACGAGGTGGAAGAAGATCGGCGCGGAGAAGACGACCGAGTCCAGCCGGTCGATCAACCCGCCGTGCCCCTCGATGAGGTGGCCCCAATCCTTGACGCCGCGATCCCGCTTGATCGCCGACATCACGAGCCCGCCGAAGAAGCCCATGATCGTGATGACGAAGGCGAGCAGCCCGGCCTCCAGCGGCGTGAATGGCGTCACCCACCAAAGCGCCGCGCCGATCAGCGAGGCGCTGACCACGCCGCCGACAAAGCCTTCCACCGTCTTCGATGGCGACAGACGCGGCGCGATCTTCGTTTTCCCGAACAGCTTGCCCCAGACATATTGCAGCACGTCGCTGAGCTGCACGACGATCACCAGGAAGGCGATGAGCAGTACGTTGCGGCCTTCATAGCCGGGAATATGCAAAGTGAGCAGCGCCGGCACATGCGAGGCACAGAAGACGCAGATCATCAGCGCCCATTGTACCTCGGCGATGCGTACCAGAAACCGTTCGGTATCGCCGCGCAGCACCGCGATAATCGGCATGAAGAGGAAGGCGTAAACGGGAATGAAGATCGAATAGATGCCGTATTGCTCGGCCCACAGCAGATAATACTGCACCGGCAGGACGACGAAGAAAGCCGCGGCAAGCGCCCAATGATCCGCCCGTTTCGTATTGATCAGCGTCACGAACTCGCGCAGCGCCGCAAAGGAGCAGAAGGCGAAAAGCAGAATGACGCCGGCGCGCCCGGCAATGAAGGCGATGCCGATCAGCACCACCATCACCCACCAGGCCTTGATGCGCGCATTCAGGTTCTCGATCGCGGCATTCGATCCGTCGGGCGACAGCCGACGCTCCAGCACATAGCCGATGACGGAGGCGACGATCAGCACGCCGAAAATGCCGAGGACGAGATGGATCAGATCGGCGCTTGCTGCCTCCATTCTCAGTCTCCCGCCCGCTTCGGCGCAAGCGCCAGCAGGGCCGCTTCGGCTCTCGCCAGGAAATCCGCCTTCTCCTCGGTCTCGCCGATATGCAGCGCCTCGCCGAAAGTGACGGTGCAGATCAGCGGAATAGGCACGAATTCACCCTTGGGCATAACGCGGTTGAGGTTGTCGATCCAGACCGGAACAAGGTCGATCTCCGGGCGTGCCTTGGCAAGGTGGAAAAGCCCGCTCTTGAAGGGCTGCAGCGGCTGATCGGTTAGATTGCGGGTGCCTTCCGGAAACAGGATCAGCGACGAGCCGGCATCGAGCGCCTGCGTCATCTGCGTGACCGGATCCTCCTTGCGCGCCTCGCGATCGCGCTCGATCAGCACGGCATTGAAAACATCGCGGCCGATGAAGCTGTTCAGCGATGACTTCAGCCAATAGTCGGCGCCGGCCACCGGGCGCACCCGTCTGCGCAATCGTGGCGGCAAAACTGTCCAGATCAGGATGAAATCGCCGTGACTGGAGTGATTGGCGAAATAGACGCAGCGGCTAGTACGCATGCCGCTCTCGGGCCAGATGGCTCTGACGGCGGTAATCGCCCGCGCGAAGAGAACGATGGCCACCGAGGCTGGTTTTGCCAGCCATTCGATCGGCGTGCCCATTCCTTCCCCGAGAATGTTCGTCCGCAAAGCCTCCATGACAAAGAAATAAGCTCGTTTCGCAAACCTCGATAGCTGCTCGCCCAGCTTATCCACAACCGTCGCAGCAGTAGAAAAAACCCGGCGCAACTCATGTCGCACCGGGTTTCGGAGTTGGCTCTTGGGAGGAGCAAACCGGATGGTTCGACCGACCCTCGGAGGGGTGGCTTAGTCGATGTTGAACACCAGCGGCTTCGCCTGGCGGATGGCGTGATGCGCCGTCAGCTTGGCAAGCACATCATCGCTGAGCGCGCCGTCGACATATAGCAGTGCGATGGCATCGCCGCCCTGCTTGTCGCGGCCGAGCTGGAAGTTGGCGATGTTGACGCCAGCAGAGCCGAGCGTCGTGCCGATGAAGCCGATCATGCCAGGAACGTCGGTATTGGCGATATAGACCATGTGGTTGCCCACGTCGGCGTCGAGGTTGATGCCCTTGATCTGGATGAAGCGCGGCTTGCCGTCCGAGAAGACGGTACCGGCAACAGAGCGCGTCATGCTGTCGGTGGTGACCGTCAGCTTGATGTACCCGTCGTAGACGCCGGTCTTGTCGCGCTTGACTTCGGCAAGCACGATGCCCTTTTCCTTGATCATGATCGGCGCCGAAACCATGTTGACGTCGGCGACCTGATTGCGGATCAGGCCAGCGAGCAGCGCGCTCGTCAGTGCCTTCGTGTTCATGCCGGCAGTTACGCCGTCGTAGAGGATCTCGATTTCCTTGATCGGATCTTCCGTGACCTGGCCGACGAAGGCGCCGAGAACATCGGCAAGCTTGATGAAAGGCTTCAGGATCGGCGCTTCTTCAGCGGTGATCGAGGGCATGTTGATGGCGTTCGAAACCGCGCCTTTGACGAGATAATCCGCCATCTGCTCGGCGACCTGCAGAGCGACGTTTTCCTGCGCTTCCGTGGTGGAAGCGCCGAGATGCGGCGTGCAAACGACATTCGGCAGACCGAACAACGGGCTTTCCTTGGCGGGCTCGACTTCGAAGACGTCGAATGCGGCACCAGCGACATGACCCGACTTGATGGCCGCAGCAAGGGCCGCCTCATCGACAAGTCCACCACGGGCGCAGTTGATGATGCGAACGCCCTGCTTCATCTTGGCAATGGCAGTCGCGTCGATAATGTTGCGGGTCTTGTCTGTCAGCGGCACGTGCAGCGTGATGAAGTCGGCGCGGGCGAAAAGCTCATCGAGCTCTACCTTGGTCACGCCCATTTCCTCGGCACGCTCCTTCGACAGGAACGGGTCGAAAGCAACCACATGCATCTTCAGGCCGAGTGCGCGGGCGATGACGATCGAGCCGATATTGCCGGCGCCGATGATGCCGAGCGTCTTGCCGGTGATTTCGACACCCATGAACTTCGACTTTTCCCACTTGCCCGCCTGCGTCGAGGCATCGGCAGAAGGAAGCTGGCGAGCAACCGCGAACATCAAGGCGATAGCGTGCTCGGCCGTGGTGATCGAGTTGCCGAATGGCGTGTTCATGACGATGATACCGCGGCGCGAAGCGGCGGGGATATCGACATTGTCGACGCCGATGCCGGCTCGGCCGACGACCTTGAGGTTCTTGGCCGCGGCGATGATCTTCTCCGTCACCTTGGTGGCGGAACGGATGGCGAGACCATCATAGTTGCCGATGATTTCGAACAGCCGATCCTTATCCTTGCCAAGCTGTGGCTGAAAATCGACTTCGACGCCGCGATCGCGGAAGATCTGGACGGCGGTTTCCGACAGTTCGTCGGATACGAGTACGCGAGGTGCCATTGAGGCCTCCTGAAAAAGTCACCTAAGACGGGCAATTTCCGGGAAATGCAAAGCGGCTTTCCGTCAGGAATTGCATGAAAATAACAAGAAATCCGGAATGCTGAGCTCCGCCTTTGCCGGCGGAGCCATTCACGCTTCAAACCTCAGGCAGCAGCCTGGGAGAGCGTCGCCTTCTGCGTTTCGAAAGCCCAGGCAAGCCAGGGCATCAGCTTCTGCATGTCGGAGGCTTCGATCGTGGCGCCTGCCCAGATGCGCAGGCCCGACGGTGCGTCGCGATAATGGCCGACGTCATAGGCGACGCCTTCCTTTTCGAGGAGCGAAACAAGGCCCTTGGCGAAGTTCGCCTGACCATCGGCATCGAGAGCGACGACATCCTTGTCGACGATCTTCAGGCACACCGAAGTGTTGGATTCCGTCTCGGCCTTGACGGCGAGATTGGCGATCCAGTCGTTGGCGGCGACGAAATCGTGGATGACCTTTGCGTTGGCATCGGCACGACCGATCAGCGCCTTCAGGCCACCGAGTTCCTTGGCCCAGAGAAGCGCGTCGATATAGTCTTCGACGCAAAGCATCGAAGGCGTGTTGATCGTCTCGCCCTGGAAGATGCCTTCGATGAGCTTGCCGCCGCTTGTCATGCGGAAGATCTTCGGCAGCGGCCAGGCCGGCACATAGGTCGTCAAGCGCTCGACGGCGCGCGGCGACAGGATGATAACGCCATGTGCGCCCTCGCCGCCCAGAACCTTCTGCCAGGAGAAGGTGACGACATCGAGCTTGGCAAAATCGAGGTTCTGAGCGAAAGCCGCCGAGGTGGCGTCGCAAATCGTCAGCCCCTTGCGGTCGGCAGGAATAAAATCACCGTTCGGAACGCGAACGCCAGAGGTGGTGCCGTTCCAGGTGAAGACTACGTCGCGATCGAAATCGATCGTGGAAAGATCAGGAAGCTCGCCGTAACCGGCCTCGAGCTTGCGGACGTCCTTGAGCTTCAGCTGCTTGACGACGTCGGTAACCCAGCCTGCACCGAAGCTTTCCCAAGCGACCATATCGACGCCACGTTCGCCGAGCAGCGACCAGAGCGCCATTTCGACGGCGCCTGTGTCGGAGGCCGGAACGATGCCGATGCGGTAGTCCGCCGGCACTTCGAGAATTTCACGGGTAAGGTCGATGGCCTGCTTGAGCTTGGCTTTGCCGACCTTCGCGCGATGCGAACGCCCGAGGGACGCGTCGGAAAGAGCATCGAGCGTCCAACCGGGGCGCTTCGAGCAGGGGCCAGAAGAGAAATGGGTATTGTCCGGACGGATGTCCGGCTTGGCGAGCTTAGTCATAATGCTATCCTCTCAGATAGAAAGCCCTTCGTTGGGGAAGGGTGTCCCGCCGCCGGATATATTGGAAGCCGCCTGCCGGCGCAACAGGAAAGTGGAACTCCGGCATCACTTCACAAATTCGTGCGAGAAATTTGATGGCGCAAGTTAGCCGTAATGAAGTTGATCTAAATCGGGCCTCGCAAAAGCTGATTTCTACGGCGAAATGCAATCACATTAGGTCGAGCGCGAGTTGATTCGCGCCGCCGGAAATAACAAGTGTGCTCGATGTCACTCACTGCACTCGCCGAACTTCCTTTCGAATTCCCACAACCCATTCCCGTATATCTGATCAACATCGATCGAGCGGTGGACAGACTAGCGGAGATCGAGCGTCAGAGCCGTGAGTTCGGCTTCCGCTTCGAGCGCATCGATGGCGTCGACGGCGCCCTCATTCCACGCGAACAATGGATTGACGTCGACCACCGCCGCTTCCAGCGCCGGCATGGCAGGACCATCCTGCCCGGCGAGTACGGCTGCTACCGGAGTCACCTGTTGGCGTTGCGCCAATTTCTGGCAGAGGGTGGCGAGACGGCCGTCATCATTGAAGACGATGTGGCCCTGAATAGGGATTTCCTGGATCGCGCCATATCCGCCAGGGAGGCGGCACCGACAGCGGACCTGATCAAGCTCGTCAATCACCGCTGGAATGGCTTTCATGCTCTGGCGGCGAGCCCGAAGGGTGACATTGTCGGCCGCTGCCTTTTCGGCCCCCAGGGTTCGACTGCGTGCTATCTCATAACGCGCCGGGGCGCAGAGAGGCTCTTGAGGTCACTATCCGTCATGTCGCTGCCGTGGGATGTCGCAATTGAACGCGGATGGGATATGCGGCTGTCCATCTTCACCACGCGCACCAATGTCGTCGGCTTTAATCCGCTGCGAGGAAGCACGATGGTCGGCTGGCGTCGCGACTATCGTGCCGCCAAGCTGTCTCCATGGCGGCGGTTACCGGCGCACCTGTTCCGTACCTTGGATTTCTTCAGGCGCATCGCCTATGTTCTGACGATGCCATGAGCGCCGGGACTACCAGGTGGTGATCCGGAGCCCGACCCGAATTTCATGGCGCGAAAGCGCGCCATCGCGGCCCGTAGCGCCTGCCGCCGCGTCTGCAGCGGAGGAGCTGAACATGTCGCCGCCGGCGATGTGCGAGAAACGATAGCCGAGATCGACCTTGATGTTCGGCGAGACTTCGTAGGCCACGCCTGCCATCAAGGCATAGGTCAAGCGCCAGTCGCTGTCGCCGGAATAGCGGGTGCTGACCGGAACAACGCCCCCACAACTAGAAGTACCGTCAACGCATGAACCGATGGCATTGACACTGCCCCAAGAAACTCGCGTTGCACCGAGACCTGCGCCGAGATACGGCGTGAAGCCGGCAACGGTTCCGAGATCGACATAGCCATTGACCATCAGGCTTCCCGCCGTAAACGATGACCGAGCGTTCGTGGAACAACCGGTGCCCCCTGCTCCGCCGGAGCAAGACATGGCGCTGGAGAGGCGGCCGTTGAAATCGCCGCTGAAAATATCGCCCGTCACGTCGGCGCGAAACAGATCGTTGAACTGGTAGCCGATACCCAGGCCGCCGGAGAAATCGCCGCCGAAGCGATTCGAATCGAAGGAGCCTGAGTGATCATCACCACCGGCCGGATCGTAGGAACGAACCTTCATGTCGCCACGGCTGGCATTGACAGCATAACCGACATCGCCGCGCACGTACCAGCCATTCGCTGCCTGAACGCTGACTTCGGGCATCTTGATCTCGGGCGGGGTTGCGTCGCCGGCAAGGGCAACGCCGGTCGATGCGCCTGCCATCGCTGCGGCTAGCGCCAAAGCGTCGAAACGGATCATTACCCCTCGCCTTCCATCCTCGTACGGATGCCCGCCCTTTTCACCGGCTGGCTTTCCTGCCCGTGCAAAGACCTCAAGAGGGCCAGTGACCGGGAACACGCCATTTTCATTTCATTAACCATAGGGAATTCATGGTTAATGAAGCTTTAAGGCGATGGAAAATTGCTTAATGGGAAAGGCAGGAAAGGCAAAAGCCGCCCGGGGGAAACCGGACGGCTTTTCAATAACTTGCGAGACGGAGGCTTACTTGTAGACCGGCTGGATCGGGATATCGGCCGGCGGCATGTAGCTCGCCGTCTGGCAACCGCCGAAGGTGTAGCGGGCACCGAGGCGGGCTTCATGAAGGTTGATGCCCTTGTCGTAGCCGGGGCCGCCGTTTTCGGCATAACCGAACATGTCGCCGCCCTGGATATGGCGGTAACGGTAGCCAACATCGGCCTTGAGGTTACAGCTGAGGTCGATGGAGGTACCAGCCATCAGCGCATAGGTGAAGCGCCAGCTGCCGCGGCCATTGTGATTGACGGACCCGTCGCAAGAATCGGGATTGGCATCCGAGCAAGAGGTGTTGTTCAGCTTGTCCCATTTGACGTAGGTGCCGCCGATACCGGCGCCGACATAGGGCGTGAAGACGCTGTACGTACCGAGATCGACATAGGCGTTGGCAAGCAAGCTATAAGCCGTCAGGGACGCCAGATCGCGGGAAGTCGCAGGCACAGCGGTCCAATTCGGGCCGCAGGCGCCGCAATCGCCCTTCGTCGAGCCCTTGAAGTCGGACTTGAAGAGATAGTCGAGCGTCAGATCCGTGCGCAGATAGTTGTTGATCTGATAACCGACACCGCCGCCCAGTGTAAGGTTGCCATCGAGCTTGGCGCTGTCGAAATCCACCAGGCTGCCATTGGAGCCCTGAAAATAATTCGCGCCGCGCAGCTTCGTAAAGGCATAACCGACATCGCCGCGCAGATACCAGCCGCTCGACTGGGCAACGACCACTTCCGGCGCCGGCTGCTGCGGCTCTGGTGTATAAAGATCAGCGGAAAAGGCTGACGTGCCGACAAGCAAGGTGGCAAGTGCGCCGATCACGGTTTTCATCATGGTTTTGGCTCCAAATTTCTTGCCATTGGCGCAGCAGATGCTTGCCAACCGAAAAGACATGATCGGGATAATGAAGAAAAGGAGTTAAAACCTGATTAACTACGAATGTTTACCCTGTTTTACTCGCAGGTTATACTCAAGCCAGAATATTAGGTATAAACAAATCACAAATAAAAATAAATAGATAGCATCTACATCACCTCATCCAGAACCACCTGAAGCATAAAATCCGCCGGGGCGTATCTGCAGAATTTCTAAACAAATTGGCAAGAACCCGGCCATTACAGTGCACCCGCCGGGAGTTCACCAATGAGAGGTCATTGACTTACCAACGAAAAATACGTGCCGGCCTGTGCGTCACCTTAGTCTTCTTGAGCTCAATCGGTTTCGCCGGAACTCCGCCGGCAAGCCCCGTCGCCACGACGGCCTGGAAGACGGGTCGCCAAACAGGTTTGCCCATTCCCCGCTTCGCTTCCGTCAAGTCCTTTAAGGCTCGTATGCGGGTCGGTCCGTCGACAAACTATGCGACGAAATGGATCTACATAAAGCCCGGCCTTCCGATGGAGATCATCAACGAATATGGCCATTGGCGACAGGTTCGCGACGATACCGGCGTCACGGGCTGGATGCACAGTGCCCTTCTTTCAGGCGCACGAATGGCTGTTGTCGCGCCCTGGCTGACGAAGAACGCCATGCTGCGCATGGACCCGGAAGCAACCGGCGCCGTGGTTGCCGAACTGCAGCCGCGCGTACTGCTGTCGCTGCATTCCTGCAGCGGAAGCTGGTGTCGCGTTTCCGTCAAGGGACATTCAGCGAGAGGCTATATCAGGCAGAGCAAGCTCTGGGGCGCCTATCCCGGCGAAATATTCCAGTAAAGTCAGACATCCCGCAGTAATGAGCCAAGAAATGAAATGGCCGCCTTCAATAAAGGCGGCCATTGATCTGATACTCACGATGATGCCCGGGCGCCAACTCAGGCGGCGGTGCGCACGCTCGAAATAACGTCGATCAGGCCGCCGACGATGCGTTCGATCTGGCTGCGGTCATCACCCTCGGCCATGACACGGATCAACGGTTCCGTGCCGGAGGGGCGGATCACCAGGCGTCCATTGCGGGCAAGCTCGCTTTCCGCGTCGGCGATCGCCTTGCGCACTTGGCTGTCTTCCAGCGGCCTGCCGCCGGAGATGCGGACGTTGCGCAGCAATTGCGGCACCGGCTCGAAACGCCGGCAAACCTCGCTGACGGGCTTGCCGGTGCGCTTCACCGCAGCAAGAATCTGCAGGGCGGCAACGAGGCCGTCGCCAGTCGTGCCGTAGTCGGACAATACGATATGGCCGGACTGCTCGCCACCGACATTGAAATTGTTCTGGCGCATGTGCTCCACAACGTAGCGGTCGCCGACCGCGGTGCGGGCTAGCGACAAGCCGCGCTCCTCCAGGAAGCGTTCCAGGCCGAGATTGGACATGACCGTCGCCACGATGCCGTTGCCGCGCAGCAGCTGGCTCTCGGCCCAGCTTTCGGCGATAGCTGCCATCAGCTGGTCGCCATCGATGATCGTGCCGGTTTCGTCGACAATGATGACACGGTCGGCGTCGCCATCAAGCGCGATGCCGATATCGGCACGCACTTCATGCACCTTCTTCTGAAGCGCCACCGGGCTGGTGGAGCCGCAATTGAGATTGATATTCGTACCATTCGGCTCATTGCCGATCGTCACCACATCGGCGCCAAGCTCCCAAAGGGCGGCCGGGGCAACTTTGTAGGCGGCACCATTGGCGCAGTCGATGGCGATGCGCAGCCCTTGCAGCGTCACGTCGCGCGGCAAGGTCCGCTTGGCATGCTCGATATAGCGGTCGTGTACGCCATCGACGCGCTTGGCACGGCCGATATTCTCGGACTTGGCAAGATGCTCCGACATGTCTTTATCGAGCATGTCCTCGATTTGCATTTCGAGATCGTCGGACAGCTTGTAACCATCGGGGCCGAAAAGCTTGATGCCGTTGTCTTCATACGGATTATGAGAGGCGGAAATCATGACACCGATATCGGCTCGCAGCGAACGCGTCAGCATCGCGACCGCAGGTGTCGGAATAGGTCCGAGAACGAAGGCATCAACGCCGGCGGCCGTAAAGCCCGCGACCATCGCATTTTCCAGCATGTAGCCGGAAAGGCGTGTGTCTTTGCCGATGACCACGCGATGGCGGTGACTGCCTCGCTGGAAGATCGTGCCTGCAGCGATACCCACGCGCATGGCAAGATCCGGCGTCATCGGATAGGTATTGGATTGACCGCGAATTCCGTCGGTTCCGAAATAGCGACGTTTCATATGCACTCCCGTGATTGCGGCGTCCCTATGAGGGACTGCGGCATCCCGTTCACCTCCACTGAATTCCGTGGGCGGCGCGAACATCGATGCTTGAGGCTCATGCCATAGATTGCAAAACTCGGCACGTAAATTACCAAGAAAGCGTATTACAACGCGTTACCATTAATAAGCACTAAAAAAGGCTGATCCCCAACGAAACGGAACCAGCCTCCTAATCTATCGGCGTAAATAAGGTGACCGCTGGTGCAGCAGCGGTTGAGAACCTGCCCCCTCACACGTACTTAGCGGCATTGCCTCTCTGAACCTGGACCGGCGGGCAAGGGACAGTTCCGTATGAACAGAACACGCAACAATCGCCGGGTTTCGGCCGGAGAATGGCGCCGCAGCCCCTGCAATCATAGAAATGCTGGCAGGCATCGGTTGGCATGACTTCGGTCGCCTCAAAGCGGCAGATCGGGCAGGTAATCGTTGAACTGAGGATCACCGACGCTTCGCGCATGTAGATATCCGATCTTCAGTAAGACAACATCAGCTCACGGAATGCGGCACTTCGGTCACGTTCGAACTCCGGGCGATCAGCGAGACCACCTCGGCTTCCGTTTGTTACCCGCCAATCAACAAAAGAGGCCAGGTCCCTATTCAAAGGAGAACTGGCCTCTTCGTTCGCATATTCAACGACTCTGCGCCTCAGCGAGGCTGGGGTTCGAAACCACCTTCAGCTTCGTCGCCCTTGGTGCCGAGCGGGCCATCCTTCTTTGCGCCGGTCTTCGGCACTGCCGAACCGCGGCTTGGCGGAGTGTCGTCACCGAGGTCGCGTGCCGGCTTTTCGCCACGAATGAGGGCCTTGATCTCCTCGCCCGTCAGCGTCTCGTATTCAAGCAGGCCTTCGGCAATCGCCACGAAGCCATCATGCTGTTCGGTAAGGATATCCTTGGCCTGGCGGTAGGCTTCGTCGATCAGACGGCGCACTTCGTTATCGATCTTCTGCGCGGTCGCCTCCGAAACATTCTTCGACTGCGAGACCGAGTGACCCAGGAAGACTTCCTGCTGGTTCTCACCATAGGCGACCTGACCGAGTTCATCGGAGAAGCCCCACTGCGTAACCATGGCCCGGGCAAGCTTGGTGGCCTGCTCGATATCCGAAGATGCGCCGGAGGTGATGTTCTCCTTGCCGAAGGTCAGCTCTTCAGCAACACGGCCGCCCATCATGATGCAGAGGCGGGAAACCATCCACTTGTAGCTCATCGAGTAGCGGTCGCCCTCGGGGAGCTGCATGACCATGCCCAAAGCACGGCCGCGCGGAATGATGGTTGCCTTGTGCAGCGGATCGGCGACGGCGACATAAAGCGCCGTAATGGCGTGACCAGCCTCGTGATAAGCGGTGAGCTTCTTCTCCGCTTCGGTCATGGCCGAAGAGCGGCGCTCGGCGCCCATCATGATCTTGTCCTTGGCGTCTTCGAATTCCTGCATGGTCACCAGACGCTTGTTGCGGCGGGCGGCCATAAGGGCAGCTTCGTTGACGAGGTTCATCAGATCTGCACCGGAGAAGCCGGGCGTACCGCGGGCGAGCGTCTTCAAGTCGACATTCGGCGCGAGCGGAACATTGCGGGCATGAACCTTGAGGATACGTTCGCGGCCGACGATATCCGGGTTCGGAACCACGACCTGACGGTCGAAACGGCCCGGACGCAAAAGCGCGGGGTCGAGAACGTCGGGACGGTTGGTCGCCGCGATCAGGATGATACCTTCATTGGCCTCGAAGCCGTCCATCTCGACCAGCAACTGGTTCAGCGTCTGTTCGCGTTCGTCGTTACCGCCGCCGAGACCGGCGCCACGATGGCGACCGACGGCATCGATTTCGTCGATGAAGATGATGCAGGGCGCATTCTTCTTCGCCTGCTCGAACATGTCGCGGACGCGGCTTGCGCCGACACCAACGAACATTTCAACGAAGTCGGAACCGGAGATCGTGAAGAACGGCACATTGGCTTCGCCGGCGATAGCGCGCGCCAAAAGCGTCTTGCCGGTACCGGGAGGACCTACGAGCAGAACGCCGCGCGGGATACGACCGCCAAGACGCTGGAACTTCTGCGGATCGCGCAGGAATTCGACGATTTCTTCCAGGTCCTGCTTGGCCTCGTCAACGCCAGCAACGTCCTCGAAGGTCACACGACCGTGAGCCTCCGTCAGAAGCTTGGCCTTGGACTTGCCGAAGCCCATGGCTCCGCGCGAACCGCCCTGCATTTGCCGCATGAAGAACAGCCAGACACCGAGGATCAAGAGCATCGGCAACAGCGTGCCGAGATAGCTCAGGAAGCTCGAGGAACCGTCCGACTCGGGACGGCCGACAATGTTGACGTTCTTGTTCTGCAGGCGTTCAAGCAGGCTGTCATCCACGACCGGAGCATAGGTCTGGAAGGGTGTTCCGTTTTCAACATAGCTGCCGACGACGCGATTGCCGGTGACGGTAACGTCACGGACGCGGCCGGAATCAACTTCCCGAAGGAACTGCGAATAAGGAATTTCCCTGGAGCCTGTTTGTGCCGGCGCGTTCTGAAACATACTGAACAGAGCAATCAACAGCAGAGCTATGATTGCCCACAGAGCGAAATTACGAAAATTAGGGTTCATCGAACTCCCCAGCACTGAAACTTCCGCCGCTAAGCGACGGCATTACTTGTTCCCTAACATAGGGTTGCGCCAAGCCGTTGCCAAGGCAAACCGCGTCGGCGCATGCCTTTTTCCGTCTATAGGACCGAAAGCGGCAGCCGCCTATAGGCTTGACGGCCAAAAGCGATCGAAAGCCGATCTGCAAACATGAGGTCGAATCGTGTCAAAAAGCGGTCGAAGGGTGCAAGATAGGGGGCGACTGCGACGATTGGGGCCACGCCAGCATCGTTCGACACGAACAGGGGCATGGCGGCACGGGCGCGCTGCACTGCTCCTCTTGGCAAGTTCGGCGGAAAAACCTGCGCGCCATCCATGCCGGAAGCCTTCACGCAAATAGGTGCCAAGCCCTGATTGGTCACTTCGAAACGGCCGTCCCAGACGCCGGCCGCGCCAGGGGCAAGCGCTAGCGGCTCGATGTTGCGGCTTTCCCGCATCAGAAAGAGCGCCTCGCGGCGCAGATCGAAGACCACGCCGCCTACCGTCCGCCGCCCGGGAATACCGGCATTCACAAAATCCCGAACACGCTCCATTTGCTTGCGGCCAGGCCCATAGGCCCCTCCCCCGAACACGGCCGTCAGGTAAGAGAGCGCATAGGCGATAACGGCAGGATCTGCGGAGAATGCCGCCCTACGAATGTCACAAAGCGCTTCGGCATGAACGGTCACATGCTCATCCAACCAGGTCGCCGCCTTTTCGGCCAACGCAGTGCGCTTTGCACCAATGTTCGCGGCAAGGACAAGAGGTGGCTGCACAGCGAGATGCATACGTGTCCGCACGCGCTCGTAGCGGGTATCCTCGTTGCTCGGGTCTTCGAGCCAGGATACCCCATATTCTTCGAGATAAGCGCGGATATCGGCCCGCGTGCATGAAAGAAACGGCCTGACGATCCAGATGCGGCGATCGAACAACATTGCATCCGCGATGCCGGTGCCGCCCTCGTCCTTCGCCTTACCTCCACGTGCGCGTCGCATGGCAAGCGTCTCGCGCTGATCGTCGGCTGTATGAGCGGTAACGATCACATCGGCTGAGATCTCACCGGCAAGGTCGGCCATCAGCTCATAGCGCGCTTCGCGGGCGGCGGCCATAATGCCGCTTTTCGGCTTGTCGCCGTCCCAACGGCGGGTGAAATGGGAAATGCCACGTTGGGCACAGAGCGCGGCAACCTTCAGCGCTTCATCTGCAGCGCCTGCGCGCAAACCATGATCGATGGTTACGGCAGAAAGAGTGACTTTCGAATGGAGAGAGGAGTTCAGCTGCTCGGCAAGGGCGATCAATAGCCCGGTAGAATCACTACCGCCGGAGATGGCGACGAGAATGTGAGCAGGCTTTACAAGCGAACGAAGAAACTCGGCTGCGGCGGCTTCAGGCGCAAGGGCTGTGGCGGCGGCGGTCACAGCAACGTCAGACATGGCATTCAGCAGGCAAGACGCTTCTGTTCGCTTGCAACTTTGCTGGTCACGGCCTTGGAAGCCTTGGGATAACGCTTGCCGACTTCGCGAAGAGTGGCGCAGGCGGTGTCCTTGTTGTCGAGCGCGGCGAGCGACATGCCGAGCTTCAGGAGCATCTCAGGAGCCTTCTCCGAAGTGCTGTATTTCTGATGCGCATTCAGAAAAGTCTTGGCGGCATCGTTGTACTTGCCCTGCGAATAGAGCGCTTCACCGAGCCAGAAATTCGCATCGGCAGAGCGCGAGCTGCTGGGATAGCTGTCGATATACTGGCGGAATTCCCGTTCGGCGACACTGTAGTCGCCGGACAGGACGTGGCCATAAGCTGCCTTGTACTGATCGTTCTCGTTGCCGAGCGACGCCGTCTGCGCCCCGGAACCGGAACTGGGCGGCGCGCCGGAACCGTTATTTGTGCCGGTAGACGAACTGCCCACTTCACTGCCGCTTTGATCGAACTGGATCGAGCCGAGCTGCGACGGCGGCTTGCCCGTGCTGGAGCCCCGCTGGGGAGCTGCGCCGGCGTTCTGCGAATCGCCGATGACACTGGCAATGTCATCCTGCTGCCCGCCAGAACTTTGCGCCGGCACATCGGCCTCGCTCTTCTTCATTGTCCCGCCGCTTGCCGGCGCGCCACCGCGCTTTTCCAGCTGCTGGAAGCGGAACTCGTTGTCTTCCTGCGTCTTGCGGATCTGCTCCTGCATTTGCAGCAGCTGATAGCTCATCTCCTCCACGCGACCGTTCAACTGGCGCAGCTGATCTTCAAGCCGCTGCAGACGAACCTCGGCGTCGCTGCTCTGCACCTTAACGACCGGCGCACGGTTATATTGTGCTTGTCTCTGATACTCGCTGTTGGGCGCCGACTGTGCGGAAGCGTCACGGCCTCCGAGGTGGATTCCAAACAGCGACAAGGCAGAGGCATCCCGCTCACTACCTGCAAAGGCAGCGAGACACAGCATGCTCGCCACGACAAGTTTTCTCATATGGATCGTCCTGTCTCATTGATTCTTCGGGCCAGAGGCTCGAACAGGAGATTTTTACAATTGCTCTCAAAAAGCAACGGAGTTCGGCCAAAGTGTGGTCAAAAAAACAAAGGCGGCCGCAAGGACCGCCTCATGCATTTCGAGCAGTCGTTTGACCTATCAGGAACCGGCGCCGTTAAGCACGGTGACCGAACGACGGTTCTGCGACCAGCAGGAGATATCATCGCAGGTCGCGACCGGACGTTCCTTGCCGTAGGAGATCGTCTTCATGCGCTTGGCCGGAACGCCACGCGAAGCGAGGTAGTCCTTGGCGGCAGCCGCACGGCGAGCGCCGAGAGCCAGGTTGTATTCGCGCGTACCGCGTTCGTCGGCATGGCCTTCGACGGTGATTGCGTAGTTCGGATAGCGAGCGAGCCACTGAGCCTGACGGTCGAGCGTCTGAGCGGCGTCAGCGCGGATCGAGGTGCTGTCGGTATCGAAGAAGATGCGGTCGCCGACGTTAACGGTAAAGTCCTGCGGCGAGCCCGGAGTAGCGCTGCCCGCACCACCGTTCAGGCCAAGACCGTTAGCATCGTTCGGCAGACCCTTCTTGGAGGCGCAGCCAGCCAGCGAAAGGCCGACGAAAAGCGCGATCATGATCGGATTGCGAGCGAGGTTTTGCATATGGCCAACGGCCGGGGTTGCGATGCGGCTCATTGCCGGTCTCTCCTTAGTCTCTATCAGGGTTGCCAGACTGTAACCGGGTTCGGTTAATCCGATTCCAACAAATATGGTTAATGATGTCCTAAAATTGTCCGGAACCGGTCAAGTCACAGGACTTTGCGGCGATAAAGTGGCGAACGCTCCACTACTCGAGCAGCGGCGACCAGGCGGGATCGGAAGAAAAGCCCGGCGTGGGGATTTTCTGCTCGTTGTAGCCGGTCAGGTCGATGGAGAAGAGCTGCGGGCCACCGGAGCCGGCGGGCTGGCGGTAGAACATGATGACGCGGCCGTTCGGAGCCCAGGTCGGGCCTTCGTTGTGGAACCCGGTCGTCAGCAGGCGTTCGCCCGAACCATCTGTCTTCATGACGCCGATGGAGAAGCTGCCGCCGGACTGCTTGGTGAAGGCGATGAGGTCGCCGCGCGGCGACCAGACCGGCGTCGAATAGGAACCGTCGCCGAAGGAAACGCGGCGCTGGTTGGAGCCATCCGCACCCATCACATAGATTTGAGGCTTGCCGCCGCGATCGCTTGTAAAGGCGATCTGCGAGCCGTCAGGCGAATAGGAGGGCGAAGTGTCGATGGCAGCCGTCGAGGTCAAACGCGTGGTGGTGCGCGAACGCAGGTCCATCGTGTAGATGTTGGCGTTGCCTTCCTGCTGAAGGCTCATGATCACGCGCTGGCCATCCGGCGAGAAGCGCGGCGAGAAGGTCATGCCGGGGAAATTGCCGACCAGTTCGCGCTGACCCGTCTGCAGCTGCAGCAGATAAACGCGCGGCTGCTGGTTGGCGAAGGACATGTAGGCCACTTCCTGGCGGTTCGGCGAGAAACGCGGCGTCAGCACGAGATCGCTGCCGTCAGTCAGCATGCGAACATTGGCACCGTCCTGATCCATGATCGCGAGCTGCGTCTTGCGGGCCGTCTTCGGGCCGCTTTCGGCGACGAAAACGACGCGGGTGTCAAAATAGCCCTTCTCACCGGTGATCTTCTGATAGATCGCGTCGGCGATGATGTGAGCGACACGGCGCCAGTTGTCGGGCTGCGCGTAGAACTGCTGGCCGATCATCTGACTGTTGCCAAAGGTGTCCCACAGGCGGAACTCGGCGCGAAGACGACCGCCTTCCTGCGTCACGCGGCCGGTCACCAGAGCCTGCGCGTTGATGGTCGTCCAGTCCTGGAAGCGCGGCGTCGAATCCGGGTTGCTGATCTTCTCAATGAAGGCCTGCTTGTTGATCGGCGCGAACAGGCCGGAACGCTGCAGATCGGCTGCGATCACGCCCGAGATCTGCGGACCGAGACTGTCATTCGACAGAAGATCGGTGATCGCGATCGGCATGGGCTGGACATTGCCCTTGTTGATGTTGAGCTCGACCACGGCATAGGCCGGGGTTGCGAGGGCTGCCGTCAGGCCCGCCAGCACCAGCAGGAGACGAACGAGGGAATTTCTGATCATATGTGCCAAGCCTTTCAGCATTAATTCGTCAGATAGCCGGACCGAAGTTGATGGTGACTTCTTTCCAGTCGTCATATTGATCTATTGGCAGTTTCTTGAACGGAGCAGACCGGAGCACAGCTCGCACAGCGGCTGTCGTTATGGCTTGCTGTGTCGCCTTGGGGCCGCCGGTAACCGTAACTTTTGGCTTACCGACGATCTCTCCGTTTCGGCTGAGCCTGAGATGCAGCCTGACACGGACCTCTTTAGCTCCCGTCATGCCCGGCATGACGTTGAAGTTCTTCGCAAGATCCTCGCGCAAGCTGTTCAGCGCCGAATCCTGATGCCGCCGCGCATCGCTTCCCGCCTCTGCCGACAGAGCGCCCGTCAGCACCAGCGCCAAAGCCAGGAGCAGGCCCAAGCCTGTGCGCGAACAGTGGTTCGTCAAAAGCTGCATACCTCGCATCACATCCCCAGGTCCGCTGCGCTGAAGTTGACGACGACTTCCTGCCAGTCGTCATACTTATCCGCCGGAAGAATCGTCATGAACTCAGATTGCGCGCGAAGGACAGCGCGTACAGCAGCGGATTGCATGGCCCCCTGCGTCGACGCCGGTCCACCGCTCGTCGTTGCCTCTGGCTGACCGACGATCTGCCCGGATTTATCGAGCTTGAAATGCACCTTGATTCGCACGTCGCCTGCGCCTTCGAGCCCGGGAGGAAGGTTCCAATACTTCTGGATCAGATCACGCAAACCGTCCTGTTGGCTCTGGCTAAGCTTGCCTGCGCCAAGCGATTTCATCCCGCCGCGCGAGGCGACCTGCGTTTCCGCGCCAGCGGAAGCCTGTTGGGAAGATCGCTTCGCGCCGCCCTTCGAAGAGGTGTTGTTTAGAAGGTCGCTGATCTGGTCAGCGAGACCGTCATCCAGGCCCTTGTTGGAGGCTTTGGCAACTTGGCGCTTCTTGTCAGCATCCTTCTTGCCGTCATCGTTGGATGTGGTCTTGCTGGTGCTCTGTGTCGTCGTCTTGTCTGTCGGCTTCGCTTCAGCCACCTTCACGTCCGGCTTCGGCACCGGCTTGACTTCGGGCTTCTGTTCGGCAGTCTTCGGTGGCGTCGGCTGCGGCTTTACATCCGGTACGGGAACATTGTTCGGCAACTGGATTTCAGCCTGCTGCGTCGGCTGTTGGGCTGGCGGCGGTGTCGGCGTTACGTCGGCTTTCGGAGTAGGAGGCGTCGGATCGGTCTTAGGCGCCGGAGTGGGCGTCACATCCGGCTTCTGCTGCGGAACAGCGGCTACTTCCTTCGGCGCAGCCTCTGTGTCCTTCTGCTCTACGGTCTTGACGTCGTTCGGCCGCGGATCATTCTGCGGAACGGGCGCATCCACCTTCTTCGGCGCCAATGCCGCGGTGTCGCTCTCCGGTCGCTGTGTCGGCACGACCGGGTTCTTGATATCAACCTTGTTCTCGCCAACGTTCTGGGCGTTGGCGACCTGGTCTTGCTTCGTGGTCTGCTTGCGCGAGACGTGATCCGTCACCGGAGCCTTCTTCTCGCCCTGCTGGAGCTGGTCTGCCGGCACGATGTCGACATCCATCGCCGTGCTTTCCGGCGTCGCCAACGGCGCCGGCGCACTCAGCGTCACCATGGCGCCAATCAGCACCAGGACGTGAAAAACCGCAGATGTGGCAAGACTGCGCTTCATGGCGATTCGTCAGTGATCCGTTATCTGCTGCGTGACGAGGCCGATATTCTTGTAACCGGCTTCCTGGATGCGCGACATGACATCGGCGATGACGCCATAAGGCGCCTTGCCGTCACCGCGGACGAAAATGCGTTCGTTATAACCGGTGGTTGCGATCGCCTGCAGCTTTGCGGCGATCTCGGTCACGTTGAGCTGCGTTTCCTGCAGAAAGACCTGACCGTCGGCCTTGATCGAGATGGTGATCGGCTGGGTCTGGGCGTTCAGCGCGCCGGCCTGCGTTTGCGGCAAGTCGATCGGCACGCCCGATGTCATCATCGGCGCAGCCACCATGAAGATGATCAGCAGCACGAGCATGACGTCGACGAGCGGTGTCACGTTGATTTCGGAAATCGGGCCACCTCGGCCTCCGCCGCGACGACCGCCTCGGCGGCCACCGCCGCCACCATTGCCTCCAACAGACATTCCCATGTGAATACTCCGGTTCTGTCCGCTACTTACTGCGCTGCCTGGCGCGGCTGCAGCTTCTCATCGATCTGGCGCGAAAGGATGGCGGAGAATTCATCCGCGAAACCTTCCATGCGTGCAGAGAGCTTGCCGGCGTCGCCCGAGAACTTGTTGTAGGCGATAACGGCGGGAATAGCCGCGACCAGACCGATGGCGGTTGCCAACAGCGCTTCGGCGATACCCGGCGCGACAACCGCGAGGTTGGTCGACTTCGAACCGGCGATCGCCTGGAACGAGGTCATGATACCGACAACCGTACCAAACAGGCCGATGAACGGGCCGGCCGAACCGATGGTCGCAAGCGATCCGAGACGAGCAGTCAGGTGTTCCGATTCGCGCGCGAGGGTGACATCCATGGCGCGGTCGATACGCATCTGCAGGCCGATCGGCGAACGTGCGCCGCGCTCGAACGACTTCTTCCACTCGCGCATGGCCGAGACGAAGATGGCGCTCAAGCCGGTATTGTTGCGCTCGGAAAGAGTACGGTAGAGTTCTTCGAGCGACTGGCCGGACCAGAAGACCTGCTCGAACTGATCGAATTGGCGACGTGCCCGCGCATAGCTCAGATACTTGTCGATGACGATCGCCCAAGTCCAGACGGACGCGGCCAGAAGGCCGATCATGACGAGCTTGACCACCAGGCCCGCCTGCATGAAGAGCGACCAGAGGGTGATGTCCGGTGTGGTGGCCGCTGCCAATGCTACTTGTTCCATTGATCCAAAATCCCCGAATCCAAACGCCCGGCGCTAGACCGGGCGGCTAAAAGTGATCTCACAAGAAATGTTTGGCAGCCGCCGCTGAACGCCCTGGTCAAGCCTTCCAAGCTTACAATTGCCTTCTTGCCGTCAAATTTGGTCAAAGGAAGGCGTGCACCGCACAAACTCCGACGAAAGCAGTAAGACACTATTATGGTTAAAAGAATGTTAGCGTCGAACCATGAAGGATTTAGCTGCGAAGGAAGATTATTCTAGCTCCAGGGAAGAACTGACCGGACGAAACCGGCGACAAACGCAGACATGACTTGCGCGCCAAATTCCTTCACATAAAACTCAAGTTATTGCAAGCGCCGGCAGGCAAATAGCGATCCCCTGCCCGCCTAGGCTGGCAGCCCAGCCATCGAAAGCCTTGCTAGCCAGCGGCTTCCGAAGCGGTGAGCATCTGCGTCGCGAGCTTTTCCGGCAGCCGCCGCGGCCTGCCCTTGGCATTGATCACGGCAATGATGACCTTGGCTGCGATCAGCAAAGTATCGTCGCGGCGTATTTCCTGGGAAAGCACCATCTTGGCACCGCCGGCCTTTTCGGTGACGGTGCGGATCGTCAGCACGTCATCCATGCGCGCCGGTCCCTTGAAGTCGATCTCCATGCGATGAACGACGAAGACCAGCCCTTCTTCGTCTGCATTCAGCAATTCGCGCTGTTCCACTCCGAGACAACGCAGGTAGTCCGTGCGGCCCCGCTCGAGGAAATGCAGGTAGCGCGCGTGATAGACGAGGCCGGAAAAATCCGTATCTTCGTAATAGACTCGCTGCACCAGCCGGTGGCTTCCGGCTTCCAGTTCCCCAGCTATCAGAAAGGGGCTGTTCATTGTTGCCGCATCTCCTTGAATGTCCGGCACCTCTTTGGCCGAACTTCTGCCATCAAGCAAGCTTTGAACAATTGTCATAAACTCCGACTATCCGGAATGATGCCGGACAGCGGATCGGCGCAGAAGGAAAAACCTCATGAAAATAGCGGTTATGGGCGGCGACGGATTCATCGGTTGGCCAACCTCGCTCCATCTCTCCGATGCCGGTCATGAGGTCCACATCCTCGACAATCTCTCCCGTCGCTGGATCGACACCGAACTGGGCGTCCAGTCGCTGACGCCGATGGATTCGATCCAGGAACGTACCCGCATCTGGCATGCCGAAACCGGCCGACGCATCCATTTCAATCTGATCGACCTCGCCAAAGACTACGAACTCCTGAAGACGTGGCTGGCCGAACATCGCCCCGATGCCATCGTCCATTTCGCCGAGCAGCGCGCCGCCCCCTACTCGATGAAAAGCGACCGCCACAAGAACTACACCGTCAACAACAACGTGAACGCGACGCATAATCTGCTGAACGCGTTGGTCGAGCTCAATCTGGACGCACATCTCGTGCATCTCGGCACGATGGGTGTCTACGGCTATTCCACCATCGGCGCCGCCATCCCCGAAGGCTATCTGCCTGTCGGCATCGATACGGTTGATGGCCGCACGGTGAGCCAGGAGATCCTTTACCCGGCCAATCCCGGCTCGATCTACCATATGACGAAATGCCTCGATCAGCTGCTCTTTCAGTTCTATGCCAAGAATGATGGGCTCAGGATCACCGACCTGCATCAGGGTATCGTCTGGGGAACGCATACGGAGCAGACGCGCCGGCACACGCAGCTGATCAATCGCTTCGACTATGACGGCGACTATGGCACGGTGCTGAACCGCTTCCTGATCCAGGCGGCGATCGGTTATCCGCTGACCGTGCACGGCAGCGGCGGCCAGACCCGCGCTTTCATCCATATCCAGGATTCGGTGCGCTGCATCGAGCTTGCGCTGAAGAACCCGCCGGCCCGCGGCGCCCGTGTCGAAATCTTCAACCAGATGACGGAAACCCACTGCGTGCGCGACCTCGCCGACATGATTGCAAAGATCAGCGGCGCGGAAATCGTTCGGCTGCCGAACCCGCGCAAGGAAGCGCCGGAAAACGAGCTGATCGTCAAGAACGACAAGTTTCTCGACCTCGGATTGTCGCCGACCACGCTGGAGGCCGGCCTGCTCGGCGAAATCGTCGATGTCGCCAGGAAATACGCCTATCGCGTCGATCGCTCGCGCGTCCCCGCCGTCTCTGCCTGGACGAAGGATCTCGCCGCGACGGTCAACCATGACCCAGAAGGCAAGAGGTTGAAGTCCGTGTCATGATGCTCGGAAGCGAAATGCTGCAGGGGCTGCGCCCCCACACCCGCCCTCGCTCAGGCCAGGCATTCGTGACCCTTGTCACGAATGCCGACTATGCCATGGGCGCGCTGGCGCTGGCGCGCTCGATCGTTCGGACCGGCACCAAGGCCGATATCGTCGTGCTGCATACCGCCGGCGTGCGCGAAAGCGACCTCGCTCCGCTCGCGGCGCTCGATTGCCGCCTCATCGAAGTCGAACACCTGCCCCTCTCCGAGGGCTTCAACGAGCGACATGCGCGCGGCAACCTTCATGCCGCCGCCCCATTCACCAAGGGCCGCAAGCCATCCTTCCACACGCCGCTCGACAATTTCTGCAAGCTGCGGCTCTGGCAGCTCATCGAATACGATACTTGCGCCTTCATCGATGCTGATGCGCTGGTGCTGCGAAATGTCGACAGGCTTTTCGACTATCCCGAATTCTCGGCCGCCCCGAACGTCTATGAGAGCCTCTCCGACTTTCATCGACTGAACTCCGGCGTCTTCGTCGCCAAGCCATCGCTTGCGACATTTCAGGACATGCTGCAACGGCTCGACCGGCCTGATGTCTTCTGGCGCCGGACGGATCAGACCTTTCTTGAGTCCTTCTTCCCGGAATGGCACGGCCTGCCTGTATTCATGAACATGCTGCAATATGTCTGGTTCAGCATGCCCGACCTCTGGAACTGGAACAGCGTCTCGATCCTGCACTATCAGTATGAAAAGCCCTGGGAGGAAAACCATCCCAAGGCCGAGCTGCTAAGGCCGCTGATCGACCTCTGGCATTGCTTCCATACGGGGCAAGGCGTGCCGGACATCGCGACGCTCGCCAATCCAAAAGAGGCGGCATGAAGGTTCTCATATCGGGAGGAACAGGTCTTGTCGGCCGATACATCGCCGAGGAGTTGCTGTCGGCCGGCTACAAGATCGCGGTTGGGGGTCGCAACGCTCCGGAAGCAGGCTTCTTCTCACGGCCGGTTTCCTTCGTGCCGCTGAGTCTCGACCCCCAAGAGGACCAAAGCCAAGTCTTCGACGACGCCTATGTCTTTGTGCACGCGGCCTTCAGCCATGTGCCTGGCAAATATCGCGGCGGTGAGGGAGAGGACCCGGATGGGTTTCGCCGGCTCAATCTGGACGGCACGATCAAGCTGTTCGAGACTGCGAGAAAGGCTGGCGTTCGGCGTTGCATCTTCCTATCCTCGCGCGCCGTCTATGGCGATCGGCCTGCAGGGGAGACATTGACCGAGGCAATCAAAGCGATGCCGAACACTCTCTACGGTGAGGTAAAACGCGACGCCGAGCATGCCCTATTCTCGCTCTCCACACCTGGCTTTGCCACGGCGAGCCTGAGAGCGACCGGCGTCTACGGCGACCTGCGACCGAACAAATGGGACGGGCTGTTCGACGATTATTTGCATGGTAGATCGGTCACCACACGTGCAGGAACGGAAGTTCATGGGCGAGACCTGGGCCGCGCCATTCGTTTGCTGCTGGAAACGGAAGCTGGTCGGATCGACGGTGAAACCTTCAACCTGTCCGATATTCTCACCGACACCCATGAGATTCTAGGTCATCTTCAAAGCGCGACACGCTGTCCCCACCCATTACCGGCACCTGCGCCTCGAGAAGCGGTCAACACCATAGATACGTCGAAGATCCGAGCGCTTGGATGGCAGGGTGGCGGCGAGACTTTGTTCCGGCAAACGATAGAGAAGCTAGCCGAGACGACGACCTAGCAGCCCAATATCAGCGCATCAGCTTCGTCTCGTCCCATCCGAGCGCCGCCAGCTCCCCGCCCCTGAACCGCGCATCGTCGGCAACGACAAATTCGTCGAGCTGCGGCGGCGCAACGCTCGTTCCGGCCAGCATGGCATGCACCTGGCCGCGATGATGCGTCTGATGCTGAAACATATGGTTCAGCACATCGTCCGCCCTCTCCCGCTGAACGCGGCCCGTGCGCTCGATATCGACGATCCGCACTGCCGCATCCGGCGTCAGTCTCTCGCAGAAGGCGACTAGCCTGCCGTCGACCTCGACCTGCTGCGCCGTCAAATCACCCAGCCGGTCATAAGGCTCCTCGATGTCGAAGGCTTTGAGGCCGAGTCTTCCGCTTTCCAGCGCATCGACATAGAACCAGTCCACCGTCAGGATGTGGTTGAGGGTCGACTTGATCGACGGAAAGAAGCTGACGCGCTTTGCCTCGAACTCGCCAGGCAGCAATGCCGCGCAAGCGCGATGCAGCCGGATATTTGCCAGCGCATTGTTATAAGCAAGCCTTCGAAAGCTCCGAACGGGGTCGAAACCAGACATCGAATCCTCTCCCTAACCTTGGTCGAGATCGCCGTCGCGCCAGACGAGATGACGCGGCGTCAGCGGCAGATCTTCGATCTCCTCGGCAATGAAATAGGGCGGGATATCGAGTGCAACCAGCGCCTCCCGCGTCGCCCGCACCCATTTGAATTCCAGATCGTTGTCGCCGTCCTGCACGCGATGCACGATCTCCTGAGGGTCGAACGGAAAGCTCGCGGGTATCTCCATCAGGTAATAAAGGCCGAGCTCGTGCCAGTCGCGCTCCTCGTAGTGAAAGAAATTTTCGACCGACCAGAGAAGCCTCATGACCGTGGCATCCACGCCAAGCTCCTCCTGCATTTCCCGCCGCAGCGTGTCCTCGGAGGTCTCCCCGATCTCCGCCCGGCCGCCCGGAAAGGTCCAGAAGCTCTCTTGCACGGCTCTATGGACCAGCACATGCCCGTCGCGAAAGGCGAGGCCCGCCACACGCATCTGGAAGCGCGAGCGCCCCGCATTCAGTCTGATCAGCTTGCGTTTCGACATGATCCCTCAACCCATATCGATGACGACGATCTCGGGCGGGACGCCGAAGCGAACCGGCATGATAGAGCAGCCGAGGCCGCCGGAGACGATGATGTGACGCTCCTCCTCGATGATATGGCCATAGACATATCTGTCGCCATAGCGCGACGGCGAATAAGGCGACCAACCGAAGACCCGCACCTGCCCGCCATGCGTATGCCCGGAAAGGGTCAGCGACACCCTCGGCGGCACATCCGGAAAGACATCGGGCTCGTGAGCAAGCAGGATAACAGGCGCATCGTCGGTAATTTGAGCCAGCGTCCCGCCGAGATCATGGAGCCCCTGGGTGAAAGGCCGCTTCCAGCGGATGCTGCGCCTCAGCGCCAGCTGATCCTCAAGGCCGGCGAGCCAGAACCCCTGCCCGTCCTTCTCCAGACGCGCCGAGCGATTGGAATAGACTTCGATCCCGACGCCGCCCAGGGCCCGATGGCTGAATGTGGGGCCACGGCCGCTTCTTTGAGCGGCGGCATCGTGCCACCAGTCGTGGTTGCCGAGGATGGCATGGACGCCGAGAGGCGCCTTCAATGTGGCTAGCTGCGCCGCCCACACGCGATGATCGACCCTGCCCGTGATCAGATCGGTCCCGGACGTATAGTCGCCGAGCAGGACGATGATGTCGCCGCCAAGCTCGTTGGCACGGGCACAGATCGACCCGATGCGCTCGGCCGTCATCCACGGTTCGCACGCATGGAAGTCGGCAAGCGCCACGATCCGAAGCTTCAACCCCGGCGTCCATCCAGGCGGCGTCAGCGCATAGCGGGTCACATCCAGCCTGATGACGGGCTCATAGCCGAGCGCATAGCCTCCGAGTGCCATCAAGCCGAATACGCTGCCGCCGAACAGCTTCAAAAAGGCACGACGGCCGAGCAACTCAGTCCCCCTCCTGGAACAGCCGGAACTGGGCTGCCTCCAGATCCTTGGGCGGCTGCATATCGAGATGCTTCCAGGCAATCGCGGTCAAGACGCGGCCGCGGGGTGTGCGCTGAATGAAGCCCTGCTGGATCATATAGGGCTCGATGATATCCTCGATTGCATCGCGCGGCTCGGAAAGACCGGCGGCGATGGTTTCGATACCGACGGGGCCGCCACCGAAATTGACGGCGATCATATTGAGGTAGCGCTTGTCGAGCTGATCGAAGCCGACATTGTCGACGAGGAGCCGTGTCAACGCCTCGTCGGCAACCTCCCGCGTCACCGCCTCGACCTTGGCCACTTCTGCGAAGTCGCGCACGCGGCGCAGCAAGCGGCCGGCGATACGCGGCGTGCCGCGGGCCCGGCGCGCAATCTCGCGCGCACCCTCGTCGGTCATGCCGAGCCCCATCAGCCTCGCGCCACGCCGCACGATCAGTTCCAGCTCCTCGACGGTATAGAAGCTCAGGCGGACAGGAATGCCGAAGCGGTCGCGCAACGGCGTCGTCAGCAAGCCGAGACGGGTGGTGGCAGCAACCAGCGTGAACTTGGCGAGATCGATCTTCACCGAACGCGCCGCCGGCCCTTCGCCGATGATGAGATCGAGCTGAAAGTCCTCCATGGCCGGATAAAGGATTTCTTCGACTGCCGGGTTGAGGCGGTGAATTTCGTCGATGAAGAGCACGTCGCGCTCTTCGAGATTGGTGAGCAGCGCCGCAAGATCGCCCGCCTTGGCGATGACCGGGCCGGACGTGGAGCGGAAGTTGACGCCGAGCTCCTTGGCCATGATCTGCGCCAGCGTCGTCTTGCCGAGACCTGGCGGGCCGACGAACAGCACGTGATCCAGCGCTTCACCGCGCCCCTTGGCCGCCTCGATGAAAACCTTCAGATTGGCGCGCGCTTCTGCCTGGCCGGTAAACTCGTCCAGCGATTGCGGCCTGAGCGTCGCATCGATGTCTTCGCCACGCTTTTCCGGCGATATCAGACGTGCGGCTTCACTCATGTCAGCGGTTCCATTCCAGATATGCGTTTCCCGGCGCTCCTGCCGAATGCGGCGGCCATTCCGCCACGCTCAAGATAGTCTTCGACGAGAGAGCACTCCATGGCGATCTAGCGATTTTGAGACAATAGTAAGGAAAGCGGAGGGTGCAAAGCCTCAACGCGACAGTTCCTTTAGGCCAAGACGGATCAGCTTGGCACTATCGGCACCCTCGCCGGCCGTCTTCAAGGCTGCGGCCACGGCATTGGCGGCCTGATCCCGCGAATAGCCGAGATTGGTGAGCGCCGATACGGCATCCGCAACGGGCGCTGCGGCAACGCCTTCGCCCAACTCCTGCTTGAGCCCGATATTGGCGGCATCGCCAGCAAAGGCCGGCGCCTTGTTCTTCAGTTCCGTTACAATGCGCATGGCAACCTTCGGGCCGACGCCCGGCGCCCGCGAAACTGCGGCACGATCCTGCAAGGCGATCGCATTGGCAAGCTCGGCCGGCGTCAGCGTCGATAACAGCGCCAGCGCTACCTTCGCACCGACGCCCTGAACCGTCTGCACTATATTGAACCACTCGCGCTCCAGCGCCGTCATGAAGCCGAACAGCCGGATCTGATCTTCGCGGACATAGGTCTCGATGAAGAGAATGCAGGCCTCTCCGACGGAGCCGAGCTTCGACAGCGTCCGGGCCGAGCAATAGGCGACATAGCAGACGCCATGCACATCCACGAGCACATAGTCTTCGCCGATCTCTTCGATTGTGCCTTTCAGCTTGCCGATCATGAATGGTGTCCGTCAGGAGTGGGTTTAGCGAACGGGTTGAAGCGGTTACGAAGCCTTCGCGGCTGCCAGAAGCGACGCTTGCCGCAGCCGGCTGGCGCCGCGGTTGTGGGCATGGCAGACGGCAATGGCGAGCGCATCGGCCGCGTCATTGCCCTTGAATTCCACTTTGGGCATCAGGATCTTCAGCATCATGTGGATCTGCTGCTTCTCGCCGTGACCGACGCCGATGACCGCCTTCTTGACCGCATTCGGAGCATACTCCGAGACCGGCAGGCCTGCCCGCGCCGGAACCAGCATAACGACTCCGCGGGCCTGGCCGAGCTTCAGCGTTGCCACCGCATCCTTGTTGACGAAGGTCTGCTCGACGGCGGCCTCATCCGGCTGATAGCTGTGAACGACCTCGGCAAGCCCATCATGCAGCTGGCATAGACGGGATGCGAGATCCATGTCGCCATCCGAAGTGACGGTTCCCGAGGCCACGAAGCGAAGCGAGTTGCCAAGCGTATCAATGATGCCCCAGCCGGTGCGCCGAAGGCCCGGATCGATGCCGATGATGCGAATCGTATTCTGCATAAGCCAACCTATCTTTCGGGCTGAAGATGTGCCAGCAAAATGTGAACAAAACAAAAACAAGACACAGATTGGACCGCCAGCGCCACGCTGAAACATCGTGACGAAATTGCGGCGGCGGGGTTTGGAATAGGCGGACCGCGCTCCTACATGTTGGAGCGACCCTCCCTTCCACCACGCAGGTTTCTTGCCATGGTTCCCTTTTCCATCCTCGATCTTTCGCCCGTTGCCGAGGGCAGCACCATCCGCCAGTCCTTCGAGAGCTCGAAGCGCATGGCGCAAAAGGCGGAAGAGCTTGGCTACAACAGGTTCTGGCTCGCCGAGCATCACGGTATGCCGGGCGTTGCCAGCGCCGCGACTTCAGTCGTGATCGGCCACATCGGCGCAGCGACCTCGCGCATCCGCATCGGTTCGGGCGGCGTCATGCTGCCGAACCATTCACCACTCGTCATTGCCGAGCAGTTCGGCACGCTGGAAGCGCTGTTTCCCGGTCGCGTCGACCTGGGGCTTGGCCGTGCGCCCGGCACCGACATGCGCACCGCCCAGGCCCTGCGTCGCAATATCGATGCCGGCGCGCAGAGCTTTCCGCAGGATATCGTCGAGCTACAGCACCTCTTCAGCCCGGCTGATGACAACCAGATCATCCTCGCTGTTCCCGGCCATGGCGCCAACGTGCCGATCTGGCTGCTCGGCTCCAGCCTCTATAGCGCCCACCTCGCCGCCATGCTCGGCCTGCCCTATGCCTTCGCCTCGCATTTCGCACCAGATTCGCTGCTGGACGCCATCGCCATATACCGCGACCGCTTCACGCCTTCGGCCACGCTCGACAAACCTTATGTGATGGTCGGCGCCATGGGCTCCGTCGCAGATACCGATGAGGAGGCGCGATATCATTTCACCTCTGCGGAACAGCAATTCGTCAATCTGCGCCGCAACGTGCGCGGCCCCTTCCCCCGCCCACGCAGCGACATGGACGATTTCTGGACGCCGATGGAGAAGCTGAATGTGGAAAATACGTTGCGCTACGCCGTGGTCGGCTCCCCTGCGACGGCCGAAGCAAAGCTCTCGCGCTTTATCAAGGACACGGAGGCCGACGAAGTCATCATTTCGATGCCGGTCCATGATATCGAGGCCCGCCTGAAATCGGTGGAACTCTTCGCGACGCTTCCAAGCTTCAAGAAGGTCTCCTGATTTTCGGAAGCAGGCATTTGTGCGGTGAGCCGATCTTATATACGCGGCTCACCGAATGACCAACGGGCTCAAGCCACGAGCCTCGTGTTCCAATGACGCCGGATGAGCATGTCGAGCGACAGCTTGCCGGCGCCGGCGACGATCAGCGCGAACATGCCGCCTGCGATCGCCAGATCCTTTTCGAAGTGCAGCAACTCATTGTGGCTGGCGAAGTTGGTGTGAAAGAGCAGCGCCGTCAGCACGCAGAACAAGCCGAGGCCAAATGCCGCCAGCCTCGTCATCAGCCCGAGCGCAATGGCAAGGCCGGCGCCTAGTTGCAGCGCGATTGTTGCAATCGCGATGGGGGCTGGAACACCGAGCTTGGCCATAACCTCCAATGCATTGTCGAAATTGCTGGCGAGTTCAATGCCTTCTTCCAGGAAGAGCAGTGACAGCAATATGCGGCCGAACAACAATGCCATGTCGGCCATGTTCACAAGAACGGCACTCTCCTCTTCGAATTCCATGGCTTGTCTCCTTCCCGTCGATATCCGCGCGCTCCGGTCCTGCCCGGCGGCATCCTCTCGACTTGGTCGAGCGAAATGCCGCCGGATCGGTTGAAGCTGCGGGCTAGTTGGTTCCCTTGGCTGATATCGCCTTGGTCAGATCTTCGAGCTCTTCGCATCCAGCCGGGCAGAGCTTGGTCAGCGCGGCAAGCTGCTCGCGAGCCTTGGGCATGTCGCCGGTCTCGACATAGAGCTCACCGAGATATTCATGCGCGCCCTTGTGATCCGGCTGCAGTTCGAGAGCCTTGGTGTAGTAGGTCAGCGACGTCTTGAAATCACCGGTCTTGCGCAGGGTGAAGCCCATCAGATTGTAGACGTCGGCCTGCTGGTGTTCCTCTGCAATGTCCCTGAGCTCAGTGAGCGCGCCGGCATAGTCCTTCGCATCGATCTTCGCGCGCACCGAGGTGAGGTCCGGCGCATCGGTCGATTCCATATTGTCGACGGCAAAGGCGAGGCCTGCCGTTGCGCCCGGAAGGATGGCAACGGCGCACAGGCCGGCGATCCCGAAAATGGCATGTCTGAACATGGTATTTGCTCCTGTTTTGGCCGCTCAGGCCTGAATGGTGGGGGTGAATCCGTAGGCATTGCCGTCCTTGACGAAGGTGCCGGAGCCCGGGAATGGAAAATGCGAGCCGCAGATCCTGATCTTGTCGGCAATGACGCGATCGATCAGCTTGCGGCGGGTTGCGACGGCCATCGGGCCGTCCTGGTCATAGGCGCCTTCCCATTCCGGATGGGGCGCGAGCAGCGCCGGCACATACATGATGTCGGCCGAAACCATCAGCTGCTCACTGCCGCCATCGATGAGGAAGACGGAATGACCGGGCGTATGGCCGTAAGCGGCCAGCATGTGCACGCCGGGTGCCACTTCGGCATTATCGTCGACCAGCTTCCAGTTCTTCCATTTCGGAAAGACGGAGGCGATACGCCGGCCGGCTTCCTTGCGTCCCTCAGCCAGTTTGTCGACACGGCCGGGATCGGTCCACCAGTTGAATTCGGCGGCATTGACGATCAGCTCGGCATTCGGGAAGACGGCGGCGTTCGTCCCCTTTTCCATCAGGCCCCAGACGTGGTCCGGATGGAAATGCGAGATCATGATCGTATCGATCTTCTTGTAGTCGATGCCGGCTGCGGCCATGTTGGCCGGCAGATGCGTGGCATTGGTCTGCCACTGGCCGACACCCGAGCCGGCATCCATCATGATCTTGCGTCCGCCGATATCGAGAACGACGACGGTCAGCGGAATGGGCATGAAGTCTGTCGTCAGGCCGGCCTTGGAGAGCGCTTCCTTGGTATCATCGACCGAAGCATTCTTGATGAAGGCCGGATCATGCGGCTTGCGCCAGATGCCATCATAAATGGCCGTCACCTCGATCGAGCCGACCTTGTATTTATGGAAGCCGACCGTCGGCTCCAGCGGCGTGGCGGCAAAGGCTTGCGGGATGAATTCGAGCTTCGACGACAGACCGAAGGCTGCCGCAGCTACAGCCGTACCGAGAACGGTGCGGCGGGTCATATCAAACATCGCAATATCTCCTCAGGGTTATGGCTTTCGAGCCAGGCGGAGGACGCTTCAAATCGCGACCGTCCACTGAGGAAGAAGATCAATGGCAATGAGCGCTTATTCCCAACCGCGCGAAGAATTTTCCCAAACCATTGAGATATATGGCATTATTTTTACCGACATGGATTGAAGCGGTGGAGACGCGGGCGTCCGCATCCGGGCTCTGCAATTTTCTGCATCCGATCGGGAATAAAACTCACGCGGGCGTGATCTAGTATCGCAGGCAACATTGCAAGCACCGTATCCACGGCTTACAGTCGGTATCGGCGTTTTGCGGGGATCATGATGACAGACGCCCGAATGATGACTTCGATGACGCTCGGCGGCCAACTCCACACATGGACTTGGAACTGGCCGCAAACGACCGCGATGCGCCGGCTGGCGCGACTTCTGGCCCGCCTGCGCGCCTTCTTTGCGCAGCCGAAACCGGCCCATCACGCCATCCTCATGGCGGTGGCAGAGCCGACGGCCAATGCCGGGTCGCAACACCTTGCAATCTCCTCTCCCGACGAGACCATGCGCCGCTTCCAGCGCACCATCATCCCGCATCTGGACGCCGCCTATAATTTCGCACGCTTCCTGAGCCGGGATGCCGATGCTGCGCAGGATATCGTGCAGGAGGCATATCTGCGCGCCTATCGCGGCTTTGGCGGCTTTCGCGATGGCGATGCCCGCGCCTGGACCTTCACCATCGTCCGCAATTGCTACCATGCCTGGCTGCAGGAGGGCCGGCGCAAGACCCGCTACGAACAGCCGATGACCGACGAAAGGGATCGGGACGAAGGCTCGCCCTCCCCCGATCCGGCCTCGGAGGAGGATACGCCGGAAGCCGCCTTCATCCGCAAATCGGAAACACAGCGGGTGCGCGCGGTCATCAACATGTTGCCTGATGCCATGCGCGAGGTTCTGGTTCTGCGCGAACTCGAGGATCTTTCCTATAAAGAGATTGCCGACATCATCGATGCGCCGATCGGCACCGTCATGTCGCGCCTCGCCCGCGCCCGCCGCGATTTCGGCGAAGCATGGCGCACCCTTGAAGAAAAGGGGGCGGCGCAATGAGCAGCAGAAAGCACGATGATCACAGCGAATGGGCGGACCTGCTGCACGGCTTCATCGACGGGGAATTGGACGCAACCAACGCAGCGCGTTTCGAGGCCCATCTGGCGACGTGCGCCGAATGTGCCGGGGAGATGGAGAACGCCATGATGGTCAAGCGTCTTTCCGCACGCGAGGGTGTGAAATGGCAAGCACCGGACACCGTCCATGCCCGCGTTCAGGCCGCACTTTCGCTGGAACAGGCGATGACGAAGCGCGCGGCGGCGGTGATCAACACGGAAAGCCCATGGCGGCGCGCTTGGCGGTTGGTTCGCGAATGGAGCTTCGTGCCGTCTCTAGGTGTTCTGGCCGCGAGCCTTATGCTGGTGCTGAACGTGCCGCAGCAGAGCCAGACGATCGAGGATCAGCTTCTTTCAAGCCATGTGCGCTCGATGCTGGCTGATCATCTGACCGACGTGCTGACCTCCGACCAGCACACTGTCAAGCCATGGTTCAACGGCAAGATCGATTTCTCGCCGCCCGTGGTCGATCTGGCGACACAGGGTTTCCCTCTCGTTGGCGGCAGGGTGGACTACCTCGACGGCCGGGTAGTCGCAGCGTTGATCTATCGCCGGCACGGTCATGTCATCAATCTCTTCATCTGGCCCGCCACCTCGGAAACTCGCAGCAATGCCGAGAAGGACGGCTACAATTTCGTCGAATGGCATGCGGACGGGCTAGTCTTCTGGGCCGTCTCCGATGTCGCCGCCGCCGATCTTGCCACGTTCCGCGACGATTTCATCCGCGCAACAAACCCATGACGCACAAAAGCCGGCCGCATCGCTGCAGCCGGCTTTTTGATGGATCTCGATGGATCAGGCCGAGAGCTTGGCCAGAACTTCTTCCGAGACTTCGAAGTTCGAATAGACATTCTGAACGTCGTCGTCGTCTTCGAGGCTGTCGATGAGCTTCATCAGCGACACAGCCTTTTCTTCATCGACCGGCACATTGTTCTGCGCGCGCCAGATCGCCTTGACCGTTTCGGCTTCGCCGAGCGTCGCTTCGAGCGCCTTGGCGACTTCACCGAGAGATTCGAACGCGCAGATGATCCAATGACCTTCTTCGTCGCTTTCGACATCGTCAGCGCCAGCTTCGATCGCCGCTTCCATCACCTTGTCGGCATCGCCAACAGTCGCCTTGTAGGTGATCTCGCCGACGTGATCGAAGGAGAAGGATACCGAACCGGTTTCACCAAGCGCACCGCCGGCCTTGGTGAAGATCGAGCGGACATTGGAAGCCGTGCGGTTGCGGTTGTCGGTCAGCGCCTCGACGATGATCGCCGTGCCGCCTGGACCATAACCCTCATAGCGGATCGCATCGTAATTCTCGGTGTCGGCGCCGGACGCCTTTTTGATGGCGCGATCGATATTGTCCTTCGGCATCGACTGCGCCTTGGCGTTCTGAATCGCCAGACGCAGGCTTGCGTTCATGGTCGGGTCGGGCAGGCCCGATTTGGCAGCGACCGTAATTTCGCGCGCCAGCTTCGAGAACATTTTCGAACGCACCGAGTCCTGACGACCCTTACGGTGCATGATGTTTTTAAACTGTGAATGGCCAGCCATGGCACCCCTGTTCACGTCTTTTGTTGGGAATGGCTGCCTTATAAGAGCGAAGCGGCCTTCATTCAAGTAAAAAGCCGGGTAACGGCGGCTGCAAGAAGCCTTCCGCCGCCATTCCTATGGTTTGACGGCAAGCCTTCCCGCCTGGATATCCGCAACGGTTTCCATGGCCTTGTTCAATCCTTCGAGCGACGCGCGTGAGTCCTTGATTACGGATCGTAGATCGGGCGACCAGTCATTGATGGCGCCAACGCGCGCCAGGAAAGTGCTGCCGCTTCTCATCTGGTGAATGATCCGGCTTGCCGAAACGCAACCCTGTGTGTCCGTAGCAACCGCCGGATGGCTATCAACCCTGATCAACGCCGTCATCCCCGGCGCATCATGCAACAAGGCACAGACGCGTTGGGGTTTTGGTGAACTACCGTAGTCAATGAACAAAGCCCCCGCCAGGGAGGTAATGCTGCAATTGCGTTTGCCGGTCATTGCATCGGTCTGGCATGACACGCTCCAATTACCGGCGGCCAACAGATTGGCGCTTTTGCCAACAGAAACCGTTCCCTGACTGAATTTTTGTATGCGGTAGCCATCGGATGTCGTGCTGACCGGATTAGGAGACACGCAGCCCGATAGTGTCGCGGCTATGATGGCAGTCAAAAGAACCCGATTCATGCGCTTCCCCCAACGGTACAGCGCAATCAATCATGACGAGTGGAAGTTGCAAAGACGGCGAAACACATTTCCCGGCAAAAATTGCTCAGGCTCGTCCGAGTTGTCGCCGAACCGCCTGATTGACGTCGGTTCAGCGACGAAATCCGGACAGCTAACGCCAGAACTCCGGAATGGTCTCCGCAAGCCGCGGGCCGAGCCGCAGCGGCGCGATCTTTTCGGCCAATCCCGTTGCGTCGGAAATCTCGACGCCGACGCCGCAGATGGTCGCAGGCCCGGAAGCCGCTTCGAACCGTCCCTTCGGCATCTTTGAAATGAACCGGTTGAGCGGCTCTTCCTTTTCCATGCCGAGCGAGGAATCGTAGTCGCCGCACATGCCGGCATCCGACATATAGGCCGTGCCGCCATTCAAGATCTGTGCATCGGCCGTCGGCACATGCGTATGTGTGCCGACGACAAAGCTTGCGCGACCATCGACGAAATGCCCGAAACACTGCTTTTCGCTCGTTGCTTCCGCATGGAAATCGAAGATGATGGCGTCTGCCTGTTCCTTCAGCGGGCAGGCATCGAGAATGGCTTCTGCCGCCTTGAAGGGATCATCCAGCTCGGGATGCATGAAGACGCGGCCCATGATATTGGCCACGAGAACGCGCGCGCCGTTGCGGGCATAATAAAGCCCGGACCCACGGCCCGGGGTGCCGGCCGGATAGTTGGCGGGGCGCAGGAACTGGTCGTGCCGCTCGCTAAAAACCACGGCTTCCTTCTGGTCCCAGACATGGTTGCCTGTCGTCACGACATCGGCGCCGGCATTGATCGTTTCGAGAAAGATATCCTCGGTGATGCCGAAGCCGCCGGCGGCATTCTCGCCGTTGACGATGACGAAGTCGAGTCTCAGATCGGAGACGAGTCCCGGAAGGCGGTCCCATACCGCAGTCCGTCCGGTTTTCCCGACCATGTCACCCAGAAAAAGCAGCCGCATTCGCTATCCAATCGCTTCCGAAACGAAATTGAGTCCGCTCTCGGTCAAAATCGCGTCAAGACGGACATCATGCGGCTCAGCCGGTACTGATGGCACTTCTTGGCAATCAAATGCAATGCCGATGAGGCGCGGATTCAGGCCTTTTTCATGCAGGCGGGTGATCGCGCGGTCGTAATAGCCGGCTCCGTAGCCGATGCGGTGGCCGGTTTTGTCGAAGGCCGAAAGCGGTATCAGCATGACCCTTGGGTCAAGCACCGCCGCCTCGGGGCCGGGTCCGGACGTGCCGAATCCGCAAGGGACGAGCGGCGCACCCGGCACGAGCTCGCGAAAGACGATCGTGCTTTTATCGAGAATAATGGGCACGCAGAGCCGCGCGCCCCGCGCCCTGAAGTGTGCCATCAATGGCCTTATGTCTGCCTCCGAGCGGATCGGCAGAAAGCCGGAAACGACCGTGCCGGGCTCGATGTCGATCGCATCGCCGCCATGGGTAGCCATGGCCAACGCCTTTTCGATGCGCTCGTCGGCCGGGATGGCGTCCCGCGCCGCCAGACGCTCGTTGCGATATTGGGCTTTCAGCTCTTTCGGGGTCATCGGATCTTCGCAAAAATCTATGATATCACGAAAACATAATGAGCCGGCCACCCAATGCAATGCGCGAAAGCGACATGCGGCAATCGCATGGCCTATCCGGCATATCAGCCGTTACGGACAAGAGACATCTTGCCGTTGCCGTCGACATGCGCACGAACATTTTCATAGTTCAGCAGCGTCGAGTGATCGGTTTCCACGGGATGGGAGTGCGTCGCGGTAATGACAAGCACATCCGCGCCGGCTGCCTCGCCGGCCTTGATACCCGCCATCACATCCTCGAACACCAGGCAATCCGAGGTGCGCAGACCAAGGCGTTGCGCCCCGAGGATATAGCCCTGCGGATCTGGCTTGCCGACCTTGACATCCTCTGCAGTCACGATGAAGCGCGGCACAGGGATGCCTGCGGCATCAAGGCGGGCCATCGCCAGACGATATGGGGAGGACGTCACGATCGCCCAGCGCTCCGGCGGCAGGGATGCAAGAAAATCGATAGCGCCGGGCAGCGCGACCACGCCCTCGATGTCGGCAATTTCCGCTTCCATGATCAGGTTCGACTCGGCAACCGGATCGACTCCGGGCAGGTTCAATTGGCCGATCGTGTCGACGCCGCGCTTGCCATGCATGGTCGGCATGAACTTCTCGACATCGAGACCCTTGCTGCGGGCCCAATTGCCCCAGACGCGTTCGGCAGCGGCGATCGAATTGATGATCGTGCCATCCATGTCGAACAGGAAGCCGGAATAGGATTTGGCGAAGGCGGAAGACTGTGCGGCGGACAAGGCAGGCCCTTTCTAGAGCAATTCCAGCAAAAATGCGCAGCGGTTTGCTGGAATTGCGTAACGACAAAAAACAGAGCATTCCCGCGACAGCGTTTGAAGCGGAAATGCTTGAGGCGTGAAAGCGAATGACGGCGCCAGCCGCACTGCTCGCGATAGGTACTTCTTCCGACTAACCGCAGCCGTAGCAAGAAGCAAATGATTGCTGGGCGGCAAACCCCGGAAAGGTCCGCTCGCCGCGTTCGACTGCCTCCATATCGGAAGGAAGTGCCCGCATTATGGGAGAATATCGATGCGAGCGGCTGCGCAAATCAGCCGCCCGCATCGATCTGTCATTCGCCGAGACGGCTCTTCAGACCGTTGATGATATGGTTGGACAAAGCCTCATAATCATCGTCGAAGTGGTGGCCGCCGCTCATGGCGATGATTTCGGCGCCGGTGTCCTTGAGCAACGGGCACGCGACATCTTCGTCATCGTCCTTGCCATAGACGCACTGGACCATTTTCGGATTGATCGACTTGAGGTCCTTGATCGGATCTCCGCCCTTGCCTTCGCTCGATGCGCCGAGCCAACCCATGACCGAAATCACATAGTCAACCCTCTGTGAGAGCGACAGCAGCGACATCTGCACGATCTTGTCCTTTGCCGCTTGCGGCAGGCGATTATAGCTCGCCGGCAGCACGTCGGCGCCGAAGGAGTAGCCGACCAGCACCACATGCTTGACCTTGAAGCGCTTGGTGTAGAAATCGATGATCCGGGCGAGGTCATTGGCCGTCTGCTGCGGATCCCGCTCTGTCCAGAAATAATGCAGGGAATCGACGCCCACCACCGGAATGCCCTGATCCTGCAGATAGCTGCCAACTTCCTTGTCGATGTCGCGCCAGCCGCCATCGCCGGAATAGACGATGGCAAGCGTATCCTCGGTCGGCGTCGCTTCCATGATGTCGAGCGGCAGGCCGAGCGGCGACTTGGCGTCGTCGATCGACTTGATCAGGTCGACGAGCGAAGCCTCAAGCGTGGCATAGGTGTCGGTATTGCTCGAATCCGTGGTCTGGACCTCGGGATGGTCCTTCTGGATGTCTGTAACATGGTCACGGCCATCTTTCGGTGCATTCGCCGTGAAGCTCACCACGATCGGATCCGGCAGCGCGCCTTCCTGCAGGCCGAAGGACACCATGTCGCCATCGGTCTTCTTCTCGGCCGGCGTGCACAACTCCTGCTTCAGGGCGATACCGGCTGCCGGGTCAACGGCAAGCGTGCCTGCGACCGTAGCATCCGGGGTCTGGGCCGCGATCGTCAGCGCCATCGCGCCACCGGCACCGACGCCGGCGATGATCGGTGATTGATAAGTGCTGTCGGCAAAGGAGCGTTGCACCTGCTGGCTCAGCGATTCCAGGTCCGCGACGATGTAGATGCAGCCGTCGTTCTTCTTGACGTCGTAATTGTTGAGCGACGTCAGAAAGGACGGATAGTCGATACCGATGACGAGCGAGCCATTGGCGACGAGCTTGTCGGCAACGGCCTTCTCCTTGTCGCCCCAGCCGGCAAGATCGGAAATCAGGACGACTTCATTCGAGACCTTGCCTTGTGGGCGCATGATATGCGGCGACGGGATCATGCCCAGATCGTATTTGGTATCGTCGGCTTCCGCTCGTGCCTGACCCGACACCAGCAGGCCCGCCGACAACATGCAACCGAAAGCCAATGACATTGCGTATTTCAAAATCATTTCCTCACGACCCCCTTAAGTCCGCCCCCGATGAGGAATGTAGCATCCATCAACGCGATTATCGGACTCACACCGCCCGAAACAGCCAGATAGCGCGGCTGCCATTCGGGATGAAACTTTGATTTGAAGGCACGAAGCCCTTTGAAGTTGTAGAAGCGCTCACCGTGTTCGAACACCGTTCCCCCGACCCTATCCCAAACGGGTGCCGATTCCCGCCTCGACATGCCCGATAGCGGCGCCATGCCGAGGTTGAAACGATGAAAGCCCTCGCCCTTGAGGTATTCGAGGACCTGAACGAACAGGAAATCCATCGAACCTTTCGGGGCATCGGGCGAAAAGCGCATCAGGTCGACGGATCCTTCTTCCTTGGTCTCCGTCATCAGAATATTCGCAAAAGCGACGATCTTCCCATCCTTCTTCAATATGCCTACCGGCTGTGATCTCACATAGTCCGGATCGAACGCGCCCAGCGAAAAGCCTTTTTCCTTGGCATTGTGATCGGCCAGCCATGTGTCGGAAACATGGGCCAGATCGTCCATCACCTCCGCTATATCTTGGGGCTGGATAACGGCAAATTCTAGTCCGTCGCGAACTGCGCGGCTTGCCGTCTGCCGGAGATTGGCCCATTTGCCGCCTTTCAGTTCGAAATTCGACAGATTGACCACCGCCAGTTCGCCGAGTTTGAAGGCGCGCAAACCAGCGTCCGCGCAATAGGAAAGCAGTGCCGGCGAGATCTGATAGAAAACGGAACGGCAGCCGGCAGCGCGGGCCGTTTCGACAAAGCGCCAGATGAGGTCGGGGAGTGCGTGACGCGGGCCGACGGGATCGAAGAGCGCGATCCAGGAGCGGCCTTGCTTGCCATACATGATGAAGGCATCGCCCTTTTCCGAGAACATGATGTTCTTGTCGCCCATACGCACGAGATTGGCGTCGGCAATGCCCTGTCTGCGGACGATCTCGACCGCCCGCGCCACCACATCGCCCGTGACCGGCTCGAGCCGCTTCGCGGCCGGGCGCAGCAAGCTGAAGATCGCGATCGCTGACGACAGAATGGAAATGCCGAGCGCGGCGCGCAGCCCGCGCGGCGCTTCATCGGCGAATTCGAATTGCCACCAGAGCTGGTTGCTATATCCGACATCGCGATAGACGAAAAAGAGCACCACGACGGCACCGATGCAGATCACCGCGATAGCTGTCAGCCATCCGGCCGTGAGCGTCTGGCTCAAAAGCGATGCCGGCCGGTTGAAGAGCCGGCGGCTGACGACGAGACTGAAGATGAAGAAAGCCAGCAAGCCGGCTTCGACAACGGCGATGGCCTTCAGCAGCGACAGCAAAAGGGCGAATGCCGCCGAGAAAATCGATACCCACCATGCGCCGTCGAGCCGCTGCCCGAGACCGCGTGCGGCAACGACGATGGTCAGCCCGAGAAGGCTGGAAAAGAAATGCGCGCTTTCGACGACAGGCAGGGGCAGATAGTCGGACAGGACGATCAGGTTCTGGTCGGGCGTCGGCGTCACGCTCGAAAAGATCAACATCATGCCGAGCAGCAGCGCAAAGGCTGACAGCAATTGCGGCATCAGGCGGCCGCCGACACGGCGCATGCTCGATGCGGCGGGATGATCGACGAAGCGGCGAAGTTCCGCCAACGAGATCGCGGCAATCGCGATGACGAGCGGAATGACGTTGTAGATGACGCGATAGAGAACCAGCGAACTCAGCACCGCATCTTCGTTCACCGAGCTGCCGAGCCAGGCGATGATGATCGTCTCGAAAACGCCGAAGCCGGCCGGAACGTGGCTGAGGACGCCGAGACCGACGGCGATGGCATAAATAGCGAAGAAGCCCGGCCAGCCGATCGAGGTATCCGGCAGCAGCACGTAGAGCACGGAAGCCGAGGCGGCGATGTCGAATGCGGTGACCAGGAACTGCCGCGACCAGGTGCGCGAATCCGGCAGACGCACGGCAACGGGGCCGAGCCGAATTTCGCGGCCATTGCGTCCTGCAAAGACGACGAAGGCAAGCGCCGCGAGAATAGCGCCGGCAACGAGACGCAGCCAAAGGCCGCTGACGCTGATCAGTGGCCCGATCTCATCGGCGATGACAAGCAGCGCGATCGCGCCGACGGCGGCCAGGCCAAGGCCGAAGGCAAGCGTAACGAATGCGATGACACGGGTGATGTCGTCGGGCGACAGGCCCATCCGGGCATAGGCGCGATAGCGGATCGCACCGGCGCTGAGCGCGCCGAAGCCGGCGGTATTGCCCACGGCATAAGCGCTGAACGAGGTGAGTGCCACGTGCGGCAAGGGCAACTTCTTGCCGATATAGTCGAGTGCGTTCTGATCGTAGACGATCAAGGAGGCGAAGCTCAGCCCCGTGAAAAGCAGCGCCAGGAGCACCGAGGAGATCTTCGTCGTGGTCAGGGCATGCACGACGTCGTCGTAGCGGACTTCGTTGGTCAGATCATAGATCGCGTAGGCGGCTATGCAGAAGACTGCAACGGTGAGGACGGCGACGATCAGCGTGCGGTTGCGATTGAGGAAACCGACAATACCGCCACGCTCTTCCATTTCCTCATCGGCATTTTCCAGATCGATTGAACTCGACATGCTCTACCCGCTTGTTGACCTGGAGCGTGATGCCGAAAAGTGCAAGCGGTTTTCGGACAACATCACGCTCTATCTAATTTGATTCCGGAACCGGATGATTTCGGGTCGAATCGACATAAATTCATCCGGTTCCAGGTCGGCCCTGATTGTTTGGATCCTCAGTAACACCGACAGTATGTCTTTATGTTACAGTCCTGCATTTCTTTCATAGGCCCGTTTTGATGCGAGCCCCCATCATTCTAAATTTAGGCAATTTTGGCGCAGGCTAGGTTTCACCAGCGATGAATCTGTCGTTATTTGAGGGATTCTCTCACTCCGCCAGCTTTTGCACATGCTCTCGTTGCACAAAAGCAACCTTGATATCTCGCCTTGGGCGCAGCTCCCTATCAGGAATTGCCTGTCCGGTCACCTGCCCCAATGCGCCTTTCGAAGGCGGCTTGCGCGTGGAGAGAAAGGCGGACAAAGCCAAGTTTTGCGCGATCTCCCAGAATACGTCACAACGCTGAATAGATAACTTCACTATTCGCTCGATGAAACCCCGCAATCTGCGATTGGAAATACGATGGCAGACATAAATCGACTCATCCGCGTATGACCGCACGGATGAGTCGAGGGGCATTTTTCATAATATTAAGGCGCTTTAGCGATCCGGCGCCTCAGCCGGTTCGCCGCGCATCTCGCTGCGGAAGAAGCCTTCGCGCAGGTTGATGCCATATTCGACGAAGGCCTTCATGCAGCAAAGCATCTGGGTCCATCCCTCGCAATTCAGGTAGGTGCCGCGGCGGCCGGCTTCGTCGTCACGCCAGCCGGATTCTTCGATGATGACGAGCGTACCACCATCATCCAGAGCATCGAACGTCATCTCGACCCTGGTTTTGTAGCGGATGCCATCATCTCCATTGCCGCCTTCCCAGTGGAGGACGATACGCTTGCCGTCTTCCACTTCATTGACCTCCACAGGCGTATTCTTCCACCAGATGACTGTCGTGCCGGCCACCAGCGGCCCGCTCGCACCGCCGATGGTGGTGAAGTAGCTCGAGAGCTTCTTGGGATTGACGACAGCATCGAAGACCTCATCGACCTTGCGGCCGATCCGTCCCGAAATCCGAACATTCAATGTCATGACATCTCCTCCGTTGTCAGTTTGCCACCATCGCTCCATTGCGAATGGCCGCATTATGTTATAAAAACATAACATGTCAAACGAATCGGATAGCGACCTCATTTTCAAGGCCCTCGCCCATCGGCGGCGGCGCGAGATTCTGGACATGCTGAAGGATGCACCGCGCACGACAGGTACGCTCTGCGAGGCCTTTCCGGATATGGACCGCTGCACCGTCATGCAGCACCTGAAGGTTCTTGAGGAAGCGGATCTCGTCATCGCCAGGAAAGACGGGCGCGAGCGCTGGAACCATTTGAACAGCCTGCCGATCAAGCAGATTCACGACCGCTGGATCAGTGCCTACGCCGGCCACGCCCTCACCATTCTCGATCAGTTGAAGAGCGATCTGGAGAGCTAAGAAGCAGGACGCAACCGCTTGGAATGAAAACTACGTGGCGCTGTGCCGGCGCAGCAGCTCTTTCAGCCTGACGCTCGTCCCATCCTCGTCGAGCGGCGTATAGACCACCAGCTTCATATCGGGTCGATCCATAACCGCAAGCGCGGTATATTCGAATGTCATCATCCCGCCTTCGGGATGGCGCAACCGCTTGTGGCCAGCAAGAGGCCGCAAAACATCCTGCCTCGGCCACCATGCGCGGAACTCGGGACTTGCCCGCGTCAGAGTGGCAATCAAGCGTTCAAAATCGGGATCGCCGGCGTAACGGGCGCTATCGGCACGGAACATTGCGAGCGAATTCGCCGCCACGCTTTCCCAATCAACGAGAAGCTTCCGATGGGCGGGGTCTGTGAACACCCGATGGACGCTGTTGCGCGCATCCCCCTCCAGCAGACCATAATCTCCGAAAAGTGCGACAGCAGCTGCATTCCAGGCCAGCACATCCCAGCGTCGGCCTAGAACATAGGCCGGCTGACCGGCAAGGCTGACAAGCATGCGCTGTAGCGCGCCCGGCACATCCTCCGGCCCATGCAAGGGCAGATCTGCGGAGGGTCGATCGCTGAGCGTAAAAAGATGGCGCCGCTCGGCCGGGTCAAGCCGCAATGCGTCCGCGAGCGCCGATAGGACCTCCGCGGATGCGCGCACATCCCTGCCCTGCTCCAGCCATGTATACCAAGTGGTGCCGACACCGGCCAGGAGCGCGACCTCCTCGCGCCGCAGCCCAGGCGTTCGACGCCGAAACCCTTCGGGAAGACCAACGTCGGCCGGCATCAGCTTTTCGCGTCTGGAACGAAGGAAGGCGCCGAACTCGCGACGTCTGGCCTCGATGATCGTTTGGCTCGGATTGATGGTCATCGCTTATCATAGCAGGATCAATACTAGGATAAAGTGAGAACTGTTTGCCGTCTCCGCAAGCTGCCAAATATCGGTTACCGACAAGATGGAGACAGTGCCGATGAAGATGAGCGGCAAGACAATCCTCGTGACCGGTTCGACCGATGGCGTCGGCCGCCGGGTCGCGGAAAAGCTGGCGGCAGCGGGAGCCCTCGTACTGGTGCATGGCCGCAATACGGCGCGGGCCGAGGCTCTGGTTTCGGGCATCCGCGATGCTGGCGGAAAAGCAGTCTTCTATCCCGCGGACTTCGCCTCGCTGGATGAGGTCCGGACATTGGCCGATACGATCGAACGCGATCACGATCGCCTCGATATCCTGATCAACAATGCCGGGATCGGCACGGGAGGCAACGATGCGGGACGCAAGATAAGCCGTGACGGGCACGAGCTACGTTTTGCCGTCAACTACCTGGCCGGATTTCTTCTGACGCATCGGTTGTTGCCGCTCTTGAGAGCGAGTGCCCCCGCCCGCATCGTCAACGTGGCCTCCGCCGGCCAGCAGGCAATCGATTTCGCCGACGTCATGCTGATACGCGGCTACAGCGGTGTACGTGCCTATTGCCAGAGCAAGCTGGCGCAAATCATCTTCACCTTCGACCTTGCCGAGGAATTGATGGGCACAGGCGTGACCGTCAATTGCCTTCACCCGGCGACCTATATGGATACGACGATGGTGCGGCTGGCCGGCGTTGCGCCGCTAAGCAGCGTCGAGCAAGGCGCCGACGCCATCCTGAACCTGGCAACGAGCGACGCTTTGGACCGACGCACCGGTCTCAATTTCGACGGATTGCGCCCTTCGCGCGCCAATGCCCAGGCCTATGACGCGGCTGCGCGCCGCAAACTGCAAGCACTCAGCCAAAGCCTCACCGCCCTCGCATGAACCCTCAACATCTACCCACTCGCAAACTCCCTAGCCAATAGAAAGGAGAGACTCATGTCGTCTCAACATACTGTCATTATCGGTGGCTCGTCCGGTATCGGCCTTGCGACCGCTGCCCATCTTCTCGAGAAAGGACATCGGGTGACGATCACGGGCCGCGATGCGGCAAAGCTGCAGGCGGCGGCGCAGAGCCTGGATGGCGATATCGCCGCGATAGTCATGGACGCCGCCGACCTCGCCGCTCTTCCCGCCGCCTTCCGAGCAATCGGCCCGCTCGACCATCTCGTCCTGGCACTGGGCGGCGGCAACGGCGCCGGCCCGTTCACCGCGGTTGATCTTGCCGATGTCAGGAAAGGCTTTGAGCAGAAGACGCTGGCGCATTTCGCCTGTGCACAGGCCTGCCTGCCCTATCTGTCGAAGCAGGGCAGCATCACCTTCGTCTCCGCAGTATCCGCGCAAGCCGCCATGCCCGGGACGGCTGGATTAGGCGCTATCAACGCGGCCATCGCTGCGCTGGCACCGATACTCGCGGTCGAACTCAAGCCGATCCGGGTGAACTGCATTTCGCCCGGTGTCGTCGACACGCCCTGGTGGGATTTTCTGGGGGCGGATCAAAAGGAACCGACCCTTACCGCCTTTGCTGCACGAACACCCGTCGGCCGCGTCGGCAGACCGCAGGAAGTTGCCGACGCCATCGCCTTTCTGATCGGCAACGGATTTACCAGCGGCCACACGCTGATCTGCGACGGCGGCATTCGTCTAGGTCAATAACCTCAGTAACCTCAGCGCCATCGCCGGCCGTAACGGCGATGGCGTTCCTCAGCTTTCAGCCCGAACACCCGCCTGAAGCTGCGTGAGAATTTCGATCAGCTTCGGCGCCATGTCGCGAATTTCGACCAGATGGATCGAGCTGAGCTGCTGCAGAACCTTGTCGGACTTTTCCGTCAAGTGCAGGGTCTGGCGGCGCTTATCCGCAGGGTCGGGCTGGCGTGTAACATATTCGCCATCGATCAATCGCCCGACCAACTCCGTAGCAGTGTGGGGAGCAATCAACAGCTTCTCCGCCAATGCGCCGATCGTCATCGGCTCGCTGGCACGGTTGCCCTTGATGGCCAGAAGCGCTTGGTGCTGCTGCGGCGGCAACCCCGCCTCTTGCGCTGCTGACGTGCTGAAATCCGTGAATTTGCGCAGGGTGTAGCGTAGCGTGGCCAACGCCTCGTAATCCGCCTGCGACAAGGTTTCATCCGAATTCCGCACCATCACATCGTCCTCTTTGCCGCAGCCGGCAATCTTTGTTGATTTATATCGCATTACGATATAATTGCCATCTCGCGCCAAAATGCAATCGACTGACAGGCGCGCACGCTTAGAGCAATTCCGGGAAAAGTGCGAAGCGGTTTTCCGTCCGGAATGCGTAAAAACAAGGAGATGGAGCATTTTCGCGGCTCGAAGAAAGGCGGAAACGCTCTGGCACAGAAGGTCGGCAATGCAGGACACCCCCACCCTACAAAGTAACAGGCATGATTTCTCCGGCGGAGCGTCCCGGAAAGACAATGGCGATTTCACCACCGACAAGCGCGTGCTGCTGTTGATCTCCATGGCGCTGGTGGTCGGCACCGGCGGCGCTTTCGCGGCATGGGCGCTGATCAAGTTGATCGCACTCGTCAGCAATGCCGTCTGGCTATTCAAGATCAGCACGGAGCCACTGTCCTTCACCGCCGTGGCACGCTCGCCCTGGATGGTGGCGGCACCCATCATTGGCGGCCTCGTCATCGGCTTCATGGCGCGCTACGGATCGGAGAAAATCCGCGGGCACGGCATTCCGGAGGCCATCGAGGCCATCCTGATCGGCGGCAGCCGCATGTCGCCGAAAGTGGCGGTGCTGAAGCCGCTGTCATCGGCGATCTCGATCGGCTCGGGCGGTCCTTTCGGTGCCGAAGGCCCGATCATCATGACGGGCGGCGCAATCGGTTCGCTCTTTGCCCAACTCTTTCATCTGAGCGCCGCCGAGCGCAAGACCCTGCTCGTCGCCGGCGCCGCAGCCGGCATGACTGCCGTATTCGGCACGCCGATCGCAGCGGTCATGCTCGCCGTCGAACTGCTATTGTTCGAATGGAAGCCGCGCAGCTTCATCCCCGTTGCCGTCGCAGCCTGCGTCTCGGTCGTCTGGCGCCCACTCCTGATCGGCAGTGGCGCGCTGTTTCCTGCGCATTTCGATATGACGCTGTCCTGGTGGGGAATTCTGCTCGCCGCCGGCCTCGGCATCGTGTCGGGCCTGCAATCCGGCCTGCTGACCACCCTGCTCTACAAGATCGAAGACGCCTTCGAAAAGCTGCCGATCCATTGGATGTGGTGGCCGGCCCTCGGCGGCCTCGTCGTCGGCCTTGGTGGATTGATCGAGCCTCGCGCACTCGGTGTCGGCTACGATATCATCGCCGACCTCCTGAACAACCACATCGCCACGGCCGCTGTGCTGGCGATCCTGCTGGTCAAGGCGGGAATCTGGCTGGTCGCCCTTTCCTCCGGCACGTCGGGCGGCGTACTCGCACCGCTCCTCATTCTCGGCGGCGCGCTCGGCTGGCTCGTCGGGCTCGCACTACCCGGCGATCCCGGCTTCTGGGCGCTGCTCGGCATGGCGGCAATGATGGGCGGCACCATGCGCGCTCCGCTGACCGGCACCTTCTTTGCCACGGAACTGACCGGAGACATGGGCGCGCTGGTGCCTCTGCTTGCCGCCACGGTAGCGGCCTATGCCGTAACCGTGCTGCTGCTGCGCCGCTCCATCCTTACCGAGAAGATCGCCCGGCGCGGTCAGCACATCACCCGCGAATACGGCATCGATCCGTTCGAACTCACTCGCGCCGCCGATATCATGATCGCCAAGGTGGATACCCTGCCCGCCTCCATGCGTCTATCCGAAGCTCTGACGCATATGACGGAGCGGCTGGATGCGCATCGCTTCTATCCTGTTGTCGAAAGCAATGATCGCCTGGTCGGCATGATCTCGCGCGCCGACGCCCTGCGGTGGCAGAGTGAACCGGATCTGATGGATCAAACGCTTTACGACGTGATCTCCGACACGGCCATTCCCGTTGCCCATCTCGAGGACACGGTCGGCCGCGTTGCCGACATCATGATCCACGCCGATACGGGTCGCGTCCCCGTCGTCGAGGCGCAGACCGGTCGGCTTGTCGGCCTGATCGCCCGCAAGGACCTGCTGCGGCTGCGCAGCGCGACCAACCGGGCCGAACTGGAACGGGGCGTCTATCTGGGCTCGAAAAGTTAAGGGGAGGAGGAGTGGCGTCAGCGTGGCAGAAGAACTGCGCGGCGCCTTCCTTGCCTTATCGGGGAAAAGTTGAAGAGCGATCCACGACGACCGATGGATGTTTACGATCCTGGGTGCCTACAAACGTAGGTGGGCGCCATATGTCCAGGCCCACGGGCCTGGTCAGGGACAGCTCCCTTTGGATCGAGTATGGCCCCAGGGATTGTGGTTCCTGTCGGGAAGCGCAGACCGCACGACCTATATAGAGCGGATCGCGTTATCGCACCAGAGGGCCCCGGTGCGCATCCGCAGAAATAAACTCAGGCCTGTTCGGCGTTTGGCCGGGCGATCAGCTTCTCGGTGATGCCCTGAATGCGCATCGTCACCTCATCGATGACGCTTGCGAGCGTCTCCTCGGCGCGCGCATTGGCGGCCATGGTCGTATCGCGATTGCTGCGCAAGCCCTCCAGCTCGGTCTCCAGCGCAGAAACGCGACGCGTCAATTCCGACACCTCGTCGGTGATCATGATGCCGGCCATGACGGTGAGGCGCAGGTCGCCAATCTCCCCGAACTGGCTCTTCAAGTGCAGCACATATCGGTCGAAACGAGTGGCGAGATCGGTCAGATGATCTTCCTGGCCCTCTTCGCAGGCCATCCGGTAGGCTTTGCCGTCGATCGTTACCGTTACTTGTGCCATTCGACTTTCCGATCATTGCCGTGCCGCGACGGCTGCCTCCCGAGGGATCAGCGGTCCAGCACGGCTCTTATGGTTTCCATCGCCGTAACAAGCCGGCGCGACACCTCACGATTGACTTCCTCGAGCCGGTTCGCACGAAACTCGGCCTGATCGAGCTCCTGAGCCAAGCGCGAGCGATCGGCATGAACCCGGCGAACCTCGCCTTCTATGTCGCTGTGCGCACGCTCGCGCTCGAACCGCCCGTCAACCGCGTTTTCCAAAGTGGAAAGCGCCTGGCGCAACTGGGCGAGCGCTGCGTCCACCGTTTTGCCTGAAGGTGTCATGGCCTTCGATACTCCGCGCAAGGCCCGAATCAAAACATCCGGCCACTTGTCTGATTTCGCAACAATATTCAACTCGGCGACTGCACGTCAATAAAGGCCGTCATGCGACAGGCACCCTATTCTGTGGATGAATGCCGCCTTTGCCGACCGCATAGGCCTTGTCGCATGATTGTCGTCTTTTGTAAAAGTGAACGGGCAAATGTCAAAAAATTGCCGCACCCTGCCCTGAATACCCCCTCGATTTGTTGACTTGCTCGTCCCAACTGCTATGTCTCAGCCGCCTGAGGCGACGTTGGAAATGGCGTTCGGAAGAGCGTCTCCCCTTAGTCCGCCTTTCAACCGATGGCCCTCCCTCCCAAGCGTGTGGCCATCCCCCGAGAACCCGGAACACTGCGGAAAAACCCATGAACTCTCGCGAACAACACGACCGGATGGCAAATGCAATCCGTTTCCTTGCCATGGATGCTGTCGAGAAGGCCAATTCCGGTCACCCCGGTTTGCCAATGGGGATGGCCGATGTTGCCACCGTTCTCTTTAGCAAATATCTGCGCTTCGATCCGAAGAACCCCCATTGGCCGGACCGCGACCGTTTCGTCCTGTCGGCTGGCCACGGCTCGATGCTGCTTTACTCGGTTCTCTACCTCACCGGCTATCCGGACATGACGGTCGAAGAGCTGACGCGCTTCCGCCAGCTCGGCTCCAAGACCGCAGGCCATCCGGAATATGGCCACGCCACCGGCATCGAAACCACCACCGGCCCGCTCGGCCAGGGCATTGCCAATGCCGTCGGCATGGCGATCGCCGAACGCAAGCTGCGTGAGGAATTCGGTTCAGAGCTTCAGGATCACTATACCTACGCCATGTGCGGCGACGGCTGCCTAATGGAAGGCATCAGCCATGAAGCCATCGCGCTTGCCGGCCACCTCAAGCTCAACAAGCTGATCCTGTTCTGGGACAACAACTCCATCACCATCGACGGCGCCGTCTCGCTCTCGGATTCGACCGACCAGATCATGCGCTTCAAGGCTGTTCACTGGAACACCATTGAAGTCGACGGTCACGACCAGGCCGCCATCAGCGCCGCCATCGAAGCCGCTCACAAGTCCGACCGTCCGACGCTCATCGCCTGCAAGACGATCATCGGCTTCGGCGCTCCGAACAAGCAGGGCACGCACAAGGTTCACGGATCGCCGCTCGGCGCCGAGGAAATCGCCGCGACCCGCGTCGCACTGAACTGGCCCTACGAGCCCTTCGTCATCCCGACCGACATTCTCGGTGAATGGCGCGCCGCCGGCGAACGCTCCATCGGCACCCGCGAAGCGTGGGAAGGCCGCCTTGCCGCAGCCGACGCCGCCAAGAAGGCCGAGTTCACGCGTCGCTTCGACCACAAGCTGCCCGCCGGCTTCGACGCCGCCATCAGCGACTACAAGAAGAAGCTCGCTGAAACCAAGCCGACGGTCGCAACCCGAAAGGCATCGGAAGATGCGCTCGAAGTCATCAACGGCTTCATTCCGGAAACGATCGGCGGCTCCGCCGACCTGACGCCGTCGAACAACACCAAGACCAGCCAGATGAAGTCGATCACCCCGACCGATTTCTCCGGCCGTTACATGCACTGGGGTATCCGCGAACACGGCATGGCTGCCGCCATGAACGGCATTTCACTGCATGGCGGTCTCATCCCCTATAGCGGCGGCTTCCTGATTTTCTCGGATTATTGCCGTCCGCCGCTCCGTCTCGCCGCCCTGATGGGCATCCGCGCCATCCACGTCCTGACGCATGATTCCATCGGCGTCGGCGAAGACGGCCCGACCCACCAGCCGGTCGAGCAGGTCGCCAGCCTGCGCGCCATCCCGAACTTCCAGCTGTTCCGCCCGGCAGACGCCACGGAAACGGCCGAATGCTGGCAGATCGCCATCAAGACGACCAACCGTCCGTCCGGCCTTGCCCTGACCCGTCAGAACCTGCTGGCTGCTCGTACGGAATACAGCGAGAAGAACCTCTGCGAACAGGGCGCCTACACGCTGGCCGGCAATGCCGATGCCAAGGTGACGATTTTCGCTTCAGGCTCCGAAGTCGAGCTTGCCGTCGCGGCTCGCACGGCTCTCGAAGGCAAGGGCGTCTCCACGCGCGTCGTTTCCGTTCCCTGCACCGAACTCTTCTTCGAGCAGCCGGAAGCCTACCGCAGGGACGTCATCGGCAATTCGCCGGTCAAGGTTGCCGTCGAAGCCGGCGTTCGCGAAGGATGGGATGCCTTCATCGGACCGGAAGGCGCCTTTATCGGCATGAAGGGCTTCGGCGCTTCGGCTCCTTATAAGGACGTCTACAAGCACTTCGGCATCACCACCGAAGCTGTTGTCGCCGCAGCTGAAGCAAAGCTCTCCTGAGGGCGCTGACAAGCGCTCTCAAATCCAATAGACAGACACCCTGAGTGAACGGGAGTGAATTTCAATGACTGTAAAAGTAGCCATCAACGGTTTTGGCCGCATCGGCCGTAACGTCCTGCGTGCAATCGTCGAGTCCGGTCGCACCGACATCGAAGTCGTTGCCATCAACGACCTCGGCCCGGTCGAAACCAACGCACATCTGCTGCGTTACGACTCCATCCACGGCAAGTTCCCTGCCGAAGTGAAGGTCGAAGGCGACACGATCATCGTTGGCGGCGGCAAGCCGATCAAGGTCACCGCGATCAAGGACCCAGCAACCCTGCCGCACCGCGATCTCGGCGTCGACATCGCGATGGAATGCACGGGCATCTTCACCGCCCGCGACAAGGCCGCAGCTCACCTGACGGCCGGCGCCAAGCGCGTCATCGTTTCGGCTCCTGCCGACGGCGCCGACCTGACGGTCGTTTTCGGCGTCAACCACGACCAGCTCACCAAGGAGCACCTGGTCATCTCCAACGCTTCCTGCACCACGAACTGCCTGGTGCCGGTCGTGAAGGTTCTCGATGACGCCGTCGGCATCGACCACGGCTTCATGACAACCATCCACTCCTACACCGGTGACCAGCCGACGCTTGACACCATGCACAAGGATCTGTACCGCGCCCGCGCCGCAGCCCTGTCCATGATCCCAACCTCGACGGGCGCCGCAAAGGCCGTTGGTCTCGTGCTACCGCACCTGAAGGGCAAGCTCGACGGCACGTCGATCCGCGTTCCCACGCCGAACGTCTCGGTTGTCGACTTCAAGTTCGTATCCAAGAAGGCAACGACGGTTGGCGAAATCAACGAAGCCATCAAGGCTGCATCGAACGGCAAGCTGAAGGGCATCCTCGGCTACACCGACGAGCCGCTGGTTTCCCGCGACTTCAACCATGACAGCCACTCGTCGATCTTCGCGACCGACCAGACCAAGGTCATGGAAGGCAACTTCGTGCGCGTCCTTTCCTGGTACGACAACGAGTGGGGCTTCTCCAGCCGTATGTCCGACACGGCTGTTGCCTTCGCAAAGCTGATCTGATCATGGCCTTCCTCCCGCTCCTTCCGACGACAGTTCGCTGGCGTCCGATGGAAGGAGACGGGCTGGAGCACCTGACGATTGCCCCTATCGACAATGCCGGCGGCGCGGCCATCCGTGCCGCCGGCATTATTATTGGCGGCCGTGGCGGCACGCCCTATGGCGTCTCCTACCGCATCGATTGCACCGCCGGCTGGGCGGTCCTCTCCTTCTCCGTTGAAACCACCGATGGCCGCCGCCTTGCCTTGATCTCTGACGGCCAGGGTCACTGGCGCACCGAAGACGGCAAAGCCTTGCCGCAGTTCGACGGCTGTATTGACATCGACCTCTATGGCTCGCCCTTCACCAACAGCCTGCCGATCCGTCGGCTCGAGCTTGCACCGCAGGACGGCACGGCGAAGCTCTCCATGCTCTATATCCCATACGATCGTTTCGAACCCGTGCGCGATCACCAGAACTACACCTGCATCGTCCCGGAAGCGCTCTATCGCTACGCCGCGGAAGACAGGGATTTTACCGTCGATCTGCCCGTCGACGCGGATGGTCTCGTCATCGACTATCCAATCTATTTCAGACGCGTCCACCTCTGATCGGCCACGAAGGCAGATCCCCGCATCATCTTAAAAACATTTCGATTTTTCGAATGCTGCCCTGCTATGGTCCAGATTTACCAGTAAATTTCGAGAGAGAGGTCCCCAGGGCGTTCAAAGCCGCTTTGCTGTTCTGGCAAAGCGCATCACACCATGACGTTACAGTCATCGGAGACGGGTTTCGGTTCGCAAACTCTCCTCCGAGCGATTTCCGTGTTTGCCAATCGACCTGGCACGGCGGCATGATGGAAACTGGAGAGATTTCCAACATTCCGGGCTTTTTTGGCCCCAGTTGTGGCGCACGGAAAGGGAAAGATAAGGTGGAGGCATTTTACGTCATCGTGCTGATCAGCACGGTCCTCATTCTCATTGCGGCCTTCTCCAGCCTCATTGCCTTTCGCTTCGGCGCCCCCCTGCTGCTGCTCTTCCTGATGATCGGCCTTGCCGCCGGCACGGATGGGCTCGGCATCGAATTCTCCAACAATTATCTCGCCTATATTCTCGGCTCCCTCGCGCTTGCCATCATCCTCTTCGATTCAGGCTACGGCACGCCGATCCAGGCCTTCAAGCTTGCCGCCGCACCGGCGCTGACCATTGCCTCCGTCGGCGTCATCGTGACGGCTGCGCTGTTCGGCCTTGCCTCCACCTGGCTCCTCGGCTTCACTTGGCTGCAGGGCCTGCTGCTCGGCTCCATCGTCGCCTCGACGGACGCGGCCGCCGTCTTCTTCCTGCTGCGCATCGGCGGCATCAATATCCGCGACAAGGTGCGCTCGACGCTGGAAGTCGAATCCGGCACCAACGACCCGATGGCGATCTTCCTGACGCTCGCCCTGGTGGAGCTTCTCGCAAGCGGCGAAGGCTATGCGGGCATCAATATCGCCATGCTGGCGACCTTCATCAAGCAGATGGGCCTCGGCGTCATCCTCGGCCTTATCGGCGGCATGATGATCGTCCTCATCGTCAGCCGTCTCGAAACCGACCGCGGCCTGACGCCGATCTTCGTGCTGGCGCTGGCGCTCCTCGTTTTCTCCTTTACCGGCGCCGTCGGCGGCAGCGGCTTCCTGGCCGTCTACGTCGCCGGCATTTACGCCGGCAACCGCAAAATGCCGGCCTCCGCATCAATCAAGCGCTTCCAGGATGGCATGACCTGGCTGGCGCAGATCATCATGTTCCTCGTCCTCGGTCTGCTCGCCACGCCATCGCAGTTTCCCGCTATCGCCATCCCCGCCGTGGCGCTCGCGCTGTTCTTGATCTTCATCGCCCGTCCGATCGCCGTCTGGCTCTGCCTGCTGCCCTTCGACTACACCCAGCGCGAGACCGGCTTCGTCGCCTGGGTCGGCCTGCGCGGAGCGGTCTCCATCCTGCTTGCCATCATGCCGATCCTCGGCAATCTCCAGTCGGGACAGACCTATTTCAACGTCGCCTTCATCGTCGTGCTGGTGTCGCTGCTCGTGCAGGGTTGGACGATCAAGCCGATGGCACGGCGCCTGGGCCTCATCGTCCCGCCACGCATGGGCGCGATCGACAAGGTCGAAGTCGATCTGCCGGGCACGGTCAATCACGAGCTGCTCACCTACCGCGTCGTCAAGGACAGCCCGGTTCTGCGCGGCGAGCGCATCCCACGTTGGGCCATGCCCTCGCTCGTCGTCCGCGACGGCAAGTCGATGCGTTATCAATATGCCGGCCGCCTGCGCGAGAACGACGTCGTCTATCTCTTCGTCTCACCCAACTATTCGCGCCTGCTCGACCGCATCTTTGCCAGCCGCGCACCTGTCGATCCGGACGACGCGGAATTCTTCGGCGCCTTCTCGATCTCGCCGCTGCGCCCCGCCGCGGATCTCGACGCCGCCTACGGACCGGGGCTGCTCAGCGAACAGGAAAAGGGCCTCACCATCGCCGAGCTCATGCGTCACCGCCTGGGCGGCAAGGCCGATTATGCGGATCGCATTCGCCTGGGCGAGATCATCCTCATCGTCCGCGATCTCGACGAGAACGACCACATCCAGTCCGTCGGCATGTCCCTGGAAGCGGTCGAACCGCCTGTGCTCTTGCCGATCTTCGTCAATTTCCACGATATTTTTAAGAGCGTCCGAACCTACCTGCAAAAGCGTCGGGAACGCCCGGCAGAGGCCGTTTCAAACGATTCAAATGCGGGCAAAAACGACAGCTGAATGTCCTTGCGTCTCCGGTCATCCGTAGTATGGTCTGCCCGCTTCACGCCACCAACAATATTGGATCCTCCCCATGGCAGCCTTCAAAACCCTTGACAATCTCAACGACATCACCGGCAAGCGCGTGCTCGTGCGCGTCGACCTCAACGTGCCGGTCAAGGATGGCAAAGTCACCGATGCGACCCGCATCGAGCGCGTCGCGCCGACTATTCTCGAATTGTCGCAGAAGGGTGCCAAGGTCATCCTGCTCGCCCATTTCGGCCGCCCGAAGGATGGCCCCTCGCCGGACCTTTCCCTCGGTCTGATCGTGCCGGCCGTCGAGGAAGTTCTGGACCACGCCGTTCTTTTCGCCTCCGATTGCATCGGCGCCCCGGCCGCAGACGCCGTCGCCAAGATGAACAATGGCGACATCCTGCTGCTGGAAAACACCCGTTTCCACAAGGAAGAAGAGAAGAACGACGCGGCCTTCACCAAGGCGCTCGCCGCCAATGGCGATATCTATGTCAACGACGCCTTCTCCGCTGCCCACCGCGCCCATTCCTCGACCGAGGGTCTCGCTCAATTGCTGCCGGCCTATGCAGGCCGCACGATGCAGGCCGAGCTTGAAGCTCTGGAAAAGGGCCTCGGAAATCCGGTTCGCCCGGTCGTCGCAATCGTCGGCGGCGCCAAGGTTTCCACGAAGATCGACCTTCTGATGAACCTCGTGAAGAAGGTCGACGCACTGGTGATCGGTGGCGGCATGGCCAATACCTTCCTCGCCGCCCGCGGCACCAACGTCGGCAAGTCGCTCTGCGAGCATGATCTCGCCGACACGGCCAAGCAGATCATGATCGAAGCCGCCACCGCCGGCTGCGCCATCGTGCTGCCTGAGGACGGCGTCATCGCACGCGAATTCAAGGCCGGCGCCGCAAACGAAGTCGTTGCCATCGAAGCCATCCCGGCTGATGCGATGGTACTCGATGTCGGTCCGAAGTCGGTCGAAGCGATCAACAACTGGATCGGCCGCGCCACCACGCTGGTCTGGAACGGCCCGCTAGGCGCCTTCGAGATCACGCCTTTCGATACCGCGACGGTTGCCGTTGCCAAGTATGCCGCCGAATGCACCAAGGCCGGCAAGCTGACGTCGGTCGCGGGCGGCGGCGACACCGTATCCGCGCTCAACCATGCCGGCGTCACCGACGACTTCACCTATGTCTCCACGGCAGGCGGCGCCTTCCTCGAATGGATGGAAGGCAAGGTTCTTCCGGGCGTCGCGGTTCTGCAGGGCAAGTAATCGAGCCGCCTCCTCATGAACAACAAAAGCCGCGAAAGCTAAACCTTTCGCGGCTTTTTGCTTTCAGCTAATAGACATCCGGTAACCCGACGTCCATGACTGGGCGAAGGCATAGTCCAGGCAATGAAATGATGGCTTGCTGCAGCGTCGAAAAGCAATCATGTCAAACAGATGTCACGAAAGCGCGGCACTAGCTTGTCCCGCCTATTTATAGAGGGGCTTAATTGAGGGGTTGCCGTATGTTTGCCTGGCGCAGTCTTGTTGCTGTTCTTGCCGTGGTGATGGTTTTTCAAATAGATGCTGCGCATGCCCAGCAGATGCAGCCGGCCAACCCCGTCTTTTCCCCGACCGGACCGGACGCCGAAGCTTATGGTGAGAAACTCGGTTATCCCACCGGCCCGTCACTAAGCCCACCAATGGGCAGGCAACAAAACATGATCGGCAACTTCAGCCACGCCGATCAACTGGCGCCGACGCACACGATCGCTCCAGCCGAACGCCCATTGCCGTTGTTACGGGCTGCAGCCGAGATTTCTGTCAAGTTCACGTTCGGCAAGGAAGCCGCCTCTTTGGCGAAGTATCTCGACACCAATCCCACGACGGGACTGCTGATCGCACATAACGATACGATCCTGTTCGAACACTACCAATACGGCCGTACCGATCGCGACCGCCTTGTCTCGCAATCCATGGCAAAAACCTTGACCGGCATGATGATCGGAATTGCCATTTCCGAAGGCACCATCCACTCCGTCGACGATACCGTGCAGACCTATGTGCCGGAATTGAAGAACACCGAAATGGGCAGCACGCCGATACACGCGTTGCTGCACATGGCCTCCGGCATTGCTTTCACCGAAAACTTCGGCAATCCCGACGATAACGTCCGGCTCAGCAATTCATTGCTTGGCTCGGAAAAGCTCGATCCCATTACCGCCGTATCGCGTTTCAACAAGCGGGTCGCGCCTCCCGACACGGTTTGGCACTACAGCAATCTCGACACCGAAGGGCTGAGCCTGGTCCTGACCCGCGCCACCCATATGACGATGTCGGACTACCTCCAGACCCGGATATGGCAGCCGATGGGCGCGGAAGCCAGCGCCAACTGGCAGGTCGACAGCACGGGCCAGGAAGTCGGCTACTGCTGCTTCAGCGCGACACTTCGCGACTATGCCCGCTTTGCTCTGCTGCTCGCCCATGATGGCGCACTGAACGGTCGTCAGATCATACCGCGTCAATGGCTGCTGGATGCGACGCAGCCGGTCAAGCAGGGCTCCTTCCTCGCGGTCAATCACGAGACCAACCCATGGGGCTACGGCTATCAAACCTGGCTTATGCCCGGCCCGCGCCGAACATTCTTCCTCGATGGCCGGGCAGGTCAGCGCATTCTCGTCGATCCGACGACACATCTCGTCCTCGTCCACACTGCTGTGCGTGCAAAGCCGAACGATGTGGGCAGCGCCGAACTGGTCGAACTCTGGTCGAGCGTGCTGAAACAGTTTCAGGGCAATTGAGAGGGACGCCGGCGAACTTGTCATGGGCACAAGTTCGCGCTTCCCGGCTCAGCGAGGCAAAGGCTAAATCTCTGGAGTTCAACGAAAGCTCCGGAGATCGCCATGAATACCGTCGCCTACGTCACCGTCGACGTCTTCACCTCCGAACGTTTCGTCGGCAATCCGCTGGCGGTCATCCCCGATGCCCGCGGGCTCAGCAGCGACGCGATGCAGAAGATTGCGACCGAGTTCAACTACTCGGAAACGACCTTCGTGCTGCCGCCTGACAATCCCGATCATACGGCGCGGATTCGCATCTTCACGCCAACTGCAGAGATCCCTTTTGCCGGTCATCCCAATGTCGGCACCGCTTTCGTCCTCGGCCAGCAGCGGGAAATCTTCGGAAAGCCCGCCGGCGACCGGCTGACCTTCGAAGAGGATGCCGGCCTGGTCGAAGTGACGGTGCTGCGCGAGGACGCGCAAGTCACCGGCGCCCGCATACGCGCTCCGGCAAAACTCACGCTCGGCGAGGCGATTGCCGACGATCTGATTGCGCGCTGCGTACAGATCGATCCGCAGTCGATCCGCCGGTCGTCCCATGCTCCGACATTCGCCTCCGTCGGTCTTCCATTCGCCTTTGCGGAACTGGACAGTCTCGAAGCGCTGGCCAAAGCAAAACCGAATGCCGCCGTCTTTGCCGAAGCCGCCGCGCGACACAAGGAAGACAAGACCGGCTTTTCGCTCTTTCTCTATGTGCGTTCGGCAGAAAATCCCTGGCATATCCGCGCCCGCATGTTCGCTCCTCTGGACAATGTGATGGAAGACCCTGCAACCGGCAGCGCCTCCGCCGCCATCGGCGCCTATCTGGCCTCGCTCCTGCCGCAGCAGGATGCGGAGCTAAAAATCACCATCGAGCAGGGCGTGGAGATGGGAAGACGCAGCGTGATCGGCGTCGAAGTCGGGAAAACCGCTGGCGTAGTAAACGAAGTCTTTCTGACCGGCAGCAGCGTACACGTCATGCGCGGCGAGATCTTGCTCTGAAGAGGAAGGCTGGACCGGTTAAAGCGCCGAATATCGGCCCGAAACGCCTCAAAACGTCTCGTTGATGACCAGTGCGATCGTCCAGATGCCGAAGGCGATGATCGCGATCTTCCAAAAATCGGCCCGGCGTCTGAGGCCCGGCAGCCCCAAGGGCTTGATCAGTTGCACCGCCATCGCGAGCAACAGCACCACCGCGATGGCTTTTGTCACGCTATTTTTCCCCGTTTGCGCAAGAGTGAGAACAGCCGCGACCAAAAACCGCTGCACAGTTTTTGCGAACATGCTCTAATCGTCATAGGACGGACATTTTTCCGCGCCAACAGACTGTTTCTACAGGCCGATAGCGGCAATCCGGGACACAATCAATAGCGAATACAGGCAGGGCGGGATCCTGTCTTATCGGCTCCTGAAGCGGAGCCGCATGAAGGTGAGGAGCATGAAAAGAAACATTTTGCCGGTATTGGCCCTGCTGTTCGGTACGCTCTTCCTATTCACCGGAAATGGCCTTCATAGCCTGCTGCTGCCTGTGCGCGGCACGGCCGAAGGCTATGCGACGACGACGCTCGGCCTGCTTGGCACGACCTGGGCTACCGGTTTCGTGCTCGGCTGCCTCACAGCCCCGAAGCTGGTCAGGCGCATCGGCCATGTCCGTGCCTTTTCGGGCTTCATCTCCGTCATCGCCATCATAGCGCTGTTGACCGGCATCATCGTCGACCCGATTTGGTGGGTGGCGCTGCGCGCCGTGACCGGCTTCTGCACGGCCGGCACTTCTATGATCATCGAGAGCTGGCTGAATGAGCGCGCCACCAACGAGAGCCGCGGCGCGATCTTCTCGCTCTATATCGGCATCACCCTGATCGGCGCGGTCGCCGGCCAGATGATGGTGCCCTTCGCAGATATCCACACACCCATTCTCTTCATGATGTGCGGCATCTGCTATTGCGTCGCCATGCTGCCCACCACACTGTCGACCGCCGCCTCCCCGCAGCCGCTGAAAGCCGTCAGCCTCGATCTCAAGGCGCTCTACCGCAATTCTCCGGTCGCCTCGCTCGGCATACTGCTGGTCGGTATCGCCAACGGCGCTTATGGTACGCTCGGCGCGGTCTTCGGAGCTAATGCCGGCCTGTCCCAGAGCGATATCGCGCTGATGATGAGCATGACCATCTTTGCCGGCGCCGTGATGCAGCTGCCGGCGGGCCGCCTTTCGGATCGTATCGACCGCCGCTACGTGCTCGCCGGCATGGCCGCCGTCGCGGCTCTGGACGGCCTCCTGCTATTCCTGCTGAAGCCCGGCAGCCCCTACTTCCTCATCAGCATGGTGGTGATCTACGGCGCCTTCGCCAATACGCTCTACCCGATCGCCGTCGCTCATGCGAACGACTTCGCGGCACCGGAGGATTTCGTCAAGGTTTCCGGCGGCCTGCTGCTGCTCTATGGCATCGGCACGATCATCGGCCCGACCATCGGCGGCCCGGTCATGTCCTCCGTCGGCCCCTACTCGCTTTTCTTCCTGACAGCCGTCGCGCACGTGCTGATCACGTCCTATTCGATCTTCCGCAGCCGCCGCCGCGCCGCAAAGCCCGCGGGCGATCGCGATGCCTATACGACCATGCCGTCGGCCAATGCGCAGATGATCACGCCGGAGAGCATGGCACTCGCGCGAAGCGACACTTCAAAAAAGGACGATATTTCTATAAATTACGGCACCTGAACCCTTTGCAGAAAAAGGAGGCGCCGAAATGAGCATATTCGACGACGATCGCCCGCAGAAGCCTTCCGCGCATGAGATCGGCAGCGACCTGTCGCTGCTTTCGGTCGACGAGTTGAACAATCGCATTGCTTTGCTGAAGAGCGAAATCACCAGGCTGGAAGAAGAGGTCGCCACCAAGGCATCCGGCCGAAAGGCGGCGGAAGGCCTCTTCCGGTTCTAGGAGCACGACCAACGGAACCTTGGCTTGCAAGCTCAAGATTAAGACATGCTCAACAGAATATTAAGCTTTACGACATATTACTATGACCATCCAGATTCGCTCTGGACTCAGACGGTTCCTTCACTTGGCGAATTGGTCTGATTTTTCTCCCTGTTTTACCTTGAGAGCCGCTTTTGCGGCTCTTCTTTTTTGCCATGTATCGTCTTTCCCGACGAAACTGTGGAGATTAACCCTTTCTTAAGAATCGCCTTGCGAATTTCAGTTAAAACCACCATCTTAAAGTCATAAAAGCGGATGCCGAAAGCTCTTAGGGACTTGACCGGCTTTTCCTGAACAAAAGTGTTGCGTGAAGCAGGGATTTATTCGATGTCAGAACTTGGGTTGAACACGATCAGCTTTGCTGGCCACGCGGCATCGTCGGCACAGTTCAGGGCGCTGTACTCGGAAGGCATGTCGCTGGTTGAAGAAACCGCCGGCTATCTCGACGGCCAGGGCCGCGCCGCTTCCAAGGTGCTGCCGCGCATGGCATCTGTGCTGTACGCCGCAGAATCCATGCGTCTGACGACCCGCCTCATGCAGATGGCCTCGTGGCTGCTGCTGCAGCGCGCCGTCAACAACGGCGAAATGTCCCGCGATCAAGTACTGGCGGAAAAGAACAAGGTTCGCCTCGACGGCTTCAACGTCGATCGCACCGCTCCCGGCTGGAACGACCTGCCGGAATCCTTCCGCGACCTCGTGGAGCGCTCGCTTCGCCTGCAGAACCGCGTCGCCCTGCTCGACCGCGAGATCTACCGCCCGACAGAGCCCGCAATCGTTCCGGACAACCAGAACAGCGTCAAGGCGCAGCTAAGCCTCTTGCAGACGGCCTTCGGCAACAACTGAGCCGATCACCACATTGCTGATGAATTTCAACCGGCTGCGCCTCGCGCGGCCGGTTTTGTCTTGTCGATATGCCATGGCAAAAACCAGCAGCCGTGGGCAGACTTGACGAATTTCACAAAGCAGCGGTAAGAGTGTCTCCGCGCGTTCTCTCAACCTTCGGGAGTTGCGCCAGCCGATATCAAATGTCCCTGGAGGTCCCAATGCGCCGACTCACTTCTCACGAAAATCAAATCCGAAATTCTGAGAAGTTGATGGAACATGCGCACTTTGAATTTGGGCATATTGGCCCACGTAGATGCAGGCAAAACTAGCCTTACGGAACGACTCCTTTTTGACGTTGGCGTCATCGACAAGCTCGGCAGCGTCGATGGCGGCAATACACAAACCGATAGTCTCGAACTCGAGCGGCAGCGCGGCATTACCATTGCCGCCGCGGTAGTCTCGTTTACGATCGATGACCTGATCGTAAACCTCATCGATACGCCCGGCCATCCCGACTTCATCGCCGAGGTCGAGCGCGTGCTGCAGTTGCTGGATGCGGCAATCGTCGTGGTCTCGGCCGTCGAAGGGGTGCAGCCGCAGACCCGCGTGCTGGTCCGCGCGCTGCGGCAGCTCGGCGTCCCCTTCCTGTTCTTCATCAACAAGGTCGACCGCCTTGGCGCCCGCTATGAAGAAATCCTTGAGGAGATTTCAAGCCAGCTATCGGCACGCCCGATCGCGATGTCGACCATCCGCAATGCCGGCAGCAAGCTCGCCGAAGTCGTGGCTGCAGATATCGGACAGGAGCCACATCTGACTGCTGTCTGCGAAATTCTGGCAGCGGGCGACGAAGCAATCATGGACGACTACATCCTGACGCCCGAGCGACTGACCACCGACAGGCTCGAAAAGGACGTTGCGAGCCAGGTTACCGGCGGACTGGTACATCCCGCCTATGCCGGCGTGGCAATGAGCGGCGCCGGCGTTTCAGCTCTGATCTCTGCCATCGGCACTCTGCTGCCAAGCCGGCAGCCGGACCCCGACGGGCCTGTCAGCGGCAGGATCTTCAAGATCGAGCGTGGATGGGGCGGCGAAAAACTCGCCTATCTGTGCCTGACGTCGGGCACCATTTCGGTTCGCGATCATCTCGATCTGCCCAAAGGCCCTGCAAAGGTAAGCGCCATCCAGCTATTCACCGAAGGCAGGGTCGAAAAAGCCACGCAGGTTGGCGCCGGGCATATTGCGAAAATCAGCGGGTTGAGCGGCGCCCGCATCGGCGATGCGATCGGTGGCGAAGGCTCTTCGCACAATCGTCTCCATTTCTCGCCGCCGACATTGGAAACCAGGGTCCGCCCGTCGCGCGCCGCTGACAATGCGGCGTTGTGGCTGGCGCTCACGCAGCTGTCCGATCAGGATCCCCTCATCAATCTGCGCACGAACGAGGACGCGACGGAGATATTCGTCTCGCTCTACGGCGAGGTGCAAAAGGAAGTCATCCAGGCAACCCTGGCCAATGACTTCGGGCTGGACGCACTCTTCGAGGAAAGCACGATCATCCATGCCGAACGCCCGATCGGCAGCGCTAACGCGATTGAGATCATATTCAAGGAACCCAATCCCTTTCTCGCGACCGTCGGCCTGCGTGTTGAACCAAGGCCCGCTGGAGCAGGAAACAGTTTCGCATTCGATGTGGAAATGGGCCAGATGCCGGCAAGCTTCTATCGCGCGGTCGAGGAGACGGTCTTCGAAACACTAAAGGAGGGCATCTTCGGCTGGCAGGTCGTCGATTGCCATGTCGCCATGACGGCAGCCCGCCAAAGCTCTCCAGCGACCACCGCCGTCGACTTTCGCAGGTTGACGCCACTGGTGCTTGCAGCGGCCTTGACATCGGCACAAGTAGTCGTATGCGAACCGATCGATCGCTTTCAGCTCGAGGTGCCGACGGCAGCGCTGACCGGAATACTCGCGCTGCTGGCAAAATCAGGCGCATCGACCAGGGAATCGGTCATTACGGCCGGCACAGCCCGGCTCGAGGGTACGGTCGCTTCGGCGCTGATCCAGGGTATCCAGAAGCAGCTTCCAGGACTGACAAGCGGAGCGGGCGCGATGGATCATTCTTTCGACCACTACGCCCCGATCGGCGGCACGCCGCCGCTTCGTCAGCGCGCCGGCGCCAACCCGTTCAACCGCGCCGACTATCTGCAGCGGATACGCTGAGACTGCTGCGGCAATGCCTGTGGGGCAGCGCAGAGCGAAAGCTGCCCCACGCTCAACGAGCCTCGGACTTCGGCCAATTCACGCAACAAAAAAGCCCGGCAAAACCGGGCTTCTTTTCAAAACACCAGATCGCTTGGCGATTAGATGCCGAGACCGCCGAAGCGCTTGTTGAACTTCGAAACGCGGCCAGCGCGGTCGAGCATCTGCTGGTTGCCGCCCGTCCATGCCGGATGGGACTTGCTGTCGATTTCGAGGTTCATGACAGCGCCTTCGGAACCCCAGGTCGAGCGGGTTTCGTATTCGGTGCCGTCGGTCATTACTACCTTGATGGTGTGGTAGTCGGGATGAATGCTTGCCTTCATAACAATCTTCCTGTCATGGCAGGGTCCATTTGTCGCAAGGCATTGCGGCAACCGAACCGATTGAATAAATGAAGCCGCAGTCCGGTTAGGCCACGGCTTCCAATTAAGATGGCGTGCCTATACATGAAGGCGGCAGGGATAACAAGGGGCGAAAACGTCAAGGCCCTTGCTGATATGGGGATTGGAGACGACTTGTCGGAAATTGGTCAGGCAGAAGAAAAGAGAAACAGATCAATCCGGCCCCTTGGACGACTGGCACCTTATCTCAAGCGCTATCGGGGCATGGTCGCCGGAGCGATCGTTGCCCTCGTCGCCGCTGCCGTCACATCCCTTGCCTTGCCGATCGCCGTGCGGCGCATGATTGATCACGGCTTCGATCAGGCCGACCGCGGCCTCATCGACAGCTACTTCATCGCCATCATGATCATGGCTCTGATCTTGGCTGCCGCGAGTGCGCTGCGCTACTACTTCGTCATCTCGATCGGCGAGCGCATCGTTTCCGACATCCGTCGCGAGGTCTTCGATCACGTGACACGGCTGTCCCCCTCCTTCTTCGACGTCAACCAGTCGGGCGAGATCGTCTCGCGCCTCACGGCCGATACGACGCAGATCAAGTCCGCGGTCGGCGCAACGGCTTCGGTGGCGCTGCGCAATCTCATCCTCTGCCTCGGAGCGGTCGGGATGATGATCGTTACGAGCCCGAAGCTGTCGAGCATCGTGCTGATCGCAATTCCCGTCATCGTCTTGCCGCTGGTGAGCTTCGGCCGCTCCGTGCGCAAGCGCTCCCGCGCCGCGCAGGACACGCTGGCCAACGCGTCCTCCTATGCCAACGAAACCATCGCCGCCAGCCGCACGATACAGGCCTATAATGGCGAGGATGCAGCCTCCAGACATTATGGCGCCGCCGTCGAGAATGCCTATCAGGCGGCGCGCGCTGCCATCACATCGCGCTCGTTGTTGACGGGCTTCGCCATTACCATGGTCTTCGGCAGTATCGTGGCGGTTCTCTGGGTCGGCGCGCAGAACGTGCTTGCGGGCACGATGTCGGCGGGAACGCTCGGCCAGTTCCTCCTCTATTCCGTCATCGCCGGCTCTTCGCTCGGCTCGCTGTCGGAAGTCTGGGGAGAGCTCTCACAAGCAGCCGGTGCGGCCGACCGCCTCGGTGAACTACTTGCCGAGGTATCCCCGATCGCAGCGCCTGCCAATCCGGTGCCTCTGCCACAGCCGGAAGGCCGGGTAGATTTCTCGGACGTGCATTTCTTCTATCCGTCTCGGCCCGGCAGATCGGCACTACACGGACTTTCCTTCTCGGTTAAGCCGGGCGAGACGGTCGCAATCGTCGGCGCCTCCGGTGCCGGCAAGAGCACCATCTTTTCGCTGCTTCTGCGCTTCTATGATCCGCAGCAGGGCAGCGTCTCCGTCGATGGCGTCGTTATCAGCAGCGTCTTGCCCGAGGCATTGCGCGAACGCATTGCCATCGTGCCGCAGGATACGACGATCTTCGCCACTTCGATCCACGACAACATCGCCTTCGGCCGTCCGGGTGCATCCCGAGACGAGGTGCGAGCCGCCGCCGCCGCAGCACAAGCGGATGAGTTCATCTCGCGCCTGGAGCAGGGATACGACACACAGGTGGGCGAGCGTGGCGTGACGCTTTCCGGCGGCCAGCGCCAGCGTATCGCCATTGCCCGCGCCATTTTGAAAAACGCACCTATTCTGCTGCTCGACGAAGCGACGTCCGCCCTCGATGCGGAGAGTGAAACACTCGTTCAGAAGGCTCTCGAAAGCCTGATGGAAGCGCGCACCACCCTTGTCATCGCCCATCGGCTTGCAACCGTGCTCAAGGCAGACCGCATTCTCGTGCTGGATCAGGGCCGTATCGTCGAGGAAGGCACGCATCAGAGCCTCATCCGCCATGGCGGCATCTATGCGAAGCTTGCGCGCCTGCAATTCGACGCTGCGATCGAAGAACGCATGTTGATTGCGAAGTAACGCAAACCGGGTCAAATCGAGCCACATACAACCATGTAGAAATAACTTTGAAGTTGAGCTAGATTTTCAGCGTTATCCCACGCTGACGCGATTCTAGGAGACGAGAACCAATGTATAAATTTGAAGTCTACAAGGACAAAGCCGGCGAGTTTCGCTTCCGCTTCAGGGCCTCGAACGGAGAAATCATGTTCGGATCCGAAGGCTACAAGGCGAAGGCCTCGGCTCTCCATGCCATCGAATCCATCAAGGCTCACGCTCCTGGCGCGGCTCTCGAAGACCAGACGACCGCTACCGCCTAAGACTTCGCGTCAAAGCTTCCCATAAAGATCGGCCGGCCGTTGTTCGACGCGCCGGCCGTTTTCTTTTCTCGGCGATGGATTTGTGAAATCGTCGCAATCGCAGCGGAGCCCTGCAATCGCGTCTCCTGACCCTGCTGAGCACATATACTGAAGCTGACCGATTACTTCTCGGTCAGCTTCAGTTCGATGCGGCGGTTGGTGGCGCGCGCTTCCGGCGTATCACCGGGAGCGATTGGCTGGAACTCACCAAAGCCGGCGGCAACGAGCCTGTCGGATGGCACACCCTGCAAAATCAGGAACTTGACGACGGCGATTGCACGCGCCGAAGACAGCGCCCAGTTATCCGCATAGCGACCACTGCCGGACAGAGGCACATTGTCGGTATGGCCATCGACGCGCAGCACCCAGTTGATCTCAGGTGGAATCTCCTTGGCGAGATCGATCAAGGCAGCCGCGAGCTTGGCCATCTCCGCCTGGCCAGCCGGATTGAGATCGGCGGCACCCGACGGGAACAACACTTCGGACTGGAAGACGAAGCGGTCACCGACGATACGGATATTGTCGCGGTCCGAAAGAATCTCACGCAACCGGCCAAAGAAGTCCGAGCGATAGCGGTTCAGCTCCTGCACGCGCTGCGCCAGCGCCACATTCAGCCGCCGCCCGAGGTCGGCGATCTTCACCTGGGATGACTGATCCTTGGCTTCGGAGGCTTGAAGTGCGGCTTCGACGGCAGCGATCTGGCTGCGCAGCGCGGCAATCTGCTGGTTGAGAAGATCTACCTGGCTGAGCGCACGCGCGCTTGCCTGCTTCTGGTCGTCAAGCTGCTGCGTAAGCGTGCCGACTTTCGTCTCGGCGGCCTGACTGCTACCGGAGCCAGCCGCAAGCAACGCCTGCAGACGCGAACGCTCGCTTTCCGCTGAGGACAGCGAGGCCTGCAGGTTGGCAACCGTATCTTCAAGATCCTGCTTGCCATTCTTCTCCAACGCCAGCTGTTCGACAAGATCATTGATACGGCTGTTGAGGCGATTGAGCACCTCGTCGCGACCAGAAATTTCGCGGCTAAGAATGAACTGGCCGACGACGAAGACGGTCAGCAGGAACATGATGGCCATGAGCAGCGTCGACAGCGCATCGACGAAGCCTGGCCAATAGTCGACGGATCTCTGGTGACGTCGGTTGCGAGCGAGCGCCATGGGTTACTTGCTCCCGGTCTTCTCGACATGGCTGATGCGATCGGCAAGCCGGTCGAGCGTGCGCCGCATCGATTTCGCCTCTTCCTGCTGAGCCTCGATCCAGTCTCGCAACATCTGTTGCTCGTTGCGCATGTTCTTGACCAGTCCCTGAATGCCTTCAGCAAGGTTCGCCATCGCGGTTACCGACCGCTGACCGCCGCCCTCGTCGGCGATCTTGCGCAGGTAGTCCGACAGCGCCCGCATATCCTCCGAGGAGGAGCCAGCTGCATTTTCGATGACGGGAGCGATATCGGAGCCGACATCCGTGACCGAGGAAAGCCAGTTTTCAAGCTCGGTATAGAAGCGGTTCTGCGCACGCCCCGCCTGCAGGTCAAGGAAGCCGAGGATCAGCGAGCCGGAAAGGCCGAGCAGCGACGACGAGAAGGCCGTGCCCATGCCGACGAGCGGACCAGAAAGGCCGGATTTCAGGGCGCTCAGAATATCGCCGCTGTTGCCGGTACCGGCATCGAGGCCCTGGATAACGTCATTGATCGAGCCGATCGTGCCGATCAGGCCCCAGAAGGTACCGAGCAGGCCGAGGAAAACGAGCAGGCCGATGAGATAGCGCGAGGTATCGCGCGATTCGTCGAGGCGCGTGGCGATCGAGTCGAGAATGGAGCGCAGCGTCGCAGTCGAGAGCTGCATCGCGCGGCGATTGCCGAGCAGCGCGCGCATCGGCGCCAGCAGCCGCGGATTGCGGCCGACCTTGTCCGCATTGCCGACGGCGCGGAAATGATTGAACCAGCGAACCTCGGGCCTCAGCATCAGCACGTGATTGAAAACCAGCAGAATGCCGACGACGAGAACCCCGACGATCAAGCCGTTGAGACCGGGATTGTGCAGGAAGGCGACCTGAGCCTGGCGGAACAGGATGGCCACGATGAAACCGACGATGACCAGGAAAAGGATCATCGTCCAGAAGAAGGCCATCGGGCTTGAGAGCTTGTAGGTGTAGTTTCCCGATACGTTGTCGGTCGATCCCAGATCCGACAGTTTCACATTTTCCATCATACGCTCCGCCGCCGCATTTTCCGCAGCGGAGACTAGAGCAACATTGTGCCGAATTGAAGAGACGGAAAGCACAAAACAGCCCGTTGGCAACAGACTGTTTCATGACGGAAAGAACGGTCGGGCAGTAACTTACTTCGTCGGGATCGGCCGCTTGACGACCTCGGCAAGCGCCTTCTGGATATGTTCGTTGCCGCAAATGATCTCGCCGGTGTTGAGCATGTCGGTGCCGCCATCGAAATCCGAGACGAATCCGCCTGCTTCGCGCACGAACAGAATGCCTGCTGCCACATCCCAGGGGGACAGGCCGGTTTCCCAGAAGCCGTCGAAACGGCCAGCCGCCACATAGGCGAGATCGAGCGCCGCGGAACCGAGGCTGCGTATGCCGGCGGCTTCGCCCATGGCGTGACGCAACTCGACAAGGAACTTGCCGTGGCTGCCGCGGCCAAGATTCGGGATGCCGCAGCCGATGACGCTGTCGGAAAGCACCCGGCGCGAGGCAACGCGCAGACGACGGTCGTTGAGGAATGCACCACCGCCGCGCTCCGACGTGTAGAGTTCATCCGTCGCCGGATTGAAAGTAACGCCTGCCACGATTTCGCCGTTGCGCTCCAGAGCGACGGAAACCGCAAACAACGGAATGCCGTGCAGGAAGTTGGTGGTGCCGTCGAGGGGATCGACGATCCAGCGGTGAGCGCCGTCCGTACCCTTGATCTCATCGCCCTCTTCGCCGAGGAAACCATAGGTCGGGCGTGCCTTCATCAACTCGTCGCGGATGATCTTCTGTGCCTTGAGGTCGGCCTGGCTGACGAAATCGCCCGGTCCCTTCACCGAAACCTGCAGGTTCTGCACTTCGCCGAAATCGCGGCTGAGCGACTTGCCTGCCTTGAGGGCAGCCTGAACCATGACATTGAGAAGAGCAGAACGGGCCATCGGGTTTCCTTGGATAATGCAGAAGGTGCTGACCGGACCCGAAATCGGGGCCCCGGCGGAGCGGCAGCGTCAGCGCAAATAAAAGATTGGCGGCCTCAAGACCATAAAATCGGGGGAATTTCAAGTGGTGAGGCAGTTGCGGGCGCAAACTGCCGCAACGGAGCGCACAATTAGACCGCATTGAGGGCGATTGTTACCGTGCGCGGCGGTATTTGTTGGCGGCTTCGATGGCCGCCTTCTGCTGATAGTCTTCGATGCCCTGATAGAAATCCTCAAGCTCCGGATCCCTGAGGCCGGCGCGACGGGAAATGACGTACCAGGTCGCTGCTGCCACAGGATCCTGCTTCGTGCCGATGGCATTGATATAGAGGTGCGCGAGCTTGTTCTGCGCGACGACATTGCCGCGATAGGCGGCAACCCGCATCCAGTTGAAGCCGTTTTCGAGATCCTGATTGCCGCCCGTACCGTTGATCAGCCAGATGCCCATGTCGAGCTGAGCAGTATCGAAACCGGCGTTGGCGGCGCGCGACAACCACTCGCGGGCACGCGCCTTCTTCTCCGGCGGCAGATCCGGGAGATTGAGATAGAGCTGCGAGACGGCATATTGCGCATCGGCAATGCCCTGCTCGGCGGACTTCTCATAATAGGGGAGCGCCACCTGCAGCCCCTTCAACCCGGGCTTTTCCGCAGTAATCATCTGCGCCACGTTGAATTCGGCGGAAGCCTGGCCGGCGTCGGCCGCCTTCCGCATCCACTGATCCGCCTTCTTCTGATCGCGGGGGACGTCGCGCCCTTCCATCAGGACCAGCGCGTATTTGAACATGGCCGTGGCATCGCCGCCCTCGGCCGCCTTGCTATACCAGAAGGCAGCATCCTTGGTGTCGCGTTTGACACCCAGACCCTGCGTCATCAGCTCGGCAATCAGAGTTTGCGCAGCTGGATCGCCAAGCTGCGCCCGCGGCAAGGCACGTTGAAAGGCGGTCAGGTAATAGCCGCGCTGGAAGGCGCCATAGGCATCATCCACCTTGCCGGCGTAAGGTTTTTCCGGAGGCAGGTCGGGCAACTTCGCGCCCATGCGCTCGAACACGCCCACGCCGGCCGATGGCTTGATGTTGCTATCGGCCTTGGGCTCTGCGCTCGGCTGGATCTTTTCAGTCTTGAAGGTGTTGACATCGGCATTCAGCGGCCGCGTGACGATGCTCTGGTTTGATTGCGGCACATCCTTGTCCGCAGCAGCAGAGGAATCATCGGGCTGTGCGTTGTCGTCAGGTCGCGCACCCTTTTCCGCCGGCGTCGTCACGCCCGGCAGCGACGTATCGCCGCCGGTTCCCGACTGTGCCACGGCCAGTAGCGGAAATGTCACAAGCCCGGCTGCAAGCAGGGCGAGAAAGGATCGATGGCGGAATCGTGGCTTCGGCGACATGAATCGCTATCAATCCTCAAACCGTGGCGCTTTTTCGTCGAGAAGCGCATTCACTTCCGCAACGATAGCAGGCGCATTCGCCGGTTCGGCAAAAACCGCTGCGCGCAAGGCGACGAACTCGGCGCCGCTCAAGGCAACGTCCAGCGCCGATTTCGGATCCGTGCCACCCATGACGATGCAGGGGATCTCGATCATCGAAGCCCACCATTCGCCGAGCGCCACATTCTTCGGATGCGCTTCCGGCTTGATATCGCCGTCCAGCTTGCCGAAGAAGATATAGTCCGGACGAAGCTCCCCGACCTCGAGAGCGCTGTGCCTTTCGGTGGCGTTGCCACCGCCGACGATCAGCTTCGGCGTGAATTTTTCCACCGCCTCGGCAAGCTCCGCGACATTGCCTGTAATGTGCAAACCGTCGGCCTTGGCGCGGCCGGCCACGCGGGTATCGCCTGATATCAGCGCCGCGGCACCCGCGGCCTGCACCACCGGCACGAGCCTTTCGGCATGCTTCTGGAAGGTCCCGTCATCCAGCCCATACTGGGGAATGATGACCGAGGCGACATCGCCGCCCCTAAGAGCATCGGCAACAATCTTTGCCTGTTCCTCCATATCGGCGATATCGGGAACGATGAGAACGAGGCGGCAACGATCTTCGGGCACGGTCATGCGAGCTTCCATGGTTTCGGGCTTACCGTCAGGGACGATGCACCGGTTCGACAATCGTGAGTAAATCCGTTAGTCCGCTCTGACAAGGGGCAGCCGCCGAAACTGGCCTCGCGGAGCCGGTATCCAGCGCGAATAACGCGCCCGCAATCGCTCCTTGCAACACAATCTATCGTGCAGCGCACAATTAACTTGCCGCACCCTAGCGTTTGACGTAGCCTTTCCTCATGTCGACCATGGATCCCTTCGCAGCCATCGCGGACCCGAACCGGCGCTACTTGCTGGAGGAGCTGCGACGCTCACCCAAAACGGTCAATGAGCTGGCGCAAGGCCTGCCGATCAGCCGCCCTGCCGTGTCGCAGCATCTCAAGGCATTGCTCGATAGCAATCTCGTTTCCGTGACCAATGAAGGCACGAAACGCATATATGCCGTCAACAGCCGCGGCTTCGATAAACTCAATTTATGGCTGGATCAATTCTGGGCCTAAGGCGCCGCCTGCGCATGAGGTTTTTGCTCTGCACGGTCTCTATCGCAATGTAGTCAGACACTTTCGCGCGGCATATCTAAGGAAAGCTGCGCCGACCCACCCTGACACTGTAACGTCGGCGCACTCGCTCTAGGCGGCGATAGTTTTCGATCCTGACGGCTATTCCGGAACCTCTCGATCCGCTGGCCTACCCGCCAAGATCGATGATTTTGATCTTCTGACGCTTTGCGTCAGTGCACCGACGAACGAAGACGCTGGATTTCGTCTTTGACGCGCAATTTCCTGCGCTTGATGTCAGCTATTGTGGTATCATTGATAGAGGGAGACGTCAGTGCCAGATGTAGCTCCTCCTCCAGAGCGACATGTTTCTTTTCGAGCGATTCAAGATGAGCTTGAACAGTCATATGACCCTTCCTTCCTCTTTGGGGGCCCTGACCATCCATTCGCCAAGGCCCTAGGTGTCAACCCTCCCACTGTGCCATAATATCGAGCCCTTGTCGAAGGCGAAAACGTGGCCTATAGGCGGCAAATTCGTGATGAAGGATAACTTCCCGTTACCGCCATTTGATGATAGGAGCTTGCGGGATTTAAGAGGCGGAAGACATGCGATTCCGCGATATGCTGGGGAAATGAACATGGCCGATCAGGAACAGGCGGAAATCAGGCTGATCGTGGCGCGGCTGCGCCAGGAACACGAGGATTATGATGCCGCAATCAATGCCATGATCCAGACGGGCTGCGAGGCCCTTCGCATCCAGCGCATGAAGAAGAAGAAGCTCGTCATCAAGGACAAGCTTTCCAAGCTGGAAGACCAGATTATTCCCGACATCATAGCCTGAGGAGCATAACGCGACGATGATGACCGAAAGACCGCCTGTCGCCATCATCATGGGAAGCCAGTCCGACTGGGAAACCATGAAAAATGCCGCAGACACTCTTGAAGCCCTGGAGATCACCTATGATGCGCGCATCATTTCAGCGCATCGCACGCCCGACAGGCTGGTGAGTTTCGCCAAGGGCGCAAGGGATGAAGGCTTCAAGGTCATCATTGCCGGCGCCGGTGGCGCGGCCCATCTTCCCGGCATGGCCGCCTCCATGACGCCGCTGCCTGTTTTCGGCGTGCCGGTGCAGTCCCGCGCGCTCTCCGGGCAGGATAGCCTCCTCTCCATCGTGCAGATGCCGGCCGGTATCCCCGTCGGAACGCTGGCGATCGGCAAGGCCGGGGCGGTGAATGCCGCCCTTCTCGCCGCCGCGGTCCTGGCGCTTGGCGACGAAGAGATCGCCGAGCGGCTCGACGAATGGCGCGCGCGACAGAGCGCCGCCGTTGCCGAATATCCAATGGACGACCTATGACCGAAAAAACGATCGGCATCATCGGCGGCGGCCAGCTCGGCCGCATGCTGGCCATGGCGGCTGCACGCCTGAATTTTCGCACCCTCATCCTCGAACCGCAGGTGGATTGTCCGGCAGCGCACGTTGCCAGCGAGCAGATCGTCGCCGCCTATGACGATCCGGCAGCACTTGCCGAACTGGCACGGCGCTGCGATGTCGTGACATATGAGTTCGAGAACGTTCCGGTCCATGCTGCCGAGAAGCTCGCGGCGGATGTGGACGTCTATCCGCCGCCAAAAGCACTCGAGATGGCGCAGGACCGGCTGACCGAGAAGCGCTTCATCAACGGTTGCGGCATTCCGACCGCACGCTTCCATGCCATCGACAGCCAGGCCGATCTTGAAGCCGCCCTTGCCGATTTCGGTGGTCAGGGCGTGCTGAAGACTCGCCGTCTCGGTTATGACGGCAAGGGCCAGCGCGTCTATCGCTCCACCGCCGACAGCCCCGAAGGCGGCTATGCGGCGCTGGGCGGCGTACCCCTTATCCTTGAAAGCTTCGTCTCCTTCGATCGCGAGATTTCCATCATTGCCGCCCGCGGTTTCGATGGGGCGGTTGCCTGCTACGATCCCGCCGAGAACGTCCACCGTGACGGTATCCTCCATACATCGACCCTGCCCGCCGGCATTTCCGAACAGACAGCCGTCGCCGCACGCGAGGCCGCCGACAGGATATTGACGGCACTCGGCTATGTCGGCGTGATCGGCATCGAGTTTTTCGCCCTTTCCGACGGAAGCCTGATCGCCAATGAAATGGCACCGCGCGTGCACAATTCCGGTCACTGGACGGAGGCCGCCTGCGTCATCTCGCAATTCGAGCAGCATATCCGTGCCGTCGCCGGCTTGCCGCTCGGAAATCCACAGCGCCATTCGGCCTGTGTCATGACGAATCTGATCGGCGACGACATTCTGGCCCTGCCGGAATGGCTGAGCCTTGACGATACCTTGGTGCACCTTTACGGCAAGAGCGAAGCCCGGCCCGGCCGTAAAATGGGCCATGTTACACAGCTTCTCCGCTAAGAGCGGCGGGAAAAAGCCCCTGACATGGTTGACAGGGCACGGGCGACAGGGTATTTGCTCCCCACCCTAAAGAGCGCGCCCCGAGCGCGCTTTTGATTGTTAAAGACACGGGCGAATGTGACATTCCCCCTCGAACATCGCGGATCAGAAAAATGAAGATCAAGAATTCGCTCAAGTCGCTCAAGGCGCGCCACCGTGACAACCGTCTCGTTCGCCGCAAGGGCCGCATTTACATCATCAACAAGCTGAACCCGCGCTACAAGGCTCGTCAGGGCTGATATAGCGCGTGGCTCTGATCCCTCGGATCGAGCGCACAGTTTTAGTTGATCGCATCAAATTTGTTTTTGATCTTCGACACTGGCGGGCTACTATGCCCGCCATGCGCGTTTTAGCTTTGCCCTATTTTGCTCTTCCGATTCTGCTTGCCTTGAGTTTAGCAACGCCGCAAACGGCGACGGCTGACGATTCGAGCAATGTCGCCGAACGGAAGGATCCTAGCGATGCCTCCGGCAGTCTCTCGCCCAAGCAACGGCTCGACAATCTCTTCACCTCACTGAAGCGTCAGCGCGATCCCGATCAGGCAAGCCTGATTGCAGATCAGATCAATGCCGAACTCAGCGATTCCGGCAGCGCTACGGTCAATCTCCTGATGCAATGGGCCGATAAGGCCATTCTGGACAAGCGCAACGCCGCCGCGATGGACTATCTGGATCAGGTGATCTCGCTGAGGCCTAATTATGCCGAAGGCTGGAACAGGCGCGCGACACTCAACTTCGCCATCGGCGACTACCGCAAGTCGATGGAAGACATCAACCAGGTCCTGCGGATCGAGCCGCGCCATTTTGGTGCGATTGCCGGCATGGCGGCGCTTCTGACGGAACGCGGCAATGACGCGCTTGCACTGAAGACCTGGGAGCGTTTCCTCGAGATCTATCCGGCGAATCGCGCGGCGCAAGAAGAGGTAAGCAAGCTTTCGGAGAAAATTGCCGGCAGCCGCACCTGAAGCGAGGCCGCAAGCGCAGCTATCGCTCGTCGCGGAAACTGCGTCCCAAGGGGTGAAAAGCCGCGATAATGCACTAGATTAGTGGCTTACGATATCTGATCCGTGCCGCGATGATCGATTCTCTGCTCACTGCTGTCATTACGTTTGTTGTCTTCGCTGCGGGCTTTTCCGCATACAAGACGCGCGAGATCGAGCAAACCTATCCCAACATCGGCGAGTTAACCGACATCGGTGGCTATCGCCTCAATGCGGTGCATCTGCCGCGTCCGGCATCGGCCGACCTCCCTGCCCTCGTCTTCATCCACGGCGCAAGCGGCAATCTGCGCGACCAGCTCGCTGCCTTTGCCGGCCCCTTGAGCGGTCGCGCTGAAATGCTCTTCATCGATCGCCCCGGCCATGGCTATTCCGAGCGCGGGCCGGCGGAAAATGCATTTCCCTCGGGTCAGGCCGATGCCATCGCAAGATTGATCGACAAGCGCGGCATCAAGAGCGCCATCATCATCGGCCACTCGTTCGGCGGCGCCATCGCCGCCGCATTCGGCATGCGACATCCGGACAGGACCGAAGGACTGTTGTTCCTCGCACCAGCCACGCATCCCTGGCCCGGCGGCGTCGACTGGTACTATACGCTCGCCGCGATGCCCATCTTGGGCTGGCTTTTCACGCATCTCGTCGTCATGCCGATCGGTCTGCGCAGGGTCGAGACCGGTACGCTCAGCATCTTTCACCCCAACGCGCGGCCGGCGGACTACATCATGAAGACGGCGCCGGAGCTGGTGCTGCGGCCTCATACCTTCCGCAACAATGCCACCGACGTGGTCAATCTCCTTGCCTATGTCTCCACCCATGCGCCGCGCTACAACGAGATCAAGGCACCCACCGTCATCATCACCGGCGATAGCGACGACATCGTACTGGAGGAGCTGCATTCGCGCGGGCTTGCGCGCGATATTGCCGGCGCCGAGCTCGTCACCATCCGCAATCTCGGCCACAAGCCCGACTATGTGACGACCGATGTCGCGATTGCCGCCTTAGAACGGCTGGCCGGCCAGCCGCGCGATCTGCAGATGCTTGCCGCGCAGGCGGAAATCCGCATCACCAGCCTCACCGGGGAAGCGTCGCAGGCCAATGAAGTATCTCAGGTCGTAACGACATCGTAGCCGGGTGCATCCTCGAAAATCCGGCTCTGCGGTACCATCTCGACGGTTTGCCGCACCGACTGCAGGATGATTGATGCCAGACGCTCCGTCGCAGGGCTCGCCTCGGCCTCGGCGCGATGCAGCACGAGATCGAGCTTTGGCAAAGCCGGCAGGCCGGCCTCGCCGGGCGTCATTTGCCGAACCTTCTGCGGCAGACCGAGCGGCGTGCGCAGCGCAAGTCCGAGGCCGGCCGCCGTCGCTGCCCACAGACCTCCAAGGCTCGGGCTGACGAAGGATATCCGCCAGCCGATGCCGGCGCGGTCGAGCGTTTTCGTCGCAATATTCCGCAGCAGGCATGGCGCCTCGAGCGAGGCGAGCGGCATGGCCTCGCCGCCGTCGGCGTGCCATTGCATGTCGCCGTTCGCGGGGCCGACCCAGCAGAGCGGCACTTCGGCAACGCGATCCGTATGAGCGGTGCGAAAGCCGTCACTCCAAGCAAGCGCTAAGTCAAGTTTGCCAGACGTGACCCGCTCGACCAGCTCGACATTACGCACAACGCGCGCCTCGATACGCACCTTCGGATGCGCGCGGGCAAACCGCCCAAGCACCTCAGGCAGCAGGGTTTCACCGAAATCCTCCTGCAATCCCAGCCGCACCCAGCCCTCAAGCTCGGTTCCATGCAGCGCCGTGGCAGCCTCGTCATTCAGATCCAGCAGCCGCCGGGCATAGCCGAGCATGGTCTCGCCTGCGTCCGTCAGCGCCAGCCCCCGGCCCGCCTTGCGGAAGATGGGCGTACCCGCCTGCTCCTCAAGCTTCTTGAGCTGCGCACTGATGGCAGAGGTCGAACGACCCAGGCGGTCAGCCGCCTTGGCGTAGCTGCCGAGATCCATGCCGGTGACGAAGCTGCGCAGCACATCGAGATCGAAGATAATCTTCCGCATGGATAATCATCCATATTTTTGGGACTATAAATCCAGAATTATCTGATTTTCGGGACGATTATCTACTGGCATTCTATGATCGTCAAGAGACACGGAAACAGGAGCAATTCCATGCCATTCACCCGTATCACCCTTCTGCGCGGCAAATCGCCGGAATATCTCAAGGCACTGTCGGACAATTTTCATCGCGCCCTGGTCGAGGCCTTCGATACGCCGCCGACCGATCGCTTCCAGTCGATCCATCAACTGGAGCCGCATGAACTTATCTTCGATCGGACCTATCTCTCCAGCAAACCGCGTTCGGACGATTACGTTTTCTTCGACGTCACGATTGGCAAGCCGCGCAGCACCGAAACCAAGAAGGCCTTCTATCGCCGCGTTGCCGAGCTTCTTGCCGATGCGCCTGGCGTCCGCGCCGAGGACATCATGATCACCATCACGACCGCGACGCGCGAGGATTGGTCTTTCGCCGATGGCCGCGCCCAGATGATCGAACAGGTTTGAGAGCCATGTCACAGGCCACATCTATCCAGTCGCCCGCCATTCATCGTGCCGGCACGAATATGCGGCAATCGCCCGAGGGGATTGCGACAGCCTCCTTCCTGGTCGAATCGCTGGTGGAAAGCAGTGAGAATGGCGGCTTGACCGCCATGCGCTGCGACCTCGAACCCGGCATCATGACGCGCTGGCATACGCATCCGCATGGGCAGATCCTCTATGTTCTGTCCGGCGTCGGCCTTGCCGAACGCTTCGGCGGCCCGGCAGAAGAGTTGCGCGCCGGCGATTGCATCAGCTTCGCACCGAATGAACGCCATCGGCACGGTGCGGCACCGGAACATCCCTTTTCCTATATCAGCATCCAGGCGGTACAGGATGGAAGCGCCGTAACCTGGCTGGAGGAATGACCAATGATCGCCATGCAATATAACTTCGCCCTTCCCGCGGATTACGACATGGCGATCATCGATCGCCGCATCCGCGAGAAAGGCCCGCTGCTCGACAATCTCCCCGGCTTGAAGTTCAAGGCTTACCTGACGGCGAGAAAGGGTGATGCGGTGACGGAGAGCCGGCAGAACTTCTATTCTCCCTTCTACGTCTGGCAGCAGGAAGAAGGCCTGAGCGATTTCGTCTGCGGTCCCGGCTTCCTTGCCTTGAGCGAGAACTTCGGCCGCCCCCAGATCAATACCTGGATCGCCTGGCACGCAGATACGTCAAAGGATATTCGAAGCACCAAATTTGCCACGCGCGAGGTGATCGGGATCGATGCCGCAACATCACTCGCCGAACTCCGCGCAAACGAGACTGAGGCGGCAGCGCAGGCCATATCCGATGGCGAAGCGCTGGCATCGGTGGTCGCCTTCGAGCCGACGCACTGGACCCTGGTGCGCTTCCGCCTGTTGGCTGAACCATCGAAGGATGCGGCAAGATCCGGCCTGCAGACATACAATGTCGGGCATCTCTCACTGCCCGGCGTCGCCTGAAGTGTCACGGAGACAATCTCATTGTTTTAAAGGAGAGGTGCGCGCTTTATGGATGGAAAGTCTTTCTGAAGCAGAAGAGTGATCCCTCCATGGTCGATATTGCAATGATCGAAGCCGCCCGCACTCGCCTCGGCGGTCGGGCCCGGCGCACGCCGCTCCTCTCCTCTCCCTTTCTCGACGAGATTGCCGGCCGCCGCCTGTTCGTGAAAGCCGAGTGCCTGCAACACTCCGGTTCCTTCAAGTTTCGCGGCGGCTGGTCGGCGGTCTCGGCGCTGGAGCCAACCGTACGCGCCAGGGGGGTGATCGCCTTCTCGTCCGGCAATCACGCTCAAGGCGTGGCACTGGCGGCAAAGCTGCATGGCGTCCCCGCCGTCATCATCATGCCGACGGACGCTCCGAAGCTGAAGATCGCCAATACCCGCGCCTTCGGTGCAGAAGTGGTGCTCTATGACCGCGTCAAGGAAGATCGCGACGAGATCGGCGCACGCATTTCCAAGGAGCGCGGCTTGACGCTCATCAAGCCCTTCGACGAGCCGCAGGTCATCGCCGGCCAGGGAACGACCGGACTCGAAATCGCCGAACAGGCTGCCGAGGAAGGCATCGAGGCGGCAAGCGTCCTCGTCCCCTGCGGTGGTGGCGGCTTGACCTCGGGCATCGCGCTGGCGCTCGAATCCCGCGCTCCTCGCTTCAAGGTGCATCCCTGCGAACCACAGGACTTCGACGATACCGCCCGCTCGCTCGCCTCGGGCAAGATCGAACGCAATGCTGCGCTGCAAGGCTCGATCTGCGATGCGATCATCACACCGCAGCCGGGCAACATCACCTACCCGATCCTGAAGCGTCTTTGCGGCCCCGGCCTCGTCGTGACAGATGAGGAAGTGCAAAAAGCCATGGCACTTGCCTTCACTCGCTTGAAGATTGTTGTGGAACCGGGCGGCGCCGTCGCGCTGGCGGCAGCGCTGTTCCACGGCAAGGATATCGGCGGCGATACAGCGATCGCCATCACCTCGGGCGGCAATGTCGATCAAGATGTCTTTGAAGCGGCTCTGAACCGCCACTAGACCTCAGTTGGTGGCGCGACGATAGAGCGCCAGCGATCCGGCAAGAGCCAGCAGCGCGCCGCCACAGGCGCGCTCGAGCCATTTCGCCCCTTCCGATTTCAGCACCCTTACCGCCTGCGAGCCGAAAACGGCGTAGGCTAACATGATGGTGAAATCGAGCGTAGCGAAGATGGCGCCCAGAATGATGTATTGCTGCAGCTGCGGCGCCGAGGGGTCGATAAACTGTGGCAGGAAAGCCGAGAAGAAAAGATAGCCCTTCGGGTTGGTGACGGCGACCATGAAGCTCTTCAGGCCAATGGAAAATGCCGTTCCCTTCGGCTGCGTTGCGCTCGCCCGCAAGGCGCCGTCGATACCCCCCTTTGAGCGCAGCATCATGATGCCGAGAAAGGCAAGATAGGCCGCCCCCACCCATTTCAGAGCCGAGAACCAGAACTCGGAGGCGGCGAGCAGAGCACCAAGACCAATGGTGACGGCACTGATCAGAACCGCATCGGAAAGAACAGCACCGATCATGCCCGGCAAGGCGCGTCTGACCCCGAAACGCGAACCATTCGTCAGCGCCAGAAGCACGGTCGGTCCGGGCGTTGCGATACCGATGAAGGAAACGGCGGCAAAGGCGAGCAGCGTGGTCAGATGCATGATGTCCCTCCTCTTTGAGCAAGGAAGGTTGCATGTGGTGCGACGGTTAGCAAGTACCGGCATGGTTTCCTGCGTGTCACGTTTCGATACCCTCCATCGCCTCTCGACAGACCTAACCGCCCCTCCCCGCGCGCCTCAGCAACGCGGAAGAGAGACCTGCTGCCCCTTAGCTGCAATCATCCCCCTGAGGTCGGCATTGGCGCTCAAGGTGATGAAGCCTTCGCCACGAGCGGGCTTGAGATAGGTCGACACGGCCAAAGGTCCCGCGGGGATGGTCTCGCGCGTACAGCCGCCGGTCACGGTAATCTCGATGCTGCCGCGCACGCGCGGCCCATGCTGAAGTGAAGCGCGTGTGCGTTCCTGGATCGCTGCCAGCCGCGGCACATCCGTCGGCGCGACCCGCCAGGCACTCAGCGCAAACCCAGATTTGACCTCCGTGGCCAGAGATTGCAGCTCTGCCGGCTCGGTCGTTTCAAGAAGGACGAACCTGTCGACGGTTTCATCGCTGCTGCCGTCGGTCTTCGTCTTCACGGTCATCACGAAATCACCCGGCCGCAAGGCCAGCGCGGAAGGTTGACGCAGCCCGGCCCTGACCTCGGCAAAATCCATGGTGAGGAAATCGAGCCGGGCGAGCTTCGGCAGGCTGGAAAGCGGCGTGCTCAGGCAGCCACCCAATGCGAGCAAGGCAAGCAGCATGAAGACGCGCAGAATAACGAGGGATATCGGCATAAGAATTCCTCATTGACGATCATTAATTATCGTAATACAGAAATTAAATATCGAGTCAATTGGAGCGTTCTCATGACGCATATCATCGATCACCCACCGGCACGGGTGACGGATCGCCGCCGGCGCTGGGCACGCATCATGTCCGGATCGACCGTTGCGGGCATGGTCTTCACGGTCGCGGCCATGATCTGGATATGGGTCGATAAGAGCACCGTTCAGACCATGCTGGCGCCTTATCTCGGCATCGCCGGTTCCCCCGTAACGGTCACATTGGCCACTCAACTCATGGGACTGGCCCTGTCCGCGCCGCCGGCTGCCCTGCTCGTCTATCTCCTGCTGCAGGCGCGCGTGGTCTTCACTGGCTTTATCGCCGGTCATGCCATCACCGATATCGCCGCAGCGCGGGTATGGCGTATCGGCATGATCCTGATCGCCAAGGGCCTTCTTTTGCCGTTCTGGCGGATGGCGGCCAGCGTTCTCATCACGCTCGGCAATCCTCCCGGACAGAGACTTGCGGCCCTGACCGTAAGCCTTGACGATATTCTGTGGGCGATTGTCGGAGGGCTTCTCGTCGCCATCGGCTGGACCTTGCGGGAAGCGGCCCGCATCGCCGATGAGAATGCGAATTTCGTCTAAAGAGTTTTCGCTTTTCTTCGCGTGGCGAAAAGCTCTATCTCTTTGTTTTTGTGCACTCTGGATGCGAAGCCGCCGTGCATTCTCATGGAAATGCTTTCATGGCGATCCTCGTCAATCTCGATGTCATGCTAGCGCGCCGAAAGATGCGTTCAAAGGAATTGGCCGCTGAGGTGGGCATCACGGAAGCCAATATCTCGTTGTTGAAATCCGGCAAGGTGAAGGGCATCCGCTTCGAGACCCTGGAGGCGATCTGCAAAGCGCTGGATTGCCAACCGGGCGATCTTCTCGAGTTCGTCGGCGACGAAGATTCGCGATTGAGCCGCCCAGACGCGGGATAAGTGCGCGCACGTTGGCAACGACGCGATCAGCTTCCCCTCCAAGAAAAAACCCGCCCTCTTTAGAAGGCGGGTTCCGCATATTTCAGGCCATAGCCAGTATCTTATGTCGGCAATCAGACGCCCGACTGGCCGTCGGAACCAATATAGGCGATGCGCAACATGTTGGTCGCGCCCGGCGTGCCGAGCGGCACACCGGCCGAAATGATGATGCGGTCGCCCGGCTTGCCGAAACCTTCGTCGGCGACGATGCGGCAAGCATTGTTGACCATATCGTCGAGGTCCGTCGCATCGTGCGTGACCACGCAGTGCAGCCCCCATACCACGGAAAGACGGCGAGCCGTCTGGATGATCGGCGACAGCGCCAGGATCGGAACCTGCGGACGCTCGCGCGAGGCGCGCATGCCCGTCGTGCCGGACGAGGTGTAGCAAACGATCGCGGCGAGCTTCAGTGTCTCGGCGATCTGACGGGCGGCAAGCGAAATCGCGTCGGCACCGGTTGCCTCAGGCAAAGCGCGCTGGGCATAGATGATGCCGGGATAATGCGGCTCGCGCTCGATGGTACCGGCGATGGACGCCATCATCGAAACGGCTTCGACCGGATAGTCGCCGGAAGCGGATTCGGCCGAGAGCATAACGGCATCGGCGCCTTCGAAGACGGCCGTTGCAACGTCGGACACTTCGGCGCGGGTCGGGACCGGCGCGGAGATCATCGATTCCAGCATCTGCGTGGCGACGACCACCGGCTTGCCGGAACGGCGGCAAGCGCGGATCAGCTGCTTCTGAATACCGGGAACGGACTCCAGCGGCATTTCAACGCCAAGGTCACCACGCGCGACCATTAGCGCGTCGGAAAGTTCAATGATTTCCTCGATGCGTTCGACAGCCTGCGGCTTTTCGATCTTCGACATCAGACCGACGCGACCATGCGAGATCTTACGGACTTCCGTGAGGTCTTCCGGGCGTTGGATGAAGGAGAGCGCGACCCAGTCGACTTCATTGGTGGCGAGAACAGCATCGAGGTCGATGCGGTCTTTCTCGGTCAGTGCGCCGACGCCGAGTAGCGTGTCGGGCAGGCTGACGCCCTTGCGGTCGGAGATCTTCGTGCCGGAAATGACCGTGGTCACGATGCTCTTGCCGTCGCACTTCTCGGCACGCAGCGCCAGCTTGCCGTCATCGATCAGCAGGCGATGGCCGGGCTGCACCGATTCCAGAATTTCCGGATGCGGCAGATAGACACGCGTGTTGTCGCCGGGGATATCCTGATTGTCGAGCGTGAAAGTCTGGCCGGGCTTCAGGTCGACTTTGGTGTCGGCAAACTTGCCGACGCGCAGCTTAGGACCCTGCAAGTCGGCGAGAATACCGATCGGACGGCCACAGCGGCTCTCGACGGCGCGAATGCGCTGGATCAGCGTGCGCATCACATCATGGCTGGCATGGCTCATGTTGATGCGGAACAGGTCCGCCCCGGCCTCATGAAGCTTCTGGATCATCTCTTCGGAGGAGGATGCCGGACCGAGCGTTGCGAGGATTTTGACTTTTCTGTTGCGTTTCATCAATTCTGGCTTTCCTGGCTGCCCGGGGTATCGGAGAGCTGAACCATCCAGCTCGCCTGACGCCCCGTGTCGTATTCCTTGAATCCCATCTTCTGGTAGCCGCGCGCGTAGCAGTCCTTCACGCCTGGGATCTTGAATTCGTTTTCCGCCACGCACATTTCGACATCGCCGGTCCAGCGGCCGCCACGAGCCGCATCTTCTGCGTAGAGATAATAATAGCGGGATTGGAGAGGCCCTTCGATCAGGGTCGCGCAGGTATTGGCCGGAATCTGCCACCAGCCTTCCGTTACCCAGCCTTCCTTGGCCCTATAGCCGATTGCCACGCCAACGAGGTTCTGTGTTCCGTTGCAAGTTCGGAAATCGGCGCGAGCCGCATTCGGCATGAAAAAGAACGGCGCTGCTACAGCGAGAATGAGGAAGGCGATTCGGGCTAGCGGACCTGACCGCTTAACGAAACGTGGCGCGACTTGGCTGGACACGGCTTCCAATTGGCTCCCGGTTATTCGTTGTTGCGTCTTCTTGCGCTGCCATCCGATGAATGTCAACGCAACTCTAATCGATTATATTTTCTTCACGGGATGGTGACGGCACCATGCGCCGCTCGCCATCCAACGGACGTTGCAAACCTTGCACCTTCCATCCGCGCATGCAATCAAACAAAGAGTTGAAAATTTTAATAATCGACAATCCGCATGACCAACTTCGCATCATTCGAAATCATATCGGGCAATCGTGACAAAGGCATGGTCATTCTCGGGGATCACGCCATGCGGCATCTGCCCGAGCGTTACGGCCGCCTGGGATTGCCGGAGGCCGCTTTTTCCCGTCATATCGCCTATGACATCGGCATAGAAAGCCTATGCCGCCATCTCTGCGAGCGATTGGGCGTGCCGGGCGTGCTCGGTGGCTTTTCCCGCCTGTTGATCGATCCGAACCGCGGCGAGGACGACCCGACGCTGATCATGAAGATCTCCGACGGAGCGATCATATCAGGCAACCACCCGATCACGGATGAAGAGTGGAACTACCGTATAGAGGCCTTCCACAGACCCTATCACAAGGCGGTCGACGAGACGATTTCCGCAGTGGCCGAGGCGACGGGCAAAGCACCCCTGATATTCTCGATGCATTCTTTCACCCCGGCATGGAAGAGCGTGCCGCGTCCCTGGCACGCAGCCGTTCTTTGGGATAGCGACGAGCGTGCCGTAGTCCCGCTTCTTGCAAAGCTTGGCGCCGATACCGATCTCGTTATTGGCGACAACGAGCCTTACGACGGCGCCTTGCGCAACGACACCATGTTCCGCCATTGCATGATGAAAGGCATTCCGCATGCGCTGCTGGAGGTCCGCCAGGATCTGATCGGCGACGAGGCTGGGGTTACCGAATGGGCCGACCGGCTGGCACCGATCTTCGCACAGATCAATGCCGATCCAGCCCTGCACGAATACAAACGCTATCCTTCGCGCACCGGTCCTTACGAGGCATGAGGCGGCGAGCGAACCGAGGAGAACAGAGATGACCGCACTTACCAGAGAACAAGAGACCGAGCTTGAAGCCGCCGCGTTCCGTCGCCTCGTCGCGCACTTGCGCGAACGCCGCGACGTCCAGAACATCGACCTGATGAATCTCGCCGGCTTCTGCCGCAACTGCCTGTCCAATTGGTACCGCGAAGCAGCCGAAGAGGCAGGTCTGCCCGTCAGCAAGGACGAGTCGCGCGAGATGATCTACGGCATGCCCTACGAGGAATGGAAGAACCAGCATCAGAAAGAGGCCTCGCCTGTGCAAAAAGCCGCTTTCGAGCAGAACAAGCCGAAAGATTAACGCTCCCTTCACCAATCCGGCTTGACCTTGCGCGCCATTCGCGGCACGTCAACTGCCCGATCGAATTCGAAATACCGCGCAGGCCCTGAAGCGAAGTGTAGCATCGGTTGAGCCACCGATCCCATTTGCAACCGGCTTCGAGCGACCCTCTAGGACCCTTTAGGAGAAGTGCATGGAAGAGAATAGCGTCGAGAACGTAGCGGCAGCCGAACTGCGCCAATTCATCGAGCGTATCGAGCGCCTGGAAGAAGAAAAGGCCGCGATCGCCTCCGACATCAAGGACGTCATGGGCGAAGCCAAGGGCCGCGGCTACGACACCAAGGCGATCCGCACGATCATCCGCCTTCGCAAGAAGGACGCGAATGAGCGCCTGGAAGAAGAATCTATCCTGCAGACCTACATGGCCGCCCTCGGCATGGAATAATCGCAGGCCTTCGACAGCCTTGCGAGATGATCGGGAGCCGGCTTGCCGGCTCCTTTCTTTTTGCCCTCACGAGAGAGACAAAGCGTCGCCAGAACCTCTCCGCCTTTCCTCGAAACGCGACAACGCTCTATCCCTTTGTTGTTACGCGATTCCGGACAGAAAGCCGCTGCGCACTTTTCCTGGAATTGCTCTATGCAAAAAGGCGCTCGATCAGGTCGGCAGCCTTGCCCTGCCAGAGCTTGCCCTTGCCGGTTCCCGACCAGAGAGACAGAAAGTCCGGCGATCCCTGTGCGGTCGAAGCGCCGCGCATGTCACGCGTGAACTTGTTCTGCGCGGGAAAGGGAAGAATCCCTTCCGGCTTTCGGTCCATTTCGTCCATGAACCGGTTTTCGATGCCGCGGGCGAAGCGGCCGGAGAAGGCGCGTGTCGTCCGCGTCCTGCGCTCCGATGTTTCGAGAAGCTTCTTGCGATAGGGTGCCGATGTCCCGGCTTCAGTACAGGCGAGGAACGCCGTCCCCATCTGCACCGCTCGCGCGCCAGCCTTCAGCGCAGCCCGTATGTCCTCTGCGGTCATAAGGCCGCCGGCCGCAATCAGGGGCACGCGGATAGTGCCTGCACATTGCGCCAGAAGGTCACGAATGCCGATCTCCGGGTCGGCGGCCTTGGCACCGAAAATGCCGCGATGCCCGCCCGTTTCGAAGCCCTGCAGCGTCACCGCATCCACGCCGCTGTCCTCGAGCGCCCTCGCCTCCTCAAGCGTGGTCGCCGTGCCAATCAGCGGAATGCCCGCCTTCTTTGCCTCGCGCACATGATCGGCAGACAATAAGCCGAAGACGAAGCTGAAACATGCCGGCTTGAGGCGCAGCACCGCCTCGAATTGCGGGCCGAAATCCTCTTCGTAAGGAGGGCTAAGTTCCGGTGATGGCAACTCCAACTCCTGGCGATATCCGGCGGTCGCCTCGATAGCGCGCTCGACCCGATCTGCAGCGACTTCGGGGATCGAGTGCGGAATAAACAGATTGATCGAAAATGGCTTGTCGGTTCGCTGGCGCACCTGGGCTGCAAACGTCTCGATCGCGGCGGCGTTGGAATAGGCGCCTCCCATGGCGCCGAGCGCACCCGCAGCCGAAGCGGCCGCCACGAGATCGACCGAGGAAGGACCGCCCGCCATCGGCGCGACGATCAAGGGATGCTTCAAACCAAGTTTTTGAAAAAGATCACTGTCCGTAAGGGCAGACATGTCCATGTTCCTTTCAGGAATGTCTGTTTGAATCTCAACTCAACATAGGCGCTGCCCGCCGGTTTGCCAAAGCAATTTCAGGATATGGGCAAGGCACCTCTCTGTCCGAAAACTACGAAAAACGAGCATTTATAATAGGTTACAGATTCCGCAACGCGTTCACCCGCGTCAGGAGCGACCAAGCGCCACGGTGCGTGCCTCGATCGCCGCAACCACCGATATCATGTCGAGCCGGCCATTGCCGAGTTCGACGCTTTCTCCGTAAAGCGTCCGGCACAGGTCGAGCAGCGGCGATGCCGTCCCGGCGGTTAGGGCGGCCTGCGCGATCAGATTTGTGCTGTTGAATGCGTCGGCAGTCGCCGCCTGCACTGAAAAATCCCGAGCGACAAGCTTCGGAATTTTCACGCGGGTCAGATCGCTGGCCATAGGCCCGGAGCCGATAGCGGCCTGGAAAGTCGAAAGATCGAGCCCGTTCCGCTCGGCAAAATGCGACGCCTCGGCAAGCCCGGCCAGCATCGTGCAGAGATAGAGATTGACCGCCAGCTTCATCAGCAGCGCATTGCCGACCGGACCGCACAGGATCGTTTCGCGGCACATCGGCACAAGCAGCAGCCTGACCTCTTCGACCGTCTCGGCATCACCACCCAGCAATGCGACGAGCTGCGCCGTCTCGGCTGGCTTCCTGGAGCCCGAAACCGGCGCTTCGACATAGCGACCACCGGCAGCAAGAATATCGGCAGCAAGTCCGCGTGAGTATTCGGGCGGGTTGGATCCCATCGAGACCACGATATGCCCGGCAACCAGATTCGCGAAACCCGGCTCTCCGCGCTGCAAAACGGCGTCCAGCACCGTTTCGTTGACAAGCATCAGGATGACGATACGGGCGCGCTCGAATACTTCCTCGACGCTTCCCGCGACCCTGGCGCCAGCCTCGCGCAACGGGTTCGTCGCTTCCGGCGACCGGTTCCAAACGACGAGCTTCGTGCCCGCTCTTGCAAGATTGAGGGCCATAGGCTGGCCCATGACGCCGAGACCGACAAAGCCGATCTCCTCGCCCGGCTCGCCGCCGGGACGTTCACTGACGTTGGTCATCACAACAACTCCGATGGTTTTCGGGTAACTATGCGATCTCAGATGTCAGCGCCCGGCGGGAGGACCCCTTTTGAGTTCCCGCCGGATGTCTATCGAGCTCCGGTCAAACTGACGCGGATCAAGGACTTTCCGCTTAGAACAGGCGGTCCAGCCACTCGTTCTTGTCCGGCGCACGGCCGAACTGGATATCGGTCAGCGCGGCCTTCAGACGGAGCGTTGTAGCCCCGGCATTGCCATCGCCGATCGTGAAATTGTGCTTGCGGCCCTTCACCTTGCCGATCGGCGTAACGACTGCCGCAGTACCGCAGGCGAAGGATTCGCGCAGGCGCCCACTCTGAGCATCGGCCTGCCACTGCTCGATCGAATAGGGCTCTTCGCGAACCGTGAGGCCCATGTCGCGTCCGAGCTTGATCAGCGAGTCGCGAGTGATGCCCGGCAGGATGGTGCCCGTCAGCGGCGGCGTCTGCAGCGAGCCGTCGTCGAAAACGAAGAAGATGTTCATGCCGCCAAGCTCTTCGATCCAGCGCTTTTCGACGGCATCGAGGAACACGACCTGATCGCAGCCTTCACGCTGGCCTTCGGCGAGCGCGGAAAGGCTTGCAGCATAGTTGCCGCCGCACTTGGCTGCACCGGTGCCGCCGGGAGCCGCGCGGGTATAATTCTCCGAAACCCAGAGCGTGACAGCCGATGCGCCGCCCTTGAAATAAGAGGCAACCGGCGAAGCTATGACGCAGAAAAGGTAGTCCGTGGCCGGCCGGGTGCCGAGCGCGGATTCCGAACCGATCATGAACGGGCGAAGATAGAGCGATGCCCCCTCGGCGGTCGGGATCCACTCGCGATCGATCTTGACCAGTTCGCGGACGGATTCGACGAAGACCTTTTCCGGCAGCGGCGGCATGGCCAGACGCTCGGCCGAATTGTGGAAGCGCTGCGCGTTGGCGGTCGGGCGGAAGAGCGCTGCCCCGCCGTCAGGCAGGTGGTAGGCCTTCATGCCTTCGAAGATTTCCTGCGCATAGTGGAGCACCACGGTCGCCGGATCGAGAGCCAGCGCCTTGCGCGCCTCGATCTTGGCGCCATGCCAGCCGCGATCCTGCGAATAGCGGATCGTCACCATGTGATCGGTGAATACGCGGCCAAAGCCCGGGTTCTGCAGCAGGGCTTCACGCTCGCTGGCCGTTGCGGGGCTCGAATTTTTCTGAATGTCGAACGTAAGTGCGTCGCCGTTACTCATGGCTCCTCCAATGCTTCATTTGTTGCGGCTTGGGCCGCCGATCTCCCGAAAGAAGAATTAAACCAAATCGGGTGGTATTTGATTGCGTTTACGCCTGTTGCCGCGCAAGTTTAAGAGCGCTTTAGATAAATTTTCGACCGGAATCGCTATTTTTCGCCCATCAGCCTGTCACGCCTTCCGTCAGCCCCATATCACAGCGCCCTCGCCACCGCTTCCGCCGCCAGAGCGCCGCTCTCGTAAGCACCGTGCGCCGTCGAGTATCGAGCCCGCGAACAAGCTTCCCCGGCAAAGAAAAGGCGATCATTATGGGGCGCGGCCAACACGCCGCGCAGGTCGGAGGCACCGGGAACAGCGTAGGAATAGGACCCGCCGACAAAAGGCTCGCTCGCCCAGGCAGACGCGACGAGAGGCGAAAGTTTCGCTCCGATACCCCCACCGAAGACGCGCTTAAGCTGTTCCACCGAAAAGTCAAAGGCTGCTTCTCTGCCTTGCCGTTCGAGATCGAGCGCAAGATCCCCGGCGAAATAGGCCTCGATAACAGGCGCGCCGAACGGCCGCAGCTGATAGGCGCCTGTACGGCGATCCTGCCGCGACCCCATGACATGCGTATCCTCGGGGAACATGCCGGGCTCGGAGGTCTGGATGAAAAGCTTGTTGGCCAGCCCGAGAGGCAAACGCGAAGCAGCCTCGATCTTCTCCGGCAGCGGCGGCCAGAAGGCGATCCGCTCTGCGGCAAGGACATTGGTGGAGACGGAGACAACAACCGCCCTTGCCTTAAGCTCACCCTTGCTTGTCGAAATGACAAGACGATCCGCGCCGCTATGGTCGATCCGGTTGACCTCAACGCCAAGAATGGTCGGCACCGGCAGACCATATGTGGCGACAAGCGTGCCGTAGCCTTCACGGACGCGCCAGTCCGGGCCGGGACCGGGGTCATAGCGGCCAAGATCGATGACCGAAGACTTGGGTAATTCCGCACCAGTCATGAATGCGCCGACGGCGTAGATCCTTTCGCACCACGGTTCGTCCGCGGGCAACATGGCCGAGAGATCGGTGTCGCCAGCTCCATCATAGGCGTCGACCCGCTCGAAAAAGTCAGCCACCGCGCTTGCGGCCGCCTTCATATCAGGGTCGTTGCGTTCGAATTGCCGTCCGCCGTCGCTCCAAGGCGCTGGCGTGCGATCGACCGTCAGGCCGATCTCTTCGGTAATCTTCGTCCAGGGATTGCCGCGCGCGCCGTGCAGCCAGCCGCAGCCGAGATCGAGTGCCGCGCCATTCGCACCGAAGGGATGGACCGTTCGCGCCCGCCCACCGACACGATCGGAAGCTTCGAGCAGCACGATGGAAAGGTCGGGCCGGAGCAACTGCAGGCGCCGGGCAGCACCGACACCGGCAGCGCCGGCGCCAATCACGGCGACGTCAACTTCGCCGCCCCTCCAGGATACGCTGGGCATTCCATTTCCTTTTCGCACACGCGCCTGACGATCTGTAACTGACCTTCGCGCGCCATGTAAACGGCACTGCGGCTGCGCATACCAAATTGCCGCATTGAGATGCGGCTGCGAATGTCGTAGTTGCTTTGGACAATAATGGGGGCAAACGTGCGGAAGCGAACCTTTGGGACAACGCAGTGGCTGGTGCGCATTCTATGCGCCGTCGCTCTGCTGTCCGTCGGCTTTGCCCACCGCCCCGCCGTTTCGGCAGCAGCCGAACCCACCCCGTTCGAACTCGCTCAATACCGCCTGCCGGATGGAACACTGCCGATCATCTGCGTCACCGAAAGGACGCTTGGCGGCAAGGAGCACAGCAAGGCCTATATGCCGGGATGCGAAGCATGCCGCATTTCCGCAGCCGCCCTGCTCCCTGCCCCGCCGACGGACATCTGCGAGCATCTCGCCTTTGTCCGTGACGATGTCGTCGTTGCCAAGAACGAAGCATTCCACCGCCAGCTTTATCCGCCCAATAGCGGCCCACGCGCTCCTCCCACCCTGCGAAGCTTTGCCTGAACCCTGCGTCCCGGCCCATGTCGTGACGCTTGTCGTCAATGGCGGCCGGACCATGCACGAGAGCAATCGTGCCGGCTGCGGGTAAGGTGTCCCTCGCGCCGATGTCTTAAAGCTTAATGGAGCGCTCATAGCGGCTCCTAAGGTGACATCGGCATGGGCAGTGACCGGAGCGGTCGCGTCTCCCCCGCAGACAGGCATTCCTCTCTCAGACTGGATCATTCCGCGCCGCCGCCTCTTCGGGGAGTCCCCCATGTCTGCCTTCACCGCGACCGAGCCGAGTGCCGTCGCAGCCGACAATATCTCACTCTATCGCGCGATCTGGCGCTGGCATTTCTTCGCCGGTCTGCTTGTCATTCCCTTCCTGCTCAATCTGGCGATCACCGGGTCCATCTATCTTTTCAAGGATCAGATCGCCGACACCTTCTATGCTCATCGCCACATCGTCGCCGACACCGGCTCCACGCTCCCGCCGCAGAAGATCGTCGACGCGGCGCTGGCGGCAATGCCGGGCGCCAAAGCGACATCCTATCGCGAGGCTGCCGCGGGAGACCGCTCCGCCATGGTAACGGTGTCGAAGGCGGGCCAATCGACGCTCGTCTACGTCAATCCGCACAATGGCGAGGTGCTCGGCTCGGTCGGCTCCAAGCAGGAGTTCAGCTGGGTCGTCAAACGCATCCACAGTCTCGAATATTTCGGCACCTGGACCAACCGCATCATCGAAATCGTCGGCGGCTTCGCCCTGATGCTTGTTGTGACCGGCATCTATCTCTGGTGGCCGCGGCGCCAGACGGGCGGCGTGCTGACGGTTCGCGGCACTCCATCCCGCCGCGTCTTCTGGCGCGATCTGCATGCCGTGACCGGCGCGATCGCCGGCATCCTCATTTTCTTCCTGGCATTCACGGGCATGCCCTGGTCCGGCTATTGGGGCGCCAATGTCAACGCCTGGCTGACGGCAAACGACTTGGGAACGCCGGCGGCGGTCTGGGACGACGTTCCGAAATCGACGAAGGTGACACAGGATGTCGTCAGCCGCGCCGGCTGGATCGTCGAGAACGCTCCCGTTCCGCTTTCCAACACGGCTTCAGTTCAATCGGCCCGGCCGATCGGCCTGAATGAAGCCGTCAACATCATGCACGGATTGGGAATGATCGCCGGCGCAGATCTGGCAATCCCGACCAACGAGACGGGCGTCTACACCGCCAGCCATTACTTCGGTGATCTCGGCAAGGAGCGCACCGTTCATATCGACCAGTACTCCGGCAAACCGCTGGTCGATATTTCCTTCGATCAATATCCGGCGCTCGGCAAGGCGATCGAATGGGGCATCAACGTCCATCAGGGACAGGAATGGGGCCTCTTCAACCAGTTGCTGATGCTGGCGACCTGCCTTGCCATCATCCTCAGTTGCATCACCGCCGTCATGATGTGGTGGAAGCGCCGGCCGACCGGCCGCCTCGGCGTGCCGCCCATGCCACCGCAGAGGTCCGTCTATATCGGCCTGTGGCTGATCGCGATCGTCTTCGGCGCGGCCTTTCCGCTGACCGGTTTCGCCATCGTGGTGATGCTGCTGCTCGACCAGACCATCCTTCGTTTCGTACCGCCGCTGAAGCGGTTCTTCTCATGAAAGGCGGCGCGGCAGCATCTGCCGCGCAGCACCCAGATCTCCAGAGGAAACCGATCATGAACCATTTTATCAGCTCTTTCGTTGCCGCCAGCCTCTGCGTCGCTGCTCCGGGGCTGGCTTGCGCCGCCGACATAACGCTTGGAAGCCTCAAGATCGCCAACCCCTACGCCCGCGCCATGGTGCCGGGCGCCGAGGTCGGCGGGGGCTATATGACCATCACCAATAGCGGCAAGACCGACGACCGATTGATCTCCGCAACATCATCGAGAGCAGCCAAGGTCGAGATCCATGAAATGAAAATGGACAAGGACGTCATGGTGATGCGCAAGCTCGAAAGCGGCTTGGCTCTCCCGGCTGGCAAGAGCGTCCAGCTGAAGCCCGGCAGCTACCATGTCATGTTCATGGATGTCATCGACCCCTTCAAGCAGGGCGAGACGATCCGGGCGAGATTGACCTTCGAAAAGGCCGGATCGATCGATGTCGACTTCGCCGTCGGGTCGGCGATTGCCAAGAAGGCCGACAATGGAGGCGACCATGCCAACGCAGCTGAATGAACGACGTAGCGCCAGCCGCATCTCCCTTCACAACAGACGTCAGAAGCCGATGTTCACCAGAGAATGGTCCATCCCGGCGATCCTGACGATCTTCCTGCTCGGCGTCTGCGGCTTGATCGCCTATTTCACCTGGAGCCTCATCCCGCCGGCAACGGCAGCGGAGAACCAGATGGGCGGGCCGTTCAACCTGATCGACGACCGCGGTCAACCGATCACGGAACAGACGCTCAAGGGCCATCCTTCACTGATCTACTTCGGCTATACCCATTGCCCCGATGTGTGCCCGACGACGCTCTTCGAGATGGCCGGCTGGTTCAAGACGCTCGGTCCCGAGGCGGACAGGCTGAAGGCCTATTTCTTTTCCGTGAACCCCGAACGCGACACAGCTGAAGTCATGCACAAATACACCGGCAACTTCACGGATCGCATCACTGGCATCACCGGCGATCCCGCCGAAATGCAGAAGGCCGTCAAGGCTTGGCGCATCTATGCCAAGAAGGTGCCTTCTCCCGGCGGAGATTACACGATGGATCACACCGCCTCGGTTCTGCTCGTCGACACCAGCGGCAATCTTCGCGGCCTGATCGCCTATGGCGAAGACAATGGCGTCGCATTGCAAAAGATCCGCAACCTTCTGAAATGAACGGCCGTCGGCCGCCCACATCAAATCCCCGGCAACATAAGTTGCCAGCAAACCGGCCGCAGCCCCTGCGGCACCCACAACCAAAAGGAAAACCACATGCCCCGGATGAAGACGCTGCTTCTCGCCACACTGACCGCCAGCCTCGCACTTGCAGGGCAGGCCTTTGCACATGCCCACCTCAAATCCTCGGCGCCTGCCGCCGATAGCGCCGTGAAGCAGACGCCAGCGGAACTCGACCTCACCTTTACCGAGAGCCTCAACCTGAAATTCAGCGGCGCGACCGTTACCGGCCCGGACAAGAAGGCGGTGAAAACAGGCGCCTCGTCGCTGATGGACAGTGACAAGACGCTGATGGTTCCCGTGAGCGATAAGCTCGCTCCCGGCAAATACACGGTCGACTGGCACGTGCTCTCGACGGATGGCCACAAGACCAACGGCACCTACAGCTTCACAGTCGCGCCCTGATCCGAGATGTCCAGAGCGGCTGGCACAGCCGCTCTGCAAGATGGGTTCGACAGGGAAGCAGGCGCGGCCGGCGACTAGCCGGACACGCATTTCCTGACGAATTGCAGCCAGGTGTCGTTGCGTCGCACGGTCGCCCTCGGTAAGCCGAACGGATCGTCGTGCGGCCTTGCCCTGCCACGCTGCGTCGTGGTCGCCGCGCTATAGCCAGCCTCGCGGACCAGCTTTCGATCGAGCGGCTTTTCATCGCCATAGGGAAAGCAGAACGACGAAACCTCGACAGCGAGCATATCTTCCAGCAGACCGCGTGATTGGGAGATCTGGCGACGTGCTTCCCCTTCGTCCAAATGCGGCAGGTGGACATGGTCGAGCGTATGCGAACCGATCTCGTGCCCCAAGCTGCTCCAGTGGCGCAACTGCTCCTCTGACATGCAAGCAGCAGGTCCGACACCAAGCGGCACGTCCCAGACATTGCCGCCGCCGATCTGATTGGCGACCACGAAATTCGTTGCGGTGAAGCCGTGCTCCTGCAGCACCGGCAGGGCATTCTCATAGACGTTCAGGTAGCTGTCGTCGAAGGTGATGGCGGCGACCTTACCTGTCTTCGCGCCCATGACGTAAGGCATCGCTTCGCGCAGCGACAACCCCTGTATTCCGAGCCTTTTCAGCCATTTCATCTGACTGCGGAAAGCGTCGGGGTGGACGACCATGCTTCTGAACGGCGCCCGGCCCGAAGGCGGCACCGCAATCTGATGATATGCGAGGATAGGAACGGGCAAATTGATGGTCTCAAGGTCAGATGGATCGGCGCGAACGCAGTGCAATTCTTGTACGGTATAGCGGTCGCAGCACCTCTCTGGAAAGCCTTTCCATCAGCGTCCTGCTACTCTTGATCGTGCTGCCACCGAGCTGCGAGGAGATTTCATGAACGCCGCCGGGCAGAACCGCAAGCGGCGAAACATGGGTCAGCCAACTCATCTGCACAAACGTATCGACCGGACGGTCGAAGGCCTCGGTCGCTTCCAGCAGACGAACGGCCGCCTCGCGAGTTACAAGCTGCGCCACCATGCCAAGGCCGATGCGGACCGGACGGATGACAGTGGTCCGGCCCTGCGTCAGCACGCTTCTCCCCTGTTCCTTACCCATGCGGAAAGGAAAGCGAATGAAAGCGCCGGCCGTCAGGCAAGCCTTGGCAGCCGCAAAAGCCGCCGGGAAAAGATCATCAACCTCCACATCGTCTTCGAAGATGAGACCCGCATCAATATCCTGCTCGACGATGGTGGCCCACGCTTTCCGGTGCGACAGGAAGCAGGCGATCTCGCCGGTGCTCAATTCGAAGGGATAGGTCGGCTTATGAAGCCGGCGGCGATACACCCGGTCGATCTCGGCCTTGGTCAGCCGCCGTCCATCGACTGCCTCAACGATTTCGCAGGGGACCTGAAGCTGCGCCATCAGCCTTTCGACCTGCGGCATGCGATCACGCGCACGATCCAGGTGGACGACGAAGGCGCGAATGACAGGCTGGCCCGGCTCGCCCGCGCCAGTCTTGGAAGCGTTGTCGAATCCGAATCCCATATGCGATCTTTCAAGCGGGATCGCTGAAGACGGATTGAATTCGCGATTCTGCATTAAATATAACCCCGATATTGTGGAAGCAGGCTCTAGCAACCGTGAATGAAAGCGAGATTAGGCAAAACTGAGCCAAAACTGAAAATCGCCTTTTATTCAACCCTGATATATGACGCGATATAGAGACACATCTCGAGATGTAGTCTCGCGATGGATTGGCAAACCTCACAAAAGCATGCTGATTCGACCGCTCGCGATCTTGTCGCTGACCCAGCGACGCTCGTCCGGCCAGGAATGGCGCGTCGCTCCCTCCCAGCTGAAGCCGCACAATTTCACCTCCCATTCACAGGCAGGCAGGGTCGAAAGTGCGTAGCGGATACCAAAGAATCCGGCGCTGACAGAGGCCTGATGCATCCGGCAGCCGGTAACCCCGAGCTCCGCATAGCCGTCAATGTAAAACTGCGGCGGCATGATGCGGACTTCCTTGCCGGCGGTCCCGACGAGCTCAATCGTGCGTTTGACCCAGTCACCCGCACGCCGCTCGCGGGGCGACAAGGAGCGCAACCTGCGGCGAGGCTTGCGGACACTCTCGGGATGACAGGCAAGCACGATTTTCTCCGCAGCCTTGAAAGCAGTGCTCTCAAGGAAAGATAGGGCGGCTGACCCGCGTTGCGTCGTTCCGCCAACGGCTCCAAGCACAAGGATGTCCGTGCGCGACCCACTCATGCCGGCCGAGGCCGTAGGCTCGTCGAAGCGCATCGTGAACTCCGCACTATCCACAATCTCGGATAGATCACGATGCAGTTTTCCGTTGCCGATAATAACAGCCGTCTTGCGCATAAGCTGAAAATGCCCACCCCTGATATTTTCTGCAGCAGCTATGCAATATTAAATAAAATTAAGTCAATATTACTACCGAACAAAGGAAGCAGCACAATAATCTAAATGGGTTGGGGCTATTATTTGCGCTGGGCGCCTAGCGTTAAGCCGGGAGGCTTCCGTCTAAAGCATCCCTGTCCTCGACAAAGTTCCGGAAATGCTCTATCTCTTTGTTTCTCCGCAAATTCACTGAGAGTTTCTGCTGCAGTTGCTCTGGAAGAGTTCGGTCGCGATACTTCTGCATCGATGTAGCTGCATGCAATACTACATGGCATAGCGACATAAAAAAGGAGCCCAAGCGGGCTCCCTGAATGCCAGAATGCGGTCTTTACTATTCGACCGAGTTGAACTTCTTCACCTGAAGGAAGTTCACGGCCGAACCGCTGAAACGCTCCGGATCAATCGATGCTGTCTGCATCTTGAAGCCATCCGTATAGACGGCCGTCGGCTGGGCCCGAAGTGCCGGGCTTACGAAACGTGGCGCCTTGACCGGACGGTTGACGATCTCGACGCGAGCCTTGGCGATCGCCCACTGGGAAATCATCTTTTCCGTCAGCTTCGGCGCAGTCGTGATCGTTGCATGGCCAGCATCCGCATCGACCGCATCCTGCTTGTTCGGGCGGCCGCCCTTGGCGGGAATGCCCGCTGCGATCGGACGCTCCTGCGGCCGTGCTGCATCGAAATTATCGTTGAAGCGACGGCTGGTTGCCTTGACCTCATTGCGGATCGGCGCCAGTGCGGCCACCTGCATCGGCATTTGCTGCGCCGGCCTCTGCTGCGGCAGAACGGACGCGATCGCCTGTGCCGCGCTGTTGTCAATGGCGCCATTGTTCGCCTGCGCAATCTCATCCTTCGACGCAACATTGTTGAGCGGCGGGGTCACCGCGGCGGCAACATTGACGTCAGACCGATCCGGCCGGCTCTGCTCGAGCGCAGCGATGATCGAAGGCGAGAGCGTGTTCGCATCCGCCTGATCATCCATGGCTTCCTGATCGACATTGGCAGAAGCCAGCAGACTCTCGGCGACTTCGGGACGCTGCACCGGCAGAGGAACGGCTGCAATCTGCCCCCTCATATCAGCTTCGGCGGATGCGACTTCGGCGTCGCCGGGCGCCCGGCGCTCAAGCAACGAAGGCACCGGCACACGATAGGAGCGCAGATCGGCATATTGCGGCTGGTCGTTGGCTTCAGGCATAGCCGCGGCAAGCGCCGCCTGAGCATCGTTGCTCGGCTGCGATACGAGAGCTGACGCAACCTCGCTGCCTGCAGTCTGATTGCTGAAAGCCGGACGAACTTGCGGAACGGGTGCATTCACGCTGGCAACCCGAACCTGAGGCTTGGTTTCGGCCTGAACCGGCGCGCTATCATCGCCATCGTCGGAGGCAGCCGGAGCCGGCTGGCCCTTGCGGCTAGCCGAAGCGACAGCCACAGGCGCCGCTGCTACGCCGCTTTCCGCATTGTCCTCTTCCTCATCCGCACCGCCGCCGATACCGAACAGGCGGGCGAAGAAGCCACGACGAGGCGAAGAAGAGCTGGCGATCTGAATGTCTGATGACATGCGGCGCTTATAATCGGCAACCGCTTCCTGATAGCCCGGCAACGGCCGGCCATCGGCTGGAATATGCATCGTCTTGCCGTTCGGGAATAGCCGAACCAGATCCTGGCGATCCATGCGCGGCCACGCGCGCACGCCGCCGACGTCCATGTGCACGAAGGGCGAACCGGAGGTCGGATAGTAACCGACGCCACCCTCTTGAAGCTTCATGCCGATTTCGCGCAGCTTGGAAAGCTTGACGTCCGGAAGATAGAAATCCATCGCATTGCCGAGCATGTGCTGGCTTTTCTTGGCAACACCGGTATGGGAGGAGCGCGTGCGCAGCATCTCGTTGGTGCCCGGAGACCGAAAACCACAGATCACGTAGATGAATTCGTGCGAACCGCTTTCGCGATAGGCTTCCCAGATCAGGTCGAACAGGCGCGGGTTCATCTTGGTCGGCTGGTTCTTGCGCCAGTCGCGCAGGATGCGGTTCAGCTTTTCCAGACCATCCGGATCGAACTTGCCATTGCGCTTGTAGGTGATGACGGCCTTTTCGCCGGTGTGGACGTAATAGATCTTCAGGCTGCGGGTTTCGCCGCCCGCCTGCGAGGGAGTGCTGACGAATACAGGTGTAGAAACGGCCAAAGCAAGGAGGCCAACGGCTGCAACCTTGGCCACCTTGCTGAATAGATTCGAGCACACAGAAAGCCGGCTCAAGCTATTAGGCTTGGTATTTCTACTCAAATTCGGCAATTCGATCCCCGTCCGACAGACAATGTCGCATCGTGTTCCAAATGGCTGTCAATTGCGGTGACACGATGGCAAAAATGCCACACATGGTCGCCCTCTTCATACATGGTGAACGATGCACTAACAAGTGCTTTACGACGGGTAACAAAATATGCTTGCTTAAACGTTAAGCATCCCTTTACGCCGCGCTTTTCTGCGGGTCATCCGGGTCTATCCCGTAATCCTTCAACTTGCGATAGAGAGTTGAGCGGCCGATTCCCAGTTTCCGTGCGACCTGGCTCATCTGGCCGCGATAGAATTTCAGGGCGAATCGGATCAGTTCCTCCTCGACATCAGCCAGTTTTCGAACATCGCCCGATATATTGGTGCTGACGATGACATTGTCGGAGGCACCCGATAGAGCGTCACCTCCGGAATGCAGAGAGGTTGCAACCGCCTCGGATGGAACAACGCGCATGCTGCGTTCCGTCCGCTCTTCCGTCGCGGTTTCGCCAGCGTAAGCGTGGGAATTATCCACAACTAACGTTGGCTGTTCGCCGGAGAAATAGCCCGGCAATTGCGCGGCGATCTGCGGAAAATCGGTATCCTGCAGCTCCGGCCCTTCGGAAAGAACGACCGCGCGGAACACGGCATTTTCCAGCTGGCGGATGTTGCCGGGCCAGTCATAGGCCGTCAGCAGAGCAAGCGCGCTGTTGCTGATCGAGAGCGAATAGTCGAGTCGCTGCTCGACTGCGAAACGATCGGCGAAGGCACGTGCCAGATGCGGAATGTCTTCCTTGCGACGGCGCAACGCCGGCATGGTGATCGGGAAAACGTTCAAGCGGTAGTAGAGATCCTCGCGGAACCGGCCGGCCTTGACCTCTTCGATCAGGTCCTTGTTGGTCGCCGAAATCAGCCGGACGTTGACCTTCTGCGCGACGCGCGCGCCGACGGTCTCGATCTCGCCCTGCTGCACGGCGCGCAGCAGCTTCACCTGGACTTCCAGTGGCAGATCGCCAATCTCGTCGAGGAACAGCGTACCGCCATCGGCCTCCATGAATTTACCGACGTGGCGTTCGGCCGCTCCTGTGAATGCGCCCTTCTCGTGTCCGAAGAGGATACTTTCGACAAGGTTGTGCGGGATCGCGCCGCAGTTCACGGTGACGAACGGCTTGCCGGCGCGGTCGCTGCCGGCCTGGATGGCGCGGGCGACAAGTTCCTTGCCGACGCCGGACTCGCCTTCCAGCACGACGGGGATATTCGATTGCGCCGCACGATGGGCGAGATCGAGCACGCGCATCATCGCCGGGCTTGCCGAGACGATGTCGTCGAAGGTGATGGCGCTGGAGCGCGACTTGCGCCCGGCACGAGCCTTCGCCTCACGCTGATCGAGCTTGAGCGCATTGGCAATGGACGCAGCTATGCGTTCCGGAGATACCGGCTTGACGACAAAATCGAAGGCGCCGGCCCGCATGGCCTGCACCACGGTGTCGATGCCGCCCTGCCCCGTTTGCACGATCACAGGCAGATCGATCCCCATATCGTTCAGCGCACCCAGAAACTCGATGCCGTTCATTTCCGGCATCATGAGATCGAGCACGATCACGTTGATCTGCTCGCTGTTGCGCTTCAAAACTTCAAGGCCGAAACGGCCATTCTCTGCCAGATGGGCAACGTGTCCGTGCCGCTCGATGGCATTTTTCAGCAGACGGCGTTGAATCGGATCATCCTCAACAACGAGAATCTGCGCGCCAACCTTGGCGCCACTATAAACGGTCATTGGTGCCTCACTTCATGCGAAACCTGACGCAGACACTCGCAGAAAGGCTTGAACATGAAGTTTTGCCAAATCATTGCATTTTAATCATTGTGACGAATGTATCCTGGCCTATGATTCAACCCGCCGGTGCAGGAAAATCAGGCCTTGCGACAGGCTTTCCAGCCGAATAGACACGAACGAACCGGACGTTCCGAAATAATAAAGCAGAGGAAATATCGCCCATGAGCCCGACCTCGCTCCGTCAATCCCTTAACTTCGCAGTAAGCCAGGCAGCCGCCGACAACGCGCTCGGAGAGCTGCCGGCCTGGAAGCTCAGCGACCTCTATCCATCTGCGACTTCGCCGGAATTCCTGGGCGACATGGAAAAGGCCGGCAGGCTGGCTGTTGCCTTTGAGGAAAAATGGAAGGGCAAGCTTGCAGATGCCGCTGGCAAGACCGGTGAAGCGGGAATCGGCGCGGCCATCAAAGAATATGAGGCGCTCGATGACATTATGGGCCGTCTCGGCTCTTTCGCAGGCCTTACCTATTTTTCCAACACCAGCGATCCCGCCAACGGCAAGCTCTATGGCGATGTACAGACGCGACTGACTGACTACGCCGCCCACCTGCTGTTCTTCTCGCTGGAACTGAACCGCATCGATGACGCCGTCATGGATGCCTGCATGGCGAACGACGCAACCGCTGGCCACTACCGCCCCTGGATCGTCGACCTGCGCAAGGACAAGCCGCATCAGCTCGACGACAAGCTTGAGCAGCTGTTCCTCGAGAAGTCCATGACCAGTGCCGCCGCCTTCAACCGGCTGTTTGACGAGACGATGGCCGAGCTGCGCTTCGAGATCGACGGCGAAAAGCATCCGCTGGAAGTCGCGCTGAACATGCTGCAGGAGAAGGATCCGGAAGCGCGTCGCAAGGCCGCGATGGCGCTGGCCGAAACCTTCAAGGCCAATCTGCGCACCTTCACGCTGATCACCAATACGCTCGCCAAGGACAAGGAGATTTCCGACCGCTGGCGCGGCTTCGAAGACATCGCCGACAGCAGACATCTGGCAAACCGCGTCGAGCGCGAGGTCGTCGACGCCTTGGCAGCTGCCGTGCGCGACGCCTATCCGCGCCTTTCGCACCGCTATTACAAGATGAAGGCCAAGTGGCTCGGCATGGACCAGATGAACTTCTGGGACCGCAACGCGCCGCTGCCGGAAACGCCCAATGCGCTGATCCCCTGGGTCGACGCCAAGGAAACGGTTCTGTCTGCCTACGGCAGCTTCGCGCCCGAAATGGCCGATATCGCTAAGCGCTTCTTCGATGAAGAGTGGATCGATGCACCGGTACGCCCGGGCAAGGCGCCGGGTGCGTTCGCGCATCCGACCGTGCCGTCAGCCCATCCCTATGTGCTCGTCAACTACATGGGCAAGCCGCGTGATGTGATGACGCTTGCGCACGAACTCGGCCACGGCGTGCATCAGGTGCTGGCCGGCGGTCAGGGCGCGCTGATGTGCCAGACACCGCTGACGCTGGCCGAGACGGCGTCCGTCTTCGGTGAGATGCTGACTTTCCGCGCGCTCCTCGACAAGACCACCGACAAGCGCGAGCGCAAGGCGATGCTTGCCCAGAAGGTCGAGGACATGATCAATACGGTCGTGCGCCAGATCGCCTTCTACGAATTCGAGCGCAAGGTGCATACCGCCCGCAAGAACGGCGAGCTGACTGCTGACGACATCAATGCTTTGTGGCTTTCCGTGCAGGCAGAAAGCCTCGGACCGGCGATCAAGATCTCCGAGGGCTATGAGACCTACTGGGCCTACATCCCTCACTTCATCCACTCGCCCTTTTATGTCTACGCCTATGCCTTCGGCGATTGCCTCGTAAACTCGCTCTATGCGGTCTACCGCAATGCCGAAAAGGGCTTCCAGGAGAAGTATTTCGAGCTTCTGAAGGCCGGCGGCACCAAGCATCACTCCGAACTCCTGAAGCCTTTCGGCCTCGACGCGACCGATCCGTCGTTCTGGAGCAAGGGATTGTCGATGATCGAAGGGCTGATCGACGAGCTGGAAGCACTAGATAAGGATCTGTAACCCAGATCGGCAAAGAACCGCGCCATGGCCGATGCCCGACCCTACGTCCTTTTCAGGGATGACAGCACAGGACAGATGATGATCTTCGCCGAACCGACGGAGATCATCACGGCACGGACATGCGCGGAATTCTTCGATGCACTGGATCGGATGGAGAGAGCCCGGCAGGCGGGAAAATGGCTGGCGGGCTATATGGCCTACGAAGCAGGCTACCTCTTTGAGGAAAAGCTTGCGGCTTTTGCCGAAGAGAACCGCGAGACGCCGCTGCTGTGCTTCGGCGTCTTCGACGCCCCGGCAGCCGACGATCATCCGCTGAGTCAGCGGATGCAACGCCCGGAAAACCAGGAATTCCTGACCGAGCCGAGAGCCGCATGGGATTTCCCGACATATAAAGAGAGATTCGACCGCCTGCACGAGCACCTTCGGCTCGGAGACTGCTATCAGGCAAACCTCACCATGCCGATCCATGCCCGCTGGAACGGCGACGCGCAAGCCGCCTTCTGGTCGCTGATCGAGCGGCAGCCTGTGAAATACGGCGCGCTCGTCGATCTCGGCGGCCCGATCATCCTCTCGCGCTCGCCGGAGCTCTTCTTCCGAACCGATGAAGAGGGCTGGATCGAGACGCACCCGATGAAGGGCACGGCCAAGCGCGGCGCGAATGCAGCCGAGGACGACGCGATCATCGCCGCGATGCTCGCCGACGAGAAGACGCAAGCCGAAAACCGGATGATCGTCGATCTCCTGCGCAACGACATCTCCCGCGTCACCGAGGTGGGCACACTCGATGTGCCCAAGCTGTTCGAGATCGAGACCTATCCCACCCTGCACCAGATGGTGAGCCATGTGCAGGCGAAACTGTTGCCGGGTATGACCATTCGCGACCTGTTCGCAGCGCTCTTTCCCTGCGGCTCGATCACCGGCGCGCCGAAGATGTGGGCGATGGAAATCCTGCATAAGCTCGAGGATAGTCCCCGCGACGCCTATTGCGGCGCGATCGGCATGATTTCCCCAACCGGCGCCATACGTTTTTCGGTGGCGATCCGCACGATCACGCTTTTCGAAGACGGCCGCGCGGTGTTCAATGTCGGCGGAGGCATCGTCTTCGATTCGACGGCGGAAGCGGAATACGAGGAATGCCTCCTGAAGGCGCGCTTCGCCGTGGGGGACAGATGGATCGACCGCTAGAGGATTTTTCCCTCATCGAGACGCTCCGTTACGAGCCTGAAACGGGCTTTGTGCGTCTGCGCCTGCATCTCGCCCGGCTGCAGCGCTCCGCCCGGCGCCTTGGCTTCTCAACCCCGAAGAACGTCCTTGGAAAGTTGGAGGAAGCCGTCGCCGGTGCCGCCGTACCCTTGAGAGTTCGCCTGACGCTGGACCGCGAGGGCCAAACGCAGGTGACGACGACGCCGTTCGTTCCGCTTTTGCACGACACGGTCTGGCGTGTCCGCATTGCTGCCACACGGCTCGATTCCTCCGACAAGCTGTTGCGCGTCAAGACCACCCGCCGTGGCGTCTATGAAGCGGCGCGCGCGGAATATAGGCCGGACGAGGCGGAAGAAGTGCTGCTGCTCAATGAGAAGGACGAGGTTTGCGAGGGGACGATCACGTCCGTTTTCATCGTGGATGACCCGGACAAGCTGCGCACCCCGCCGATTTCCTCGGGCCTGCTTGCTGGCGTGCTGCGCACCGAGCTCATCTGCCAGCGCAAAGCTCGCGTCGGCCGCATCCGGCTTGACGACCTGAAAGATCATACCCTTTACGTCGGGAACTCCCTGCGCGGCCTGATCCGCGCGCAACTCATATGGAATTGATGCATGTTCATCCTCTCGCTCACCTACCTCACGAGCAATGACGAAGCCGACAAGCATATGGAGCCGCACATGGCCTGGGTGAAGGAGGGATATGCCAAAGGCTGGTTTCTCGCATCCGGTCGCAAGGTGCCGCGCACTGGCGGCGTCATCTTCGCGCGGGGCGAACGCGCCGAACTGGAAGCTTATGTCGCAGCGGACCCTTTCACCGTTCACGGCGTCGCCGCCTACGAGGTTCAGGAAATCGCCCTCACCACCGTCGTCGACGGGCTGGAAAGTCTGAAAGCGTAATCGGCAGCGGACAGAGATCGCAGTCCGATTCTTGATAAGTCAGCGAAAACCTCCCTTGAAGGCAACAAACTCGTCGCATATGGCGTGTATGTTGGCCTCGACTTGACTTTGTCCGGCTAACCCTGAACAGCTCTTTATTGTGACATCAAATTATGATTAGAGCCGCTCACCTCGCGTTTTCGCGCAAACTCTGATTGAATTTCGTGAACCGAACGGCGTCCTGCCTTTCGAAGGAGAAAAGAATGACGAAACACAACTATCCGGTATATGCCGAAATTACCGGTCCGATCGTAATGATCGGCTTTGGCTCCATTGGCCGTGGCACCCTGCCCCTGATCGAGCGCCATTTCAAATTCGACAAGAGCCGGATGGTCGTTATCGACCCGCGTGAAGAACCAGCCGATATGGAAATCCTGGCAAAGCACGGCGTCCGTCATATCAAGGAATATGTCACCAAGGACAACTACAAGGAACTCCTGAAGCCGCTCCTGACGGAAGGCAGCGGTCAGGGCTTCTGCGTCAACCTCTCGGTCGACACCGGCTCGCTCGATCTGGTCAAGCTGTGCCGCAAGCTCGACGTGCTCTACATCGACACCGTCGTCGAGCCCTGGCTCGGCTTCTACTTCGACAAGAGCATGAAGAACGCCGACCGCACGAACTATGCCCTGCGCGAAACCATGCGCAAGGAAAAGGAAAAGAACCCGGGCGGCACGACGGCCGTTTCTACCTGCGGCGCAAACCCGGGCATGGTCTCCTGGTTCGTCAAGCAGGGCCTCGTAAACCTTGCCAAGGATCTCGGCGTGAAGTTCGACGAGCCGGATCAGCACGACCGCGAAGGCTGGGCCAAGCTGATGAAGAAGGTCGGCGTCAAGGGCGTGCATATCGCCGAGCGCGACACGCAGCGCACCAAGCATCCGAAGCCGCTTAACGTCTTCTGGAACACCTGGTCGGTCGAAGGCTTCATCTCCGAAGGTCTGCAGCCGGCAGAACTCGGCTGGGGCACCCATGAAAACTGGATGCCGAAGAACGCCAAGAAGCACAAGAAGGGCAACAAGGCGGCGATCTACCTCGAGCAGCCGGGCGCCAATACCCGCGTCCGCACCTGGTGCCCGACGCCAGGCCCGCAATACGGCTTCCTGGTCACGCACAACGAATCGATCTCGATCGCCGACTATTTCACGGTCCGCGACAAGGACGGCGAAGTCACCTTCCGCCCGACCTGCCATTATGCCTATCATCCTGCCAACGACGCCGTGCTCTCGCTGCACGAAATGTTCGGCAACGGCGGCAATGCGCAGCCGGTTCACCACGTTCTCAACGAGGATGAACTGGAAGACGGCATCGACGAACTCGGCGTGCTGCTCTACGGCCACGACAAGAACGCCTACTGGTACGGCTCACGCCTGTCTCTCGAAGAGACCCGCCGCATTGCTCCCTACCAGAATGCCACCGGTCTGCAGGTAACCTCGGCCGTTCTCGCCGGCATGGTTTGGGCGCTGGAAAACCCGAAGGCCGGCATCGTCGAAGCCGACGAAGTCGACTACAAGCGCTGCCTCGAAGTGCAGCTGCCCTATCTCGGCCCGGTTGAAGGTCACTACACCGACTGGACCCCGCTCGATGGCCGTCCGGGCCTGTTCCCGGAAGACATCGACACGAAGGATCCGTGGCAGTTCAAGAACATCCTCGTTCGCTGATAGGAACAGCTTTCGCGATACGAAATGCTGGAATGCCCGCACAGATCGTGCGGGCATTTTTGTTACGCAAGCGGGATAAATCAAGCAGTTGCCTTCTGAAGCCTTGCTTTAACCCAATAGCCGCGCCATCTTTCTCGCAACCGAGACGACACAACTCCGCCCTTCATCGCGGGAGATCTTTATGAAGTTCAGAACCATCCTTCCCCTCGTTGCCGCTGCGGCAGCACTGTCCGCCTGTGTCGATTTCGGCGGATCGAGACCGCCGCCGATGACGATGAGCCCAGGAGCACAGCCACGGACAAATTCGGTGGAAGGCAGCTGGGCCGATTCCAACGGCCTGAACTCGACGTTCAACGCCGGCCGCTTCGAGACTCACACGACCGACGGCACGAACCAGCAGATGGCGTCTGGAACCTACACGACCGATCCTTCCGGCGTGATCCAGATCAATCTCTATTCGAACATCAAGCGCACCAGCTCCAAGGTGAATTGCTTCATGGCAAACCCAGGCCAGCTGAACTGCACCTCGGAGACGGGCGGACACTTCTCTCTCAACCGCCAGGGCTGAATGGCCAGCGAATGGATAGGACGCCATGCGTAGCATGACAGTTCTCTATCTGGCTCTCATCGCGGCGCTGCCCCTCGCCTTCATGGCGGTGGTCTTTCCGGTCAACGCCTATCGGGCCCAGGGCATCGACGCGCTTGATTGCGACGGGCCGATCAGTATCCTTATATTCGCTGTTCCAGCCCTGCTGATCTATGGCGCCGGCGCAATCCTGCTTTATCGGGATCAGAGCCGGCGCTTTCATTTTGCCGTGGCCCTCTGCTGTCTGCTTCTCTTTCTCTCCGTCGGCTGGAATGCCGCGTTGGCGATCCGTGAATCCTACGGAAGCGCCTCCATCGAAGCCTGCGGCTGACCGGCGAGCGATCACGTTCTGTTGCTTTGTAAAATCCTAATGAAGCCAACAGCTTTCGCTTGCGCTCGCTCCGCCATGATGAAAACATTCGGGCGGGGGACCGTTGCGGGGTGTGCGCGGGCCGATTGCAAAGACGAACAGGAGAGATAGATGAAGCAGCCCTTCGGAGTGGGTCTTTTGGCCGCCGCGGCTCTGGCGCTCAGCAGCGGTGCCGCCTTCGCGGACTATCAGCTCAACATCCTGCACTTCAACGATTTCCATTCGCGCGTGGAGTCGATCAATAAGTTCGACGCCACGTGCTCGGCAGCTGAGGAAGCGAAGAACGAATGCTTCGGCGGCGCCGCGCGACTGAAAGCTGCCATCGACCAGCGCCGTGCCGCGCTTGCCGGCCAGAACATAGTGGTGCTCGACGCCGGCGACAATTTCCAGGGCTCGCTGTTCTACACGACCTACAAGGGTGCAGCCGAAGTCGAATTCCTCAACGACATGAAGATCGACGCGATGACCGTGGGTAACCACGAGTTCGATGACGGCGAAGGTCCGCTGGCCGCCTTCCTCGATAAGGCACAGTTCCCGATCGTAACGGCCAATCTGATTGTCGACGACCAGTCGAAACTCGGCAACCGCATCAAGAAGTCGATCGTTCTCACCATCGGCGGCCAGAAGATCGGCATCGTCGGCGCGGTGACGACCGAAACGCCCGAACTCTCCTCCCCCGGCCCACATGTGAAGATCACCGACGATGCCGCTGCCATCAGCGCCGAGGTGGACGCGCTGAAATCGCAGGGCATCAACAAGATCATCGCAGTCACCCACGTCGGCTATCCGCGCGATGTCGACAAGATCGCCAAGATCGCCGGTGTCAGCATCGTCGTCGGCGGCCACTCGCATACCCTGCTATCGAATACGGACCCGAAAGCCGCCGGCCCCTACCCGACCATGGTCGACAATCCGGCCGGCTACAAGGTTCCGGTGATTCAGGCTGCTTCCTACGGCAAATATCTCGGCGATCTTGTCGTCACTTTCGATGATAACGGCGCCGTCAAGGACGCCAAGGGTGATCCGATCCTGCTCGATTCCTCGGTCAAGCCGGATCCGACGATCCTGGCCCGCGTGGAGGAGATGGCAAAGCCGATCCAGGAACTGCGCAAGAAGGTCATCGGCAACTCGCTAGGCCCCATCGAAGGCGCGCGCGAAGTCTGCCGCGTCCAGGAGTGCTCGATGGGCAACCTCGTCGCCGATGCCATGCTCGACCGCACCAAGGGACAGGGCATTTCCATCGCCATCCAGAACGGCGGCGGCCTGCGTGCCTCCATCGGCGCCGGCGATGTCAGCATGGGCGATGTCCTGACCGTGCTGCCATTTCAGAACACGGTTGCGACCTTCCAGCTGACCGGAGCCGACGTAAAGGCGGCGCTCGAAAACGGCCTCAGCCAGATCGATGACGGCGCGGGCCGCTTCCCGCAGGTCGCCGGCCTCAAATACAGCTTCGACAAATCGAAACCGCCAGGCGGCCGCCTTGTATCGGTCGAAGTGCAGGAAGGCACGGAATTCAAGCCTATCGACCCCGAAAAGACCTACGGCGTCGTCAGCAACAATTACATGCGCGCCGGCGGCGACGGCTACACGGTCTTCGCCAAGGATGCGAAGAACGCCTATGATTTCGGCCCGAACCTGGAATCGGTGGTTGCCGACTATCTCGCCGCGCACAATCCCTACAAGCCTTACACGGATGGTCGCGTGACGCAGATCGCCGCAGCGCCGGTCGCCCAGCCGGAACCGGCAAAACCTGCCGAAACAAAGCCGCAGGCCGCACCTGAGCAGAAGCCGGCGCCCGCTGCAGCCGAAAGCACCGCAGCAGCGCCGGCAGCGACTGCACCCGCCACTTCCGCTCCGGCCGTGACCACGCCAAGCACGACCATGCCGGCGAATCCAGCACCGGCGCCAGCCGCCCCGACAAAAACGGACCCGGTAAAGTCGATGCCTGCCGCATCAGCCCCTGCTGTTGAAGCCCCGGCCACCACGACACCGGCGACGCCGGAGCCGGCAGTAGCCGCACCAAAAGCTGCTGTCAGCGAAGAGCCGAAGACCCCGACGACCCATGTCGTCGTCGCCGGCGACACGCTCTGGGATCTCGCCAAGACCTACTACGGCAGCGCCAAACAATGGCGCAAACTTCTGGCCGCCAACCGCAATATCAAGCCGCACCATCTGTCGGTTGGTGAAAAGTTGAGGATTCCAGCCAAGTAAGGACGATTTGTCTCGCATATCTGAGCCGGCCCGGGCTTCCCCGGACCGGCTTTTGTTCCTATGTGGAGTGCTCCGTATCTTGAGAGGAATTCAATCGATGACCGCAAACCCGACCGCGCTTCCGTCCGATCACCCGAGCGTGAAATCCGGCAAGGTTGGCGTTTTGCTCATCAACCTTGGGACACCCGATGGCACCGACTACACCTCGATGCGCCGTTATCTGCGGGAGTTCCTGACGGACCGCCGCGTCATCGAATGGTCGCGCTGGAAATGGTACCCGATCCTCTTCGGCATCGTGCTCAACACCCGGCCACAGAAGGTCGGCAAAGCCTATGAGACGATATGGAACAAGGATAAGAACGAGAGCTATCTGCGCACCTACACGCGCAACCAGTCCGACCTGATGGCCGAGCGTCTGCACGATCTGCCCAATGTCCGGGTGGACTGGGCGATGCGCTACGGCCAGCCCTCGATCGGCGACCGTATCCAGGCCCTGAAGGACGAAGGCTGCGAGCGCATCGTGCTCTTCCCGCTCTATCCGCAATATGCAGCGGCGACGACAGCAACGGTCAACGACAAGGCATTCGAGAAGCTGGCAAAGATGCGCTGGCAGCCGGCGATCCGCACCGTGCCGCAATATCACGACGATGACACCTACATCGAGGCGCTTGCCAATTCCGTGAACCGGCACCTCTCGACGCTGGACTGGAAGCCCGAGAAGATCCTCGCGTCGTTCCACGGCATCCCGATGTCCTACTTCAAGCTGGGCGATCCCTATTACTGTTTCTGTCAGAAGACCGGCCGTCTGCTGCGCGAGAAACTTGGCCTATCCGAAGAGCAGTTCATGGTCACCTTCCAGTCCCGTTTCGGACCGGAGGAGTGGCTGCAACCCTACACCGACAAGACGGTGGAAGAGCTTGCCAAGAACGGTACGAAGCGCATCGCTGTGCTGAACCCCGGCTTCGTCTCCGACTGCCTGGAGACGCTGGAAGAGATCGCCGAGCAGGCCGCCGAATCCTTCCATCACAATGGCGGCGAGAAATTCACGCATATTCCCTGCCTCAACGACAGCGAAGACGGCATGAAAGTGCTGGAGAAAGTCGTACGGCGGGAGTTGCTCGGCTGGGTCTGACCGATCGCCGGGCTAAAACGCATCGCGATCTCCAAGATACACTTGCCGCGCTTTAGTCCGGCAATCAGCTCACTGTAACTGCGGCTTCTTGAGGAAGCTGCGCCGATCGGCGGATTTGATGCGTAACCAGGCTTCGCGGCCATTGCGCAACACCCGCAGGGGGATTTCGGCGCCGGCCGGTCCGCTTTCCCATATCTTGCGATAGAAATCGGCAAGCCCATCCACCTCCGCATCGCGGATCTCCGAGATGACATCGCCGCGGCGCAGCCCAGCTTGCGCCGCAGGGCCGCCTTCGGTCACGCTCATGACGACGACCTCGCCATTGCTTTCCGCAGAAAAGGCACCCAGCCAGGGCCGCGGCGGCTTGTTGGCCTGGCCGCGTTTGACGAGATCGTCGAGGATGGGCAGCAGCAGGTTGATGGGCACGACCATGTTGATATCGGCGCCCTCCCCGTTCTGGGTCGCCATCTGCAGGTGCAGCGAACCGACCCCGAGAAGCTTGCCCTCTTCGTCCACCAGCGCCGCCCCGCCCCATGAGGGATGCGCCGGCGCGACGAAGATCGCCTCATCGAGCAGATACTCCCAATAGCCCGCGAACTCCTGCTTGGCGACGATCTTCGCTTCAATGAACTGGCCGATACCGTCGGCGATCACTACAGGATCGCCGATCTCGGCTTTGTCGGCGTCGCCGAATTCGAGAGCGGGAACGTCGAGCGGACCAAGCGCCTGCACCAGACCGAACCCTGTTTCCTGATCGTAGGCCAGGACATGCGCAGGCACGACACGACCGTTATTCGTCGTCAGCCAGACTTCCTCTGCCTCGGTGATAAGGTAGCCGATCGTCAGCACCAGCCCATTTCCCCGAATGACGACGCCATTGCCTTCTCTGCGGGTACCGAGCGTCGCCGCCGTGAAGGCGTCTTCCGGAATTGAGGCATGTACGGCCACCACCGACCGCAAGGTTCTATCCATATTCATTGTTTCACCCTGACGATGCGCTATGGCTGAGCTCGAAAGGCTGCATGGCAGCGGTGCCGAAGAACTTCCCAATAAGGTATGAATATCAACCGTCAGACGCAAGAGCCGGATCGCGAATGATTGATCGGCTCTCGCGCGCCAAGGGATGGGAGTGGAGTGGCGACACCCCATTCCTCCCTTGCCGAGAACGTGCTAACCCACCACATCTGATTGAGCAGCCATTTCGCGAATGCGACCGAAGCGGTAACGGCATGGCAGCGCTTTTTATGGGACGCAAGATCCGTATCGCGGACGGGCGCCAAGGAGGAATTCAATGGTAGTCGGTGGTTTCAGCATCGTTGTGGTTGCCCTGGTGGTCCTGGTTATCCTGGTGCTGTTTGCAGGGATCAAGACCGTGCCGCAGGGCTATCGTTATACGGTCCAGCGCTTCGGCCGCTATATCCGCACGCTTGAGCCAGGGCTCAATCTGATCGTGCCTTTCATCGAAACGATCGGCATGCGGATGAATGTGATGGAGCAGGTCCTGGCGGTGCCGACGCAGGAGGTCATCACCAAGGACAATGCCAGCATTTCCGCCGATGCCGTGGCGTTCTTTCAGGTGCTGAATGCGGCTCAGGCCGCCTATCAGATCACCAATCTCGAAACCGCGATCCTCAACCTCACCAAGACCAACATCCGCTCGGTCATGGGCTCGATGGATCTGGACGAACTCCTGTCCAATCGCGATGCGATCAACGAGCGGTTGCTGCGCGTGGTCGACGAAGCGGTCGAGCCTTGGGGCATCAAGGTGACGCGAGTCGAAATCAAGGACATCCAGCCGCCGAAGGACCTGGTTGACGCCATGGGCCGGCAGATGAAAGCAGAGCGTGAAAAGCGCGCCCAGGTTTTGGAGGCCGAGGGCTTGCGCAACGCGCAGATCCTGCGCGCCGAGGGCGCCAAGCAGGCGGCCGTGCTGCAGGCGGAAGGCCAGCGCGAGGCTGCTTTCCGCAATGCCGAGGCCCGCGAGCGTCTTGCCGAGGCCGAGGCCAAAGCGACCCGCATGGTGTCCGAGGCGATTGCCGAAGGCAATGTGCAGGCGATCAACTACTTCGTTGCCCAGAAATATACGGAAGCCCTTACCGCGATCGGCTCGGCCAACAATTCCAAGATCGTGCTGATGCCGATGGAGGCAAGCTCCATCATCGGTTCGCTCGGCGGCATCGGCGCCATCGCCCGCGAAGTCTTCGGCGACAATGGCGACGGCAATGGAGCGCCGCAGCCGTCTAAGCCGCGCCCCGGCTCCGCACGCACCACGCCTTCGATAAACCCGCTGACGTCAAGGGAGAGTTGAGATGTTCGACAATTTCGTCGTCGAGCTCGGTCCCTGGAGCTGGTGGCTGCTGGGTCTCGTCCTGCTTGCCGCCGAACTGATACTGCCAGGCTTCTTTCTCGTTTGGATCGGCCTTGCCGGCATCATCGTCGGAGCGTTGTCGCTGCTCTTCTGGGAGAGTGCCTTCTGGTCGTGGCAGGTGCAATGGCTGGTCTTTGCCGCATCGGCTGTTGTCGTCACCCTCATCGGGCGACGGTACCTTTATAACAACAATCAGGTCACGGACGAGCCGTTTCTGAACCAGCGCGGTGCGAGCCTGGTCGGACGCACTGCAACGCTCGAGCAGCCGATCACCGAAGGCCGAGGTCGTATTCGACTGAACGATACCTATTGGACGGTCAATGGGCCGGACTTGCCGGTCGGCACCCGCGTCAAGGTCGTCGCCAGCAACGGCCGCGAGCTTACGGTCGAGCCGGCCTGACGGGCGCTATGCGAACAAAAGCGCACTACAGCTTTTCGCCCGTGATGCGAAAAGAAAGCCGCAACACGCCTTTGCGCAAAATGCGTTAGGCCACGCCTATCCGCAGCAGATCGTGGAAATGCACGACGCCGATCGGCCGGCGTGCATCGTCGATGACCATGAGCGCCGAGATATTGTGACGATTGAGCACGGCCATGGCGCTCGTTGCCAGCGTCGTCTCCTTCACCGTCTTCGGATTGGGAGTCATGACCTCATCCACCAGCTTTTCGGCAAGGCTGGCTCCGAGATTGCGTGCGATGTCGCCATCGGTGACGATGCCGCACAGGCATCCCATTTCATCGATCACACCGACACAGCCGAAACGCATTTTCGACAGCATCATCGCCGCTTCCGGCATACCAGTGCCGAGCTTGACGAGCGGTACCCGGTCGCCCTTGTGCATGATATCGGCGACGTGAGAGAGGCTGGCGCCCAGCTTGCCGCCGGGATGGAAAGTGCGGAAATCCTCGGCCGTGAAGCCCCGCGCCTCAAGCAGCGCCACGGTGAGCGCATCGCCGATCGCGAGCTGCAGCATTGTCGAGGTGGTCGGCGCCAGTCCGTGCGGACAGGCCTCCTGTTCCTTGGGTAGCAACAGAACGACATCCGACTCGCGCGCAAGCGTCGAAGTCTCGCCGGCGGTAATGGAGATCATCGGAATGGAAAAACGGCGGGAATAGCTGATGATACCGCGCAGCTCAGCGCTTTCGCCACCCCAGGAGATGGCGATGATGACATCATCCTGCGTGATCATGCCGAGATCGCCATGATTGGCCTCGACGGGATGGACGAAAAACGAGGGTGTGCCGGTGGAGGCCAGGCTGGCGGCCAGCTTGTTGCCGATATGGCCGCTTTTGCCGACGCCGGTGATGACGACACGGCCGCTGATATCGCCGATGATCTCGACCGCACGGCTGAAAGGCCCTGCTAGACCGTTTGCCAAAGCACGTTCCAGCGCTTCGAGGCCCCGTCTCTCGGTCTCGATCGTCCGCATGGCGGATTCGATCGCACCGTTCTCGATCAATCTGACAGCTCTCTTGTTCATGAGCGAGGCCTAACGCTTTTCTGCAAATCTGTCCACCAAAGATCGCCCTTCATCAGCAGCGGCAACTCGCCATCTCAACCCCAGAATATTACCGGTTCATTCCAAGCAACTCCCGTTTGGCAACCAAGCGTTAACCACACGGCTTTACACTTGAGTAAGGATTTACAGTATTTCCAGCAAGGTCAGACATAAACAAGATGAGCATCGGCGGGAACAAGGCGGGAAAAAACACCCTCCGGCTGACGGCATGGGCGACATCCGCCGTGCTGGGCTGGGGTATTGCCCTCGCTGCGCCGATGTCGGCAAGCGCCCAGTCGCTCCCACCTGATCAAAGCCTCGACGACTCGCTGCCCGCACCGACTCCGATATCCGGCCAGACGGCCGATCCGGCGACGGCGTCCGCCAATGGTGGGCAGGCGACATCTGCCACGAATCAGGCCACCGGCACGAATTCGGACGCGCCGCCGAACATGCGTCTTCGCCTCGATCCAATTACGACGAGCTCCGCGCTCGATGACGACCTGCGTCGCGTCAACTCGCGAGAGCCTACAGTCGACGGCCTGAGGACGCGCCCGCAACCCGATCGCGCCGACGCTCAGGGCATACCACTCGGTACCTTCACCCTGCGCCCCTCGGTCAACCAGTCGATCAACATGGAGCGGAACAGCACCGGCCCCAATAAGGACAACCGTACTTTCCTGCAGACGGACCTGCGCAGCACGCTGACATCCGATTGGGATCGCCACGCCTTGACCATCACCGGCGAAGGCGTCTGGCAGAAGAACCTCAGCGGCACCGCTGCGGAACGGCCCGTTGTTACGCTCAATGCCGACCTGCGGCTCGACCTTCCCGCCAACACGACCGCCCATGTTACCGCCGGCTATCAGTTTTACCGGGAAGACACCAACGACCCGAACGCCATTGTCGGCGCTTCGAAGCAATCCGCCGTCAATCAGTTTTCGACCGGGCTCTCGCTGGAGCGGGACTTCGGCCTGCTGCGCGGTTCGACCGCCGTTGCGCTGACCCGAACGGTCTATTCCGACGCCGTGCTCTCCGATGGCACCCAGGTCACGCTCAGCGACCGCGACCAGACGGCAGGCACATGGCGCGGCCGTATCGGCTACGAACTCTCGCCGGTGATTATTCCTTTCGTGGAAGCCGACCTCGGCGCCGCAGTCTACGACCAGACGCGCGACAGCAATGGCTATGCGCGATCGAACCAGAGCTATGGCGGCAAGGTCGGCGTCGAGCTCGATCTCGGCGAGAAATTGAAGGGCGAACTCGGCTTCGGCTACCAGCACACGCAATTCGACGATGCACGCCTTGCCTCGATCGACTCGCCGACGATCGATGGCAGTCTTGCCTGGTCGCCGCAGCGCGGCACCGATGTCAGCATCGGCCTTTCGAGCACGGTTCAACCGTCGACGACTCCGGGCCTGGGTGGCTACACCGCTTACCGGCTCTCCAGCACCGTGAGCCACCAGCTGCGCGACAATCTCACCGCCAAGGTGACGGGTGGAACGATCTGGCGTGATTACCCCTCGGGCGGGAGCGTCGCCGACGAGACCGAATATGACGCAGCCCTCGGCCTGACCTGGGGGATCAACCGCTATCTCGATCTGACGGGTAACCTCGGCTATCAGCTGACCACCAGAAAGACCGGCGACGACACGCGCCAGCTCCAGGCCGGTGTCGGCTTAACGGTGAAGCGCTGACTGCGATTTCGCAGAGCGCTATCGTCCCGATCGGAAACCATCTGCTCCAGAATGAAAAAAGCCCGGCATAACCGGGCTTCAATTTTTGGTCTCGATCAATTGGTCGCTTACTTCAAAGCAGTGATCAGCGCCTTGAACTCGTCCTCGATCGTCGGGCGAATATCCGCGCGTGCCAATGCAAAAGCAACGTTGGCGAGGATGAAGCCGTCCTTCGCACCACAGTCGAAGGTCTGGCCCTGGAAGTGGTAGCCGGCGAAATCCTGGCTCTGCGCCAGCTTCAGCATGCCGTCGGTCAACTGGATCTCGTTGCCGGCACCCCGCTCCTGGCTTTCCAGAATGCGGAAGATTTCCGGCTGCAGAATATAGCGGCCGTTGATGAAGAAGTTGGACGGGGCGGTGCCCTTGGCCGGCTTTTCCACCATCTCGGTGATGCGGAAGCCACTGCCGATCGTATCGCCGACGCCGACGATGCCGTATTTATGGGTCTGATCCGGAGCGCATTCTTCAACGGCGATGACGTTGCCGCCACTCTGCTCGTAAAGCTCGATCATACCCTTCATGCAGCCCTTTTCCGCGCGCATGACCATGTCGGGCAGCAGCAGCGCGAACGGCTCGTCGCCGACGATTTCGCGTGCGCACCAGACGGCGTGGCCAAGACCGAGCGGCTCCTGCTGGCGGGTGAAGCTCGCCGTGCCGGCCTTCGGCAGCAGGCCGTTCAGCAGCGACAGCTCGGCATTCTTGTTGCGCTGACGCAGCGTCTGCTCGAGTTCGAACTGAATGTCGAAATAGTCTTCGATGACGTGCTTGCTGCGGCCCGTCACGAATACGAAATGCTCGATACCGGCTTCCATCGCCTCGTCGACGACATACTGAATCACCGGCTTATCGACGACGGTCAGCATTTCCTTCGGCACCGCCTTGGTGGCCGGCAAGAACCGTGTCCCTAGTCCTGCGACCGGAAATACTGCCTTACGAACCTTCTTATGCTGTCCCACTCATACCTCCTGGGCATTAAATCGCTGGCGCCAAGCCAATCTAAGGGTCAGTAGATTAAATTTGCTACTGTTTTGCAAATAATGACTGAACCCCACTTCCATGGTAAAGAATTTGTTGACTTCGTTCCTTTAGTGTCAAGCTTGGGCCGATGCTACGTGCATTGCCGCACCGAAATCCAACAATCGATGGACAAGGCTGTAGATGACCGTAAACCGCAAAAACTCCTTTCGTGGTCTCGCTCTGGCGCTCGCGCTCGGCGCCTTCGCGGGATTCCTTCCCGTTAACGCCAATGCTGACCCTGGGTTCCAAAAATGGATTGCGGGCTTCTATACGACTGCCGCAAAGAGCGGCATTACGCAGTCGACTTACCGCAACGCATTTGCCGGTGTAACGGACCCCGACCCCACGGTCCTTGAAAAGGCGCAGTACCAACCGGAATTCAAGTCCCAGATCTGGGATTACTTGGACTCCCGTGTTAATCCCTATACCGTCGATATTGGCCGCAAGATGGCGGTCAAATATGGGTCCACACTGCGCACGCTCGAGCAGCACTTCGGCGTTGATCGCAACATCATGTTGGCCATTTGGTCCATGGAGTCGAACTACGGCGCCGTTCTCGCCAAGAACGACCGGCTGCATTACGTGCCGCGCGCGCTGGCGACACTTGCCTATGCCGATCCGAAGCGGGCCGGCTACGCCAAGAAGCAGCTTATCGCCGCGCTGAAGATCCTGCAGAGGGGCGACATCTCGCGCAAGGATCTGAATGGCTCCTGGGCCGGCGCGATGGGCCACACCCAGTTCATCCCCACCAGCTATCTGCTCTACGCCGTCGATGCCGATGGCACCGGTCACGCCGATATCTGGAACTCCATTCCCGACGCCCTGGCGACAACAGCCAATCTCCTTGCCAAGAACGGCTGGAGCACTGGCCGTACCTGGGGCTATGAAGTGGTTGTGCCGCCCGGCGGCCATGGCCAGGCCGGCAAGACGCACACGATTGCCCAATGGGCGGCTCTCGGTTTCGTTCGCCCCAACGGCAAGGGCTTCCGCCAGACCTCCGATCGCGCTCAACTGAAGATGCCTGGTGGCCCGAATGGTCCCGGCTTCCTGATGACCGGCAACTTCTTCACCGTCAAGCGCTACAACGCATCCGACAGCTATGCGCTCGCAGTCGGCCTGCTTGCCGATCAGATCGCGGGCTATGGCGGCATGCAGCAATCCTGGCCGCGCCCGAGCGGGACGCTCAATGTTCAGCAGAAATTCGAGCTGCAGACGCGATTGAAGCAGCTCGGTTATTATGACGGCGTCGTCGACGGCAACTTCGGTTCCGGCTCCAAGGCGGCGATCGCTGCGGTTCAGCAGCGCATCGGCATGGATGCGGACGGCGAGCCCTCGATGAACCTGCTAAACGCGTTGCGCAAGTAGGCAGCTCGCCATCTGTGGACACAGGGATCGCTGGAGGGCACAGCTGCCCTCGCGCGGCTACGGGTCGTGAGCGGAAAGAGACGATGACAGAAAGACCTGCCCGCGCGATCATGGCAAGCCTGAGGATTATCCTCACGGTATTGACCACGGCCGTCATCACGTTCGGCTACCTTTCCGTTACTGCCGAGGCGCAGGAGCGGCCGCGCAGAAACCTGTTCGACATGCTGTTCGGAACGCGCGAACCGGATTATCCGGACCAACCCGAGCAGCCGCCACCACAACGAAAGAGCCAGCCGCGCAAACGGCCGACACCGCCACCGCGGCAGCCCGTAGCGGTCCAGCCACAGACGCCGCCAGCGGCGGAAAAGCTTCAAGACGCAAAGACGATTCTCGTCGTCGGCGATTTTCTGGCAAGCGGCCTTGGAACCGGGCTGGAAGACGCCTTCTCCACCTCCCCCGGCATTGTTATCCAGGCGCGCGGCAATGTCGCCTCCGGCCTCGTCCGACAGGACTATTACAACTGGCCTGAGCAGCTGACCGGGATGATGGATCAGCTGAAGCCGGCAATGGTTGTGGTGATGCTCGGCGCCAATGACCGGCAGCCCATTATCGGTGATGGCCTCAACGAGAAATACGGCACGGATCCCTGGTTTATCGCCTACGAGGAACGGGTGCAGCAGTTTGCCAAACTGGTGACGAACCGTCATATCCCCCTGATCTGGGTCGGCTTGCCACCCTTCGGCTCGGACCAGCTGACGGCAAGCGCAGTCAAGCTCAATCACCTCTACCAAAGCCAGATGGCGGCCGTCGGCGGCGAGTTCGTCGATATCTGGGACGGCTTTACCAATCAGAGCGGCGAGTTCATCGTCACCGGTTCCGATATCAACGGCCAGCAGGTGCGCCTCAGAACCGCCGACGGCGTCAACATGACGGCGGCAGGCAAGCGCAAGATCGCGTTCTATGTCGAAAAGCCGGCGCGGCGGCTGTTGGGCAACCAGGCAAGCCCTGATATCACCCGCCTCGATACCGGCAGTCCGCTGCCGGCACAGCCGGCGAGTCTGCCGGGTGCGGAGCCGGAGAAAATCACCAGCACGCCGCCGATGAGCTTTTCCGATCCCGAGCTTGATGGCGGCTCGCAGCTTCTGGGTGCTGCGCCTGCACCGGCCTCGACAGCCGTATCGCCCAGGGATCTCCTGGTCGACAAGGGCCAGATGACTCCTGCGCCCGCAGGTCGTGTGGATGACTATCGGCTGCCTGCGACGCCGACCGCCACGCCTTGAAGGCGAAGCCGTTTGACAATCCTGCCGTGCGCCAATAGAAAAATGCCATGAGCACCGACCGCGCAGATCAGATCGATCGTAACCCCACCTGCCTGCAGGCCGCGGTTTTGCGCGCTTTCTCCGGCCGAGGTCTCCGCGTCCAGCCGTGACGACCGGAGGCTTTGCGTGTCCGGCCATTGCTGGACGTAAAGCCCTCACTCCAAAACATCAACGTTGCCCATGGAGAATGGCACGTGCTCAATATCTATAACGTCAACTCGCTCGTTCACTGGGAAGAGCGAGACATCCGTCTGCGTGACGACCTCATCCGCTTCTTTTCCGACGAAGTCTCAAGCTTCCTGCGCTCCGCAAACCCCGCCTGGGATATCCGAAGGGTCGAGGCCCCTACCCTGATGCCGAAGAACCTCGTCTCCGACGCCTATTCCAATTCAGACATCTGGGTACAGGAACGAATGTCCGAAACGGAGGCCGAACTTGTGTTGCGGCCTGAAACGACACCGTCCACTTACATCTACATGCAGCACCTTCTCGGCAATCATTCGCGGACGCGGTTGCCTCTATGCGTCTGGCAGGCCGGCAAATCCTATCGCCGCGAACAGGACCAGCCCAGCAAGCATGTGCGGCTCAAAGAATTCTGGCAGCTCGAGTTTCAATGCGCCTTCACCGCCGACAGCGGCAACGACTATCATACGGCGAGCCTGGAACCGGTTCGGCGCATGATTGCCTCGGTCATCCATTTGCCGACGAGGATCGTGCCGTCGGATCGCCTGCCGGCCTACTCGAAGGTCACGATGGATATCGAGGTGGACAATGGCGACAAATGGATGGAGGTCTGCTCCATCTCCAAACGCACGGATTTCCCGCAGCGCTACCGCAGTCAGGCCAAGAAAGGCCCGACGACCGACCATGATGTCACGGTGCTGGAGATCGCCATCGGCCTCGACCGTTGCATCTACAATTGGAACATTGCGGCAAGCAGATAAGACAGAAGGCCGGGTTCTGCGCGAACCCGGCCTTCCTCATGACTGATAGACGATATCGGTGACGCTTAGCGCGGCAGAATCGTCGCACCCATCAGGGCCTCATCGATCGCGCGTGCTGCCTGGCGTCCTTCGCGGATCGCCCAGACCACCAGCGACTGGCCACGGCGAACGTCGCCAGCGGTCCAGAGCTTGTCGACCGAAGTCTTGTAATCCTTGTCGTTGGCAACAACGTTGGTGGAGCCGCGACGATCGGTGTTCAGCGTCAGCTTGCCGTCGAGTTCCTTGAGCACGCTGTCGGTGAAGGGGCCACGGAAACCGATGGCGATGAAGGCAAGATCGGCGCGGATGACGAATTCCGTTCCGGCGATCGGCTTGCGGCGCTCATCGACTTCGCAGCACTTCACGCCGGTCAGCACGCCGTCTTCACCGATGAATTCGAGCGTCGCGACCTGGAATTCGCGAACAGCACCTTCGGCCTGCGAAGAGGAGGTGCGCATCTTCGTTGCCCAGAACGGCCAGACGGCAAGCTTGTCTTCCTTTTCCGGCGGCTGCGGACGAATGTCGAGCTGAGTGACCTTCACCGCACCCTGGCGGAATGCCGTGCCGACGCAGTCGGATGCCGTATCGCCACCGCCGACGACGACGATGTGCTTACCGCCTGCGAGGATCGGATCGGCTGGCCAGCCGGCGCTGTCGATGTTTTCACGGCCGACACGGCGGTTCTGCTGCACGAGATAGGGCATGGCGTCATGAACGCCCGCCAGCTCGACGCCGGGAATGCCGGCTTCACGCGGGGTTTCCGAGCCGCCGCAATAGAGCACGGCATCATGCTCGGCCAGAAGCTGCTCTATCTTGACGTCGACGCCGACATTGACGCCGCAATGGAAGGTGACGCCTTCGCCCTTCATCTGCTCGACACGGCGGTCGATGAAGTTCTTCTCCATCTTGAAGTCTGGAATGCCATAGCGCAGCAGGCCACCTGCCTTGCTCTCGCGCTCGTAGAGATGAACCTCATGACCGGCGCGGCCGAGCTGCTGGGCAGCCGCCAGACCCGCAGGGCCGGAGCCGATGACGGCAACCTTCTTGCCCGTATGAACCGTTGCCGGCTGCGGACGAATGAAGCCAAGCTCATAGGCCTTGTCGGCAATCGCCTGCTCGACGGTCTTGATCGCGACCGGTGCATCTTCCAGGTTCAGCGTGCAGGCCTCCTCGCAGGGTGCGGGGCAGACGCGACCGGTGAACTCCGGGAAGTTGTTGGTCGAATGCAGGTTGCGGATCGCCTCTTCCCAGTTGTTGTTGTAGACGAGGTCGTTCCAATCCGGAATCTGGTTGTGCACCGGGCAGCCGGTCGGGCCGTGGCAATAGGGAATGCCACAGTCCATGCAGCGCGCTGCCTGTTTCTGCACTTCCTGGTCCGACATGGGGATCGTAAATTCGCGGAAATGCCGGATGCGATCCGATGCCGGCTGATACTTGCCGACCTGACGGTCGATCTCCAAGAAGCCTGTTACCTTGCCCATGCTATCGTTTCCTCACTCAAAAAGAGGAGCCGAGGCTCCCGTGCCTGAGGGTAAATCCCGTTTCCCTGTCCGGCACTTTAAATCAAATCCGATTCCGCTATTCGACAGTTGCGATCGCCGTGATCGGCGACCGCAATGCGAGGCGAAATCCTCGACTGGCTTGGTGATCCCAAGCGGATTACTCCGCCGCCACGCTCATCCGGCTGCGCTCCATTTCCTCAAGCGCACGACGGTACTCGACCGGCATGACCTTGCGGAATTTGGGGCGGTAGTCGGCCCAGTGATCGAGAATTTCCTTGGCCCGCGTCGAGCCCGTATAGTGGAAATGGTTCGAAATCAGCTGGTAGAGACGCTCTTCATCATGGCGTGTCATGTCGTCCGAGACGTCGACGCGCCCCTTGTGCATGATGTCGCCGCCGTGATGATGCAGCTTCTCCAACAGTTCGTCCTCTTCGGGAACCGGCTCCAATTCGACCATGGCCATGTTGCAGCGGCTGGCGAAATCGCCCTTCTCGTCGAGCACATAGGCAACACCGCCCGACATGCCTGCGGCGAAGTTGCGTCCGGTTTCGCCGAGCACGACGACGACGCCGCCGGTCATATATTCGCAACCGTGGTCGCCGACGCCTTCGACGATGGCGACCGCACCGGAGTTTCTGACCGCGAAACGCTCACCCGCAACACCGCGGAAGTAGCACTCGCCCTCGGTCGCACCGTAAAGCACGGTGTTGCCGACGATGATCGAGTGCTCGGCCAGGATCTTCGAGCTCTCCGGCGGACGGATGATGATGCGGCCGCCCGAAAGGCCTTTGCCGACATAGTCGTTGCCGTCGCCGATGAGGTTGAAGGTCACGCCCCGCGCCAGGAACGCGCCGAATGACTGGCCGGCAGTTCCCTTGAGCGTGACGTTGATCGTGTCTTCCTTCAAACCGCGATGGCCGTAGCGCTTGGCAACCGCACCCGACAGCATGGCGCCGGCCGAGCGATCGACGTTCTTGATGTCGACTTCGAAGGCGACCGGCGTCTTGGACGACAGGGCCGGTTCGGCCTTCTCGATCAGCTTGCGGTCGAGAACGTCGTCGATCGGATGCTTCTGCACTGATGTCCAGTAGGTTTCCGCCTTCGGCGCATCGACCTTGTGGAAGATGCGGCTGAAGTCGAGGCCTCTGGCCTTCCAGTGAGCGAGCATGTCGTCCTTTTCCAGAAGCTCGGAAGCGCCGATGATGTCGTCCAGCTTGGCGACGCCAAGCGAGGCAAGGATCTCGCGCACTTCTTCGGCCACGAAGAAGAAGTAGTTGATGACGTGCTCCGGCGCGCCCTTGAAGCGCTTGCGCAGAACCGGATCCTGGGTGGCGACGCCAACCGGACAGGTGTTCAGGTGGCACTTGCGCATCATGATGCAGCCGGCCGCGATCAGCGGCGCAGTGGCAAAGCCGAATTCGTCGGCACCGAGCAGCGCGCCGATGATGACGTCGCGGCCGGTCTTCAGGCCGCCGTCCACTTGCAAGGCGATGCGTGAGCGCAGCCCGTTCAGCACCAGCGTCTGCTGGGTTTCGGCAAGGCCGATTTCCCAGGGCGAACCTGCATGCTTCAACGAGGTCAGCGGTGAAGCACCGGTGCCGCCATCATAGCCCGAGACGGTGATATGATCGGCGCGCGCCTTGGCGACACCGGCAGCAACCGTGCCGACACCGACTTCCGAGACGAGCTTAACCGATACGTCCGAGGTCGGGTTGACGTTCTTCAGGTCGAAGATCAGCTGCGCCAGATCCTCGATCGAATAGATGTCGTGGTGCGGCGGCGGCGAGATCAGGCCGACACCCGGCGTCGAATGCCGGGTCTTGGCGACCGTCGCATCGACCTTGTGGCCAGGCAGCTGGCCGCCTTCGCCGGGCTTGGCGCCCTGTGCGACCTTGATCTGCAGCACGTCGGCATTGACCAGATATTCGGTCGTCACGCCGAAGCGGCCAGACGCGATCTGCTTGATGGCGGAGCGTTCCGGGTTCGGCGAACCGTCGACGAGCGGCATGTAGCGGTCCGCTTCTTCGCCGCCTTCGCCGGTGTTCGACTTGCCGCCGATGCGGTTCATGGCGATTGCCAGCGTCGTATGCGCCTCGCGGCTGATCGAGCCGAAGGACATGGCACCCGTCGAGAAGCGCTTGACGATATCGACGGCCGGCTCGACCTGATCGACCGAAATCGGCTTGCGGCCGAGCGCTTCCGCACCCTTGATCTTGAAGAGGCCGCGGATGGTGTTCATCCGAAGGGCCGAGTCGTTGACCATTTCGGAGAATTCGCGATAGCGGTCCTCGGCATTCCCTCGCACGGCATGCTGGAGGGCGGCCACCGCATCCGGCGTCCAGGCATGGCTTTCGCCACGCATACGGAAGGCATATTCGCCACCGATGTCGAGCGTGCTCGCCAGCAGCGGATCGCGGCCGAAAGCGGAGCTGTGACGCGCGACGGTTTCCTCGGCGATCGTGTCGAGACCGATACCTTCGATCATCGTTGCCGTGCCGAAGAAGTACTTGTCGACCAGTTCCTGCTGCAAGCCCACAGCATCGAAGATCTGCGCGCCGCAATAGGACTGATAGGTCGAGATGCCCATCTTCGACATGACCTTGAGGATGCCTTTGCCGACCGCCTTGATGTAGCGGTAGACGACTTCGGTTGCGTCCACTTCCTTCGGGAACTCGCCGCGCTGATGCATGTCGAGCAGCGTGTCGAAGGCGAGATAGGGGTTGATCGCTTCCGCACCGTAGCCGGCCAGCAGGCAGAAGTGATGCACTTCGCGCGGCTCACCGGTTTCGACAACGATGCCGACTGAGGTGCGCAGGCCCTTGCGGATCAGGTGATGGTGCACGGCAGCCGTCGCCAGCAGCGCAGGGATCGCGATGCGGTCCGGCCCGACCTGACGGTCGGAGAGCACGATGATGTTGTAGCCGCCGCGAACGGCGGCTTCTGCCCGCTCACAGAGACGGTCGAGCATCTCGGGCATGCCTTCGGCGCCACGTTCGACATCATAGGTGAAGTCGAGCGTTTTGGTGTCGAAGCGGTCCTCGGTGTGACCGATCGAGCGGATCTTTTCCAGATCGCCGTTGGTCAGGATCGGCTGGCGCACTTCCAGGCGCTTGGCGTTGGCCATGCCGGTGTGATCGAGCAGGTTCGGACGCGGCCCGATGAAGGAAACGAGGCTCATGACGAGTTCTTCGCGGATCGGGTCGATCGGCGGGTTCGTTACCTGCGCGAAGTTCTGCTTGAAGTAGGTGTAGAGCAGCTTCGCCTTGTCGGACATGGCCGAGATCGGCGTATCCGTGCCCATGGAGCCGACGGCTTCCTGCCCTGTCGTCGCCATCGGCGACATCAGGAGCTTGGTGTCTTCGGTCGTGTAGCCGAAGGCCTGCTGTCGGTCGAGCAGCGACACGTCGCGACGCAGCGCCCGGGGTTCCACCGGTTTCAGGTCTTCGAGGATCAGCTGCGTGCGGTTCAGCCAGTTGCGATAGGGATGCTTGCTTGACAGTTCGGACTTCACCTCGTCGTCGGAGATGATGCGGCCCTTTTCCATGTCGATCAGCAGCATCTTGCCCGGCTGCAGGCGCCACTTCTGGATGATCTTCTCTTCCTCGACCGGCAGAACGCCGGCTTCGGAGGCCATGATGATGCGATCGTCGTTGGTAACGAGATAGCGGGCCGGACGCAGGCCGTTGCGGTCGAGCGTCGCGCCGATCTGCTTGCCGTCGGTGAAAGCAACGGCCGCCGGGCCATCCCACGGCTCCATCAGGGCGGCATGATACTCGTAGAATGCCTTGCGCTCGGCAGCCATCAGCTGGTTGCCGGCCCATGCTTCCGGAATGAGCATCATCATGGCATGCGCCATGGAATATCCGCCGCGCACGAGGAATTCGAGCGCATTGTCGAAACAGGCCGTGTCCGACTGTCCTTCGTAGGAAATCGGCCAGAGCTTGGAGATATCCTCACCGAAGAGCGGCGAGGAAACCGATGCCTGACGAGCGGCCATCCAGTTGACGTTGCCGCGCAGCGTGTTGATTTCGCCGTTATGCGCGACCATGCGGTAAGGATGCGCCAGCTTCCAAGATGGGAAGGTGTTGGTCGAGAAACGCTGGTGCACGAGGGCAACCGCCGTCTCGAACCGCGGATCGGACAGGTCCTTATAATAGGCGCCCACCTGATAGGCGAGGAACATGCCCTTGTAGACGATGGTCGAGCTCGACAGCGAGACAGGATAGAAGCTGCTCTCTTCGCCCTCATATTCCGCATAGATGCGGTTGGAGATCACCTTGCGCAGGGTGAAGAGGCGGCGCTCGAACTCCTCGTTCGTGCCGGCATCGCGGCCGGCGCCAATGAAGACCTGCACATGATGCGGCTCGGTGGCGGCAATGTCAGGTGCCTTCGACAGCGAGGAGTTATCAACAGGCACGTCGCGGAAGCCGAGCAGAACCTGGCCTTCCTCGACGACGACCTGCTTGATCGCGGTCTTGAAATGCTCGATCAGCGCCTCGTCGCGCGGCAGGAAGAAATGGCCGACGCCATACTCGCCAGCCTTCGGCAGGATGACGCCCTGCTTTGCCATCTCCTCGCGGAAGAAACGGTCCGGGATCTGCACGAGAATGCCGGCACCATCGCCCATCAGCGGATCCGCGCCGACGGCACCGCGATGTGTCAGGTTTTCGAGGATGAACAGGCCGTCGCGCACGATCTGGTGCGACTTGCGTCCCTTCATATGCGCGACGAAGCCGACGCCGCAGGCATCGTGTTCGTTGCGCGGATCGTAAAGGCCTTGTTTCGGCGGGATGCCCACCGACTTCGAACGATTGGCACGTTTCGACGTTTTGGCCGTCGTCGCGACAGCATTGGCTGCGGCGGTCTGGTCAAAACTCGTGAACGTCTTCCTGTTCGTCATCGTCTTCCCTCCGGTAAGGCCCGCCTCGCGGGCGCTCCTTCGTCCCGCGCGTTCCGTTTCCGGCGCCGACGCGCGACAGCTCTGTTGCATTGTGAAGATCCGGCCGCAAACCATGGCTCCGCTATGGAGCCTGTCGTCAGCGTTCGCGCCCTGCTATTCCACCGCCGCCCTGCCCGGTGCCCGAAAGGCTTTCAGGGGCATGCTCTCGGTAACTATAGCTCGAAATCCGGACATCGTCAGGACCCTTCGACGCATCTTCGGCCTAGGCGGCCAAAATAGGACAGCAACCCTGTCCTAATTCATCAGCTCTATGCCAGAAAGCTTGTGCCTTCGCAAGAGCAAAACGGCAAAAATTCGACAGGGAAAGACGGAAGATTGCCTATGCTGCAGAAATGGAGCAATAAAGTTTCGCTGCGGCGCATCATTTTATTTGTTGATTGCGCAGATCAATTTCTGTGATGGGTTCTTCAAGTTCTTGCTCTTGATAGGTTTTTGCATTGGCGTAATGTCCCGCCGACCCTATTTATCGCTCCCGTAGCTCACTCATTTTATCTGGTGCATCTCCATGTTCTTTGCCTCCGACAATTGGGCCGGCGCCCATTCCAAGATCGCCGAACGTCTCCTCGCCGAGTCGGGAGGCTTCGCATCGGCCTATGGCACGAGCGACCTCGACCAGAAAGTCGAAGCCAAATTCAGCGAGATCTTCGAGCGTGACGTCGCCGTCTTCTTCGTCGCAACCGGCACGGCCGCCAATTCACTGTCGCTTGCCAGTGTCCAGAAGCCGGGAGGCATCAGCTTCTGCCACACCGAGGCGCATGTCGCCGAAGACGAATGCGGCGCCCCTGACTTCTTCAGCGGCGCGCGCCTGGCAACGGTCGACGGCGCTCTCGGCAAGATCGATCCCAAGGCGCTTGCCACCAAGGTCGCCCGCTTCCCGCAGGATGCCGTGCATCATGGCCGCGCCGCCGCGATCACCATCACGCAGGCAACGGAAATCGGCACCGTCTACTCGCTCAGCGAGATCGACGCCGTCGCCTCCATCGCCAAGGCGAACGACCTGCCGCTGCACATGGATGGCGCGCGCTTCGCCAACGCTCTCGTTGCTCTCGGCGCCAGCCCGGCCGAGATGACGTGGAAGCGCGGCGTCGACATCCTGTCCTTTGGCGGCACCAAGAACGGCTGCTGGTGCGCCGAGGCGATCATCTTCTTCGACCCCGGCAAGGCAAAGGAGATGCACTTCATCCGCAAGCGCGCCGCCCAGCTCTTCTCCAAGTCGCGCTTCATTGCCGCCCAGTTTGACGGCTATTTCCAGGACGGCCTCTGGCTCGACCTCGCCCGCCATTCCAACAGCATGGCAGACCGTCTGCGCGCCGGCATCGAGAAGGCTCCAAATGCTCATCTAGCCTGGCCAACGGTTTCCAACGAGGTTTTCGCGATCATACCGAAATCCTCTGCCAAGGCAGCCGAGGATAACGGCGCAAAATTCTATGAGTGGCCGATCCCTGAATCTCAACCTGAGCTGGTCGGCAGCGATGAAACGCTGATCCGCCTCGTGACCAGCTTTGCCACGACCGAAGCCGATGTGGCGAACTTCCTCGCCTGCCTCGGCTGACGGTAGAGTAAAAAAGAGCGCCGGAGCCGGCTTGTTGCCGGACGGCGCCCGCAAAGACGATTGAAGTGTCAGTTTTAGTTGCTATGGGCGAGCATTGCAAAGCTCGACAGGTCATCCCGATCGGCGGCCGGTGCGTGGTGAACGATCATCGTCATGACCATGACACAGACAACAAGCCCGGAAATGAAGATGGCACCATATGTCATCGGCTCGGATATCCTCGCGCAACTCGCACATCGCTACCCAAGATAGCGCAGGAAGCTGACTTCGACCTGAATCGCTTCCGCCGAGAGAGGTGAGCTCATGAGAGCTGAATGTGCGCCGGCAAAATACATGGCAACGACAGCCAGATCCTAGCAACATGATCGAAAACGGCTTTTACCATTGCACCACGGACCGACTGTCGTCAGCTTGATCGCGGCCCCCTGACCTTCGCCAGAATATCCTCCGAGAGCGCCTTAACCAGAAGTTGGTCCGCGCCCTTGCGGGGCACGAGCACGAACTCCACGTCTTCGAGAGCCGGCAGCCAACCAGGCGCGATCTCTAACAACCCGGCAGGCGCCATGCTCCGGGGCTGCACGAGAACCCCCATGCCGGCGCGCGCTGCCGCCGTCAGGCCGCTGAGACTGCCGCAGGTGCAGACGATCCGCCACGGCATCTGCTGCCGGCGCAGCGCCTCCAGCGCAACGGCCCGCGTAACGCTCGGCGTTGGAAAGGCGATCAGCGGCAAAGGCGCGGCGAGTTTGCGAATTCTATCCGGATCGCGCGCCAGCCAGACCAAGGGCTCACGATAGACCAGCGTTCCTCTGACATCCCCAAGCCGGCGCTTGGCGAGCACCAGATCAAGATCGCCATTGTCCTGCATTTCGTAAAGAGTGCCGCTCAAGGCGACCGTCAACTCGAGATCGACCGAGGGATGCGAGCGAACGAATTCCTCCAGCACATCCGGAAGCTGACTGGTGACGAAATCCTCGGAAACGCCGAGGCGCAGGTTGCCGCGAAGGCTGTTGCCCGCAAAGAGCTGCCGCACCTCGCCTTCGATCGACAGCATATGCCGCGCATGCCCCAGCAACGCCTCGCCGTCCCCGGTCAAGACGACACGATGCGTGTCGCGCGCCAAGAGCTTCCGGCCAAGCTCGGTTTCCAAGCGCTGGATGTGCTGGCTGACTGTGGATTGCCCGAGCCCGAGCCGTTCCGCCGCCAGCGTGAAGCTGCCCATCTGCTCGACGGCAACGAAGCTCTGCAGTTGCGTGAGGTCCAGCATGATGCTTATCCCATTTTGCGATAACTGTTATTTCTTGCATCGTGGATCACGATAGGCCTATCTGCAAGGATCAAATATCAAGACTTGCGATTGGGATTGGCACGATGCGCCGCTTTCTTCCAGACACCTTCACCATGCTGCTGGTGCTCACCGTTCTGACGGCTTCCTTCTTTCCGGTGCATGGCACGAGCGCGCACTATTTTGGCATCGCCACCAATTTTGCCATCGGCCTGCTGTTCTTCCTGCATGGCGCGCGCCTGTCGCGCGATGTCGTCATTGCCGGCATGCTGCATTGGCGGCTGCACCTCGTCATTCTGCTGACGACCTTCGGCATCTTCCCGATGCTGGTACTGGCGATGGGTCAGATCGTCCCAAATAGCATCCTGCCCGTGTCGCTCTATACCGGCCTGCTGTTCCTGAGCGTGCTGCCCTCGACGGTTCAGTCTTCGATCGCCTTCACCTCCATCGCCGGTGGCAACGTGCCGGCGGCGATCTGCTCGGCCTCAGCCTCGAATATTTTCGGCATGTTCCTGACACCATTGCTCGTCGGCATCCTGTTTTCGGTCGGCGGCCAGGGCGGCGGCTTTTCCTGGGATGTCCTGTGGCAGATCATGCTGCAGCTGCTGGCACCCTTCATCGCGGGGCAGCTGCTGCAACCCTGGATCGGCAACTGGATCCGTTCGAAGAAGAAGATCCTGATGCCAGTCGATCGCGGCTCGATCCTGATGGTCGTCTATTCGGCCTTCAGCGAGGCCGTGGTTGAAGGCCTGTGGCATACCTTCTCGGTGCTCGATATCGTCACGGTGATCGTCGCCAACATGGTGCTCCTGGCAATGGTGCTCTGCATCACCATGTTCGGCAGCCGCGCCCTCGGCTTTGCCAAGGCTGACGAGATCACCATCACGTTCTGCGGCTCGAAGAAGTCGCTGGCGAGCGGCGTGCCGATGGCCAATGTCATTTTCGCCGGCCAAAGCATCGGCGCCATCGTGCTGCCGCTGATGCTGTTCCACCAGATCCAGCTCATGACCTGCGCCGTGCTTGCCCAGAAATATGCCGACGCCGCCAAGCGGCGCGAAGCTGCCAAGGCGCAGACAGGGAAGAAATCGGGCGAAGCGACTAACCCAGCCTGAACACGTCCTGCATAGTCCCAAAACAAAAGCGGCGTCCGATGATTGGACGCCGCTTCTTTTTGATCTTGGGAGGATCAGGAACTTGACGGTCCAAGACCGTCAGTCCCGGCATGACGGTTGAAACCGTCGGCCATACTTAGTTTATGTGAGCCTCGATGGCCTTCGGGGTTTCCACCGGCTCGGCGGCGATGGAGATGCGACGGGGTTTCATGGCTTCCGGAATGTTGCGCAGCAGATCGATGTGCAGCAAACCATTCTTCAAAGAAGCAGCCTGGACCTCGACATGGTCGGCGAGCTGGAAACGACGCTCGAAGGCGCGCTTGGCGATACCGCGATAGAGATATTCGCTGGTTTCAGCCGGCTCTTCGCTCTTTTCGCCCTTGACCTGAAGGACATGGGCATGAGCCTCGATGCTCAGTTCCTTTTCATCGAAACCGGCAACGGCCATGGTGATGCGATAGGTATTCTCACCCGTGCGTTCGATATTGTAGGGCGGATAGGTCTGAGCCTGATCCGGCTGACCAAGGCTGTCGAGCATGGTGAAAAGACGGTCGAAACCGACGGTGGAACGGTAAAGGGGAGAGAAGTCTACGTGACGCATGGAGTCCTCCTGTGAGCGACGATTGCGATATCTATTTTGTCCCATGACCCCACTCCTGGCGGCCTCGGGACGGTTTCGCAGGCCCGTTTGGCACCCGCAAAAAAGAGATGGGGATCGCCTTTCCGGAGTTCAAGCCCCCTTCCAAACCGCCGCTATTTGCCAGCCCGTTCGCGTGAACCGCAGATGAACGGGTGGTTCGGAACCCGTTCAGCCTCGCGGGTCTATCAATAAACCATCGGAACACCATCATCCGATGACTGAAGTGTATCGTCCCTTCTTCTTCAGTCTTGCTCGGCCGGCGAAGCGGATCTCTCTATCTCCGCAAGCCGGCCTTTTTCTTTGCGCCCCGGTCGATTCCAAGCAAAATGTAACGCGGTTTCGGTCTGGAATTGCGCCGAGCAGGCAACTACCGCAACAACTTCAACGAACCCGTCAGCGATTTCACCCATTTCGACGGGCCGGCTATTCCCAGGCCATCGGCCACCTCCATGTTGAGGTCGCGGTCGGGAAAGGTTGCCTCATATTCCCTGTAATCGTGCAGCGAGCGCGCAAAGGCGGGAAAGGCAACGACCGCCCGTTCACCCTGCTGCGTCAAGGCCTTCAGCAGCAGCGACCGGATGGTATCGGCGTCTGCCTGCAGCATCGGAACCGGCATGTTCGAGCTGATGTCGATGGTGCGCCCTTCCCTGTCGGTCAGCTGCTGCCCGGCAAGCGCTGGAAATCGCGCCCCCAGCCCGATTGCGATGGCGCTGGCAGTATTGGCGATCAGCCCGAGCGGCAGATCCGGATTGATGACAATGGCGAGGCGGATATCGGGAAGCATGAGAAGCCTGTTTCTGATGTTAATTTCCAGATCAGATTACCCCCAATATCGCGGAAAATCTTACCTTTTATTGCCGACGCTGGATTCGATATGGTAGGATCTACCGATATTGACAGAAATTATGGCCGGATATGCCTTCGACACTCGAACAGATCGATTTGAAAATCCTTGGAGCGCTCCAGAAGGACGGACGCCTGACCAACCAGGCGCTTTCGTCCGAGGTCGGGCTCTCGACCTCCCCATGCTGGCGGCGCGTTCGTCAGCTGGAAGAAACCGGCGTGATCCAGGGTTATACGGCGACCCTCGACAGACGCCAGATCGGCCTTGGCGTCCTCGCCTTCATCCGGGTGAAGATCGACAGCCACAGTGAGGCTGAAGCCGAAGAATTCTCACGCGACGTCTTGAAGCTGAGCGAAGTCGTGGCGTGCTACAGCATCGCTGGAGACGCAGATTTCCTGCTGCAGGTGGTTGCGACCGACCTCGACAGCTACGCGGATTTCGCCATGGCGGTTGTTCGCCGCCTGCCGCGCATCAAGGAGATGCAGACGACGTTCGTGCTTAAGGAAATCAAGCCTTTCAAGGGCCTTCCCCTGGATGTCGGCCAGCGATAGCAGCGGAAGGCGCAGATTGCAGGACATGATCCTCCAGCCCTTTACGCCGGGATCGGAGACATCCTATGCTGGCGATGTGGCGGCCTGTCCCGGGGTATTGAATGTCGGCTCTTTCCTTTTCGAAGATCTCCGCATCGCTGAATGCGTTGCTCGCCACGATCGGCCTGGCGACGGTAGCTGCACTGACCACGCCAGATATCACCGGCCAGACCAGAAGCGCCTTGGAGATCGTGCTCGCCTGCGTGTGGGCTGCCTATGTTCTGCAGTTGGTCGAAACGCTGATCATGCAGCGCAAGAGAGACATCCACGGCAGGACGCTGGAAATCGCCGTCGACGTCCTTTCCGTTCTTGTCCCCCTGGCAGCATTCTTTTTTGTCCGCGGACGCGACCAGAGTCTTTACTGCGCCATCTGGCTCCTGAAGCCGCTGCGCGGCTCGACATTCTTCCGGCTGCTGGGCCGGGTCCTTACCAAGGAAGCCCGCAACCTGATCGGCGTCACCTCGATCTTCGTGATCGTTCTGTTCGGCGCCGCGCTTGCAGCCTATGTCATCGAGCGCGACGTTCAGCCGGATAAGTTCGGCAGCATTCCGCTGGCTATGTGGTGGGCGGTGGTCACTCTGTCGACGACGGGCTATGGCGACGAGATTCCGCAAAGCTTTGCCGGGCGCGTGCTCGCGGGACTGGTGATGATGAGCGGGATCGGCATCTTCGCGCTCTGGGCCGGTATTCTCGCCACCGGTTTCTACGAAGAAGTCCGCCGCCAGGACTTCGTACGCAATTGGCAGCTGGTAGCAGCCGTGCCGCTGTTCCAGAAACTCGGCTCGGGAGCGCTTATCGAGATCGTGCGGGCGCTGAGACCACGCGTCGTGCCCGCCGGCGGCATCATCTGCCGCAAGGGCGAGGCCGGCGACCAGATGTTCTTTATCGTCGAGGGCCGTGTCAGCGTCGCCACGCCGAACCCGGTGGAGCTTGGCTCCGGCAGCTTCTTCGGCGAGATGGCGCTGATCACCGGCGCGCCCCGTTCGGCAACCGTCAGCGCCACGACCGAGGTCTCGCTGCTGTCGCTCTATTCCTCGGATTTCCAGATGCTGTCCAGCAGCAGCCCAGAGATAGCCGATGTCATCCGCCGGACCGCGCTCGAGCGTCGCGGCACGCCGCCGAAATCCTGATTGCGGACCGCCCGGAGCGCCCTCCTCCAGCAGCATTCCGCCCGCTCGTCATGCCGGGAAGAATCATAAATCTGTTGCAATTCACCGCACCTGCGCTATCCCCTTAAAGACAAGCCACCTTTCAGCGAGGCGCGACATCGTCATGGATTCGGTCCTCTATTCGACGGCAGATAATCCGGTGCCGGAAAACCGCACCGAAGGTTTCTTTGAGAGCTTCGACGGACGCAAGCTGCGCTATGCCGTCTTCCGCTGCGAGCAGGCGATCGCCCGCGGAACGGTGGTCGTGCTGCAGGGCCGCAACGAATTCATGGAGAAGTATTTCGAGACGATCCGCGACTTCACGGCCAAAGGCTTTTGGGTTGCGACCTTCGACCTTCGCGGCCAAGGTGGATCGGAACGGCTGCTGAAAGATCCGCTGCGTGGCCATGTCCGCCGATTTTCGGACTACGAACGCGACCTTACGACCTTCCTCGACAAGATCGTCCTGCCGGATACCCGCCTCCCCTTCTTTCTTCTTGCGCATTCGACAGGCGGCTTGATCGCCCTGTCCGCCGCGCCTCGACTCGGAAGCCGCATCGAGCGCATGGTGCTGTCGGCACCCTTTATCGGCCTGATGGGCCACGGCGCCTCCCCCAACCTGATCCGCTTTCTCTCCAGCACGCTCAGCAATGTCGGGCTGGGCCGCATGCAGTTCAGCAAGAAGTTCAAAGAGAGGTCGTTTGCTGAAAATCCGCTGACGACGGATGAACAACGCTATCGGCGCAATATAGGTATCGGCACGACCTATCCGCAGCTCTGCCTGGGGCCGCCGACGGCACGCTGGCTCTCGCAAGCCTTGCGGACGATCGAGCTTGTCAACAGGCCGGAGCACCTGTTCTCCATTCCCATTCCGACCATTCTGATCGCGCCGACGCGAGACGGAGTGGTGCCCTATGCTGATCAAGAGCGGCTATCGCGTTATTTTCGAGCCGCACAACTCGTGCCCATCCAGGGATCCAAGCATGAAATCCTGCAGGAGCGGGATATCTATCGCAACCAGGCTATGGCTGCCATTCATGCCTTCATTCCCGGCAGTGATGCGGTCGCTAATGCCTACGCGGTGGAAGCCGGAGCCTAGGCGACCCCGCACGTGAGGAATCGCCGAAAGGCTATGCCTGGGCAAGCCCTTAGCGCGACAGAATGGCGCGAGCCTGCTCATAGACGGCGCGGCTGCCGGCCGCGATGATCGACCCGCCCATCTCCGGTCGACCGCCGTCCCAGGTTGTGATGATGCCGCCCGCCTGCTCTATAACAGGAATGATGCCGCCGACGTCATAAGGCTTCAGTGAATTTTCGACGACGAGATCGACGTGGCCGGCCGCAAGCAACGCATAGGCGTAGCAATCGGTGCCGTAACGGAAAAGGCGTACCTGGCTCTCGATTTCGCGATACTTGGCAAGCTCATCGCCGACAAAGAGGTGCGGCGACGTGGTGAAAAGAATGGCGTTCGAGAGGCTGCCGCAATCGCGAACCTGAAGCCGCCTTTCGCCGTCTGGACCCGAATAGGTGGAACCAGTGCCATCGGCGAAATAGCGTTCGCCGGTGAAAGGCTGGTCGATCAGGCCCATGATGGCACGGCCGTTCTTCTGCAGGCCGATCAGCGTTCCCCAGACAGGGACGCCGGAGATAAAGGCACGCGTGCCGTCGATCGGGTCGATCACCCACACATGTTCGCGATCGAGGCCGACGCTGCCATGCTCTTCACCGAGAATGCCATGATCAGGAAACTCGGATTCGATCAGCGCGCGAATCGCCACCTCGGCGGCACGGTCGCCTTCGGTCACCGGATCGAAGCCTTTGGCTTCCTTGTTGACCACATCGACGCCGGCCCGGAAGCGCGGCAAAGTTTCGGCCTTGGCCGCTTCGGCCAGACGATAGAAGAACGAGCGATCGGGAAGCATGGTCAATCCAGGTGCGTGGCGGGATGGCGATGTCATAGCGCATAAGCGTCGGGAAGCAAACTGGATGATGAACCGACGTGCGGAATGCCTGCAGATCGGGCATATTTTCTCGAATTGCCTAAATATTTTGCAGCGCAACAAAATGCTTGACATTTGTGCAATGCGGCATCACTATCTCCTCGCAGTCTTCCGACTGTAAATGCCCTTCCTGGGTGTTTCCTCCCTAGACTTAGCCGCGCCACGAGCGCGGTTCTTTTTTGCCGATTGCACAAGCAACGAACGTGCGAACCCTCCAACTAAATGGCGTGGTCAATCGACGCTGATGCGCGCGAATAAGCGACCGCCGCTCGCATCGCTGCGAGAACACCTCGATTGTTCGGCGTGACAAAGTAGAAGTTGGTCTATTCCGCCGCCAGCGCCGGATCGCCGGTATAGGACTCCACATGCTCGGCGATGCGAGCCATGAAGAGCGTGATGGCGGCTGCCACCTGGTCGAAATCCGCACGCTTCTCCAGGGTCGTCTCATCAACGTAGAGTGCGCGATTGACCTCGATCTGTAGAGCATGCAGTCCACGAGAGGGACGCCCATAATGCTCGGTAATGAACCCGCCGGCATAGGGCTTGTTGCGCACGGCGTTGAAACCCAGCTCTTCGAGAATCTGCATCGCCGCGCGCGATAACTCCCCCGAGGCGCTTGTGCCGTACCGATCGCCGAGGATGAAATCCGGACGCAGGTTGCTGCCGGCTATCCGGATATTGCCCGGCATGGAATGACAATCCACCAGCACGCCGAAGCCGAACTTGACATGGGTGCGCGCGATCAAGCGACGCAGCGTGGCATGATAAGGCTTGTAGATGGTGTCGATACGCCTCAAAGCGTCCTCGACAGGGACGCGACGCGCATAGATCTCCATGTTCTCTGCAACGATTCGCGGGATGGTGCCGAGACCGCCGGCGACCCGCAGCGAATTGATGTTCGCATAGGGCGGCAGCGCGCCGTCGAACATGCGCGGATCGAGCTCATAGGGCTCGCGATTCACATCGATATAGGCACGCGGAAAATTGGCGCACAGCAGCGGCGCCCCGAGAGAACTCGCCGCCGAAAAAAGCTCATCGACATAGTGGTCTTCCGAACGGCGGATAGCGATGCCCTGCAGGCGGGATTGCGCGACGAATTCGGGGGGATAAATGCGGCCGCTATGCGGCGAACTATAGACGAACGGTATCGTCTGGGAGGCAGGCTCCAATACCTCGAAAATCTCGTAACTGCGCATTTCCGCGGACATCAACGTCTTTACCATGTCAACAACTTGTCGCAATCATCATGTTGCCAGTTGCATGACGGCAAGTCCATAGTAACTTGACCGAAATGGCCTTAATCCAAAGCGCCATAAACGAAATATCGGGATGCGCGTTCAACGGAAACCTGAGAGGTTTTCGTGGAATGCGTTTGCGCCTCGAACAAATGCCGGATAGGCGCGTTATCGCTCACCATTCACGGCTTGTTTACGGCGGAGCGCTAACCTAAACGCTGGACATGCCCCCACAAAGACAAGATTGATTAGCGATAGAGATGATGACCCAGAAGATACTTCTTGCCGAAGATGACAACGATATGCGTCGCTTCCTTGTGAAGGCGCTCGAAAAAGCCGGCTACAAGGTCTTGTCCTTTGACAATGGAGCAAGTGCTTACGACCGGCTGCGCGAAGAACCGTTCTCGCTGCTTCTGACCGACATCGTCATGCCGGAAATGGACGGCATCGAGTTGGCGCGCCGCGCGACCGAACTCGATCCCGACCTGAAAGTGATGTTCATCACCGGTTTCGCAGCGGTTGCACTGAACCCTGATTCGAAGGCACCGAAGGATGCGAAGGTTCTTTCCAAGCCTTTCCACCTCCGCGAGCTGGTCGACGAAGTCAACAAACTCCTTGCCGCGTAAGGCTTCCGGCGGCCTCGTCACAAAACCGAAAAAAAGCCTATTGACGGCACCAGGGGTTTTGTGATCTATGCGCCGCCATCGGATGGGCGTGTAGCTCAGCGGGAGAGCACTACGTTGACATCGTAGGGGTCACAGGTTCAATCCCTGTCACGCCCACCATCCTAATTCGCTGAAAAGCAAGGCCTTTCGAGAAATCGAAAGGCCCTTTTTAGTTTTACCTCGGCGTGATGCGTTCGAGCTTTCTATCGAGCCTGCGTCACGCGACAGGCATGTCCGGCGAGCAGCAACGAATCACGGAGATCATTGCTCCAGTACGTGCCGAAATACCGCCGTGAGCGGGTAGGCATAGAGGCCGCGATCGAGGAAACCCTGGCGGTAAAGGCAGTTCCTCAAGGCCAGCGTGTAAAGCGTGCTCTCCGGATCCGGCGAGCCGCGCCGCCAAGAGTACGCCTCGGGTTCGCAATAGTTGAGAGCCCTGCCATATTTCGCCAGCAACACTGGATCGCTGTCGACACGAATGCCACCATGATAAGACTGATAATTTGACGGCGCCTCACCGGCGGAGACGCACGCCAGGCTCAATATCGCACCCAAAGCCAACATCATTTTCATGAGCTTCGATCTCCCGCTTGTAGCGGCTCGAATATTCGAGCGCAGGATTTAGAATAATCGCCTTTTTGCCGATATCCAATCACATGCTGATGTTCGCGGCGATCCTGACTTGAGACATGCCCCCCCACAAGCCGCTTGACTTCCAAGCCCGCCGTCATCCTACTGTCATATCAGTGCATCGGTCGTACGGGAGGACGATATGACGGTCGTAAAGCGGCATTTCTATAAAAACCACAAGCCGAATGGGGACGAGTATCACTTCCACCTCGCCCGCGACACGGAAAGCGGCGAAGTCTTCGTCATCCGTGAAGCCGACTACACGGTCGACGGCGGCAGTGAAAAATCCATGACGCTCTACGAATTCCTGGCCGGCGGCGGCAACAGGCAGAATGCACTGCTGCAATTGATCGGCTCGCTCGTACCGGAATAAGGCGCGCAATACCGGCGCATCAACGCTTCGGGTTGACTGCCACAATTTGATCGGCGAATCTGCAAGGGCTTGAAAGGAGCCCTTCTTATGCGATTCGCAGGCATTGCTTTTGGATTGACGGCGCTTGTCGCCACATCGGCCGCTGCTGCGACCATGGAGAATTTTCCCACGCAGGGCGCTACCGTCGTCACGGGAAAATGCTCCAAACTCGTGGTCGGCAAGCTCGACGCCTCCAAGGGCTGCAAGTCGGAACTCGCCAGCGTGACCGCGCCTGACGGCTCCGTGACCTTCATTTTCACGTCCGGCGGCAAAATGCTCGGCTTCCGTGGCAATGGCAAAGGCATCAAGCCGGGCAGCCAGAAGGGCACGGCGCAATTGCCGATCGACGTCATCTCGACGGGTGTCGGCAACGAGCTATCGAATCAGGTCGCAGCAAAGGGCATCTGCACTTTCGCAAATCCTTACGAAGGAAAGGCGATCACGATTCAATGCTCGGCCAAATCGCCTGAGATGAGCTTCAACGGCATCTTTACATCAGACGGCAAGACACCGCGCCATAAATAGGCGCGGTTCGTGAAACGGCGCGGCCGCATCAATGCCGCGAACCGCTTTTCGGCTTGTGCCCATGATTGGCATCAGACGGTGCTTCGCGCGACAGGTCCGCACCGTTGATATGGGCCGGCACGTGAACATCCTCATGCGTCACCGGATGTAATGTAAGGTCGACCTGATGCGGCGGCAGGACCTGCGCTTGGCGCAGCGTGTTCGAGCGGGCCTTCTTTTGCCGTTCGGTCAATGGCGGCTTCTGATTCTGCGTTTTGCCGTGATTGGGATTGGGGCTCATCGGAGGTTCTCCTATCGAGGTCGGTCATCCAGGCAAGACGCGTTGTACGGGCAAGCCTGAAGGGCAAACGCCACCTTTTCCGTTTGGTTCCCCAAATTCTCGATTTTCCGAGCCGCCACCGCCTTGGCGATTTCAGCTGCTCGCCCTTGACGTGCGTCGTGGTTTCACTAATTTATAGACATCTCCGCGCCTACTGACATCGGCGACGGATTGAACTTTGGTGCCGGGCCCCTCTGGCGAGAGTTTTTACGGCGCTCTCGCGATGTCGGTACCGCCTGCAGATGAGCCGGCGGACTTTTTCCATGAACAGCTTGACCATGCCTCACCCGCATGCCGTCTTTGGCATACGGCTGCGCGCTTTTTCGGGATTCAATCTCCTTCGCGGCGAGGTGCATCGATGACGCCACCCACCGCCTCCAAATCCGTGCTCAGTTATTTCGGCTGGGCTTTCGCCGTCACCGTCGGCGGCCTCGCTCTCGGAGCCTTTCTAGGCTGGAACACCACGGGTACGCTCGGCGGCCTCGCGACAGCTTTCTTCATCTGTGCGGTTCTGGCCGTGCTGGAAATTTCGCTTTCCTTCGACAATGCCATCGTCAACGCCAACAAGCTGAAGGAAATGACGCCCGTCTGGCAGCATCGCTTCCTGACCTGGGGCATCATCATTGCCGTCTTCGGCATGCGCATCATCTTTCCACTGGCAATCGTGGCCATCGCCGCCTGGATTGACCCCTGGGAAGCGCTGAAGCTCGCCGCGACCAAGCCGGAGCAGTATGGCGAGATCATGCGGGCCGCGCATCTTCCGATCGCAGCCTTCGGCGGCACCTTCCTGATGATGGTCGGCCTGACCTACTTCTTCAATCATGAGAAGGACGTGCACTGGATCGGCTTTATAGAGAAGCGCATGGCGCATTACGCCACCGTCAAGGGTGTTGAAATCGCCTTCGTGCTCGTTATTGTCCTCGCCTTTACCTACATTCTAGACGGCGACGATGCGACGACATTCCTTCATGCCTCGATCTATGGCCTGCTGACCTTCCTGCTTGTCGAGGTTCTGGCAGGCTTCCTGGACGCCTCGCAACAGACAATGAGCGCGGCGGCAAGAGGCGGCTTCGGCGCCTTCCTCTATCTCGAAATCCTTGATGCGAGCTTCTCCTTCGATGGTGTGATCGGCGCTTTTGCCCTGACGCAAAACCTGTTCATCATTGCCATCGGCCTCGGCATCGGCGCGATGTATGTCCGCTCCATGACGATCATGCTGGTGGAAAAGGGCACGCTTGCCCACTACCGTTACCTCGAGCATGGTGCATTCTACGCCATCCTGATCCTTTCGGTGATCATGTATGTGCAGACGCTGGTGCATATACCCGAGGTCATCACCGGCCTTGGCGGCGCGACCCTGATCGGTATCTCGCTCTGGTCGTCGATCCGCTACAATAGGCGCAACGCCGCCGCCGATGCGGCACTGGCTGATAAACAGCCAGACAGGGCGGAAGCTTAAGCGATAAGGAAATACTTCGCGGGTCTTCGGCCCGCGGCCACTTCCTGTGCATGGGCGAATGCTTTTTGTGGCGCTCGCCTATGCCGTCTCCGCCTATTCGCTGGATTTCCGTTGAAACTTCCGCCCCCGAGCACAGAATCTTTGCCATCCCGAAATATTGACGCTGGCGTTTCATGAAAAAATAACGCAATCGCGATTGAAGTTGCCCGCGAAACGTAACCGCATAGAGTATTGATTGTGTATTTTCACGAGCAATTCCAGAATGAAGCGTCCAGGGGAGGCAGAGCATGACAGCCAAAATCGTTCCGGTGATCATGGCAGGCGGCAAGGGCACACGGCTTTGGCCGCTGTCGCGCGCCTCCGCGCCAAAGCAGTTCATCCAGTTTATCGGCGACAGGACGCTGTTCCAGAATACGCTGGAACGCGTCGCGGATCCTGAGCTTTATGAGGCGGCGATCGTTCTCACCAACGAGGAATTTCGCTTCCTCGTCGCCGAACAGGCGCGTGAGCTGGACCTGAAGCTGGCATCCATCCTGCTGGAGCCGGTCGCCCGCAACACGGCTGCCGCCGTTGCCGCCGCCGCAGTGCTCGTCACCGATCTTTTCGGCAAGGACGCAATCATGCACGTCCTCGGCTCCGACTATGAGATCGACGCCACCACGACCTATTACGACTGCGTGCGCCTGGCGCGAGACACAGCACTTCAGGGCAAGCTGGTCACCTTCGGCATCACGCCGACCGAACCCGCTACCGGTTATGGCTACATCGAAAGCGGCAAGGCTCTTTCGACCGGTGCTCACGCCGTCAAGCGCTTCGTTGAGAAGCCAGCCTTGGAAAAGGCGACGGAGATGGTCGCGAGCGGCAATTTCTATTGGAACTCGGGGATGTTCATGTTCTCCGCCGCCCAGCTCGTATCCGAGATGAAGGAATTCGCCCCCGAGGTCGAAAAGGCGGCCGGCAAGGCCGTTTCCAAATCGACGCGCGACCTCGATTTCACCCGCCTCGATGCGGATCATTTCTCCAAGAGCCCGAATATTTCCATCGACTACGCGCTGATGGAAAAGACGGCGAACGCAGCCGTCGTCCCCTCTCCCTTCATCTGGTCCGATCTCGGCAGCTGGGATTCGGTCTGGAAAGTCGGCAATCGCGATGAGAGCGGCAACGTCACGACAGGCGCCACGACGCTCGTCAACACGAAGAACTCGCTCGTCATGAGCCATAGCCTGCATGTCGCCGTGCAGGGGCTCGAGGATATCGCCGTCATCGCCAGCGAAGACGCCGTCTATGTCGGTCATTTGAAGGACAGCCAGGAAGTCGGCAAGCTCGTCAAATTGCTGGCGAGCGAGAAGAAGACGGCAAAACTCACGGAGACGCACCCGACCTCCTATCGCCCATGGGGCGGCTATACCTCGGTGCTCAACGGTGATCGCTTCCAGGTCAAGCGCATCTTCGTGCTGCCGGGCAAGAAGCTGTCGCTGCAGAAGCATCACCATCGCTCCGAGCACTGGATCGTCGTCAAGGGCACGGCAGAAGTGACAGTCGGCGAGAACGTGCAGATGCTGCGCGAAAACGAGTCGGTCTATATCCCCCTCGGCGAAGTGCACCGCCTGGCCAACCCGGGCAAGATCCTGCTGGAACTCATCGAAGTACAGACGGGCTCCTATCTCGGCGAGGACGACATTATCCGTATCGTCGATGAATTCGGCAGAACGTGATTGCGGGTAGCACAATAGCGACTCGAGAACGGCGGGCGAAAGCTCGCCGTTTTACTTTGGCGGGCATGACGTAATTATGCATCGCGCGCAGATGTCTTGCTTTCTTTCGCTGCATTGCACACACTGCCTGTGGGAACAGCAATCACCGCACAACGATGCGGGCTAGGCAAAGAGACGCATGGCGATCAAAGCGAGCATCTACCATCTTACCCACTATAAATACGACAATCCGGTCCGCCTCGGCCCCCAGATCATCCGCCTGAAACCTGCCTCGCATTCCAAGACCCGGGTGCTCAGCCACGCGCTGAAGGTCACACCGTCGAATCATTTCGTGAACCTGCAACAGGACCCTTACGGCAACTATCTCGCCCGTTTCGTTTTTCCCGATCCGGTGACCGAGCTGAAGATCGAAGTCGATCTCGTCGCCGACATGACCGTTTACAATCCCTTCGACTTCTTCGTCGAAGAGGAGGCCACAAAATGGCCGTTCGACTATCCCGAAACGATCCGCGAGGATCTTTCCATCTACATGAAGCCGGAGGAGCCCGGCCCACGGCTGAAAGCTTTCCTCGCCACGCTCGATCGCTCGGAACAAAAGACCGTCGACATGGTCGTCGGGCTCAACACGCGCCTGCAGCAGGAAATCGGCTACGTCATCCGCATGGAAACCGGCGTGCAGACGCCTGAAGAGACGCTGGAAACGGCGAAGGGTTCCTGCCGCGACACAAGCTGGTTGCTGGTGCAGGTACTGCGTCATCTCGGCCTCGCCGCTCGCTTCGTATCAGGCTATCTCATCCAGCTTACGCCCGATCTGAAGGCACTCGACGGACCGTCCGGCACCGAGGTCGATTTCACCGATCTGCACGCCTGGGCCGAAGTCTATCTTCCCGGCGCCGGCTGGGTCGGCCTTGACCCCACCTCAGGCCTTCTGACCGGCGAGAGCCACATTCCGCTTGCCGCCACGCCGCACTATCGCAACGCCGCCCCGATCTCGGGTGGTTATTTCGGCGAGGCCAAGACCGAATTCGATTTCGACATGAAGGTCGCTCGCGTCGCCGAACACCCGCGCATCACCAAGCCCTTCTCCGACGAAAGCTGGGATGCGCTGAATGCGCTCGGCGAAAAGGTCGACGCGATCCTCAAGGACAACGACGTCCGCCTCACCATGGGCGGCGAACCGACCTTCGTCTCGATCGACGACTTCCAGTCCGAGGAATGGAACACAGCCGCAGTCGGCCCGACCAAGCGCGAAAAGGCCGATACGCTGATCCGCCGCCTGCGCGAACGCTTCGCGCCGAACGGCTTCCTGCATTACGGCCAGGGCAAATGGTATCCCGGCGAAAGCCTGCCCCGCTGGACCTTCTCGCTCTATTGGCGCCGTGACGGCCTGCCGATCTGGTCGAACCCGGATCTGATCGCCAATGAAGGCCGCGACTATAGCGTCAACGAAGACGATGCCGGCCGCCTGCTGACGGCGATTGCCGGCGAACTCGACATCGACCAGGAATACGTAGCCCCGGCCTTTGAAGATCCGGCCGAATGGCTGGTCAAGGAGGCGAACCTGCCCGACAATGTCGATCCCTCCAACTCGAAACTGAAAGACCCGGAAGAACGCTCGCGCATGGCCCGCGTCTTCGAGCGCGGCCTTACGCGCCCGACGGGCTATGTTCTCCCCATCCAGGCTTGGAATGCGCGCGCCAGCGGCCGTCGCTGGGTGAGCGAGAAATGGCGCACGCGTCGCGGCCGCGTCTTCCTGACGCCAGGCGATAGCCCGGTCGGCTATCGCCTGCCACTGAACTCGCTCGGCTGGATACCCGCATCGCAATATCCCTACATCAACCCGATGGACCCGACGATCCCGCGTGAGGCCCTGCCTGATTACGCAGAGGACAAGGGTCGGCCGCTGCAGGCGGCTCATTTCCAGCCCTTTTCCGGCCAGCAGCCGGTGATGCCGCAATCGCTCGACGAGATCGGTGGCTATGTACGGACCGCCATCAGCGTCGAGCCGCGCGACGGTCGTCTCTGCATCTTCATGCCGCCGACAGTCAGCATCGAGGATTACCTCGACCTCGTCGCTTCAGCCGAACGCGCCGCAGCGGCGCTCAATCTGCCGGTCCATATCGAGGGCTATCCGCCGCCGCAGGATGAGCGCATCAATGTCATCCGCGTCGCCCCCGACCCAGGCGTCATCGAGGTGAACATCCATCCGGCATCGAGCTGGAAAGAAGCCGTCGATATCACCACGGCTGTTTACGACGAGGCGCGCGAAAGCCGCCTAGGCACGGACAAGTTCATGATCGACGGTCGTCACACCGGCACGGGCGGCGGCAACCATGTCGTCGTTGGTGGCCGCAGCACCATGGACAGCCCCTTCCTGCGGCGTCCCGATCTATTGAAGAGCCTGGTGCTGCACTGGCAGCGCCATCCCTCGCTCTCCTACCTCTTTTCCGGCATGTTCATCGGCCCGACCAGCCAGGCGCCGCGCATCGACGAAGCTCGCCATGACAGCCTATACGAGCTGGAAATCGCGCTAGCCCAGGTGCCGGCACCAGGCCGGGGATTGCAGCCGCTTCCATGGCTGGTGGACCGCCTCTTCCGCAACCTTTTAACCGACGTCACCGGCAACACCCACCGCTCGGAAATCTGCATCGACAAGCTGTTCTCGCCGGATGGACCGACCGGACGCCTCGGCCTTGTCGAATTCCGCGGCTTCGAAATGCCGCCGAATGCCCGCATGAGCCTTGCCCAGCAATTGCTGGTACGCGCGCTGATCGCCCGCTTCTGGCGCAACCCGATCGACGGCCAGTTCGTGCGCTGGGGTACGACACTGCATGATCGCTTCATGCTGCCGCATTACATCTGGCAGGATTTCCTCGACGTGCTCGCCGATCTCCGTGAAAGCGGTTTCGATCTCCGGCCGGAATGGTTCCAGGCGCAGCTCGAATTCCGTTTCCCCTTCTGCGGCGAAGTCGAATACGAGGGCAGCAAGCTGGAACTGCGCCAGGCGCTGGAACCATGGCATGTGATGGGTGAAGAAGGTGCGGTCGGCGGCACCGTGCGCTACGTCGATTCGTCGGTCGAGCGACTGCAGGTTCGGTTCGAGACCGCCAATCCCTCCCGCTATACGGTTACCTGCAACGGCCGCCCCGTGCCATTGACGCCGACGGGAATGGCTGGAGTTTCGGTCGCCGGCGTGCGCTACAAGGCTTGGCATCCGGCCTCGGGCCTGCATCCCGTCCTGCCCATCGACACGCCACTGACCTTCGATATCTACGATACATGGTCGCGTCGCTCGATCGGTGGCTGCATCTACCATGTCGCGCACCCGGGCGGCCGGAACTACGACACATTTCCGGTCAACGGCAACGAGGCGGAAGCGCGACGTCTTGCGCGTTTCGAACCTTGGGGGCATACAGCAGGCAACTATGCCCTCAAGCCTGAGATCGCATCGGTGGAATTCCCCCTGACGCTCGACCTCCGGCGGCCGGCAGGAATTTGAGACGGAACTGTACATGGCTAGAAAACCGGCGGCGGAAAAGCGCGACGATGTGAAGGCTGGAATCGGCAACGATCCGGCCTTTGCCTATAGCGCACTGCCCGGCGTCGCCGACGAAATGGTCGACAATACCGGCGCGGTACGGCCCGTCTGGCAGAATCTGCGGTCGGCCCTGAGCCGTATGTCGGAACAGGAACTGACCGAACGTTTCGCCCGTGCCGACCGCTACCTGCGCGATGCCGGCGTTTTCTACCGTGCCTATGGAGCAACCGGCGTCAGCGAACGCAACTGGCCGATCTCGCATATCCCGGTCTTGATCGACGAACGCGAATGGCAATCACTTTCGGAAGGTTTGCGCCAGCGTGCCGACCTGCTCGAAGACGTCATGGCCGACATTTACGGCGACAGCCGGCTGGTAAATGAAGGTTTGCTGCCGCCGGCTTTGATCGCCGGCAATCCGGAATTCCTGCGCCCGCTCGCTGGCGTAAAGCCGGCGAACGGCCACTATCTGCACTTTCTCGCCTTCGAAATCGGTCGTGGTCCGGATGGCAACTGGTGGGTATTGGCCGACCGTGCCCAGGCGCCATCGGGTGCCGGCTTTGCACTCGAAACGCGCGTCGCCACCACTCGCGCCTTCTCAGACATCTATGCAGAAACCAAGGTCCATCGCCTCGCCTCCTTCTTCGGCGCCTTTCGCGATGCCCTATTGGGCGGCAAGCGCGGTGGCGAGGGACGCGTCGCGGTTTTGACCCCGGGACCGGCCAACGAGACCTATTACGAACACGCTTACATCGCCCGCTATCTCGGCTTCATGCTACTGGAGGGCGAGGACATCACTGTCGTCAACGACCAGCTGATGGTGCGCACCGTCGCCGGATTGCGGCCGATCAGCGTGCTCTGGCGCCGTCTCGATGCTTCCTATGCCGACCCGCTCGAGCTGAACCAGCACTCTCATATCGGCACGCCGGGCATGGTCGAGGCGCTGCGGGCACAGACCGTTAGCATCGTCAACGCGCTCGGCTCCGGCATTCTGGAAACGCGTGCTTTGCTCGCCTTCATGCCAACGATCTGCCGGCATCTGCGCGGCGAGGAATTGAAGCTGCCATCAATTGCGACCTGGTGGTGCGGGCAGAAGAGCGAGCGCGAACACGTTGCTGCCAATATCGAGAAGATGGTCATCGGCCCGGCCTATTCCTGCATGCCCTTCTTCGACGATAATGGTCAGTCCGTGCTCGGCTCAACGCTGCGCAGCACGGCTCGCGATTCGATCGCCGACTGGCTGGCGAGCGAAGGGTACAAGCTGGTCGGTCAGGAGGTCGTTACTCTTTCGACAACGCCGGCCTGGGTGAATGGCAAGCTGATACCGCGGCCGATGAGCCTGCGTGTCTTCGCCGCCCGTACGGAAAATGGCTGGCAGATCATGCCCGGCGGCTTTGCCCGCATCGGCAGCGGCGACGATGTCGCTGCCATCGCCATGCAGGCCGGCGGCTCCGCGGCCGATGTCTGGATCGTCTCCGACAAGCCGGTGGAAGCTCACACGCTGCTGCCGGCGGAAGAGACCTTCACCCGCAACATGCCGGGCAGCCTGCCGAGCCGAGCCGCCGACAACCTCTTCTGGCTCGGCCGCTATATCGAGCGCGCCGAAGGGGCGCTGCGCATTCTGCGCGCCTGGCACGGGCGTTTTGCGGAGGCTGCGGATCCGGATCAGCCGCTGCTCGCCAATGTCAGCGCCTATCTCGCCGGGATCGACATCGACATCGGCAAGGCCGTGCCGGAAAGCCTGCTGCGCAACATCGACAGCGCCGTCTATTCGGCCAGCAATATCCGCGATCGCTTCTCTCCGGACGGCTGGCTGGCACTGAACGACCTTGCTAAGACCGCCCGACGCTTCAAGGAGAATGTCAGGCACGGTGACGACGCCAGCCATGCTATGACCGTGTTGCTGCGCAAACTCGCAGGCTTCGCGGGCCTTGTGCACGAGAACATGTATCGCTTCACCGGCTGGCGTTTTCTGTCACTTGGCCGCTATATCGAGCGCGGCTTGCATATGACACGGCTGCTCGGGCACATGTCCGGCCCCGATGCACCCGATGGCGCCCTCGATATGCTGCTCGAAATCGGCGACAGCGTCATGACCCACCGCCGCCGCTACAATGTCAACACGGCCCGCCTGACGGTGACCGATCTGCTGGCGCTCGACCCGCTCAACCCGCGCTCGATCCTTTTCCAGATGAACGAGATCCGCCACGAGGTGGAGCAACTGCCGAACGCCTTCGTCAACGGCCAGATGTCGCCATTCTACCGGGAAGCCATGCGATTGCATTCCGGTCTTGCCGTTATGACGCCGGAAACGATGACGGGCGAGGTCTATCAAAAGATGGAGCGGGAACTGGAGCGGCTCTCCGATCTTCTGGCCCGCACCTACCTCGGATGATGTGATGCTCTACGACCTGTCGCTGCATATGGGCTATATTTACGACGCGCCAGCCAGCGGCGCGCGCCATATTCTGCGCCTGCTGCCGCTTTCGCTCACCGGCCGCCAGCGGCTGATAGCCGGTTCGCTGAAAATCACACCGCATCCCAACGAGCAATCGAACTTCACCGATTTTTTCCAGCATCCGACTACCTCCATTCTGGTGCGCGATCCGCATGAGAAATTAGATATCCGCATGCAGGCGCGCGTCCAGGTCGAAAGCCAGCCGGTTGCGGCAGACTTCTCGCCGTTGCTGGCGAAGTTGCCCGAGGAAATCAGCGATTGCTGGTCGATCGATCCCGGCTCGCCGCATCATTTTCTCGGCAGCAGCCCTCGCTTGCCGGAAACACCCGAAATCGCCGATTACGGCAGGCAGTGGAAGACGACGAAGCTGACAACCATGCAGATCGCCCACGCGGTCTGCACGCAGATTCACAAGGACTTCACCTACGATCCGGAGGCAACGACAGTCGACACCTCGCCCAAGGAGGCCTTCCGGCTGAAACGCGGCGTCTGCCAGGATTTCTCGCATGTGATGATCCTCGCACTGCGTAGCCTCGGCATTCCCGCCGGCTATGTCAGCGGCTTCCTGCGCACCATCCCGCCACCGGGTAAGGAGCGGCTCGAAGGCGCCGACGCCATGCACGCGTGGGTGCGCATCTGGTGCGGCGAGATCACAGGTTGGATCGAGCTCGATCCGACCAACAACATTCCGGCCGGCACGGACCATATCGTCGTCGCCTATGGCCGCGATTATTCCGATGTCGCGCCTGTCATCGGCGTGCTTAAAGGTTACGGTAACCAAAAGACGGTTCAGGCCGTAGATGTGATTCCACTAATATAGTATAACGCTAATATAGTATAGGACCCAGCCAAAATGGGACCAATCTGGAGGTTTGTTAAATTTCGAACCACCACCTAAACGATTGACTCATATTTATCGTTGATAGTCCCGCCCGTTCTTGAGGCTTTTAACTCCCTCCTGCAGGCGGACATGATGATCTCCGGTTCGGATATACTTCGTACATTTGGAAAATTGCTGAGAAATAGTTCCGGCAACTTCGGCATTCTGACCGCAGTGGCCATACCGGTGCTGGTCGCCGCCGGCGGGGTCGGTATTGACATCGCGAATATGTCGCTATCGCGCAGCCAGCTTCAGGAAGCGACGGATGCCGCCGCACTCGGCACGGCAACGGCGCTCGCCAACGGCAGCGCAACGACGGCAAACGCGAAGGATCTCGCGAACAAGCTGGTTCTTGGCCAGATGTCGAACTATCTGTCCGGAGACACGGGTGCCTCGGACGCGCTGAAGGCGGGAACGTCGACCGCCGTCACCTCGACAAACAACTCATCCGGTGGAACAAGCTACACCGTTGCGGTGAATGCGTCCTATACCATGTCTGTCAGCAACCTAAGTCATCTGCTCGGCTTGCAATCGATGACCATCTCCGCATCAAGCTCGACCACAAGCGGAACTGCCGTTCAAAAGACGGCGCTTTCCATGGAGATCGTGCTGGATAAATCCGGATCGATGTGGCTGGATACAGAAGCCAAGGACACATCGAAGCTTCAGTGTGACCAATATTACATCGAGGGCGACTATCTTTACATGTATCAGGACCAAGAAAGTCCTTGTTACATTAAAAAGATTGACGCTTTGAGATCAGCGGCCGGCATCTTGCTCGATCAATTGGATGCCGCCGATCCGAAGTCACAATATGTCCGCACGGCGGGCATTGCGTGGAGCAGCAAGATCGATAGCTACAGCGAACTTGACTGGGGAACAAAGACGACGCGGACTAAGGTTATTGCCCCCCTCAAAGCGGGTGGCGGCACTGAGTCTGGTGCGCCAATGCAGCGGGCCTACAACAAACTCGTCGATCCTGCCGAGGCCAGCGCCCAGCAGACCAAAGGCAACAAGAGTTTCGACAAGATCATCGTGCTGATGACTGACGGCGACAACAACTCCACCAGTTCCGACACCACGACCCTGTCTGTCTGCAAGAAGGCAAAAGAGCAAGGTATGCAAATCTATACCGTGGCGTTTATGGCGCCCGACCGCGGCCAGAATCTGCTCAAGTCATGCGCCAGCAGTCCGTCCAACTACTTCGACGCGAGACAAATGACCGATCTGGTCGCCGCCTTCAAAACGATCGGCGCTCAGGCCGTGAAGCAGATGACGCTTCTGACCAGGTAATCTCCCCGGCGTTGCGCATAAGGCACCCCTGGATGCGCCACAAACAAAAAGACGCGCGATACGTGTATCGCGCGTCTTTTTGTTTCGAGGGTGCGCGAATAAGAGCCGGAAACATCATCGGAATCAAGCCATTTCCCACCGGAAAAGAGCGTTTGGCCGCTATTTTGGCATCTGCTCAACTCACTTGTTGCAACTGCTTTACATCAGTGCGTAAACTGCTAGTGAAGAGGAGAGAAAATTTGGTTTAATCGGGCATAACACCCTGAATATAAAACACAAATGGCGAGAGTTGATAGTATGAATAATTTGACGAAGGCCGATCTCCCCGTCCCCGCCCCGCGCAGTTCCCGCCCCGAAATCCTTGCGGAAGAAATCATCGAGCGCTTGACCTATCGCATCGGCAAGGATGCGAAAGTGGCCAAGCCGCATGACTGGTTGACGGCAACGATCCTCGTTGTTCGCGACCGCGTTATCGACAAGTGGATGGAATCGACGCGCCGCGTCTACGAGACTGGCGCCAAGCGGGTATACTACCTATCGCTCGAATTTCTGATCGGGCGCCTCATGCGAGACGCGATCTCCAATCTCGGCTTGATGGAAGAGATTTCCGACGCCCTGTCTTCGCTCGGCGTCGATATTCGTGTCATCGCGGGCCTTGAGCCTGACGCAGCGCTTGGCAATGGCGGCCTTGGCCGCCTCGCAGCTTGCTTCATGGAATCGATGGCAACCGTCGACGTGCCGGCCTATGGCTACGGCATTCGTTACGTCCACGGCCTGTTCCGCCAGCAGATGGCCGATGGCTGGCAGGTGGAACTGCCGGAAACCTGGCTCGCCCACGGCAATCCCTGGGAGTTCGAACGTCAGGAAAGCTCCTACGAAATCGGCTTCGGCGGCGGTGTCGAGACCGTTGGCGGCCATGACGATCAGCCTCGCTACGTGTGGAAACCCGCCGAGCGCGTCATCGCCACGGCCTTCGATACGCCTGTTGTCGGCTGGCGGGCAAAGCGCGTCAACACGCTGCGTCTCTGGTCGGCACAGCCGATCGACCCGATCCTGCTCGACGCCTTCAACGCCGGCGATCACATCGGCGCACTGCGCGAAAGCAACAAGGCAGAGAGCCTGACGCGCGTCCTCTATCCGGCCGATGCAACGCCCGCCGGCCAGGAACTGCGCCTGCGCCAGGAGTTCTTCTTCTCGTCGGCGTCGCTGCAGGACATTCTGCGCCGCCATCTGCAGCAATATGACGACTTGACCAATCTGGCGGACAAGGTTGCAATCCAGCTGAACGACACGCATCCCGCCGTTTCCGTCGCCGAAATGATGCGCTTGCTGGTCGATGTTCACGGCCTCGTTTTCGACAAGGCCTGGGACATTACCCGCGAGACGTTCGGCTACACCAACCATACGCTGCTGCCCGAAGCGCTCGAAAGCTGGCCTGTGCCGCTGTTCGAACGGCTCCTGCCGCGCCACATGCAGATCGTCTACGCGATCAACGCCAAGATTCTCGTCGAGGCGCGCAAGGCCCGCAACTTCAACGACACGGAAATCCGCTCGATCTCGCTGATCGACGAAAACGGTGATCGCCGCGTGCGCATGGGCAATCTCGCCTTTGTCGGTTCGCACTCCATCAACGGCGTCTCGGCACTGCACACCGACCTGATGAAGGTCACAGTCTTTGCCGACCTGCACAAGCTCTATCCGGACCGCATCAACAACAAGACCAACGGCATCACGCCGCGCCGCTGGCTGATGCAATGCAATCCCGGCCTGACCGGCCTCGTCCGCGAGGCTATCGGCGATGCCTTCCTCGACGATGCCGAACAGCTGAAGCCACTCGATCAGTTCGCCCGGGACAGCGCGTTCCAGGAGAAGTTCGCCGCCGTCAAGCGTGCCAACAAGGTGCAGCTGTCCAATCTGGTCGCCAGCCGCATGGGCATCAAGCTCGACCCGAGCGCGATGTTCGATATTCAGATCAAGCGCATCCACGAATACAAGCGCCAGCTTCTCAACATCATCGAGACGGTGGCCCTTTACGACCAGATCCGCTCGCATCCCGAGTTGGATTGGCAGCCGCGCGTCAAGCTCTTCGCCGGCAAGGCGGCGCCGAGCTATCATAACGCCAAGCTCATCATCAAGCTGATCAACGACGTCGCTCGCGTCATCAACAACGATCCGTCGGTCCGCGGCCTGCTGAAGGTCGTCTTCGTGCCGAACTACAACGTCTCTCTCGCCGAAGTCATGGTCCCGGCCGCCGACCTCTCCGAGCAGATTTCGACTGCCGGCATGGAGGCATCCGGCACCGGCAACATGAAGTTCGGCCTCAACGGCGCATTGACCATCGGCACCCTCGACGGCGCCAATGTCGAAATGCGCGACAATGTCGGCGAGGACAACATCATCATCTTCGGTTTGAAGGCGGATGAGGTGGCGAGCCTGCGCAGCGACGGCCACGATCCCCGCGCCGTCATCGAGCGTTCCCGTGAACTCGCGCAGGCGCTTTCGGCCATCGCATCGGGCGTCTTCTCACCGGATGATCGCAACCGCTACGCCGGCCTGATCGAAGGCATCTACAGCCACGACTGGTTCATGGTCGCCGCCGATTTCGATGCTTATGCCTCCGCGCAGCGCGAGGTCGACATCCTCTGGGCCAATCCGTCCGAGTGGTACGCGAAGACGATCAACAATACCGCGCGCATGGGCTGGTTCTCCTCCGACCGGACGATCCGTCAATATGCCAAGGAAATCTGGAGAGCCGGATGAAAAAGCCGAAGAGACCCGCTGACGGCACAAGCTTGAGGGACATTTCGGCAGAGGATATTGCTGCAATTCTCGCAGGCACCCATTCCGATCCATTCGCCGTTCTCGGCGTTCATCGGACAGATGACGGTTTTGTGGCGCGCTGTTTCATCCTTGGCGCGGAGGCGGTGAGCGCCACCGCGCTGGATGGCACTATCATCGGCGAGTTGGATTGTCTCGATTCGGCGGGTTTCTTTGCCGGCGAGGTAAAACTCTCCAAACAGCAACCGGTACGCTATCGCGCCCGGCGCGCCGATGCGGAATGGGCGGTCACCGACCCCTATAGCTTCGGCCCGGTCCTCGGACCGATGGACGATTATTTCGCCCGTCAGGGCACGCATTTGCGCCTCTTCGACAAGATGGGCGCCCATCCCATAAAGCACGAAGGCGTGCAGGGCTTTCACTTCGCCGTCTGGGCGCCGAATGCCCAACGCGTTTCGGTCGTTGGCGATTTCAACAATTGGGACGGTCGCCGGCACGTCATGCGCTTCCGGTCCGACAGCGGCATATGGGAAATCTTCGCCCCGGATGTACCGGCAGGCGTCGCCTATAAGTTCGAGATCCGTGGCCAGGACGGCGTGTTGCTGCCGCTGAAAGCCGATCCGTTCGCCCGCCGCAGCGAGTTGCGCCCGAAGACCGCCTCCGTCACCGCCAATGAACTCAATCAGGTCTGGGAAGATGCGGCCCACCGCGAGCATTGGGCAAGCGTCGACCAGCGCCGCCAGCCCATCAGCATCTACGAGGTGCATGCCGGCTCCTGGCAGCGCCGTGATGACGGCTCCATGTTGTCGTGGGATGAGCTTGCCTCGCGCCTGATCCCCTATTGCGTCGACATGGGCTTTACCCATATCGAGTTCCTGCCGATCACCGAACACCCCTATGACCCATCCTGGGGCTATCAGACGACCGGCCTTTACGCGCCGACCGCACGCTTCGGCGAACCTGAAGGGTTTGCCCGGTTCGTCAACGGCTGCCACAAAGTCGGCATCGGCGTCATTCTGGATTGGGTGCCTGCTCATTTCCCGACCGACGAGCACGGTCTGCGCTGGTTCGATGGCACCGCACTTTATGAGCACGAGGATCCGCGCAAGGGCTTCCATCCCGACTGGAACACCGCGATCTACAATTTCGGCCGCACCGAAGTGCTGGCCTACCTACAGAACAATGCCCTCTTCTGGGCAGAAAAATACCATTTGGACGGTTTGCGCGTCGATGCCGTCGCCTCCATGCTGTACCTCGACTATTCGCGCAAGCATGGCGAATGGATCCCCAACGAGTACGGCGGCAACGAAAACCTCGAAGCTGTCCGCTTCCTCCAGTCGATGAATTCAAGGGTTTATGGCGCCCATCCGGGCATCATGACGATCGCCGAGGAATCCACGTCCTGGCCCAAAGTATCGCAGCCTGTCCACGAAGGCGGCCTCGGCTTCGGCTTCAAATGGAACATGGGCTTCATGCACGACACGCTGAGCTACCTCGCCCGCGAGGCCGTGCATCGCAAGTACCACCACAACGAGCTGACCTTCGGCCTGATCTACGCCTTCTCGGAAAATTTCGTTCTGCCGCTCTCCCATGACGAAGTCGTGCACGGCAAGGGATCGCTGATCGCCAAGATGGCCGGCGACGACTGGCAGAAATTCGCCAATCTGCGCGCCTATTATGCCTTCATGTGGGGCTATCCCGGCAAGAAGCTGCTGTTCATGGGTCAGGAATTCGCCCAATGGAGCGAGTGGAGCGAAGAACGCGCGCTGGACTGGAATTTGCTGCAGTACCGTATGCATGAAGGCATGCGGCGCCTCGTCCGCGATCTCAACTTCACCTATCGCAGCAAGCCGGCGCTGCATGCCCGCGACTGTGAAGGCGAAGGCTTCGAATGGCTTGTCGTCGATGATTTCGAGAATTCGGTCTTCGCCTGGCTGCGCAAGGCGCCCGGTGAAAAACCGGTTGCGGTCATCACCAATTTTACGCCAGTCTACCGTGAGAATTACACGTTGCGCTTACCAGCTGAGGGGCGGTGGCGCGAGGTGCTGAATACCGATGCCGACATTTATGGCGGCAGCGGCAAGGGCAATGGCGGGCGTGTGCAGGCAGTAAGTGCCGGCGGCGGCATACAAGCGACGATAACGCTACCACCGCTGGCGACCATCATGCTCGAACCGGAATTTTGAGATCACTACGGACAGGGAGGAATAAAATGGTAGAAAAACGTTTCCAGCCGCTGGCACGCGACGCCATGGCCTACGTTCTTGCCGGGGGCCGAGGCAGTCGATTGAAGGAATTGACCGATCGTCGCGCCAAGCCGGCCGTCTACTTCGGCGGCAAGACCCGCATCATCGATTTCGCTCTCTCCAATGCGCTCAACTCCGGTATCCGCCGCATCGGCGTTGCCACCCAATACAAGGCGCACTCGCTGATCCGCCACATGCAGCGCGGCTGGAACTTCTTCCGCCCGGAGCGAAACGAGAGCTTCGACATCCTGCCGGCCTCGCAGCGCGTGTCGGAAACGCAATGGTATGAAGGTACCGCCGACGCCGTTTACCAGAACATCGACATTATCGAGCCCTACGGCCCGGAATACATGGTCATCCTCGCCGGCGACCATATCTACAAGATGGACTACGAATGGATGCTGCAGCAGCACGTCGATTCTGGCGCCCAGGTCACCATCGGTTGCCTTGAAGTGCCCCGCATGGAAGCGGTCGGCTTTGGCGTCATGCATGTCAACGAGAAGGACGAGATCATCGATTTCGTCGAGAAGCCCGCTGATCCGCCCGGCATCCCCGGCAATCCGGATTTCGCGCTGGCCTCGATGGGCATCTACGTCTTCCACACGAAGTTCCTGATCGAATGCCTGAAGCGCGATGCCGCCGATCCCAACTCCAGCCGTGACTTCGGCAAGGACATCATCCCTTATATCGTCAAGAACGGCAAAGCGGTCGCCCATCGCTTCACGCAATCCTGCGTTCGTTCGGATTTCGAGCGCGAAGCCTACTGGCGCGACGTCGGCACGATCGATGCCTACTGGCAGGCCAATATCGACCTGACGGCCGTGGTGCCCGAACTCGACATCTACGACAAATCCTGGCCGATCTGGACCTATGCGGAAATCAGCCCGCCTGCGAAGTTCGTCCATGACGACGAGGATCGTCGCGGTTCGGCCGTTTCCTCGGTGGTTGCAGGCGACTGCATCATTTCCGGCGCCAGCCTCTATAACAGCCTTCTTTTCACCGGCGTGCGCGCTAACTCCTACTCCAAGCTGGAGGGAGCCGTCGTGCTGCCGAGCGTGAAGGTCGGCCGCCGCGCGCAGCTTAAGAATGTCGTTATCGACCACGGCGTCACCATTCCGGAAGGCTTGATCGTCGGGGAGGACCCAGAGCTGGATGCCAAGCGCTGGCGTCGCACGGAAAGCGGCATCTGCCTGATCACCCAAACGATGATCGACAAGCTGGATTTGTAACTTATGAAGGTTCTCTCGGTATCGTCCGAAGTCTTCCCCTTGATCAAGACAGGGGGCCTGGCCGATGTGGCCGGCGCCCTGCCAATCGCACTAAAGCCTTTTGGCATCGACACGAAGACCTTGATCCCGGGCTATCCCGCAGTCATGAAGGTCATTCGCAACCCGGTCGCCCGCCTCGAGTTCGCCGACCTGCTCGGCGAAAAGGCGACCGTGCTGGAGGTCGAGCATGCCGGCATTTCCTTGCTGGTTCTGGATGCGCCGGCCTACTACAACCGCACCGGCGGGCCCTATGTCGATGCCACCGGCAAGGATTACCCCGACAATTGGCGGCGTTTCGCCGCTCTGTCGCTGGCGGCTGCGGAAATAGCAGCAGGTCTTCTGCCGGGTTGGCGGCCGGATCTGGTGCACGCGCATGATTGGCAGTCGGCCTTGGTGCCGGTCTACATGCGATATTATCCGACGCCCGAGCAGCCGAGCGTACTCACCATCCACAACATCGCGTTTCAGGGCCAGTTCGGCTCCGACATCTTCCCCGGCCTACGCCTGCCGGCTCACGCCTTTTCCGTGGAAGGCGTCGAATATTATGGTGACGTCGGCTTTCTGAAGGGCGGCCTGCAGACCGCCCATGCTCTCACCACCGTCAGCCCGTCCTATGCGGAAGAAATTCTGACGCCGCAATTCGGCATGGGCCTCGAAGGCGTCATTGCCAGCAGGGCGAACAGCCTGCACGGCATCGTCAACGGCATCGACGATGACGTCTGGAACCCGGCAACCGACGCCATGATCGAACAGACCTACAGAGCAACGACGCTGAAAGATCGCGCCGCGAACCGCAGGCGCGTGGTCGAACATTTCGGCCTCGATGACGACGATGGCCCGGTTTTCTGCGTCGTCAGCCGCCTGACCTGGCAGAAGGGCATGGACCTTCTTGCAAGCATTGCCGGCGAGATCGTCCACATGGGCGGCAAGCTTGCGATCCTGGGCGCCGGCGATGCGGCGCTGGAAGGCGCGCTATTTGCCGCGGCCGGCCGTTATCGCGGACGCGTCGGCGTTTCCGCCGGCTATAACGAACCCATGTCGCATCTGCTTCAGGCCGGTTGCGACGCGATTATCATCCCCTCGCGCTTCGAACCCTGTGGCCTCACGCAGCTTTATGGCTTACGCTACGGATGTCTGCCGATCGTCGCCCGGACGGGCGGCCTTAACGACACCGTTATCGACGCCAACCATGCCGCTCTGCAGGCGAAAGTCGCGACCGGCATTCAGTTTTCGCCCGTCACCGCCGAAGGATTGCTGCAAGCCATGCGCCGTGCCATGCACCTTTTTCAGGATCGAAAGGTCTGGACGCAGATGCAAAAGCAGGGCATGAAATCCGACGTATCCTGGGGCAGGAGCGCAGAACGCTATGCCGCTCTCTACTCCAGTCTAGTCTCGAGAGGCGCTTAACCCGATGATTAAAACCGTTTCCACCACACCCTACACGGATCAGAAACCCGGCACCTCCGGCCTGCGAAAGAAGGTTCCCGAATTCCAGCAGCCGAATTACGCGGAGAACTTCATCCAGTCGATTTTCGATTCGCTCGAGGGCTATCAGGGCAAGACCCTGGTCATCGGCGGCGACGGTCGCTACTACAATCGCGAAGTCATCCAGAAGGCCATCAAGATGGCCGCCGCAAATGGCTTCGGCAAGGTGATGGTCGGCAAGGGCGGCATCCTCTCGACGCCCGCAGCCTCGAATATCATCCGCAAATACAAGGCCTTCGGTGGCATCATCCTGTCTGCCAGCCACAATCCCGGCGGCCCGACGGAAGATTTCGGCATCAAGTACAATATCGGCAATGGCGGCCCCGCGCCTGAAAAGATCACCGACGCTATTTTTGAGCGCACCAAGGTTATCGACAGCTACAAGATCGCTGACTTTCCGGATATCAACCTCGATCGCATCGCTCGCGAAGATGTCGGCGGCATGATCGTTTCGGTCATTGATCCGGTCGAAGATTACGCTGCCCTCATGGAGGAGCTTTTCGATTTCGGCGCGATCCGCAATCTCATCAGCCTCGGCTTCCGCATCTGTTTCGATGCGATGAGCGCGGTCACCGGCCCCTATGCCAAGGAAATCTTCGAGATCCGCCTCGGCGCACCGGACGGCTCCGTGCGCAACTTCCTGCCGCTGCCCGATTTCGGCGGTCATCATCCCGATCCGAACCTTGTCCATTGCAAGGAACTCTACGATGAGATGATGAGCGACGACGCGCCCGATTTCGGCGCGGCATCGGATGGCGACGGCGACCGTAACCTCATCATCGGCAAGGGCATCTACGTCACGCCGTCCGACAGCCTGGCGATCCTGGCTGCCAACGCCAATCTCGCGCCCGGCTATTCACACGGCATTGCCGGCATTGCCCGCTCCATGCCAACAAGCGGTGCTGCCGACCGCGTTGCCGAAAAGCGCGGCGTCGGCATTTACGAGACGCCCACCGGCTGGAAGTTCTTCGGCAACCTGCTCGACGCCGGCATGGCGACGATCTGTGGCGAGGAAAGTTCCGGCACCGGCTCAAATCACGTCCGCGAGAAGGATGGGGTATGGGCCGTCCTTCTCTGGCTGAACATTCTGGCCGTGCGCGGTGAAAGCGTCATCGATATCGTGACGCAGCATTGGGCCACCTACGGCCGCAACTATTATTCCCGCCACGATTACGAGGGCGTCGACACCAATGCCGCGAACGGCCTGATCACTGCTCTGCGCGAAAAGCTGCCGACCCTGGCCGGCACGAAGTATGGCGATCTCACGGTTTCCGCCGCCGACGATTTCGCCTATCACGATCCGGTCGACAAGTCCGTCAGCCAGCATCAGGGCATTCGCATCCTGTTCGAAGGCGGCTCCCGCGTTGTCTTCCGTCTCTCCGGCACCGGCACGACGGGCGCAACGCTACGCGTCTATATCGAGCGCTACGAACCCGATCCGACCCGTCACAACATCGAGACGCAGGAAGCGCTGGCAGACCTCATTGCCGCAGCTCAGGCGATCGCAGATATCAAGGGCCACACCGGCCGCGACGCGCCGACAGTCATCACCTGATAATGATGTCAGCCTAAGCCCTTCTCCTCGCTTGCGCGGGGAGAAGGCGGCCGGAAGCCGCCACGAGATTGGACGACGACCGGATGAGTGCTTTCGCGGAAATCGACGTGACTGCACGACTTGCCGGGCGTCCGGCCCTTCAGCCGCCTCTCTCCCCGCAAACGGGGAGAGAATTGAGTCCCAGCGACGCGGAAAGCCCACGAGACATGTCAGATCAGACAATCCGTTCCCTTGGCGCTACCCTCACCGACGCGGGCGTCGAGTTTGGCGTTACCTCCAAGCGTGCCGAACGCATCGAGCTTTGCGTGTTCGATGCCGAGGGCAAGAAGGAGGTTCTGCGTCTGCCATTCACACGGGATGGGGACGAGCATCGCCTTTTCGTCAAGGGCGCGAAGCACGGCATGCGCTATGGCTTGCGCGCCCATGGCGCATACGATCCCGATCAAGGTCTGTGGTTCGACCCTTCGAAACTGCTGATCGACCCCTATGCCAAGGAATTGGACCGGCCGTTTCAATATGATCCGCGCCTCGGTATTGTCGGCGAAGACACCCAAGACCTGATGCCGAAGGCGATCGTCACGCGTGATGTAGCCGTTGCCCCGGCCAAGCCGCTGTTCCAACCGGGCGGCCTGATCTATGAGATCGCCGTCAAGCCCTTCACCATGCTGCACCCCGATGTGCCGGCAAAGCAGCGCGGCACCATCGCCGCCCTCGCCCACCCTTCGGTGATTGCCCATCTCAAGCGCCTCCGCATAGATGCGGTCGAGTTGATGCCGATCACCGCCTGGATCGACGAACGGCACCTGCCGCCGCTCGGCCTCACCAATGGCTGGGGCTACAATCCGGTTGGCTTCATGGCGCTCGATCCGCGTCTTGTTCCCGGCGGCGTAAAGGAATTGCGCGAGACCGTCGCCGCACTCCACGCTGAAGGCATCGGCGTCATCCTCGATCTCGTCTTCAATCATACCGGCGAAAGCGATCGCCACGGCCCGACGCTCTCGCTGCGCGGTCTCGACAACCCCAACTACTTCCGTAGCCTGCCAAATCAGCCCGGCACGTTGGTCAACGATACCGGCACCGGCAACACCGTTGCTTGCGACCAGCCGGCGACACGCAGGCTGGTCATCGACAGCCTGCGCCATTTCGTCCAGCATGCCGGTATCGACGGCTTTCGTTTCGATCTTGCCACGGTGATCGGTCGCGGCGGCAACGGGTTTGATCCCGACGGCATGATGCTGCGCACCATGCTGGCGGACGAGGTACTTCGCGATCGCATCCTGATAGCCGAGCCGTGGGATATCGGTCCTGGCGGCTATCAGCTCGGAAATTTCCCCGCGCCCTTCCTCGAATGGAACGATCGTGCCCGCGACGACCTGCGCCGCTTCTGGCGCGGCGACTGCCGGATCGGCGATCTCGCGACGATTCTTGCCGGATCCTCCTCCATCTTCGGCCGCGACGGCCGCGCACAGACGCGCAGCGTCAACTTCCTCGCCGCCCATGACGGCTTCACGCTGATGGATCTCGTTTCCTACGAGGAAAAGCATAATGAGGCCAATGGCGAGAACAATCGCGACGGCCACAACGAGAATTACTCCTGGAACAATGGTATCGAGGGCAAGACGGACGATCAGTCCATCCTGAACAAGCGGCGCGCCGATATCGAAGCCATGCTTTCCACCCTGTTTGCCACACGCGGTACGATCATGCTCACTGCAGGCGATGAGGGTGGACGCAGCCAGCAGGGCAACAACAATGCCTATTGCCAGGACAACGCCATCACCTGGATGGACTGGGCGACGCTCGACGAGGAACTGATCGGTCACACCGCCTGGCTCTCCGGCCTGCGCCGCCGCTTCTCCGCCTTTGCAGATATGGACTTCTTCAAGGGCGATGGCGACGTGCTGTGGTTCTCGGCGGCTGGCAAGCCGATGTCGGTACTGGATTGGGAAGCACCGAATGCCGGCGTGCTTGGCATGGCCGTCAGGACGGAGGATCGCTCCAATGGCCGATCGACGCGCCTTGCCATGCTGTTCAACCGCTCGACGGAAGAACTCAGCGTCACGCTGCCGACCTCGGAAAGAGGCGGCTGGTCGCGGCTGACGGTGCCGGGTGAAACGCCAACCGGAGAGCACATCGCCATTCCTGCCCGTTCCGTCCGTTTCTTCGCCGAATCCTGATCTTCGTTGCACTTTCCCTTCCGATTCGCCAGAAAGGGTCAGCGGACACTAGAGCCGGATGATTTTAGGTCGACTCGACTTAAAATCATCCGGCTCTAGAATCAAAGAGGTAGAGCATGATGTCGTCCGAAAACCGCGCACACTTTTCGGCATCATGCTCTTGAACTGACGAGGATGGAATGCCCGGCGACATATCGCTTGCAGAGATCATGAAACTTGCGGGAACGGAAATCGGCGTTTCCAATTGGATCATTGTGGACCAGACGATGATCGACACCTTCGCCGATGCCACGCTCGATCACCAGTTCATTCATGTCGATCCTGAGCGCGCCAAGGCGGAAACGCCCTATGGCGGCACCATCGCCCATGGCTTTCTGACGCTCTCTTTGCTTTCGGCAATGAACTATAGCGGCCTGCCGAAGATTCGCGAACAGACCTTGGGCATCAACTACGGCTTCGAAAAGATCCGCTTCATGTCGCCGGTCAAATGCGGCGCGCGGGTGCGCGGCCGCTTCCAGCTTGCCGAAACGCGGCTGCGCGGCGCCAACATGCTGATGCTGACCTATGATGTCACAGTCGAAATCGAGAACGAGCGCAAGGCGGCATTGACTGCGACATGGACGACCATATCGCAGTTTGACCCGAAGGATCGGCCCGAAGAGATTTAGGTATTTTTTGAATCGCGAGGCATTTTCCTCAAAAAGAGAATCAGAAACGCGATCGCTCCGAGCGAAATATAAAATATGTAGAAACCGATATCCGACTTCAGATAGGCAAAAGTCGGAGAAAATTTCCCAGATGCAAGCTGTTCTATTAGGTGAAAAACAACCTGCACCAAACTCCACCATAGAGCCAAGAGGCATATATTATCTATGCCAAGATACCTGTTTGCCACCGAAGGTTGCAAATTTTCCGATTGCAAGCCTATTCCGGTCCATGTCCTGGAATCAACTTCAAGGCTTTGCTTGTCCGAGTTCATGGACATGACCCTTGCCCTACTTGAGCACATACCGATCGAAGGCGAGCGTTGTGGGAAGCAGCCGTCGTCGATATCAATATGCGGTCGAAGTTGACAGCGCGCAAGATCGATTGCCATCAACTATCGGCACCATATATCTGACAGACTTTATCCCGGCTTCGCTTGTGAAGTCTTGCAGACCCTACAGTCCCGCATCCTCTGCAGCTTCGCTCAGAAGGCCAAAGGCATAATCGGAAAAGGAGCGCCAGACTTCGACGCGGAATGTCTGGTCATCGAGCCGCAAGATCACCACTTCTGCCTTGCCGAGCAGCGTACGCGAGCAGGCGCCGACAGGAAATGCGCCTAGCGAAACATCCTGCGGGCAACCGCCGGCAAGCGTCGCTTCCGCACCGGGGCCGGAGACGATGACGGCAGTGTTGCGGTGAGAAACATCGGTCGCCGAGTGTAACACACCGGACGATGCTGCCGCGCCGACCAGATCGGCGCCATTCTCATCGATGACAAGCCATTCATCGGGACCGATCCACAGAGCATGACGACCGTTGTCGCTGGCCGAGGTCTTCGGCCGGGTCGGCACTTGCAGGCCGAGCGCATGCGAAAGACCGCCAACTGAATCGGCCGGTGCGCGCAGCGAAATGCGGCTTGCAGAGGCCGCTGGCGTCAGCCGAACGGTGGCCGAGCCGCCGTGGCGGCCGGAAAGCGGCAATTTGCGGGTAGCAAGATCAGCCATTGATCCGGCCTCCTTCCTTGTCAAAGAACACCAGATCCGTCACCTCGACGGCAATCGTCTTATCGGGCATCGGCACGTAGAGCGTCTTGCCCATGCGCTCGCGACCGCCCGCAACCAGCGCAAAGGCGATGGAGCGGCCGAGATTTTCCGACCAGTAGGCCGAGGTGACATGGCCGAGCATGGTCATCGGCTTCGGCTCGTTGGGATCGGCGACGATCTGCGCACCTTCCTCCAATACCACCTTCGGATCACGGGTGATGAGACCGACGAGCTGCTTGCGCCCTTCCTTGACGAGATCCGGCCGCTTCAGGCCGCGAATACCGACGAAATCGGTCTTCTTCTTGGAAACGGCCCAGGCAAGGCCGGCATCGTCAGGCGTAACCGTACCGTCCGTATCCTGGCCGACGATGATATAGCCCTTCTCGGCGCGCAGGACGTGCATGGTCTCGGTGCCATAGGCGCAAGCGCCCAGCGGCTCGGCGCGAGCCCAGACGGCTTCCAGAACCGACTGACCGTAATCGGCCGGCACGTTGATTTCGTAACCGACTTCCCCGGTGAAGGATACGCGGAACAGCCGGGCCGGCACGCCGCAGACCTTGCACTCGGCCACGCTCATATGCGGGAAGGCCTCGTTGGACAGATCCTGCCCCTCAACCAGCGGCTCGATGATCTCGCGCGCCTTCGGTCCCTGCACGGCGATGACGGCCCACTGCTCGGTGGTTGAGGTCAGCCATACCTTCAGGTGCGGGAATTCGGTCTGCAGATAGTCTTCCATATGATGCAGCACGCGCGGCGCGCCGCCGGTTGTGGTGGTCACGTGGAAGCGATCATCGGCCAGGCGTCCGACGACACCGTCGTCATAAACGAAGCCGTCTTCGCGCGTCATGATGCCGTAGCGGCAGCGGCCGGGCTTCAGCGTATCCCAGGCATTGGTGTAGATCAGGTTCAAGAATTCGGCCGCATCCGGCCCGACCACTTCGATCTTGCCGAGGGTCGAGGCATCGAACACGCCGGCCACTTCGCGCGCCGTGCGGCATTCGCGGTCGACGGCCTGATGCATGGTCTCGCCGGCGCGCGGATAGAACCAGGCGCGCTTCCAGTTGCCGACATCTTCAAAGATCGCGCCATGCGCCTCTTCCCAGGCATGCATCGGCGTCTTGCGGGCGGGGTCGAAGAGCGAACCGCGCGAATGGCTGATGAGTGTGCCGTAGGTGACAGGCGTGTAGGGCGCGCGGAAGGTGGTGAGACCGACTTGCGGAATATCCTTGCCGAGCATCTCGGCGGCAATCGCCAGCCCGTGCATGTTGGAAAGCTTGCCCTGATCGGACGCCATGCCGTTGGTGGTGAAGCGCTTGATATGTTCGATGGAATGCATGCCCTCGCGCACGGCAAGGCGAATGTCCTTGGCGCAGACATCGTGCTGGAAATCGACGAAAGCCTTCGCATTCGTGTTCGGCCCTGCCCCTTCGGCAGCGCCGATCATGCCGCCGGTCCATTCGAACGCCTGCTCGGCGTGGAGCTGGATCTTCACGCCGCCATTGGCGGCGCCAGTGGCGCGCGCCATCAGCTCGCCCGCGGCAAGCGATTCCTCGATCGCCGCCTGGAGCCCATCCGTACCATTACAGGCGCCGACCAAGAGGCAATCCTGAACATAGGTGCCTGGCAGGAAGCGCTGCTTTTCCGCCTCGAACTTCAGCTTGCCGCGCGACTGCGAGAACATATGGACCGATGGCGTCCAGCCGGCCGAGACCAGCAGTGCATCGATCGCAATCTTGCGCTTGGCGGAGCTGCCGTTGCGCGCAACCGTCATGGAGGAAACGCGCAGCTTGCCGGCGGTATCGACGACGGCATAGTCGGTCATCACCTCGATGCCGAGCCGCTTTGCCTCAGCCAACACTGCCTCGCTCGGCCGCGCGCGGCTGTCGACGATGGCAGCAATGGAAACGCCAGCACGCTTCAGATCAAATGCGGCTTCATAGGCCGAATCATGCGCCGTATAGACGCCGATCTTGGCGCCGACGGCGACGCCATAGTGGTTGAGATAGGCGCGTGCGGCCGAAGCGAGCATGATTCCCGGCCGGTCGTTGTTCGGGAACACCATGTGGCGTTCGATGGCACCTGTCGCCAGGATGACGCGCTTGGTGCGGACTTGCCACAGCCGCTCGCGCGGCAGGTTGCGGCCCGGCTTCGCCAGATGGTCGGTCACTCGTTCGGCAAGGCCGATGAAATTGTGATTGTAATAGCCGAAGGCGGTCGTGCGCGTCAGCACCTGGACATTCGGCATCGCCTCGAGCTTGGCAACAGCATCCTGGGCCCAGTCATAGCCTTCGACGCCATCGATCTTGACGCCGGTGTCGAAGCGCAGCGCGCCGCCGACCTCCGGCTGCTCGTCGCAGAGGATGACCTTGGCGCCAGTTTCGGCAGCGGCGAGCGCTGCGGAAAGACCGGCGACGCCGGCACCGACGACGAGCACGTCGCAATGGGCATAGCGGCTGGCATAGTGATCCGGATCCTCTTCCGTCGGCGCGACGCCAAGACCGGCTGCACGACGGATGAAGGGCTCATAGATGTGCTTCCAGGCAGACTTCGGCCACATGAAGGTTTTGTAGTAGAAACCGGCCGCAAAGAACGGCGACATCCAATTGTTGACGCCGCCGATATCGAAGGCGAGCGACGGCCAACGGTTCTGCGACTGCGCCTTCATACCGTCGAAGACTTCCTGCACGCTGGCGCGCACATTCGGCTGCCGCCGCGCCGCATCGCGGGAGATATCGAGCAAGGCATTCGGCTCTTCGGCCCCAGCCGAAAGAATGCCGCGCGGACGGTGGTACTTGAACGACCGGCCGACGAGATGAACGCCGTTGGCAAGCAGCGCCGAGGCGACGGTGTCGCCTTCGAGCGCGGTATAGCTCTTGCCGTCAAAAGTGAAGCGAGCGGTTCTGGCCGGCGTCAGACGTCCCTTGCCCGCGATACGATTGGCGCCGCTCATTCAGCAAATCCCTCTGTTTGTGCCGTCTGTTCCTGTTCGTTCTGATGCTGTGCCGCCGGCTCGGAGGCGCCGGGCTTCAGCGTCGCGGGATCCGGCTTCGGCTCGCCGGCCTTATAGGTACGGTAGAACTGATCGCTCACCGTGTCGCGCGCCGCATTGAAGAAGCGGCCGCAGCCATGGATATGCCGCCAGCGCTCGAAGATCAGGCCCTTCGGATTGTCGCGCAGGAAGAAATATTCCTCGAACTCCTCATCTGAGATCCCGGCAATATTGGCCGGCCGCACGATATGCGCATCGCCGGCATTGCGGAATTCGAGTTCCGAACGCTCTTCCTCACAATAGGGGCAGTAAATCAGCAGCATCGTTTTCTACCTGTGTTAAAGCTCGGTGCCCGAAAGGCTTGTGCCGGGAGGCTGGGCGCAGAGCCGCCGTCCCATGGTGACAAATGGTGTTATGCGCTTCAGCAGCGTCTCCAACGATCCGTAGGGTTTGAGCACATCGGTCATTCCCAGATTGATCAGGCTCATGCCCAATAGATCTGTGTCGATCGCAAATGCTCTCTTCGCCTCAGGTGTCTGCTCCGGCACGAAATAGACCGCCGGCTTTTTCAGCACCTTGACACAGGCAAGCACGCCGCTTTCGGCCGTGAACGGCCAGTCCGCCTCGTCCTTTGCCTTGTGGATCACCTGCATGCGAACATCCTCGGCCTCTGGAAAGAGATCGCTGACTTCGGTCACGACCGCTCCCGCCGGCAATGAAAACCCGACCGCAAGAACGATCCCGACCGCCGTCGGCATCAGTGCGCCACGGCTGCGGCTGCCGCTTCATCGATCAGACGGCCGGTACGGAAGCGATCCAGATTAAGTCCGGCATTGAACCGATGCGGCTCGTCGCGGGCGATGAGATGCGCAAACAGATTGGCCGAACCCGGCGTCGCCTTGAAGCCGCCCGTGCCCCAGCCGCAGTTGACATAGAGGCCCGGCACCGGCGTCTTCGACTGGATCGCCGAGCGGTCCGGCGTGTTGTCGACGATGCCGCCCCAGGAGCGCATCATCTTGACGCGGCGGAACATCGGGAAGAGCTCGCAGATCGCATCCAGCGTATGGGTGATGATCTGCAGGCCGCCGGTCTGGCTATAGGAGTTGTACTGGTCCGTGCCGGCACCGATGACGAGCTCGCCCTTGTCGGACTGCGAGATATAGGCATGCACCGTGTTCGACATGACGACGCAGGGGAAGATCGGCTTCAGCGGCTCGGAAACCAGCGCCTGCAGCGGGCTCGACTGCAGCGGCACACGGACGCCAGCCATCTGCATGACGACGGTGGTGTGGCCGGCTGCGGAGACGCCGACCTTCTTGGCGCCGATGAAACCTTTGCTCGTTTCGACGCCCGTCACGCGGCCATCTGGGCCACGACGGATGCCGGTGACTTCGCAATTCTGGATGATGTGCACGCCGCGATCGGAAGCAGCGCGGGCAAAGCCCCAGGCAACCGCATCGTGTCGAGCCGTACCGCCGCGACGCTGCAGGGCAGCGCCGTTGATCGGGTAGCGGGCCGTCTTGGCAATATCGAGCGGCGGGCAATAGGCTTTGGCCTGTTCCGGCGTCAGCCATTCATTGTCGATGCCGTAGAGGCGGTTGGCGTGAATATGCCGCTTGAAGGACTGCTGGTCGTGCACATTGTGCGACAGCATCATCACGCCACGCGGGGAATACATGACATTGTAGTTGAGATCCTGAGAGAGCCCTTCCCAGAGCTTCATCGAATGCTCGTAAATGTGCATGCTCTCTTCATAGAGATAGTTCGAGCGGATGATGGTCGTGTTGCGGCCGGTATTGCCGCCACCGAGCCAGCCCTTTTCGATGACGGCGACATTGGTGATGCCATGCTCCTTGGCGAGATAGTAGGCCGCGCCCAAGCCATGACCGCCGGCGCCGACGATGATGACGTCATACTCCTTGCGCGGCTCCGGCGAGGTCCATTGAGCCTCCCAGCCCTTGTGAGCCCGCATCGCTTCCCGTGCCACGGCAAAAACAGAGTATTTACGCATTCGCCCTCAACTCCTTCAGGCAAGACGCCATCTTTATGGATCATACAAATCGCAAATCAGAAACCGACACAACGGCTCTTTTGCGACGCATTCAGGACCAGCTTTCGACACGGATAAAATTACCCCGCGCTGGAACTCTCCCGTGATCAAGCACTAGCAGCTTCATTTGCGCTGCAGATGGCAGACCTTCACACGCCCGCCATGACCATCCTTGCGCCAGACACATCCTTCATTCCGCGGCTTTCCCTTGTAAAGGTAGATTCTCGCACGGTGTTTGCTGTCGAAAGTCTGGTTGGAAAAGTCATGGCCGCCGACTCGCACATTCTTGCCGAAGCGCACTTCGCCGCCTGCGGCAGGCGTGTGCGCGGTGACGAGAACAACCATAAATGCCGCGCGCAGTCTCCCAACGACAGCAAAGCGGAGCGATTCCATAAAGCGATCCCCCCTCGGTCCGGGCAATTGCTTAGACAGTGCAATTGCCGCAGCACACGAATGACTGTGATCCGAAATACTCACACAAGCATGTCAATGTCGCAAAAATCGAGGTCCATCAATCGTTAATTCTGCAGCTTCGGAGAAGCTGCCACAGGCATAACTGACTGAATTCGGTACTCGACAAACCGCTTTTTCCTTTGCAAACTCACGATCTGGCTAGACTTTGACAAACCGATCTGCTATCCCGCCTACCAATCGCAAGGCTGCGGCCGCGCGAACGTTATATTTTTGCCTCCTGGCGCTGCCGTCGCCGCTGGCATCAACCAAACCAAAGGAACGTGATTCTCGTGCAGGTACTTGTCCGCGATAACAATGTCGACCAGGCTCTCCGCGCTCTCAAGAAGAAGATGCAGCGCGAAGGTATTTTCCGCGAAATGAAGATGCGCGACTACTACGAAAAGCCGTCGCAGAAGCGTGCTCGCGAGAAGGCTGAAGCTGTTCGTCGCGTTCGCAAGCTTGCTCGCAAGCGCGCTCAGCGCGAAGGTCTTGTTGCCAAGTAATCGCCGTTTTTCGACGTTTTCAGATGCATGTGGGGCGGGGGCGAGTCGTTCGCCGCCGCCTTTTTGATTTATTCTCGGCGCAAATCGGATTAAATCAGAACCGCCTGATATGACGCATGGGGAAAGCGAACCCGATAATGGCAATGACGACTTTCGAAAAGTACCGCGCTTCGAGCAACGCCTCCCGTGCTTCGAAGAAGATCGCGGCCCTGCCAGCCTTGGCGATTCTTGCTGCAATTTGCCTTTCCGGCTGCCAGACAGCCTCCACCGATAGCGTGATCCGCATCGACAAGGCGCAGGGCTCCTCCGAAAATATCGCCTCGCTGACTTCGGTCATCAATGCCAATCCGCAGGATCCGGAAGGCTATAACGTTCGCGGTACGGCCTATGGCCGCGGCGGCGATTTCAACCGTGCTCTCGGTGACTTCAATCAGGCCATCCAGCTCAATCCGAAGTTCTATCAGGCATACGCGAACCGCGCGCTCATCTACCGCAACATGGGCAAGCTGCCGGAAGCAACGGCAGACTACAATGCCGCTCTGCAGATCAACGGCAGTTACGACGTCGCCTATATCGGCCGCGGCAATCTCTACCGCCAGGCAGGCCGCGACAACGATGCCTTCAACGATTATTCCAAGGCGATCAGCCTGGGAACGACGGATGGCCGCGCCTATAACGGCCGCGGCGTGATCTTCCAGAAGCGCAATCAGCAGGACAAGGCGATCGACGACTTCTCCAAGGCGATCTCGCTGTCGCCGAATTCGCCCGAGCCTTATAACAGCCGCGGCATTTCCTATCTCGCGCAGAACGACGACGACAACGCCTTCGCCGACTTCAACCATGCCATCGACCTGAACAATAAGGTCGCCGAATCCTGGGCAAACCAGGCGTTCGTCTATGAGCGCAAGGGCGACAAGGCGAAAGCCCGCCGCTCCTACCAACATGCCATCAATCTCGATCCGAATTATCAGCCGGCCCGAGACGGGCTGGCCCGCGTCGGCGGCGCCGCCTGATATTAGAACATAGCGACGCAAACCCGCTTAGCCGCCGGCAAACCTTGCCCGGCGGCTTTTCTTTGCGCCATCCAGCGCTTAGTCTCCATGAGACCTATCACAGCGAGACAGCGACATGTCCTCCCAGCAAAAAGTCACCGTCATCGGCGCCGGAATCATCGGTGCTTCCATCGCCTGGCATCTTCAGCGTAAGGGCGCCGATGTCACGGTGATCGCGCAGAAGGCTGGCGGTGTCGCAACGCCGAACTCCTTCGCCTGGATCAATGCAAGTTGGGGCAACCCGGAATTCTACTTCCATTTCCGTCGTCGCTCGATGAATGAATGGAAGCGGCTTGCGGTGGAGCTGCCCGAGCTGCCGCTCAGCTGGTGCGGCGGATTGTGCTGGGATCTTCCCGAGGTCGAGCTGGATGCCTACGCAGCCCAGCATCATGGCTGGGGCTATGGCCTGCAACCGGTCAATCGGGCTAGCAGCGCAATGATCGAGCCAAATCTTGCCGAGCCGCCGGACTATGCATTGCATGTCGCCGAGGAAGGCGCCGTCGAGCCACTTGCCGCTGCCGAGACCCTGCTGAAGGACGCAACGAGTAAGGGGGCAAGGCTATTATCGGGAATCGAGGTCAGACGCCTGTTGACGGAGAATGGCCGCATCACCGGCATCGAAACCACGCAAGGAATCTTCGACGCCGATCATGTCGTCCTCGCCGCTGGCGCAGCAACAGTCGCGCTCGCGGCATCGGCCGATATCGGTGTGCCGCTCGAAGCCCCGCCGGGCCTGATCGTCCACTCCCGTCCCGCGCCAAAGCTCCTGAACGGTCTGGTTCTGATGCCCGAATTGCATATGCGTCAAACGGCGGAAGGGCGCATCATTGCCGGCAGCGATTTCGGCGGAAGCGATCCCGCCGGCAATCCGGAACAAGCAGCCGATGAACTGTTCGGCAAGCTCAAGGCGGCCTTGAGGGGCGGAGAGGACTTGGCTCTGGATTTCTACACGGTCGGTTATCGTCCGACGCCAAAGGACGGCCTGCCCATTCTCGGAGGGGTGGATGCCGCAGCCGGCCTCTATCTGGCAGCGCTCCATTCCGGAGTGACCCTGGCGCCTCTGGTCGGATTGCTTGCCGCAGAAGAAATACTCGACGGCACGAAGATCGCGGAGCTTTCTCCCTTCCGTCTTTCTCGCTTCGCATGAGAGCCGGACAGGCGGTTGCCGAGATGGGAAGAACACCTCGCTATGGTCGTAAATATCGGGGATCGCTTATGATTTCGCAGTAATGACTTTTCAGATGTTGCAAGGCAATTTACCGGGCCCTAACATGGGTCATTCAAGAGCATGCAGCTCGGGTCTAAGCATGGGGGCGCTTGGCATGATGACCAAAACCATTCTTTTCGTTTTCGCCAGCGCGGGCCATCGGCATGGGGATGCGATCGGCTAATCGCTCCATGAGGAAGCCACACTTCCCAAAAGCGACGATTGGAGCCTATCTGATTGCCATCGCCTTGGCGATCGCCTTGCCTATCCTGGCTTTTGTCGCACTGCTCCTCGTCCAGCTCGAAGACAATGAGCGCGATGCGTTGAAGGGCGATACGGTCCAGGCCGCCCAAGGCCTGGCGCGCGTCATAGACCGCCAATTGCAGGACATGGCGACGACGTTGCGGCTGCTTTCGTCCTCACCGGAACTCGAGCACAATGACATCGCCACCTTTTACGCACGGACGGAGACCGTTCTGCGAACCGATTCGCTTTTCGTTCTGCTCATGGAGAAGGACGGCCAGATTCGGCTGAATACGCGCTGGCCTTTCGGCAAGGCGCTCGGCAAAACGGGCAACATAGCCGCGCTGCAATCGGCGCTGGCTTCCGGACGCATCGAGACCTCCGACGTCTTCATGGCATCAACGGCACGGCGCTGGGTATACAACGTCACTCTGCCGCTCGAGCATTCTCCAGCCGGCGCCGCCCTGGCTATCACCCAGGATGCCAACGACCTTGCCAAGCTCGTGACGACGGAGGCGCTGCCGCCGGGCTGGTCGGCAGCCGTCATCGATAAGTCCGGCCATGTCGTCGCGGCCGGCGGCCCGACCACCCACGCACCGGGCGATGTTTTCACCAAGGAGATCCTGTCGAAGTTGATCGCATCCAGCGGCGTCTATCAGGACGAGAAGATCCTGCCGCGCTCTCTGCTCGGCTACGCGCAGATCTCCGGTTGGTCATGGAAGGCGGTGGTCTGGGGGCCGGTCGCCTCGGCGCAGTCTTCTCTGATGAGCACCTGGCGCTTCCTCATCTATGGCGGCGTCACGCTGCTGCTGATCGCGCTGATCGCCGTCTACGCACTGGCGAGGCAGGTGCGTATCACCATACAGAGTATCGCCGACATGGCGGATCGCATGGGCCGCGGCGAGATTGTCGCTCCGATCGACACCAGTGTTATCGAAGCCAATCAGGTGGCGGTCGCGCTCTCCAACGCCTCCTTTGACCGAAGCGTCACGGAAGATCGCCTGCACTTCGTCATGCATGAACTCGTGCATCGCACCAAGAATCTTCTGGCGCTCGCCCAGGCGATGACACGCCAGCTTGCGCGACAGACGGACAGCGTCGATACCTTCCAGCGAGCAGTCGCGGACCGATTGGAGGGGCTCGCCCGCTCGATAGAAGTGTTGACCAGCGAACAATGGTCCGGCGTCTCGCTGCGACGGGTGATCGACATCCATCTCGCGACGTTCCTGCAGGCCCCGCAGCAACTGGATGTCCAAGGTAACGATTTCCTGCTGAAGCCCGAGGCCGTCCAGAACCTCGGCCTGGTTCTGCACGAGCTGGCAACCAATTCGGTCAAATACGGCGCGCTTTCAGCACCCGAAGGCAAGATCGATATCGAATGGACGAATGAAATCGGTGACAACGGACCGATGATCCGTTTCATCTGGAGCGAAAGCGGCGGCCCCGAGGTCAAACCGCCAACCGAAGCCGGCTTTGGCACCACCGTCACCAAGGTCCATGCCGCCGCGTCCTTTGGAGGCAATGTCGAGGTGGACTTCCGTGCCACCGGCCTCATCTGGACCCTAATTGCGCCGCGCAACATGATGGAACGCGAGCGAAGCTAAAGACTACGTCCGGGAGACGACGGCATCAGCACGCGCAAGCAGCAGCGCACGCTCCCTGTTATTGCCCGTCATCTCGGCGGCGCGACGGAATTCGACGCCAGCCTCCGCACCTCGTCCGAGTTTCTCCAGAAGATCGCCGCGAACGGTCGGCAGCAAATGGGACTCCTTCAGCCGCGGCTCGTCCTTCAATGCATCGGCGATCACAAGCCCATGAGCGGCGCCGAACGCCATGCCTGCGGCGACGGCGCGATTGATCTCGACGATCGGCGACGGGGCGGCCAGAGCCAGTGCCTGGTAGTAGGCAGCGATGGCGATCCAGTCGGTTTCGGCGGCAACCACTGCCCGGGAATGACATGCGGCAATCATCGCCTGCAGCAGATAAGGACCGGGCATTGTCGTGAGGAGCAAGGTGCGGTTCAAACGATCGAGGCCGCTGCGGATCAGCGACCAATTCCACCGGCTACGGTCTTGATCGAGCAGCAGAATCGGATTGCCCGCTTCATCGGTCCGGGCAGCGAAGCGCGAAGCATGCAGCTCCATGAGGGCCAGCAGCCCCAGCACCTCGGGCTCCTGCGGAAGCAGTGCCGCCAGCGATCGTCCGAGACGCAATGCCTCGCCGCATAGATCGGCCCGCAGCCAATGCGGTCCTTGCGTTGCGACATATCCCTCGTTGAAGATGAGATAGACCACCTCCAGCACCGCTGCGAGGCGCTCTCGCCGCTCGTCTCCCCGAGGTGTCTCGAACTCAAGGCCAGCCTCGCGCAGCGTCCGCTTGGCGCGAACGATGCGCTGGCCGATGGTCGTTTCCGGCAAGAGAAAGGCGCGACCGATTTCCTGCGTGGACAACCCGCCGAGCAGCCGCAAGGCAAGTGCTGCGCGTTGTTCGGGCGGCAGTACCGGATGACAGGCGGTGAAGATCAGCCGCAGCAGATCGTCGTCGATATCTTCATCCAGCAAGGACTCGATATCGGGCGTCTCGCGCTCAAGCGCGGCAAAGTCGATCGCGAACTCGCGATTCTTGCCGGCAATCAACGTGGTACGGCGCAGCCGGTCGATCGCCTTGTTTTTCGCAGCCCGTGTCAGCCAGGCGGCCGGATTGCGCGGGATGCCATCGCGGGGCCAGCGTTCGAGAGCCAGCACGAAGGCATCCTGCGCGATCTCCTCCGCCAGGCCGATGTCCCGCAACAGGCGGTTGAGCCTGGCGGTGAGCTTTGGCTGCTCGATCCGCCAGACAGCTTCGATGGCACCAGAGGTGGTCACCCCTTGAGCTCGCTGAAGCCTGCAGCCGCTTTCTGCACATCCTCGGGGAAATCGCTCATCTCCTGAACGCGGCGAACCTCGATGATGGCATTTTCCCCGGCAGGGCAACGGCGTGCCCATTCGATGGCCTCGTCACGCGAGCGCACATCGAGGATCCAGTAGCCGCCCAGCACTTCCTTGACCTCGGCGAAGGGGCCATCGACGACCGTGGGCTTTCCGCCCTTGAAGCTCACCCGCGCACCGGAAGCCGGAGGATGCAGCCCTTCGAGCGCCAGAAGCACGCCGGCCTTCTTCAGTTCTTCATTATATTTCATCATCGCCTCGATCGCCTCCAGGCTGGGCAAGGCATCGGGCGCGGCGGAAGCATAGCCGTCGGGAATCATCAGCATCATGAATCGCATGAGTTCTGTCTCCTTGGTTGGTTAGAACATAGCACACGACGAACGAGCCACCGCGGAATCGACGGGATCTCGAAAAATAGATTCGATTTTTTGAAGGATGACACGTGCCGGGCCACGAACCTGGCTCGCGGGCCTTGCGTGTTGCGATGACTTACTCATTCATCGCCTTGACGATTTCTTCGGTCACCTTCTTGGCATCGCCGAGAAGCATCATCGTGCCATCCTTGTAGAACAGCGTATTGTCGATGCCGGCATAGCCTGAGCCGAGCGAACGTTTGACGAAGAGGCAGGTCTTGGCCTTGTCGACGTCAAGGATCGGCATGCCGTAGATCGGCGAAGTCTTGTCGTCGCGCGCAGCCGGATTGGTGACGTCGTTAGCGCCGATGACATAGGCGACATCGGCCTGGGCGAATTCCGAATTGATGTCCTCGAGCTCGAAGACTTCGTCATAGGGCACGTTGGCCTCGGCCAGCAGCACATTCATATGGCCCGGCATACGGCCAGCCACTGGATGGATGGCATATTTCACCTCGACGCCATGCGCCTTCAGCCTGTCGGCCATTTCGCGCAGCGCATGCTGGGCCTGCGCCACGGCCATGCCATAGCCCGGCACGATGATGACCTTGGAGGCGTTCGCCATCAGATAGGCGGCGTCCTCCGCCGAACCGAGCTTCACCATCCTGTCGGAATTGTCGGCCCCACCCGCGATCGTCTCGCCGCCGAAGCCGCCGAGAATAACCGAGACGAAAGACCGGTTCATGCCTTTGCACATGATGTAGGACAGGATCGCGCCTGAGGAGCCGACAAGCGCGCCGGTGATGATGAGCGCCAGATTGCCGAGGGTGAAGCCGATGCCAGCGGCAGCCCAGCCGGAATAGGAGTTCAGCATCGACACGACGACGGGCATATCGGCGCCGCCGATCGGCACGATCAGCAACACGCCAAGGGCCAGTGACAGCAGGACCACGGCCCAGAAGGCGAAATGGCTCTCGCTAACGGCCAGGCTGATGATGAAAAAGACGATCAGAACAAGCAGGGCAGCGTTGATGACGTGGCGGTTCGGCAGCATAATCGGCTTGCCGGACATGCGCCCATCGAGCTTCAGGAAGGCGATGATCGAACCGGTGAAGGTCAGCGCGCCGATGGCGACACCGATCGCCATCTCGACACGGGCTTCGGTATGAATTTGACCGGTTTCACCGATGCCGAAGGAAGACGGGGTATAGAGCGCGGACGCCGCGACGAGAACGGCTGCCAGACCGACAAGTGAATGGAAGCCGGCCACGAGCTGCGGCATCGACGTCATCGGAATGACGCGGGCGATATAGGCCCCTGCCCCGCCACCGATGGCAAGGCCGAGAATGATCAGCCCCAAGCCGCCAAATGACGGCGTTGCCAGCACCAGCGTGGTGACAATGGCAATGCCCATGCCGATCATGCCGTAGAGATTGCCGCGCCGGCTGGTGGCAGGATGGGAGAGGCCGCGCAGCGCCAGGATGAACAGGACGCCGGAGACGAGATAGAGGAACGCCGCAATATTGCTCAGCATGCGGCCCTCACTTGTCCTTCTTCTTGTACATCGCCAGCATGCGCTGGGTGACAAGGAAACCACCGACGATGTTCACCGAAACAAGCACCAGCGCTACGAAGCCGAAGCTCGTGGCGAGACCGCTCGCAGAGATACCGACCGCCAGCAGCGCGCCAACGACAATGACCGAGGAAATGGCGTTCGTGACCGCCATCAGCGGCGTATGCAGAGCCGGCGTCACCGACCAGACAACATAGTATCCGACGAAGATCGCCAGCACGAAGATGGCCAGCTGAAAGACGAATGGGTCGACCGCACCGCCCATTGCGGCGCTCGCAACTTCCGGAGCCTGTGCGGCGGCGACCCTGACGGCGGTAACGGCATCATTCAGTTGCTGAAGCGCCTGGTCCAACGCTTGGCTTGCCATGTCAGAGATCTCCCTTCTTGACCGTCGGCTGGTCGGGATCGACGAAGTTCGGGTGCACGACTTCGCCGCCATCGGTCAGCATCGTCGCCTTGATCAGCCCGTCGGCACGGTTCAGACCAAGGCTTTTGCTGTCCTTGTCGACCATGGTTTCCAGGAAGGTGACAAGGTTCTTGGCGTAGAGAGCGGAGGCGCTGGCGGCGATCCTTCCAGCCATGTTCGGGTATCCGATCACCTTGACGCCTTCGACATCGGCGACCTTGTCATATTCGGCACCCTCGATATTGCCGCCGCGCTCGATCGCAAGGTCGACGGCAACAGCACCGGGGCGCATCGCTTTCAGCATATCGCGGCCGACGAGCCGCGGCGCCGGCCGGCCCGGGATCAGAGCCGTCGTGATGATGATGTCCTGCTTGGCGATATGCTCGGCTACGAGCGCCGCCTGCTTGGCTTGATATTCCCTGGACATTTCCTTGGCGTAGCCGCCGGCAGTCTCCGCCGCCTTGAACTCCTCGTCCTCGACGGCAATGAACTTCGCGCCGAGCGAGGCGACTTGTTCCTTGGCTGCCGGGCGTACGTCCGTGGCGGAGACCAGGGCGCCCAGCCGCCTCGCGGTCGCGATCGCCTGCAGGCCGGCAACGCCCGCACCCATGACGAAGACCTTCGCGGCGGGGACTGTGCCTGCCGCTGTCATCATCATCGGCAAGGCCCGGTCGTAGACGGCGGCAGCTTCGATGACTGCCTGATAGCCGGCAAGGTTCGCCTGCGACGACAGAACGTCCATTGATTGCGCGCGCGTGATTCGCGGCATCAGTTCCATGGCGAAGCTCGTGATTCCGGCGCGCGCCATTTCGGCGAGGGCAGCCTCGTTGCCGTAGGGATCCATGACGGCAATGACGATAGCGCCGTTTTTGTAGCCGGAGATCTCGCCGGCCGTCGGCCGTCTCACCTTGAGGATGACATCGGCCGCCCTCGCATCCTCAACGGAGCCAATGCGCCCACCGACGGCTTCAAATTCAGTATCCGGAATGCGGGACAAGGCACCTGCCCCGGCTTCGATCACGACATCGAAGCCGAGATTTCGCATCTTCTTCACGCTCTCGGCGGAGGCCGCGACGCGCGTCTCCTCCGCCGCGCTTTCCTTGGCTACGAAAACCAGATTGCTCAACGACAATACCTCGCATTAAACGGCGACGCACCGAACACGGTGGCGCGACGACCTGTAGAATTACGGGAAAGCCCGGGCCAAAAGGCCCGGTGTCGATCAGCGCGGAAAGGTCAGCGCAGAAGAATGATGCTGGCGACGGAAAGAACGATGAAAATCAGCAGGCCGCCGAGGAAGCCTGCATGACCGAAAAAGCCCGCTGCCATGCCGATCAGCAGCGCTGCAACAATCGCGGAGCCGACCTTGGCGCCTGAAATGAAAAGACCATAGGTCTTCTCATGCTCCTTGTAATCCATCGGAGCACCCACTTCGGCGGGTCCAGTATGATGTTCGGCCATTCCAATAATCTCCCCTCAATACACCCAGCCCGAAGGGCCCGAATGGGCCAAGGGCTGAAGTTCGTCCTCAAAAGCGGCGGCACCAGACAAGATGGTGCCGCAGCCAAATTTCCTCTACCGAGGGGTTACACAAAGCGAGAAGAAATGCAATGCACGAGAAGGTCGCAGCCGCACACAGGCTAGCCGAATTGCCCGTGAATCTCGCGCCTTCCGCCGCTCGCCAGCCGTGCTGTCGGCAGAATGGTCAGAGGCGGTGAACCATTATCCTTGTCGCGCGAGAACATCATGCGCCGTTCGTAGGGTTCCGAATCGAAGAACGGATAGCGCTTCATCAGCTTGCCGCGAATCTCCTTCGATCGCGACGCCAGCAGCGTTAGTTCGAAACCATAGGTCTTGGTCATACGCGGCGGCACGACAGTGTCGGCATAGAAGACGCGCTTGTAGAAGGCCGCATGCGCCGGACGAATATGCTGCATCACTCGATCAGTGTCGAAATAGATGGCACCGACGATCGCCGGGCGCAACGTGAGATAAGGCAGTGCCGGCAGTTCGAGCTCCAGATCAGGATCGACGGCAAAGCGGGCGGGATCGATCAGCGTCATGCCGGCATCGAGGAAGGCGTGTATCTCGTCGGGAAAGATGCCGGTCGACTGGCATACCCGATGATCCGGCGTGACATGGTGTATTCGCACCGTGCTCACCAGTTCTTCATAGTAATAGACACCGAAGATATAAGCATGATCATCGAAATCGATGTCATCGATAAGGTTCTTGGCGGCCACGGGCAGGACGGAGCGCGCCTTATAAGCTTTGTAGCGTAGCCGCGCGACATCCTCCATGTCTTCGCTGCTTTCGATCCGGCGGTATTCCACGTGATCGAGCACCTCCATCAGCTTCCCTGCGAAGCTGTTTTGCAAAGCACTCATGTTAGTCATGGTTAATGTTCCGTAAAGGTTAACGGACCATCTTTGGTATTAATGGAAAATTTGATCAATATTTGTTTTAAATTTTATTAACTATTCGTTCATTAAGGTTAATTTTCTTAATCAATACCGGTATAGGTTTTTGCACTTGAAATTGTTCAAGCCAGCACCGTAGCAAGGCAGGATTCGGGCGGCGTCGCCTCCCCGTTTGCGCAGGTCAAACGGACTGCGGTCTGCCGGATAATTCAAACGAAATGAATGGCTTACTGAAAGAGCTTGGCGGAAAAAGAGGCCGCAGCTCAGCGCGTCTACGTCTTTGAAGAGATGGACCGGGACACGCGCCGCGGATGCGTCAAGCGACGTGATCGTGCCGCAGGCCCGATTGCCGGCGGCTGAGGCTGTCTACCATTCCCGCAACCTGCTCTTTCGATACAGGCATGGAGAACACATAGCCCTGAATGATATCAGCCAGGTCCTTCTCGACGATCAGAGCCAGTTGCTCCAGCGTTTCGACACCCTCGATCACGATGTGAAGGCTCAAGGCACGGGAGAGATCGACGATGCCGCAGAGAAGCTTGAAACGACGGCTGTCCGTCGTGATATCGCGAACGAAGGAGCGATCGATCTTGACGATGTCCACAGGCAAGGAGTCGAGATAGCTGAGGCTCGAAAAGCCCGTGCCGAAATCGTCGATCGCAATCGTGATGCCCTTGGTCCGCAGATCCGCCAGAATGGAACGAACGGTCGCAATCTCGTCCATGAGGCAGCTCTCCGTGACTTCGAGATGCAGCCGCGACGGCTCCAGTCCCGACGTCTCGAGTGCTTCCACGACGACATCGACAATATCATTGCTGCGCAGATCGTGGGCCGAGAGGTTGACCGACACGGCAATCGGCGCCGGCCAGGCGACGCAATCGCGGCAGGCCTGATTGATCATGAAACGGGTAATGCCGCTCACGATCCCCATCTCTTCGGCAATCTGCACGAAAATGTTGGGCGGGATCGAGCCCTTTTCCGGATGAACCCAGCGCGCCAGCGCCTCGCAGCAATCGATGCGGGCGCCGTCCGGCGTGAACATTGGCTGGTACATCGCCAGAAGCTTGCCGTTTTCCACCGCTTCGCGCAGATCGTCCTTTAGCTTCTGCCGCTCGACATAGCGCGCATCCATCTCCTGCTCGAAGGCACTGCAACTGCCCTTCATCCGCAGCTTGGCGTCAAACAAGGCCAGATCGGCTTTGATCTGCCACTCTTCCGGACGGAACTCGCGGCTCGACATGGTCACATATCCGCCGCTGAACGAAATCCTGAGGCTGTTGTCGTCGACATCATAGGTGCCCGTCATCGCGGCGTGCAGCGCGCGAATTTGGGAATCCAGGTCAGGCGCATTGTCTTCGTTCGGGAAGAACAGCACGAATTGATCGCCCACCAGCCGCGCCGGAAGCACCGTGGTGCCGGAAAGCTCCTTCAGGCGTTCTGCGATGGCAACCAGCAACCGGTCACCCGTCACATGGCCCTTGGTGTCATTGACATGCTTGAAATCATCGACATCGAGCACGAGAATGCCGACCTGGCTTTCGGCCGTTCGCGCCGCAAGCTTCTCCTTGACGAGTTCGACGAAATATTCGCGGTTCGGCAGCCCCGTCAAAGGGTCGTAGCGCACCATATGCAGGATCTTGCGCTCCGCGCGAATGCGCACGGTAACATCCTCGAAAATCAGGATAACGACGCCATCGGCGCGGCGGCTGGCCGAAAACTCGAGGAACTGATCCTCGTTGAACTGGATGAGGGTGCGGGACAGCGTGCCGCTGACGAGCTGCGCCATCTGCCGCTGGATAAGCCCTGGCAACGACCCATCGATGAAGGCATGGCGCGCGCCATAACGCAGCACGACGTCGAATTCGCAATCCTTGAGCTGCTCCTGATGCGAGAAATTCAGAAGCTCGCATGCCTTGCGATTGACCACGAGGATGCGATTATGGGCATCCAGCATGAACAGGCCATGCGTCATATTGTTGAGCGCGGTATCGAACCGGTCGGCGATTTGCGATATCTCGCGCGATGCAATGACGTTCTTGTAGAGAAACTCGCGCACGCCGTTCGCCATCGCCCGCGTCGTCAATCCGAAGGGGACGAGCATGATGGAGACAACGGCCTTGTAGAGCTGCTGCGACACCAGACAGGCAATAATGATCGGCAGACAACAGGCTAGCGTCTGGAGATCGATCGCCTTCTGGGAACCGTAATTGCGGCCGACGATCGAAACCATCGACGCCATCGTGACCGCGATGCAGATGAATTCCGCCAGCGGATCCTGCACCATGAGGATGGCATAACCGCTGCCGATGCCGAGGATGGAGGCGGTTCCTGCCGCTCCGATGACATAGCGGGTTTCCCAATGGGCGATATCGGCGCGCGTGAAAGCGTGCTTGTCGGCGGCGTCGAAGCGCCAGAAAGAGTGCATCCGCAATGCGAAAACGGCCGCAAAAGCCACGCAAAGAACGAGATAGATGCTCGCGCGCGTGCTCATGAAGACGATGACATACGTCAGGATATGAACAGCCACACCCGTAAACAGCGTTTTACGGTTTCCGAAAAGCGAACTGACGAACGACAGATAAACATCTGTCGGCACGGTGTCCGGGCTTGGAGGCTTCATTCAGAGTTCCCCTGATGCGGCGGACACCCTAGGTGAAACACTTTAAAATTTGATTGCCTAAATAGTACGCATCTAGACAGATTTTCCAATTAAGCCGGTAACTTAGGTTGAGTTGACGTTACGATACGCATCGTATTCGTGCAACTGATCCAAGTGCATTCCAACTGCAGCTTAATATTTAAGTGACTAATAAATAAAACAAAACATCATTAAACACTTATGTAATGCGGATTATAGCTTGCCCGCCCGCTGCTGGATCATCATGAAGGTATCGAATGTGTATTCGGAGAGCTGCATCCACAAATATGCATCTTTCTTGTAGGCCACCTGGTCCTCATAGATGCGCTTGAAGGAATCGTTGGATTTGGACAGCTCCGCGTAAAGCGCGCCAGCGGACTGGAAGCAGGCCTCCATGATTTCCTGGCTGAAGGGCCGCAAGGTCACGCCCTGTTTGACGATTTCCTTCAGGGCCTGTGGGTTCTTTACATCGTATTTCGCCAGCATGTTGGTGTTGGCAAAAGCGCAGGCATCGGTAAGAACGGCCTGATAGTTCTTCGGCAGTGCACCCCATTTTTCCAGGTTGAAGAAGGCATGCACCACGGCGCCGCCCTCCCACCATCCCGGGTAGTAATAGTATTTCGCGATCTTCTGCAGCCCGAGCTTCAGGTCATCATAGGGACCGACCCATTCGACCGCATCGATGGTGCCCTTGTCCAACGCGCCGTAGACATCGTTCACGGCGATATCCTGTTGTGGGGCGACGCCGATCTTCTCCATCACCTTTCCAGCAAGGCCGGCTAGGCGCATTTTCAGGCCCTTGAGATCGTCGAGCGTGTTGATTTCCTTGCGGAACCAACCGCCCATCTGCGCGCCGGTATTTCCGGCAGGAAGGCCTAGCATGCCTTGCGTGGCGTAAAACTCGTTCATCAGCTTGTTGCCATTGCCCTGGTAGAACCAGGCATTGGTTAGCCGGGCATTGAGGCCGAACGGCAGCGCCGTGCCGATGGCATAGGTCGGATCCTTGTTGGCGAAGTAGTAGGAACAGGTGTGCGCGGCATCCACGGTTCCCGCGCTCACCGCATCTGCGGCCTGCGCACCGGGCACGATTTCTCCGGCCTCGTAAACCTGGATGGTGAAATTACCATTCGTCGCATCCGAAACATGGGCGGCGATATCTTCGGCGCCGCCATAGATCGTATCCAGGCTCTTCGGAAAAGACGATGTCATCTTCCAGGTGATCTTGGGAGATTCCTGGGCCAGAGCCGGGCTGGCCAGCGCGGAGGCAGCGGCGCCTGCGCCAACAGCCCCTGCCCGCCTAATAAAGGAACGGCGATCCATCGAATTCTCCCATACGGACGGCTTTGCTGGAGAGCGGCGCGCTCCCCGACCCGGCGCAAGCGATGGAGCTAACCACGCCACACCCGGTCTTTCAAGTTTGCTCTTGCATCGCATTATGGCGATTCCTGTACATCCTTGTGACGAAGGAAAACAAAGCCACCCGGAAACCACTCCGCGTTGCCGACGAACGGATATTCGCGTAGATTTGAAGCAAGACTAATTCGCCCTCGGATTGACATCTTCGCCAGTCAGGGGTCTGAGAAAATAGCTCTTTTCGCACATTCCGGAGTCTCGAATGTCCAGACCGATCATCGCCATCCCCGCCGATATCCGCGAGTTCGACGGGACAAGCTGGCATGCGGTGCAGCTGCAATATGTCCGCGCCGCCGTGAAGGCTGCGGGACTGATGGCCCTGATCGTTCCTGCACTTGAAGAAGACAACGATGCCGACGCCATTTTAGACCGCGTCGACGGCTTGCTCGTCTCCGGCTCGGCGAGCAACGTGCATCCGTCGCTCTATGGCAAGGAAGCCAAGGACAGCGACGGTCCCTTCGATCCGGCGCGCGATGCGACGTCGCTGCCGCTCATTCGCCGTGCCATCGAGCGCGCGATCCCCATGCTCGCCATCTGTCGCGGCATTCAGGAGCTGAATGTTGCTCTCGGCGGCACGCTCGCCAGTGAAATCCAGGATCAGCCTGGCATATGGGATCATCGCAAGCCGCAGAATGTCGACCGCGACACGATGTATTCGATCCGCCAGAGCGTCTTCGTCAAGGAAGGTTCGTGCATCGCCCGTGTCGTCGGACCGGGCGAAGTGCGCGTGAACTCGCTGCATCGCCAGGCGATCGCGAATACGGCACCGAGGCTGCAGGTGGAAGCATTGGCCGAAGACGGCACCATCGAGGCCGTCTCCGTTATCGGCGCCAAGGCCTTTGCCGTCGGCGTGCAATGGCATCCGGAATATTGGGCCGAGACGGATTCGCCGTCGCTCAAGCTCTTCACCGCCTTCGGCGACGCCGTTCACGACTATACTGCCAGCAAAGAGCGGCTCGCCGCCGCCCAATAGAGCGTTTCAGCCTTTCGTCGGATCGCGAAAACGCTCCATTTCCCTGTCGCCGGCATATACAGGAGGAAAATCGCGGCGCAATTTTCCTCCGGATGCTTCGTCGGCATGGGGCCGTATGATCAGCCGCGCGGCTTGACCGGCGTTTCCGGCACCGGTGTCAACGGCTGGCCCTTTGCGAACCATTCGATGATGTTATCGACCACAAGGTCGGCCATGGCATCGCGCGTCGGCATTGAAGCGGATGCCACATGCGGCAACAGCGAAACATTCTTCAGCGCGAGATAGCCGGCCGGGACGTTGGGCTCGTCGTAGAACACGTCGAGGCCGGCGGCTCCGAGCGTGCCATTGCCGAGCGCAGCGATCAGCGCATCGTCATCGACTGACCAGCCGCGACCGACATTGATGAACACGCCTTGCGGTCCGAGTGCCGACAGGATCTCGGCGTTGATGACTTTGTGCGTCTCCGGCGTCTTCGGCACGATGGAGATCAGCGTGTCCACCGATTGAGCCATTTCCTTAAGTGTCGGATAGTAATCGTAAGGCAGCGAGTCACGCGGCGAGCGCGTGTGATAGCCGATCCTCACCTTGAAGGGCTCGAGCCGTCTCGCAATCTCCAGGCCGATGCGGCCGAGGCCGTTGATACCGACACGACGTCCCTTCATCGAGAAGCGGGAGAGTGGAAATGCCCCTTCTTTTGCCCAGCGCCCCTCGCGCAGCCAGTCTTCCGCCTTCGGAAACTGGCGCAGCGTGTTCAGCAGCAAGGCGATCGCAGTATCGGCGACCTCGTCATTGAGAACATCGGGGGTGTTGGTGACCACGATCCCCTTGGAGGCGGCATGCTTGACATCGATGCCATCATAGCCCACGCCGAAATTGGCGATGACTTCGAGATTCGGGAAGGAATCGATCCATGCAGCATCGAAGCCACCTCCGACAGCAACACCCCGCACCCGCCCCGCCGTATCCGCATCGACCTTCGGGCCGTTGCCGCGATCGACCGAAATAACATCGAACTGCTTTCCAAGCCTTTCGAGCACACGCGGATGTATCTTCCCCGGAACGAGGACGGCAATGCGGTTATCGGGCATGAATCTTTCCTCTTGAGATACGGTTCGGCGCTCGTGGAGCAGCCCCGGGAAAAGCGGGCAGCGCCTTCCCGTCCGGAATTGCGCCGAACAATGAGATAGAGCGCTTCCACGATCCCGTGAAGGGCCGAATTACTCTAGCGAGCCTTATAAGGAGCCGTCGACTGTCGGATACGCATTTCCGGCTTGATGAGATGGATACCATCCGGCTCATGGCTTCCGGCCAGCCTATCCAAAAGCGCCCGCGCGGCAAGCCTTCCGACTTCGGCCTGACCGTTCCACACCGTCGTCAGCGCCGGCGTTGCGATCGCCGCCTCCTCCAGATCGTCATAGCCGGTGACCGAAATATCCCCTCCGGGCACAAGGCCGGCGCGGGAAATGCCGTTCATGAGGCCGATGGCGACGAGATCGTTCCAGCAGACGGCCGCCGTCGGCTTTTGCGGCAGCGACAGGAAGTGCACCGCCGCCTCGAATCCGCCCTGCTTGGAGCGCGCGCCGGGAATGCGCAGATTGGGGTCGACTTCGATACCGGCCTTGCGCAGTGCATTGACGTAACCCTGATAGCGGTCGCGCCCCGTCGAAGTCTGGTCCGTGCCGCCGATCATCGCAATGGTGCGGTGTCCGAGGCTGATCAGGTGGTTGGTGGCAAGCGAGATGCCGTAGCTGTCGTCGCCGCGATAGGTCGGCAGGTCCAGCGCATCGATCTGTCGCGCGACGAGGATGGCCGGCATGCCGTTTTCCTCCGCCAGCTCGAAATCCTCCGGCGGCGTGCCGATCGCCGGCGACATGATGACGCCATCGCCGCCGAGCTGCAGCAAGGTCTCGATGAACGTTCGCTGCTTTTCGACGGAATCATAATGATTGGACAGGATGAAGGTATGGCGGCTGCGGTCGAGCTCGCTTTCGATCGCCTTCAGGATTTCCCCGTAGAAGGGGTTCATGATGTCGTGGACGACGACGCCGATGATACCCGATCGCGAGGTTCTGAGGCTGGCGGCGCGGCGATTGTAGATATAGCCGAGTGCCCGCGCCTGATCCTTGATCTTCTCTCGGGTGTTGACCGCGACCAGCGGACTATCGCGCAAGGCCAGAGATACAGTTGCCGTTGAAATGCCAAGCGTTTCCGCAATCGTCGAAAGCTTTATCTTTTGCGCCACGCGCTCCCTCCCCGTGAGCAGCCGTAACCTATTCCGTTCGTTTCACGATTCCGGAATTTAAAATATTTAATTAAAAGCTTTAATCGCGTTGCGCAACTCGAATTGTTGAGGAAACTCAGATTTCCTCATCGTCTTCCTCGTCATCACCCGCCTGAAGGTTGTTCTCGATTGCCTTGAGCAACCGAACGAGCGAGCGAATGTCTTTTTCCGAGAAGCCGCGTGTTGCGAGCTCATCGCAGCTGGCGGCGGAGCTTTCGATCTCGCTGACGCTGTTTCGGCCCGTTTCGGTGAGATAGACCTTCGTCAGGCGCGCATCTTCGGCATCCGGCCGCCGTTCGACGAAGCCTTGCGCCTCCATGCGGCCGATGGTGCGGGTCATCGTCGGCGCCTTGACGCCGAGTTTCTGCGCTAGCGAGCCGGCCGGAAGACCATCGCTCGCAGCCAGGGCAAGAATGACACCGTCTTGCCCGGCATAGAGGCCGCTCGCCGTCAGGCTGCGGGTCATCACCGTACGCATCGAACGTGCCGCCTGCGTCAGTGCCGGCGACAAATCGGCAAGCGTGTAGTCCCGGTGATCCTTCTTCTTACCTGACTTACTTTTCTTCCCGACCTTGTTCTTCTTACCCATCGTGATTCCGTTGACCTTTTCGCCGATGCGCCATCACGCTATGACATTGCGCAGGTTATTGACATAAACAAGAGGCACCCCCTCAGATGGCGCATCCTTTGCCACGTTTCGACGACAATGATGCTACACTGCCCCCAGAAGAACGGGCAAAATGGATCGCGGTGCTGCCACTTGGCGCCTATGAGCAACACGGCCCCCATCTGCCCTTCGATACGGACACGCTGATCGCCGAAGGCATCGTCTCACGCCTCAGGGTTGCTTTGCCCGCCAAACTGCCGATCACCTTCCTGCCCGCCGAACCCGTCGGCTACTCGATCGAGCATATGGGTGTCGCCGGATCGAAGTCGCTAACCTTTGACGCGGCCGTCAATCGCTGGCTCGGAATTGCCGAGCGCATGAGCGGGATCGGCATCCGCAAATTCGTCATGCTGAATGCCCATGGCGGCAACTCCCCGCTGATAACAATCGTTGCGACGGAAGCGCGCGTACGCTTCAATATGCTGGCGGTCGCGACGAGCTGGACACGCTTCGGCGTACCCGACGGACTGATCTCGCCTGACGACAAGACCATCGACATTCACGGCGGAGACATCGAAACCTCCGTCATGCTCGCCCTCCATCCGCAGAAGGTCGATATGGCGAAAGCCGCAAATTTTCCATCACGGCAATCCGATTTCATTCGCGACTTCAATCACCTTCGTGCCTACGGCCCTCATGCCTTCGGTTGGAAGATGTCCGACCTCAGCGAAAAGGGCGTGGCCGGCAATGCCGGCGCAGCGACGGCGGAAAAGGGCGAAAGACTGATCGCGCATTCCGTCAAAGGCCTTGTCGAACTGCTTGAGGATGTCGACCGGTTCGATGTCTCGACATTGACTTAGCGTTGCCGCCGATCCGCGCCTCGGCAACCCAATGTGATCTTATAACATATAAAAGCCTTTGAACTGAGGTCGCCAACTCCTTATATGGAACCCGACCAATGTCTGCTCCCCGGGGCAACCTTCCATATTTCGAGGCTCCCATGACCGAAACAGCCACGCAAAAGCCCATTCCCGTCACCGTTCTCACCGGCTATCTCGGTGCGGGCAAGACGACGCTGCTGAACCGCATCCTGTCCGAAAATCACGGCAAGAAATACGCCGTCATCGTCAACGAATTCGGCGAGATCGGCATCGACAACGACCTCATTGTCGAGTCGGACGAAGAAATCTACGAAATGAACAATGGCTGTGTCTGCTGCACCGTTCGCGGCGACCTCATCCGCGTCGTCGAAGGCCTGATGCGCCGCCCCGGCCGCTTTGACGGCATCATCGTCGAAACGACGGGCCTTGCCGATCCGGTTCCAGTCGCCCAGACCTTCTTCATGGACGACGATGTCCGCGCCAAAACCGAGCTTGATGCCGTCGTTGCACTCGTCGATGCCAAGCATCTGCCGCTGCGCCTGAAGGACAGCCGCGAAGCTGAAGACCAGATCGCTTTTGCCGATGTCGTCGTCATCAACAAGTCCGATCTCGTATCGCCGGAAGAGCTGGCCCAGATCGAGGACGTCGTCCGCGCCATCAACCCGGCTGCCCGCGTTTATAAGACGACCCGTTCCGGCGTCGATCTCGCCCGCGTGCTGAACCAGGGCGCGTTCAATCTGGAGCGTGCGCTTGAAAACGATCCGCACTTCCTTGAGCACGGCCACGAGGATCATGTCTGCGGCCCGGATTGCGATCACGACCACGGCCACGATCACCACCACCATGACCACGATCATCATCACCATGATCATGACCACGGTCACGACCATCATCACCACGCCCCGTCGCCGATCCATGACGTGACCGTACAATCGGTTTCGCTGCGCGGCGGCGAGATGAATGCCGAACGCTTCTTCCCCTGGATCCAGAAGATCACGCAGGTGCAGGGCCCGAACATCCTGCGCCTCAAGGGCATCATCGCCTTCAAGGACGACCCGGAGCGCTACGTTGTTCAGGGCGTACACATGATCATCGAAGGCGATCATCAGCGCCCCTGGAAGGACGGCGAGAAGCATGAAAGCCGTCTCGTCTTCATCGGCCGCGAGCTTGACCGCGAAAAGCTGGAAGCAAGCTTCAAGGCCTGCGAGGCGTCTGCCTGATGCCGACTGTTGCTCCGCTTGATATCGACGGCCACGTTCTGGCCGTCGAATTTTTAGGTGACACCCCCCTCTTCGCCAGCGCCGCCGGCACGATCCACCGCCTGGAAGGCGGGGACAAAGTCACGGAAGTTCATAAGGGGATGCTGACCTGCATCCGCGATCCCTATAGCGAAAGCCTGATCTCGGGCGGCGAGGACGGCAAGGTCCTGCGGATTGCAGCAGATGGCAGTGCAACGGTTCTGGCCGAAGCCCCGCGCAAATGGATCAGCCAACTGGCCGCCGGCCCGCAAGGCGCCGTCGCCTATTCCTACGGCAAGAGCACCTTCGTGCGCCTGTCCGATGGCACCGCGAAGGAGTTTCCGGAAGAACGCACCGTCGAGGGCATCGCCTTTGCCCCCAAGGGACTGCGCGTCGCCGTCGCCCGTTACAATGGCGTGTCGCTGCATTGGGTCGGGATGAGCGCGCAACCGGTCAATCTGGAATGGAAAGGTGCCCATACCAGCGTCACCTTCTCGCCGGACGGCCAGTTCATCGTCACCACCATGCAGGAAAATGCCCTGCACGGCTGGAAGCTGGATGCCAAGCCGGGCGCCGAAGCCCGCCACATGCGCATGACGGGCTACCCCGCCAAGGTGAAGTCGCTCTCCTGGTCCAACAAGGGCAAATGGCTAGCCTCGTCGGGCGCACCGGCTGCCATCGTCTGGCCCTTCCAGGGCAAGGATGGCCCGATGGGCAAGGCACCGCTCGAACTCGGCAGCCGTGCCAATATCATGGCCACCTGCGTGAAGTTCCACCCCGCCGAAGATATCCTCGCCATCGGCTTCATCGACGGCATGATCCTGGCGATTCGCGTCGGCGATGCCAAGGAGGCGCTCTTGCGCCGGCCGGGCAAGGGTGCGATCACCGCGATGAGCTGGAGCAAGTCCGGCAAGCTGCTCGCTTTCGCTTCCGAAGCCGGCGACTGCGGTGTCGTCGACGTTTCGGCTTGAGATGAGGAAGCGGCGGAGCGCGTTTTCCGTCTGGAATCGCGTGAACGCAAATAAATGGAGCGGTTGAGCGACCCCATGAGGCGCTGAACCGCTCTGAACAGAAAGACAGGATCATGCCTCAGTCAGGAACGGCCATTGCCGGAAATTCCTCTGCCCTCGACGAAAACGTCTGGGATGTGATCCGTTGCGAGGCTACCCAGCTTGCGGAGCGCGAGCCGACGCTTGCGCCGCTGCTGCGGGCGCAATTGCTCGCCAACACTTCCGATGCCGATGGCCTCGCCCATGTGCTTGCCGCACGCCTCTGTGTGGTCCGGATCGAGCATGATGACCTGTTGTCGCTACTCTGCGATGTGCTGAGCCGGCATCCGGCGATCCTGCAGGCGACTGAGGCCGATCTCATTGCCGTGCGCACGCGCGACCCCGCCTGCACCACCTATCTGCATGCGCTCCTGAACCTCAAGGGCTTTCATGCCCTGCAGACGCACCGCATCGCGCATGCACTCTGGACGGAAGGCCGCAAGGAAATTGCGATCTGGCTTTCCAATCTAGTCTCGCTCGTCTTCGGCCCGGATATCCACCCGGCGGCGAAGATCGGCACCTCGATCATGCTGGACCACGGCTCCGGCATCGTCATCGGCGAAACCGCCGTCATCGAAGACGAAGTCTCCATCCTGCAGAACGTCACCCTCGGCGGCACCGGCAAGGAAAGCGGTGACCGCCACCCGAAAATCCGCCACGGCGTGATGATCGGCGCCGGTGCCAAGATCCTGGGTAACATCGAGGTCGGCGCCTTCAGCAAGGTTGCGGCCGGCAGCGTCGTGGTGAAGGCGGTCCCAGCGCATTGCACCGTCGCCGGCGTGCCTGCAGTAGTCGTCCGTATCCATCGCGCCGACGAGATCCCGGCCGAAACGATGGATCAGAATATTTAGGGCATTTCCAGGAAAAGTGCGCAGCGGTTTTCCGTCCGCAATGCGCAAAGGAACAGGAAGATGGGGCGTTTTCGCGATTCAACGAAAAGCACTCTATCTTCCCGTCAGCATAGCGACGTCAAAGCGAAGTCCCGCGAAATGGCAGTGCCCTCGCCCGTTCGGAGCGAAGGCAAATAACTTTCAGGCAGCCTTGGAGACCGGTGGCTGTGCGAGCTTGCAGCCGCTGGCAACGATCATACCGGCAGCGCTGTCCAACCAGCCTTCCTTGAGCTCGAGAGCCAGGAAACGATCGCGCTGGAATGGGCCTGGCATCACCAGATGGCGCGTCTTCGAAGCAAAGAAGCCGAAGCGCTCATAGTAAGGCGCATCGCCGACGAGTAGGATCGCGCCGTGCTCACGCTTCTTGGCTTCCAGGATGGCCGCGCGCATCAGCGCCGAACCGACACCCTTGCCCTCATAGGCGGAATCGACGGCCAGCGGCCCCAGCAGCAGCGCATCGACCGGGCGGGTCTCGCGATCGACGCCGGCTTCGACGTTCCAAAGGCGAACCGTGCCGATGACATGGCCGCTGCGGTCACGCGCGACCAGTGCAAGGCCTTCGGCCGGCACGCGGCCCTGCCGCAGCTTTTCCGACGACTTCTTGCGGCGGTCGGGACCCATGGCGCGATCCAACAGGTTTTCGCGCGCGACGACATCGCCTGCGTTTTCCAGGTCGAGGGTGAATGTGGACGGCGCAAAGAATGCGCGTACAGAATCAAGAACAGCGGCCATCTTGGCCTCCCGTACCCAATACCGTTATCAGCGGTGGTGACGAACTATTGTGAGGGTGCCGCCCCGATTGAGTACGGGGCGGCGATATCAAACTCAGATTATGTAGGCTTTCAGCGGGTCGAAACCGTTGAAAGCCACAGCCGAGTAGGTCGTGGTGTAGGCACCGGTGCCTTCGATCAGGACCTCGTCGCCGATGGTGAGCGTCACCGGCAGCGGATAGAGGTTCTTTTCGTAAAGCACATCAGCGGAATCGCAGGTCGGGCCGGCGATGACGCAGGGTTCCATTTCGTCGCTGTCGCGCTCGGTGCGGATCGGGTAGCGGATCGCCTCGTCCATGGTTTCGGCGAGACCGCCGAACTTGCCGATGTCGAGGAAGACCCAGCGGGCGGCATCATTGTCCGACTTCTTGGAAATCAGGACGACTTCAGCCTTGATCACGCCGGCATTGCCGACCATGCCGCGGCCCGGCTCGATGATCGTGTGCGGAATCTGGTTGCCGAAATGGGCGCGCAGAGACGCAAAGATCGCCTTGCCATAGGCTTCGGCCGTTGGGACGTCGCGCAGGTACTTGGTCGGGAAACCGCCGCCCATGTTGACCATCTGCAGGTGAATGCCTTGCTTGGCGAGCGAAACGAAGACGCGCTTGGCATCGGCAAGAGCATCATCCCAGGCATCGACCTTGGTCATCTGCGAGCCGACGTGGAAAGACACGCCGTAGGATTCCAGACCCAGCTGGTGAGCGTAGACGAGAACATCGACGGCCATCTGCGGAACGCAGCCGAACTTGCGCGACAGCGGCCATTCGGCACCTTCGCCGTCGGTCAGAACGCGGCAGAACACACGAGCGCCGGGAGCGGCACGGGAAATCTTCTCGACTTCCTCATGGCTGTCGACGGCAAAGAGGTTGATACCGAGTGCGTGAGCACGGGCGATATCGCGCTCCTTCTTGATGGTATTGCCGAAGGAAATGCGGGCAGCGGTCGCACCGGCATCGAGCGCCATTTCGATTTCAGCGACGGACGCGCAATCGAAGCTGGAGCCGAGGCTTGCGAGCAGGCGCAGCACTTCCGGAGCCGGGTTGGCCTTGACGGCATAGTAGATGGCGCTGTCCGGCATGGCATGACGAAAGGCACGGAAGTTATCGCGGACGACGTCGAGATCGACCACCAGGCAAGGACCGTCCGGACGTCGGGTAGCGAGAAAGTCGCGAATACGCTGCGTGGTCATGTCTATTCCCTTTCAATTCCAAAAACTCCGGGGAAGACCCAGAGGACAAAGGGCGACGCTCATTCGCTTAGGAACCAGCCGGTGGAGACCCCGGTACCGTGCAAATGCGCGAAGCGCGGATGATGAACGAGTGCCGCAAGCGGCGCTAATTCGCTTTGTCTGCCATGGATTGGAGGGAATATCCCAACCGCACTTCCGGCAATGAAGGTGTGCCTCTTCAGTAACCCCGGCTGATGGAAAGCCGGGAGAGAACAAAAAGGCCCGCACCGTCGTTGCTTCAGATGTCCTCGCATTTTTCGGTTGGCCGAAATAGCGACTGGAGGGGTTAGTTCCAGGTACCTTACCGATTTTCTCACCACATCGAGGATCGGCGGACACCCACGGGCACGTGCGACTTTGGGCTGATCCGGAAATAGGAACATTCGCGATCATAATCAAGAAAATTTTTGCCCTATGCCCGAAAAAAATAATTGAACAAAATGCGCTGATTTGTTCAACATCCCGAAACAGTTAACGGGGGGCTTCACCATGGATACTTTAACCCGGATTCGCGCCTTTATAGATGTGGTGGAAGCCGAGGGCTTTTCAGCGGCCGCACGCAAGACCGGCCGCTCCAAGGCGCTGCTTTCGAAATATGTCCGCGAACTCGAAGATGAACTCGGCGCGCTGCTGCTCAATCGCACCACCCGCCAATTCTCCATGACCGAGGCCGGCCACACCTATTACCGCACCGCCTCCGACATCCTGAAGGAAATCGACAACCTCGCCGACCTCGTGCGCGAAAACAATCAGCAGCTGAAGGGGCGACTTCGCATTTCGGTGCCGCGCACCTTCGTCGACGCCGAAGTCGGACAGTCGCTGATCGATTTCGCCAAGGAAAATCCGGATCTGGCATTGGAGATCGCTGCAGACGACCGCTTCGTCGACCTGATCGAGGAAGGCTTCGATGTGGCCGTGCGCATCACCAAGCTTGAAGATTCCGGCATGATCGCCCGCAAGATTTCAGACTTCCGCGTCCATCTCTGCGCAACGCAGGAGTTCCTCGATCGCTATCCGTCCCTGGAGCATCCGACCGACCTGACACGCGTGCCCTTCATCATCGACACCAATACCCGTTCGCAGGGCAGCATTCGTTTCGTCGATGCCGATAGCACCATCTTCAACGTCGCCATCAACGGTACACTTGAGGTCAACAGCCCGCATGCGACGCTGCGTGCGTCGCTTGCGGGCCTCGGCATCGCTGTCGTTCCCGATTTCATCGGACGCAAGGCGATCGAAAGCGGCCAGTTGCTGACGCTGTTCAACGATTATCTCCCGACCGACCGCGGCATTTATGCCGTCTATCCGCATCGCCGCTATCTTCCGGCAAAGGTGCGCATCTTTGTGGATTACTTGCACAACTGGTTCCGCAAGAACGGCTGAACACTCCGGCTGTCAAAACCAGCAAGGCCTGCAGCCGATCGCCCATGTCCCGCGTGTTTATAGGAGGAAATGCCTCCAACTCTGTCTCGGTTGAAATTTCTCCCCGCGCCCTGTCAAAATCGCGCCGGTTCAAACGTCACTGCTGCAGCGGGCACTAAAGCTCCGCGTAACGCGAGAAAGGAACGCGTCATGCAATATATGCTGTTGGTGTATTGGAACGAAGCTGAACACAAGAATGCAAAAAAAGAGCAGAAGGCCGAGATGTTTGCGGCCTATGCGGCCTACACGGAAGTGTTGAAAAAGGCCGGAGCGTTTCTGGCAGGCAGTGGATTGCAGGATTCCTCGACGGCAACCGTGGTGCGTGCGCCGGATGGCAAGCCCTCGGTTCTCAACGGCCCCTATATCGAGAGCAAGGAGCAGTTAGGCGGCTACTATCTTATCGAGGCGGCTGATCTCGACAGCGCCGTCCTCTGGGCAGCCCGTTGCCCGGGCGCTCAGCATGACACGGTGGAGGTTCGCCCTCTCATGGTCTATTGACGCCATGTCGCGAGAAGACGACCAGCCTGCCATTAAGGCTGCCGAGGCGGTTGCGCGCCGAAGCTATGGCAAACTGGTCGCCATTCTCGCGGCGCGCACGCGCGATGTGGCCGGCGCCGAAGACGCCTTGTCGGATGCCTTTGCCTCTGCCCTGGCCGATTGGCCAGTCAATGGCGCGCCGCATAACCCCGAGGCTTGGCTGCTTGCCGTTGCCCGGCGCAAGATGATCGACGCCATCAGACGCGGACGGGTCAGCGCCGCCGCCTCCGAACATCTTCGGCTCATGGCGAAGGAGTTGGAAGCAACGGCGAGCCAAACGCCGGAAATTCCCGATGAGCGCCTTGCTTTGATGTTCGCTTGCGCACATCCGGCAATAGAGCCCGGCATCAGAGCGCCGCTGATCCTGCAGACGATCCTCGGCTTTGACGCACAGACAATCGGTTCCGCCTTCCTGGTCTCGCCTGCGGCAATGGGCCAACGACTGGCGCGGGCCAAAAATAGGATTCGACGCGCCAAGATTCCTTTGCGCGTGCCCGACAAGGCAGATATGCGCGGGCGCCTTGGCGCAGTTCTGGAGGCGATCTATGCGGCCTATACGGAAGGCTGGAGTGATCCGGCCGGCGCCGATGCGAGCCTGCGTAACCTGGCCGAGGAGGCGATTTGGCTCGGCCGGCTGATCGTCGCGCTCTTGCCAACGGAGCCCGAAGCGCTCGGCCTGCTTGCGCTGATGCTCTATTCACATGCGCGGCTTGAGGCTCGGCGCAGTTCGGCCGGCGAATTCGTACCGCTGGCCAATCAGGATCCTGCTCTTTGGGACGAAGGGTTGATCGACGAAGCTGAGAGGTTGCTTATTCACGCCAGTGCATTTGACGCCTTCGACCGCTATCAATTGGAAGCGGCGATCCAATCGGCCCATGTCGCGCGACGCCGAACAGGCAAGACTGATTGGGTGGCGATCGAGCGCCTCTACGATGGCCTCTGCGCAATTACCGGCTCGCCGGTGGCGGCCATCAATCGCGCGATCGCCGTGGCACAGACGCGTGGCGCGGCCGCAGGGCTGGCGGCGCTGCCGAGGCTGGACGCCGGTAGCCGGCTTAGCGAGTATCAACCCTATTGGGCAGCGCGAGCCGAACTTCATGCAAGAACAGGCGAGATAATGGCGGCATGCGAGGCCTATGACCAAGCGATTGCGCTGGAAATAGATCCTGCGGTCCGCCGCTTCTTGCAAAAGCGACGAACGGAAAGCATGGCGCCAGCTAGCCCCGAGCGGCGTCAGACAAAGACAGATCCTGACAAAACAAGCTTGCTTTAAGTTGCGCCAATTTTTACACGCTCGTCAGGTCAACGCATCAACGGACTTGTTCTTCGCAAAATGAATCTCTTCTTCGCGGCAGGTATTGTGAGATCAAATACTTGAATGAATCGCCTTGAATTGGTTTTGATACCGGTTCCGCCGGTCGGTCCCAATTCCGTCTCATTTCCTGACCAGAAGTCGAAGGGAATCAATGCTCGCGAAACAAATCGGACGCATGAGAAAACCCACGATTGTCCACGCCGTCGCCCTCGCCGGCGGACTGCTGTTTGCGCCGGCGATCGCGTCGGCGCATCCGCATATCTTCGTGGAAGCGCGGCTCGAAGTGCTAGCGGGAGCGGACGGCAATGTGCAGGAACTGCGCAATGTCTGGCGTTTCGACGAGGTGTTCTCCTCCTCAGTACTGATGGATTTCGACAAGAACACCAATCTGAAGCTCGACCCGGACGAGCTGAAGGAGGTGGGCAAGACTGTGCGGGAATCCCTCGCCGAATATGACTACTATGCCAACCTGACGCTCAATGGCAAAAGCATAAAAGTCCAAAAGCCCGACATCATCAATGTCGATTTTCGCGACGGCCAGCTTCTGATGTTCTTCGCCGTCAAGCCGGCCGAGCCGATGCCGTTGGCAAAGGGCAACAAGCTCAGCTTCGGCATCTACGATCCCACGCTCTATACCTCGATCGATTTTCCGAGCGATAAGGAGCTGGTGACGGAAGGCGATGCCTTCAAAAGCTGCACACCGAAGGTCGTGCGCCCGAACCCTGATGAAGTCATCGCCGAAAACAAGGCGACATTGACGGATGCCTTCTACAACGATCCGACGGGCACGACGATGTCGAAACTCTTCGCAACGCGGATAGACGTCCAATGCTGATTTCGAGAGTAGGAAAGCTCGCTCCGGCTGCAGCATTCGCCCTTCTGGCGGCAGCCGGCCTCGCCCATGCCGCCGGCTCGCCGCTTGGCATCGGCACGGCCGAGCCGAGCTTCCAACCGATGGGCGGTCCGTTTGCGCCGATCTTCCTCTATGTGAATTACGAGCAGCAGGCCTTCTATCGCGCGCTCACCAAATCCATCGAAGCCATGCGCCAGGATCCCTGGCAGCTCTGGACGTTGATCGGCCTCTCTTTCGCCTATGGCATTTTCCATGCTGCCGGTCCCGGCCACGGCAAGGCGGTCATTTCCTCCTACATGATCGCCAACGAGATCGAGTTGAAGCGCGGTATCGGCATTTCCTTTGTCTCGGCGCTCATCCAGGGCCTCGTCGCCGTCCTCGTTGTCGGCGTTGCCTATTTCGTCCTGCGCGGCTCCGGCATCACCATGACGATGGCGACCAACGCAATGGAGATCGCAAGCTTCGTGATGGTCATCCTGTTCGGTTGCTGGCTGCTGTTCCGCAAAGTGCGGGCGATGCTTCAGAGCCGGGCGCAACGCCGGGAGATTGAGCTTGCGACATCCGCAGGACCGATCAGCCTGTCGCTCTTCGAAGGTGCCGCTACCGGCACCGATTCCGCGCGGGGCTTTCCGCGCAGCGTCACCGCCACCACGTCTGCCACAGGCGGCTATCAATGCTACGACCCCGCCCATACAACGGGCGATGGCGGCTATTGCGAAGCCTGCGGCCACGCGCATCTTCCCGATCCGAAGATGCTCTCCAATGAAAAGTTCAGCGTCCGCGAGGCCTGGTCTGCAATTATCGCCGTTGGTCTGCGCCCCTGCTCCGGGGCACTGCTGGTCATGACCTTTTCGATGCTGAACGGGCTTTATCTCGGCGGATTGCTGTCGGTGCTCGCCATGTCCATCGGCACGGCGTTGACCGTTTCGCTGCTTGCCATCATCGCGGTTTTCGCCAAGGGCACCGCCATGCGCTTCACCGGCAAGGGTTCGCGGCTCTCGGCATGGGTCGGCAACAGCATCGAGATTCTCGGCGCGCTGCTGGTCGTCTGCACCGGCATCATCCTGCTCGGCGCGTCGCTGCAGAATTAAGGACGGTTTACCGCTGCCCGCGGCGCTGATAACGCGCCCTCAGCCAGAACACGAAAAAGAAGGCCAGGATAACCAGCACGCCGAAGCCGGTGCCGAGCCATGGCGAAAATGTTCCGAGCCAGACGATGACGTTCGGCATCAGATAGAGCACAGCCGTTGCGACCAGCAAAATAACCCCTGCTGCAATCGCCGCCGAGCGCGTGTCGCTTTTCTTGTCCGTCAAATCGCCGATTCCTAGCGCGCCGTGAAATGTGTCGGCGAAGGCTTAGGCCAGCCGCCGACGAAAGGCAACCGGCCCGTGTTTATCAGCTTCAGACTTTGGCGCCTGCAACTGTCGCCTCGATATGATCGACCAGCGCATCGGGCAGACCGAGGCGTCCAGCCAGCAAATCGAGGTAGCCACGCTCGGCCCTGGTGTCCGGTTCGATCGTCAGCCGTGATGCCGTATAGACCTGCACCCGCTGCTCTTCCGTCTTTGCCGAAGCGACGATGGTATCGAGATCGACAGGATTGGCAAGCTCGCGCTGGAAGAAGGCTTCCGCCTCGGATCCCATGCCCGATTCCTGTACCTTGCCGAGAATGCGCTGGCGTTCGGAATCGTCGATGTGGCCATCGGCGCGAGCAGCCGCGATCATCGCGCGGACGAGCGAGAGCGTGAAATCATTGCTGGCGATGGCCGGCGCCGTGCTGAAGCCGGAATCGGACGGCGGCGGTAAGAATTGCGGCTCGGCCTGAGGGGCAGATTGCGGCGCGGGCTGCGGCTGATTGCCGTCGCGATAATTCTTGTAGGCCTGATAGCCAAGCCCGGCGATGGCCGCGAGGCCACCGAGCGTCAGGACATTGCCGGCAACCTGACGTCCCGTCTTCGTACCAAGCAATACACCGGCGATCGCGCTTGTTGCCATTGGATTGTCGCGGGCAAGATTGATGACCTCGGTCGCCTTGTCCTTGACGCTTCCCTGCATTCCGGGAACCTGAGATCCCAAAAACTGGTCCAGCAGCTTGCGGGCATCGATCATGTGGTGCTCCTTCCGTCCTGTTGATGGTGACAGGGAGATAGGAAGCGCAACCGCAAATACCAATCCGCTGGATAGAAAAAGGCGCGCATGGAGCCACGCGCGCCTTCGAAATCGAATGGAAACGAGGGCCTCAGCCCTTGAGCGCGGCAGCCTCTGCGGCAAGCCTGGTGATCCCGGCCCAGTCACCGGCCGCAACCAGCTCCTTCGGCGCGACCCAGGAACCGCCGATGCAGACGACGTTCGGCAGCGACAGGTAGTCATGGGCGTTCTTCAGAGAAATGCCGCCGGTCGGGCAGAAAATCGTACCCGCAAGTGGGGAAGACAGAGCCTTGAGATAGGCAGCGCCGCCAGCCTGCTCGGCCGGGAAGAACTTCAGCACCGTATAGCCCTCTTCCCGCAGCGCCATGACTTCGCTGGCAGTGGCAGCGCCCGGCAACAACGGCACATGCGAGGAGCGGGCGGCATCGAGCAATTCCTGCGTCGTACCTGGGCTGACGATGAACTTCGAGCCGGCTTCGACGGCTGCGTCCCACTGGGCGACATTGAGGATCGTGCCGGCGCCGACTTCGGCCCCTTCCACTTCCTCGGCCACGGCGCGGATGGCATCCAGCGCGCCGGCGGTGCGCAGCGTAATTTCGATCGCCTTCAGGCCGCCGGCAACGAGCGCCCGCGCCAGGGGAACGGCCGATTTCGCATCTTCGACGATCAGCACGGGAACGACCGGCTGCAATTTCAGAATGGAAAGAAGCTTCGCAGTTTTCTCGCCCATGGTCGGTACGCTCCTTTAAAACGATTGAAATCCGGCTTTCGAATAACCTCCCCAAGAGTGCTTGTCGAGACAAAAGCGCACTCTCGCGACGATGGGTAGGAATCCGCTCTGACTTGCTATAGGCTAGACTGATCTGTGCCGGTGGAGCATGTCAAACGCATGGCAAAAGAGATCGAGCGAAAGTTTCTGGTGCGCGGCGATCATTGGCGGAATTTCGTGTCGGAGAGACTGGTTCTGCGACAGGGATACATCGCTTCCATGGAAGATCGTTCAGTGCGGATCAGGCTGACGAACGAGAGCGTCGCGACCTTGACGATCAAGATCGGCAAGAAGATGACGCGTGACGAATTCGAATATGAGATCCCTATCCCAGAGGCGGAAGAACTATTAGGGACGGCTCTTGGGCTCGTCATCGAAAAGACCCGCCACAAAGTGCCCTTCAAAGGCTTTGTCTGGGAAGTCGACGTTTTCCGCGGCGCCCATCGCGGCCTCGTCATCGCCGAGGTCGAAATGGAAGACGAAAACGACAATCCGGAATTGCCGGACTGGATCGGCCGGGAAGTGACCGGCGATTACCGCTATTCCAATCAGGCGCTCGCGACCCAGTTCGAACGGGAGTATGATGAGCTATCGCATACGGCCTGACCGGGCCATTGATGGCGAGGTACACAGGGTCGCCGCGCATCAGCTCGGCAAAGCCATGGCTGTCCTTCAGGATCGCCCGCAAGGACTGCACGAAGCGGTGCATGCCGCCCGCAAGAATATCAAGCGCGTGCGCGCGCTCTATCGATTGATCGCACCCGTAGCTCGTGAATTTCAGCGAAGAGAGAACGCCCGGCTTCGCGACATGGCGCGTTCGCTCTCAAGCGTACGCGACGCAACGGCGCTGATCGAGGCCGGCCGCTACCTTCAGGAGGCGACGACGCTCGACGACGAGCGGCAGGCGCTGTTTCGCGTTACCGATGTCCTGACCGCCCGGAGAGACCGCTTGTCCAAGGCGGAAAGCGACCTCGAAGACAAGGCGCAAGCCGCGATCGCCGCCTGCAACGATGCCATTAAAGCCGTGGGCGATATCTCACTCAAATGCGGCAGGCGCGACACGGCCAGCCTGCTCGAGAAAAGCTGGCGCAAGAATGGCCGCAAGGCGGTGGAAGCCCTTCACCAATGCCGCAGCAGCGATGCCCATTTGGAAAGCTTCCATGACCTGCGCAAACGCAGCCAGGATTGCTGGATGAACCATATGCTGCTGCGGGATGTCTGGCCCGCCGCCATGCATGCCAAGCAGCTGGAAGCCAAAGCGCTGGTCGATGTGCTCGGTCGCTATCTCGACCTGTCGATCCTGTCCGAAGTCACTGACCGCGAACCGCAGCTCTTCGACGGTAGCGACGACCGCGCCCGCCTGCTGGAAGCGATCATCTCCCGCCAGCAAGCCGACCGCGAGGATGCGCTAAGCCGAGCCCATTGGGTCTTTGCCGACAAGCCGGAGCGCGAGGCCCGAACGATCAGACATCTGTGGCTGGGAGCGGCGGATTGAAGCAGCCGACCAGGTGATCGAGGCGGCCAAATCAGCTTTCCGGCGCCTTTTGCCAGCCTTTCGCACCACCTGAACCATCGCATTCAGCCGGGAATGCCGGGCCTTCACGCAAATCCCATTGCCTGAAAGCTCACAAAATTGTATTTCCCCGCCATGACCGACATCCTTTCCGACCCACGGCGCGAGGCGACCGGCGCATTCCTTGTTGCCGCCCTCTATCATTTCGTTTCCTTCCCGCGCTTCGAAAGCCTGCGCGAGCCCCTCTTTGCGCTCTGCGAGGAAAACGGCGTCAAGGGCACGCTGCTCCTTGCGCATGAGGGCATCAACGGCACCATTGCCGGGACGAACGCGGCCATCGGCGCCGTGCTTTCCTTCCTGCGGGCGCAGCCGGAATTTGCCGGCCTGGAGCACAAGGAGAGCCGCGCGTCGAAAATGCCTTTCGTGCGCATGAAGGTGAAGCTCAAGAAAGAGATCGTCACCATGGGCGTCGAGGATATCGACCCCACCCGGGTCGTCGGCACCTATGTTGCGCCGAAGGACTGGAACGCGCTGATCTCCGATCCCGATACCATCGTTATCGACACTCGCAACGACTACGAAACCGCCATCGGCGTCTTCAAGGGTGCGGTCGACCCGAAGACCAAGACCTTCCGCGAGTTTCCGGAATGGGTGCGGGAGAATACTGGCCTGCATAACAAGCCGAAGATCGCCATGTACTGCACCGGCGGCATCCGCTGCGAGAAGGCAACGGCCTTCATGAAGCAGCAGGGCTTTGACGAGGTCTACCATCTCAAGGGCGGCATTCTGAAATATCTCGAGGAAGTGCCGGCCGAAGAAAGCCTGTGGGAAGGTGCCTGCTTCGTCTTCGACGAGCGCGTCTCGGTCGAGCATGGGCTGAAGGAGGGTAATCACAGGCTCTGTCACGCCTGCCGCAGCCCGATCACCGCCGAAGAAGTGACCTCGCCCTTCTACGAGGCAGGCGTTTCCTGCAGCCATTGCTATCATGATCGCAGTGAGGAAGACCGCGAACGCTACCGCGAAAGGCAGCGCCAGATCGCGCTTGCCCGCAAGCGCGGCCAGCAGCACATCGGCTGAAATCTCAAGCCGCGGCGCCGCGCTCTTCGTCGAGCGCCGCCGCTTTCTGGATCGAGAAGCGCTTGGTAATCTCGGCCTCCGGCATCGGCTTTCCGTAAAAATAGCCCTGCAGCTCGTCACAACCGAAATTCTGCAGAGCTCTTCCCTGCTCTTCGATCTCGATACCTTCGGCTGTCACCGGAATATCGAGCGAGCGAGCCAGCGCCACGGTTGCGCGCAGCATCTCGCGGGCGCGGCTGTCCTCCAGCACGTTCATCGTCAATGAGCGGTCGATCTTGATGCGATCGAAGCCAAACTGCCTGAGATAGCCGATGGACGAGAAGCCCGACCCGAAATCGTCGAGCGCCACTTTGACGCCAAGCATCTTCAGCCGCTCGATCGACTGACGCGTGCGCTCGGGATTTTGGATGATATAGCCTTCGGTGATTTCCAACGTCACACGTCCGGCCTCGATCTCCGTACTGTTCAGCACGCTGCGAACGTAGTCGGCGAAGGCTGGATTGCGGAACTGGCCCGGCGAGACGTTGACGGCAACGCGCAGGTCCGGCCATTGTTGCGCCGCTTCGCATGCCTTGCGCAGGACGAACAACCCGAGCGCCTCGATCAATCCGGTGGTCTCAGCGACGGGAATGAATATTTCAGGCGAAATCGGTCCGTGACCCGGACGATTCCACCGCACCAGCGCCTCGACACCAGTCATTTCGCAGCTCGAAGCATCGACCAGCGGCTGATAGACGAGCGTCAATTCCTCCGTCTCGATCGCGCGGCGCAGATCGAGTTCCAGAGCGTTGCGCTCCTCGCGATGCGCATCCATGGCGGTCTCGTAGCAGGTCATGCGGGCACGACCAGCCTCCTTGGCCTTATACATGGCAAGATCGGCGCGGCGCACCAGCTCCTCGCGGTCGATGCGGCCTTCGGCGGAGCTTGCAATGCCGATGCTGGCCCCAACGACGACGATGCGTCGACCGATTTCCAATGGCTCGGACAGGAAATCGAGGATCTGTTCGGCCAGCCGCAAGGCGGGCGCGTCGTTAAGTTCCGTGGTCGGAAACACGATGGCGAACTCATCACCCCCGAGACGCGCGAGAGACGCCTGCGGTGGTACGAGCACGCTCAAGCCCGCCGCCACGGCGCGAATGAGCTGGTCGCCCGTGCCGTGCCCATAGGCGTCGTTGATTTCCTTGAAGCCATCGAGATCGAGATAGAGAAGCAGGACATTGCTGCGGTCAGCACGCGCCCGCTCCACCAGCCGATCGACATCGAGGCGCAGTCCCTCGCGATTGAGAAGGCCGCTGAGGCGATCGCGCAGCGAGCCTTGGCGCGCCTGCACTTCCTCAGCCCGCAGCCGGCGCCCCGCAAGCGACCCGAGGATCAGCAGCACGACAAAGAACAGGCCAACAAGGCCAAGCGCACCAAGCACGAGCGGCCGCACCTGCTGGTAGCTCCGATCGCCCGGCTCGCGCGAATTCCAGACCAGCCGCCCCAATGGCTTGCCAAGGGGATCGACGATAGAGACGGCGTACCGCGCCACGGTCTGCGCGGGCACCAGCTTCAAACCGCTGATGACATAGATATTCGAAAGCATCTTGATCCGCGCGGCGTCAAAGTAGCGTACGAGGATCAGGTAGCGCCGCTTGCCTTCGGGCGCCGGAATCCGGCCGGACCTCTCGCGGATCGTTGCGGCGCCCACAGCAGCAATGCCATTGCTGGTCATGATGTAGCCGCTCGCCTCAGGCACGCCGGTCACGAGCGTACGGCGCGCTTGTTCGACGAGAGCCCAAACGGCGGTCCCGAGAACATCCTCGACCTTGGCGGTCATAGGTTCGCCATCGTGAAAGGCAACGATAGGCTTATTGTTGTCATCGACGATGATCGCCGTATCGAATAGGGCGCCGTTGGAGGAGATATCGCCGTAATTGCCGGCAACCCAGCCTTGGTCGTCCTTGCCGTAGACGCTTTTTGCCGCATCATTGCGTGCGGAATGATCGTGTAGCGTCGCTTCGAGCTGCCCTTGAAAGGTCTTGAGCGCGCCGACAGTCGTCTCCCAGGAACGCTCGTCATCCAGCTTGTTGGAGTAATCGGCCACCCGGCCGATCGCGGTGAGCACCATCAGCGTCACGACGGCAACGACCACTGCGAAAGTAATCAAAACGGCCGTCACGATGGAATGACGACCGACCTGCGTACTCTGCCGCAATGACTCGAAAACTGCTCCCAAGGTCTTTTCTCCTTGGGACCTAACTCTGCAGTCAGGACTTCAATAAACGGTTAAGGCGAGCTCGAGATTCCTACAGGAAAGAGTTGTATATTGCGGATGCAATCGAATTCATCCTTCGGAGAGGATCACTTTCGCGAAATGGTCGAGCCTACCGCGCAGCAAGCCCTCGTCGCGGGCCTGCACAAGCAGCGCCGCCTGGGTTTCATCGCTCTTGCCCGCGATCGGCAGGCGTAAAAACGCCTCGAGCACGATGCGAAGCGACATGGTTCTCAACACCTCTGCAAGTTGATCGAGCACGAAATCACCGCGATGCGAGGCATGCGCGAACATCAGCGGTTTGAACGGTATCTCGTCGCGTGACACCAGCCAGTCCAGAGCATTCTTGAACCCACCCGGTACGCCATGCGCATATTCCGGACAGGAAACGATCAGGCCATCAGCCTGTCGGATCTTCGCCGCGAACGTCTCGACAATGGCGGGCGTCCTCTCACCCTCATGATCGGGATTGAAGATCGGCAAGTCACCGATCAGATCGCAGATCTCGATGGTAGTATCTTCAGGGCATGCAAGCCGCAGGGCTTCGAGCAGCCGGCGACTGCTTGAAGCCTGTCGCTGGCTGCCGCAAAGTGCGTAAAGGAAAAGCGGGCGCGAGGTCATGCCCGAAACCTAGCAGCCTCTGCCGATTCGGGCGACGCCGAATAAGGAGGCAGCGAGATCGCGGGTCAGTCGGCCTTGTGATTGCCCTTCGGGAAGTGAGCTGCGAGTTCCCGGTACCATTTTCCGCTCTTCTTGATGGTGCGCACCTGAGTCTCGTAATCGACATGGACGAGTCCGAAGCGCATCCGGTATCCCTCGGCCCATTCGAAGTTGTCCATCAGGCTCCAGGCAAAATAGCCGCGCATCGGATAACCGTCCTTGATGAGATCGGCGACGACGCCGAGATGCTCGATGTAATAGTCGAGACGCGGCTGGTCATCGACCTCGCCGCTGACGACGCCCATATTGTAGCAGGCGCCGTTTTCGGTGATGTAACACTCCGGCAGGTCGTAGCGCTTGTTGAGATCCTCGACGACGTGCTTCAGGCCAGGTGAATAGACCTCCCAACCAATATCCGTCTTGACGTCGCTGACCGGCGGCGCATCCTTCGTCCAGGGGAAATCGCCGCTCTTGGAGGCGTCATCGTGGACGCGCATCGGCATGTAATAGTTCAGACCCCACCAATCGAGCTTCTGATTAATGGTCTTCAAATCGCCGTCCTCGATGACAGGCATGCGATCGCCAAGCGCCTCGACAAACTCCTTAGGATACTCACCCTTGAAGATCGGATCGAAGAAGGCGCCATTGTGGAACTGATGGGCGCGCTCGACGGCAGCGAGATCCTCCGGAAGGTCCGAGCCCGGCAGGATGGAAGCGGCGTTGAGCACGATGCCGACAGGCACCTTCGGCGCCACGGAGCGGATCGCTTCGACGCCAAGACCATGGGCAAGGTTCATGTAGTGCATCGCATGGAGCGCGGCCTGCATGTTGCGCTCGCCCGGCGCATGAATGCCATAGAGATGGCTCAGCCAGACGATGCACCAGGGCTCGTTGAATGTGGCAACCGAATCCAGGCGGTCGCCGAGGCGGCTCATGACGGTCTTGGCATAGCGCTGGAACGCATGGGCCGTCGAGCGCGCCGTCCAGCCGCCGTCGCCTGCAAGAGTCAGCGGCAGATCCCAATGGTAGAGGGTCGCAAAGGTCTTGATACCCCTCGCCTTGCAGCCGTCGACGAGACGATCGTAGAAATCGAGGCCGGCTTCGTTCACCGGGCCAGTGCCATCGGGAATGATGCGTGGCCAGGCGATCGAGAAGCGATAGGCTTCGACACCCATATCCTTGATCAGATCCAGGTCCTGTTCCAGCCGATTGTAGTGATCGCAGGCAACATCGCCATTATCGCGCTGATAGACGCGACCGGGCATGTTGGCGAAAGCATCCCAAATGGACGGCTTGCGGCCATCGGCCTTGGTGGCGCCCTCGATCTGGAATGCGGCGGTGGCAACGCCGAACGTGAAATCGCCGGGGAAGCGATCGGCAAGAAGCTTCGGATCGATCATGGTGAAAATCCCGTCTGTTTTGGCTTCGTTGGCTGCGGTTTAACCAAGCGGCGCGACAAAGTACAGGGGCGACGCTGGAAAACTGCAACGTTACAGATATCGATAATTCGCGCCTGCCAGGTGAATTCCGGAAAGTTCACCGGCATCGGCGCGATCTTGGCACAGCTCGATAACATCAATGTCAACAGTCGTGACTTGTCTTTCGGCCACGGATCAATTGAGGGTAGCGCTCAAACCTGACAACGAAAGGATACAAATGCTCCCTGCGCTCCACGCTTTTCAACCCCATCTGCTGAGCCTCCTGCGCATCGTCGCATCGCTCGTGCTGTTTAGCTATGGAACGCAGAAGGTGCTGCATTTCCCGGCAGCCGAAACAGTGCCGCCTGTCGGATCCCTGCCCTGGATCGCCGGCCTGCTTGAGCTGACCCCCGGCTTCCTCGTCCTGATCGGTTTCAAGACACGGATCGCCGCCTTCGTGCTGTCAGGCCTGATGGCGTTTGCCTATTTCCTGCGCCACGCGCCGCAAAGTTTCTATCCCGCGCAGAACGGCGGCACTGCTGCCGTCCTCTTCTGCTTCATCTTCCTGTTTCTCGTTGCCGCCGGTGGCGGCCCCTTCAGCGTCGATGCGCTGACGAGGCGCAAGCAGGAAGTCGCGGCCTGAGCAAGCAGGTTCGAGGCAGTTACGCCGCCTCGAACCCTATCCAAAGCTTAGAGCTTGACCCAGGCGCCGTTGCGCTTCGAGGAAGCAACGCAAGCCTCGACGAAAGCCACGCCCTTCACGCCATCATCAACGGTCGGATAGATCACAGCCGGATCGACTGCCACACACTTCTTGCGGGCGTTGATGGCGCGCGCAGCCTCGGTATAGATCGTGGCAAACGCTTCCAGATAACCTTCCGGATGACCCGAAGGGATGCGCGAGACGCGCGCTGCGGCAGCGCCGGAACCTGCACCATTGCGGGTAATCAATCGCTTCTGGTCGCCGAACGGCGTGTACCACAGATAGTTCGGATCGGCCTGCGTCCACTCGATGCCACCCTTGGTGCCGTAGACGCGGAGCTTGAGGCCATTTTCATGACCCGGCGCCACCTGGCTGCACCAGAGCATGCCCTTTGCCGGCTTCTCCTTGCCCTTTGCCTTGAAGCGGAGCAGCACATGGCCGTTGTCATCGAGACGACGGCCCTCGACGAAGCTGTCGAGATCGGCGGCAAGGCTGTCGAGCTCGAGGCCGGTCACGAAGGAAGCGAGGTTGTAGGCATGCGTGCCGATATCCCCCGTGGAACCACCGGCGCCGGACTGCGCCGGGTCGGTACGCCATGCCGCCTGCTTCTGGCCGGATTGCTCGATGTTCTCGGTCAGCCAGTCCTGCGGATATTCCACCTGCACGATGCGGATATCGCCAAGCTCGCCATTCTCGACCATCTCGCGGGCCTGACGGACCATCGGATAGCCGGTGTAGTTGTGCGTGAGGATGAAAAGAGCGCCGCTTTCGTCGGCCACCTTCTTCAGCTTCTTGGCGTCGGCAAGATTGGAGGTCAGCGGCTTGTCGCAGATGACGTGGATACCGCGACGCAGGAACTCCTTGGCGGCATCGTAGTGCACATGGTTCGGAGTAACGATCGAGACTGCTTCGATGCCGTTCTTCAGCTTGGCTTCCCGGATCGCCATTTCGCGATAGCTGGAATAGGCACGCGAGGGATCGAGACCGAGATCGCGCCCGGAAGCGGCAGCCTTTTCCGGCGAAGACGAGAGCGCACCCGCAATAAGATCGAATTGATCGTCAATGCGCGCCGCGATGCGATGCACCGCGCCGATAAATGCGCCAGCACCGCCGCCGACCATGCCAAGCCGAATGCGCGGCTCCCGCGTCTGTTCCGATGATCCTTCGATTGCCATTCTGTCCTCCTGAGAATTGAATTGTTTGAACGCGATCGCTTACCGCAATCATCCCCTCTCCCCGCCTGCGGGGAGAGGGTTAGGGTGAGGGGCATCGCAGGTCTGGCAAGCTCTGCCGCCGCGATGAATATCGAGAAGACCCCTCATCCGTCCTCTCTCGGCTTCGCTCCGCTCAACCGTTCGAGTCCACCTTCTCCCCGCCTTGCGGGGCGAAGGGGTTTGATCAGATCCCCAGCATGCGCCTGTTTGCCGCCTGGTCTGTGCCGCTGCCAGCGAAATCATCGAAGGCCTTTTCCGTAACGCGGATGATATGTGCCTTGACGAATTCGGCGCCTTCACGCGCGCCGTCTTCGGGATGCTTCAGTGCGCATTCCCATTCGACCACGGCCCAGCCGTCAAAGTTGTTCGCAGTCATCTTCGAGAAGACGGCACCGAAATCCACCTGGCCGTCGCCGAGAGAACGGAAGCGACCGGCACGCTCGACCCAGCCCTGATAGCCGCCATAGACGCCCTGACGCCCAGTCGGATTGAACTCCGCATCCTTGACGTGGAACATCTTGATGCGATCTTTGTAGATGTCGATGTTGTCGAGATAATCGAGGCACTGCAGGACGTAGTGCGAGGGATCGTAAAGCATGTTGGCGCGCGGGTGGTTCTTCACGCGCTCCAGGAACATCTCGAAGGTGATACCGTCATGCAGGTCTTCGCCGGGATGGATCTCGTAGCAGACATCCACGCCATTTTCGTCGGCATGGTTGAGGATCGGCGTCCAGCGGCGGGCAAGCTCTTCAAAAGCGGTTTCCACAAGACCGGCCGGGCGCTGCGGCCAGGGATAGATGAAGGGCCAAGCGAGCGCGCCCGAGAAGGTCGCATGCGCCTTGATGCCGAGATGTTTTGAAGCCGTCAGCGCCATCTTCACCTGTTCGACGGCCCATTCCTGGCGCGCCTTCGGATTCCCGCGCACTTCCGGAGCTGCAAAGCCATCGAAAGCTTCGTCATAAGCGGGATGAACCGCGACGAGCTGGCCCTGCAGATGGGTCGAAAGCTCCGTTACCTCGACACCATTCGAGCGGGCAATGCCGGCGAACTCGTCGCAATAATCCTTGGAGGAAGCTGCCTTCTTCAGGTCGATGAGCTGGCTTGCCCAGGTCGGAACCTGCACGCCGACATAGCCGGCATCGGCAGCCCATTTCGTGATCGAATCCCACGAATTGAATGGCGCGGTATCGCCTGCGAATTGTCCGAGAAACAGGCCCGGGCCCTTGATCGTCTTCATGTGTAATTCCTCCCTAGTCGCGTTCTGTAAACGTTTCCGACGCCATTCGGACCCATGTTCGAGGCAGCCGGGAAACCGTAACCTCCAAAAACAATAGGGTCGTCAGGATGAAAGTCGAATGCCTCATGACCTAATCATGGCCTGCCGCCGGCGGCAAGAGGTACGTGCCGCAAAAATTCTCGCCCGCTGCGAAACAAGGCGGCATACCCATAAAAAACGCCCGCCGGAACCGGCGGGCGCAACTGTTCAAATCAAAGATCAGAACGGTGAATCGGCGAAGTAGAAGTCCTTGGCGTTGGCCTTGGTGACGAGCGTCGCATCAAGGATGTAATTGCCGCGAACCGGAACCTGATTGTAGAAGTTGGCAGCGGTCAGTTCCATGGCAGTGCCGACCATTGCCGGCGGATAGAGCACGTCGACCGGGATCAGCTTGTCGCCGTCCATGACCTTCTTGATCATGTCCTTCGAACCGGCGCCGGCGACGACATACTTGATATCGGTGCGCTTGGCCTGATCGATCGCCTGCAGCACGCCGACGGCCATATCGTCATCCTGGCACCAGACGACGTCGATCTTCGGGAACTTGGTCAGGTAGTCCTGCATGACCTTGAAGGCGTCGTCGCGGTTCCAGTTGCCGTACTGGCGGTCGAGAACCTTGACGTTCGAGCCGGCGATACCCTTGTCGAAGCCGTCCTGGCGCTGCTGGTCGATCGGAATCGGCAAGCCACGGATGACAACGACCTGCGCGTCGGGGGTATTCTTCTTGATGTATTCGCCTGCTGTCTGGCCAAGCGCCGGATTGTTGCCGGCGACGTAGAGGTCACGAACGGAATTGTCGTTGCTGCTCGGCGCACGGTCGACGAGCGCGACGAACTTGCCCTTGTCCTTGACTTCCTTGATGGCATTGACGAGCGGATCCGGATCCGACGGCAGGATCACGAGAGCGTCGATGCCCTGGGTCTCGAGATCCTGTACCGCGTTGGCCTGGCTTGCAGCGTCGGGCGAAGTCTTGACGATGACTTTCAGGCCGGGATGCTGGGCCATCAGCTGCTTGGCGACACGCTCGGCATGGAACACCACGCCCGAAGTCCAGCCATGGTCGGCGGCCGGAATGGAAACGCCGATCGTCACCTTCTTGTCTTCCGCATGTACCGTGCCGGCGAGCGCCGCGAGCACGACGGCAACGCCCAATAGTCTTTTGCGCATTTTATCCTCCCACATTGAAACAGGGCCTTGTCCTGATGACCGGGCGCCCCCTGACCCGGTTATTCACGATTTGCGCACCAGCGAACGCTGGACGAGCATGGCAATGATGATGATCGCCCCCTGGATGGCGCCAATCAGATATTCGCTGATGAAATTGGACAGCAGCATGATGTTGCCGACCAGCTCGAGGATGAAGGCACCGCAGATCGTACCCCATACCCTGCCCGCGCCGCCCTTCAGCGCCGTGCCGCCGACGACGACGGCAGTGATCGCCTGCAGTTCCCAGAGAATGCCGGTCGTGGCCGAAGTCGAGCCGAGCCGCGGCACGTAGAGAAGCACGGCGATTGCAACACACAGCCCCTGAATGACGAAGGCGATGGTGCGCACGCGGTTGACCGCGATGCCGGAATAGCGCGCGACATCGCTGTTCGAGCCGACGGCGACGACATGCCGTCCATAGCGGGTGCGATAGAGAATGAAGGCGGCAACGCCGGTGACCGCAAGGATCACCACGATCGGAACCGGCACTCCGAGGATGGAGCCGAAATAGGCCGGGCGATAGAGCGACTGCAGCTCTGGCGAACGCAGGGTAATCGCGCCGCCCTGCGACAGCCAGGTCGTCAACCCGCGATAGACACCCATGGTGCCGAGCGTCGCGATGAAAGGCTCGATCTTGCCCACGGTGGTAATCAGGCCGTTGGCAAGGCCGCACAGCGCACCGGCGACGATACCGAACACCATGGCCGCTGCCAGCATCAGCGTCGGATCGGCGATGACACCGGAATTCATCAGCAGGATCATCAGGCTCGCCACGAAGGCCACCATCGACCCCACGGAGAGATCGAGATCACCCGCCGAAATGACGAAAGTCGCCCCTACCGCGATGATGGCGATGAAGGCGCTTCTGGTCGCGACGTTGGCAAGATTCGTGATGCCGATGAAGTTCGGATTGACCAATGCGCCCACGATCAGAAGCAGCACCAGCGCTGCAAACGGCGCAACGGCCCTCAAATCGACATCCCGCCAGGAGCGCCCCCGCCGACCTGTCTTGCCGCTGCTGTCTTCGCCCACGCTCATAACCAAAACCAACCTCCCGTCCCATGACTGCTGGGAATTCGCCCTGCCCTGCACCGCCCGTTCAGGCGGCGGTCTTCTTCTTCAGGCCCGCCGCATAACGCATGATTTCCTGCTCGGAGATCTCGTCGCCCTCAAGCATCCCGACGATGCGGCCTTCGCGCATGACGGCGATCCGCGTGCACAATCCGATGACCTCCGGCATTTCCGAGGAGACGACGATGATCGAATGACCGTCGCGCGCCAATGCCGAAATGAAATGATAGATCTGCTGCTTCGTACCGACATCGATGCCGCGCGTCGGCTCGTCGATGATGATGATCTGCGGCTCGGTCTCCATGACTTTCGCCAAAAGCAGCTTCTGCTGATTGCCGCCGGACATACGGCCGGCGACGATATTTCCGTCGCGAACGCGGATATCGAAGCGGCGGCGGGCGCGTGTCAGCGCATTCGCCTCGCTGGAGGCGCTCAGATAACCGAACTTGCCATGCCGATCGAGCGACTGGAGGGTGAGATTGACTGCCATGCCCGAATTCAGCAGCAGCCCCTTGGATTTCCGGTCCTTGGTCATATAGGCGAGACCGGCATCGATGGCGGCGTGCACATCATGTGACGGCACCGTCTGGCCATTGGCGACGACCTCGCCGGATGCGCGCGAGCGCAGGCCGACGATCGCCTCCATCAACTCGGTGCGACCCGAGCCGATCATGCCGGAAAAGCCCAGTATCTCGCCCTTGCGCAACTCGAAACTCGCGTCGCGGACATAGCCTGTCGAAAGCGAGTTGACGCTGAGCACGACCTTCTCGTCGACATCGGGCTCGTTCTTCGCCGGATAGAGGCTGGAAAGTTCGCGCCCGACCATCAACTGGGCAATTGATTCGCCGTCGAGCAGCGAAGTCGGCGATGTCTTCACCCATTGGCCGTCGCGCAGCACCGTAACGCGATCCGTCAGTTCCATGACTTCATCGAGCTTGTGGGAAACGAAAACGAAGCTCGTTCCCTGATCACGCAGCTTGCGCACCTGCTTGAACAGGAAATTGGTCTCCTCGCGCGACAGAACGGCTGTCGGCTCGTCCATGAAGACGATCCGCGCATCGCGACTGATGGCCTTGGCGATCTCCACCATCTGCTTGTCGGCGATGGAGAGCGAACTGATCATGGCGTTCTCATCGACATGCGAGCCGAGAAGATCGAGCACGCGCCGCGTCTCCGCACGCATATGCTTACGATCGAGCACGCCGAAGCGCGTGACTTCGCGACCGAGAAACAGGCTCTCGGTGACGGTCAGATGTTCCGCAAGATTGAACTCCTGGTGGATGATGACGATGCCGAGCGCTTCGGCAGCACCGTTAGGCGGCAGCTTCACCGGCTTACCATCAAGGAGGATTTCGCCAGATGTCGGCTGCTCGAAACCGGAGAGAACCTTGACGAGCGTCGACTTGCCGGCACCGTTTTCACCCATGAGCGCATGAATTTCGCCGGCTCGCAGATCGAAGTTGACGCTGAACAGCACCTGCACGCCACTGAAGGCCTTGGAAATCCCTCTCGCAGACAGCACGACCGTACCGTCGACGGCTTCCGAATTCATTGAACCCTCCCTGCGGTCCCACCCGCTTTCCATGGTATGTAAACCTTTACATAGATCGTGTAAAGGTTTACATCATTGGATATCGTACAAATTTTCGCGGTTACCTTTGACCTCCACGTAAGTCTGTGTAGTCTCCAGCCCGAGACGAGACCCCAAGGCAGAGCGCAGTGTCGAATTCAACGCCCGCAACTATCGAAGACGTCGCCCGCATTGCCAATGTTTCGATCGCAACGGTTTCGCGGGCTATCCATACGCCGGAAAAAGTCGCCAATTCCACGCGGCTGAAGGTCAACCAGGCCATTGCCGTCACCGGTTATACGACCAATGCCATGGCGCGCAGCCTCAGGCTCGGCCGCTCCAATATGATTCTCGTCGTTGCCCCCGACATCGGCGACCCCAATTTCTCCAACATCCTGATCGGCCTGGAGAACGAGGCGCGTTCGCATGGCTACGGCATCCTCATCGGCCATACGCAGAACGATGCGCAGCGCGGGCTGGAATATCTGAAATTCCTCAATTCCAACCAGGCGGCGGGGCTGATCCTTTTCACCGGCATCCTGCCTTTCGGCCATCAAACGATGACGGCAAGACTGCCGCCGAGCGTCGGCGTTTTCGAGCCAGTCTTCAACGGCGGCATTCCCTATGTCGGCGTCGACGATATTGCCGGCGCGCGTAAGGCCGTCGACCTACTGATCGCTGAAGGCCACCGCAAGATTGCTTTCATCGGCGATTCCCGCACCCGCCTCGCCTATAGCCGTCGGCGCATGGGCTATGAAGCCGGGCTCGATGCCGCCGGCATTGGCACCCATCTCCGGATCATCCTGGAGGGTGACGGCACCATCGAAAGCGGACGACTCGCCGTCGAGCAGCTCTTCATGCGTGACACGCTGCCAACGGCCTTCATGTGCGTCAACGATCAGACCGCGATCGGCGTGATGATTGGCCTGAAAACACGCGGCTATGACATTCCCGAGGATTTTTCGGTGACCGGTTTCGACGACGTGCCGCAAGCCGTCTTCATGACGCCTTCGCTGACGACGATCCGCCAGCCGCGCACCGCCATCGGCAAGCACGCCATGGCGCTGCTGCTGGAGCTCCTTTCGGATGGCGAGCCGCCCGAAACGGAGATCCTGCTGCGACCGGACCTCGTGGTGCGAAACTCGGTTTCTGCACCGTCGCGCGCGCGGCGATAGGAAGGTGTTACGATGCCGCTCGGCAGGCTGATCCTCTATGTCCGCGATGTCGAGGCGACGATCAGCTTCTACGAGAAGCATTTCGGGTTCAAGTCGCATCGGCAGGCAGGCGATCGGATTGTCGAGTTGCTCGCCCCGGATGGCGGCGCCAATCTGATGATCCATCCCGCAGCCAAAGCACAGAAAATGGGCCAGTCACTGGTAAAACTCGTGTTTGACGTCGAGCACGTCGAAGCTTTTCGCGCGAGATGCGCAGAGGAAGGGCTCGAATTCGGTCCCATCCACCAGGCCGATGGCTATGTCTTCGCCAATGCCAAAGACCCCGCTGAAAATTCCATATCCATTTCCAGCCGCGCCTTCAGACCGGAGTCGGGAGGCAGTGAACCACTGCCTCCCGAACCTGTCGATCAAACGTAACGATTGACGATGTTTTCCAGGAGTTCCTGCTTGCCGGACTTCGGCTGCGGGTTGACGTCCTTGGTTTCTACCCACTGGGCAATCTGGTCGAGCGAATATTCACCGCGCAGCAGCTTCTGGCCTTCGGCCGAATCCCAGCCGGCGTAACGGTCGGCGAGCGGCTTGGAGAGCGCCTTGTCCTCGATCATCTTGGCAGCAGCCTTCAGGCCGCGAGCACAGCAATCCATGCCGCCGATATGGCCGATGAGCAAGTCTTCCGCATCAAGCGACTGACGACGCAGCTTGGCGTCGAAGTTCGTACCGCCGGTCTTGAAACCGCCGCCTGCCAGAACCTGGTAATAGGCCAGCGTCATTTCCGGAACGTTGTTCGGGAACTGGTCGGTGTCCCAGCCGGACTGGTAATCGTTGCGGTTCATATCGATCGAACCGAAGATGCCGAGCGCGTTGGCAAGCGCCAGCTCGTGCTCGAAGGAATGGCCGGCGAGGATCGCATGGCCCTGCTCGATATTGACCTTCACTTCGTTCTCGAGACCATACTTCTTCAGGAAGCCGTAGACCGTGGCGACATCGTAGTCATACTGGTGCTTGGTCGGCTCCTGCGGCTTCGGCTCGATCAGGATCGTGCCCTTGTAGCCGATCTTGTGCTTGTACTCGACGACGAGATTAAGGAAACGGCCCATCTGGTCCAATTCGCGCTTCAGGTCGGTGTTGAGCAGCGTCTCATAGCCTTCACGGCCGCCCCAGAGGACATAGTTTTCGCCGCCGAGCTTGTGAGTAGCGTCCAGGCAGGTCTTCACGGTCGCTGCCGAAAAGGCGAAGACATCCGGATCAGGGTTCGTAGCAGCACCCGACATGAAGCGGCGGTTGGAGAAAAGGTTTGCCGTGCCCCACAGCAGCTTCACACCCGTCTCTGCCTGCTTCTTGGCGAAGTAGTCGACGATCTCGTTGAGGTTCTTGGTGTTCTCGGCAAAATTCTTGCCTTCCGGACGCACGTCGGCATCGTGGAAGCAGTAGTAGGGCGTGCCGAGCAAAGTGAAGAATTCGAAGGCGACGTCAGCCTTCAGCTTGGCGGCTTCCATCGTCTCGTTGAACCAGGGGCGCAGGAAGGTCTGGCCGCCAAAGGGGTCGCCGCCCGGCCAGGTGAAGGTGTGCCAGTAGGCGACGGCGAAACGCAGATGGTCTTCCATGCGCTTGCCGGCAACGACTTCGTCCTTGTTGTAATAACGGAAAGCCAGCGGATTGGTGCTATCCGGGCCTTCGTATTTTACCTTGCTGATGTCACCAAAAAATCCGGTGCTCATGTTCTGTCTCCTTGGGTTGGTATTCGCATATTGTTGTTCGTTTGGTGCGGCGCTGCCCCTCACCCTAACCCTCTCCCCTAACGCTTTGGTCGGAGGGGACGACCTCTGCATCCCCTCCGACCAAAGCGTTAGGGGCGGGCTGAAGTTGCCTCTTTCCCCTTCTCCCCCGTCAAAACGGGGAGAAGGTGCCCGACAGGGCGGATGAGGGGCTTTACGCCACAGTATTTCAATATTTCAACGCGCCGACAGCGGCTTGATCGCCGGATAAACCGCCCGATAGCGCTTGTAGGCATCCGCATAGGCGTCCGTCAGTGACGCCACGGGATCGATCGTGCCGGCCGTCTGCGGCGGTGTGCAGACTGCGACCGGGTCGGCACCGGTGGCGGCGATCAGGCCGAGGCGCGCAGCGCCAAAGGCCGCGCCAAAATCGCCGTCCGCCGGCAGGTCGACGGGAACGCCGAGCGCCGTTGCAATCGAGGCCAGCCAATAGCGCGAACGCGAACCGCCACCGATGGCCGTCACGCGCGCAATGTTGGTGCCAGCGGAGCGCAGCGCTTCCAGATTGTCGCGGATTGCGAAGGACACACCTTCGAGCACGGCCTGCGTCAGCACGGCGCGGCCGCTCTCATGGCCAAGGCCGATGAAAGCGCCGCGGATCGTCGCGTCATTGTGCGGCGTGCGCTCGCCCGAAAGATAGGGAAGGAAGGTGACGCTCGTCGGCGCCTTCAGCGTGTCGCCAAGCTCGGTGGTGAGTTCGGCGGCAGACTTGCCCGTCACATGCGAATGCCAGTTCAGCGCATCGGTCGCCGAGAGGATGACGCCCATCTGATGCCAGGTGTTCGGCAATGCGTGGCAGAAGGCATGGACAGCGCTTTCCGGCTTCGGCAGATAGGAGCCGTTGGCGGCAAAGAGCACGCCCGACGTGCCGAGCGAAACGAAAGCGGCTCCGTGGCTCACCGTACCCATGCCGCAGGCCGAGGCCGCATTGTCCCCTGCCCCGCCGGCCACGACGACATCGCCGCCGATACCCCATTTGGAGGCCAGCTCGCCACGCAGCTTGCCGGCAACTTCGGTACCTTCGACCAGCATCGGCATCTGCTTCTCATCGAGATTGGTCGCCGCTAGCAACTCGGAGGACCATTTGCGCTTGCCGGTATCGAGCCAGGACGTGCCGGCGGAGTCTGACATTTCCGACATATGCTCGCCGGTCAACCAGAGACGCAGATAGTCCTTCGGCAACAGCACCCATCGCACTCTAGCGAAAATGTCAGGCTCGTGCTTGGCAACCCATGCAAGCTTCGGCGCGGTGAAGCCGGGGAAGACGATATTGCCGGTCAGCGCGCGGAACCTCGGATCTGCATCGAGCGCGGCAGCCTCCTGATAGCTGCGGGTGTCGTTCCAGAGAATGCAGGGGCGCAGCACCTTGTCGTCGGCATCGAGCAGCGTTGCACCGTGCATCTGACCGGAAAGACCGATGCCGCGCACGGCGGCCAGTTCCTTCGGATGCGCCGCCTTCAACCCGGCAATAGCCTCTTCGGTCGCGCTGATCCAATGGGCAGGATCCTGCTCCGACCAGCCAGGATGCGGCCGCGAGACATCGAGGTCGCCATGGGCGGAACCGATGATCTTCTGATTGCCGTCGATCAGCATCGCTTTGACGCCGGACGTTCCGAGATCGAGACCCAAATACATCAGATGTTACTCCCTATGCTCTGCCGCCTTCGAATGTTCAGGGCAGATTGTCTTTCAAGAAAATGTCGAGACGTATGCGCTCTTGATCGGCGATCACGGCTTGGCCGTCGGCGGTAGCCTTCATGACGCGAATGGCGCTGCGCACCTCATGACCGGCATCCTGATTAAGGACAGCATCGATCGTGCCATCTATGAGCGCTGCCCGCGTATGCTGCGTCAGCTCATGCGCAACCACGGTCAGCTCACGCGCAGGCCGAACGGCCCTCAAGGCCGCGATCAGACCACGATTACCGGCACCGAGGCTGTAGATGCCGATGATATCTTTGTTTTCGAACAGCACCTTGGAGACAAGCGATTTGGTGCGCTCGGGATCGTCACGCCCTTCGAGCACGGGTAGCAAGCGCAGCTTGGGAAACTCTGCCGCCATTACCGCCGAGAAACCCTGCAGGCGCTCGCGGTGGTCGCGCACCAGCATAGAGCCGGCGAGGACCGTGAGATCACCTTCGCGGCCGCCGAGGAAGCGCCCGAGCAATCGGGCAGCGGTACGGCCAGCGGCGATATTGTCGATGCCAGCATAGTGATGCCGAGTGGAATCGGTGAGGTCGGAAACCAGCGTGACGACAGGGATACGCTCGGATACGAGCCGGTCGACCACGGCGCGCACCTCCGGCGCATCGGTCGCCACCAGGGCGACGCCGGCGATATCCTGCCCCTGCAACGCATCAAGCGCTGCAACAAGAGCCGGCACGTCGAACGCCGGCACTTCGATGATACGGATATCCGTACGCTCCATGCCCGCCCGCAAGGTCGCATGATGCACCTCGGAACGCAGACCGTGCATAAAGGAATTGTCGCCTGTCGGCACGATGAAAACGAGTGGATAGACGCGCCCCTTGGCCAGATTGGCGGCCGCGACATCGCGGATGTAGCCGATCTGTCGAATGGCCTCCTCCACCTTTTCGCGCGTGACCAGTCGTACGCCGGGCCGCTGGTTCAAGACGCGGTCAACGGTCGCAAGGCTGACGCCTGCAGCAGCGGCGATGTCATGCACAGTGGGTCTCATCGGCTCCTCCTGGGCAAACCCTTACTGCGATTTCTGATGTACGTAAATCAGAAATTTTCACGCTTTCGATTTTCTGGCCGTGACCGGAATAAAAAAAGGCCCCTCACGAAGAGGGGCCATGCCTTGGGAGCATTCTTTGAAAGATCTGGATTAGTGGCCTCCGCCACCGCCTCCACTGCCCGGCACGCTCGGCTTGCTGAGCAGGAGGACGCCGAGGATCATCGCCAGGAACAACACGGTCAGCATCAGGAAGATGTCGCCGAACGACATGATCACCGCCTGCCGCGTCGTCATATTGACCATCTGCCGCAGCGCAGCCTGCTGGCCGTCGAGACCGGAGGCGTTGAAGTTCGCGGCCATGTTGTTCAATTGGGTAACCGCTGCATGGCTGCCCCAGTGGATGTGGTCGCGCAGGTTGAAGTAATGCTGATCCTGCCGGTTCGTCAGCAGAGTATTGATGATCGCAAGGCCGACGGCGCCGCCAAGGTTACGCGTCAGATTGAACAGGCCGGACGCGCCGCGCATGCGGGCGGGAGGCATGGTTCCGAGCGCAATGTTGTTGATCGGGACCATGCAGAGCATCAGGCCGAAACCGCGCAATATCTGCGGGATCAGCAGCTCCCAGAAGTCCCAGTCCACCGTCAGGTGCATCATGATGTAGGTACCGGCCGAGAAGCTGGTGAACCCGATGATCATCAGGATACGCAGATCCACCCGGCTCGCCAGAAAGCCGGCAAGCGGCGCCGTGAAGAACATGGTGAGACCCGAGACGAACATCGTCTCGCCGATCTGCAGCGAATCGTAGCCACGAATGCGCGCGAGAAAGAGCGGATAGATATAAGTCAGACCATAAAGACCAATACCCATCACGAAGGAGAACATCGATCCGAAAGCGAAGTTCTTGTTCGCAAAGGCTCTAAGATCCACCACCGGGAATTCGACCGTAAATGCCCGATAGAAAAAAACTATCGCAGCGACGGCGGAGGCGATGGCGCCGATAACGATATAGTTGTCGTTGAACCAGTCGTTCGTGTTGCCTTCCTCGAGCACATATTCCAGTGCGCCGAGGAAAACGCCCATCGAGAACAGGCCCCACCAGTCGAACTTCTTCATCAGCGACAGTTCGGGCTTGTCGAAGTCGATGAAATTCCAAGTGACGATGGCAACGACGATACCGGGCGGAATATTGACCAGGAATAGCCAGTGCCAGGAGAAGGCGTTGGAAAGGTAACCGCCGACGGTCGGGCCGATGGTCGGTGCTAGTGTGGCGATCAGGCCGATGATCGGCGAAACGACGTTGCGCTTGGATGGCGGGAAGATTGTGAATGCCGCGGCAAAGACCGAGGGGATCATGCCGCCGCCGATGAAGCCCTGAAGCGCGCGGTAGACGATCATCTGATCGATGTTGGTGGCGGTCGCTGCAAGGGCGCTCGCTGCGGTGAAGCCGGCGGCCGAGATCGCGAAGAGGTAGCGCGTGGAAATGATGCGCGCCAGCGTTCCCGACAGCGGGATCATGATGACTTCGGCAATCAGGTAGGCCGTCTGCACCCAACCGATTTCATCCGAGCCGGCACTAAGGCCGGCCTGGATTTCGCTGAGCGACGCCGAAACGATCTGAATGTCGAGGATCGACATGAACATGCCGAGCACCATCGCCAGGAAGGCGATGAGCTTTTTCTTGTCGATATGATCAGCCGCAGGCGCGGCGGGGCCGGCAGCGCGCAGAGGCGACCCGGCTGTAGTGCTGGCGGACGACATGGCGCGTCTCTCCCGAGCTTGATCGCTTACTTGTCCGGCGCCGTGCGGGTATCGACGTCAACGACGACGCTGAGGCCTGCGCGCAGACGACCGGTATTGAGCGCATCCTGCGGCAATGCGATGCGCACAGGCACGCGCTGGATGATCTTGGTGAAGTTGCCCGTCGCGTTTTCCGGCGGCAGCAACGAGAAGACCGAGCCGGAAGCCGGCGAGATCGACTGAACTGTGCCGACGATCGGATGATCGCTGAAGGCATCGACGTGGACGTTGACCTTGGAACCGGGAACCAGATGCTGGATCTGCGTTTCCTTGAAGTTCGCGTCGATATAGAGTTGCTTGGTCGGGACGATCGCCATCAGCTTCTGCCCGGGAGAGACGAGATCGCCTTCCTGAACCGAGCGGTTGCCGACGATACCGTCATAGGGCGCCTTCAGCACGGTGAAGGATAGGTCGCGAGCAGCCTTGTCACGGGCAGCAGCGAGACCCTTGATCGTGCTTTCGGCCTGACGGCGCTGCGCCTGCAGCAGGTTGATGTTGGCCTGCGCCGAAGCGATGGCGGCATCGCCGCCGACCAGGTTGGCCTTGGCTTGGTCGAGCGCGATATTGGCGCTATCCAAGGCGGCCGTGGTGCCGACCGACTTGGCTTGCAGCTCAGCAGCGCGCGTCTGGGTGATCTGGGCGCCACGGACCGTGGCGTCGAGGGCAACCTTCTGGGCCTGCGACTGGGCAAGAGCGGCCTGGCCGGCAGCGATCTGTGCATCGATGGTATGGAGCGAGAGCTGTTCGGTGTCGTACGAAGCCTGCGCCTGTTCCAGCGCCAGCTTGTAGTCGCCGTCGTCGAGCACGGCGAGCACGTCGCCGGCCTTGACCGTCTGGTTGGCAACGACGTTCACCTTGGCGACATAACCCGTCACCTTCGGCGAGATCGTGGCGATATCGCCGCCGATATAGGCGTCGTCGGTGGAGACCATGAAGCGGCCGTTCGTCCACCAGTCGTAACCGTACCAGCCGCCGCCAGCCAGCGCCAGAACGACGATGATGGGCATAACCAGGCTGCGCCGCTTCTTTTCCGGCGGCGGTGGGGCCGCGGGGGCCGGAGATGCCGGCGCAGCCTGGGCGGGGGCGGGGTTGCCGCGCGTTTCGGCGACTGGAGCATCTGCGGATGCACCGGCCTCCCGAGCGTCCGCTTCGGCTTCAGCGGGCTCATTCACGATGCGCGCTACATTGTTTCCATGACTTGACGACATTGCCCTACCACCGAAAATCTTGGTAAAAATAATCGAACCGAACGGTTCAGTTCAATTGACATAGAGCGTTTTAGATTCCATATCAAGAGATATCGAACCGCGCGGTTCGATTTATTTGGCGAATCTGTTTAAGATTCAGAAAAAACGGATCGAAGAAGGAGACGATGAAACACGAATCGCAAAATGCCGTCGTATTGAACGCGCCCGCACCTGCATCCGGTGGACGATGGGCCGCCGGCGAGGACCCAGCCAAACGCCATCAAATTCTCGAGGGCGCCAAACGCGTCTTTATGAAAATGGGCTTCGATGCGGCGAGTATGAACGACGTCACTCGTGAGGCCGGCGTTTCCAAGGGCACCTTATACGTCTATTTCGCCAATAAGGAAGATCTGTTCGCCGCCATCGTAAATAGCGAACGTGCGCATTTCGTCGAAATCGTGCGTGCCGCTCTTGTCGATAACGCCGATATTTCGTCAAGCCTTCTTGAATTCGGCAAGGTTTTCGCGACGCACGTCACGTCCGACAAGACCATCAGCGCCATGCGAACGGTCGTTGGCGTGCGCGAGCGCATGCCGTCTCTCTGTCAACGCTTCTTCACCGGCCCAGACAATCTGCGCACCGTGCTCCGCGGCTTTCTGGAGCGCAAGGCCGACGCAGGCGCCGTGGAGATAGAGGATTACGATCTGGCCGCGCGCCAATTCCTTGAGATGGCCAGTGGTGGCTACTTCAAGCTGCGGCTGTTCGGCGACATGGAAGTCCCTCCTTCCCCGGACGAAATCGATTATGTCGTGCGCGGCGCCGTGCGGGTCTTCCTCGCAGCCTACGGCACCGAACGGCGGGATCGCACCTGACAGAGCACCCGGTTGCCGACATGCGGAGCATCCCCCAACTCCGCAATGGTGATCAAGCATCGCGCCGGCCAGGCGCCTATGACTGGTCCGGCAACCAGGGGAGTTAAGTATGAGCGCGATCGGCAGAGCGATATGGTTCATCGAAAGCCATTTCACGTCCGACATCTCGCTCGATGAGATCGCCGCGACGGCGGGGCTTTCACGCTATCATCTGTCGCGCGTCTTCGGCATGACGACGGGCCATTCGATCAGCGGCTATATCAGGAGCCGCCGTCTCAGCGGCGCGGCTTTGGCGCTGATCGACAACTCTTCCACCATTCTCCAGGTTGCCCTCGATGCCGGCTACGGCTCGCACGAGGCCTTCACCCGTGCCTTTCGCGAGCAGTTCGGCATGACGCCGGAAAGCCTGCGCAAACAGGGGCACGTTCGCAACCTCGCTCTACAGGAGCCGATCAGAATGGACGACACCCGCCTCCCCAAGCTCGAAGCCCCACGCTTCGAGACCTATCCCGCAATGCTGCTTGCCGGCTTTGCGGAAACCTACGCCCATGAAGCCACGCAGGCGATCCCTTCGCTGTGGCAGAAGTTCAACCAGCACTATGGCCACATCCCCGGCCAAGTGGGCAATGTCGCCTATGGCGTCTGCACGCCTGCAGATGAGGGCGTCGAAGGCTTTCGCTATATGTCTGCCGTCGAAGTCAGCGAGGCCGACAATCTTCCCGAAGGCTTCACGACAACGAGGCTGCCGCAGCAACGCTATGCTGTCTTTGCCCATCGCGGCCATATCTCAGGCATTACGGCCACGGTGCACCAGATCTTCGGCGAATGGCTTCCGCAATCGGGCCATGAGCATGGCGGAACACCCGACATGATGGAACGCTATGATGATCGGTTCGATCCGCGCACCGGCTCGGGCGTGACCGAAATCTGGATCCCCCTGAAAGCATAAGCACTGCGCCGCCGCCACGAAAATGGCGTCGGCGCTTGTACCGAAGACGGCACTCCTTACATTACGGCCATTCTGGAAGGCCGGGGCTGGGGGTCAGCATCGGCCGCGCCGATAAAAAAGCTGGCAAGGGGAAATCGTCCATGAACATCGTTGGGCTTATACAGGATCCGAGCGCGTGGGTTGCGCTCGTCACGCTCGTGGTCATGGAGGTGGTGCTTGGCATCGACAACCTCATCTTCATCTCGATCCTGACCAACAAGCTGCCCGTCGAACATCGCGACCGAGCTCGCAAGATCGGCATCGGCCTTGCCCTTGTCATGCGCCTCGCCCTACTCGGCACCGTCGCCTGGATCGTCCAGCTGACGACCCCCGTCTTCGAGATCTTTGGCCAGGGTTTTTCCTGGAAGGACATGATCCTCATCGGCGGCGGCCTTTTCCTTGTGTGGAAGGCGACGAAGGAGATCCATCACAACGTCGATCCGCAGGAACAGGGCGAGGATTTCATCGCCAAGTCGACGACATCGACCTTTGCCGCCGCCATCGGCCAGATCCTGCTGCTCGACCTCGTCTTCTCGATCGACAGCATCATCACAGCCGTCGGCATGACGCCGCACCTGCCGATCATGTTCATTGCGGTGATCGCCGCCGTCACCGTCATGCTGGTCGCCGCAAACCCGCTCGCCAATTTCATCGAGAAAAACCCGAGCATCGTCATGCTGGCGCTCGCCTTCCTGCTGATGATCGGCACGACGCTGATCGCCGAAGGCATGGGTGTGCATGTTCCGAAGGGCTATATCTACGCCGCCATGGCCTTCTCTGCGCTCGTGGAGGTGCTCAACATGCTGGCGCGCAACCGGCGGGAAAAGGCATCCGGCGGCCATTGACCGATAAAGCCGCACTCTGAAACAGGTGCGGCTTTGGAACGTTTTCGCGCATTCCGAACGGAAAACCGCTACGCACTTTCCTGGAAATACGCCTGTCCGATCAGTCCTGAACGTGGATGTCGACATATTCGCTGACATCGCCGCGTCCATAGATATCGACTTTCACCCAGACATTGCCGCGAACGATGAGGTTCCCGGCGTCGTCGGCGATGTTGCCGTTCGCCAGCATCTCTTCGAGCTTCGCCCGGTTTGTCGGCAGCGAAAAGAAGCTGTCCCCCTGGTCGCCACGGTCGCGGCGGCGATAGGCGTGATAGTTGGCACGATCCTGCCGGATGATCTGCCAGGGCGCCGTCAATCGCTCGCCCTTGGAATTGTAGAGGTCGTCGCTGCCGATATAGGCGCGATAGGATTCGATCAGCTTCGCCGAGCCGTCACGCGTGATGGTCGATTGTGCTGCGGCCACATCGGACATGGCGGCTGTCAACAAAAGGCTCAAGATCAATTTCTTCATTGCTTCCTCGCGGTGAACGATTGAAGGCCTATTTCGCAACTAGCTCGAAAATTGCAAATCAAATTCGTCAGCTTGTCCGCTTTTGTTTCGATAGCCTTACGAAGCGTAAAGAGACCTCATGAAATTGGGAGATCGGGTCAAATCGATGCGGCCCGGTGCCAGTCAACCCGTCGCAGTGGCCTTGCAGCGCAGTTTCCCTTGACGACACCCCTTGAATATGGCCTAAGCCAGCCATACGGAAAACGCGGAATGGGAGCGGCAAGACGCCCTTTTCCGGCAGGTTTCCTGATCCAGACACACATCTTCGGCTGGACGGTGCTCGTCCCGAGCGCGGCCCGGCCCATTATGACGGGCAAACAAGATGACCACTTCAGGCGTTCGCGTCCGCATCGCACCCTCCCCCACCGGCGAGCCGCATGTCGGCACTGCCTATATTGCGCTGTTCAACTATCTCTTCGCCAAGAAACACGGCGGCGAGTTCATCCTGCGCATCGAGGACACCGACGCAACCCGCTCCACCCCGGAATTCGAGACCAAGGTGCTGGATGCGCTGAAATGGTGTGGCCTCAAATGGTCCGAAGGCCCCGATATCGGTGGCCCTTACGGCCCCTACCGTCAGAGCGACCGCAAGGACATCTACAGGCCTTACGTCGAGAAGATCGTCGATGCCGGCCACGGTTTCCGCTGCTTCTGCACGCCGGAGCGCCTGGAAAAGATGCGCGAGGCGCAGCGTGCCGCCGGCCTGCCGCCAAAGTATGACGGCCACTGTTTGAACCTCTCGGCCGAGGAAGTCACCACGCGCGTTGCAGCAGGCGAGCCGCATGTCGTGCGCATGAAGATCCCGACCGAAGGCACCTGCAAGTTCCATGACGGCGTCTATGGCGACGTCGAGATTCCGTGGGATGCCGTCGATATGCAGGTTCTGCTGAAGGCGGACGGCATGCCGACCTATCATATGGCCAACGTCGTCGACGACCATCTGATGAAGATCACCCATGTGGCTCGCGGCGAAGAATGGCTCGCCTCGGTGCCGAAGCACATCCTGATCTATCGCTATCTCGGCCTGGAGCCGCCGGTATTCATGCATCTGTCGCTGATGCGCAATGCCGACAAATCGAAACTGTCGAAACGCAAGAACCCGACGTCGATTTCCTATTACACAGCTCTCGGCTACATCCCCGAGGCGCTGATGAACTTCCTCGGCCTGTTCTTCATCCAGATCGCTGAGGGCGAAGAGCTCCTGACCATGGACGAGCTTGCCGAAAAGTTCGACCCGGAAAATCTCTCCAAGGCCGGCGCGATCTTCGACATCCAGAAACTCGATTGGCTGAACGGCCGCTGGATCCGCGAGAAGCTCTCGGAAGAGGAATTCCAGCATCGCGTCCTGACCTGGGCGATGGAAAACGACCGCCTGAAAGAAGGCTTGAAGCTATCGCAGTCGCGCATCACCAAGCTCGGTGAACTGCCCGACCTCGCCGGCTTCCTGTTCAAGTCCGACCTCAACCTCGATCCCTCGGCCTTCGCCAAGATCAAGTCGACGCCGGAAGAACTGCTTGACATCCTGAACACCGTGCAGCCGGACCTCGAAAAGATCCTCGAATGGAATGTCGAGACCATCGAAGTCGAGCTGCGCGCCATCGCCGACCGCATGGGCAAGAAGCTGAAGGTCATCGTAGCACCTCTCTTCGTCGCCATGTCGGGCTCCTCGCGCTCGCTGCCGCTGTTCGACAGCATGGCCATTCTCGGCCGTTCCGTCGTGCGCCAGCGGCTGAAGCTTGCAGCCCAGACCGTTGCGACCCTCGTCGGCCCGAAGAATTGAACGGACTTAGAACCATGAACGACAAGACCGAAACATCCGCCCTTTCCTCAGACGCAACGGAAGTCCGCCGTCAGAAGCTGCAGCTGCTGCGTGAGCAGATCGGCGACGTCTATCCCGCGCATTTCCACCGCACGCTGACCAATGCCGAACTGGCCGCGAAGTACGAAGGCCTTGAGCCGGACACCGAAACGACCGACGTCGTCACCGTTGCCGGCCGCGTCTACTCCTCGCGCAATTCCGGCATGTTCATGGATATCCATGACGCCTCGGCCAAGATCCAGATCTTCAGCCACAAGGACGTGACCTCGGAAGAGGCCCGCTCCCTGCTGCCTATGATCGATATCGGCGACATCATCGGCGTGACCGGCCTTGTACGCCGCACCAAGCGCGGCGAGCTGACGATCAACGCTCAGCAGATCACCATGCTGACCAAGTCGCTGCTGCCGATGCCGGAAAAGTGGCACGGCCTGTCCGATATCGAGCTGCGCTATCGCAAGCGCCATCTCGACATCATGACCAACGAGGAATCGAAACTCCGCTTCCAGCAGCGCAGCCGCATCGTTTCCGGCATCCGTCGCTTCATGGAAAATGACGGCTTCATGGAAGTCGAGACGCCGATGCTGCATTCGGTCTATGGCGGCGCCACCGCCGAGCCGTTCAAGACGCATCACAACACGCTGAAGCTCGACATGTTCCTGCGCATCGCGCCGGAACTGTTCCTGAAGCGCACGCTGGTTTCGGGCCTCACCGACAAGGTGTTCGAGATCAATCGCAATTTCCGCAACGAAGGCGTTTCCACCCGACACAATCCAGAATTCACGATGATGGAGTGTTATTGGGCCTATGCCGACTACGAGGACATCATGGATCTCGTCGAGCGGCTGTTCTCGACGCTCGCCATGTCGATCCACGGCAGCACCGAATTCGCCTTCGGCGACAAGCAGATCTCCTTCAAGGGCCCGTTCCGCCGCGTGCCGATGCCTGACGCCGTCAAGGAAGCGACCGGTATTGACTTCCTGGCGATCAAGACCGACGAGGAAGCCCGCGCCGCCGCCAAGGCGGCCGGCTTTGCCGTCGAGAAGGACGCAACCTGGGGCGAATGCCTTGCCTTCATCTTCGAAGAGAAGGTCGAGGGCACGCTGATCCAGCCGGCACACGTCACCCACTTCCCGAAGGACATCTCGCCTTTCGCCAAGGAAGTGCCCGGCGAGCCGCGCCTCGTTGAACGTTTCGAGACCTATTGCAATGCCTGGGAACTCGGCAACGCCTTCTCGGAACTCAACGATCCGGAAGAGCAGCGCGCCCGCATGGTCGAGCAGCTTCAGCAGGCGCATGCGCGCGGCGAAAAGGAAAAGCAGCTTGACGAGGAATTCCTCGACGCCATTGACCAGGGCATGCCTCCGGCAGGCGGTCTCGGCATCGGCGTCGATCGTCTCATCATGCTGTTGACCAACTCACCGTCGATCCGTGACATCATCCTGTTCCCGGCACGCCGCAACAAGGCAGACTGAGACAAACTCGCTCCCCGAGCATAAAGGTGCGCACCATGACGGATAATGAGACATCAGCTGCAGATGCCGACCGCGAACAGCAGCGGTTGGCCGATCTGGCCGAGATGGGCGACATCGATCTGTCGCAATACGCACCGGGAACGTTCGGTTGCCACGAGGCAATGCATACGGCGTCGGTCATGCTCGACATGACCGACGATCAGTTGCTGCTACACCCGGCGATCCTCGCCAATCCCGAATTCTACCGTCTCGCCGGCGAAGTTCACGAGGCGCTCTTCGCGCTTTACCAGGCGATCGGCGAAAAACATCTGGCGGATTGAGCGCGCTGGCCTTCCGCCCGGCGGCGCAAGGCCCACGCTAATCAGTTCGTGACTGGCGACCGCCGGTCCGCAGCGCCCGTCATCGTCGGATCCAGCTCCGCCGACGGGCCTTTTTCGTCCATGGCCGCATCGGCACCAATGAATTCGCCATTCCGGTCATATCCGGGCCGCACATTGCCCGTCGATTTCGGCTCGGGCGGAGAAGGCGTGTTGTCCTGCTCCTTTGCCTGCTTCGCAGCCGCCTTCTCTTCCGCAGCGATCGCGGCCTTGAGCTTGTCCTTCTTGGCGTCGCCGGCACTGGCGTCTGCCGCCAGAGCATTGTCGCAATCGCTAAGGTCCTTCAATCCGGCAATGGCGGTATCGATATCCCGTGGCAGCATGGTGATCTGCTCCCCGTAGAACAGGCCGGCCGTGCTGGCGCCGCCGTCGTAGTAGCGCGCCGTCACCGGAGTCTCCGTGCTGCCGTCGGCAAGCTTTTCCGGATGTGGCACATAGACGACATCGGCGCCCAGAGCGCGACCGCGAATATCGGAACGCAACGTTGGCCCGTTCTCGTCGAGAACCACAACCTGCACGAGATCCGGCTTCTGCTCCTGATAGACCGCCTTGGCGACACGCAACGCTGTCGTCACACGGGTCACGCCATCGGTCGGATTGGTGCGGATATATTTGCGCACCCAGAACCGATTGTCCTTGCGGATGGTAACGAGATTGATGTCGATACACTGCAACCCGTTGGGGGAAGCAGATGCGAGGCCGAGGAGCCTGTCCTTGCCGAAATAGATCGCCAAAACGCCGGAGCAGCCTATGAGAAAGGCCACCCCGCCGATCATGACGACTAACTTCCGGGGCATCCGGAAAATATGCAGTAAGGCGCTCACGCCAACTGCTCCAGCATAGACCACTCCAAGGCGATAAAGATGATCAACCCTCACGTTAGGGATTTGGCGTTTCGGAATACTTAAAACGGAGGCGAAACTTACGTCCTTCGCCGCGACTTTACCAAAAAAGGTCCGAACGTTCACAGCTATGGCGAGCGCTTGCTTTCCCTGCCGCTGCCATGCTCTAACCTTTTCATGGCCTTCACCTTGAGACAGTTGCAATACTTCGTTGCCGTCGCGGAACAGGGTTCCGTGACCAGGGCGGCGCAGAATCTGTCTATCTCGCAATCCTCGGTCACCGAAGCGCTGAAAGAACTGGAGAGCGACCTTGGTGTGGAACTGTTCGAGCGCCACCCGCGCGGACTGTCCATCACCCATAACGGCCACCAGTTCCTACGCCATGCAACGAAGATTCTCGCGACGGTTTCCGACGCGCGCACGAGCTTTTCCGGCAAACGGAACGAGTCCGGCGGTACGCTGAATATCGGCGTGACATCGCTTGTCGCCGGCTATGTGCTGTCCGATCTTCTGGCACGCTACCGCCGCGCCTGCCCCGGCGTCGAAGTCAGCGCCATCGAAGACAATGGCGGCTATCTGGAACATCTTCTGGTTGGTGGCGAACTCGATGTCGCCGTCATGGTCATCTCAAACCTTCGCGACCGTATGGCGCTGCAGGCCGAGATCCTCGAGACCTCGCCCTATCGCCTCTGGCTGCCGATGGGCCATCCCCTCGTCTCCGCTGACATCATCAGCGTCGCCGACATCAGCCGCGAACCGCTGATCATGCTGACCATCGACGAAATCGAGGAAAATACCGGCAAGCTTTTGACGGCACTGGGCGCCCGTCCTCACGTCGCCTTCCGCACGCGTTCGGTCGAAGCGGTACGCAGCCTCGTCGCAACCGGAGCGGGTGTGGCGCTACTGCCCGACCTGGTCTATCGCCCTTGGTCTCTGGAAGGCGACCGCATCGAGAGCCGCGACGTCTCTGGCTCTCTCCCTGTTGTGCAGGTCGGCATGGTCTGGCGCAAGGGATCGAGCCTGCCGCAGGCCGCGCGCGACTTCGTCGGCGTCGCCGAAAGCATGCGTACGGGGCGGCAGCGGTAGCTGAGGCTACCATCTTGCGTCTTGCACCAAATGCAATCTTAGATTTGTTAAATGGGAAGGAGCCAGACGTGAAGACCGCCATCATATTTGACTGCGAATTCCTTTGCCTCGAAGGGTCGCAACGCCGATTCTGGTGCGCCGCCCATGATCCCGATCCGGTCGTCACCCAGGTCGGCGCCGTCAGGCTTGCCCTTGGAGGCGATTTCCCGATCCTAGACACTTACAAGGCCTATATTCGCCCCATCGACAGGTTCGGCGATCAATATGGACTCGACCCGTTCTTCACCGCCCTCACCGGCATTACCGAGGAGAACATCAGGTCGGAGGGAGTCTCGTTGTCGGATGCCCTCGCCGACCTTGATCGGTTCTCAGACGGCGCCCGCTTCTGGTCCTGGGGCAAGGACGAGCTGAATATGATGGCAATCAGCTGCTATGTTGCCGGAATTCAGCCCTCCATTCCGGCGCATCGTTTCGACAATGCCGTAAAGCTCCTGCTGGCAGCGGGAATGCCTATTGAAGATCTGGCCAGAACGCCGAGCAACAAGCTTGCGGACTACTATGGCGTGCAGCATCCACCGCTCCGGGGTCATGATGCGCTCGATGACGCGCTTTCCATTTCCTACACGCTGCAGCACCTGATGAAAGCCGGAGATCTGCAGCCTGACGCCTTCGATCTCGCGCGGTCAGCAGCTAGAAATCGGAATTTCCGATATCACCTTTCTGATAAATGAATTTGCGAATGCGGCGAAATCGCGCCACCTTTTCTTCCGGGAACAAGAAGCCAGACACTGGCTCTATAATATCAAGGCTCAAAAACCGGGAGAGTCCGATGAAGCATCTGCTGAAATCATGCACGGCTGCACTCGCATGCTTAAGTTTTGCCACGCAGGTCATTGCCGCCGAGCCACTGAAAACGCTCGGTAAGGGCGAAGGTGCCGTCAGCATCGTCGCATGGGCCGGCTATATCGAGCGCGGCGAAAGCGACAAAAACTATGACTGGGTCACAGGTTTCGAGAAGGAAACCGGCTGCAAGGTCAGCGTCAAGACCGCTGCGACATCGGATGAAATGGTCGCGCTGATGAATGAAGGCGGCTTCGACCTCGTGACCGCATCCGGCGACGCATCGCTGCGCCTCGTGGCCGGTAAACGCGTCCAGCCGATCAATACCGATCTGATCCCGAGCTGGAAGAACCTCGACGACCGGCTGAAGAATGCCCCCTGGCACACGGTCAACGGCGTCCATTACGGCGTCCCCTATCTCTGGGGGCCGAACGTATTGATGTACAGCACCGATGCCTTCAAGGGCCAGGCGCCGAAGAGCTGGAATGTCGTCTTCGAAGAAACGACGCTGCCTGATGGCAAGTCCAACAAGGGCCGCGTGCAGGCCTATGACGGTCCGATCTATATTGCCGATGCTGCCCTCTACCTCATGGCCCACAAGCCCGAACTCGGCATCAAGGACCCTTACGAGCTCAACGAAGATCAGTACAAGGCCGCCCTCGAACTGCTGCGGGGCCAGCGCAAGATCGTCAGTCGCTACTGGCATGACGCCATGATCCAGACGGATGACTTCAAGAACGAAGGCGTCGTTGCCTCCGGCTCCTGGCCGTTCCAGGTGAACCTACTGCAGGCCGACAAGCAGAAGATCGCCTCCACCTTCCCCGACGAGGGAACGACGGGCTGGGCCGATACCACCATGCTGCATGCCGATAGCGAACATCCGAACTGCGCCTATATGTGGCTGGAACACTCGCTGCAGGCCAAGGTGCAGGGCGATGCCGCCGCCTGGTTCGGCGCCGTGCCTTCCGTTCCGGCAGCCTGCAAGGGCGATGAACTCCTGACCGACAGCGGTTGCGCCACCAACGGCTACGACCACTTCGACAAGATCAAGTTCTGGAAGACCCCCGTCGCCAAGTGCACCAGCCAGAGCGAATGCGTGCCCTATCATCGCTGGGTCTCCGACTATATCGGCGTGATCGGCGGCAGATAAGGCGCCGACACTGGCCTTCGCCACTCCGAGTGCGGAGCGGCGACCCTGCCGGCACGCTGATGCGCCGGCTCCCACAGCAGACCAGATACTGATCCGGTCCGGCTGACATCGTTTCAAACACATTGCATATCCCTGGAGAAACCAATGAACGCCGTTCGTTTCCAGCAGGTGTCGCGCCATTTCGGCCAGGTCCGCGCCGTGGACCGTGTCGATCTGGAGATCGCGCCCGGCGAATTCTTCGCCATGCTCGGCCCTTCCGGTTCCGGCAAGACCACCTGCCTCAGGCTGATCGCCGGCTTCGAGCAGCCGACGGGCGGCCATATCGAGATCTTCGGCGAGACTGCCGAAGGCGTGCCGCCCTATAGGCGCAACGTCAACACCGTCTTCCAGGATTATGCGCTGTTTCCGCATCTCAACATCCTCGACAACGTCGCCTATGGGCTGATGGTCAAGGGTGTCGGCAAGACCGAAAGAGTGCGTGCCGCCGAACAGGCGCTGGAACTGGTTAAAATGCCCGGCTATGGCGCCCGCCGCCCCGGCCAGCTCTCCGGCGGCCAGCGCCAGCGCGTGGCGCTCGCCCGCGCTCTGGTCAACAAGCCGAAGGTACTGCTGCTCGATGAGCCGCTCGGCGCTCTCGACCTGAAACTGCGCGAGCAGATGCAGGAGGAGCTGAAAAGCCTGCAGCGGGCACTCGGCATCACCTTCGTCTTCGTCACCCACGATCAGGGCGAGGCGCTTTCCATGGCCGACCGCGTCGCCGTCTTCAACGACGGCCGCATCGTGCAGCAGGGCACGCCGCACGATATCTATCAACGACCGAAGACCCGCTTCGTCGCCGATTTCGTCGGCTCTTCGAACGTTATCGCCCCCGAAACCATGTCGTCGCTCGGCGGCGAGCGGCGCTGGGCCAGCCTGCGCCCCGAAGCCATCCGGTTGACTGAGGAGAGCGGCGTGGCGGCGACCGTGAAAGCGACGAGCTTTCTCGGTGCCGCTACCCGCCTCTCGGTCGAAGCGAATGGCGCCCGCCTGCATGTGACCGTGCCCGCCGGGCAATCGGCCCCGGATACCGGCGCATCCGTCCGCCTCGCATGGCTGCCGGCGGATGTGCACTACATGGATGACGCCGCATGAACGCCGCAGCCTTCCCCACCTCGTCGAGCCAAGTGCCGGCCTCGATCCTGCCGCGCCGCGGCGGTATCTTCGGCCGCCTCTCTGATCTCTTCTGGCGCCGCCCGAAGCTGCTCCTGTTCTTGATGCTGACGCCGCCGCTGCTCTGGCTCGGCGTCATCTATATCGGCTCGCTGATCGCGCTGCTGCTGCAGAGCTTCTTCTCGATCGACGATTTCTCGGGGTTGGTGAACTACGAATTCACGCTCTCGACCTATGCGCAGCTGCTGAATTCGACGAATTTCGACATCATCGTGCGCACGGTGGTCATGGCCGCACTCGTCACCATCGCCTCGGCCCTGGTCGCCTTCCCCATCGCCTACTATGCCGCCCGCTATGCGCAGGGCAAATGGAAGGCCCTGTTCTATCTCGGCATCATGCTGCCGCTGTGGTCGAGCTATCTTGTGAAGGTCTATGCCTGGAAGCTGATCCTCGCCAAGGAAGGCATCCTCACCTGGATCTTCGCCAAGCTGCATCTCGGCTGGCTGCTCGACGGCGTGCTCACCCTGCCCGTCATCGGCGGCAACTCGCTGTCGGTCAGCTATATCGGCACCTTCCTTGTCTTCGTCTATATCTGGCTGCCCTACATGATCCTGCCAACCCAAGCCGCTCTCGAGCGCGTGCCGGCGAATCTGCTGGAAGCCTCGTCGGACTTGGGCGCCACGCCGAACCAGACTTTCCGCACGGTGCTGTTGCCGCTCGCGCTGCCCGGCGTCGTCGCCGGCTCCATCTTCACCTTCTCGCTGACCTTGGGCGATTACATCATCCCGCAGATCGTCGGTTCCTCGCGCCTCTTCATCGGCCAGGCTGTCTATGCACAGCAGGGCACGGCCGGCAACGTGCCGCTCGCCGCCGCCTTCTCGGTCGTGCCCATCGTCATCATGGCCTTCTATCTCTGGATCGCCAAAAAGCAGGGAGCTTTCGATGCGCTCTGATCGTGGCCAACGCGCCTCCTTTCCGCTGAAAGCCGCAGCCGCCGGTGGCCTGCTCTTCCTGCACCTGCCGATCCTGCTGATCTTCGTCTATGCCTTCACGACGGAAGAAAAGAGCTACCAGTGGCCGCCGCCGGGCTTCACGCTGCAATGGTTCGGCATTGCCTGGAACCGGCCGGACATCTGGTCTTCGCTGGCGCTCTCCGTCCAGGTGGCAACCATAGCAACCGCGATCGCTCTGCTGCTCGGCACGCTCTGCGCCGCCGCCGTCAGCCAGACGAAGTTCTTCGGCCGCGAGGCGATCTCGCTGCTGGTTATCCTGCCGATCGCGCTTCCCGGCATCATCACCGGCATCGCGCTGCGCTCCGCCTTTAGCCTGTTCGATATCCCGTTCTCGGTCTGGACGATCGTTCTCGGCCATGCGACCTTCTGTGTCGTCGTGGTCTATAACAATGCCGTCGCCCGTTTCCGTCGTACCTCCGGCTCGCTGATCGAGGCGTCGATGGATCTTGGCGCCGATGGCTTCCAGACCTTCCGCCATGTCGTCCTGCCCAATATCGGCACGGCGCTGCTTGCCGGTGGCATGCTCGCCTTCGCGCTGTCCTTTGACGAGGTCATCGTCACCACCTTCACCGGCGGCCAGCAGATGACGCTACCGATCTGGATGCTTGAGGAACTCATTCGCCCGCGCCAACGACCCGTTACCAACGTCGTCGCCATGGTCGTCGTGCTTGTCACCTTCCTGCCGATCCTGGCAGCCTACTATCTTACCCGCGACGGCGACCAGATCGCCGGCAGCGGCAAATAAAAGGGAGAGAATAATGGATACCCAGATGCTGATCGGCTCCCGCTTCGAAGCCGGCACCGAAACGGAGGAACGCGTTCTTAACCCGAAGACCGGCGAGGCCGTGCTCAGTCTGCCAGAGGCTTCCCTCGGCCAGATCGATGCCGCCGTCGACGCCGCGGAAAAAGCCTTCAAGAGCTGGTCGCAGACCACACCCAGTCAGCGCTCGACCTATCTCCTCAAGATCGCCGATGCCATCGAGCGGGATGCCCAAGGCTTCGCGGCGCTTGAGGCGCTGAATTGCGGCAAGCCGATCAACGCCGTGCTCAATGATGAGATTCCGGCAATCGTCGACTGCTACCGCTTCTTTGCCGGCGCGGTGCGCAACCTGCACGGCCCGGTCGCCGGCGAGTATCTGCCCGGACATACCTCGATGATCCGCCGCGATCCGATCGGCATCGTCGGCTCCATCGCGCCCTGGAACTATCCGATGATGATGATGGCCTGGAAGCTGGCGCCGGCGATATCAGGCGGCAACACCGTCGTCTTCAAGCCCTCCGAGCAGACGCCATTGACGGCGCTGAAGATGGCAAAGCTGTTGGCGGATGTCCTGCCGGAAGGCGTCGTCAACGTCATCCTCGGCCGCGGCGAGAGCGTCGGCAACGCGCTGATCAACCACCCGAAGATCAGCATGGTTTCCATCACCGGCGACGTTGCCACCGGCAAGAAGGTCTTGCAGGCCGCAGCCAAGACCGTGAAGCGCACGCATCTCGAACTCGGTGGCAAGGCCCCCGTCATCGTCTTCGACGATGCCGATATCGACGCCGTCGTGTCAGGCATCCGCACCTTCGGCTATTACAATGCCGGCCAGGATTGCACCGCCGCCTGCCGCATCTATGCCGACGCCAAGGTCTACGACAATTTCGTTGCCGATTTGACGTCCGCCGTCTCCAGCATCAAGTTCAACCTTGCCGACGATACCGAAAACGAAATCGGCCCGCTGATCTCCAAGCGGCAGCGCGACCGCGTCGAAAGTTTCGTTACCCGCGCCGCCGAACACAAACACATGGAAATCACCACCGGCGGCAAGATCTCCGGCGAACGCGGCTTTTTCTACGCCCCGACGGTCGTCGCCGGCGCCACACAGGACGACGAGATTGTCCGCCGCGAAGTCTTCGGCCCCGTTGTCTCCGTAACGCGCTTCACCAACCCCGACGACGCCGTCACCTGGGCCAATGATAGCGACTACGGCCTCGCCTCCTCGGTTTGGACCAAAGACATCAGCCGCGGCATGCAGACGGCCGCCCGCCTGCAATATGGCTGCACCTGGATCAACACCCATTTCATGCTGGTCAACGAAATGCCGCATGGCGGCCTGAAGCAATCCGGCTACGGCAAGGATATGTCAGTCTACGCGATCGAAGATTATACCGCCGTGCGGCATGTGATGATCAATCATGGGTGAGGTGCGGTTCGGCGTAGCCGAAGAAATCGATCCAGTGGATCGATTACAGCGCCGAACGCCCTGAGCCATGCGAAGGGCCGGCAAGCCCCAATGTGAACGAGGCCCGATCCAGCCTTAACCAGCAGAATCGGGCCTTAATCGAAACGCCATCGGAACAATTCACCCTCCTCCCGCGTCTTCAAGAAGTACAACGCAGAGGAGATTGCTAATGCTGAAATGGGCTCTCATTTTCTTTGTGATTTCGCTGGTCAGCGGCTTTTTCGGCTTTTCGGGCGTATCAGCGGCAACAGCAACCATTGCACGCGTTCTGTTCGCCATCTTCCTGATCATCTTCCTGGTGTTCCTGATCCTGGCCGTCATGGCCGGCAACGCCGCCCTTTGACGAGATCAGCCACCGGTCGCTTTCGGGGCGAGCCTAGATCAGGCTTGCCCCGACATTTATGGCGAGCGCCAGAATCGTTGTGTTGAACAGGAAAGACAGGATGGCGTGCAAAAGCGCCAGCTTACGCATCGAAACGGTGGAAATGCCGATATCGGCGGTCTGCGCGGCTACACCGATGGTGAAGGAGAAGTAGAGGAAGTCCCAATAGATCGGCTCCTCCACCGGCTCGGCGAATTTCAGCCCCTGCCCCTTGCCGGGAGTGCTGTAGAACCGGTGCGCATAATGGATGGTGAACAGCGTGTGCAGGAAGCTCCATGAGATCAGAATCGTCACGATCGCCATCATCACGCGGAAAAAGGCGACTTCCGGCGGGGCATCCTTGACCCCCAGCAGATCGAGCGCGATGCCGCCGATGCTCGCAAGTGCCGCTGCGATCGACAGGAACAGCAGAAACCCATCCGAGAAATCGAGGTCGGCGGAGCGCTTGCGGATGCGCTGCGCATCGGCCGTCAGCATTCGAATGAGGCTGTAGACGATAAAGACGACCGCAGTCGTATCCCATGCAATCAGAAGATTGCCGGCGTTGAAGGCACGCGATGTCAGAAGCAAGAAGACGGCAATACCGGCGAGCACGGAAAGCACGATCACATGATGCTTGCGCCAGAAGACCAGCCATCTGGAATGACGCAATTGTCCATGTACATCCATGCCGCTCTCCCTATTGCAGATTGCCTGTCGGAAACCGACTCGCCGACGAGAGTGGCAAATAAGAGAAGGCCCCGCAATACGGGGCCTTTTGCGTCATGGAAAGAAACCTCAGCCCGTCCAGCCGCCGTCGATGACGTGCGTCTGGCCTGTCGTGAAGCCCGCCTCGTCGCCGGCGAGATAGGTCACCAGCGCGGCGATCTCTTCTGCAGTCGCGATGCGGCCCATCGGCTGCCGGGCGATAAAGTCTTTCATTGCCTTGTCGTAGTCGCCGGTTGCCCGCAACCGATCATGGAGCGAGGGGCTGTCGACGGTGCCGGGGCAAATGGCGTTGGCGCGGATACCCTTGGCAACGAAATCTGCGGCGATCGATTTGGTGAGCCCGATGACGGCGGCCTTGGAAGCGCAATAAGCGAAGCGATTGGGCACGCCCTTCACACTGGATGCGACCGAAGCCATATTGACGATCGAACCCTTGCCCTTCTCCAGCATGCCCGGCAGGAAGGTGCGGCACGTCACGTACATCGCCTTGGCATTGAGGTTGAAGGAGAAATCCCAGTCCTTCTCCTCGCAGTCGAGGATCGTGCCGGCATGGACGAAACCGGCGCAATTGAAGAGCACATCGATTGGGCCAATCTCGTCGGCGTAGGCCTTGACGGCGGCACTGTCGAGCACGTTCAACACATGCTTGGTGGCGCCATCAAGCGTGGAAAGCGTCTGCTCGTTGATATCGGTGGCGTAGACATGTGCGCCAAGCGAGATGAAGCGCTCTGCCGATGCCCGGCCGATGCCCTGCCCTGCCGCCGTGATGACGACCTTCTTGCCTTCCAACCCGTGACCCATGATTCTGATCCTTTCTTCGGGAACTATGATCCCATCCATCTCGGCCGCATGGCCACTAACGTGGACAAGATCAAGCAATAACAATCAGTTGGCGCAGCCTCGCGCTTATGCTTCGAAGGACTGCGCGAAGCGGCGGTTCAGCCTATCGATGAGGACTGTATGCCGCTCGCCGCTTCGCAGTCCATCGCTAATCATCTCGGATGCGTCGCTTTGAAATGCCATGTAGCCGTCATGCCGCGGCCGTACATAGGCACCCTTCAAGGTGGCGCGCGTGTTGCGGTAAAAGTCGAGCGCCGGTGCATTGACCGCATCGCTGACCCAGGCGTCGGCATGGCCCGGCTGACCGTTTCCATTTGCATAAATGCCCGCTTGCACCGGCCCGCCGGCGATCCAACGGGCAAAGGCCTTTGCCTCTTCAGGAGCCTGCGTACGTGCCGAGACGGCAATGCCCGTACCGCCCAGCGCTGAGCCATTCGGGGCGCGGCCATCGATGACAGGCATATCCGCAAAGGCAATCCGCGCCTGTCTGAAGCCTTCAAAGGAATAATTCACGTAGCCATAGATGAAGGGCGACGCCACATAGGGGCTGCCGGGCTTACCCATCACGTCAAGCACGGCGATCGGATCCATCTCGTAGCAGCTGACATCCATGCCCGCGACGAGCCGCTCTATCCTGTCAAGCACTGCTTCGCCATCCGCTTTGGCGATGAAATCCGGGCCTTGGACGCTGCAGGGCGTGCCGAGATGGGCAGCCAGCGTGATGAAGGTCATCAGCGAGTGCGGCGGCCGCATCGGCAGGATCGCCCTGCCCTCCTTGGCGAGCATCACGAACTCAGAGAGATCCTTGACCGGCGCGCTCAGTTGATCCGGCCGATAGGCTTGCACCTGCGTCGCCGCATCGAGCGGAAAGGCCCACTGGCGCCCCTGCCAATTGTAGCTCGGATAGGAGCGTCCGACCGTGCCCGCCGCGATCGCCGCAAGTTCATCAGCATGAGCAGCATCATCGAGCGGCAGCAGGCAGTTCTCGCGCGTGATCTGGCCAACATGCGGGTGATCGATGACGATGAGGTCGTATTGGGCGGCGAGCTCTTCCACCGGAAAGGTCTCGAAATCCTGCAGCGAGCGCTTTTCCCAACTGATCTCGACGCCGGTCTTTTCCTGCCATTGCTTCGAGCAGGCGACCATCGGATCGTAGCCGCGAGGATGCGACCACGTCATTCCCTTAAGTTTCGTCATGGGGAGCTTCACCATCATGCCTTCTCCGCGCCGGTTTTGCGCTCGACGACCAGGATATGATCGGCGGCAAGCACGACTTCGTTGCGCTGGTTCAGCACCTCACAGCGCTCGACAACACGGCCGGACGCCGGACGCTTCGGATCGTCCTCCTTCGCCGAAATGGTAACGCGCGTGCGGATCGTATCGCCGATATGTACCGGGCGGACGAAGCGCAGCCGGTCGTAACCATAGGAAAAGGCGACGGGATTGATCAGCGAAGCCGTGAGGCCGACGCCGATCGCAAAGATCATCGTGCCATGCGCAATGCGCTGGCCGCCGGGCAAGGTCTTGGCGAATTCCGCGTCCATATGATGCGGGAAGAAATCGCCTGTGTGACCGGCATGAACGACGAAATCGGTCTCGGTGATCGTCCGTCCGGTGGTCACCCTGACATGGCCGAGTTCGTAGTCTTCGAAATAGATGGTCTGTTCTGCCATTCCTCAAGCCTTCGGAAGTTCTGCAATCGGCGTCGCCGGCGCGGCGCTCGACCGATAAGCGGCCTCGACGAGGGCCATGGTCTGCCAGGCATCCTCAACGGAGCCGATCAACTCCTGATCTTCGCCGGATGCGAAACGCTGCAGGTTTGCCATGCGGTTGACGAAGGCGTCCGGGAACCAGGCGCCTTCCAACTTGACCTCGACCCAATCGCTGCCGCCTTCGGGGCGGATCCAGAGCTCGTCCGGCTCGCCACGCGGATAGTCGAGATTGACGCCGAGCTTGATATAGGCGGCGCCCTTGGTGCCGGCGATGCGAAACTCGCAGGCCTGGAACTTGCGGCCGAAATCATGGTCGTGATTGACCGAGAGCACGCAGCGCACCTTGTCGCCATAGTCGAGGATCGCCGCCGTCCGGGTCTGGGCGACTTCGTGATTGGGATGGCCGATGGTCTTGGCATGAACCCCTTGAGGATTGCCGAGCAGTCCGCGAACGAAATCGAGATAATGGATCGAGTGCATGGCGATCTCGATCCGCGGCAAGCCTTTCAGGAAGGGCCACACCCCCCAGGGTGTGGCAAGCGCCAACCAGGCATCGAAATCGACGACCTCGCCGAGATAGCCCTTCTTAACGGCATCGTAGAGCGCCAGCATCATCGGCGCGAAGCGGAGCTGGAAATTGACGGCCGCCTTGATGTCTCGCTCGCGGCAGACCCGCAGAATGTCGGAGGCGCCGGCGAGATCGCTGCCCATCGGTTTCTGGATCAGCGCGAACGAGCCGCGCGGCAATTTCGACAGGATCGGCGCATGGGCAGCCGGTGGTGTCGCGAGATCGAAAATGGCGTTCTCGACTGCCAATGCCTCAGCCTCGGAGGCAAAGGCGCGAATACCCCATTGAGCAGCCAGCGCCGCCGCTTTTTCAACATTCGGATCGTAGAGACCGGCAACCGGGAAGCCAGCTTGCTTGTAGGCCGGAAGATGCGCGTCGCCGACGATACTGCCGGCACCGAAGATTACGATCGGGCGGGGATTTGATGGCTTGGGCCACCATTGGCGAAGGGATGTGGGATCGAAGGTCATGACACCCTCCCCTTGAGGGGGAGGGTCGGACTAAAGGTCCGGGGTGGGGTGATCCCTCCTCGCGCGAAAACGGCAGCGCTATGCGCTGAGGTGGCCACCCCCACCCGCACATTCCGCGCGACCTCCCCCCTCAAGGGGGAGGTGAATGCTCCGCAGTCCGCCCTATTCCAATCTCTAGTCAAGGTGAAACACCTCCTCCATCATGGCCCACCACTCGCCCTCCTTGCGGGTCTCGAGCGGTTTCTGGCAGGGTATACAAACCGACCACCATTCCTGGTTCTTCGGGCTTGCGGCCATCTTGCGCATGTCGGCCTCGAAATCCGTGCCGACATATTCCCAATAGCCGAAGAGCAGGTTTTCCGGCTCTTTCAGGAAGATCGAATAGTTGGTGATGTTGCACTCGGAGATCAGCGCCAGGATCTCGGGCCACACCGCCGCATGAAGCGCCTTGTACTCCGCGATCTTGGCCGGCTCCAGGCCGATCACCATTCCCATCCGCTGCATGGTTAGTCCTCCTCAGTCGTGGATTTCCCGGGTGAATTCGCCGATCGAGCGCGCCTTCACCGCTTCCCAATCCCAGGCGATGCCGATGCCGGGCTCGGAGGGCGCAAGCGCCTTACCGTCGACGATCTCCATGCCCTTGGTGGTGAGGTCATCGAGCTGCGGGATATATTCGACATATTTGCCGTTCGGCACCGCGCAGGTGAGGCTGACATGCAGCTCCATCAGGAAGTGCGGGCAAACCGGAATATCGAAAGCTTCGGCCGCATGCGCCACCTTCAGCCAGGGTGTGATGCCGCCGATGCGGGCGACGTCGACCTGCACGATCGAGCAAGCGCCCTTCTGCATATATTCACGGAAATGCCGGATCGAATACATGGATTCGCCGACCGCGATCGGCGTCGGCGTCGACCGCGTCAACCGGATATGGCCATCGAGATCGTCGGCCGGCAGCGGCTCCTCGATCCAGGCGAGATCCAGTTCCTTCAGCCGTGCCGCCCGGCGGATCGCCTCATCGACGGTAAAGCCTTGATTGCAGTCAGTCATGATCTCGAAGCCGGAGCCGAGCGCCAGACGCATCGCCGCAAGCCGGTCGTAATCTTCCGAGCCGTGCGGCTTGCCGATCTTCACCTTCGAGCCGGAAAAGCCTTTGGCCTTCGCCTGCAAGGCGTCCTCGACCAAAGCTTCCTTCTCGATATGCAGCCAACCGCCCTCTGTCGTGTAGAGCGGGCAGCGATCCCTAGCGCCGCCGGCCAGCTTCCAGAGCGGCAGGCCCTGCTTCTTGGCCCGCAGGTCCCACAATGCCGTGTCGACGGCAGCGAGCGCCAATGCGGTGATCGGCCCGATGGTCGTCGCATGGGTGGCGAATTCGAGTTTATGCCAGATCGCTTCGATGCGATCTGCGTCCTCACCGATCAGAAGCGGCACCAGATGGTCGGAGAGCAACCGCATGACAGACGAGCCGCCGGTGCCGATGGTGTAACTGTAGCCGGTGCCGACGGCGCCGTCGCTATCGGTGATGGTGACGATCGGCGTTTCCTGGCTAACGAAGCTTTGGATCGCATCCGTCCGCTTCACCTTCGGCGGCAGGTCGACCATGCGCAGTTCTATTTTCTCGATACGTGCCACGGGTCGGATCCTTAATTTGCCAGGCTCTTGCCGGTTTCGACGGAGAAGAGGTGCGCCTGACTGAGGTCGAAGCTCATTTTCAGCTGTTCCCCGCTCTTCAGAGAGCGCGGATTGAGCATGCGCGACACCCATTCCCGTCCCGCGAATTCGACGAAGACGAGCGTTTCGTTGCCGAGTGGCTCGGTGATGGCGACCGGCAATGTCAGCTCGTAAACGGCCGATTCCGCGCCCGAATGCAGGCCGTGTCCTGTCGGGAAGATATCGTCGGGCCGCAGGCCGAAGGCGACCGTTTCGCCTTCATTGACCTTGCCGGCAAATTGGCCGGGCAATGGCAGCCGGTCGCCGTTCTTGAACACCAGTTCTCCCGCCTTCAGCGTCGCTTCTTCGATATTCATCGGCGGCGAGCCGATAAAGCCGGCGACAAAGCGCGTGGCAGGGCGCTTGAACACTTCATCCGGCGTGCCGACCTGCTCGATATGTCCGTCGCGCATGATGACGATACGGTCCGCCAGCGTCATGGCTTCCACCTGGTCGTGCGTGACGTAGACCACCGTCGACTGCACCTTGGCATGCAGTTTCTTGATTTCGGTGCGCATCTGCGTACGCAGCTTGGCATCGAGGTTCGACAGCGGCTCGTCAAAGAGGAAGACTTCCGGCTGGCGCACGATGGCGCGGCCCATGGCGACGCGCTGGCGCTGACCGCCGGAAAGCTGTGCCGGGCGACGATCCATGAGGGCTTCGAGGCTGAGGATGGCGGCGGCCTCGTTGACGCGCTTGTCGATCTCCGCCTGCGGCTGCTTGGCGATCTTCAGGGAGAAGCCCATGTTCTCGCGCACGGTCATATGCGGATAGAGCGCATAGGACTGGAACACCATGGAGATGTTGCGGTCGCGCGGCGGCAGGTCGTTGACGACGGTATCGCCGATCTCGATCGTGCCGCCGGAAACCTCTTCCAGGCCGGCGATCATGCGTAACGTCGTCGACTTGCCGCAGCCCGAGGGACCGACGAGTGCAATGAACTCCTTGTCCGCGATGTCGAGATCGATCCCGTGGACGATTTCCAGGGCGCCATAGCGCTTGACGAGTTTTTTGAGGGAAACCTGAGCCATAGAGATCAACCTTTGACCGCACCGAATGTCAGACCCGACACCAGATGCTTCTGAATGATGAAAGTGAGAGCGAGTGCCGGAATGATCATCACGACCGCCAGTGCGCACATGCCGCGCCAATCGATGGTGAACTCAGCCGTATAGTCGAGCAAGCCGACGGGCAGCGTCTTCGAATCGACGGAGCGCGTCAGCTGCGAGGCCAAGGCATATTCATTCCAGCAGGTGAGAAAGGCGAAGATGCCGGCGGAGGCGATGCCGGGGCCGGCAAGCGGGAATTCCACCTGCCAGAAGGCCTGCCAGCGCGTGCAGCCGTCGATCTGCGCGGCTTCGGCGAGATCCTTCGGCACCTGCCGGAAGAAGCCATCGATCAGCCAGATCGTGAAAGGCACGTTGAGCGCGACATAGGTGAGGATGAGACCGAAGTGCGTGTCGATGATCCCGAGCCGTGCATAGACCATGAACAGCGGCAATGAGAGCGCAACGCCGGGTACGGAGCGCGTCAGCATCAGCCCGAGGAACACGGCTGATTTACCACGGAACCGGAAGCGGGCGAAGGCATAGCCGCCGGACATGCCGATGACGAGCGCAATCGCGGTCGAGGTGATGGAGATGATCAGCGAATTGCGGAAATAATCCCAGACGGGAATACCACCCTGCCCCACGCCGCTGAACATGGCGCGATAGGCTTCCAGCGAAAGCTCCTGCGGAATCCAGACCGGCGGCTTCGCCATGATCTCCACGGTGGGACGAAGTGAGCTGATGATGATCCAGAAGCCGGGCAGGCAGATGATGAGCATCGCGAGGAAGAGGCCTATGAGATAGGCGATTTTCCACAAGCGGCGGTGCAGGCGTTGTTGAGCGTTGCGATCCATGATTACCACTCCGCTCCGATCTGGGTGCGGGCAAGCGCCAGCTTGCGGAAGAAATAGACGGTGAAGGCGATGGACAAGAAGATCGAGACATAGGCCATGGCATTGGCGAGCCCCATCTGCGCGTCCGCGTAAGCGGTGCGTCCGACCAGCGTCCAGATCAGCTCCGTGCGCCGCGCCGGCCCGCCATCCGTCATGATCTTGACGATGTCATAGGCACGGGCGACGTCGAGCGAACGGATGGTCATAGCGATGAAGGCGAAGGGCATCAGGAACGGCCAGGTGACGTAGCGGAAGGTCTGCCAGCTGGTGCAGCCATCGACCTTGGCCGCCTCGACCGGCTCCTGCGGCATGGCGAGCAAGCCGGCAAGGATGAGGATCGCGAAGACCGATGTGGACGACCAGACTTCGGCAATGACGATGGAGAGCAGTGCCAGATTGCCGTCGATGAGCCATGGTATGGCATCATGGGTAATGCTTAGCGACTGCAGCGCATTGTTGATGATGCCGACATTGTCGTTGAACATGAATTTGAACTGGAAGCCGACGAGAACAGGCGAAAACATCATCGGGAACATCATCAGCGTGCGCAGCGCGCGCTTGCCGTGGGTCGCCTTGTTGACCAGGAGAGCCAATCCGAGACCGAGCAGCATTTCCAGATTGAGCGCGATCGTCAAAAGCACCACGGTGCGCACGAAAGCAGCCAGAAACACCGGGTCCGTCAGGATGCGGATGTAGTTGCGCAGGCCGATGAAGGTGAAGAGCGTTGCCGGCCGCGTCAGGCGAAATGGCGTGAAGCTGGAATAGAATGAGAGAAGTAGCGGAAACAGTACCACCGCGACAAGGACGATAATCGCCGGAAGAAGAAGCAGGACCGGTGGAGATATTCTTTTGAGCATGGTTTGCACCTGTCGGCATTCCTCGGCAGCGTGGCCCGGACTGCGTGGAATGGATTGCTGGGGACGAGACCCGGCGCGAAACCGGCGGCACGGAGCAGTCCCTTGCGGCACCGACCAAAAGCCATTCTCAAAGTTAGATTGCGGAAGTCCCGCACTCTCCGGAGCGCGGGACTTCGATTGCATCGCTTAAAGTGCGCCGGCGTCCTTCAGGACATCGGTCGCTTTCTGGGCAGCAGCATCGAGCGCCTGCTTGGAGGTCTTGTCGCCGAGGATGGCGGCCTGAAGCTCAGGATAGACGACGTTGGAGATCTCGATCCATTGCGGCGTGCGCGGGACCGGGAAAGCGTATTTCATCGATTCCTGGAAGGTGCTCAGCACTTCCTTCTTGTAAGGGTCGGAAGCAGCCTGCTGGATGTCCCAGTCCCAAACCGCCTTGCGGGTCGGCAGTGTGCCGTTGGCAGCTTCGAGCTTCTGCGAGTCGTCGTTGGTCAGGAACCAGACGAGCGAAGCGGCCGCATCCTTGTGGGCGCAGGCTTCGGTGACCGAGAAGCCATGATGACCGGACCAGCCGGTGTGTTTGCCGGAGGAGCCGACGGGCTGCACGACGACGCCGACATTGCCGGCGATCTTCGAGGACTTCGCATCGTTGAAGTAAGTTGCCCAGCCCGGCCAATCGAGATCGAGCGCGATGGAGCCTGAAGCAAAGCCGGCGCCGAGGTCGTCCCACAGATAATTGGTCGTGCCGGCCGGAACGGCCTTGGCCTTGTACATGTTGACGAACCAGTCGAGCGCACGAACGCCAGCTTCGGAATTGAAGGCGGGCTTGCCGTCCTTGTCGAGATAGTCGCCACCTTCGGCCACCAGCATTTCAAAGAAGCGGCCGTTGATCGCCTCTTCCTTGCCCGGGAATTGCGTGCCGAAGAAGTTCGGCGGGTTCGAGAAGAAGATCGACTGGTCGGACACTTCCTTCCAGGTCTTCGGCGGCGCCAGATCGTAGCCATATTTCGCCTTGAAGGCCGTCTTTTTGGCTTCGTCGTTATAGAGGCTCTTCTGGTAATAGAGCGCCGAAACGTCGAACTGGGCGCGCGGCAGCATGATCAGGCGGCCGTCGATGGTCGAAGCCTGAATGGTGGAATCGACGAACTCGCCGATCTCTTCCTTGGGCAGAAGCTTGGCGAGATCGGTGTAGAGATCGGGATACTGAGGCGCGAAGGACGAGTGGTTTGAGCCGACGCACCAGGAGATACTGCCCGATGCCATGTCGGACTTGATTTCCTTGTCGAGCTCGAAGTGGTTCTTCTTGGACAGAATGTTGACCTTGGCGCCCGTTGTCTTCTCCCACTCGGCAATGCGCGCATAAAGCGGCTCATACTGCTGGCCGCCGATGAGCTTGGCATCGATCGTCACGCCCGAGAACTTGCCGGGCAGATCGGCAGCGAAGACCGAAGTGCCCGCAAGCAATGCCATCATGCCGGCAGCGAGACCGGCCCTCCAATTCCTCATCGAAATTCCTCCCAATAAGATCGGACCTCTTGTCCAATCGCCCTCTCGACCCAAATATGGATCAATGATTTATAAGTAAACATCTTATTCATTGACCGTCAAGCCGAGATCGCGCCCTTGAAAAGGTCGTTCATTCATATATGAATGATGAATCAGTTTCTTCGCATGGGGGACTTGCTGATGAGTGTAGAAGACGACAGTGATCGCTATCGCGCGCCGGCCCTGGACAAGGGGCTGGACATATTGGAACTGCTGGCGACGATCGACGGTGGTCTCACGCAGGCGGAAATCGCCAAGGCGCTCAATAAGAGCCCTAACGAATTCTATCGCATGCTCGATCGCCTTGTGCGGCGCGGCTATGTGCAGAGGCAGGACGGCGACCGCTTCTATCTGACGCTGAAGCTCTTTGGACTAGCGCATTATCATGCGCCGGTGCGCCGCCTCGTTTCCTTTGCAACACCGCTGATGCGCGAGTTCTCCAACCGCGCCGAGCAGGCCTGTCATCTGGCGATTTACGATCGCGGTTCGGTCGCCGTCATCGCTCAACAGGATTCGCCGACCTATTGGGGCATATCCATACGCGTCGGGGCGCAGATCAATCTCTACAATACCGGTTCCGGCCATATTCTCCTGGCATTCCGCGATGAAAAGCAGCGCCAGATGATGATCAACGAGCAAAGGCGCCAGGAGCAAGACCCGGAAGAGCCGCCTGCCGATCTCGAGGAGAAGCTGCTGGCCATCCGCGACAAGGGCTTCGAGACAATGAACAGCCTTCAGACCAGCGGTGTGTACAATATCTCTGCTCCCGTGCTCGCGATGGACGGCAACGCATTGGCGGCCCTCACCTGCCCCTATATCGAACCTGTGAACCCGAAGGCGCCGACGCGCGAACAGGTGGTCGAATATGTGCGGGAAGCGGCAAAGCAGATCTCCGAAACCGTGGCCGGCACCGTGGACAAGGCTGAGCTGTAATTTTTATTTGAATAAACTATTCTTCTGTGAGTATATGTTGAGCAAGCAGGTATGGGAGGAACGCCATGCTTTTCGACAGCCATTTGCACATCGTCGACCGGAAACGCCTCGCCTACCCCTGGCTGGCTGAAGCAGGTGCGCTCAACCGCGACAGCCTCTACGAAGACTATGCGCGCGAAGCCAAGCGGCTTGGAATCACCGACACGATTCACATGGAAGTCGATGTCGCCGAAGACAATATCGAGCGGGAGACGGATTACGTCAAAGAGCTGAGCCGCCAGCCCGGCAGCCTCTTGAGGGGCGCGATTGCCGCTTGCCGTCCTGAAAGCGCAAGCTTTCCAGCCTACCTGGAACGCGTGCTCGCAGACCCGTTCGTCAAGGGCTTTCGCCGGGTGCTGCATGTGGTGCCTGATGACGTCTCCGAGGGCGCACTTTTTCGCGAAAATCTGAATCGGCTCAGCAATACGCGGCTCACCTTCGATCTCTGCGTTCTGCCGCATCAGATAGCCAAGGCGATTGCGCTGATCGACCTCAATCCCGATGTCCGCTTCATTCTTGATCATTGCGGCGTCCCGGCGGTGAAGGATGGGCTTAGCGAAAGCTGGTCGTCCGGCATCAAGGAAGTTGCGAAACGACCGAATGTCATCGTGAAGATCTCAGGCGTCGTTGCCTATGCCGATCCGGACAACTGGTCGCCGGAAACGCTGCGTCCCTTCGTCGAACATTGCATCGCGAGCTTCGGCTGGGATCGCGTCATCTGGGGCAGCGATTGGCCAGTCTGCACGCTCGGCGGCAATCTCTCCACCTGGGTCGCCGCCACTCATGCCCTGATGCAAGGCGTAAGCGCTGACGAACGCAACGGGCTCTATCACCTCAATGCCAAGCGCCTCTGGTCTCTCTGAGGCCAGAGGCTTTCCACCGAAAGTGAATGCCATGACCGCCACCGTCGGCGTATCCAGCACCCATCCGAAAACTATGCCGGCCGATCACGCCGAGATCCCCGTCTGGAATTCGGAAAACTGGTTCTATGAGGATTTCGAGGTCGGCCACAAGATCCGCTCGCTGCGCCGCACCATCTCCGAGGGCGAATCCCAACAGTTCAACGCGCTGGTGCTCGACATGCACCCTTACGTCAGCGATCAGATCTTCGCCGAGACCGAAGGCCTGTTCGGCAAGCGGCTCGTCGCCGGCGCCTTCGTCTTTTCCGCTGGCCTGGGACTTGTCGCCACCAACTGCGTCAATGCCTTTTCCTATGGCTACGACAAGCTGCGCTTCATCAAGCCCACCTTCATCGGCGACACGATCTACACCATCCGCACCAATCTCGATAAACAGCCGAAATATGCCGAGCTCGGCCTGATCCGTTCCTCCTATGAAGTCTTCAAGGGCGAAGGCGAACTGGTGCTCTATTGCGAGCATATCCAGACCGTGCGCTACAAGAACGGCCGGCCTGCGGGCGCGCCGCCGCTGAAAGCCTGATATGAACAACAACGACGAAGAAGGCCTGCTCTCCGGCATCATCGTGCTGGATATGAGCCAGTTTCTTGCCGGTCCGATGGCGGCGCTGCGGCTTGGCGATCTCGGCGCGCGCGTCATCAAGATCGAGCGGCCCGACGGTGGCGACCTCTGCCGCCGGCTCTATCTCAGTGACACGGAAATCGGCGGCGACTCCACGCTCTTTCACGCCATCAACCGCGGCAAGGAGAGCTTTGCCATCAACATGAAGGACGAGAGCGATCTGCAGGAATTGCGCGCGCTCATCGCCAAGGCCGACGTCATCATCCAGAACTTCCGCCCCGGCGTCATCGAAAGGCTTGGCCTCGACTACGCCTCCGTGGCCGCAATCAATCCCCGCATCGTCTATGGCAGCATCACCGGCTATGGCCCGGACAATGAATGGCGCCACTTCCCCGGGCAGGATCTACTGGCACAGGCCCGCTCCGGCGTCATGTGGCTGAACGGCGAGGCCGATGACGGCCCCGTGCCCTTCGGCCTTGCCGTCGCAGACATGCTGGCCGGCAATCTCCTCGTTCAAGCCATTCTCGCGGGGCTGGTGCGACGTGGCGTGACCGGGCGCGGCGTGCATGTGGAAACGAGCCTGCTGGAGGCACTGGTCGATTTCCAGTTCGAAGTGCTGACCACGCACCTGAACGATGGCGGCCGCCTGCCGAAGAAATCCGCCGTGCGCAATGCACACGCCTACCTCGCGGCCCCCTATGGCGTCTATCGCTGCGCCGACAGCTGGCTGGCGCTGGCAATGATGCCGCCGGAAAAACTCGCGCCGCTGCTCGATCTGCCGGTGCTCGCCGACTACACGCCTGACGACACCTTTCAGCGCCGCGACGAGATCAAGACCATGATCGCAAGCCGCCTGCAGGAGAAGACGGTTCGGGAGTGGCTCGCCCTCCTGGAGCCTGCCGACATCTGGGCGGCGCAAGTGCTCGATTGGCCGAAACTGCTGCAAAGCGCTGCCTTCCGCCAACTCGATATGCTGCAGACCGTGAGCCGCGATGACGGAACGTCTGTACGAACGACGGCGAGCCCGATCCGGGTCAATGGCATTCGGGCCAAGAACGATCTTGCTGCGCCGAAGATCGGTGGTCATTCGGACGAGATCAGGGCGGAATTTCTTCGGTAGCTCATCGTGCGGCGCGCTCGATGCCGCGACCTGTCAGCGACATAAAAAAGGGCGCCGCATCCCTGCGGCACCCCTCTCAACATCGCAAACTTACATCACCTCAAGCAGCAGCGAGCTGCAGCTCCTTGCTGACCATGGCGCGCAGCGTGCCAAGATCCTTGGCGAAAGCGCGGATGCCTTCGGAGAGCTTCTCGGTTGCCATCGCGTCTTCGTTCATCATCCACCGGAAGGTCTTCTCGTCGACGGCGATCTTTTCGACCGAGCCCTTGTGCTCCGGCGAAAGCTTGCGCTCCAGCTTGCCCTGATCGGCAGCGAGTTCGTCGAGCAGGTTCGGGCTGATGGTCAGACGGTCGCAGCCGGCCAGCGCTTCGATTTCGCCGGTGTTGCGGAAGGAAGCGCCCATGACGATCGTCTTGATGTCGTTGGCCTTGTAGTAGTGGTAGATGTCGCGCACCGAGATAACGCCCGGATCTTCTTCCGCGGTGTAGTCCTTGCCGGTCGACTTCTTGTACCAATCAAGGATGCGGCCGACGAAGGGCGAGATCAGGAAGGCCTTGGCGTCGGCGCAGGCGATTGCCTGAGCCTTGCTGAAGAGCAGCGTCAGATTGCAGTCGATGCCTTCCTTCTGCAGCACTTCGGCGGCGCGGATGCCTTCCCAGGTAGAGGCGAGCTTTATGAGGATACGATCACGCTCGATGCCGCGCTCCTTGTAGGAAGCGATGATGGCGCGGGCCTTGGCAAGCGATGCTTCCGTGTTGAAGGACAGGTCGGCGTCGACTTCGGTTGAGACGCGGCCGGGAACGAGGCCGGAGAGCGCTGCACCGACGGAAATGGCCAGACGGTCGGCAACGGCATGGACGACGGCTTCCGACGTGCCGCCCTGCTTCTTGCCCCAGGCGACGGCTTCCTTGATCGCATCGGCGAACATCGGCGTGCCGAGCGCCTTCAGCACGATGGTCGGGTTGGTGGTGCAATCCACCGGCTTCAGGCGTGCGACAGCCTCGATATCGCCGGTGTCGGCCACGACCGTGGTCATAGCGCGGAGTTGGTCAAGCTTGGAAGTCATAGCAGGTATCCTTGTTGAATGAGGCCCATGGGGAAGCGGAGATTTGGGGCGGCGTGTCTCGTCCGGTCGGCGGACGGCTTGAAGGCATCAGGCAGAATACGCCCTTCCTTCTCCTATGTATCGGTAACGGGGTAAAAAGCGCGAAAGTTCCATTTCCGGTGAACGGCCGAGCGGTGAAGAAACAACCCTCCGGAAACAGGCTTTTCACCGGCACGGGGCGCCCTATGTGAACCCCTGTCCGGCTTGGCATCTGCTCGGAGCAACACTCGCACATTGTCCTCCTCGATTGGACAAGACCGAATTCCTCAGCACCGACTATCAGCAATCTCACAATGAAAAGTCAAGGACATTTGTGCAATTCAATTGACATAAGTTTCATGTCATAGAATATCGGCGACAGAAGAGCCGACCTCGCCTGCTCCCGTCATCTAACATCGCCCCGTTTCATTCTCCGGGGTGATCATGACCCTAAAAGGCGCATGCGACAATCTTGCCGGAGGACCTGTGGCCAAACTGAGACGCGGGACGCACACCGCCTATTCGGAAACCTCGTCGCTGAGGCTTCGCGCCGCGTGGCTCTACTACAATCAGGGCCTGACGCAGAAGGACGTTGCAGAACAGCTCGGCATCAGCCGCACGACGGTCATTCGTCTGCTGGATGAGGCCATGCGCCGCAGCGAGGTGCAGATCTGGATCACGGAGGGCATCGACGACTGCGTCGAACTGGCAATCAAACTCGAACGCACCTATGGGCTCGATGAGGCCATCGTCGTTCCCGAGCCTGCAGGCAGCGACGTCAATGCCCAGGCAAAGAGCGTCGGCCTGGCACTCGGCCAGTTCCTGACGGAAGCCATCCCCGATAACTATACGATCGGCGTCGGCTGGGGCCGGACGATGACAGCCTCGCTGGCGAGCTTCCGTCCGACCCGCCGTGACAATTGCAAGGTGGTTTCGCTGCTCGGCGGCATCGTCGCCGTCCATCAGACCAACCCGATCGATTATACATGGCGCCTGGCAAGCCAGCTCGGCGCGGAATGCTATATGTTCCTGGCACCGCTGCTCGTCGACTCCGTCGAAACCAAGCGCAATCTCATCGAGAAATGCGGCCTTGAGGCTATTTACAGGCTGGCGGAAAATCTGGACCTCGCCATCGTCAGCTGCGGCGACATCGGCCCGCAATCGACCTCATTGTCGGAAGGCTTCATCTCGAAGCGCGAGCTGGAAGAGCTGATCGAAATGGGCTGCGTCTGCGATACCATGTTCAACTTCCTCGACGCCGAGGGCAATTCCGTTGATCACCCGATCAACAAGCGGGTCATGTCTGTCGATCTCGACACGTTGAAAAAGGCAAAGCACATCGTGATCTCCTCCGGCGGCGCACACCGGGCTCAGGCGATCAATGCCACGATCAAGCGCATCGGCTGCAACACGCTGATCACGGATGAAAGCGCCGCCAAGGCGCTGCTGCAGATGGCGATGGCGAAGGCGGCTTGAGGGTGGGCTATCAGAATCCCCGAGTCCGCTGAACTTTCGAATGCAATCCCTCAAGCATCCCCCGATTCCCAACCCAGCATCGCCCGCTTGCGCGTCAGCCCCCAATGATAACCCGTGAGCTGACCGTTCTTGCCGAGCGCACGATGGCACGGCACGACGAAGGAAATCGGGTTGCGGCCGACGGCTGCACCCACCGCCCGCATCGCGGTCGGCTGGCCGATATCCTTGGCGATGTCGGAATAGGTGACGGCCCGACCCATCGGGATCTTCAACAGGCTTTCCCAAACGCGAAGCTGGAAATCCGAGCCGATCAGCACCACGCGCAGCGGCTGGTCGCTCGACCAGTTCGAGCGTTCGAAGATGCGCGCCGCGTAAGGCGCGGTCGCATGCGGATCCTCGATGAACTCGGCATTGGGCCAGCGGCAGGTCATATCGGCGAGACAGGCCTTCTCATTGCCGGAATCGCTAAAGGCCAGGCCGGCAAGACCGCGATCCGTGACCATGATCAGGGCGAGGCCGAAGGGCGAGATGTGAAAGGCATAGCGCATCACAAGGCCGTTGCCCCTCGCCTTCCATTCGCCGGGAGACATCGCCTCGTGCGTCACAAAAAGATCGTGCAACCGGCTCGGACCGGAAAGACCAACCTCGAAGGACGTCTCCAGAAGCGGCATATCCTCCTTGCGCAGAAGCCGCTTGGCGTGATCGAGCGTAACGGCCTGAAGGAAAGCTTTGGGCGACAGTCCGGCCCAGCGCGTGAACGTCTTCTGCAATTGGGTCGGCGACTGGCCGAGCCTTTCGGCAAGCATCTCCAGCGACGGCTGGTCGCGATACTCCTCGGTGATGAGCTCGATGACCTCCCGCACGGTCTCGTAGTCCTGACCTGCCGGGGTGATGTCTTTCTTCAGCTGTGCAATCGCATTCATAATTTTTCTCCTTGGAAAGGAGAAAACCACGGCAAGAGGGCTAAAACCACCCGTTTCTTGCGCAAGCGGTCTCCTTGCGAAAACGCAATGCCGTTGATTTGGGCAAGCCGGTCATATCCGTTGCGTAACGGTCGCCAATGCGCGCTTGAAGGCTTGGGCAAAGCTCTCGCGGTCCTCAGGATTGAGGAATGAACCTACATCGGTATCGTGGCTTCTGTCGCGGACATGCATAGAGACAACCCCGATCTCGGGATGACGGCGAACCAGGAACCGCGTCCAGAACGGATTGAAATCATGTGCCACCATCCGCCCGGTCGGCGAGAATTTGCGGATCGAAACATTGGTGCGCGACACGGTCACTTCTTCCCACACCCGCCCGGAGCGGTAGTTCAGCCAGAAGGCGCCGTAGAGCAACAGGAAGTCTGCGCCAAAGAAGATCCCGATCGGCCAGGCGCCACGCGTGACGAAGAGAACACTGTAGAAGAAGCAGACGGCACCAGCCAAGGCCAGCATGATCCTGAACCCCTTTCGCGGCAGCGAGCGATGGGGAAACAATTCGGCGGCAAAAACCGGCCTGTTGCCGTCTGCTGCCGTATCGGCGTTGCGTTCCGTCATAGGACTTGAGTATAGGTCGTTCATGGCAAATCCCAAGATCAAATCCAGCGCCCAAATCGCGAAAAAGTCAAATGCGACCGCAGGCCGCAAGCCGGCGGCAAAAAGCCTCTATTCCAAGGCAGACCTGGAAGAAATCTTCCGCCGCTTTTCCATCCAGCGGCCGGAACCGAAGGGCGAGCTTGAGCACGTCAATCCCTTCACGCTCGTCGTCGCCGTAGCGCTTTCGGCGCAGGCGACCGACGCCGGTGTCAACAAGGCGACCCGCGCCCTCTTCGCCGTTGCCGATACGCCGCAGAAGATGCTCGATCTAGGCGAGGAGCGCATACGCGAGTACATCAAGACGATCGGCCTCTACCGCAACAAGGCAAAGAATGTCGTGGCGCTTTCGGAAAAGCTGATCACCGATTTCGGCGGCGAGGTGCCGCGGACCCGCGAAGAACTCGTGACCCTGCCGGGTGTCGGCCGCAAAACCGCGAACGTCGTGCTGTCCATGGCTTTCGGTCAGGCGACGATGGCCGTCGATACGCATATATTCCGCATTGCCAACCGGCTACTGCTGGCCCCCGGCAAAACGCCCGACGAAGTCGAGCAGCGGCTGATGAAGATCGTCCCCGATGAATACCTCTACCATGCTCACCACTGGCTGATCCTGCACGGGCGCTACTGCTGCAAGGCGCGCAAGCCGGAATGCGAGCGCTGCGTCATCGCCGACATCTGTCGCTCGCCGGAAAAGACCTGGGACATACCCGCGCCGCTGGTCGAACTGCCGGCGCAGATCGTCGGGGCGAACACCTCAAGCTAGGAGGCTTGGGCCTGCAACCCGCTCTCCCGCCGCGAAATCAGCTTGTGCAGATGCACCATCATCCCGGCGGCAAAGAGTGGCGTCAGCAGATTGAGCAGCGGAATGGCGAGGAAGGCAGCAATCACCAAACCAGCCAGAAAGACCGTAAGGGCGTGTTTGACCCGAAACTCCCGCGCTTCATCCGGCGAGCGGAAGCGCATGGCGGCGAATTCGAAGAATTCCCGGCCGAGCAGATAGCCGTTCACCAGGAAGAAGGCGATCAGATTGACGCCCGGTATGAACAGCAGGAACAGCGCCACGATATTGCCGACGATGACGACGCCGAGAAACTGCAGGGAGCTTTTCATAGCTGCAGCGATCGGCATCGCCGTTCCCGGCGCATCGGAGGGATAGTCGCGCTTTTCCACCACGTCAGCGACATCGTCGAGAAACAGGCCGGCAACCAGCGCCGTGACCGGCGATATCAGCAGCGCCATCGCCAATGCCAATGCAATACCCGCGAAAATGGCGAGGAAGAGCGTAAGCCAGCCCGTCCAGTCTGCCGTGGCCGGCATGAAACTTTGCAGCCAGGGCAAGACGAAGGAATTGAATGCGCCACGCAGGGCGAACCAGACTATGGCGAGCGCCAGCAATGTCAGGCCGAGAACCTTCCAGAAAACACTACGCGTTTCGGGCGCAAAAAGATTTTCAAAAGCAAGGCGGGCAGCAAGGACGATCATGCGGTCGAGCTCTCGTGGCGGATAATCCGACACCTAGGGAGCGATCGCGCCGATATCAATATCCCCAAAAGATATGCGAGTATGCTCAATTAAAAAATTGCGTGATTGTAATAAAGTTCAGCCTAATATATTTTATAAGCCTTGCTGCTAACAACAACCAAAACAACAACGGCGGCCTTATGAGTTTTGTGTACCCGATTGTTCCACCAATTGGTGCACTCGAACATCAGAAGGACCGTCAGGGGGGCGCAAATTTGGAAGACCTTGGCCAGAAACTCAGAGAATATATTAAGGTTGGCACGCCGGCCGAGCGGCGTATTGCAAAGTATTTCTCAGAACATCTGAATGAGCTGCCGTTTGAAACCGCCTCCTCCGTCGCCGACAGGTTGGAGTTGAGCCCCATGACGGTGGGACGCTTCCTGCGCTCCCTCGGCTATCATGGCCTGGACGGCATCAAGGTGCACCTGAAGGAAAATGCACCTCCGGTTGGGTTGCAATTGCCTAATATCCTCGAACGGCTTCAGAAGGACGCCGGCGAGAGCCGCCCTTTGGCGGCACAGATCGTCGAACAGGTCGAGATACTGCAGCATATCTACAATCTCGCCAATCAACCGCAATGGCACGAAGCGGTCTCGACGATCCTGTCTTCCGCCAACGTCTTCATCGCCGCCCATCCCGGCCTTGCAGGGCTCGGGCACCACTTCTGCGACCGGCTGACGCTCGCGCGCGATCACGTCCTCTTCCTCGATGGCGCCAATGGCAGCTATATACAGATGTTTGGCGCACAATCGGAAAACAACCTCACTATCATCATCGATTCACCGCGCTTCGTCGCCTCGCGGTTGCTGGCGCGCACGGCCCGCCGCGCCGGACACAAGGTTCTTCTGGCAACCGGTCAGTTTACGGAATGGGCGCATGAATTCGCCAACATCACGCTGTCTTTGCCACCGCAACGCGCCAACAGCAACGATAGCCTTTCGGGGATGATGGCATTGCTCGAGCTGATCTCATTGGCCGTCACGCAGGCCGCCGGCGAGGCAGCCAGGAACAGGATTCGCCGGATCGAAGAATTGCAGGCGATGTTCGCTCCCGCACCGCTGCGATAGCCGATACAGGGCAAACGCCTATTCCATGGCGTCCAGTTCGGCACGATGCCGATACATGGCCAGAAAGCGCCGATAATCACGATCGTAGAGCGCCTTCCTGCCCGCATCCGGCAGCCGTTCAAGACCACCGGGATACATCGCAGCCCCAGCAACACCCAGGTTTTCGTGGATGCCGCAGGCGACGGAAGCGGCAATGGCCGTGCCGAGAAGCACCGTCTCGTTCATCTTCGGCATCACGACCTTGCAGCCGGTCACATCGGAATAAAGCTCCATCAGCACCGAGTTCTTCACATGGCCGCCGGCAACATGCAGCGTGTCGAGTACGTAGCCATAGTCCCGCATCCGCTCCAGGATGTGGCGGATGCCGAGCGCAATGCCGACACTGGTGCGCCAATAGAGCCGGCAGAGACCATCGAAGGAGGAGTCCAGCGTCATGCCGCTGATAACGCCAAGAGCGTGCGGGTCGGCGAGCGGCGAGCGGTTGCCGTGAAAATCGGGCAGCACATGGATGCGCCCGCCAAGAGCATCACCCTCGACAAGCCTGAGTTCCGCGATGCGCCGGACGATACGGTCGTGCAGCACCGCCGTCGGCGGGCCGCCGGCCGCATGCATGCTGACGATATGGTCGAGGAGCGCACCCGTGGCCGACTGTCCGGCCTCGGCAAGCCACATGCCCGGGAAGACGGCCTCATAGTAAGGTCCCCACATGCCGGTGCTACGCTTGCGTTCGCGCGCAAAGGAAACGACGCAGCTCGATGTTCCCGCGATCAGCGCCAGTTGATGCTCCAGCGCGGCGACATCACCGGCATGGCCGGCAAGCGCGCCAAGCGCGCCGGCATAGGCATCGATCATGCCGGCGCCGACATGACAGGCGGGGTCGAGGCCAAGCGCTGCTGCTGCTTCAGCCGTCAGCGTGCCGATGCTCTTGCCGACGGCGACGCTCTCTTCAGGCAGGCTGCCGCGCTCGCGCAGATCGCCAAGGCCGATCACGTTGAGAAAATCAGCCTGCCAGCCCTGCTCGCGGTGGGCGAGATAGTTCCATTTCGCCACCAGCGTCGAGCGCGATCGAGCAACAGAGCCGCTCGCCTTCCACGTCATGAAATCGGCAAGATCGAAGAAATAACCCGCCTCAGCCCAGCTTTCCGGCAGGTTCTCCTTCAGCCACATCAGCTTCGGCATTTCCATTTCCGGCGACATGAACTCGCCGGAATATTCGAGAACCGCATGCTTGGTCGCCGTGCAGTAATCGGCTTCGGCAAGCGCCCGATGATCGAGCCAGACGATGGTATCGAACCGGCTCTCTCTGCCGGTGGAAACCGTCAGCTGTCTCCCTTCCCTGTCACGCACGACCAGCGAGCAGGTTGCATCGAAGCCGATCGCGCCGATGACGGAGGCATCGATGCCCGCAGCCTTCACCGCACCGCGAACGGCGGTGCAAACGGCTGCCCATATATCTTCGGAATCATGCTCGGCGTGGTTCTCACGCGGGCGATGCATCAGGATCGGATGTTCGCTTTTTGCCAGCAGTGAGCCGCTCGCCGTGAAGACACCGGCGCGCGCGCTGCCTGTGCCGATATCGACCGCAACCACGTGATCACGCATGCAAAAGAGGTCCCGACCACTTATCTCGTGTTGCGGACAAGTTGTAACAATTCCGGCATCGCGTCAAACACGACTTCCGGCGAAAGCTGTTCCAGCTCCGCCCGATAGCTCGGCGAATGGGCATGGGAACCGCCGGTGAAGGCGAAAACCGTCATGCCAGCCGCCCGAGCCGCCGTGATGCCGGCCGGGCTGTCTTCCACGACGATGCAATCTTTCGGCGGCACACCCATTTTTTCGGCGGCATAGAGGAAGAGATCCGGCGCCGGCTTGCCGCGCTTGACCATGCTGGCGCTGAAAATATTCGGCTCCAGCCTGTCCAGAAGGCCGGTGACGCCAAGCGAAAGACGGATGCGCTCCAGCTGACTTGAGGACGCGACGCAGCGTGGAAGCGGCAGCGCGTCCAGCGTCGCAGCAATGCCGTCCGTCGGCTTCAACTCATGCTTGAAGCGCTCATAGAGATTATTGCGCACCCCATCCAGAAACGCCTGATCGATGAAGACATCAAACTCTGTCTGCATCGTGTCGACGAGCGTCGCCAGGCTCTTGCCGAGGAAGCGGCTGTAGACATCCTCTTCGGTCATATCCACGCCGATATCGTGCATCGCCTGGATGAGCACACTGACTGACAGCGGTTCGCTGTCCACAAGTACGCCGTCGCAATCGAAGATTACGAGCCCCTTCTCCGCATCGGTCATCGTAGGTCCAACCTGAATTCTGTTGCCGTCTCGCCCATACGATACACAGGCTTAATAATGGAAAACGGCCGGAACAGGAGAATTCCGGCCGTTTGAAAATTATTCCGCGAGTTTGTTATCCAAGTATAGCTGCAGGGTGACGCGGGTACCCTTTTCCCACAGCGTTTTCAGTGCATGCGCGAAGCGCTTGCGGAAGAGATCGGACTTGGCGACATCACCAAAAATATCGTCGAAGACAAGGAAAGCCGCCGGATCGTCCTTCGCCTTGAGCGCAGCCTCATGCAGCCGATCGGCGCTGGCGTCGTTAAAGACGATGTCCTTGCCGCTGTCGCTCTTGCCGGCGAAATAACGGCACCAGAGCGCGGAGACGAGCGCGAGGCCGACAATATCCTCACCGCGGCGGAGACGATCGGCCGTGGACGGCAGAATGAACTTCGGCTGACGGTTCGAGCCGTCCTGCGCCAGGCGCGGGATGGTGTCGGCGATCTTCGGATTGGCGAAGCGCCGTTCGATCAGCTTGAAGTAATCGGCAAGCACGGTGTTCGGCACCGGCGGGATGACGGGGATGATCTCATCGTTTTCGAGCTTGGCAAGGAAGGCGCGGATCAGCGGCTCCTCCATGGCCTCATGCACGAAATGGATATCCATCAGCGCTGCCGGATAGGCGATCGCCGCGTGGCCGCCGTTGAGAATGCGGATCTTCATGTGCTCATAGGGCGTTACGTCGGGCACGAAAGTCACGCCGACCTTTTCAAGTGCCGGGCGTCCCGCCGGGAAATTGTCTTCCAGCACCCACTGCTTGAATTCTTCGCAATAGACGGGCCAATTGTCTTCGATATCGAAGGCTTGCTTCAGGAGATCGATCTCGCGTGCACCCGTTGCCGGTGTGATGCGGTCGACCATGCCATTCGGGAAAGCAACATTTGCGGCAATCCAATCTGCAAAAGCCGGGTCGGAAAGCCGGGCCGTGCCAACGACGGCAGCTTTGGTGACGCCGCCATTGTGGGGAATGTTGTCGCAGGACATGACGGTGAAGGGTTGCAGGCCAGCGGCGCGGCGCGCCTTGAGACCGGCAACGATCAAGCCGAACACGGTTTTCGGCGCATCCGGGTTCTGCCCGTCGGCAACGATCGCCGGATGAGCGGGATTGAACTTGCCCGAGGCGTCGATGAAATAGCCGCCCTCGGTGATCGTCATCGAGACGATACGGATCGCCGGATCAGCGAGCTTCGCAATGATGGCCTTGGCATCGCCGACCGGCAGAATGTCGATCATCGGCGCTGTCACGCGGGCAGCCGTGCGATTATTGTCCTGCTCGACCACCGTCGTCAGAAAGTCCTGCGCTGCAAGCTTTTCCCGCATCGCCGCATCCGAAGGCAGCACGCCGGCGCCAATGATCGCCCAGTCATGCGCCTCGCCGGCATTGAAAAGATCGTCGAGATAAACGGCCTGATGGGCGCGATGGAAATTACCGACACCGAAATGCACGATACCAGCCGAAAGCGACTTCGGATCGTAAGTAGGAATGACCGCCTTTGCAGCCGCCTGCTGGAGAGTTGCGAGCGATAATTTGCACGTCATGTCTCTAGTCCTTCTGAAAGGTCTCTGGCTCCGGGCGTCCTCGAAAGACAGCGCCGGCTGGTATGCCCGCCCGCCCAGCGAGATCGATGGATGCGGAACGGCAAAAATGCGTTGGCGCGCGCGATAGACGCGTAGGGCCTTGGCTTTTGGCTCAGATCGAAAGCCCTTCGGCATTGAACCGGTGAATATGCGTCTTGTCCGGCGTCAGGTAGACGGTGTCGCCGGCCCTCGCCGGGAAATCACCCGAGCCGCGCGCCGTCACCGTGCCGATCCCGTCGACGTCGATGTGCAGGAAAGTGTCGGAGCCGAGATGTTCTGCAACCAGCACCCTGCCCTGCCAGTCGCCGGAGGTGGTCGACAGCAGCACATGCTCCGGCCGCACGCCGATCGTGTCGGCGCCGAGCGTCTGAGCTAAGGCACCCTTGACGAAATTCATCTTCGGCGAGCCGATGAAACCGGCGACGAAGAGATTGCGCGGGCTGCGATAGAGTTCCAGCGGCGAGCCGACCTGCTCGATATTGCCGCGATTGAGCACCACGATCTTGTCGGCCATGGTCATGGCCTCGACCTGATCGTGCGTCACGTAGATCATCGTCGTCTTCAGCTGCTGGTGCAGCTCGCTGATCTCGAGGCGCATGTTGACGCGTAACGCGGCATCCAGATTCGACAAAGGCTCATCGAAGAGGAAGGCCGCCGGCTGGCGCACGATGGCGCGGCCGATGGCGACGCGCTGGCGCTGGCCGCCGGAAAGCTGGCGCGGCTTGCGCTCCAGATAATCCGTGAGATTCAGGACGCGCGCGGCATCGGCGACTTTCTTGTCGATCTCCGCCTGCGGCATGTTCGCCATCTTCAGCGGAAAGGCGATGTTCCTGCGAACGCTCATATGCGGATAGAGCGCGTAGGACTGGAACACCATGGCGAGACCGCGGTCGGACGGCTTTAGATTGGTGCCGTCCTTGCCGTCGATCATGATCTGGCCGCCGGAGACGTCTTCGAGGCCGGCGATCAGGCGCAGCAGCGTGGACTTGCCACAGCCTGACGGGCCGACGAACACCACGAACTCGCCATTATCGATCTCGAGATCGATGGAAGGGATGACCTTGGCTTCGCCGAAGACCTTGGAAACTTGTCTGAGAACAATGCTACCCATGCTTGTCTTCCTTATTTAACCGCGCCGAAGGTCAGGCCGCGAACGAGTTGTTTCTGGCTGAACCAGCCGAGGATCAGGATCGGAGCGATCGCCATGGTCGATGCCGCCGAAAGCTTGGCATAGAACAGGCCCTCCGGGCTGGAATAGGAGGCGATGAAGGTACTCAGCGGTGCGGCGTCGACAGCCGACAGGTTGAGCGTCCAAAAGGCCTCGTTCCAGGCGAGGATGATGTTGAGCAACATCGTCGAGGCAAGGCCGGGGATCGCCATCGGCGTCAGGACATAGATGATCTCCTTGGCAAGCGTCGCGCCGTCCATGCGGGCCGCTTCAAGGATCTCGCCGGGGATTTCCTTGAAGTAGGTGTAGAGCATCCAGACGATAATCGGCAGGTTGATGAGCATCAGCACGACGACCATGCCGACGCGGCTGGCGAACTGGTTGTTCAAAAGGCCGAAACCCTGGAACAACAGGTAGATCGGGATGAAGGCGCCGACCGGCGGCATCATCTTGGTGGACAGCATCCACATCAAGACATCCTTCGTGCGCTTGGTCGGCGAGAAGGCCATGGCCCAGGCGGCGGGAACGGCGACGAGCAAACCAAGGATCGTGGAACCGAAGGCGATGATGACCGAGTTGCCGAAGTGGAGGAAATAATCCGAGCGCGACTGCACCTCGAAATAATTCTGCAGCGTCCAGTGGAAGAAGAGGAACTGCGGCGGCGAGGCGATGGCGTCGCCCTCGGTCTTGAAGCTCGTCAGGATCGTCCACAGGATCGGGAAGAAGATGAGGATTGCCACGATCCAGGCGGCGATCGATACGACGATCTTGCGTTGCGTGGTGATTTTGCGTGCCATCTCAAGCCTCCAGATTCTTGCCGACTGCGCGCATCAGGAAGATCGCGACGATATTGGCAAGGATGACGGCGATGATGCCGCCTGCCGATGCGCCGCCGACGTCCTGCGACAGAACGATCTGCGAATAGACGAGATAAGTCAGGTTCGTCGTCGCCGTGCCCGGACCGCCATTGGTGGTGACGAGGATTTCGGCGAAGGCGGAGAGCAGGAAGATCGTCTCGATCAGGATCACGACGGTAATGGCGCGGGCCAGATGCGGCAGGATGATGTAGATGAACTTCGAAACCGGGCCGGCGCCGTCCATTTCGGCAGCTTCCTTCTGCTCCTCGTCGAGCGACTGCAGGGCCGTCAGCAGGATGAGGGTGGCGAAGGGCAGCCATTGCCAGGCGACGATGATGATGATCGACAGCAGCGGAACCGTCTCCAGCCAGGTCAGCGGATCAAGCCCGAAGAACCGGAAGAGATGTGCCAGGAGCCCGTTCACCGGGTTCATGAACATGTGCTTCCAGATAAGGGCCGCGACCGTCGGCATCACGAAGAAGGGCGCAAGCACCAGCATGCGCACGATGCCCTGGCCGAAGATCGGCTGATCAAGAAGGAGTGCCAGCGCAATGCCGCCGATGACGGTGATCAGCAATGCACCGCCGACGAGCAGCAACGTCACGAACAAAGAGCTGATGAAGGCGGGATCGGTGACGAAGTATTCGTAGTTGAGAAACCCGAGGAAATCATGCGTGCCGGGGTTCAGCAGATTGTAGTTCAGCGTCGAGAAATAGATCGTCATCACGAGCGGGACGATCATCCACGCAAAGAGAAGCAGAACCGAAGGCGCCATCATGACGCGGGCAGTAGAACGAGTGTGCAACGTTGCCATGGCAAGTACCGACCTATCTTTGAACAGGGGGAGTTGGCCGCGGACCGGCTGAAACGAAAAGGGCCGCCAAGGGCAATTCGGGCGCTCGGCGGCCTAGGGGAAAGCAGCACTCGAGAGGTGTGCCGCTTTCCGTAGTTTCAAAGGCCCTTACTTCGGGTAGCCGGCCTTCTTCATTTCGCGTTCCGTCAGCTGCTGTGCAGCCTTCAGAGCCTGATCGACAGAGATCTGACCGGCAAGAGCGGCCGAGAACTGCTGACCGACAGCCGTGCCGATACCCTGGAATTCAGGGATAGCGACGAACTGGACGCCGACATAGGGAACAGGCTTCACGGTCGGGTGCGTCGGATCAGCCGAGTTGATCGAGTCGAGCGTCATCTTGGCGAAAGCCGCTGCCTTCTGGTAGTCCGCGCTCGCGTAGAGCGACGTACGGGTGCCGGGAGGTGCGTTCAGCCAGCCTTCCTTCTGGGCGACCAGGTTGGTGTATTCCTTGCTGGTTGCCCAGGAGATGAACTTCTCCGCAGCTTCGGTCTTCTTCGACGAAGCCGGGATGGCGAGGTTCCATGCCCAGAGCCAGTTGCCGCGCTTGCCCAAACCCTTGTCCGGAGCCAGAGCAAAGCCGACCTTATCGGCGACCTTGGATTCCTTCGGATCGGAGACGAAGGAAGCGGCAACCGTTGCGTCGATCCACATTCCGCACTTGCCGGACTGGAACAGAGCCAGGTTTTCATTGAAGCCGTTGGAAGAAGCACCCGGAGGGCCGGCGTCCTTCATCAGCTTGACGTAGAAGTCGAGCGTCGCCTTCCATTCCGGCTGGTCGAACTGTGCCTTCCATTTCTCATCGAACCAGCGAGCGCCGAACGAGTTCGACATCGCCGTCAGGAACGCCATGTTTTCGCCCCAGCCTGCCTTGCCGCGAAGGCAGATGCCGTAGACTTCATGGTCCTTGTCGGTGATCTTGCGGGCCGCATCGGCAACGAAGTCCCAGGTCGGCGCGTCCGGCATCTTCAGGCCGGCCTTGTCGAACAGGTCCTTGCGGTACATCACCATCGAGCTTTCGCCGTAGAACGGTGCCGCGTAGAGCTTGCCGTCAGTGGTCAGACCGCTGCGAATGGCCGGGAGAAGGTCATTCACGTCGTAGTCCTTGTCGGCGGAAAGCTTGTCGAGCGATGCGAGCCAGCCGAGTTTGCTCCAGATCGGCACCTCGTAGGTGCCGATGGTCAGTACGTCGTACTGGCCGGCCTTGGTAGCGATGTCGGTCGTAACCTTCTGGCGCAATACGTTTTCTTCAAGCGTAACCCATTGCAGATCGATACCGGGGTTCTTGGCTTTGAAGTCGTCCGTAAGCTTCTGCATACGAACCATGTCGCCGTTGTTGACTGTCGCAATCGTCAGGGTTTCAGCGGACGCCAAGCCGGCAAACATCAGCGCCGAGCAGGCGCTCAGCAGTAAAGTTTTCAATTTCATATCTTCCTCCCAGAAGACTAAAATGAGCATTCGCTTTGCTCGTGAGCAATTACTCACTCATTGCGACAAAATGTCAATGCGAATTCGTTGCTGCATTGCCGAGCAAGCAACCTATCATTTTGTTTTTACGGATTAAATTTTTTGCTCAATTCCTGAGCAAAAACTCAGCAACTGCCTCGTCGGTGATCAAACCATTGATTTGGCGGCCGGTGACCGCTGCCTTGATCGCCTCGAACTTGCGTTTTCCCTTGGCGATTCCGATGACGGAAGACGTATCGCGCGACGGGATCGGCGCGCTTGCCACGCGCTCGTTGACGTCGTCTGGTATGAGCTTGCCCTCACCATCGAAGACCCAGCCGCAGATCTCGCCGGCAGCACCGCGCTGCATCAACGCAAGCATCTCGTCTCTCTCGAGAAAGCCGTCGAGACAGAGCGGCGCTTCGATGCCCATTTCACCGATACCGACAAAGGTCACGTCAGCCTGGGCGCTGATATCGAGCGTCGAGCGGACCAGTGCCTGCGCATGCAGCAGTTCGCGTTCTTCCGCCGAAGACACCAGCACGGGCAGCGGCATCGGGAAATGCCGCGCCTTGACGACATCGGCCATGCTGAAGATGACGTTGTAGTAGGCAGCCGAACCGTCCGGGCCGATATTGCCGGTCAGCGACACCACGCGGTGCTGCAGACATTCGATCGCCGGCAGCTGGTCGACCGCAGCCTTCAGCGTGCGGCCCGTGCCGATCGCCACCACGATCGGATCGCTGCGCTTCAGCCAGCGTTCGATTTCGGCGGCACCCGCCTGGGCAATGCCGACCGTCGAGGATGCCCCGTCGGGATCGCTCGGCACAACTTCGACATGCTTGAGATCGAATTTCCGTTTCAGCGCCGCAGCATATTCCAGGCAGGCGGCGATCGGATGATCCAGCCGAACCTTGATCAGCCGCTCGGCAACGGCCAGCGACACCAGCCGCTGCGCCGACTGGCGAGAGATTCCCATAGCAGCCGCGATCTCGTCCTGCGTGCGCCCGGCGACATAATAGAGCCAACCGGCGCGCGCCGCATCATCGAGCCGCCCTTGGGAATCCAGCTTCTTCGCCATTGCATTCCTTTATCGAAACAGCGCTTTCGTCCGACGATCGGATTATTCAGTTTCCGGTGGGATGACACCCTTGGTCAAGGTGAAACAGCCGTAGAAACGGCGCTCGCCGGTCTGGATGATGCAAAAAGCATCCTTGGCACGCTCGTAGAAAGCGAAGCGTTCGACCGGCGACAGCGGCCAGTGCTTGCCTTCGGCCTTGTCGATCACCGCCTGCACCTCTCGCTGCACCTGCGGCAGCTCGTCCGGCGCACCAACGACTTCCATACGCGTCGCCGCGTCATCGATGAAAGTATCGAGAGGCATCAACGACAAAATGGCAGAAACGGCGTCAGCCGCCGGCACATTGTCGATGCGCAGCAGCTCGCCGAGAACCGTCTGGCTCGCAATCGCTTCGGCCGGAAAATTCGTGTCGACCACGACGAGCATGTCGCCATGTCCCATCGATTTCAGCGCATAAAGCACATCCGCATTCAACAGCGGCGAAATTCCCTTCAGCATGACCGAACAACCTCCAATGGCTTGTTGCGGCAATCTCCTGGCCGCTTCGTTCCGGAGGCAAAGAAGTAACCACGGCGTTCCTGTCTGTCCATAGGCGCCGGGCGCGTTTTCCGCGAAGGCGCGTCGCCTTGAAACGCATATCTCCACAAGGCCTATTTTGGCCGTTATTGACCCGATAGGTTCGTCGGCATTAACTGACGCGCAGTCAACGGTTGAGAGGATAGCGGTGCGGATTCTTCTTGTGGAAGACGATGATACGATCGGCAGCGCTGTTCGCGATCATATCGCGGCAGGGACCCATGCCGTGGATTGGGTAAAAAACCTGGCCGATGCCGACGAAGTGACCAGCGCCGTCAACTATGGCCTGGTGTTGCTGGATCTGCAGCTTCCGGACGGCAGCGGCATCGAGTTTCTCAAGCGCCTGCGCCGCAAGCCCGACGAGACTCCGGTCATCATCCTCACGGCCCGCGATCAAATCTCGGATCGTATCGAGGGGCTGAACAGCGGCGCCGACGATTACCTCGTAAAACCCTTCAATCTCGGCGAGCTCACCGCTCGCATTCTGGCGGTGGCCCGCCGATACACGGGCAGCCCGCAGCCGACTATTCGCTTTGCCGACCTTGAGATCGATCAGCCGCAGCGGCTGGTTCGGCTCGAGGGCAAGAACATTATCCTGACGGGCCGCGAATGGGCCGTTCTGGATCTGCTCGTCGCACGACCGGGCGCTATCGTATCGAAAGACAAGATCGAGGAGGCGCTCTATGCCTTCGGCTCCGAAATCGAGAGCAACACGGTCGAAGTCTATGTCAGCCGACTGAGAAAGAAGATCGGTAGGGATCGAATCCGGACGGCCAGAGGCGTGGGCTACAGCCTGGGTGATCGATGACGGATCGCAAGGAGCCGAGCCGCGCGAGCATCACCTGGCGTCTGATCGCCGCGCTCACCGGCACCGTCGTGCTTTTCTGGCTGGTCGCGGTCGGCATCGGCGTCTATGTCGTCAACAAGGAACTCTCCGAGACCTTCGACGGCGCGCTGCAGGAAACCGCGGAGCGATTGCTCCCCTTGGTGCTCGACGATCTGGCCAATCGCGATCATTCGGGCGATCCTCAGAGTCTCGAACAGCTCAACAAGGGGCTGAATCGCGAATATCTCACCTATCAGGTGCTCGACGCCAACGGCAAGGTGATCCTGCACTCGCACGACGCCCCGCCGACCGCCTACGAAGTGCCGCTGGAAATCGGCTTCCACAACACGCCGCGATACCGGATCTATACGGAATCGTCGGCCGACGGCACGATCTTCCTGCATGTCGCCGACGCCTTCAAGAACCGGCGGGAGGCATCCCGCGAAAGCGGCGTCGCCCTGCTCTGGCCGCTGCTGGCGCTTATCCCAGCCAGCATCATCGCCATTGGCCTCGTCGTCGGCCGTTCACTGCGCCCGATCGATCGCCTGCGATCGCAAATCGCCACCAAGGACGGCGGCAATATGATGCCACTGGACAGCGAAACCCTGCCGCTCGAGCTTCAACCGATCGCTCGTTCCGTCAATCTGCTGCTCGATCGCCTGCGGCTGGCCCTCGAAGCCGAGCGGGAATTCTCCGCCAACAGCGCTCATGAGCTGCGCACGCCGATTGCCGGCGCGCTGGCGCAGACCCAGCGCCTGCTTGCCGAGCTGCCGCCGGGGCCACAGGCCGAACGCGCCGCCCGCATCGAAACGTCGCTCTCCAATCTCGGCCGTCTGGCTGAAAAACTGCTGCAGCTCTCCCGCGCCCAGGCGGGCATCGGTACCGGTGAAAAACCGATCGACCTGGTCGACATCATCGAAACCGTGATCGGCGACTACGATCGCGACACTGGTACCGCCGGCCGCGTTTTGTTGGAAGACGACACCAAAGAGAGACTGATCCGCAACATCGATATCGATGCCTTCGCCATTGTCATACGTAACCTGATCGAAAACGCTTTGATTCACGGACCGGTAGATGACGAGGTGACCGTTCGCGTCGATGACCATACCGTCCGCGTGGTCAACGGCGGCGCCATGCTTTCGCAGGAGGAGCTTGCTGGCCTGAAAAAGCGCTTCTGGCGCGGAAAAACAAAGGCCGCCGGCTCGGGTCTCGGCCTTTCCATCGTCGAGCGCATCGTCAATCAGATCGGCGGCCGCGTCGATCTCCTGTCGCCCGCCACGGGAAGATCGGACGGCTTCGAAGCGAGAATCACCCTGCCGCGCGGTTGATGGCCGCAAGGAATAGCCTTGCAAAGACCGGCAAAGGGTGCGAGCAAGTGCCGCATGTTTCCTCCAGGTCTGTATTCATGATCGTTTCCTTCGACATCGGCGGTAGCGCCATCAAAGGCGGAATCGCCCGCTCCGTGACCGACATCGTGCCGCTCGCGCGGCGGCCTACCCCAAAGGATAATTTCGGGGAATTCGTAGCAGCCCTGCGCGGTGTGATCGCTGAGGCGGGAGAGAAGCCGGCCTGCCTTTCCTTCTCCATCGCCGGCGTGGTGGATCCCGATACGCAAGCGCTGACCTGCGCCAACATACCCTGCATCCACGGCCGGCACCTCGCCGCCGATCTGGAAAGGGAGCTGGGCTACACGGTGCTGATCGCCAACGATGCCGATTGCTTCGCCATGGCCGAGGCCATGTCCGGTGCGGGCCGCGGCCATCGCATCGTCTTCGGCGCCATCCTCGGCACCGGTGTCGGCGGCGGGCTGGTGGCCGATGGTCGCCTCGTCAATGCCGCCGGCGGCTTTGCGGGCGAATGGGGCCATGGCCCCATTATCGCATCCTTTGCCGGCAATCCGCCCGTCGCAATTCCGGCCTATCCCTGCGGCTGCGGCCAGAAGGGCTGTGTCGACACCGTCGGCGGCGCACGGGGCATCGAGCGCCTGCACAAGACGCTGCACGGCGTCGAACTCTCCAGCGAAGAGATCATCGGCCATTGGCTGAAGAGCGATCAGCAGGCGCAGCGCACCATCGACGTCATGATCGATCTGGTTGCCTCGCCGCTTGCTCTGACGATCAATATAACCGGCGCCACCATCGTTCCAGTCGGTGGGGGACTTTCCAACGTCGAACCGCTCCTGGTACGGCTGGATGAGGCGGTGCGCGATCGCACCCTACGCAAATTCGGCCGGCCGGTCGTGGTTCCCAGCCAGTGCAAGCTGGAACCGGGACTGATCGGCGCCGCCCTGCTGGGACTGCAACATGTCGGAGAACACGACCATGCTGCTTGAGATCTGCGTTGACGATATTTCCGGCCTCAAGACCGCCATCGCCGGCGGCGCAGATCGCATCGAGTTGTGCAGCGCGCTCTCCATCGGAGGCCTCACCCCGAGCGCCGGGCTGATCGCCGCGGCGGCAGAGCTGCCCGTTCCCTCCTACGCCATGATCCGCCCCCGCGCCGGCAGCTTCATCTATTCGGCCGATGAACTCGACGTCATGAAACGCGATATCGACGCATGCCGCGACGCCGGCCTGCCGGGCGTGGTATTCGGCGCCTCGCTGCCCGACGGGCGGCTGGACTTCGACACGCTCTCTGCACTGGTGGAGCATTCAGGCAGCCTCGGGAAGACATTGCATCGCGCATTCGATCTCGTTCCGGATATTGCAGAAGCGATCGAAATGGCCGTCTCGCTCGGGTTCGAGCGCATCCTGACATCGGGCGGTGCAAAAACGGGCGCAGAAGGCGTCGCCGTGCTGGAGCAGGCGATTACCCTCGCCGCTAGCCGTCTCTCCATCATGCCCGGCGCAGGCGTCTCACTGGCGACGGTCGGCCAGCTGTGGCCGCGACTGCCGATCAGTGAGATCCACTCCTCCGGCGCCGTCACGGTGACGGAGAGCGACGAGCGCCTGGTTGATCTCGGATTCTCGACACCATCGGCTCGCCATACCGATGCAGCGACAGTCAAAGCGCTGAAGGCTTACTTCGCTTAGACGGTTCTGCTCTTCACAGAATCTCCGAACCGCTGCATCCTCTATTTGGCGCTGCTGCGGACGCAAGACGGCTGCGCACTTTTCCTGGTTTTGCTCTGAGCAACATCATGAATTGACAAAGAAACATTAGAATGATCAATCGTTCATAAACGCATATGCTGTAGGCGTGGACTAGCTGTGCAACATTTGATCGTTGCAACAAGGCGGGTTTCCTCGGGAGTAGCTGTAGATCTCAATCATGTCGGTGGCGCCACCTCGCAAGAAAAGCTGGGCTGTGTTCTGGATTGCGGCTGTGGTCATCGGCTCGATCATTCTTGCGACCGCATTGCTTGCCAACGACATGCGTAACTTGAGGGCGCTGGACCGCCGCTATCACCTCAACCTGTTCCCGGCGCAGGACCAGCAGCCGGCACCTGCACCGCCACAAAATGCCGAAAGCAAAGGGCCGCCCACCGCGGCGGCAACTGCCAATACGACGGTCGGGAATGCCGCAGCCCCACCGACCGACAGTCTTGCTCGCGGCGCCAGGACGCGTCCGAAACCGACGGCCGCCAAGGTATCCTCTGCCAGCAAGGCATCCCCCGCCAGGATCTCGCATCTGTTCGATGAACCTGTCGACGCGCTGCGGAGCGCCTTTGTGCGCAGCTGGAGAATATCCGGGCAGAAGCTTTGCGCCGATCTGGTGACGTTCGGCCTGTCGGTCGGCGAATGGCGGTCGAGCGAGCTGGGGGGCGGCACATCCGAATGCAGCTACGCCGACCAGAAGGGCGCCTACGGTGATCCCAAGGCAGCGTCCTTCTTCATCATTGCCCGCGGCAAACCGAACGGCGACCTCGATACCATTCGCATCAAGGTCATCATGCCTGACAATGCCGACGGCAAGGCCATCGCCAGCACCTTCGTCGACACCGTAGTCCTGCTGCTAAACGAAACACGCTGGCTGGACTTTCAAACGGCGCTGGATGCGATCGGCTCGCTGCAGGACGTGACGCTGCAGGCCTTTGGCGCCAAGCTTAGCTTCTTCAAGGAATTCCAGAGCAACAACAGCTTCAATCTTCAGCTGGAGCTGCGACGAACCTTGCCGGAGCAGATCCGAACGGCCATCGTTTTCGACAGGGCGCGCTGGACGCTGCGCTCTCCAGACCAGACCAACTAGGTCCAGGCACGGAACGCTCCCCGCAAGCCCTTCCGCTTCGGTTTTTGTTGCTCTGCGTCATGGATAATGATCCTATGATTATGAAACGCCTGCCCCCCTCAGGCGATGAAAGCCATTACATTCCATGGATTCGACAGATCCCTATTCGCAAGGCCAGACTTTCGCCGTCGAACGCAACCCCCGCCTGCGCTACATCATCCCAGCTGTCGTCGCGGTGGCTTTCCTGATGGAGCAGCTCGATTCGACTATTCTCATCACTGCTGTCCCGGATATCGCCAAGAGCCTCGGCACGACGCCGGTGCGTATGAATCTGGCGGTGACGACCTATATTCTGACACTGGCAATGTTCATTCCGGTCAGTGGCTGGTTCGCAGACCGTTTCGGCGCACGTCGCATTTTCGCCCTATCGCTTTTCATCTTCACGCTCGGCTCGATCCTGTGCGGTTTGGCAACCAGCCTGCCGATGCTGATCGCCACGCGCGCGCTGCAGGGCTTTGGTGGCGCGATGATGACGCCGGTCGGGCGTCTCATTCTCATTCGCAGCTTTCCGCGCAGCCAGCTTGTGACGGCCATGACCTACATGACTCTCCCAGCCGTTATGGGGCCGGTGATCGGGCCGGTTCTGGGCGGTTTCCTGACCACCTATCTCTCCTGGCGCTGGATCTTCTGGGTGAACCTGCCCTTCGGCCTGATCGGCATGGCCATGGCGCTGCGTTATGTCGAAGACACCGGGCGCGACGAGAGCATCAGGTTCGATTTCCCCGGCTTCGTCATGGTCGGCCTCGGCTGCGTCCTGCTGCAATACGGCATCGAGAATATCGGCCGCCCGACTATTCCAGTCTGGGCCATTATCCTCACTCTCGCCGCCGCCGGCCTGCTGCTGGTCGGCTTCATCCGCTATGCGCGGACGGCGAAATCGCCGGCCGTTGATCTCACACTGTTCAGGCTGCGCACCTTCCGCATCGGCACCCTTGCCGGCGGCATCTGTCGCGTCGGGCTGAACGGCGTTCCCTTCCTGCTGCCGCTGATGCTGCAAGTCGGCTTCGGCCTGAGCCCGATCGTCTCAGGCACCCTGACCTTCGTCAGCGCTCTGAGTGCGCTTGCCGTGCGGCCGGTCTCGGCAAAGCTGCTGAAACTCTACGGCTTCGACCGCATGTTGACATGGAGTGCCGTATTCGGCGCCGTCGTCGTCGCCGGTTTCGCGCTGATCACGCCGGACACGCCGCATTGGTTCATCATCATCTACGTCTTCATCTTCGGCCTGGCACGAGCCGGACAATTCATGACGTCTAACACCCTCTCCTATTCCGACACCCCGGCCTCCCAGCTGAGCCGCGCCACCAGCCTTGGCGGTGTATTACAGCAACTGAGTGTCAGCTTCGGCATCTCCGTCGCCGCCATGCTGCTCGATCTGATCACGCTGGATGGATCGCCGCTGACGCCGGAGAAATTCCATACGGCATTTCTGCTGATGGCAATCATTCCTCTGCTCGGCATACCCGGCTTCCTCAAACTTCAGCCCGAGGATGGCGTGCAGGTGAGCGGTCACCAGCGTCGGCCGAAAAAGCCGTCGTAAGGCGGAAGACTCCGAAATAGAGGGCGTTTACGCCGCAAGCGCGGAAGCGCGGGGATGGACCAGATGATCGCGAAGCACCGTGCCGGAACGGTCGACCTCCTGCATCAGGACATCGTAGCTCCAGAGGTCGGCCAGATGCTGCAACACGCGCTTGGCGTCCATATCCTCAAGCAGCGCCCCATTCAGTACCGTGTGCCTGAGCAATAGCTTCCTGTCGCCCGCTAGGTCAACATCGACGATCTCGATATGCGGATCGATCCAGCCGACGTCGTACTGCCGCGCCAGCTCCCGGCGGATGCGCCGATAACCGCGCTCATCATGGATCGCAGCGACCCTCAACCCCTCTTCCTCTTCGGGATCGTCGGTCAGCTGGAACATCCGCATCTTGCGCATCAGATGCGGGCTCAGAAATTGCGATACGAAACTCTCGTCGCGATAATTGGCCCAGAGGTCGCGCAGCACCGCCATGGCATCGCCGGTGCCTGCAATCTCCGGGAACCACTGGCGATCCTCATCCTTCGGCCGTGTCACGATGCGCTCGATGTCCTGCATCATGGCAAAGCCGATCGCATAGGGATTGAGGCCGGAATAGCGCTGGTCGTTGAAGGTCGGCTGGAAAACCACGTTGGTATGCGATTTCAAGAACTCCAGGAAATCGCCGTCGCTTATGCCGCCAAGCTCATGCAGCCGCGTCATGATGCGATAGTGCACATAGGTCGCTGTGCCCTCGTTCATCACCTTGGTCTGGCTCTGCGGGTAGAAATATTGGGCGACATGCCGCACGATGCGAATGATCTCGCGCTGCCAGGGCTTCAGCCGCGGCGCCATTTTCTCGAGAAAATATAAGATGTTCTCTTGCGGCAGACCGGCCAGCGAGCGCCGGCGCTCCAGATCGAGATCAGGTGCCTTCTTGCCCGACCCCGCCGGAAGCGTGCGCCAGAGGTCATTGAAAATCTTCTCGTCATATTCGCGCCGTTCACGCTCACGCTTCTCCTCCTCGCGCAGATCCGGCGTCTTCTTGCCGGCATAGCGGTGAACGCCATGCGACATCAGTGCGTGCGCCGCATCCAGCGTTCGCTCGACGGCGGCGTGGCCATATCGCTCCTCGCAGCGTGCAATATAGCTCTTGGCGAAATTGAGGTAGTCGAGAATGCCTTCCGCATCCGTCCAGAGCTTGAAGAGATAATTGTTCTTGAAGAAATGGTTATGGCCGAAGGCGGCATGGGCAATCACCAGCGCCTGCATCGTCGCCGTGTTCTCTTCCATCAGATAGGAGATGCAGGGGGAGCTGTTGATGACGATCTCATAGGCAAGGCCGCGCAGCCCCTTGCGGTAAAAGGCCTCGTGATGAGCGAAATGCTTGCCGAAGGACCAGTGCTTGTAAAATAGCGGCATGCCGATCGAGGAATAAACGTCGAGCATCTGCTCGGCGGTGATGATCTCGATCTGGTTGGGATAGACGTCGAGGCCTAGCTCCTCGACGGCAATCTTCTGGCAGGCATCGTGGATTCGCTGGATGGTGGTGAAATCCCAGTCCGCACCTTCGAAAAGCCGTTCCATCGATGCCTTTGCCATTATCCGCTCCTTGTTTCCGCAGTCCGGCGCTGGAAGAGATCGTGGAAGACCGGATAGATCTGGCTGCGATCGTTCACGCGCCGCATCGAGAGTACCGGCCAGGCCACCTGCAGCCGCTCATAGAGCGACCAGATCGCCGAGCCCGAGGAAATCGCGACACCGCGCGATTCGCCCACTTCCAGATAGGCGAAATACTGGCAGACCGGCAGGATCTCGCCGGTCAGCAGCGCCGCCGTGGTGGCATTATCGGAATAGGCATTGTCGCCATCCGATGCCTGGGCGGCATAGATGTTCCAGTCCGACGCCGGGAAGCGATCATGCACGATCCGACGCATGGCTTCGAGCGCACTCGAAACCTGCGTACCGCCGGTCGCCGGGCTGCGGAAGAAGGTCTCCTCATCCACTTCCTCGGCGACATCCGTGTGCCGGATGAAAACGATCTCGACGCGGCGATATTGCCGGGTGAGGAAGATGTAGAGCAGCATATAGAACCGCTTGGCGAGGTCCTTCATATGCTCCGACATGGAGCCGGAAACGTCCATGAGGCAGAACATCACTGCCTGCGCTACCGGCTTCGGCTCATTCTCGAACCGTCGATAGCGAATATCGATCGGATCGATGTAGGGGATACGCCGGACCTTGGATTCGAGCAGCTTGATCTCCGCCTCGAGCTCCGCCCGACGCGTCTCGTCCTTGCACTCCTCCGCCTCCTCGATGAGCTTGGCGACCGTTTCCGGCTTCGGCCGATGCAGGGCGACGCGCCGCATCATCGCCAGCCGCATGGTGCGGTTGATGGCAAGATTGGCGGGAGACCCTGTCACGGAATAACCGGAGCGCACGGGGTTGATCTGGTCCGCCGACATCAACCGCCGCTTGGCAAGGTCAGGCAGTTCGAGATCGTCGAGGAAGAGATCGAGGAATTCATCGCGTGTCAGGATAAAACGGAAAGCATCCTCGCCGGTACCGTCGCCGCCTGCCTGCGGCCTGCCGCCGCCGCCCTCGGGACGCGGGAGAATGTCCCCCTCGAGGAAGTCCTTATTGCCGGGAAGAATATGCTCCTTCAGCCCCTCAGGGCCGCGATGGAACCGAGGCTCCTCGGTTCCATCCAGTGGAATGCTGATTTCGCCACCTTTCAGAATGTCCTGAATGTCGCGTTTTTGAGAGGATTCAAAGACCGCTCTCTGCACCAGCGCTTTTGCTCTTCGCAAAAATCGTTGACGATTTTCTAGACTTTTTCCGCCTGGGTTCAGGCGTCTGTCAACAATGTGCATTCCTTCTTCCTTGGTGGCTCATCCCGCCTGTTTTACACGCATGTACCATTCCACAAGCCGCCGAACCTGCCGCTCGGTATAACCCCGCGCGACCATTCGCTCGACGAATTCGCCATGTTTCTTTTCGGACTCGCCGTCCTTCTTCGACCCGAAAGAAATAACGGGCAAAAGATCCTCCACCTGGGAGAACATCCGTTTTTCGATGACTTCGCGGATCTTCTCGTAGCTCGTCCAGGAGGGGTTCTTGCCGCCGTGGCTCGCCCTTGCCCTTAGGCAGAACTTGACGATCTCGTTGCGGAAGTCCTTCGGGTTGGCGATGCCGGCCGGCTTCTCGATCTTGGTCAGTTCCTGGTTCAGAAGCTCACGGTCCAGGAGCTGGCCAGTGTCGGGATCCTTGAAGTCGACATCCTCGATCCAGGCGTCGGCATAGTCGACGTAGCGATCGAAGAGGTTCTGGCCGTAATCGGAATAGGATTCCAGATAAGCCTTCTGGATCTCGTGCCCGATGAACTCTGCATAGCGCGGCGCCAGCTCGCTCTTGATGAACTCGATGTAGAGCTTCTCGGTTTCGAGCGGCAGCTGCTCCCTGCGGATCGACTGCTCCAGCATATACATCAGGTGCACCGGATCGGCGCCGATCTCGGTCGTATCGTAGTTGAAAGTCGCCGCCAGCACCTTGAAGGCGAAACGGGTGGAAGCCCCGTCCATACCCTCGTCGACGCCGGCCGTATCGCGATATTCCTGCACGCTGCGCGCTCTCGGATCGGTCTCCTTCAGGCTTTCGCCGTCATAGACGCGGAGCTTGGAAAAGGCCGTCGAATTCTCGTGCTTGGAAAGTCGCGTCAGAACCGTGAAGCGGGCGAGCGTCTCCAGGGTCGACGGCGCGCAGGGCGCGTCGCTGAGCTCGGATTCCTCGATCAGCTTCTCGTAGATCTTCTGCTCTTCGGTGACCCGCAGGCAATAAGGTACCTTGACGACGCAGATACGGTCGATGAAGGCCTCATTGTTCTTGTTGGCCTTGAAGGTCTGCCATTCCGACTCGTTGGAGTGAGCCAGAATGATGCCGGAGAAGGGAATGGCGCCGATATTCTCGGTGCCGATGTAGTTGCCTTCCTGCGTTGCCGTCAGCAGCGGATGCAGCATCTTGATCGGCGCCTTGAACATCTCGACGAATTCGAGAATGCCCTGGTTGGCACGGTTCAAGGCACCCGAATAGCTGTAGGCATCCGGGTCGTTCTGCGCCAGGCTTTCGAGCTTGCGGATATCCACCTTGCCGACCAGCGAGGAGATGTCCTGGTTGTTCTCGTCACCCGGCTCCGTCTTGGCGACGGCAATTTGCCGCAGCCTGGAGGGCTGAATCCGGACGACGCGGAAGCGGGAGATGTCGCCTTCGAACTCTTCCAGTCGCTTCAGGCACCAGGGGCTCATGAGCCCCGTCAGGCGCCGGCGGGGAATGCCGTAGCGTTCCTCGATCATCGGCCCCATGGTGACGGGATCAAACAGACTGAGCGGGCTTTCAAAGACCGGGCTCAACTCGTTTCCGGCCTTGAGCACATGAATGGGATGGACTTCCATCAATGATTTCAGCCGCTCGGCGAGTGAAGACTTGCCGCCGCCGACAGGTCCGAGCAGATAGAGGATCTGCTTTCGCTCTTCCAGCCCTTGCGCCGCATGGCGGAAGAAGGCGACGATGCGTTCGATCGTCTCCTCCATGCCGAAGAAACCCGAAAAAGCCGGATAAGTCCGGATGGTTCGGTTCATGAAGATGCGCCCAAGTCTCGTGTCCTTGGCCGTATCGATCAGCAGAGGTTCTCCCATGGCCGCCAGTAGCCGCTCTGCCGCATTCGCGTACATGAGCGGATCGTCCCGGCACGCCTCCAGGTACTCGGAGAATGACATTTCGACTTCGCGCCGTGCTTCGAAAGTACGGGCGAACGTGTTGAATAGAACATCGTTGTTTGACATGGCGCCCCGTTAGCTTGCTATTGCAAATAAACGCTGGACTTAACGAGATCACTTGATCCCGCTAGTATCTAAGGTGCGGTATCAGTCTCTTCGAATCAATAGGTGACCCGTACAATAATTCGTACGCCTGATTGCAAATGCCATCAACATCTTGAAGTACTCGTACACCGAATTAATGAAGCGCAACCTTCAAGTTGTCGTGATGACAAAGAACTCATCATAGGATGCATATTCTCACTATGGAACTTCCACAGGCTTTGCCTGTGAAAACCCGCTCTCAACGAGAAATGGTCGAAGCCAGCGTCGGGTTCCATTGTCAGCACGATTTGGGAGAAAAGATGGTGCCCAGAGCCGGAATCGAACCAGCGACACGCGGATTTTCAATCCGCTGCTCTACCAACTGAGCTATCTGGGCATCCAGGCTTCGCGTCGAAAGAAGAACCTTGAGAGGCGCTGGGCGGTTGGTTCGCCCCGGAAGCGAGCGGGGTTATAGCATCTTGTTCGGCCATGTCCAGCAGCAAATGACTCTTTTTTGACAGGAAATGGAATTTTGGTAATTCGCGAACAAAATGAAAGGGTTCGTAAGCTCAGGCAACGCGGGAAAACCGCGTTCAGCCCTGATCGGAGCCGTCGGCCTTCGTCTCATCCTCTGTGACGGGGATGGCATAGGAGCCGTTCAGCCAGCGCGAAAGATCGAGCGAGCGGCAGCGATCCGAACAGAATGGATAGTGTTCGCGCACCGAAGGCTGGCCGCATTCGGCGCAGGGGCGCGTCTTGCGCAGCGGCTCGACCTTCGAGCCCACCTTGATCTCTTCGATTTTCGCCATGTCGCTATCCTTCCTGCCATCCGGCGTGAACATCGAAGCCCTCGCCCGCCAGCAGAAGCATGGTTTCATAAAGCGGCAATCCGACGACATTGGTGTAGGAGCCGACAAGTTTCTGCACGAAGGAGCCTGCAAGCCCCTGAATGCCATAGGCTCCGGCCTTGCCGCGCCACTGGCCTGACGCCAGGTACATTTCGATGTCGAAGCCCGAAAGCCGCTTGAAGCGTACCTTGGTCTCGACGACCTTCTGGCGCAGCTTGCGATCCGGCGTGATCAGGCAGATGCCGGTATAGACCACATGACCGCGACCGGAGAGCAGATGCAGCGCCGACGAAGCCTCGTCGACGAATTCCGCCTTCGGCAGGATGCGACGCCCGACCGCCACCACCGTATCGGCCGACAGGATATAGCTGCCCTGCCAGGCGGCATCGCTCTTGATGGCCGCGTAAGCCGCCTCGCCCTTCTCAGCCGAAAGCCGCCGCGCAAGCGAGCGCGGATGCTCAGACTTCTTAGGTGCTTCGTCGATATCCATCGGCATGAGGCGCGCGGGTTCGATGCCGGACTGATGCAACAGTTCGACGCGACGCGGCGATCCGGAGGCCAGTATCAGCTTATGTTTCAACGCCATCAGACCTCGACCTGTCATGCGGGAATGAAAACGCGCTCCAGAGCATGATGCCGAAAAGTGTTAGAGGATTTCGGACGACATCATGCTCGACTTCTTTGAACAGAGCGCGGCGAACTACTTGAAACGGTAGGTGATGCGGCCCTTGGTCAGGTCGTAAGGGGTCATTTCCACCAGCACCTTGTCGCCGGCAAGAACGCGGATGCGGTTCTTGCGCATGCGGCCCGCAGTGTGGGCGATGATCTCATGCTCGTTTTCCAGCTTCACGCGGAAAGTCGCGTTCGGCAGGAGTTCGGTGACGACACCGGGAAATTCGAGGACTTCTTCTTTCGGCATTAAAGCTTCTTTTCCTGTCGGTTGGGGTCGGCGCCCATGGCAGAAAGCCGGGGGTCGCCGGAAATTGCGCGGAAACTACACAATCGCCGCGGTTTTGTGAACCTCGTTGATAAGGGTTTCTGCATTTGTTTCATCGGCAGCTCTAAAGCGAACCGCGATGCTCCACAAGTCGGCTTTCAATCAGGCCCAGCAGATGGTCCCGAACGCCGCGATAGGCATCGAGAACCTGGTCACGCGTGCCATCGGTCGCAGAGGGGTCCATGGTCGGCCAATAGATGACCTCTATGGCGTTCGCCCGCGTCAGCTCAAGCGCCGCGTGATGCGCCTCCGGCGAGAGCGTGATGATGACATCGAAGAAGTCGTCCTCCAGCTCCTCCAGGGTTTGCGGCTGCCGGCGCCCCAGCGAAAGCCCGATCTCATCGAGCACGACGTCTACGAAGGGATTACGCTCGCCGGCACGCACGCCGGCCGAGGCGATATAGGTGCCCTGCGGCAGCATGCTGCGCGCAATCGCTTCGGCCATCGGCGAGCGGATGGCATTGAGCCCGCACATGAAGAGGATGGCGCCGGGCGCTTTGCCGTTGTACTCGCCCCCCTGCCTCTGCTCCTGCGGCTGCTCCATGCCGGTCACCCGCGCCAATGGAGTACGCAGACGAGCGTGAAGAGCCGGCGGGCCGTGTCGAAATCGACGGTAATTTTGCCGTCCAGCCGGTCCATCAGCGTTTGGGAGCCTTCATTGTGAATGCCGCGCCGGCCCATGTCGATCGCCTCGATGCGGCTTGGCGTGGCCGAACGGATCGCCTCGTAATAGCTCTCGCAGATCATGAAGTAGTCCTTCACGATGCGTCGAAACGGCGTCAGCGACAGAATATGCGTGGCGACGATGCTGCCATCCTCGATGCGGATGTCGAAGACGAGCTTCTGGTTGACCAGCGAGAGGTTGAGCAAATAGGGGCCGCCCTTGTGCCCAACGGGCTGGAAGCTGTTTTCCTCGATCAAATCGAAGATGGCGACGGCGCGTTCGTGCTCGACGTCCGGCGTCGAACGGCCGATCGTGTCGTCCAGGACAACATCGCTCAGCCGGAAGACGCCCTTGGCCATACCTTACCCCTCGAGATTAAGGCGGATCGCAACCGACCGCGCATGTGCGTCGAGCCCTTCGGAATTGGCAAGCGCGATCGCCGCCGGTCCGAGCGCGCGAAACTGCTCCGGACCGAGCCGGAGGATAGACGTACGCTTGACGAAATCCAGCACGGAAAGGCCGGAGGAGAAGCGAGCGGAGCGCGCCGTCGGCAGCACGTGGTTGGAACCGCCGACATAATCGCCGATCACTTCAGGCGTATGGCGGCCGACGAAGATCGCGCCGGCATTGCGGATACCGGCCAGCAGCGGCTCCGGATCGTCGAGTGCGAGTTCCAGATGCTCGGCCGCGATGCGGTTTGCGAGCGGAATGGCCTGCTTGAGATCGGAAACCAGAATGATGGCGCCAAAATCCCGCCAGCTGGCTGCCGCCGTCTTCGACCGGTTCAGTTGCTTGAGCTGGCGCTCGACAGCGCCCTCCACCGCCTTGCCGAATTCGGCATCGTCGGTGATCAGAATCGACTGTGCGCCTTCATCATGCTCGGCCTGCGCCAAGAGATCCGCGGCAAGCCAGTCCGGATCATTGTTCTTGTCGGCAATGATAAGCACTTCGGAAGGGCCGGCGATCATATCGATGCCGACAGTGCCGAAGACATGGCGCTTGGCGGCGGCGACATAGGCGTTGCCGGGGCCGGTGATCTTGGCGACCGGTGCGATCGTCTCGGTGCCATAGGCAAGCGCCGCGATCGCCTGCGCGCCGCCGATGCGGTAGATTTCCTCGACGCCGGCGAGGCGAGCAGCCGCAAGCACCGCCGGATTGATGGCGCCGCCCATCGTCGGCACTGCGATGACGATGCGGTCAACGCCAGCGACCTTTGCCGGTACGGCGTTCATCAGCACGGAACTCGGATAGCTCGCCGTGCCGCCCGGCACATAGAGGCCGACGGCTTCGATCGCCGTCCAGCGCGAGCCGAGACCGACGCCGAGATCGTCTTCGTAGATATCGTCCTTCGGCAGCTGGCGGCGATGATGCGATTCGATGCGGGTCGCAGCGACCCTCAGCGCGCCGAGCACTTCGGCCGGAACAGCCTCGATCGCCGCATCGATCTCCGCTTCGCTGACGCGCATGGGTGTGGTTGCGAAATCGATGCCTTCAAACTTCTTGGAATAATGCGCAAGAGCCTCATCGCCGCGTGTCCGCACATCGTCGATGATGCCGCGCACAACGGCGTTCACATCCTCGGACACTTCCCGCTTCGTCGTCAGGAAAGCGGCGAACTGCTGCTCGAATCCTTCCGACGCCTGATCCAGCCAGATAGCCAACGCTGATATTCCTCTTTCACTGCAGCCGCCTTTGGCGGCGAAAACCTAACCGCCGTTACCTATTCGCCGGCATCCGGATGTCGCGGCTTATGCGCCGTTTCCCACGCCCCGCCGATATCGGCAAGCTGGGCCTCGATGCATTCGACATCGAGCACGATGGTGGCATTGCCGGCAAGCGCCAGTTCGATCGTGCCGTCGGGGCCTTCGCCCCTCTGCTCGAAGCGGATGGCGAGCAGCGACAGCACGTCATCGCGCTTGCGCCGATCGATGCCGTTGGAGCGCACCGCCTGCACTCGCTTGAACACGAGCGCGGCACGATGGCGCTCGTAGGACTTCTTGCGCTCTTCCGAGCGTGCCCAGTCGAAACGATTGGCAGCAAGCGAGAATTGCTCGAGCTTCGGCGCGAAGGACATGTCGCCGACCTTGAAAACGCTATCCTGCATATGCGCGGAGATGACGGCCAGATCCTCGTTGTCGAGTGCCATTAGCTTGAGATTGCTCATTCGCTCCTTAATCCCCGATCGCGCCAGCAAACGCCGTCTCCGACATTTCTCTTCTGTGGACATAAGATGAGAGCGCCAAAGACGCAACCGAAGAAAGCGGGCTTGCCCGCTCTCTTCACGACAAGAATTGGAATTGACGCATCTTGCAGGGCCATTCGCCGCCATATCGCGGCGAAGGCTGGCCATGCATCAAAGGCACCGGCCCGACAGAGCGGATGACCTTAGTCGCTGATGCGCTCGACGATGGCGCCGCAACGGGTCAGCTTGTCTTCCAGCCGCTCGAAGCCGCGATCGAGGTGATAGATGCGCGACACCAGCGTCTCGCCTTCGGCGGCAAGGCCGGCGATGACGAGCGAGACGGAAGCGCGAAGGTCCGTCGCCATGACAGGCGCACCCTTCAGTTTCTCGACACCCTCGATGCGGGCCGTCTGACCTGACAGAGAGATCTTGGCGCCGAGGCGGGCAAGCTCCTGCACATGCATGAAGCGGTTTTCGAAGATCGTCTCGGTGATGTGCGAAATGCCGGACGAGCGCGTCATCAGCGCCATGAACTGCGCCTGCAGGTCGGTCGGGAAGCCGGGGAAAGGATCGGTGACGACGTCGACGGGCTTGATGCCGCCGCCATTGCGCATGATGCGGATGCCATTGTTGGTCTGCGAAACGTCAGCGCCGGCCCGGCGCAGGCTTTCGAGCGCCGTATCGAGCAGCGCGATGTCGGTGTTTTCGAGCGTGACGTCGCCGCCCGTCATGGCGACCGCCATGGCATAGGTGCCGGTCTCGATACGATCCGGCAGCACGCGATGACGGGCGCCGGAGAGCGAGGTGACGCCTTCGATGGTGATTGTGCTGGTGCCGGCGCCGGAAATCTTGGCGCCCATGGCGATCAGGCAGTTGGCGAGATCGACGACCTCAGGCTCACGGGCGGCATTGCCGATCACGGTCGTGCCGCGGGCAAGCGTCGCCGCCATCATCAGCACATGCGTCGCGCCGACGGAAACCTTCGGGAAGACATAGCGGGCGCCGATGAGGCCGCCCTTCGGCGCGGTGGCGTTGATATAGCCGCCGTCGATTTCCATGGTGGCGCCGAGCGCCTCGAGACCCTCGATGAAGAGATCGACCGGACGCGTGCCGATGGCGCAGCCGCCGGGCAGCGAGACGCGCGCCTGGCCCTCGCGGGCAAGCAGCGGCCCGATGACCCAGAAGCTCGCGCGCATCTTGGCGACCAGCTCGTAGGGCGCTGTGGTATCGACGATGGTACGGCAGGTGAAGTGGATCGTGCGGGAATAGCCGTCTTCCTGGCGCTCGCGACGGCCGTTGACGGCAACGTCAACGCCGTGATTGCCGAGGATGCGCATCAGAAGCTCGACATCGGCCAGATGCGGCACGTTTTCGAGCGTCAGGGTATCGCTGGTCAGAAGCGAGGCGATCATCAGCGGCAGGGCGGCATTCTTGGCGCCGGAGATCGGAATGATACCGTTAAGCTCATTGCCGCCGACAATCCTGATACGATCCATATGTGTAATACGGGCGAGGCCCGCCTTTCCTGAAGTTCCGTGCGCCAATGTCCACGCGCTTAGGGAAAAAGCGCTATTTAGACGAAATAGATTAACGCATCAATTCGTTTGATGATGGACGACATGAATCAACGCGATTCGTCCAATTTTGCGGCAGCGCCCTAGTCATCCCCTGCTTTTGCCGCCGGCAGCCCATCCGTCTCGTCGGCCTGGCCGGCGCGGCGCGCCCGCACCTGCTGTTTGCGTCGCGACAGATTCTCCCTGAGCTTCTGCGCCGCGCGCTCCCGCCGCCGATCCGCCTCGGTGATCTGCTTCACGCCTTCGCCCGCCTCGCCGGGCGTCGAACCACCCTGCAAAGCCTGCCCTTCATCGATTTTCGTCTTGTCTGCGCCCATGGCTTTTCCATAGCCGAAAACACCGCCTGTCAAAAGACCGACACATTTTTTCCAACGATCTTTCACAGAACTTGCAATTTGCGACTTGCACTCGGCCTCCACCTATGGCAATAGCCGCCTCGCCCAATACGGCGCACTTGAGTGGCGCCACGGATTGCTGCTATAGCTCAGGGGTAGAGCACTCCCTTGGTAAGGGAGAGGCCGAGAGTTCAAATCTCTCTAGCAGCACCAGTTTTTCCATTACATATCATATATTTGTCAGTTGCCATCATCGGGATTAGGCGTGCGCAAATTGACGTAATTGCACAGAAACTAGCCTGAATAGCAAAGGTGATCGGTGCAAAATCCGTGCACAATGTTCTCGGTTCTGCGCCTTTGTCTAAGACTTTGGGGACATGGTGAATGACGTTAGGCAGCATTTCAATGGCATACGCCGCGATCTGCAGCTTTGTTTCCGGCCTTGCTGGCGCTTGGTACTGGCTAAGTCCAGCCTCATCGAATTCCATCCATACAAAGCTGGCTTTGAACCGGTAATAGATGAACAGCGAACGATGGCATGGATAACTGAGATCGTTCAGGTTTCCATAGAAAATCACGCCTCAACAAGATCTCCGCAAGATGGACGGCAGTGGCGACGGCGTTTGGGGCGATGGCGACGCTTTTGCAGACGTTCCTTCCGTAGAGCATCAGCTTGGGAAGCTCGACTTATTGTCTTTAGCACAAAGGCCTAGCTGTAAAATTCGCCCATTCGCATTCAAAAAGCTGCTTGGGATCAATGGGAGTGTAAAACACGACACTCAGAACGATTTGATATTTCGTTAGGTTTTTTCGCAAACGGCGTCTCAGAACCGGCCCTTTATTTTGACGCAACCTAGGGAATGATCATCTTCCCTTCCGCGAACGAAGGCAAAGATGATAATCTGACGTTTGAACAGGCTATAGTCCGCGCGGCAGAATGAATTCCTTCTAAGTCCGGGAGCTTCCCAATGTTTCAAGTTGCCTCACCCATTTTGTCCCGCACTCGTCGCGGCGCGCTCCTGCCGTTGCTATTGTTGTTCTGGATTCCTGACATGGCTTTGGCCGAACAGAATTCAACAAGCATTGAAGCCGAACTAGAGAAAAAGCTCTGCGACATCGGAATTAAGACAGAATGTGTGGTGCTTGGGCTTATGTACGCGAGGGGCAACGGGATACCACAGAACTACGCCATCGCCGCACAGCTCTTACAAAGGGCCTGTGATGGCGGAGAGATGACAGGTTGCGGAGGACTCGGGATCATGTACATGGATGGTAAGGGCGTGGCGCAAGATTACGGTATGGCGGTATCTTTATACACAAAGGCGTGTGATGGCGGAGAGATGCAAAGTTGCTTCAACCTTGGAGTATTCTCCCAAAACGGCAGAGGCGTGTCACAGGATTACGCCACCGCTGCACGGTTTTACAAACAGGCGTGCGATGGCGGAGAGATGCGAAGTTGCAACAATCTCGGGCAGATGTATTACGCCGGAAGAGGTATATCACAAAATTATGCCATCGCCGCACAGTTCCACAAACAGGCGTGCGATGGTGGAAACATGACGGGCTGCAACAACCTTGGTGCGATATACGAACTTGGCCAAGGCATGCCACAGGACTTTACCACTGCCAGACGGCTTTATAAACAGGCATGCGATGGCGGAGTGACGCAAGGTTGCGAGAACTTAAAGCGGATGTACGAATAATTTCAATCGACGGCAGCTACTAGCTCTCTCCAAATAAATCAGTAATTTAGCATGTTTTCGTGACGGAGCCGATGCACATCACTACGTAATTGCACGGACTATCCGACAAATCCAAAGGATATCAAAAGCTACTTTGCCAGTCTGCCCCGAAGACCGTGCGTAATGAACCTGAGCTGTGCATGTAGCCCGGCTTTCACACATCCAACGGTTGGCCCACGAGACAGAGAGATTCAAACCAACAAGAAACCGGGACTGAATAGTTGGGTTGCGCACAACCGTCTCACCTCGTCGATCGCCCTCTGATACGCTTCCCGCTAGCTTATAGCCGACGGCGATGTATCGACTGCCCATTGCGACAGCAGCATCGCATCTGCAGCTCATCCCGGTGCGTTTTCCCACAGTAAAAAGCCCCGCCAGCAAATGCCAGCGGGGCTCTCCAAATCACACCACTCCTAAATCTTAGAACTTCACGCCGACGCCGACGGAGATGACGTGTTGGTCGAGGTCGGCCTTGATGCCGTAGAAGTCCTTGTCACCGAAGCTGCTGAAGCGGTATTCGGCGCGGGCGAAGATGTTGTTGGTGAAGGCGTAGTCGACGCCGGCGCCAACGGTCCAGCCGTTGAAGGTTTCGGTTTCCTTGTCGCCCAGAGCCTTGACGAAGCCGCGCGTCGCGGTCCAGCCGCCGGTTGCATAGACGAGCGTGCGGTCGAAGGCATAGCCGACGCGGGCGCGAACGGAGCCGGCGACATCAGTGCCGACCTTTACCTTCGTGCCGAAGAAATCATAGTTGTTCGAATTCCAGTTGTAGTTGAGATCGCCCTCGACGCCGAGGACGACGTTGTTGCTCAACTGGTAGTTGAAGCCGGCAAAGCCGCCAATGAAGCCGCCGTTGAACTTATCCGACGTGCTTGCGCCGGGAACGCTGAAATCGCCGTTCAGCCAGCCTGCGCCACCGTTCACGCCGAGATAGCCGCCGGTCCAGGAAAAGCCGGCTTCGGCAGGGGCGGCAGGGGCGGTCGGCGTTGCGAGATCGGCAGCATGGGCAGACACGGCCAGAGTTGACGCAATCACCGCCACAGACGCGAACAGGAATTTCATTCTGCATTCTCCTCAGTTTTCATAGCGCTACGTTAAATCGTAGTTGCCGGCTACATACAACCGTAAGGGAGGGAATGCTGTGCCGGAATTGCCACACTCTCCGCAATTAACAGGGGAAAATAGGATGAAACCATTTACTTTTCCGAGCGGTCGCCATGCAACCATGCCGGTTAGATTCGGATGAAATGCCGCGAGTATAGCGAAAAGGCCCGCAAACGCAGGAGATGTAAGGCAGGACGCAAAACCGCATCATCCATGAGCGCGCTCCTCCGTAATTCCGCTGCAATCCCCCGTATAACCCCTTCTCCCATCACATCCATCTTGCCCCGGGAGAGAAGCCTCTATGTCGAAACTACGCGTCGCCGTTCTGTTTGGCGGTCAGTCCAGCGAGCATGAGGTTTCCGTCATGTCGGCCCGCAATGTCGTCAAGGCGATCGATGGCGGCAGATATGAGATCGTGCCGATCCTGATCGATCGCAGCGGGCGCTGGCTGCTGACGGAGGAAAAGGGCGGCGCCCTGCCGGAGCCGATTGCCTATGAAGGCACGGAAATCTGCCTGGTTCCGGGCGGCAAGGGACGGCTGATGGCGCTGGAAGGTTCTTCCGCGCGCGAGTTGCCTGCGGTCGACGTGCTGTTTCCGGTGCTGCATGGGCTGAACGGCGAGGATGGCTCCATTCAGGGCCTCGCCCAGATCGTCGGCCTGCCCCTCGTCGGCTGCGGCATTCTCGGCTCGGCCAACGCAATCGACAAGGATATGGCGAAGCGCCTGCTGCGCGAGGCCGGCCTGCCTGTGGCGCGCTCCGTCACGCTGACGCGCGGCGACAAGCCTGATTTCGATGAGATCGTGAGCGCGCTCGGCTCGCCCGTCTTCGTAAAACCCACGCGCCAGGGCTCGTCGGTCGGCGTCAGCAAGGTGCAGGATGCCGTGGCGTTCGAAGCTGCACTTGCCGAAGCTTTCCGGCACGACCGCAAGGTGCTGGTGGAAGAATTCGTGCGCGCCCGCGAGATCGAATGCGCCGTGCTGGAACAGCCTGACGGTTCGCTCTTCGTCTCCGTGCCGGGCGAGATCGCGACGGCCGCGACCCACGGCTTCTATTCCTACGAGGCGAAATATCTCGATCAGGACGGCGCCGTCGTCACCGTGCCGGCGGATATTCCGGCTGAGACGGCAGAAACACTGAAGCGCATGGCGGCGGATGGCTTCCGAGCGCTTGGTTGCGAAGGGCTGGCGCGCGTCGATTTCTTCTTGGCGCCGGATGGCAGCGTCGTCATCAACGAGATCAACACCATGCCCGGCTTCACCAATATCAGCATGTATCCCAAGGCCATGGACGCCTCGGGCATTTCCTATCCGGAACTTGTCAGCCGGTTGATCGAACACGGGCTTGCAAGGGCGCGGCAGGCCTAGCTCAGAGGGGCGGCAGGCTACAGTGCAGCCCGCCTGCCATCAGACCTTTTCCTTCTTCTTGGTCTTGACCTTCGGCTCGGCCGGCGCATCCGGTGTCGGCGCGAGCAGCTGTCTGAGCGATGCGATCTTGTCCTTCACCAGCGGGCGGAAGCGGCTGGCGCGATAGGGCATGTCGGCGGCGCCGTAGCCCTCCGGGCCGTCATCATTACCGCGATGGATTTCCTCCAGCTTCACGCCGATGAAGGTGCCGTCGACATAATGCGTATATTCGCCGACCCAGCGGATGGTGTAGATCGTTCCCTTGCGGATCAGCTGGTCGATGCTGACATGCTTGAACGTGTCGTTGATGCAGACGACCTTCTGGCCCACATGGAAATCGTAGCTCACCCCTGCCCTCCTTCAAGCAGCGGGAGCAACCCGCTGCATCGTTCAGATACAAGCATATTCGTATATGCGCCACGGAGTAAACTCAACGAATGTCGCAGCCCCGATCAATGAAGCGGTGATAAAGCAACCCGTTGACAAGCCTTCCGGAAGACTGAACAGTGCCCTTCGTTTGAGCAGCCGTAAGGCCTTGCTTCCATGTTCATATCCGATACCCGCAAGGCCCGCTGAAGGCGCTTTAAGTTCATGCCCACCCTCCGCCTCATTGCCGACGATCTCACGGGCGCACTCGATACCGCAGTCGAATTCGTCGGCGTCTACGGGCCGATCGAGGTGTTGCGGGAAGACGCGCCTCCCGCAAACCTGCCGGATTGTCTGGCGATCGATAGCGGCACCCGCGAGAAATCGGCCGCCGAAGCAGAGACGATCGTCGGCGGCATCGCTCCGCTGCTGGAGGGCGCAGATCTTGCCTTCAAGAAAGTGGATAGCCTGTTTCGTGGTCCCTGGGCCGCCGAACTTGCAGCTTGCTTCCGGCTCGGCCACTGGCGGCACTGCATCCTGGCGCCGGCCTTTCCGCATCACGGGCGGCATACACGAGGCGGGCGGCAGGTGCTGTTTGCCGGCAAGGACGCCTGGCGCGACGTCAGCGGCGATCTCGTCACGCATTTGGGAGCCGAGGGATTGCCGGCCTTCAATACGACCCTTGATGGCGCTGAAGACCTGCCCATTCCGGATGGCATCCATGTCTTCGATGCTCACACAGATGATGATCTGGATGCCGTCATCGCATGGGTTTCATCGCGGCTCGAGGGACCGGTCCTCTGGAGCGGCACCGGCGGCCTCGCCCGCGCCTTGGCGCGCAATATCGATCTGGCGACGCATCATCGGCCCCGCGAAGCAAAAATCCCAGATGGACGCCCGGCGCCATCAGTCCCGATTTCGCGCAAGCTGCAGAGACCGGTACTCGGCCTGTTCGGCTCCGACCAGCCAATCACTTTGGCGCAACTCCAGGCCTGCGGCCCCAACTGGCTAAAGCTTGCGGAAGGCGCCGATCCTAATGCCGTCCGTCATCAGATCCAGCAAAGCGGCGTGGCGATGGTCAGCCTCGACCTGCCGACAGGGCTCGATCGCGACGATGCAGCCAAGCGCATCGCCGCGACCTTCGGCGGCACAGCCAGGGCACTCGCGGCCCCCGGCACATTGATCGTGGCCGGCGGCGAGACCCTGCGCAATCTCTGTTCGGCGCTCGGTGTCGCAGCACTCAGTATCACGGGTCAGGCAGCACCCGGCCTGCCGCGCTCGACGATCGTCGGCGGCCCCTGGGAGGGCACCACGGTCATCTCCAAGTCAGGTGCATTCGGCGGCCCGACCTTGTGGCGCGATCTCTTGAGTGAAAACGGGCTGATTGCCGGAGGAGAAGAACCATGACCCGGCATTTGGCGATCACCATGGGCGACCCCGCCGGTATCGGCCCGAAGATCATCATCAAGGCCGCAGCTCGCCTGAAGGACAGGCTTGCAGAAGGTAAGCTAAAACTAACAATAATCGGCAGCGGCCCTGCCCTGCGCTTTGCGAAAAAGCAGCTTGGCCTCGATATCGAAATCCCGGAAGCGCAGATGGAGGGCGACTGGCCGAACCTCTGCCTCATCCAGGCCGATGCCGAGGGTGAACCGATCCTGCCGGGCAGGCTTTCCGCCGATGGCGGCCGCATGGCCTTCATGGCGATCGAGAAGGGTGTTCAGCTCGCACTATTGGGCAAGGTCGGCGGTATCGTCACGGCGCCGCTCAACAAGGAAGCGCTGAACAAGGCCGGCTTCCATTATGCCGGCCACACCGAGCTGCTGGCGGAATTGACCGGCGCGCGCGGCTCGGTGATGATGCTGGCCCACGGCAATATGCGTGTCAGCCACGTAACCACCCATGTCGCTTTGGAGGACGTGCCGAAGCGCCTGACGCCCGAGCGGCTGCGGCTCGTCATCGACCTCACGTACAAGGCGCTCAAAAATCTCGGCATCGCCAGCCCGAAGATTGCTGTGGCGGCGCTCAATCCGCATGCTGGCGAAGGCGGCCTCTTCGGCCGGCAGGATATCGATATTTCCGCGCCGACCATCGCCAAGGCTGTATCCGACGGTTTCGATGTCGTCGGCCCTGTTCCCGGCGACACTGTTTTCGTCAAGCTGCGCGCCGGCCAGTATGACGCCGTCATCGCGATGTATCACGACCAGGGGCATATCCCTGTCAAGCTGCTCGGCTTCGAAATCGATCCGGCAACGGGCAAATGGATGGATCTCTCGGGCGTCAACATCACGCTGGGCCTGCCGATCGTACGCACCTCGGTCGACCACGGCACCGCTTTCGATATCGCCGGCAAGGGCATTGCCAATGAGCGCAGCCTGATCGAGGCGATCGAATTCGCCGAAAGGCTTGCGGCCGCGCGTTAGGACCCGGGGGCCGCCGATGTCTCGCCAAGCAGCGAATCGGTCCGCTCGGCTAGGAGCGCCAGGAACGCTTTCGTCCGGGCAGCCGGTCGCGGCCCCGGCGGATAGATGGCATGCACTTCCACTCGCTTGAACTCATAGGACGGCAGCACGGGAGCCAGCCTCCCTTCGGCGATCTCCCGCCCGCAGACGGCCGCAAACAATGCGCCTATTCCCCGCTCGGCCAGCACCGCCTCCATCAGCGGCCTCCAGTGATTGACGCGCCACTTGGTGTGGATGAGCGCTTCCACAGGTTCACCGTCGGGGCCAATCAGAAGCAGCCGCTCGTCTGCCGCGAAACCAGCGACCCTGATGAACGGATGTGCCGCTAACTCCACGGGTTCCCGCGGCAACCCGTGCCGCTCGATATAGCCGGGAGCGGCCAGCATGAGCCGTCGCATCGCCCCCAGCCGGCGGGCGATGAAATTGCCGCTGCCGATCTCACCGATGCGAATGGAGAGATCCACGCCTTCGGTCATCGGGTCGACGAAGCGATCGTTCAAAGTCACGTCTATCGCAAGGTCCGGATGCAATCTCTGGAATTCGACGAGCAGCCGCGGCAAGGTCATCTCTCCGAGCCCGTGCGGCGCCGCGATCCTAAACGTTCCGGTCAGCGAAGTCTCCGCCGAAGCAACGGAAGCCTCCGCTTCCTCGGCGGCTTCGATGGCACGCTTGGCATACTCATAGAAGCGTGCTCCCGCATCGGTTGCCTGCACCGAGCGGGTCGTGCGGTAGAGGAGCCGCGCGTTCAAGTGCTTCTCCAGCTTTTCGACGCGTTCGCTGACGGTGGGTTGGCCGAGGCCGAGGTCACGCGCGGCAGCCGAGAGGCTGCCGCGTTCGACGACACGAGTAAAAATGCGCATGGCGGAAAGCATATCCATATCAGCACCCTATCGTCTTTTACGATAAATGACATCGCTATTCGCTTCCTTCCAAAGCATATGCCGATCAACGATCTTCAAGCCGGTCAACAATCCAACCGGAGAACCAGCCTTGCAGACCAGCACTATTCCAACCGAAAATACGCAGTCCCACTCGTTCCAGGGACAGAATATCGTCATAATCGGCGGCTCCTCGGGTATCGGCCTGGCAACCGCCAGGCTGGCCAAGAATGACGGCGCGAACCTCTTTCTGGTATCGCGTAATCCTGAACGTCTTCGAGACGCTGCCGAAGCGATCGGCGGCGCGACCCAGATCGTTGCGGACATTGCGGCCCCGCAGCCGACGATATTTGCCGGGATCGACAGGATCGATCATCTGCTGATCACGGCCGGAACGGTGCACCTGCAGTCGCTCAAGGATCAGTCGGAAGCGGATCTCTCGAAGGTCATCAGCGAGCGACTGACCGGCCCCCTACTCGCCATCAAGGCCGCTCTTCCGCTTCTCCATCCCGCAAGTTCGATCACGATGACCTCAGGACAATTCGCCACCCGCCCAGCCGCGATCGGTGCCGTCGTGGCAGCCGCGGTCGCCGCGGTCGAGAGCACCGTTCGCGCCCTCGCTCTCGAATTGTCGCCGATGCGCATCAACGCGGTATCGCCGGGATGGGTGGATACACCGCTGCTCGACGGATTGATGGGCGAAGCCAAGCGACAGGTTCTTGAACAAACCGCCTCGACCCTGCCAAGCCGCAATATCGGCAGGCCCGAGGATATCGCCCAGGCAATCCTGTTCCTGATGGCAAACCGCTTCATGACGGGAGAAGTCTTGCATATCGATGGTGGCGGACGCCTAGTCTAACAGCCCGGCGGCCGGCAAGGATTCAAAAAAATTCCGGAACCTTGTCGGCCTCATCGCTCTTCCTTCGTCCTAAGGACATTCAATCGGAGAGAGGAGCACACCATGTCCAAGATTGCCCCATGCCTTTGGTTTGCGCGAGAAGCGGAGGAAGCAGCGAATTTCTATGTCTCGCTCTTCCCGGATTCCCGGATCGATCATGTGCAGAAGAACGTCATCGACACGCCCTCCGGCAAACCCGATCAGGTTCTGGTCGTCAGCTTCACGCTTGCCGGCCAGCGCTTCATGGCGCTGAACGGCGCTAGCCATGTCGAATTCAACCATTCGATTTCACTGGCGGTGGATTGCGCCGATCAAGCCGAAGTCGATCGTCTCTGGAACGGCCTTGCCGATGGCGGAAAGCCTGTGGCATGCGGCTGGATAACGGACCGCTACGGCGTCTCCTGGCAGATCGTGCCGACGATTCTCATCAAATATATTGCCGATCCGGACAAGGCCAAGGCAGCCCGCGTTATGCAGGCAATGATGCAGATGGTCAAGCTCGACATCGCAGGCCTCGAAGCCGCCTATCGCGGCTGAGCGTTGTGGCCAATCGGAGGGTGCGCAAGAGGCGTGACTTCTGAATACGTCGATGAAATCTGCCGCCATTTCATCCTTTGCGATCAACGCTGCCGCCAGCATGACTTGCGGCCGGCAGCAGCTTGGAATACCGTCACGTGCAGACTCGCCCAAGGCGGGTTTCTCAAAACTATTTCAAGCAATTGAACCGCCTTGGCCATCAGGCTCAACCCGGCGGGAAACGGTCGATTTCATGCAACATCAACGGGATCGTATAGACCTCACCGGGCGCGATTATGCCGCGGTCTATGCAATGAGCGATATTCACGGCTGCTACCACGACATGGCGAAAGCTCAACAGCGCATCGTCGAGGATGCCCGTGGCATTCCTGGCCGGAAACTGCTGATGTTTCTGGGCGATTATATCGATCGCGGCCCGCATTCCAGCGATGTGCTGGCCCATCTCTGCGCGCCGCCGCCAGAGGGCTTCGACCGCTACGCGCTTTGCGGCAATCACGACGACGTCTTCCTGCGCTTTCTGGAGGACCCCGACGCCAACAGCCGCTGGCTCGAGTTCTTCGGCGCGCCGCCGACGCTCGCTTCTTATGGTGTGGACGCGAACGAGATCCTGGGCGCCCGAGGTGGCAGCCTGACGGAGCTGCGCGACCTGACGCTCAAGGCGATGCCGCCGGCGCATGTCGATCTGCTGCGATCTCTTGCCGGAGCCGTCACGCTGGGCTCGACCCTGTTCGTCCATGCCGGCATCAGGCCGGGCATACCGCTGGCAGATCAGACCGACGAGGACCTGATGTGGATCCGTGAGCCCTTCCTGTGGGATGGCCCGCAATTGCCGCTGCTGGTGGTTCACGGTCACACGCCAGGCCCTGAGCCGGTCTTTGGCCAGGGCCGCATCGGCATCGACACGGCCGTCTCCATGGGTGGAACATTGACGGTTCTCAAGATCGCCGACGGCAGGCAAACAATCCTGCCACCATTCTAGAGCCTTTCTGCTTTTCTTCGAATCGCGAAAATGCTCCATCTTTTTGTTATCACGCAATTCCGGACGGAAACCCGCTGCGCACTTTTCCTGGAATTGCTCTAGAGCGTTTCATGTTTTGACGGAAGCGTAGCCTGCGTTTGAGAAGTAGTTGGCGCACTCTTCTGGCTTGATGGTGTTGGCGAGTATGCCCAGAT
>NZ_JACHBG010000001.1 GCF_014207095.1 Martinezella lusitana | reverse complement strand
ATCTGGGCATACTCGCCAACACCATCAAGCCAGAAGAGTGCGCCAACTACTTCTCAAACGCAGGCTACGCTTCCGTCAAAACATGAAACGCTCTAAGATGACAGCGTTAGGCTCTCCAAACAAACGGAAGCGCCCAAACACATCCACCCTTCATTCCCGGAGCTGCTTGTGAACCAGATTTCGCTCGTTTGCTCGTCCCTCGTCGAGGCCTTGCTCGACGACCCGTTCTATCGTGCGATAACGATCGAATCCGGTGCCGACGAAGAAGGAAGGCAAGCCGTTCTCGCCAAATACTTCGATCTTGCAATCACCGAAGCGCGGGCAATCGGCGAGGTACAATATGGCGGCACCGATGGCGCGGCCCTCTGGCATACCTGTGAGGCGAGCAGCAGCGATATTGAAATCCACGTCGCTACACGCCGGCAAGGGCTTGCCAAGCTGTTGGGAGCCCGGGGATTTGACAATTATCTCCGGATTTCGGACTCGATGGCCGATCAAGTCCCTCAGCAAGTTTTCGACGGATGGTATCTGTCGATTCTAGGCGTAAGGCCGCAAGCGCGAGGGCAGAGATTGGCGCAACGTCTCGTCGAAATGACGTTGAACCGAGCTGACGGCCAAGGCGCGGCGTGCTTTCTAGAGACGTTCAATCCGCTCGGTCTGCCCTTCTATCGCCGGCTGGGCTTCAATGACGAGATCCGACGCTTCGAAAAGGTAACCGGACGAGAATATTGGGTCCTTGCACGGTAGCCGCTGATGCGGGCATGAAATGGCTGGCAAACATCGTGTGCGACAAGAGCAATCTCCTGCAGAGATGCGTGACATTGGGGCCTGTGCGGAGAGTCCGAAAGCAGCAGAAGCGCAACGAGGAAATATCAAAGGGCGCCAAAGCCGACATGATTCGGCACGCACCGATAGACTTGCTGCTCACAAACCTGATTTTATGGGAAACGGATCAGCTATTTAAATGGTCGGAGTGGAGAGATTCGAACTCCCGACCCTCTGGTCCCAAACCAGATGCGCTACCAGACTGCGCTACACTCCGTACCGTCGACATGATCGCCAGAACATCGCTTTTCGGCAAATGGCTTCATGTCTCTGCTTTGCACCGCCAGATAGCTGTCTGGCGGAACGAGTGGGGAGATACACGGTTCATCCGCTCGCTGCAACAGCTAAAATCATGCTGGGGAAATCTTCCCCGGTGAAAATCTATTTGGCGGCCTTCGCGGAAATGGTGGCATTCGTCACCTTGTCGCCGATGGCAAGGCCGAGCTTCTTGACGATACCGCCGTTCAGCTCGATGACATAGGCAACTGGCCCGTTAGAACTAATGATCGCTTCCGAATAGGGCACAGCGTTTTCCTGGATATGCGTGACGACCCCCTTCTGATCCAGGAACAGCATGTCGAGCGACAGCTTGGTGTTCTTCATCCACATCATCACAGGACGCGACGTGCCGAAATCGAACAGCATACCGTGATCGGCCGGCATCCTGTCGCGGTACATCAGTCCGTATTCCAGCTGCGGCGGCGTCGCGGCCAGTTCCACCGTGAACTTATGCATGCCGCCCTTGGCGGACACGATCGACAACGGCTCTGATTCGAACTTCACCGACTGCTGTTCTGTCGTTTGTGCGGCAAACGAAGCGGAGGCACCCGCTCCAACAATAAAAAGCGCCAAAACGGCGCTTTTTAAAACCTTGAGAACCAAATCTCTTTTCATGTCAGTGAGGCCGCGTTGCCGGGCTTGGCGCATCCGGATGGATCTCCGCAGCCATAAGCCCCTTTTCGCCGGGTCCGAAGCGCACGAGCACCACCTGCCCCGGCCTCAGCTCGGCCAAGCCGAAACGGCGCAATGTTTCCATATGCACGAAGATATCCTCGGTGCCCTCGCCCCGCGTCAGGAAGCCGAAGCCCTTGGTGCGGTTGAACCACTTCACCAGTGCGCGCTCCAGGCCGCTCGTCGCGGTGACCTGCACATGCGTGCGCACCGGCGGCATCTGCGAGGGATGCACAGCTGTGGACTGATCCATGGAGAGAATCTTGAAGGCCTGATAACCGCGCTCGCGACGCTGGATCAGGGCAACGATGCGCGTGCCTTCGAGGATTGTCTGATAGCCATCGCGACGCAGGCAGGTCACGTGCAGTAGTACATCCTGCATGCCGTTGTCAGGCACAATGAAACCGAAGCCCTTGGCGACATCGAACCATTTAACGACGCCCGAGATTTCGATGAGCTCGACGGCATCACCCGACATCTCTTCGAAGTCGACAATTCCCTTCGATGAAATTCTGTCACCCATCTTAGCCAGCCCTCGATTACGCGTCACACTGTTACGGTTAACTGATTCCCTGATATCAAGATTAACATCTTGGTAACGGAAAAGCGCAAGTCCTAGTTTTCGGTTATTCCCACCCTAAGATTATCGCTCCAAGACTTGCGCGAAGCTGGTGCTTTGTCCGAAGATCTGGCCAGCTCCACATTAAAGAGAGGAAATAGAATGCGTTATCTCCATACGATGGTTCGCGTCACCGATCTCGACGCCTCGTTGCACTTTTATAGCACCTTGTTCGGGCTTGTCGAAACCCGCCGCTACGAAAACGAGAAGGGTCGCTTCACACTCGTCTTCCTTGCCGCCAGCGAAGATGCCGACTCGTCTCGAAGCAACGGCGCGCCCAGCCTGGAACTGACCTACAACTGGGATCCGGAGGAATATACCGGCGGACGCAACTTCGGTCACCTCGCCTATGAGGTCGACGATATCTATGCGACCTGCCAGAATCTGATGGACAACGGCATCACAATCAACCGTCCGCCGCGCGATGGTCACATGGCGTTCGTGCGCTCTCCGGACGGCATCTCCATCGAAATCCTGCAAAAGGGCGCCAACCTTCCTTCTGCCGAGCCATGGGCCTCCATGCCCAACACCGGCGCCTGGTAAGACGGAAACTTTCGCGAGGCTTACGGCACGCGCGGGACTATCCGTTTCGCGCTTGCCGCCCATGCCCATCCTCCGGCATGCTTGGACGACTCGAAGCATCATGCATCGGATATGGCACGGTTATCGTTCCCAGTGAGCGCGTGCGATATCGCCGTCCCTCGCCAGAGGCCGTTCCGATGCAAACCTTTTTGCGGGGAATGTCCTATGGGCGATCAACAGATTTTATACGGCGGGAAAAAGCTCGCAAGTACTATTGCCGTCATCGCGTCATTTGTGATGATCACCGGCTGCGCCACAACGGGCAAGACGCCGAAGGAAACAGCTGCGGCCGCGGCAGAACCTGCAGCTCAGCCGACAGCAGCCGAGCAGCTCGCCGCCGACATGAACGACAAGGCCGATGCCCGGCGTCGCAAGGGCGACCTTGCCTATCGTGACCCGTTGGTTCATAGCGTCGCCAACACGCGTCAGCAGATCGTCACCCAGCAGAATCAGGCGTTCTACCCTGCCCCTGCGGCGCCTCCCACCGATGCGCAGACCGGCATTGCCGGACTGGTGACGCAGCCGACGGGTGTCAACGCGAGCAGAAGCAGCATCTTTGCCGCGCCGGCGCCGATCGCCGCCAATCCGGACGGAACGCTCGCCAAGAATCAGCCTGACGGTGGGCAAGCGATCACACCGATGATGCGTAGCGTCTACAGCACGCCCCCCACCATGGTGCAGCCCGTGGCGCAGCAATCGCCCGAACGTGCCGCTGTAAACGGCCTCACCTCCGCGGATGTGCTGCCGCCCCCCGTCATTCGCAACGCAACAGCCCCCACGGCAAATTCGTCACAGCCGGTTGCGCAGGTCACGGCATCGGGAGTCTCGGCCACGCCAAACCCGAATGTCCGTGAACTGAACAGCAAGCAGGCAGCGATCCTGGCGCAGTTCGTGGCTTCGAAAAACCAACCCCAGAACGGCAAGCTGCTGGTGGAACCTGCAAAGGGTGCTCCTGAGGAATAAAGAGCCCGGCTTTGCAAGAAATCTGCGGTGCCGCCAGCAAGGCCCTGTTAAGTCTCACTTATTCATCGCCGGCGGCAATTTCATCCATCTGTCATTTTTTCCACAAAAAAGCAAAATTGCCGCTTGCAGGAATGAAATCACCTCGCTATAAGCGCGCCACACAACAGCTGCACGCGCCCTTCGTCTATCGGTTAGGACGACAGATTTTCATTCTGTAAAGAGGGGTTCGACTCCCCTAGGGCGTGCCACTGTTGTTTCCTTCCCGAACCAAATCATTTAAGACATTGCTTGCAAAGCGAATAGGCTATTCTTATCTTGCTTATGCGCCACGCGCCCTTCGTCTATCGGTTAGGACGACAGATTCTCATTCTGTAAAGAGGGGTTCGACTCCCCTAGGGCGTACCAGATCCCGATGCTTCGAAGTTTTCCACAATGCCTCGAAAAATCTTTCTCTAGCCATGGATTTTTCTGGGATTTTTCTCGATTTTCCGCTTGCGGGAATGAAAGGTGCTGACTATAAGGGCGCCACAGCACGCGCCCTTCGTCTATCGGTTAGGACGACAGATTTTCATTCTGTAAAGAGGGGTTCGACTCCCCTAGGGCGTGCCACTGTTTCTCCCAAATTATCGAGAAGTTTCAAAGCTGCGCGCTACTTCGGTTCGACGGTCAAAACCATCGGCATAGACCACGTAGCGCTTGATATCGGCCACCTCAGAAGCTGAACGTCATTGCCATGGACCTGCGCTTCCCAACGCGCGTAAAACTTTCTCTGGAATCCCGGCAAACGGACGCGTTGGCAGGCAATCGGCCCGCCATCGAAGTTAAGCGCGATCTTCAGATCCAGAGGGGAGCTTTTTAAAAACTCTGCCAATGCTGCGAGCGGAAAGAAAGCTTCCTTTGTGGTCCCGACAATGATGCGGCCCGCACCATCTTTACCGACGAAGGTGCGATTGGCCAGCCAACGGCTTTTGGCGTTAACGTGGGTCTGTCCATCGGAGCCGATCAGCAAAGGATAGGAGACCATGGCATTTGCCGCGCCGTGAACGCTGCTTGCCAATCCTGACGGATCAGATCCCTGATATCGGCGAATCCATCGCCTGCGATAAAAAAGCGCCGGCCTCTGCATCATATGTCGCCGGCCCCATGGCGATACCATTGCTTATGATCGGCGTATCCGGCCTCCCCTTGAGGTCGTAGTAGCTGCCGTTAACAATGAGGAGCGCTTCCGGCAATACGCGCTCCCATTCATCGATACCTCTGTCTCCGTCCGGCGCATTTCTCGCTACGAAACGATACAGCGCGGGATCTATGCGGTTCGGCAAGATGCGATCAGTTTCACTCCCGTTCACCATGACGGGCAGTTCAGCAACCTCGAAGCCTTTCCGAGGCTGCTGCCACGCAAGAGGGCCTGGTTGCGCCACCGGCTGCGGATCGCGGAGCGCCAGCCGCATGGAGGGTGACAGGCGCGAATCGTCAGGCTTGACTGAAATTCAGTAGGTGCCGCCACGCCGCAAAAAAGTGTTCAAGCCGTAAGCGCCATTGCGCGCCCATAGCCAACCGGCAGCTCCCGCTGTCGTGAGCGACACCAAAACAAGAACTGCCACCAAAAACCTAAGTCTGAAGGACATCGGTACCATCCAAGATCATCGATCGCAGCGCTGCGTGATTTGAACGAGTTTTTCGGCAGAGATGGCAATAGTTGGACGCAGCTATCGAATGCTGCGAGACGATAGTTCATTGCTATCGCCGAAGCTCATCGCTTGGCCTGTTCTAATGGTCGCTCAGGGAGCCTTGGCAGCATCCGTGACGCGGAGTTGCACGCGGCGGCTTCCCTGCCAGTGATCGGCACCGAGCGTGCCTGCGACATGGATCTGAGCGCCGCGGGACGACATCAGAAGCTGGCCGAGCGGCGTCTCTGCAGCGCGGAATGCGATGCCATCGACGCGGCCGCCATCCTGCGCTTCCAGGGTGATCTTGATGTGCGATTGGCCGACAAGGCGGGAATCGCGCAGCCGATGGCTCGGCAGAGCGAAAATAGGCTGCGGATGGCCGGAGCCGTAGGGACCGGCGGTTTCGAGGCGATCTATCAGCTCCACGGTCGCGCCGCTTGCACCGATTGCGCCGTCGATCTTCAGTGTTTCATTCGCCACCAGGCCTGCCACCTGCTTCTCGGCCTTTTCCGTGAAGAAGCCGCGCAGTTTTCCGAGATTGCTTCGTTCCACCGTCAGGCCGGCTGCCATCGCATGGCCGCCACCTTTGACCAGCAGACCGGCGTCCACGGCAGCGCGAACCATGCGCCCCATATCGAAGCCGCTGATCGAACGACCGGAGCCTGTGCCCTTGCCCATCGCATCAAAGGCGATGGCAAAGGCCGGGCGGCGAAACTTGTCCTTCAGCCGCGACGCGATCAAGCCGACGATGCCGGGGTGCCAGTTTTCCCGCGCCGTGATGATAACCGAGGCGCCGTCGCCATTGCCGTATTCCGCCAGTGCCTCAGCCTCCGCCTCCTGCAGCATCGCGGCCTCCATGGCCTGGCGCTCGCGATTGAGTTCATCGAGCTTGCCGGCGATCGTCTCGGCTTCGCCTGTGTCGTCCAGCGTCAGCAGGCGCGCTCCAAGCGCTGCATCGCCGATTCGGCCGCCGGCATTGATGCGCGGGCCGATCAGGAAGCCGAAATGATACGGCGTCACCGGACCACCGAGCCCCGCCTTGCGGAAGAGAGCCGCAAGACCGGGATTGCCCTGATGCCGGGCCGCAATCAGGCCCTTGACGACATAGGCGCGGTTGAGCCCCTTGAGCGGCACGACGTCACAGACGGTCGCGAGCGCGACGATATCGAGCCAGGCAAGCAGATCGATCGAACGCACGCGGGAATCACCCGCCTCTCGCAGCTGCTTCAAGGCCGCGACCAGAACGAGAAAGACGACGCCTGCGGCGCAGAGATGCCCTTGCCCGGATAGATCGTCCTCGCGGTTCGGGTTGACCAATGCCTGGCATGGCGGCAGTTCGTGCCCGACCTGATGGTGATCGATGACCACGACGTCGATGTCTCGCGCCCTCGCCGCCTCGAGCGCTTCGAAGCTCGTGGAGCCGCAATCGACGGTCACGATCAGCTTCGCGCCATTGTCGATGAGCTGATTGATGGCATTGGGATTGGGGCCGTAACCTTCGAAAATGCGGTCCGGGATGTAGATGCTCGCAGGGACGCCGAAATGGGTCAGGAAACGATAAAGCAGCGCCGAGGAGGCCGCTCCGTCGACGTCGTAGTCGCCGAAGATCGCAACAGTCTCACCCGCCTTGATCGCGCGCAGAAGGCGCTGTGCCGCTTTCTCGCAATCGGTCAGCAAATAGGGATCCGGCATCAGACTGCGGATCGTCGGATCGAGGAAGGCCATAGCCTCATCGATGCCGACGCCACGTCCGGCAAGCACGCGGGCAATCAGTTCCGGCAGGCCGTGCACCTGCGCGATCGCAAGCGCCCTGTTCTGACCAGCCTGATCGAGACGGGAAACCCAGCGATTGCCGGAAACGGAATGCTCGACGCCCAGAAAGGCACGCTGAACTGGATCGACCGGTTGCTCCACCATCTCTCCCAAATCATGAGGACGGCAGCGTCCGCGGACGCCGCCGGTCAGCCTATTCCTTCGGCCGCTCGATGCGGATGACCTGCGGCTCGCCCACCAGGTAGCCCTCGGTCTTGATGGCCGCGACAGCCTTGCGAACCGAATCTTCCGTCGTCGCGTGGGTGACGAGGATGATCGTCTGATGCGCCGAGGGCGACAGGTGCTGCGTCGACCGCTGGACGATCGATTCGAGCGAGATGTGATTTTCCGCCATGCGGGTCGCGACGCTTGCGAAGACGCCGGTGCGGTCGAGGACCGTCAGGCGAATGAAGTAGCCACCTTCATGGCTCTGCATTTGCGCCTTACGATAGGGCTCGAGCGCCTTGGCCGGATGGCCAAGCACCGGCACGCGCTGCTCGCCCGGGCGACTCTTGGCGATATCGGCGATATCACCCAGCACGGACGATGCGGTGGCGTTGCCGCCCGCACCCGGGCCAACCATCAGCAATTCGCCGAGAATATCGGATTCGATCGCTACGGCGTTGGTGACGCCATCAACCTGGGCGATGACCGAATCGAGCGGTACCATGGTCGGATGCACGCGCTGTTCGATGCCGGTTTCCGTGCGCTGGGCGACGCCGAGCAGCTTGATACGGTAGCCGAGGTCGGCGGCCGCACGGATGTCCTCGATGGAGACGTTGGTAATGCCCTCGAGATAGATGTCGTCAGCCGCGATGCGGTTGCCGAAAGCGAGCGTTGTCAGGATGGCCAGCTTATGGGCGGTATCGTTGCCTTCGATATCGAAAGCGGGATCCGCTTCGGCATAGCCGAGGCGCTGCGCTTCCTTGAGGCAATCTGCGAAGGACAGGCCCTCCTTCTCCATCCGGGTCAGGATGTAGTTGCAGGTGCCGTTCATGATGCCGTAAACGCGCGAAATCGTATTGCCCGTCAGGGATTCGCGCAGGGCCTTGATGACGGGAATGCCGCCTGCGACCGCCGCTTCGAAATTCAGCAGCGCGCCCTTTTCTTCGGCAATCTCAGCCAGTTCGACGCCATGATAGGCAAGCAGCGCCTTGTTGGCTGTGACGACATGCAGACCACGCGCAAGCGCTGCCCGCACAGCTGCATTGGCAGCACCCTCGGAGCCGCCGATCAGCTCGACGAACACATCGATATCAGCCTTCTGGGCTAGATCCACCGGACCGCCGAACCACTCGATATCAGTAAGGTCGATGCCGCGATCCTTAGTACGGTCGCGCGCCGTGACTGCGACGATCTTGACGGGGCGACCGCAGGTAGCGGCAAGCTCTTTAGCGCGACTCTGGATGATGCGGACGAGCGAGGCACCGACGGTACCCAAGCCCGCAATGCCGATTTTGAGGGCATCTGCCATGGAAAATTCCTGATCAGTATATTGGGGCGGCAGCCGCCGAGACGGCTGCCACAGAACATTACGAACGATGGGCGTTCAGCGAAATCACATTGTGCATCGTTTCATCCGCAGCGGAGAGGAAGCGCTTGAGATTGCGCGCTGCCTGCCGAATGCGGTGCTCGTTTTCAACGAGCGCGATGCGGACATAATCGTCGCCCTGCTCGCCAAAGCCGATGCCCGGTGCAACCGCGATATCGGCTTTTTCGACCAGCAGCTTGGAAAACTCCAGCGAACCGAGATGACGGAACTTTTCCGGGATCTTCGCCCAGGCGAACATGGTTGCAGCCGGCGGCGGCACGTCGAAGCCGGCCTTACCGAAGCTCTCAACCAGAATGTCGCGGCGGCGCTTGTAGATGTTGCGCACTTCCGCGATGTCGGAGCCGTCGCCGTTGAGCGCATGCGTCGCCGCCACCTGGATCGGGGTGAAGGCGCCGTAGTCGAGGTAGGACTTCACGCGCGTCAGGGCCGCGATCAGCCGTTCGTTGCCGACGGCAAAACCCATACGCCAGCCGGGCATGGAGAAAGTCTTCGACATCGAAGTGAACTCAACGGCGACGTCAATGGCACCTGGAACCTCCAGCACCGACGGCGGCGGCATGTCGTCGAAATAGATCTCGGAATAGGCGAGATCCGACAACACGATGATGTCGTGCTTCTTCGCGAAGGCCACGACTTCCTTGTAGAAATCGAGCGTCGCCACATAGGCCGTCGGGTTCGACGGATAGTTCAGGATGAGCGCAAGCGGCTTCGGGATCGAGTGACGCACGGCGCGCTCGAGCGGCGGGAAGAAGCTGTCATCCGGCTCGACCGGTATCGAACGGATCACGCCGCCGGCCATCAGGAAACCGAAAGCATGGATCGGATAGGTCGGGTTCGGGCAGAGAATGACATCGCCCGGCGCCGTGATTGCCTGCGCCATATTGGCGAAGCCTTCCTTGGAGCCTAGGGTGGCGACCACCTGCGTATCAGGATTGAGCTTCACGCCAAATCGACGGGCGTAATAAGCCGCCTGGGCCCGGCGAAGGCCCGGAATGCCCTTGGAGGAGGAATAGCGATGCGTACGCGGGTCCTGGACCACTTCGCACAGTTTATCGACGATGGCCTTGGGGGTAGGAAGGTCTGGATTGCCCATGCCGAGATCGATAATGTCCGCCCCGCCCGCTCGCGCGCTGGCTTTCAAACGGTTGACCTGTTCGAAAACGTAGGGCGGCAAACGCCGGACTTTATGAAACTCTTCCATTTCTTTCCCCATGGGACAGCGGCCCTCAAAACCGCACTTAAGTTCGTTGCTCTCCCGGACAGCCACGATACGAACTTGGAACTCGCGGCGCCGCAACCAATGTCTTCTCGAAAGATACGGTGAATCTTGGGCGGCTGCGCACGCAAAGTGCACTTAACCGATAAAGACGCATCCAAACTCGGCCTGTCCGAACGCTTTGCGTCGAAATCGCCTGAAACGCAAGGCTAATTCTGCGTCTGGCCCGGCTGGCTGCTGCCCTCTTTCTGAATTTCCTGCAGCGTATCCTGGCCATGTTCGGCGGCAAGCTTGCGCATCGCGGCGACGCGCTTCTGATACTCGGCCTCCGAGATCGTGCCGGCCTTGCGCTGCGCACCCAGCGCTGTCATCTGCTTAACCATGTCGCCCGCCTGCTGATCGTTGATCTGCACATTGGCGGCGGTCGGCGGTGCGTTAAAGGAAGGATAGCCGTCCTTATAGAATTGCTGCGTGCTCACATCGTTGACGGGACTGCCCTTTGCGGGCTTCACAATAACCGCCTGCGGCGGTTGCTTGCGCTTGGCGTATGCCGCCTTTTCTTCAGGCGTCGAGCAGCCCGCGAGCGTCAACGCGAGAATTCCGCACATCGCTCCGCAGAGTACGGAATACCGGTTCAGTCTTGCCACCATGCCGCCGCCCATAATTGTCGTCCTGCCCAATTCCTTGCCGTGGGCTGAGACTGTTAAATTTGTCGCAGCGGCAAAGCAAGAGCAGGCTTGCGTTTCATTCGACTTGTATTCCTTTTCCCGCAAGATGTACAAATGGAAAACAAGACACAGCTGCCGCCGGGAGGATGATGCGTGACCGACAGCAAGCGGGATAAGAATGAAGGAAATGGCGGCTTTGCGGGTTTCGATCCAAAGTCAGTCGAGCCTTACATCGTCAGAGATCCCGAGGCGATGGCTGTCAACTTCGCGCGCGCCCTGGAAAACCTCGGAAAAGCAGCATCCGCGTGGCTTGCGCCGCGCGAACGCGGCGAGAAGGTCGACACCGTTGCCGATCCGATTACCGACATGGTCAAAACTCTCTCCAAGGTCGGCGAATACTGGCTTTCCGATCCGCGGCGAACGCTGGAAGCGCAAACCTACCTGCTCTCGGGCTATTTCGGCCTGTGGACAAAAACCATGCAGCGCCTCAGCGGCGATTCGTCCGCGACATCAGAAGCCGAACCGGTCAAGGACAAGCGCTTTGCCGACGACGACTGGCAAAAGAACCCCTTCTTCGACTTTTTAAAGCAAACCTATCTCCTGACCGCGGGCTGGGCTGAGAAGCTGGTCGGCGATGCGGAGGGACTGGACGAACACACGCGTCACAAGGCAGCGTTCTACACAAAGCAGATTACGTCCGCCTTTTCGCCGACCAATTTCGTTGCGACCAACCCGCAGCTCTACAGGGAAACCGTCGCCTCCAACGCCGAAAACCTCGTGCGTGGCATGAAGATGCTCGCTGAGGACATCAATCTGGGTCGCGGGGATTTGCGGCTGCGCCAGACTGATATGACCAAATTCGCCGTCGGACGCGACATGGCACTGACCCCAGGCAAGGTGATCGCGCAAAGCGATGTCTGCCAGATCATCCAATACCAGCCAGCAACGGACAAGGTTCTGAAGCGGCCGTTGCTGATCTGCCCGCCATGGATCAACAAATTCTACATTCTGGACCTTAACCCGCAGAAATCCTTTGTAAAATGGTGTGTGGCGCAAGGTCACACCGTCTTTGTCATCTCGTGGGTCAATCCCGATCAACGGCATGCGGCCAAGGACTGGACCTCCTATGCGCGCGAGGGCATCGATTTCGCGCTAGAGACCGTCGAGAAAGCAACCGGCGAACAGGAGGTCAATGCCGTGGGCTATTGCGTCGGCGGCACGCTCTTGGCGGCGACGCTCGCCCTGCACGCCAAGGAAAAGAACAAGCGCATCCGCACCGTGACCTTCCTGACCACGCAAGTCGACTTCACCTTTGCCGGCGACCTCAAGGTTTTTGTCGACGAGGAACAAATCGCGTCGCTCGAACAGCAGATGAATGTCGTCGGCTATCTGGAAGGCTCGAAGATGGCGACGGCCTTCAATATGCTGCGCGCCTCCGAGCTCATATGGCCCTATTTCATCAACAGCTATCTGAAGGGTCAGGATCCCTTGCCCTTCGATCTTCTGTTCTGGAACGCAGATTCCACTCGAATGGCCGCCGCCAACCACTCGTTTTATTTGCGTAATTGCTATCTCAACAATAGCTTGAGCCAAGGCAAGATGGTGCTCGACGGCAAGACATTGTCGCTGAAGGATGTGCGCATTCCGGTCTATAATCTGGCAACGCGCGAAGACCATATCGCTCCCGCCAAATCTGTCTTCGTCGGCAGCCAATGCTTCGGTGGTCCGGTGCAATTCGTGCTGACGGGGTCGGGCCATATTGCCGGTGTCGTCAACCCGCCGGACAAGCACAAATATCAGTTCTGGACCGGCGGCCCGGTGAAAGGCGAATACGAGCGCTGGCTGGAGAGTGCCAAAGAAACGCCCGGCTCGTGGTGGACGCATTGGCATGCCTGGATCCTCTCCCAGGATCATCGCATGGCTCCGGCACGGCAACCCGGTGGCCATGCGCTCAACGCGCTTGAGGAAGCACCCGGCAGCTATGTCATGGAACGGGCCTAACCGGACGATCCGCACATGTTGTTCAATTCGCCCCTCGTTCCCGCCCGATTGATCGCGCGCTACAAGCGCTTCCTCTTCGATGCAGAGCTGGAGGACGGAACCTTCATCACCGGCTCGTGCCCGAACACCGGCTCCATGCTGGGGCTCACTGCCCCCGGCTCGCGCATCTGGCTCTCCGAGCACGATGGCGCCAAGCGCAAATATCGGCATGTCTTCGAGCTGATCGAGGCAGGCGGGACGACGGTCGGGGTCAATACCGCCATGCCGAACCGGATCGCCGCCGAGGCAATTGCTCTCGGGCAAGTCTCAGACCTCGGCGAATATATGACGGTCAGGCGTGAGCAGAATTATGGCCGCAACTCACGGATCGACCTGCTCTTGACCGACCCTCTGCGGACAACCACCTATGTCGAGGTGAAAAACGTACATTTCATGCGACAACAAGGGCTCGCCGAATTTCCCGATACAGCGACAGCCCGGGGCGCCAAGCACCTGGAGGAGCTGGGCGATATGGTGGAGGCAGGCCACCGCGCCATCATGCTCTTCGTGATCCAGCGGCATGATTGCAATCGCTTCCGGATCTGCGGCGATCTCGATCCCGTCTATGCGAGAGCCTTCGATCGTGCGTTGACGCGTGGCGTGGAGGTGTACGCACTGAAATGCAGGGTTTCGCCGACAGAATTAGCGCCTGCCGGGTTGATCCCGATAGACGAACCCGGCATAGCTGCATTAGATACCAGTACAAAGATCTCAGCTAAAGGCTAACCATGGTGAACTACATCGAAGCGGCAACGGCGCCGGCAAAAAACACGGGCGCTATCCGCATCTACGGACAGGACGCGTTTGCCGGGATGCGCAAGGCATGCCAGCTGACCGCCCGTTGCCTCGATGAACTCGCCGCCATCGTCGGACCCGGCGTGCCAACCGACACCATCGATCGCTTCGTCTTCGAATTCGGCATGGATCATGGCGCCTATCCGGCGACGCTGAACTATCGCGGCTACATGAAATCCTCCTGCACGTCGATCAACCATGTCGTCTGTCATGGCATTCCCAACGACAAGCCGCTGCGCGAAGGCGATATCGTCAATATCGACGTAACCTACGTGCTCGAGGGCTGGCATGGCGATTCCAGCCGCATGTATCCGGTCGGCGAGATCAAGCGCTCGGCCGAGCGACTTCTCGAAGTTACCTACGAATCCCTGATGCGCGGCATTGCCGCCGTACATCCCGGTGCCCGCACCGGCGCAATCGGCGAAGCAATCCAAGTCTATGCCGAGGGTGAGCGATGCTCGGTCGTTCGCGACTTCTGCGGCCATGGCGTCGGCAGCCTTTTCCATGACTCGCCGAACATCCTGCATTACGGCCGCGCCAGCGACGGACCGGAGCTGCGCGAAGGCATGATCTTCACCATCGAGCCGATGATCAATCTCGGCAAGCCGCATGTGAAGGTGCTGGGTGATGGCTGGACCGCCGTTACGCGGGATCGTTCGCTCTCGGCTCAATATGAACACACGGTCGGCGTGACCGCGACGGGCTGCGAGATCTTTACTCTATCGCCCGGCGGTCTCGATCGCCCCGGCCTGCCGCCGTTGCAGGGATAATTCATGGCGAAGCGTCCCGCTCTTTCCACTGGACATGGAGACATGCCCCTAGATGGCGGTGGGACTGCGGAGGCTTTGGAAGAGGCTCCTCTTTTCGACGAGCGATTGTTCTTCCCGACAAAAGCGGCGAAGCTTGCGCCTGCCAAGGCCGAGGCCGACTATCACGGCCATCGCGAACGGCTGCGAAACCGCTATCGCGATGGCGGCGATGCGGCGCTTGCCGACTATGAAATTCTGGAACTGCTGCTTTTCCGGCTGATCCCGCGCCGTGACACCAAGCCGATCGCAAAAGCTCTGCTTGCCCGCTTCGGCACGCTCGGCGGAGTGTTCGGCGCTCCCGTCAATCTGCTGACCGAGGTCAAGGGTGTCGGCGACGCCGTTGCGCTCGATCTGAAGCTGATGGCGAGCGTGGCGCAGCGCATGCTGAAGAGCGAACTGGCGGGCAAGCCGGTGCTGTCCTCATGGAAAGCGCTGATCGACTACTGTCACACCGCTATGGCGCACGAAGCGCGAGAACAATTCCGACTGCTCTTCCTCGACAAGAGGAATGCCCTGATCGCGGACGAAATTCAGGGTTTCGGCACGATCGATCACACGCCGGTCTATCCTCGCGAAGTCGTCAAACGTGCGCTTGAGCTCTCCGCTTCGGCCGTGATCCTCGTCCACAACCATCCATCGGGGGACCCTACTCCCTCGCGGGCCGATATAGAGATGACCAAGACGATCATCGACACGGCCAAGCCTCTGGGCATTACCGTTCACGATCATATTATCATCGGCAAGAACGGACACGTCAGCTTCCGCGCATTGCGACTTATTTGAAGTATCGCATCAAAGCAGCGCAATAAAACATTAATATAATTTAATATTCTTAACTTAAATATTCCACATCCGCGAATAGAAGCGACTCGTTTCATTGCTTCGGCCGTTTTTCAGTTCGGCGTCAGGATGATCTGGCAGAAGAAATAATAGGCCTAAACCGGCGTGTCCGCCGGCGGAAGCCATTGTTTTGATTTGGCCTATTCGTTTGAGAGTTCGGCCGATCCGGAGATCACATGCAGAAGACATCACCAACGTTTACCGGTTATCTCCGTCGTGCGGCGCGCGTTGCGGCTGTTCTCGTCGGAGGGTTCGCGGCGACCGCTGGCGGCTTCTATGCTCACATGGTCTGGACGACCAACCTCCACCCCGTCATTGAAGGCCAAGTCTATCGTTCTTCGCAGCCCTCTGCGGCGACGATAGCGCAATTTCAGAAGCAGTATGGCATTAAGACCATCATCAATCTGCGCGGCGACAATAGCGGCCATCATTGGTACGACAACGAGGTTGCCGAAGCCAAGCAGCTCGATATCAACCATATCGACTTCCGCATGTCGTCGGCCCGCGAGTTGACGCAGGAACAGGCGGAGCAACTGGTCGCCATCATGCGCGACGCGCCGAAGCCTATTCTCATTCACTGTCAGGCGGGCTCGGATCGTACCGGACTTGCCTCCGCACTTTATCTCGCCGCCATCGCCAAGGTCGACGAAGCGACTGCGGAGCATCAGATGTCGATCGTCTACGGGCACATCTCGCTCTCCTTTCTGCGCGCCTATGCGATGGATCGCACCTTCGAGAAGCTGGAACCCTGGCTTCGGCTTTCGGCCTCCTGAAGACGCGAAGTTTGCGTTAGATATTCTGTAACATTGAGCAGCTACCGGTTGACGGAGCATGTTGCGTTGCGACATTGATTCCCTATTCAATCATCCGAGGCTTCCCGATGGACCAATTCGATCTCCTAGTCGTGGGTAGCGGCCCTGCCGGCCGCAGAGGCGCCATTCAGGCCGCCAAACTCGGCAAGAAGGTGCTCGTCGTCGAGCAAGGCAAGCGCGTCGGCGGCGTATCGGTCCATACCGGCACCATTCCTTCAAAGACATTGCGTGAAACCGCACTCAACCTCTCCGGCTGGCGCGAACGCGGCTTCTATGGACGCGCCTATCGCGTCAAACAGGAGATCAGCGCCGAGGACCTGCGCCGTCGCCTGCTCATTACCCTCGACCATGAAGTCGAGGTGCTCGAGCATCAGTTTGCACGCAATCGGGTTCAGCACATTCGCGGCAAGGCGAGCTTCGTCGATCCCCAGACCATGCAGATCGTCAAGGATGATGGCGAGGTGGTGACCGTATCCGCCGCCAGTATTCTGCTCGCAGTCGGCACAAAGCCGTTTCGTCCCGACTACATGCCCTTCGACAACAAGACGGTGCTCGATAGCGACGAGCTGCTGGAGATCGAGGAATTGCCCCGGTCGATGGTCGTCATCGGCGCCGGCGTCATCGGCATCGAATATGCGACCATCTTCAGCGCGCTCGATACGCAGGTGACGCTGCTCGATCCGAAATCCACCATGCTCGACTTCATCGACAAGGAGATTGTCGAGGATTTCATCTACCAGCTGCGCGACCGCAACATGAAGCTGCTGTTGGGACAGAAAGCCGAAAAAGTGGAGCGCTTGCCGAACGGCAAAGTGGAGCTGACGCTCGACAACGGACGCCACATTACGACGGACATGGTTCTGTTCGCCGCCGGGCGGATGGGCGCGACCGATACGCTCAACCTCGAAGCCGCCGGGCTCGAAGCTGACAGTCGTGGCCGCCTGAGCGTCAATCCGGAAACCTTTGCCACCAAGGTTCCGCACATCTTCGCCGCCGGCGATGTCGTCGGCTTCCCGAGCCTTGCCTCGACGTCCATGGAACAAGGCCGTATCGCCGCCCGCGTCGCCGTCGGCGCGATCGCCAAGGAGCCGCCGAAGTACTTCCCCTACGGCATCTATGCCGTGCCGGAGATTTCCACCTGCGGCCTTTCCGAGGAAGAAGTCAAGGAACGGCACATCCCCTATGAGTGCGGCATCGCCCGATTCCGCGAGACCTCGCGTGGCCATATCATGGGCCTCGACACCGGCCTCCTGAAGATGATCTTCTCGCTGAAGACACGCCGCCTGCTCGGCGTCCATATCGTCGGCGAAGGTGCCACCGAGCTCGTCCATATCGGCCAGGCTGTGCTGAACCTCAAAGGCACCGTCGAATATTTCGTCGAGAACACCTTCAACTACCCGACCCTCGCTGAAGCCTACAAGATTGCTGGCCTCGACGCGTGGAACCGCATGGGCGACATCAAGTCGGAGCTTTGAGCACCCATGAAGCTTACGTTAAGCTCCATGCAGGGTTTCAATCAGGGGGAGGACTTCGGCGAAAGTGTCGATGCGGTATTTCGGGGATGGCAGCGCGTCCGGCCAAGATGAGCCGGCGCCATAAAACACGCCTGTCATTCCCGCTGATACTGCGCCCCCGACATCCGCCTCTGGATTGTCGCCGACAAAAATGCAGTGTGCCGGGACTACGTCCAGACGTTCGGCCGCTAGCTGAAAAATTCGCGGGTCCGGTTTTCGCAAACCGATATCCTCCGAAATGACAACGAGATCGACCACATTCCGAAGCCCGGTGATCTCGATTTTTGCAGCTTGAACGTTTGTGTGGCCGTTGCTGATAATGGCTGTCTTCAAGCCATGCCGCCGCAACGCAATGAGCGCTTCGAGGGCGCCAAACGACAGTCTCGCGAATTGCGGGTATCGCCTCTGAAAATCGGAAAGCAAGAGAGTTTCACAATCGCTCCCCAGGCCAAGCGCTGCCGCCAATCGCGGGTAAAGTTTCTGTTTGTCGAGGAACCCGTGCTTCTCCAAGGCAAAGAACGTGTCCTGAAAATTCTGAAAAGTGACGCCCTTTAATTGGTCCCCCAGTCGCTTAAACTGATCCGGCAGGAATGCCATCAGCGCGGCGCGGCGGTCGATGAGGGTTTCATCCAGATCGAACATCGCGGCTTCAATCAAATTCGACCTCCTTCATAATCTTGGGGCCTTTCCGCTTTTCTTCGAACCGCAAAAAACTCTATCCCCTTGTTGCAAGCAATTCTGGACGGAAAAGCGCTGCGCACTTTTCCTGGAATTGCTCTATCGTGCCGCGCTTCGAGATGGAGGACCGATAACGCAGGCAAGAATTGTCCATCGTATCCGATGACGATCTGCGCTGCAGGCAGTGCCTCAAAGGAGAGTCGATCTTCCAGCCGCCACCGCAACAGGCACTACAGCCCCAATCGCGGATAAAGGGAAGCAACAAAAGAGTCCCTGCGTTGACACAACAAAAAAGCCCTGCCGCAAACGGCAGGGCTCTTGATTTCAGTCCGGAAGAAGAACCGATTACTCGGCGCTGTCCTCAGCGGCCTTCTTCTTCGGAGCAGCCTTCTTCTTCGGAGCGGCAGCTTCTTCGCCTTCGGCAGCAGCTTCAGTCGCTTCAGCCTTGGCAGCAGCCTTCTTCTTCGGAGCAGCCTTCTTGGCAGCCGGCTTGTCTTCGTCTTCGTCGTCGGCCAGCAGCGCTTCCTTGGAAACGGTCTTGTCCGTAACGTCGACTTCGGTCAGCAGGTGGTCGATGACCTTTTCTTCGAAGATCGGAGCGCGCAGGTTAGCGGAAGCGCCAGGCGTGTTGCGGAAGAATTCCAGGATTTCCTTTTCCTGGCCCGGGAACTGCTGGAGCTGAGCATAGAGAGCGCGCTGCAGTTCGTCTTCGCTGACTTCGACACCGGCCTTCTCGCCGATTTCGGAGAGAACGAGACCGAGGCGAACGCGACGCTCAGCGAGCTTGCGGTATTCTTCGCGAGCCTTTTCTTCGGTCGTGTCTTCGTCTTCGAAGGTCTTGCCGGATTCAGCCAGATCCGCCTGGATCTGGCGCCAGATGCTGGCGAACTCAGCGTCGACAAGCTTCTGCGGCGTGTCGAACTGATACATTTCGTCGAGCTGGTCGAGAATCTGACGCTTGACCTTCTGGCGAGTAACCGAGCCGTACTGGCTTTCGATCTGGCCGCGAACGATTTCCTTCAGGCGATCGGCAGATTCGAGGCCGAGCTTGGAAGCGAGTTCGTCGTTGATTTCGATTTCGCCGGGAGCAGCGACTTCCTTGACGTTGATGTCGAAGGTGGCTTCCTTGCCTGCGAGGTTCTTGGCCGGGTAGTCAGCCGGGAAGGTTACGGTGATGACCTTCTCTTCGCCAGCCTTGACGCCGACGAGCTGCTCTTCGAATCCCGGGATGAAGCGGTTCGAACCGAGAACCAGCTGCGAATCTTCGTCCTTGCCGCCGTCGAAGGCAACGCCGTCGACCTTGCCGAGGTAATCGATGGTGACGCGGTCGCCGTTGGCAGCCTTGCCCTTCTTGGTTTCGTAGCTACGAGCGCTTTCAGCGATCTTGAGGATCTGCTCGGTAACTTCGTCTTCGGCGATTTCAGCAACTTCGCGCGTGACCTTGATGCCCTTGACGGACTTCAGCTCGATCGCCGGGATGACTTCGTAGGAGAGCGTGAATTCGAAATCGGCCTCGGCAGCGAGGATCTTTTCTGCCTCGTCCTTGTCCTCGGTCATGGCGATTTCCGGCTGGGTAGCCGACTTTTCGCCGCGCTCGGTCAGGATTGCCGGCGGCTGGTCGCGAACGATTTCGTTGACGAGATCAGCCATGATCGACTTGCCGTAGACCTTCTTCAGGTGAGCAACCGGAACCTTGCCGGGACGGAAGCCGTTGATCCGGACCTTGTCCTTGACCTCGGCCAGGCGCTCGTTCATGCGCACTTCCATGTCCTTGGCCGGGATGACCACCTTGATTTCGCGCTTCAGCCCTTCAGCGAGCGTTTCGATAACCTGCATTGTCCTACCTTCATTCATGGCGGCCGTGCCCAGACAGCCGTTCGTTACGATGAGCACGACGCCGGAAAATCCCGAGCGTGGCTTGGATGCAATTCTCTATCATTTTGCCAAGAGCGCCGCGCCTTCCAACGAACGCGCAAAAGGCAGCTCAATCCTCGTTTCGAGCCAGAGCATCTGATCCACTCCCCATTCGAAGCGGGATGCCTGGGCAAAATGGCGCGTCCTATAGCTATCGGGAGACGGACTTCATCAGCCTCCCCCGTCCATAAGACGTCTTGGTGCGGGTAGAGAGACTTGAACTCCCACGCCTTGCGGCACCAGAACCTAAATCTGGCGTGTCTACCAATTTCACCATACCCGCGTTCCCAAAACCGCATGGCAATGCCTGCCCATGGGGGCTTCCGGAGCGCGGCGTCTCTATATCACCCGTTTCAAACCACGCAAAGGAAAAATGACGGTTCCACGACTGCTCACAAAGCTTATCGGCATCTTCGGGTCAATATCGTCAGTAAAGCGGCTCTTCATAGACGGATTTGCCATCGAGAAGCAGGCTTCTGATGTGGGCTTTGCCGCCGGAAGAGATACGAGCGGCGATAGCGACGCGATTGGCATTGCGTGCGCTTTCGATGTCGTGCCCTTGTCCTTCGGGCACATAATAGCGCTCGATGCCATAGATCACGCCGATCATCTCCTGCGACGCATCGGTGGCGTCGCCATAAAATGTATAGTCGAACGGCAAGCTTTTCAGGATGACGGTATCAGGCTTTGGCTCAAGCGGCTTAAAGGATGATTCGACAATGCCCCAATAGCCGTCCTCCTGCTTTTTCAACCGAACGGACAGGACCTGAGTGGTCAGGCTCATTTTCGGCGGTCCGTCGCGCAGCGTCGACATCGGGACCCGCGAAATGTCGTAGTTCAAGGTGACGTAGTCGCCGCGCAGGAGATCGCGGGGATCGACAGGCGCTATCTTCAGAATGACTTCGACACCGCTTCGCAAGCCCCAAGCCCGTTCGCCGACCATATAGCCAAGGACGGCGGTCTGCAGGATGGCGACGATAATGGCTGCTGCCCACAGTCGGCGCGGAGTGACGGTGGCAATGTTCTTGTCGGCCATATCGGTCATGCCCGTGTCTCCTGCCTGTCTGCGTTGGAGAATCGTCGCTCGAGCTGGATGACCACCCACGCGGCGAGCGCTACCATCAGACCGGCGATCAGGAAGAAACCTGCCGTGCCGATGATCGAACCGATGGTCTCGCTGGCTAGATAAAGAATCTCGCAGGCAAAGACGAAGTAAGCGAGATAGCGCACTGCGCCATTGTCACGGCCGCCAAGAGCGATCGCCACCACCGCGCTTGCCAGCGTTGCGGCTGCCACGAGGATAAGCGGCAGCCTGTGGTCGACCCAAGCACTGCTGGAGAAAATGCCGCCGCCGATTTCCGCATGGACAAGGAAGAGGCCGATCGAGGCAAGAAGAAAGGCATAAAAGCCGGGCACGGCACCCGCCGACCGCACGACAGGCATGAGTGGCGAGGCTGGAACGCTGACGGCAAGGAAGACCACCATTCCGACGGCCGCGAAAAGGATCGCCGCATTCTGACTTTCATGCTGGCCAAAAAGCCATGTCAGCCATCCGACAAGCATGAGATAGGCGAAGTGCCGTGCCCCCGGTGCGTCGACATATCTGACGAGGATGATCAGAACTACTGACATCAGGGGCGGCACCCACGGCATGAGGCCATCCCAGTCGTTGAAATGATCCCAAAGATAGAAGCCGCAAAATGTCCAGGCGAGAAAGCCCGCAAGCGCGACCTGCGCGCTTGAGCAAAACAACGCCGCCACGATGCAGGCCGAAGCGAACCAGACGATCATCATCGTCAGTTCGTCGCCGGACATATTATACATCTGTCCGACCAGAGCCATGGCGCCGCCGAAGCTCAGCGTGCCGAGAATGAGCAGCGCTGCGGCAAGAATCGAGCGCCCCAGGGCCAGCAGGTAGGCGGCGCCTAGATAAAGGGCCCATATCATGGCGACCAGCGCCGCCAGACGCGCAAGCCTCGGGATCCCTTCCCAATTAGCGGAAATGAAGAGCAGCAGTGCAAGGCCGAGAAGCGTGGCCGCAATAATGGCCAGAACCCGACCAGCACTAAAACTCGTCTGGCGACCATCATATTCTTGCAGCATAGCCTTTGCCGCCGCCGCGTCGACAAGGCCCTTGTCGACCCAGATCTTCAGATCCCGCTCCAGCCTGCCTCTATACATCCCGGCTCCTCGCTGCGATTCCCCATCCGAGAAGAGTTATCACAAATCATCATGCAATCGATGCGCCCCAGCACAGACGGCCAAATGATCGTCCACTGCCGAGAGCTGTTTCGTTAATGTAATATTAAGCGATTGCTGTGTATTCTAAAGATTGGTATCGAGATACCCATACGAGACATGCGCTGACGACATGCCTATCATGAAATTATTGCGCTGCACAAACGATAAAAGTCATACTATTTATAACTCAACAGTACACGGCGGTGGCACGCCGGGCCGGCCTTAGTCGGAAAGAGCCTCGGGATCGATTTTCCCGACACGGAATTCGGAGCCGCACACTCCTCCTCCCAGTGCGATCCGATGGATTGACGACCCTCCTCCTCCCAGTCGTCAATCATTATAAATGACGCCCACCGCATCCTCCTCCCGCGGTGGGCGTTATTTTTTTCCCGTTTCAATCGGTTTATGCGCGACATCCGTGAAATGCGGCCAGATGACGGATTGTGTTCTCGGTGCAGTTACCGGCGGCTCCCCCAGATCAGCCACGAGCAGTCGACCTCCCTCAAAACCGCAAGGCTGGCAAAAACATGGCCGAATGACGGCAAGCGCCGCAATCAGCCTTGAAATGCCGAGCCGGGACTGACGTCATGCATCCAAATCCACTCTCGCTTCAGCCGCGATATGCACATAAAGCAGCCATCTTCTTGGGCAGACCGCCCACACGATATGCACCATATGCATGGGTGACATGAAGCTTTGGCGCTTTTAGTTCTTGCGGCGCAGCATATATAAGGAGGCATCAGATCGACGGCGGCACCAATCACGGGGCTACGAGATCTCCAAATCCTCGAAAGGGACTGAAATGAACCTGACCCGCTCCTTCAACAACTGGCGCAAGTATCGTCAGACCGTAAACGAACTCGGCCGCATGAGCGCTCGTGAACTGCACGACCTCGGCATCGATCGCGCCGACATTCATCGCGTTGCTCGCGAAGCCACCGGCCGCTAATCGCCGGATAGGCTTCGCCCACTAGCGAAAGCCTTCACAACGCCCGTTGCGGACCTCCGCGACGGGCGTTCTTTTTGTTCATTGTGCATCGCAACATTCCATGATCCGCTCTGAACCATTCGCGAGATGCAAGTCGTCCAAATTCTAAGCATTGATAGGTTTTTGGGCGTCATATTGCACAAATGCATAGCAGACGCCTTTTATTTGCACTGCACAAAAGGTGCGTTTGCGCCTATATAGAGTGCAACAGCTGAGGCGGTAATCGTACCGCCCGCAAACAAGATACTGAGGATAAGATCATGAACCCGATTCGCATTGCAAAGAACTGGATCAGCTACCGCCGCACTCTGAACGAACTCGGCAACCTCTCCAGCCAGACCCTTTCGGACATCGGCGTCAGCCGCTACGAAATCCGCAACATCGCTGCTCGTTCCTTCCGTTAATCGGTCGAAACTGCAGACTACTTCAAGACGGCGCCTTTCGGCGCCGTTTTTGATTCCGGGCGGTTATGTTCGTCGATACTCATCAACTTGCCTCGCTGTGGTTGATTTGCGCGTTCTGCGCCTATCGCTTTCACCGAACCTCTGCCCACTTTTGCGCGCTCTGCTCCGGTAAAGCGTTTGGATCGCCGCCCCGGCCGTGATAATGACGCGCGCATGACACAGACCAGTTCTCACTCCCCAATCCACGTCATTGGCGGCGGCCTCGCCGGCTCGGAAGCCGCGTGGCAAATCGCCAATGCCGGTGTACCCGTCATCCTGCATGAAATGCGCGGCGTACGCGGCACCGAAGCACACAAGACCGACGATCTTGCCGAGCTCGTATGCTCCAATTCGTTCCGCTCTGACGACGCGACCAGCAATGCAGTCGGCGTCATCCATGCTGAGATGCGTATGGCCGGCTCGTTGATCATGGCATGTGCCGACAAGCATCAGGTGCCGGCCGGTGGCGCGCTCGCCGTCGACCGCGACGGCTTTTCCGCGGCGGTGACGCAGGCGGTGCAGAGCCATCCATTGATCACGGTCGTCCGCGAAGAGATCCAGGGCCTGCCACCGAGGGAATGGGACCAGGCAATCATCGCCACCGGCCCGCTGACGGCGCCGGGGCTCGCCAGCGCCATTCAGGCCGAAACCGGCGCCGATGCACTCGCCTTCTTCGATGCTATCGCGCCGATCGTCTATCGCGACAGCATCAACATGGATATCTGCTGGTATCAGTCCCGCTACGACAGGGTCGGACCGGGCGGCACGGGCAAGGACTACATCAACTGCCCGATGGACGAGGCTCAGTACAACGCCTTCCTCGATGCGCTGATTGCCGGCGACGCCGTCGGCTTCAAGGAATGGGAAGGCACGCCCTATTTCGACGGCTGCCTGCCGATCGAGGTCATGGCCGAGCGCGGTCGCGAAACACTGCGCCATGGCCCGATGAAGCCAATGGGGCTCACCAATGCGCATAACCCCACGGTCAAGGCCTATGCCGTGGTGCAGCTGCGCCAGGACAATGCGCTCGGCACGCTTTACAATATGGTCGGCTTCCAGACGAAGCTGAAATATGGCGCGCAGGCCGAGATCTTCCGGCTGATTCCAGGCCTCGAGAATGCGGAATTCGCCCGCCTCGGCGGCCTGCACCGTAATACCTACATCAATTCGCCGACCTTGCTCGATCGCTCACTGGTGCTGAAGTCGCGGCCGGGCTTGCGCTTTGCCGGCCAGATCACCGGCTGCGAAGGCTATGTCGAAAGCGCCAGCATCGGCCTGCTCGCCGGCCGTTTTGCGGCTGCTGAGCGCAAGGGTGAAGCGGCATCCCTGCCGCCCAATACGACGGCGCTCGGCTCGCTGCTCAACCACATCACCGGCGGACACATCGTTTCTGACGAAGAGCCGGGCAAGCGCTCCTTCCAGCCGATGAACATCAATTTCGGACTTTTTCCAGAATTGGAGCCGGGTTCGATCGTCAAGCCGGAAGGCGTCAAGCGCTTCCGCGGCAAAGACAAGACGATCATGAAGCGCCAGCTCATCGCCAAGCGCGCACTTGGCGATTGCGCCAAGTGGCTGGGCGTGCAGGCACCCATGCTTGCGGAAACGCCTGAAACCTAAGGCTTTGACGTTCAGGCCTTTGCCGGCGGGGCGTGATGCTCGAGCTTCATGTCATCGCCAGCAACATAATTGCCGAGAAGCCAGAGCGAGACTTCCGCAGCTTCATCCGGGCTCTTGAATTCGAACGTGCCGTTGTGATGCGGCACGTCGAGAAAATCGACCGTCAGGCCGCGACCGGTTCCTGAAAGCTTGGCAAGAGCCCGGCCGGGCTCGATCAGGTGAACACTGAAATGATTGCGCACGTTGCGCATGAAGCCGGCCTTGTCATCATGCAGACGTACGAAGACCGCCTGCCCGTCCGCCGTCGTCTGCAGCTGGCGGATCGCCTCCATCGGAAAGGCGCGGCCAAATTCCAGAATGGCGAGGCCTGTGTCGTGCAGGCCATCTTCCTTGTTCTGCGACGCCATGCGCGTCGCGAAATAGGCAAAGAAGATGACGATCGCAAACAGTATGCACCAGACGACAATACCCACGGCAGATCCCCCTGAAATGCAAATCAAGTTGCCCATCCATCGTCATAGACGGCGAGACTTGCGCGAGCTTGGTGTATTTTAGATTTTCTTTGTGATCGACGCTATCGCCATGCGCATCTGACGACGCCATTGCGGCAGCGCCAACGGATGGTCGAAAAGACCGGCTCCGAGCGATTGGGCTTTCTTCAAGACCGGCTCTGCCAGCGTGGCAGGCAGAAACGCCGGAAACACCGCAGCCGGGATGGCGCCAGCCGCCCTGGCCTTGGCCAAGTGCTCGCGGCCGAGACCTGCGAATGCCTCGATCGCCACGGAAATACGGGCCCGATCTTCACCGGCAAGGAATGAATCGCGATCGAGACCTGTCGCAGTGAGAATCTCAAGAGGCAGATACAGCTGGCCGCGATGACGATAGAGCGGCATGAGCAACAGCAACCCGGCAATCGCCTGGGCGACGCCGGCGTGACCCGCGGCATCGGCCGAACGCTTCGCCTCTTCCGCCGATAGAATCAGGCTCGCAAGCTGGATGAGAGCTGATGCCGTCTCGCCGGCATAGCCTTCGAGATTGCCACGCGTCTCCATCGGATCGTCGTAGAGGTCGAAAATGCGCGCATCGATCATGTCGATCAGCGTCTGGCGCGGCAACCGGTATTGCTCGATCGCCGTCAGGAGCTCGGCGGCAATCGGATTGGCTTCGCTCGACCCGTGCGCCTGGCCTTCGAGAAGATCGCGCCAATATTGCATTCGCACTTCGCCCGGCAGTGGCTCGTGCACGAGATCGCGAATGCGCGCCAATTCAGCATTGAAAGCATAGAGCGCAGCAAGCGCGGGGCGCTTGTCTTCCGGTGCCAGCAGGCAGGCGAGATAACGATCACGATCGGTATCTCGAAGCGTGGCGAGGCAAATGTCTCGATTGTCGCGCGGCGCGGCTGTCGTCGTCATGCTTCCGTCCGGATCTCAAACCGCAATCAGTGCAGCGGCCACGGCGCGCGACTCGGATAGCATGATATTGAAGGTGCGTACCGCCGCCCCTGTGCTCATCGGGTCCGACGAAATCTGCTTGGCGCGTAAGGCAGCCTTGAGGTCGGCCGGCAGCGGCCGCAGCTCCATGCCCGTGCCGACGAGCAGCACTTCAATATCGGCGGCCTCATCGAGAACCCTCTGAAAACGATCTGGCGTCAGAGCATCGCCCTGCAGCATGTCCCAGCCGTAAATGCCCGATGGCAGGCAAAGCAGCGAACCACGATGCGACATGTCGGCAAAGCGGAAGCCGCCATTGCCATAAGCGTCGATCGGTGCGCGCCCTGGAAAATGCGCGTTGCGAATTTCTATACCTTTTGCCAATGTCTTACACCGCTGGTTTGCCTGACTGAATGTCGCCGGCTGCAGGCCCATTGCTTTCACCGCCGGCCTGGAACTTGTCCGGACGCAGCTTGAACAGGATCAGCACGGGCGCCGCAATATAAATCGACGAGAAAGTGCCGACGGCGACGCCGAAAAGCAGCACGAAGGTGAACGAACGTATCACCTGGCCGCCGAAAATGTAGAGCGCGAGCAGCGCCAGAAGCGTCGTCGCGGATGTCAGAATGGTCCGAGATAGTGTCTGATTGATGGAGGCATCGATCAGGATCGGCAGCGGCATCTGCGAATAGCGCTTCAAGTTCTCGCGCATCCGGTCGTAGACCACCACCGTATCGTTCAGCGAATAGCCGACGATGGTCAGGATCGCGGCAATGCCGGTCATGTTGAATTCCATGCCTGATAGCACGAAAAGGCCGAGCGTCAGGATGACGTCGTGCAGTGTGGCGATGATCGCGCCGACTGCGAACTGCCATTCGAACCGCAGCCAGATGTAGATCAAAATTGCAATCAGTGCCGCGAGAACGGAAAACGAGGCGGTGGTCGTGATTTCGCCGGAAACGGCGGGACCAACGACCTCGACGCGGGCAAAATCATAGTCTTTGCCCAATTCCTCGCGCACGAGCGTTACGGCTGACTGTTCCGCATTCTCTCCCCCATCCTGCGCATGCACGCGAATGACCGCTCCCAGGCGATCGGTGAGCCTATCGACCTGGACATCGCCTGGAATGATATTCTCAAGGCGGGATTGAATATCTGCCGGATCGGCAACACCCTGCTTGGCGCGAACCTCGATGATGGAGCCGCCGGCGAAATCGATGCCTAGATGCATGCCGACCGTCGCGAAGGCAAGAAGGGTCGCAACCGATAAAGCCGCCGATATCGTGAAGGTGTAGCGGCGAATACCCATGAAGCGGATGTTGGCATTGTCGAAAACACCGCTGCGAACACCGACAAGCAATGTGCGCGGCTTGCGATGCGATATCCACATGTCCACGAGCGAGCGAGTGACGAAGCAGGACGTGAAGAAGGTCGTGAAAACGCCGATGATCAAGGTCGCCGCGAAGCCACGCACCGAGCCGCTGCTGGCGTAAAACAGAATGGCAGCGACGATGAGCACCGTCAGATTGGCGTCGGCCACGGTTGCCGCGGCCCTATTGAAGCCATGGCGAAGCGCATCAACGAGGAGATGGGTCTTCTTTTCCTCCTCGCGCACGCGCTCGTAGATCAAAACCAGAGCATCGAGCCCGATACCGATGATGAGGACGATGGCGGCGACACCGGGCAATGTCAGTGCTATGCCGAACAATCCCATGATCGCGACGACCATCACGATGTTGATGATCAGCGAGATGGTCGCGACAACGCCGAGCAGACGATAGAAGCCGATCATCAGGGCGGTCACGAACAATGCGGCGGCGATGCAGGCGATGATGCCGAAGCGCGCCGCCTCGTTGCCCAGGCCGGGCTGGATGGTTCGCTCTTCGACGGGTGTGAGCGTTGCGGGCAACGGTCCGCTCTTGATCATCACCGCAAGGTCCTGGGATCCCTGGGCCGTGAAGTCGCCGGGGATATCGACTTCCCCGGTTGCGATCACCGTTTTCAGCGCGGCGGTGGAGATGATCTGATCGTCGAGCACCACGACGACGATCCGGCCAAGATTGCTTGCCGTCGTTTGCGCGAAACGATGGCCTGCTTCCGCCGTCAACTTGACGGAAACCGTCCCGCCTCCGTTGTTGACCACAGCCTCGGCGTCGGCGAAATCCACGTTTGAGAGGATAGGCTGTCGTTGGACGAGATAGCCGACTGGCGGATCGTCCTCGGAAAACATGACGTCTGAGCCGGCGGGCGGATGGCCATCCATGGCCGCCTGTACCGTCATGGACTGATCGACTAAGCGGAAACTGAGTTCGGCTGGCTGCCCGAGGAGGTTCTTCAACCGCTGTGGATCTGCAAGGTCGGGGACTTGCACGACAATGCGATCCCGCCCCTGACGGCGGATCAAAGGCTCGCCCACGCCCAGTTGCGCAATGCGATCACGAATAACCTTCATCGAGCGGACGACAGCGGAGGAGACATGACTATTGATATCCTCGTCGGTGATATCGAAGGTCATTGCGCCGTTCGCGCCCTGGGAAAGCTTGACCGGCGGCTTATCCGATCCTGCCGTGAGCGGGTGCAGTGCCGTCAGGGCAGCCTGGACCTGTGCGGTGTCGTTGATGCGAAGCTCAATCTTCCGTCCGGTCCCGGTCAGGCCGGAATAGGCAATATTGACGGTGCGCAGCCGGGTCGCGATATCGCTGACGAGATTTTCAAGGCGATCCTTCTCGACATCGTCCCGTTCTATCTTCAGCAGAAGATGCGAGCCGCCGCGCAGATCCAGACCGAGCCCGATCTTTCTATGCGCCCACCAGGAAGGAAGCGAGGAAACTGTATACTCCCCAAGCAGGTTGGGGATGGCAAGAAGCACGCTCAAGAGAACGGCGAACCAGATCAGGGTGGTCTTCCACCAGGAGACGTGCAGCATCGCTCTCTCGAATTTGGGCTTCTCTACTGCGCCCCGCTCTCCATAGGAATTGCAATGGGCGCAGTAACACCTTGAATTTGTGCACAGTCTCTCAAGAAAGTCGATTCCGATTTTCGAAGACATGCACTCGCCAGGCGAGCTGCCTGCACGCGAGAAGCTTACGCAGCGTCGGCCTTGACGGGCTCACCCTTGACGCGAACTTCGGAAATGGCGCTGCGGACGACGCGGATGCGAACGCCGTCTGCGATTTCGACTTCGAGTTCCTTGTCGTCGATGACCTTCGTGACCTTGCCGACAATGCCGCTGGTAACGATCTGATCGCCGCGGCGAATGTTCTTCAGGATCTCGTCACGCTTCTTCGCCTGCGCACGCTGCGGACGGATGAGAAGGAAATACCAAACGACCATCAGCGGCACAAACAGGATGATCATTTCAAAGCCGGAACCGCCGAAAGCGCTAGCGGCCGAATCTGTAGCGCTCTGCGCATATGCGTTGGTGATAAACATCGAGAACTCCCTTGAACTCCTTGCGGGAACCGGGCCCGCGTCAGGTGGCCGGAATATAGTTACGCGCATGGCGATTGCAACAAAAACAGCCGCCAACCGTACCGTTTTCCCGGTCTCTTAGCCTTTCAGGCCCGAAAGGAGCATGATACCCGGCAAGACAGCGCGCGCATTTTACGACTTTCTTGTTCAATATTCAGGAGGAAAACGGTGACTGAAGACCAAAACGCCCTGATCCTTGCCGAAGTTCGTCGCCTTGCCGATGCTGTCGAACGTCTGGCCGGGCCGGCTCCGGCCATCAATGACTGGAATGCTGCCGACTGCTTCGTATGGGCTCCTGCCCGACTGCATCTGCAGCCCGTGCCGCGGCCGAACCGGGTTGCAATCACCCTCATTCGCGGCGTCGATCATGTACGCGACATTCTGCACGAAAACACTCTGCGTTTCGCCGAAGGTTTTGCCGCCAACAACGTACTGCTGTGGGGCGCGCGTGGCATGGGCAAGTCCTCGCTCGTCAAGGCCGTCCATGAGGATGTACGCCGCGCGACCGGCGTGTCGCTGAAACTCATCGAAGTCCATCGCGAAGACATCTCGTCGCTGCCGGTGCTGCTCGACATTCTGAAGGCCGCGCCGCATCGCATCATCATTTTCTGCGACGACCTCTCCTTCGACCACGACGACACCGCCTACAAGTCGCTAAAAGCAGCGCTCGACGGCGGCGTCGAGGGACGCCCGGACAATGTATTGTTCTATGCCACCTCGAACCGTCGCCATCTGCTGCCGCGCCACATGATGGAGAACGAGCAGTCGACGGCGATCAATCCGTCAGAGGCAGTCGAAGAGAAGGTTTCCCTCTCCGATCGCTTCGGTCTCTGGCTCGGCTTTCACAAGTGCAGCCAGGAAGACTATCTGCAAATGATCGACGCCTATGCCGACCATTTCAAGCTCGACCTCGACCGCGCCAAGATACACCACGAGGCGCTGGAATGGGCGACGACGCGCGGCGCAAGATCGGGCCGCGTTGCATGGCAATACATCCAGGATCTCGCCGGGCGGCTGCGCATCGTCCTCGAGCGCGACTGATCGGCGTATACAATGCTCCAAACGACAAAAAGCCCGGCAAGCGCCGGGCTTTTTGCAGAGTCCTTGAGACGCACGACCTATTCAAGGAACGTCATTGGGTTGACTGGAGCCGAATTCTTACGGACTTCGAAATGGAGCTGCGGCTGGCTGACATTGCCGCTCATGCCCGATGTCGCGAGGGTCTGACCGCGTTGAACCTTCTGGCCGCGAGCAACGCTGAGTGCGTCGGCGTGGCCGTAGACCGTAACCGTGCCGTCGTCGTGACGGACGAGGACCGTATTGCCGAGTTCCTTCAGGCCATTGCCGGCATAGATGACGACGCCGTTCTCGGCGGCCTTGATGGGCGTACCCTCGGGAACGGAGATGTCGATACCATCGTTACGGCTGCCATTGACGTTGGCGCCGTAGCTGGCGACGACAGCACCGCGGACCGGCCAACGGTATTTGCCGATGCCGGTCGCCTCGGGCGCATCCGCCTGCGTGTCTGATTTGGCCGCATCGTTGATCGACTGGTTCGGAGCGATCGAGGCCACCTCTTTCGCCTTCGGAGCATCGGCTACGGCGGCAACCTTGGGTGCCTGCTTGGCAGCGGGTTCAGCGACCGGCACGGCGCCCGGCTTAACCGAGACCTTCTGCGGCTCGATAGAAGCGGTCTTGACCGGATCGGCCGCGGCAACGGCGCCATGCGGCAATGCCAGCGCCTGACCGATGCGAATGCTGTCGCCAGCCTGCATGTTGTTCGCCCGCTTCAGTTCGGCAACGCTAACGCCGCTTTCCTTGGCAATTCTCGCCAGCGAGTCGCCCGGCTTGACGACATAGCTGCCAGCACCCTTCGGGCCGGGGCCTTTTCCGTTACCGGCGGCAAGCTTGTTCGGGTCGGGAAGACCGGCCTGAGACTTGCCGCGCATCTGGTTGCCGGACGGCAGCGCAAGCGCGTCTTGCTGCGGAGCCTTGCCCGGACCTGGCATCTTGCCGCCCTTCGACAGATCCGTAGCTTCCGAAGCCATCTTCGCAGGGCTCGAGGCACCTGCGCCATTCTGGGTCGGGATGATGATCTGCTGACCGGGCTGAGCACCGGCGCCGTTGCGCAGACCATTGGCCCGCAGAATTTCCTTCTCGGGAACGCCATAGCGGCGCGACAGCAATGCGATGTTTTCGCCCTGATGCAGCGTCACGCTCGGAGCATTGACCGTGGTCCAGCCCGGAGACATTTGCGGCGTAGCGGCGGCCGTCTTGATCGTGCCGGTCGACAGGGTGTCCGGTGCGAGCGCCGGAGCGTTGCGCGAACCGCCATTGCCACGCGTCGCCGGGAATGGCTGGGCCAAGGCCTCGTTTTCAGCCCTGGAGACGGCTCGCGGACGAGCGATCTCGGCGGAAGCGCCGGGAGGAGCAAGTTCGGAGCGCTGGATTGCAACCGGCGCCGCGGATGCCCGCGCGCTGGAGTAAGAGGGATTATAGCGAGCCGGGGAGTTCGGATAGGGTTGCGAGACCGGTGCGCTCTGCTGCGAATAATCCTGCCGGCCATAGCCGCCGGCTTGGGCAACATCGGCGCGCGGCACCGGATCGCCGTTCGGACCATTGAGGCTTCGACGGTTTATCGAACCCGTCGTCACATTGTCCGTCTTGTTGAAGAGCCCGCTGAAACGGGTCGTGTCTGAGCTACAAGCTGTTGCAGTGCTCGCCAGAAGAATGGCCACAAGGACTTTCCCTGCCGATTTACCGAAGTTTGAAGAAAGACTGAAACCCATGACTCGACCCACTTAAGACGCAACCGTTTATGGGTCGATTAAAGCGCGTTAATCTTACCATGCGGTTAAAGCACTGGTGCGGCATGTGTTTTTTTGAGGAATTGCTAACCATAGAAAAAAGAAGCAGCCTTCGGCCCTGCCGCTTCGGCTGCATCCGCCTGAATTGAGCCTCAAAGATAAGAGGCGAGCATCGGCACGATGGGCTGGTAAGGAACGTCGAAAAGCTCCTCGCGCTCGAAGCGGCTACCGGTCTTCGTCAGCCGCACCAGGCGGCAAACATCCTCGGAGACGATCAGCGGCGCGATCATTGATCCGCCCGACACCAACTGCTCGGCATAGAAGCGCGGCATGGTCGAAAAGGCTGATGTCACCAGGATGCGATCGAAGGTGCCCTCGCTTTGCAGCCCGACGCTGCCATCGGCCTGACGAATAATAACATTGCGCAGGCCCAGCGCATCCATGCGTTGCTGCGCTGATGTCGTCAGGGTCTTGTAGCGATCGACGGTGAGCACGCGCTCGACGATTCGCCCCATGACGGCGGCAGTAAAGCCGCTGCCCGTGCCGATTTCGAGCACGCGATGGCCCGGCTTGATCTTCAGGCTGTGAAGGATGCGCACGACAAGGTCGATGCCTTCCATGAAGGCGCCGCACTCGATCGGAATCGTCCGGCTGGAATAGGCATCCTCGGCAAATTGCGGCGGCACGAAAGGCAGGCGCGGCGTCTGCTCGACGGCCGTCATCAGATCGATATCCAATATGCCTTCAGCCCGCAGCCGCAGAACAACAGCTGCAAAGCCTTCCTTCTCCACCAAACGAGGCGTCAATCCGTTACTCCATACCAAGCGCCCGCGCCACGCGGTCTTGCGCCGAATAATCCGTCAGATCCAGTTTCAAAGGCGTTACCGAAATGCGATTTTGCTTCAACGCCTGAATATCCGTTCCCGGACGGAAGATGCCGCTGCGTTCACCGAAACGCAGCCAGTAGTAAGGGAAGCCGCGGCCATCGGCACGCTCTTCCACCTGAACGTTGAAGGCGAGATTGCCCTGCGCCGTCACTTCCGTCCCGGCAACTTCGTCCGGGCGACAGTTCGGGAAGTTCAGGTTCAGGAAGGTGCCGTCGGGCAGATCGACATTCATGAGCTTGCCAAGCAGAGCCGGAGCATGCGCCTCCGCCACTTCCCAGGGCACGATGCGGGCACCATTCTCGTACACATATGCTTGGCTCAGCGCGAAAGAACGAACGCCTTGCAACGTCCCTTCGATCGCCCCGGCAATGGTTCCGGAATAGGTAACGTCATCGGCGACGTTTGAGCCCGAATTGACCCCTGAAAGGATGATGTCGGGCTTCTTATCCAGAACCTGGCGGATCGCCATGATGACGCAATCGGTCGGCGTACCCCGCAGCGCGAAGTGCTTGTCGGAAACCTTGTGCATGCGCAGCGGCTCCGACAGGCTCAGCGAATGGGCAAGGCCACTCTGATCGGTTTCGGGCGCCACGACCCAGACGTCATCGGAGAGGGTGCGGGCAATGCGCTCCAGTGCCGCCAGACCTTCGGCATGAATGCCGTCATCATTGGTCAGAAGTATGCGCATCGCCCTACCGCCTCGATTTAAGCCGCTTTCTCGATCCTCTTCACACCACCCATATATGGCAGCAGTGCGTCGGGGACAGTGACGGAGCCGTCGGCGTTCAGATAATTCTCAAGCACTGCGATCAGGCAGCGGCCGACGGCCGTGCCGGAGCCGTTCAGCGTGTGAACGAACTTCGTGCTCTTGTCTTCCTTACCGCGATAGCGCGCATTCATCCGCCGGGCCTGGAAATCGCCGCAGACCGAGCAGGAAGAGATTTCGCGATAAGTATCCTGCCCCGGCAGCCAGACTTCGAGATCATAGGTCTTGCGAGCGCCGAAGCCCATATCGCCGGTCGACAGCGTCATGACGCGATAGTGAAGGCCAAGGCGCTTCAGCACTTCTTCGGCGCAGGCGGTCATCCGCTCATGCTCGGCAATGGAGCTTTCCGCATCGGTGATCGACACCAGCTCGCACTTCCAGAACTGGTGCTGACGCAGCATACCGCGCGTATCGCGGCCAGCCGAGCCTGCTTCAGAGCGGAAGGATGGCGTCAGAGCCGTGAAGCGCAGCGGCAGCTTCTCATGATCAAGGATCTCGCCAGAAACGAGGTTGGTTAGCGAAACCTCCGCGGTCGGGATCAGCCAGCGACCATCCGTGGTTCTGAACAGATCCTCTGCAAATTTCGGCAGCTGACCGGTTCCGAACATCGCCTCGTCACGCACCAGCAGAGGCGAGCTGACTTCAGTGTAACCATGCTCGCCGGTATGCAGATCGAGCATGAACTGGCCGAGCGCACGCTCCAGGCGTGCCAACTGCGATGTCAGCACGGTGAAGCGCGAGCCAGAAAGCTTTGTGGCGCGCTCGAAATCCATATAGCCAAGCTCTTCGCCGATCTCGTAGTGTTCCTTCGGCTGATGGTTCCACGTCGGCTTGGCACCCCAGGAATGCTTGACGACATTATCATGCTCGTCCTTGCCGACCGGCACATCCTCAAGCGGAATATTGGGAATGCGCGACAGCGCATCGTTGAGCTCGGCCGTCAGCGCGCGCTCCTGCTCTTCCGCAGCGGGAAGCGAGACCTTGATGTCGGCGACTTCCGCCTTCAGCTTCTCGGCAAGCTCAGTATTCTTTTGCGCCATCGCCGCGCCAATCTCCTTGGAGGCGGTATTGCGGCGGGATTGCATATCCTGGACGGACTGCACGACGGACCGGCGCTTCTCATCGAGCGCGATGAGGCTTTGCGACAGAGACTCCATGCTGCGCTTGGCAAGCGCTGCATCGAAAGCCTCGGCATTCTCACGAATCCATCTGATATCAAGCATCTTCGTTCCAGGTCGTTTCACATGAGTAAAACTCCGACCGAGACTTCGGTCGGAGGTCGAAACGGCAAATACCTGAGAAACGAGGCTGAGGCCTCCCTCGCCTAAACGTCAATCCGTCTTGGCAACGTCGGAACTCTCGCCACCCTCTTCAAGCGCTTGCCGAGTACGCTGGCGTTCCACGAGTCGCGCCGCGTAGATGGAAATCTCGTAGAGAAGGATCGTCGGCAGTGCAAGGCCGATCTGGGACATCGGATCCGGCGGCGTAAGCACGGCGGCGACGATAAAGGCGAAGACGATCGCGAACTTGCGCTTTTCCGCAAGCCAGGTCGACGTCAACAGACCGACGCGCGCCAGCAGCGTGGTAATGACCGGCAACTGGAAGACAAGGCCGAAAGAGAAGACCAGCGTCATGATCAGGCTCAGATATTCCGAGACCTTCGGCATCAGCGCGATACCCACCTGACCGTCGCCCGGCGCCTGCTGCATCTTCAGGAAGAACCACATCACCATGGGCGTGAAGAAGAAATAGACGAGCGCCGCGCCCATCAGAAACAGGATCGGCGACGCGATCAAGAACGGCAGGAAGGCCGAGCGTTCGTTCTTATAGAGGCCTGGCGCCACGAACTTGTAGATCTGGGCGGCGATGATCGGGAAGGAAATCACCAGGGCGCCGAACATGGCGACCTTGACCTGGGTAAAGAAGAATTCCTGCGGCGCGGTATAGATCAGCTCGGCCTTTGCAAGGTCGAGATTCGCCCATTCGACCGCCCATTTATAGGGATAGACCAGATAGTTGAAGAGATGTTTCGCCACGGCGAAACATGCGATGAAGGCAACGAAAAACGACACGAGCGACCAGATGAGCCGCGTGCGCAATTCCATAAGGTGTTCGATAAGCGGCTGCGGCTTATCGTCGATATCACCCGTCATGCGTCGTCCTTCTTCTTCGGCGTTGTCTTGCTGGCTGTAGCACGCTTCCTGGGAGCTGCGGCCGTTTTCGCTACGGCAGCGGTTGCCACTTTACGTGGCGCACGCTTTGGCTTTTCCGTGACAACGGGCGTCTTTACCGCGGCGGCAGCGACTTCGTCGGCCTTCGCGGTCGTTTTGGCTCTGGGCTTCTTCGGCTTTGCGACGGTTTCGCTGACAACCGGGACCGATTGCGTCGCAGCCGCCGCCGCTGGCGACGGATTGCTCGGCGCAGCAGTTGCCGAAAGCGCTTCCGGCAGGCCGGCCGAGACACCCGGTACCGGCTCTGCCGGCAGCGGCGTGGCGGCAACTGCTGGCTTGTCCTGCGTCGTTGAACGCTGGAGATCGGCCTTTATCTCGTTGCCCATCTCGCGCAACGGGTTCATTGCCTCACGCAGAGAATTCACCGGATTGAGCTTCTGCGCATCGGCAATCGTCTGCCGGACATCATTCAGATCCGCTTCACGCATCGCTTCGTCGAACTGGGCACGAAAATCGCCGGCGACTTTACGGGCGCGCGCCGTCATCTTGCCGATTGTCCGCAGCGTTGCCGGCAGTTCCTTCGGGCCGATGACCACGAGGGCCACGACGGCAATAACCACCAGCTCCGACCAGCCTATATCGAACATGCAAAGGCTCCTGGGCACACGGGAAGCCGCCAAGCCTCCGCTTGCCCGACATGTTTACTTCGTTTCGTCAGCCTTGTGCTCGACAGTGCGGGACGTCGACGTTGACGTCGTCTGCGCAGAGGTTTCGTCCTCGTCGCTCATGCCCTTTTTGAAGCTCTTGATGCCCTTGGCGACGTCACCCATCAGCTCCGGGATCTTTCCACGGCCGAACAACAAAAGCGCGATGGCCAGGACGATGAGCCAGTGCCATATGCTTAGAGAACCCATTGCGATAACTCCCGATTTCAATGTCCTCACGATGTAAGACGTTTACGTTTGTTTTTCAAACAACAAAATGCGCTGCATCCACGCAGATGGGGATGACAAACGTCGCGAGCAGCGAGCGCGCGTCTCCAGGTCGGGAGGGTGGTTTCATATTCGCATCTACTGATGGCAAAAGAGAGACCTGCCGCCATCTTTTGAAAGGAGCGGCCAATATTGCGATGACGATGCGCGAAGAGGCTCAGTCGCCTGAGGATTCGCCGCTGGGCGGCAGCAGGCCCAGTTCTTCCAGATCCATCTGCGTGATCGGATCTTCGTCTTCCGTGAGCTCGTCGCTCATCAAGGGTGACGGTATGCTGAAGTTGGCCGGAATGCGGCCAGACAGCAGCCCTGCCCCCTTCAATTCCTCGATTCCCGGCAGATCGCGGAGTTCTTCCAGGCCAAAATGATCGAGAAAATCCCTTGTGGTGCCAAGCGTGACCGGTCGGCCGGGCGTACGACGGCGGCCACGGAAACGAACCCAGCCTGACTCCATCAGCACATCGAGCGTGCCCTTGGAGGTCTGCACGCCTCTGATGTCTTCGATTTCGGCACGCGTCACCGGCTGGTGATAGGCGATGATGGCCAGAACTTCCAGCGCGGCACGCGAGAGCTTCCGAACTTCGCTTTCATCACGCCGGATCACAAATGAGAGATCGGCCGCCGTTCGAAAGGCCCAGGCACCATCGATCTGCACGAGATTGACGCCGCGCATGGCATAATCCGCCTTGAGTTTCCGCATGATAGCAGCAACATCGATGTCCTTCGCGACACGTTCAGCGATGAACGCCTCGGAAACGGGCTGTGCTGACGCGAAAACTAGAGCTTCGGCGATGCGCTCAGCCTCGCTGGCGCGGCGATCGTCAGCCTCCGAGACCGCGGCCTCGTGCTCGTTGTCGTGCTGATCGTCATGCGGCTCGGTCACGCTCGTATCCCCGCCCTATTCCGCAGCTTCAAGCGAGGAATGTTTCGGACCGCGCCGCATGTAGAGCGGCTGAAATGCGCCTTCCTGGCGAATTTCCATCTGGCCTTCGCGAACGAGTTCGAGCGACGCAGCAAAAGCGCTGGCTATGGCCGTAACGCGATCGCTTGAGCTTGTCATATAGCGCAGCAAATAATGTTCCAAAGCCGTCCAATCGGTGATTTCGCCGATCATCCGGTCCAGGATCACGCGGGCATCGGCCAGCGACCAGACGCGGCGTTTCTCGATCGTCACCTGCGTGATCGCGTGTCGCTGCCGCAGGCTCGCATAGGCGGTGAGCAAGTCGTAAAGGCTGGCATCGAAGGCGGACTGGCGCCGATCCGGAATATGCTCGGGCGCGCCGCGGACGAAGATATCGCGACCCAGTCGATTGCGGTTGACGAGGTTCGCTGCCGCATCGCGCATCGCTTCAAGGCGCTTCAGGCGGAAAGCGAGCGTTGCCGCCATTTCCTCGCCGGTCGGGCCTTCTTCCTTGCTTTGCTGCGGAATAAGCAGCTTGGATTTCAGATAGGCAAGCCATGCGGCCATCACGAGATAGTCAGCGGCAAGTTCGATGCGAATGCGCCGGGCATCATCGACGAAGGAAAGATACTGCTCGGCAAGCGCGAGCACCGAAATTCTGGATAGATCGACCTTCTGCGTGCGGGCGAGATGCAGCAACAGGTCAAGCGGCCCTTCGAAGCCGGCGATATCTACGACCAGAGCCGGCTCGTGCGAGCCGCGCTGCGTCTCGCCCTCCTGCCAGATCCTGTCCATCGGCGTTGCCGCCTGCTGAGGCTTTTCCGTGCCGCCTACCTTGTTCACCCGTCAGCTCCTCCGAGTCCGGTTCACGCCACTGCAAACATCGCATCGAATTCTGCGCGAACGGCAGCTTCGTCAGACCCATCATTCTTGCCGAACGCCGCTTCGACCGCCTTAGCTCTTGCCAGCGATGCACCCGCCAGCGCAGGAACATTGCGAACTACCTGCTGCATCTCGTCCATAACGCCATTGCAATGCAGCACGATATCGCATCCGCCAGCAATGATATTCGCAGCGCGCTCGCCGATCGTGCCCTTCAAGGCATTCATCGAGGTATCGTCGGACAGAAGCAGCCCATCGAAGCCGATATAGCCACGGATAATCTCTTCGACCACCTTGCGCGACGTTGTGGCAGGGTTGCTCGGATCGATGTCGGTGAAGACCACATGGCACGTCATCGCCATCAATTCGTCCTTCAACGCGACGAACGGGGCAAAATCATGAGCCTCAAGCTCCGCACGCGGCACGGAAACCACGGGCAGTTCGTGATGCGAATCGGCAAAACCACGGCCGTGGCCAGGCATATGCTTCATGACGGGCAGCACACCACCGGCTTTCAAGCCTTCGGCCGCCGCGCGGCCCATCTCCGTCACCGTCACCGGATCGGAGCCATAGGCCCGATTGCCGATGACATTGCTTGACCCCTCCACCGGAACATCCAACACCGGCAGGCAATCGACATTGATGCCGAATTTCAGCAAATCGAAAGCGTGCAGCCGCGACATCAGCCAAGCGGCGCGCAGTCCGCGCTCGCGGTCCTGACGATAGATGTCGCCCAAAGCCTGCCCGGAGGGGTAATGCTGAATGATCGGCGGGCGGATGCGCTGCACCCTGCCGCCTTCCTGATCGATGAAAACAGGCGCATCGCGGCCAACGCTATCGCGCAAGGACGCAACGAGGTCGGCGATCTGCGCCGGCTCGGAGATATTGCGTCCAAACAGGATGAAACCCCAAGGTTGCTCTGCCTGATAGAAGGAGCGTTCTTCGGGTGTGATGGCATGGCCGCTACAGCCAAGGATCATGGATTTCGATTCGGTCATCCCCGAATCATAGAGACTGGCGACGCGAAACGCGAGTGAGGTCAAGCAAGATACACAAAAACAGCGTTATCGGCCTGATATTGCGGGTTCAAGAGCCGTGGCCTGCCCCCGAGGCGGGCTTACGTCCGCCGCGGCGGGATATGATAGACGACAGATTGATATTTGGGATCGCTTCTGCGTGCCCTCACCTCGCCGCCATATGTTTCGGCGATACGCCTGCTGGCGACATTCTCTTCGGCGACCGGATATTCGAAGTGACGGACGGGGAGCGATCCGCTTGCCCATCCGATCACCGCGCCGATCAATTCGCGGCCAAGACCTTTTCCATGCACATCGCTGCGGAGCCAAATCCCGAGCTCAGGCGTATCGGAGCGGGCTGCATGCACACCGACGATGCCGAGGAAGCGATTGTCATTGCAAGAACGGGCAACGAAATGAAACTCCGTTCCATCCCGTGCCGCATCCAGCCATGCTCGCCAGACCTTTTCGAAATCGCCCGGCGTGGATGGCGGCTCCCAGGCCATGAAGCGCGTGATTGCCGGCGACATGCAAGCAAAGATATCCGGCGCGTCGCCGGGCGCAAAAGGCCTGAGGATCGTGCGCTGGGTCGATAGATGCATGTCCGGCCTCTTTATCGGGCATTCCACGCCCGGATATGCGGGCAAAGATCCCACAAAAGCAAATCCGCCCGCAGCCTGATCGCTGCGAGCGGATTGTTTCGTTCGACTTTGGGCCGCGCTGCCAGCCCAGCTCTTTACTTCGAGATCAGGCAGGTGCCGCCAGCGGCACGGTAACGCTCACAAATCGCCGCAGCTTCATCCTTCGTGCCGGCAACGACGCGGACACGGTAGTAGGTGCCCTTGCCTGCGATGTCGGCCTTGCGGATCTCAAGCGGATGGTTGCCGATGATGTTGGCAAACTTGACCTTGAGGTTCGCCTGCGACTTCTGCGCATCGGCTTCGGTCGGCAGGGATGCGATCTGCACCCCGTAGGCGCCACCGCTCGCCGCAGCGGTCGCGACCGGAGCCGCCGCTGCAACCTGCTTCGGCTGCTGAGGCTTCGGCTGGGCATCCGGTGCCGGAGCAGCGGTGCTTGCCTTGGCGGTTTCAGGGCGAGCCGTCGGAACCGGATTGGTCTTGACGACGCGGATCGGCGTGCTTTCGGCGCTTGCTGCGTCGCCATTGTCGGGCTGTGCTGCAGGCTGGGTATTGGCTGCCGCCGGACGTGCACCAGTCGAAGCAACCTGATTGTTCGTTGCAGCAGGCGCCGTCTTGGCAGCCGTCGCCGGAGCAAGCGCAGGTTCGTCACGCGGAACCAGCGAACCGTCCGGCTTCACGATCATCGTCCGCACCTTGCGCGGCGACACGGCGGGAACCTGATCGTCGCCATTGGCGGCAACATTGGCATTGCCGCCATTTTGGTTCGGCAACAGACGCGGGTCCGAGGTCTCGCCAACGGCAGTCGGCGTTACCTGATCTCCGCTACCATCGTCGGGAGAGATGGATTCGGGGATTAGCGTCTTCTGAACGACATCGACGGGCTGCTCATTGGAGGAAACCAGTTCCTTCTGCTTCGGCGCAGCAGTGCTGTCACCAGCCACACGGTCATAAACGGCCTTGTCCTGATTCGGGACAACCGTGCCGCCCGGATTTTCCGGAGCCACCTTCACCGGATCCGCATCGGCAGTGATGACGCGCGGCTCGCCGGAGAAATTGGAGATCGGCGCGCCATGGCGCACCCAGCTATAGGCACCGTAGCCGCCTGCACCGAGCGCGACGATAACGGCAGCAGCCGTCACCATGCCACGCACGGAACGGCCCGTGCGACGGCTTCCCGCTGCCGGGTTCAGCGTCATACGGGCGACGTTCTCGACCGGAGTGGATGCTTCGCGATAGCTGCGGCGGAAATCCTCTTCCAGCGCACGCTCGAATTCATCGAACTCTTCGATCGGCTGTTTGGCGACCGCTGCAGCCGGCTGGGCGGCTGTGTTCTTCGACCAGGAAGCAGCCGCCGCGACGCCGACACCCAGCGCTGCAGCAGCGGCAGGCTTGAATGGCTCGGGTGCGGTTTCCTTTGCGGGCGCGCCGAGAAGGCTCGCCATCTCCGAATCGATGTCGAAATCATACTCGGGCGGAACGGCGATCGGTTCTTCCGGCTCGATCGCGGGCAGATGCGGAACGTGCGAACCCTCGAAAGTTTCAACCCGCTCTTCCGTCTCGGAAATCTCCGTCGGGTCGAAGGGCAGAGCCTGATCGGCTTCAAAGACAGGCGCTGCATGCTGCGACACGGGTGCGGCGACGGGCGCTACTGGAACCGGCTGTGGCGTAACTGCGGCAATTGCCGGAGCAGAGAGCGTCGGTGCGGCACGGGAGACCAGCGGCTCGACGAACGGAGCAGCCTGGGTCGGCTGCCGGGAAGCCGGCTTCTCAGCCTCTGCGAAGTCAAGCTCGGCGAGCTCCATTTCGATATCGGCCAGATCGAATTCAAAATCCTGATCTGCGAACGGATCCTCGACGCCGAAGGTGATCGGCTTAGGATCTTCATGGCGCGGCGCGGGCGCTACCGGCGCGGCCGGATATTCGGTGGCGGTTACACCGAAGTTCCCGAAAGCAGGCTCGTTTTTCGTGACGGCCGCATTCGACTTCGCCGGAACCGGATAACGATCAACATCCGCCAACAGGGCATCGATCTCAGCCGAAAGAGCTGCGGCATCGACCTGCGCCGACTTCGGCGGCTCCGGCATCCGGGCAACGGCAGGAGCAGGCTGGGGCGCGATTGCCGCCTGCGGCTGGTATGCGGGCTCGGCTGCCTGAGGCGACCCGAAATCGATAGCCATCTCGTCGAGCATCGCGTCGACGGGAGTAGCGCTTTGCGGCGGAGCAACCGGGGAAACCGCAGCCGGCGCCGGCTGTTCGCGCTGCGTCTGGGCAGATGCCAGCGTGAAATTGGCGAGAGGCAGCCGGACCGTGGCGGCTGCAGACTGGGGTATCTTGGCGACCGGCGATGCGGGCGGCTGGATCGGCGCAGCCTTTGGCTCCAACTGAGAAACCTGCTGCAACGCCGGAGCAATCGACATCTCCAGCTCTTCGATCAGATCGCGGGCGCCCATAATCGGCCTTGCCGGAGCCGCTGGCTGCGGCATCTCTTCGAAGGTGGGCTCGGCCCGTACCGGTTCGGCAGGCCGCGAAGCCGGGGCCGGAACAGGATCGACCGGAGCAACCTGGGCCGACGGAGCCGAGGTGTCATTTGCCGGATTCATGCGAGGCGTATCGTAACGCTCGAACTCGCGAAGAAGCTCGTCTTCGAGATTGAAGGCGGGCTCCTGACGCTGAGAAGCAGGAGCCGCCTGAGCAGCGGGGCGCGGCTCGAAACCCACGATTCGGGCAAGTTCCGCGAGCGGATCATCCTCCGCAAAGAACCCGTCGTTTCCGCTTGCGCGATACGCCAACTGTTTTTCTGCCATCACCCGTTCCACTCGCAAACGCTACAGTTAAATGCCAGTGCAATGTGGGTAAATGGTGACGTTTATCGCATTTCATCCGGCGCTGCGGTCCCGGTTATACCGAGACCCGACTTCAAAACCGACGCGACAGCGTACACCAGCCCAAGTCTGGCAATGCTCAATTCTCGGTTCTTATCGTTAACAAATCGTAATTCAGGTAAATCTTTACCTTTATTCCAGTGTCCATGGAAGGAACTAGCCAGATCATAAAGGTAAAACGCGATGCGATGCGGCTCCTGCGACTGTGCCGCAGCTTCGATGATTCGCGGGAACTCCGCAACCTTGGCGATCAGCTGTAGCTCCGCCGGGTCGGAGATCGTGCCTATGACCGCCTTTGAGAGATCGAGTGAGGCGATATCGAGATCCGGGAACGCTTCCTTGGCCTGGCGGAAGACCGACATGCAGCGGGCATGCGCATATTGCACGTAGAAGACCGGATTGTCCTTGGACTGCTCGGTCACCTTCGCAAAATCGAAATCCAGCGGTTCGGAACTCTTCCGGTACAGCATCATGAAGCGGACCGAATCGCGGCCGACTTCATCGACAACCTCACGCAGGGTGACGAAATCGCCTGAACGCTTGGACATCTTTACGGGTTCGCCGTCGCGGAAGAGCTTGACGAGCTGGCAGAGCAGCACGGTCAGCTTTGCCTCCCCGTCCGACACGCCGCGCGCCACGGCCTCGAGCCGCTTGACGTAGCCGCCATGGTCCGCACCGAGAATATAGATCATCTCGTTGAAACCACGGTCGAACTTGTTCTTGAAGTAGGCGACGTCGGCGGCGAAATAGGTATAGGAGCCGTCCGACTTGATCAGCGGACGATCGATATCGTCGCCAACTTCCGTCGAGCGGAAGAGCGTCTGTTCGCGATCCTCCCAATCCTCCGGCAACTGCCCCTTCGGCGGCGGCAGCGCGCCCTTGTAGACATAGCCCTTGAAGGTCAGGTCGTTGATCGCAGTCCGGATCAGGGCTGCGCCGTTGGCGTGCAGCGTGCGTTCGGAAAAGAAGACGTCATGGTGAACGTTCAAGGCTTCCAGATCCTCGCGGATCATCGCCATCATCGCGTCGATCGCCCGTTCCTTGATGATCGGGAGCCATTGATCCTCCGGCATGCCGCGCAGCTTGGTGCCGAACTCCTTGGCAAGCGCTTCGCCGACCGGAACCAGATAGTCGCCCGGATAAAGGCCTGCCGGAATTTCGCCGACCTGCTCGCCGAGCGCTTCGCGATAGCGAATGAAGACCGACCGTGCCAACACGTCGATCTGCGAGCCGGCATCGTTGATGTAATATTCCTTGGTGACCGCATAGCCGGCAAAGGCGAGCAGGTTCGCCAGCGCATCGCCGACAACGGCGCCACGGCAATGGCCGACATGCATCGGACCGGTTGGATTGGCCGATACATATTCGACGTTGACCTTCTGGCCGTCGCCGAGAGCGGAACGTCCGAATTTCTCGCCCTCGGAGATCATCGTCGACAGCAGGCGCTGCCAGTAGCCGACCGCAAGGCGGATATTGATAAAGCCCGGACCGGCGACCGAAATCTCGGCGACGTCGGCGTCCTCCTTCAGCTTGGCGACGATAATTTCGGCAAGCGCACGCGGGTTCATTCCCAGCGGCTTGGACAGAACCATGGCCGCGTTGGTGGCGACATCGCCGTGACTGGCATCTCGCGGTGGCTCCACGCCAACGCGCCCGAAATCAAGTTCCGATCGCTTTTCTCTTACAATATCAATTTGTTCGAGAGCGCTCTTAATTCTTACTTCGAAATCGGTGAAAAGGTTCATGTTCTGATCCACGCATAGCTTGGGCGGGCCGGTGTCGGCCCAACGCCGCGCTGCCTACCGCAAATCGGGAGTCTGGTCAAACAGCCGCTTGTGGGCGCTAATGGCGTAAGTGTCCGTCATACCGGCCAGATAGTCGCCCACATGCCGTGCCTTGGCCGCAACGGCAAGCCCGGCGATATGGTCGACCCAGTAGTGGCTCTGCATCTCCTTGGGGTTGTCCATATAGGCCTGGAACAGATCCGTGACGATCTGCGCGGCACCGGCGCGGATGCGCATGATGTCCGGGTGACGATAGATGCGCTTGAACAACATCTGTTTGATCTGCTTGTCGGTTTCGGCCATCGCGGGCGAGAAGGTCGCGGTGACGCGCCCGGCGGCGCGGATGTCGGCAACATTCCCCGGCTTGATTTCGGCAAGTGCCTGCTGCGAAACAGCGATGACGTCCTCGACCATGCGGGTGATCTGCCGGCGCATGATTTCATGGGTGAAACGGCTGGCCTCCAGATGCGGGTAGCGTTCCCTCACCTCCGCCATTAACCCAGAGAGAAACGGCACTTCTTCCAGCATGTCGAAGGTGAGGTAGCCGGACCGCAAGCCATCATCGATATCATGCGTATTGTAGGCGATGTCATCGGCGATCGCCGCAACCTGCGCTTCGAGACTGGCATAAGAGGCGATTTCCAGATCGTGGATTTCACAGTAATCGAGAATAGGCTGCGGCACCGGTCCACGGATGCCCTTGCCGTCTGGCGTCATCAACGGGCCATTGTGCTTGACCAGGCCTTCGAGCGTCTCCCAGGTCAGATTGAGCCCGTCGAAATCGGCATAGCGACGCTCGAGCTTGGTGACGATGCGCAGAGACTGGGCATTGTGATCGAAGCCGCCATAGGGCAGCAACACTTCATGCAGCGCATCCTCGCCGGTGTGACCGAAGGGCGTGTGGCCGAAATCGTGCACCAGCGCCACGCCTTCCGCCAGATCCTCATCCAGCTTCAAGGCACGGGCCAAGGCACGGGCGATCTGCGCCACCTCGATCGTATGCGTCAACCGGGTACGGTAGTGATCGCCATCCTGGGCGATGAATACCTGCGTCTTATGCTTCAGCCGGCGGAAAGCGGTGGTGTGGACGATCCGATCGCGATCGCGCTGAAATTCGGAGCGTGTCGGGCTGCCGCCCTCCTCATAGAGCCTTCCTCGCGACGCCCAAGGATCCGTCGCATAGACCGCCTTTTCGCCATATCCGAAACCCAATGCATGCGTATCAATTGTCATTTTCAATCCATTCCGGCATTTGGCTTCCGCACCTCCTCGGCGCGACAGCCACTCCATTGCAATCGATCGCTCGGGTTGCCGCCAATCCGGGCAAACAGCCGAATCTCGAACATCCCAGCCATTGACGCCGCTCTGCGGCCTTCATACCTATAGACAAGAAAACAGCAAAATGGTGTGGGGCTCAACAACCAAACCAAAGCTGTCACCGGCCTAGCTTTCATGATAAAGGCTATCGATATCAGCCGTTTGAAAGCTAGGCGGCCCATTGGTTCTCTCCGGATCTTGACCCCGGCAGGAGGAAATATGACTGAGACAAGTGTTACCCTATCCGATGCTGCGGCAAAGCGAATCGCCGCCATCGTCGGCGCAGAGGCCGGAAAGCACGCGTTGCGCGTTGCTGTCGAAGGCGGCGGCTGTTCCGGCTTTTCCTATAAGTTCGACTTGGTCGATGGCCCGGAGGATGACGATATCGTCGTAGAAAAAGGCGACGCGACTGTTTTGATCGACCAGCTCTCCCTGGTCTACATGGCCGGTTCCGAGATCGATTTCGTCGACAACCTTCTTGGCCAGTCCTTTCAGATCAAGAATCCGAACGCGGTCGCAAGCTGCGGCTGCGGCACGAGTTTCGCCATCTGACCCCCAGCCCTTTTTCCACAGTTTGATCACCGGCTCGGAGCCTTCGCTCCGGGCCGGTTCTCATATGGGCTGTAGTCAAGTCGATGCGCTGCGGATACAACGGGGCGAAGCAAAGGATGGGCCGCCCATGAAAATCGCCACCTGGAACATCAACGGTGTCAAAGCGCGTATCGAGAACCTCTGCCAGTGGCTGAAGGATTCGAGCCCGGACATCGTTTGCCTGCAGGAAATCAAAACGGTCGACGAAGGCTTTCCGCGGCTGGAGATCGAAGCGCTCGGCTATCATGTCGAGACGCATGGGCAGAAGGGCTTCAACGGCGTTGCGATTCTCTCCAAGACCAAGCCGGACGAAGTGACGCGCGGCCTGCCGGGTGACGACGGCGATGAGCAGGCTCGCTTCATGGAAGCGGTGTTTTCAATCGAAGGGCATGGCGCGCTGCGCATCTGCTGCCTCTACCTGCCGAATGGCAATCCGGTCGATACGGAAAAATACCCCTACAAGCTCGCCTGGATGGAGCGACTGCGGAAATTCGCGGTTGATCGCCTTGCATTGGAGGAGCCTCTTGTGCTTGCCGGCGACTACAACGTCATCCCCGAGCCGCATGATTGCTTCGATCCGAAGGTTTGGGAAAACGATGCACTGTTCCTGCCGCAAACGCGTCAGGCCTTCCGTCAGCTCGAACATCTCGGCTTCACCGATGCGGTGCGAGCAACGACCGATGCCGTCAAGCTCTACTCATTCTGGGATTATCAGGCCGGGGCATGGCCGAAGAACAATGGCATCCGCATCGATCATCTGATGCTGTCGCCGGAAGCTGCCGATCGCCTAACGACAACGGCAATCGAAAAGCATGTGCGCGCCTGGGAAAAGCCTTCGGACCATGTGCCCGTCATCGCGCATCTTAGTTTCGGCAACTAGACCTCAAATCTGACAGGTTCGGGCTCGGCACTATTTACGGCCACTGTGCTGCGCGAGCAGCTCATGTCAGTTCAGTCGGAGCCTGCAACGTCAAGCTGATGCGCCATCGAGACCGCGACACGGCGGTCATTCTCGTTGGCGACAGAGAAAGCCTGCTCCTGGATGTCTTCCATCCAGCCGCAATCCTTCGGCTTACACTTGTCGAGCGCCGCCGTCATGAAGGCCAATCCGCGAATCGACTGTCCTTCCTGGAAAAGAAGATTGCCGAAGACGGCCATAGCCCCAGGATGGCCGCTCTTGCGCGCCTGGTTCAGCCACTTCTTCGCCTGCTGGACATTGGGAGAGCCGCCCTCGCCCGACAGCATCATCTGCGCGAGCTGGAACTGTGCCTCCGGAACGCCGAAGGTCGACGCGACCTGGAAATAAAGCTGGCGAGCCTGGCCGAGATCGACCTTCACCGGGCTGTTGGCAATACCGGTCTTGTAATAGCCTGCAAGAGCAAGCAGCGCATTGATGAAAAAACCGGTATCCTCAGAGCCCGGCTCCACGCCCTGCTGCGCGATCTCGCTATAGATCTTGAAGGCTTCGAAATCGTTCTGTCTGACGCCGTCGCCATCGGCATACATATTGGCAAGAGCCCAGCGCGAGCCTGTATGGCCTTTTTCGGCCGCGTAGCGGTATGCCTCTACCGCTTCTTCCTTTTGCCCGTTCTTGTAGGCCTTGAAGCCGAATTTGAAGAGGTCGAACGGGCCTGATTCCTTGGAGACGCCAGCATTGATATCGAATGCCCGGGCTTGACCTGTCAGCACCACCGCTGTGGCAAGGGACAGGCTGAGCATCATGACTCTCGCTGATATGAACTCGGACTTAAACATAACAGTCGATTTCTTTCGCTCCATTCGGACCCATAACGGCACTTGCATCGCCGCCGTCGGTTTCACGAATGTTTTCCCTGATGGCGCACGAGACCGAAGCGCTCCCGGAAAGGAGGCTTCCTGTGACACTCAACCGAAGCCGTTTGCCACAATTGCGAGCATAGCTTGCAATTGTGTCCAAACCAGCATTCGAGCGGCCGATATCATATCTCACCACCGAACCGACGCTCTCATGAGCATCCCGAAGAGTGAGATCTAACATAGCCGGATTGACGACTTCCCTTGAGAGACAAAGATTCTCCAGCCGCACCGGAAGCCCTGCAGCCCCGATCCCGGATTTTTGCTTATGCCAAAGTGGAAGTTCACCCATCGACCGCTTACGCACTTTCTACAAGGCTTGCCCCTGTGCCCGTGTAATCGCTGCTCCCCATTTGTGGCGGGAAATGGACAAATTGTAATCCCATCACGAGCTTGCAATACGTTGAAATAGAGTGTTGCTAATTCGTCACAAAAAATTTATCGGCGCAGAGATTTTCTTAACCATAAACCGCGCAAACAGACCGTTTTGGTACCTCGGCGAGCAGCGTCCGACAAGGAAACGCTGCGAGACCAGAGAGGGCTCGCAGCGTCGATGGCGATAGTGGGAAGCAGGCGATAAACCTGGTTCAATCCAAGGGGTTATCCTTAGAAGCTGACCTTCATTGAAGTCTGAAGAGCTGCGACCAAGTCATTACCGAAGCTATACGAGACATCATTGCCATACACGACACCGCCGCGCGTGACCGGTCCGGATTTGCCTGATGTCATCAGGCCGAGCGCGCCACCGAAATTGAACTGAACATGGTCCGTCGCCTTATAGGCAAGGCCGGCACCAAGCGTCCAGGTATCGGAGTTCATACCGTAGCCTTCGCTCGTGCCGCGATCCCATGTCAGGCTGACGGCCCCGCTCCATTTGTCATTGAACTTGTGACCGATGCCGCCGGTAATCGTCCAGCCGTCCTGATACAGAAGATCGAGCGACGTCAACTGCGTCCGCTTGTTGCAAGCGATGCTGCTGTTAGCGGTCGGGCAGAGCGAAATGCTTTGCAGAATGCTCCAGTTCGTCCACTTGACCGAGCCGAAGGCAAGCCAATCGGGCGCGATGCCGGTTTGAACCTTCCATTCCAGCGAGTCGGGCGCATCGGCCGATCCGAAGACCGAGGTCACTTTGCCGCCGAAACCACCGGGAACGACCGGAGGAGGCACTTCGGTCAGATCGACGGTGCCCTTGAGGTTGTCGTACTTGACCCGGCTGTTGTAGACGAGGCTGGTACGGAAGGCATATTCCGGAATTTCATAGGCCAGACCAGCGCGCCAGCCCCAGCCGTGGCCGTCGACATCAAGCGAGCCGACGCCGTTGTAAATCGCGGCAACAGGTCCGACCGTCTCATAGACCAAGCGCGACTTGTAACCGCTGACTTCCTGGTAGAAGCCACCGCCGATCACACGGAACTGTCCCGGCCCCATATCGAACTTGTAGGAGCAGGTGGCCGAATAATTGTTCGTGCGCACCTTGGTCTCGATTTCATTGTTGGCGCCGGCCCAATTCTGGCCCTCGTTGAGGTGGCCGCCGAACGGCTGCGAGTAATCAGCCATACAGTCGAGATCATCGGTAATACCAACCTTGAAGGCGATATAGGGTACCGCATAGTTGGACGACGCATCGGCCGAGTGGCTGCGATTGTTCAGATTGCCGTCGTTCGGATAGGTATCCCGAGCATTCTTCACCTTACGATCGGGCATTACGTAGGTGACGCCGGATTCGAAAGCATAGCGTCCTTTATCGAACAGCAGATCGATATCGTAACCGCCGCGATCCAGGCCGCCTGCAAAAGCTGCGCTGGCGAAAGACGAGCCGATGACGAGAGCGGCCGCGCCCCTCAACGCAAGAGAAAATGCCATTGTGTCTCCCCCACTGGTGCATTCATTTATTCGATTGTTGCGACGATCGAATGAATTGGCAATGCGGCCAGGACGAGCAACGACCAAGGAAGTTAGCAATTGATTTACGTAAGAAAGTGAACTCTGCTTCCGGGCGTCTAAAAAATTAGATATATTTTGCTCTTTGAATGACATTTTTACCCCTGCGTAGATTCTCATTCTTCACTGCAACATTTCTGTTACAATCCGACAACAGTTCTGCTTTTCGAAATTGCCTACCAATTTTAGGGGTAATTCATTTCACCTGTGCGAAGCTGGCGGCGACTGATCTCTTGGCGCTCCAAAGTCATTCCGAATCGATCAGCCAAAAAAAGGGGCACGCGGCTCTCACCGCATGCCCCACCAACTATTTAGACTCGTTAGACTTTCGCCGTCAGCCGGCTTCGCTGACCCGCGCCAGGGCCACCTTCAAGCTTGCCTGCTGCCCTTCAAGCTCGCTGAGACGTTCGCGTTCGGCAGCAACGACGTCCGGATTGGCGTTCGCCACGAATTTCTCGTTCGAAAGCTTGCCGACGATGCGGGCGATCTCCTGGTCGTTCTTGCCAATCGCCTTTTCCAGACGGGCTTTTTCGGCTGACAGATCGATGAGGCTGCCAAGCGGAAGGCAGACGGTCGCTTCGCCGACAACAATCTGCGCGGCTCCCTTCGGCGCCGTGTCGGCCAGAGAGATTGTTTCGACACGTGCGAGCCGCTTGATAGCGGCGTCGTGGCGGAACAGGCGCTCGCGCGTCAGGCTGTTGGCATCGACGACGACCAGCGGCGCAGTCGCCGACGGCGGAACGTTCATTTCGGAACGAACCGAGCGGATGCCGGAAACGAGGTCGATCAGCCAATTGATCTCGTCTGCGGCAACATTGTCTGCATAGGACGGTGCAGGCCAATCCGCGTGGCAGATCAGGCCGTCACGTTCTTTGCCCTCACCCGCCGTATGCGCCCAGAGTTCTTCGGTCATGAACGGCATGAACGGATGCAGCAGCTTGTAGGTCTCCTCGAGGACGTAGGCTGCGCAGGCCTGCGACTCTGCCTTTGCATTTTCGTCTTCGCCGCCGAAGATCGGCTTCAGGAGCTCGAGATACCAATCGCAGAACTGATTCCAGATGAAGCGATAAAGCGCGCCGGCTGCGTCGTTGAAGCGGAAGCTTTCAAGCGCTTCGGTCACGTCACGCTCGGCCCGCGCCAGTTCCGTGAGGATCCAGCGGTTAACGGTGAGCTCGGCCGCTTCCGGCACAAAATGCGGATCGCTCTTGGCACCGTTCATTTCGGCAAAGCGCGTGGCGTTCCATAGTTTGGTGCCGAAGTTGCGGTAGCCGGCGATGCGGGCGGGGTCGAGCTTCACGTCGCGGCCCTGCGCAGCCATGACCGCCAGCGTGAAACGCAGCGAATCGGCACCGTACTGGTCGATCAGCTCGAGCGGATCGATGACGTTACCCTTGGACTTCGACATCTTCTGCCCGTTCTTGTCGCGCACCAGAGCGTGGACATAGACCGTGTTGAACGGCTCGACAGGCTCGCCATTCTCGTCCTTCATGAAGTGAAGGCTCATCATCATCATGCGGGCAACCCAGAAGAAGATGATGTCGAAGCCGGTGACGAGGACGTTCGTCGGATAGTAGCGTGCCAATTCCGGCGTCTCATCCGGCCAGCCGAGCGTCGAGAACGGCCAGAGCGCCGACGAGAACCAGGTGTCGAGCACGTCTTCATCGCGCGTCAGGATTTCGCCCGGCTTGAAGTTCTCCAACAGGTCTTCGACATAGGCCTTCATCGGCCCTTCATGCGAAAGGTAATGCTGGATCGCGGCCTGCAGCGCCTCTTCCTCGGTTTTTTCGACAAAGACCTGACCGTCCGGACCGTACCAGGCAGGGATCTGATGACCCCACCACAGCTGACGGGAAACGCACCATGGCTGGATGTTCTCCATCCAGTCGTAATAGGTCTTGTCCCAGCTCTTCGGAACAAGTTTGGTGCGGCCTTCGCGAACCGATGCGATCGCCGGTTCGGCGAGCGTCTTGGCGTCGACATACCACTGTTCCGTCAGGCGCGGCTCGATCGGCACACCGCCGCGGTCGCCATGCGGAACCATGTGCTTGTGCGGCTCGATCTTGTCCAGCAGGCCCGATTCTTCGAAAATGCGGACGATAATCTTGCGCGCCTCGAAGCGATCCTTACCTTCCAGCTCGTCCCAGGCTCCATGCAGGGCCGCAGGATTGTCGAGGCCTTCAAGGAAATCCTCGTTGTCCTTGATGGTGATGGTGGCTTCCGGAGTCAGAATGTTGACAACGCGCAGACCGCGACGCTTGCCGACGTCGAAGTCGTTGAAATCATGCGCAGGCGTCATCTTGACCGCGCCGGTTCCAGCCGTCGGGTCGGGATATTCGTCGGCGACGATCGGAATACGGCGACCGACGATCGGCAGGATGACATGCTTGCCGACGAGCGGCTTGTAGCGTTCGTCCTCCGGGCTAACGGCAACGCCGGTGTCGCCGAGCATGGTTTCGGGACGGGTGGTCGCGACGACGAGATAGTCGCGCGTTTCCCATTCGGTCGGCTTGCCCTCTTCATCAAAGGCGACCGGATGCTGATAGGTGACGCCCGGCTCCAGCGGATAACGCAGGTACCAGAGATTGCCGTTGACCTCGTGCTGCTCGACTTCGATGTCCGAAATCGCCGTCAGCATCTTCGGATCCCAGTTGACCAGCCGCTTGTCGCGATAGATCAAACCTTCCTTGTAGAGCGTAACGAAGACTTCGAGAACGGCCTTGGACAGGCCCTCGTCCATGGTGAAGCGCTCGCGCGACCAGTCGCAGGAAGCACCGAGGCGCTTCAGTTGGTTGAAGATCAAACCGCCGGACTCGTCCTTCCATTCCCAGACTTTCTCGATGAAGGCTTCGCGGCCCATCTTGTGGCGGTCCGGCTGCTGGCGCTCGGCGAGACGACGTTCGACGACCATCTGCGTGGCGATGCCGGCATGGTCCATGCCAGGCTGCCAGAGAACGTCCTTGCCGCGCATGCGCTCGAACCGCACCATGATGTCCTGCAGCGTGTTGTTCAGCGCATGGCCCATGTGCAGCGAACCGGTCACGTTCGGTGGCGGAATGACGATGGTAAAGGTTTCGGCGCCCGGCTTGGCGTTCACACCGGCGCGAAAAGCGTCGGCTTCATCCCATTTTTGGGCGATCTTCGGTTCGACGGCGGCGGAATCATAGGTTTTGTCGAGCATGTTTTGACCGGATCTAGAGGACTGGGTGATGCGGGTTGTAAATAGGATGGCCGTAGGCAAGTCAATAAAAAAGCCGCCCCGGAGCCCGGAGCGGCGGATCGGTTACCCTAAGCTCAGGCTTGTCAGCGGCGCGGGCCGCGGGCCACTCGTTCGATTTCTTCGCGCACGAGGCGCTCGACCAAGGTCGGCAGGTTATCGTCGAGCCACTCCTGCAGCATCGGCCGCAGCATCTCCTGCGCCAGCTCATCGAGCGAGCGGCGCGGACCGCCATCGACGATAGCCGCCAGCTCTTCGAACGAACGGGAGACCTGTGCGCCGGCGGCTTCCGACATCAACGGCGATAACGAAACGGGCTGCGTCGCAGCGAGAGGAGTCTCGGCCTGCTCGAGAACGGGCTCGGCCTCCTGCTTGACGGGTCGGTGTGCATCCGGCGTTTGAAAGACCGGCGTTTCCACCGGAGCTGCGACTTGCGGCGCTTCCGCGACAAGCGGAGCAGCAACGGCTTCACGCGACGCGGTCTCTACGATCGCTCGCTCCAGCTCGACCATTGGCGTTGCTTCGGCCACAGGCGGAGCAACATCGGGAATCATGTTTCGCAGCGGATAATCGACAACCGGCTCGACCCGGACTTCCGCAAGGCGTGCGGCCATGGCCGGCGGCAGCTCGCGCGGCTGGGGCAATTCGCGCCCGGCGCTCAGCATGGCGGCATTCCGCTCGGAAGCGGCACGAACGCGCGCGGCAACATCCGCCAGCGATAGACCGCGGTTCGCGCCTTCCGGCTCAGCGACGGGGACTTGCGAGTTTGCAGCAACGAAACGCGGATCCTGCCCAGCGGCCCGGGCACGATCTGCGGCGGCAAACTCCTCGTCGACAGTCAGCTGAATATCGTCATCACGATCGGCGGCAAAATGGGTTGGCGGCACCGACTTGGCGTTGCCCGGCTCGTTGCTTTCGATGATCCGGCGGATCGACGCCAGGATCTCTTCCATGGACGGTTCACGCACTACATTTGGCTGAGCCATATTCATCCCCGTTTTCCCATATTCAGCGACCGGAAACCCGCGAGGGTGGGTACCCGAATCAGGGCCACCCTAGATGACTGTCCTCGGGAAAAAAATCACCTGGAAAGCACTAAACCCGGTGATGCACAGTTTTGTAACGATTGCTGCGAATCGCTTTGATGAGATGGATTCTGCCACAGGCCTGGACAATAAAAAACAGGCGCCCGAAGACGCCTGCCAAATGCAATCTTCAACCGTGTCGAAAGATCAGAATACGAATTCCTTGGCCTTGGCAAAGCCCGGCAACGGCTTGATCGAGGCGTTGAAGAATACGTTTTCCGAGAAGGCGCCGCGCTCGCGCATGAAAACGGTGGCGCGTGCCGCGTGGCCATAGCCAAGTACCGTGATCAGGCGACCGTCTTCGCTGAGCTGGTCCAGCAGCCCCTGCGGCAGCTGCTCGATCGATCCGTTCAGGAAAATAACATCATAAGGCCCGTTGCCTGCATGGCCCTTTTCGAGGTCGCCGGTGACGACGGTGACGTTTTCATAGCCGAGCGCAGCAAGATTGGTTTTTGCCTGGGCCGCCAGATCCTCATCGGATTCGAGCGCGACGACCTTGCCGGCGACAAGCGACAGGACGGCGGAGACGTAACCGGTGCCGCAGCCGACATCGAGAACCTTGTCTTCCTTGGTAATGGCGCCGAGCTGCAGCAGCTTGGCCAGCGGCGAGGCTTCCATCAGGAAACGGCCAGGCCTACCGGCTGAAGCCGGCGCAACCTCGATATCGCAATCGATATAGGCCAGGAGCTTCGACTTCTCCGGCACGAAATTTTCGCGCGGAACCGCGAAAAATGCATTCAACACGGAATGGGAGGTGACATCCGTCGTACGGATCTGGTTCTCGACCATCTTCACGCGTGCTGCTTCGAAATCCATCATATCCTCTTGCGCCCTTGTCAGGCCGGCTTTGCTACAGTGCTACGCGTGTCTTAATCGCCTGCGGCTACGCTTTCAAGGCATCGCTGCAACACGCGCCGAGATTCATGCAGATGCGTCGCCACCAGACAACAGCCGACATTGCATGGATGGAAGCAATGCCGCTTCCATCCATGCGCACATCTCCGAATGTGGACAAACTCTGGCCGGAATGGTGCGCCAAGACACGGAACGGCTCACGGACGACGCTTCCATTCGTTATCCAAAGACTAGAAGGTGCTTCAAGGCGGAACGCTCCATTAATAAAATGTTAACCTCCCAAGACCACGCTTGCCTCCATTGGACCGCCTGAACTTGGCGACTGATCGACCTTCCGGCCCGAAGTCATTCGGGTTAAGATTAAATTTCAATAGAAGGTGGCTGGATGCCTGTCTCTCTTGTGCTTTTCGTGGCAACGTCTCTGCCGCTAGTGGTTTTTCTGGCTGCCAGTCTCTCTTCAATGATGTAGGTCGTCGAATGCGGCTTTCGCTCTTCCTCGCAGCGTCCCTTCTTCTCATACCCCAGGTCGCTTTGAGCGATGAAGAACCAGAAAAGCCCGCGCCCGTGATTGGGCATGTCGTTACCGGCAAGCAGCTCGATGAATGGTGCGAGGAAGAACGCGGGCTTGCCTCCGTCTATGTGCAGGGCATTCTCGACGAAGCGCAGCGCACGAAGAACCTGACGATCCACGCGACCAAGCAGACACCGAAGAACTCTTCGCGTTATGAGCGCTATCTTCAACAGTTTGTCGGCGCTTTTTGCCTCCCGCCCGATCTCACCAACACGCGGGCGACCCTGATCGCGTGCAAATGGATGGCTGAGCATTCCTGGCAGCTCGAACGGCCAGCCAGCGGACTGATCGCACGCTCCTTCAAATTCGCCTTCCCCTGCCTGGAAGAGTGAGCCCCCCAAGATCCTGATTTCGCGGTAATGGAGGTGCTGTAGTGGCGCTTTGCGTATCTCTGGATAAATGTGCGACTGCATCTGGCGATGATTGCAGGGTTTTGCCGGTAGGCAGCGATCTTCAGTGAGTGCGTGAGCCGACGGCAATCTGCGGCTGACAGTGAAAAAAGAACGATATTCAAATCGAGGCCCTTGCGCCGATTCAAGATTCGTTCTAAACGCCCGCCATCACTCGCCTTCATACATCGGATGGCCTCGTGGCGGAGTGGTTACGCAGAGGACTGCAAATCCTTGCACCCCGGTTCGATTCCGGGCGAGGCCTCCATCCCTCCCCTTTGACATTGCCGTCTTAAGCAGCTGAAATCGCATCGAGAGTTTCGGATTTGGCTGTTTACGCTCAGGCTACTTCGCTTCCCCGCAAGCAGCAAAGATTGATCCGTTCTTCTTGTGGCAGTCGGATGCTTTCGCCGTGAGGTTTTCTGAGCAGCTTCCCGGTCTGACGGATCATCACATCATTGATAGCGGCAACCGTTTCAACGATGATCCACCTCCGTCCCGCGTCAAATCGCGCCGGCTGCGGAACCGAATTGAATCCCGGTCGTTCCTGACAGGCACCTTCACTATTCGTCAGGAAACATCATGGCCGATATGAAGCTCGATCAAGACATCAACGCGCAAATCGAGGAACTTCGAAACCAGATCGGCAAGCTTTCGGCCGACCTGGTGAAAAGGATCGACAGTGCCTCTGAGCGAGCTGACGAAGCCCTTTCTTCGACCAAGGCGAAAGTCACCCACATTGCCGACCACGCACGCGCAGAGGGGCGAAATGTCGTGCAGGCGGCAAGAGAAAACCCTACTGCCACGAGCTCGATCCTCGTCGCGACCGCCCTTCTCGGCCTCTTTGCCGGTCTCGTAATCGGCAAGCTCACGGATTAGCGCCGGCGATTCGACACCCATGCCAACAAGAGATTTATGCCCGATCGCCAGCGGTCGGGCCGCGTCGGCGACAACAAGGCCTGAGAAGCCAGCACAGGCATGAAATTGCCCTTGATAATTGCAACATGACCCGGATCGGACTAACTGACGCCGATACACCCCAAGGGTACATATACAGATGAGCGACACATCACGGTTGAATCACCAACGCGACCTCTTTTCCGCGACGGTGACGGCATTTTGGCGAAAGCACTTCCAGACCGGCACGATCCTTCATCGCGACGATCAATTTTCTCTCGCAGTCAGCCCCGATCTTGATGACGACAACCGCGCGATGGTGCTGCATCGGCCCGAGGCTGCGGTTCAAGCGGCTGTGACAACGGCGGTCGCCGACAGGTTAGGCCTGCACGAGAAAGCTGACCTCTCTGAGGCCGAATTTCGTCGGGAGCTGGAAAACGCCGAGATAATTCTCAATGGCGCGGATGCAGTTTTTTATTATCTTGAGCCGGCGAAACAATCACTTCTGCAGGAGACCTCCCCAAACCAAGTACGGCAATTGACGGAGCTGGATCGCGCTATATTCGAGGAGTTTCAGGCGGCAGCTTCGGATGAGGACCTGGACGCCGCTTATGTGGAGCTGGACCACTGGCTGGTATTCGGTGCGTTTGAAGGACCGCATCTCGTCTGCGCCGCCAGCATGTATCCGTGGAACGACGCCCCCATCGCCGATGTCGGCGTATTGACGCTGACCGCATTCCGAGGAAAAGGTCATGCCCGAAACGTGATGCGGGCCATCAGCCGGCAAGCCTACGCGCAGGGATACGAACCACAATATCGCTGCCAGCTCGACAATCACGCCTCGATGGCGCTAGCGACGGCCATCGGCCTGACTGAGTTCGGAAAGTGGGAGGTCGTTGCAACCGATTCCCCAAACTGATCGAAACCCCATCCTGTCTCGCAAGGCGGCTGCCCGGGCGCCTCGCAACCGCATGTCGAGTGTATTGTCGCAGCGGCGTCGCGCGCCTAGATCAATCACCAGCATATTTCCCGTTGAGATTACAGCCGGAAGATGATTCTATGCGATCCGCGTAACCGAGTGCCCGCGTCTCAACCCCATTTTGACTCGAGCGGCCCATGTCGATTTCAGACGCAATCTATCGTCCCTTCGAAGCGCTGATCAAACCGCTGGACATCCCTTATCAACCGCTGCCCACCAAGGGGCCGGTGATGGTGCTTCTGCATTTCATATCGATGTTTCGCGGCATCCTGATCGCCATGACCCTTGCCTCCATGGCGGTCGAAGCCATCAATCTGGCGATTGTCTGGGGACTGTCTGTTATCGTCGACGGCGTTACGACAATGGGCGCGCCTGCCTTCATTCACAATGATTGGCCGCTGCTTGCCTTTCTCGGGCTCCTGATCTTTCCGGCGATGCCCATCGCCTCGTTCCTCACCAACACCCTCACCTCTCATACTCTGAGCGTCGGCATGCCCGCTGCGATCCAGTGGCAAGGTCACAAAGCGGTGGAACGGCAGGATCTCGCCTTCTTTCATGATCTCTTTGCCGGACAGGTCGCGTCACGCCTGTCGCAGGTGGCGTCGGCCGTCCAACAGCAGATCATCATCGGCTTCCAGACCATTCCGCGGTTCCTGCTGCAAATGGTCGGATCCGTAGTTCTTCTCGGTGCCTTGTCATGGCAGCTTGCGCTGCCGGTCTTCATATGGATCGCGCTCAACGTCGTTCTCGCCTTGAAGATGGCACCGACCTTCGCCGAACGCTCGCGCCGCACGGCCAAGCAGCGCAGCCTCGTCGCCGGTGCCATCACCGATCTCTACAGCAACATGCAGATGATCAAGCAGTTCGCGGCAGAAGACACTGAAGCCGGCGCGATCCGCAGCATCATCCAGAAATCGGTGCAGACGCAGCATAGGGAACAGCGCATCTATCGCACCTCGGAACTCATTGTCGTGGCGCTCAACATGGCGCTTTGGTTGTCGATACTTTCCATTGGCCTTTCCGGCCTCGTCGCGGGCTTTCTCACGATTGGGCAGTTCGTCGCGGCGGTCTATATTCTGCACCGCCTCTCCGGGCAGACCTTCACGTTCCTGCAGATGGCTCAGCAGATCTTTCAGGCAATCGGCACCATCAAGGATGCCATGCCGGTGATGACGACACCACCCACCATTACAGATCGGCCCGGCGCGGGCGAACTGACTGTTAGTCGCGGAGAAATACGCTTCGAGGACATCCACTTCTCCTACAAAGCCGGGAAACCAGTCATCGATGGCCTGTCGGTCACTGTGCGCGCAGGCGAAAAAGTCGGGCTCGTCGGCCTCTCGGGCGCCGGCAAGACCACGCTGGTGAACCTGCTGTTGCGTTTCTACGAGCTGAAGGGCGGCGCAATCCTCGTCGATGGACAGGATATCCGTGAGGTTACGCAAGCCAGCCTTCGCCGAAATATCGGCGTCATCGCCCAGGACGTCGCGCTGCTGCATCGCTCGGTCGGTGACAATATCCGCTACGGCCGGCCCGAAGCGAGGCAGGACGAGATCGAGCATGCCGCCAAGATGGCAAGCGCCGAAGCCTTCATCGCCGCCCTTGCCGATGGAGAAGGCCGCAAGGGCTATAGCGCCTTCGTGGGCGATCGAGGCATACGGCTCTCCGGCGGTCAGCGCCAGCGCATCGCCATAGCGCGGGTGCTGCTGAAGGATGCGCCGATTCTGGTGCTGGACGAGGCAACTTCGGCTCTCGACAGCGAATCGGAAGCAGCCATTCAGGAAAAGCTCAATCTGATGATGGAGGGAAAGACTGTCATCGCCATTGCGCATCGTCTTTCAACCATCGCCAAGATGGACCGGATCATTGTACTCGACCACGGGCGCATAGTGGAAGAAGGTCCACCGGAAGAGCTGGTCAAACGGGACGGCCTGTTTGCACGCTTATGGAAACGCCAAACGGATGGCTTCCTCGCCAAGGAGATCGGCTAATTCCCGACACGCTGGGTTTGAAATTGGCGGTTCTATCGGCCATTTGCCTATCGCCTCGTGATGGACGACAGGCTTGAAGCCAGGTACAGCGCCGCCGGTCGACAGGGCGGGCTCTGCCGCCGGACAACTTTTCCGCGTGCGGTCCAAAACTTCAAAAGACTATTACCAATGGCAAAAGACACTCAAGGATATGACATGTTCCATTTGCGGCAGGCCAATTCGGCCGACCTCCTGCGGAATTACGAGATATGGCGGACGGCGGTCGAAGCTACCCACCATTTTCTCGATGCTGCCAATCGCGAGACGATCGGCAAGATGGTCGCTGAGGAATATCTGCCGAATGCCGAATTTACGGTAGCGGTCGACGACCATGATCTCCCGCACGCGTTTCTGGGGACCACCGAACATCATATGGATGCGCTTTTCGTGCACGCCGACAGCCGGGGAATGGGCTTGGGCCGTCTTCTTCTCGACAGCTTTCGGGCAGGAAAAGATGCCGTGACGGTCGATGTCAACGAACAGAACCCGGATGCGACAGGTTTCTACGAACGTCTCGGCTTTAAGGTGACGAGCCGTTCGGAACTGGATGATCAGGGCCGTCCCTACCCGATCCTTCATCTGCGATGGGATAGGCCGAAGGGCTAAACCGCTGTTTTCGACGCTTCGATAGCTCGACCGGTCCTCCTCAGTTGGCTGCCAAATGCACCATGCCAGAGCAGCGGCTCGGCCAGCCCATTCAGGTAGGTTATAGAAACCTATGGTAGATGCTAGGCTCATTTCTACCGGCTTAGATGCCACCCCTGAGCCGGGCAGTGCCGCGTCCGATGAGACTACGCCCCCAGTAGTGTCGTCGGACGCACCCTTATGACGCTGCGCGGCGCCAAGGACCTCCACGAGACCGCCAGGCTTCGTCTATGCCGTGGTCTAGAGAGCCGCAAAACCGCCTGACATGTGGCATCGCTGCCAAATGCGATTGACCGTGAATCGTCATGATTTTCCCAGCCAACTAATCCTTTGCCGCCCGCGCTATCGCGAGGTTTCCCGTCGCATTCGGCCCAACGGCACCGTTTTCCGATTATCCCGATGAAGAGCGAAATGTGGCGCCTGACCGGTGTCACCGTTGAATTGCGTCATTTTTGCAACAAACTTATTTTTCGAATAGGGCGCATATAGTTCGCTCATCTTAGTATCTTGCCAAATCAGTGAAGCAGGTTCAGGAAATAGTTCGCGAGGCTGATTACTTCGCACCTACTGATAGGGAACATGAACGGGATGGGGTTGGGCACGTCGATTTTCGGCGCGATATCTCACGCCCAATCAAGAGAGATTGGAGTTATTATGAACATCAAGAGCCTTCTTCTCGGCTCCGCTGCTGCGCTGGCAGCAGTATCCGGTGCTCACGCAGCGGATGCCATCGTTGCCGCTGAGCCGGAGCCGCTGGAATACGTTCGCATCTGCGACGCATACGGTGCGGGCTACTTCTTCATCCCGGGTACCGAAACCTGCCTCAAGATCGGCGGCAAGGTTCGTACGGAAGGTGAATGGTACGATGCTTACAACCGCAATAGCCATAACGGCACGCTGTGGCACACCCGTGCTGAGCTGAATGTCAGCACCGCAACCGACACCGAATACGGTCCGCTGAAGACCGAAACCATCGTTCGTTGGGACTGGCATGACGGTAATGCTACCAGCACCAACCTGCTGTGGTCCTACATCAGCCTCGGCGGCTTCACGGTCGGTAAGAAAGACTCGCAGTACAACTCCTACATCGGTTACGCCGGCGACGTCATCAACGACGACGTGATCTATGACGGCCCGTACGAACTGAACCAGATCACCTATGAATATGATGCCGGCAACGGCTTCTCGGCTGTGGTCTCGGTTGAAGACAGCAACTCCAGCGGCTCCGGCGCTTCCTACGGTGCAAGCTGGTGGACCGACGACGAAGCAAACCACTACGCTCCTGACGTTGTTGCCGGTGCCGGCTTCAAGTCCGGTGCATGGGGCTTCAAGGTCGTTGGCGGTTACGACTCGATCGTCGAAGAAGGCGCCATCAAGGCTCGTATCGATGCTGACTTCGGCGCATTCTCGGCCTTCTTGATGGGCGGCTGGAACACCGACGGCAGCAAGCTCAACAAGTATGCCGGCACCAACCAGGACGTTTCCGCTTGCACGGCGCCGAACGGCACTGTCAATGCATCGAAGTGCGGCTGGGGCGATTGGGCAGTTTGGGGCGGCGTTGGCGTTCCGGTCAACGACAAGCTGAAGTGGAATGTTCAGCTCGCCTACAGCGACTCCAAGATCTTCGAAGCAACGACGAACCTGAAGTTCAACCCGGTCAAGAACCTCCTGGTCGAGCCGGAACTGACTTACGTTCACTATGATTATGCCCATGATGACACCATCTCCGGCATTCTCCGCTTCGAGCGCAACTTCTAACCTGATCAGATTTGACCTCCGATCAGAGAAGGAAGGGGTCCGGCTTTCCCTGCCGGCCCCCTTTTTTCTTGCCGGCAAACTCCTGAAAAGGAAGGCTTCCTCTCCAAAAACGCGTGTCGCGGCATCGCCCCCATCAACCGGAAGGGGGAACCTTGTCGCGACCGTGGCGTTTAAGGATGAAAGGGACGAAGCTGAATAAAGGAGTTACCGCCTTGAAATATATCGCTTCAATCGCTCTGACCGCTGCATTGACCGTTGGGTCCCTGCTGTCGGTCGCGCTGCCGACAATGGCAGCCCCGCTCGGCGTTTCACCGGCACTGCCCCCCAATGTCATTCTCGTGCAGGAACAGGGTTCACGCTGGCACCCTGATTCAGACTATGATCGCCGGTCTTACTGGCGTGCCCGCCACCATTGGCGCGATGACGAAGAGCGGGATTGGGATCGCCGGCATTGGAACCGAGGCTGGCATCGCGGTTGGTATGACGACCGCCCCTATTATCACCGACACCATGGCGGCGTGATGCTGGAAATCCGTCCCTGACGCCGCGGCGCAGGTCCGCGGTGGGTGTGTAGGGTAGCGAAACGCCCGCAGTGCATCCCGGTCACAAAGTTATCCAAAAAAACCAACGGCCGCTTCCGAGACTATCGGGAGCGGCCGAATTGCTGCGTAGGGAATTTGCGCCAGTTCGAACCGTCTAACGGCAGACGCGGACGGTGCGAACGACCCAGCGGCCGTGAACCTTATGCTTCACCTTCTTCATCTGGCAGTGCTGATGGTGGTGGTGGTGACGATGATGCATCGGAGCGGCCTCGGACGGTGCGCTGAAGGCGAAGACCGATGCCAGTGCGAGTGCGGATGCAAGAAGCAGGTTTTTCATGTCGAACCTCTAAAGCATTGGGGGACTATGCTGCGCATTTCACGCATCCAAGTAGATGCGCCGGCTCATATTAATGCCACATGAACATCTACGCATATTCCCAGAAGCAACCGTAAGGTGAACAAAATTTAATGAAACGCCGCATGGATCCGCGATGAGGCTGCCAAGAATCATGGCTGTATCGGAGTGGTACATTCCACGCTCATCCGCACGCTCGGATCGCGAAGCAATGGCCCGACATGGATGCAAGCGCCTGTTGTTGCTGGACAATGACAACCGGTCGCCCCCGCGTCTTCCTGTTTCGCTCCATCGTGGCAGTCGTGCGCGGAGAAACACGGGCCACTCCTCGAAGAAGCAGGAACCATCTTTGGCTGAGACGGCTAGATATGATCTTTTGAGTTGTGTTAATAGATCTATCTCTCCGTCACAAAAGCGGCGCAGGAAGCACTGTCCCAAAAAGTTTGTCACAGGGTTTGCGCCAGGAACCACGGCCCCTGGAACAGGGCAAAGCCGACTCGCATCGCCGCCTGCTTTGAGTTCAAGGCCGTCGAGGTACGGCGACAACCGGGATCGAAAGAGAAGCCAGCTCGGAAAGAACAAGGCAAACGTCACATCGAAACGACGACGGGCAACGTTGCGCGGGCCAAGTTGATTTTAGTGATTTAGGGAAAGGCCGGGATGTTCAGCGCATCGCAGTAAGCCTTGTTGGGCTATATGCGCATGATTTTTTCTTGCTTCTTCTGAAGAAAGAGTGGCTCCCCGGGCCGGATTCGAACCGGCGACCTGTCGATTAACAGTCGAATGCTCTACCGCTGAGCTACCAGGGAATGCGCTTGGCGCGGTGTGAGTGGGCTTCTACAAATGCTTTCCCGATTTGCCAAGCGGTTTTTTCAAAAAAATGCATTTCTCTTGCATTATTTCGTCGCCTCACCATTTCCTGTGGATGACCGATCACAGCGGAACGACAGCAAATACCGACCGAAACGCCCGGAAAACAAGGCGTTTTGGCATAGATCCATCCACTCGCGAGCTGGTTTTCGGTTCTGTGAGAATTCCACTGCCCCGATCTCGCCTTGCGCGCGTTGGCCTGGGGATAGCGCTCGTTTTTGGCGGGCTGCTCGGCTTTCTGCCTGTGCTCGGCTTCTGGATGTTGCCGTTGGGCCTCATCGTGCTGTCGCATGACATGCGGGCCGTGCGCCGCTGGCGCCGCCGCTTTTCCGTCTGGTGGGCGAAAAAGCGCCGCCCGGCGAACGAGGCGCGTCGCTCTCTCTGAGATTCGCATTCCCTGTCATAGATCTTTGATGCCGCACATGCCGTTGTCGCAAGACCGCCGCACGGTTTGCCCGACATGCTTTGAGGGCGCCTATCTCGCGCCGATCGGTCGCGCAGGATTGCCGACAACGGTCGCACCTGGCACAACGTCCTTCGTCACGACCGCTCCCGCCCCTATAATAGCTCCGTCGCCGATCGTTACACCCGCCATGAGGATCGCCCCGCCGCCGATCCATACATTCGCGCCGATCGCGACCGGGCGGGCGATTTCGAGACCCGCTCCACGCAGCGCCGGATCCTTATGATGCTCGGCACAATATATATGCACGCCAGGCCCCAGCATGCTGCCCTCACCGATGCGCACGCTTCCGCTATCGAGAATGGTGCAGCCGGCATTGAGATAGACCCGGTGGCCGAGCGAGATGTTGATCCCGTATGCGCAATGGAACGGCGCTTCGATAAAAGCTGTCGCGGCGACATCGCCTAGGAGCTTGGCCAGAGCCGGACCGAGATTGCCGCGCTGGGCAGGCGACATCGTATTGTGCTCGTGGACGGCTTCCCGCGCCTGCCAACGCAGATCATCGAGTTCGGGATCGAAGCAGCAATACCATTCCCCGCCAACCATCTTCTGACGCTCGCTCAGACCCATGCTCTCATTCCTCCATCGCCTCCGGGATTCGCTGAGCTTCATCTTGCAACGGTGCTCGCCTCCTCAGCAACCAAGACGACCTCGCCTCGCCCACCCGCCGCCAAGCTGTGGAGGAGAAGGACGGCTTGCACGCCGTGATTGGCTGGGCGTCATATGCACAATCCTGCAAGGAACGATCCGTCTGAAGGTCCCCTCTTTCAGCGAAAAATCCCGCCAAAACGGGGATTCTTGCCCTCAACAAACTGTCACACAGCTTGTCTATAACGCCGCTACCGCGGACTTGCGCAAGACCACCGGTTCCGAGCTTTCAAAGAGGAAATAGGGATTATGTTTAAACTTAAAAACTGCATTTCGGCTGCAGCAGCCGGTGTCATGAGCGTAGCGCTGGCTCTGCCTGCTGCTGCCGCTCCGGCCAAGTTCGATTTCTGGTTCGGCCTGTCGGGCGACCTCGAACGCGTCGTTCAGACGCTCTGCAAGAACTTCAACGATTCCCAGAAGGATTATGAAGTTTCCTGCGTCAGCCAGGGCAATTACGACGCCGCTCTGCAGAACACGATTGCCGCCTTCCGCGCCGGCAAGCAGCCGACCATCGTTCAGGTCTACGACGTCGGCACCGCAACGATGATGCTCTCGGGCGCCTACTACCCAGTCAGCAAGCTGATGTCGGAAAACGGCCACAAGGTCGACTGGAACGACTACTTCCCCGGCATCGCCCGTTACTACGCAACGTCGAAGGGCGAACTGCTCTCCTTCCCGTTCAACTCCTCGACGGCCCTGCTCTATTGGAACAAGGACGCGTTTGCCAAGATCGGCAAGACCGCCGCTCCGAAGACCTGGGAAGAAGCCGCCGAAGCCATGAAGGCGCTGAAGGGCGCTGGCTACGAGTGCCCGATGGCCATCAACATCTCCGCCAACGAAAGCTGGCAGCTGATGGAACAGTTCTCTGCCATCCACGATCAGCCGGTTGCCACCAAGAACAACGGCTATGACGGCCTCGACGCTCGCCTGACCGTCAACAAGACCAAGTTCGTCAAGTATGTGACGGACCTCAAGAGCTGGTATGACCAGGGCCTCATCAAGATCAAGTCCAAGGACCTCGGTCAGGACATGGTTCAGGCCTTCGCTTCCGGTGATTGCCAGATGATCATGACCTCGGTCGGTGACCACGGCACGGTCGGCAAGACCCAGAAGGCTGGCATGAACTGGGATGTGGCCGAACTTCCGGTCTACGCCGGTACCGAGCGCAAGAACTCGCTCGTCGGCGGTGCATCGCTTTGGGTTCTCTCGGGCAAGTCTGCCGCCGAATACAAGGGTGCTGCAGCATTCCTCGACTTCATCGGCAAGCCTGAAACCGCCCTCTTCTGGTCGACCAACACCGGCTATATCCCGGTCAAGAAGTCCGGCTTCGACTTCATGAAGTCCAGCGGTTTCTACGACAAGGCTCCCTATAAGGGCCGCGAAGTCGCCATCGCCAGCCTGACCGCTTCCGAGCCGACCTCGGTCACCCGCGGCGTCCGCCTCGGCAACTTCACGCAGATCCGCGCCGAATTCGGCAACCAGATGCAGGCCATCTTCGCCAACAAGGTCAGCGTTCAGGAAGGCATCGACAACCTGGTCAAGAACAGCGACGCCGTTCTCGAGCGTTTCGAAGCCACCTACAAGGGCAAGCAGCTGCCGTAAGCAGCCGCACTTATGACAGACAGCGTCCGCCGGGGTTTCTCGGCGGACGTTCGTTATGAGAACCAGCGTGGTATCGGGATCCCAAGCCGGAAGAGACAATGGAAAAGCGCATAACCTTCAGCAAATGGAGCGTCGGCATTCTGTTCGCAGTGCCGCAACTGCTCCTCATCTTCACCTTTTTCTATTGGCCGGCCGGACAGGCTGTCTTCTGGTCGCTGACGTTGCAGCAGCCTTGGGGCGGTGGCAACATCTGGGTCGGGCTCGACAATTTCAAATCGATCCTCGCAAGTTCCGACTACTGGAATTCGGTCACGATCAGCATCATTTTCGCAGCGATCAGTACCAGTATTTCCATGATCGGTGCGCTGATACTCGCAGCCCTGACCGACAGGCAGCTTCGCGGCTCGAAAATCTACCGCGTCGTACTCATCTGGCCGTACGGAATTGCAGCTCCAGCATCGGCTATGGCTTTCCGCTTTATCCTCGCACCGGAAGCCGGCCTGATCGCCGTGGTCAATCAATGGTGGCCCGGCATATGGGATCCGGGCCTGGACGGCAATGCCGCCATGGCGTGCATTATCGCCGCCTTTTCCTGGAAATATATCGGCTATAGCTTCATCTTCTTCCTAGCGGCCTTTCAGGCTATTCCGCGCTCACTGATCGAAGCGGCGGCCATGGACGGATCGAGCGTGCTACGCCGCTTCTGGGACGTCCAGTTCCCGTTGATTACGCCGACGATCTTCTTCCTGCTCGTCATCAACATCACCGAGAGCTTTCAGGATTCATTCGGTATTGTGGACATCATGACCTCGGGCGGGCCGCACAACTCGACCAATCTCATGGTCTACAAGATCTATTCGGATGGCTTCAAAGGCCTCGATTTTTCTGGTGCGGCGGCACAGAGCATCATTCTGATGCTGCTGATCATCGTGCTCACCGTTTTCCAGTTCCGCTTCATCGAGAAGCGCGTTCATTACCGTTGAGGCTGACATGGTCGAGCGCACACCCATCCTTAATTTCTTTACCCATCTGATTTTGCTCATCGGCTTCGTGGTGGCGATTGGACCGATAACCATCGTCGCCATCGCCGCATCCCACAATCTTGCCGACGTCAACAAGGTGCCGATGTCGTTGATCCCCGGGTCGGATTTTTGGGCCAACATGAAGACAGCCTGGACGACCGCCAATCTCGGACCCAAGCTGCTGAACAGCCTGATCTTCGCCACCGGGGTGGCAATAGGCAAGGTGCTCATTTCGGCAATCACCGCGTTCTCGCTGGTCTATTTCCGCTATCCAGGCCGCCACTTCATCTTCTGGCTGATCTTCATAACGCTGATGTTGCCGCTCGAAGTGCGTATCGTGCCGACCTATGCGGTCGCTGCGAACGTTCTGTCGCCCTATCAGGCGATCCTCGACATCACCGGTATCAGCTGGCTCGTCCAAAAAGTCACAGGCATCGAGGTCGCGCTGAATCTTGGGTTGCTCAACTCATCGATCGGCCTGATCTTGCCGCTGGTCGCGACCGCGACCGGTACCTTCCTCTATCGTCAGTTCTTCTTGACGATACCGGACGAGCTGACCGAGGCAGCACGCATGGATGGCGCGGGAGCACTGCGCTTCTTCGTCGACATTCTGATACCGTTGTCACGCACCAACATGGCCGCGCTCGGCACCATCATGTTCCTGTGGGCGTGGAACCAGTATCTTTGGCCGCTGCTGGTGACCACCGATCCCGCGCATGTCACGGCGGTACACGAGCTCAAGTCGCTCATACCGAATTTTGGCGGCCTCCCCGAGTGGCATATCGCCATGGCCGGCACGCTGATCATCATGCTGCCGCCGCTCTTCGTCGTAGTCCTGATGCAGCGCTGGTTCGTTCGCGGCCTGATCGCCACTGAAAAGTGATCGAATTGCCTGCCGCTTTCTATCGGGCGAGCGGCAGGCGCCTACCTTGGCCCACCTGCAAGCGTGGATCTGCGATCGCTGATCAGCTATTCTTCTCTCCCGAGAGAGCGGAACCAAACCGCGCTGATCGAGCTCCCTGCCAGGATGACAATCCTCCCCACCAAGATTTGATTTCGAAACAGGCGATCGTTGCGAGCAGCTAACACAGCGATGGTCTGCGCGATACGCCGCATCTCAGCACGACCAGGCTGGGCCTCTGGCGGCATCGCCATTCGCTCGCGCAAAAAAAGCCCGGAAATCGGTGAGGATTTCCGGGCGCACGTACTGAAAATTGATGTTTGAAACTTTAGTGTGCCAGCACCTTGAGAGGCGTGACGGCGGCAATGGCGTCAAGCCGCAAACCGGTATCCTGGGCAAAGAGATGCGTGTGCTGCTGCGGCAGCTCAAGTCCGACGGACTGGCCGGTTTGGCCGGTGGTGTGATCCGATACGGCAACGGCAAAGCTCGATCCGTTGATATCGCAATGAATGACGCGGCCGGCGCCGAGCTCTTCGACGAAGTCGACCGTGGCCGGAATGGCGCCCGGCGTGCCTGCCGGCACAAGACGTACATGTTCAGGACGAATGCCAAGCGCGACCGGGTTGCCGGCGTGACGTTTGCCGATATTGGCGTCGATGCCGATCGGCAGGCCATCGAAGATGAATTGCTCGCCTGTTGCTGAGAAGGTCCCTTCGAGAAAGTTCATCGCCGGAGAGCCGATGAAGGAGCCGACGAAGCGGGTGCGCGGCGTGTTGTAGATTTCAAGCGGCGTACCGACCTGCTCGACATTGCCCTTGTACATGACGACGAGCTTGTCGGCGAGCGTCATGGCCTCGACCTGATCATGGGTCACGAAGACCGAGGTGGCCGACAGACGCTTGTGCAAGCGGCGGATTTCGACGCGCATCTGCACGCGCAGCTTGGCATCGAGGTTGGAAAGCGGCTCGTCGAAAAGGAAAACCTTCGGTTCGCGGATGATGGCGCGGCCCATGGCGACGCGCTGACGCTGGCCACCGGAAAGCTCGGCCGGCTTGCGGGCGAGGAAATCTTCGAGGCCGACGATCTTGGCGGTTTCCTTGATGCGGCGGTCACGCTCCTCGCGCGGCACGCCGGCAACCTTCAGGGCATAGCCCATGTTCGCGGCGACATCCATGTGCGGATAGAGCGCGTAGTTCTGGAAAACCATGGCGCAGCCGCGTTCGCGCGGCTCAAGCTGGTTGACCACCTTGCCGTCGATGATGATCTCGCCAGAGGAAATATCCTCAAGGCCGGCGATCATGCGCAGCAGCGTGGACTTGCCGCAGCCGGACGGTCCGAGAATGACGACGAATTCTCCCGAGCGGAAGTTCAGGTCAACGCCATGGACAACCTGATTGCGTCCATACGCCTTGCGAACTTGTTCGATCCGAATTTCCGCCATTTCAATCTTCCCCGTCTGTCAATTCTGGGCACGTCAATCGGGTGGACTGCTAACGAATTTGCATTACAGAACAGTGACAAGGATCCCTTATATCACATTCGACATTCAGATTTCCTCACGAGAGTTGCGTGTAGGATTTCCTTATAAAACGCGGGGTGGTGGAACCGTTTGGAGGCAACCGCCGCATAAGGGTTCCGGCAGCGGCAGAGCATTTTGAAAAGCAATGAAGAGGCGAACGGCCAGAGCCATGACGACATCGAAGGAAGAGCCTCACCCCATCCTGCTTTGGTTTCGCAAGGATTTGCGCCTGGATGACAATCATGCCCTGCATGCTGCGGCGATATCGGACCGCCCGATCATTCCCGTCTATATTCGCGAGCCGGAAGCGAAAGGCTGCGGACCGCTCGGTGCCGCGCAAGAGTGGTGGCTGCATCATTCGCTTGCTGCATTGCAGGAGTCGCTCGACAGGCTCGGCAGCAAGCTCATCCTTCGAGAGGGCGATGCGCTAACGGTGCTTGAAGCGCTTCTTGCGGAGACCGATGCGGAAGCCGTGGTCTGGAACCGGCGCTACGATCCCGCCGGCATCGCGGTGGACACGCACATAAAGACGGCGCTGCGAAACAAGGGCATCGAGGCCAACAGCTTTGCCGGCCAGCTGTTGCATGAGCCGTCACGCCTGCGCACCGGCTCCGGCACGCCCTATAAGACCTACACGCCGTTGTGGCGGGCGCTGGAGCAATCCGACGAGCCGCCCTTTCCCATCGATGCGCCTGCGAAGCTCGCAGCACCTCAGCGCTGGCCGCAGTCGGACAAGCTGGACTCCTGGTCCTTGCTCCCCTCGAAACCGAATTGGGCGTGCGACTTCCCCGATATGTGGACACCGGGAGAAGCCGCGGCACATGAAAAACTCGAGGAGTTCATCGATGCCGCAATCGACGGCTATGCGGTCGATCGCGATTTTCCCGACAAGCCCGCGACTTCCCTGCTCTCGCCCCACTTAGCGCTCGGCGAGATTTCCCCGGCGCGCGTATGGCATGCAACGCGCGGTCTCTCGGGCAAGATCCCGACCGACAATATCGTTCGTTTCCGCAAGGAGCTTGCCTGGCGCGAATTCTGCTACCACCAGCTCTTCCAGTTCCCGAAACTCGGTTACGCGAACTGGAGCGACCGCTACGACGATTTTCCATGGCGTGAGGATCCCAGGCTGTTCGACAGCTGGCGGCGCGGGCAGACGGGCTATCCGATCGTCGATGCCGGCATGCGGCAGCTCTGGCGCCATGGCTGGATGCACAATCGCGTCCGGATGATAGTCGCCTCGTTCCTGATCAAGGATCTGTTGATCGACTGGCGCGAAGGCGAAGCCTGGTTTCGCGATACGCTCGTCGATGCCGATCCGGCGGCGAATGCAGCAAACTGGCAATGGGTGGCGGGATCCGGGGCCGATGCCTCGCCCTTCTTCCGCATCTTCAATCCGGTACTGCAAGGGGAGAAATTCGATCGGGATGGCCACTATGTCAGAACCTTCGTGCCGGAGCTTGCCGCTCTCGACAGAAAATACATCCATCGGCCATTCGAGGCGCCTGACGATGTATTGAAGTGCGCGGGCATAGAACTCGGCACGCACTATCCGCGCCCCATCATCGATCATGCCGCCGCACGGCAACGCGCGCTCGATGCGCACGCGTCGCTGAAGCGTGATGAATAGTCCTATTCCGCCGGATGCGGGGTCACCGGCGTTCCGACCGCCCGGCGCTTGCGGCCGCTACGGAGAAAATATCTGAGCACTCGGAAATAGAGGCTATAGGGCAGGAACCTCATCAGCTTTGCCCGATAGACCATGCGCTTCGGGAAGCTGATGTCGAAGGTTGACGATTTCAATCCTGCGGCGATCGCGTCGGCCGCCTGCTGCGCCGACACCATATCCGGCATCTTGAATGTGTTCTGCGCCGTCAACGGCGTGTCGACATAGCCTGGCGTGACGAGCTGGACATGGATACCCATGCGGTCGAGTTCGAATTTCAGGCTCTCGGCCATATTGATGATGGCGGCTTTGCTGGCCCCGTAGGCAGCCGTACCTGGCAGGCCGCTATAGCCCGCCAAGGAGGATACGAATGCGATCTGGCCATAGCCTCTTGCCCGCATATGACGTACTGCTGGAACGAGACAATTGACGACACCATGAAGGTTGACGGCGAAGCTGCGTTCGAAGACTTCGTGGTTGAGATCCTCTCCCCGCGCCGGCAGATAGATGCCGGCGTTCAGAACCACCAGGGCAACCGGGCCATGCTGATATTCGATAGCGGCAACGGTGTGCTCCATATCCTCGGAATTGGTGACATCTCCGTCGAGAACAACGATGCTGCCTGCAAGCGCGCTCGCCTCAGCCTGCAACGCCAGGAGCATCTCATGGCTGCGCGCTGTAACCGCAACCTTATAGCCTTCTTCTGCCAGCTTCAGCGCAAGCGCGCGGCCGATACCGGAACTGGCGCCGGTGATCCAGACGACTCCGTGTTCAGGGCGTGCGATGAACGGGCTCATGGCTCTTCTCCTTGGCTGGCGGCCGCCTATATCAAACGCTTAAACAGCGGTCGTCCGTGGCATTTTAGAACTAGCGCATCATTGTGGCCGCTTTCGGCCAGTTTGGCGGCTTGGCGAGGAAAACAATGTCACCAAACGGAGACATACCAATCGAGGAAAAGGCAGATGATCGCCGCCAAGTCGAATTTTGCGGCGTGAACAAATAGCGAGGAACAGAATTTCTTGCCTATGCAGCCTTGTGAAGGGAAAAGACCGTTCTTACAGTAGTTGCGAACAGAAGGCAGATTCCAATGACCGTCCATCCGTCCGTCCTCGAAGCAATTGGCAATACGCCGTTGATCAAGCTCAAGGGCGCCTCCGAGGCGACGGGCTCGACCATTCTCGGCAAGGCCGAGTTTTTGAATCCGGGCCAATCGGTCAAGGACCGCGCAGCGCTCTACATCATCCGCGATGCCGAGAAGAAGGGCCTACTGAGGCCCGGCGGCGTCATCGTCGAAGGTACTGCCGGCAATACCGGCATCGGCCTGACGCTGGTTGCCAAAGCGCTCGGCTACCGCACAGTCATCGTCATTCCGGAAACCCAGAGCCAGGAAAAGAAGGACGCACTGAAGCTCCTCGGCGCCGAACTGGTCGAGGTTCCGGCCGTCCCCTACAAGAACCCGAACAACTACGTGAAGGTTTCGGGCCGGCTTGCCGAACAGCTGGCAAAGACCGAGCCGAACGGCGCGATCTGGGCGAACCAGTTCGACAACGTCGCCAATCGTCAGGCCCATGTCGAGACGACGGCCAAGGAAATCTGGGCCGATACGAATGGCAAGGTCGACGGCTTCATCTGCTCGGTCGGCTCTGGCGGCACGCTGGCAGGCGTCGCGATGGGCCTGCACGCCTTCAACAAAGATATCAAAATCGGCATTGCCGATCCGGAAGGCGCCGCACTCTACGAGTTCTATAAGAACGGCGAGCTGAAATCCTCCGGCTCCTCGATCACCGAAGGCATCGGCCAGGGCCGCATCACGGCGAACCTGCAGGGCTTTACGCCCGATTACGCCTATCAGATCACCGATGCGGAAGCGCTTCCCTACGTCTTCGATCTGGTCGAGCATGAGGGCCTGTGCCTGGGCGGCTCGACGGCCATCAATATCGCCGGCGCGGTTCGCCTCGCCAGGGATCTCGGTCCCGGACATACCATCGTGACCATCCTGTGCGATTACGGCAATCGCTATCAGTCCAAGCTATTCAATCGCGACTTCCTGAAGTCCAAGGGCTTGCCGTTGCCGGCCTATTTGGAAAAGCGGGCGGATATCGCCGTCCCATACGAAACAACAGCGTGATCATATGACCGTCAATGCCCTCTATCGTGACGATTTCTATCTGTCGACCGCTGAAGCAATGGTAACCGCGATCCACGAAGACGGGGGCATTGAGCTTGATCAGACCTGTTTCTACGCCACCTCGGGCGGTCAGCCGGGCGACACCGGTTTTCTGGAGCGCGGTGACGGCTCCAGGATCATGCTCGGCCAGACGAAGCATGGTCCGATCAAGGATATCATCATCCATGTGCCGCTCGAGGGCGAACCATTGCCCATCGTCGGCGAAAAGCTGGTGCTGCACGTCGATTGGCCGCGCCGCTACAAGCTGATGCGCATGCACACCGCCTGCCACCTGCTCTCGGTGGTTTGCTCCTATCCGATCACTGGCGCTGCTGTCGGCGAAGAGGAAAGCCGCGTCGATTTCGACATGAGCGAGACGATCGACAAAGACGAGGTGACGGCGCGAATGATGGCGCTGGTCAACGAGAACCATCCGGTTTTCGTCCAGTGGATCACCGACGAGGAACTGATTGCCAATCCGGGCATTGTCAAATCCAAGAATGTGCGCCCACCGATGGGCCTCGGTCGCGTGAGCCTCGTCTGCATCGGCGAGGATTCGGCCGTCGACAGCCAGCCCTGCGGCGGCACGCATGTGTCGGAGACGCAGGAGGTCGGCGCGATCTACATCGCCAAGATCGAGAAGAAGGGCAAGGAAAACCGCCGCTTCCGCATTCGCTTCGGCACGCCGGCCGACGAGAATTGACCGGGCTGGCGCTCGTCTCCATATCTCGACATCAAGACCAATAAACTACAGCAGGGAGAGATCATCATGGCAGCGGACAAGAGCCGTTTCGTCGTATCCGCCGAGTGGCTGCAAAGCGAGCTGGGCGCCAAGGATCTGCGCATTCTCGATGCGTCCTTCTATCTGCCGGCGCAGAAGCGCAATGCCGACGCCGAATATGCCGGTGGCCATATTCCAGGCGCCATCCGCTTCGATCAGGACAAGATAGCCGATCACTCGACCAATCTGGCGCATATGGTTCCCTCGCCCGAATTCTTTGCGGCGGAGGTCGGCAAGCTCGGCATCAGCGAAACGGATCGCATCGTCGTCTATGACGGCCCGGGCGTGTTTGCCTCGCCGCGCGTCTGGTGGCTGTTCCACATCGTCATGGGCGCACCGAACGTCTACGTGCTCGATGGTGGCCTGGATGGCTGGAAGGCCGAAGGACGGCCGCTGGAAACGGCGCTACCGGCCTTCGAGCCCGCAACATTCAAGCCGAAGTTCAACGGCGACCGCGTCGTCGCTCTCGACGAGATGCGCAGCATTGTCGACAGCAGCTCCTCGCAGATCGCCGATGCCCGCAGCGCCGGCCGCTTTGCCGCAACCGAACCGGAGCCGCGCGAAGGCATGCGTTCCGGCCACATGCCGGGTGCAAGGAGCCTGCCATCGGGCGTCTTCGCCACGAACGGCAAATTCAAATCCCTGCCGGAACTGCGCGAGACGATCGAGAAAGCGGGTATCAATCTGGAAAAACCTGTCGTAACGACCTGCGGCTCGGGGATTACTGCCGCAATCATTACGCTGGCGCTCGAATCTCTCGGCCATGGCAGCAACAGGCTCTATGACGGCTCCTGGTCGGAATGGGGCAGCCGCACGGATACCCCCATCGTCACCGGTCAAGATTGAGCATCAAGATCGTGAAAACACCTTCGTCGATCAAGGTTCACATCACCCGTCTGGAGATGACCGCACCGCCCAAGACCAGCCTGGCGGTGCCTGTCAACATCCAGACGGCCATCATGCGTTCGCCCGGCATTCCCCTGCCGTTCTATCGTTATCTGTATCGTCAGGTCGGCGCGCGCTGGCACTGGGTGGATCGCCTTCGCCTCTCCGACGAGGAACTGGCTGCTGTGCTTCACGACCAGCGCAACGATATCAGCGTGCTCTACGTCAACGGCGCTCCTGCCGGCTTCTTCGAATATTTCCGCCAGGATGAGGAAACGATCGAGCTCAGCCATTTCGGCCTTATCGAGCATGCGCTCGGCCTCGGCATCGGCAAGTGGTTCCTGCTCCAGTCGCTCTATGCCATATGGTCGTTGAACCCGCAGCGCATCGTGACGACCACCAACGATCTCGATCACCCGCGAGCGCTTCAGCTCTATCAGATGTTCGGTTTCTCGCCGATTTCCACCGGCAAGGGCATCGTCCGCCCCTTGAGCGACAAAGAGCTGCTGGAACTCGCAAAGAACGGCTAAGGCATTTCCAACACCTGAACGCGGCGGCTTTCCGTCCGGCAGCAGGAATCGGGTGGTTTCCCATCTCGCTTCAGCGCATCACATGGCAGATCTCGAAAGGAGTTCTGCCATGCCTTCCATCGCTTTTGCAGCCATGCCGACATCCGACGCGGAAGTTCTCTGGAGTGGCGGCGCGGATGCCTATGGCCACCAGCCTGAAACCATGGTTTCAGACGGCCCAGGCCATCCCTGCCGGCACTGCCTGCGCAACATAAACGCCGGCGAGGAACTGTTCGTCTTCGCCTATCGTCCCTTTCCGGAACCGCAGCCCTATGCGGAGACCGGCCCGATCTTCCTGCACCAGACGCCCTGCAAGCGCTATGCAGCGGAAGAAGTCCTGCCGCCGGTACTGGCGAGCAGCCGGGATTTCATCGTGCGCGGCTACGGAAAGAACGATCGCATCGTCTACGGCACCGGCGCGGTGACGCCGACCGGAGATATTCCCGCCTATGCGGCAGCACTGCTGGGACGGCCCGACATTGCCTATGTCCACGTCCGCTCGGCACGCAACAATTGCTATCAGTGCCGGATCGACAAAGTCGAGACGCCGGCACTTGCGGATGCCGGCGCCTTTATCTGATTGGTATCAGGCTACGTTGAGGATGCTTTCGGGCGCGACGGCCTCGTAGCCCAACGCTTCGGCTACCGGCTTGTTGGTGACGCGGCCCTTATGAACATTCAGGCCGTTGCGGAGGTGCTTGTCTTCCGCAATGGCCCGGAGGCCACGATCCGCCAGGGCGAGGCCGTAGTAGATGGTGGCGTTGTTCAACGCATGTGCCGAGGTGACGGGTACCGCGCCGGGCATGTTGGCAACACAATAGTGCACGACGCCATCGACCACATAGGTCGGCTCGGAATGAGTGGTCGCGTGCGAGGTTTCGAAACAGCCGCCCTGGTCGATGGCGACGTCGACGATGACAGAGCCTTTCTTCATGCCTGACAGCATTTCGCGCGTGACCAGCTTCGGCGCGGCGGCGCCAGGGATCAGCACTGCGCCGATGACGAGATCGGCGGAGAATACTTCTTCTTCCAGTGCCTGAATGCTGGAATAACGCGTATGAACGCGGCCATTGAAGATATCGTCGAGCTGGCGTAGGCGCGGCAGCGAGCGATCAAGGATGCTGACGTCTGCGCCGAGGCCTGCCGCCATTTTGGCGGCATGCAGGCCGACGACGCCGCCGCCGATGATCGTCACCTTGGCCGGAAGCACGCCCGGCACGCCGCCGAGCAGGATGCCGAGGCCGCCATTGGCCTTCTGCAAAGCCGTGGCACCCGCCTGGATGGACAGGCGGCCGGCAACTTCGGACATCGGCGCCAGAAGCGGTAGGCCACCGCGCTCGTCAGTCACCGTTTCGTAGGCGACGGCGGTCACGCCCGAGGCCAGCAGGCCCTTGGTCTGCTCCGGATCGGGCGCAAGGTGCAGGTAGGTATAGAGAAGCTGGCCTTCACGAAGCTGCGCCCACTCCGAGGGCTGCGGCTCCTTGACCTTCACGATCATGTCGCACTTCTCGAAAATATCCTTGGCGCTCGCGGCGATCTTTGCGCCGGCGGCAACATAGGCGTGATCGTCGGCTCCGATACCGGCACCGGCTTTCGTTTCCACCCAGACCTCGTGGCCGTGGGCGACATATTCGCGAACCGACGCCGGCGTCAGGCCGACTCTATATTCGTGGTTCTTGATTTCCTTGGGGCAACCAACGCGCATTTCACTCCTCCTCGAATGCTTGTGCGTCTTATTTTCTCCGATGGAAATCAGACCACCACAGCCCCGCAATGTCCTTGCAAAGACAATTTGCGCTGCAGTCATTTTTCGTGATTTATTGCGCGAACAGGAGTTTTTTCGAAAGTTCTTCGAATGTCCGACCTCGACGCCATAGATCATTCGATTCTGCGGATGCTGCAGCAGAATGCGAGGATCACCAATGCGGAACTGGCCGAAAAAGTCGGCCTGTCCCCCTCAGCCTGCTCGCGAAGGCTCGATATCCTCGAAAAGAGCGGCGTAATTGCCGGCTACCACGCGCATCTCTCGCAGAAGGCGCTGGACTACAAGATGATTGCCATCGTGCATATCTCGCTGTCCGGCCAGTTTGCCAAGACGCTCTCGGAATTCGAGACGGCGGTGAAACGCTGTCCGAACGTGCTTGCCTGCTACCTCATGTCCGGCGAGTACGACTATATCCTGCGCGTCGCTGCGCGGGACCTTGAGGACTACGAGCGCATCCATCGCGACTGGCTCTCCGCCCTGCCCCATGTCGTGAAGATCAATTCGAGCTTCGCATTGCGCGAAGTCATCGAGCGGCCGAATGTCGGCCTCTGACCTTCGTTAGCGAATATCCAGCAGCAATGCGCGGTGATCGGAAACTTCGGGCTCGGCAACCGGATCGAAGTCGATGACCTCGATATCCGGCGTCACCAGCATGTAATCAGCAAAACGTGGCTGCTTGCGATAGTGAGAGGTGCGCGTGTCGTCATGTCCTCGCAAGGTGACAAGATCGATCAATCCCAGCCTGCCCAGTATTTCGAAGGTTTCACTGCCCGGTAGCAGATTGAAATCGCCGCAAACGACAAGTCGGTCACCTTCCTGTCTTACCTGCCCGATCAAATCCACCAAGGCATTGGCCTGATGGCGGCGTGCTGGTGTGTCACCCTTGCCCTCAAGATCGCGCAGGCCATGCATATGGGCAATCGTGATGGGAGAACCGCGTCGATAGTCGAACAGGCGGATACAATGAGCGTTGCGCGAGCGCGGGTGCGGCCCATAGCCATCGCTCGAAAAATCCCCATGGACGAAGCGCGCCGCCTGAGCAATGACCGGGTGCGTCCTGCGCACAAAGGTCGCTAACCCGAACTCGGAGAAGAGCCGCCGGTCGCCGTCGAAGAGATCGCCCCTAGCAACCGGATGGAAGAAGGCATCATAAGCCGGCAAAGCAGCTTTCAACTCCTCGAAGAGGTTGGCGCGCTGCGGAAGTTCGACGCCATGATCGCGATAGACCAGCCATCCTGCGTCCGCATCCTGTGTGCGAACCACTTCCTGCAGGCACAGAACGTCCGCATTGACGTCCACAAGATAGCGCATCAGCGGCTCATGCAGCCGGCCTCCCCAAGCATTCAACGATACGATACGCATGTTCCGCACCTCTTTAATAGTCCTATCGCCGGTCGCGGCTCGGGCACCCAAGTTCGGTCCGATTCGGGACGGCTCGCTACAATCTTAGCGATCACCCTAAGCATCTCTCAATGCACACCTGCTATCCAAGATGTGAAAAGATGCAAGGGCTGGGATAACATCATGCAGTTCTCTTCGAAATCTCTCGTGCAAGGCAATCTCAAAATCAAGACACGAGGTTCGCCGCGCCACCATGCCCGGTTGACGGGCCAGGTTCGCTACTTCACCAAGCTTGTCGCCGGTCGTGTGGTCGATATTTCCACAAACGGGATCGCTCTCGATCTGCAATCGCCGCTCTATGCCGCAGCCGGCAGCAAGGTTCGTGTCGAGTGCGATGATATCGGTTTGCTGGATGGCTTCGTGCGCTGGACCCACAATGGCCGCATCGGCATCGAATTCGACCGCTCGTCCAATGCATCGGCAAAGGTCGCTTCCTATTTTCGCTTTTTCCACAAGGACATAAAGCCGGTTCTGAAACGCTGATCAAAAGTTCACGTTTGCGGACTCACAACCACAATAAGCCTGTCACATTCCTGGTGCACACCTTCGCAAATCGTCCTAATCTCCGCTCGCCCGAGAGATGATCGACGGACAATAGCCCTATCGTTGAAGGAGTGTTCCATGTCTTCCATTCTGGATCTGCCCAGCATGTCGCGCCGTTCCCTGCTGCAAGGCCTCAGCGCCACGGCGGCGCTGATCGTGCTGCATCCTTTCGCCGCGCGCGCAGCCGGCAACCAGGCGCATCTGCGCCTCATGGAAACGACCGACATCCACGTCAACGTCTTCCCTTATGACTATTATGCCGACAAGCCGAACGACACGATGGGCCTGACGCGTACTGCGACGATCATCGACAATATCCGCGCCGAAGCCACCAACTCGCTCCTCATCGACAATGGCGACGTGCTGCAGGGCAACCCGATGGGCGACTACATGGCCTATCAGCACGGCATGAAGGACGGCGACGTTCACCCGGTCATCAAGGCGATGAACACGCTCGGCTATTCTGTGGGAACGCTCGGCAACCACGAATTCAATTATGGCCTTGACTTCATGTTCAAGGTGCTGGCCGGTGCGAACTTCCCCTTCGTCTGCGCCAACCTGACCAAGGGCCAGCTCGCCTCCGACCCGACGAAGGACGATCTGTTCTTCAAGCCGTATCTGATCCTCGAAAAGAAGATCAAGGATGGCTCCGGCAATGAAAGCCCGATCAAGATCGGCTTCATCGGCTTCGTGCCGCCGCAGATCATGCTCTGGGACATCAAGAACCTCGAAGGCAAGGCGCAGACCCGCGATATCGTTCAGGCTGCCAAGGCCTGGGTGCCGGTCATGAAGGCCGAAGGCGCCGACATCATCATCGCACTCTCGCATTCCGGCATCGACGGCAGCGGCCCGAGCGAGAAGATGGAAAACGCCTCGCTCTATGTTGCGGCGGTCGATGGCATCGATGCCGTCTTCACCGGCCACCAGCATCTCGTCTTCCCCGGCCCGAAGACCTGGGACGGCGTCAAGGATGCCGATCCGGTCAAGGGCACGCTGCACGGCAAACCTGCCGTCATGGCCGGCTTCTGGGGCTCGCATCTCGGCCTCATCGACCTCTTGCTGGAAAAGGACGGCAAGGGCTGGAAGATTGTCGACTTCACCTCCGAAGCGCGGCCGATCTACCATCGCGACGACAAGAAGAAGGTCATCGCCGATGTCGCCGACAAGAAGGAAGTCGTCGAAGCCGCCAAGGCCGAACACGAGGCAACGCTGACCTACGTCCGCACGCCTGTCGGCAAGACCTCGGCGCCGCTCTATTCCTACTTCGCGCTGGTCGCTGACGATCCGTCGGTGCAGATCGTCAGCCAGGCGCAGGTCTGGTACATCAAGCAGATGCTGAAGGAGACGCAGTATAAGGACCTGCCGGTTCTTTCGGCTGCAGCCCCCTTCAAATGCGGCGGCCGCAACGGCGCCGACTACTATACGGACGTTCCGGCTGGCGATATCGCGATCAAGAACGTCGCCGACCTCTATCTCTATCCGAACACAGTGCAGGCTGTCGTCATCAACGGCGCGCAGGTCAAGAACTGGCTGGAAATGTCGGCCGCGATGTTCAATCAGGTCAAGCCCGGCGCCAAGGATGCTGACATCATCAACAACAGCTTCCCGTCCTACAATTTCGACGTCATCGACGGCGTGACGTACCAGATCGACGTCTCGCAGCCGCGCCGCTTCAGCGATGACGGCAAGGTCGCGAATGCCGATTCGAACCGCATCCAGAACCTGCAGTTCAACGGCAAGCCGATCGACCCTGCGCAGAAGTTCGTCGTCGTCACCAATAACTACCGCGCCGGCGGCGGCGGCAACTTCCCGGAAATCGGCGCCGACAAGGTGATCTACCAGGCGCCCGATACCAACCGTGACGTCATCGTGCGCTATGTTCACGAACAGGGCACGATCAACCCGACCGCTGACGGCAACTGGACCTTCAAGCCGCTGCCGGGCACGACTGTCGTCTTCCAGAGCTCACCGAAGGCCAAGGATTTCCTCGGTCAGATCAAGAGCGTGAAGATCGAAGACGCCGGCGAAGGTGCGGACGGCTTCCGCAACTACCGGCTGGTGCTCTAAGCCCGCAACGAAAGGCCCTCTCCTTAAGAGCGGTTCAGTTTTTCACGGAAATTCTGGACCGCTCTCTCATCTTATTTTTACGCAATTCCGAACGGAAAACCGCTATGCACTTTTCCTGGAATTGCTTGAGCGAGGAGAGGACTTTCACTCAGCGGCCAAGCGCTTTTCTTCAGGATTAAACATCTCGACCGCCGCCTTGAAATCCGCCTGGTTCGGGCAGTGCGACAGACGGGAGCGAAAAGCTTCAATCATCCACGCTGCAGCCGGTCCGGGCGGATTATCGAGCTTGCGGATGGCATAGATCGGATATTCGCTTTGATCGTAGGCATCGAGAGGCAGCGGCACGAGCCGGCCTTTCTGCAAATCTTCCATGATGAAGGATGCCGGCAAGCCGCCCCAGCCCAGACCACCTCTGACCAGCTGATGCTTGGTGGCGATATCGCTGACGCGCCAGGTCTTGTAGGACAGGACATTGAAATCCTTGCCGTTGGTGAGGCTTGAAGCATCGGTGACGACAAGCTGAACCTCTTCGCGCACATCCGCCAGCGTCAGCGGCCTTCCGAGCTGCGCCAGCGGATGCGTGGGTGCAGCGACCGGCATCATGAAGGAGTGGCCGATACGCTCGATGACCAGCGCATCATCCTGTTTGACGACAGCGCCGCCGATACCGATGGTCGACTTGCCACTATTGACCAGCTCCATCATCGTGCCGAGCTCGCCCGTATCGAGCCGCAGCGACACATAAGGAAAGCGATCGCGGAATTCGCGCAGCACCTCGACGGTGGCGTGCACAGGGACCATGACGCTGATGGCGACAGCCACCTCCGCCTCAAGCCCGGTTTTCAGACCCTTCACCCTGGCGCGCATCACCTGAAGATCGGCGAGGATCCGGCGCGCATCCTCCAGCATCACCCTGCCCTCATCCGTCAACTTCGGCTGACGCGAGCCGGAACGCTCGAACAGCGGCATTTCCAGCTGGGCCTCCAGATTGGCGATCGTGTAGCTGATGACCGATTGCGCACGATTGAGAACGCGCGAAGCCGCGGAAAAGCTGCCGGACTCTGCAACGGTCAGGAACACCTGCAGCTGGTCAAGGGTGGGATTGGGAAGCATCGGCCATCCATTCTATCGATAATTACAATCCATATTATCACAGTTTTTCTCGATAGCACTGAGGACTTATCTATTAACCCGAACGAGATCGGACTCTCCCAGCCGATTTTCGCAACCCATTGAAAAGGAAAACGGATATGTCCTCCATTCTGCTTCTGACTTCCAGCCCGCGCCCGGATTCGCTCTCCACCAAGATCGCCGTCGAGCTTGCGGAGAAGATCAAGGCCAATAATCCGGGCAAGACGCTCGTCAAGCGTGACCTCGCAGCCGACAACCTGCCGCACATCGACGGCCCTTTCACGGCCGCTATCCGCACGCCGGCCGACGCCCGCACTCCCGAACAGCAAGAACTCGTCAAGGTTTCCGACGCGCTGGTTGACGAGCTGCTCGCAGCCGACACGGTCGTCATCGGCACCGGCCTCATCAACTTCAACATCTATTCGTCGCTGAAGACCTGGATCGACAACGTCGCTCGCGCCGGCCGTACCTTCACCTACACCGAAACCGGCCCGAAGGGTCTGGCAACCGGCAAGAAGGCCTATATCGTGCTCGCCTCCGGCGGCGTCTACTCCGAAGGCCCGGCTGCTCCGCTGAACCACGCTGTTCCCTACCTGAAGTCGGTTCTGGCCTTCATCGGCATCACCGATGTCGAGACCGTCTATGTGGAAGGCGTCGCCTTTGGTCCGGAAGCTGCCGAAAAGGCTATCGGCGCCGCTCAGGCCCGCGCTTCCGAGCTGGCCCTCGCCGCTTAATCGACAGCATTATTCCGACAATAACAGGCGGCCGGCTCCAACCGGCCGCTTTGCTATTTTGCCTGTGGCAGTACTTTCACGAACTGCTTCACCGTCTCCAGAATTTCGTTCGAAAGCGCCTCGTCGTTCGCCACGCGCGCAAGGCCGAGCGCGCCGGTCATAAGACAGGAGGCGATAATCGCCTTGCGTCTGGCTTCTGCGGTCTCAGGCTCCGGCATACGTGCCGTCATGGTCTCGAAATTCATTCGCAAGCCTTCGGTCGCGACTGCGCGAACCGCATCGCTGCTGCGCGCCATATCCGCCGTCAGCGCTGCATAGGCACAGCCCTCGCCGCAATGATCCCGGTGACGTTCGCTAAGGTAGCCGTCGACATAGTCGTTCAGCGATATGCTTTCGGGAGCAATTCCCTGCTCCTCCTGCTGCCGCCGCCACGATCCGATTGCCGATTCCATGGCTTCCGCCACAAGTTCGTCGCGGGAGCCGAAATGCTTGTAGAAGCCGCCGACTGTCAGACCAGCCTCCTTCATCAGATCGGCGACGCCAATTCCTTCCAATCCTTCTTCACGCAGACGCTTGGCAGCGAGTGTGACGATGCGTTCGTGCGTCTTCTGCTTTTCCAGTTGCGAGCGGCCCATCGAAAATCCCTTCGTGCCCGGCTTGACAAAATGGATTACGACCGTAATCCTTGTGGATAACGATCATAATCCAGATCGCAACGAAAGCCAACAGGAGCTACGAACATGCGTCTCAAGAACAAGGTTGCTGTCATCACCGGCGGAAACAGCGGTATCGGGCTTGCCACAGCCCGCCTCTTCCTCGCCGAAGGCGCCAAGGTCGCCATAACAGGCCGCAACGCGAAAACACTGGCTGCGGCTACTGAAGAACTCGGTAGCGGCATTCTGGCATTGCAGGCCGACACGACCGACATCCCGGCCATGGAGAAGGCATTTGCCGAGGCCGCCGAAAAGCTTGGAAAATTCGATATCGTCTTCGCCAACGCCGGAATTGCCGGAGAAACCCCACTCGGCAAGACCACGCTTGAGCAGTTCGAAACCATCGTGCGCATCAATTTCACCGGCGTCTTCTTCACCGTGCAAACGGCTTTGCCGCACCTGAACGACGGCGGCTCGGTAATCCTCAATGGCTCGGTCCATGCCGTGCTGGGCATTCCCGGCGCTTCGGCCTATGCCGGCACCAAGGGTGCCGTTCGCGCCATGACGCGCAATCTCGCGTCCGAACTTGCACCGCGCGGCATCCGCGTCAACCAGGTCACGCCTGGCGCCACCAAGACGCCGATCTGGGATCCACGCGCCGCCACGCCGGAAGCTTTGGACGCGTTGCAGGCCCGCTTTGGCAATATGAGCCCGCTTGGCCGCATGAGTGAAGCCGACGAAATCGCCAAGGCGGCGCTCTATTTCGCCTCGGATGATTCCGCCAACGTCACGGCCATCGAAATCACCGTCGACGGCGGCGCCATCAACGCTCCATCCGGCGCCAAGATGTTTCGTGTGGCTTAAGCCTGAGCGAAAATCCAATCAGCAAGCGATTTGAATGAGTATCATGGGCCGCCATAGCCATTGCGGGAGGCGGCCCGGCGATCATACGGGTATGACAGAAACCCGATGCCGATCAGACCTGGCGAACCTTTTCGCCGTCGCCGAAGAGACCGGTGCCGTTCTGGTCGATGATCTGCTGTGCCTTGCGGAAGGTCGATTCCACGGCATCGTCCGACGAGGTGAAGACATCGGCACGGATGAAAGTACGCACCAGAATCTCGCCGTTCACGTCCCTCTCGATCCGGCCCATGAGGCGGAACTGGTTACCCTCGCGCTGCGGGGTCGCATGGATCGTGCAGCCGGCATGAACCTGCGGCTCTGCGCTGACCGTAGAGCCGCCAGATTTCTCAGCGCCCGGCTGTGCCGGACCACCGGTGAAGATCGAGATGATATTTGAAAAGAACGAAGCCATGGATCGCCTTTAGCATGAAGGTTGTAGGCTCGCAAAGTCAAATGATCAGGTTTGCCAGGATCTCGTTTTCAGTGATGTCCTCGTAGCCCATGCCGGAGCTTTCGAAATTGGCGATAAGCTGTTTGAAATTATCCGGATTCTTCGTCTCGATGCCAATCAGGATGGAGCCGAAATTGCGGGCGCTCTTCTTCAGATATTCGAAGCGTGAGATGTCATCCTCAGGGCCGAGCATGTTCAAGAAATCACGAAGCGCGCCGGGGCGTTGCGCCAGACGCAGAATGAAATATTTCTTCAGCCCGGCATAGCGCATGGCGCGTTCCTTGACGTCAGGCAGGCGCTCGAAATCGAAATTGCCGCCGGAAACGACGGCAATGACGGTCTTGCCGCGAATGCTGTCTCGATCGAGCTTTTCGAGCGCCGTGATCGCCAGCGCCCCGGCCGGCTCCAGCACTACGCCTTCGACGTTCAGCATATCGGTGATCGTGACGCAGATGGCGTTTTCCTCGATGAGGTGGACCTGCCCCGCCGAAAATTCCTTAAGCGCGGCGAAGTTCAGATCGCCGATCCGGCCGACGGCAGCGCCATCGACGAAATTATCCACCTTGGTCAGCACAACGACATGCCCTGCCTCGATGCTACGGCGCAGGCTCGGAGCACCGGCCGGCTCGGCGAAGGTGAAGGCGTCGCGGGCAACGGTGTCGGCAAAATAGCCGGTGATCCCTGCTGCGAGACCGCCGCCGCCGACGGGCAGCAGGATGCGATCGGCAACGACGCCATCAGGCAATTGTTCGGCGATTTCGGCAGCAACGGTCGCCTGCCCTTCGATGATGTCGGCATGATCGAAGGGCGGCACCATCACGCCATCGATGCTCTCAACATGCTCGCGGGCTGCCTGATAGCATTGATCGAAAAAATCGCCGAAGAGCTTTATCGTGATGAACTCGCCGCCGAAGATGCGGGTTTTGTCGATCTTCTGCTGCGGCGTGGTAACCGGCATGTAGACCACGCCTGGCACGCCGAAATGGCGGCAGACGAAAGCAAAGCCCTGGGCGTGATTACCGGCGGATGCGCAGACGAAGGTCTTTCCCGTGCCGCCCTTTGCAATCACCTTGCGGAAGAAGTTGAAGGCGCCACGGATCTTGTAGGAACGCACCGGCGTCAGATCTTCACGCTTCAGCCAAATATCGGCACCATAGCGGGCGGAAAGGTGCTCGTTCAGCTGTAGCGGCGTTGCGGGAAAAAGGCCACGCATGGCCTCGGTTGCTTCGAGAACAGTCTGTTTGTCCACGGCTTATCCGTCCTTCTTCAATAAGCACCCGCTATGACACAGGAAACATGAGCAAAGAAAGCCTGTTTGTGGTTCTTTCGGACCTGTCGCAGCGATATTGCCGCCGCTTACCGGCAATTAACTATTTATGTCTCTGACAGCGGAATTCCCAAAATCTGCGAGTTGACAGCAAAGCTTCCCCTGCGTCCAATATGACACAGCCATCATGATGATGGTCAGAGGCCCGCCCCAACACCGATCCGTCGGCGCAGGCGGGCTTCGCCTGAGCCTATCCGGCCTCTTCAGGAGCCGCTGTGGCCTCGCAGGACATAAATCCGTGCGCGGCAGGCACATAACTTGGCTTGCCTTGAAAAACATTTCCTTGACTGAATCGCTCAAGTGCTTGAAGGGAAAAAGCACGCGGACGTGGCGAAACTGGTAGACGCAAGGGACTTAAAATCCCTCGACCTTTGGTTGTACGGGTTCGACCCCCGTCGTCCGCACCAAAATCAAGCTCCATCGAAATTGAAACGAAAAAGGCGCAGCTTTCGCCGCGCCTCTCTCATGAGTGCAGAATTCGAATTAAGCCGTGAGCTTGGCGGCGATCTTGGCGACGTGGGCGCCCTGGTATTTTGCTGCTTCGAGTTCGATTTCCGAAGGCTGGCGCGAGCCGTCGCCGTTGGTGATCGTCGAAGCGCCGTAGGGCGAGCCGCCCTTGACTTCTTCCGTGCCCATCTGGCCCTGGAAGGCATAGGGCAGGCCGACGACGACCATACCCTGATGCAAAAAGGTTGGGACGAAGCCAAGAATGGTCGATTCCTGACCGCCGTGCTGGGTCGCGGACGAGGTGAACACCGAGCCGACCTTGCCGACGAGCTTGCCGTTGAACCAGAGGCCACCGGTCTGATCCCAGAAATTGCGCATCTGCGAGGCAACCGTGCCGAAGCGGGTGCCGGCACCGACGATGATCGCATCGTATTCGGCCAGTTCATCCGGCTTTGCGATCGGCGCGTCCTGATCGAGCTTGAAGTAGGAAGCCTTCGCGACTTCTTCCGGTACGAGTTCCGGCACGCGCTTGACGGTGACTTCTGCACCCGTGGACTTTGCGCCTTCTGCGACGGCATAGGCCATCTTTTCGATGTGACCGTAAGCGGAATAGTAGAGAACCAGAACCTTAGCCATGAGAACGTCTCCTGTTTGCTAGACGCGTTAAGTGTTGCATTCGGTTTTATCAGCGATGCGACGGTGGAGCAGCCCCCGTGCTCAGAACGCACTGTTCATTCTGCGTAGACGAAAATTCATTTGCAACATCTTGCGATCGCCGACGACGACATGAAAACTCGCGTTTGCATTCGCTGTAAACAGCGCTACCTATTTGGAACCTTTTTCTGCGATCGCGCCCACGCGCATTTTCCTGGATATCTTCATGTCAAACGAAACCATTGTCACAGCCGCCATGCTGGCCATCGGCGACGAACTGCTCTCTGGCCGGACGAAAGACAAGAATATCGGCCATCTCGCCGATGTACTGCTGCTGGCTGGCATCGACCTGAAGGAAGTTCGCATCGTGGCCGATGAAGAAGATGCCATCGTATCGGCACTCAACGCTCTGCGCAGCCAATATGATTACGTCTTCACCTCGGGCGGCATCGGTCCGACTCATGACGATATTACCGCCGATGCTATCGCCAAGGCGTTCGGCGTGGCCTGCGAGCATGATGCCGAAGCCATGCGGATCATGGGCGAAATGTATGCCCGCCGCGAGATGGAGTTTACAGAAGCTCGTCAGCGCATGGCGCGCATGCCTCTGGGATCGAAGCATATCGCCAATCCGGTCTCGACGGCGCCCGGCTTCAACATCAGCAATGTCTATGTCATGGCCGGCGTGCCGCAGGTTTTCCAGGCGATGCTCGACAACGTCATCCCGACGCTCAGGACCGGCGCGCGCGTTTTGTCCACGGCCATTTCCTGCCCGTATGGCGAGGGCGAGATCGGCACGCCGCTCGGCCTCATCCAGAAGGCGCATCCGGACACCAGCATCGGCTCCTACCCGCGCTATGTCGGCCAGTTCTTCTCGACCGAGATCGTCGTGAGAGGCCGTTCCGCTGAGCTGGTTGAAAATGTCGCAGCCGAAGTACGCGCGATGATCGAAGCCATCCGACAGTCGAAAGCCAAGGAAAATCAGTCCGCTGAGGCATGATGTTCAACGACGGCGTGCATTTGTCGGGGAACAGAAATGAACTCGGCGCATTATTCCGAAGCGGAATGCTGATATAATATAGCGATCCAACCCTTCCGCATGGGAGATCACGTCATGTCGTATAAAACAATTGTGACCGTTCTCGACAATCCCGACAATACGCGCATCGCCGCAGACTTTGCAGCTGATATCGCCAAGGAGCATGGCGCGCGTATTGTCGGCCTGCATGCGGAAGTCGTCTCGACCGTGCCACTCGTGGCGCCGATGGAAATTCCGGATCCTGTAGCCGTGCAGGCGCTTCAGGAAGTCGTCCACAATCAGGCGATCGAGATCGAGCGGCTGTTTCGCTCGAAAATGGAGCAGACCGGCCTCGACTATGAGTGGCACAGCTTCGCCAGTACCGTTGGCTACGGCACCGAGCCATTGGTCGAAACCGCCCGCAGCGCCGATCTGCTGTTAGCAGTGCAACCCAATCCATCGAAATATTCCGACACGCAGGTCGATGTGGAAACGTTCCTGTTCGACAGTGGTCGGCCGGTACTGCTGATCCCCTACATCCTGAAGGAACCAAAGCCGATCCGCCGCATCCTGATCGCCTGGAACGGCTCGAGGGAGGCGGCGCGCGCCACCTTCGATGCGCTGCCTTTCCTGAAGGCGGCGGATTCCGTCGAGATATTGTCGGTCAGTACCTCCGAGAAGGAAACGCACCCGTCGAAGGAAAGCGGCGTGCAGATTGCAGCGGCCCTCACCCGGCACGGCGTGCGCGCCAAATTCGAAACGGCCGCTTGCTCCGGCAAGTCGACGCCGTCGCAAGTGATCGAAAACCGTCTTGCGGATGATAGTATCGATCTTCTCGTCATGGGCGCCTATACGCACTCCTGGCTCTGGCAGATGATCTTCGGCGGCACGACGCGCACCTTGCTACAATCCATGACCGCGATGACGCTTCTGGCGCGCTGATCGAGCGAAGGCTGGGAAATCACAGGTTTCTGGCGGGAATGTACACCGTCTCGTTGGCCTGCGGCTCTTGCCTTTTGACGGTAAATCCAGCAGAAAGCAGCGACCGATGACAGAATTCCCGCCAGGGAACCGTTCGCGCGGTCCATGGAACATGATCCCGAAAAGCCGGTGCTTTTCACTGTTGAGATCCTGTTCAAGTCGATAGCAGCGAATCGCGTTCCGGATTTGGTTCATGGTCCGCGCCCGCCGCGGGGTCTGCTCAGGGTCGCCGGTGCTGCCGGTGCGTCGTTATTCCATGCCCCGGAGCCTTCTGCCATGTCCCTGCCCGATAAAGCCTTTCCCGTATCCTGGGATCAGTTCCATCGCGATGCCCGCGCGCTTGCCTGGCGGCTTGCCGGCCTCAACCGCGAATTCAAGGCGATCGTCTGTATCACCCGCGGCGGTCTGGTGCCGGCCGCCATCATCTCGCGCGAGCTCAACATCCGCCTGATCGATACCGTCTGCATCGCCTCCTACCACGATTATTCGGAGCAGGGTCAAATGAACCTGCTCAAGGGCATTGCCCCGGAACTGGCCGCCGATGGCGGCGAAGGCGTGCTAGTGGTCGACGATCTTACCGATACCGGCAAAACGGCGCTTGAAGTTCGCGCCATGTTGCCGAAGGCACATTTCGCCTGCGTCTATGCCAAGCCGACCGGCGTTCCCACAATCGACACCTTCATCACCGAAGTCAGCCAGGATACCTGGATCTACTTCCCCTGGGACATGGGTTTCACCTATCAGGAGCCGATCGCCAAGGGCCATCGCGGCTGAAGCAGATCGGTTTCGGCGCGAATCACGTTCGATTCCATCCGCCGTTTGAGATCGACATATAAACGAGAAAATAGAGGTGGGCGCTACGGCGCCCACTAGATTTAGTGGGCTCTGGATGCCGAGAACACGTGGAATTCAAGGCATTCGGGCCGAATCATAACGCGCTACAGCACGCTTTTGCGCCACAGCCAATGGCCTGAAGGTCACGGTCACAATTTTGTCGCTTTTTATTCCGGTCGTGATGACATTTGCCGCATTCACCATCGCACCGAAGGCGAACATCTCTCCTCAAGCTCTTGAATCTCTTAGCCTCCTGGCATTTCCCCAATTTCCACAGACCCGCCCACAAGATATTGTGGTTAACAATCCCTATCAAACCAGCCCTTGACGAAATCGGGTCTTTCAAAGTTAATGGACGACGTTGCGGCGGCGACTGAACCAGGCGGGTTAGCGAGGGCTGGTTCTCAATTCGAAATCGGATTTTGGTTCAAGGCGATGCACTTTCATCGGTGGCCGCCGTGAGTGTTTTTGTGCCGGTATCGATGCTGCCAAAAAAGACATGCGGGGACTGGCGGCAATAAGCTGTTAATACTATATTTAGTGTTTGCAGCCACCATCACCACAAGATACAGGAGCACATCTCCGGATGACATCTCCTGTCAGAAAGCGGATCGGAAGCTGGCTGCGCGTTGAAATCGCCATGCCGGAATGAGAATTTCTGCGCCCTGTTTTCACGCAGGCGCATCAACGAATAAGGATCGGGACCATGCGCATCGAACGCCGTTTTACGAAGGCCGGCCAGTCACCCTATGCGGACATAGAATTCCGCAAGGCGACGAGCGAGATCAAGAACCCAGACGGTTCGATCGTATTCCGCCTCGAAAACATCGACGTTCCCGCGCAGTTTTCGCAGGTCGCAGCCGACATTCTCGCGCAGAAGTACTTCCGCAAGGCCGGCGTGCCTGCCAAGCTCAAGAGAGTTGAAGAAAACGACGTTCCCTCCTTCCTGTGGCGCTCCGTTCCCGACGATGCTGCCCTGAAGGATCTGCCCAAGGAACAGCAGAGCGGCTCGGAAACCGATGCCCGCCAGGTTTTCGATCGCCTCGCCGGCACTTGGACCTACTGGGGCTGGAAGGGCGGCTATTTCTCCTCCGAGGAAGATGCGTCCGCCTTCTGCGACGAGCTCGCTTACATGCTCGCTACCCAGCGGGTCGCCCCGAACTCGCCGCAGTGGTTCAACACCGGCATGCACTGGGCCTACGGCATCGATGGCCCCGGCCAGGGCCATTATTACGTCGACCCATTCACCGGCAAGCTTACCAAGTCCAAGTCGGCCTATGAGCATCCGCAACCGCATGCCTGCTTCATCCAGTCCGTCGAAGACGACCTCGTGAACGAAGGCGGCATCATGGACCTCTGGGTTCGCGAAGCCCGCTTGTTCAAATACGGTTCCGGCACCGGCTCGAATTTCTCGATGCTCCGCGCTGAAGGCGAAAAGCTTTCCGGCGGCGGTCGCTCCTCCGGCCTGATGAGCTTCCTCAAGATCGGCGACCGCGCCGCCGGCGCCATCAAGTCGGGCGGCACCACCCGCCGCGCCGCCAAGATGGTGGTCGTTGATATCGACCATCCTGACATCGAGGACTACATCAACTGGAAGGTCAAGGAAGAGCAGAAGGTTGCGGCCCTCGTCACCGGCTCGAAGATCGTCGCCAAGCATCTGAAGGCGATCATGAAGGCGACCGTCAATTGCGAAGGCGATAATGACGATTGCTTCGACCCGGCCAAGAACCCTGCCCTGAAGCGCGAAATCCGCGCCGCCAAGAAGGACCAGGTTCCGGAAAACTACGTTCAGCGCGTTATCCAGTTCGCTCGCCAGGGCTACAAGGATCTCGAATTCAAGACCTACGACACGGACTGGGATTCGGAAGCCTACCTCACCGTATCCGGCCAGAATTCCAACAACTCCGTTTCCATCAAGGACGACTTCCTGCGCGCTGTCGAGAATGATGGCGACTGGAACCTGACCGCCCGCAAGGACGGTAAGGTCATCAAGACACTGAAGGCCCGTGACCTGTGGGAATCCATTTCCTACGCCGCCTGGGCATCGGCCGATCCGGGCCTGCACTTCAACACGACGATGAACGACTGGCATACCAGCCCGGCTGCCGGCGCGATCCGCGCCTCCAACCCGTGCTCGGAATATATGTTCCTCGACGACACGGCCTGCAACCTCGCTTCGCTGAACCTGATGACCTTCAAGGACGCAGCGACGAAGCGCATCAACATTGCCGACTACGAACACGCCGTCCGCCTCTGGACCGTCGTTCTCGAAGTCTCCGTGATGATGGCGCAGTTCCCCTCGCGCCGTATCGCTGAACTCTCCTATGAATACCGCACGCTCGGCCTCGGCTACGCCAATATCGGCGGCCTGCTGATGTCCTCGGGCATCCCCTATGACAGCGACGAAGCCCGCGCCATTGCCGGCTCGCTGACCGCGATCATGACCGGCATCGCTTATGCGACCTCGGCGGAAATGGCTTCCGAACTCGGAACCTTCCCGATGTTCAAACCGAATCGCGAGAGCATGCTGCGCGTCATCCGTAACCATCGCCGCGCCGCTTACGGTGAGACCTCAGGCTATGAAGGCCTTTCGGTCGACCCGGTGGCGCTCATCCATTCCGACAATCCGGACCAGGATCTCGTCGCTCATGCCAAGGCGGCCTGGGACAAGGCGCTGAAACTCGGCGAAAAGCATGGCTACCGCAATGCGCAGGCAACCGTGATCGCACCGACCGGCACGATCGGCCTCGTGATGGATTGCGACACGACCGGCATCGAGCCGGACTTCGCTCTGGTGAAGTTCAAGAAGCTCGCCGGCGGTGGCTACTTCAAGATTATCAACCGCGCCGTTCCGGAAGCGCTGCGCACGCTCGGCTATTCCGAAAGCCAGATCGCCGAGATCGAAGCTTACGCCGTCGGCCATGGCAATCTGAACCAGGCTCCGGCCATCAACCCTGCCTCGTTGAAGGCCAAGGGCTTCACCTCCGAGAAGGTCGATGCCGTCAACGCCGCACTCAAGAGCGCCTTCGACATCAAGTTCGTCTTCAACCAGTGGACGCTCGGCGCAGACTTCCTGAAGGGCACGCTGAAGGTTTCCGACGAGCAGATGGCCGATATGAGCTTCAACCTGCTCGACCATCTCGGCTTCTCGAAGAAGGACATCGAGGCCGCCAACATCCACGTTTGCGGTGCGATGACGCTGGAGGGTGCGCCGTTCCTCAAGAACGAGCATCTCGCCGTCTTCGATTGTGCCAATCCCTGCGGCAAGATCGGCAAGCGTTACCTCTCGGTCGAAAGCCACATCCGCATGATGGCGGCTGCCCAGCCGTTCATCTCGGGCGCCATCTCCAAGACGATCAACATGCCGAACGAGGCGACCGTCGAGGATTGCAAGAACGCCTACATGCTGTCGTGGAAGCTCGGCCTCAAGGCCAACGCGCTTTATCGCGACGGCTCCAAGCTCAGCCAGCCGCTGAATGCTTCGCTGATCGAGGACGACAGCGACGAGGACGCGCTGGAGGAATTCCTGCAGGCTCCGGCTGCTGCACAGGCCGTCACCATCACGGAGAAGATTGTCGAGCGCGTGATCGAAAAGGTTATCCGCACGCAGGAGAAACTGCCGGGCCGCCGCAAGGGTTATACCCAGAAGGCCAAGATCGGCGGACACACCATCTTCCTGCGCACCGGCGAATATGACGACGGCCGTCTCGGCGAAATCTTCCTTGACATGAACAAGGAAGGCTCGGCTCTGCGCGCCTTCATCAACAACTTCGCGATCTCCGTCTCGCTTGGCCTGCAGTATGGCGTGCCGCTTGAGGAATATGTCGACGCCTTCACCTTCACCAAGTTCGAGCCGGCCGGCATCGTCACGGGCAATGACGCCATCAAGAACGCGACGTCGATCCTCGACTATGTGTTCCGCGAACTGGCGATCTCCTATCTCGGCCGTCACGACCTCGCTCATGTCGACACTTCGGATTTCAACAATACGGCGCTCGGCCGCGGCGTTTCCGAAGGCAAGGCAGATGTCGTCTCCAAGGGCCTGACCCGCGGCTACAAGCCGACGCTGGTGCCGACATCCGGCGAACGTCCGGCAGCCGAAGTCAAGGGTTCGGCAACGGCAGCCCCGGCACGCGCGGCATCACTTGCGACCGTCACCGCCTTTGCCGGAAACACGGTCCGCAAGCTGGAGCCGACCAGCGCCGCCTCGACCTCAGAAGTCGTCGCCTTCAAGCGCGATTATGAGGAGCGCGCAAAGGAACTGGCGGAAGAGATCGCCGAGGAGCAGGCAAGCGAAGCCGCCGAATCCACCGGCCTCTTTACCGACAAGGCCGCAAGCGACGCCGCAGCGGCCAAGACGGACGCCAAGAAGCTGGAATCGGAACGCCGCGCCCGCTCCATCATGCAGGGCTACACCGGCAACATGTGCACCGAGTGCCAGAACTTCACGATGGTACGCAACGGCACCTGCGAGAAGTGCGACACTTGCGGCGCCACGAGCGGCTGCAGCTGATTACGGAAGTTCTCAGCCCGATTAAAAACTCTAAATCCCAGGCGTTTCGACGCCTGGGATTTATCTTTTAGAGCAAACGGTGAAACATATCCTGTTCGATAGCTAGATGCTCTGATGTATGCCAAAGCGCGTATGACCTCGACGGCGTCGGTCCACGCATTGTGCCCTCGGTTGATTGGTAAAAGAAGCTGATCATATCCGGCCTGGGTTTATGTTCATGGCTCACCGAATGACCACAGCCAGCATCATCCTCAAGCCTGAAAAATAAACTTATTGCGCGATAATTTTATTGACGGTTATCGCCTGGCGCGCATAGTGTTTTCCCAGGGCTGAGGGAAAATTCAATGAATTTCAAATATATACTGGTTGCCACGATGGCAGCCGGATTATCGTCGTGCACGACAAACTACGCGTATGAACCGATCATTCCCAATCCACCGAACATGGAGATGACGCAAGCGCGATGTCAAATGATGGCCAGCAGTGTCGACCAGGGATATTTTGCCTATGGGAGCACAAGCTATGTAGCAGGCGCGGCAATCGGAAATGCGCTCGGCAATGCCATCCGCGAAGATCAGTTCATGCGGCAATGCATGACCATGAGCGGCTGGCGACGCGTTCCCGGCCCGGGACAGGGCAAGGTCACCAAAGCTCACTCGGCAACTCCCAAATGGACGCCGCCAAAGCCAAGGCCAGCCGCGCTGGGTGGCAAGTTTCCATCTGCACCAAAATAACCAGGAGGCGCAGTTGCACCTTCCGCCATCGACGGCACATGAGGCGGCGCGAGGTGCAACGACTGCTCCGAATTGCCGGTGCGGCCACTCAATTGGAAATGCCCGATTTCAGCCATGAAACCGGCGGGAAATGATCCATTTTCATTGAAATTGTTGCCGCAGCAACATTCAGCCTGCTTCGCCCGCTAAGCCGTTGTGTAGGGCGCGGCCCATCAATGCATTCTATCGCTAAACCCGGCCGGCAGGCGCTGACGATTGGATTCCTTTCGCGTGAGGCACCGTCTTGAAAATAGGCAGTGATATTGCAAGCGTTCAGTATCTGCGGGCCATCGCCGCGATCTCCGTTCTTTGCTTCCATGTCAGCGAGACCTATGGCCTGGAATTCAAGGTCGGAGCAGCAGGTGTCGATGTATTCTTCGTCATCAGCGGCTTCATCATGTGGATCACGACCGCGGGCAAACCGATCGGCCCACGAACATTCATGTGGCGGCGGCTGGCAAGAATAGTGCCGCTCTACTGGATTGCGACCGCGGCGACCTTTTCCGTGGCCGTGTTGAAACCGCAATTCTTCTTCAACACGGATGCAAGCGTCGACAATCTGATCGCCTCGCTGTTTTTCTTGCCCGTCATCAAGGACGAAGCGCTGCATCCCGTCGTCGAACAGGGCTGGACCCTATCCTATGAGATGTTCTTCTACCTCATCTTCTCCATCTCATTGCTTTTGCCGGAATTCCGGCGACTTTGGTTCCTGATCACCGCACTGGTCGCCGCCTCCATCTCACATTACCTGCTGCCCGCCGGCTATGTCAGTGTGTTCACGCAGCCGGTCATTCTGGAATTTTCGGCAGGCGTCATTGTCGGCTACCTGTGGAAGCAGGGATTTCGGCTGTCTTTGGGTGCCTCCATCGGCCTGATGGTCGTCGGTATCCTGTTGCTGGCAAGCGACCCTCTGTCTCATTTCGACCGCGCAGTCCGCTGGGGCGTGCCGGCGGTGCTGCTATTGTCGGGCGCTGTTTTCGCGGAGCGCGAGCGAGCCGCTCCCAAATTGCCATTCCTGCATTTTCTGGGAGATGCGTCCTATTCCATCTACGTTTGGCATGTGCTTACGGGCATCCTGACGACCGCATTGCTTCTGCGTGTCGGGGTGCCGCATGCAGCGCAACCTGCACTGATCGCGGCGGGATCTCTGGCATTCGCCATCATCTGCTATCTGTTCATAGAGCGCCCGATCCTTCGCAGGATGCGGCCTGTTCGACCGCAGCCGGCATAGCGGGGTCAAAGTCGAGGCGATCATGAGAGGATCCGACCGGTATCTCCACTCCCACGCAACACCTTCTCCTGGGGTGTTCCGGCCGTCTCCGGACACTAGGCAAATGACAGAACGCTATGGTCACACACATTCGTGTAGCGCCAGCGTCCAGAGTGAATTTCGGCCGGCAACGTTCTATCCAGAAAGCGCCGGAGCCTCGTCAGGGTCGCAGGCTGTTCGGAAAAAGTGGTCAGGAACAGCTTGTTCTGAAAAATCAGAAACGGAGCGAGCCGGCGATTCGCGATCTGCATATATTTGTAAAAGCCTTCCGTCACCGTCGGCCAATGGACTCCGAGGAAATCGTCAAGCAGGACGACGCCACCCGAGACGAGAAGCTCCTGTGCTATCTCCATATCATTGATGACGTGTGCGACCGTGTGCCCGCCATCGACCGACATCAATCGCACGTTTTTCACACCTAGCCGCTCGCGCGCCGTGGCTGGGGTCAGCGACATGCTGTCCGCCGAGATCGTCGTAACCTTCGAAGCAAAATCCGGAAAGAGTTCCAGCAGATGGCGATTGAATGTGGCGAGCGATCCCTTGCCGCTATGATCGAGGTTCTTCTGCTGGTCCTCGAAAAGATCGATGGCAACACAACGTTCGCTGGCCCGCGACGCCGCGGAAAGCAGGAAGAACAGTTTGCCATGGTGAACGCCGATCTCCAGGATATCGCCTTCCACCTTATCGGCCTCGTGCAATTCCCGAACGAACTTGAGAATATGTGGAATTCTGTCGCCGACCCAACCTTGAATGGCGCTCCATGACCGATTGTGCGCTTCGTCCAGGACGTCGACTTCATTTGCGCTTGCGACCATTTGCATGCGTACTCCCTCCCCGCGCATAGTCCAAAGCTCGATGCAGACGACCTCATCGAAGCGTCGCCGTTGTCTTTCCCAACGCGTCTTGCTCCCATGGAACATGGCGTCCATGCGCACACTATCCCCAGCGCCATAGGGCTGCGCCAGCCGGAAACTGCCCGCATTATACGGATTGAGACGTTCGAGAAGCATCTCCTGCGGGAGTCGGATCCGCGACGATCATTCGCGTCTGCGATCGAGACCTGCCGATCTTACGGCTTCCCGCCTCCAAAAACCTGCGACAGAGCCGGAAACCCGTGGCATAAGGCCCCCAACAATTTCTACCTAGGCCTCGCGTAACCATGATTCGTATCGAGAATATCAGCAAGCAGAACAGCCACCGCATCCTCTTCATTGAGGCATCTGCGGCGCTCAACAGAGGCGAAAGCGTCGGGCTCGTTGGCCCGAACGGAGCGGGCAAGACAACGCTCTTCCGCATGATCACCGGCCAGGAACTGCCCGACGAAGGCCAGGTCTCCGTCGATAAAGGCATTTCCATCGGCTACTTCAATCAGGATGTCGGCGAGATGGAGGGCCGCAGCGCCGTCGCGGAAGTGATGGAAGGCGCTGGCCCCGTCAGCGCCGTTGCCGCGGAACTGCGCGAGCTGGAAGCCGCCATGATCGACCCGGATCAGGCCGACAGGATGGATGAGATCATCGAGCGCTATGGCGAGGTTCAGGCGCGCTACGAAGAACTTGACGGCTATGCGCTCGAGGGCCGCGCACGCGAAGTCCTCGCGGGCCTGAGCTTCAGCCAGGAGATGATGGACGGCGATGTCGGCGCGCTCTCGGGCGGCTGGAAGATGCGCGTGGCGCTGGCCCGCATCCTGCTGATGCGCCCCGATGTCATGCTGCTCGACGAGCCGAGCAACCATCTCGACCTCGAGAGCCTGATCTGGCTGGAAGCCTTCCTGAAGGGTTATGAAGGCGCGCTTCTGATGACCTCGCACGACCGCGAATTCATGAACCGCATCGTCACCAAGATCATTGAGATCGATGCCGGCAACCTGACCAGCTATTCGGGCGATTATGAGTTCTACGAACAGCAGCGCGCGCAGAACGAAAAGCAGCAGCAGGCGCAGTTCGAACGCCAGCAGGCCATGCTTGCCAAGGAAATCAAGTTCATCGAGCGCTTCAAGGCGCGCGCCTCTCATGCATCTCAGGTGCAGAGCCGCGTGAAGAAGCTGGAAAAGATCGATCGCGTCGAGCCGCCCAAGCGCCGACAGACGGTTGCCTTCGAATTCCAGCCAGCACCGCGTTCCGGCGAAGACGTGGCCGTGCTGAAGAACGTTCATAAGAAATACGGCAGCCGCAGCATTTATGAAGGTCTGGACTTCATGGTGCGCCGTCGCGAGCGCTGGTGCATCATGGGCATCAACGGCGCCGGCAAGTCCACCCTGCTCAAGCTGGTGGCAGGTACGGCAGAGCCGGATGAAGGCAGCGTCAACCTCGGTGCCAGCGTGAAACTGGGATATTTCGCCCAGCATGCCATGGACCTGCTCGACGGAGAGCGCACAGTGTTTCAGCAGCTCGAACACGATTTCCCGCAGGCAGGCCAGGGTTCTCTCCGCGCACTCGCCGGCTGCTTCGGCTTTTCCGGTGACGATGTGGAAAAGAAGTGCCGCGTGCTGTCGGGCGGCGAGAAGGCGCGGCTCGTCATGGCGATCATGCTTTTCGACCCGCCGAACCTGCTGGTGCTGGACGAGCCGACCAACCACCTCGATCTCGACACCAAGGAAATGCTCATCCAGGCGCTGTCGCAATATGAGGGCACGATGCTGTTCGTCTCGCACGACCGGCATTTTCTGGCGGCGCTCTCCAACCGCGTTCTGGAGCTGACGCCCGAGGGTATCCACCAATATCCCGGCGGCTACACGGAGTATGTCGAGCGCACCGGCTACGAGGCCCCCGGCCTGAAGAGCTAATAGCCGATTGGGCAACGCTACTGCGTGTCGACCGAAGGTGCGGCGCCGGCATTGATGACGGCAACGGGCGCCGCCCTGCCCCGCACGCGGATTTCGATGCGGCGTCGTGACTCGACGGCGCCGCGCTGGCCGGAGGTGATGGTGTCGCCCGGCAGGATCAGCTGGGCGGCCGACATCGGCAGGATCGTGGCGTCCTTGAGCTTGGGATTGGCCTTGAGCACGTTGGCGACGGCGATGGCGCGAGCAAGCCCAAGCCCGGCATTATCGGCCGGCTGAAGCGCCGATACGGGCAGTTTGCCTGATATCGCGCTGATCAGCGTATCATCGAGATTGGATTTTTCGCGCGATACCGGCTGCTCGTCCGTGTGGCCGATCACTTCGACGATATTGGCGCCATAAAGGTTCAGATTGCTGGCAATCTCATCCGTAATGGTGCCGTCGAGCAATTGCGCAAAGGTGCCGGTGAGTTCGGCGCTTCCGGATTGGAAATAGTTCTTCTTGGCATCGTCGAGATTGATGATGGGCGGCCAGTCGTGCATGCCGTTGCCGCCGCCATTGCCGGCCAGGAGCTTACTGATCTCATCGGACGCTGACGCCAGCGCGACGTCATGCTCCTTTAAAACCGCGGCCACCTTGGCAAGAGACTTCAGATCGTCCGGTGTCGCGCCCTGGTCTGCCATGTTGTCCAGTGTATCTTTCGCCAGCACCAGCTCCCGCCATTGCTTATCCACGACGGCCTTGTCCTCGGCAGAGAGATGGCCGGAAACGACCTTGGATTGGAGAAGCACGAGTTCAGCGGCCTGTTCCGCCCGCTTCTTCTCGAGCACGGCAACCTGTTGTTCGGCTTTTTCAAGCTTCCGTTCGACTTCGTAGCGCTTGCTGCGCTCCGCAGAGATCAAGGCGGCCGCGACGAGCAGCAGGCAGAAGACGAGGAGCAGCATGGATTCGGCCATCGTCAGGCCAAGGATCAGGCCGCGATTGTAGCCCTTATGCTCCAGTTTCGGCGTGCTGTCCGAGCCTCCTGCTACCATAGATGCCACCAGCGTTTTCGCGGCACCGCTTCCCCTGTCGGAGCGACACCGCGATCATCGCCGGCGGCTCGCGACGGCGTCTGTCCCATCGCTTCCGCCATACGTCCGAGCGCCACCTCAATATTTCGCAAAGGCTGCAACTGCGCCTCAGACATCTCCTTGATCGCAGTGATCGCCGGCGCCAGTTCGGCCCGCACGACGTCCTCCGGCGAACGGATTTCCTCCAGCTTCTTGCCGACATTTTCGACGGCCGCGCCGAAGGTGCCGATGATCTCCGAAAGCTGCGAGGTCGTTGTCGTCAGCTGGGCAGCGGCGTCGTTGATGGGGGTCACCGCCTGCTTTGCCAGCATTTCGAGGATCTTGTTGATCTCCTGGCCGTTGCGCTCGGCCTGGCGCGCGATTTCTTCGAATCCCTCCGACAGCATCTGATTGCTGACGCGACGGTAGTGCGAGAATTCGCGTGAAGAAGAATCGAGTTCGGTCCGCACGCGCCGCGTCATCTCCGCAAGCTCGTGGCGTACGCTGCGCTCGATGTCGATCGGGTCGCGGCGCATCTGGTTGAAGAGGATGCGCAGCGTCACGCCGGCAATAGTCGAGGTGACGGCGATGCCGAAATTGCGGACGATGGTCTCGATCGAGGTTTCGCCGGCAAAGAGATAAAGCGATACACCGAGGCTCGACAGGGTGAACAGGAAGCCCATATAGTAGAGATTGTCGCCCGCCTGCTCATTGTGCAGCCGGAACCCGGCGAAGGCGAGCGACACGATGAAGTAGATCGCCATCAGCACGAGCGGAATGCCCGTCACGATCGGTAGCGACAACTCCATGAGCTTCGACGACCAGATGAAGATCATGCCGCCGATGGTGATGGTGGCGAAGAGCACCATCGGCCCATAGTCGCGGATAAGGTATCTCGCCTCGCTGTCGGCCATCAGCGTATCCCCTCCAACCGCACGAAGCCGTCGAAATAACCGTTGTTGTTCTTGATCCACTGCGCCCAGAAGTTCGCCAGATCCTCCATGCTGAACTTCATGTTCGGCCTTTGAAAGGCGAGGATCTTGACCGTGACACCATCCAGTGACGTGCGGAAACGGTCGTTTGCCGGGCTGCGCTGGTACTTCTGATAGGAAGCGCCGTCGCGATAATTCGAGAAGGCGGCGGTGTGCTCGATCATGTCGGAGGCGATGTAGAGGCGCTTCGGTAGCCCATGCGGAGCGCTGGCGAAGACTTCCAGATTGATCTTCTGGATGGCAGCCATGATCGGCGATAGCCGGCCGGATTCGCCCTCGGTCAACTTGCCGGCGATATCGGCGAGCGGCTTCTGGAACCCCTTCTCCCATCGCGCCTGCGCCAGACGCGGGTTGCTGGTCCATTCGTCGACGCTCGCGCCGCTGCCCGGATTGCAGCCGTGGAAGGTCTGGATCAGCTCGCCTTCCTTCTCAGTCAGCGCATAGATATCGATGGCGCCGCCGATCGGCACCTCCGTCACGATCTTCTGGAACTGGTTGCGCAGGTCGAGCGCCGTCGTGTCGGCGATAGGGTCGGTCACATCGAGCAGGATGGCCGTTTCCGCCTTCGGGCCGTCCACAGGGCAAAGCGATGCCTGATCGACGGCGACATTGCCGTTCGCCTTGTAGCGCAGCCAGCCATAGGCGCCGACGATCCCGAGCGACAGGACGGCGAGGCAAACCGTTGCGATGATGAGACCGGCGGATCCGCCGCGCCGGCTACGCCGCTTGCGTCGCGCCAAGGATGCTCTCCGGGAAAAGATTATCGAGCTGATGGTATTTCTCGATGGCGCGCTCGAATTCGTCGCCGATCCGCTTGATCTGCTCCGACAATTCCGTCTGGGCACCCTGGATACGCGAGCCCAAGACCTTGTCATCCCACTCCTCTTCGGTGCGGATCACAGGCGTCAAACGTTCCATCTTATAGGCCGAATTGAAATAAGATGGTTCTGGCTCGGTGCGTGCGGCCCGGTCGGCGTCGCGGTAGGAAGTGAGCAGCACATTGGCGGCGCGCTCTAGGTGGTTTTGATGCTCGGCAAAAAGGCCTGCGGTCCTCGCTCGATGGGCGATGATGGCCGATGTCTCCTGCCGGCGCAGCGAGAGGTCGCGGATGATCTCTTCGATCTTGCCGTTGTGGTCGTTGCGGATCTCGCGAAGATCTTCGATCAGGTCGAGCTTGCGATCGATATAATTGTCTCTCGCCACATCGAGACGCTTCTGCACGCCGGCAAAGCCCGGATAGGGATCGGTAAGGTAGCAGCCGTCAATGAAGGCGACGAGCGAGAACATCAGGCCGATGGCAAAAAGCATCCAGGAGTTCAGCTCCGTCAGCCCGAGCGGTGCGGCCTTCAGGCGCTGGATCACTTCGGCACCGGCTCCGCTCAAAATCGTTGCCGAGACCTCGCGGTAGTGCGCGAGCGCGATATTGATACCCAGCGCGACGGCGACATAGGCGACGAGCCCGAGAAGGCCGAGCAGCTTCAGCGCATACGACCGATGCACCAGGAAACGGACGCAAAAGAAGGAGAATATCAGCGCCATGCCAATATTCAGGAAGGCGAAGGCCGCTGCCTCCGTTACCCCGCCGACCAGGCCCTGCTCGCTGCCCTTGGCAAGGAAGCTGCCGTTCATCACCATTTCGACGAGGACAAGGAAGACGATGAGCGAGACCTTGAAACCCCAGGCCGCTCTGCTGGAAACCTTCGCGGCGCGCTGCAGCTTGTGCGTAGCCTTGAAGCCCACCATCTCATCCTCGGCGGTTTTCAGCTTGCGGCGCAGGCCGTGAAGCTCATCCACGCCGCTTGCCACTTCCGCTTTGAAATCCGAGACGCTGGAGGCATTCGCCTGGCGGATGAGCCCAAACTGCCCTTCGAAATCGAGGTTGCGCAGCCGGCTGTCGAAGGTCTGAAACTGGTCTTCGAGAACCTGGTAGGAACTCTTCTTCTCCGCCTCGACCCAGGCGACGATGCGCTGTTCCGTTTCGTCGAAGGATTGCGCGTCCGGAGCCGGCCGGTTCTGCCGTCCTGCAGCGGCACCCTTCTCTTTAAGGTCGAGAGTGGAGCCGAGCTTCTCGATATCGACGACCGGAAAGACGTCCGTCGAGGCGCGGAAGTCATGGCTGGTCTCCCGAACGCTGTCCCAGAGACGGTTGAGGGCTTCGAAACGCAATGATCTTCCCCGGTGATTTCATCAACTTAGAAAGGACGAGCGACAAACCGATACCGCACCGGTTGTTCTCGGTCCAGAGCGATATCGTCGAGGTTAGGATGCGATTGTGGTAAAGAATAGCCCGAGCACACGGCGATTGGAAAACATGTGCTTGAATGTCGAGCTGTCACGACACATGCCGCATGTCGTTGTGAAACGGCGTTCTAGTTTGCGCTATCTCTCCAGAAGCCTGCTCGATGAAGCCCCTCTCGGTAGATGTCGCGCTGCCATTGCTCCTTAAACGGTACGACGGACACCCAGCGGTCTACGTCGAAATCCGGTGTGGTTTTGTGCACACGCCGAACGAAGAACCCCGCCCTTTCTTCTTCTCCAAGCATCGCCCAGCTCGCGGCAGAGATCCGGTCCGCCAGACGAGCGTCGGCCATTCGGTCGATGTAGTCCAAAGCAGCTTCAAAACGGCCAAGCGTGTAGCTCGCCACGGACGCCGTCCAGAGATAGGTGTCGGGGCTTACCGGATTGAGCGCGATGGCACTTTCGATTTTCTCCAGCGCCAGGTCCGGCCGTGACGAATGAAGCAGCACCTCGGCATGGTCGGCAATGATGCCGGCATGGCCGGGATTGAGGACCTCGGCCAGCTTCAGAGCCTCTATGCTCTCGTCATTTGCTCGCTGAAAGCTCTTCGTCAGGCCAAGCTCGCGATAGCCGTCGGCGATATCGTGCCGAGTGGCGATCGCCCGCATCGCATAATTCTCGGCTTCATCCAGCAGTGCCTTGTCACCACCTGATGTCAGCACCCATTCCTTGGAAAAGGTTCGAGCTACCAAGCTCAAGCCCGGCGCGAAATCTCCACCTCCCCGTAGCGCCGCAACCAGCTCAGATCGCGCCCTCTGCAGGTTCGGGACCGAGAGGCGCTCCAGATAGCGCTTGCCGGCAAGGTAACGCTGATAGGCCATCGGGCTTTTCTCGAAATGAGATTGCACCATTTCCCGGCGTTCGATCTGCCCCGCAACGGAAAGGACGATGTGACGCGTGATCGCCTCCCTTTCCCGCTTCGGCGAGAATTGCCCGACATCAATTCGCTCGGCCCAAAGAACTTCATCCGTGCCGGCATCGACCAGTTGCAAAAACAGCCGAGGCTCATCGGCCCCGCCGCTCGGGCGCATATCCAGAATGTAGGAGCCGTCCCCTTCGTTGAAGGTTGTGGCCGCATTCTGTTCGACCCTGCTGACCTGGACAGAGGTGCAACGATCTCCCATGTCCAGGCTTTCCAATGCGTACAAGCCGACGGTGATACCCTGCAGCAAGGATGAAGCATCGTGGCCTGCGACCGGCCTGTCCCAGGAGGACAGAAGCAAAAGCGGAATCTGCAGTTTCCGGGACGCGGACGTGGCCTTCCTCGCCGGCCGGATGGTGCTCTTGCCGATCGGTCGTAGCATTTTGTCCTGCCGACGCAACCACGAGGCCAAAAGTGCATTTCGCCTTTCGAAAACCTGCCGAAAATGCTCGACCTCACCCGCCGCGTCGAATATCCGCAACAGAATTCGATGCATATCCGGATCTTCCGGATTGCTGCCGAGAAGCAAGGTCGCCACGTCTTTCACCAGAGCGATCTCGTCCCTGCTGTTTGCCTGCTCCGCCGCAACCTTCAGCGCCTCCTTCAACCTCAAGCTCTGCCGGTGCTTCTGCGCGTCCCGCCACTCCGAAAAAATCGCGCTCTGGCAATCGACCCCTTTCAGAAACTCCGCCTTCTGCGCCTCCGCCAGCAACTTTAGCTTCGCAAGCGCCGATCCGGCATCGACGCCCTTGGAAAGCGAGCAATCGACCAACGAAGGCGGTGACACGAGTTCGACGGTGCTTTCAGTGAAGTGGAGAAACGATCTGCCCAGTGCGGCTTGGCGACCCCTTATCCGCGAAACGAGCTTGCGCAGGTTTACTTGCGCGCCGCCATTGTCATCGCGCCCCCACAAAAGCCAGGCAATCGTGCTGCGCGGCGCATGCAGATTGGGGGCCATCATCAGATAGGCCAGGATCAGCAGGCCCTTCTCAGGAAAGGCAACTTCTCGCCCGGCACCATCCAGAAGCTTCAAACCACCAAAGACATGCAGTGAAAACATGATCTTGTTCGCGACCCGCATCAACCGATGTCGGCGGAACAAACCGAGGCCGACTTTCGCTTACGCATTGATTTCATTCCAGTACGAACGAGCATGGCTCAATCTTCATACGATTGCAATGTGCAAGAAGGCTCGGCGATTTTCAATCTCGATCGCAGCGCGGTCGAAAAACCTCTCGCCAAATTGTCGCCATGGCATATTTTGCAGCGCATGCGATCTGACCCGGAGCATCATTCCATGACGCCTTTCCCCTTCAAGAACATCTGCATCTACGGCGCCGGCGCACTCGGCGGTGCAATTGCGGCAAAGCTTGCTTCATCGCTTGAGCAGGCACAGGTTTCCGTCGTTGCGCGCGGGGCACATCTGGCGGCAATCCGCTCGAGCGGCATCCATCTTTGGGAAGCAGAGGCGGAACAACCGCTCGTGGCGCGGATGGCAGCGACGGACGATGCAGGCGAATTGCCGCCACAGGATCTGGTCATCACCGGGCTCAAGGGGCACCAGCTTGCAGCAGCCGTACCCGGAATTGCCAAACTCCTGCATGCCCGCACCCGCGTCGTGATGATCCTCAACGGTGTACCCTGGTGGTATTTCCACAGGGACCGAAAGAGCGGCCATGCCGAATATCAGATGGAGGAGCTGGATCCGAACGACGATCTCTGGCGGCTGATCGGCCCGGAACGGGTGATCGGCTGCGTCGCCTATCAGGGCTCGGAAGTCATCGGCCCTGGCGAGATCAAGCTTGCCAACAACGGCTATTTTATCCTGGGCGAACCATCCGGCGAGACGACGACAGATATCGAAGCCATCGCGGCATTGCTGCAGAAGGCCGGGGTCAAGATCTCGGTCTCCGCGAACATTCGCGACGATATCTGGAGCAAGCTGATGGGCAACGCATCGTTCAATCCGATCAGCGCACTGACCAGAGCCTTGATGTCGGAGATCATGGACGATCCTGCGCTCGCATCCATGGTCGGCCAGGTCATGAGCGAGGTTAAAGCAGTTGCCGAGGCTTTGGGGGCGCATGTGGCGATGTCGGTCGAGGAGCGGCTGGATCGTTCGCGGCAGATCGGGCCGGTACGCACCTCCATGCTGCAGGATCTGCTGGCCGGCAAGGCATTGGAAATAACACCGCTCGTCGGCGTAGTCGTTTCTCTCGGCAAGCTGACAGGCGTGGCGACACCCGTTTCCGCAACGATCCTCGCCTTGGTGACGCAGCTCGACCGCACGAACCAGCAGGCGGTCGGCTAGCCCCACCTCCCGTCTTTATCGGTACAGCAAGCGCCTATACGCACGCGGTTCCCGGCCGCTCCGCTCTTTATATCGCGCTTACTTTCTCGCCTTCCGCGGGGAATGGATTTCCTATGCCACCAGGAATTACGCTTGCGTGGACATATGGAGACCATTGCCATGATTGAGACGCACGCAACCAACCTGGCCGAATCCATTCGGATCCTGGTTCATAGCAGCGACGAGAAACACCATCGCAGAGCCGCATCGGCGAAGGTCGCAAAGATCCAACCAAAGCGACAGTTTCCTGATCGCGAGATTCGCGAGAAGCGCACATTCTGGGCGATGCTCGCCTTCGGACTGCTGCTCGGCGGTCTCGAGCTCTTCATCGTGCTGCACTATCTCTGAGCGTCGAGACATGGGCAGGCAAGGCTTGCAGAAGCGTATCGGCGGCGCGATTACCGCCCTCGTTACGCCTTTTCGTGACGGTGCACTCGACACCGTCGATCTCATGGCACATGTGGAATGGCAGTCGCTGAGCGGCATAGATGGGCTGCTGGCCTGCTCGCTGACCGGCGAAGGGCCGACGCTGACCGATGCAGAGCGAATGCGGATCATTGAGATCTGCGTCGAACTTTCCGAAGGCAAGACGCCGGTCATCGTTGCAACCGGCACGAATGACACGGCAACGACGATCGAAGAGACGCTGCAGGCGCAGCAGCTCGGTGCCGACGCCGCCTTCGTGACCGTGCCCTATTACTCGAAGCCGACGCAGAAGGGTGTTCTTCATCACTTCGAGCAAATAGCCGCGCAGACCGACATGGCGCTTATCATCCATAACCAGCCATCGCACACGGCAATCGATCTCGCTCCCGCAACAGTCGAACGACTTGCCGAAATTCCCGGCATTGTCGGGATCGCGGATGGAAGCGGCGATATCGAGCGCATAGACCTCTGGCGCGCCTTTCTGCCGCAACAGGTCGGCCTCTACACGTCAAGCGACACAGGCGCGCTCGGCTTCACAGCGGCGGGCGGGAATGGCTGCTTTTCCACTGCCGCCAATGTCGCTCCTCGTCTCTTTCATTCGATGCAACACTCTGCCGCCTGCGGCAACCTCGACGTAGCACATTCGATCGACAGGCGCTTGCGACCGCTCTTCAAAACGCTCGCGCGCGAGAGTGAGCCCGCCACCGTAAAGCACGCCCTCGCCGCCATGAGAGACATGGAACCGGACGTGCGTCTGCCGCTGGTCGGCATCGCGCCCGAGACTGCAGCGGAGATCCAGACCGTCATTGCTCCTTTTCAGGTCGACGGCAGCGGTCGGCTAGCTTCCCGTCAAGCTTTCCGGCTCGGCTTGTAAAATCCGATCTATCCCTATGAGATTTTTATATTTTCTCGATTTCGGACAAATGGAAATCCTAGCAACTCACCCATAGATTCAACAGCGTAGCACCGGAAGACGTCTCTCAGACCGCGGTGCTGGTGACACTGGAAAGGAACTATGATGTCACGCCATACGCATGCCGGCCTATCCGCCGATCCCCTCCAACGTCCTCGCGCCATCACTTTTGCCAGGGGTGAGCGGCACCTCTCTTCCGACACGCTGTTGCATGGCCTTGCCGCCGTCGCCCCGCGTCTCGGACTTGTCTTTTTCATCGCCGGCGCTCTGCAGCTCGTGCTGCATCTGGCCGGACGTTGAGCAGAATTGAAGAGATCCAAGAGGAAAAACACGATGGCAAACGCCCTGCACAGTCAACGCCGCACATTTCATAATCGCCTTGCCTCTACTCCGGCCCGCTTCATGATCGGCCGTGACCGTCGTGGCAGCTGGATCGTCCAGGACCGAGAGGGACTGGTCGGCGGTCTCTTCCGCAACGAGGCAGCCGCCCTGCACTTCGCTGCAGAAGAATGCAACCACAACCCGGCCGACATCTGCCATGCGCCCGAAGGCGCAGTCCTCGATCTGGATGGCTTCGCCCCCACCTCGTCAAATCTGCACTGAACCGCCCTTGGCAGGCTTCGACACCAGAGCGTGATGTCGTCCGAGAACTGCCTACACTTTCGGCATCACGCTTTATCCGACCGAACGCTTCCTTAACCCGCTTTCGAGTAAGCTTTCGGGCGAGATACGCAAAGAACAGAAGCACAATGTCGAAGCCTGCCTTCCGCTACAGCCACTACGATCTCAAGGAACAGCGCGCCGGAACGGTGATCGAGATCACGCTCTCGGCAATCGCCAATGTCAGGCTGATGAACGGCTCGAACTTCGAGCGTTTCACCGAAACCCTCAAGCACCAATTCCTCGGCGGCGTCGCCAAGAAGTCACCGATCCGGCTGTCCATTCCGGAATCGGGCCATTGGCATCTGGTCGTCGATATGGAGGGGCACAAGAGCCTGGCGGAATCGAGCGTGAAGATGGTCAATCAGACATCTGCGCCGCGCATGCAGAAAGCACCACAGGACGTCACCGCCGAGTGATGTAGAGATCAGCGCTCGCCGCGCTCCTTGCGCAGCTTCGCCCACCAATCCAACCGCTTGCGGATATCGCGCTCGAAGCCACGTTCCGGCGGATCATAAAAGGTCTGGCGACCCATCTTTTCCGGGAAATAGTTCTGGCCTGAAAACGCATCCGGCTCGTCGTGATCGTAGCGATAGCCGTCACCATATCCCTCGGTGCGCATCAGCTTCGTCGGCGCATTGAGGATGTGCTTGGGCGGCAGGAGCGAACCATTCTGCTTGGCGGCCTGCGTCGCTGCCTTGAACGCGGTGTAGACCGCATTGGACTTCGGCGCGGTGGCGAGATAGACGCAGGCCTGCGCCAGCGCCAGTTCTCCCTCGGGCGAGCCGAGATAATCATAGGCATCCTTGGCTGCGTTGCAGATCACAAGCGCCTGCGGATCGGCGAGCCCGATATCCTCCACCGCCATACGCACCAGCCGGCGTCCGAGATAAAGCGGGTCCTCACCGGCATCGAACATGCGGGCGAGATAATAGAGCGCGGCGTCCGGGTCGGAACCGCGAACCGACTTGTGCAGCGCCGATATCAGATTGTAGTGCCCGTCCTGCGCCTTGTCGTAGACCGGAGCGCGGCGTTGCACGATCTTGACCAGCATGTCGGGATCGAAACGCTCATCCCTGCGTGCGGCACGCCAGACTTCTTCCGCAAGCGTCAGCACCGAACGGCCATCACCATCGGCCATACGGATCAGGCTGGCACGGGCATCGTCAGTCAGCGGCAGCGGCTTTGCCTCTACCGCCTCTGCGCGGCGCAACAACTCCTCCAGACTTTCCTCATCATGCGAGCGGAACGTCAGGACACGAGCGCGGGAGAGAAGAGCGGCGTTGAGCTCGAAAGACGGGTTCTCCGTCGTCGCCCCCACCAGAATGACGGTGCCGTCTTCCATGACGGGCAGGAAGCTATCCTGCTGCGCCCGATTGAAGCGATGAATCTCGTCGACGAAAAGCAGGGTCTGACGGCCATCCATGCGACGCAAACGAGCCGCCTCGAAAACCTTCTTCAGATCGGCAACTCCGGAAAAGATCGCCGAAATCTGCTCGAAGGCGAGACCTGCCTCACCCGAAAGCAGACGGGCCACCGTGGTCTTTCCCGTTCCGGGAGGTCCCCAGAAGATCATCGACCCGAGCGAGCCCGCCTCTATCATCCGGCGCAGAACACCATCCTCGCCAGTCAGATGTTCCTGGCCGGTGACTTCAGCCAGGGTTTGCGGCCGCAAGCGGTCGGCCAGAGGCCGCTTGTTGGCGACCTCCTCCGGTATTCGCGGTGCAAACAGGTCGTTGCTCATCGGAAGAACTGCCGGATGCGCTGGCCGTCACGTTCGATCTCGACGCGCCAGAAGCTCGGCTTCGAAGTGACCGTCTTCTCTAGAACCTCCGTCGTGTTGATGGCGACGCCATTGATGGAAATGACGATGTCGCGCGCCGCAAACCCGAGGCGATCAGCCGGCGAGTTCGGCTTCAGGCTCTCGATCACCACACCGCTCGAATCGGGCGGCATATGGAGATCATCGGCGACGCGCGGCGAGAGATTGGCAACGGTCGCGCCGGCGAAGGGATTGTTGCCCTCGATCACCCTTTCGTCGCGTGGGGTCGATTCCGGCGCCGCCGCAAGCGTCATGGTGGCCTGATGTTCCTTACCGCTATCAAGCACCGTCAATGTAACGGTGGCGCCGAGCCCTGCCGTTGTCAGACGGTAACCGAGTGCATCCGGATGTTCGACCGGAATATTATTGAGCGCGGTAATGACCTCGCCCGGCTTCAGGCCGGCCTTGGCTGCCGGACCGCCGTCGACGACCTTGGTCACCAATGCGCCACGCACCTTGTCCAGGCCAAGCGCCTCGGCGACATCCGATGTCACCGGCTCGAACGAGGCCCCGATATAGGGACGCTCAAAGGCTTTGTCGCCGCGATCGGCAGCGGCGAGGAAAACCTTGACCAGATTGGCGGGAATAGCGAAGCCGATGCCGTTCGAGCCGCCGCCCTGCGAGAAGATGGCCGTGTTGAGGGCGATCAGCTCGCCACCCATGTTGACCAGCGCGCCGCCGGAATTGCCGGGGTTGATCGACGCATCGGTCTGGATGAAGAAACCGACCTCGTTCTTCACCTGGTTTCGCGCGAGAGCCGAAACGATGCCGCTCGTAACAGTCTGCCCGACGCCGAACGGGTTACCGATCGCAAGCACCAGATCGCCGACCTCGACCGCATCGGAATTGGCAAGCGGCAGAATCGGGAAACTCTCGTTCTTCGACTGAATCTTCAGAACGGCCAGATCAACGCGATCGTCCTTCAAGACGACCTTGCACGGAAACTCCCGGCCGTCGGACAGTGCAATCTTGATATCGTCCGCGCCGTCGATGACGTGGTTGTTAGTAATGACGGTGCCATTGGCTTCGACGATGACGCCCGATCCCAGCGACGACTGCTTCTCAGTGCGATTCGGCATGCGCTGGCCGAAAAACTGCTCGAAGAAGGGATCACCGGCAAAAGGCGACTGACGCTGCACCACGCGCTCGGCATAGACGTTCACCACGGCACCGGAGGTCTGCTTGACCAGCGGCGCAAAGGAAAGCTGCATCTGCACCTGGCTTTGCGGCAGCGTTTTCGCCGTCTGCGCCTCGGCGGAAAGCGGCATCGCCATGATGAGGGCAATCATCGAAACGGCGGTGCGCTTCAGGAGGACTTGCATGGAAACTTCCTTCTTTAATGCTCTTGAAACAACGTTGTAGCGCCCGACGCTAGAAAGAAAAGAGGGCGGAAGCATGAAGCATAAATGGACGTTTGCGGCGATAAAAAACAGGTTCGCTGAACAAAAACATGCTGTCATGCATTTCGCGTTGGGAATCGTCAAAAGGGAAGCAGACATGCGATTGAACAATCTTGCCGCCACCGTCCTCCTGATCTCTTTCGGTATAGCCGGCACCTCACAGGCCGCCAGCTTCGATTGCGAGGCGCAGAACCTGAAACCCGACGAAAAGACGATATGCGACGTCAGGGCGCTCAACGATGCCGACGTGAAGATGGTGACGACGTTCGACCTGCTCTCCGGCCTTCTCGCCATGGGCTCGCGCGGCACACTGCAGGATCAGCAGACGGAGTGGTTGAAGAAGCGGCAGTCCTGCAGCGCTGACGTGGGTTGTCTCAAATCTTCCTACGAGGAGCGCCTGAAGCAGCTGAACGAGGCCTACAAGCAGATCAACCGACCGCTGTAAGGATTTGGTTTGCAAAGGCTTGGAGACTTTACCGGAGATATCCCCTCTCCCCGCCTGCGGGGAGAGGGCTAGGGTGAGGGGCGAGCGCGCCTAGGCCAATTCTGCCGTCGCGGCAAATCTCCAAGAGGCCCCTCATCCGTCCTCTCACGGCCGAGCTCCGCTCGACCGTGAGAGTCCACCTTCTCCCCGCTTCGCAGGGCGAAGGGGCTTGGTTATTTGCCGCCCAAATCGCGCACCGCGCCGCGGTCCGCGCTCGTGGCGAAGGCCGCATAGGCCTTGAGCGCCGTGGTCACATTACGCTTGCGCGGCTCGGCCGGATGCCAGCCCTTGGCATTCTGTGCTTCGCGGCGAGCGGCAAGTTCCTTGTCATCGACGCGTAGGCTGATAGTGCGGTTCGGGATGTCGATGTCGATCATGTCGCCTTGGCGGACCAGGCCGATCGTGCCGCCGTTTGCAGCTTCCGGCGAAGCGTGGCCGATCGACAGACCTGAAGTGCCGCCTGAGAAGCGACCGTCGGTGATGAGCGCGCAAGCCTTGCCGAGGCCCTTAGACTTCAGATAGCTCGTCGGATAGAGCATTTCCTGCATGCCGGGGCCGCCCTTCGGGCCTTCATAGCGGATGACGACGACGTCGCCAGCCACAACCTCGTTGCCGAGGATGCCCTTGACGGCAGCGTCCTGGCTTTCGAAAACCTTGGCCGGACCGGAGAACTTCAGGATCGATTCATCGACGCCTGCCGTCTTTACGATGCAACCATCGAGCGCCAGATTGCCCTTGAGGACGGCGAGGCCGCCATCCTTGGAGAAGGGATGCTGGGCATCGCGGATGACGCCATTTTCACGATCGAGATCAAGCTCTTCCCAGCGTGCGCTCTGGCTGAAGGCAACCTGTGTCGGAACACCGCCGGGAGCGGCGCTGAAGAGTTCCAGAGCTGCCTTGTTGTCAGTAACGGCGATATCCCATTGCGCCAGCGCTTCGCCCAGCGTCGGGGCGTGGACGGTCGGCAGATCGGCGTTCAATAGTCCGGCACGGTTCAGCTCACCGAGGATCGCCATAATGCCGCCGGCGCGATGCACGTCTTCCATATGAACGTCGGCCTTGGCAGGCGCCACCTTCGAAAGGCAGGGGACGCGCCGCGACAGGCGATCGATGTCATCCATGGTGAAATCGACTTCGCCCTCATGGGCAGCCGCGAGAATATGCAGCACAGTATTGGTCGAGCCGCCCATGGCGATATCGAGCGCCATGGCATTCTCGAACGCACCCTTGCTGGCGATCGTCCGCGGCAGAGCCGTCACATCGTCCTGTTCGTAATAGCGTCTTGCCAAAGCGACGATCCGGCGGCCAGCCTCCAGGAAGAGTTCCTTGCGGTCCGAGTGAGTGGCAAGCGTCGAGCCGTTGCCCGGCAGCGACAGACCGAGGGCTTCGGTCAGGCAGTTCATCGAATTGGCCGTAAACATGCCCGAGCACGAGCCGCAGGTCGGACAGGCGGAGCGCTCGATGACCTGAACATCTTCATCGCTGATCTTGTCGTCGGCAGCAGCAACCATGGCGTCGACGAGGTCGAGAGCGACCTTCTTGCCATGCAGCACGACCTTGCCGGCCTCCATCGGCCCGCCGGATACGAAGATCGTCGGGATGTTGAGGCGCAGCGAAGCCATCAGCATGCCGGGAGTGATCTTGTCGCAATTCGAAATGCAGACCATGGCGTCGGCGCAATGGGCGTTGACCATGTATTCGACGCTATCGGCGATGAGTTCGCGCGACGGCAGCGAATAGAGCATGCCGTCGTGGCCCATGGCGATGCCGTCGTCGACGGCGATAGTGTTGAATTCCTTGGCAACGCCGCCGGCCGCTTCGATTTCGCGCGCAACGAGCTGGCCGAGATCCTTGAGGTGGACGTGACCGGGCACGAACTGCGTAAAGGAGTTGACCACCGCAATAATGGGCTTGCCGAAATCGCTGTCCTTCATGCCCGTCGCGCGCCAAAGGCCGCGCGCACCGGCCATGTTGCGGCCGTGGGTGGTGGTTCTGGAACGATAAGCTGGCATGGTGTCTTCCTCGTCATCCTGGAATTTGTGCGGCGTCGGCAGGAGCCCAAGGTTTCGGGCCGAAGGGGACGCCGGCAACTCCGCTTTTTGGAATTGTCCTAATCCAATCGTGCAATACTGTCACTATCAACTCGAGCGAATCCGGTACGCCGCCGGGCAAGGGCTGCGTCCTATCAAACAAATCGCTCGACTAGACTTGGGACGGAAACGGCCCGATCACAAGCGCACACAAAAAGTTGCTTTCACTTCCAAAGAAATGCCAGCCTAAGAGTGTAACAAAATCCGTGCCTGCCGCGTATCGCTGATATCGAAGCCGCTACCGCATAGAGGAATTGTTCCATGGCCTCCTACCGTCCGCCGAAAATCACCTCATCCGAGATCACCCCCCGCTCCGTCTACCTGAAGCGCCGCGAGTTCCTGACGGCCGCGGCGGCCGGTATCGGCATGGCAGCGATTGGTGATAAGGCGGCGATGGCTGAAGCGCTGACGGCGACCAAGAGCAATTATACGGTCAATGAGAAACTGACTCCGATCAAGGATGTCACTACCTACAACAACTTCTATGAATTCGGCCTCGACAAGGCCGACCCGGCCAACCTCTCCGGCAAGTTCAAGCCGCGGCCATGGACGATCAAGGTCGACGGCATGGTCAACAAGCCCGGCACGTTCGACATCGATGCGCTGATCAAGGAGTTTCCGCCGGAAGAGCGCGTCTATCGCATGCGCTGCGTCGAAGCCTGGTCGATGGTCATTCCCTGGGACGGCTTCCAGCTTTCGGCTCTGCTCGACAAGGTGGAGCCGCAGGGCAGTGCCAAATACGTGGCTTTCGAGACCGTGGTACGGCCGGAGGAGATGCCGGGCCAATCCGGCCTGCTGCAATCGCTCGACTGGCCCTATGTCGAGGGCTTGCGGCTGGATGAGGCACGCAACCCGCTGACGCTGCTGGCCGTCGGCCTCTATGGCGAAACCCTGCCGAACCAGAATGGCGCGCCGATCCGGCTCGTCGTGCCGTGGAAATACGGTTTCAAAGGCATCAAGTCGATCGTTCGTATTACCCTCACCGACAAGCAGCCGTTGAACACATGGCAGGTGACCAACAGCCAGGAATACGGCTTCTATGCCAACGTCAATCCGGCCGTCGATCATCCGCGCTGGAGCCAGGCGACAGAGCGTCGCATCGGCGAAGGCGGGTTCTTCAGCTCCAACCGCCACCCCACCCTGCCCTTCAACGGCTATGCCGATCAGGTCGCCAGCCTCTATAGCGGCATGGATCTCAGGGTGAATTTCTGATGGCCCTCTCCTTCGCTCTCCCCAAGCGTTGGCAATCCGCCTCCGTCTGGGCGCTCTACATTGTCGGCCTTCTGCCGGCTGCATGGGAATTCTATCTCGGCGCGACGGACCAGCTCGGCGCCGATGCGGTGAAAACCTTCGAGCTTTTTCTTGGATTATGGGCGATCCGTTTCCTGCTGTTGACGCTTGCAGTTACGCCGCTTCGCGACCTCTTCGGCTGGAACTATCTGCGCTATCGCCGCGCGCTCGGCCTGCTCTGTTTCTACTACGCGCTGATGCATCTGACCGTCTACATGGTCCTCGACCAGGCGCTGGACGTACAGGCTGTGATCGACGACGTGCTGAAGCGGCCCTTCATCATGTTCGGCATGGCGGGGCTCGTCATGCTGCTGGCGCTTGCCGTGACCTCGAACAACTTCTCGATCCGGCAACTCGGCAAGACATGGATCTGGCTGCACCGTCTGGTCTATATCATCGCCGCCTGTGGCGCCCTGCACTTCGCCCTGTCGACCAAGGTACTGTCGCTCGAGCAGTTCATCTATATCGGCCTGCTGATCGCGATGATCCTCTACCGGTCTTATCGGCCAATCATGATGGAGAGGCGGCGAGCTGCGCGCAGGCCAGTTGCAGCCTCAAGTTCCAGAGCGGCCTGAAGGCGGCCGCCCTGATCTTTTCAAACCTTCAGGTCAGTCAGCCGCGCTGGCGATTTTCGGCTGCCCCTTCTCCTGCACCTCGACGGTCACCGTGAGGCCGGCGATCAGCTTCGTGCCGTCGGGCACCTTGTCGAGCGCGATGCGCACCGGCACGCGCTGAGCCAACCGCACCCAGCTGAAGGTCGGCGTGATGTTGGCAAGGAGGCTGCCGGAGGTTCGTTCGCGATCCTCGATGCCGTAAGCGATGCTTTCGACGTGGCCGGTCAGCTTTTCGGCCTGGCCCATCAGATGAATGGCAACCTCATCGCCGACATGAATGCGCGGCAGCTTGGTTTCCTCGAAATAGCCCTCGACGCGCAGGGAGTCGGTGTCGATCAGCGCGACCTTAGCGGTGCCGGCGGCGACGTAATCGCCCGGACGCAGGCTGAGGTTCGAAATCGTGCCGTTGACGGTGGCGCGAACCTCAGAGCGATCGAGGTTCAGCTGAGCGAGTTCGCGATTGGCCGTTGCCTGGCGCAGAGAGGCTTCGGCCTGCTCCTCGGCGGTCTGCGCCTGTTCCTTCTTCTGCATGGAGGCAGCGTCGCCAAGGCGTCCCTGCCGGTCGTTCTCGCGGCGAGCCTGTTCGAGAGCGGCCTTGCTGCTTGCAAGTGCCGCATCCGCCTGCTCGAGCGCAATGGCGAAGCGATCGCGATCGACGCGAAAGAGAACTTCGCCCTTCTTGACGGTCTGGTTGTCCTTGACGAGGACGTCGCTGACGAGGCCAGAGACATCAGGTGCAATGCCGACGACATCAGCCCTCAAGCGCGCATCGCGCGTCCAGGGTTCATCCATATAGTGGCCCCACAGCTGACGGCCGACATAGACGGCAGCAACGACGAAGATGAGAGTGACGGCCACACGGCCGATGAGTTTGAACGCGTTCATGTGAAGTACCAACGAGAGACAGAGGAAATGGCGCCGAGCAAAAGGACGTAAAGCGCGAGATCGAAAAGACCGCGATGCCAGACCAGAGTGTAGGCTCCGATCCATGCGAGCAGGCGTCGAAGGATGATGACGGCGAACAGCGTCACGAGCATGAGAACGAGAAGGCGTGGGATGTAGACGCCATAAAGATCGAATTCTGCGGGCATGATATTACTCGGCGGCAATGGGAAGTGGTTGAGTGGTGTCGGATACGGGCGGTCGCCAGCTCGCCGGCGGCTCGGCATGAGGGAAAAGTGCGCGGCGAAGGCCAACGAGAGCATCGAGGCTCGCGCGGCCGGCGTGCCGCTTTTCCTGCGCCACCGCCTGCAGGCTGCGGTCGATCGAGACGCGCAATTCGTCGGACGGGTCGATGGCGCTCTTGGCCTTCAGCCGTGAGCGATAGAAATCCGAAACGCCGATCAGGACTTCGCTTACGGATGCGGCAGCCGCTGATTTCAACTGGCCACGCTCCTTCTGCAGCATCAGAACGTTGAAGCCGAGGCGGACGTCGGCATAGCCGTCGACTTTCTTCAGCTCGCGGTCCTCGATGCTTGCGAGGCGCGGCACGAGCTGGCCCAGGCGATCGAGGATGCGGCCGGACAGGCGCTCATGATCGGCGCGGCGAATACCGGCGGCGGTGTCGGCAAGATCGGTCCAGCCAGCCCGCACCAGCCGCCAGGCGGCAAGTTCGGCGCCGAACGGACGCGTCAGCAGGGTCCAGACCAAGGCGAAACCGACGCCCGCCAGAGCTGCGACCGCACTATTGGCGAAAGCGCCAAAATCAGCGGTATAACGATCCTGCAATGCGATGAAGGTCGCACCGTTCACCGCCAGCAGCATGGCGAGCATATTGGTCTGCGGCCGCGGGATCAGCAGGCCCATGACGAGGAAGGGTGGAGCGAAGGCCAGCACGAGCATCTCGAAGCCGGAGATCGACGGCAATATGCCGAAGATGTAGATGCTAGCGATAACAAGGCTCACTGCGCACCAGACGAACATCGAGGTGATGAATGGCGCCGGCCGATCGAGCGCGGCGAAAAACGAGCAGGCGACGGCGGCCATGGTGACGAAACCGGCGCCATCCTGCCATCCGGAATAGATCCAGAAGAGGCAGGCAACGGCGATGCCGACGACGACCACGCTGGCCGAGAAGGCCAACAGCGCATAGTCATAGTGTCTGATGTGACCCACGACATTGCGGTGACGGAAAGCGGGTCGCCATGTGCCGACCTGCTGCCCACACGCGATCTGGTCGCGCAGCGTCAGGCAATCCTGCCAGAGATCGACGATCTCCTTCAGGCGATCCAGCGCGCTCGACCGGACAAGATCGTCCCAGCCGAGATCAATGTCGTTCTGCTGCAGTTCCTCAATCTTTTTCGACAGGGTATTGGCGGTATCGTCAGCCTTGCCGCGACCGCCCTGCCCGAGCCAATCGGCAACATCGTTCAGGACCGCAACCAGTTCCTGCGGCAAAGGCTTTTCGCCGGCCTTCAGCGCATGCAGACGATCGGCGAGAGACGAGAAGAGCGGCAGCAGCATTAAGAGACGGCCGCGCAGCTCGCGGGAATGCCTGACGATGTCACGGCTACCCGCATCATACTTGAGCTGGCTGATGACGAGATCGAGACCCGTGACATCGGAAGCCAGCTTCTGGCGCTTCAGCGGCGTAGCGGGAGACGCGCCCTCGCCGCGCAGGATTTCATCGGCCCAGGTGCCGGCATCATCCAGCCAGGAACCGATGCGCTGACCGAGGGTCGTGCCGACGCTGCTCGGAAAGACGATGGCGCTGACGATGCTGGCGCTGGCGATACCGATGATGATCTCCTCGGAACGGGAAAGCGCGACATCGAATACCGTTTCAGGCGCGCCGACGGTCGGAAGCGCAATCAACGGCAGCGAATAACCGGCGAGCATGAAGACATAGCTGCGCGAGGTACGATCCAGCATGGAGATGAAAAGCAACGTGCCGGTCCAGAGAGCGACGACGACGGAGAGCAGCTCCGGCGCATTGACGAAGAGCGGCACGAGGATCACCGATGCGGTAGCACCAATCAGCGTGCCGAGCGCACGATAGAGCCCTTTGGAACTGGTCGCGCCGGCAAGTGGGTTGGCGACGACATAAACGGCAGCCATCGCCCAATAAGGGCGCGGCAGATCCAGCGACAGCGCGATGAACAGCGCCAAGATCGCCGCGATGAAGGCCTTGACCGAAAACAGCCAATCGCGCCAGGACGGAATGCTCATTGGACCTTCTCCGACTCCTGTTCTGCGGCGACGGCCTTCCACGTCTCGAATTCTTCGAAGGCCTTCAGAACGCGGACGGCAGCTTCAAGATCAGCCGGATCGACTTTGCCAAGGATATTTCCACGCAATTCGTCGAGGGCGTCTTCCATGCGAGCTGCCAGCACCTCGCCTTCCGGCGTCAGCCATAGGCCCTTGGCACGACGATCCGTCGGATCATCCTTGCGAATGACCAGATCCATGCTTTCGAGCTGATCGAGCAGCCGGACCAGAGACGGGCCTTCGATACCGACATAGTTGGCAAGAGCCACCTGCCGCACACCGCCTCCCAATCGGCCAATCCAAAGCAGCGGCGCAGCCGCGGCCTCCGATATGCCATAGGAACTCAGCGCGAGATCAACGACACGACGCCATTGGCGGCCAGTCGTCAGCAGATTGGCGGTGAAGATGCGTTGCAGGGCGATTAACCGTTTCATAGGAACTTATTAGCACCAAACTAATTAGCATTCAAATTATTATGATGCGAAGCGCCATCTGAAACGGGAAAGGCAGCTATGCGCGAAATGATTGGCGGCAAGCCAAATTTGGCGCGATCACAGGTGCTCTGCGGCCGCGCGCCCGTCGGTGGCAGAGCCTCCCGTCATTCGACGGCGCCGAAATAGGAGCAGATCATCCTGACCAGTTCCTGTTTCAACTCTGGCGAATGCAACGTATCTCTTCGCGCACCGCTGTGGATCACGCCCTCAACGACACCGGATAGAAGCTGTGCGAGGACATCGTCCGATGCGCTCGAAACGTCTCCGCGATTGACCGCGACGAAACGCTTGTAATGGCGCTGATACTCCTCGAGGAACGCTTCATGCGCGGATCTAGATCCCTCCGTTCCCGGGACCTCATCCAGAAGCACCCTGTGCAGTTGTGGGTTCACGCCGTGAGCATCGATCATGCCCTGAACGAGAGTCTCGACATTATATCGTAACGGCATGCCAACGACCGTCGCCCGCCGCAGAACGGCTAGGACATCAGCGAAATGCCTCCGCCTTATGCCTTCGACCAAAGAAAGCTTGTCCGGAAAATACTGATAGAGCGAACCAATGCTGATCCCGGCGACAACAGCAACGGTGTTCGTCGTAAATCCTGCCCATCCACGAGCGGCCAAAACGCGAGCACCCGATTCGATGATCGCCTCCACCGTTGCCCGCGACCGCGCTTGGCTCGGCTCTTTGCGCATCAGCGAACGTGGCTTTCTAATGCGAGTAGACATGCATCCCTCACTTCCGGAAAATATGAACAGATTACTCGCATTTCTCCGGCCAAAGAAAGGGCAAAGGTCCATGAGTGAAATGTCTGTGCTGCGAACGCTTTTCCGTTATCAAGCCTGGGCGAATGAGGATTTGCTCGACGCCATCGACCGCCTCGATCCTGAACAGCATGGCAGGGAGCGTCTCGCCTGCATGCGTCTAATGAATCACTCGCTGATCGTCGCCCGGATATTCGCCGCACATCTTGCTGGGCGCGAGCACGGATACCAAGATGACAATTCACCTGAACCACCCACCCTGCCCGACCTTCTTGCAGCGCTTACGGCATCAGACCAATGGTATCTGCGATATATCGAAACGATCAGCGCGCCACTTCTTTCAGAAGCTCTGCCGTTCACGTTCACTGATGGAGACCGGGGCTGCATGACGCGTGAGGAGATGCTTCTCCATGTCGTCACGCATGGAGGTTACCACAGAGGCGAGATCGGCCGCATCCTGGCGCAGCTTTCCGTGACGCCACCCTGGGACACGCTTGCGGTTCATCTTCACCGCGCCGATCCGTCACGCCGGCTCTCGGCGGCTGCGGAATGACGCGCAGCCGACGTCAAGCAAAGCGTTCCCGCTTCGACAGCGCCCAATCCAGCGCGAGAGCTGCCGCGATACCGATTGCATATGCCAGAATGTTCCAGGGCGAGAATACTCGCCCCAGCAACAAGGCTCCGGCCGTGGTCAATCGAAATGCATCCAACGCGGGCATGTGCCAAAGCCTGGAAAATTCGACAAGCGCGGCGACGATCATCGCCGCTGAGGTGGTCGTGATACGGCGCGCGCCGGGCAAGGCCGTGGCCAGCAGCCAGTAGACCATGGCTCCCCACAATATCGAACCACCATATTTGACGATCTCGAACGGCAAATGAACGGCATATCCGAACCGCCTGAGCACGAGGCCAAAAGCGATGGTCAGCAGGCACGCCAGAAACGGAGATATTCTTCTGCGTATCATGTCCCGCCTCACACCTAGAGCGTCGTGCTTCCTTTCGGAAGCACAAAGACGCTCTATCTCCTTGAATCTACGCATCAAGCTTTCCGAAAATCGATGCCGATTTTCGGGCCGATGTTGTAGTACCACCCTCTACAGATAATCGGCGTATCGCCCCAGCGTGCAATACCGCCTCTCTCACAACAGCGGGAACGAGCGACTGCTTCTACGCTGCAAACAAAAAGGCCGGACGATCGCTCATCCGGCCTTCAATGTTTTACCCGAAGCTCGCCTTAAGCGGCTGCAGCTTCTTCCTCGGCAGCAACGCGAGCCTTGTCGGCTGCGCCCTTGGCAGAGGTATCGCGATCGACGAACTCGACAACTGCGAGAGCGGCATTGTCGCCCTGGCGGAAGCCGGCCTTCATGATACGCAGGTAGCCGCCGTTGCGGGTGGCGTAACGCGTTGCAATCGCGTCGAACAGCTTCGAAACGACAGCTACGTCGCGGATCTGCGAGATGGCCTGACGACGAGCGTGCAGGTCGCCGCGCTTGCCGAGGGTTACCAGCTTCTCGACGATCGGACGAATTTCCTTCGCCTTCGGGAGCGTGGTGACGATCTGCTCATGGGTGATGAGCGAAGCTGCCATGTTGGCGAACATCGCCTTACGGTGGCTAGCGGTTCTATTCAGCTTGCGGCCGGCTTTACCGTGGCGCATTGCTATTCTCCTTCACTTGCAAGCATCCGTAGCCTGCAGTTTGTTGGTTAGTATTGGTCTTCGTAGCGCTTGGCGAGATCTTCGATGTTCTCGGGCGGCCATGCCGGCACTTCCATGCCGAGGTGCAGGCCCATGGAAGCGAGAACTTCCTTGATTTCGTTCAGCGACTTGCGACCAAAATTCGGCGTGCGGAGCATTTCTGCTTCGGTCTTCTGAATGAGGTCGCCGATGTAGACGATGTTGTCGTTCTTCAGGCAGTTTGCCGAACGAACGGACAGTTCGAGCTCGTCCACCTTCTTGAGGAGCGCCGGGTTGAAAGCGAGTTCGGTAACTGCTTCCTCTTCGGTTTCCTTCTGCGGCTCGTCGAAGTTGACGAACACGCCAAGCTGATCCTGAAGGATGCGGGCCGCAAAAGCGACTGCATCTTCACCGCTGATCGAACCGTCGGTTTCGATCGACATGCTCAGCTTGTCGTAGTCGAGAACCTGTCCTTCGCGGGTATTTTCTACCTTGTAGGACACCTTCTTGACCGGCGAATAAAGGCTGTCGACCGGGATGAGACCGATCGGAGCATCTTCCGCACGATTACGCTCGGCCGGGACATAGCCCTTGCCGTTATTGACGGTGAATTCCATGCGGATTTCGGCGCCCTCGTCGAGCGTGCAGATGACATGCTCGGGGTTGAGGATTTCGATATCGCCGACCGTCTGAATGTCGCCAGCCGTTACAACGCCTGGGCCCTGCTTGCGCACGACCATGCGCTTGCTGTCATCGCCGTCCATCTTGATGGCGATTTCCTTGATGTTCAGCACGATGTCCGTCACGTCTTCCCGGACGCCCGGGATAGAGGAGAACTCATGCAGCACGCCGTCTATCTGCACCGCCGTTACAGCGGCACCGCGCAGAGAAGACAGCAGAACGCGGCGCAGCGCGTTGCCGAGGGTAAGACCGAAGCCACGCTCCAGCGGTTCGGCCACGAGCGTTGCCTTGGTGCGGCCGCTCGAGGTGAACTCGACCTTGTTGGGCTTGATCAGTTCCTGCCAGTTTTTCTGAATCATATTTTTGCCTTCCGTTCGTTGTCACCATCCAATCGTGACAACCGAGCTTGAGTAACACCAAGCCAGGCGCATCTACCCCGGCCGGTGTCGTGAGTGGCGATGATCAGACGCGACGCTTCTTGCGCGGGCGGCAACCATTGTGCGGGATCGGGGTCACATCGCGGATCGACGTGATCATGAAACCAGCAGCCTGGAGCGCGCGCAGAGCGGATTCACGACCGGAGCCCGGACCGCAAACTTCAACTTCCAGCGACTTCATGCCGTGTTCCTGAGCCTTCTTGGCGCAGTCTTCAGCAGCGATCTGGGCAGCGAACGGGGTCGACTTGCGCGAACCCTTGAAGCCCTTAGCACCAGCGGACGACCAGGCAATCGCGTTGCCCTGTGCGTCGGTGATGGTGATCATCGTGTTGTTGAAGGTCGAATTGACGTGTGCGACGCCCGACGTGATATTTTTACGCTCGCGACGACGAACGCGTACGGCTTCCTTGGCCATGTTAGTCCTTTCTTGGATCTCTGCACCGCCGTAATGCCAGCGGCTACACCGAAACGACACTCATTGAGCGCCGCTTCAAACTCAAAAGAGGCCGGCGGACCGCCAGCCTCCCACCTCCGGCTTCCCGGAAATTACTTCTTCTTACCAGCGATCGCCTTTGCCGGGCCCTTGCGGGTACGAGCATTGGTGTGGGTGCGCTGACCGCGAACCGGCAGGCCGCGACGATGACGCAGGCCACGGTAAGAACCCAGGTCCATCAGACGCTTGATGTTCATCGCGGTTTCGCGACGCAGATCACCTTCGACCTGATAGTCACGGTCGATGGTTTCGCGGATCTGCAGAACCTCAGCATCCGTCAACTGGTTGACGCGACGCTCGGCCGGGATACCGACCTTCTCGCAGATTTCCTGTGCAAACTTCGGTCCGATCCCGTGAATGTAACGAAGCGCAATAACTACGCGCTTTGCAGTCGGGATGTTGACGCCAGCGATACGAGCCACGCCTGTTCTCCTTGCATTCCTTTTGCCTTGGCAAAGGGTCTTGTTATGCAGCCCGGGAGCTGCTTGTTCGATGTGAGTCCGTAACATGTCAAAACGACCGTGCCGGACTTCCCCGTTGGAAATCCGCGCCGATCGCATAGCATGTCGCGAGTTGGCGCGGTGTTTAGCGGAATCAGTGCAAAAAAGCAACCGCTCCAGCCAGTTTATTTTAGGCTACTCAAAGCTTAGCCAGGATAGCTTCGATACTATCAGTCACATGCTCGATATCGGCCATGCCGTCGATGCTCTGCAACTTGCCCTTGGCATAATAGTATCCGATCAGCGGCGAGGTCTCCTTGTAGTAGACTTGGAGGCGCGTCGCCATCGTCTCGGCATTGTCGTCAGGCCGACGCTTGAAATGCGTCGAACCGCATTTGTCGCAGACACCCGCCGTTGCCGGAACCTTGTCAGTGTCGTGATAGACGCTGCCGCAGTTCGAGCAGGAATAACGGCCGGAGACGCGGCGAATCAGTTCAGCGTCATCAACCTTCAGCTCGATGACGACGGAAAGCTCCAACCCCTTTGCGTTGAGCATCTGCTCGGTGGCATCAGCCTGTACCAAGGTACGCGGAAAGCCGTCGAGGATGAACCCCCTGGCGCAATCCGGCTGATCAATGCGCTCAGAGACGATCGCATTGACGATCTCGTCGGAGACGAGCTTGCCAGCATCCATGACGGCCTTGGCGCGCTTGCCAACTTCCGTACCAGCCTGAACGGCCGCACGCAGCATATCACCTGTGGAGAGCTGAGGAATGCCGTGCTTCTCCACGATACGCTGGGCCTGGGTCCCCTTACCTGCACCCGGTGGCCCTAAAAGTATGAGTCTCATCGCCCCCTCTTTCCTCCACGCAACTTCGATTTCTTGATCAGGCCTTCATATTGCTGTGCGATCAGGTGACCCTGAATCTGCGCCACCGTATCCAGCGTTACGCTAACCACGATCAGAAGCGAAGTGCCACCCAGAGACAAGGGAATACCGGTCTGGGACACGAGAATTTCGGGCAGGATGCAGACGAAGACGAGATAGATCGCGCCGATGACCGTAATGCGGGTCAGCACATAATCAATATATTCGGCGGTGCGCTCACCCGGACGGATGCCTGGAATGAAGCCGCCATGCTTCTTCAGATTGTCGGCCGTGTCCTTCGGATTGAAGACCAGCGCAGTGTAGAAGAAGGCGAAGAAAGCAATCAGCGCCGCGTAGAACACCATGTAGACGGGTTGGCCATGACCCAACGCCGCGACGATCGAGGTGACCCAGGTCGGAAGCGCGGTGTTGTTGCCGAGACCGGCGACCGTTGCCGGCAGCAGGAGCAGCGACGATGCGAAGATCGCCGGGATAACGCCCGAGGTGTTGAGCTTCAGCGGCAGGTGCGACGTGTCGCCCTGGAACATGCGGGTGCCGACCTGACGCTTCGGATACTGGATCAGAAGGCGACGCTGGGCGCGCTCTACGAAGACGATGAGAGCGATGACCAGAACGGCGACCACCAGAACGGCGAGAATCAGACCCGTCGACAGAGCACCGGTACGGCCGAGTTCGAGCGTGCCTGCAAGAGCGGTCGGCAGACCGGCGGCAATGCCGGCGAAAATGATCAGCGAAATACCGTTGCCGATGCCGCGCGAGGTCACCTGCTCGCCGAGCCACATCAGGAACATCGTGCCGCCGAGCAGCGTAATGACGGTGGAAATGCGGAAGAACCAGCCCGGATCGACCACAACGCCGTTGCCATGCTCAAGGCCGATCGCAATGCCGTAGGCCTGCAACGCGCCGAGCAGCACCGTACCGTAGCGGGTGTACTGGTTGATGATCTTACGGCCCTGCTCGCCTTCCTTCTTCAGGTTTTCGAGCGACGGGACGACCGACGTCATCAGCTGAACGATGATCGAGGCCGAAATATAAGGCATGATACCGAGCGCGAAAATCGCCATGCGCTGTACAGCGCCGCCCGAGAACATGTTGAAGAGGCCGAGAATGCCGCCCGACTGGTTATGGAAAGCCTGGGCATAGGCAGCAGGATTCAAACCTGGAAGCGGAATATGTGTACCGAGCCGATAAACGAGGAGAGCGCCGAGCGTAAACCACAGGCGCTTCTTGAGATCCTCGGCCTTGGCAAAGGTCGAAAAATTGAGATTGGACGCCAATTGTTCCGCTGCAGAAGCCATGCAAATCTCCGCATTACCAATTCCGGCATAATCGGCCGGGTCCGGAATCAGTAAATAAATTGTTCAAAAGCCGGGCTTTGGACGGATTGCGATGCAATCGGACGCCTCACCCTTGGTTCCCGTTATAGACCGGAAAGACACTGCCGCATCGTTCAGGTTCGTGAGGCTCACATATGGGAGCAAAATCGCCCGAAGTGAAGCACCTCGGGCGATTATTGATCATATTATTCTGCGACAGATGCGAGCAGCTTGACGGAACCGCCGGCCTTCTCGATCTTTTCAACAGCAGACTTGGAAGCGCCTGCAACTTCAAGCGTTACCTTCGCCTTCAGTTCGCCGTCCGAGAGAACCCGAACGCCGTCCTTGACGCGGCGAATCACGCCAGCAGCCTTGAGGGCAGCAGCATCAATGGTGTTCTTGGCATCGAGCTTGCCGGCATCGACGGCAGCCTGGATGCGCTCCAGCGATACGACAACGTAGTCAGCAGCGAAGATGTTGGTGAAGCCGCGCTTCGGCAGGCGACGGTAGATGGGCATCTGACCGCCTTCAAAGCCGTTGATCGCAACGCCCGAACGGGACTTCTGACCCTTTACACCACGGCCACCGGTCTTACCGGAGCCGGAGCCGATGCCGCGGCCGAGGCGCTTGCGGCTGTGGGTCGAGCCTTCGTTATCCTTGATCTCATTCAGTTTCATAGCGAATTACCTCCGGCTCACTTCTCGTCGACGATGCGAACGAGATGCTGGACAGCACGGATCATGCCACGAACAGCCGGGGTATCTTCCAGCGTGCGGCGACGGTGCATCTTGTTCAGTCCGAGACCGATCAGCGTCTTCTGCTGAACATCCGGACGGCGGATCGGGCTGCCAACCTGCTCGACCGTAACGGTCGCCTTAGCTTCAGCCTTCTTGGTCGTCTTGGCCATAGGTCAAACTCCCTTATTCTTCGGAGGCGTTGCCCGAAGCGGCGCGACGAGCCTGCAGGGTAGCATACTTGATGCCACGCTGAGCTGCGATGTCCTTCGGGTGAACCTGGTGCTTCAGGGCGTCGAACGTGGCGCGAACCATGTTGTATGGGTTCGACGAACCGGTCGACTTGGCAACGACGTCATGAACGCCGAGCGTTTCGAAAACGGCACGCATCGGACCGCCGGCGATGATACCGGTACCGACCTTGGCCGAGCGCAGCAGAACCTTGCCGGCGCCATGACGGCCATGAACGTCGTGATGCAGCGTACGGCCGTCACGCAGCGGTACGAAGATCATGTCGCGCTTGGCGCTTTCGGTTGCCTTGCGGATCGCTTCCGGCACTTCGCGTGCCTTGCCGTGACCAAAGCCGACGCGGCCCTTCTGGTCGCCGACGACGACGAGAGCGGCGAAACCGAAACGGCGGCCACCCTTCACAACCTTGGCGACGCGGTTGATCGCGACCAGCTTGTCGACGAATTCGCTATCGCGCTCTTCACGGCTCTGGCGGTCTTCCCGCGGAGCCCTCTTTTCCTGTGCCATTGTCCTCTTCCTTTTTCTTTTCCGGGTGCAACGGGCAAACAAAACGAAGACCGCATCAACCTCCGAAGGGAGATTTGCGGTCCGGTGAAATCCGGCCGGCGCCTGTTGGCTACCGGCCGGAAACTTGATCAGAAGGTCAGGCCGCCTTCGCGAGCCGCTTCGGCGAGAGCCTTGATGCGGCCGTGATAGATGAAGGCGCCGCGATCGAACACGACTTCCTTCACGCCTGCCTTGGATGCGCGCTCAGCAACGAGCTTGCCAACCAGAGCTGCGGCGGCGGTATCGGCACCGGTCTTCAGAGAACCGCGCAGATCCTTGTCGAGCGTGGAGGCAGCCGCGAGGGTCTTGCCAGCCACATCATCAATGACCTGGGCGTAGATGTTCTTCGACGAGCGATGAACCGACAGGCGCGGACGGCCGTTGGCCACCGACTTGATTTGACGGCGCACGCGGTTGGCGCGACGCGCAAGTGCTTCTTTCCTGCTAGCCATTTCGCGTGATCCTTACTTCTTCTTGCCTTCTTTGCGGATGATCCGCTCTTCGGCATACTTAACACCCTTGCCCTTGTAAGGCTCGGGACCGCGGTATTCGCGGATTTCAGCTGCAACTTGGCCGACCTGCTGCTTGTTGATGCCGGTGACGACGATTTCCGTCGGCTTCGGCACAGCGATCGTGATGCCCTGCGGCGGCTCATAAACCACGTCGTGGCTGAAGCCGAGCGCCAGCTGCAGGTTCTTGCCCTGCATGGTCGCACGATAGCCGACGCCGTTGATTTCGAGCTTACGCTCGTAGCCGTCCTTAACACCCTTCAGGATGTTCTCGATCATCGTGCGGGACATGCCCCACTTTGAACGAGCGCCCTTGGAGTCGTTAAGCGGCGTTACGACAATTGCATTGTTTTCCAGCTTGAGACCGATTTCGTCGTTAGCGACGAAAAACAGCTCGCCCTTGGGGCCCTTGGCAGTCACTTTTTGGCCATCAACCGTGGCCGTGATCCCTGCAGGTACCTGAACGGGCTTCTTACCGATACGAGACATTTTTCAAACCTGTCTGTTTCGAAGGAGATCCCTGTCCGATCTTAGAAGACCGAGCAGAGAACCTCGCCACCAACATTCTGTTCACGAGCCTGGTGATCAGCCATCACACCCTTCGGAGTCGAAAGGATAGTGATGCCGAGACCGTTCGCGACCTGCGGAATGGACTTAACCGAGACATAAACTCGGCGGCCCGGCTTAGACACGCGGCCGATCTCACGGATCACCGACGAGCCTTCGTAGTACTTCAGCTCGATGTTGAGCTCAGACTTGCCGTTGCCGAAATCGACGACGGAGTAGCCACGGATGTAGCCTTCAGCCTGCAGAACATCGAGAACGCGCGCACGGAGCTTGGACGCAGGCGTCGAAACCGACGACTTGCGGCGCGAAGCACCATTGCGGATGCGGGTGAGCATATCGCCCAAAGGATCAGTCATGGTCATCTAATCTGCTCCTTACCAGCTCGACTTGACAATGCCCGGCACCTTGCCGAGGTTGCCCAGTTCACGCAGCGCGATACGCGACATGCGCAGTTTGCGGTAATAGGCGCGCGGACGGCCCGATACTTCGCAACGGTTGCGAATGCGAGTCTTCGATCCATCGCGCGGGAGCGATGCCAGCTTCAGGGTAGCCTTGAACCGGTCTTCGATCGAGAGAGACTGGTTCATGATGATTGCCTTCAGGGCAGCGCGCTTCGCAGCCTGGTTGGCAACCGTATTGCGGCGGCGCTTGTTCTTTTCAACTGCGCTTGTCTTCGCCATATCAGGTTTCCTTTTCTACGCTCGTCGTTACGGTTACTGACGGAACGGGAAGTTGAACTCTTTCAGAAGAGCCCGTGCTTCGTCGTCCGTGTTTGCCGTCGTGCAAACGATGATGTCCATGCCCCACATCTGATCAACCTTGTCGTAGTTGATCTCTGGGAACACAATGTGCTCCTTGATGCCCATGGCGAAATTGCCACGACCGTCAAAGCTCTTCGGGTTCAGGCCGCGGAAGTCGCGAACGCGCGGAAGCGCGATGTTGACCAGGCGATCCAGGAACTCGTACATGCGGGCGCCGCGCAGGGTGACCTTCGCGCCGATCGGCATGTTTTCGCGGACCTTGAAGCCAGCGATGGAGTTGCGTGCGCGCGTGATGACCGGCTTCTGACCAGCGATCGCTGCGAGATCGGCAGCAGCAACAGTCGGCTTCTTCGAATCAGCCGTTGCTTCGCCGACGCCCATGTTGATCACGATCTTGTCCAGCTTCGGGATCTGCATCTCGTTGGCGTAGGAGAACTTCTCCAGCATGGCCGCACGGATGCGAGCAACGTATTCCTTCTTGAGCCGCGGCTCGTACTTTGCCTCAGCCATCGATCACTTCTCCAGAGGTCTTGGCCACACGGACCTTCTTACCATCCACAACCTTGAAACCGACGCGGGTCGGCTTGCCGTCCTTGTCGACGACAGCAATGTTGGACAGGTGAAGCGGGGCTTCCTTGCTGATGATGCCGGCTTCCTGGCTCTGCGTCTGGCGCTGATGGCGCTTTACGACGTTGACGCCACGAACGACCGCACGGTCTTCCTTCGGCAGCACTTGAATAACTTCGCCGGTGCGGCCCTTGTCCTTACCGGTCAATACGACGACCTTGTCGCCTTTACGGATCTTCTGCATCGCTCCGCTCCTTACAGTACTTCTGGAGCCAGCGAGATGATCTTCATGTGGTTCTTGGCGCGAAGTTCGCGCGGAACCGGTCCGAAGATACGGGTGCCGATCGGCTCTTTCTTGTTGTCGATGAGGACTGCTGCGTTGGTATCGAAGCGGATGACGCTGCCATCCGGACGACGGATGTCCTTGGCGGTACGAACGACAACCGCCTTCATCACATCACCCTTCTTCACACGGCCGCGCGGAATAGCTTCCTTGATCGAAACGACGATGACGTCGCCGATAGAAGCGTACTTGCGCTTCGAGCCGCCCAGCACCTTGATGCACATGACACGACGTGCGCCGGAATTATCCGCCACGTCGAGGTTTGTTTGCATCTGAATCATGTCAGGTCGCCTTCTTGTTGTTACCGGAATGGTTGGGTCAACCGACCCCCTACCCCGGCTTATGAACTAGTGTCTTGTCTGATTTCAAAGCTTCGGGAACCGCATGCGGTCGCCGTCGCCGGTCATCAATAAAGCAAAAGAACGCCCGTACGCGAGCGTCCTGCTTCCAAGCTCGTGCTTCATACAGATATTTCGCCCAAGCGCAAGGGCCTGAGCGAGATTCTGTTACTTGGACTGGGCGGAAATGACCGTCCAGCTCTTGTCCTTGGAAATCGGCGCGCATTCCTCGATGGAAACGACGTCGCCGACCTTGTACTGATTGTTCTCGTCGTGAGCCTTGTACTTCTTGGAACGACGAACAGTCTTCTGGAGCAGCGGGTGAGCGAATCGACGCTCAACGCGAACTACTACAGTCTTCTCGTTCTTGTCGCTGACCACGACGCCCTGCAGAATGCGCTTCGGCATGTTATTTTTCCTTTAGGCCTTTGCTTCTGCCGCCTTCTGGCGGGCAATGGTTTTTACGCGAGCGATGTCCTTACGGACTTCGTTGATGCGCGAGGACTTTTCAAGCTGGCCGGTCGCCTTCTGAAAGCGCAGGTTGAACTGCTCCTTCTTCAGCTTGGCAAGCTCGTCCTTGAGTTGGTCGGCGCTCAGGGCGCGAACATCTGCGGCTTTCATGAGCTTCTTCCTTACTCTGCAATGCGCTGAACGAAGCGCGTCTTGACCGAGAGCTTGGCAGCGCCGAGGCGAAGAGCCTCACGAGCGATTTCTTCGCTCACACCGTCGATCTCGAACATCATGCGGCCGGGCTTGACCTTGCATGCCCAGTATTCCACGGAACCCTTACCTTTACCCATACGGACTTCGGTAGGCTTTGCGGTTACCGGAACATCCGGGAACACGCGGATCCACACACGGCCGGCACGCTTCATGTGGCGCGTGATCGCGCGACGAGCTGCTTCGATCTCACGAGCGTTAACGCGGTTAGGCTCCTGCGACTTCAAACCGAATTCGCCGAACGCCAGGTCAGAACCACCCTTGGCAACGCCCTTGATGCGGCCCTTGAATTGCTTGCGGTACTTCGTACGCTTTGGCTGCAACATTTTCTTATTCTCCGAACTTATCTGCCACGTACGCTATCAAGCGTTGTCGCGGCGACGGTCTCTATCGCGATCGCGGCTAGCCGGACCCTGGGCGTCGCCCTCGAGCGCACGGCGTTCGGAGGCCATCGGATCGTGCTCAAGGATTTCGCCCTTGAAGATCCAAACCTTGATGCCGCAGATGCCGAAAGCGGTTTCTGCTTCAGCCGTACCGTAATCGATGTCGGCGCGCAGCGTGTGCAGCGGCACACGGCCTTCGCGGTACCATTCCGTACGAGCGATTTCAGCACCGCCAAGACGGCCGGCGCAGGTGATCTTGATGCCTTCGGCGCCAAGACGCATCGCGGACTGAACGGCGCGCTTCATGGCGCGACGGAAAGCAACACGGCGCTCAAGCTGCTGAGCGATCGACTGGGCAACCAGCGTCGCGTCGATTTCCGGCTTGCGTACTTCAACGATGTTGAGGTGCGTTTCGGAGTTCGTCATGTCCGACAGCTTCTTGCGGAGCTTATCGATGTCTGCACCCTTCTTGCCGATGATCAAACCCGGGCGAGCCGAGTGGATCGTGACGCGGCACTTCTTGTGCGGACGTTCGATGACGACCTTCGAGATACCAGCCTGCTTCAGTTCGTTCATGACGAACTTACGCATCTTCAGGTCTTCGTGAAGAAGCTGACCGTACTCGGCATTGTCCGCAAACCAGCGGCTATCCCAAGTGCGGTTGATGCCAAGACGAAAACCGATTGGATTGATTTTCTGACCCATTATGCGGCCTCCTCTTGAGCTTCAACTTCACGAACGACGATCGTCAGGTGGGCGAACGGACGCTCGATACGAGACGCACGGCCACGGCCACGAGCGTGGAAACGCTTCATGACGATCGACTTGCCAACGTAAGCTTCCGCTACGACCAGCGAGTCAACGTCGAGATCGTGGTTGTTTTCTGCGTTGGCGATCGCAGATTCGAGCGTCTTCTTCACAGCGCCAGCAATGCGCTTGCGCGAGAATTCCAGCTCTGCGAGCGCGCGGTCAACCTTCTTGCCGCGGATCTGTGCCGCAACCAGGTTGAGCTTCTGCGGGCTGACACGGAGCGTGCGCGCAACTGCCTGCGCCTCATTGTCCTTCAGCCGGCGTTCGGTTTTTGCCTTGCCCATTGTTACTTCCTCTTCGCCTTCTTGTCCGCACCGTGACCATAATAGGTACGGGTCGGGGCGAACTCGCCGAACTTGTGTCCGACCATGTCTTCATTGACGCTGACCGGAATATGCTTGCTGCCGTTGTAAACACCAAAGGTGAGACCAACGAACTGCGGCATGATGGTGGAGCGACGGCTCCACATCTTGATTACTTCGTTACGTCCGCCTTCACGCACCTTCTCAGCCTTCTTGAGAAGATAGCCGTCAACAAACGGACCTTTCCATACTGAACGAGCCACTTGAGACTTCCTCTCTTACTTCTTGCGCTGATGGCGCGAGCGCATGATCATCTTGTCGGTCGACTTGTTCGACCGCGTACGCTTGCCCTTGGTCGGCTTGCCCCATGGGGTCACCGGATGGCGACCACCAGAGGTGCGGCCTTCACCACCGCCGTGCGGATGGTCGACCGGGTTCATGACGACGCCGCGGTTATGCGGCTTCTTGCCACGCCAACGCGAACGACCGGCCTTACCGTCGTTGATGTTGGCATGATCCGGGTTCGAAACCGCACCGATCGTTGCAAGGCAGGTGCCGTGTACGAGGCGCTGTTCGCCGGAGTTGAGGCGAAGGATCGCCATACCCTGGTCGCGACCAACGAGCTGCGCGTAGGAACCGGCGGAGCGAGCGATCTGACCACCCTTGCCCGGCTTCATTTCCACGTTATGGATGATGGAGCCGACCGGGATGAACTGCAGCGGCATGGTGTTGCCGGGCTTTACGTCGACAGCCTTTTCCGAAGCAATGACCTTGTCGCCGGAAGCGAGGCGCTGCGGAGCGAGGATGTAGGCCAGTTCGCCGTCCGTGTACTTCACCAGAGCGATGTAAGCGGTACGGTTCGGGTCGTATTCGATACGCTCGACGGTTGCTTCAACGTCGAACTTGCGACGCTTGAAGTCGACCAGACGATAGCTGCGCTTATGACCGCCACCCTGGAAACGCACGGTGATGCGACCGGTGTTGTTACGTCCGCCCTTGGAGGTCAGGCCTTCCGTCAGCGTCTTGACCGGCTTGCCCTTGTAGAGCGAGGAGCGATCGACGATGACCAGCTGACGCTGGCTCGGGGTCGTCGGATTGAATGTTTTCAATGCCATTTTCTTATTCCTCAGAGACCGGTGGAGACGTCGATCGACTGGCCTTCGGCGAGTGTCACGATAGCCTTCTTCACGTCCTTCTGCTTGCCGACGAGACCTTTGAACCGCTTGGTCTTGCCCAGGCGCAGCAGGGTGTTAACGGCCGTAACCTTGACGCCGAACAGCGCTTCGACGGCAGCCTTGATTTCAGGCTTCGTCGCGGTCTTGGCAACGTTGAAAACAACCTGGTTATTGTCCGAAAGCAGGGTGGACTTTTCGGTGATCGCAGGAGAAACGATCACATCGTAATGGCGAAGATCCGTCACTTGAATCGCTCCTCTAGAGCTTCAACTGCGGCCTTGGACAGGACGAGCTTGCCACGGCGCAGGATGTCGTAAACGTTGATGCCCTGAACCGGCAGAACATCGATGTTCGGGATGTTCTGGGCTGCGAGCTTGAAGTTGTTGTCCAATTCGGCACCGCCGATGAACAGCGCGTTGGTCAGGCCGAGCGTCTCGAAAGTGCTGGCCAGAGCCTTGGTCTTCGCATCAGCTGCAATCAGGCTGTCGATGACGATGACGTCTTCGGACTTCAGCTTGGCAGACAGAGCGTGACGCAGGCCGAGGGCGCGAACCTTCTTCGGCAGATCGTGCTCGTGGCTGCGGGTAACCGGGCCGTGAGCCTTACCACCGCCGCGGAACTGCGGAGCGCGAGCCGAATGGTGACGAGCCCGGCCCGTACCCTTCTGCTTGTACATCTTGGCGCCGGTGCGGGCTACGTCCGCGCGGCCCTTGGCCTGATGCGTGCCCTGCTGCTTTTTGGCAAGCTGCCAGCGAATGACGCGGGCGAGAATGTCTTCACGCGGCTCCAGGCCGAAAATCGCGTCAGAAAGGGAAACCTTCCCAGCGTCTTTGCCCTCGAGGGTCTTGACGTTCAATTCCATTGGTTTGGCTCCCTTACTTCGCGGCCGACTTGACGGCATCGCGCACGATGATCCAGGCGCCCTTGGAGCCGGGAACCGCGCCCTTGACGAGGATCAGACCGCGATCTTCATCGGTCGAAACCACTTCAAGGTTCTGCGTCGTCACGCGCGTCTGGCCCATGTGACCAGCCATCTTCTTGTTCTTGAACACCTTGCCGGGGTCCTGGCGCGAACCGGTCGAACCGTGCGAGCGGTGCGAAACCGACACACCGTGCGTAGCACGCAGACCGCCGAAGCCGTGACGCTTCATAGCGCCGGCAAAACCCTTACCGATCGTCGTGCCGGTCACGTCGACGAGCTGACCCGCCGTGAAGTGAGCAGCCTTAAGCTCGGTGCCGACTTCAAGCAGGTTGTCGTCCGTAACACGGAATTCAACGAGCTTGGCCTTCGGCTCAACGCTTGCGACGGCGAAATGACCGCGCAGGGCCTTCGTCGTGTTCTTAACTTTAGCCTGGCCGGCACCCAGCTGAACTGCGGTGTAGCCATTCTTTTCAACTGTGCGCTGGGCTACGACCTGGCAGCCATCCAAACGCAATACGGTTACCGGGACATGCTCGCCGGCGTCGTTATAGACGCGGGTCATTCCCACCTTCTGTGCAATCACACCTGAACGCATCGGTTCAATCCTTCTCACTCAGCTCGAGAACCAGGTCTCAGAGCTTGATCTCAACATCGACACCGGCGGCGAGATCGAGCTTCATCAGCGCGTCTACCGTCTGCGGGGTCGGGTCAACGATGTCGAGGAGGCGCTTATGCGTGCGCATCTCGAACTGCTCGCGGCTCTTCTTGTCGATGTGTGGGGACCGGTTAACCGTGAACTTCTCGATACGGGTCGGAAGCGGAACGGGGCCCCGGACGCTAGCACCGGTGCGCTTCGCCGTCGACACGATCTCGCGCGTGGAAGCATCGAGAATCCGGTGATCGAACGCCTTCAGGCGAATGCGGATATTTTGGCCGTTCATTCGACGTTATCCTTGTGTTTTGTTATCTCGCGTGCCGTTAAAAAAACAGGCACGGATTGTTCTTTTTCCTAAGGCGGACCACCGGTTTCAAAGATCGAGAGGGACGCCGGCTGCGGCATCCCCATCCACTCTGCTAGACCTTTCGGTCCACCTTATTGTTAATTTCACTGCCCGCTTCGTCATCCGAAGCAGAGCGCAAATCACGCTCGCGCGCCATTTGCAACATTTCCATGTCATAAGCAAGCGGCTACTGCCGCTTGCATCATAATATTGTCATCGAATCGGCCACTCGGGTGGAGTGGCCGGCTTCGAATTACTCGACGATGGATGCAACGATGCCAGCGCCGACGGTACGGCCGCCTTCGCGGATAGCGAAGCGAAGCTTTTCTTCCATCGCGATCGGAACGATCAGCTCAACAGCAACCGTGACGTTGTCGCCTGGCATAACCATTTCCGTGCCTTCCGGAAGCGTCACGATGCCCGTCACGTCCGTCGTGCGGAAGTAGAACTGCGGGCGGTAGTTCGTGAAGAACGGCGTATGACGGCCGCCTTCTTCCTTCGTCAGGATGTAGGCTTCGGCCATGAACTTCTTGTGCGGCTTGACAGAGCCCGGCTTGCACAGGATCTGACCACGCTCAACGCCGTCACGGTTAACACCGCGAACCAGGGCGCCGATGTTGTCGCCAGCCTGGCCCTGATCGAGCAGCTTGCGGAACATTTCAACGCCGGTAACCGTCGTCTTCGACGTCGGACGAATGCCGACGATTTCGACTTCTTCACCAACCTTGACGATACCACGCTCAACGCGGCCCGTCACAACCGTACCACGGCCCGAGATCGAGAACACGTCTTCGATCGGCATCAGGAACGGCTGGTCGATCGGACGCTCCGGCGTCGGGATGTAGGCGTCAACCTGAGCCATCAGCTCGCGGATCGCGTCTTCGCCGATCTTCTTGTCGCTGTCTTCAAGAGCAGCAAGTGCCGAACCCTTGACAACCGGGATGTCGTCGCCCGGGAAGTCGTAGGACGACAGAAGTTCGCGAACTTCAAGCTCGACCAGCTCGAGAAGTTCAGCGTCGTCAACCTGGTCGACCTTGTTCAGGAACACGACGATGGCCGGAACGCCAACCTGACGAGCAAGCAGGATGTGCTCGCGGGTCTGCGGCATCGGGCCGTCGGCTGCCGAGCAAACCAGGATCGCGCCGTCCATCTGTGCCGCACCCGTGATCATGTTCTTGACATAGTCAGCGTGGCCGGGGCAGTCGACGTGAGCGTAGTGACGGTTCGGCGTCTCATACTCAACGTGCGCCGTCGAGATCGTGATACCACGAGCCTTCTCTTCCGGAGCGGCGTCGATCTGGTCATACGCCTTGAACTCACCGAAGTACTTCGTGATCGCTGCCGTCAGTGACGTCTTGCCGTGGTCAACGTGCCCAATCGTACCAATGTTGACGTGCGGCTTATTGCGCTCAAACTTACTCTTTGCCATTTTCGGCTCTCCATTTTTCCTGTCCCCGAAGGGATCAATTCTTGTTATCGGTCAATTGGTATTCCGGTCACTTCTGACCGGAATACTTTGCCTGGATTTCCTGTGCGACGTTCGACGGAACCGGCGCGTAATGATCGAAGGTCATCGTGTACTGTGCACGACCCTGAGACATCGAACGCAGGTTGTCGACGTACTTGAACATGTTTGCCAGCGGGACGTTTGCGTTGATGACAACAGCGATACCGCGGCTTTCCTGGCCCTGGATCTGGCCACGACGCGAGTTCAAGTCGCCGATGACGTCGCCGACGTAGTCTTCCGGCGTTACGACTTCGACCTTCATCATCGGCTCGAGGAGCTGAGCACCGGCTTCGCGAGCTGCTTCACGGAAGCAAGCGCGGGAAGCGATTTCGAAGGCCAGAACCGACGAGTCAACATCGTGGAAGGCACCGTCGATGAGCGTCGCCTTGACGCCGAGCATCGGGAAGCCAGCCAGCGGGCCCGAAGACAGAACGCTTTCGATACCCTTCTGAACGCCCGGAATGTATTCCTTCGGAACAGAACCGCCGACGATCTTGGACTCGAACTTGAAGTCGTCGCCGTCCGGGTTTGGTTCGAACACGATCTTGACGCGAGCGAACTGACCGGTACCGCCAGACTGCTTCTTGTGGGTGTAGTCCTTTTCCGTCTGACGCGTGATGGTTTCGCGGTAAGCAACCTGCGGCGCGCCGACGCTTGCTTCAACCTTGAATTCACGACGCATACGGTCGACGATGATGTCGAGGTGGAGTTCACCCATGCCTGCGATGATGGTCTGGCCCGATTCCTGGTCCGTCTTGACGCGGAAGGACGGGTCTTCTGCAGCCAGGCGGTTGAGCGCGAGGCCCATCTTTTCCTGGTCGCCCTTGGTCTTCGGCTCGATCGCGATCTGAATGACCGGCTCGGGGAATTCCATGCGCTCGAGGATAACCGGCTTCAGCGGATCGCAGAGCGTATCGCCAGTGGTGGTTTCCTTGAGGCCGGCCAAAGCAACGATGTCGCCAGCGAAGGCTTCTTCGATGTCTTCACGCGAGTTCGAGTGCATCTGCAGCATACGGCCGACGCGCTCGCGCTTGTCCTTGACCGTGTTGATGACCGATGCGCCCTTTTCGAGCTTGCCGGAATAGATGCGAGCGAAGGTGAGCGAACCGACGAAGGGATCGTTCATGATCTTGAATGCCAGCATGGACAACGGCTCGCTGTCGTCAGCGTGACGTTCGATCTCGGCGTCGGTCTTGAAATCGATGCCCTTGATCGCCGGGATGTCGAGCGGCGACGGCAGGTAATCGACAACGGCGTCGAGCAGCGGCTGAACACCCTTGTTCTTGAAGGCGGTGCCGCAGAACATCGGATGGAACTTGACGTCGATCGTGCCGCGACGGACGAGCGCACGGATCTGATCGTTGTCAGGCAGGTTGCCTTCGAGGTAGGCCTCAGTCGCGGCTTCGTCGATCTCGACAACGGTCTCGATCAGCTTTTCGCGGTATTCGGCAGCCTTTGCCTTCATGTCTTCCGGAATTTCGACGACGTCCCACTGAGCGCCGAGCGATTCGTCACGCCAGATGAGAGCGTTCATCTCGATCAGGTCGATAACGCCCTTGAAGTCGCTTTCAGCGCCGATCGGCAGCTGCATGACGACGGCGGTAGCGCCGAGGCGGGTCTTGATCATCTCAACCGAGCGATAGAAGTCAGCGCCGGTCTTGTCCATCTTGTTGCAGAAGATCATGCGCGGAACATGATACTTCTCAGCCTGACGCCAGACGGTTTCCGTCTGCGGCTCTACGCCGGCGTTGGCGTCGAGCAGAGCGATAGCACCGTCGAGAACGCGCAGCGAACGTTCCACTTCGATGGTGAAGTCAACGTGGCCGGGGGTGTCGATGATGTTGAAGCGGCGGGTCTTGCCGTCGCGGCCCTTCCAGAAGGTGGTCGTAGCAGCGGAGGTGATCGTGATGCCACGCTCCTGCTCCTGCTCCATCCAGTCCATCGTGGCTGCGCCGTCGTGCACTTCGCCGATCTTGTGCGACTTGCCGGTGTAGTAAAGAATACGCTCGGTGGTCGTGGTCTTGCCGGCGTCGATGTGCGCCATGATACCGAAATTGCGGTAGTCTTCGATTTTATATTCGCGAGCCATAATGGACTGCCTTTCCGAAACCGTTCGGGATTACCAGCGATAATGCGAGAACGCACGGTTGGCATCAGCCATCTTGTGCGTGTCTTCGCGCTTCTTAACGGCAGCGCCGCGGTTGTTGGAGGCATCGAGAAGTTCGCCGCTGAGGCGATCGACCATAGTCGTTTCGTTACGCTTACGGGCAGCAGTGATCAGCCAACGAATAGCGAGAGCCTGACGGCGCTCCGGACGAACATCAACTGGAACCTGGTACGTAGCACCACCAACGCGACGCGAACGAACTTCAACGTGCGGAGCGATGTTATCCAAAGCCTGATGGAACACGCCGAGCGGCTCCTGCTTTGCCTTGCCCTGCACGGCGTCGAATGCGCCGTATACGATGCTTTCAGCGACGGACTTCTTGCCGTCAAGCATGATAGCATTCATGAACTTGGTGACGACCAGATCGCCGAACTTCGGGTCCGGATTGATCTCGCGCTTTTCTGCCTTATGACGTCTGGACATGTACTTCTCGTCTCTCAACTGTTAGCGGCGCCTCACCACGCGGAGAACCTCGCGCAGCGCCGGATTATCTGAAACCGAATTACTTCGGACGCTTCGCACCGTACTTCGAACGGCGCTGCTTGCGGTTCTTGACACCCTGGGTATCGAGAACGCCGCGGATGATGTGATAACGGACACCCGGAAGGTCCTTTACGCGGCCGCCACGGATCATGACGACGGAGTGTTCCTGAAGGTTATGACCTTCGCCGGGAATGTAACCAATGACTTCGAAGCCGTTGGTCAGACGGATCTTTGCGACCTTACGCAGAGCCGAGTTCGGCTTCTTCGGCGTGGTCGTGTAGACGCGGGTGCAAACGCCGCGCTTCTGCGGGTTCTCCTGGAGAGCGGGAACCTTGTTACGCTTTACCTGCGCCTGGCGAGGCTTGCGGATCAGCTGGTTTACGGTAGGCATTCAACCATCCCTTGTAAATCTATCTCGACACCCTTGCGGGCATGATTATCGCCGTCACCGGCAACGACACACGATCGTCTCAATGCGCAAAACGTGGCCCGATCCGCTTTCGCAGATGGACCACAAAAAAGCAGAGGACACCTAGAGTGGCGTCTTGCGTGCAGCATTCGTGTCTTCAACGTGCGTTTTAGAACCTTGTTTGAGGTGAACTTCAGGGCGCGTCGCCCCGAACGACCATGCCTCACATGGGTTCCGATGGCGGCGGTACTACTGGTTTCACGCCGGTTCGTCAAGGCCGGTTAAGAAATTATCTTTGTCACAAAGGCCCGGAAGCCCGGGAAAACCAGCCATTTGGCGCTTTCAATAGGGAAATGCCGTCCCTTCGGCAAGATGGACTTTGGTATTTCGCCAAAATCCCTATAAGGAATCACCGAAAGGCATTTTCATCCGACGCCCTGCCCTAACAAAGGAATCGCCGGGTCGATTCGATACTCCCGAAGGAAGATTCATGATTACTGCGCCAGACAACGACAATAATTCCGATGGTCCCATGGTCTTCATCATCATCGGCAAAGGCTATGAGACCGATGGCGGCGAAGGCATCGACCTGCATGTGATGTTGAAGGCGCCGGATGACGACACTGCCGTGCGCGAAGCGCTCAATGCACTTGCAGAGGAAGGCTTCATAGAGGCAGACCTGGATCAGATCGGCCTGCTGACGGATATTCCGGACGAAGAGCCGCACGCCTCGGCCTACCAGGGCGCGCTCGAAGGCGAAGTCGCGATCATCCGCTTCCGCTGAGCGCAAGCGGCATCGCGGCAAGGCGACCACCAGACCGCCCTCACCTTTCACGTATGAGCTTTAGACAAAAAGAAACCGCCCGGATCGCTCCGGGCGGTTTTTGATTTTCTATGTCCAAAACCGCTTATTCAGCGACCGGAACAGTCTCACTGGCCATGTCCTGCAGCATCGGCGTTGCGACGGCTGCACCCGTGCCCTTGCGACGTTCCTCGAGGATGAGTTCGTCGCGAGCCGTAGCGATACGGCGGATCTGCGTCATGGTACCGCCGGTACCGGCCGGAATCAGACGGCCGACGATGACGTTTTCCTTCAGGCCCTGCAGACCATCGGTCTTGCCGGCGATCGCAGCTTCCGTGAGCACCTTGGTCGTTTCCTGGAAGGAAGCGGCCGAGATGAACGACGGCGTCTGCAGCGAGGCCTTGGTGATGCCGAGCAGCACCGGATCGCCGTAAGCTGGCTTCTTGCCTTCTTCAATCAGCGCGTCGTTGGCATCGTCCAGCTCGATACGGTCGACGTTGTCGCCGACGATATACTGGCTGTCGCCCGCATCGGTGATTTCCACCTTCTGCAGCATCTGACGGACAATCACTTCGATGTGCTTGTCGTTGATGACAACGCCCTGCAAGCGGTAGACTTCCTGGATTTCGTTGACCAGGTAGGAAGCCAGAGCCTCCACGCCCTTGATCGCCAAGATGTCGTGCGGAGCCGGGTTACCGTCGAGGATGTAATCACCCTTCTCGATATAGTCGCCTTCCTGAAGGTGGAAGGGCTTGCCCTTCGGGATCAGGTATTCGACCGGCTCTACACCGTCTTCCGCCGGCTCGATGATGACGCGGCGCTTGTTCTTGTAGTCGCGGCCGAGGCGGATCGTACCATCGATCTCTGCGATGATGGCGTGGTCCTTCGGACGACGAGCTTCGAACAGTTCGGCAACGCGCGGCAGACCACCGGTGATGTCCTTGGTCTTGGCGCTTTCCAGCGGCGAACGAGCGAGAACGTCACCCTGCGACACCTTCGTGCCCGGCTCGACCGACAGGATCGCGTCGACCGAGAGCAGGAAGCGGGCTTCGCCACCACGCGACAGCTTCGCGACATTGCCGCTGGCGTCCTTGATGACGATCGCCGGCTTCAGGTCGGAACCGCGCGGCGTCGAGCGCCAGTCGATAACCTGACGCTTGGTGATGCCGGTGGACTCGTCGGTCGCTTCGAGAACCGAAAGGCCGTCGACGACGTCTTCGAAGTGAACCGTACCGGCCACTTCCGTCATCATCGGACGGGTGTACGGATCCCACTCCGCCAGACGCTGACCGCGCTTCACCTTGTCGCCTTCGTCGACATACAGCTTCGAGCCGTAAGCAACGCGCTGCGAAGAGCGTTCGACGCCACGTTCGTCCAGGATCTGGACGGTCATGTTGCGGCCCATGGCAACCAGGTTGCCATCGGAGTTGCGCAGCATGTTGCGGTTCTTGATCTGAACCGTACCCTCGTAGGAGGCTTCCAGGAACGACTGGTCGACCACGGTCGCCGTGCCGCCCAAGTGGAAGGTACGCATGGTCAGCTGCGTGCCCGGCTCACCGATCGACTGCGCGGCGATAACGCCGACAGCTTCACCGAGGTTGACAGGCGTACCGCGAGCAAGGTCGCGACCGTAGCAGACGCCGCAGACGCCGGTCTGGATTTCGCAGGTCAGTGCCGAACGGATGCGGATCGACTGGATACCAGCCTTTTCGATCTCGATGACATCCGGCTCGAGGATCATCTTGCCGGCATCGACGATGCGCTCACCCGTGACCGGGTGGTCGATATCGTCAAGCGCCGTACGGCCGAGGATGCGGGCGCCGAGCGAAGCAACGACCTGACCGGCATCGACGATGGCGGTCATGGTGAGGCCCTTGTCGGTACCGCAATCGACGTGCGTGACGATGCAGTCCTGAGCGACGTCGACGAGACGGCGGGTCAGGTAACCGGAGTTTGCCGTCTTCAACGCGGTGTCTGCCAGACCCTTACGGGCACCGTGCGTCGAGTTGAAGTACTCGTTAACGGTCAGACCTTCCTTGAAGTTCGAGATGATCGGCGTCTCGATGATTTCGCCCGACGGCTTGGCCATGAGGCCGCGCATGCCGCCCAGCTGACGCATCTGGTTCGGAGAACCACGAGCACCAGAGTGGCTCATCATGTAGATCGAGTTCATCGGCTTCTGGCGACCGGTCTTCTCGTCGAATTCGACGGCCTTAATACGGGCCATCATTTCTTCGGCGACCTTTTCCGTAGCCTTGCCCCAGGCGTCGACAACCTTGTTGTACTTCTCGCCCTGAGTGATCAGACCGTCGTTGTACTGCTGTTCGTATTCCTTCACCAGGGCTTCGGTATCACCAACGATCTTAACCTTGGTGTCCGGAATGACCATGTCGTCCTTGCCGAACGAAATGCCGGCGCGGCAGGCATGGGCAAAGCCGAGCTGCATGATGCGGTCGCAGAAAATGACCGTGTCCTTCTGGCCGCAATGGCGGTAGACCGTGTCGATCATCTTGGAGATGTTCTTCTTGGTCATTTCCTGGTTGCAGATATCGAAGGTCACCTTGCCATGCTTCGGCAGCAATTCGCCGATGAGCAGACGGCCAGGCGTGGTTTCGTAGATCTTCGAATAGGACTTGCCCTCTTCGTCGACCGACTTGAAGCGGCCGCGGATCTTCGAATGCAGCGTGACGACCTTGTTTTCGAGCGCGTGATGCAGCTCTCCGAGGTCGGAGAAGGCCATGCCTTCGCCCGGCTCGTTCTGGTTCAGGATCGACAGGTAGTACAGGCCGAGAACCATGTCCTGCGAGGGAACGATGATCGGCGCTCCGTTTGCCGGGTGCAGGATGTTGTTGGTCGACATCATCAGCACGCGGGCTTCAAGCTGGGCTTCCAGCGAGAGCGGCACGTGAACGGCCATCTGGTCGCCGTCGAAGTCGGCGTTGAAGGCCGTGCAGACGAGCGGATGCAGCTGGATTGCCTTGCCTTCGACCAGCATGGGTTCGAAGGCTTGGATGCCCAGGCGGTGCAGCGTCGGTGCGCGGTTCAGCAGAACCGGATGCTCGCGGATGACCTCGTCGAGGATATCCCAGACTTCCGGCTTTTCCTTTTCGACCAGCTTCTTGGCCTGCTTGACGGTGGAGGAATAACCCTTCGCGTCGAGGCGGGCGTAGATGAACGGCTTGAACAGTTCGAGCGCCATCTTCTTCGGCAGGCCGCACTGGTGCAGCTTCAGTTCCGGACCGGTCACGATGACCGAACGGCCGGAATAGTCGACGCGCTTGCCGAGCAGGTTCTGACGGAAGCGGCCCTGCTTGCCCTTGAGCATGTCGGACAGCGACTTCAGCGGACGCTTGTTGGCGCCGGTGATGACGCGGCCACGGCGGCCGTTATCGAACAGCGCATCGACAGATTCCTGCAGCATGCGCTTTTCGTTGCGGATGATGATGCCCGGAGCGCGCAGTTCGATGAGGCGCTTCAGACGGTTGTTACGGTTGATGACGCGGCGGTACAGATCGTTCAGATCCGACGTCGCGAAACGGCCGCCATCGAGCGGAACCAGCGGACGCAGGTCCGGCGGGATGACCGGGACGACCTTCATGATCATCCATTCCGGGCGGTTGCCGGACTCCATGAAGTTCTCGACGATCTTCAGGCGCTTCATCAGCTTCTTCTGCTTGAGATCCGACGTGGTGTCGGCAAGCTCGGAGCGCAGGTCGCCGGCGATCTTTTCGAGGTTCATGCTGGCCAGCATCTCGTAGATCGCTTCAGCGCCGATCATTGCGGTGAACTGGTCTTCGCCATACTCGTCGACAGCAAGCATGTACTCTTCTTCAGAGAGCAGCTGATGCTCCTTCAGAGCAGTCAGACCCGGCTCGGTGACGATGTAGTTTTCGAAGTAGAGAACGCGCTCTACATCCTTCAGCGTCATGTCGAGCAGCGTCGAAATGCGCGATGGCAGCGACTTCAGGAACCAGATATGGGCAACGGGAGCAGCGAGCTCGATATGGCCCATGCGCTCACGGCGAACGCGCGACAGCGTGACTTCGACGCCGCACTTTTCGCAGATGATGCCCTTGTACTTCATGCGCTTGTACTTGCCGCACAGGCACTCGTAGTCCTTGATCGGTCCGAAGATGCGTGCGCAGAAAAGACCATCGCGTTCCGGCTTGAACGTACGATAGTTGATCGTTTCCGGCTTCTTGATCTCGCCATAAGACCAGGAAAGAATCTTCTCCGGCGATGCGATCGATATCCGGATGGAATCGAAATTCTGTGCAGGCACCTGCGGGTTGAAAAGATTCATGACCTCTTGGTTCATGCCTATCTCCTTTTGGGGCGAAGCGCCCTCGAACTGCAATCAGTGCCGGCAAATTCCCGGGAACCGGACTGACGCACTAAAACGACAATAACCGCAAAATGCGGCGAAACCGTCCCTGCCTGGCGCTACCCGAAACCGGGCGCCGGCTGGAACGGTGCGCGCTGCCTCGCAGCGCGCACCCTATCGATTGTTACTCAGCCGCGTCTGAAAGCTGGCTTGCCGTCTGCAGATCGTCGACCTTGGAATTTTCCAGTTCGACGCTGAGGCCCAGCGAGCGCATTTCCTTGACGAGAACGTTGAAGCTTTCCGGAATGCCCGCTTCGAAAGTATCGTCGCCACGAACGATGGCTTCGTAGACCTTCGTACGGCCGGCCACGTCGTCCGACTTGACCGTGAGCATTTCCTGCAGCGTGTAGGCTGCACCGTAAGCTTCAAGCGCCCAGACTTCCATTTCGCCGAAGCGCTGACCGCCGAACTGCGCCTTACCGCCCAGCGGCTGCTGGGTGACGAGCGAGTACGGACCGATCGAACGGGCGTGGATCTTGTCGTCGACAAGGTGGTTCAGCTTCAGCATGTAGATGTAGCCAACCGTGACCTGGCGGTCGAACTGCTCGCCGGTACGACCGTCGTACAGCGTCGACTGACCGGTCTGCTTGAGACCTGCCATTGCCAGCATCTCGTTGACATCCGCTTCGCCGGCACCGTCGAAGACCGGGGTCGCGATGGACACACCACGCTTCCACTGGTCGGCCAGACGCAGGACCGACGCATCGTCATACTCGTGCACGTCGTCGCTCTTCGGGCCGTCGCCGACGACCAGGTCGATCGTCTTGCGCAGCGGCTCGATGTTGCCGCTCGCCTTGTAGGCTTCGATCAGTTCGCCGATCTGACGACCCATGCCGGCGCAAGCCCAACCAAGGTGCGTTTCGAGAATCTGACCGACGTTCATGCGCGAGGGCACGCCGAGCGGGTTCAGCACGATATCGACATGCGTACCGTCTTCGAGGAACGGCATGTCCTCAACCGGAACGATGCGCGAGACCACGCCCTTGTTCCCGTGACGGCCTGCCATCTTGTCGCCCGGCTGGATCTTGCGCTTAACAGCGACGAAGACCTTGACCATCTTCATGACGCCCGGAGGCATTTCGTCGCCGCGCTGGACCTTTTCGACCTTGTCCATGAAGCGCTGTTCGAGGCGCGACTTGGATTCGTCGTACTGGCCGCGCAAAGCTTCCAGCTCGCCCTGGACCTTTTCGTCCTCTACGGCGAACATCCACCACTGCGAACGCGGATACTCCGAAACGACAGCGTTCGACAGTTCCGTGCCCTTCTTGAAGCCCTTCGGACCAGCAAGAGCAACCTGACCGCGCAGCATCTCGACCAGACGGCCGTAGACGTTGCGGTCGAGGATCGCCTGCTCGTCGTCGCGGTCCTTTGCGAGACGCTCGATCTCTTCGCGCTCGATCGCCATGGCGCGTTCGTCCTTCTCAACGCCGTGGCGGTTGAAGACGCGAACTTCGACGACCGTACCGTAGGTACCGGGCGGCATGCGCATGGAGGTATCGCGAACGTCCGATGCCTTTTCACCAAAGATGGCGCGCAGGAGCTTTTCTTCCGGCGTCATCGGGCTTTCGCCCTTCGGCGTGATCTTGCCGACGAGGATATCGCCCGGCTGAACTTCGGCGCCGATGTAAACGATGCCGGCTTCGTCCAGGTTCTTCAGCGCTTCTTCCGAAACGTTCGGAATGTCGCGGGTGATTTCTTCCGGACCGAGCTTGGTGTCACGCGCCATCACTTCGAATTCTTCGATGTGGATGGAGGTGAACACGTCGTCGGCAACGATACGCTCGGAGAGCAGGATCGAGTCTTCGTAGTTGTAGCCGTTCCACGGCATGAACGCGACGAGCACGTTCCGGCCGAGAGCCAGATCGCCGAGGTCGGTCGACGGACCGTCTGCCAGGATGTCGCCCTTGTTGACCACGTCACCGACGGTGACCAGCGGGCGCTGGTTGACGCAGGTGTTCTGGTTGGAACGCTGGAACTTCATCAGGCGGTAGATATCGACGCCGGACTTCGACGGATCGAGGTCTTCGGTGGCGCGGATAACGATACGCGTCGCGTCGACCTGGTCGACCACGCCGCCGCGGCGGGCGCCGATAGCAGCACCGGAGTCACGCGCGACGACCGGCTCCATACCGGTACCGACGAACGGAGCTTCGGCACGCAGAAGCGGCACGGCCTGACGCTGCATGTTCGAGCCCATGAGAGCGCGGTTGGCGTCGTCGTTTTCCAGGAACGGGATCAGAGCGGCAGCAACCGAAACCAGCTGCTTCGGCGAGACGTCCATCAGGTTGATGTTGTCGCGCGGAGCGAGCATGACTTCGCCGGCATGACGGCAAACGACGAATTCCTCGATGAAGGAGCCGTCGGCGTCGAGCTCGGCATTGGCCTGAGCAACGTAGTACTTCGCCTCTTCCATGGCGGAGAGGTAGAGCACGTCGTTGGTCACCTTACCGTCAATGATGCGGCGATAAGGGCTTTCGATGAAGCCGTACTTGTTGACGCGGGCAAAGGTCGCCAGCGAGTTGATGAGGCCGATGTTCGGACCTTCCGGCGTTTCGATCGGGCAAATACGGCCGTAGTGCGTCGGATGAACGTCGCGGACTTCGAAGCCGGCGCGCTCGCGGGTCAGACCGCCCGGGCCGAGAGCCGAAAGACGACGCTTGTGGGTGATTTCCGAAAGCGGGTTCACCTGGTCCATGAACTGCGACAGCTGCGAGGAGCCGAAGAATTCGCGGACAGCAGCAGCAGCCGGCTTTGCGTTGATCAGATCCTGCGGCATGACCGTGTCGATTTCGATCGAGGACATACGTTCCTTGATCGCACGCTCCATACGCAGCAGGCCCAGACGATACTGATTTTCCATCAGCTCGCCGACCGAACGGACGCGGCGGTTGCCGAGGTTGTCGATGTCGTCGATCTCGCCCTTGCCGTCACGCAGTTCGACAAGCATCTTGACCACGGCCAGGATGTCGTCCTTGCGCAGGATGCGGACAGTGTCCTCGACGTCGAGGTCGAGACGCATGTTCATCTTCACGCGGCCAACGGCAGAGAGGTCGTAACGCTCCGCATCGAAGAACAGCGAGTTGAACATGGCTTCGGCCGATTCCATGGTCGGCGGTTCACCCGGACGCATGACGCGGTAGATGTCGAACAGAGCGTCCTGACGGTTCTCGTTCTTGTCGGCCGACAGCGTGTTGCGGATGTAGGCGCCGACGTTGATGTGGTCGATGCCGAGAACCGGGATTTCGTCGAAGCCGGCCTTCAGGATAACAGGCAGAGTCTTCTCGTCGATTTCATCGCCGGCTTCGAGATAGATCTCACCGGTCTGGAAGTTGACGATGTCCTCCGCCAGGAAGAGGCCGTACAGTTCTTCGTCGGTAGCCTTGAGAGCCTTGAGGCCCTTGTCCTGCAACTGACGCAGCAGACGCGGGGTCAGCTTCTTGCCGCCTTCGACCACGACTTCGCCGGTGTCGGCGTCGATCATGTCAGAAACGGTCTTGGCACCCTTCAGCGTTTCGGCCTTGAACGGGATGCGCCAGCCGTCGCCGGAGCGCTCATAGAGCGACTTCGTGTAGAAGGTCGACAGAATTTCTTCGCCATCCATGCCGAGCGCCATCAGCAGCGACGTCACCGGAATCTTGCGGCGGCGGTCGATACGGGCGTAGACGATGTCCTTGGCGTCGAATTCGATATCGAGCCAGGAGCCACGATACGGGATGACGCGAGCAGCAAAGAGCAGCTTGCCGGAAGAATGGCTCTTGCCCTTGTCGTGATCGAAGAAGACGCCCGGCGAACGGTGCATCTGAGACACGATAACGCGCTCGGTGCCGTTCACGATGAACGTACCGTTGTTCGTCATGAGCGGCATGTCGCCCATGTAAACGCTCTGTTCCTTGATGTCCTTGATGGACTTCGCGCCGGTATCCTCGTCGATATCGAACACGATCAGACGGAGGGTCACCTTCAGCGGCGCGGCATAGGTCAGGTCGCGCTGGCGGCACTCGTCGACGTCGAACTTCGGCGGTTCGAATTCATAGGAAACAAATTCCAGCATGGAAGCGCCGGAAAAATCGGTGATCGGGAAAACCGACTTGAAGACGGTCTGAAGACCTTCGTCCGGGCGGCCGCCCTTGGGTTCTTCGACCATGAGAAACTGATCGTAGGATGCCTTCTGAACCTCGATGAGGTTCGGCATCTCCGCGACTTCGGGAATCTTACCAAAAAACTTGCGTACGCGCCTGCGACCGTTGAACGAAAGGGTCTGAGCCATCGTCGCTCCTTTAAAATCCTGCACCCGGGCCTGCAACGGATGGGAAACGCTGGCCAGGCGGCCCCATCAATCAATGAGTAGTTCAATCTCGTCTATCTAACCGAAAACCGCTCAGCCGGATTGCGTCGCGGTTCGGTTTGAGACCATCCTCTTGAAGAACCCATTACCCAAAAGCCGTTTTTCCCGCGGCTTTTGGGTAATTCGTTCAGAAAAACGGCAAATGGGAGATGGCAAGAAGCCACCTCCCAAAGCAGTTTCAAGCTTACTTAACGTCGACCTTAGCGCCGGCGTCTTCGAGCTTCTTCTTGATGTCAGCGGCTTCAGCCTTGGAAACGCCTTCCTTGACAGCCTTCGGTGCGGCTTCAACGAGGTCCTTGGCTTCCTTGAGGCCGAGGCCGGTGATGCCGCGGACTTCCTTGATGACGTTGATCTTGTTCGCGCCGGCATCAGCGAGGATGACGTCGAACTCGGTCTTTTCTTCTTCAACTGCAGCAGCAGCGCCAGCACCACCGGCAACGGCAGCAACAGCTACCGGAGCAGCGGCGGAAACGCCCCACTTTTCTTCGAGAAGCTTGGACAGTTCTGCGGCTTCGAGAACGGTCAGCGCGGAGAGGTCGTCTACGATCTTTGCGAGATCAGCCATTTTAGTAGTTCCTTTTGTTCGGTTCGAACTGGTTGATTATGAACAGCGAAAAACCGCCTTACGCGGCTTCGTCCTTCTTGGCGTAGGCCGAGAACACGCGAGCAAGCTGACTTGCCGGCGCTGCAACAACACCTGCGATGCGGGTAGCCGGAGTCTGGATCATGCCCAGCAGCTTCGCGCGCAGCTCGTCCAGCGAAGGCAGGGTCGCGAGCGACTTTACACCTTCGGCGTTGAGCGTTGTTGTTCCCATGGCACCGCCGAGTACAACGATCTTGTCGTTGCCCTTGGCGAATTCCACTACGACCTTCGGAGCGGTGATCGGGTCAGTGCTGTATGCAATCAGCGTCTGACCGGTGAAGAGATTGGAAATCCCTTCCGCGTCCGTGCCCTGAAGAGCAATTTTGGCCAGGCGGTTCTTCGCGACTTTGACGGTGCCGCCAGCAGCGCGCATCTTCGAACGGAAATCGTTCATCTGAGCGACTGTAGCACCAGCATAGTGGGCCACGACAACCGAACCCGAAGCCTTGAAGACTTCGTTCAGTTCCGTGACGAATTCGCGTTTTTCCGCTCTTTCCACTGCTTTTCTCCAGTTGACAGGACCGGGTTAACGGGCCTGCCGGGTTGCCTTTTGCCTCCTGGGATCAAAAGAGATCCCAAGCGACGCTTGAGGATCCTGTCCCCTCGCGCTCGAGCCTGACGGCTCCGAGGCACAAGGCATCCAAGGCTCGAACCGAGTTCATCGAAGCAAAGCTTCTTCAAAATTCGGGTCTTACCCGTCTCATGCAGGCTTGAGTGATTAAGGGATAACCACCTGCAATCTCGGACAGGAATTCCGGATTTCTCCGGAAATCCCGGCCCCGAAAGGCCGGGAATTCTTAAACGCCGGGCATAATGCCCGGCATGATCATTAGGCGCTTGGCGCCGTAACCGTCGACGGCTCGATCTTGACGCCCGGACCCATGGTCGAGGAGATCGCTACGCGCTTGACGTAGTTGCCCTTGGCGCCAGCCGGCTTTGCCTTGATGACGGCATCAGCGAAAGCGCGGATGTTTTCTTCCAGAGCCTTGGCGTCGAACGAAGCCTTGCCGATACCGGCATGGATGATACCAGCCTTCTCGACGCGGAACTCGACAGCGCCGCCCTTGGAAGCTTCAACAGCACCCTTGACGTCCATCGTAACGGTGCCAACCTTCGGGTTCGGCATCATGCCACGCGGGCCGAGAACCTTACCGAGGCGGCCGACGAGCGGCATCATGTCCGGCGTGGCGATGCAACGATCAAAGTCGATCTTGCCGCCCTGAACGATTTCGACGAGGTCTTCAGCACCGACGATATCGGCGCCGGCAGCCTTGGCTTCGTCAGCCTTGGCGCCACGAGCGAAGACGGCAACACGAACCGTACGGCCGGTGCCGTTCGGCAGGTTGACGACGCCGCGAACCATCTGGTCGGCGTGACGCGGGTCAACACCGAGGTTCATCGAGATTTCAACCGTTTCGTCGAACTTGGCGACGGCACGTTCCTTGACCATGTTGATGGCCAGATCCAGAGCATAAAGCTTGGTCGGATCGACGCCTTCACGAATCTTCTGAATACGCTTTGCTACCATGGTCTTAGCCCACCACTTCCAGGCCCATCGCGCGGGCAGAGCCCTCGATCATGGCCATTGCGCCTTCGATATCGGCGGCGTTCAGATCCTTCATCTTGGCTTCGGCGATAGACTTCACCTGAGCCTTGGTGAGGGTGCCAGCCTTGGCGCCCTTGCCCGGGGTCTTCGAGCCGGACTGAATCTTCGCTTCCTTCTTCAGGAAGTAGCTGACCGGCGGCTGCTTCATGATGAAGGTGAAGGACTTGTCCTGGTAGTAGGTGATGACGACCGGAATCGGCATACCCTTTTCCATTTCCTGCGTGGCGGCATTGAACGCCTTGCAGAATTCCATGATGTTAATGCCACGCTGACCAAGCGCAGGACCGATCGGCGGCGACGGATTCGCCGAGCCGGCCTTTACCTGCAGCTTGAGCTGGCCTGCAACTTTCTTAGCCATTTCTCTCTGCCTTTCTACATGGCCGGTTGCCCGACCTACTATGCCGGATCGCTCCGGCGGCTGCGGTTGCGTGGTGCGGATTAACAGGTCCGGCTAAGACCCTACCCTTCCACGCGAGCTGCGGCTACGCCGCGGAATATGAACAAAATTCGCTCATATCCAAATTCGAAAGAAAGGTCGGCAGCCGAGCCAACCCTTCATAAAGACGACAATCAGACCTTCTCGACCTGGCCGTATTCCAGCTCAACCGGCGTAGCGCGACCAAAGATCGACACCTCAACCTTCAGGCGCGAACGCTCTTCATCCACATCCTGAACCGTGCCGTTGAACGAAGCGAACGGACCATCGGAAACGCGAACCTGCTCGCCGATCTCGAAGGATACAGAAGCCTTCGGCCGCTCGACACCTTCCTGGACCTGACCAAGAATGCGCTCGGCTTCATAATCCGGAATCGGAACCGGCTTATTGTCCGAACCAAGAAAGCCGGTGACCTTCGGCGTATTCTTGATCAGATGGTAAGCCTCATCCGTCAGGTTGGCGCGAACCAGCACATAACCTGGGAAAAACTTACGCTCGCTATCGACCTTGCGGCCACGACGAACTTCGACAACCTTTTCAGTAGGAACCAGGATCTTTTCGAACAGATGCTCAAGGCCCTTTTGCCGAGCTTTCTCTTCGATGGATTCAGCCACCTTCTTTTCGAAATTTGAATAAGCGTGGACGATGTACCAACGCGCAGCCATGTTCATCTCCACCCGATATTAGTTGCCGGTATTCAGCACATAGCCGAGAACCCAGCCAATGAGCTGGTCAGCAGCAAAGAAAAACAGCGAGGCGAAAATAACCATAACAAGAACCATCACCGTCGAGATCATCGTCTCACGGCGTGAGGGCCAAGTAACTTTCGACGTCTCGGAGCGCACCTGCTGCAGAAACGCTAGTGGATTCGATTTGGATGCCATTGACTGCCCACGCAATTACGGCGCGTAAAGCTGAACATATCAGCCCCACGCACCGCGTGTCTGTTGAACCCTTACATAAACACCGATTCCCAATTTAACAAGAGGCAATCCAGCGTTTTCGAAAATTTGCCGGTAAACCGGCATTGTCCCAAACCCAAGAAGCAGCGATATTGACGCGCCAGTCAAGTCCAGAAAAATGGCAGGGGCAGCAGGGCTCGAACCTACGACCTGCGGTTTTGGAGACCGCCGCTCTACCAACTGAGCTATACCCCTTCTTTCTTCGAGTATTCGCTTCAAGCGGTGGACCGCCCGAGCAGTTCGAAGACATGGCGCTCCCTTTAAGGCGGGATGAAACGATTGGCAAGAGCGTTTTTTGTTTTTTCCCAATCGAACCCGCAACTTCACACAGCACGGAGCTGCACGGTCAATCCGCCGTGAGGCGCAATCAGCGCCGAACCAATGCGCGAGCAAGCGTTTCCGCCACTATGGCCCCCTCCCCGACCCGCCTGTCTGTCGGGCGCCGCTGGCAAGCGGCACCCGAGATATTTCCGCGGGCTTCGTGCCTCAGATCTCGACGTAGCGCCGCCAATCGTGCTCTTCCTTGAACCCCAGAACCTCGCGGATCCGACGGTTGGACAGGAGGCCCTCGTATTCACCGATCTCCCGCGTGAAAGGGACATTCGGATAATGCCTGGCGGCAAGCTCGCGTGACGGCGTGTTGGCCGAAACTGTGTCGTTTGCCGCGTTGAAGATCTGGAAGCCGAGACCGTTCTTTTCGATGCAGAGATGGACAATCTGGCCGAGGTCACGGGCGTCGATATAGCTCCAGGCGATGCGCTTGCGGATTTCGCTATCGGCGAAATATTCCGGGAAGCGCTCGTATTCATACGGCTCTATGACGTTGCCGATGCGCAGCGCGTAGATGTCGATGCCGAATCGCTCGGCAAAAGCGCGAGCAGTCTTCTCGTTGACGACCTTTGACAATCCGTAGGAATCCATCGGATTGACGTCGTAGTCTTCTTCCAGCGGGAACTGATGAAAATCGCGATGGCCTTCGGCGAAGCAGACCCCGTAAGTCGTCTCGCTCGAGGCGATGATGATCTTCTTCACGCCGAGCTTGGCCGCCGCCTCGATGACGTTGTAGGTGCTCATCGTGTTGATGCGGAAGGTCTCGTTGTCGGGTTTGATCAGAATGCGCGGAATTGCGGCGAAATGCACGACCGCATCGAAGGGCTGCACGCCCTTGCCTCGATCGAGATCGGGAAAATCGCGATGCATAGTCAGGGCATTGTAGACCTGTCCCGCATCGGTGACATCGGCCTGCAGATTGGTGACGCCAGGACTGTTCAGCGGCACGAGATCGACGTTGTGAACTTCATAGCCGGCTTCGACCAGCCACGGTACGGTATGGCGCCCCGCCTTGCCGCTGCCGCCGGTGAACAATATGCGCTTCTTCATGAAAATCTCCTCCAGATAAAATCGAGCGGTAGATAGGCCCTTGCACCCGTTTCACAAGACACGCCTTGGCGACCCGGCGCTTTGCCGGCAGAATCAGCCGATCGACTCGGAAGAGCATATGCGCGTGGCGGAAACGGCGAAAGGAAATGGAACGGATGCGGCCAATCATGCTCGTCGACTACGATCCGCAATGGCCGGCTCTATTCGAACAGCGGAGCGAGGCGATCGGCCCGCTGCTTGGCCATCCCGCCGAGTTCCATCACATCGGCAGCACCGCCGTCCCCGGCCTGTGTGCGAAACCCAAGCTCGATATCGACGGGGTTCTTGCCTCCAACAATGCAAGGCTCGATGCAACGGAATACCTGAAGGAAGCAGATTATCGCCTTCATGGCAATCTGCACGGCGCCGACCGATGGACGTTCACCAAGGATGAGAAGCCATACGGCACGCGGCTCTATCTCTGTCTGCCTGATAACGAAGCGCACGAGCAACGCCTCCTCTTCCGCGACTATCTCCGGGCTCACCCTGAATTTGCGGCAGGCTATGCGATATTGAAACGGCGCCTGGCAAAGGAGGCCAAAGGCAACTGGGATCACTATGCCGGAGGCAAGAGCGATTTCGTTGCCGATATCTTATGTCGGGCAAAGGCCGATCGCAGGCAGATCAATGAGGTCATTCAGTACTGATGCCTATAAATCGCGCCGGGCGCGGCAGAACGAGTGCGACACTCTGTTCGATCGAGAGCCGGCCGGTATCGAGGATCTGCCAGCCGTTTGTCCGGGCTTCATCGCGTAGATAGGCGGCCCAGTTCATCATCTTCGCATCTGCGAGCAAGGAATGGCCCTGCCCGTCTATACCTGGGGCGTAAGCTGCACCAGCCATTCAACAGTCTTGTCGCGCTGCCATGCTTCGGGCGAACCATGATCCCTGATCATGACATCAAGCGATGGCACGCCGATGCTGTCGAAATGATAGACCGCGAAAGTTGCCGCATGGTTCCTGGCAATCGCTGTCGCGATCGCCGTCTTCCCCGATCCCGAGGCACCAGTCAGCATGATCAAGCTCATAGATGCTCCCAATGCGAAAAGGCCCCGCTGTTTCCAGCGGGGCCTCTTTATAAAGGAATAATCCGAAGATTACTCGACGATGGATGCAACGATGCCAGCGCCGACGGTACGGCCGCCTTCGCGGATAGCGAAGCGAAGCTTTTCTTCCATCGCGATCGGAACGATCAGCTCAACAGCAACCGTGACGTTGTCGCCTGGCATAACCATTTCCGTGCCTTCCGGAAGCGTCACGATGCCCGTCACGTCCGTCGTGCGGAAGTAGAACTGCGGGCGGTAGTTCGTGAAGAACGGCGTATGACGGCCGCCTTCTTCCTTCGTCAGGATGTAGGCTTCGGCCATGAACTTCTTGTGCGGCTTGACAGAGCCCGGCTTGCACAGGATCTGACCACGCTCAACGCCGTCACGGTTAACACCGCGAACCAGGGCGCCGATGTTGTCGCCAGCCTGGCCCTGATCGAGCAGCTTGCGGAACATTTCAACGCCGGTAACCGTCGTCTTCGACGTCGGACGAATGCCGACGATTTCGACTTCTTCACCAACCTTGACGATACCACGCTCAACGCGGCCCGTCACAACCGTACCACGGCCCGAGATCGAGAACACGTCTTCGATCGGCATCAGGAACGGCTGGTCGATCGGACGCTCCGGCGTCGGGATGTAGGCGTCAACCTGAGCCATCAGCTCGCGGATCGCGTCTTCGCCGATCTTCTTGTCGCTGTCTTCAAGAGCAGCAAGTGCCGAACCCTTGACAACCGGGATGTCGTCGCCCGGGAAGTCGTAGGACGACAGAAGTTCGCGAACTTCAAGCTCGACCAGCTCGAGAAGTTCAGCGTCGTCAACCTGGTCGACCTTGTTCAGGAACACGACGATGGCCGGAACGCCAACCTGACGAGCAAGCAGGATGTGCTCGCGGGTCTGCGGCATCGGGCCGTCGGCTGCCGAGCAAACCAGGATCGCGCCGTCCATCTGTGCCGCACCCGTGATCATGTTCTTGACATAGTCAGCGTGGCCGGGGCAGTCGACGTGAGCGTAGTGACGGTTCGGCGTCTCATACTCAACGTGCGCCGTCGAGATCGTGATACCACGAGCCTTCTCTTCCGGAGCAGCGTCGATCTGGTCGTACGCCTTGAACTCGCCGAAGTACTTCGTGATCGCTGCCGTCAATGACGTCTTGCCGTGGTCAACGTGCCCAATCGTACCAATGTTGACGTGCGGCTTATTGCGCTCAAACTTACTCTTTGCCATTTGAATGCTTCCTATGAACGTAATGAGTGACCCCGGCGAACCGGTTTAGTGCCGCCGTTTAAGGCTTTCGTCGCGTTTGCGCAAGACTTAATTACAGGGGCAATTGCGGGCGAAGCTTTGTCGCCGGCCAAGGATCCCCAGCCCTAGACATTCCTTCGCCGCGTAACGTTCGCCGACCGATCCGGAAAGACGCAAAAGCACTTGCCGGTTCAAACGCTTAGATAGGAACCTGCACCGGGCAATTCCAATGGCCAAAACGGGAAAGCATCATTCCCCGGTTAGGAATATCCCGAAATGCAAAACGCCCTCTCCAGGTAGGAAAGGGCGCAGAACTGTCGAGAGACTACAAATCGTCTCCATCGCGATCGTATTGTTAGATGTCGCTCGCGAATGTGCTTCGTCAAAACCCAGCGCTTCTCAGTCGAGAAGATCGGCCGGCACCTTGCCGCCGTTGTCGGAGAGCTTCTTCAGAAGCGCCTTGTGGAGAAACATGTTCATCTTGGCGGAATCGCCAGCATCGCCGGTATAACCCAGCTCCTGCGCCAGTTCCTTGCGTTCGGAAAGGCTGGCGTCCATGCCGAGCGCCTTCATCAAATCGACAATCGAGTGCTTCCAATCCAGCTTCTGACCGTTGCTCTTGACGGCGGCGTCGAGGATCGCGGCAATATCCACCGGCGCGGATGGCGCGCTCGTCGCTGGTGAAGTTGCCGCTGTCGTTGCGGAAGGTGCGGGCGTTGCCGCAGGTTCCGGATTGGCGGTTGTAGCAGCGGTCGTCGGCGCCGGAGCGGCCTCCGCAGCCTTTGCTTGTCCCCAGATTGCACCCTTGATCTTGTCGAAGATACCCATTTGCGCTCTCCCGTTTCAGTTGCCTGAGCAATATCTATCGCTCGCAGGGATTTAAGCAACCCTTCGTGTCAATTATGCAAAGACGGGATGGAGCAAGACATTCGCGACGAGGGTAATCGCTAAATCCGCTGCGATCGCTTGAACATGAAGTAATTAGATATAGAAATTCGAGCGAAAAATACTGAAGACGCCAGCATCTACGTAGCCAGGCAAAAGCATGGAAATTAAAAGAAGCTTCTTTGAAATCTTGGAGCGGGTAGCGGGAATCGAACCCGCGTATTCAGCTTGGAAGGCTGCTGCTCTACCATTGAGCTATACCCGCGGGATGGTCAAGATCCGGCACGGAATGGTGGAGGGAGTTGGATTTGAACCAACGTAGGCTGAGCCAACGGATTTACAGTCCGTCCCCTTTAACCACTCGGGCATCCCTCCAGTATTCCGACTGGATCTTGCGACCAAGCTTGCTAGATGTTGGCGTCGCCGCCGTCGTCTGCGCCGCGTATATGACCGGACGATTTCCTTCTGTCAACACAAGGAATTCGCAAAAATGACGAAAAAATTTCAGCCTGTGGGAAAAGTCCGTTGCCGAAAGAGGACTATGCGCCCTGAAAGGCGCTGGTTATAAAGCCGCATGAGCAAAGATAAGACACCAGGCCGCTTCGGCCCCGACAACACCGCCGGCGACAAGTCCGCCAAGGACACGCACTACGCCACCCTGCGCCGCGCGCATCGCGACGCCAAACGCGAGCGTGGCGAAATTCCGACGCCGGCACCCCAGAAGCGCAAGCGGCCCGGCGCAGACGATTGGAAGCCGCCCGCACTCGCACCCGATCAAGTCTTCCTTTATGGCCTGCACACGGTTCGGGCCGCACTTAACAATCCCGAGCGCAAGAATATCAAGCTGTCGACGACGCAGAATGCGCTGGTGCGCCTGGAAGTTGGCCCCGTCGACGCACTCGGCATCCCGGTCGAGATCGTCTCGCCGCAGGATATCGACAAGATACTGGGACCTGAAGCCATCCATCAGGGCGTGATGCTGGAGACGCGTCCCCTGCCCGTTCGCCGCCTCGAAGCGCTGAAGGGCAGCCCGCTGCTACTCGTTCTCGATCAGGTAACGGATCCGCACAATGTCGGCGCGATCATGCGCTCGGCTGTGGCCTTCGATGCCGGAGCCGTCATCACCACGCAGCGGCATAGCCCGACCGAATCAGGCGTGCTGGCCAAGTCCGCATCCGGTGCGCTCGAACTGATACCATATATACAGATCACCAATCTTGCCGACGCGTTGAATGAGCTGCATCGGCTCGGCTTCACCACGATCGGACTTGATTCGGAGGGACCGGCGCCATTGGAAGGCACGTTCAGCGGCGACAAGGTCGCTCTCGTGCTCGGCTCCGAAGGCAAGGGCCTCCGCCAGAAGACGCGGGAAACCGTCAATGCGCTGGCGCGACTAGACATGCCAGGCGCCATCAAGTCACTCAATGTGTCGAACGCAGCTGCGATCGCGCTTTATGCGGCGCGATCCTATCTGAAAATCTAGCGGCGCCGAAGCTGCCGTTATCAGCTGGGGGAATTTCCTTTGATCCGTATTCCTGGTCTAGCGGCGGCTTCCGTCGCCTTCGCTCTTGCCGTGGGTCAACCGGCACACGCTGCCGATGACGAGCTTATAAAGGCTCAGGCCGGCGTATGGCTGCTGGCGCCGGAAAGCGGCGCCAAGGGATGCCGGTTGACCTTCAATACCACCCCCGCCACTGGCGGCTACGGCATTACCGGCGCGGACACCTGTACAACGCCCCTGCCCGCTCTCTCCAAGGCCAGCGCGTGGAACTTCGCCGACGATGGCTCGCTTGCGATCATGGATGGCGCGGGTCAGACGCTTGTTCGGTTTCAGCAGGAAGAGGGCTCGCCATGGGTCAGCGAGAGCGGCGATCCGACGTGGCTCCTGCCCGCCTTGGGGGACGTCGATCACGTGCCGACCGTCGCGAGCCTAGCCGGAGCTTGGCGTATCCAGCGCACCGACGGCAAGGCCGTCTGCGACGTCACTTTGACCACCGACAAGGATTCGGACGGCACGGCCAAAATGTCACTGGCCAGTGACTGCGCCAAAGAGATCGGCGATCTCAAGCTCTCGCTCTGGGCTGAGGAAGGTTTCGGGCTGGTCATGCTGGGCAGCGACGGCTCATCGCTCTCCTTCGATATGAAGCCAGACGGCAGCTTCCAGAAATCCGACGAGGAAGAAGGCGAGCCACTGTTGTTGGTTCGCAAATAGCAGATTGCTGATTTGCAGAGCCGCCGAAGATTTGCTCCCTGGGGCACGATTGGCGTCGGCTTCACCCATTTCAGGGGCAATGGTCTTCTTGGCAACCTTTCCAGTCCCGCGCCGCGGCTCTTCGGACGCGCCTGCCGTTACGGACCAGCCACCGTTAGTCATCTGACCGCGATCGGCGCCGAGCGCCAGACCGATTGGCGCAAAGCCGACCTCTCGGTGATCGGGCATCCGTCCTGCAGTTTCGACCATGAGGTGACGTTGAGGTTCATCTCGCATTGCGCGAGATAGCTCTTGCCGCCAACGGTCATGCAGACGACTTCGCCAACCGAGTGCTGTTTTCCATCCGCATTCTTGCAGTAACAATTTTCGCCGGCCAGGGCCGATGCGTTTGCAGCAAAGGCTGCAACCACAAGCGACAATCCCCAGACCAGATATCCGACCGTCTCGCGCATGAACCCACCCTCACCCGCTTTCGACGGGAGAAGTGTATGCCTATTTCACGCTGTGTAAATCGTCTTGGGTAAATGCGCCGATTTCGCACGAGGGCAGACAGACGTTCGACAGTGCAAGGAAGACGCAAGTCCGCCTCCCTGAAACTCATCGACACTGAGGAAACAGCGACCCGGGCTCAGTGAACCGCAGGATCCGCGTCATCGAAGAACGACCGGATGCCGTCGCGCGCAATCGTTGCCAGGAACTCGTCGAAAGCCTCGCGGTCCGTCGTGAAAGGCTCTTCCCATTCGATGAGGTCCTCTTCCGGCGTGATGACCTCCATCCGCCAATCGCCATTGGTGCCGGCGGGGCGAAAGATGTCGACCAGAACGGTCACATCGTCATCGGTGAACTCGCCCGAGAGTTCTGAGTGCTCGAGCTTAGGCTTCTTCGGCTTGCTGGTCATGTGTTTCCAAGGGCACGATAATGTTGAAGATCGTCACGAGCGCCCAAACGGGCGTCGGCAGCACATATTAGCCAGCCACCGCATGTTTTCCATAGCGGAGACGGCACGACGATCAAGTTCCTGGGAAAAAAGTGGTGCCCCCGGCAGGGTTCGAACCCGCGACCCCCTGATTACAAATCAGGTGCTCTACCAACTGAGCTACAAGGGCACACTGGCATGCCAAGTAGCAGATTTTGATTTCCTGTAAAGAGAAAATGCGTCGCCATCGTCGGTATCCCCGTTCAACAGTCGGGCGGGATTTACCAGTCTTTACAAAACGTCTTGTCGCATAGGGGGAATATCATTACCTAGTACGATCATTAAAAGGACATGGCATGTCGCGTCATTTTCACTCCGTCTGCTTTCTCGCCTCGCCTACCCCTGAAGCACAGGAGGCTCAGGAGGAGCTGATTCGCCTCTATGGCCAGACGGACCAGGAGGCAGCCGATATCGTGGTGGCCCTGGGTGGCGACGGCTTCATGCTCCAGACGCTGCATAAAACCATGAACACCGGCAAGCGCGTCTATGGCATGAACCGCGGCTCCATCGGCTTCCTGATGAACGACTATCGTACGGACGGCCTGGCGGAGCGCATCGAAGCCGCCGTCGAAAATGCGTTCCACCCGCTGCAGATGACCACGCGCAATGCTGATGGCAGCAGCTGCGTTGCGCTCGCCATCAACGAAGTGTCACTATTTCGCCAGTCCTACCAGACCGCGAAACTGAAAGTGGAGATCGACGGTCGCGTTCGCCTGCCGGAGCTCATCTGCGATGGGCTGATGGTGACGACCCCCGCGGGTTCCACAGCCTACAATCTTTCCGCCCATGGTCCGATCCTGCCGCTGGAAGCGCCGCTGCTTGCCATGACGCCTGTCAGTGCCTTCCGCCCTCGCCGCTGGCGCGGCGCTCTGCTGCCGAACAAGGTGACGGTCGATATCACCGTGCTCGAAGCGGAAAAGCGCCCCGTCAATGCGGCCGCCGACAATACGGAGGTCAAGTCGGTGCTCGGTGTCCAGATCATGCAGAGCGAAGACACGACGGCGCGCATCCTGTCCGATCCGGACGGGTCCTGGTCCGACAGAATTCTCGCAGAGCAGTTTTCGGATTGAAGACTGAGCCATGCCGCACTTGCGGCGCCAATAAAAAAGCCCCGTCTCCGGGGCTCTCTTATCTAATTTGCTTCGATCTTAATCAACGTCATCGACAACGGCATCGGCCGCGCCGCTGATGCGGTGCGCAAGAGCGGCTTCCATGAACTCGTTGAGATCGCCATCGAGCACATCGCCCGGAGCGGTGCTGGCAACGCCGGTCCGCAGATCCTTGACCAGCTGGTAAGGCTGCAGGACGTAGGAGCGGATCTGGTGCCCCCAGCCGATATCCGTCTTGGAAGCGGCTTCGGCATTGGCAGCCTCTTCGCGCTTCATCAGCTCAGCCTCGTACATGCGAGCGCGCAGCATATCCCACGCCTTGGCGCGGTTCTTGTGCTGCGAACGCTCCTGCTGGCACTGCACGACGATGCCGGTCGGGATATGCGTGATACGCACGGCCGAATCGGTCGTGTTGACGTGCTGGCCGCCGGCGCCCGACGAGCGATAAGTATCGATTCGGCAATCGCTTTCGTTGATCTCGATCTGGATCGAGTCGTCGACGACCGGATAGACCCAGATCGACGAGAAAGACGTGTGACGACGCGCATTGCTGTCATAGGGCGAAATACGCACCAGGCGATGCACACCCGATTCGGTTTTCAGCCAGCCATAGGCATTGTGTCCCTTGACGAGCAATGTCGCGGACTTGATGCCGGCTTCTTCGCCGTCATGCACTTCGAGGAGTTCCACCTTGAAGCGCTGGCGTTCGGCCCAGCGGGTGTACATGCGCAGAAGCATGTTCGCCCAATCCTGGCTCTCCGTGCCGCCGGCGCCGGAATGAACTTCGAGGTAGGTATCGTTGGAATCGGCTTCGCCCGAAAGCATCGCCTCCACCTGCCTGCGCGCTGCTTCCGCCTTCAAGCCCTTCAGGGCATCTTCGGCTTCACGCACGACATCGGCATCGCCTTCTTCCTCGCCAAGCTCGATCAGCTCGACATTATCGGCAAGCTGCTGCTCGAGAGCGCGCACACCGCTGATGCCATCGTCAAGCTGCTGGCGTTCGCGCATCAGTTTCTGCGCTTCGGAAGCATCGTTCCAGAGAGTCGGGTCCTCTGACTTGTTATTCAACCAGTCCAGTCGTCTTACGGCCTGATCCCAGTCAAAGATGCCTCCTCAGCAGGGTGATAGCCTGCTTGGTTTCATCAACTACTTTCTCGATTTCGGCTCTCATGATCCTGTTTCTTCTTCTCGCCGCCCGATGTGAGCAGCCATCCAATTCAAAGAGTGCTGGTGACATAGATATACATGCCGCTGGTGTAAAGCCCCGCGGCATGTCGTTCAGGTAAATAGGAAGAGGTCAGAAGAGACCGCCGCTTCCGGAAGAGACCGCCTGGTTCGCCTGCGGCGAGGTCCTCAGGATTTCCTCCGGCGCGACCTGGGGAGCTGCTTCACCGCCGCCAATGACCTGCAAGCTGGTGGCCGGTCCGGTACCGGGCTTGAAGGCTTCCATGATGGCGCCCTGATCACCCGGCTGCGCGGCCATGCCGGTGGCGCGATTGACGGCCACCATCGTCATACCGGCCGGAACCTGGAACTTCTCGGGCGGCTGATCCTTGGTGGCGGCCTGCATGAACTCATTGAAAACGGGCGCGGCGAGTCCGCTACCGGTGCCGCCGCGTCCAAGCGGGGTCGGCGAATCGTAACCGACATAGAGACCGGCAACGAGGCTCGGAGTGAAGCCGACGAACCAGGCGTCCTTCTCGTCATTGGTGGTGCCCGTCTTGCCGGCGATATCGGTGTTGAGCTTGATCTTGCCCGCGGCCGTGCCGCGGATGATGACGCCCTGCATCATCGACGTGACCTGATAGGCAGTCATCGGATCGAGAACCTGCTCGCGATTGTCGCCGATGACGGGTTCATCCTGATTTTGCCAGGAGCTGACGTTGCAGGTGTCGCAGACGCGCTCCTCATGCTTAAAGATGGTCTTGCCGTAACGGTCCTGAATACGGTCGATCAGCGTCGGCTTGATCTGCTTGCCGCCATTGGCGATGACCGAATAGGCCGAGACCATGCGCAGGACAGTCGTTTCACCGGCACCGAGCGACATGGCGAGAACCGGGTTCATATGATCGTAGATCCCGAAGCGCTCGGCATATTCGGCAACCAGCGGCATGCCCATATCGGAAGCGAGACGAACCGTCATCAGGTTGCGGGATTTTTCGATGGCGAAGCGCAGCGTATGGACGCCGCCGCCCTCGCCTTCATAGTTGGTCGGCTTCCAGACATCGCCATTGCTGAGGGTGATCTGCAGCGGATCGTCGAGAATGACCGAAGCCGGCGTATAGCCGTTGTCCATTGCTGCCGCGTAGACAAAGGGCTTGAAGGAAGAGCCCGGCTGACGCTTGGCCTGCGTAGCACGATTGAATTCGGACTGCGCATAAGAGAAGCCGCCAACCATGGCAAGCACACGGCCCGTATGTGGGTCCATGGCAACCAGGCCGCCCTGCACCTTCGGCGGTTGGCGCAGACGATAGGTGGTGGAGTCGGCGTTGCCGGTTCGTTGCACGAAAACCACGTCCCCGGCACTCAGCACGCCGCTCGGAGACTTTGCAACCTTGCCGCTGGCCGCACGGAAAGCCCAGCGCATGTCGGCAGCGGCTATCGTGCCGCGCTTGCGCTCTGTCTGAACCTTGCCGCCGGCGTCGACACGCGGCTGCAATCCAATATCGGCCTCCTGGTCGGAGACGGACAGGACGACGGCCACCTGCCACTCGGGAACGTCACTCAATCCAGGGATCTTGGCGAGTTCGATACCCCAGTCCTGCGAAGTCGCGATCTGCTTGATCGGGCCACGATAGCCGCGCCGCTGGTCGTAATCGACCAAAGCGTTCTGCAATGCCTTGCGGGCTTCGAGCTGCATCTGCGGATCAAGCGAAGTGCGCACGGAGAGACCGCCCTCATAGAGGGTCTTTTCACCATATTGATCGATCAGCTGGCGACGGACTTCTTCGGCGAAGTAGTCAGAAGCGAAAAGCGACGGGCCGCTCTTGGGCGGAACTACGCCGAGCGGCTGCTTCTTGGCTTCTTCGCCATCGCTCTGGCTCACATAGCCATTCTCGACCATGCGGTCGATCACCCAGTTGCGGCGCGTAAGCGCAGCCTCGGCACGGCGGAATGGGTTATAGTTCGCGGGGCCTTTCGGCAGCGATGCCAGATAGGCCGATTCGGCGATGGTCAGCTCGTTGACCGACTTGTCGAAATAGGTCAGCGCCGCGCCGGCGATACCGTAAGAATTGAGGCCGAAATAGATCTCGTTGAGATACAGTTCAAGGATCTTGTCCTTGCTATAGGCCTGCTCGATGCGGAAGGACAGAATCGCTTCCTTGATCTTGCGGTCGAAAGTCTGGTCGGCGGAAAGCAGGAAGTTTTTTGCAACCTGCTGCGTGATCGTCGACGCACCGACGAAGCGGCGACCGGAGCCGATATTCTGCAGGTTCACCGCTACTGCGCGGATGAGGCCGCCGACATCGACGCCGGGATGGTTGTAGAAATTCTTGTCTTCAGCCGACAGGAAAGCTGCCTTGACGCGATCGGGAATAGCCTGGATCGGCACGAAAAGCCGGTTCTCGCGCGAATATTCCTTCATCAGCGCGCCGTTGCCGGCGTGGATGCGCGTCGTCACGGGCGGCGCGTATTTCGCCAGCACTTCATAATCCGGAAGCTCCTTGGAGACGACGCTCAGATAGATCGCAGCGGCGGCAGCCACGCCCAGAAACAGGAGGCAGCCTAGCCCAAAGAAATATCCAATCAGTCTGATCATCTGATACTACCGGTGCTTGTTCTTCATGCGCCATATATGCGAGATATCCGCATAATGACGGGCGTTTTGCACGCTCACGGTGTTAATGCAAGACGGCAAAGAGAAGCCGTGCGTCACTCGTGAGCGAATGATACTTCGCTGTAAAGGCGGGAATGTGAGCAAAATAGGGCTTGGCCCCTCTATTCCCAACTTCATGCCATTCTAAAGTTCGCCGCTGTTACACGGAAGCCACGTCTAGTGCCGCTAGCCGCCATTGGCTATGATGGAGACGCGGTATTGCTTCACGGCCTCCGTCAGCCGGTCCGCCACCTTCTGCCGCCAATCGGCGTCGAGCAGAAGCTTTTCATCTTCCTTGTTGGAGAGAAAGCCGAGTTCAAGCAGGATCGAAGGCACATCCGGCGCCGTCAACACCTGGAAACCTGCGTGGCGATGCGGATTGTTGATCATCGAGATCTGGCCGTTGAACGAGGACAGCACGTCTTGCGCCAACGAAATGGAGAAGGCCTGCGTCTCGCGGCGGGTCAAATCCAGCAGAATGTCGGCGACGGCGGCTGGCTGCGCCTGAGCCTCGGTTCCCGCGATCCGGTCGGAGTCGTTTTCGCGGTCGGCCACCTCGCCGGCGAGACGGTCCGAGGCCTTATCCGAGATCGTATAGACGGTCGCGCCACGGATATCCTTTTGCTTCAGCGTATCGGCGTGCAGCGAGATGAAGAGCGAGGCGTGATTCTGCCGGGCGATCGTCACGCGTTCGGAAAGGGAGAGATACTGATCCTTGTCGCGGGTCAGAAACGCCTTGATCCCGGGCTGTGCATTCAGCTTGTCCGCGAAAATCTTCGCGAAGGCCAGCGTGATATCCTTTTCCTGGGTGGCACCATCAGTGCCGGTCGCACCAGCATCGATGCCACCATGACCAGCGTCAACCGCCACCAGGAACGTATTCGGGTCGGTCTTCTGCGTCGGATCGACGGGACCGACGTCCTTCGCGGTATCGGCAGCCGTCCAGCTCTGCTGCTTTACCAGCTCGGCAAACTGCTCCGGCGGCAGCATCTCGGCATCGAGCACGAGCCGATACCCCTTCCCGCCTTCATCGGCCTGGGCCTTCGCCGCGACCAGCTTCACGGGCTTCTTGGCCGTCAGCACGATGCGGGCGCTGTTAGCGTCCATCGTGCCGTAACGGATATCCTTGAAGAGGCCGCTTGGCTTGAGATCGGCAGCCGGAAAACCAAATGCAGTTGCCGGAAGGTCGACGACCACTCGCACGGGATTGTTGAGATAGTGCACGGTGAAGGTCGGTTCGCGATCCATGTCGACGACGATGCGCGTGCGGGCTTCATCACCCGCGATACGCGCCCCGTAGGCGAGCAAAGGATCGGCAGAAGCCATGGCGGAATTGAATGGCATGAATGCCACTAACATCGTCAGGGCGAAGGCCGCCATCGCAAATCGCAAAGCCCTCACGCCAATCTCCACCGCATGCAGCAATCCCTTTAACAAGTGTCCAACGCGCCCCATATTGGTTTCGACGTTGTTTTTGAAGTCCCAATAACGGGAACCAGGTCTGACGTGATGGGCGCCGGCTGACGATCCGCCTGGGAGAGAATCGCAACATATCCTCCCTCGTCCTCCTCATCCGAGGAATCCATCAATATTATGGCATACTTGGCTTTTCCCTTGCTATTGTGACAGATAAAACATACAACGCATATTAGGGTAGAAGTGTTGACGGGATAGAGTCGTCGCAACGGCAGCCGCCTCGAGTACCAGGCGCCATAAGCGGCATTCATCCGACGTCTGCAGTGCTTCTATTCGAAACAGTGGATATCTGAATTTCCGGTTTCCAACGGGAAGTTCATCGGTGGAGAGTCACCAAACGCTCTTTAGAGAGCACATTCATCGGGCCCGGTCTTATGGGTCTTAGGCATAGTCGATCTCGCTTGGTTACGGATGTCACCGCAGCAGCTTTTTCAAAAAGTGAACAGACCCCAGGGAACTGATGCCCCGGCTGCCGTCTGGATGCTGTCATCTCCGAATAAGCCATCGCGACTTTCATTATCCGGTGCAGCAACTGCGGAACACATCCGGCCTGTCCAAGCGACAGGCAGGCCCCCCTCCGCTTGCCGGCGCCGAGGAGCACAGCTTTCATGGCAGACAAAATGCTTATCGATGCGTCTCACGAGGAAGAGACGCGCGTCGTTGTCGTACGCGGGAACCGCATAGAAGAATTTGACTTCGAGTCCGAGCACAAGAAGCAGATACGCGGCAACATCTATCTTGCAAAAGTAACGAGGGTCGAGCCCTCGCTTCAGGCCGCTTTCGTTGACTACGGCGGCAACCGGCATGGCTTTCTGGCCTTTGCCGAAATCCATCCGGATTACTATCAGATCCCACTCGCCGACCGGCAGGCACTCCTGAAGGCGGAAGCTGAAGAGCATCGCCGCGACGACGATGTCGAGCATGTGGAGACCGCGCTCGATCTCTCCCAACAGGAACAGCCTGATATCGGCATCGTTGCCAAGGAGAGCGAAGAAGCCGAAGCGCCGGCTGCGATTGCTGAAGAGGCCCCTGCTGTTGAGGCAGTTGCCACGGCCGAAGAAGCAGCGCCAGCAAAGAAGGCCAAGCCGCGCCGCAGCCGCAAGAAGGTCGTGGCGGAAGCTCCTGCAGAGGAAGCTGCCCCTGAGGCGACCGCTACCGTCGATGCGCCGAGCGAAGACGAAGAAGGTTCTTCCGGCTCAATGGCTGCGATGGTGGAAACCGATTCGATCTCCGAAGATGTCTCGACCTCCAAGCGCCGTCATGACGACGACGATGATGACGATCACGACCATGAAGAAGAAGTGATCGAATCCGTCGGCGCCGAAGACGCGATGGAAGAAGTTCCGGATCGCACCCAGCGCAAGCCGCGCAAGCAGTATCGCATTCAGGAAGTCATCAAGCGTCGCCAGATCCTGCTGGTGCAGGTTGCCAAGGAAGAGCGCGGCAACAAGGGTGCAGCGCTCACCACCTATCTGTCGCTTGCAGGCCGCTACTCGGTCCTGATGCCGAACACTGCACGCGGCGGCGGCATTTCCCGCAAGATCACCAATCCGCAGGACCGCAAGCGCCTGAAGGAAATCGCCAAGATGCTCGAAGTACCGCAAGGCATGGGCGTTATCCTGCGCACCGCCGGTGCCAACCGCACCAAGGTCGAGGTCAAGCGCGATTTCGAATACCTGATGCGCCTGTGGGAAAACGTCCGTACCCTGACGCTCGCCTCGACCGCGCCTTGCCTGGTCTATGAAGAAGGCAGCCTGATCAAGCGCTCGATCCGCGACCTCTACAACAAGGATATCGGCGAAATCATCGTTGCCGGCGAAGAAGGCTATCGTGAAGCGAAGGACTTCATGAAGATGCTGATGCCGAGCCACGCCAAGGTGGTTCAGCCCTATCGCGACATTCACCCGATATTCTCGCGCTCGGGCATCGAGGCGCAGCTCGACCGCATGCTGCAGCCGCAGGTAACGCTGCGTTCCGGCGGCTACCTGATCATGAACCAGACGGAAGCGCTGGTTTCGATCGATGTCAACTCCGGCCGTTCGACCCGCGAACATTCGATCGAGGACACCGCGCTCCAGACAAACCTGGAAGCAGCCGAGGAAATCGCACGTCAGCTTCGTCTGCGCGACCTTGCCGGCCTGATCGTCATCGACTTCATCGACATGGAAGAGAAGCGCAACAACCGCGCTGTCGAGAAGAAGCTGAAGGAATGCCTGAAGAACGACCGAGCCCGCATCCAGGTCGGCCGCATCTCGCATTTCGGCCTTCTGGAAATGTCGCGCCAGCGTATCCGCGCATCGGTTCTCGAAAGCACCACGCAGATCTGCTCGCATTGCGGCGGCACCGGCCATGTGCGCTCGCAGTCTTCCGTTGCGTTGCACGTTCTGCGTGGGATCGAAGAATATCTGCTCAAGAACACGACGCACGACATCACCGTTCGCACGACGCCGGATATCGCGCTGTATCTGCTCAACCATAAGCGCCAGACGATCATCGACTACGAGAACCGCTTTGGCGTCGCTATCGTCATCGATGCCGACACGGCTGTCGGCACGCAGCATTTTGCGATCGATCGTGGCGAGCCGGTTGCCAATCCGGTGAAGATCGAAAGCCTGTTCAACTTCGCGGCCATCCCGGACGACGATGATGACGATATTGTCATCGAGGCGGACGAGGAAGAAGACGAAGAGCTGGAAGAAAAGGCTGCAAGCAGCGAGCAGCAGCCTGCCGCCCGCTCCGAAAACAATGAAGGTGGCCGCAAGCGCAAGCGCCGTCGTCGTCGCCGCGGCCGCGGCAATGAAGGTCAGGCCGGCGCCTCCTCCGATGACGCATCCACTGCCGACGCGTCCGAAGATGGCGACGAAGGTGACGATGATGCCGACACCGACACCAATGCATCCGGCAACGACGATGACGCGCAGCAGAAGCGTAAGCGCCGTCGTCGCGGCAAGCGGGGCGGTCGTCGCAATCGTGAAAACGAGGGCAGCGAACAGGATGCCGGCAGCGAAGACGAATCAGAAACCGGTGAAGCCGTCGAAGCTAGTGCAGAGGATGGAGATGACGTCGCCGTCACGGTAGCGGAAATCGCCGTTTCCGAAGGCGAAGCTGCCGTCGAGGCCCAGTCGGCCATGGCAGCAGTCGAGACCGCAGCCACCGTTACGGAAGATGTGAAGCCTGCCAAGGGCCGCAGCCGCCGGAAGCCGAAGGCTGCCGCTGTCGAAACCTCTCCGGTTGAGACGCCGGCTGCGGAAGTAGCAGCCGTGGCTGATGTCGAAACCGAGACTGTTGCCGAGATCGTGCAGGCGCTGGACACCACCAGCGAGTCGGCTGCTCCTGAAGCTGCCGAGGAGGCAGCCAAGCCGGCACGTGCTAACCGGGAGTCGAACGTTGCTTCCTCTGCGCCGGTCGTCACGTCCAATCGCACCAATGAGGGTGGCGACACCGACGGAGAACCCAACAAGCCCAAGAAGGCTGGCTGGTGGCAGCGCCGCGGCTTCTTCTGAGAGCAGCAGATAGAGACTGATTGATTGTAATCCGGCCGTGGCGACGCGGCCGGATTTTCGTTTCGGCAGATCGGTGAGAGCAATTCCGGGAGAAAGCGCCCAGCAGCCTCCCGTCCAGAAACGCGCAAAGCAGCGGCATGGAGCGCTAAGCGCGTCCACGAACGCCTGGCGGCTCCAGTCTAGAGATCACGCGGGAAACGATGTTCGCAGCCTGCGAAATCACTTTCGCAGGCAGGCGCAACCCATTGATCGGAGATTCTATTTCAGCCAGTTGGCCATACGCGCGGTGGCTTCTTCAATCTCGGCATTCGAGCCGGCATAGGAAATCCGCATCACCCGATGCCCTTCAACGGGATCGAAATCGAGGCCAGGCGTCGCGGCCACATTGATTTCCGCGAGCATCTTGCGCGCAAAGACCATGCTGTCATTGGTAAAGCGGCTGACGTCGACGTAGGCGTAGAAAGCGCCATCCATCGGCGATGCGATGTGAAAGCCGATTTCCGGCAGGCGACGCATGAGGAAATCGCGGTTGCGGCCATAGCTCTCACGATAGACATCGAGTTCGGCTTCGGCTCCGAGCGCGGCCTCGGCAGCGATCTGGGAAAGTTCCGGCGCGGAAATATAATGGCTCTGGGCAACGCGTTCGACGGGCCGCACCAGCCGCTCCGGCAACACCATCCAGCCGATACGCCAGCCGGTCATGCAGAAGTATTTCGAGAAGGAGTTGATGACGATGGCTTCATCCGTCAGCTCCAGCGCGCTCGTCTCTTCGCCGACAAAGGTGAGCCCGTGATAGATTTCATCGGAGATAAAGGCGATCGAGCGTTCATCGCAGTAATCCGCGAGAGCTTTGAGCGCCGCCCTGCCCGTCACGGTGCCCGTGGGGTTGGCCGGGCTTGCCAGCAGCACGCCCTTCAGCCGCTTGCCACTGGCGCTCTGCGCAGCCTCGAGGCTTTCCGGCGTCAGCGTGAACTGCGTCTCCTCCGTCACCGGCACTTCCACGACATCGAGGCCCAGTGCGCCAAGTATATTGCGATAGGCAGGATAGCCGGGGCGAGCGATGGCAACGCTGTCGCCGACGTCGAACAGGGTCAGGAACGCGAGATTGAAGCCGGCCGACGATCCGGTCGTGACCGCGATGCGTTTGGGATCGATCGATAGTCCGTGACGCGTCTTGTAGTGTGTGGAAAGCGCTTGACGCAGCGCCAATGTGCCAAGGGAATCCGTATAACCTATCCTGCCATGATCAAGGGCTGCACGCGCCGCCTCCAGGGCCGCCTGTGGCGCCGGATAGGAAGGCTGACCGACCGCCATCGAAATGACAGGATGTCCGGCCTGGCGCCGCCGGGTCGCCTCGGCAAGCACATCCATGGCGTGGAAGGGTTCGACATCACTGCGCTTGGATAGGGAAAACAAGATCAATTCTCTCTTCGGTCTGATCGTCATGCGACATTTGCCGCAATATTGGAGCGTTCACAATCCTGCGACTGCGGCTTTGCCGTGAAAATTCCTGTTTCTGGAAATAAGCATGCGCCGTAGATTGCGATCCATATTTGCCGATGTTAACCCGGCGATGGTATGCCGCATCCGAGAATGACCTCTCCGCATGAATCAAACGAGGACCCAATGACCTTTTCTTTCAAGAGCCTGCTGACGGTTTCGGCGATTGCCCTCACAGCATCCTTCGCCGCGATCCAGCCCGCCGCCGCGCTGGACGAGCAGCAGAAGAAGGAAATCGGCGAATTCATCAAGCAATACCTCGTCGAACATCCGGAAGTGCTGCTGGACGCGCAGGCCTCGCTCGAAAAGAAGCAGGATGAAGCCCGCCTCGCCCAATCGGCTCAGATCATCACCCAGAACAAGGACGCCATCTTCAACTCTAAGGACGATGTCGCGATCGGCAACCCACAGGGCAGCATCACGGTCGTCGAGTTCTTCGACTATAACTGCACCTACTGCCGTCATGCGCTCGGCGACATGGACAAGCTGCTGAAGCAGGACAAGGATGTGCGCTTCGTTCTGAAGGAGCTTCCGATCCTCGGTGCGGATTCGGTCGCCGCATCGCGGGTTTCCGATGCCTTCCGCAAGCTCGCTCCGGAAAAATATGCGCAGTTCCATCACAAACTGCTGAGCAGCGACGGCCGTGCGTCGGAAGACAGCGCCATCGAAGTAGGGACATCTCTCGGCGTCACCGAAGCGGCGCTCCGCGGGGAAATGGCGAAGAGCCCGAACAACGACATGATCAAGGCGACCTACCAGCTCGCCACGGATCTCAACGTAACCGGCACCCCGGCCTATGTCATTGGCAACGAAACCATTTCCGGCGCCATCGGGCTTGAGGCCATAAAGCAGAAGATCGCCAATGTCCGCAGCTGCGGCAAGACCTCCTGCTGACGCTCCTATCCCAGCGTCTGGCGCCGCATTCGAGGTACAGCAGCAGCTCCGCCTGTTTTGGCAGGGCTCAAAAATGCCAAAATCGCGGCGTTTCCACATCTAGAGACGCGCAACCTACGATCCGGGGCTTTCCTACAAGGCCTCGGGAGTCTATAGGTTGCGCTGTACTTTGACGGAACCACTGATGGCGCAAACTATTTTTGTCCTCAACGGACCCAATTTGAATGCTCTCGGCAAGCGCGAGCCGGGCATCTATGGCGGCAAGACGCTCAAGGATATCGAGGCAGATTGCAAAGCGGCGGGCGAAAGCCTGGGCTTCATCATCGATTTCCGCCAGAGCAATCACGAAGGTGTGCTGGTCGACTGGATGCACGAGGCGGGCGACAAGGCTGCCGGCGTTGCCATCAACCCGGGCGCTTATGGCCATACGTCGATCGCATTGCACGATGCTATTCGTGCCATTTCCATTCCCGTGGTAGAGGTGCACATCTCCAATATCCACGCACGCGAAGAGTTCCGGCATAAATCGATGATCGCGCCTGCTGCAAAGGGCATGATCTGCGGTTTCGGACCTCACAGTTACATCCTGGCGCTTCAAGCGCTGAAATCCATCACCCAATAACAAAAATACAGGGCAAGAAATCCAATGGCTGAAAAGAAATCGGGTATCGACCAGGCGCTGATTCGCGATCTCGCCAACATCCTCAACGATACGGATCTGACCGAGATCGAAGTCGAACAGGAAGATCTGCGCATTCGTGTGTCTCGCGCAGGCAACACGCAGTATGTTCAGGCGCCGATCGCAGCTCCCGTTGCATATGCGGCTCCAGCAGCTGCTGCCGCGGTGCCGGCTGCTGCGGCTCCGGCAGGCAAGACCCGCAATCCGGATAACGTCGTCAGCGCGCCGATGGTCGGCACGGCTTACCTCGCGCCGGCTCCCGGTGCAGCTTCGTTCGTTCAGGTCGGCGCAACCGTCAAGGAAGGCCAGACGCTTCTGATCATCGAAGCCATGAAGACGATGAACCAGATCCCTGCGCCGAAGTCCGGCACGGTAACCGAGATCGTCGTTCAGGACGGAAGCCCTGTCGAGTACGGCGAAGCCCTCGTAGTCATCGAGTAAGCCCATGCCAATGATTTCGAAGATTCTCATAGCCAATCGCGGAGAGATCGCTCTGCGCGTGCTGCGCGCCTGCAAGGAGCTCGGCATTGCGAGCGTCGCGGTGCACTCCACCGCCGATGCCGACGCGATGCATGTACGGCTTGCGGATGAGAGCGTTTGCATCGGCCCGCCGCCGTCGCGCGAAAGCTATCTCAACATCCACCAGATCGTTGCCGCCTGCGAGATCACCGGCGCCGATGCCGTGCATCCCGGCTATGGTTTCCTTTCGGAAAATGCAAAGTTCGCCGACATTCTCGAGGCGCACGGCATTACCTTCATCGGCCCGACGGCAGAACATATCCGCCTGATGGGTGACAAGATCACCGCCAAGACCACGGCGCAGCAGCTCGGCATTCCGGTCGTTCCGGGTTCCGACGGCGAAGTGAAGACGGAAGCGGAAGCGCTGAAGACGGCGCGCGAGATCGGCTATCCCGTTCTCATCAAGGCAACCGCCGGCGGCGGCGGCCGCGGCATGAAGGTCGCCCGCAAGGAAGAGGATCTGATCGAGGCCTGGTCGACGGCACGTACGGAGGCTGCTGCCGCCTTTGGCAACGAATCCGTCTACATGGAAAAATACCTCGGCAAGCCGCGCCACATCGAGATCCAAGTGTTCGGCGACGGCGAAGGCAATGCCGTCCATCTCGGCGAACGTGATTGCTCGCTGCAGCGCCGTCACCAGAAGGTATGGGAAGAAGCAAACTCCCCAGCTCTCAATGTCGAACAGCGCATGAAGATCGGCCAGATCTGCGCCAACGCCATGAAGAAGCTGAAGTATCGCGGCGCCGGTACCATCGAGTTCCTCTATGAGAATGGCGAGTTCTATTTCATCGAAATGAACACCCGACTGCAGGTCGAGCATCCGGTCACGGAGGCCATTACCGGTATCGACCTCGTGCACGAGCAGATCCGCGTCGCCTCCGGTGGCGGTCTTTCCGTGACGCAGGATGAAGTGCATTTCCAAGGCCACGCCATCGAATGCCGCATCAATGCCGAAGATGCCCGCACCTTCGTCCCCTCGCCCGGCACGATAACGCACTTCCATGCGCCTGGCGGCCTTGGCGTTCGTATCGATTCCGGCGCCTATCAGGGTTACCGGATCCCGCCCTACTACGACAGCTTGATCGGCAAGCTGATCGTGCATGGCCGGACCCGCGTTGAGTGCATGATGCGTCTGCGCCGTGCGCTTGATGAGTTCGTCGTCGACGGCATCAAGACGACCTTGCCGCTGTTCCAGGATCTGGTTTCCAACCAGGATATCGCCAATGGCGATTACGATATCCATTGGCTGGAAAACTACCTAGCCAAGACTTCGGCCTAGCCTGTGCCAGGAGCGCGCGGCAGACGTCCCGGCATTACCCCGGAGATTTTGCTGCGCGCCTATTCCATCGGGCTTTTCCCGATGGCGGAATCGGCGGACGATCCGGAGATCTTCTGGGTTGAGCCGGAGCTGCGGGGCATCATCCCGCTCGATACATTCCACATATCCAAAAGTCTGGCGAAGAAGATTCGTCAGAAGCCCTTTGACATCCGCTTCAATACGGATTTCGACGGTGTTATCGCGGCTTGCGCGGAACAGACGATCGGCCGGCCGAGCACATGGATCAACGACACGATCCGCTCGCTATACGGTATTCTACATCAGCTTGGCCATGCGCATTCCGTCGAGGCCTGGGAAGGCAATGAGCTGGTCGGAGGGCTTTACGGCGTCTCGCTGGGTTCTGCCTTCTTCGGCGAGAGCATGTTCTCGCGCCGCACGGACGCTTCCAAGATCTGCCTCGTCTATCTGGTGGAGCGGCTGCGGCAACGCGGCTTTACACTACTCGACACTCAGTTCACGACCGAACATCTGAAGACGTTCGGCGCTATCGACATGCCGAAGGACGACTACGCAAAAATCCTCGAAAGGGCGATGGAATCGCCCAATCTGAGCTTTTAAACGGTTGATATTTCTGCGAGCGAATTGATTCCGATCGAGATCGCTCTAAGTTCGCCTCGACAGCCGGAGGTAGAATATTGAAGAAACATCTTGCAATCTCCGTTCTCGCCGCGTGGGCGGCCACAACACAGGCCAATGCCAAGTCCTTTCACGACATGTTCGGCGCCGAGCCACCGGCCGGACCGCGGGGCACGGTGCTGAAGCAGTTGAATTTCCAGCAAGGCGCGATCAAGCTTTCCTCGGCAAATGCAACGCTGAACGTTTCGGATCAATTCTACTATCTTAATCCGGATGACGCGAGAAAGGTGCTCGTACAGCTCTGGGGCAATCCCGAGAGTGCCGCAAGCTCCATTCTTGGCATGATCTTTCCGGCAAAATACTCGCCTGTCGACCAGCAATCCTGGGGCGCTGATCGATTATGAATCCAGCGGCCACGTCTCCGACGACGATGCAGCTTCGACGGACTACAATGAGCTGCTGAAGCAGATCCAGGATGCCATCAAGGAGGAAAATCCGGAGCGCGAACAGCAGGGTTACGATCCGATCACGCTTGTCGGCTGGGCCGAGCCGCCACATTACGACAAAGCGAGCCATGCCCTGCATTGGGCTCGCGACCTGATCTTCGGCAAGGATCAGAACGGTGAGCATACGCTGAACTACTCGGTACGTATTCTCGGGCGTGAGGGTGTCACGGAGCTCGAATTCATTGCCGGGCTCAATCAGCTGCAGCAGATCAACACCGCCATTCCGAACGTCATAAACACCGTTCAATACGACAGCGGCAAACGCTATGCGGACTTCGTCAATGGCGACAAGATCGCAGCCTATAGCATGGCGGGGATGATCGCCGCCGGCGCTGGCGTGAAGGTGGCTGCCAAGCTTGGATTGCTTGCCGTCGTTCTCGGCTTTTTCAAGAGTTTTGGCGTCGCCCTCCTCGCGTTGAAGAAAGGCCTGATCGTCATCCTGATCGGCTTGGCAGCAGTCGGTCGCAAGATTCTCGGCCTGTTTCGCCGCAAGGACAAAACCGACATCGAAAACAATCCCTGACTGAAGCTTCAGGGGCTTCAAACTCAGGTTGTTATTTGCTATCGCTCTCCGCGAAGAGCGTTGGCACGTAGAGGTTCCACTTTGCCTTTGTAAATACCGGTCTCATCCAGTTTCACCCAGTGCGTCGAGGCGACGATTCGCCCGGCGTATGCTTATGTCCATCGGGTGGTGGCCTGAGACCGGTTTGGCATTGTCACAACGCGCCTTGCGCAGCCATTGCTGTCTCAGCTCTTCAGCCGTCCCGCAACATCGCCATACCGTGCCCTGATGGGCTTATCTCGCTGCCAGCTTGGTGGACTTCCAGACGGAAGACCAAGACGGTATGTGCAATATTCTTCGGGTCCGATGGACCATTTCTCCCCAGACGGCGCCGCAGCCGTGGATCGCCTGCAGCACCTGCGGCAGCTTCAAGCCCTTCAGATCGAGCGGCAAGGTCAGGCTCAACGCCAATGGCAGGAAGCTCGACGCCTGGCTCATCTACAAATGCATGGATTGCGGCAAGACCTGGAACCGAACACTCTTCGAGCGGCGAAACCTTCGCGACCTTGACCCCGACACGCTGGAGGCACTGCAGCACAGCCACCCCGAATGGGTGCGTGTTCAGGAATTCGATCTCGACGGGCTGAAGCGAAAGGCAAAACGCATCGACGAACCGCCGGATGCGATCATCTCGAAGGAAAGAATGAGCGAAACGAGCGGCTGGACAGTCCTGGAAATCGAGATGGTCACTGAACTCTCTGTGAATCTCCGGCTCGACCGGCTGCTTGCGGCAGAGTTGGCAATCTCCCGCTCCAGGCTCCAGACACTTCACGAAAGAGGCAGCCTGAGGGCCTATCCGGGTCACAACGGCTTCCTGCGCAACAGGGCCAAAGACGGCACAAGGATTATCCTCGATCTCTCCGATGCCAGCGATCGGCACGCGATCGGAAGCGCGGCGACCAATCCCGAGAGATCGTAAAAAATCGCCTGCAGGAGCAAGGCTTCTGCAGGCGATCATTTCTTACAGGGAAATCCTGAAACCGATCACTTGGCGCCGGCAGAATCCGGCGCCGGGACGTCAGACTTCTGCTTGCACTCTTTCAGCCAGACGTCATAGATCGGGTGCTCGACGGCGTTGAGGCCGGGGCTGTCGGCAAACATCCAGCCGGTGAAGATACGCCGGATGCGGCGATCAAGGGTAATTTCGTCGACTTCGACGAAGCCATCAACCTTCTGCTGCTCGGTATCGTCTCGCGAATAACAAGCGCGCGGTGTCACCTGAAGCGCTCCGAACTGCACGGTTTCATTGACATAAACATCGAAAGTTGTGATCCGGCCGGTGATCTTGTCGAGGCCTGAGAATACGGCGACGGGATTGGCGATGCGGGCCGCTTCGGCTGAGGGGGCAGACATGATGCCGGCAAGAAGGACTATGCCCGCTCCTGCCATCGCACGCAAAGAAGCGCTCCGCGTGAAAAACGTCATATCCGCCAATCTCCGCTTGGTCTCGGTCAAAGCGCCGAGCAAGAGCCGGCTATTGTCGCGCCTAAAGCCAAATTGTGGCCAAAGGACGAGCCGGCCCCCTCGTGCTTAGTTGCCCGGGGTCCAGGCGTCATAGTCGCCGGTAACGCGCGGACGCTCGCCAGCAACGGCCAAAGAGCCCGGCGGACGGTAAGCCTGCGGCGTGCCGGTCTGATTGGCGCGGTGCTGCTTCTGCCATTCCTTGGCAACGTAGTTGTCCTTGGTCGGCGGAACGTCGGTGCGGTGATGCATCCAGCCGTGCCAGCCCGGAGGAATGGCCGAAGCTTCGGCATAGCCCTTGTAGATTACCCAGCGCTTCGGAAGCCCATAGGAAGACATGCCGCCTTCGTAATAGACATTGCCGAATTCATCCTCGCCAACGCGCTTGCCAAAACGCCAGGTCGCAAAGCGCGTACCCATTGTCTGACCGTTCCACCAGGTGAAGGTTTGCAGGATGAAATTCCACATGTCTTTTCCTCGATACCCGCTGAGGGGCGAGCGATACCAGAATTCGATAGTTTGCTTATGCCGCCACCGGACCGGCTTGTCCAGTGATTCCAGCACGCAAACCGGTTCATTTCAATGTCATCTTGAAGCCGAGATGGGTCGGCTTGAAGCCCAGTCTCTCATAGAAGCGGTGTGCATCCTTGCGTACCGCATTCGAGGTCAATTGCACCATCTTCATGCCGCGGCCTTTTGCCTCGTCGATGCAGAAATTGATCATGGCGGCGCCAATCCCCTGCCCGCGCAGATCCGTGCGCGTCTGGACCGACTCGATAATCATCGCGGATGAACCGCGCCCATGCAGCGAGGTAACGATGATCGTCTGGAACGTACCGACGATCTCCCCGCCAAGCTCGGCGGCATAGAGCGTCTGATCCGACGATGCCGTGATGGCTCGGAAGGCACGCAGATAATCGTCATAGGCGGAAGGATCGGTCGTATCGCCATGGCCACCCATAGCGTCCGCAGCGAAAAGGCCGATCAGGGAGGTAAGATCGGATTCTTTCGCTTCGCGGATAAGTAGTCCTTGTGAGGGCAATGTATCGTACCTACGTCATTATTCCGTGGAGGAACTTAAAGGCAATCATGTCGACCAGCGAAACGTATAGGATCGAATACGACAATTCTGCGTTGGGGTCCGAGGCAGCAACGTATATCTTTTTCACGGTAGGGCTTGTCTTTATAGCCTTTCTTTCAAGAAGCCACATCGTCACAAGCATCGCGTGGATATCAGTTGCGCTGATGACCGCGTACGTCGCCGTCAAGGCATTGCTAAAGCTTATCTTTCAGGCGCGAAAGGCAATTTTGATCATATCGCCGAAAGGTATAAAGGATGCTCGATTGGGCTCAGATTTTGTCCCTTGGGACGACATCGAGAAAATTGACGTCCCCGCGCCACGCCGAAGCCTGGGCAAGATGTTGGGCATCATACTCCTGGGCTTTTTCTTGCTCGTCGTTGCGATAATCCTGTCCGAAGGTGGGGTTATCCCTGTCGAGGCGCTCGATTGGAGCCGACCAGACCACCATGTTTGGTTGTTATTGGCCCCAGGGCGTCGCGTTACGGGGCAACTGCGCAGCTCAAAGCACCTCGTCCGCCAAGTGACTGGGGATATGCAGCACGTTTGCATCGCGGATTCAGACCTGACCTACCAAAAGCCAGAGCTTCTCGAGCTGATGGTCAAATTCCATGCACGCTATAAAAAAGCAGAGAAAACTGAAGCGTTGGCCTAACCGATAAGAGCAGCGCCAATGAGCCAAAAGACCGGCAACGCGGGCCAAAGGCAGCCGGCTGTCACATAGCCAGCGGCTTCTCGAATATCAGCGCCGGAATGCCCGATTGCCCGTCGCCGCAATTTTCCGTTCTGCCGACCTCGACAAAGCCATGCGCCTTGTAGAAGGCGATGGCCGCCTCGTTCTGCGGTTCGACCTCCAGACGCATGATCTCGGCGTCCGGGAAGCAGGTTTCCAGCTCGGAGAAGATATCGCGGCCAATACCCTGCCGTTGATGGCGTGGGCTGACATAGAGCATATGGAGCATGACCGTCTTGGTCATCTCCTTGGACATGGCGGCATAGCCCATGCCGCCGATCGTCCGGCCGTCATCGGCAACCAGAAATTCGGAGTTCTTGTTCGCCAGCCGTGCTTTCAGCGAAGCCTGCGAGTGCCATGAGGCGTGCAGCTCGCTCACCTTGTCTGGACCGTAGATCCAGTCGTAGGTTGCATGCCAGGTCTCGCCCAGCAGAGCACGGACCTTTTCCAGGTCCTGCTCGCTGGCGGTGCGCACGAAGAACACCGACTATTCCTCTTCGATGCCGAGCTTGGCCTTGACCAGCGCCTGCACGGCCTGCGGGTTGGCCTTGCCGCCCGTCGACTTCATGACCTGGCCGACGAACCAGCCGGCAAGCGTCGGCTTGGCCTTGACCTTGGCGACCTGGTCCGGATTGGCGGCGATGATCTCATCGACGGCCTTTTCGATCGCGCCGGTGTCGGTGACCTGCTTCATGCCGCGGGCTTCGACGATTTCGGCGGGGTCGCCGCCCTCTGCGAGGATGATCTCAAACAGATCCTTGGCGATCTTGCCTGAGATGGTTTCGGCCTTGATGAGATCGATGATCGCGCCGAGCTGAGCGGGAGAAACCGGAGTCTCTTCAATATCTTTGCCCGATTTGTTCAAGGCGCCTAGCAGGTCGTTGATGACCCAGTTGGCAGCCATCTTGCCATCGCGCCCGGCGGCAACTGATTCGAAATAGTCGGCGATCGCCTTTTCCGACACCAGAACGGAAGCGTCGTAGATCGAGAGGCCAAGCTCGCGGACGAAACGCTCCTTCTTGTCGTCGGGCAATTCCGGCAGATGCTGGGCAAGTTCCGCAACGAAAGCATCATCGAACTCGAGCGGCAGCAGATCCGGATCGGGGAAATAGCGATAGTCATGCGCATCTTCCTTGGTGCGCAGCGAACGCGTCTCGCCCTTGTTCGGATCGAACAGGCGGGTTTCCTGGTCGATCGTGCCGCCGTCTTCCAGAATGCCGATCTGACGGCGCGCTTCATATTCGATCGCCTGACCGATGAAGCGGATGGAGTTGACGTTCTTGATTTCGCAGCGCGTGCCGAATTCGCCGCCCGGACGGCGGACCGAAACGTTGACGTCGGCACGCATCGAGCCTTCATCCATGTTGCCATCGCAGGTGCCCAAGTAGCGCACGATCGAGCGCAGCTTGGTCATGTAGGCCTTGGCCTCGTCAGCCGAGCGGATATCCGGCTTGGAAACGATTTCCATCAGCGCGACGCCGGAGCGGTTGAGGTCGACATAGGACATGGTGGTGTGCTGGTCGTGCAACGACTTGCCGGCATCCTGCTCCAGATGCAGGCGCTCGATGCCGATTTCGATGTCTTCAAACTGGCCCTGACGGTCCGGGCCAAGGGATATAACGATCTTGCCTTCGCCGATAATCGGATCCTTGAACTGCGAGATCTGGTAGCCCTGCGGCAGGTCGGGATAGAAATAGTTCTTGCGGTCGAAGATCGAACGATTGTTGATCTGCGCCTTCAGGCCGAGGCCGGTGCGCACAGCCTGCTTGACGCATTCCTCATTGATGACGGGCAGCATGCCGGGCATGGCGGCATCGATGAGCGAGACGTTGGAATTCTGCGGCTTGCCGAACTCGGTCGAGGCGCCGGAGAAGAGCTTGGAATTGCTCAGCACCTGGGCATGGACTTCCATGCCGATAACGATTTCCCAATCGCCGGTGGCACCGGGGATGAAGCGTTTCGGATCTGGCGTACGGACGTCGACAAGGGTCATTGGAAGCTCTTGAAATGCTGTTCTTCTGAACTTTGTGAGGTAGAGCAATTGGCGAGGCGGCGCAAGGCTTTCGGCGTCACCGGCGCGCTATATGCCCGGTCCGTAAGCGCCGTCGCCCTCCTCGACCAGCCATTTCGAAAGCCCGACCGTCGGGACATCGCTATCAAGCTTCGGGGAATAGACGATGGACAGCCAGTGGATGCCATAACCACGCGCCTTGAAGAAGGCGATGGCATCCGCATTTCCGGCATGGCTCTGCAGGGAAACTTTTTCCAGCCCCTGCTCGCGCACATCCTGCTCAATCCGCGCCAGAAGCGCAGAGCCAAGGCCGCGCCTTTCGAAATCCGGATCGATCCAGAAATCGGAAATTGCCTCGTCCAGTGCCTCGCGAGCGGCCCATCCTGCCGCCTCGCCATTTAGCTCGATGACAGTGATCGTCAGCCAGAGATTGCGGGTGAAATTCGAAAAGGCCTCGCTTGCGCTTTCCAGCAGTTCGCCCGTGCCGCCAATCGCGCCCATGGCCTTCTGCCAAGAGCGCAGGCCTATACTCGCCAACACATCGGTTTCACCCTCATGGGCATTGCGAATGTGGATCATCAACCCCTCGCCATTTCGAGTAGTAAAGCACCTGGACGCCGCTTTTTCCAGCGACGAGATTCCGGGGCCTGCGCCACGGCACCACCGATCGACATGGTTGAAGCTTGACTGTCAGGCGCAACCTGTTTTACACACGGCGCCTCAACGGAGTTTTTATGTCCACCTCTTGTCTGTCCCGGTAAAGGCCTCGCCCGCAAGTCTTCTTGCGTGCCGGGCCTGAAAAAACGAAGCCCCGACTTCCCTTAAGGGAAGCTTCGGATCGTTTTTATGCGTCCTTTCGGGCGCTTTACGGATTCAGACAACAATGGACATTTCCCGCGCTGAACAGCGCATCCTGCACTTGCTCGCTCAAGGCGGGCGCATCGAAATCGAACGTACCAAAAACAAGAAGATCGAAACCGTCTTTTGCTACACGCGGGACGGCTGGGTCTATCCCGGCTTCGACATCGAGCTCTTCCGCCGGCTGAAACGCCTCAAGGCAATTAGATCAACCGACGGCCACCCCTACCGCATCAGCGACAAGGGATTGCGGCTGGTGCGATCGCAGCTGGACAACAGGTAGCGAAAGCGTGAGAGCCGCCCGACCGGGCGGCTCTCATTTACTCCTACGGCTCTTGCAAAGGTGCGCTCGCGTCGATCAGAATGTCCGGATGATCTCTGTCACCCGATCGCCCCTGCGATCGCTTTCCTGTTGCACCGTATCGCGCCTTTCGTTCATCGAGGCGATCTGATCCTCGCTATCCGCCAGAGCTTTCAAATAGCGCTTCTGCAGATCGCTTTTGTCCGGTACGGCACCGAGATTGCGTCTTATCCGCTCCTGCTCGTTGACGGTTTTCTCGATTTCGCTGTCGAGGCTCGCCAGTTCGTTCTGGACAGTGACCTGCCTTTTGCGCGCGTCGGCTAGCTCCGTCAGCTTGTCCGTGAGCGCCTTGTCATTGGTCGAGGCCGACCATCCGAGCAGCATGTCCGGCTCGACATCGACCAGGGCGTAGCTGTTGCTCTGCAGCTGCTCGTCGACCGCCGTCAGCACTTTTTCCGCGCCGGCCGGCACGACCGCCTTGAGCCGCTGGTGCGTTGCCGTCTTGCCGAAGCTCTCAGCCGAGGAGAACGACCAGCCGTCTCTGATCGGGTGTTCGATGATGACGGTCCTTTCGCCGTCAAGCGCGCCTGACACGGTGTATGTCGTCGTCTGGCGATATTTGACGGTGGCATTCATCACGCCATCGGCAACTTTCAGGGAGGCGATCTCCTCCTTTGGCGTCTGCTGTTCGCTGATCGATACTTTGCGATCGGTCGCAAAACTGGCGAGGCGCGTATCGCCCGTCGGCAGCGCCGAGAGTTGGGAGTCGCCGATATAGCCGGCCTTGCTGTCGTATAGTGTCAGGATTCCCGCCGGCATGCTCACCCCGGTTGTGTTCTTCAACATGACTGCGGCGATGGGATTGCGCACGCTGCTGCCGGCTCGATACATGTCCACCATGTCCGCTTCCACATCCGCGTCCATGATCGGCACCGACAAGGTATCACCATTGGCGAGGTCGTATTTTCCCGGAAGTTCGAACGTCGCGGAGATATCGCTTTCCGTCGCGGCGGTTGGGGTTCCAGCGGCAACTTGCATTGGCTCTGCCGGCCGCGCCAATTCGTCGGCTGCGACGGTCGGCGCATCCGCAACTCTCTTCGCCGCATACATCGCTCCCGCGGCTGGCGCAGGCATTTCCATGCTCGAAGCCAGACGCCGCCTGTTGGACAGATCGCCACTATCGGGAGCGAGGACATTATTGGACGCCGTGTTGACGGGCACCTCCTGCCTCTCCCTCCAATAGAGCTGATGCAGCCCCTGCCTCAACGTCACCGGCTCGGCCGAGGTCAGCGTCAGCTTGATGCCCTTCCAATCCTCGCCGCTGGCATTTTCCAGCACCGTCCATGCCTGCAGGCGTGCCTTGTCTTTTCCGTCGATGACAACCTTATAGGCCGTTTTCCATATGGGGGACGGCACGACATAGGTGAGGCCTATGTCGCCGCTGTTCTTCGCTCCATTCACCCTGATATCGATGGCGCGGGTGCGGTCGTTCTTGCCGCGGGCAATGGCTGCCGTCGCCTTTGCGAGTTTTGCTCTTGTGTCCGGGTCGTCAAACCGGACTGATGCGTCCTCGCCGAGCAGCAGCGTCTCCACCGCGCCATTCTTGTCGATGACGGTCAGCAGGTAAGCCGTTGCCTTCTCGTCGACCTTCCTCGCCTCTATCCCGAGAACACTTCCTTCAACGGTCTTGCCATCGCTGGTGACCGATACTTTAGCACCCTGCATCGACGTCAGAAGCGACGGCACGGACGAGAGCGCTTCCAGACTGAACGGCAGGCCTTTGAAGGTTTCCTGCAAGGGCTGCGGACCCGCCAGCGCCATGCCGGCCACCGAGCCGACGGACCCGTTCACCACCAGGCTCTTCAGGATGTCATCGACTTGATCGAGCGGCACCTCGATCCGGATCACGCCGTCGCTGTTGACATCGGCCGATCGCGAAACCTGGGCCAGACCGCCCGAAGACAGGGTTATGGATCGAATAGCCCCATTGTCAGCCGCCAGCGAAATCGCTGGAAAAGACGCGCCAAGGAGCAGGATCGCCGTGACTTGCTTGAGCATGAAGAGACCTTCCGATTCGGTTGCAGGGGACGAGACCAAGCGGCTCGCTGCAATTTATGATCGTATTTCGGTCTAAAGTGTGATGGCGCCTGGGCGGAATATCGGCACTTGCAAAAAGGGCCGCCCGGATTTGCCCGAACGGCCCTTCTTAGAGTTGGTGTCAAACGTTGCGAAGCACTACGAGGTCGCTTGTCAAACCGCTCGTGCCGCCGTGGATCGTCAGCTTACCACCACTTCGCCGGCGTGAACTTGCCGGCGGCCTGTTCGATGACGTGGGCGGTCTTGAAGAGGGTTTCCTCTTCGAACGGCTTGCCGATGAGCTGCAGGCCGAGCGGCAGCCCCTTCGAGTCGAGGCCGGCGGGGACGGCGATGCCGGGCAAGCCGGCCATGTTGACCGTCACCGTGAAGATGTCGTTGAGGTACATCTTCACCGGATCGGAGGCGAGATCCTCGTCGGCAACGCCGAAGGCCGAAGACGGCGTGGCGGGTGTCAGGATCGCGTCGACGCCGGCATTGAAGGCAAGTTCGAAATCGCGCTTGATCAGCGTGCGAACCTTCTGGGCGCGCAGGTAGTAGGCATCGTAGTAGCCGGCCGACAGAACATAGGTGCCGATCATGATGCGGCGCTTTACTTCCTGGCCGAAGCCGGCAGCGCGCGTCTTCTCATACATGTCGACGATATTGTTGCCGTCGACGCGCAGGCCGTAACGAACGCCGTCATAGCGGGCAAGGTTCGAGGATGCTTCGGCGGGTGCGACGATATAATAGGCCGGCAGCGCATATTTCGTGTGCGGCAGCGAGATATTGATGATCTCGGCGCCGGCATCCTTCAACCAGGCGATGCCCTGCTGCCAGAGCGTTTCGATCTCTTCCGGCATGCCGTCGACGCGGTATTCGTTCGGAATGCCGATCTTCATGCCCTTCAGCGACTGGCCGAGCGAGGCTTCGTAATCCGGCACCGGCAGGTCGACCGAGGTCGTGTCCTTCACGTCGACGCTTGCCATCGACTTCAGCAGGATGGCGGCATCGCGAACGTCGCGAGCGATCGGGCCGGCCTGATCGAGCGACGAGGCGAAGGCGACGACACCCCAGCGCGAGCAGCGGCCATAGGTCGGCTTGATGCCGACAGTGCCGGTGAAGGCGGCCGGCTGGCGGATGGAGCCGCCGGTATCGGTGGCCGTCGCGCCGGCGCAGAGATGCGCGGCAACGGCAGCGGCCGAGCCGCCAGACGAACCGCCCGGAACGAGCTGCTGATTGGAGCCTTCGGCACGCCAGGGGTTGATCACAGGACCGTAATAGGAGGTCTCGTTGGAGGAGCCCATGGCGAACTCGTCCATGTTGAGCTTGCCCAGCATGACGGCGCCGTCGTTCCAGAGGTTCTGCGTGACGGTGGATTCATAACGCGGCTTGAAGCCATCGAGAATGTGGCTGCAGGCCTGGGTATGGATGCCTTCGGTGCCGAACAGGTCCTTGATCCCGAGCGGAATGCCTTCGAGCGCACCGGCATTGCCGGCGGCGAGGCGCGCATCCGAGGCCTTGGCCATCTCGCGCGCCTTGTCAGGCGTGACGGCGATATAGGCATTGATCTGACCGTTGGCCGTATCGATCGCCGAGATATAGGCTTCGGTCAGTTCGGTGGCAGTGATTTGCTTGGCGCGCAGCTTGTCGCGGGCTTCGGCAATGGTCAGGCTGGTCAGTTCGCTCATTTTGTTTCGCTTCAGATCTGGAATTGGGCAACGGGTCGGAAAGGCTCGAAGGAACCGTTATTCGACGACTTTGGGCACCAGGAAGAAATTCTGATCGGTAATCGGCGCGTTGGCGACGATGTCGACGGCCTTGTTGCCGTCGGTCACCTCGTCGGTGCGCTTCTTCATTGCCATCGGCGTGACCGAGGTCATGGCTTCGACGCCATCGACATTCACTTCGGAGAGTTGCTCGACGAAGCCCAGAATGCCGTTCAGCTCACCCATCATCCGCTGCGCTTCGTCTTCATTGACGGCGATGCGGGCAAGATGGGCGACGCGTTTGACAGTGGCGAGATCGACGGACATGGCATTCTCCGAGGTAGGTTTTACCTACATTGCGAGTAGGTATTTTTCACACTCGCTATAAAGGCCATGCCCGCCATACGCAACGGGTATCGTTAAGCAGAAACGCTCTCACCAGCCTTCGGCGCCGCAACCGCAGTTTTGGAGCCTTCCAGCCCGGCGATGAACTTTTCCGGCGTCGCATCGATGATCGGGAACGTGCCGTAGTGGCAGGGAATGGCGGTCTTGAAGTTGAAGAAGCGCTGGCAGGCGAGCGCAGCCACGGCGCCGCCCATGGTGAACCGGTCGCCGATCGGCACGATGCCGATATCGGGCTGATGCAGCTCGTTGATGAGAGCCATATCCAAGAAGATGTCGGTATCGCCCATATGGAACAGTGTCGGTTCATCGTCGAAATGCAGCATCAGGCCGTTCGCGTTGCCGAGCGCATGGGAAACGCCGTCCTCGGTGATCTGGGCTGAGGAATGCAGCGCATTGGTGAAGGTGGCCGAAAAGCTGCCAAGGCCGACGGTGCCGCCGGTATTGCCCATTTCCAACTTCTCGACACCCTTGGTGCTGAGCCAGGAAGCCAGATCGGCATTGGCGAGAACGACCGCGCCCGTATCCTTGGCGATCTGAACGGCGTCACCGACATGGTCGGCATGGCCGTGCGTCAGCAGAATATGAGTGATACCTTCGGTAACGTCCTTGTTGTTGAGACCAGCAGCCGCAAAGGAGGAATTGTAAGTCAGGAAAGGATCGATCAGTATTTTCGCCTTGGCGGTTTCGATGCGAAAAGCGGAATGGCCGAGCCAGGTGATCTTCATTGGATTTCTCCTTAGTACTTGATTTGAAATGGAATGCCGGTGTCCGGAGCATTTCCGGTGGAAACGCTCCTGATATTTGCTCTCCCGCATCTCCGGACGCAAAACCGCTGTGCGCTTTTGCTGGAAATGCTCTAGGAGATATCCCAAACCGCGACAAAGAAAAGCGGCTTTGACTTCAATTTGTTTTGACGAGAGCGAGACCCCCGATGACGACGCTGACCATCGAAGACCTAGCCGTGATGCTCCTGCCCGGTCAGCCGATAGCAGGCCTCGATCTCGGCACGAAGACGATCGGGCTTGCGATGTCCGATCTCGGGCGGCGTTTTGCAACACCTCGTCCGGTCATCAAGCGGGTAAAGTTCACGCAGGACGCCGAAACGCTGCTCGCCTTCGCCGAAAAGGAAAAGGTCGCGGCCTTCGTCATAGGGCTTCCGATGAACATGGATGGCTCCGCCGGACCGCGCGTGCAGGCAACGCGCGCCTTCGTGCGCAGCATGTCGGAAAAGACCGCCCTGCCCTTCGTCTTCTGGGACGAGCGGCTGTCGACCGTTGCGGCCGAGCGGGCGCTGCTGGAAATGGACGTTTCGCGGGCCAAGCGCGCCGAGCGCATCGACTCGGCGGCGGCGAGCTTCATTCTTCAAGGAGCGTTGGACAGGCTGTCGGCGCTCGGCAGAGCGACCTTGCTCGATCCCGACGCCTCCTGACGGCGCTTCCACCATGCGATGATGGCAGCGCGGCGGCGAAAACCGTAGATCGCGAAAACCAATACGCTGTCGAAAGCGATGGCGCGGGCAACGAGCGGCGGGATGGTCTCAGGTGGAATTCCGAGAATCTTGCCGTAGATGTCGAACACCAGATCGTGCCCCTGTCGCGTCAGCATGAAGATGCCGAAGCTCATGTCGTAATACGACAGGTAATACCATGCCCCGAGGAACGAGACCGGGGCGGCCCAGCAAATCAACAACCACTTCATGCGGTACCTCTTCGACGCTGAAATTGCGTCGTGCCAGTCGAAAGGACGAGCCAGTTCGACAGCGCCATAGCGCTCAACACCATTGCGGGCAGCGTTATATCTAGTGCGAGCACGGCGAAGAACATCATCGCCGTAACCAGAAACACTAATTTTGCGGGTTTCGACCCCATGGCTGCACGCTTGATGGTTAACTAATCGTCTCCTAACACTGACGAGTTAACCGCTAGGGCGCAACGTAAACCATTTGTTAAGGTTAACGGCGGAGCCGGCTTGTGGATATCCCTCCCCCAAGGGCGGCGTCAGCCGTAGACGCCGCGCACGATCCGCTTCAGGGCGATAGCCGCCTTTTCCCAGTCCTTGCTGTTTTTCAACGCCAGACCAGCGCATTGGTCGCTGACGGCCGAGGCGAGCACGATGTGCTGAATAGCTGCGAAAATCATGGCATTGACCGCCTGAGCATCGACGCCCTTGGGCGGCACCAGCGAGCCGCGCATGCGCTCGATCCAGCCGGCCAGCGCCTTGGAGCGCGCTTCCGACAGGCGACGCACCTGCTCGCTGCTTTCCGAGACCTCCCAGGCGACGATACGGCGCATCAGGGGATCGGCACGCAGGGCATCGAGAAACAGCATCGAAAGCCGCTCCATCAGGTCGCCGTAAGTCAGAAGGAACATGCCGCCGGTATCGTCGGGGATACGATCCGCCACCCAACTGCCAAGATCAGTGCCGATGGCCTCCACAAGACCGTTGAGGCCGCCGTAGTAGCGATAGATCAGCTGCTTGTCGCAGCCGGCGCCGCGGGCCACGGCATTGATGCCGAAATTCTGGAAGCCCTCCTCCGCCAGAAGCCGCTTGGCGGCATCGAGGATCGCCTGCTCGGTCGCGGCGCGGTTGCGCGCCCGCTTTTCCGGAGCAGGTGCCTCAAACGGGATTTTAACGGCTGCATTTGTAACGGCCATCGACTCGCCTCCAATCTGTCACCGATCGGTGATTAGCAAGTGGAGCCCGCCTGAACAACAAAGCGAAGGGTGGCGATATCGCCTAAACCGGCGAATCCACAGATTAGAGAAACTGACCAAACCATACGGTCGTTTCAGAAGCCACCCCTGGCGGCAGCTCGACGGGCACGAAACCACGCGACGACCAGAAGCGGATGCCGCCATGATTGCTGGTGTTGGCGCCAAGGTGAATGCCTTTTATGCCGTTGGCGCGGGCGTTTTCCATCCAGCGGTCCAGCAGCGCCGTTCCCACACCTTTGCCCTGGGCACGCGGCAGCAGATTCATATGTATATGGGCCGGATATCGCTCGACGAGGATCGCGGGCGTATGCTTCGGATGATGGATCGCCGATATCCGCTGTTGATCGGCATCCCAGAGCGCCGGATCGCCTGTCGCATCCTCATAGCGTCGGCGCAGAGCCGGCCACCATTCGCGCTCAAGCTGCTCATCGAACGCGATCGTGTCGAAAACGCCGGCGATATAGCCGAAAACACCCTGCTCATCCTCGGCAACGAAAACCAGCTCGGGAAGCAGCATGGCGTAAGGTGCGGAATAGATATGTCCGATCAGACGGCCGTCGCGATGGAGCGGCGTCGCATCCTTGCCGGCATCGCCGGTCGAAAGCGAGATGGCATAGAGCTGATCGATATCTTCGGGACGAACGTTTCGAATGGAAACCATGTTTATGTCGCCGGCGGATAAAGAAGATCGACGATGTAGCTGGCGTCGAAACGCGCATCGAGCATGCCGTAGGTCGCGCGCCAGCCACCGGCCAATCGGGTTTCTATAAACGCATCGGCGATCTTGCCGGCACCCAGGCGGTAAAGCTCGGCGGCACCGGCCGCGAGCGCCATCTGTTCGACCAGCAGGCGGGCAGCGCCCTCATCCTGTTCGCAAAGCGCCATAGCCGCGCGCAGGACTTCGATGGTCTTCTTGCCGGCCGGGCCGAGATCGCGGGCAAGACCGGCAAAGACGGTTTCGAAGAGATCCCGGCCCCGATTCAACACGCGCAGCACATCGAGCGCCATGACATTGCCGGAGCCCTCCCATATCGCGTTTACGGGAGCCTCGCGGTAATGACGGGCGATCGGACGCTCCTCGATATAGCCGCTGCCGCCGATGCATTCCATGGCTTCATAGATCAACGCTGGCGCGATCTTGCAGCACCAGTATTTGGCGACCGGCGTCATGACGCGGGCATAGGCGGCGTCTTCGCTGCTGCCGCTCGCCTTGTCGAATGCTTCGGCCAGGCGGAAGGCAAGCGCAGTTGCCGCCGCGACGTCGAGCGCCATATCGGCGAGCACGCGCGTCATGATCGGCTGGCTGACCAGCATCTTGCCGAAGACGCTGCGGCCGCGGGCATGATGAACGGCTTCGGCAAGCGAAGCGCGCATGATACCGGCAGAGGCCAGCGCGCAGTCGAGCCGCGTCAGCGTCACCATGTCGAGGATGGTGCGGATGCCGCCATCGGGCGCGCCGAGCAGGAAGCCGAACGTATCGGTGAACTCGACTTCCGAGGAAGCATTCGACCGGTTGCCGAGCTTGTCCTTCAGCCTCTGGAAATGCAGGCCGTTGGCGGAGCCATCCTCGAGCAGCCGCGGCACGAGGAAGCAGCCCATGCCGTCCTTGGTCTGGGCAAGCATGATGAAGGCATCGCTCATCGGCGCCGACATGAACCATTTATGGCCCGAAAGCCGGTAGATGCCGTCGCTGACCTTATCGGCGGTCGTCCGGTTGGCACGCACATCGGTGCCGCCCTGCTTTTCCGTCATGCCCATGCCGATGGTGACGGCAGTCTTCTGCATGGCCGGCTTGTTGGAGGAATCATATTTGCGCGAAAGAATTCTTGGCGCCCAATCCTTCTGCACAGCCGGCGACGCCATCATCGCCGCCACGGAGGCACTGGTCATTGTCAGCGGGCAAAGATGGCCGCATTCGAGCTGCGCCGTCAGATAGAAGCGTGCAGCGCGCACCTTGTGCGACTGTCCCTTCGCTTCGGGGTCCGCCTGCGCATCCCAGATCGAGGAATGCAGGCCGGACGCCATGGAGCGGCGCATCAGCGCATGCCAGGCCGGGTGAAACTCGACGACATCCAGACGCTCGCCGCGCGGGCCATGGGTGCGCAGTTGCGGGGCGCCCTGATTTGCCATGCGAGCCAGTTCCTGCGCCTCATGCGAGGTCACGAAACGCCCCATCTGCTCCAGGTCTTCCCGTATCGAACGCGGCAATGCGGAGGTCAGATCGACGATCAGCGGATCGGAACGATAGGCATTGATGCCGGACCAGAGGCTCGGCTGGTTCAGGTCGGCAAATGGGTCGTCAGTCCGGGTCTGTTGGGTCATGAATCGCTTGTAGAGCAAGTAGGTTGCAAAAGGAAACTGGAAGTTACGTCTCCTAACAGCATAGCTGCTGCCGCGGGATTCGGGCGAAATTGCATGGGGAACAAGCAAGCGCATCGCAAGCCCACGCTTGCTCCATGCGCACTCCCTCTTTATAGACCCCCTGACGACATCCAGAGGGCAGGTTCATGGTCTTCTTTCCCCACCGCCACCTCATCGGCATCAAGGGCCTCACCGAGCAGGATATCACCTATCTTCTCGACAAGGCCGACGAGGCCGTAAAGATCAGCCGCCAGCGCGAAAAAAAGACATCGACGCTTCGCGGGCTGACACAGATCAATCTTTTCTTCGAGGCTTCGACGCGCACGCAGTCTTCCTTCGAGCTGGCCGGCAAACGGCTTGGCGCCGATGTGATGAACATGTCGGTCGGCAACTCCTCGGTCAAAAAGGGCGAGACGCTGATCGATACGGCGATGACACTCAATGCCATGCGGCCTGACGTGCTTGTCATCCGCCATTCGAGTGCAGGCGCCGCCGCCCTGCTCGCACAGAAAGTCTCCTGCTCCGTGGTCAATGCCGGCGACGGGCAGCACGAGCATCCGACCCAAGCGCTCCTCGACGCGCTGACGATCCGCCGCGCCAAGGGCAAGCTTTCGCGCATCATCGTCGCGATCTGCGGTGACGTGCTGCACTCGCGCGTTGCCCGCTCCAACATCCTGCTTCTCAACGCCATGGGCGCACGCGTCCGCGTCGTCGCGCCCGCCACGCTGCTGCCGGCCGGCATCGCCGACATGGGCGTCGAAGTCTTCCATTCGATGCAGGAAGGGCTGAAGGATGCCGATGTCGTGATGATGCTGCGGCTGCAGCGCGAACGCATGTCCGGCGCCTTCGTGCCTTCGGTGCGGGAATACTATCACTTCTACGGACTCGACGCCGAGACCCTGAAGGCCGCCAAGGAGGATGCGCTCGTCATGCATCCCGGTCCGATGAACCGCGGCGTGGAAATCGCTTCCGAAGTGGCCGACGGCCCGCAAAGCGTTATCGCCGAACAGGTGGAAATGGGCGTCGCCGTCCGCATGGCTGTCATGGAGACCCTGCTCGTTTCACAGAACCAGGGACCGCGTACCGAGGTATCAGGCGTATGAGCAATTCGATCGTCTTCCAGAACGTCCGCATCATCGACCCTTCTCGCAATCTCGATGAGGTCGGCACGATCGTCGTCGAAGACGGCGTGATCGTCGCCTCTGGCAAGGATGCGAAAAACCACGGCGTTCCCAAGGGCGCGACCGTTCGCGATTGCAATGGCCTCTTCGCCATCCCGGGCCTGGTGGATGCCCGCGTGCATGTCGGCGAACCCGGCGGCGAGCATCGCGAAACCATCGCCTCCGCAAGCCGTGCGGCAGCGGCTGGTGGGGTCACCTCTTTCATCATGATGCCGGATACCGATCCGGTCATCGACGATATCGCCCTCGTCGAATTCGTCAAAAAGACGGCGCGCGACACGGCTATCGTCAATGTCTATCCGGCCGCAGCTCTGACGAAGGGTCTCGCCGGCGAAGAGATGACGGAGATCGGCCTGCTGCGCGAAGCCGGCGCCGTCTTGTTCACCGATGCGCATTCCAGCATCCACGATAGCCAGGTGCTGCGTCGTTTGATGACCTATGCGCGCGAATTCGGCGCCGTCATCTCCTGCGAGACGCGCGACAAATATCTCGGCGCCAACGGCGTCATGCATGAAGGCCTGCTCGCAAGCTGGCTCGGCCTTTCGGGTATTCCCAAGGAGGCCGAGCTGATCCCGCTGGAGCGAGACCTCCGCATCGCGACACTGACGCGCAGTCATTATCATGCGGCGATGATCTCGGTGCCGGAATCGGCCGAATCCATCCGCCTCGCCCGCTCGCGCGGTGCCAAAGTCACCTGCGGTATCTCGATCAACAATCTCGCGCTCAACGAGAACGACATCGGCGAGTACCGGACCTTCTTCAAGCTCTATCCACCGCTGCGCTCCGAGGATGATCGCACGGGCATGATCGAGGCGCTGGCCGACGGCACGATCGATATCATTGTCTCCTCGCATGATCCGCAGGACGTCGACACGAAACGCCTGCCGTTCAGCGAAGCGGAAGACGGTGCCGTCGGGCTCGAGACGCTGCTTCCGGCGGCGCTGCGCCTCTATCACAGCGGCGAGGTCAGCCTGATGCGGCTCATCGATGCGCTGTCGACTCGGCCGGCACAGATCTTCGGGCTCGACGCCGGCACGCTGAAGCCCGGCGCCAAGGCCGATGTTGCGCTCGTCGACATTGATGAGCCTTGGCTTGTCGCCAAAGACATGCTTCTGTCGCGCTCGAAGAATACACCCTTTGAAGATGCGAGAATGAGCGGCCGGGCGGTTGCAACCTATGTCGCCGGCAAGCTGGTTCATAGTCTCTAGGGCGGCCCCAAGGCTTTACGGAGAATAAGACGTGATGGCGGATTTCTGGACTTGGCAGCTTACACCGCAGACCGCGCTGGCCGCCCTCGTCATCGGCTACCTGCTCGGCTCGATCCCTTTCGGCCTGCTGCTGACGCGCATGGCCGGCCTCGGCGACGTGCGCAATATCGGCTCGGGAAATATCGGCGCGACCAATGTGCTGCGCACCGGCAACAAGGGCCTCGCTGCTGCCACGCTGCTGCTCGACGCCTTCAAGGGCACGGCTGCCGTTCTGATCGTCGGGCATTTCTTCGGTGAAGATGCTGCCGTTCTCGCCGGCTTTGCCGCCTTCATCGGCCACATCTTCCCGGTCTGGATCGGCTTCAAGGGCGGCAAGGGTGTGGCGACCTATCTCGGCATTCTGCTCGGCCTTGCACCGCTGATGGCTCTGATCTTCGCCATCATCTGGCTGGTCATTGCCTTTACCACCCGTTACTCCTCGCTTTCCGCACTGGTTGCAACCCTTGTCATCCCGGTTGTATTATGGATATTGGGCGTCGATAAGATCGCGGCCGCCATGGCGCTGATGACCATCATCTCCTGGTACAAGCACAGGGCCAACATCGCCCGGCTCACCACCGGGACAGAAAGCAAGATCGGAGCGAAGGGGTAATGGACACAGGCAGCGCAAAACGGAATGGAGTTGCGCTGACCGAAAAACAGAGGATCGCCTGGCTCAGGCTCATCCGCTCCGACAATGTCGGCCCGTCCACCTTTCGCGACCTCATCAATCACTACGGTTCCGCAGAGGCGGCACTTGCCATGCTGCCGGAGCTTTCGCAGCGCGGCGGTTCGACGCGCGCCGTCCGCATAGCCGACGAGCGGGATGCGTTGCGGGAGCTGGAAGCGGCACATCGCTTCGGCGCACGCTTCGTCGGCATCGGCGAACCGGACTATCCCCCTGCCCTTCGAGAGATAGACGGTGCGCCGCCGCTGCTTGCGGTCAAGGGCAGCATGTCAACCGCAACGAGACCGGCCATCGGTATAGTCGGCTCACGAAATGCCTCGATCAGCGGCGCGAAGTTCACCGCGATGATCGCACGCATCTGCGGCGAGGCCGGTTATGCCGTCGTCTCCGGTCTGGCGCGCGGCATCGATACGGCAGCGCATCGCGCCAGCCTTGCGACCGGCACGATCGCTGCCATGGCGGGCGGGCTCGATCAGCCCTACCCACCCGAAAATATCGGGCTGCTCAATGATATCTGGGATGGGAACGGGCTTGCCGTCAGCGAAATGCCATTCGGCTGGGAGCCGCGAGCTCGCGACTTTCCACGGCGTAATCGTCTTATCGCCGGCATCTCGCTCGGCGTCGTGGTCGTCGAGGCGGCAACGAGATCCGGTTCACTGATCACCGCGCGCCTTGCCGGCGAGTTCGGCAGGCTCGTCTTTGCCGTTCCCGGCTCGCCGCTCGATCCGCGCTGTGAAGGAACGAACGGGCTGCTCAAGGACGGAGCGATGATCGTGACGAGGCCTGACGACGTTGTCGAGGCGCTACGGCCGCTCGCCGAGCCGGACCTTTTTCGACCGCGCCCTGCCATACCGCCCGTTGAAAGGAGCAGGCCGCTTTCCGCGCCGCCCGACGATGCCGAACGTGACCACATTGTCCTGGCGCTCGGGCCGACACCGGTCGAGATCGACGACATCGTCCGCCATACCGGCCTGCCGATATCGGCCGTTCACTCAATCCTGCTCGAATTGGACATGGCCGGCCGGCTGCATCGTCATCCGGGCGGGCTGGTGTCGATCTCCATGCTGGATTGAAAATTGTGACACCCGTACCAATTCTAAGCATCGCATCGTCGCGCCAAGTGCAAAAATCGCCTTCGCCTCTTGACCGCGACGATTTCCCTGTCCATGTCGGAAGGCCGGGAAGACGGAAAACCCCGGTATCTCCCGCGCCTTATACCGGCGCGACCTCGTATTCAGAGACTTGATGATGAACGTTGTAGTGGTGGAATCGCCTGCCAAGGCCAAGACAATCAATAAATATCTGGGACCCGGATATAAGGTTCTTGCATCCTTCGGCCATGTGCGTGACCTGCCCGCCAAAGACGGTTCGGTGCTGCCGGACCAGGATTTCGAAATGCTTTGGGAAGTCGATGGTGCCTCCCAAAAGCGCATGAAGGACATCGCCGACGCGATGAAATCCTCCGACGCCCTGTTCCTCGCGACCGACCCGGATCGCGAAGGTGAAGCGATCTCCTGGCATGTGCTCGACCTCCTGAACAAGAAGCGCGTCATCAATGGCAAGCCGGTGAAGCGCGTCGTCTTCAACGCCATCACCAAGAAGGCCGTGCTCGACGCCATGGCCGATCCGCGCGATATCGATGTGCCGCTGGTCGATGCCTATCTCGCCCGCCGCGCGCTCGATTATCTCGTTGGCTTCAACCTGTCGCCGGTGCTGTGGCGCAAGCTGCCGGGCGCACGCTCGGCCGGCCGCGTGCAGTCCGTGGCACTGCGCCTCGTCTGCGACCGCGAATCCGAAATCGAACGCTTCATCTCGGAAGAATACTGGAACCTTTCGGCGATACTGAAGACGCCGCGCGGCGACGAATTCGAAGCACGCCTGGTATCCGCTGACGGCAAGCGCCTGCAGCCGCGCGCGATCGGCAACGGCGAAGAAGCCGGCCGCCTCAAGGCTCTGCTGGAAGGCGCCTCCTACGTCGTCGATACCGTCGAGGCAAAGCCGGTCAAGCGCAATCCGAGCCCACCCTTCACCACTTCGACGCTGCAGCAGGCCGCTTCCTCGAAGCTCGGCTTCTCGGCCTCGCGCACCATGCAAGTCGCGCAGAAGCTCTATGAAGGCGTCGACATCGGCGGCGAAACCGTCGGTCTCATCACCTATATGCGTACCGACGGCGTGCAGATGGCGCCGGAAGCGATCGATGCCGCACGCCGCGCCATCGCCAACCAGTTCGGCGATCGCTATCTGCCGGAAAAGGCCCGCTTCTATTCCACCAAGGCAAAGAATGCCCAGGAAGCGCACGAAGCGATCCGCCCCACCGATTTCGACCGCGTGCCGGACCGTATCCGCAAGTTCCTCGATGACGACCAGCTCAGGCTTTACGACCTGATCTGGAAGCGCGGCATCGCCAGCCAGATGGCGTCGGCCGAAATCGAGCGCACGACCGTTGAAATCCTCGCCGACAACGCCGGCAAGAAAGCTGGCCTGCGTGCCGTCGGCTCCGTTATCCGTTTCGACGGCTTCATCGCCGCCTATACCGACCAGAAGGAAGATGGCGAGCAGAGCGACGACAGCGAAGAAGGCGGCCGCCTGCCGGAGATCAATGTGCGCGAAAATCTCGCCAAGCAGAAGATCAACTCGACCCAGCATTTCACCGAGCCGCCGCCGCGCTATTCGGAAGCATCGCTGATCAAGAAGATGGAAGAGCTCGGCATCGGCCGCCCCTCCACCTATGCCGCGACGCTGGCCACGCTGCGCGACCGCGACTACGTGACCATCGACAAGCGCAAGCTGCTGCCGCAGGCCAAGGGCCGGCTGGTGACGGCCTTCCTCGAAAGCTTCTTCACCAAATACGTCGAATACGACTTCACTGCCGATCTGGAAGAGAAGCTCGACCGCATTTCGGCCGGCGAGCTGAACTGGAAGGACGTCCTGCGTGACTTCTGGCGCGATTTCTTCGCCCAGATCGAGGATACTAAAGAACTGCGCGTCACCAACGTGCTCGATGCGCTGAACGAGGCACTGGCGCCGCTCGTCTTCCCAAAGCGCGAAGACGGCAGCGATCCGCGCATCTGCCAGGTCTGCGGCACGGGCAACCTGTCGCTGAAACTCGGCAAATACGGCGCCTTCGTCGGTTGCTCGAACTATCCGGAATGCAACTACACCCGCCAGCTTTCCTCCGAAGGCGGCGCGGAAGCCGAATCCAACGGATTGAACGAGCCGAAGGCACTTGGCGCCGATCCGGTGACCGGCGAAGAGCTGACGCTGCGTTCCGGTCGCTTCGGGCCTTATATCCAGCGAGGTGACGGCAAGGATGCCAAACGCGCCTCGCTGCCAAAGGGATGGAAGCCCGAGGATATCGATTACGAGAAGGCGATGGCGCTGATCTCGCTGCCGCGAGACATCGGCAAGCATCCTGAAACCGGTAAGATGATCTCTTCCGGCATCGGCCGCTACGGACCTTTCCTGCTGCATGATGGCGGCTATGCCAACCTCGAAAGCGTCGAGGATGTCTTTACAGTCGGCCTGAACCGTGCCGTGACCCTGATCGCCGAGAAGCAAAACAAGGCAGCGGGCGGCAGAGCGCGCGGCACGCCGGCAGCGCTGAAGGATCTCGGTGAGCATCCGGATGGTGGCGGCTCCATCACCGTGCGCGACGGCAAGTATGGCCCCTATGTCAACTGGGGCAAGGTCAACGCGACCCTGCCGAAGGGCACGGACCCACAGGCGATCACGGTCGAAGAAGCCTTGGCTCTGATCGTCGCGAAGGCCGGCAAGAGCGGCGGCACCACTAAGAAGGCGCCCGCCAAGGCGAAGGCTGCGGCCGCCGGCGCAAAAGCGACGAAAACGACCGCCAGGCCGAAGGCTGCTGCGAAGAAGCCTGCGGCAAAGGCGGCAACAAAGAAGAAGAGTGCAGAGTGAGCAGAGAACCGCGCGGCAGGAATCCATCGTCGGAACGGCGTTCCGGCAAACCCGGCCGCGCCGGTAAGGCTGGCGGCGACGCCGAGCCGATGATGGCGATCATTCATGGCGAGTTGCCGCCGCGCGAAGTCATCCTACGCTTCATCGCCGATCATCCGCAGCAGGCGTCCAAACGCGAGCTGGCCAAGGCCTTCGGCTTGAAAGGCGAAAGCCGCGTCGCGCTGAAGGAACTGCTGCGCGAGCTGGAAGAAGAAGGCATGGTGCAGAAGAGCCGCAAGTCGCTCATCCGCCCCGGCGCACTGCCGCCGATCGCCGTTCTCGATATCACCACCCGCGACAAGGATGGCATGCTGATCGGCCGCCCAGCAGAATGGGCTGACGAAAACGGCGTCGCTCCGGCCGTGTTGATCAAGCAGTCCTCCTCGCCGGCTGGCCGTAACGGCAAGGGCAAGGCGCCTGTCGCCGGCATGGGCGACCGCATTCTCGCAAAAATCTTTTCAGCGGTGGATCGCGGCGGCCCGGCCTATACGGCCCGCATCATCAAGGTCATCGACAAGCGGCAGGGCGCCTCCATGGGCGTCTTCCGCGAAACGCCGGGCGGTGGCGGCCGTTTAATGCCGATCGAGCGACGCGGCGAGGAAATGGTGATCGACCCGGATTATACCGGCGGCGCCAAGGATGGCGATCTGGTCGAAGTGGAAGTGGCGCGTCTCGGCCGTTTCGGCCTGCAGCGCGCCAAGGTTCTGTCCGTCGTCGGTTCCGTCGCTTCGGAAAAAGCGATCTCGATGATCGCCATTCACGCGCACGGCATTCCGCATGTCTTCCCGGCCGCCGTCATTGCAGAAGCCGACGCGGCCAAGCCCGCGACCATGTCGCATCGCGAGGATTGGCGCAGCCTGCCGCTGATCACCATCGACCCGGCGGATGCCAAGGATCATGACGACGCCGTCTATGCGGAGATGGACCCCTCGCCCGAAAATCCGGACGGCGTCATCGTTACCGTCGCCATCGCCGACGTCTCCTGGTATGTGCGCCCGAATTCGCCGCTCGACCGCGAAGCCTTGAAGCGTGGCAACTCGGTCTATTTCCCCGACCGCGTCGTGCCGATGCTGCCCGAGCGTATCTCCAACGATCTCTGCTCGCTGAAGGAAGGCGTCGACCGCCCTGCCCTCGCCGTACGGATGATCTTCTCCAAGGAAGGACGCAAGGCAGGGCATACGTTCCATCGCATCATGATGAAGAGCGCGGCCAAGCTTTCCTACCAGCAGGCGCAGGCGGCAATCGACGGCCAGCCCGACGACAAGACGGGACCGATGCTGGAGCCGATCCTCAAGCCGCTCTGGCACGCCTATCACATCATGAAGAAGGGCCGCGACCGGCGACAGCCGCTCGAGCTCGACATGCCCGAGCGCAAGATCCTGCTGAAACCAGACGGCACGGTCGATCGCGTTTTCGTGCCGCCGCGCCTCGACGCGCACAAGCTCATCGAAGAGATGATGATCCAGGCGAATGTCGCCGCAGCCGAAACGCTGGAAAAGAAGAAGCAGGCGTTGATCTATCGTATCCACGATGGCCCGACGCTCGCCAAGCAGGAGATCCTGCGCGAATTCCTGGCAACCCTCGGCATATCGCTTGCCAAGGGCGGCAATGTCCGCGCCAACAGCTTCAACGGCATTCTCGCGAAAGCCGAGGGTACGGCGCATCAGACCATGGTCAATGAAATGGTGCTGCGCTCGCAGAGCCAGGCGATCTATAGCCCCGACAATATCGGCCATTTCGGCCTGAACCTGATGAAATACGCGCACTTCACCTCGCCGATTCGCCGCTATGCGGATCTGATCGTGCATCGTGCGCTCGTCGGCTCGCTCGGTCTTGGCGAAGGCGGCATTACGCCGGATGAAGAAGCTTCGCTCGACGATATCGCCGCCGAAATCTCGACCTTCGAGCGCCGGGCCATGGCGGCCGAGCGCGAGACGGTCGACCGGCTGATCGCCCATCACCTCGCCGGTCAGGTCGGTGCGGAATTCGAGGCACGCGTCGGCGGCGTCACCAAGTCGGGACTTTTTGTCACCCTGCCCGACTATGGCGCCGACGGTTTCATCCCTATATCTACGCTCGGCACCGACTACTTCATCTACGACGAGGCGCATCAGGCGCTGACCGGAGAGAAAACGGGGCTAGGTTTCCGTCTCGGCGACGATGTGACCGTAAAACTGGCAGAAGCCGTGCCGCTAGCGGGCGCGCTGCGCTTCGAAATGCTGAGCGACGGGCGGCCGATGCCGACGGCGGTGCGTTCCTTCCATAAGGCGACCCGTCGCAACAAAACACCCGCGCGCAAGGCGCCGGGAACCAGACCGCTGCGCGGCCGCCGCTAGAGGACGCCGCGGGCAAGAAGAAAGAGCATTCATGACGGGCAGCCCATCCGATTCTCCCACCCGCTATGGCGGTTCCGACGAAAGCGAGCGCCCGCTCGGTCGCTCCATTTCCCGCGGCATGCTCAATCGCTGTCCGCGCTGCGGAACGGGCAAGCTCTTCGGTTCCTTTCTGAAACCTGTCGATCATTGCGCGGTCTGCAACGAAGAGATCTTTCATCAGCGGGCGGACGACCTGCCGCCCTACCTGGTGATCTTCGTTCTCGGCCATCTTGTCGTGGGCGGCTACATGATGACGGACATGGCCTTCAGCCTGCCGATGTGGGCGCATCTCGCCATTTGGGCTCCCATCACAGTCATTGCGGCGCTCGCAATCATACAGCCCATCAAAGGCGGCGTGATCGGCCTGCAATGGGCGTTGCGCATGCATGGTTTCGGCGGCCATGACGACAGCCCGGACGAATGGGACCAGGGAAACGGCCGATCGTGAGCATGCCCATCAGCCTGCCCGCCCCGACCGCGCAAGAAATCGCGGCGACCGACTGCTGCTGCATGCTTTCGTCTCAAACCGCGATCGATTTGCCGCGGATTCGTGATTCGCAGGAATTGCTTTGCCCGCAACGACTTGACATCGGCAGCGTTTCTTGTCTGAACATGCCCGGCGTCGAAAGGATCATTCTGGGGGATATGTCCGATCTCATGAAAGCCGACCCGTCACCAGAATTTGGCCGAGCTGCGCCTTTCGATGTTTCAAATCTCGATCGACTCGCCTGCCATGCGCTCCAAGGATCCATTTATGCTTGAACCGACGAACGACAAGGCCGGCCATGTCGAAGAGATTCACTGGCCTTCGCTCGTCGCAGCCATTGCTTCCGTGTCTGCCGTGGGCATCGCCATCGGGCTAGGCCTGCCGCTTCTCAGCATCATCCTGGAAAAGCGCGGCATCCCCTCGACCCTGATCGGCCTCAACACGGCGATGATGGGTATTGCGGCCATGCTCGCCGCCGTCATCACCACGAAGCTCGCGCATCGTTTCGGCGTCGTGCAGACGATGATCTGGGCGGTCATACTCTCCGCGCTAAGCTCGCTGGGCTTTTATTATGCGGAGAATCTGCTTCTGTGGTTCCCGTTGCGCATCATCTTCCACGGGTCGACGACGACGCTGTTCATCCTGTCGGAATTCTGGATCAATGCAGCCTCGCCGCCATCCAAGCGCGGTTTCGTGCTCGGCCTTTATTCCACAGTCTTTTCGCTCGGCTTTGCCGCCGGCCCCCTGCTCTTCTCGCTTGTCGGCAGTGAAGGGCTCATGCCCTTTGTCATCGGCGCTTGCATCATTCTGGCCGCCGCCATCCCGATCTTCATCGCCCGCAACGAAAGCCCGCTTGTCGACGAGAAGCCTGAGCTGCATTTCGTCCGCTACATTTTCCTCGTGCCGACGGCCACGGCCGCGGTCTTCGTGTTCGGCGCCGTCACCGTCGGCGGCGGCTCGCTGTTCACCAGCTATGCGACCCGACTCGGCTTCAACGAATCACAGGCTGCGCTGCTGTTGACCGTCATGGGCGTCGGCAATTTCGTGTTTCAGATCCCTCTCGGCTTGCTCGCCGACAGAATGCGCGACAAGCGGCCCCTGCTCTCGATCATGGCCATCATCGGCTTTGTCGGCGCGCTGTTGTTGCCATCGCTCTCCTCGAACTGGATTATTCTTGCCACCATCCTGCTCTTCTGGGGCGGCTGCGTTTCGGGAATGTACACGGTTGGCCTCAGCCATCTCGGCACGCGGCTGACCGGCGTCGACCTCGTGGCAGCCAATGCCGCTTTCGTTTTCTGCTACGCCATCGGCATGGTTCTCGGGCCACCGACGATCGGTACGGCGATGGATCTGGCCAATCCGAGCGGCTTTGCCTGGGCTGTGGCGTTTTTCTTCGGCCTTTATGTCCTGCTTTCGGGGATACGACTGCTTTTCATGGGCAACAGAGGTTGACTTTTCAGGCGCGATTTGTATTTTCGCGCCAGAATTCGCCGTGGACCACCTCACTGGCCGTCCACGGCGTTCATTTTTATTAAAGGCAGGACGACTATGGCCAAGGCTACCACTATCAAGATCAAGCTGCTGTCGACGGCCGACACCGGTTTCTTCTACGTCACGACGAAGAACAGCCGTACGATGACGGACAAGATGACGAAGACGAAGTACGACCCGGTTGCTAAGAAGCACGTCGAGTTCAAGGAAACGAAGATCAAGTAAGTTTCCTAAACCTAGGGTTTCAAGAAGGCGCTGCCTGCGGGCCAGCGCCTTTTTTGTTTTGCGCTGGCGTCGCCCAGGCAAATAGGCTGCATCTCGCTATTCAAGGTGGATAGGAATGCCGGCGGCATGAACCACCCAAAGAAAAACGCCGCCTTCGAATGAACGAAGAGCGGCGTTTTAGATTTGGGGGCCGGCCAGCATGCAAAACGGCACGAGGAACCGTTATCTTTTGCCTGCCAGCCGACCGACCCCACGACCCAGGAGATGCGGCGGACCTGAGCATCATGGGGTATCTCTAAGCCCTGAGGGCTTGTCTCTGTACGGGACTAAATTCGCGCGAAATCGAAAGAAAATCAACTAATTCTTAATGATGAAAAATACCTGTCTGTTCGGATGGTTAAAATTCAAGCCCCAGACGGCAGGATGTTCTTACAGAATTGACAAATCAAACTTGAAACTCAATCGAGAATAAAAATCTTCATCCGGTATATTTTTTAAATCATAAATACTTATATTTAAGGAAGTACGCACAAACAAATAAAAATCCACTTATATATAGCCGTTATCTATGCCTAAATTTAAAAAACACCAAGTAAATCGGCTTTATATAGCAAAACAATCAGCCTGCACCGAAGCGGTTCGCTGAAGAACCGCAAGCTGCTCCGATAATCAACAAAACTACAAAGACTATCCTATTGGCAATGCCAAGGCACTTATAGCCAATGCGTGAAGTTCGGGATCACATCAAGGCTGTTCAAAACTTCGGGAATCCCCTCAATACTCATTGGGAAATTTACCTGCTTTGACCCATTATCGGTCAAGCGGCCGAAGCAACCACCCTGTTGCGCCCGGCCCTTTTCGCTTCATAAAGCGCAAGATCGGCCTGCTTCATCAGCTGCTCCGGCGTCTCCACAGTCGTCAAACGAGACGATATTCCGAAGGAAGCGGTGATGTTAAGCGCCACACCTGTATCTCGCAGCCGCACCGGCATGTTTTCTACCGCTGCGCGCAGGCGCTCTGCGACGACCGCGGCGATGTCTGCGGGTGTATCCGGCATGACAACAACGAATTCCTCGCCACCAAAGCGACAGGCCAGATCGGCGCCGCGCACGGTGGAACGGATGCGCGCGGCGAATTCCTTCAGCACTTCGTCGCCGGCATCGTGACCATAGGTGTCGTTGACCTGCTTGAAGCGATCGATATCGGCGATCAGGACTGAGAGCGGCCGCGCCCGCGCCAGCGAGCGATCGAAAAGAATCTTCAGATGATTGTCCAGATAGCGCCTGTTATTCAGGCCGGTAAGCGCGTCGGTAACGGCAAGCTCGATGGTGTGCTGTACGCTGGCGCGCAGACGATCATTGTAGCGCTTGCGCCTTATCTGGGTCAGGCAGCGCGCCACGAGCTCGTTCGGATCGATCGGCCGCACGATGTAATCATTGACGCCGAGATCGAGGGCGCGGACGATCATATCGTCGGCCCCCTGCTCGGTCACCAGCAGGACCGGAAGGAAGCGCGTGCGCTCCAGCGAGCGAAGCTGCGAGCAAAGCCGCAGCGGATCGTAGTCATCGAAGTTCGAATTGACGATGACGAGCTCGAAAGGCCGTTCGGCTGCCTCGAACAGGGCTGCCTGAGGGTCGGACATGGCCGTCACCTGGGCGATCGGCTTCAGTGCCCGAATGATGCGCTCCTGCGAATTGGCGCGGCCATCGACCAGGAGCACATGCCCGACGTCGTCAGCGCGGCCATCGCCGGCGCGAAGCAGATCGTCGATGCCGAAGTTGCGTGCGGTCTCGTTGCGCATGTGCAGTTCGTCGCTCAGCGTCTTCAGGCGAAGCAAGCTCTTGACGCGCGAGATCAGCTGAAGATCGTTGACCGGCTTAGTCAGGAAGTCGTCGGCGCCAGCTTTGAGACCACGGACGCGATCGGCCGGCTGATCGAGCGCCGTGACCATAACGACGGGGATGTGGGCAGTACGCGGATCGGATTTCAGACGTTCGCAAACCTCGAATCCGTCCATGCCCGGCATCATGATGTCGAGCAGGACAAGATCGACCTGGGTGCCGGCGCAGATGGCGAGCGCCTTCAAACCATCCTCGGCCGTCAGTACCTCGAAGTATTCGGCCAAAAGCCGCGCCTCCAGAAGCTTCACATTGGCGGGGATGTCATCAACTACCAGAATGCGTGCGGTCATCAGCTCTTTCCCATGCTCAGGCGTCGCCGAGATAGGTTTTGATCGTCTCGATAAATTTCGGCACCGAAATTGGCTTGGAAACATAGGCTTCGCATCCGCCCTGACGAATGCGCTCTTCGTCGCCCTTCATGGCAAAGGCCGTGACGGCAATCACGGGGATGACGTGAAGATCATCGTCTTCCTTGAGCCATTTCGTGACTTCCAGCCCGGAAACCTCCGGGAGCTGAATATCCATGAGGATAAGATCGGGGCGATGCTTGCGCGCCAGATCGAGCGCCTCCATACCGTTGCGGGTCTGGATCGTCGTATAGCCGGACGCCTCGATCAGATCGCGAAAGAGCTTCATATTCAGCTCATTGTCTTCTACAATCATTACCTGCTTAGGCATGGAAAGCTGTCCCTGCATCCGGTATTGCATCCATTCTCTCGAAATATAGGGTCGCGAGGAACCGATTCCACAAATACTTGAATCGCACATTACCGGGATTTGGTTGAAAAATAGGTAAATCACTCTTCAAAATGCAAAGTAACTTCAAGAACCCGAAGAAGAATGCAGCGGACCCGCAAGAGACGGCCATTGCCGTACTCGGATGGCTAGCCAACGAGCCGGACATGTTCGGCCGCTTTCTCGCGCTAACCGGCGTCGCACCGGCGCAAGTTCGCAATGCGATCAACGAGCCGGCGTTTCTCGCAGGCATGCTCGACTTCCTGATGAACCATGAGCCGACGCTGCTGGCCTTCTGCGAGGCAAGCGGCATCTCGCCGGAAGCCGTTGCTGCTGCGTCCGTGCATCTCTCGCCGCCGGGCCTCGCCTCCGGAGAATATTGATAATGGACGCTCCGCTCGAATTCGACGTATCCCATATCCGGCTGCAGGATCGCCCCCTGATTGTCTGCGATGTCGATGATGTCGTCTTGCATTTCTTTGCGCCTTTCCTGGCCTTCCTCGACGGCGAGGGCAGTGAATTCCTGCCGCGCTCCTTCCGGCTGACCGGGAACATCGTCTCCAAAACAAGTGGAACGGCACTTGAAGAGAAAGACGTGCATCGGCTCATCGATTCCTTCTTCGAAGCGCAGGAACAGTGGCAGACCCCTCTCGATCTCGCCGTCGACACGCTCGGCGAGGTTTCGAAGGAGGCCGATATCGTTTTCCTCACGGCCATGCCGCCGCAATTCTGGGAACAGCGACGCCGCCTGCTCGACCGGCTCGGGCTTGCCTATCCCCTGCTCGCGTCGCTGCAGCCGAAAGGACCGATCGTACGGTCGCTTCATGCGAGCCGCACCTTGCCGGTCGCCTTCATCGACGATATGGCGCACAATCTGCATTCGGTCAGCGAACATGTTCCGGATTGCCTCCTGATCAATCTCAAGCCGGATTCCATCGTTCATCGCATGGCACCAGCCGCGCCGGCGGGGATTCCCGAAGCAAACGAATGGAGCCAGGCCGCCGCCCTGCTTCGGGCTCATATCGTCAGCTGAAACGGACCCGTGTCAGAGCACCAGGCGCATCAGCGGACGTCCATCCTTTCGTTTAGCAACTTCCGAAAAGCCAGCTGCCTCGAATATGCGTAATGAGCCGACATAGAGGCCGACGGACTTCGACTGTTTGGTGCGCTCAATCGGACAGCCCTCCAGCAGGCGTGCGCCCGAAGCCTTGGCGAAATTCACGGCTTCCGACAGCATCCGGTGACTGTATCCTTTGCCGCGATCCCGGGAGTTCATGAAGAAGCAGCTCACGGCCCAGACAGCACTGTCCTCGGCATCGGCCGGATCGAGCGGACGCGACACCGTTTTCTCCGAATTCCATTGCGGCAGCTCCGAACGAGGGCCGACCTGCACCCAGGCAACCGGACGCTCGCCGATATAGCCAAGAAGACCGGGAGGCGGTCCGGCGGCAATGCGCTCCTGCATGAAGCGTTTCTTCGCATCTCCATCCATCGTCTTGCGCTCTGATGTCGGAATGCGGAAATGGGTGCACCAGCAGCCGTAACAGGCGCCAAGCGGCCCGAAGAGCGCCTCGAAATCGCTCCAGCGATCCAGCGTCAACTGGTGCACATCTAAATTCTCCACACCGTCCTCCTCCTCGTTTTCCAGCTTGAGACTCGCAAAATTAGAACATAAAGTGGCAATGTTCAATTTTTGTTCTCATTCAATGACCGATAGGCCCGACAAAATCTCCGGTTTTTGCCGCGATTGCTTGAGTGAGCAATCGGCTGTGAGGACTCGCTGCCGAGCCTGTGGCAGCCCCCGCCTCGTCTATCATCGCGAACTCTACGCATTAACACTGGCTCACATCGATTGTGACGCATTCTACGCCTCGATAGAAAAGCGGGACAATCCGGAACTGGCCGACAAGCCGGTCATCGTCGGTGGCGGCAAACGCGGTGTGGTCTCTACCGCCTGCTATATCGCCCGCATCCATGGCGTCCGATCGGCGATGCCGATGTTCAAGGCTTTGGAAGCATGTCCTCAAGCCGTGGTCGTCAGGCCGAACATGGAGAAATATGTTCGCGTCGGTCGGGAAATCCGGGGGATGATGCAGGATCTGACGCCGCTGGTGCAGCCGCTTTCGATTGACGAGGCCTTCCTGGAGCTCGACGGCACGCAACGGCTCCACCACGATCCCCCTGCTCGCATCCTCGCTAAATTCGCAAGGCGCGTGGAACAGGAGATCGGCATCACCATCTCCGTCGGCCTATCCTATTGCAAGTTCCTCGCCAAGGTCGCTTCCGACCTGCAGAAGCCACGCGGCTTTTCCGTCATCGGTCGCGAAGAGGCGCTCTCTTTCCTGGAGCCCCGATCGGTCACCACGATCTGGGGGGTTGGCAAGGCCTTTGCCGCGACGCTTGAGAGCGACGGCATCCGCACGATCGGCCAGCTGCAGGGCATGGAGGAAGGCGATCTCATGCGCCGCTATGGCGTCATTGGGCAGCGGCTTTTCCGCCTCTCGCGCGGCATAGACGACCGCACGGTTCACCCCAACGAGGCGGCCAAGAGCGTAACGTCCGAAACGACATTTTTCGAAGACATTTCAAAGTATGACGATCTCGTGCCCATCCTGCGCGATCTCGCAGAGAAGGTCTCGCGCCGGTTGAAGCGCAGCGGTATCGCGGGCCAGACCGTGGTGTTGAAGCTGAAGACGGCGGACTTCAAGATCCGAACGCGCAATCGGCGTCTCGAAGACCCGACGCAACTGGCGGACCGAATCTTCCGTACCGGCCTGCGGCTGCTCGAGCCGGAAACCGATGGAACGAAGTTCCGCCTGATCGGTATCGGCGTCTCCGATCTGGGCGACGCGGCGCGCGCCGACCCTCCGGATTTGATCGATGAACACGCCATGCGCCGCGCCGCGGCGGAAGCGGCCATGGATAAGTTGCGAGAAAAATTCGGAAACAAGACGGTCGAGACCGGCTACACATTCGGTGATAAACGCCATAAATAACAATATCTTAACTTTAAATCACCAATCGGAGACATATAGATTGAACCAAAAATCTCCGCGTGACGCGCGCGATTCTTTGGCTCGAAAAGCTCGGATTCAAACTTTCTTGGTAAATTTCTATTAGGACTCGAATTCTGTAACTTCCGAACGGCGCGGATTCGCCGTCGATTGTGTTTTGCGTACGGGTTCCTATGCGTCTATCGGCTGTATCGACCATTCTTCTCGCCTGCCTGACGATCTCAGGCTGTGCCGCTCGAGGTGAGCGCGAAGCCGCGCGAGCCACTCCTCCTTCGAATGAATTGACCAGCTCCATCGCAAAGACCGGCCGAGTGGTACCCTCGGTCGAGATCGGCGAAACGGTTTCACGCGTCGAGCGCCAACAGGCCCTCGCAGTGGCGATGCCGACCAATCTGCGTCCGGAAGGGCTCATGCCTTCACCTTCCGACCAGGGCGACAGCGATGCTCCCGTGCCGCTGCAGCGGCCCCTCGCCATGCTTGCGCCATCCAACCCAGTGCCGCGCTCCTTGCGGCAGCAACCGATGCAGATCTACAGCCATCGCTTCCGCGATGCCAAGCCGATCAACTTCGGCACCTCCACCTCGCCGCGGAAACTGGCGGTGCATGGCGTCGACGTTTCGCGCTGGCAGGGCGATATCGACTGGAACACGCTGCGCACCCAGGGCGCCAATTTCGTCTACATCAAAGCGACCGATGGCGGCGACCATCTCGACCCGATGTTCAAGAAAAACTGGCGAACCGCCCAGCAGGCCGGCCTGAAACACGGCGCCTATCATTTCTTCTACTGGTGCCGGACCGCGGGCGAGCAAGCCGACTGGTTCATTCGCAATGTACCGCGAGAAGCCGGTGCCCTGCCGCCCGTCATCGACGTTGAGTGGAATGGCGAGTCGAGCTGCAAGCGCCGCCCTTCGCGCGAACAAGTGCTCGCCAAGATGCAGGTGTTCATGGACAAGCTGGAAAAGCACTATGGCCAGCGTCCGATCGTCTACACCGCGCCGGATTTCTATCGCGACAATCTCAGCGGTGAGCTGCTCAACTACCCATTCTGGCTGCGCGCCGTCGCCCAGCATCCGTCCAAGGTCTATCCCGGCCGAAAGTGGCTGTTCTGGCAGTATTCCGGCTCGGGCGTTTCCCATGGCGTCGACGGCAAGATCGACCTCAACGCCTTCCATGGTAGCGAGCAGGACTGGCACAACTGGGTCGCATCCAGCGTGCGCTGATCACACGATATATTCACTGATAACCCCACGCCGAAGCAGGGAGCCCGCCTTGCTTCGGCGCTTCCGTATTCCGCCCGGCGAAACACGGCTCCAGGCTTTTTTCCGGAGCGACAAAGCACGTCCTTTGCGAAAGTCTTCCTTAAACTTCGAAGTCTAACGTTGGGCATTACGAGTATTGCGTTTGGTTGTGTCTATGAAGCCATTTTTCTTGCTTGGGCTTGCGCTGCTTTCAGCAACCGCCCTCTCGCAGCCCAGCTTTGCCGCTGCGTCGGATGCCCGCACCCTGCAAATCGTCGTCTCCAAGGACAGACAATCGCTTGCCGTTTATGACGGCGACCAGGTGGTGGCGACATCCAAGGTATCCACCGGCAAACGCGGTCACACGACACCGAGCGGGATCTTCTCCATTCTGGAAAAGAAGGTCTACCACGAGTCAAATCTCTATTCCGCCTCGCCCATGCCCTTCATGCAAAGGCTGACATGGTCCGGAATTGCTTTGCACGAATCCAACTCGGTTCCCAACTATCCGGCCTCGCATGGCTGCGTGCGCATGCCCAAGGCTTTCGCCAAGATGCTCTATCAGATGACCGAGCGTGGCGTGCACGTGGTCATCGCCAATCAGCCACTGGTACCGCAGCCTGTGGAAAACGCGATGCTGTTTCAGCCGCAGGCGGCGCCTCCGCCGGCGCTGTTTTCCGGTATAGAGCTGCGACCCTCGACAGCGAGCTTCCTGCCGCAGGCTCAGTCGCTGCAGGTGGCGACGAACGACGTCACCTCGATCAAGCTTCCACAGGCGACGGCAGTCGCCGCTCCACCCATCGATCTTGCACCACTTAGCATCCTGATCACCCGGCGCGGATTGCGCGAGAATGTTCGCGACCTTCAAGGCTTGCTGAACGATATCGGTTTCATAACCGGCACGCCGGACGGCATGCTCGGGCCGTCGACTGTTCAGGCAATCGAAGACTTCAGAAAGGCGCACAACATCAAGGCGACGGGCGGCCTGGTGAGCCCGGCTCTGATGAAAGCGGTCTATGCCGCCGCCGGCAAAGGCGAACCGCCGAACGGCGCGATCATGGTCCGCCAGAATTTCAAGCCGCTCTTCGAGGGGCCGGCCATCATTGCCGAGCCGCAAGAAGCTCTCGGCGTGCATTTCTTCACCGCCAATGCCATCGACCGCATCAGCGGCAAGGCCGACTGGTTCGGCATGACGCTGGAGGAAGATCTGAGCAGCAAGATGAAGAAGCGATACGGCATCACCAGCGAGGAACAATCGCAATCACTCGATGCCGCCGGACAAGCGCTTGGCCGCATCACCATTCCCGACGATATCAGGCATCGCATCGAGGACCTGCTGACATCCGGTTCGTCGCTGACAATCTCAGACACCGGCGTCGGGCCGGAAACCGGCAACGAGACCGATTTCATCACCATCACGAATAGCGGCGCGCTCGGTAAGAAGGGCTAAAGCCCTCCTCGCGGACCTGTGTCAGACAAGCTCGACATCGATCACGCCCGGTGCCGTGCGTAACGCGGCGGCGATTTCCGGCGTGATGCGATACTTCTCCGGCAATGCCACTTCCACCTCGCGCATACCTTCCTCCTTGATGACGATGAAGGAGACGAGGCCGTCGCCCTTGGCATTCAAATGTGCGGCGACTGCCTTCAGCGGCCCGGAATCGCGGATATAGACACGCAGCGCCTTCTGCATCTGCAGCGACTTTTCCTCCAGCGATTGCGCGGTCTGAAGGCGCAGGCTGATGCCTTCCGGCCGCTCATCCGCCTGGGCGGTGATGACGAAGGATTTGCCGACTTCCAGGACGTCACGATACTGGTTGAGCACTTCCGAGAAGAGCACGGCTTCGAACTGGCCGGAAGCGTCCGAGAAGACGAAGATGCCCATCTTGTTGCCGGTGCGCGTCTTGCGCTCCTGCTTCGAGATGACCGTGCCTGCCAGGCGGCCGTTACTGGCGCCCTGTTTCACCGCCGCGGAGAAATCGGCGAAGGGCTGTACACGCATCTTGTCGAGCACGCTCTTGTAGGTGTCGAGCGGATGGGCCGTCAGGTAGAAGCCGAGCACCTGGAATTCGCGCAGCAGGCGCTCAGAGGCCAGCCATGGCGTATAGGGCGGGAACGAGATTTTCTCCGGCCCGGAGGCGGCGCTGCCGAACATGTCGTGCTGGCCGCTGCGCTTGTTTTCCTGCGCGACCTGCGCGTAGCCCATGATGCGATCTAGGCCAGCGATCAGTTGGGCGCGGTCGATGTCGAAGCAATCGAAGGCGCCGGCGCAGATCAGGCTTTCGAGAACACGGCGGTTGATCTGCTTGGGATCGATGCGCAGGCAGAAATCCTCGATCCCGGCAAAGGGCTGGTCGCCGCGTACCTCGACGATATGCTCGACCGCAGATTCGCCGACGCCCTTAATGGCAGCCAGGGCATAATAAATGCGGTTCTCACCAGTCTGGAAATGACGGAAGGACGCCTGGACCGATGGCGCAATGACTTCAATTCCGAGGCGCTTGGCGTCCTGGCGGAAATCGTTGACCTTTTCAGTATTGGCCATATCGAGCGTCATCGACGCTGCCAGGAACTCAACCGGATAGTGGGCCTTCATATAGGCGGTCTGGTAGGAGACGATGGCGTAGGCGGCCGCGTGCGACTTGTTGAAGCCGTAGTTGGCGAATTTGGCGAGCAGATCGAAAATGACATCCGACTGCCCCTTCGACACACCATTCTTGATGGCGCCATCCACGAAGCGCTCGCGTTGCTGGTCCATCTCCGCCTTGATCTTCTTACCCATGGCGCGGCGCAGAAGGTCGGCTTCGCCGAGCGAATAGCCGGAGAGAACCTGGGCGACCTGCATCACCTGTTCCTGGTAGACGATGACGCCCTGCGTCTCTTTCAGCAGGTAATCGATCTTCGGGTGGATCGATTCGATCTCTTCCTCGCCATGCTTGCGGGCATTATAGACCGGAATGTTCTCCATCGGACCCGGACGGTAGAGCGCCACCAGGGCGATGATGTCCTCGATACAGTCCGGGCGCATGCCGATGAGTGCCTTGCGCATACCGGCACTTTCCACCTGGAACACGCCGACCGTTTCGCCGCGAGAGAGCATCTCATAGCTCGGCTTATCGTCGAGTGGAATGCTGGCGAGATCGATCGAGATGCCGCGCTTGGCGACGAAATCGACCGCCGTCTTCAGCACCGTCAGCGTTTTCAGGCCGAGGAAGTCGAACTTCACGAGGCCGGCCTGCTCCACCCATTTCATGTTGAACTGGGTGACGGGCATGTCGGAGCGCGGATCGCGATACATCGGCACCAGCTTCGACAGCGGACGATCGCCGATGACGATACCCGCGGCGTGCGTGGAAGCGTGACGATAAAGACCTTCGATCTTCTGGGCGATATCCAGAAGGCGGGCGACGACCGGCTCCTTGTCCGCCTCTTCCTGAAGACGCGGCTCCTCTTCGATGGCTTTACTGAGCGGGGTCGGATTGGCGGGGTTGTTCGGCACGAGTTTGCAGATCTTGTCGACCTGGCCATAGGGCATTTCCAGCACGCGGCCGACGTCGCGAAGCGCAGCGCGCGCCTGCAGCGAACCGAAGGTGATGATCTGCGCCACCTGCTCACGGCCGTACTTGGCCTGCACGTAGCGGATCACCTCTTCGCGGCGATCCTGGCAGAAGTCGATGTCGAAGTCCGGCATCGAGACACGTTCTGGATTGAGGAAGCGTTCGAATAGCAGCGAAAAGCGCAGTGGGTCGACGTCGGTGATTGTCAACGCATAGGCGACCAGCGAGCCCGCACCCGAGCCGCGGCCGGGGCCAACCGGAATATCATGGCGCTTGGCCCACTTGATAAAGTCGGCAACGATCAGGAAGTAGCCGGGGAATTTCATGCGCTCGATAACGCTGAGCTCGAACTCCAACCGGTCGCGATATTCCTTTTCTTCGTAACCTGGCGCCATGCCGAGCGAGGCTAGGCGCTGGTCGAGCCCTTCGACTGCCTGCGCACGCAATTCCGCCGACTCTGCGCGTTCCGCCTCTTCGGCATCGTCCGTCGCGCCAGTGAAACGCGGCAGGATCGGCTTGCGGGTCTTCAGGACAAAGGAGCAACGCCGGGCGATCTCGACAGTGTTTTCCAACGCTTCCGGCAGATTGGCGAAGAGCTTGGCCATGTCGGCCCGGCTCTTCAGATAATGATCCGGCGTCAGGCGGAAGCGCGTATCGTCCGAGACGATGGCGTTGTGCGCGACCGCCATCAGGGCGTCGTGGGCATCGTAATCGTCACGCGTCGGGAAAAAGGCCTCGTTGGTGGCAACCAGCGGAAGCTCATGCTCGTAGGCCAGCGAAAGCATCTTGTGCTCATGACGGCGATCATAGGTACCATGGCGCTGCAATTCTACATAGAGCCGATCGCCAAACAGCCTCTTCAGCGTAAGAAGCCGGGAGAGCGCCTGCGCTGCGTGCCCCTCCTTCAGGGCCATATCGACCGGCCCGTTCAAGGAGCCGGTAAGGGCGATCACGCCCTCCGTACCAATCTCTTCCAGCCAGGACGTCGTGACATGGACAGCGCCATTGCCCTCACCGCCAAGATAGGCACGGCTGACCAAATCGACGATGCGCTCGTAGCCCTGATCGGTTGCGGCCAGCAGAACGATCGAAGGAAGTTTGGCAAGGGCCTGCTGCGGCCCGCGCTTGTCGCCCTCGCCGCCATCCTCCATGTCGATGGACACCTGGCAGCCGATGATCGGCTGCAGCCCCTCGTCCATCGCCTTCTGCGAGAATTCCAGTGCGACGAAGAGATTGTTTGTATCGGTGATGGCAATGGCAGGCTGCTTGTCGCCCGCCGCCTTCGCCAAGATCTTCTTGAGCGGCAAAGCGCCTTCCAACAGCGAATAGGCTGAATGAACCCGAAGGTGCACGAACTCCGGCAAGCCATCGACCGGCGCAACCGCTGCGCCGCCGCCACTCATATCCGCCATTTCGTACCCTTCCGCATGCCTAGATGAATCGGCGGCATTTTCTGCATTACGGAGGATAAAGTCCAGAAGTTGCTCCCGTCAAATACGGAAGCAGCATGTGCATAGAGGGGAAAACTCACATCGCCATCATGATGAGGGAAAAGCTGGCGACGAACATCACGATTGAGGTGAATGCTGCAACGTCTCGAATGATATCGGTCATTTACGCGCTCCTTACTCGTTATGTTTCTTTTTTGTTCTATTTCTGTTCCAGAGTCAATAGATGCGTCAATAAATTTCATCGCTCAGCTTTTTGCCTGCCGATAGACGCAGTAGCGGCCGGACGCTATGCAGGGACAAACGGAGGGATCACCATGAAATCAGTTGCCCGCGCGCTCATTCTGCTTTCGGCTGCAAGTGCCGCTCGTGCGGAAGATACCATCCCGCCGGGCCGCATCGTCGACGCGGCGATCGGCGACTGGAACAAGGACGGCAAGCCGGATCTCGCCCTCCTCGTGGCACCCCCTGCGGGTGACGATGCAGACAACCCGATCGGCATCTATATCTATCTGCGCGACGACGAACATTCCCTCCTGAAGCTGGTCGCAAGCGCGCCGCACAAGATATGGGGTAGCGTCGAGCCTGGTGGTATCGTCGGTCAGGAACCGTCGATCTCAGCCTTGCCGAACGGTTCGATCGCCATCGTCTCGCAGAACGACAGCGTCGGGCGCGACCGCTGGCAGCAGACGCTGACGCTTGCCTATCGCAACAACAGCTTTGTGGTCGCCGGTTACACCTACGGATCCCGCGACACCCTCAATCCCGATGATAGCCATAGCTGCGACTACAACGTGCTGACCGGCAAGGTGACGAAGGACGGCAAAAATCAGAAGGCGGAAGCCAGGACCGTCACCATCCAGGACTGGCAGGACGACTTCGGCCAGAAGGCGTGCGATAGCGGCAAGTAGTCACCAATGTTCTCTTTTTGTTCTTTACAAATGCTGCAGCCGATGGCATTCTGGCCGCTCACCAAAATTGGAGAGGGTCATGCCGGATCTTGCCGAGCTGAACGATTTCATTGTCAACGCCAAGGCCGAAACCTATGTCGGCGATGGCGAAAGGATGCCATCCTGCCGAAGCGGCTCACATGACATCGGTTATGCGAGCAGCCGCTGGCGCTATCTCGACAGCTATTTCGGCGGTACGGATTTTTCCGGGCAAGAGGTGGTCTGGCATGACGATCAGCCAGTATGGGCGATGAATTATTTCGGCCACATCATCGAACACGATCTGATCGATGGACATCGGGCCGGCATGGTCATCAAGGCCGCCTTGCTACGGCTTTACCTCGATGAGAAGCGCTTCCTCGGCGAGTACGAGTTCGAACACGCCTTCGGTCGATACGTCGATCGAAGCACCGGCAATTGCGACCACTTCATCGGTCACGAGGCCATCATGGTGAATGGCCGCAAGGCTTACGAACTGGATTATCGCGGCGGTCTGATCGTTCCGTAACGAGCGATCAGACCTCGACCACCTTGCCTTCGCTCAAGGTGACACGGCGATCCATGCGGGCGGCAAGCTCATGATTGTGCGTGGCGATTAGCGCAGCGAGGCCCGATTGGCGCACCAGGGCTTCAAGAGCGTCGAAGACATAGTGTGCGGTCGCTGGGTCGAGATTGCCCGTCGGTTCGTCGGCCAGCAGCACCAAGGGTGCGTTGGCAACGGCGCGAGCAATCGCGACGCGCTGCTGCTCGCCGCCAGACAATTCGGCTGGGCGATGGTCGGCGCGGTGACCGATGCGCATATAGTCGAGAAGCTGCGCAGCCCGGACGCTGGCATCCTTGCGCGAGAGCCCGGAGATCAGCTGCGGCATCATGATGTTTTCGAGCGCCGAAAACTCCGGCAGCAGATGATGGAACTGATATACGAAGCCGATCTCGCTGCGGCGAACTGCAGTGCGCTTGTCATCGGACAGTTTTTCGCATGCCTGGCCGTTGACCAAGACCTCGCCACCATCCGGGTGCTCGAGGAGGCCGGCCACGTGCAGGAGCGTCGATTTGCCGGTGCCGGAGGGGGCGACCAGCGCCACCATCTCGCCACTGCGCAGAGCGAAATCGGCGCCCTTGAGGATCGACAGGCGCGTCTCACCCTGCCCGTAATGACGCTCCACGCCAGAGAGCTGAAGAACGACGTTGCGTTTCATCAAATGCGGGTTCCTTATTCGTAGCGCAACGCCTGCACCGGATCGAGCCGCGAAGCACGCCAGGCCGGAAAGATCGTGGCAAGGAAAGACAACGTCAGAGCCATCACGACGACGGAGATGGTCTCGCTCATATTCATGTCGGCCGGCAGCTTGCTGAGGAAGTAGACCTCCGGATTGAAGATCACGGTGCCCGAAATCCAGGAGAAGAACTGACGCACGGATTCGATGTTCAGGCAGACGAAGACACCGAGCAACACACCGGCGAAAGTGCCGACGACACCGATGGCCGCTCCCGCCATGAAGAAGATCCGCATGATCGAGCCGGAGGACGCGCCCATGGTACGCAGGATGGCGATATCGCTGCCCTTGTCCTTCACCAGCATGATCAGGCCGGAAATAATGTTCAGCGCCGCCACCAGAACGATCAGCGTCAGGATCATGAACATGGTGTTGCGCTCGACCTTCAGCGCGGTGAAGAAGGTCTCGTTGACCTGCCGCCAGTCAGTGAGGAATATTTGCCGGCCAGCGGCCGCCTCGACCTTCGGCCTGAGATCATCGACGTCATCGGGATTACTGACGAAAAGCTCTATTTTCTCGACGATCCCCTGCGCATTGAAAAATATCTGCGATTCCTCAAGCGGCATGAAGACGACGGAGGAGTCATATTCCGACATGCCGACCTCGAAAAGACCGGAAATGGTATAGGCTTTGACGCGTGGGTTGACGCCGAAGGGGGTGACGTCGCCATCCGGCGCCGTCAGCGTGATCTGGTCGCCTACGGTCAGCCCCAACTGCCGCGCAAGACGTGACCCGACAAGCACACCCTGCCCTGAGGCAAAGCCAACCATGTCGCCGGCGACGACGTGGTCCGAGACAGTCTTGAGCTTGGTCAGGTCCTCCGCACGGATACCTCGCACCAGCGCACCGGTACCTGAGCCTCCCCGACCCGACGCCAGGGTTTGCCCCTCAACCAGCGGCAGGGCCATGGTAATGCCGGGAATTGCGCTAAACTTCTTCGCTAGGTCAGCATAGTCGTTCAGCGGCGAATCGATCGGCTGCACGACAACGTGACCGTTGAAGCCGAGGATCTGTTTGATAAGCTCCGCGCGAAAGCCGTTCATGACAGCCATGACGATGATCAGCGCCGCAACACCGAGCATGATGCCGACCAACGAGAAGCCGGCAATCACCGAAATCGACGCCTCCTTGCGCCTGGAGCGGAGATAGCGCCAGGCGACAAGCCGTTCGAAGCCGGAAAATGGGCGAGACGATGGGCTGGCCTTGAACGAATTTTCCTGCTGTTCCACTGCCGCATTCACCGCCATTCGCCTTCCATCCTATCTAGAGGCTATCAGCCTGCCAGCCGCTTGATTGCCGCTTCGACCGTCATCGTTTCACGAGCGCCCGTCTTGCGGTCCTTTACTTCCACTTCGCCGTTCGCGATCGAACGCGGGCCGACGATGATCTGCACGGGCACACCGATCAGATCGGCCGTCGCGAACTTCGTTCCGGCGCGCTCATCGCGATCGTCGTACAGCGCGTCCTTGCCGGCCTTCGACAACGCGGCATAGATCGTCTCGCAAGCTTCATCGCAAGCCTGATCGCCGGCCTTCATGTTGATAACGACAACATCGAACGGCGCGACCGAATCCGGCCAGATGATTCCGTTCTCATCATGCGATGCTTCGATGATGGCGGGAACAAGGCGAGTCGGGCCAATACCGTAAGATCCCATGTGGACAGCATGTTCCTTGCCGTCGGGACCCTGCACCTTCGCGCCCATCGGCTCGGAATATTTCGTGCCGAAGTAGAAGATGTGACCGACCTCGATGCCGCGCGCCGACAGACGATCGCCTTCGGGAATGGCGTTGAAGGCGGCTTCGTCGTGCATTTCCGAGGTGGCGGCATAGACCGACGTCCACTTGTCGAAGATGCCCTTCAGGCCGGCGACATCGTCGAAATTCGTGTCTTCGCCCGGAATGTCGAAATTGACGAAATCCTTGTGACAGAACACTTCCGACTCGCCGGTATCGGCAAGAATGATGAATTCGTGGCTGAGATTGCCGCCGATCGGGCCGGTATCGGCGCGCATCGGGATAGCCCTCAGGCCTAGACGATTGAAGGTGCGCAGATAGGCCGCGAACATCTTATTGTAAGAATGGACGGCGTCTTCCTGCGTGAGATCGAAGGAATAGGCATCCTTCATCATGAACTCGCGGGAGCGCATGGTGCCGAAGCGCGGACGAATCTCATCACGGAACTTCAGCTGAATGTGATAGAGGTTCAGCGGCAAGTCCTTGTAGGATTTGACGTAGGACCGGAAGATGTCGGTGACCATCTCCTCGTTGGTCGGGCCATAGAGCATGGGCCGGTCCTGCCGGTCCTTAATGCGCAACATTTCCTTACCGTAGGCATCGTAGCGGCCGCTTTCCTGCCAAAGCTCGGCCGACTGCAGCGTCGGCATAAGCAACTCGATGGCGCCGGAGCGGTTCTGCTCCTCGCGGATGATCTTGTTGACCTTGTCGAGCACGCGCTTGCCCAGTGGCAGCCAAGAATAGATGCCTTGCGACTGCTGACGGATCATGCCTGTGCGAAGCATAAGCCGATGAGAAACGATTTCAGCCTCTTTAGGATTTTCCTTCAGAATAGGCATGAAGTAACGAGACAGACGCATGACGCTTGTTCCACATGGTTTGACGATCCGCTCTATGCGGAATCGTTAGCAATTTATGTACTTGACGCAGTTCATAACTGCTTCGGCGCAGGAAGGAAACCCGCATTCTCTATGACGGGATTTAGGCAAACGCCTGAGGACACAGGCAATGCGGCGTATTTTCCCAATTTCGAAAAAACGCGCGTTTATAAGGATTTAAGACGAAAATCTGTCAACAGAAAAATTCTGCGCCGCTGTAGCAAAAAAGCAAAAAAAAGGATGACAAAGCCCAATGATTGAGCTAATTTTAGCTTACAAAAGAGGCAGGAAGGTTAAATTCTTGCCGTTTCGCGGTCAAGTCTTGGGAGGATCAGATCTTAGGCGCGCTTGCTCGCTGCCCCGGTAACGGATAAGGATCACGCGATACTTTAAAACAAGGCTTATAGCCTTGTTTTTTTTTGGCTTTTACTCAGCCAGACCATGCCCCTGCCGCAGATTTGCAAAGTACTCGTGGTTTCGCCAGCGGCACGTCACAACCATGCCCGCCGCCTCTTTGCTTCACGCAGATGACAGGCGTGTGACGAATTGAAGGCGATTGCAGGGCAAGTAGAATTCGCGCGCCGCGTCAGCGGATTCGATGCCGTTATTTATCGAAGCTGGGAACGATTTTCGGGATGGAGTCGATACTCAGGCCGAAATAATGCGAAGCGATATACCAGGCACCATAGATAAGGGCCGATACCAGCGTCGTGAAGAAAATCACCTTTCCGGCGCGAAACTTCGTAGGCGCGCTTTCAACCGTCCCGAGGACCACGTTCTTGTCCTCCGCTTGCGTGCGCAAACCGAACGGCAGGACGGCAAAAAGCGTAATCCACCAGATGACGAAATAAACCGCGAAGCTCGCTGCAATCTGCTGGGCCATAGCACTCCCTCAGAACGGTCTAGCGCCCTTGCGGATGCTCCGAACCGTTCGACCTCATTGTTTCAAGCAATTCCGGGCAGAAAGCAGCTGCGTATTCTTTCTGGAATTGCTCCGGAGACGAGCCTGCTCGTCTTCTCCTCTTCCAAGCTGCTTATAGGGGCAAAGCCACCACCTTTCCAAGCATGCTTCGAGCGCTTTAATGTCACACTTGCTCAAGCTCGATCAGCGTACCGAAGAAATCCTTCGGGTGGAGGAAGAGCACCGGCTTGCCATGCGCGCCGATCTTTGGCTCGCCATTCCCCAACACTCGAGCGCCGGCGGCAAGCAGATGATCGCGCGCTGCAAGGATATCGGCGACCTCGTAGCAGATGTGATGCATGCCGCCATCCGGATTCTTGGCAAGGAAAGCAGCAATCGGCGAGGCCTCGCCGAGCGGCTCCAGCAGCTCCACTTTGCTATTCGGCAGCTCGACGAAAACGACCGTGACACCGTGCTCTGGCAGTGCCTGGGGAGCAGACACCACTGCGCCAAGCGTCTCGCCATACGCTTTTGAAGCCGTTGCAATATCCGGAACGGCCAGCGCAACATGATTGATGCGTCTAAGCATGGATCTCTTCTCCACCTCAGGCATCTCCGCTCCAAAAGGAGCAATGGACATGCCTCTCTCCCTGTTCATGCTCGACACGACGCTCCGTCGCGGCAAACTCTTGCCGGAATTGCTCCCGATGGCGAATGTTAGCCGCCGGTGCGCGTCACGAAAACAGTTACAAGGGGTTTCTTTCCCCAGCCCTGATTGGCCGCAGCGCGCACGGCGCGGCGAGCGGCTTCCTGCAACATGTCGAGATCCTTGCGGCGCGCGCGGGGAATGCTTTCGATGGCGCTGACGACAGCATCGAAAAGCGTATCTTCCATTTCGTCGCCCTCGTCGTCATAGGCCGGCAGACCGATCGGCACGACATCCGGATCGCCGACGATATCGTAGCGCGCATCGAGCACAACGTTCACAGCGACATGGCCGACATAGGAAAGCTTCTTGCGCTCGCCGATGCCCATCTCGTCGAAATCGCCGATCAGCGTGCCATCCTTGAAGATGCGCCCATGCGGCGCTTCACCGACGACCTCAGCCGGCCCCGGCGCGAGGCGCAATATATCGCCATTGCGCACACGCGGCACGACGGAGATACCGCTTTGCTCCGCCAGCTCCTTGTGCGCGGTCAGATGCGTTGCCTCGCCGTGAACGGGAACGACGATCTTCGGTCGCGTCCACTCATACATTTTCTGCAGCTCGTTGCGGCGGGGATGCCCCGACACGTGAACGAGCGCTTCGGCATCCGTGACGATATGTATGCCCTGCTCGATCAGGCCATTCTTGATATCCTGAATGGCCTTCTCATTGCCGGGGATGGCACGCGAGGAGAAGACGACAATATCGCCTGCAGCCAGTGCGACATTGCGCATTTCATCTCGCGCCAGCTTCGCAAGAGCCGCGCGCGGCTCTCCCTGGCTGCCGGTGAGAATGACTACGACCTTGTCGCGCGGAATATAACCATATTCATCCTCGGCGATGAATGGCTTGATGCCCTCCATGAGACCGACATCGCGGGCGACATCGACGACGCGCTTCAGCGAGCTACCTAGTAGCAGCACTTCGCGACCGGCGGCTTCCGCAGCCTCGGCGACGGTACGAATGCGGCCGACATTCGAGGAGAAGGTTGTGATCGCCACGCGTCCCTCGGCATCCTCGATGATCTTGCGCAGGCTTTCGGAAACGTCCTTCTCCGAAGGCGAAACACCGTCGCGGAGCGCATTGGTGGAATCGCACATCAGCGCCAGCACGCCTTCTTCACCAAGCTGACGGAAGCGCGTCTCGTCGGTCAGGGGGCCAAGCGACGGTTCGTGATCGATCTTCCAGTCGCCGGTATGGATGACATTGCCGACCGGCGTGCGGATCATCAGCGACATCGGTTCCGGGATCGAATGATTGACAGCGACGCCTTCGATCTCGAAGGGGCCGACATTGATGCGATCGCCAGCCTTGAAGGGCGTGATCGGAATCTCACCCATCGTCTTTTCATAGTCGCGCTTGGCCTCGAGAAGCCCGGCCGTGAAAGCGGACGCGTAGACGGGAACATTGAGACCGGGCCAAAGATCGTTCAGCGCGCCGTAGTGATCCTCGTGCGCATGGGTGATGATGATACCCTTGAGGTTCTTGCGCTCTTTGGCCAGGAAACGGATATCGGGCAGCACCAGGTCGACACCCGGCAAATCCGGCCCCGGGAACGTCACGCCGCAATCGACCATGATCCACTGACGATGCTCCGGCGGACCATAGCCGTACAGCGCGAGATTCATACCGATCTCGCCGACGCCGCCGAGTGGCAGGAACACCAATTCGTCTTGCTTCGCCATTTCGTTCCCAACCATTATCTAAGAAAAACATCGCCCGCCGCGATCGGCATGATCCTGCCGTCCTCGGTCTTGAGCATCAACAAGCCATTATCATCGATTCCGACGAATTGGCCCAAAATCGACCGGTCAGGCAAGTTCACCGTGATCTTTTCACCGATCCCGCAGGCGGCCTCGCGCCAGCGGGCTGTGACCTCGCGCACGCCTTCGCCCTTGTTCCAAACGGCCAGCATCTCGGCCATCGCGGCGTAGAGATGAGCAAACAGCTCCTCAGCCGAAACCATCGAGCCCTGTTGGCGCAGGCTCGTCACAGGATACATTGGATTGTCCGGCGTGGTCGTGACATTAATGCCGATGCCGATGACGAGTGCATAGCGTCCATCCGCCAACGCCTCTCCCTCGATCAGAATGCCGCAGGTCTTCTTGCGACCGATCAGGATATCGTTGGGCCATTTGATTTCGGCCGGCTCGGCGGCCAGCGGCAGCACGCTGCGCACGGACTGATGCACGGCAACAGCAACCGCCAGCGGCAAGGAGCCGAGACGATCCATCGGCGCGGGATCAATCAAAAGAAGGGATGCGTAGAGATTGCCTGGTTCCGAGACCCATGGACGCCCGCGACGGCCACGTCCGCCTGTCTGGCGCTCGGCGGTCACCCAAAGGTTTCCGATATCGCCAGAGCGTGCCCTTTCCAGGCACACGCTGTTTGTAGAGGAAGTCTCTGAAAGGGCATCATGCCGGAAGTCGGCGAGCGACTTCCGGCTATTCATGTCAGACGCCATCAAAACAGCGTCGCGGCTGCCAGATCGGCAGCACCGCCGATTACGCCACCGAAGAAGACGTAAGTGATGACGAACAGGCCGGAAAGGCCGAAGACCAAGCGCAGCGAACCAGCCGTGCGCGTGAATTCATCCTTGGCTTCGTCAAACCACATCACCTTGATGACGCGCAGATAGTAGTAAGCACCAACGACCGACGACAGAACGCCGATGATGGCGAGCGCATAGAGATGCGCCTGGATAGCAGCGACGAAGACGAAGTACTTCCCGAAGAAGCCCGCAAGCGGTGGAATGCCGGCCAGCGAAAACATCAGCGCCGTCAGCACGACCGCCATGAAGGGGTTGGTCGCGGAAAGACCGGCAAGATCTTCGATCGTTTCGACCTGACGGCCATCCTTGCGGCGCATCGCCAAAATGATGGCGAAGACGCCGAGGGTCATCACCATATAGATCACCATGTAGATCATGACGCCGGAGACGCCCGTCTTGGTGCCGGCGGCAAGGCCCACCAACGCATAGCCCATGTGACCGATCGACGAATAAGCCATCAGTCGCTTGAAGTTACGCTGACCGATCGCGGCGAAGGAGCCGAGCAGCATCGAAGCGATCGAGATGAACACGATGATCTGCTGCCAGTCGGCAAGCACTGGATGAAAAGCCGTGACCACGATGCGGGTCAGGATCGCCATGGCAGCAACCTTCGGCGCACCGGCAAAGAAGGCCGTGACCGGGGTCGGAGCGCCTTCGTAAACGTCCGGCGTCCACATGTGGAACGGAACGGCGGAGATCTTGAAGGCCAAGCCGGCGAGAACGAAGACCAAGCCGAAAACGAGGCCGAGCGAACGGGTCTCCGAGCTGAGGGCCGTGGCAATGGCGTCGAAGGTCGTGTGGCCGGTGAAGCCGTAGACCAGCGACATGCCGTAGAGCAGCATACCGGAGGAAAGCGCACCGAGAACGAAGTACTTCAAGCCGGCTTCGGTGGACTTCACGCTGTCACGATTGATGGCGGCCACGACGTAGAGTGCCAGCGACTGCAGCTCCAGCGAGAGGTAGAGGGAGATCAGGTCGTGCGCCGAGATCATCAGCAGGATGCCGAGGGTCGCTAGAACGAGCAGAACCGGGAACTCGAAACGATCGAGCTGTTGCTCGCGCGCATGCCCCATGCTGAGGAACATCGCAACGATCGAGCCGACCAGGGCGACGATCTTCATGAAACGCGAGAAGCCATCGGCCAGATAGGCGCCGCCATAGGCAAGCCCCTCACCCGGCACGAAGATGATCCAGAGACCTGCCGCCGCGAGAAGCGCGATGGCAAGACCGGTGACCGTCGGCCCCGACCGCTCGCCCGAGAAGACGCCGATCATGAGCAACGCAAGTGCACCGACCGCGAGGATGATCTCCGGAATGGAAAGATGCAGGCTTGCAAGAATTGTGTCAGCAGTCATGTCGAATAGGTCCCGTCATCAATTCATCGACAGCGCAATATTCTGCGCAGCGTGCAGGGCAGCGGTATAGTTGTTGACCAGCAGATCCACCGAAGCGGCTGTGGCATCGAAGATCGGAGCCGGATAGACGCCGAAGAGGATCGTGAGTGCGATCAGCGGATAGAGGATCAGCTGTTCACGCGGCGACAGATCCAGGAGCTTCTTCAGGTTCTCCTTGTCCAGCACGCCGAAAATGACGCGGCGGTAGAGCCACAGCGCATAGGCAGCCGACAGGATGACGCCGGTGGCGGCGAAGAGCGCAACCCAGGTATTGGCGCGGAAGACGCCGATCAGGGTCAGGAATTCGCCGATAAAGCCGGAGGTGCCGGGCAGACCGACATTGGCCATGGTGAAGACCATCATGGCGACGGCATATTTCGGCATGTTGTTGACCAAACCGCCATAAGCAGCGATTTCGCGGGTATGGGTGCGGTCATAGATCACGCCGACGCAAAGGAAGAGCGCGCCGGAGACGATGCCGTGCGACAACATCTGGAAGATCGCGCCCTGAACGCCCTGCTGGTTGGCCGCGAAGATGCCCATCGTCACGTAGCCCATGTGAGCAACCGACGAGTAGGCGATCAGCTTCTTGATGTCTTCCTGCATCAGCGCCACCAGCGAGGTGTAGATGATGGCGATGACGGACATCGCGAAGACGAGCGGCGCGAAATATTCCGAAGCGTTCGGGAACATGCCGAGCGAGAAGCGGATGAGACCGTAGCCGCCGAGCTTCAAGAGAACGCCTGCCAGGATGACCGAGCCTGCCGTCGGCGCCTGAACGTGCGCGTCGGGCAACCAGGTATGAACCGGCCACATCGGCATCTTCACCGCGAAGGAGGCGAAGAATGCCAGCCATAGCCACGTCTGCATCTGCGGCGGGAACTTGTACTGCAGCAGCGCCTGGATGTCGGTCGTGCCGGCCTGCCAGTACATCGCCATGATGGCGAGCAGCATCAGCACCGAGCCGAGCAGCGTGTAGAGGAAGAACTTGTAGCTGGCGTAAACGCGATCCTTGCCGCCCCAGACGCCGATGATCAGGAACATCGGGATGAGGCCGGCTTCGAAGAAGACGTAGAACAGCACGATGTCCAGCGACACGAACACGCCGATCATCATCGTCTCGAGGACGAGGAAGGCGATCATGTAGTCCTTCAGGCGCTTCTCGACCGAGAGCCAGCTTGCGAGCACGCAGAAGGGCATCAGGAAGGTCGACAGGATGACGAACAGCATAGAGATGCCGTCGACGCCCATGTGATAGCTGATGCCGCTGGTCAGCCACTGGTGCTTTTCGACCATCTGGAAGCCCGGATTGGCATTGTCGAACCAGATCCAGATGAACAGCGATACGATGAAGGTGAAGACCGTGGTCGCAAGCGAAATGTTCAGGATGTTGCGGCGGCCGTTAGGGCCTTCGTCCTGCGTGAACAGCAGGAGAAGGACGCCTACCAGCGGCAGGAACGTGACCGTTGAAAGAATGGGCCAATCGGTCATCAGAGGGAACTCCCGAGCATCATCCAGGTAACGAGGGCTGCAATACCGAGCAGCATCGCGAAGGCATAGTGATAGAGGTAGCCGGTCTGCAGACGCACGACGCGGTTGGTGACATCGACGACGCGGGCGGCGATGCCGTTCGGGCCGATGGTGTCGATGACCCCGACGTCACCCTTCTTCCACAGGAAGCGGCCAAGAGCCTTGGCGGAGCGGACGAAGAGGAAGTCATAGAGTTCGTCGAAGTACCACTTATTCAGCAGGAACTCGTAGAGCGGACGCTGCTGCTGCGCGAGCCTGCGCGGCGTTTCCGGCGACTTGATGTAGAAATACCAAGCGGTGACGAAGCCGACGATCATCGCGATGAACGGGCTGAGCTCGACCCAATGCGGAGCATGTTCCATCTCCTCAAGGATCTTGTTGTCCGGCAGCGTGAACAGCGCGTGCTTCCAGAATTCTTCATAATCGTGACCGACGAAGTAGTCATGAAAGTACCAGCCGGCGAAGACGGCGCCGATCGCCAGCAGATAGAGCGGGATCAGCATGACATTCGGCGATTCATGCACGTGATGCATGACTTCGTGCGAAGCGCGCGGCTTGCCGAAGAAGGTCATGAAGATCAGGCGCCAGGAGTAGAAGCTGGTGAAAAGCGCGGCGATGACCAACAGCGTGAAGGCAAAGCCCGAGGCCGGGTTATGCGACGTGTAGGAAGCCGCGATGATCGCATCCTTCGAGAAGAAGCCTGCAAAGCCGATCGGCGAGAACGGAATGCCGACACCGGTGATCGCCAGCGTGCCGATGATCATCATCCAGTAGGTCTTCTTGATGTGCGTGCGCAGTCCACCCATATGGCGCATGTCCTGCTCACCATCGACGGCGTGGATGACCGAGCCGGCGCAGAGGAACAGTAGAGCCTTGAAGAAGGCGTGCGTGAACAGATGGAAGATGGCAGCACCGTAAGCGCCGACGCCGAGGGCGACGAACATGTAGCCGAGCTGCGAACAGGTCGAGTAGGCGATGACGCGCTTGATGTCGTTCTGCACGAGGCCGACGGTCGCCGCGAAGAAGGCGGTGATCGCGCCGATGATGGTGACGAAGGTAAGCGCATCCTGCGACAGTTCGAAGATCGGCGACATGCGGGCGACGAGGAAGACGCCGGCGGTGACCATGGTTGCGGCATGAATGAGCGCCGAAACCGGGGTCGGGCCTTCCATGGCGTCCGGAAGCCAGGTGTGCAGCAGGAACTGCGCCGACTTACCCATCGCGCCCATGAAGAGCAGCAGGCAGACCGCTGTCAGCGCGTGGCCGCGGTCGAGATGCATGCCGAGGAAGTTGAGAACGACATCGGTCGACTGACCGCCCTGCCCTGCTGCAAAGCTCTGGGCGTTGCCGAAGATCACATCGAAATTGATCGAGCCGAAGAGGACGAAGACACCGGCAATGCCGAGAACGAAGCCGAAGTCGCCGACGCGATTGACGATGAAGGCCTTGATCGCCGCTGCGGAGGCGGACGGCTTCTTGAACCAGAAGCCGATCAGCAGATAGGAGGCCAGACCGACGCCTTCCCAGCCGAAGAACATCTGGGCGAGATTGTCGGAGGTCACCAGCATCAGCATGGCGAAGGTAAAGAGCGAGAGATAGGCGAAGAAGCGCGGACGATGCGGATCGTGATGCATGTATCCGATCGAGTAGACGTGAACCAGGGTCGAAACCGAATTCACGACGATCAGCATCACGGAGGTCAGTGTGTCGACGCGCAGCGACCAAGAAGCGTCGATGCCGCCGGACTGGATCCAGCGCAGGACTTCAATCTTGATCGCGCCGTCGGTATGGCCGAGCGCTACGGTAAAGAAAGCGACCCAGGACAGCACCGCAGCGATGATCATCAGACCCGTGGTGACGTATTCCGAAGCCTTGGCGCCTAGCGCACGGCCGAAAAGGCCGGCGATGATTGCGCCGATCAGGGGAAGAAAGACGATAGCCTTATATAAAAACATAGCTGTATCAGCCCTTCATCACGTTGACGTCTTCGACCGCGATGGAACCGCGGTTACGGTAGAAGACGACGAGAATTGCAAGACCGATCGCGGCTTCAGCCGCAGCGACGGTCAAAATGAACAGAGCAAAGACCTGGCCGACGATGTCGTTGAGGAACGACGAGAAAGCGACCATGTTGATGTTGACCGCGAGCAAAATGAGCTCGATGGACATCAGGATGATGATGACGTTCTTTCGGTTGAGAAAAATACCGAAGACGCCGAGCACGAAGAGAATGGCGCTAACCGTCAGGTAGTGGGAAAGTCCGATGACCATGTTCTTGTTCCTTTGATCCTCGTGCCTCGCCTCAGACGCCCTGCCCCGGCTTGACCTTGACCACCTCGACGGCGGTCGCGGGCGTGCGGGCGACCTGTTGGGAAATATTCTGGCGCTTGATGTGCGTGCGATGCTTCAGCGTCAGGACAATTGCGCCGATCATCGCGACCAGCAGAACAAGGCCGGCGATCTCGAAGAAGTAAACGTAGTTGGTATAAAGCACGTCGCCGAGGGCGGCGGTGTTGGTGCGGGTCGTCACGGCCGGGATCGGCATGGCGACCGTCTTGGCGATCGACGGCGAGATCACGCTGCCGCCGATGACGACGATCAGCTCGGCGGCGAGGATGACACCGATCAATGCGCCGATCGGTGCATATTCCAGAATGCCTGCCCTGAGCTCGGAGAAATCGATATCGAGCATCATGACGACGAAGAGGAAGAGAACCGCCACGGCGCCGACATAAACGACCAGCAGGATCATCGCCAGGAATTCAGCCCCCATCAGCAGGAAGAGGCCGGCCGCGTTAAAGAAAACCAGGATGAGGAACAGGACCGAATGGACCGGATTCCGCGCCGAGATAACCATGAACGCCGACGCCACAGCGACAAAGGCGAAGATGTAGAAAAAAAGAGCCTGCAGACCCATGTTGGTGCCTTTTTCGTCTTCCCCCGGGCAGCGAGGTGTTTCCCCTGCCCGATGGAGCTCGGTCGGACCCATGTCCGGCAAAGCCCCGGTCTAGATTCAACCGCGACGGCGACAATCTTGGCCGCCCGTCACGGCATATTCAAAACTCCGCTCAGCGGTACGGCGAATCCAGCGCGATGTTGTGCGCGATTTCGCGTTCCCAGCGGTCGCCATTCTCCAAAAGCCGCGCCTTGTCGAAGTAAAGTTCTTCGCGGGTCTCGGTGGCGAATTCGAAGTTCGGCCCTTCGACGATCGCATCGACCGGGCAGGCCTCCTGGCAGAAGCCGCAATAAATGCACTTCACCATGTCGATATCGTAACGCACCGTGCGGCGAGTGCCGTCATTGCGGCGCGGGCCGGCTTCGATGGTGATGGCCTGGGCAGGACAGATGGCTTCGCAAAGCTTGCAGGCGATGCAGCGCTCCTCGCCGTTGGGATAACGGCGCAGTGCATGCTCACCGCGGAAGCGCGGGCTGACTGGCCCCTTTTCGAAGGGGTAATTGATCGTTGCCTTCTGCTTGAAGAAGTAACGCATCGACAAAAAGAATGCGCCGACAAATTCCTTGAGGAACAGCGAGCTGACGGCGTTGGAAACTCCGGCCATCTTCAACCTCCAAATCTGCTTGAAGCGAGGATCGACATGATCATGCCCATCCCGTCAGCTTCAGCACGAATGCAACAATAACGACCATGGCGAGCGACAGCGGCAGGAAAACCTTCCAGCCAAGGCGCATGAGCTGGTCATAGCGGTAGCGCGGCACGAAAGCCTTGACCATCGCGAACATGAAGAACACCAGGCACGACTTCAGCAGGAACCAGATGATGCCGGGAACCCAGTTCAGGATCCAGATATCGACCGGGGGCAGCCAGCCGCCGAGGAAGAGGATCGTGGTGAGCGAGCACATCAGAACGACGGCCGCGTATTCGCCAAGCATGAACATCATGTAAGGCGAAGAACCGTATTCGACCATGAAGCCGGCAACCAGTTCCGATTCCGCTTCCGGAAGGTCGAAAGGCGGACGGTTGGTTTCAGCCAGAGCCGAAATGAAGAACACGATGAACATCGGGAACAGCGACAGCCAATGCCAGTCGAGGAACGACGCCGGCAGGCCGAGCTTGGTGCCGAGGCCCGTCTGCTGCGAAAGCACGATGTCGGTCAGGTTCAGCGAGCCGACACAAAGCAGGACGGTGACGATGACGAAGCCGATCGAGACTTCGTAGGACACCATCTGCGCGGCCGAACGCAACGCGCCGAGGAACGGGTACTTCGAGTTCGAAGCCCAGCCGCCCATGATGATGCCGTACACTTCAAGCGACGAGATCGCGAGGATGTAGAGAATACCGACGTTGATGTCGGCGACGACCCAGTTCTGAGCCACCGGCACGACGGCCCAGGTGGACAGCGCCAGCACCACGGAAACCAACGGTGCCAGCAGGAACACGGTCTTGTTGGCGCCGGCCGGGATGATCGGCTCCTTGAACATAAATTTCAGGAGGTCGGCGAACGACTGGAATAGGCCGAAGGGACCGACGACGTTCGGGCCGCGGCGCAGCTGAACCGCCGCCCAGATCTTGCGGTCGGCAAGAAGAATGTAGGCGATGAAGACCAGCAGGCAGACCAGAAGCAGCAAAGACTGGCCGATCATGATCAGCGCCGGCCAGAGATAGGTCGAAACGAATGAATCCATAGTCCTCTGCCCTTACTCTGCCGCAGCCTGGAAATTGTTGCGGGCCAATGCCGAGCACTCGGCCATGACAGCCGAGGCGCGCGCTATCGGGTTCGTCAAATAGAAGTCTTTGATCGGCGAAGCAAATGCCGATTTGCCCATCGCACCGGCTTTTTTCGCAAGTGCGGCAATTTGGGCGCTATCGGCTTCGGCAATCTCGTCGATGCCGGCGAAATGCGGGAAGGCAGTATAGAGCTTCGCACGCAATTCTCTCAGCGAATCAAAGGGAAGCTTCTTTCCGAGCACGTCGGAAAGGGCGCGGATGACGGCCCAGTCCTCACGGGCATCGCCGGGTGCGAAACCGGCGCGGTTGCTCATCTGGACGCGGCCTTCGGTGTTGACCCAGGTACCCGACTTTTCGGTGTAGGCAGCAGCCGGGAGAATGACGTCGGCGCTCTGGGCACCGCTGTCACCATGCGAGCCGATATAAACAGTGAACTTCGCGCCCTTGCGGCTGAAGTCGAGCTCATCGGCGCCCAGCAGGAAGAGGACATCCATCGACGACAGCATGGCAGCCGCATCGACGCCCTTTGCTCCGGGAACGAAGCCGAGGTCGAGACCGCCCACGCGGGATGCTGCCGTATGCAGCACGGCAAAGCCGTTCCAGCCGTCCTTGACGACGCCGACGGCCGCGGCAAGCTTGGCCGCATTAGCCAGCACCTGTGCGCCGTCTTCGCGGATCAACGCGCCCTGGCCAATGATGATCATCGGGTTCTGAGCATTCTTCAGAATGTCGGCAAACTTGTGCGAGCCACTGACGAGATCTGCCAGAGTGTCCGGGCCAGCGCCGAGATAATCATAGCTGTAGCGCAGGTCGGCATGTTCGCCGATGACGCCGATCGGGAACTTGCCGCGGCGCCAGCGCTTGCGGATGCGCGAATTCAGCACGGCTGCTTCGAAGCGCGGATTGGCGCCGACGATGAGCAGCGCGTCGGCAGCTTCGATGCCCTGAATGCTCGGGCTGAATATGTAGCTTGCGCGGCCGAGCGACGGATCAAGCGCCGTCCCGTCCTGGCGACAGTCGAGGTTCTCGGAGCCGAGCGATTTCAGAAGCTCGGACAGAGCGTACATTTCTTCGACCGAAGCGAGATCGCCGGCGATGGCACCGATCTTGTCGCCGCTGGTGGCAGCAACGGCCGACTTGATGGCAGCGAAAGCATCGCTCCAGCTTGCCGGCTGCAGGCGGCCGTCCTTGCGGACATAAGGCTTGTCGAGACGCTGGGTCTTCAGGCCGTCCCAGATGAAGCGGGTCTTGTCGGAGATCCACTCTTCGTTAATCTGCTCGTTGACGCGCGGCAGCACGCGCATGACTTCACGACCGCGCGTATCGACCCGGATGGCAGAGCCGAGGGCGTCCATGACGTCGATCGATTCGGTCTTGTTCAGCTCCCACGGGCGAGCCGTGAAGGCGAAGGGCTTCGAGGTCAGCGCGCCGACCGGGCAAAGATCAACAACGTTACCCTGCAGCTCGGAGGTCATCGCCCGCTCGAGATAGGTGGTGATTTCGGCGTCTTCGCCACGGCCGATCAGACCAAGTTCGGAAATGCCGGCGACCTCCGTTGTGAAGCGGACACAGCGCGTGCAGTGAATGCAGCGGTTCATCACGGTCTTGACGAGCGGGCCGATATACTTGTCTTCGACGGCGCGCTTGTCTTCCTGATAGCGCGAACTATCGATACCGAAGGCCATGGCCTGGTCCTGCAGGTCGCATTCGCCGCCCTGGTCGCAGATCGGGCAATCCAGCGGGTGGTTGATCAGCAGGAACTCCATCACGCCTTCGCGGGCCTTCTTGACCATCGGCGTGTTGGTGAAGACTTCCGGAAGCTCGCCATTCGGGCCGCCGCGAATATCGCGTACGCCCATGGCGCAGGATGCCTGCGGCTTCGGCGGGCCACCCTTCACCTCTACGAGGCACATGCGGCAATTGCCTGCCACCGACAGTCGTTCATGGAAGCAGAAGCGCGGGACTTCGGCGCCGGCTTCCTCGCACGCCTGGATAAGCGTGTAGTGATCCGGAACTTCGATCTCTTTACCGTCAATCTTCAGTTTAGCCATCGTCCACTCAGTCCTATGTCACGTCTCCAACCCAACCTGGCCGCAGACAATTTCATGATCGCATACCGGATTGCCATCGGGACGGCTCAAACGCCTGATGGCACCGGTTCGCTCACAATAAGCTTTGCCGAATCTTGTCCCCGCAAGACCAGCTTTGCGATGAAAATATACGGGGCGCTTGCCCACTGCATCTCCATCGCCTTCATTTACCCTCCCCGGCCGTTCGCTACAGCCAGGGAAAAATTCAACTCCGGCCCTTGGCCAGCAACGCCTTTGCCTGCCCCACCCAGTCGTCGCGCCGGATGCGGCCGTCGAAACCGAATTCAGCGTCGACGCGCTCGATATCCGCGTCGCTCCAGGCGGCGATATCGGCAAAGCGCTTGATGTCACGCCCGTTCAGCACCTGCTCCAGTTTCGGACCAATGCCCGAAATCTGCTTCAGGTCGTCCGCCCTTACCGCAGGCTTGCGACCACGAGCGGGAACCGGCTTTGCGGCCACTTCAACCGCCGCTTCGACCTTAGCCTTGCTCTTCGCGGGCGCCTTGCTCTTTGCAGGAGGCGCCGCGACAGCAACACCGGGCTTGGACTCAGCGGTCTTTGAAGCAGGATGCTTCAGCTTTGCAGCCACCGGCTTCGATACCGCAGGCTTGACAGCGGGCGAAGCCTTTGTCGGCTTCACATCCCCTGCCCCGCTCTTCTTCACCGCCGCTTTTTCTTCGGCGACATGGTTCTTTTCATCCGGATCGGCGGCTCGATTACTCGCCGTCTCGGCCGCGCCCTGAAGCGCGCCGAAAAATGCGCCGGCGATCTGGGATGCAACGCCGAAACCGACAGCCGCCGCCGCGGCAAACGCCGCTGCCGGATGCGCCATAAGCGGATGAATCGTCATGGCTGGCGAATTCCGCAGCATATCGGCAGCGATACGCGCGAGTTCGGCCGATGCATCATCGCCCGCCCCGCCGTCCTGCTTAATGTCTGAGGTCTTCGCCATGACGATATCCCTACCTGGCCTTACTCCGCCGCTTCCAGCACCGCGCCACGGCTCGTCGCGTTGGCGGTGTACTGGTCGATGCGCTTTTCGATCTCGGGACGGAAGTTGCGGATCAGGCCCTGTACCGGCCATGCAGCGGCGTCGCCGAGCGCACAGATGGTATGACCTTCGATCTGCTTCGTCACCTGGAACAGCATGTCGATTTCACGCTTCTGCGCGTTGCCGCGTGCCATACGCTCAAGAACGCGCCACATCCAGCCCGTGCCTTCGCGGCAAGGCGTGCACTGACCGCAGCTCTCATGCTTGAAGAAGGCCGAGATGCGGGCAATCGCCTTGATGATGTCGGTCGACTTGTCCATGACGATCGCCGCAGCCGTACCGAAGGACGACTTGACTTCGCGCAGGCCGTCGAAATCCATCGGGCAGTCGATGATATCGGCAGCCGGAACGACCGGGCACGACGCACCGCCGGGAATGACGGCTAGCAGATTGTCCCAGCCGCCGCGAATACCGCCGCCATGCTTTTCGACCAGCTCGCGGAAGGTGATGCCCATCGTCTCTTCGACCGTGCAAGGACGGTTGACGTGACCGGAGAGCATGAACAGCTTCGTGCCGACATTGTTCGGGCGGCCGAAGGAGGAGAACCAGCCAGCCCCTCGGCGCAGGATCGTCGGGGCAACGGCGATCGACTCGACGTTGTTGACGGTCGTCGGGCAGCCGTAGAGACCCATGTTGGCCGGGAACGGCGGCTTCAGACGCGGCTGGCCCTTCTTGCCTTCCAGGCTTTCGAGCAGCGCGGTTTCTTCGCCGCAGATGTAGGCGCCGGCGCCATGATGAACGTAAACATCAAAATCCCAGCCGAGCTTGTTGTTTTTACCGAGCAATCCGGCATCGTAGCATTCGTCGATCGCCGCCTGCAGAGCTTCGCGCTCGCGCATGTATTCGCCGCGAACATAGATGTAAGCGGCATTAGCGCCCATGGCGAAACCGGCAATGACGCAACCTTCGATCAGCGTGTGCGGATCGTGGCGCATGATGTCACGGTCCTTGCAGGTGCCCGGCTCGGACTCGTCGGCGTTGACGACGAGATAGTGCGGACGACCGTCGCTTTCCTTCGGCATGAAGGACCACTTGAGACCGGTCGGGAAGCCTGCGCCGCCGCGGCCACGAAGGCCGGAGGCCTTCATCTCGTTGATGATCCAGTCACGACCCTTTTCGAGGATTTGCTTCGTGCCATCCCAATGGCCGCGCGACATCGCGCCCTTGAGGGATTTATCCTTGAGGCCGTAGATATTGGTAAAGATGCGATCCTGATCCTGTAACATGCTTCACCTCTTACCGCGGCTTCTTGCCGAAGACCTTGATATATTCTGCTTCGCCACCCTTAGCGAGTGCCTCAGCCTGCTTGACCCATTCGTCGCGCTCGATCCGGCCCTTGAAATTCAGATAGCCGTCGACCCAATGGCGCTCGGCCTCATGCCAGCTGGCCACCTGTGCGAAGGTGAAGATGCCGAGCTCATGCAGGATAGACTCGATCTTCGGGCCGACGCCGGAAATCAGCTGCAGGTCATCCGGCTGCGCGGGTCTTTCGATGCCGGCGGGACGATCCTTATCGTCGAGAGACGGCTTCCTGGCTGCTTCGGCCTTCTCCGGCGCAGCGCCGGCGATGGGTTGCTCGGCAGCGGCCTTTGCCTTGGCGGCAACGTTCTTTGCCTGCGCCTCATCCGACAGCAGCGACGTAAGGCCGCCTTCCGGAGCGGAGAACACACGATCGATCTGCGGACCGGTCGGGACTTCAGCGCCCTTGCCTGCGGCGAACGCATCGATGATCTCTTCGAGACGTGCCGGCGTCAGATCCTCATAGGTATCCTTGCCGATCACCACCATCGGTGCGTTGACGCAGGCGCCCTGACACTCGACTTCTTCCCAGGAGAGCGTGCCGTCGGCGTTGCGTTCAAAAGCGTGATCGTGGATCCGGCTCTTACAGACCTTGATCAGCCCTTCGGCGCCGCGCAGCATGCAGGGCGTGGTGCCGCAAACCTGAACGTGGGCACGCGTGCCGACCGGGTTCAGCTGGAACTGCGTGTAGAAGGTCGCAACTTCGAGCGCACGGATATAGGCCATATCCAGCATGTCAGCGATCTTTTCGATCGCTGCCCTGGTAACCCAGCCCTCCTGCTCCTGCGCCCGCATCATCAACGGGATGATCGCGGACTGCTGACGGCCCTCGGGGTATTTCTTGATCGTCTTTTCAGCCCAGACCGTATTCTCCGCATTGAAAGCGAAGGCGGCAGGCTGGAATTGATCTTCGGCTAGTCGACGAACGGACATCTTTCACGCCTTATCTCAGTTTAAGGACCCACACCGCGTATTCGTCAGAGACGAGAATTCGCAGGCATAGGCCGACTGGTCTTTCTGCATAAACACAACAAACTTGCCGCCATTCGGCACGGCGGCCTTGATCTGATAACCGCGCGAGAGAAGATCCGCCATTGTCGAACCACTACTCTGCGTACCCTCATTTGCGCCCTTCGCGAGATTCGTGCTCTTCGCATTCGAACCCTGCAGATTGATGCTCGGCAGGCTCTGCGTCTTGCCGGTCTGCTGTGCGGAGACACCGCTTGCGACCAGAAGCGCCGGAATGATCACCTGCCAGGCTCGCATCAACGATCCACCTCACCGAAGACGATATCGAGCGAACCGAGGACCGCAGCGACGTCGGCGAGCTGATGGCCGCGGCACATGAAGTCCATGGCCTGCAGATGCGCATAGCCCGGCGCACGGATCTTGCAGCGGTAAGGCTTGTTGGAACCGTCGGAGACGAGATAGACGCCGAACTCGCCCTTCGGCGCTTCGACGGCCGCATAAACCTCGCCGGCCGGCACGTGATAACCTTCGGTGTAGAGCTTGAAGTGGTGGATCAGCGCTTCCATCGAGCGCTTCATCTCGCCGCGCTTCGGCGGGACAACCTTACCATCGAGCGAGGAAACCGGTCCGGTCTTGGCATCGCCGAGCAGGCGATTGACGCACTGCTTCATGATGCGGACGGACTCGCGCATCTCGATCATGCGGATGAGGTAGCGGTCGTAGCAGTCGCCGTTCTTGCCGATCGGAATGTCGAATTCGAGATCGGAATAGCATTCGTAGGGCTGTGCCTTGCGCAGATCCCAGGCAGCACCCGAGCCGCGAACCATGACGCCGGAGAAGCCCCAGGCCCAACAGTCTTCCAGCGAGACCACGCCGATATCGACGTTACGCTGCTTGAAGATGCGATTGCCGGTCAGAAGATCGTCGATATCATCGAGCGCCTTCAGGAAGGGATCGCACCAGTCGCCGATGTCCTGCACAAGCTTCTCAGGAAGATCCTGATGAACGCCGCCCGGACGGACATAAGCTGCGTGCATGCGCGAGCCGGAGGCGCGCTCATAGAACACCATCAGCTTTTCACGCTCTTCAAAGCCCCAGAGCGGCGGCGTCAGCGCACCGACGTCCATCGCCTGCGTCGTGACGTTCAGAAGATGCGACAGGATACGGCCGATTTCTGAGTAAAGCACGCGGATGAGCTGGCCGCGGATCGGGATATCGATGCCAAGCAGCTTCTCGACTGCCAGCGCATAGGCATGCTCCTGGTTCATCGGCGCGACATAGTCGAGGCGGTCGAAGTAAGGAACGGCCTGGAGATAGGTCTTCGTCTCGATCAGCTTTTCAGTGCCGCGATGCAGCAAGCCGATGTGGGGATCGACGCGTTCCACAATTTCGCCGTCCAATTCGAGGACAAGACGCAAAACGCCGTGCGCAGCCGGATGCTGCGGGCCGAAATTGATGTTGAAGTTGCGAACGTTATGTTCTGTCATTGCAATGCGCTCCGCTTATTGCAGGCATTAGCCACTAGGCAATAGGCAATAGTGTAACCGTTAGCTCTCATATCCATGTCGTTCGTCCCGCAGCCGGCGGATAAGGGAACGCAGCATTCTTCCGATTTCATCACTCATGGATATCGCCGACCCAACTTGATCCAGGGTGACGACGCCTACTCGCGTCGAAATTATCAGATGCGTCTCCAACTCCTTCAGCGAACCTTGTGCAATCTTCAGATGATGGACGTAAGCTCTTGTCGCTTCCCGCCCATAACCTTCCGCGATATTTGCCGCGATCGATACGGATGCACGCCTTATCTGCGAGACCAGGCCGTAAATCTCTTCCTTCGGAAATTCCTTAGTCAGAGCATAACATTCTACTGCAAGGTCCATGGCGCGCTGCCATACCGTAAGGTCCTGATAGGAATTAATCGCCGTTTGCCATTCTCCTATTGCCTATTGGCTACTGCCTATTGCCTCAGCTTACTGTTTCGCCTTCTCATCACCCGGGAGCACGTAATCGGTGCCCTCCCACGGCGACAGGAAGTCGAAGTTGCGGAATTCCTGCTTCAGTTCCACCGGCTCGTAGACAACGCGTTTGGCGGCGTCGTCATAGCGAACCTCGACGAAACCGGTCGTCGGGAAGTCCTTGCGCAGCGGATGGCCTTCGAAACCGTAGTCGGTCAGCAGGCGGCGCAGATCGGGATGGCCGGTGAAGAGAACACCGTACATGTCCCAGGTCTCGCGCTCGAACCAGTCGGCTCCCGGATAGATGCCGCAGGCGGAAGGAACAGGCTGATCTTCGCCGACCGGAACCTTGACGCGGATGCGAACATTCTTCTTGGGCGACAGCAGATGGTAGACAACGTCGAAACGCTCGGCGCGCTGCGGCCAGTCGACACCGCAAATGTCCGTCATGTTGACGAAGCCGCACTTGGCGTCGTCACGCAGGAAGGTCAGCAGTGCGATAACGTTTTCGGTCGTCGTCGTCACGGTCAGCTCGCCGTACTTGATCTCGCTCGACGAAATCAGGGCGCTGCGGACTTCCGTGAGATAGGTGGAGAGCTCGTTCAGGGCTTCACTCATGATACCTTGTCCCCTGCCTTACCGTTCGATCGTGCCGGTACGCCGGATCTTCTTCTGCAGCAAAAGCACTCCGTAGAGCAGCGCTTCGGCCGTGGGAGGACAGCCCGGGATATAAATGTCGATCGGCACGACGCGGTCGCATCCGCGCACGACAGAATAGGAATAGTGATAGTAGCCGCCGCCATTGGCGCAGGAGCCCATCGAGATGACGTAACGCGGCTCGGGCATCTGGTCATAGACCTTGCGGAGCGCAGGCGCCATCTTGTTGGTCAGCGTGCCGGCAACGATCATGACGTCGGACTGGCGCGGCGAAGCGCGTGGCGCAAAGCCAAAACGCTCGACGTCGTAGCGCGGCATGGAAACCTGCATCATCTCGACAGCGCAGCAGGCAAGACCGAAGGTCATCCACATCAGCGAGCCGGTACGAGCCCAGTTGATCAGCTCATCGGTGGAGGTGACCAGAAAACCCTTGTCGGCGAGCTCATTGTTGATCTCGCCGAAGAACGGATCGTTGCTGCCAACCGGACGGCCGGTCGCGGGATCGATGATCCCCTTCGGCTGCGGCGCAACAAGCGTCGTGTTGCTTGGGGCTACTCCCATTCCAGGGCTCCCTTCTTCCATTCATAAATAAAGCCGATGGTCAGCACCGCGAGGAACACCATCATGGACCAGAAGCCGAACCAGCCGATCGCGCCGAAGGATACGGCCCACGGAAAGAGGAAGGCGACTTCGAGATCGAAGATGATGAAGAGAATCGATACCAGGTAGAAGCGGATATCGAACTTCATGCGGGCGTCATCGAATGCGTTGAAACCGCATTCATAGGCCGACAGCTTTTCCGAGTCAGGCGCCTTGAAGGCGACGGCAAACGGCGTGATCAACAACGCCAGGCCAATCACCAAGGCAATACCAATGAAAATCGCTATCGGAATATAGGAACTGAGCAGTCCAGTCATCATGTCCATCCCTGCTTGCGATCAGCGCCGGGGCGGCGCATCTGAGCAAATGCCCAGCAAGCGAAAGAGCGTTGCAACAAAGCCGTGGTTAGCGCAGCCGGCGCGCGGGCGCAAGCCTTTTGAATCTGTCGTCCGGAGTACTGTCGAGCGGTAGATATCAATATGTTGCGACGGCATCGCGACAAATCGGCGCAACGGCCGAACCGCTCTTTCGCAATCGCAATAAATTGGCGTTTGATTGTAATGGCTTGGAAAGAATGGCGCGAGTGACGGGGCTCGAACCCGCGACCTCCGGCGTGACAGGCCGGCACTCTAACCGACTGAGCTACACCCGCGCATTGTTTGGTCTCTCAACCGAGTGCAGTATCCGGAAATTTGCTTGAAAATGGCGCGAGTGACGGGGCTCGAACCCGCGACCTCCGGCGTGACAGGCCGGCACTCTAACCGACTGAGCTACACCCGCACTTCATTTCAAGTATTCCGGCTGCTTTCGCACCCATCAAAGCGGCCCTCGCCGTTCGATGAGCGGCTAACTACGGGGTTCGTGTTTGGGTGTCAAGCAGGTTTGAATACAAATCGATGACAGAATGCGAATTGTTTTGGACAATCCCGTTTGCAGTTTTCCGTTCCGGCGAATTGGCATGGCAGCTTCCCGCAGGACGCATTTCACTCTCGCCTGATATGATCGGGTTTATTGCCCGACCTCCGGATCGTTCCATGTGGATGACGGAGACAGGAGATGTGCAAAAATCAAAAAAATCAAAAAAACTTCACAAACACTCTTGCGGTTTCTCCCCGTTCCGCATAGATCACGGCCACCGAACGCGGCGGGCCAATGACCCGCTTCGCAGAAGGGCGATTAGCTCAGTTGGTAGAGCGCCTCGTTTACACCGAGGATGTCGGGAGTTCGAGTCTCTCATCGCCCACCACTTCCCCTGATGACTGCGTAACATGATGATGCCGCGTTCGATCACGAGCTTCTCGGCTTGGATCTGTAGCTTTGAATTGCGATGACGCGGCTCAGTAATTGCCTGCGATGACGATTCCCAAAACTCCCATGGAAACCACGACAAGGGCCGCGATGATCATCAGCAGCTCCTTCAGCATGAATCTTTCCAGTTTACTGCCGTCCATGAGGTCTCCTCCCTCGCAAACAACTGGGCGCTTTCCGGCATTAGGCCGAATCGACGCCTTATATTACTACAAATTCAGATAATGATTTGCCGCAATATTGATTGCGCCGCCGTGATTCGACTTGAAATGATCGAGAAATCAGCGATTCGGGGATTGATCAGGCCACTTCGATCTTTGCAGGCTTTTGCCGTGGTGCCGGATCAACATAGGCGCCAGGCAAATTGACCGTCAGCGACAACAATCTCTCAGCGATCTGCCGTGCAGCCGCCCGCGCTCCCTCGCCAGAGCAGAAATTGCCGCGAACCTGCACGGCGGCGGCTAGTAATCTGAAGAACGCATCGCGAAGCTCTGCCGATGGCAGCGCCGGGTGACGCCAGAATCGGTCGAGAAGCGCCTGATCGCTCAACCCCTCGATATCGTAGACGGCCGTTCCCAGCGCCTTCACGGGCTTGCCGGCATTCAGCGCGGAAAGCGCGGCGGTGGAATTGACCGTCACCATGCCCTGGCTGGCGACGATCAGCCGATCAAGATTACCGCCATCCAGAAGATGGATGCGGGACGACAATCCGAATTCGGCGCTGACGCGACCTATATAGGTCTTCCAATCCACAAGCCCGTTATCAAGGGGATGCAATTTGACGACAAGTTCCGTGCCGGCGGCCGCATTTTGGGCGAAAGAGCGGAGAATCAGCCTAATGGCGTCCTGCTGTCGATGGAAAGGCGAGTGCGAACGCAGCTGAAAGTCGGTCTGAAGCTGCAGCGGATAAACGAAGAATCGCGCGCCGCCCGCAATCAGCTTCTCGATCAGGCTCTCAGCCTCCCGAACGCGTCTGCCGCTGGCCGGCAGTCTGCGCAGCCATCCGGCATATTCCATCAGGGGATGATACAGCCCATGCCGACGATAGCCGGGATAGAGAAACCATAGAAAGGCGATCGGAAGATAGTAAGCGAGATCGTAGAGCGCTTCGGCGCGAAAGGTCTGGCTGAAACGGCGCGTCCAATCCGGCTCCGGCAGGTTGGAGGCTGCCTCGATTATATAGGCCGGATCCGTTGGGAAATGCGAGTTGGAAGACAATCCGTCCCGCTCAAGCGTCACCCAATCCGGCCGCAAATAGCCCATTTCAACGACGTTGACGCGAACGCCCAAGCGCTTCGCCTCTTCGATTGCAACGCGATGATAGGGCCGCTCCTCGCCATGCAGAATCATATCGGTGACGCCGTCGGCTTCGATTCGGCGCCGGACATAGGCGCGCCAACCGGCAAAGTTGCCGCGATAATTCAGAGCACCGCCCGCGCGCCAGGAAATCCAGTCCCCAGCATTGAGATTGATGCGAATGCACTGCGCACCTGCCGCCTCAAGTGCCTTGGCCGTCTCGACGAAGAGGGGCGAGGATGGCCCTTGCAGGAAAAGAAACACCTTTGGGGCATCACCTGCCTCCCCCTGCCCGTCAGCCATTACTCCGGAACCTCGGTGTTTAGACCCGCATAGCGCAGCATGGTGCCGATGAAGTTCCAGGGAGCTTCCTCCTGCGGCGGCTTGGGCTTTTGCGAATGCGCCCTGGCCCGCCCCAGCGGAACGATGATATAATCCGTCCGCGGATCGGGGAACGGATCGGCAAACGCCTTCAGCAAAGGCGCATGATCGCCGTAAAACAAGAGCCAGACCGGGCGATCCAACCTGTCCAAGTGATGCGCGAGATTGCCCAGCGCGTGATCAGCGCGCATCAGCAGTTCGCCATAGATATCCACGGGATTATCCAGATCGCCGCAGCGGCCGGGCTCCCACGGCCCGTGATTCGCCATGGATGCGACAAAGATGAAGTTCTTGTCGGCGCCATCCTCATCGATGGCGCGAATCACGCTCTTCGTCAGCGAGAGATCGCTGACGTAGGGACCGTCACGCTCCGGATTGTGATCGAACTCGTCAAGCATCATCATCCGGTCGAAGCCGAGCTGCGGTAGCGCCTTGTGACGCAGGAAGAATGTCTTGTCGTAGGGATGGATGAACTGCGTCTTCCAGCCGACTTTCTTCAATCGTGCCGGCCAGACGACATCCTTGTAATGGCTGGCGCGAAGATAGGGGTAGCTGGCGTCGATATGGACGTTCTCCGGCAGGAGGCCACTCAGCACGGCAAATTCGGTACGCAGCGTATAGCCACCTTCGAAGACGCTCGTCATCCGGCCCCATTGGGCCGCCTGCTCCCGCAAACGGTCGAGATTCGGAAGCTTGATATTCTCGGCGTCGAAATGCCGGAGGTCGATGAAAGATTCCGACTGCCAGACGACGATCAGCGGTTCATCGTCACCATGCTCCCAAAGCTCGTGCAAGGCAGAGATGAGACGCCCCGACAGATCGGCAACGATCGCTTCGCGCCGCACGCCCACCCAGATGACGAAATGAAAGATCAGCGAGGCGAAGGTGCCGAATCGGACGGTATCCACTTTGACATCGACGCGACCGAGATATTTCTGCGTGAAGCGGCAGACGGGTTCGCTGATAACCCTGCTGAACAGGGCAAGCCATGGCGAAATGGCCACGACGATCATCAGAAGAACCCAGAAAAACCGGTTGTGAGGAGGCAGGATCGACGGTTCCCAATACATATAGAGGCCGCTCAGGCCGAATACGTAGGCGAAGGCGATGACCCAGAAGAAGATATTCAGCGAGGTCGCGTAGAAGATCTCTTTGTACTTGAAGACGTCGACGACGAGCGCGATGTCGGAAAAGACCAGCGGCTCGCGGATGAACTCGAACTTCGCGCGCGAAATTCCAGTGAAGATGACGAAGAAGCTGATCACGGCCTGGCTGCTGTAGATCGGGCGCCACGAAATCGCAAAGAAGGCGGCATAGATCAACGCGATCACAGGAAGTTTGACCGCCCAATCGCAAAGACGGCGCCGCCAGGTTCTTTCGGTGCGATTCTGCGCGTTGATAGCCGCCGGCATCGCGAAAATGTCGGTCATGAACACGACGACGCAGGAAAGCGCGAAACAGGCAAGCGTCAAAAGAATCGGAAATTCATGAAGTTTCAAGACTGCGCCACCCAATGCCTACGGCCAGTGACAGCGTTTCCGGGCCTGTGGGAGTCAGGGCACCGATTCACTGACTTGCCTGTGCCTGCCTATTACTTTGCCGGAAGCGCGCCATCGCCAACCGTGCACTTCGATAACTAATTTGTCTTACTTATCATGATAAAAGCCTTCGTCTGCCCCCTCCGCGGGTTTCGGCCGGCTTTTTCCTGCAATCTTTCGCGTTTTCCGCGAAAACCACCACATCAGCGGTGGCTTTATCAACGGGCCGAAGTAGGCGAGCACGGCGAGAGAGAAGCCGAAATGAGCCTTGGCCCTCCCCCGGTCTACACCGCGCACGATCCTCGCAGCCACCGTTTCGGCACTCCACGGCCTGACCGAGCCCATCAGGATTTCCGCCTCGGCCGGCCGCACGACAATCTCGCGTCGATATTGCGGTGTCAGCGTGTCCGGCGGGAAGCAGATGGACACCTGGATGCCGTGGATCCCGGCCTCTGCACGCAAGGCTTCGACAAAGCCACTTAGTGCGGATTTCGACGCGCAATAGGCAGTGTAGCCAAATATCCCGATCAAAGCCGCTCCGGACGAGATCACCATGATCTTGCCGCCACGGCGGCTCTTCATCCCTCGGTAGACCGCGCGCACGACATTCACGGTTCCGAGAAGGTTGGTCGAGACCTGCTCATCGAAGACGGATGGCGGCATGGTGTCGAACGTGCCGGGTTCAACGATGCCTGCAGAGGCAATAAGAATATCGCACGGACCAAACGAGACCTCACAGCTTTCGATCGATGCCGAGACCTGATCGGCGGAAGCCACATCGACGGATGCCGTTTGGACCCACGCGCTGTCACTGCCGGGAAGCGATGCGATTTCCGCCCGAGCCTCCGCCAGACGCCCGGGATGACGAGCAAGGAGCGATACCCTGTCGCCGCGGCTCGCATAGATCTTCGCTATCGCCAGACCAATTCCGCTCGAGCCTCCGGTGACGATAACGTGCATGAAATCCCCAACCTGATGCTACGGTTTGCCACCCAAAGCCTGCGCCATCGGCAACAACTGCATCATCTTTTCCATGTCAAGCGAGGCAAGACCGAAATTCCTGTCCTCCAAGCTCCGGAGTTTCGCAGCCGTCAACGCGACAGCTCTGCGTATCTGCTCTTCTGTGTGATCGCAGGTGATAAAGAATCGGAGACGCGCCATACCCTCCGGCACGGCCGGGTGGATGATCGGCAGCACATTGATGCCTTCGGCCAGCAGGTCATTCGAAAGCTGGGCGGCCCGAAGCGAATCCCCGACGATAACAGGCACGACAGAGCGGCCGATGCTGATGCCGGTATCCAGGCCGGCTGCCCTCGCCCTTTCGAGGAATAGCTGCCCGTTGCGGCTGAGGCGCTCGGTTCGCTCCGGTTCGGCTCGAAGGATATCCAGGCCGGCAATGGCTGCAGCGGCAAGGACTGGCGAAAGGCCGACGCTGTAGACGAAACCGCCTGCCTCCGCCTTCAGGATATCGGCAAGCGCGCTACTGCCGGCGATGTAGCCGCCGCAGCTGGATGTCGTCTTCGACAGTGTCCCCATCCAGATATCGACATCGCGCGGATCGAGCCCGAAATGCTCGAACGTGCCGCGACCCGTCTTGCCGAGTATCCCGAGCGCATGCGCTTCGTCCACCATCAGCCAGAAACCGTAGCGGGCTTTCAACTCAAGCAGAGCCGGCAGATCGGCGACATCGCCGTCCATCGAATAGATGCCTTCGACGATGACGAGGATACGGCGAAAATCCGATGACAGCGTCTTCAGAATGCTTTCGAGGTTTTCAACATCATTGTGCTTGAAAAGCCGGCGTACGGCGCCTGAGAGCTTGATACCCGCCAATGCGCTGTTGTGGATAAACTCATCGTGGATCACCAGATCCTGAGGTCCCATGAGGCAGCCGATCGCGGCGACATTGGTCAGGTAACCGCTGACGAAACAAACCGCAGCTTCAACGCCGTAAACCTCGGCAAGCTTCTTCTCCAACTCCACATGCCCTGGCCGCTCGCCTGCGACCAGGCGGCTGGCCGAGGCCGAAATGCCGAAGCGGTCGATCGCCTCCTTGGCACTTGTCGTCACCTGTGGGTCGGTGTTGGTAGCCAAATAATCATAGGAGGCAAAATTGACGAACTCGCGCCCGCCGATGCGTGTGGTCGCGCCGGCGGCGACGTCGTGTGAACGATAGAAGGGATTAGCGACGCCAAGCATTTCGCCCGCTATACGCTGGGTCGCGACGCGCTTGTACTCGGGTAGATCCTCGAAGCGGATCGCCTGACGCTGCTGCGGCAGAGATTGCCTGTTCAGTCGCTCGGCACGATTTCGCCCGGAGGATTGGCCAACGCGGCGCATTTCTTCGAGCAGGCTGCTCTTCTGCTCCGCCGTGCTACCGCCATTGGCATCTTGCGTGGTCACTGGGCGGCCCTTTTTTCCTGTTCGGCGGTATGGCTGCGGGCCAGGCGTTCGACCACCTGATCCCCTATTGCCGGAGACGTTTCCCCACCCTCGCCACCGCGATTCATGACGCGATCGCGCAGACGGCTAACCACGTCGCTCACGGTCGTGCCTTCGCCGACACCGCTCAAGGGGATATCAAAGCCGGTCTTCTGCTGGAAGCTCATGCCGAGCTCCATGGCCATCAGGCTGTCGAGACCGATATCCTTCAATACCTTGTCGGGTGTCACGGTATCCTCGGTCACCCGCAGGATCGCGGCGATCTCGGCGGCAACCAGCGCATGGAGCGCAGCTTGCGCGTCTTCTTCCGACTTGCCCTTGATCAATTCCGCAAGATCGAAGCTGTCACCCTCGTTCAGCGACTGATGGCTTCCGGAATGACGCATCAACGGTTCGAACAGGGATCGACCCGATATCGGCAGCAAGCGAGCGGCAGTCCAATCGATTTCACCGATCATGACGGCAGCCGCATCGATAGCTCCCTTGTCGGCCAGCATATAACGTTCGACCTGCTCCAAGGCATCACGAGCCTTCAGTGCCGCCCTGCCGATGCGCTTGGAAAGCAGTTCGTTGACTTCGCTGTTCCGGGCAAGGACCCCCTTATCCGCGATAGCGCCGAAACCAACGGCAAGCGCAGGCTTGCCCGCTGCGCGCCGCGCACGCGCCAAGCCTTCGAGATAGCCGTTCGCCACGACATAGTTGCCCTGCCCAGGATTGCCGAGCATGGTCGTAGCCGACGAGAACAGCAGGAAGAGTTCCAGTTGATCCTTCCGCGTCAAGCGGTCGAGGATCTCGGCGCCGCGTATCTTGACTTCAAGAACAGGCCGGTTGCGCTCGGCCGTCAGGTTGGCGAGCAGTGCGTCATCCAGGACCATGGCGGCATGGACAATGCCCTTAAGTCCGCCTTCGGCACGAAGCGAAGCAAGCAGCGCGTCGACGGCGGCCTCGTTGGTCACGTCGCAGGCGTGCAACGTCGCCACGACGCCCTTCTTGGCCCAATCGCTCATCGCCTTCTTGGTTTCGGCATCGGCCTCACCTCGGCGCGAGCTTAGCGCAAGACGCCGGGCGCCCTTGGAGACGAGCCAATCGGCTGCAGACAGCCCGAAACCGCCGATACCGCCGACGACGAGGAAAGCACCCTTGGAATCAAAGCGCAGAGATTTGGCCGGCGCAGGCAAAACGCTATCGATCTCCGGAACCGGGGGACGCACAACGATCTTGCCGATGTGGCCGGCATTCTGCATCAGACGGAAAGCATTACCGATCTCGTCATATGCGAAGGCGCGATACGGCAGCGGCGTCAGCTTTTCATCCGCAAAGAGCTGACCGATTTCGGCAAAGATTCGGCGCGTCAATTCGGGAACATTGACCAGCAATTGATCTGCGTCGATGCCGAAATAGCTGACATTGCGCCGGAATGGCCGCAGACCGATCTTGCGATCGGAATAATAGTCTCGTTTGCCGAGTTCCAGGAACCGTCCGAAGGGTTTGACCAGCTCGATACTGCGCTCCATCGCTTCGGAGAAAAGCGAATTGAGAACGAGATCGACGCCTTCGCCGCCCGTCAACCGGCGAACACCGCTGACGAAATCCAGAGAGCGGGAATCGAGCACATGTTCGGCCCCAAGCAACTTGAGGAAGCGCCGCTTCTCGACCGTCCCGGCCGTTGCGATAACCTTGGCGCCCTTGAGCTTGGCGATTTGAAGCGCGGCCAGGCCAACACCGCCGGCTGCGCCGTGAATGAGGATCGTTTCGCCGGGCTGAATGCGCCCGAGTTCCACCATCGCGTAATAGGCCGTCAGGAAGGCGACCGGCACCGTCGCCGCGGCAACGGCTTCCATCTTTTCCGGCAGCCTGGTTACACCGTCGCGGCGCACGCGGACATGGGTGGAGAAGGCCGCAGGGCCAATGCCCATGACCTTGTCGCCCATGTGCAGATCCTCGACGCCATCTCCGACGGCAAATACACGGCCGGCAAATTCCATGCCGATGGTTGCGCCGGCAAAGCCATCTTCAAGCGCCTCTTCCGGCAGGAGGCCCATCGCCCACATGACGTCACGGAAATTGAGGCCGGTTGCTTCAATGGCAATCACGACCTCTCCCTCTTCCGGTACCGGAAGCCTTGCCTCTTCCCAAGCCATGCTATCCAGGCGGCCACTCGCATATTGCCGGATGGTCGCGACGGTGAAGTCGTGGCGATTCGCGTCCGTGGCGATGAACGGACCGGCGGCGGCGCGGATTTCGCGAACCTCCCCCGTCGAACGATCCAGCATCCATTCCCGGTTTTCGGTTTCGACCCGCAAGATTGTTTCGACTGCCGCCAGGGTGCGCCTGTCATCCGCATCGGCATCCAGGAGGTGCACGTCGAAAGCGTCGTATTCGTTCTGAAGGACGCGCGCGAAAGCCCAAAGACCTGCATTGGCGATGTCAACCGGTCCATCAGCCAAGGGTGAGCCGCCGGGGGAGACGATGACCAAACGACGCCTTGTGACATCGCCGCCTCGCGACAGAACATTCGCCAGCTCGGTGAAGATCGAAAGCCGAGACAGGGAGAGTTCAGTCGGGTTGCGCTCGTCCTTCGAGCTCGCGACATAAACGATCTTATGCGGATGCCCACCAATCGCTTCCAGCGCCTCGACGAACTGGGCACCCGAGGAACCGACTTCGATGACGGCACTTCTCTTGTCCAAGCCAACCATGCCTTTCTTGCCTTGCTCGGACAAGACCAGCAACGGTTCCGAAATCTCAGCCGAGCCAATCGCTTCCGGCTGTGGCATTGCAACTGCCGATGCCGCGATCAACCCACCTTCCGGGAAGGTCAGTTCACGAACCTGCGTCCCGGTGAAGCCAAGTGCCGAGAGCAGATCCTCAATCTGCTCGACAGTACCGAGCCGACCGACCGGAAACTCCGGCGACTGGCTGTCCTCGAACCATCCTTCAGATAGACCGAAGACGAAATCATTGAATGCGCTCGGCGCGCGCTCGGCCAAGAGCAACTGCCCGCCTCGGGCCGCCACCTTCCGGACGATTGCCTTGACGCCATCGTCATGCCGCAGCAGATGCCGGCTCTGATCGCCGGATGCGACGAGGATATCTGCAACAGCAGTTTCCGCGAGCTTTGCCGGCTCCGTCACCATGACATTGGGGTCGCGTTCAAAAGCGATCTCAAGTGCACGACGCGCCTGTTCGCGCGGCTCGGCGATGATAAGGCAGGAGCCCGCTTGCGTCGCAATTGCCGCTAGCCGGCGGCTGAAGGCAGGCGATACCGAACCGATTTCGACGATGTGCCCAATAGCGCCCGGATTCGCCTTAATGGAGGCGGTCACGCCTTCGGTAAGCAGCGCAAGCCGTCTTTCGCTCAGCGGCGATTGAACAAGCACGTGCTCCAAGGTTGCGCCTGTCGGCATGCCCGGAGCCAAAGCCGCAGGTTCATGTCCGAGCAGGTGGGGCCGTGCGGCCGCCAAGCGTTCAAGCGTTTCACAATAGGCATTATTGACGAGAACGGCCTCGGCCACGCGACCGGAGTCCTCCCGATAAATTTCCTGCAGAAGCTCGGCAACCGGCGGCAGCGTCGGCTCCAGCGGTATCTTCCATTCGCTATCGGCGGCTGACGCGATCCCGGCATCTTCGAGAATATAGAGGCAATTGACGAGGAAGGACCGGAATTCCGCGTCTCCGGGGAGATCGGAAAGCGATACGGTGCCGTTGCGCCGGCCGATGGCCAAGGCGATATCATGAGCCGCCCGATAAATCGCAGCATCGAACAGAAGCGTCGCATTATCGGATGCATGACCGCTGCTGGAGATCGAAGCTTCCGGCAGCCGCATATCCGCATTCAATCGGCGAGCAAAAATGTTCGAGGGAACGGCCTCATAATGAAACGCGACCGAATCGAGCGTCGCACGCCGACGCAGCTGCGTACGGCGGAAACGGCAATCCTCCAGAACGGCAATGCGATCGCCGTTTGCATCGAGCAGCTCAAAGCGCGCCTTGACCGAATTGGCGCTGAACCGGTCGATCCGGATGACGGCCTTTACGACTGCCTCGTCCCTGCCGAAGACTCTGATCGTGCCGAAATGCACGGGAATGTAAGGCGCACCGGTTTCATCTCCGGATAACTGGTCAAACAGTGCCACAAGCCCATGAAACGCGGCATCGACCGACATGGGATTGAGATTGTATGAGCAGAACAGGTGCGAAGGTGGAGCCGGCGTCTTGAGGTCGACCTCGATGACGCTTCGACCGTAGGCGATAGCCTTCGATAGGAGCTGAAAGCTCGGACCATAGTGCAGACCGAAACGCTCCGCCGTTTCATAGGTCATTTCGGAGGTCAGGACAGATTTTCGTTCCTTGCTTCGAGGCTCGGAACCGTCGTGGCCCGCCTCGTCCTCGACCGGCTTGCGGCAACGGGCAACGGCATGCGTGGTCCAGTCGTCGTGACTCAGGCGCTCGCGCGACCGGATCTCGATATCTCCGGTTTCCGGCGACAGGATCGTCGACAATTCCGCCATGCGATCCTGACGCAGCTCCAGCGGGCGGAGGATTTCGAGATTGCCGATTTCGACCTCATCGGCGCCGTAATATTGCTGAGCGGCCGTAATAGCGATCTCGATGAAGCCGCTGCCCGGCATGATTGCCTTGCCGTCGACCACATGCTCGGCGAGATCCGCAAAGAGCTGGGCATCAAGGTGGTTCTTCCAGCTTGAACCATTCGGGTCGGTTCGCCAGCCGAGCAAGCTATAGGGGCTTTTGAGATCGCGGCCAAAAATATCGATCTCGTCGCTTGTCGAGGGCGCTCGCAATTCGACCAGCTCGAACGGCAGTGACGGCAATTTAACAAAAGCGTTGCGCGCCGTACTGCCCCGCCCTCGCAATGCGGGAGCGCCATTGGCAACGGCGCGCGCAAACGACTGCGAAACGGGATCATGACCAACGACCGGAGCCTCGCGCAGCAGAGTCGGGATGGCGACCACCTGTATCGAGGCCTGCTTTGCGATCTCCGTTATATAATTGGACAGGATCGGACGGGGAGAAATCTCGATGAAAAGGTTGCATCCCATCGCGATGGCTGCCTGGCAACCAGCCTTGAAGAGCACAGGATCGCGAACATTGCGCCACCAATATTGCGCATCCAGCAGGCGCCCATCGCGCAGCTCGCCCGTCACCGTCGAAATAAACGTCCCTGCCCCACCATCCGGTGCAACGTCAGGCAGATCCGCGAGGAAGGCATCCTTCGCCCGGTCAATGATCGGATGGTGGAACGGATAGTTGATATCGAGGATATGGGCAACGATATGGGATTTCCGCGCAGCATCCCTGAAGGCTTCAATTTCGTCGACAGGGCCGGAAATCGTCACGGAGTTTGGGGCATTGATCGCCGCAATACAGATATTGTCGAGTCCGTGCGATTTCGCAAAGGCGAGCGCCGCATCCTCGCTGAGCACCACCGCGGCCATCTTGCCTTCGCCGGCCAGAAGATCCTGATGCAACGAACGCTTGGCGACGATCGCAACGGCTTCGGCGGCCGTTAGCGCCTTGGCGGCATAGGCGGCGGCAATTTCGCCGACGGAGTGACCGAAAACGGCATCCGGCCTTACGCCCATGGCCCACAGACAGTCGGAGAGCGAAGCCTGGACCGCAAACAACAAGGGCTGGGCGATCTTCGTATCAGCCAGCCGCACAGAGAGATCCGAAGCGATCAGAATATCCGTGAGCTTCTCACCAAGATAGTATTCGAATAGGGCGCTGAAAGACTGGAAACACTGGCGGAAGTGGCGATTTTCCTGATAGGCGCCGACGCCCATGCCTGCCCATTGCGAGCCGTTGCCTGAAAAGACGAAGGCGATCTTCGCAGCCTGCATCGGGGCTTCGCCTGCCTCCCCGGCCGAGTTCCGACCTTCAAGGTGTGCATCGATCGCATCAAGCACGGCTGCACTGTCCTTGGCGCGGACTGCGAAGCGATGCCGCATCGGCTCGCGATTGGCAGCAGCCGACGCAACGACCTGGCGAGCCTCCTTGGGCTCCATATTTCCAAGGCAGGTCTTATAGTCCTCAAGCAGCTTCGACAGCGCCGACGCCGTATGGGCACTCACCGCAAAGACGACACCGTCGCCACGATTTTGCGGCTCAGGCGGCGCAACCGGATCGGGGTCGCTGATAACGACGTGCGCGTTCGTACCGCCGAAGCCGAAGGAATTGATGCCGGCAAACCTCGGCTGCCTTGCAGGAAGAAGTTCGATCGCAGACGTGTTGATCCGAACGTTCAGTCCTTCAAAGTCGATATTTTCATTTGGCTGATCGAAATGCAGCGACGCCGGCAGGAAATTGTTTTCCAGCGCAATCATTGCTTTCAATAGGCCGAAAAGACCGGATGCCGGCTCGGTATGTCCAATATTGGTCTTGATCGAGCCAACGGGAACCGGCGCGCGACGCTTCCGTCCGATAATTTCCCCGATTGCCCAGATCTCGGCGGGGTCCCCGACCTTCGTTCCTGTCCCGTGGCCCTCCACGAAGGCAACGCGATTGACGTCGATATTGTGGCCTTCATAGATCGAGCGTAGCAAGGCGGCTTGCGCATCGCGCGATGGCAAGGAGATGCCGTTGGTACGGCCGGAAGAATTCACGCCGACGGCATGGATTCTAGCGTAGCTGCGATCCCTTTCCCGCAGCGCGACGTCGGTCCGGCGAAGCAGGATCGCCGCACCGCCTTCGGCACGGACATAGCCGCGACCGTTATCGTCGTAGGCGCGGCAAAGCCCCTCTGGCGACAGCATGCGGGCTTGAGCGAAACCGACGAACGACATCGGGTGGAGCAGAACATTGATACCGCCGACGATCGCGGTATCGATCTCGCCGCATTCCAGCGCCCGAACAGCTTGATCCAGGGCAACCAGTGACGACGAGCAGGCCGTATCGATCGTCATGCTCGGACCACGTAGCCCGAAAATATGAGAGATGCGGTTGGAAACGATAGACAATGTGTTGCCCGTCATAAAGTAAGGGCTGCCGGAGGCTGGATCCTCGGTTGTCAGATTGCCGTATTCGAGCGACGACGCGCCGATATAGACGCCGACCTTCTGACCTTCAAAACCGTCGGCCGGGAGATTGGCATCTTCCAAGGCGCGCCACACGACATTGAGAAGGATGCGCTGCTGCGGATCCATCTGCATGGCTTCGCGCTGTGAAAGGCCGAAAACCGCCGGATCGAAGGCATATACATCGTCAATAACGCCGGCAGCGTAGCTATAGGTCTTTCCCGAAACGCCGATCGCCGGATGCCAGAAACGCGCCAGATCCCAACGGTCCTCAGGTATGAGGCCTACGGCGCTGCGCCCTTCCTTGAGCAGAAGCTGCAGCTCTTCGATCGAACCCGCCCCGGGGGCAACGCTTGCGCGTCCGATAATCTCAACTGTCATGATCTCTCGGCAAAATGTCTACAAAAAGCGCGATAAAAAGCTCAGCAATTCCACTACCAACCGTCCACAGCAAAGTCGTCCAGGACCATATAAGAGATCCATAAACTCAACCACTATGAGGCACCGCAACAACCAGTGCAACACATGATTTCCGCCGCCCGAACAAGTCGCAGCAAACACCATGCTGCAGGTTCCTAGTAAAATTGGCCGCTATGCGCAACAATTGATGGCGATTTCCATACCATCAGCAAGGCTCGATCCGCTCCGGTCGGACAAATACCGACGGCCAAAACCACTACCCAGGATAGCAACAACCTCGGCAGGCGCCGTGATTTCGGCATCCCGAACTACTGGTTCAGAACCGCAGCCGTCGCGGCTCCCTGCGCAGCGATCCCTAAAGGCGTACCAACGATCGTCAGGAACTTGCGAAGATCGACCGAGGGATGACGGGATACATAGATGACGTCGCGGCTCTTGATCGGGAACGTCTGTCCGACGATCAAGCTGTCCGGATGGGACATGTCGAAGCGGTAGACGATCGGATAACGCCCCTTCGCATCCGGAGCCATTCCCTTGCGCAGCAATCCCTGGAACCGGGCAGGACCAAGCAGGCTCTTCACGATATCGGGCTCTTCATATCGAAACAGGAAGAAGCCCTTGGCATTGCTGGAGTCGTCGATAGCACCGTGTCCGAGAGCAACCGCCTCAAGAAGATTGAGATCGTTGGCCCCGAATTCAATACGACCGTCGCCACGAACGGAGCCGAGCAAGGTGAAGGTTCTCGGATCACGCACGAGGAAAATCTGATCGCCCGGCTGAACATAAATGTCCTCGGAGGGATGTTCGATGATCGACTTGAGCAGAACGGTTCCGGTTCTGCTGCCGCGAACCAGCGTGACATAGGTTTCGTAGGGCTGTGTCGAAGGCCCGCCTGCCTTGGCGATGACTTCCGTGATCTTTTCCTTGGTCAGATCCAACGAAACCATGGACGGCTTGCCGACTGCGCCGGAAACCGTGACGGTTCGCGACGGCGTCCCCATGCTGGTTACGATGACGTCAGGCTCGACGGCCTTGCTGGCCAGAGCAGCAAGAATACCCTTGCGAGCTTCATCAAGCGTTTTGCCGGCAAAGCGGACAGAACCGGCATAGGGAATGGCGGCCTTTCCATCCGGTTGCACGACAATATCCAGCGATACTTGTTTCGATTGCGACGTCGAAAACAAGCCGTCAGAGCCAGCCTCGAAAATCGTCACCTTCAATGCATCGCCAACGCCGATTACGACCGGCCCGACACCACCACCGATGCCAAACCGGCGACTAAGCGTTGAAGAAACATAATCCGAAACCAAACGCGCGCTGCGGCTGTCGATGTCGATGATATCGAAGACTGCCGCATTCTGGCGGCCGAGTTCGGCACCGGATTGCCCCGCATCGCTATTGATTGCGCCAGCGAGTGGTCCTTCGCTCGAAACAGCATTGCATCCAGCCAAAGCCACACAGCAAAGTACAGCGCCAATACGAATCAACTGAACAACCTCAAATCTATTAGCTGCCGCCATTACCGTATGGCTCGGGCTGACATCGTATGCCTTTAAATTCAACGACGCTTTGAAAAGCATAACGGGCGCCCGCCAACAAGCCCATAGCACTGGGAATACAATCAAAAATACCAGGTGCGGTCATCCGAACACACTTTGTGCTCGAAAAAAACGCGCGATCATACCGGTGTATAGGGGCCAACTGCGCGCAAGGCAATTTGCATAGCTACCTTTTGATCAACTTAGATTAAGATTCTTGGAAACATGGTAAAGCCTCGTTAATCAATAGCATAGACAACGACCCTACCAGAGCAATGATATTGAATTTCATGAATTCGCTTTCGCCCCGCTTTTCATTCCCTTACCAATGCCTGTAGAAGGCTAAAATTCTCAACCGCTGTTCACATCGAAGCGTAACGTCATAAAAACTGGAATTGCCTGATCTAAGCCATCACCATGACAATTATCCGATGGCGACGAGAAAATCGGAACGGTGCCCTTTTCCGGTGGACTGAGATCACCTCGGTGCGAAGGCAACACCTAGAAACGGGAGTTTGATGGCGAAGGTTCATAAAATTCGCCATTTTGCTACGAAGTATATTTTGGAAGCTTGTTTCGGATGGATACGGTCGCACTTTCATCCGAGGTCAGTTTCGCAACTCCTCCGACTCGGTTCGATACTGATGGAAATGAAGGTCATTTGAATGCTCGGCTTTTCAAAACGCTCGCAAAAGAAATCGTCGAAAAATCCCTTAGAAATATTCGATCAGTACGAGCAGAGTACACCAAGCCACCAGAATGCCATCAACGCCCTTCCGGGATGGAACTGCGCCTTTCCGCCGGAACTCAATCTTGCGGCCGGATCGCTACCTCTTTACGCTGACGACCGAATAGATTGGGCGCTGCAGACCTTTGGCTCAATCGACGGCAAAACGGTCTTGGAAGTCGGGCCGCTCGAGGGGATGCACACCTACATGCTGCACCATCGGGGCGCCGCAGAAATCGACGCGATCGAGGCTAACCGGCTCTGTTTCCTGAGATGCCTAGTCACAAAGCAGATTTTGAGGATCGACAATGCCTCCTTCATGCTTGGCGACATTCAGTCATGGCTGACAGAACGAGAGAAAGTCTACGACTTAACCATCGCATCCGGCGTTCTCTATCATATGGCTGATCCAGGGGAATTCTTGCGACTTTTGGCAAAGCGATCTGACGCGGTTTTCATCTGGACGCATTTCGTCCTTGAGGAGGCGATGCCAAAAGAAGACCTGCGATGGCTGCCGTTCAGTGGTAAAATCGAAACAAAGATGATCGACGACGTTCCCGTGCGCTATTACGAGCGCAGCTATCATCACGCCAATACCAACGCGTCCTTTTGCGGCGGTATGAAGGATCGTCATTTTTGGATGCATAGGGACGACATATTGCTACTTTTGCGCACATTTGGTTTCAATCACATTGACATTCGCGATCAAGACTTGAACCACCCCGGCGGCCCGAGCTTTTCACTTCTCGCGCGCAAGGCCCCGGTGAATCCTGACGAAAAGTGAGCGCTGGCTTTCGATATCGAGACTTTGAGCTATGTGGCGGACAATTTGATGCGCTTCGATACCCAAACCGGATACGGCTCATACCAGACGGAGGCAGCGGAGATCATCCGTGCTTTTTAACCTCGAACACGACCATGGCGACCTGATTGAGGGCTACCTCATTCCCGATGGCTTTTCAGACAAACCACAAGTCAAGGTGTCTGACGCCAACGGAGAGTTGATGATACTGCCATGCGACCAAATCAAACAGGCTGTCATCGATTCGGGGCGGCACGAAGATGGTCGCGTCGGCTTCAGGCTCGACCCGACGATCATTCCTGACTTGGCGGAACGTACCTCGCTTAGGATTCATGACGCCAAGTCGGGATTGCTGATCTATCGGCGACCTCAGGTATTGCAGCCAATTCCCCTGAAAGTCGTTCGGCTGGAAACGCAGCTGCTGCCGATGGTCAAATTCGACCATCATTGCGGCCGGCATTTTCAATATGAGATTTCATCCGTCGAGCGTTTCGGCCATGAGACGACACTTCAGGCGTTTCATCTCAACGCCATACAGTCGATCTACATTAGCGGCCGCCTGCTGATGCGCAATTACGAGGAATTTCTGGACAAGGGGTTCAAGGCCATAGTCCTGCTCACCGACCCATATTATGAGCTGGCTCTCAGAATTTTTCTTCTGAAGCGCATGGCAAAAACCCAGATTTCCTTCTTCGGTGATCGTGACAAGATCATCCTGGCTCCCGCAGCCGAACATTTCGCGGAGGTCAGTCTTGACGACGAGACCTCTCTGAAGATGGCGCTGAAGAAGGCGCCACAGAATGTCCGCACGGTGCTGGTTTCGCCCGTGACCCGCCAATTGGCGACCACCGTACCGGAACAGACCGTTACGCGTAGCGATGTGGCGACGGCGATCGATCTTCTCTCGCGCTTTGCCATCGTTGGACGTGATACCGATAGCCTTCATTTCCAGCGGGCCGTCAGCGAGATGCTCGGCATTTCAGTTGACGACTTCCCGTTGCCCCCAAGGCACAGCACCCTTGAAGACGTTGCGACACGGCTTCGTTCATTGCATATTGCCGAACTCATGCTCGAAGAAGATCTGATTTTCGATCACTACGTGCGCGAAGCGATGAAACCAAGCGCATCTGCACTGCCGGAAACGATTGCAAGCTGACATGCCCAAACCAGTCATCGAAGACGCAATAGTCCAGGAAAAACTGCGGGTAAGACCCGGCCGGCATATTCTGCCGTCATTGTTCCGACGCAAGATGCCGAGCCAACGCAATCGCAACGATCTGGAAGAGATCGAATATGTGCCGATGCATGATGGCCAGGAGCCGGAAGCCCGAGCTGGCGGCAAGCCGCCGCTGAGGCTGATTGGCTTTCTTCTGCTCGTTATCCTCCCTTTCGCGGCAAGCTCGATTTATTATGCCTTCATCGCCTCGGATCAGTATGTGGCGGAAGCTCGTTTTGCCGTTCGAGCCGTATCGGGGGCAACGGACAGTAGCGAAAACAGCGATGCCGCTGGCAGCGGCGGGGGAGCCGCAAGCGCTCTTAACATGCGTTCAGCTTCGCAGGATGCCTATGTCGTTACGAGCTTCATCCATTCGACGGAAATCCTGAGGCGGATCGGCGCGAAACTCGACTATCGCGCGATGTTTACGAAGCAGGACGCGGATTTTCTGACGCGTTTCAACGCCTCCCAATCCGACGAAGAATTCCTGAAATACTGGAATGACCATGTCACTGCATACATAGACGTCACCTCCGGCATCATAACCCTGAAAGTCAGGGCCTTTGCCCCGGGTGATTCCGTAAAGCTGGCAGACGCGATCATCGAGGAAAGCGAAAAGCTGATCAACGAGCTTTCCGAGCGGGCACGTAACGATATCGTCCGGAGCATGAAGGCGGATGTCGAGAAGAGCGGCAAGGCCTATGGCGACACGTTGGTCGCGCTCAATCAATTTCAAAATGCATCGGGGCTGCTCAGCCCGCAGACGCAAGCCAAGAGCAGTGGAACGCTTCTGACCGGCCTGCTCGCGAAGAAGATGGAATTCGAAACCCGCCTATTCGTCATGCGGCAATCCAAAGCGGAGAGCTCTCCAACCTATCAGCAGCTGAACCTTGCCAAGGATAGCCTGGACGCGCAGATCGAGAAGATGAAATCCGAGCTGACAGGCCCGGAGAATGCGAGCCTTGCGAAAGCCTTGCTGGAATATTCCAGGCTCGACACAGATCGTCTGATCGCTCAGAAGCTCTATGAAAGCTCGCAAAAGAACTATGACGCCGTACTGGCCGAAGCGCTGCGCAAGACGCTTTATCTCGCTGTCTTCGTCAAGCCTGCGCTGCCGGAGGAGTCGATTTTTCCTCGTCGCGTCAGCACACCCTTGATCATATTGCTTGCGCTCATCGTGACATGGGCGACGCTTTCCCTCATCTGGGCATCCGTCGAGGACCATCGCATATGAGTGGATACGCACCATGATCCGCTTCAACAACGTCTCGAAATTCTTCAAGACGCAAGCTGGCAAGAAGGTCATTCTGGATCGCGTCAGCTGCGAATTCCAGTCGGGCTATTCCTATGGATTGCTGGGGGTGAACGGCGCGGGAAAATCGACGACCATACGCATGATCGCCGGAACCATGCTGCCCAATTCGGGCAGGATCGCCAAGGATGTGCGCGTATCCTGGCCGCTAGGCCTGAGCAGCGGCTTCAATCCTCTGATGACGGGACGAGCCAACGTTCATTTCGTCGCGCGCGCCTATGGCGAGGATGTCAGGCGCGTTTCACGTTTCGTCGAAGAATTTGCCGAACTGGGCGATTACCTTGATGCTCCTGTCCGTACCTACTCTTCGGGGATGGGTGCCCGCCTGGCTTTCGGGCTTTCGATGGCCATAGAATTCGAATGTTATCTGGTGGATGAGGTGCTTGCCGTCGGCGATGCCCGTTTCCAGGAACGCTGCCGCATCGCATTCGAAAATAGACGCAAGACTTCCGACATCATCATGGTCTCTCATAGCATGAGCATGATCAGTACCCATTGCGACAAGGGGATGTTGCTCGTCGACGGCAGGCTTATAGTTTTCAATGAGGTAGAACAGGCAATCGAAGCCTACTATAGACTGAACCGATAGGACACGAGGGATTGCCGGCAAGGCCCGATATGGCTCACGATACCGAAAACGCGCCCAAAACGATTGAACTCAGCGCAACAGAGCACAGCCGCAGCGTCGCTGCGAACCTGTCCGTGACTGCGCGGAAATTGCGCTTTTCGACGTCGAGGCGGAGCCAATTGTTCAAGGCGGTCGGCCTGCGCCCGCGTCCAATGCAACAGATCATCGGCCGCGCCATCCTCGCCTCGATCATTTTGCTGCTCGTCATCCCCAATGTCGCTTCGGTTTGCTACTTTACCTTCATGGCGTCCGATCAATACCAATCGGAAACGCGCTTTACGGTGCGGTCTTCGACGCCGGCGCTTGGTGGCGGCCAATTGGCCAAGGTCACAGGCCTGCCGGCGGCACAGATCGTTCAAGACACGCTGATCGTCACCAACTTCATCAAAAGCAAGGACATGGTGGCGACCCTTCAAGGCAAAGTCGACTTCCAGAAACTATACGGAAATTCATCCATCGATCCGGTCGCAAGGCTCAAGCAAGACGCCAGTTCGGAGAAGCTGCTGAAATACTGGGAGGACATGGTCGCAGTCAAAGTCGACCCGAACAGCGGTATTGTCACGGTGAAAGTTCGCGCGTTTTCGGCCGTCGATGCGCAGAAGGTCTTGCAGGAAGTCGTCAAGGCCTCCGAAGGTGTGGTCAACGATGTCAACAATCGCATCTGGCACGATGTCATAGCGACGGCTCAGACGAATCTGGACAACGCCAAAGACCAGTTGCAGAAGGCTCGAGATCGTCTTCTGGCGGCTCGCAATCAAACGGGTGTTCTCAGTGTCGAGGGATCGTCCACCGTTCTGACCAACCTGATTTCATCCGTGCGGAAGGAGCAAATCGATCTTCAGCAGAGATATGATGCACAGCTTGGAACCGTCTCGGCCAACGCCCCGCAGATGCGCGTTCTGAAACGCGAGATCGACAGCAGGCAGGCGCAGCTGGATCAGCTGAACAGCCAGATTGCCGGTCAAAGTAAATCAGCGCAAAACCTTGCCGACGTCTCCGTCGACATGTCTCAGCGTGAACTTGAACAGACCCTTGCAGAACAGCAGTTCGCCATAAGCATGAAGACGCTGGAACAGGTTCGATTCGTCAGCAAGCAGCAACTACTCTATCTCGATACGTTCCTCGCTCCTGATCTGCCGGATGAAGCGGAATATCCGCAACGGCTACTCTGGATGTCGGGCATATTCGGCGCGACGCTGGTGATTTGGGGAGCGGCCCTCGGCGTTCTGACCAATCTTCGAAATCGTTTCGCATAGAGTGGCGCGGTGAGAGCCATGCAAGCTGTGCGCGATCTTCTCTATCGATTGCTTCCCAGGCCGCAGCCTTCGGGAGCACTGGGAGGAGACCATCGAAGCGCGGCAAAGCGGCTGCTCATCCTCTCGCGATATCCGAATCCGACGGTCAGCTACTATCTCGACGAGCGGGTGAAGCTCGCCGAAATACCTGTCATCATGAAGAGCCTCGACGACTCTCTTGATACAATCGAAAGCGAGGGCCTTTTCGTCGTCATCTGTCGCTACATAAAGCCGTCGCAACTGCGCTGGCTCGAGAAAAGGCGTACAAACCTTGCCGGTGTGGCCTATTTCGTCGATGACGACATCAGGGCGGTCGTCACAGGCAGGGAAGCAAGCTGGCTCTACAAGTTCAGGCTGACGACGCTGGCCATTCGTCCCTTGCCACGGCTCAACCGCTTGTTGACCCATATATGGGTCTCTACCGAAGCGCTGTCTCGCACGCTTGCCACAGCCGGCCAGCAGATCGACATCCTGAACCCTTTGCCGGCTCATCCCGCCAATGCGCCGGGCAACGCCGTGAGCGAAGACGTGACGCCGCTGAAGATGGTGTATCATGCGACCGGCGTTCATCGTCACGAACATGAATTTCTCATGCCGATCGTCAAGATCGCGATGGAGCGGCATCCCAACGTGCATTTCGAAGTCTTCGCCAGCGGCGCCCTGGCACGTCGCTGGGGCCGTCAAGGCATCGATCCCGCGAGAATGACGATCGTCGCCCCGCTCTCGTGGCCGGCCTATCTCACCAGGACGACGCATCAAAATGCCGACATAGCTCTCGTTCCCCTGCTCCCCGGGATGACCAATGCGAGCCGTGCCGATACCAAGCGTGTCGATATCACCCGACTGCAAGCCGCGGCCATCTTCTCGCAATGCCCGACATTCGCGCGCTGCGCGGTCGCAGGAGAATTCCATATCAGCAATACTGTCGAAGATTGGTCAGCTGCTATCGATCAACTGGTGAATGATCGTCAGCGCCGTCTTGCCGCCCGCGACGCCACGCGATACTCGATTGAAAAGATGCGAGAGCAAGCAACGCCGACATTTCCCGGCGTCCGATTGAATCCGGCGGTGACTCGGCATGACGTCGCTATTCTTTAAACAACGCGCTACAAGCGTGTGAATAGAAACAAATTGATGACATTGAAGATCTTACCGAATGCCGATCTTGAGCCTGAAAACGCGACCGGCGCAGATCCCGAACTATGGAAGTCGCAGGGCGATGATCCGGCTTTCGAAATCAGGTTCTCGCCTGTCAGGAAGAAGCTGCTCGTCCTACACATGGCCGCGACCGATGAGCCGATAGATCCCAAATTCTATATCAATCGTGGCCGCGGCTTTCATGAAAGAGACGCCATCTCTCTGCCGGAAGCACACCGGTTCATCGTCACCGCGGATGTCGGCGCGGTAGGTACCATCTGTGCCCTGCGGGCCGATCCGGCCAGCTTCCCGACGACATTCAGATTCGGCATCAAGGCATTTTCCTCTGCCAAATCGGCCGAAGAATATGTAACCCAGCTCCTCAATACTGGTGAGAAAACAGAGCGCGTCGATCTCGGCAAGCTGCCACGACACTGGACCAAAGTACCGAAGCTTAGATTCGGAAAGCGGGCGGCCAACCTGACGATCCGGTATGCGGATGCTAATTATCGACTTGCGGCCGATCTTGCCCCCTTGCCCGTATCGGCAACGGCTGGAACCTGGCTCAGCGTCGTCGTTCCCGTCTACAATGCGCCGGTGCGGTATCTGGACGACCTCATCAGATCCTTCAACATGCAGGCGGAACAGGGCACAGAGCTCATTTTGAGCGATGACGGCTCGACATCGACGGAAACGCGCCAATGGTATAAGTCGCAACCCGCGGCCGACAATATTCGCTTGGTACTGAACGAACGCAATGGCGGCATCGCAGCAGCCACAAATTCCGGGCTATCCCAGGCCAGTGGCCGATGGATTGCCTTTCTCGATCATGACGATGTCGTTGCCCCGCATGCCTTCAAGCTCATCCGGCACACGCTGGAGCAGAACCCGGACGCCAATTTCCTCTACACCGACGAGCTCGTTGTCGACGATACATTGAAGCCGACCGGGGTCATGCTCAAGCCAGCCTATGATTCAGTCCTGCTGAGCGGCGTCAACTACATCAATCATTTCTCCATCTATCGCCACGACCGGCTTCGGGAGATCGGCTACCTTCGGACTGGCTATGATGGATCGCAGGATTACGATCTGCTGTTGCGTTATCTGGAAGGACTTCCGGAACAAAGCATCCTGCATCTACCCTATCCGGCCTACTGGTGGCGGCGAAATGGCAAGACCTACTCACGCAAGTTCATGGACGCCGCGACCACGAATGCGAGAAAGGCGCTGACCGAAAGATTCGAACGGCAACAGCAGCCAGTTCAAGTCGAAGGGGCGCTGACCAAGACGCTACATCGCGTCGTCTTCGAGCCGCCTCGCGAGTGGCCCAAAATCTCGATCGTCATTCCCAGCAAGGACAATTTCGATCTGATCTCGCGCATCCTCCACGATCTCTTTGAAAAGACGGATTATCCGAATTTCGAAGTTCTGGTGGTGGACAATGGTTCGACCGATCCTGCGGTGCTCAATCTCTATGAACGGTATCGCCGATCACACCAGAATTTTTCGGCCGCGGTAGTCCCCGAAGCCTTCAACTTCTCGCGCTCCGTCAATCGCGGCCTGAGCGCGGCGACGGGTGAGCACTCCCTCATCCTCAACAATGACGTCGAGGTGATCGATGCTGGCTGGCTGAAGGAGATGGTTTCCTGTCTTGCCTATGACAGGACGGGCATAGTCGGCGCCAAGCTGCTCTTTCCGAACGACAAGATGCAGCACGCCGGCGTGGTTATCGGCTTTGGCGGCTTGGCTGGCCACTGGTATCTGAACAAGCCAAAGGAGTTTGGCGGCCCGATGAACCGGCTGCATCTTCGCAATACGATGACATGCGTAACCGGTGCCGTCATGCTGATCTCCGGCGACTGCCTGCGAAAGATTGGCCTGTTCGATGAGGAAAATTTCGCGGTCGCCTATAATGATGTCGACTATTGTCTGCGCGCGCACAAGGCCGGATATCGCATCATCTGGACCCCCTTCGCCTGCCTTTATCACCATGAATCGCTGTCGCGAGGATCGGACAAGTCTGGCGAGCGGAAAAAGCGCTTCGATCAGGAAAAGCAGAACCTGCGTCGGCTGCACGCGACGCAGAATTTCGCCGATAAAGCACTCAATCCCGCCTATAGCCGGGACAAATCAGATCCGAGAATCGTCGTCCCGACGCGGTTGTTCATTCCGTCGATGTCATAGCGGGCCGGGAAACCGGATTCTCGGTTCACAGTCTGATCAGGTCCAGATCATCACCGATTTCGCGCTGAGCGATCTCCACGACGCTCATCTCGTGCGTGAAAAGGATCGTCTGGAAGCGTTCGGCCGTGGTTGCCAGCACCTTCAGGCCGGCGCTTGCCCGCTCGTCGTCAAATGTCTGGAAGATATCGTCGACGATTAGCGGAGCCGGCTCGTTGCGGGCGGAGTAATCTTCCAGGAAAGCCAGTCGCAGGGCCAGATAGAGCTGATCGCCTGTGCCTTCGCTCAAGCCGTGGAGCGGCACGCGCTCTCCACCCACGCGCTCCGCCAGCAGCTGCAACGTGTCGCTTTCGTCATGCGCCTCAACAAGACGCAGGAAGCGGTTTCCGGTGAGTTGCGAAAACAATTCGCCAGCGCGTTTGATGACCGGGTCTGCCTGCTTTTCCCGATAGAACTCCATCGAGCCTGCCAGCATTCGCGCTGCAAGCTTCAGGACCACCCATTGCCGCGCGAGGTCCTTGGCTTCCTGCTCAGCCGAGAGCTTTTCGAAAACCGCATATTCAGCACCGGCACCGGTTTCGAGCGCCTGTTGCTGCCGCCGATTTTCCGCCAATCGAGCCGAAAGCTCGCCATGCCGTGTGAATTGCCGCTGATCTTCTTCGGTCAATCGCTCGATTTCGAGATCGGCCGCAATGCGCTCGAAATCATGAAGCTGACGCCGAAGCTCATCCTCCGCCCGCCCCTCGGCCTGCTGACGAAAGCGGTCGCGGCTTTCCAGCAGACGTGCGTTCAGGCGGGTACGCTCCCGCAGACGTGACAGCAGCGCCGATAGATCCGTGGCGCCCGGCAAGCCGGCGGTTAGCTCATCGAGGTCGCTCGATATTGCTGTAAGCGCCTCCTCATGGCGGGCGACTAACCCCTCTGCCCGCTGCCGATCCTCCTCAAGGCCCTCGCGTTTCTTCAACTCGCCGCGCATGGCATTGGCGCGGCTGTGCAGCGCTTCGGCTGCGGCATCCGGCGGCAGGTGTTCCAGTTCGTAGCCGGAGCTGGCCACAAGCGTCGCGAGCCGCCGCTCGAAATCCGCCATATCACGTCGCATGCCGCTGACGCGACGCAACCTGTTGTCACGCTCCGCCAGAGCATCGGGCAGCTCTTCCCATGCCTTTAGGGCGACGGCCGCCATTTCCAGCGTCGCATCCCCATGCAGATCGAGAGGAACCAGAGCCTTGCCAAACAGCTCTCGCCAATCGGCGTGCTGCCGTTCCAGGATCTGATGCTGCTCTTCAAATCGTGCCAAACGGTCGCGCGCCGAACTGATTTCCCCTTCTCGCGTCCGGCTTTCGCTCCAGCGCTCCGCAGCAAGACGCAGATGCTTGCGCAAACCCTCGGCCATCGCAACGGGTGGAAGACGCCCGCTTCTGTAGCCGGTGGCTTCGACGATATCCTGCAGGGCGGGCAATACACGCTCTTCCGCCAGAGCATTCTCGTCGCGCTCGTCCAGCAGATCACGCAGAGCCTTGCGCTGGCGCAACAGTCCTTCGACACCGCGACGCCATTCAAGCATGGTCGATGGATCCAGCGCGGCAACGCCGCAAGGCTCGAACAGCGCCGCAAAAGATGCCTCGGCCTCCGCCAAGAGCCTCTCATGCTGTTGCAGTCGGCCGGATAGATCCTCACGCTCCCGCCGCAGTCGCGCTTCGCGCAGACGATAGTCTGCGTGGCGGGCAACGCGATCGGCATCGCTCAGAACGGTGTCGGCCAGCCGATCCGCGTCGCCGATGTCAACCGTTAGTGCGGCGATGACCTTGGCGTTGGGAGACCGGCCATCCGTCAGCATGTCCTGGATAGATGACCACCTGTTGTCGCGCTCTTCACGCGCTGTCGCGACTTGCTCGCGCGTGACGACCGGGCCTGTGCGTTCCGCATCCGCCAAAGCCTGCCCGATCTCCGTCAGCTGATCATCATAGGCGCGCAGCTTTTCAGCCGTCTCGCGCACCCTGGTTCGAGCAGCATCGATCGTCTCGCGGTGGGTGCCGATCTCCGATGGCTCCGGCAAGGGTGCTGTGAAGAGCGCAGAGATGTCACCGACCGGTGGCCGCAATCGCGAGGCCGCTTCCTCAAGGTCTGACTCGACGCGGCGTATCTGCGTCTGCAGAGCGTCGAGACGGGCTAGGCTCGCAAGATCTGCAGCCAATGAATCCAGCTGATCGCTATAGGGCCTCGGATCGAACGGACGTCCGGCAAAGCTGTCTCTTTCCAATTTGGCCAGCTGGGAGCGTTCGTTCTCCGACTGCTCGGCAAGCCCTTGCAGCTGGCGCGAAAGCTGCTTGCCCTGCTCCACCAGCTCGGACAGCCGGGCCAAATCGATATCGCTTGGCTGATACGCTTCGAGTTTTGCGACATCGGAGACACCCAGCCGACGGGCCAGTTGCGTAAGGGCAGCATCGTAGCCCGCCAGTTCCTGATCGACACGCGGCAGATCACGGCGCTGGCTGCGATAATTGCCGGTATCGGCAAAGAGCTGGGTAATATCGCCCGATATCTGCAGCAAGGCATCATCGACCTGGATGCGGGTCAAGTCCTCCTCGGTGCGAGCGACCGTCTGGCGCGCACGGCGCATGTCTTCCTCGGCCACCTGCTTGTCACGGAGCCTCTGTTCGAGCCTGTCGGCAAGACTTTCAGGAATGGTGGAAAGATCGGCCAGTTGGTCGAGCGCCATCCCCTCGGCATCAATTTCGGCAAGCAAGGGCTGCAAGGTCTTCAGCTTGTTGAGCTGGTCGAGGGCCTGGCGTGTCTCGTGACGCTCCGCCTGCAATCCCGTTAGCTCGGCCTCGATTTCGGCTGCTTCCGCCAGCAGCTTCTTCCAATCACCCGATTTGAGCTCGTGATCGCGTTCGGCCTTGCGGGCGTCTTCATAGCGATCCAGCGCCTGATAGAAAGCACGATCCTTCGAGCGGCGGGCGGCGTAGATGCCATCGGCCTCCGCTTCCAGCGACTGACGCAGCCGCGAAAGGCCGGTCAGGCCGGAGGCTGCGGAAAACAACAGGCTGCCGATCTCGCCACCGCTGCGCAGCATGGCCGTTGCGCCTTGCCGAAGCCTCTGTGAATCGAGGCCGAAGGCGCGCTCGAAGACATCGCGGCTCAAATTGCCGATGAATGGTGCAAGCGCATCCTCGGCAAGCGGCGTCTCCTTATCGTCAGGCGCAAGAAGCGTGCTCTTGCGGCCGCGACGGCGGCGAAAAGCCAGCTTGCTGCCGTCACGCGACCTGACATCCGCACCGATGCGCAAGGCGCCCGGTTCATGCAGAAAGCTTTGCTCGGCCGCCGTCGGAAATCCGAAGAGCAGATCGGAAATGGCGCTGAGGGCAGACGATTTGCCCGCCTCGTTCGGGCCGAAGATGACATGCAGTTTAGCGCCGGCCCGAAAATCGAGCGCGCGGTCGGTCAGCGCACCGTAGCGAAGAATGTCGAGACGATTAAAACGCATGTCAGGCTGCCCCCTGCCCGCGCGACAGCAGCAACTGCCGCGCCTCCCCGATCAGGGCCTCCACGCTGTCATCCAGCGGCATCGCCGTCGCACCCAATCCGCCCGGAAGGCGTACCGCGATCTCGTCGACCAAACGGTTTGCCTCCGCCGCGATATCGGCATCTCCAGCATTCTCGGCCAGCAATTGTTGGAGATCGAGCGCACCCTCGGCCACCACTTGGGAGGTCGGCGGCGGCTCCAGCCGCAGCTCCAGCTTTTCGAGCCAGATATCCTCGTGCACGCGATGACATGCGGCTTCGACCTCGTCGCGCCACTGCTGGCGGTTGGCGGCTATGGCGCCTTGCAGCGGCGTGATGCCGGAGAGCCGCACGCGTAGCGCCGTCATGCGTCCTTCCATGTCATCGGCTATCAGTTGCACCGCCTGCTCGACATGGCGCAGGATCGCCGCCTGATCGTCGTCGGGACCAACGTCGACATCGACCTGCGCAAAGCGCGCCTCATCGACGATCAGCCGCTCATGCTCGATGCTGCCGTCTTCGACCGTCACTAGCACTGCGCCCTTGGCGCCTCGCTCGCGGATGTTGCGGCCCTGCAGATTGCCGGGAAAGACCACCAGCGGATCTTTGGCCACGACTTCATAGTCATGCACATGGCCGAGCGCCCAATAGTCGTAGCCGCGCGAGCGCAGGTCATCGATAGAGCACGGGGCATAGGGCGCGTGCGGCTCGCGGCCGGTGAGCGAGGTGTGGAGAATGCCGATATTGAACCAGCCCGCAACAGGCGGCGGATAGGAGATCGCCAGATTGTCATTGGCCGAGCGCTCTGCGAAGCCCTGGCCATGCAGCGCCACCTGCAACGCATCCAGCTTGACGCTGCCGGGCTTGCCGGTCGGAAACTCGTGCACATTGGCCGGCAAGGTGATCGTCTTCGTGATCACGCTTGCCGCGTCATGATTGCCGCGCAGCAGATAGACCGGGATGCCGGCCCGCTCCAGCCGCGCCATTTCACGATTGAAGAACAGGCCGATCTTGTTGTCCTTCCAATCGCCGTCATAGACATCGCCGGCGATAACGAAGAAATCGACGTGCTTTTCGATGGCCAGCCCCACCAGTGTCGAGAATGCCTTGCGGCTGGCCTCGACAAAGACTGCAGCGACGGCGGCGTCCTTCAACGCCAGCCCCTGAAAGGGACTGCCAAGATGCAGATCGGCGGCATGGATGAAGCTGAAAGAGGACATGGGCTCCGATAGCAGTCAGAAATCCGATCTCCTCTTTTAAGGAAGCGGAGGCGCAAAGAACACTGCGCCACTTGCTTCATCCAACGGTTTCGTAAGCGGGAGGAAGCTGCCATATTCCAAAGTCACGCGATTGCGATGCGATATCGCCTTTCATCGGCTTGTCGCCGATCCGGGGGGCTGGTACTGCGCTGGCATTTCATCACCTATGACGAGGAGATTTCTCATGAGACATCATGCTTTCGGGCGGACACCCTTTACCGTGACGGATGTCGGCTTCGGCGCCTGGCAGATCGGCGGCGCATGGGGCGATGTCAGCGAGGCCGATGGCCGCGCGGCGCTGAACGCCGCCCTCGATGCCGGCATGACCTTCATCGATACCGCCGATGTCTATGGCGACGGCCGCTCTGAAAGGATCATCGCCGATGTGCTGAAGGCGCGCGGCGGCGAGCGCCCGATGGTGGCGACCAAAGCCGGTCGCCGGCTCAACCCGCATGTGGCGGACGGCTACACCAAGGCCAATCTCGAAGGCTTCATCGACCGCAGCCTGAAGAACCTCGGCGTCGAGAGCCTCGACCTGGTGCAGCTTCACTGCCCGCCCACCGAAGTTCTCTACCGACCAGACGTCTTCGCCGGGCTCGACGAGCTGCAGAAGGCCGGCAAGATCAAGGGATATGGCGTCAGCGTCGAGAAGGTCGAGGAAGCGCTGAAGGCGATCGAATATCCGGGCGTGCTCAGCATCCAGATCATCTACAACATCTTCCGCCAGCGTCCCGATCATCTCTTCTTCAAGGAAGCCAAGCGCAAGAACGTGGCTGTCATCGCCCGCGTGCCGCTGGCCTCTGGCCTGCTCTCCGGCAAGATCACCCGCGACACCCAATTTGCCAGCGACGATCATCGCAACTTCAACCGCCACGGCGAGGCCTTTGATGTTGGCGAAACCTTTGCCGGCGTTCCGTTCGAAGTCGGTCTGCAGGCGGTCGAGGAAGTGCGCAAGCTTGTTCCGGCCGGTGCCGGCATGGCAGCCTTTGCGCTGCGCTGGATCCTGATGAACGAAGCCGTCACGGTCGTCATTCCCGGCGCCCGCAATGCCGAGCAGGCCAAGGCCAATGCGGCGGCAGCCGATCTTGCGCCGCTTTCCGCCGACGTCATGGCGGCAACGCGCGAGATCTATGAGCGGCTGATCGCGCCGCATGTTCACCATCGCTGGTAAGCGGCGGCCTAAAGCATGTCGCGCCAAAGTGTGCAGCGGTTTTGCGGTTACGACATGCGTAAAATCAAAGAGCCAAAGCGCGTGAAGCAAATCTTAGAGATCGCGACGCGCTTTGGCGAACGAGAAAGGCCGAGGGCAAGCCCGGTCCCTACTCTCTCCAGAAGAGAATTTCCGGTCAAACCTGCCGGACGATAGTTCCGATCACGTTGGTAAGAATGCGCGCCGCAGTATTGGCCGACAACCCGTCAATGTCGGTCGGCGGATAGAATTCGACCAGATCGAAGCCCGCGATCTTCGCCCGCCTGCCGAGGCCTGCAATCAAGTCGATGATCTCGGTATAGGTCAGGCCGCCTGGCGTGCGCGCCGCGACCCCCGGCATGATCGATGGATCGATGCTGTCGCAATCAAGAGTAACGACGACCTGCGCGCCCTCAGGAATATGTTGCAGAGCCGCTCCAACACCCTGAGCATGTATTTCTCGCGCCGTCACGAAGCGGCTGCCATAGCGCCGCGCGTCTTCGATTTCGGTCACACGGGCGCTGCCGACGCTGCGAAGGCCGACCTGGACCATGCCGGCGACATGCGGCATCTCGCTCGCGCGGCGCATCGGGCTCGAATAGCCGTAGCGCTCGCCCTGCACCTCGTCGCGCCAATCGATATGCGCATCGATCTGCATGACCCAGATCGGTCCGTGATCGGCAAAGCCGGTCAGGAAGGGAATGGTTACGGAGCAATCGCCCCCGAACAGGATCGGCACGGCCTGCAGCGCAAGGACGTCACGCGTCTTGGCCTCGATCCGCTCCCGATTGCCGGCATTGTCGCGCATCATGGTGGAGACATCACCGGCATCGACACAGGAGATGGGCTTTCCATCAAACAGCGGTCCGCCAAGATCGAAATCCCAGTGTTCGACCAATGATGCTTCACTTTGGCTTGCCGCGCGTATGGCGCCGGTCGCTAGGGCATAGCCACTGCTATCCTTGTTCGGATAGGTGCTGCCGTGGCCGGCTCCGTAGAGGACTGCACGGGGCGTGCTGCCATCTACGAGGCGATCGGGAAAGCCGAGAAAGGAAGGCGATGCGGTCATGTCTTGCTGGTCCTGATAATCATCTGGCTGAAACGACTTCAGCCTCGATCCGAACATAGCCAAGGAAGCAGTCTCCGCAAGGGAAGGCGCGCGATGCAACCTCACATATGCAAGCCACCTTGCCGGTTAAGATCCATGAACAAGCAGGCCTGTTGTCCCGGAACGAAAAAAAGGGCCCGCAAAGCGGGCCCTCAATGTTCTCCAACCGCATGGCTAACACCTCGCGGCGGGTGAAAACGAAATCAGCTGTTGACCGCGTCCTTCAGGCCCTTGCCGGGCGTGAACTTCGGTACATTGCGAGCAGCGATGTCGACCTCAGCACCCGTGGACGGGTTGCGGCCCTTCGTGGCTGCGCGGTGAGAAACAGTGAAGCTGCCGAAACCAGCGAGGCGAATGTCGCCGCCCTTCTTCAGTTCAGCCTGGACGGTCTCGAAAACAGCGTCAACAGCGGAAGCAGCGTCAGCCTTCGTGATACCGGCCTTCTCGGCCACTGCGGACACGAGCTCATTCTTGTTCATGTTTCCACCCCTTTCTCTGGTATGAAACGACTTATCAGTAAGCGGGGTGCAAATAGGAATGCTCTTACCCGCCGCAACCCCAAAAACCCTGCGAACCAAGGAAAAGCAAGCGTTTCCGGACGCTTTTCACAAAAAAAGACCGGCAAAAATGCCGGTCTTTTCGCCATTTCTGGCAATTCGACAGAATTGAGGCGAAGAGCCTCAATGTGCGATCGACGCACCTAGGTCGTCGACACCTTCGACCGTTGCGATCACGGGCGTTTCGACGGTGCCATCCCATTCGATCGGCTCCGGCCGACGGACGAGCGCGTGCTTGATCACCTCGCCCATGCGCGAGACCGGAATGATCTCCATGCTGTTCTTCACGTTGTCCGGAATCTCCGCCAGATCCTTGGCGTTTTCTTCCGGGATCAGCACCTTCTTGATGCCGCCGCGCATTGCTGCGAGCAGCTTTTCCTTCAGGCCGCCGATCGGCAGCACGCGGCCGCGCAGCGTGATTTCACCCGTCATGGCGACATCCTTGGAAACCGGGATGCCGGTCATGATCGAAACGATCGCGGTTGCCATTGCGACACCGGCCGACGGACCATCCTTGGGCGTTGCGCCTTCCGGCAGATGCACGTGGATGTCGCTCTTGTCGAAGCGCGGCGGCTCGATGCCGAAATCGACGGCGCGCGAGCGGACGTAAGAAGCCGCTGCGGAGATCGATTCCTTCATGACTTCCTTCAGGTTGCCGGTAACCGTCATGCGGCCCTTGCCCGGCATCATCACGCCTTCGATCGTCAGCAGCACGCCGCCGACTTCAGTCCAGGCGAGACCGGTGACAACACCGACCTGATCTTCGCGTTCGGCTTCGCCATGGCGGTAGCGCGGCACGCCGAGATAGTCAGGAACGTTCTCGGCCGTCACGGTGACCGACTTGGTCTTGCCCTTGATGATCTCGGTGACCGCCTTGCGTGCGAGCTTCATCAATTCGCGCTCGAAGTTACGGACACCGGCTTCGCGGGTGTACTGCTCAATGACGACCATGAGAGCCTCGTCGCTGACCGAGAATTCGCTCGGCTGCAATGCATGCTCCTTGATGGCCTTCGGCAGCAGGTGCCGCTTGGCGATTTCGCGCTTTTCGTCTTCGGTATAGCCGGCGATACGGATGATCTCCATGCGGTCCATCAGCGGCGCAGGGATATTCAGCGTGTTCGCCGTCGTGATGAACATCACGTCCGACAGGTCGTATTCGACTTCCAGGTAGTGATCCATGAAGGTCGAGTTCTGGGCCGGATCCAGCACCTCAAGCAGAGCCGAAGACGGGTCGCCGCGATAGTCCATGCCGAGCTTGTCGATTTCGTCGAGCAGGAACAGCGGGTTGGACTTCTTGGCCTTCTTCATCGACTGGATGACCTTGCCGGGCATCGAGCCGATATAGGTGCGGCGGTGACCGCGGATTTCGGCTTCGTCGCGAACGCCGCCGAGCGCCATGCGGACATACTCACGGCCGGTCGCCTTGGCGATCGACTGGGCGAGCGAGGTCTTGCCGACACCCGGAGGGCCAACGAGGCACAGGATCGGACCCTTGATCTTGGTCGCACGGGCCTGGACGGCCAGATATTCGACGATGCGTTCCTTGACCTTATCAAGACCGAAATGATCGGCTTCAAGGATCTTCTCGGCATTGTTCAGGTCGGTCTTGATCTTCGACTTCTTCTGCCACGGGATACCCAGCAGCCAATCGAGATAGTTGCGAACGACCGTCGCTTCAGCCGACATCGGGCTCATCTGACGGAGCTTTTTCAGCTCGGCATCGGCCTTTTCCTTGGCTTCCTTCGACAGCTTGGTCTTGGAGATGCGCTCTTCCAGTTCGGCCATTTCGTCGCGGCCTTCGTCGCCGTCGCCGAGTTCCTTCTGGATCGCCTTCATCTGCTCATTCAGGTAGTATTCGCGCTGGGTCTTCTCCATCTGGCGCTTGACGCGCGAGCGGATGCGCTTTTCGACCTGCAAAACCGAAATCTCGCCTTCCATGAAGCCGAGCGCCTTTTCGAGGCGGCCCTTGACGCTGGTGGTTTCCAGCATTTCCTGCTTCTCGGTGATCTTGATCGACAGATGCGAAGCGACCGTGTCGGCGAGCTTGGAGTAATCGTCGATCTGGCTGGCGGCACCCACCACTTCCGGAGAGATCTTCTTGTTGAGCTTCACATAGCTCTCGAATTCGGAAACGACCGAGCGGCTCAACGCCTCCAGCTCGACCTGATCTTCTTCCGGCTCGTTCAAGGTATGACCGAGGGCCTCGTAGAAATCCTCGCGGGCGGTATATTCGTCGATCTCTGCGCGCGCACGGCCTTCGACCAGCACTTTGACGGTGCCGTCGGGCAGCTTCAGGAGCTGCAGGACATTGGCAACAGTGCCAACCTTGTGGATTGCATCCGGCGCGGGATCGTCATCGCTGGCATTGATCTGGGTGACGAGCATGATCTGCTTGTCGGAACCCATGACCTCTTCCAGCGCACGAATGGATTTCTCCCGTCCGACGAACAGCGGCACGATCATGTGGGGGAAGACCACGATGTCGCGCAACGGCAATACCGGATAGGCAATGCTCTCATGTGCCGCAGACGTTTTCTTAGTCATAGTATTTCCTTTCCGTCGTCCCGTTTCCGGGCTCTCTGCCGGCTGGGGAGGATTAGCCGGCTCTCTCACTTGGTAAACAAGTGGAGCTTCACATTACCTATTTCAAGTCATGCAAGACGCACTGTCTTTAGACAGCGGACCGCGGATTCACGAGGACGAACGCAACAACAAGAACACCAAAGCCCAGCAACTCGAACACGGCTGGCGGAGCTAAATCCGAAGATAAAACGCCGGGCTTGAGCCCTATCCGTCGGATACTCCAGAATCATGCCATCATGGCCGCAGCGGGAGATCTTAACAACCGGTTTCGACTGCGTTCCCATAAGCTTATCCAAGACTTTATCAGCAAACGGCGCGACTTTTCAAACGGAAAGGGGCCCGTCAGTGACGAGCCCCTCGATTCGTGATCGCTGATGCAGACATCAGGCCGTTGCGTTGGCCTTTTCTTCCTGCCGGTCGGCATAGATGTAGAGCGGACGGGCAGAGCCGCGAACCACTTCCTCGGAAATGACGACCTCGCGTACGCCTTCCAGCGCCGGCAGCTCGAACATGGTGTCGAGAAGGATCTTTTCCATGATCGAGCGCAGACCGCGGGCACCCGTCTTGCGGACGATCGCACGGCGGGCAATCTCGCGCAGTGCGTCCTCGTGGAAGGTCAGCTCGACGTCTTCCATCTCGAACAGGCGCTGATACTGCTTGACGAGCGCGTTCTTCGGCTCGGACAGGATCTGGATCAGCGCATCCGCATCCAGGTCTTCCAGCGTTGCCAGAACGGGCAGACGGCCGATGAATTCCGGGATGAGGCCGAACTTCACCAGATCTTCCGGCTCCAGCTCGCGCAGCACTTCGCCGACACGACGGTCGTCCGGTGCCTTGACCGTGGCGCCGAAGCCGATCGAGGTCTTTTCGCCGCGAGCCGAGATGATCTTGTCGAGGCCTGCGAAGGCGCCGCCGCAGATGAAGAGGATGTTGGTGGTATCCACCTGCAGGAATTCCTGCTGCGGATGCTTGCGGCCGCCCTGCGGGGGAACCGAAGCCACCGTGCCTTCCATGATCTTCAGAAGCGCCTGCTGCACGCCCTCGCCCGAGACGTCGCGCGTGATCGACGGATTGTCCGACTTGCGCGAAATCTTGTCGACTTCGTCGATGTAGACGATGCCGCGCTGCGCACGCTCGACATTGTAGTCAGCAGCCTGGAGCAGCTTCAGAATGATGTTTTCGACGTCTTCACCGACGTAACCGGCTTCGGTCAGCGTCGTGGCATCGGCCATCGTGAAGGGCACGTCGATGATGCGGGCGAGCGTCTGCGCGAGATAGGTCTTGCCGCAGCCGGTCGGGCCGACGAGCATGATGTTCGACTTCGCCAACTCGACATCGCCGTTCTTCGACGCGTGAGCGAGGCGCTTGTAATGGTTATGAACGGCAACGGACAGGATCTTCTTCGCCTGACGCTGGCCGATGACATATTCGTCAAGAACCTTGATGATATCCTGCGGTGTCGGAACTCCGTCACGCGACTTCACCATCGAGGATTTGTTTTCCTCGCGGATGATGTCCATGCATAGCTCAACGCACTCATCGCAGATGAAGACGGTCGGCCCGGCAATCAATTTGCGGACTTCATGCTGGCTCTTACCGCAGAACGAACAATAAAGCGTGTTCTTCGAGTCGCCGCCGTTGCTGCCGCTGACTTTGCTCATATCACTTTCCTTCCAGCACGCCGCCAATTCCAAAATTGGAATCGCGGTCCACTCAATGCGCCCGCCGGACCTGCCCCTCGTTTACTGGCAGATCGCGGCGCCCTTCGGGGTACTGAACGCAATTCCGGAAACCGGAATTGCGTGGCAACGATTCCCCTTCGAATGCCGAATGCCATGTCACAAAAACGCTACATGGCATTAATGCTTACTATTACCGCGTTCCGTTCCACATTAAACCCCTATTCGATCACAAATGGGATAGAACTGTGGCGTAGAAGTCACCGCCCCGTGGATAAGTTACGAGGCGCTTTCACCTTCTATTTCGGTACGCGAGGTCAGCACCTTGTCGATCAGACCCCATTCTTTGGCCTCGTCCGAGGACATGAAATGGTCACGATCGAGCGTCTGCTCGACCTCTTCATAGGTGCGACCGCAATGCTTGACGTAAACTTCGTTCAGGCGGCGCTTCATCTTGATGATATCGCGCGCATGACGTTCGATATCCGAAGCCTGGCCCTGGAAACCGCCCGAAGGCTGGTGAACCATGATACGCGAGTTCGGCGTAGCGAAACGCATGTCCTTGTCGCCGGCGGCGAGCAGCAGCGAGCCCATCGATGCGGCCTGGCCGATGCACAGCGTCGAAACGGCCGGCTTGATGAACTGCATCGTATCATAGATCGCCATGCCGGCGGTAACGACGCCGCCCGGCGAATTGATATAGAGCGCGATTTCCTTTTTCGGGTTTTCAGCCTCGAGGAAGAGAAGCTGGGCGCACACCAACGTCGCCATATGGTCCTCAACCGGTCCCGTGAGGAAAATGATGCGTTCCTTCAGCAGGCGGGAATAGATGTCGTAGGACCGTTCCCCACGGTTGGTCTGCTCAACAACCATCGGCACCAGAGCCATAGCTGTATCGACTGGATTTCTCATGTGCGTCCTTTACCAAGCTTGCCCCGGCGACGAAAACGCCGGGAATCGAGTAAAAATCCTTTACCCCTACATAGAGTGTCCCTGCCCTGCACTTCAAGACGCACGAAAGCATAACCTCAAAAAGCAGTAATGCCCCAAGAAGCGTTGACAAAGGATTTCTAAACGCGACTTTCGCAATGCCAATCGTGTAGGCGCGGCGTCTTGCACAACCCACCGGTTTTCCCGGCCGTAGAGTGAAGGAAACATAAAGGTCCGCTGCGATACGATGCCAACGTGAGACGCAGGTAAAATTTACCAAGTCATTTAAGGAACTTGCCACCTTATTCAGCAAGGATGGGCCCCGGCGGGAAAATAGCGCCTCCGGCGCCGCCGCTGCTGCCTTGGGGGAAAGGGAGAGAACACAGATCGTGCTGAACATGACTACAGGGCTAAGCATCTGGTGCTCGGAGGCCATCACCCTGGCAACCGTACTCCTCCTTGCCTGGCGTCACGATCGCCAGTCGCCCGCCTATCTGATGTGGGCGATGGGCTTTGCCGTCAGTGCCATCGGGTTTGCGATGGTGGCGGCTCGCGGCTTTGTTCCGGATATATTGTCCATCAAGATCGGCAATGCGATCGCCCTGATGGGTGAAAGCGCCTGGATCGCCGGGTTCCGGTGGATGGATAAGCGCAAACTCCAATGCTCGGCGCTGCTGCCGCCGGCGATTTGGCTGGTTGGCGTGAACCTGCCCTGGGTCACCGAAAACTTCGTCAATCGCGTCATCCTCTACGATCTTGCGGGCGCCGTCGGCGCCAGCCTGCTTGCCTTTGCCGTGCGTCCACGCGACGGAGGGCACGAGCCTGCGCGTGGCCAGCTTGGCGTTATCTTCATGACGCTGGCTTCCTTCTGCTTCATTTCGGCGCTTTGGATGTCGTTGCGGGCGCCTGCGCTGGAAGAGGCGCAAATCTATCGCGGCTACGCGGCACTCGGCTACGGGCTGCTCGTCATCGCCGCCATCGTTCTGAACGGAAAGCTGTTAATGGAACGCTCCGAGCGGCGCTGGCGGGCGATCTCCGTCACGGACGCGTTGACAGGCGTTCTCAACCGCCGCGGCCTCCAGGACAGCTACGAAATCCTGGCCGGAGACGAACAAAAGCCGCCGCAGAAACTTGCCGCCCTATTGTTCGATCTCGACCATTTCAAATCGATCAATGACCGCTACGGGCACCAGACCGGCGACGCCGTCCTCATCGAATTCGCCCGTATCGCTCGTCTATTCGTGCCGCGCAACGGCGCGTTCGGCCGCATGGGTGGCGAAGAGTTCGTCGCTTTCGTGCCGGTGGGCGATCAGGCGGAGGCCGAGGCGCTGGCCGAAACCATCCGTGCTGATTTCTGTCGCGCTCCACTACTCGTCGGTCGCTCCTTGGTGGCAGCAACCGTCAGCATCGGCGTGGCGATCATGCCGCGCGACAAGGTCAGCTGGGACCGGCTGGTGTCTTCGGCCGACCGTGCCCTTTACGCCGCAAAACATGCGGGGCGCAATTGCACCATCGTCTTCGGTGAGACGGAGACCGCCAAGGCTGAGGATGCGCCGCCGAAGACGGATATCGGCGAGTTGGTGCCGACGCTGGAAGACCAGATCCACGCTCTGCGACGTATGGGCACGCTCGCGAGAATGTGACCGGACGTTCTTAGGCACTTGGCCGGCTCACCCCTTGCGAGTGGTCGGAGCAAAGGCCCCGGCCCTCTTATGCCGCGGCCTGATCAAACGCCCCTTGTCGAGCCTATCGCCTTGCGAAGCCCCCTTTCGCTGGCTGCGGGGCAATGTGGCGGCGATTGGCAAGATCTGCCATGGTTGCTTCCGAACGCAAAATGGCGCGCCTGATCAGCGCGCCATCGCAAATGGTCGATTTTGGGAATACCCGAACCGTATCAGCCGTAACGACCGGTGATGTAATCTTCCGTGCGCTTCACCTTCGGCGCCTGGAAGATCTGTTCGGTCGCACCATACTCGATCAACTCGCCGAGATACATAAAGGCGGTGCTGTCGGAGATACGGCTGGCCTGCTGCATGTTGTGCGTCACGATGACGATCGTGAATTCGCCCTTCAGCTGCGACACCAGTTCCTCGACCTTGGCGGTCGAGATCGGATCGAGGGCCGACGTCGGCTCGTCGAGCAGCAGCACGGATGGCTTGACCGCGATGGCGCGGGCGATGCAGAGACGCTGTTGCTGACCACCGGAAAGGCCGAGACCGCTCTGGTGCAGCTTTTCCTTCACTTCGCTCCACAGCGCAGTTTCCGTCAGCGCCGCTTCGACGCGAACATCCATTTCCGCCTTCGAGATCTTCTCATAGAGACGGATGCCGAAAGCGACGTTCTCATAGATCGACATCGGGAACGGCGTCGGCTTCTGGAACACCATGCCGACCTTGGCGCGAAGATCGTTGAGATCGACGTCCTTGGTGAGAATGTTGCGGCCATCCAGCAGGATCTCGCCCGAAACCGTCTGGCCCGGATAAAGATCGTACATGCGGTTGAAGGTGCGCAGCAGCGTCGACTTACCGCAACCCGAAGGGCCGATGAAGGCGGTGACCGCATTCTTGCGGATGTTCATATTCACGCTCTTCAGAACGCGATGACCGTTCTGATAGGTGAAGTCGAGGTTCTTCACCTCAAGTTTCGCAAGGCCGAGATCCGACTGGGAAGCGGCGTCCTTCCCCGTCTGTGCGTTGACGCTCTGGAAATTGCTGTCGCTCATGTTCATGGTCTCATTCCTATCGTTCGACGGCTGCGTCACTGACGGCGCCCACTCAGGACACGGGCAAGGACATTGAGGGCAAGAATGGCAACGGTGATGATCAGCGCGCCGGCCCAAGCCAGTTGCTTCAGATCCTCGCCAGGATCGGCTGCAAGCGTGTTGATGGCAACCGGCAGCGTGGCGATTGGACCGGTCAGGCCCGCATTCATGAATTTGCTGTAGCCGGCGGTGAAGAGAAGCGGCGCGGTTTCGCCGCTGATACGGGCGACAGCCAGCAGAATGCCGGTGAGGATACCCGTCCAGGCAGAACGGTAGATCACCATCATCATGGACTTCCAGCGCGGCGCGCCAAGCGCGGCAGTCGCCTCACGAAGCGCATTTGGCACGAGCAACAGCATGTCCTGCGTCGTGCGGTTGACAACCGGAAGAGCGATCAGCGCCAGTGCCAGGATGCCGGCAATGGCGGAGTTGCCATGCATGGGCACGACGACGGCGCCGTAGACGAACACGCCGACGATGATCGAGGGTGCAGACAGCAAGATGTCGTTGAGGAACTTGGCTGCCTCGGCAATCTTGGAGCCGTTGGCATATTCCACCAGATAGGTTCCTGCGAGAATGCCGATCGGCGCGGCGATCAGGATGGCGCAGCCCGTGACCAGCACGGTGCCGTAGATTGCGTTGATCAAGCCACCGCGCGAGCCCTGAGCCGGGATCGACATGGTGAAGACGTCGAAGTTGAGCGCCGATACACCGCGGAAAACCAGGGTTACGAGGATGACGCTGAGAAAGAATATACCAAGGATGGCTGCGAGGAAGCATAGGGCCATCATCACCCGGTTCTTCCCATAGCGCCTCGACACCAGGTTCTGACGAATTGCATTTTCCATGGGTTTTTCCTCAGTGCGAGTCGCCGCGGCCGATCATCCACCTTGCCAGCGCAAGCACGCAGAAGGAAAGGACGAACAGGAGCAGGCCGAGCGCGATCAGGCTCGACAATTGCAGACCATCAGCATCGCCGAAATTGTTCGCGATCTGGGCGGAAATAGTGGTGGACGGCGAGATGATCGACGATTGCAGGCGGCTCACCGAGCCGACAACGAAGGTGACGGCCATGGTTTCGCCAAGCGCGCGGCCGAGGCCGAGCATGATGCCGCCGACGAGACCGCGACGTGTATAGGGGATCAGGATATGGCGAGCCACTTCCCACGTGGTCATGCCCATGCCGTAGGCGGATTCACGCAGCATCGGCGGCACGGTGCTGAACACGTCGCGGGAAATCGCGGTGATGAACGGCAGGATCATCACGGCCAGCACGAGACTTGCCGTCAACAGGCCGACACCTGGCGCCGGCGGCTGGAAGAGCAGGCCGATCACCGGCACTTGGCCGATCGTCATGATAAGGAAGGGCAGAATATAGTTCTGCATCAGCGGCACGAGAATGAACAGACCGACGATGCCGTAAATGATCGAGGGAACACCGGCCAGAAGTTCAATGGCCGTGCTGATCGGGCGGCGCAGGCTGCCAGGGCAAAGCTCAGTCAGGAATATGGCGATGCCGATACCCAGAGGAACGGCGATCAACATGGCGATGAGTGCACTTACCAGGGTACCGACCACGGCCGGCACGGCGCCATAGATTTCGGCGGGAGCACTCCACTTCGTCCCCCAGAGGAACGAAAAGCCGAAAGCCTGGAATGTCGGCACGGCATCGATGATGAGAACCACAAGGATTGCCAGCAGCAGAAGCACGACAAGGGCGGCCGAGCCGAGCGTCATGAAGTAGAAAATCCGATCTTGCATCCGGAATTTTCTGGTAGCGGCGGTGGTATCCAGTGCCTGGAAGCCAGCCGTCTGAGTCGCATCAGCCATCGATTTCCCCTTGTCCCGTCATGAAAGGCGGACAGGGCTATACCCTGTCCGCCGCAACTTTTTCATTCCGCACAAATTATTTCGTGCCGAAGTCCGTCTTCCACGACTTCTCGACGATCTCGGCAACATTCTCCGGGATAGCGAGGTAAGACAGCGCAGTCGCGTCCTTCTGGCCATGCTCATAGGACCACTTGAAGAACTTCAGAGCTTCTTCGTTCTTAGCAGCATCGGCCGGCTTCTTGTAGAGCAGAACCCAGGTCGAAGCAGCAATCGGCCAGCTCTTTTCGCCCGGCTGATTGGTGATGATCAGGTTGAAGTTCTTGGCCTTGGCCCAATCGGCGTTCGAGGCAGCAGCCTTGAAGGTGTCGAGGCTCGGCTCGATAACCTTGCCGGCAGCGTTCTTCATCTTCGCGAAACCGATGTGGTTGGCGACGACGTAGGAATACTCAACGTAGGAGATCGAACCAGCCGTCTGGTTGACGGTGGTGGAAACGCCTTCCGAACCCTTGGCGCCGAAGCCGACCGGCCATTCAACTGCCGTGTTCGAACCAACCTTTTCCTTCCACTCCGGCGAAACCTTCGCCAGGTAGTCGGTGAAGTTGAAGGTCGTGCCCGAGCTGTCAGCGCGATAAACGACGGAGATCGCCGTGGAAGGCAGCTTCACATCGGCGTTGAGAGCCTTGATGGCAGCATCGTCCCACTTGGTGATCTTGCCGAGAAAGATGTCGGACAGCGTCTTGCCGTCGAGAACGAGCTGGCCTGGCTTTACGCCTTCGATGTTGTAGGAAACAACGATGCCGCCGGAGATCATCGGGAACTGGGCAATGCCGTTCTTTTCGAGGTCAGCGTCGCTCATCGGCTTGTCCGAAGCGCCGAATACGATGGTCTTGTCGAGGAGCTGCTTGATGCCGGCGCCCGAGCCGACCGACTGGTAGTTGACGACATTGTTCGTCGCAGCCTTGTAGCCTTCGGCCCACTTGGACAGAACCGGTGCGATGAAGCTGGAGCCGGCGCCCGTGATGTCGGCAGCCGAGGCCGAAGCGGACATAGCCGCAATGAGGCCTGCAGTCAGGCAAAGCGAACGGAGTTTCAGGTTAAGCATAGTAGACTCACTTCCTCAAGTGAATGAAAGGATGGCGAGCAGAAGATCGGCGCGAGGCACACATAGTAGACGAGCCTCCTCACCTGAAATCTCCTGGCGACAGAGATGGCTCTAAAGACGCATTGTTTCAGTTTGATGACAATTTAATGAAGCCGCGGTGACACAACCTACGGCAATCATCACGACCAGCGCGAAACCGCGTGAAATGGGCTGCGTCAATCAGCGCACGGATCCGAACTTCATGTTTTGATTCAACGATCTCGTCACAGACGGATCACATAGTCCTTGCGAGTCGTTTCAATGACTTCCCAGGTTCCCTTGAAGCCCGGCTTCAGGATCAGACGATCGCTCGCCCGCAGGTGAAACACCTCACCGTCGTCGGCTGTCACAATTGAATAGCCGGAGAGGATGTGGAAGTACTCCCATTCGTCATAAACGATCCGCCATTTGCCTGGAGTTGCTTCCCAGATACCGGCATAGAGGCCACCATCGGCCTCGTCGAGGTTCCATGTTCGGAAGACCGGCGCTCCCGAAATGAGACGATCCGCTGCGGGCGCGCCCTCCTCGGGCTCAACGCCATCGACATTCAGCTGCACGTAGCTTGCCACTTTAGTCTCCCGCCGATCACGCTTGGCCAAGGCCAAAAAAAGTCCGCGATCGCCGTGTGGCGATCGCGGATCAAGACAAGCATGAAATGCGCTGCAGTCAAAGAGGTCGCCTGGCGTTTTCGACCTCGCGCCGCCGCAGTCCTCAGACTTTTGCCAGGGACTGTTGGAGATCAGCGATGATGTCCTTCACATCTTCAATACCGATCGACAGGCGCACGACATCGGGACCGGCACCGGCCGCGACCTTCTGCTCGTCGGTCAGCTGCTTGTGCGTGGTCGATGCGGGATGGATGACGAGCGAGCGGGTGTCGCCGATATTTGCCAGATGCGAAAAGAGCTCAAGCCCTTCGACCAGCCCCTTGCCGGCCTCATAGCCGCCCTTCAGCCCGAAGGTGAAGACGGAGCCGGCGCCCTTCGGCGAATAGCGCTGCTGCAATGCGTGGTTCGGGTCGTCCTCAAGCCCGGCATAATTGACCCAAGCCACCTTGTCCTGCGACTTCAGCCAGCGCGCGACGGCAATCGCATTGTCAGAATGGCGCTGCATGCGCAGCGGCAGCGTCTCGATGCCAGTCAGGATCATGAAAGCGTTGAACGGCGAGATCGCCGGACCGAGATCGCGCAGGCCGAGAACGCGGCAGGCGATCGCAAAGGCAAAATTGCCGAAGGTAGAATGCAGAACGACGCCGTTATATTCCGGCCGCGGTGCCGACAGCATCGGATAATTACCGGATGCGGACCAATCGAAGGTGCCGCCGTCGACGATGATGCCGCCCATGGAATTGCCGTGACCGCCGAGGAATTTCGTCAGCGAATGGACGACGATATCGGCGCCGTGCTCCAGAGGCCGAATGAGATAAGGGCTCGCCATCGTGTTGTCGACGATCAGCGGCAGGCCATGCTTGTGGGCAACGGCCGCGATCGCCGCGATGTCGACGAAGGTGCCGCCCGGATTGGCCAGGCTCTCGATGAATATGCCACGCGTACGCTCATCGATCTGCGCTTCAAAGCTGGCCGGATCCGCCGGATCGGCCCAGCGCACGCGCCAGTCGAAATTCTTGAAGGACTGGCCGAACTGATTGACAGTGCCGCCATAGAGCCGTCTGGCAGCAATGAAATTGTCGCCCGGGCGCATGATGGTGTGGAAGACGAGCAGCTGGGCGGCATGACCCGAAGCGACGGCAAGCGCCGCCGTGCCGCCTTCAAGGGCGGCCACGCGCTCCTCGAGCACGGCCTGTGTCGGGTTCATGATGCGCGTATATATATTGCCAAACTGCTGCAAGCCGAACAGCGCTGCGGCGTGATCCGCATCCTGGAAGACGAAAGACGTCGTCTGGTAGATCGGCGTCGCCCGTGCGCCTGTCGTGGGGTCGGGCTGCGCGCCCGCGTGAATTGCGAGCGTGTCGAAACCAGGATTGTTTGTTGGCATGATAATTCCTCCCGCCAGATTCTCTTTGCGATGGAAAGATCATAACGGGTGCGACACGAAAGTTAACCGCGAACTTTGCCGCGGGCTTCAACTCGCGGAAAAAACTTGCCATCTTTCAGCAAGATCGCGCGATAAACTGCCGTTTTGGATCAGGCGACAAGTCGCGGATATTCGATGGCCGGGCAGCGGTCCATCACGACCCTGACGCCTGCGGCTTCGGCTCTGGCCGCGGCGGCATCGTCCCGCACGCCGAGCTGTCCCCAGATCACCGGCGGCCGAGGATCGATCATGATGGTCTCTTCGACCACCGATCTCAGATATTCAGGCGCCCGGAAGACGTCGACCATATCGACCGGCTCGGGAATGTCTGCCAGGTGGGCATAGACCCATTGTCCGAGAATTTCCTTGCCGGCCTGCCCCGGGTTGACGGGGATGACACGATAGCCCTTATTCAGCAGGTAGGCCATCACGCCATTGCTCGGCCGTGCGGGGTTTGGCGATGCGCCAAGGAGCGCAATGGTTCTGACAGATAAAAGGATGTCGGCGATATAGGAATCGTCATAACTATCGTGGTTCATCACGAAGCCTCCCAAAGCGATCAAACTTGCGTTTTTACCGCAAATACCGAAACCGCAAGCGCGGCCTCAGCGTATATATTACATTATAACAATTTCAGGGAGGACTAACCCAATGAAAAAGATCGTTCTGCTGAGCCTGGCAATCATCTCGGCCTCCACCCCTGCCTTGGCGATTTCACGCTACAATTCCATGTCGATGACCTGCGCCGAAGCCAGGGCGACCATCAATCGCGAGCGGGCCGTTATCATGCGGTATCCGGCCAAACGGACTCCCAAGATGACGCTCTACGACCGCTATGTTGCCGACAGCCGCTCATGCGACGTTGGCTTCTACGCCGATCAGGACTATCTGCCGACGAAGGACCGCGCCTCCTGCCCCGTCTACATATGCCGGCCGGCAACCGATTTCGATGACGATACCCTGATCTTCCGGCGGTGATCGCGACGCGTAGGATCTGCGCTCATGAACAGGCACCCGGTCGACTACGACTGGTGATTGTTCCCGGCAAGGAGCGTGGCCATCCGAGCGACCATGCAAGCATTGTCATACACGTCGCTCAGACATGTTTTTCAAACGGCTTTCACCGCTTTTGCAGGTGATACCAGACATGTTCTTCTGAAATACGATCTTTGTTCTCCATTCATTCACTCAAATTTAGAGGAATCTAATTCAAAGATTATGCACAAAGAGAACAGCCGTAGGCTAAGAAGACACGCGGCAACACGATTTTTCCGATCGATTATTTTTGGTCATCTCGCAATTTTGCACTCAGCGAATCACCTCGAAATTCCGCTTTGTACTTGCGATCGGATTGCCCATTTGTTGGGCAGCCATGAATTCGACCAAAGAGGCGGCTTGTAATAGTTTACAGTATTTGAAATTTTTTCCACTATACTCAGGCGCCGCTCAATTTCAGCGGGAAGAAAATGCAGCGGGATCAACCAGAAAATTCTACATGATCGGATGACAACGTTGCAACAGCGCAGAGCGCAAATAACCTTGCGTTAAATAGTGCTAATTCTACCCAGGCGTTCACACGGCATGCGATGTTTGTTCGCGATTCATACCGCAATAATTTAGTCACTTATAATATATGCAACCAAAATCAAGAACATAAGAAGAACACCCTCATCGCCGGTCCGTAGCAAGGGCATAGGCGCAGGTACCGGGGCATAAACCGCCAATCCCGTTGCTTTTTGATGTATTGAGGGTCATATGTGAGCCTCACTCCCACAAAATACCAGGATTCTGCGTCTCTTCTCCTGATTTTCGAGGTTTTCGTGTCTCTCGACGTTATCGCCCTTGTCCTCTTTGGCGCGCTGTTGCACGCGACATGGAATGCGATCATCAAGGCCGGGACCGACAAGTCTCTGGACGCAGCATTGGTCTCTGCGGGAGGCGCTGTCGCCGCCTTGCCTCTATTATCGTTCCTCCCGCTACCTGCCTCAGCAGCCTGGCCATTCATCGGCGCTTCGGCAATTCTTCAATTTGCCTACTTCCAGCTTGTTGCGGCCGCCTACCGCGCCGGAGACATCGGCTTGGTCTATCCGCTGATGCGCGGCGTGGCGCCCCTGCTCATCGTCTCCACGAGCAGCTTCATCCTCAAGGAATCGCTTTCGGGAGCCGCCCTGATCGGCACCATGACGATCTGTGCCGGCATATTGACGCTGGCCTTCGAGGCACGGAAAGGCGGCCGGCGCGCGATCCTGCTCGCTCTTTCCAACGCCGTCGTCATCGCAACCTACACCTATGTCGACGGCATCGGCGCCCGGATTTCAGGCAATTCCATATCCTATACGCTATGGATGTCGCTGCTGCCGCCCGTCCTTCTGTTCGTATGGGCTGTCTCGCAGCGCGGCGCCAGTGCGGTCGCTGCCCATGTCCGCTACAACTGGTGGCGCGGACTGATCGGCGGCGGCGGCTCGATCGCCTCCTACGGTGTTGCCTTGTGGGCGATGACCAAGGCACCAGTCGCCATGGTCGCGGCTTTGCGGGAAACATCAATCCTCTTCGCGCTGGTCATTTCCGTCGTCGTTCTGAAGGAGCGCTCCAGCATCTGGCGCTACATTGCCGGCGCCATTATTGCCGCAGGGGTTCTCGTTTTAAGGCTGGGCTGACACTCAAAATGTGTGGTTTCAAAATACCACATATATAAGCCATTGTTTTATATAGATAATTTTTACGACCTCTCGGATCGACTATATTGACCCTGCGTCATATTCCCTCTATAAGCCGCCGCAGATCGCAGCCTTTCCGGGCTGCTTTCTTTTTGGCTCGCCTCGAGCGGACCAAACCAAGCAACAAGAAACGCCCTGAAGCCTTCGGGCCAAGGGTCTAAAAAGAGAGTATGCAACATGGCAACCTTCTCCCAGAAGCCTGCAGAGGTGGAGAAGAAGTGGGTTCTCATCGACGCCGAAGGGCTTGTCGTTGGCCGTCTCGCTTCTATCATCGCAATGCGTCTGCGTGGCAAGCATAAGGCTACCTTCACGCCGCACGTCGACGACGGCGACAACGTCATCGTCATCAATGCCGACAAGGTCGTCTTCACCGGCAAGAAGTACGAAGACAAGGTTTACTACTGGCACACCGGTTATGCCGGCGGCATCAAGGAGCGTACCGCTCGTCAGATCATCGAGGGCCGCTTCCCGGAGCGAGTCGTTGAGAAGGCTGTCGAACGCATGGTTCCGCGCGGCCCGCTCGGCCGTCGCCAGATGAAGAACCTGCGCGTCTACGCCGGCTCCAACCATCCCCATGAAGCCCAGCAGCCCGTCGTCCTCGACGTCGCCAAGCTGAACAAGAAGAACGTAAGGAGCGCCTGATAATGGCTGATCTCTCTTCCCTGAAGGATCTCGGCACGGTATCGGAAGCAGCTGCTGCTCCGGTTCACGTCCGCAAGGTCGATTCGCTCGGCCGCTCCTACGCGACCGGCAAGCGCAAGGACGCTGTCGCCCGCGTATGGGTCAAGGCCGGCTCCGGCAAGATCATCGTCAACGGCAAGGACTACACGGCTTATTTCGCCCGTCCGGTTCTGCAGATGATCCTGCGTCAGCCGATCGTCGCTGCTGCCCGTGACGGCCAGTTCGACATTGTTGCAACTGTTGCCGGCGGCGGTCTCTCCGGCCAGGCCGGTGCTGTTCGCCACGGTCTGTCCAAGGCCCTCACCTACTTCGAACCGGGCCTGCGCTCGGTCCTGAAGAAGGGTGGCTTCCTGACCCGCGACAGCCGCGTCGTCGAACGCAAGAAGTACGGCCGTGCAAAGGCACGTCGTTCGTTCCAGTTCTCCAAGCGTTAATCGCTTGCCCGAAATGGGATTTTGGAAAGGCCGGGGTTTCCCCGGCCTTTTTCTTTTGGCTATTACGATAAGATGTCGATCTGCCGGACAAGCCACACCATTTTGTGGCAGACTGGTGTTGCGCACATCGGGGATTGCAATGACCAAACTGGTGCTGACATTATTACTGACGCTTGCCAGCGTCTCGCCTGCTTTTTGCAACGATGCAACACAACCGCCACCTGCGGACAAGGCGGCGGATATGCAGAGCATGAAGGACTTTCTCCAGGCGAACCCCGATTGCCGCGAATTCACCGATAACTGCTCCGTCTGTCGTATGAAGGACGGTCAGGCCGTGTGTTCGACACCGCAGATCGCCTGTGTGAAAAAGCCGTATCAATGCACCGCCCGATCGGGCAAATAGGTGCCGGATTGGTTGGTTTGCGATTCCCCACCTGCTCCCGAAATTTGATGGCCTCCGGAGAAACACCATGGGCAAAAGTACTTCATCGCGTTTCGCGGCCACTCCCGAGCCGCCCTATTATATAGTCACATTCGCGTCGAGCCGCACCGAAGGCGACAACGGCTATGGTTCCATGGGCGACCGCATGGAAGAACTGGCAAGGGCGCAGGACGGCTTTCTTGGCATGGAAAGCGTAAGGGGTCCGGATGGTTTCGGTATCACCAACTCCTTTTGGCGAGATGAGCAGAGCATTCTTGCCTGGAAGAACGTCGTCTCGCATCTGGCGGCGCAGAGGCTCGGCCGCGAGCGCTGGTACGAGCAATATAAGGTTCGCATAGGTCGGGTAGAACGGGCCTATGATTTTCAGCTAAGCAAAGGAGATACCCTTGCCGAGCACGTCGATTGATCACGCGTTTACCGCCCCCGGACTGACTTCGTCCGCCAGCGATCCGACCTTTGCCGGCGCACTCTCCTTCATGCGCCGTCGCTTCACCAAGTCGCTTGATGGCGTCGATGCCGTCGTCTGGGGCATCCCCTTCGATGCCGCCACATCCAACCGGCCGGGAACGCGCTTCGGGCCGCAGGCGATCCGCCGTGCCTCGGCTATCTTCGACAACGATCCGCAATATCCCTTCAATCGCGACCTGTTCGCCGAGATGGCCGTCATCGACTATGGCGATTGCCTGCTGGACTACGGAAACCATCAGGATACACCCGCTGCGATCGAGCGGCAGGCAACGACGATCCTCGACAGCGGCGCATTCATGCTGACGCTCGGCGGCGATCATTTCATCACCTGGCCCCTGCTGAAAGCACATGCCGCCAAGCATGGCCCGCTGGCGCTCGTGCAGTTCGACGCCCATCAGGACACGTGGTTCGACGACGGCAAGCGCATCGACCACGGCTCCTTCGTCGCCCGCGCCGTCCGCGAAGGCCTGATCGACCCGGATCGCTCCATCCAGATCGGCATCCGCACGCATGCGCCAGACGATTTCGGCATCCATATTCTCTACGGCCATCAGGTTGGGGATATGAGCGCCGCCGACATCGCCTCGACGATCATCTCGCATACCAAGGGTGCGCCCGCCTATCTCACCTTCGACATCGACTGCCTGGATCCTGCCTATGCGCCAGGCACCGGAACCCCGGTTGCCGGCGGACCTTCCAGCGCGAAGATCCTCTCGGCGCTGCAGCGGCTGCATCAGCTCGACATCCGCGGCGCCGATGTCGTCGAAGTCTCCCCGGCCTATGACCACGCCGATATCACCGCCATTGCGGGGGCAACGGTGGCGATGTATATGCTCGGTCTGCATGCCGAAAGGCGTGCGGCCGGACGCTGAGTCCGGCTGTTATCTTATTGAATCAACTTCATGGCAAACTGATCCCGGAAACACTCTGAACCTATTGAAAGAGCAGGAATAACATGGCACCGAAGATCTTCATCGATGGCGAACACGGAACCACGGGCTTGCAGATCCGCACGCGCATGGCCGACCGCCGCGACGTCGAGCTTCTGTCCATTCCGGAAGCCGAGCGCCGCAATGCCGCCATGCGCGAGGATATGCTGAACAGCGCCGACATCGCCATTCTCTGCCTTCCTGACGATGCATCGAAGGAAGCGGTGAAAATGGTGGCGAGCAACAATAATGTTCGCGTCATCGACACCTCGACGGCTTTCCGCATCCATCCTGATTGGGCCTATGGCTTTGCCGAGATGGACGGCGATCAGGGCAGGAAGATCAAGACAGCGCGCTTCGTTGCCAATCCCGGCTGCTATCCGACCGGCGCTATCGGCCTCATCCGGCCGCTGCGTGCTGCCGGCATCCTTCCGGCTGGCCACCCCGTGACCGTCAATGCCGTGTCCGGTTATACGGGCGGCGGCAAGCAGATGATCGCCCAGATGGAGAATGCCGATCACCCGGACGCCATCAGCGCGCCGCATTTCCTCTACGGTCTGACGCTGACCCACAAGCATGTGCCCGAGATGACGACGCATGGCCTGCTCGATCGGGCGCCGATCTTCTCGCCGTCCGTCGGCCGGTTCCCACAGGGCATGATCGTGCAGGTGCCGCTACACCTCGGCGATCTGGCAGAAGGCGCGACGCTGGAGAGCATCCACGCAGCGCTCGCCGACCATTATGCCGGCCAGGATATCGTTCAGGTCGTGTCCCTTGAGGAGAGCCGCGCGCTATCTCGGATCGACGCTGTCGAGCTGGCGGGCAAGGACACGATGAAGCTTTTCGTCTTCGGTACGCCGGGCGCTGCCCAGGTCAATCTGGTCGCCCTGCTCGACAATCTCGGCAAAGGCGCCTCGGGTGCGGCCGTCCAGAATATGGATCTGATGCTGAGCGCCTGAGGCGCAAGACATACACTAACAGTTTGCGAGCCCGGTCGATCTTCCCCTGAAGGATTGGATTGGCCGGGCTTTTTGTCGAGCTAACGTCTGTCGCCAATTTAGGCACGTGTGCCTTTCCGGCCACAATTTTGCCTTCCAGCTAAATTAGCAGCCACTACACGAAGAATTGATCCCCCGTGATGCGGCGCGACCTATTGTCGGCCGGATTCGCCGTTTAACGGCTTCACGGGCCAGGGTGAATTGAGCGTCAAACGTATCTCTTTTTTCAATGAATATCCAAGAATGAGCCAGCGTAAAGGAATTGGTTACCATAATTCGGCATGCTTCCAGACAGTCGGCAATGTGGTGGTCAGACGCGAACTCCGCGTCGAGGCGCGTGTGTATCTGTGAGCCGGCATAGTGTCTGTGTAGTTTGGATAACGAGTATCATGGCGTTTGTCACCGAAGGCTTCGGTAACTTCAATTCGCGCACTGGCTACGCCCCGCGACTGAAAAAATCTCTCAGTATCCGTCCCGGCACATTGGCCACCGGCGTCGCCGTTGTGGCTTTCGCCTGGGTCGCCGCGACGCTGGTCACCACCCAATCGATGATGTTGTCGCTCCCTCGCGCGGCAACAACGACAAACGATTTCCTGACACCACGAGCGTCGGCGTTCATCGTATCCCAGAGCCCGATAGCCCGCCCTGCCCGTCTTTCCAGCCAGGTTGCCTCGCTGAACGGACAAGGCCGCTTCGCCGGTGTGCCCGCAACGGCTCCTGCAACCGGGTCGACCTCTGCCACCGCGGGGACTAATGTTCAGACGAATGCTGGCAGTAAGGACGCCATTCGTTCGCAACTGGCCTATGCTTTGACGCAGCAGGCATCCCAGATCAAGCTGGAGCAAAGTGCGGCCGCAAGCATCAAGAGCGGCCGCATCGAAATGGCAGCCGCATCGCCCGAAACGCTCGACCGGCTGCGTAAGGTGATTGCCGTCAACTTTGCCGCCGCGGTGCAGTCGCTGGCGCAGGTGAAATATGCAGCCGCCTCGATCCCCTCAGCAAGCCCCGCAAAGGAGGCCGTTCAGCCGATCGCCGTTGCTTCGGCAGCGCCTGCAGCCCTGCCGGCCATTGCGGAAGCGACGCCGCTACCGGCCAGGGATGCTGACATCGCCATGACGCAAACCGTGCTGACCGTTGTGCCGATGGCCCGCCCTGCCCGCGACGAGGATGTACGGCGGCCCAACACTCCAGCGACGGCCGCCATTGCTAAGGCAACAGTCAAGGATACCCCGGCCCAGCCGCCGGCGCGGCTTCTGGCCTATGCCGATCCGGACGACAGCTCTGTGCGCAAGGCAAAGCCCTTCATCAATCCCTTTGCCGCCATCAGCCCGGGAAGCGGTACCGCGATCTACGATATCGAAGCGAAGACGGTCTACCTTCCCAGCGGCGAACGCCTCGAGGCGCATTCCGGCCTTGGTCACATGCGCGACAATCCCCGCTATGTCGACCGCAAGAACACCGGTCCGACGCCGCCTGAGACTTATAAGCTGACCTACAGGGAAAGCCTGTTCCATGGCGTGCGGGCGCTGCGCCTGACGCCCACAGGCGGCGGTCGCGTCTATGGCCGCGATGGCTTGCTGGCTCACACCTACATGCTCAGGGGCGGCCGTGCAGAATCGAATGGCTGCGTGGTCTTCAAAGACTACAATCGCTTCCTCGCCGCCTTCAAGCGCGGTGAAATCAAGCACTTGAAGGTCGTGTCGCGGATGTCGTCGGCGGCAAGTGTCGCCTCGGCACGCTGACAAGGGTTGAATTGAGGCGCTGTGCGCCTCAATCTCCCACGACAATCGAGGTCTGGCGCGGCAGCTCGCCATAGAAGCCCCGCCAGTTGGCAATTGCAAAGCCGAAGACGATCAGGGCGCCCGCCTGATGCGCAAGCGCCAGGTGCAGCGGCACCTGCAGCAGCAGCGTGGTAATGCCGAGAATCGCCTGAATGAGAACCAGCACGAACAGCACGACCGAACGGCGGGCATGCGTCGTCTGCGGCGCAGCCCGCAACGACATGATCATGTTGACGACCACGACTGCGAAGAGCGCATAAGCGCCGAGGCGATGGACGAACTGCACCATTTTCGGATTCTCGAAGAAATTGATCCAGCCCGGCGACTGCACGAGCAAGCCATCCGGAACGATGGTGCCGTCCATCAGCGGCCAGGTATTGTAGCTCATGCCGGCATGGAGACCGGCGACGAGCGCGCCTAGATAGATCTGGAACAGAGACATGATGGCGATGAGGCCGGCCAGTTTTGCCGAATAACGGGTCGGCGCCGGCTCGTTCGAATGCGGAGACAGCGCCCGCATGAACCACATGCAGGCAGCAAAAATCAGACAAGCCATGACGAGATGAATCGCAAGGCGATACTGGCTGACATTGGTGCGTGCCTCCAGACCCGAGTAGACCATCCACCAACCGATTGCGCCCTGCAGCCCGCCAAGGAGAAAAATGCCGCCCAGCGGCAGCCACAGCCTGCGTTCGACGCGGCCGGTCAGCACGAAGAACAGCAGCGGCACGCCGAAGATGACGCCGATGCCGCGTGCAAGCACCCGATGCGCCCATTCCCACCAGAAGATTCCCTTGAATTCGTCGACCGTCATATCCTTGTTGAGGATCTGAAACTGCGGGATACGCTTGTAGAGATCGAACTCGTCCTGCCATTCCTGCGCGTTCAGCGGCGGGATGATGCCATGGATCGGCCGCCATTCCGTGATGGACAGGCCGGATTCAGTGAGCCGCGTCGCGCCCCCCACCAGCACGAGCCCGAAGAGAGCCAGCAGCACACAGGCAAGCCAGAGGCGGATGGCCCGGCGATTGCGGCCCTGGCGGACGACTTCCTTCATGATAGCCTGTTCCGAGGTGAAATTAGTGGCAGCCATGGCATCTCCCTTCCATCAGGCTGTTGATTTGCCCGATAGGGGCGTGCAAAACAAGTCCCGGGAGTTTGCGGCATGCCGTCGCGGCATATCGCCTTGAGAGGAGAAACCAACCCGTGCCCCTTCGCCTGCGCAAATTCATCGGCATGATCCTGCTTGTGTTGCTGGTTGCAATCTATGCGATCGTCGCCATGATCGTTGCAGTCCGCACGCTCGGAGATCAACCAGCCTGGGTTCATTTCCTCTACTTCCTCTTCAGCGGCACCATCTGGGTGCTGCCCGCTATGGGCATCATCAAATGGATGGCTGGACCGCGGCCGCAATGACGGATGCATACCCGCCGTTTACGCAATGCTAACCCTGATCCACGGGATGTGCGGGCAGATCGTGCCATCTTAAGCCAAAGATAAACCGCTATCCGCGAAACTGCGTTCGAATACCGCCAATGCGGAAAGGATCGAATGCAGACGCAGGAGCAAGATATCGCCGGCATCGCCGTTGCTCGGACAGCAACTGGGCAGGCTGCGGCTGTCCTTAGGCGGTCGGCGCTGCATGACGATCTCAAAATCGAAATCTTCGACAGCATGGCGCCGCTCGAGGCGGAATGGCGCGCGTTGGAGCGAGACAATCTTGCGTCTCTGCATCAGAGCTATGACTGGTGCCTGCCTTGGACTGAAACATTCCGCCGCCCTCTCGCGATCATTCGTGGCTCCATTGGCGGCCGGACCGCTTTCATCCTGCCGCTGGAGATCATTCGTAATCGTGGCGTTCGGCGGGCGGAATTCATCGGTGCACAGCACAGCAACATCAATACAGGGCTGTTCTCTACAGAGTTCCTGTCAAATGGCGATCTGACTCCGGCACAAACGGCAGCCACGGTCGCGGCTTTGCGCGGCAAGGCGGATCTTGCCATCCTGCGCAATGTCCCGCTCGAATGGCGCGGCCGCAAAAGCCCACTCGGCTCCCTGCCCGCAGTCGAAAACCAGAATCGCGCCTTCCAGTTGCCGTTCCTGGAGAGCTTCGAAACCAGCCTGAAGCAGGTCAACGCCAAGCGGCGGCGCAAGAAGTTCAAGCACCAGAGCCGGATCCTCGACGCTAAGGGCGGCTATGAACATGTGATTGCTACGCCGGATCAGCAGCATGCCCTGCTGGATCTGTTCTTTCGGCAGAAGGCCACTCGGTTCAAGGAAGCGGGCTTACCCGATGTTTTCGCCGATGCCCCGACCCAAGCGACGCTGCACAAGCTGTTGCGCCGACAGGAGAGCGCCAGTCTCGACGCCACGTTGCAGATGCATGCGCTGCGGCTCACAGGCGAGCATGAGGGGCATGTGCCGGCCATCGCGGCTCTTTCGCGCAAGGGCGATCACGTCATCTGCCAATTCGCCTCGATCGACGAAACGCTGGTGCCCGAAGCAAGCCCCGGTGAGCTGCTGTTCTGGCTGATGATAGAGCGGCTGCATAAGGAAGGCGTCGCGCTCTTCGACTTCGGTATCGGAGATCAGCTCTACAAACGGTCCTGGTGTCCCGTGGAAACTACGCAGCACGACCTGCTGCTGCCCATTTCCGCCGTCGGCCATGTCGCGGCAACGATACAGCGCGGCATCACGCACGCAAAGACGGCCGTCAAGAGCAACCGAGCGGTCTATGCCCTCATTCAGAGACTGCGATCGCGGCACGGCACCGCGACGGCAGGGGCAGACACGACTGAGAAAGATTGATCAGGCGGCGTCGCGGCGCGTATCCGGATCATGCTCCTCACGCCATCCCGACATCAGGATAATGTGTTCGTAGCCGGCCTTCTGGAATTCGGTCATCGCCGAAAGGAATTGCTTTTCGTCGGGCTGCGGCATGGAGAGAATGATTTCCGTATCCTTGCTCCGCGTCAGCCGCGCCACGCCGGAAACTTCGGCCGCGCCGCATTCCACCAGAACAATATCGTAGGCCGAACCGAGCGCATCGAGGATGAGCGACAGGCGATCCGCTCCGCGCATTGCGCGGCCGAGATCACTCATGCCTTGCGGTACGAGATGAGCGTCGGAAAGCCGATCCGGATGGATCGTGTCCGCAAAGGCTGCCTCCCCGCAAAGCAGGTCGGTGACACCGGGAAGTTCACCGTGCTCTGCCATGAGTTTGGAAGGGCAGCCGGTTCCCGTCATGTCGACCAGCACGATGCGGTGTCCCGCATCAGCAACCGTTCGTGCCAGCATAACCGAGGCGGTAGAACCATCGTCACCGGTCGGCGATATGGCAATTGCCAGCCTTGAGCCGCTATCGATCAAATAGTCGGCAACGGATTGGATGGAAAAATCCTCTTCGTCTTCTTTGGCCGACACCGTTTCCTTCGGCTTATGAGCCGCATCGGCGATGTCCTCTTCCGTCTTTCCGGCCAAGATATCGTCTGCGGGCACCGACAGCATGCTTGCCGGCGCCCCAGCACGCTTCATCGTAACAATCTCTGCAACATCATCAGCCTGAGGAGGCTGCGAGGCATTGGCCGCGGCTTTCCGCTCGCGGTTAACCGGTCCGACGGGACGCAATGCACGACCGCTGAACAGTTCAGCCAGCATGATGACGATACAGGTCAAAAGGAAGGTTGCGAGCGTGGATACGACAACGATCGGGACAACCTTCGGGAAAGCGGGGTCGACCGGCTCCACCGCCGACGAGACGACACGGGCATCGGCCGGGCTCGAATTCTTGTCAACGCGGGAAGCAGCCTCGCGGTAACGAGCGAGATAGGTCTCCAGCAATTGCCGCTGGGCTGCGGCTTCGCGCTCCAGCGCGTTGAGGCCAACCTCATCCTCCCCTGCCTTGGCGCTTGCGGCCTTGAGCGTATTCGACTGCGCCACCAATTGTTGCTCACGCAGTTGCGCAAGCTTGGCTTCATTGTCGATACTGGCGAGGATCCTCTGTGTTTCCCGGCTGATTTGCTGGCGGCTATCGGCGAGCTGCGCCCGCAGGCTCTTCAGGCGCGGATGGCCATCCATGAGCGTCGTGGAGAGATCCGATATCTGCGATTCCAGGGTGGACTCCGTCGCCTTCAACCGCTGAATGGCCTGGGATCCGGAAACGTCGGAAAGCGTATCAATGGAGCGACCGCTCGAGAGCGCATTGCGCACAGCCTGGGCGCGTGCTTCGGCATTGGCCTTGTCGGCCCTCACCTGCGCGAGCTGCGTGATAATATCGGAGAGCTGCTGGGTGGCGAAGTTGCTGTTCTGACTGGTCTGCAGAAGTCCGTTGGCAGATCGGTAATCCGCGACATTCTTTTCAGCTTCGCTGACCCTCTCGCGCAGCTTGGTGATCTCCGGTTCCAGCCAGCGGGTTGCCTCACTGTTGGAATCGAGCTTGGCGCCACTCTGCATCGACAGGTAAACCTGTGCGATCGCATTCGGAACGTTGGCTGCAAGAAGAGGATCGCGAGAGCTGAAGCTTATGCCGATCACCCGCGACGAGTTGATCTGGTAGACTTGCAACCGCCCGGTGAACGCATCCAACATCCGTTCTTCCGGCGCCTTATCGGCAGGCGGGCGCTTCAGGTGCAGCTTGATGAGAATATCGGAGAGCGCTGAACTTTTGCTGGCCGTATCGAATTCCGGGCTCTGGTAGAGCTTGAGATTGGCGATAACCTGCTTGATCAAGTCGGCCGACTGAAGGATCTGAACCTGGCTGGCAATATTCAGTTCGTCCAGAAGCGGTGCAGAGCCAGCGTCGTTGCTGGTCGTGGTTGCGAAGGCCGGCGCGCGCGCCTCGATCAGAATGCGAGTTTCGCTGCGATACTCCGGAGAAACGACCTTGGCAATGACGAGCGCCAGACAGGCACCCGCAAGGGTGATGGCAACCACCCGCAGCCGCCGTCGCCAGACGGCGCGAAAAAGCTGCGCAAGATCGATGTCTACATCCTGCTGGGTGTTGTTGACACCGGACATATACAAAAACTCCGTAATAGAAAGCCGGAGATAAACGTAAACGACTATGGTAACCCAAGCGTTAATAGTATTTCACCGGTGTTATTTTTGGCATCGCTAATTTTTTGCTGGTTTTTCTTTCGGTCTTTACCGGCCGTTAACCCTAACGGATTGATAACGGCGCTAGTGTCTTCTCCCATTCTAATGAGCGCGAAATGCCCTTCGCAAAGCCAAAGATTGCCCTTGCACTCGGCATGGTAGCCATGAGCGTCGCGCTCGCAGGCTGCAACACCTATCAGCCTGCGCCGAAGGCGTTCAGTGAGGCCACGATCCAGCCCTATACGTTGGACAGTGGTGACAGGCTGCGCGTAACGGTGTTCGATCAGCCGGGCCTCAGCAACACCTATACGGTCGATCAGGCCGGCTACATTGCGTTTCCGCTGATCGGTCAGGTCACGGCTCGTGGTCGGACCTTGCAGCAGCTCTCCGGGCAGATCGCCCAGAAGCTGCGGCAGGGTTATATTCGCGATCCCGACGTCTCAATCGATGTCGATCGCTATCGTTCGGTCTACATCATGGGTGAAGTCGGCCAGCCGGGGCAGTATTCCTATGTACCGGGCATGACCGTCCAAAATGCCATTGCGGTTGCCGGCGGCTTCAGCAGCCGCGCCAATCAATCCAACGCGGACGTCACGCGCAAGATCAACGGTCACGTCATGACGGGCCGTGTCGGTATCTCCGATCCGGTGCTCGCTGGCGATACGATCTATGTCAGAGAGCGGTTGTTCTGACCGCGCTCACTCATGGCAAAACCGCTCCGCATCCTTCACTGTTTCAGATCGCCCGTCGGCGGGGTCTTTCGCCATGTCCGGGATCTGGCGGAGGAACAAAGCAAGGCGGGACATGAGGTCGGCATCCTTTGCGACAGCCTGACCGGCGGAGAACACGAGGATCATCTGTTCGACGATATCGCGCCATTTCTCGCGCTCGGCGTCGTCCGGTTACCGATCCGGCGTCAGATCAGCCTCTCCGATGCGCCCACGCTTTGGAGCAGCTATCAGAAGATCAAGAGTTTGCGGCCGGATGTGCTGCACGGGCACGGCGCCAAGGGCGGCCTGCTTGCGCGCGTTCTCGGCTCATTGCTGCGGGTTAGTAGGTATCGCGTCGCCCGCCTCTATACTGCGCATGGCGGCAGCCTGCACTTTTCGCGCGGCTCGCTGCAGGGCATGCTGGTGCATAGCCTTGAACGAATGCTGGAATTTCTGACCGATGGTTTGATTTTCATCTGCGACTTCGAGCGGCGCACCTATGAAAGGAAAATCGGTAAGCCGCGGACACGATCGGTCCTGATCTACAACGGCATCAGCGAGCGAGATTTCCGCCCCATCCCGACACGATCGGACTCCGTGCATTTTGTCTATATCGGCATGCTGCGGGATCTCAAAGGTCCCGACCTGTTCATCGAGGCCTTCGCCAAGACCGAACGGCGGATCGGCAGGCCTCTCTCCGCGCTGATCATCGGCGACGGACCGGACAGGGACAAATACCACCGGATGATGATCGAACGCGGCCTTGGCCATCGCATCGGCATGCTGCCGGCCATGCGCGTGCAGGAGGCCTTCGCGGTCTCGCAAAATGTTGTCGTTCCCTCGCGCGCAGAAGCGATGCCCTATATTGTTCTCGAAGCGCTGGCGGCGGGAAAGACCGTGATTGCCTCACGCGTTGGCGGCATCCCTGAAGCCCTCGGAGAAAACAGCGCCGCACTCGCTCGCACCGAAGATGCCGACGACCTGTCCCGCATCATGGCCGAGTCCATCACCGAACAGGACTGGGGCGGCCGCCATATGCCCAATATCGAGACAATCCGGCTCAATTTTTCAGCCTCGGTCATGGCTCGCGACACATTGAAGCTGTATCAAAATATACTTGGTTCTGGTGACAAACACTAGAATACAAGCAGGTGTTGTAAGTGTTTCTTAGCTGATATCTGGTAGGCCTTTTCCGGTAACGACCGGATAAGTTGCCATGAACACTAGCGAAAAGTCCGAACAATTTAACTTAGACAATATTCGCAAGCAGGCTTCGGAGATCCGCACCCGCGGTGCCGAAGAGTCTCAGAGCGATCGCCCGAACGGTGAACTCAATCTCTATGCGCGGCAGATTGCCGAGCAGTTCCGTGAAACCAACCAAACGCCGGCGATTATCATCGGCCAGTATCGGCTGTTCGAATTTCTGTCACTGCTCGCAGTTGGACTGGCACTTCTGTTTTTCGGCACGACTCCCGACGATCACCCCTTCCTGTCGAGAGCTGCGGTGACGATCGCGGTCAGCGGCCTTGCCATCGCCTTCCTGCAGGTGGCGGATGCCTATCAGATACCGATCCTGCGCTCGCCCCATCGCTTCCTTCACCGGATTTTGGGACCTTGGATTGTCGCCTTCGCCATCATGGCTCTGGCCCTCGTTCCTATCGGCCTGGGCAACATCTATTCCCTGCCCCTCCTCGGCGCCTGGCTGGGTGCCGGAGCTGCGTTCCTCCTCGTGGCCCGGCTCCTTTTCGCCTATGGCATCCGCAACTGGGCGCGCAACGGTATCATGGAACGACGCGCCGTCATCGTCGGCGGTGGCGAGCCGGCCAAGGAACTCATCCGCGCGCTCGAACACCAACCCGACAACGACATCCGCATTTGCGGCATCTTCGACGATCGCGGCGAGAAGCGTTCGCCGGTCATGGTCGCCGGCTATCCGAAGCTCGGGACGGTCCCGGAGCTAGTCGAGTTCGCCCGGCTGGCGCGGGTAGACATGCTGATCATTTCTCTTCCGAGCAGCGCTGAAGATCGCATCCTGCAATTGCTGAAAATGCTCTGGGTCCTGCCGGTCGATATTCGCTTGGCTGCCCATGCCAACAAGCTGCGTTTTCGGCCGCGCGCCTACTCGCATGTCGGCGCGGTGCCGATGCTCGATATCTTCAACAAGCCGATCCGTGATTGGGACGGCGTCGGTAAGCGCATCTTCGACATCTTCTTCAGCCTGTTCGCCCTTGCCTTGCTCTGGCCGATCATGCTGGGTGCCGCAATTGCCGTGAAGGTGACTTCGAAGGGGCCGATCTTCTTCATGCAGAAGCGACACGGCTTCAACAACGAGATCATCAACGTCTTCAAGTTCCGCTCGATGTATACGCATATGAGCGATCCGACCGCACGCAACGCCGTCACCAAGAACGATCCGCGCGTTACGCCCGTCGGACGTTTCATCCGCAGGACGTCGATCGACGAATTACCGCAGCTCTTCAACGTGTTGCTCGGTAGCCTTTCGCTCGTCGGCCCGCGGCCGCATGCCGTGCTCGCCGCCAGCCACAACCGCACTTACGCCGATGTCGTCGAAGGCTACTTCGCACGCCATCGCGTCAAGCCAGGCGTCACCGGCTGGGCGCAGATCAACGGCTGGCGCGGCGAGATCGACAGCGACGACAAGATCAAGTTCCGCACGGCCTATGATCTCTACTACATCGAGAACTGGTCGCTGCTGTTCGATCTCAAGATCCTGTTCAAGACGCCGTTCAGCCTGCTCAATACGGAAAACGCGTATTGACCGCGATCGAGCTCCCACCTTCCGGCGTTGCGCAGCCGCAGCTTGCGGCATTACGACTGGTCGGTACGGCCTGCGTCGCCATAGGGGTGTTGATGTCGGGTTTCGTGATCGCGGAACCCGCGCCCTATGAGCTGTGGCTCGCCTTTCTTATCGGCACGTGGTTCATTCTCGGGCTGAAGATATCCCGCAGCGTCGCGCCGCTTCTGGTGCTGTTCCTGACGTTCAACATCGGCGGCATGCTGTCGATCACGCAGATGCGCAACCTTGCGGCAAGCAACCATCTCGACGGCCCGATCTATATTGCCGTCTCCACCTTTCTGGCTTTGAGCTCCGTCTTCTACGCCGCCATCGTTGAGGACAGCCAGAAGCGGCTGAAGCTGATCTTCAATACCTGGGTGGTGGCAGCATTGATTACCGCAAGCCTGGGCATTCTCGGCTATTTCCACGCCGTCCCAGGCTTCGATATTTTCACACGCTACGATCGCGCCATGGGCGCCTTCCAGGATCCGAACGTCTTTGGTCCCTATCTGGCGGCGCCCAGCCTCTATCTCATGCATGGGCTGCTGATCGGCGACCTGAAGAAGGCGCCGATCAGGATCGTATGCCTCCTCGTTCTCGCTTTTGCGGTCTTCCTTTCATTCTCGCGAGCGGCCTGGGGGCTGTTTGCCTTCACCTCGGTGATGCTGATCTTCTGCATGCTGTTGAAACATCGCAGCAACAAGTTTCGCCTGCGCATCCTGGTTATAGCGCTGGCGGCGATCATCCTCATGGTCGTGCTGCTTGTCATCGCGCTGCAGTTTCCGCAGGTCAGCGACCTGTTTTCCATCCGCGCGCAACTCGTTCAGAGCTATGACGGCAGGCACCTCGGCCGTTTTGAGCGTCATAGCGTCGGCTTTGCGATGTCGATGGAGCGGCCTTTCGGTATGGGACCGCTGGTCTTCGGTCATATGTTTGAGGAAGACGAGCACAATACCTGGCTGAAGACGCTGACCACCTATGGCTGGCTCGGGTTCTTCTGCTGGGTCAGCATGATCTGCTGGACCATCTATATCGGCTTCCGCAACCTTTTGAGGGAACGGCCCTGGCAGCCCTTCGCGATGATCGCCTGGATCGTCGTTCTCGGCCATGTCGGCATCGGCAACGTCATCGACACCGATCACTGGCGTCACTTCTACATGTTGATCGGCATCGTCTGGGGCTGCGGCGCCCTTGAGCAAAAGTATCAGCGTAGCTTGAGTGGAAGGGAGGCCGCGCCTTGAATATCCGCACCAGTGTCAAGCGTCTGTCGATGCTGCAGGTCCTCGAACCGAGCGGCGGCGGCTCGGGGCGGCACTTCCTCGATCTCTGCCGGGCAATGCAGCATCGCGGTCATTCGGTGACCGCCGTCTATTCGCCCGTGCGCGCCGAGGCGGCCTTCGTTGGGGAATTGGAAGGCATCGGTCTCGACCGGGTCATTCCCGTCGCCATGCGACGTGCGCCGGGACCATGGGATATCACCGCGTGGAGACATTTACGCAGAATCGCCACGGAGCAAGGGCCGTTCGATCTGATCCATGGCCACAGCTCCAAGGCCGGAGCGCTGACGCGGTTGCGCTTGCCTGGAAAGCACGTCCCCGTTCTTTATACCCCGCACGCATTTCGCACGATGGACCCAACGCTGGGCTCGAAGGGGCGGTTGATCTATGGCGGCATCGAGCGCTTGCTCGGCAACTGGCTGACGGATCAACTGATCTGCGTATCGCGAGACGAATATAACCATGCCTTGTCGCTTGGCATCTCCGAGGCACGGCTGCGCATCGTCGTCAACGGCGTCGGCTCGCCGCCGACCAGCCAGCGCGCCGCCATCCGTAGGCGGTATGGGGTCCCTCAGGACGCTCTGCTCTTCGGCTTCGTCGGCCGGATGACTCGCCAGAAGGCTCCGGAACGGCTTGTCGAGGCATTTACCCGCATCGCCAGCACGCTGCCACAAGCACATTTGCTTATGATCGGCGTTGGGGAGCTTGCGACCGCCGTCACCGATATGATCAGGACAGCCGGCCTGGAAAAGCGCGCCTACATCGACGGCGGCATACCCGGAGTGACCGCAATCGAAGCCTTCGATGTCGTCGTCATGCCGAGCCGTTACGAGGCGATGTCCTATGTGATGCTTGAAGCCGCAGCCGCAGGCAAACCACTGCTGCTGGCAGATGTCGGTGGCGCGCGAACCGTGCTCGAACATGGCAAGAACGGCTACATCGTGCCCAACAGCGATGACCCGAAGGAGCTCGCCAGCGCCATGACGCGCCTTGCCGATCCCAGACTGCTTGCAAACTTCTCCTCCGAGGCGCGTCGCCGCAAGGATGGCTACACTCTTGCCGGTATGGCCGACGCCACGGAACAGATCTACTACGATCTGCTTGGCTATCCCGTCCCTGCCCCGCTTGCTAGCCCCGAAGACATCAGGCCTCAGAACGTCGCAGCCTTTTAGAACACTCGCGCAAGATCAGGCACCTGAAGCGCGAGACGTCACTCCGAGAAAAGCGCAACGCGCTTTTGACGCGCGCGATTTTTGCGTGAAACCGGTTCCGCTTCTCGGGCCTATGGAGTAGAGTTGAGTCATGATCACATCTGCACAATTGCGCGGTGCGCGCGCCATGCTCGGGCTGACGACAGAAGCACTCGCTAATGAGAGCAAGCTTCCGATCTCATCCATCGAAGCGTTGGAGATGGACGTCGATTCCAAGGATATGAAGGCGGTTGCCGCCGTTCGTGCCGCCTTGGAGAGCCACGGCATAATTTTTCTCGCCGGCGGGAGTGACGGAACCGGCGGCGCCGGTATCCGTTTCAAGCATTGGGCCGAGAACGATGGCATTCGGCCCGAAAATCTGAATGCGACCAACGACGATTGATTGCAAGACTGGCGGCGCCTTATGAGTAGTCGCCCGAGCTTCCTCTCATACTACTCTTGGCGCGAGCGCGAGCCCGCTCTTCGAGGGCAATCTCAGGCGACCAGCCCCCAGCCTTTGATCAGTTGTTCCGGCGCGGAGATGGCCGCAGGCAGAATGAAACGCTCGGTGTCGTTTGCCGGCTCCCTGCCCTCGATGACCGAACCGACCGGGAAACCGTGCCCGAAATCCGTCAGGGTGACGAGTTCCAGGATCATATTGCCATAGTCATCACGCCATTCGCGGCGCTCGCCGCCTTCGAACAGACGCAGGCGGCCCTTGGTGCGCGGGCGCTCGCGCACGGCAAGCCATTGTGCTATGGCCGACTCTGCATTGACATAGGAAACAACTTCATCGGCATCGCCATGCCAGATGGAAACGACAGGAAAGCGGGTAGCATCGGGAGATGCTTCGCGAACGAGCTCGCCCCATTTATCGGCCGAGCGCGTCGAGCCGCGCTTCATGACATCCAGTGCCGACATGGCGTCGCGGGCGGCGCCGAAAGGCAGGCCGCCGATGATGGCGCCTGCTGCAAAGAGTTCCGGATAGGTGGCAAGCAGCGCTGCAGCCATCGCGCCACCGGCCGAGAGGCCCATGACGAAAATCCTGCTGTCGTCGATTTCGTGCACCTTGCGACTGAAATCGATCATCTCGCGGATCGAACCTAGCTCGCCGCGATCGCGCGTTACCATGCTCGGGCGGAACCAGTTGAAACAGAGATTGGGATTGTTGAATGCCTTCTGTTCGGCGTAGAGCACGGCGAATCCATGCTGGCGGGCAAGAGCCGTCCAGCCGCTGGATCGATCGAAATCCTCGGCATTCTGATGACAGCCATGCAGGACAACGACGAGTGGCATCGGGCCTTTGATACCAGGCGGTACGTATTCGAGCATGCGCAGGCTGCCTGGATTGCGACCGAACCAGAGAATTTCGGTCAACCGCTGGGGCGCCGTACGCGTGGAGACGCGACGACGCGCCGGCTGTGCTTGCGGCTGGGTTACCGGAAATTTGAACTGCGGCAACTCGACAGAGTCGGCAAGCAGGCGGCGGAGCCGGCTCGGAACTTTGAGATTCATTATGGACCTTTCTGCTTATTCGCGCCCGCCGCTTTTCGTTTTTCCTTTGTCGCGACGGCCGCGCACCGCTCCCAAAGGGAATCGGTAACATCGAGAGACGAACTCTCTTTGTGCAATGCAGCATATATAGGGTGGAATTGTCGCTTCGAACAGCGACAAAGCATCATTGCAGCTATGTGAAATCAGCTTAAATCGATTAGATTCAAGACCATAAAAAAACGCTGATGTGTCAGAAATAAGCCCTTGCAAGCGCAAGCAGCTTCGCATCGTCCTTCACGCCCTGACGATAAAGCTGGATGATCAACGCGCCCAGCCGCTCTGCCTGCACGCCACGCGAATCGATGCCGCGATCTCGGCAGACAGTATCCAGCACCTTCTCCAGACGATCGAGATCGTCCGAAAACAAAGGCAAATCCCTTGGATGGATAGGGGTTTCCAGCATTCGCGCGGTCTCGTCCTTTGAGTAAGAGAATGCGGCACCCCCTCGGCGCCGGCTTCATACTCTACAGCAGGACTGGACTATGCGCTTCGGCCCCAGAGTTGGCAAGGAAGCAATTACATGGTCGGGGGCTGCTGATTCGAATGCAATGCCGAGACTCAGCCCGGACGTACAATTTTAGGTTAGGTCATCACCCCGTCTTCATCCATATCTGCGATAAACCGACTGAACAGGAGAGACGACAATGACCAGATTTTTAATGCCCGCTACACTCGGCCTGCTGCTTGCCGCCACAACGCTGCCAGCCCTTGCACAGAACTTTCAGAACCTGCCCTTACGCAATCCTCGCCAGCTGCCGGACGGATATATTTCGGTGCAATCGGGAATATCGCTGTCCTACTCCGTGCCGGATGGCGACAACGAGGAGCAGCAGGAGAAGGCTTTGAAATCCTTCTACAAGATCGCCGCAAGCAGCTGCGGCACCCTGCTCGCTACCATAGCGGACGCTTGTGAAATCAGCGCCATGTCGAGCAATACGTCGGTCAATAATTTCGATGGTCGGGGACTGAAGCTTTCCGTCAACGGACAGGTGACGATGTCGGTGAAGCTGAAACCATCGACGGCTTCAACGAAATAGGAATCCTGTGGTCCCGTCATCGGAGAACGAAAAGCCAACGGATCGGTAAGAAATCGCAGCGATAATCTCCCCGCAATCGAGGGACGACACTATGGCTAAAGCGAAACGACGCGTTCGGCGCAAACCGCAACCCAAGGCGGGAGGTTCGATATGGCTGTGGGGCTTCGTTGGCCTGGCGATAGTGGGCGGCATGTATGCCTACCAACACCGTAAGGATATGCCTTCCATGCTCGCCCATGCCGGTGCGGTTGCCGGCATGCCGAAGATGACCCAGGACGCACCGACGCCGGCGGTAAAACCGAAGATCAAGACCGCAGCGGTTATCCCGGAGCCCCGCGCCACCCCTGCCCTTCCCGTGCCACCGGCAGCCATTCCGGCGGCAACGGCCGCGATCCCCGTGGCGCTGCCGATCAACAGACCGGCGATCGATCGCCCCGGCATGCGGGCGCAGACGGGCGGCCGCTTCGTGCTTTGCAGCGCCGGTTCGGGCACCAACTGCGTGGTGGACGGCAATACGTTCTGGCAGGACGGGATAAGGATCCAGCTCGCCGATATCGACGTACCGGGCGTTGAGGCTGCACGCTGCCCAGGCGAAAAACAAAAGGCCGTTGCCGCCAAGCTGCGCCTGCAGGCCATTCTGAATGACGGGACTTTCGTACTTTCCGGCAGCAACCGTCGCGACGACCTGAATGGCGGCAAGCTACGCATCGCCATGCGTGCCGGCCGCTCGATCGGCGATCAAATGGTTTCCGAAGGACTCGCGCGGCGCTGGACTGGCCAGTCATCCTCGTGGTGCGGCTAGCTATTGAAAATCTGATTGGGAGTTCAAGGAGATAAATGGTCGGGGCGACTGGACTCGAACCAGCGACCCCTTGACCCCCAGTCAAGTGCGCTACCGGGCTGCGCTACGCCCCGACCTGCCGAAACGGCTTGTTTCGTTTAGAGTCTAGCGTTAGCCGAAGCAAGCGAAAAGTAGCGGCTCACTCAGAAAAAGTTCACGCTCAGCGACATGCCTGCCGCGGCCCATGGCTCGGCTGGTAAGTATTGTCCGCAGGATTATAGGAACGATAGCGGCTTGCGCAGCTGCGGGCATGGCTATCGTAGTAGCCACGATCGCGCTGCCAGCTGAACAGGGTGCCGGTCACGAAGGATTTGAAGAGCACGCCGCTGTCTGAATCATCATCATAGTAGCTGTCAGAACCATGAAACCGATGCCCGCCACCCCATCGGTTGTGGTGATGCCAATGCCCATGGCCGTGATCATGAACCTGGATGACGTCGGACTGTTGGGGCACCGACAATGCCGGCATGGTGATGGCGCCGGCCGACACAGCGGCACCAGCCGCCAGCAGCAAACCGAAGCCTGCGGCAGTTATCGATCTTGCAATCGTAAACATAAGCGACTCCTTCGAAATCGGGCCGCAGCGCCAAGCAAATCTGCGTGAGAACCTTGCCACCGGACGCGCCGATATTACCTTTATATAGTAATTTGAAATCACACTCATAGATGCTGTCCCGTCTTTATTGCGCGATGATTTCGCAGGGACCGGACACGTGCAGAAAGCCAGGACAATGAGGCCCTTCATAGCCCTTTTAGTATGCGGACCCTTGCTTGCCGCATGCAACACAACCGCCCCCCTGCAACCCATTCCCGGCAGCATTACCTATGGCGGTCAGCCGCATACGAAGCTGACGCAATCGCCTCCCGGCACCCGGATCGCGCATCGCTTCACCAACCAATGGGGACAGGATATCTACGAAACCTACATCCTCCAACCCGACCGCAGCCTTAAGCTGGTCAGCCGCGAGGAAGTGACGCCGTTTTGACCGGCATGCAACAGAAATGAAAACTCCGCCGGGTTGAATCGGCGGAGTTTTCCATTGTCATACGAAGCTGCGAGCGACTTTTACCAGCAGCGATAGCAACGGCGGTAATAGGGCCGGTCGTAATCGCGGCGATGATGATGACGGCTGTCGCTGACGGCGGCGCCAATCAGGACGCCACCGATAATACCTGCTGCCGCAAGGCCGGCAGCCTGATTTTCAGCCTGCTGCGCCTGGGCGCGATTGGCTTGATAGGTGGACCCGACGCAACGATTGTAGCGCTGCGAGCCCGGGCGGAACCCTTGAGACTGGCAGGTCATTTCGGCATTCATCGCTGATTCCTGCGGCGTCTGACAGCTCGCTAGAATGGTTGAAACGGCGACAAGGCTAGCCGCCATGGTGGCGCGTATACGCATATTCCCTCCGGCACAAATAATACAACCCCGAAGGATCGAACTACAGCCAAAGGTAATATTTGGCAAGCCGAGCTCATCAAGCTATGCGCGTAGTTGGCATCATGATTAATAGCTCAAGGTTGCTTTCTGACTCGCAAACTCCTCTCACGCCTAGTGAAACCCTTGCCGGCCGGTTCCCGTCCGCCGGCATTGCCGCAGACGGAGACCATCACATCAGCCCAAATCAGAAATTCCGTTCGAAACGAAGAATACCGGCAACCGTATCATCCTTGATGAAGTCGTAGTGCATATAGGTCACCTCGGGTTCGACCAGCAGATCCTTGACCGGATTGAATTTGAGGTTCGTCGTCGCCTCGAAAATCTTCGATTCCGTATAGGCGAGCTGCAGGTTCCATTTCAGCTTTTCGTTGATCGGAACACCGACGCCGCCCCAAACAGCCCAGTCTCCCCAACCGCATTTGGCGGCATTGACGGCGCCGCCCGATGTCGTGCAGGCGGAAATATCCTGGTTCGTGCCGGCATATTTGTTCAGCTTGTCGCCGTCCGTATTCCAGCCACCCATCAGGAAGGCTTCCACGCCGCCGAACTTGGCATCGATGCGCGCCTTGATGGCGCCCTCCTCGACGATCGAGTCATAACCGCCGACGACCTTGAAGCCCCAATCGCCAGTCTTGTAGCCGAAGCCGGCGACGACGTCGGGGGTATAGTGATTGGACTTGTCGTCCGTCCACCAACCCGCGCCATAGGAGGCTTGACCGTCGGTCGTGGAGTTGCTGTCTTCCAGCGAAATCACGGCGGTAAAGCCGTTACCGGCATCATAATTGTAGGTCAGCTGGTTCAATTCGTAGGGGCCGTCATAGATCGCGTCGTCATTGATGACGTCGCCGGCATAGCCAGCATAGAGATTGAATTGCGAGTCGAGTTTGCCGACCGTGAAGCCTGCGAGGCTGATATTGGCAAAGAGCAGCTTGGAGGATGTCGCACCTCCATCGTGCCACTCCCAGCGGAAGACCGTGTTCGTCTTCAGCGCACCATATTCGGTGTCGGTGGCTGTATCGACATTGAGTTCGACACGCTCGTGCCAGAGTGTACCCACCTTGCTGCGCGGATTAAAGGCGTCGTACCACTCGCCTTCGGTGCGGACCTTGCCGCCGATCTTGAGGCAGGTTTCGGTGCCGGGAATGTAGAAATAGCTGGTGCCGTAGACATCGCAGATCCGGACATATTCCAGGGGCTCTGGTTCAGCGGAAACAATTGCATCTGCAGCATGGGCGGCGCTCGCTGCGGCAATAGCAGCGGCGGAGCCGAGAAGAAGGCTCTTGATGTTCATGATATCTCCATTCGACGATCCATCAGGGATGGAGTCTCCCGGCAGGCAACCTCTTGCCCCTCCATGGCCCGACTGGCTTTTTCCCTTCTTTGAAGGGCGAAGCAGCGAAGCTTCATGGTCAGACTGAACCTGTGGTTTGGGTCGGGCAAGTTGAGAAGGTTAGCAAACTAACTTCTTGGGCACAGAAGCACCGGTACGTGACAAATTTGTCACGTAGATTTGCGCAGGCGTATTATGACGAAACGGAACTCCGCCTCGCGACGGTAAGGTGGCCCACAGGAGGCACGGATTGCCTTAACATGGTCGCATCCCATGCACACATCCGGGCGGGTCGTCTACGCGGCAGCTCGTGGTACTACCGCACCTGATCCAGCAGACGCTTGCATTCCAGAAGGTCGTAAAGCGTTTCCTGCAGCAAGGCCCGGTCTTCCTTGCCGACACTGGATTTGCCGATGGAAACATCCGGCACGCCGTCGTCTCCGCTCACGAAATTGAAGAAGCGGCGGCTGATTGGCGCCTTGGCACGGCCGACGACCTGATCCTCTTCCGGATTGGCAGAGCTGACGCGTGGTTCGACGGGAGCGTGCTCCTGCGCTGCAGAAGCAAGCGCTTCGACACTTGCAAGGTCCCCGTGCCCCACCGCGATGACAAACTTGTTGCCATTGGTCTTCAAGAGCTTCTGAACGCCCTTGATCGTATAGCCGTGATCGTAGAGCAGATGGCGGATGCCGTTCAGCAGGTCGACGTCTTCAGGCCGATAATAACGCCTGCCGCCGCCGCGCTTCATCGGCTTGATTTGCGGGAAACGCGTCTCCCAGAACCGTAGGACATGCTGCGGCAGATCAAGGTCTTCCGCGACTTCGCTGATCGTGCGAAATGCATCCGGGCTCTTGTCCATCATCATACTCCCACAGCGCAATTGCGGCGCCGCCCGGGCCGCATCGCACAAAAACGGATATCGACGTCGCATCCTATCGAGATACGAATCATCATATTTCAACGGTTTGGCAGAGGAAATTCAAGTGGTCTCTGCAGCTGCTGCACAAGCAAGCCGCAAAACCTTAAGACAAAGGCCGCAGCGCAAGGCATACGGCCCAAGGAAAATCAGTTTTCCGGCAGATCAGGAAGCGGGATTCGCAGGCCTTACCTTCGCCTTGCGGCTGGCATGCGCCTTGAGGATCCTGCTCTTCAAGACATTCGATGCCTTGAATGTCATGACGCGCCGCGGAGAAATCGGCACTTCCTCGCCGGTCTTTGGATTTCGACCAATGCGTTCATTTTTGTCGCGCACCTGAAACGTCGCGAAGGACGAAAGTTTCACCGTTTCGCCGCGCACGATGGCGTTGCAAATTTCATCGATCACCGTCTCGACGAGCTCTGCCGACTCCGTGCGGGAGAGGCCGACTTTCCGGAATACTGACTCCGCCAAATCCGCGCGCGTCACTGTCTTGCCCGTCATAGCTCCCCGCCCATACTGATTGGTAATCTTATTCAAGCCTAGCGAGACTATTGCCCTTGCGCCAAACGGTCAAGCTCTTGTTCGGAATCGGCTTTTAGGGATACGGCGCTACCAGCGCAGCAGCACCGCTCCCCAGGTAAAGCCGCCGCCCATGGCCTCCAGCATCACCAGATCGCCCTTCTTGATTCGTCCGTCTCCGGCAGCTGTCGCGATCGCCAGAGGGATGGAGGCGGCGGAGGTATTACCATGAAGATCGACGGTGACCACAACCTTCTCGGGAGCAATTCCAAGTTTTTTGGCGGAGCCGTCAATGATGCGGCGATTGGCCTGATGCGGCACCAGCCAGTCCAGATCGTCCACCTTCGCGCCGGTTGCGTCGAAGGCAGCCTGAATGACGTCGGTGATCATGCCGACCGCGTGCTTGAAGACTTCCCGTCCCGCCATATGCAGAACGCCGACCGTGCCCGTCGAAGACGGCCCGCCGTCCACGTAAAGTTTGTCCTTGTGGGCGCCGTCGGAACGCAGGCTTGCCGCCAGCACGCCGCGATCGCTGTTGGCGCCACTTCCCTCGGCCACCTCGAGGATCAGCGCACCAGCGCCGTCACCGAAGAGAACGCAAGTCGTGCGGTCGGTCCAATCGAGGATGCGCGAGAATGTCTCCGCGCCTATCACGAGAACACGCTTGGCAAGGCCCCCGCGGATATAGGCATCGGCAGTGGTTACGGCATAGACAAAGCCTGTGCAGACGGCCTGAACGTCAAAGGCAAAGCCATGATGCATGCCGAGCCGGTTCTGGATATTGACGGCGGTTGCCGGAAAAGTGTTGTCGGGCGTCGACGTCGCGACGATGATCATGTCGAGATCATCAGGCGTCATACCGGCATTGGCGAGAGCGGCACGCGCTGCCTGCTCGCCCAGCGACGCCGTGGTTTCGCCTTCGCCGGCAACATAGCGCTGACGGATACCTGTGCGCTGGACAATCCAGTCGTCGCTGGTATCGACGACCTGTTCCATCTCGGCATTGGTCATGACGCGTTTGGGGAGCGCCGCCCCAAATCCGCGAACAACTGAACGGATCATTCTGCTTGTACCCCGTAGCTCATGCCGCTTCCGGCCCGATGGGGGGCAGCCGTTTGGCATGGTATTTCTTCAAATCGTTTTCGATCTTCTGCGTCAAACCGTTCTTGGCCATGTCATAGCCGACATCGACGGCGGCCGCAAAAGCTTCGACATTCGCGCCGCCATGGCTCTTGATGACGATGCCGTTAAGGCCGAGGAAGACGCCGCCGTTGACCTTGCTCGGATCGAGCTTCTCGCGCAGCAGATCGAAGGCACCCTTGGCAAGAACGTAACCGATGCGCGCCAGCAACGTGCGCGACATGGCCGCGCGCAGGTACGAGCCGATCTGCTTGGCAGTGCCTTCCGCCGCTTTCAGCGCGATATTGCCGGAAAAGCCTTCCGTGACCACGACGTCCACAGTGCCCTTTCCGATATCGTCGCCCTCGACGAAGCCGAAATATTCCAGTGACTCAAGATTGGCTTCGCGAATCAGGCGGCCGGCATCCTTGACGTCTTCCTGTCCCTTGATTTCCTCGACCCCGACATTCAGCAGGCCGATGGTCGGACGCTCGATCTCGAAGAGCGCACGCGCCATCGCTCCGCCCATCAGCGCAAAGTCGAGCAGCTGCTGCGCATCGGCGCCGATCGTGGCACCGACATCGAGTACGATGCTTTCGCCACGAAGCGTCGGCCAGATCGCCGCGATTGCCGGACGTTCGATATTGGCCATGGTGCGCAAACAGAATTTAGCCATCGCCATGAGCGCGCCTGTGTTGCCGGCGGAAACGACAACATCGGCATCACCCGCCTTCACGGCGTCGATCGAGCGCCACATGCTGGAAACATAGCGGCCGCGGCGGAGCGCCTGGCTCGGCTTCTCATCCATGCTGATGGCAACTTCGCATTCGTGAAAGACCGATTTTTCGCGAAGCTTGGGATATTTGGCGAGGACCGCTTCGCAGCGATCCTTCTGTCCGTACATAATGAATGTAATATCGGGATGCCTATCCAGCGCCTTGGCCGCGCCGGGAACAACAACCTCAGGGCCGAAGTCGCCACCCATTAGGTCAAGAGAAATTCTGATCACGCGTCCCTAGTCCTTTTTCTTCGCCGAGACCGACGAATTTGGCGTCAAAATACCGTTTTCTCCCCCGGTTACAACAGAATTGTGCTCGATCAGCACCCGAACCTAGTCCTTTTTCCAGTCTTTCAGAACTGCGAACGGCGAAGGCTTCCTGTCGTTTTCACCGGTATCTTCTATATGCCCTTCGAACTCGACACCGGGCTTGCGCGGATAAGGATCGATGGCAAGAGCGGCGAATTCCGTAACGACCGCACCGGCATCAATCGTATCGCCGGTGAATGTCTCCGGAAGGTCTGGACCATCCGGATCGAGCACCATTTCTCCCGCATCCGACGACGGCGCGCGCGCCAGCTTGGAATCCTCCGGCACGAAGATGTGCTCGAAATCCTCGTCAATGTCCGATTCGACCGGATCGAGCGTTACGACGCAGGCCTGGACGATCTTTGCCTTCACGTTTCCCTTGACCCGCACGCCATCGCGCTTCCAGCGCGAAATCTTGAGATCGGCCTCCAGCTTTTCCACGGACAGCACATCCCAAAGCTCTGCCAAACCGGCAAGCTCGCGCTTATCCGCTTCGACATGCACGTCGACGGGATTGGCCGAGATGTGGCCGACCTTCACGAGATAGGAAAAGGGTGTTTCGTCGGAACCGTGTGTTTTCATTCCAGTCTCCTGTTACTGCTCTTGGCCACGTCCGGCCGGCAGTGGCAGTACGGCGGAACCCGTGGCAAGTTCCGCCTCCGTCACGGCGGCCAGATGCGCCTCCGCCTGCATCATCCAATCGGCCAGCGTGACCATCGACGGTGCACCCTGGTCCGCTTTCGGATAGATGTTGCGTCGAAGCGCCGTGGCTAGAGCATCGCGATCGTCGCCGTCCATGGCGGTCGCATAGCTTTCGAGCCGACCATAAAACATGCCGGCCAGTTTCTTCATGCGTTTCGGCACGCTGTTATCACCGATTCCCAGTTCGCGGATCGAATAGTCGATATCCTCGAAAAACGCATCTACGATTTCCTGTGCAAGCTCCTGGCCGCTGGTCGCGGAAGACCGCGTGCGGCGAAAAAACAGGATCATGACGACGGAAAGCAACTCGAAGCGCCCCATCACCGTGTCGGGCACATCATAGTCGGTATAGAAAACCGGCTGACGCGCCGCCGATGTCAGAAGCTCATATTGCCTGACGACGATGATCTGATTGTGATTTCTTTTGCGAAAGAGCCCAAAAATCATGAGAATTCCCGGTATTGGCTCATTCAGAGCGCGCCGTTTTTGCTTGGCCTTGTTGCATCCACGCTAAAGCTGGTTTACCGAAGCAGGCGCGAATTGCAATGCCGTTTGTGCCCGCTTCGAGGCTCCTGCCCTTAACCGTCGTTACGTTGTGAATGATTGGTGATGAAGAGTGCCGAACAGCGTCTTGTGCCTTTTTCAATCGCGGAAAGGACACAATGATGTGCACAGCAAGGTCATATCGGCCGTCCGGCCATCGGATTGATTCATTAGGGGAGATGAGATGTCGTTGACCAGACGGTATTTCAAGTCTGACATATCTTTCAGCAGCACTGCCGCCATCGCCCTGGTGATTGCGACCATAGGCCTTTCGGGTTGCAAGACCAGCGAGGTCATGAACAACGGCTACATCTTCGATCCGCAATCGCTGGCGCTTGCGCCGGTCGGCTCGAGCCGCGAGCAGGTTCTGCTCTCGCTCGGCACACCTTCCACGACCGCAACCTTCGACGGCGAAGTCTTCTATTACATCTCGCAGAAGCGCACCCGCGCCGCAGCATTCATGAAGCCGAGGCTCGTCGACCAGAACATCCTGGCGATCTACTTCGACAAGGACGGCATCGTGAAGCAGGAAGCCAACTACACGCTGAAGGATGGCAAGCTCTTCGACATGATCAGCCGCACGACGCCGACCGGCGGCCGCGACATGACCTTCCTGCAACAGATCCTGCAGGGCGGCGGCAACGGCGTGAACGGCGCGAGGAACTTCCTCAACAACCTCAATCCCGGCCAATAAGTCGGGACGCTATTCTACGGAAAAACCCGCGAGGCACTGCCCCGCGGGTTTTTCTATGCTGTCTGTTTGCTTTCCTTATCCGGCAAGGATGGCCAGCAGCAGCAATGCGACGATATTGGTGATCTTGATCGCCGGGTTGACCGCAGGGCCAGCCGTATCCTTGTAGGGATCGCCGACGGTGTCGCCCGTCACCGATGCCTTGTGCGCTTCCGATCCTTTCATATGACGCGTGCCGTCCTTGTCGACGAAACCGTCTTCGAAGCTCTTCTTGGCATTGTCCCATGCACCGCCGCCCGAGGTCATGGAAATGGCGACGAACAGGCCGTTGATGATGACGCCAAGCAGCGAAGCGCCAAGGGCTGCGAAAGCCGAAGCCTTGGAGCCGGAAATAAGCAGAACGCCAAAATAGACGACAACAGGCGCAAGCACTGGCAGCAGCGACGGAATAATCATCTCGCGAATGGCGGCCTTGGTCAGCAGGTCGACGGCACGACCGTAGTCGGGACGCTCCGTACCCTGCATGATGCCCGGCTTCTCACGGAACTGCCGGCGCACTTCCTCCACGATCGAACCGGCAGCGCGGCCGACGGCCGTCATGGCGATGCCGCCGAAGAGATAGGGGATAAGACCGCCGAACAGCAACCCGGCAACGACGTAGGGGTTGGAAAGATCGAAGGAGATCGTGCCTACATTGGCGAAGTAAGGGAACTTGTCGCCGTGAGCTGCGAAATACTGCAGGTCGTTGGAATAGGCGGCGAACAATACCAGCGCACCGAGGCCGGCCGAGCCGATGGCATAGCCCTTGGTGACGGCCTTGGTGGTGTTGCCGACCGCGTCCAGGGCATCGGTGGATTTGCGTACTTCCGGCGGAAGATGCGACATTTCTGCGATACCGCCGGCATTGTCCGTCACCGGGCCGAAGGCATCGAGCGCTACGATCATGCCGGCAAGGCCGAGCATGGCGGTGACGGCAATGCCGGTGCCGAACAGGCCACCGAGCTGATAGGTGGCGATGATGCCGGCGACGATGACGATCGCCGGCAGTGCCGTCGATTCGAGCGAGACGGCAAGACCCTGGATGACGTTAGTGCCGTGGCCTGTGACGGAGGCCTGGGCGATCGAGTTGACCGGGCGCTTATTGGTGCCGGTGTAGTATTCGGTGATGACGACGATCAAGGCTGTCACGATGAGGCCGACGATACCGCAGGCAAAGAGCCTCGTGCCGGTGACTTCAAAGCCTGCGATGGTGCCTAGCGACCCCCAGCCGATGGTCAGCGAAGTGGCAGCCCCGAGACCGATGATCGAGAGGACACCGGTAGCGATCAAGCCTTTGTACAGAGCGCCCATGATGGAGCCATTAGCACCAAGCTTCACGAAGAAGGTGCCGATGATCGAGGTGATGATGCAGGTGCCGCAGATCGCCAGCGGATAAATCATTGCGGCGCCGAGCAGCGGCGAGCCGGCAAAGAAGATCGAGGCCAGAACCATGGTCGCGACAACCGAGACCGCGTAGGTCTCGAAAAGGTCAGCCGCCATACCGGCGCAATCGCCAACGTTGTCACCGACGTTATCGGCAATGGTGGCAGGGTTGCGCGGATCGTCCTCGGGAATGCCGGCTTCGACCTTGCCGACGAGGTCGCCGCCGACATCGGCACCTTTGGTGAAGATGCCGCCGCCGAGACGGGCGAAGATTGAAATCAGCGAAGCGCCGAAGCCGAGGGCGACCAGCGCGTCGATGACGTCGCGCGACCCGGCCTCATGACCGAGAACGCCGATCAGAAAGTAAAAGTAGATGGAAACGCCGAGCAGAGCCAGGCCTGCAACCAGCATGCCGGTGATGGCACCCGATTTGAAGGCGATATCGAGGCCGGCGGACAGGCTTTGCGACGAGGCCTGGGCCGTGCGGACATTGGCGCGCACGGAGACATGCATGCCGATGAACCCTGCGGCGCCTGAGAGGATTGCGCCGATCAGGAAACCAAAAGCGGCTTCGGACGACAAAAGGAGCCATGCAGCAATGAAAACAATGACCCCGACGATGGCAATAGTTCTATATTGACGCGCAAGATAAGCCTGCGCTCCTTCACGAATATAACCGGCAATCTCTTGCATGCGGGCGTTGCCCTGATCGGCAGCGAGCACCGACCGGGTTGCCCATACGGCATAGATGACCGAGAGCAGTCCGCATGCGATCACTCCTAAAAGAATCGACATTTCGCTTTTTCCCTCCAAAAAAGCCGGCGGTTCACTCCTCCCCCGGCCGCCTGCGACATCGACCAATCCCCTCCTCCAGGGTGATCGACCAATGTGCAATGCAAGATTGATGTCGGGAAAACGTCGCGTCAAGACCGCCCGCAGGTAAAACACCCGCAGGAGGTTCAAAAGAAGATTCGAAGATGAAATCAGACGCGAACGAAGGAAACGAAAGCGCAACCCGGCATGGGCCGCGCCTTCAGGCGGGCCTATTTCTTGGCGTCGCCGCGAACCTGCTTGGCGATTCGGTCGAGAACCGCATTCACAAGCTTCGGTTCGTCCTCTTCAAAGAAGGCATGTGCGATCTCGACATACTCGGTGACGATCACCGGAACCGGCACGTCCTTGCGGTCGAGCAGCTCGAAGGTGCCGGCGCGCAGGATGGCGCGGACGGTGCTGTCGAGGCGCGAGAGAGCCCAGTCGTCCTGAAGGGCAGAGCCGATCAGCGGATCGAGCCGGGTCTGCTCGCGCACGACGCCCGACACGATGGAACGGAACCAGGAGGCATCTGCCTTCAGATAGGTCTCGCCGTCCAGCTCCTGCCCGAGACGGTGCGCCTCGTATTCGGCCACCACCTCCAGAACACCTGTTCCGCCGATATCCATCTGATAGAGCGCCTGCACCGCCGCGAGGCGTGCTGCGCCCCGCTGATTGGCGGGCTTTGCGGGTCGCTCGTTATCCTGATTGCTCATGAATTATGCACCCAACTTCTCTTTCAGCGCGATCATGGTCAGCGCCGCACGGGCGGCGAAACCGCCCTTGTCCTTGTCCGAACGGCGCGCACGCGCCCAAGCCTGATCGTCGTTCTCGACGGTCAGAATGCCGTTGCCGATCGCGAGCGATTCGCTGACGGCCAGATCCATCAGCGCACGCGAGGATTCGTTTGCGACGATGTCAAAATGATAGGTCTCGCCGCGAATGACCATACCGAGGGCAACATAGCCATCATAGATCACACCGCCATTGTCGCCCCCATCGAGCGCCATGGCAATCGCTGCCGGGATTTCCAGCGCACCGGGAACGGTTACGATATCATAGGTCGCGCCGGCTTGATCAAGCGCGGTCTTTGCGCCGTCGAGCAGAGCGTCGGCCATATCATCGTAGAAGCGGGCTTCGATGATGAGAATGTGGGCATTCGAAGAGCTGGACATACATCACCTGAGGATTGAGAGGGCGCGGCACCTTATTAGGCCGGGTCAAACCACGGCGGGCCGCGCTTGGCAAGTGTTTTTCAATGGTCCATGCCGATTCCAGCCCTATTTGGAAATGATCGGAGCTCCGCAGAAATTGTGGCTTCCGCAGACGCAACCGCTTCGATAATAATTTCCGGCCTGTGAGAGGGAGGCTCATGACAAAAAAATCAATACCCGCCGTCAATGTCGGCGACCTTGAACTGGATCACTGGCAACAAGGCAGCTTCTTTGCCGGCAGCGATACGTCGTTCGGCGCGATGCTCGGACTGAAGAATCTAGGGGTCAGCTACAACGAAGTGCCGCCGGGCAAATCCGGCTGTCCGTTTCACAATCATCACGTCGAGGAGGAGATGTTCGTCATTCTCGACGGTGAAGGCGAATATCGCTTTGGCGATCACCGTGTCGCCGTCAGCAAGGGTGACGTGCTCGGCGCACCTGCAGGCGGCCCGGAGACAGCGCATCAGTTGATCAACACCGGCCCCGCCGTCCTAATCTATCTCGCCATTTCCACGAAGGCGAAAACCGAAATCGTCGAGTATCCGGATTCCGGCAAGTTCCTGGCCAAGACCTACACCGACGGTAAGACGACGTTCCGTGCCATCGCTCGTGCCGCTGACACCAATCTCGATTACTGGGACGGCGAGCCCGGCACGACGAATGCCCGCACGACGAATGATTGAGCATCGACAAAAACAATTTCAGCAAAGTTTTAAGCCCCATGACCATCATTCCGACATTGACGACCGACCGGCTCCTGCTGCGCGGTCACAGGCTGGACGAATTCGACGAATTCCTGGCCCTCTGGCAAAATAAGGATCTTGCACGCTTCATCGGTGGCGAAATGCTAACGCGCGAGCAGGTCTGGGCTCGCCTCCTGCGTCATGCCGGCCTATGGCATCATCTCGGCTTCGGCTTCTTCGCCGTCGAGGAGCGGCAAAGCGGCAAGCTTATCGGCGAAGTGGGCTTTCTCGATCTGCACCGAGACATGACGCCCACGACGGAAGGCACGCTGGAATCCGGCTGGGGCATTACGCCGCCGATGCAGGGCAAGGGCTATGCGACGGAAGCCATGAATGCGGCGATCGCCTGGGCCGGCAGGCAATTCGCCGGCCGACGCATGACCTGTATCATCGATCTCGAAAATGGATCATCGCTGCGCGTGGCCGAGAAAATTGGTTTTCGCCGGATCGGTGACGCCATCTATAAAGACAAACCAAACGCGATGTTCGAACGCTACGCCTGATATGAAGGGCATGACATGCCGGCTTCACAAGACAAATTCTCGGTCAAGGCTTACGATCCCGGTGATGCGCAGGCCACGATCGATATTTTTCTGCGGGCCATTCGCGAGGTCGCCTCGAGAGATTACAGCCCGGCGCAGATCACCGCATGGGCGAAAGTCGATGATGGCGAGGTATGGGCACAGTATAGGGCAAGCCGGCCGACCTGGCTTGCAATGGATGGTTCAACACCTGTCGGCTTTACCGATCTTAAAGCGGATGGTTGCCTCGACATGATGTTCGTCGATCCCGACTATCAGGGAAGAGGTGTCGCCAGCCTATTACTTGCGACGGTCGAGCAGGCCGCTCGCGAACGGAGCCTGTCGCGAATTTTCACCGAAGCCAGTCTGACCGCCCGTCCCTTCTTCGAGCGCAGGGGCTTTTTAGTCATGACCATGCAGCAGGTACAAAAGCGTGGCCAAACCTTCATCAATTTTCTTATGGAGAAACCGCTGCGGTAGGAAAACCGAAGCGGTCCAAAGAACGAGTCCGAAACACCTGGCGCGGGCGGCTCAAGCTTCTTCGCGTGCAGCCGGGAATTCCGCCAGACGGGCGGCGTAACGCGCCATGGTATCGACTTCGAAGTTGACGAAGTCGCCAGCCTTGCGCTCGCCCCAGGTCGTAACCTCAAGCGAATGGCGGATCAGCAAGACGTCGAATTCCGTGCCATCGACGGCGTTGACCGTGAGCGAGGTGCCGTCGAGCGCAACCGAACCCTTCGGCGCCACGAACCTGGCGAGATGTTCCGGCGCGCGCAGGCGGAAGCGTGTGGCCTCACCTTCCGGCGTCACCGAGAGAATTTCCGCTTTTCCGTCGATATGGCCGGACACGAGGTGACCGCCGAGCTCGTCGCCGATCTTGAGGGAGCGCTCGAGGTTGATCTTGCGGCCCGCTTCCCAGGTGCCGATCGTCGTCAGGCGCAGGGCCTCTTCCCAGGCCTCGACCTCGAACCAACGGCCGTTGCTGCCCTGCTCCGGCAAGCCGGTGACAGTCAGGCAAACGCCGGCGTGCGAGATCGAAGCCCCCATGTCGATCGTTGCCGGATCGTAATTGGTGGCAACGCGCAGCTTGATGCCTTCCTGCATGGGGGAAATGGATTCGACAGTCCCGACGTCGGTGACAATTCCGGTAAACATCAAAAACCTCTTTCATATTCGTCGCAGAGATCGTCGCCAAAGCGGCTCTCTCCTATATGTATGAAACTGGCAGGGATATTGGATTTCAGGACGGGGGATTCAATACCGCCCTTGCCAATAGTCGCCGGCCCCTGAAACAGCAGGATGCGGTCGACGAGATCCGCATCGAGGAAACGCCGCGCAGTCCTGGCACCACCTTCCAACAGCAGCGAGGAGATGCCGCGCGTGCCGAGTGCCTCAAGAAGCTCGCCCGGCTCATTCGAATTCGATTGCAGAACTTCGACGCCCGCCGCATCGAGGGCCGCCCGACGGCCCAGAAATGCGGCATCGGTGTTCTCATCAAAAGACGGTTGATGAGCGGCGACAGCGATGACCGGGTATCTGCGCGCCGTCTGCACCAGCTTGCTGCCAAGGGGCAGCTGCAGCTGTTCATCTATGACGATACGCAGGGGTGAGCGGTCTTCCAGACCGGGAATCCGGCAGGTCAATTCCGGATCGTCTGATATCGCCGTGCCGATGCCGACGAGGATGGCGTCGCTTTCGGCGCGCAACATCTGCACCTCTGCGCGGGCGGCATCGCCGGTGATACGAACCTGCCCCTCGCCTACCCTGCCGATCATGCCATCGGCGGAAACGGCAAGCTTGAGAGTCACATAGGGCCGGTTTCTCGTCTGACGCATGAGGTAACCGGCGAGCGATCGCCGGCCCTCCGTCTCCAGAACCCCGGTCTCGACTTCGATACCGGCGGCGCGCAGCATGTTGATACCGCGCCCGGAGACGCGCTGGTCGGGATCGGTGACGCTGATGACGACACGCGCGACGCCATAGGCGATCAATGCCTCGGCGCAGGGTGGCGTTTTGCCGTAGTGAGAGCAGGGTTCGAGCGTCACATAGGCTGTGGCGCCCCTCGCCGCTTCGCCGGCCTCGGCCAGTGCCTGGGGCTCGGCATGCGGACGGCCGCCAACGGCCGTCACTCCACGGCCGATGACAATGTCGTCCTTGACGATAAGGCAACCGACCGACGGATTGGTCGATGTCAGCCCCAGATGCTCACGCGACAGGCGGATAGCCTCCGCCATGAAACGTTCGTCTTCCGGCAGCTGCGTCATGGTCAAGGGTCCAGCGGATCGCGGGCGATCTTGGCGTTGATCTCGTTGATGACGTGCTCGAAATCCTCGGCATGCGAGAAATCGCGATAGACGGAGGCATAGCGTACGAAGGCCACGTCATCGAGACTCTTCAACGCCTCCAGCACTTGCAGGCCGATCTGTTCCGAACTGATTTCGGTCTCGCCCGAGCTTTCGAGACGGCGGACGATACCGGAAACGGCGCGCTCGATGCGGTCGCGATCGACCGGACGCTTGCGCAGTGCGATCTCGAAAGACCGCACCAGCTTGTCGCGATCGAAAAGCACCTTGCGGCCGGTCTTCTTGATGACCATCAGCTCGCGCAGCTGCACGCGCTCGAAGGTCGTGAAACGACCGCCGCAATCCGGGCAGATCCGCCGCCGGCGGATGGAGGTGTTATCCTCCGCCGGGCGCGAATCCTTAACCTGGGTATCTTCCGTACCGCAATAGGGGCAGCGCATGCGCCCTCCTTAGCCCATGTAGCCGTACATCGGGAAGCGGTCGGTGAGCTTGACCACCTTCTCGCGTACGGCAGCCTCGACGGCAGCGTTACCTTCGTCGGAATTGGCAACCTTCAGACCATCGAGCACTTCGATGATCAGATTGCCGATCTCGCGGAAGTCGGCTTCCTTGAAGCCGCGGGTCGTGCCAGCCGGCGTGCCGAGACGGACACCCGAGGTGACGAAGGGCTTTTCAGGGTCGAACGGGATGCCGTTCTTGTTGCAGGTGACGTAGGCGCGGCCGAGAGCCGCCTCGGCGCGCTTGCCGGTGGCGTTCTTCTTGCGCAAGTCCACAAGCATCAGGTGGTTGTCGGTGCCGCCGGAGACGACGTCGACGCCGCCGGAGATCAGCGTTTCTGCGAGCGCCTTGGCGTTCTTGACAATCTGCGCGGCATAATCCTTGAACTCCGGCTGCAGTGCTTCGCCGAGAGCAACGGCCTTGGCGGCGATGACATGCATCAGCGGACCGCCTTGGAGGCCGGGGAAGACGGCCGAATTGAACTTCTTCGCCAGATCCTCTTCATTGGTGAGGATCATGCCGCCGCGCGGGCCGCGGAGCGACTTGTGGGTCGTCGTCGTGGCAACATGGCAATGCGGGAACGGCGACGGATGCTGGCCACCGGCAACGAGACCGGCGATGTGGGCCATGTCGACCATCAGATAAGCGCCGACGCTGTCGGCGATCTCGCGGAAGCGCTTCCAGTCCCAGATACGGGAATAAGCGGTGCCGCCGGCGATGATCAGCTTCGGCTTGGTTTCTTCGGCCTTGCGCTGCACTTCATCCATGTCGAGCAGGTTGTCGCCTTCGCGCACGCCGTAGGAAACGACGTTGAACCACTTGCCGGACATGTTGACCGGCGAACCGTGCGTGAGGTGGCCGCCCGAATTCAGGTCGAGGCCCATGAAGGTGTCACCCGGCTGCAGCAGCGCCAGGAACACGGCCTGGTTCATCTGAGAACCGGAGTTCGGCTGAACGTTGGCGAAGTTAACGCCGAACAGCTTCTTGGCGCGCTCGATGGCGAGCTCTTCTGCGATATCGACGAACTGGCAGCCGCCATAATAGCGCTTGCCCGGATATCCTTCGGCATACTTGTTCGTCATGATCGAGCCCTGCGCTTCCAGCACGGCGCGCGAGACGATGTTTTCCGAGGCAATCAGCTCGATCTCGTGACGTTGGCGACCCAACTCCTTGCCGATCGCTCCAAAGATGTCCGGATCGGTGTCGGCAAGCGAGCGATTGAAGAAGGATTCGGTGGACGCATTTGTCATCGTGAAAGCTCCTGAACGGCCGGGACGGCAATGCAGACGGTATTAGCGTCAGGGTCGCCGGAGAGCAATACGATCAGCGACATTTGCGCGTATAATCCCGTAATCGACCAAGATTCTCGGGAAGGATTATGCGCCATTTCAAAGTCTTACTGCGTCCTTCGCGCGCCCCAAGGACGCGCGGCGCAGTAAGCATTCTACGCAGAGCGGCTCCGGCCAATGAAAAAGCCGCGCCCAGGGACGCGGCTTTGGCAACAATAGAGACGAAAGGGCGATTACTGAACCGGCTGCTCCATGCCCTGCGTCGTGTCGAGCGCCAGCTCGGCATTGCCGTCGAGCTGATAGATATCGTCGCGGAACTGCACGATGCCGTCGCGGGCACTCCAGGCGGAGATGTAGACGAAGTAGACCGGAACTTCCGTCGCCAGCGTGATCGGCGTGTTGACGCGGCTGGCGATCACCTGCTCGATGTGCTGGCGCGGCCAGCCGGGCGTGTCCATAAGCAGCCAGTTCGTCAGGTCGCGCACGTTCTGAACGCGGACGCAACCGGAGCTGTCGAAACGCATCAACTTGTTGAACAGGCCCTGCTCGGGCGTGTCGTGCATGTATTCATTGTTGGGGTTGTGGAAGTTGATCTTCGTGGACGCCATGGCGTTGGTCTTGCCCGGGTCCTGGCGGAACATCAGGTCCGGCGCCTTGTCCGAATTCCAGTCGATCGTCTCCGGCGCGACTTCCTGACCCTTGCCGTCGATGAGGCGGATGTTGCTCCGCTTCAGATAGGTCGGATCCTTGCGCATCAGCGGCACGATGTCCTTGACGACGATAGAGCGCGGCGCCGTCCAGTACGGGTTGAGGATGACCTCGTAGATCTTCGAATTGATGATGTGGGTCGGGCGCGACTGCCGGCCGACGATCGCTTCATGGCGCAGCGCCACCTGACCATCCTGAACGGCCTCGACGTAAGTGGCCGGGATGTTGACCATGACGTGACGACGGCCGAGATCGGACGGGAACGTCTGCAGGCGAACGAGGTTGGTGTTGAGCTGCTGCAGGCGGACATTGGCGGGAATGTTCATTGCCTTCAGCGTGAATTCGCCGATGACACCATCCGGCGGCAGACCATGGCGGGCCTGGAAACGCTTAACGGCGCCATCTACGTAGGAATCGAAAGACGAGGAGATACCCGCTTCGCGCGGCAGGTCGCCGCTGACCATCAGGTGCTGACGCAGCGACTGCACAGCAGGATCGGTCACACCGATCTGCAGCGCCTGCTGGCTGGTGGGGCTGATCTGCGGCCAGCCGCCATTGGCGACGATGCTCTGATACTGAGCGATCGCCTGCTGAATATTCGGAACGGAGTCAGGCCCAAGGATCGGTGTATTCGAGAGAACGGCTGCCGCCGTGCGCGCCGCAGCCTTGGCATCGAACTGATCATCCCAATTGCCACGAGAACGGTCATTGATCAGCGCTTCCAGCGGTGATGCATTTTGCGCGAGAGCCGGCGCAGCCAATGCAGCAGCGCCGAACGTTGCAGCCGACCGCAGGAACGAGCGGCGCGAGAATGATTCAATTCCGTTTTTCTTCGACATATCCCAACCGTTCAACGCTGCGATCCAGACATACGCAGCTTAGAGAGGAAGCAGTAAACAGCGCGGTGTGCGCCAAGTAACGCAACTCAGTACGATCCGTTCCCTTAAGGCACCATCAAGAACTTCACCGCGAACTATCATAATATTGCGAAGTGCAGATTTGAGGGTCGGAAAATCGGAACCTGAGAACGCCGCTTGCCGTTAGTTTCCGCTGTCATAGCAATATGGCCAATTCGTGTCGTTCGACATGAAACTTGCCCTGCCATACCGCCACGGAAAACGCGCCATGCTGCAATTGCTAAAATACCACAAGTGCGCGTGGTTCATAGCGTGTATTGCCCCGCCGTCAATGGCGCAAATGCCCGGCGCGTTACATGTGACGCAGGGTGAAGGAAGGACGTGGCAAAAAGCGCACAACTACAAGCCTTAACCGGGTTCAAGCCAGACACGCAGGGAACGTGTCCAGCTTGCTTTTACCGGAGAGTCTCACGGCATATCCGCCGCCGTTGCTTGAGGCGCGTCGCGAATTTTTAGATTCGCTATGAGCCTTAAGCCTTTGATGCTTCACATGTCGTTGTCGCAAACCCGCTAGGCGCTTCTGCACGGCATGTTCTTAGAGGCGATACAGGATCTGGTCGTTCCAGAAGCGGTCGAGGCGCTGCAGGAGCTTGTTCATCTGGGTGAACTCGTCGGTGCCGATGCCACCGACCTTGTCGATCGAGCCGATGTGCCGCTCATAGAGCTTGGCGACGGTTTCGGCGATTTCCTGACCGGTTTCCGTCAGGCTGATGCGGACCGAGCGACGGTCGATACGCGAGCGCTGATGGTTGATGAAGCCGAGGTCGACCAGCTTCTTGACGTTGTAGGAAACGTTGGAGCCGAGGTAGAAACCGCGCGACCGCAATTCGCCGGCCGTCAGCTCGGAATTGCCGATGTTGAAAAGGAGAAGTGCCTGGACGGCGTTGACGTCGTCGCGACCCTGACGGTCGAACTCGTCCTTGATTACATCAAGCAGGCGGCGGTGCAAACGCTCGACCAGGTGGAGGGATTCCATGTAGAGAGCCCGGATATCGTCAACCTGCTGGTCCCGAGCGTTCGCAACTGCCTGCGGCTTGATTTTCGTGTTCATCATGACTTGGCCTCACTCTGTTTTGTTTGGCGGTGTCGTTTTCTTCCCGCCTTGAGTGAGACCCTATCGAATACACATAAAATTCTACTTAAACTGCAGGCTTAACAGCACCTTACCAGGAAGTGTTGCTGTCTCAGGGTAAATCAACCATTACCTGCTGCCGACGGCGGCGGCGCTTTTCCTGCCACAGCAGGATACGGAACAGGCAATAAAGCACGGCAACGCAGGCATGCAAGATCATGATCAAAGGATTGGATCCGAAGACCTCCGGCCACATGCCATACATCAATGCCTGACCGCCTGCGGCCAGTACCCACATGACCGGTCCCCAGGATACGGTCAGCCACAAGCCGAGTGCCGCCACCGGGAAGACGACGGCCAGTCCGGCACCGGCGACCTTCCACGGAAGATTGAGGAGATCGAAGCGGGCATGGCCATCCAGCGAATAGCCGACGAGCATCGCCCAATATTGCAGGCCGAGCCAGAAGCACGCGATCGCGATCAGCCGCAGGAACAGCACGAACAGGATGTCCGTCAGCGTATTCTTGGGTACGGTCGAAGAATCAGGTTCCATGCGCGAACAATACGTAGGAGGCATCGGCCTCGCCAGCGAGATCTTGGCTGCGGCCTTTCGCCCGCTTTTGAATTCTGGGGACAGCGTGATAGGTACGCTCTCCATATAATAGGCCTTTCATAGACGAAAAAGGATGGCGGCATCATGGAAAACAAGACGCATCTCGTTGACGAGATCACCGGGCATCGCCGCATGCGACGCAACCGCAAGGCTGACTGGACGCGCCGCCTCGTGCAGGAAAACCGGCTGACTGTGGACGATCTGATCTGGCCGATCTTCATCATTCCCGGCACCGGCATTTTGGAGCCGATCCCCGCCATGCCCGGCGTCAATCGCATGACGGTGGATAAAGCCGTCGAAGCGGCGAAGGAAGCGGCCGATCTCGGCATCCCCGCGCTTGCCACCTTCCCGAACATCGAGATGGAGCTGCGCGACGAGACCGGTTCGAACAGCCTCGAGAAGAACAATCTCATCAATCTTGCCAGCGCCGCGATCAAGAAGGCCGTTCCGAATATCGGCGTCATCACCGACGTCGCCCTCGACCCCTTCACCAGCCATGGCCATGACGGCATTCTGCGCGGCAATGAAATCGTCAACGACGAAACGGTCGAACAGGTGGCGCGCGCCGCCGTCTACCAGGCGGACGCGGGTGCGGACATCATTGCGCCGTCCGAAATGATGGATGGGCGTATCGGCGCGATCCGCCAGGCGCTCGACGCCGCCGGACACCAGGGTGTAGGCATCATGAGCTACGCGACGAAGTTCAGCTCCGGCTTCTACGGCCCTTACCGCGAGGCGATCTCGACCGGAGGCCTGCTGAAGGGCGACAAGAAGACCTATTATATCGACCCCGCCAACGGCACCGAGGCCGTGCGCGACGCCGCACTCGATGTCGAGGAAGGCGCTGATATGCTGATGGTCAAGCCCGGCCTGCCCTATCTCGATATCTGTTGGCGGCTGAAGGAAGCCTTCGGCCTTCCGACCTTCGCCTACCAGGTCTCGGGCGAATATGCGATGATCAAGGCCGCCGCCGCCAATGGCTGGATCGACGGCGACAAGGTGATGCTCGAGACCCTGCTCGCCTTCAAGCGCGCCGGCTGCGACGGCATCCTCACCTATTTTGCCGTCGAAGTTGCTAGGCAGCTGGCGAAAAAATAGTTTCAGGCCGTGTCGGTGGCCTGCTTATTGTATTTGCGGGCCCTGATACCATATGTTCGGCAAATGTTTCCCCAAGGAGGAAAACGATGAGCCTGAACCCCAGCCCGCTCTACGCAGCACCGGACGACTGGCGCGCCTATAGTGGCGTGCTGAGCCGGCGCGTCTTCGCCTTCATTGTCGACTATATCATCGTCGCCCTCCTCTGCATTCCGGCGGCGGTGCTGCTGTTTTTCGTATCGATCCTGACATTCGGGCTGGGCTTCGTTCTCTATCCGGTGCTCTTCATCCTCGTCGCCGGGCTCTATTTCGGCTGGACGCTTGGCGGGCCGTACCAGGCATCGCTCGGCATGCGCGCCATGGGCATCACCATGGTAAGGGTCGACGGCCGCCGCATGGATTTCCTCACGGCGATCGTTCATCTCGCGCTGTTCTGGATCCTCAACTCCGTGCTGACACCGCTCATCCTGCTGGCAGGTCTGTTCACCGACCGCAGCCGGCTGATCCATGACATGCTGCTCGGCACGGTCATCGCTCGCACGGCCTAAAATCACGACGAAACCTTGTCGCAAAGGGCTACCCCGCAGAGCCGATCGGGGCGCGGGGTGGCTTTGCCATGTGCAGTCAATTAGGAAACTGTGATCTTTAACGAAGGACGTAGTTGACGTTTTCTAAACTTGGGCCATGCTTGTGAAAACACTAGTGCCGAAAGAAAGGCAATAAACGGCAGATGAATACGCAGTCGACGCCATCTCCGCAGTTTTATCTGACGGCACCGGCTACCTGCCCGTACTTGCCGCACGAGATGGAGCGCAAGGTCTTCACTCATCTTGTCGGCCCGCGTGCGGCGGAGATGAACGATATCCTGACCCAGGGCGGCTTCCGACGGTCGCAGAACATCGCCTATCGCCCCGCCTGTGAATCCTGTCGCGCCTGCATATCGGTGCGGATTCTCGCCCAGGAGTTCGAGACTAGCCGTTCGATGAAACGCGTGCTGGCGGCCAACAGCGATGTGATTGCCACCGAATTTCCGGCACAGCCCTCGAGCGAGCAATATTCTCTTTTCCGCCGATATCTCGACTATCGCCACCAGCAAGGCGGCATGTCCGATATGACCGTGCTCGACTATGCGATCATGGTCGAGGACACGCATGTCAACACGCGCATCATCGAATATCGCCGCCGCGAAGAAGGTTCCGGATTGGAGCAGCGTCCGAAAGGCGAGCTTCTGGCCGCAGCTCTGACGGACGTGATGAGCGATGGCCTGTCGATGGTCTATTCCTACTTCAACCCCGATCTCGACCAACGCTCGCTCGGCACCTTCATGATCCTCGATCATATCAAGCGGGCGAAAGCGCTCGGCCTGCCACATGTCTATCTTGGCTATTGGGTCAGGGGATCGCGCAAGATGGATTACAAGACACGCTTTCAGCCGCAGGAGCATCTGACCCCGCGCGGCTGGGAGCGCTTCGATCCCGCTGCGGACGACGGTAAAGACAGCGCACGCTGAATGTTCGCCAATCTCTCCGACCATAGAAAGGGCCTGTTGCTGACCACGTTCGGCGGCTTGGTCCTGTCGATGGACATACCATTGATCCGACTTGCGAGCGGCGAGGTGTGGTCGGTGCTCTCGGTGCGCAGCTTGGCCACGGTCGTTGCTGCGCTTAGTGCCCTTTTCGTCATCCGACGTGTCAGCGGTTCGGTGCGCGGCGCACTGCCGGGCTGGCTCGGCATCCCCGTCGGCTTCTTCTATGGCCTGACGACGATCTGCTTTCTTCTTGCCGTCTATTATACGACGGCGGCGAATGTGGTGTTCATCATCGCCCTCAATCCGATGTTCACTGCACTTCTTTCCTGGATCTTCCTCAAGGAACGCCCTGCCGTTTCGACGTTCATCACCATGGCGGTCATGATCATCGGGGTCGGGCTGATCGTTGGGGACGGCATGGAGGGTGGCCATCTGCTGGGTGACGCCCTGTCCGTGCTCGCATCGCTTTCCAGCGCCTGCGCCATAACGATCAGCCGCGCCTCCAGCCGGGGCATGGGCTTCGCTTCGCTGCTGGCAGCCGCCCTACCCGCAGCGGTGGGACTTTATCACGTCGTGCCGGTCGGCTTCTCCATCGATCATCCTGGCTGGATCCTGCTGGATGGCGGCGTGCTGATGCCCCTCTCCTTCTGGTGCCTCGCGACAGGCACCCGCTATCTTTCGGCACCGGAAGTCGCGATGTTCTATCTCTTGGAAACAATCCTGGCGCCGATCTGGGTCTGGCTGATCTTCACGGAGGCGCCAAGCAACATGACGCTCGCCGGGGGCGCGATACTGATCCTGGCGCTGGCCTCCCATTCGCTGTGGCAGGCCAGGGTCAAGGCGAGAGCGGCGATTGTCGCCCAAGGCGTTGCACATTGAGGTGACGACCCCCTTATGTTATAACTAGGTTATTACACGGGAGCTCAGAAATGAACGTCACCATTCGAAAGATCGGCAACTCCGAAGGCGTCATTATTCCGAAGGAAGTTCTCCAAAGACTGGGCCTGAAAAACGGCGATGCGCTGGAGATACGAGAAGTGAACGGGAACATCGAACTGGTTCCCGAGCGAGCCGACCTTGCGGAACAATTGCGTGCCGCGCGGCTTGGCATGCAGAAATATCGCAGCGCCCTGCGCGAACTCGCAAAATGAATGAATATAAATGGCTATCCCGCGAAGCCGTTGAGATCATGCATGAGGAGCAGATCGCTGAGCATGGCGGGTTGCCGGGTCTAAAGGACGAGAATGCGTTGGAAGCTGCAATGGCGCGCCCGTTGAATAAGGCCGCTTATGGCGAGAGTGATTTATTTGTCCTCGCCGCCGCTTACCTCTACGGGATCGTCCGAAATCATCCATTTTCCGATGGGAACAAGCGGGCCAGCTATCTAGCGACGTTCACGTTCCTATACATCAACGGCTATCTCATCGAGGCTGATGATGGGACTATTGTCGCTTTCGTACAAGGTGTCGCAGCCGGAGAAATTGACGAGATGGGCGCAACCCAATTCTTGAGAGATTTCAGCATTCGGCTTGCCGGGTGATAATCGCACCACCCGGCTCTTCGCTAGGGATCTGGCGTTCGTCGCAGTGATGGGCACCGGGTCGATTGACCGGGCTTCACCCGGTCATCCCCTACCCAGAAAACCTGCCGCTTCTTGGGAAGCCCTTCGGCACCCCGCGGCCTGCGCCGGCGCGATCGCCGAGCCATTCCGTCAGTTCGTCCTTGGTCTTGGTGAAAGTGCGGCCGGCGCTATCTTCCCAGGTCAGACCATCGGCGATGACGAAGCAGCGGATATCGGAAATGCCGCCGTCCTTGTATTTCTGCAGGCGCACGCCCTTGCCGCGGGACATCTCAGGTACCTGCGACAGCGGGAAGATGACCAACTTGCGGTTCTCGCCGACGACCGCGGCATGGTCGCCTGAGACCGGCACCAGCAGCTTCGTTTCGTCGGGATACGAGACGTTCATGATCTGCTTGCCCTTGCGGGTATTGGCGACCAGTTCCGCCTCAGCCACGATGAAGCCGTTGCCCGCCGTGGAAGCAATCAGCTGCTTGCGCTGCGGATCGTGCACGAACGCCGTCAGCACGTCCTGATCGTTTTCCATATCGACCATGATGCGCAGCGGTTCGCCGTGCCCACGGCCGCCGGGCAGTTTGTCGCCGCCGAGTGTATATGCCTTGCCGCCCGTTGTGATGATGAGGATCTTGTCCGTCGTCTGTGCGGGGAAGGCAACCTTCAGCCCATCGCCTTCCTTGAAGGTGAGCGATGCAGTGTCGGAAATATGCCCCTTCAGCGCACGGATCCATCCCTTTTCCGAGACGACGACCGTGATCGGTTCCTTCTCGATCATCGCCTGCAGGATTGCCGCGTCGTCGGCTTCGGGCGCTTCGGCAAACTGGGTGCGGCGGCGTCCGATCTCGGTTGCCTTGGCGAATTTCTTCTTCACTTCGCCGATTTCCCAGGCGACCGTCTGCCACTGCTTGTCTTCCGAAGCCAGCAGCGACTCGATCTCGGCCTTTTCCTTGGTGAGGCTATCGAACTCCTTGCGGATTTCGAACTCTTCCAGCTTGCGCAAGGAGCGCAGCCGCATGTTGAGGATCGCCTCGACCTGAATATCCGTAAGGCCGAATCGCTCCATCATTACGGGCTTCGGCTCATCCTCCTCACGGATGATGGCGATAACCTCGTCGATGTTGAGGTAGGCCGTCAGGAAGCCGCCGAGGATTTCCAGGCGCTTTTCGATAGCGGCAAGCCGGAAGCGCGAGCGGCGCAGCAGCACTTCGCGGCGGTGGTCAAGCCACTCCTTCAGCACCTCGTTCAGCGCCATGACCTTCGGAATGCGGCCCATGGACAGAACGTTCATGTTGAGCGGGAAGCGGCTTTCCAGCTCCGTCAACTTGAACATCGATTCCATCAGGATCGTCGCATCGACGGTACGGCTCTTCGGAATCAGGACGACGCGGATATCCTCTGCGGATTCATCGCGGATGTCTTCCAGCAGCGGCAGCTTGCGCGCAATGAGCAGCTCGGCGATCTTCTCGATCAGGCGCGACTTCTGCACCTGGAAGGGAATTTCGGTGATGACGATCTGGTAGCCGCCGCGGCCGAGATCCTCGATTTCCCATTTGGAGCGAACACGGAACCCGCCGCGGCCGGTCTTGTAGCTGTCGATGATGCTCTGACGATCATCGATGATAATGCCGCCGGTCGGGAAATCCGGGCCGGGAATATACAGTTCCACCAGCTTCTCGACGGTGGCATCGCGATCCTTGATCAGATGCAGCGCCGCGTCGCAAAGCTCGTGGGCATTGTGGGAGGGAATGGAGGTCGCCATGCCGACGGCGATACCGGAAGAGCCGTTGGCCAGCAGATTTGGGAAAGCACCCGGCAGAACGATCGGCTCGGAATTCGACTCGTCGTAGGTGTCGCGGAAATCCACCGCATCCTGATCGATGCCCTCCAGCAGCAGTTCGGACACCGCAGTCATCTTGGATTCGGTGTAACGCATCGCGGCCGGGCTATCGCCGTCGATATTGCCGAAATTGCCCTGGCCGTTGACTAGCGTGTAGCGCTGGGAGAAATCCTGCGCCAGGCGCGCCAGCGCATCATAGATCGACTGGTCACCATGGGGGTGATAGTTACCCATCACTTCGCCGACAATCTTGGCGCACTTGCGGAAGGCCGAATTCGGGCGAAGTCCCATCTCGCTCATCGCATAAACGATACGGCGATGCACCGGCTTCAGTCCGTCGCGGACGTCCGGAAGCGCGCGCTGCGTGATCGTCGACAGAGCATACGCCAGGTAACGCTCTTCGAGCGCGGCCTTCAGATCGACCGGAAGGATGTTGTCGTCGCCGTCACCGGGCGGCGGTGTCAGATTTTTTCCCATGGCCCTTGACTATCGGAGATGGCGATTCCCGGCAAGAAATCAGCGGAAAGCACCTGTGGATGAAGGCGGTTCCAGCGCCTTTCGATGCGGTTGCACACACATTTTTGCTGCGGTTGCACAGTATCCTCTTTGTCGTTGGATTTTTACGGAAAGATCAATATAAATCCCCCGCAGTACACCCTGAATATGTACGCCCCCGCCGAGACACCGGCTCAACGAGGAAACGCCAACTATGACTTTCTATCGGACCACGCGGATGATGCTCTGCAGCGCCGCCATTCTGTCTTTCGCCAGCTCGGCCTTCGCGCTTGACGGCAATGATCTCCTGAAGAAGATCAATGATGTCTACGGTCAGCAGGGTGGCACAGTCGCCGCCCAGGGTATCGATATCGACGGAAGCACCGTGACGCTGAAGGGTGCAAGCTTCAAGGCCGCCGGTATGGACGATAGCCTTCCGCTTGGCGACATCACCCTTGACGGCGTCGAAGAAAAAGACGGCGGCTACACGATCGAAGAGATCAACTTCGCCGACGTCGATTTCGACAAGGATGGCGCCTCCATTTCCGCCACCGATCTCAAACTCAATGGCGTCGAAATTCCGGCTGACACAAGCAAGGGCGACCTGACCTCGCTCCTCTATTATAAGAGCGCCCATGCCGGCGCGGTGTCCGTTACCAAGGACGATGCCGAAGTGTTCTCGATCGAGGGCGCCGACGCCACCATGAACAAGCGCGACGACAAGTCGGGCATCGATTTCGATGCCAAGATCAATGGCATCAAGGGCGACCTGAGCAAGGTTGACGATGCCAAGGCCAAAGAAGCCATCGAAGCGCTGAAACTGCAGCAGATCGACGGCACCATCGCCATGAAGGGCAGCTGGGAAATCGGCCCCGGCACCATCAACATCAGCGAATACTCCTTCGACTTCAAGGATATCGGCAAGCTGAACCTAGCCTTCAGCATTTCGGGCTACACGCCTGCATTTGCCAAGTCGCTGCAGGAAGCGCTGAAGACGGTTCGCTCGAACCCGAACCAGCAGGAAGCACAGCAGTCGGCTGGTCTCGCCATGCTCGGCCTGCTGCAGCAGCTCACCTTCAACAGCGCCAAGATCCGCTTCGACGATGCGTCGATCACCGGACGCGCGCTTGATTTCGCCGGCAAGCAGCAGGGCGTCTCGGGCAAGCAGCTGGCCGACACGCTGAAGGCGATGACGCCGATCATGATGGCACAGCTCAACGTTCCAGAACTGCAGAACGCCGTTTCTACCGCCGTCAACGCCTATCTCGACAATCCGAAGAGCCTGACGGTCACGGCTGCTCCCGGCAAGCCGGTTCCGGTTCCGATGATCATCGGCGCCGCCATGGGCGCTCCGCAGTCGATCCCGCAGGTCATCGGCCTGAAGGTTTCGTCGAACGACTAAGACGCAGTTCCCAAGCCATTTCCAGAAACCCGGCGATCTCGGTTGCCGGGTTTTTCTTTGCCTGGAGCCCTTTGTTGTTACGCAATTTCGGACAGAAAACCGCTTCGCACTTTTCCTGGAATTGCTCCGAACTCAGGTCGCAGGGTGCAGCTGATATTTCCTGAGTTCGTTCAGCGCATGGGACATCAGGGAAAGCAGCTCCTCCGTCGTCGCGCCATCTCGCGCCTGAACGGACATACCCTGCACGATCGCGCCCAGAAACCGGGCCAGGGAACGGGCATTGGTATCCGGCCGCATGTCTCCTTCGGCGATGCCCCGTTCAATGCGGGTGGTGAAGATATCCAGCGACTGAAGCCGCATCGATGCGACGTGATGGGCGATCGGCTCGTTTTCCTCTGCGCAGTTCAGTACCGCCGTCGAGATCATGCAGCCCTTCGGGTGCTCCGGAGCAGTGAAGATCTTGGCCGAATTCGTCAGAAAGCGTTCAAAGGTGGTGACCGTATCGACCTTGTCCTGAAACGGATTGCCGGGCTCCGGCCGGGGCATGCGCCGATACTGATCCAGCGTCTCTCGATAAAGCTCCGCTTTCGAGGTGAAGGCGGCATAGAGGCTCTGTGGCGTGATGCCCATCGCCGCCGTCAGATCGGCGATAGAGGAACCGTCGTAGCCATGCTGCCAGAATGTGTCCCGCGCCGCTGCCAAAACAGTCTCGCGATCGAAAGCCGGCGGGCGTCCGCGCCTGCGCGGTGAAGATTTTTCGGCCTCTTCTTTATTTTTCACAATGGTCACTCTAGAAATAGTCTCCGAATTGAGTTATTCAGGAATGGTCATTGTGATTATAGAAGGTTTTGCCCGATGAGTCTCCCCCTGGAAAATTCCACGCGTCCGACCCAAAGCAGCCTCGCCGAAGGTGTCGACACCGCAATCGATTCCGCTCTCGCTGACAAGAGGTTGGTTGGGGCCGTGGTCCTGGTCGCCCAGGACGGAGAGCTGGTCTATGCCCGCTCTGCCGGTCTGGCAGATCGGGAAAACAAAGTCGCGATGCGCGAGGATGCCATCTTCCGGCTGGCCTCCGTCACCAAGCCGATCGTCACCATCGCCGCCATGCGCCTCGTCGAACAGAACCGTATCGGGCTCGACGATCCGATCACCAAATGGCTGCCGGATTTCCGGCCGCGACTGGCCGATGGAACCGAGGCCGTCATCCGTATTCGCCATCTCCTGTCGCACACGTCCGGGCTGGGTTATACCTTCGCTGAAGAGCAGGATGGTCCATATCATCGGGCCGGCGTCTCCGATGGTCTGGACACGCCAGGCCGTTCCGTGGCTGACAACCTTCAGCGCCTCGCAAGCGCGCCTCTCATCTTTGCACCCGGCGAGGACTGGCGTTACTCGCTGGCGATGGATGTGCTCGGCGGCATCATCGAGAAGGAAACCGGCCGTGCGCTCGGTGAGGCGGTCGCAGAGCTCGTCATGCAGCCGCTCGGCCTTTCGGATACGGCATTCTCGGTCCGGGATCGCAGCCGCCTCACGGCCAACTACGTAAATGGTGATCCCCAGCCGCAACGAATGGAAGACGACACGCTTGTTCCGATACTCGACGGCGTGATCCGCTTTGCGCCCGACAGAATATTCGACCCCGCCTCCTATCACTCCGGCGGCGCGGGCATGGCGGGAACGGCAAGCGACGTGCTGGCCATTCTCGACACCATCCGCAAGGGCGGTGCGCCGCTGCTCTCACCCGATACGGTCAAAACGATGATGACCGATCAGGCAGGCGGCCATATGCAGGCGCTGCAGGCCGGTTTCGGCTTCGGCTATGGCTGGTCCGTCGTCACCGACCCTGTTGCGGGCCAGGTCCCCTTCTCCGCCGGCACGATCAAATGGGGCGGCGTCTACGGCCACAGCTGGTTCGTCGACGCCAAAAAGAGCCTGACAGTGGTCGCCCTGACCAACACGGCCCTCGAGGGCATGTGGGGGCAATTTACGATGGATCTGGCGAAAGCTGTTTATGCCGGGATCTAACTGACACACTGGCTCGAACAAAAACCCGGCGATTTCGGTCGCCGGGTTTTGCATTTCATATGGCCTGAAAGCCTCAGTCCTTCTTGACCGGCGGGATCGGGCGGATTGCCAGTTCGCGCAGTTGCGTCGGCGTTGCGGCCGAGGGAGCGCCCATCAGCAGATCCTGTGCCTGCTGGTTCATCGGGAACAGCGAGATCTCGCGCAGGTTCTTGGCACCGACCAGCAGCATGACGATACGGTCGATACCGAAGGCAGCGCCGCCGTGCGGAGGTGCACCATACTGGAAGGCGCGATAGAGCCCACCGAAGCGTTCCTCGACGTCGGTCTGGCTGAGGCCGACCTTTTCGAAGGCGGCAACCATGGTTTCCGGCGACTGGTTACGGATCGAGCCCGAGGCGATTTCGAAGCCGTTGCAGACGGCGTCGTACTGGAACGCCTTGATCGTGAGGGGATCCTGGTTCTGCAGTGCCTCAAGGCCACCCTGCGGCATCGAGAACGGGTTGTGGGCGAAATCGACCTTCTTTTCTTCCTCGCTCCATTCGAAGAACGGGAAGTCGACGATCCAGCACAGCTCGAAGCGGTCGCGATCGACCAGGTTCAGCTCTTCGCCGGCCCGGGTGCGGGCTTCACCGGCAAACTTGTAGAACTTGGAGGGATCGCCGGCGACGAAGAAGCAGGCGTCGCCGTCATCGAGGCCGAGCTGGGTGCGGATCGCATCCGTGCGCTCTTCGCCGATGTTCTTGGCAAGTGGGCCTGCACCCTCGAGCTTTTCGCCTTCCTTGCGCCAGAAGATGTAGCCGAGACCCGGCTGACCCTGGCTCTGCGCCCAGGCGTTCATGCGATCGCAGAATGCACGCGAACCGCCGGTCTTGGCCGGGATTGCCCAGACTTCAACCTTCGGGTTGGAGGCGATCATGTTGGCAAAAACCTTGAAGCCGGAGCCGGCAAAATGCTCGGTGACAGCTTCCATGACGATCGGGTTACGCAGGTCCGGCTTGTCGGAGCCATACTTGCGGATGGCGACATCATAGGGGATACGCGGCCATTCTTTGGTCACCGGCTTGCCTTCGGCAAACTCTTCGAACACCTGGGTCATCAGCGGGCCCATGGTGTTCCAGACGTCTTCCTGCGTCACAAAGCTCATTTCGAGGTCGAGCTGGTAGAATTCGCCCGGCAGACGGTCGGCGCGCGGATCTTCATCGCGGAAGCACGGTGCGATCTGGAAGTAGCGGTCGAAACCGGCAACCATCAGCAGCTGCTTGTACTGCTGCGGCGCCTGCGGCAGCGCGTAGAAAGTTCCGGGGTGGATACGGCTCGGCACGAGGAAGTCGCGCGCGCCTTCCGGCGAAGACGCCGTCAGGATCGGGGTCGTGTATTCGGTGAAGCCGACTTCGCCCATGTGGCGGCGCATGGAGGAGATGACCTGAGTGCGCTTGACGATGTTCCGGTGCAGCGTTTCGCGGCGCAGATCGAGGAAGCGATACTTCAGGCGCACGTCTTCAGGATAGTCCGGCTCGCCGAAAACCGGCAGCGGCAATTCCTTGGCGGCGGAGAGCACTTCGATCTCCTGAGCGTAAAGCTCTATCTCGCCGGTCGGCATGTTCTTGTTGACGGTATCGTCCGTACGGGCCTTCACCAGGCCGTCAATGCGGATGACCCATTCGCCGCGAACGGTTTCGGCAAGCTTGAAGGCCGGAGAATCGGGGTCAGCGACGACCTGGGTGATGCCGTAGTGATCGCGCAGGTCGATGAACAGCACGCCGCCATGATCTCGGACGCGATGAACCCAGCCGGAGATGCGGACGGTCGAACCGACGTCGGACTTGCGCAGGGCGGCGCATGTGTGGCTGCGATAGCGATGCATAGTATATATCCTGGACTTGGCGGGCCGCGGCGAAAGGACATGCAAGCCCCTCGCCTGCCGACGAGAAAATCGGGCGGAAAAGCGCATGGCGCGCCCGATTTGTCAAGGCTCGAACGCCGGAAGTCGACTTAAAGCTGTTGCATTCACCACCGCTGCCAGCATCCGCGATTAGCCGCTGCGGCAGTTTGGCTACTGCAATGCTATTGCTGAACGGCAAGGTCAACTTTAAACAGACACCACATATCTTCGCCCCAGGAGCCCGACATGCCGATCCTCACACGCCGCAACCTTCTGAAAGCCTCCGCGGTCGCCGGCGCCTATGGGGTAGGCCTCAGCATTGCCGGGAAGTTTGCCGGCAGCGCTGCAGCAGCCGAGCCGCGCGTGATGAAGACCGCCAAGATCGAGGCAAATCTTGCGGATGGCGGCGCAACCAGGGATGTCCTGACCTATGGTGAAGCCGGCATGCCGCCGGTGGTGCGCATGAAAAAGGGCGAAGCTTTCGCCGCGCGGCTGATCAACGGCATCGACGATCCCACGACCATCCATTGGCACGGCATCCGCCTTCCGAACAACATGGACGGCGTTCCCTTCCTGACGCAGCCCTATGTCTATACCGGCGATCACTTCGACTACGCCTTTACACCGCCCGATGCCGGAACCTTCTGGTATCATCCGCATTGCAACACGCTGGAGCAGATGGGTCACGGCATGACCGGCGTCATTGTGGTCGAAGACCCCAAGGACCCGGTGTTCGATTCGGAAGTCGTGCTCAATCTGCGTGACTGGCGACTGGGCAATGACGGGCAGTTCATCGCCCAGTTCCGTCCGCGCGATGCGGCCAAATCCGGCACCTACGGCACGATCCGCACCGCCAATTGGCAGCAGCAGCCGCAATATGACGCGCCTTCCGGCGGGCTTGTGCGGCTCCGCGTCGCCATTACCGACGTCACGCGCATCTTCTCATTCCGTGTGGACGGCGCCGAAGCGACCGTGATCGCGATCGACGGCAACCCCGTGCCGCAACGTTTTCCGCTCGATGTCCTGCAGCTTGGCCCCGGACAGCGGCTGGAACTCGCCGTGCGCATGCCCGATGCCGAAGGTGCGGTCGTCAAGCTGGAGGATATCAAGGGCACCAACCCGAAGGTGCTGGCGACATTGCGCGCGGTCGGCGCCACGCTGAAGCGCGACGTTCGGGATCTGGCCTCGCTGGAGGCCAATCCAGTCCAAAAGGCTGACCTCGGCTCTGCCACCCATATTCCGCTGATCCTCAGCGCAACGGCGGAAAACACGGCAGTCAACAGTATTTGCGGCTCGCTCGGTTACAGCTTCTGGGCCATCAATAAGGTGCCATGGCCGGGCGATACACCCGATCCGACCGCGCCGCTTGCCGAACTCAAACTCGGCAAGAGCTATGTCATCGACATGGAAAACGTCACGCCACACAGCCATCCCATCCACCTTCATGGCATGAGCTTCACGGTCCTCTCCTCCTCGACACGGGAGGTGCAACCGTTCGTATCCGATACCTATCTGATCCAGCCCGACGAAAAAGTGCAGCTTGCCTTCGTTGCCGACAATCCGGGTGACTGGCTGCTGCATTGCCATATCATCGAGCACCAGAAGACGGGCATGACCAGCTACGTCCGCGTGGCGTAACGAAGGGCCGCAGGCAGCTCTTGAAGCCCATTACCCCTTCGAAGAGGCATCAACCCTCTAGTAATTTCAGCCAAAAGCGGCAAGCCGCAACGCTTTGTCCGCGAAAGTATTGACATATCCGGCTGAAAGGAGAAGGAAGTTAAAGAACTATTTTATCGATGAATGTGTTGAGATGATCGAAACTACCGCCCAATTGGAGGCGGCCTGCCAAGAGCTGGCCAAGTCGGATTTTATTACCATCGATACCGAATTCCTGCGGGAGACCACCTTCTGGCCGGAACTGTGTTTGATACAGATGGCGAGCCCGACCACCGAGGTATTAGTCGACCCACTGGCCAAGGGGCTCGACCTCGCGCCCTTTTTCGAGCTCATGGCCAATCCGGCCGTGCTGAAGGTTTTCCACGCCGCGCGCCAGGATATCGAAATCATTTTCCATCGCGGCAATCTCATTCCGCATCCGATCTTCGATACGCAGGTCGCGGCGATGGTGTGCGGTTTCGGCGATTCGGTCTCCTACGACCAGCTCGTCAGCCGCATCAAGAACGTCCACATCGACAAGTCCTCGCGCTTTACCGACTGGAGCCGTCGGCCCCTCTCGGAAAAGCAGCTGGACTATGCCCTCGCTGACGTAACCCATCTGCGCGATGTCTACCTTTCGCTTGCTGAGCAGCTGAAGCGCGAGGGACGAGCCTCCTGGCTGCAGGAGGAAATGGCGATCCTCGAAGCGCGCGACACTTATGACCTGCATCCTGACGACGCCTGGCAGCGGCTCAAGATGCGGCTGCGCAAGCCCCCGGAGCTGGCAGTCCTGAAATATGTGGCCGCCTGGCGCGAACGCGAGGCACGCTCCCGCAACGTTCCGCGCGCCCGCGTGCTGAAGGACGATGCGATCTATGAGATCGCCCAGCAGCAACCGAAGGATACCGAAGCGCTGGCACGGCTGCGCACCATCCCGAAGGGCTGGGAGCGTTCGGCTGCCGGTGCGGCAGTTCTCGAAGCGATCAATGCGGCGCTCGCGCTGCCGAAATCCGAGATGCCGCATCCGCCGCGCCATCAGCAGGCGCCCGAGGGCACTGCAGCGGCGTCGGAACTGCTGAAAGTGCTGCTGAAGCTGATCGCCGAAAAGCATGGCGTCGCACCAAAGGTCATCGCCAACAGCGACGATCTCGACAAGATTGCCGCCGAAGGCGAGAAGGCCGATGTCGCAGCCCTCACCGGCTGGCGGCGCGATCTCTTCGGCGAAATTGCCCTGCAGCTGATCCAGGGCCATGTGGCATTGCGCTTCGTCGGAAAGCGGATCGAAACCGTCGCCCTATAATAGCGACATTCTCCTTCCACAGCGTCTCGTGATTGCGTATGATTCGCACATCGAGACGCTGGCCGCCATCATGATCGCGCCGCAAATCTCGTGGAATGAACGTCTTACGCAGTCGTTATGTTCGATGACGTTTCGGTTTCCCGGCGCAATCCCGCGTCGATGACAGGCGTCGCTTCTCGGCGGAATAGGTGAATGGGCATTCTCCATTCGATGCGTACCTGGCTTTTGTCATCACTGCTTGTCGCCTCGACCGGCGTGATCTACGGCGTGATGTTCTTCCCGCAGGCGCCGATGTATATCGGCGCAATCTTCGCGCTGTTCTGCGGCATGCCGCTGCTGGCCTTCGAGCGCCGAATGATCCTGCCGAGGCTGAACGTCTGGGTGCACCGGCTGCCGACACCTGCCTTCATCCTTTCGTCGCTGATCGTCGATTTTCTTCTGATGAGCGTCGGCTATGCGATGGCGGGCAGCCTGCTGAAGCTGCTCGGCCTGGTCGATGGCTCATGGGAAGACCTCACCCTGCTGAAGTTCGACGTCTATTTATACGCCGTCCTGGTGACTGCCGTGATCATCTTCGTCGGCCGCGTGCGGGAACTCCTCGGTCGCGATGTCTTCCTCAGCCTCTTGACCGGGCGGTATCGCAACCCGACGCAGGAAGAGCGCGTTTTCCTGTTCATCGATCTCGTCGGCTCCACCGCCTTTGCGGAGGAACATGGGGATCTGAAGACGCAGGCGTTTCTGGGTGCAGTGTTTGCCGCGATGGCCGAGCCGGTGCGTCGGCACAAGGGCGCTATCGACGACTATATCGGCGATGCCGCGCTGATCACCTGGCCACTTCGCCGCGGCCTGAAGAACGCCAACTGCGTCCGCTGCGTCTTCAATATCCTCAACGATATCGAGGCAAATTCCGAAACCTGGCTGAAGTCCTATGGCAGAGTGCCGCGTCTGCGCGCCGCGCTGCACGGCGGCAGCATCGTCACGGCAGAAATCGGCGTCGATCATCACAAGATCGCCTATTTCGGCGACACGGTGAACACCGCCGCCAGGCTTGAAACGCTCTGCAAGACACTGGAGCGTCAGGTGCTGATTTCGAGCGATCTGGCCGCAAGGCTCGACCTTCCCGAAGCAATCATCAAGGAAGAGCTGGGTGAGCACGCCGTGCGCGGTCGCGATCAGCATCTCGGTGTCATCGCGCTGCATACGCAAGACCGGCAAGCGCTGAAGGCCGCCAACGGTAGATCGTAAGTCATAGAGATCTTTGGCTGTATCATCGGGCCGATGCGCGCCCGAGCTTCACACCCTATGGGTTGTCCACAGTCACCAAAACTTCACCTAGGCGTTAATTCGCCGACACAGCTCACCTGCTAAGCGGAGGATGTTTTCGCCAATCCCACCAACCAGGTGACATAATGACCAAAATTCTTTCCGCCTCCACGGCACTCTTTATTCTGCTCACTGCATCGGCTCAGGCAGATGAGCAGCAGTTCAAGGCAAAGCTCGTTGGACAGGCGATCCTGCCGGCCAATACAGTCGCCGCCGCCCCTGCCGACGCAGCGGAATTCCTGAAAACCTCCGGTAAATTCACTACGCCGGACCGCAAGCGTACCGAAGCGCTCAGCTCCATCGCGGGCAAGGATGGTGCTCGCGTCACCGACATCAAGCTGCCTTTCGCCGGCCAGCCGATCCAGGGTTTCTCCGGGATCAAGACCATGCCCGACGGCACCTTCTGGACGCTCTCCGACAACGGCTTCGGCACCAAGCAGAACTCCAGCGACGCCATGCTCTTCCTGCACCAGCTCAAGTTCGATTGGGACAGCGGCAAGGTCGAAGTGGTCAAGAACCTGTTCCTGTCCGACCCGAATAAGAAGGCTCCCTTCCCGATCGTTATGGAAGGCGCGGACAAGCGCTATCTGACCGGCGCTGATTTCGACATCGAATCGATCCAGCCTGTTGCCGACGGATTCTGGATCGGTGAAGAATTCGGCCCCTATTTGCTGAAGTTCGACACCAATGGCCAGCTGACGGACGTCTTCGCAACGACGGTCGACGGCAAGTCGGTCATGTCTCCCGATAACCCGCTGCTGCAGCTGCCGGGCAACCCGACACAGAAGATGCCCGCCTTCAATCTGAAGCGCTCGGGCGGCTTCGAGGGCCTTGCCATGTCGAAGGATGGCTCCAAGCTCTACGGTATGCTCGAAGGCCCGATCTACAAGGAAGACGGCCAGGTTGAAAACGTCGAAGGCAAGACGGCCATTCGCGTCATCGAGTTCGACGTCGCCTCCAAGAGTTGGACCGGCCGCAGCTGGCTGTATCCTTTCGCCGACAAGGGCCTCGCCATCGGCGATTTCAACATGCTTGACGAAAAGACGGCTCTCGTTATCGAGCGCGATAATGGTGCCGGCACCAAGGACAAGGCTTGCGCCGATCCCAAGCAGCCGAAGCCCGATTGCTTCGAAGCTCCGGCCGAGCTCAAGCGCGTCTACAAGATCGAATTCAGCGACGCCAATGTCGGTAAGTCCGTTCGCAAGATCGGCTATATCGACCTGATGCGGATCGAGGATCCGGACCATAAGCGTCGTCAGGGCGGTGGCGAAGGCTTCTACGACATGCCTTTCATCACCATCGAGAATGTCGACCGCGTCGACGCCACCCATATTATCATCGGCAACGACAACAACCTGCCCTTCTCCGCAGGCCGCGCCGTCAACAAGGCCGACGATAACGAATTCAGCCTGCTCGAAGTTGGCGACTTCCTGAACGCGAAGTAAGCCGCAACGAAACCGCCTCTCCCTGCTGCGCGGGGAGAGGCTCTGAACCTGCGAAAGCAGGCAGATTTATTCGAAGCAGAAGGCCAGCCGGCGGTTCGTGAGCTTGCCGAGCTGCTGCAGCCGCCCGTCCAGCCTCTCACCGGCAAAATCGTGATATTCAGCCGGAACGACGAATTCGAGATCCAGATCCGGGTTAGCCGAGCGACGGAATGACAGGTTGCGCACTATGCCCGGCATCGACGCCGAAAACAGATAGACGACGCGCAGCAGACCGCCGAGAAGCTTGGCGCGCTCGATGTATAGCGACGTGGCGATGGTAGCCAGCGGCTCGGTCGCACCATCATCATGCAGGCCTTCGAAGCGATAATAGTTGGCGAGCGCCACAAATGCGCGGCCGGCATGGGTGATGCCGACGAAGGAGGTATGGGCGATGATGTTCAGCGCCTGCAGGCCGCGATAGTCGGGGTGGGCGCGCCAGCTGATGTCAGCGAGCAGACATGCTGCCTGGCGATAGCGGCTCTCCTCCTCCGTCTCGGTGATCCCGAAGAACGGCATCATGCGACCGGTCCAATCCGCAAGCTCGCGGGCATGCTCCGGCGAACGGGCACGCAGGATGGCGAGCTCTCCCGCTGCGACCAGCAGCGGATCGCTATGGCGCTCCGCCTCCGTCAGCAACGAATAGAGATAGCCTTCGCGCACGCCCTGTGCGGAAAAGGAAATGATTGATGGCTTCATGGCCGTCAGCACTTCGCGCATGGCGACGGCACCGAACGGCAGCAGCAAACGGCGATGCTTGGAAACGGCTTGGAAGGCCGGATCCTTCGAATCTTTCGATTCGACGATCTGATCCAGGAAGCGCAGCATCTCGTCGAGCTGCACTTCATAGCCCTGCATCATGTGCAGCGGATATTTGCGGATTTCCATGTGCAGCTTGGCGATATTTCGCCATGTGCCGCCAACGGCGTAGAAGGTACGGCCCTCGCCCTTGCTCAGAAGCTTGGCCGTCTTGACGTGCTTGCGCGCGAAGCCGCGTGCCTTCTCGATCGAGCCGCCGGCATATTCGGACAGGCGCAGGCCGCCGAGCGGCAGCGTGATGCCTTTGCCGAACTCGCGATCCTTGATGTCGATCAATTCCAGCGAGCCGCCGCCGAGATCGCCGGCGATACCATCCGGATGGAAGAAGCCGCTGATGATGCCGAGCGCGGAAAAGCGCGCCTCTTCCTCGCCCGAGAGTACCCGCACCTTACGTTGCAGGATCGTTTCGGCCTGATGGATAAATTCTGGGCCGTTGCTGGCCTCGCGAGCCGCTGCGGTCGCGAGCACATAGATGGTCGAGGCACGAGCCTGATCGGAGAGCGCCTTGAAGCGATGCAAGGCGGCAAGCGCCCGCGCCACGCTTTCCTCATCCATCTTTCCGGTCAGCGCTATGCCCTTGCCGAGGCCGCAAAGCACCTTCTCGTTGAAAAGAATGGTCGGAGACCGCGAATGGCCTTCATAGACGACGAGACGGACCGAATTCGATCCGATATCGACAACGGAGACAGGGGCAATACCGGGAAGGCGCCCCTGGGCTTCTGATTCAACCATGCAGGTCCAGTTTATTTGTTGCGGCCCGACAACAGCCCAGCGATCAGTTTCGGCGCACTGGATTTCAAGGCTTCACCACGGCCGGAAAGGCTGGGATTCGTCATGAAATACTGCTGCGCATTGAATGGCTCTTTTCCCTGGCGCACTTCCATGCGCCTTGAAGTACCGTCCGGCAATATCTCGTAGCTCTGTTGATTGTCAATGATATTGCCCAGCATGATCTGTGAAAGCACCTGCTCGTGCACCGTCTTGTTGGTGAGCGGCACCAAGGTTTCGACGCGACGATCGAGGTTTCTCGGCATCATGTCGGCCGAGCCGATATAGACCAGCGCCTTCTCCGACGGCAGGCCCTGACCGTTGCCGAAGCAGAAGATACGGCTATGCTCGAGGAAGCGGCCTATGATCGACTTGACGCGGATCTTTTCCGAAAGACCCAGCACCTGCGGACGCAGGCAGCAGATGCCGCGCACGACGAGGTCGATCTCGACGCCCGCATTGCTGGCACGATAGAGCGCGTCGATGATCTCGGGATCGACGAGCGAATTCATCTTCATCCAGATCGCCGCCGGCTGGCCGTTCTTGGCGTGCTCGATCTCGCCCTCGATATGCTGGAGGATGCGGGTACGGAGCGTGTAAGGCGAAACCGCGATCTTCATGTCCTGCTCCGGCTCGCCATAGCCGGTGATGAAGTTGAAGATATTTGCCATGTCATGGGCGATCTTCGGATCGCAGGTAAAGTAGGAGAGGTCGGTATAGATCTTGGCGGTGACCGGATGGTAGTTACCGGTGCCGAGATGGCAATAGGTCCGCAGCTTGCCGTCTTCGCGGCGCACGACCATGGACATCTTCGAATGCGTCTTGAGTTCGATGAAGCCGAAGACGACCTGAACGCCGGCGCGCTCCAGATCGCGCGCCCAGCGGATGTTCGCCTCTTCGTCGAAGCGGGCCTTCAATTCCACCAGTGCCGTAACCGATTTACCGAGATCGGCGGCATCGATCAGCGCGCGAACGATGGGGCTGTCGTTCGACGTGCGGTAAAGCGTCTGCTTTATCGCCAGAACATCAGGATCCCTAGCAGCCTGGAGAAGGAACTGGACCACCACGTCGAAGGACTCGTAGGGGTGGTGGACCACCATGTCCTTTTCGCGGATGGCGGCGAAGCAATCGCCCGCATGTTCGCGGACACGCTCAGGAAATCGCGCATTGTAGGGCTCGAAGCGCAGATCGTCGCGCGGCGCCTTGCAGATTTCAGACAGCGTATTGAGCGCCAGCAAGCCGGGCAGAACCGCAATGCGGTTTTCCGGCACGTTCAGCGATTCCACCACGAACTGGCGAAGCTCGAGCGGCATTTCGGAATCGGTCTCGATGCGGATCACCGAGCCGCGGCGGCGCCGCTTCAATGCGGTCTCGAAGAAACGCACCAGGTCTTCGGCCTCTTCCTCGACTTCAATATCGCTGTCGCGGATGATGCGGAACGTACCAGAGCCCTGCACTTCATAGCCGGGATAGAGCCGGTGGATGAATATGTTCACCACATCTTCGAGCGTAATGTAGCGGATGACATTGCTCGCATCCGGCAGGCGGACGAAGCGGTCAAGAGCCGGCGGCAGGCGAAGCAGTGCCGTCATCGGCTCGCGGCCGTTCATGCTCTTCAGCTGCAGCGCGATCGAGAAGCCGAGGTTCGGAATGAAGGGGAACGGATGCGCCGGGTCGATGGAGAGCGGCGTCAGAACCGGGAAGATCGCCTGTTCGAACTCGGTATGGAGCCACTGCCGATCCGTGTCGGAAAGAGCGGCCGGGCGGACGATCAGAATATCTTCCTTGGCGAGATATTGCTGCAGGACGGCGAGCGAAGCCTGCTGCTCCATCTGCAGGTTGTCGATCTCGCGCAGGATATCGTCTAGCTGCTCGGCCGGCGTCTTGCCGTCCGGCGTGCGCACCAAAATCTTCTGGCGGACTTGGCCTTCGAGGCCGGCAACACGCACCATGAAGAATTCGTCGAGGTTGGCAGCAGAGATCGAGAGGAAGCGCACACGCTCCAGCAGGGGATGCGCCGTGTTCAGCGTTTCCTCAAGGACGCGGCGATTGAACTGCAGCCAGGAAAATTCGCGGTTGATGAAGCGTTCGGGGCTGGTCAGCAACGGATTGATCGCGGCCTCCTCCGAAGCTCCCTGGCTGGCGTCCTGATGTTCCGTGAGTGCCGAGTCCATGTTCCACCTACCCTCTATCTAATCCTGTGCCACGTATATCAGTTTGACGACGGAACTGTGACAGTTCGGTATCAACTCAATCTGGCCGAGAAGCACTCCCTAGCTCGTCCAGCACTTCTGCAGCCAATACGCGTGTGATCCTTGTCCCCCGCCCCAGCGCCAGCCTGTCCAGACGGTCGACGATCAGCTGCGCTGCATTCATGGAGCGCTCCATCCGGTTGACGATATAAAGGACAAGTTTGTCATCGATATAAAGCTGGCGGTCGGCGAAGAGCTTTACGATGATCTGCGACAGCAATTCTTCGTCCGGCTCGCCGATCTCGACCACGGTCGCCGCTTTCAGACGCGAACGCAGGTCGGGCAGCGTCACCGGCCAGGACATCGGCCAAAGCCGGCTCGTCATCAAAAGGCTGGTGCCGTTTTCCCGGACGCTGTTGATGACGTGGAAAAGTTCAGTATCGTCAAACCCCAGCCGATCCACATCCTCGAAGACGACCGGGCCGTTCGCAGCCGCGACTGCGGCATCGGACCCCACCACCGGATGAATCGGAGTCGCGTCGCATCGCTCGCTCCAGATGCTGGCAAGGTGCGATTTTCCCGAACCGACCGGACCGGCCAGTATGACGACAGGCGACGGCCAGTTAGGCCAGGAATCGACGATCCTCACCGCGGCAGTCAAAGGGTCAGCAACCAGCAGGTCGTCGCGGCCGCTAGCCGGATCGTGTGTAAAGGCCAAGGGCAGCTGTTCGGCGGCCCTGCGCCTCAAATCAGCATTCTTTGCGTCGGTCATGTCTAGTTATTCTCGGGTTTGCCGGCCTTGGCTCTGCGCGCCCTGCCCGCCTCCGAGCGTCCGTGGTAAAGTTCGCTCTGAAGGTACCGCGAAAGGGCAAAGCGGACAAGGACACCACAGGCCGCGGCAGCCGGAACTGCGATGAGCAGCCCAACGAAACCGAAGAGCGCGCCGAAGGCGAAAAGGGCGAACATCAGCCAGACCGGATGCAGGCCGACGCTTTCGCCGACGAGCTTCGGCTGCAGCACGTTGCCCTCCAGGAACTGGCCGGTGAAGAAGACGACCAGCGTCAGGCCGACCCAGAGATAGTCGGGCCAGAACTGAACGAGCGCAACGCCGACGGCCAGAACGAGGCCGACCATCGAACCGACATAGGGAATGAAGCTGATCATGCCGGCGAACAGGCCGATCAGAAGACCGAAGTTCAAGCCGACGAGCGAGAGGCCGACGCCGTAATACACGCCAAGAATGATGCAGAGCGAGCCCTGTCCCCGGATGAAGCCGGCAATGGCCTGGTCGATCTCGCGGGCGATCTGGCGGACGGTCGCGACGTGATCGCGTGGGATCCAGTCATCCACCTTCGCAATCATCCTGTCCCAGTCGAGCAACATATAGAAGGCGACGACCGGCGTGACGACCAGCAGCGAGATCACATTGACCAGCGCCTTGCCGGAGCTCCAGAGCTGCGCAAACAACCCTCCGACGAAGCTCAACCCTTCGGACATGATGCTGGAGAAATTATCCTTGATCGCGCCGAGCTGATTGCGGATCCAGTCGGGCAGCACCATCGTCTGCGCCTTGGCGATCAGCTGCTGTATCTGCTGCACATAAGACGGAATATGCTGGATGAAATCGTTGAACTGGTTGATGATGATCGGAATGAAGATCGTCAGCGCCAGCGCGAAGATCAGCAGGAAAGAAAAGAGGATCACCACCGTCGCCATGAGGCGGCTGAGGCCGAACCGCTCCAGCCGGTCTGCAACGGGATCGAGAAAATAGGCGACGGCCATGCCGGCAATAAACGGCAGCAGAATAGTGCTGAAGACATAAAGAAAGCTGACAAAAGCGACGAATACGATCACCCAGAACGTAACTTGGCGCTTGAGGCTGGCCCCGCTGACCTTTTGCTCCATCGACTTCCCCGTTGTTTCCGGCCCACCTGCTGTTGTGCTTAGGACATAGGATGATGCCGCAATTATGGTCAAGCCTGAGGCCGGAAATCTGCGCCAGACGATGGGAAGCGGGGAAAATCGCGGTGTTTGCGGCGCTTGCGCCTTGCATAACGGCCCCTATCATGCAATGGCGACCCGATGAAAGCCCTGTCATAATGGACAGGCGGCCATCGGAGGCGGAAGCATGAGCCAGTCTGGAAAAAACGGTCTGACCTATAGCGACGCGGGCGTCGATATCGATGCCGGCAACCTGCTCGTCGAAAAGATCAAGCCTGCCGTCCGTTCGACGCGCCGGCCGGGTGCGGACGGCGAAATCGGCGGCTTCGGCGGCCTCTTCGACCTCAAGGCCGCAGGCTTTACCGATCCCGTTCTGGTCGCTGCCAATGACGGCGTCGGCACCAAGCTCAAGATCGCGATCGACGCGAACTATCACGACACGGTCGGCATCGACCTAGTCGCCATGTGCGTCAACGATCTGGTCGTCCAGGGCGCAGAGCCGCTGTTCTTCCTCGATTACTTCGCCACCGGCAAGCTCGATCCTGATCAGGGTGCAGCGATCGTCGGCGGTATTGCTGCCGGCTGCCGCGATGCGGGTTGTGCGCTGATCGGCGGCGAGACGGCGGAAATGCCGGGCATGTATTCGCATGGTGATTACGATCTGGCGGGCTTTGCCGTCGGCGCAGCCGAACGCGGCCAGCTGCTGCCGTCAGGCGATATTGCCGAAGGCGACATCATTCTCGGCCTCGCCTCGTCAGGCGTTCATTCCAACGGCTTCTCGCTGGTGCGCAAGATCGTCGAGCTTTCCGGCCTCGGCTGGGATGCACCGGCTCCCTTCGCCGAAGGCAAGGCGCTGGGCGAAGCGCTGCTCACACCGACACGCATCTATGTGAAGCCGCTGCTCAAGGCCATCCGCGAAACCCATGCACTGAAGGCGCTCGCCCACATCACCGGCGGCGGCTTCCCGGAGAACATTCCGCGCGTGCTGCCGAAGCATCTGGCTGCTGAAATCGATCTGACGGCCGTCAAGGTGCCGCCGGTCTTCTCATGGCTTGCCAAGGTCGGCGGTGTCGAAGCCAAGGAAATGTTGCGCACCTTTAATTGCGGCATCGGCATGATCGTCGTCGTCGCTCCGGAAAACGTCACGACCGTGAAGGCCGCGCTTGAGGCCGAAGGCGAAGCGGTCGTTACGCTCGGCCGTATGATCGCTCGCGAAGAAGGCGCGCACGGCACCGTCTATAAGGGCACGCTGGCTCTATGACCACGCCGCGCAAACGCGTCGTCGTCTTCATCTCGGGCGGCGGCTCCAACATGCTGGCGCTTTTGAAGGCAACGGCGGAGGCCGACTACCCGGCCGAGATCGTCGGCGTCATCTCCGACAAGGCGGATGCCGGCGGACTTGCGAAAGCAGCCGCGGAAGGCATTGCCACCTTCGCGTTCGTGCGCAAGGAGTTTGCCAGCAAGGAAGCCCATGAAGAGGCGATCCTTGCACAGCTGGAAGCCCTCTCCCCCGACATAATCTGCCTCGCCGGCTATATGCGGCTGCTCTCCGGCCGCTTCATCCAGGCCTACGAAGGGCGGATCATCAATATTCATCCGTCGTTGCTGCCGCTTTTCCCCGGCCTGCACACGCATCAGCGCGCCATCGACGCCGGGATGCGCGTCGCCGGTTGCACTGTGCACTTCGTCACCGAGGGCATGGATGAAGGCCCCGTCGTCGGCCAGGCCGTGGTGCCAGTGCTGAACAATGACACCGCCGACAGCCTCGCCGCCCGGGTCCTCACGGTCGAGCACCAGATCTATCCGCAGTCGTTGCGGCTGGTGGCGGAAGGCAAAGTCAGGATGGAAGACGGCAAGGCCGTGAGCCTCGCCGAGACATCTGCCGCCCAGGGGCGGCAGATCGTGTCACTGCTTGGTGACGCGAGCTAGCTTTCAAGCCGCCATTGCCATCAGCGGATGCAGCGTGCCGTCGCTATAGACAATGCGGCCGCCACGGAAGGTTGCGCGGATGCGATGAACCGAACCGGGTTCGACGGTGACCAGATCGGCGAGCTGACCGACAGCAATTTCACCGCGATCCATCAGACCGGCCGAGCGGGCAGCATTCGAGCTTGCCATCGCGACTGCCGCCGGCAGGCCACCGCTTGCGACATCCGCAACCTTGAAGATCGCCGGCACGAAGGCGGCGGGGTGATAGTCGGCTGCGATAACGCCAAGCAAGCCGGCGCGGGCCGCATCCAGTGCGCTGAGATTGCCGGACATCGACTGGCCGCGTAGCGCGTTCGGCGCACCCATGAGCGTCCAGAGACCACGGCGGCATGCTTCTTCGGCAGCCGGGCCAGTGACGGGAAACTCGCTGATCGTCACGCCGAGATCGTGCATCGCCGCCACCTTCTCGGCGCTGTCGTCGTCATGCGACGCCAGCGAAAGCTTATGCCTCAGCGATAGTGCTACGACGTCGTGCAGCTTGCGTTCGATCTCCGGATCCTGACGCTGCGCGATGCGTGTCGCCACGATGTCTTCGGCCGCCTCACGAGACATGGAGCGACGCTCGGACATGCTGCGGATGTAGCTTTCGATGTCGTTATACTGGCCCTGCCCCGGCGTATGGTCGGTCAGGGAGACCATGTCGACGGAGCCCTCCTCCAGCAACCGCTCCAGGGTCGGAGCTGCGCCGAGATTGGTGATTTCGTAGCGGGCATGGACGCGATGATCGATCAGGAGTTCATCGCGCAGACTGCCGATACCGCGGATAACAGCGGAGGTGGTTTCGAGCGAACGGACATGACCGTAGACGCTTTCGGTCGCAAAGGAGAGTGCCGCGAAGGCGGTGGTGACGCCGGCTGCCGCCAACTTCTTGTCCAGCTCGTGAATGCCGAAATCGATCGGCATCATTGCATTCGGCCGCGGTGCGATTTCGCGCTCGATCATATCGCAGTGCAGATCGACGAAGCCGGGCATCAGCAGGCGACCCCCACCATCGAAGGTCGGCCCCTCCACCGGCTCGGAGCGGATTTCGGCAATCACGCCGTCCTCGACGCGCACCGCGCCATTTTCGACGACTTCATTGGGAAGAACGAGCGTGAAATTGCTGAGCCACATCGGCTTTCTCCTGAAACAACGTCCATGATCGAAGGAGGCGCAGAAACATTCGAATGTTTCCGGCCAGCACGCCCCGGTAAGCTCGATTCGTGACATTGTGATGAATGAGGAGCTGAGTTTTCACCAAAGCTCCCGATCACTCAGCCTCTATCGCAAAGTCGCGACGTTCAACGTTGCCCATTGCAGCAGCATGATCGTCTTGGCGTCATAGATATCGCCGCTCTCGATCATTGCCATCGCGTCAGACAGGCGCACCTCCAGAACCTCGATATCCTCGTGCTCCTCGGCAAGCCCACCGCCTTCGGCGATACGGTCGGATGTATCGATCACGGCGGCGAAGAAGTGGAGAATCTCGGTGATCGCGCCTGGAGACGTCAGCGCCTTGAAAAGGAAGCGGACGTCGCGCACGCGAAAGCCGGTCTCTTCCATGGCCTCGCGGCGGATGGCTGCCTCCGGATCGTCGCCGTCAAGCAGGCCGGCGGGCACTTCCAGCATCCAGGCAGGTTCGCCTGTAAGCTGGGCCGGCAGACGGAACTGCCGAACGAGCACCACCGTTTCCCGCTTGGGATCATAAAGCAGAATGCAGGCGGCCGGTGTGCGATGATAGACTTCGCGTTTCAGGCGGTGCTTTTCGCCCTGCGAATCCGTGTAGTCGAGATCGAAGCTGCTCAGCCGCGTCCATTGATCCGCCAGTGTCTTTTCGCCGGCGATTTCGGCTTTCGCCTTTTCGAATTTAGTCATGCCATATCCTTACGGAGCCATACCTTGTTGTCATGGACAGCCGCGCCGCCATAGGGTGCGACCGGATCGGCGCCGGTGAGCACGTTGATGCCCTCGCCATCGACATGGGCCTTATTCGGCCACAAGCCTTCGGCGATCAGGACGCCCGGCTTCACTTCCGTCGTCACGCGGGCATGGATGCGAATATCGCCTCTTCCATTGCCGACGCGAACCAGTTCGCCAGGGGCAATATCAAGCGCTTCGGCATCGGCCGGATTGATCATTACTTCGGGACGACCTTCCTTCTGCCGCGAGGTCTTGGTTTCCGAAAAGCTCGAATTCAGGAAGTTGCGCGATGGCGAAGTCGCAAGCCGGAACGGATGCTCGGGATCAGCCACCTCGATGACATCGACCTGATCCGGAAACTCCGGCAACTCGACGTGCGGCCCAAGTAGGCCGACAGAGGCAGGTGGGCGATTCGGCGCCGGCTGGTTGGTCCAATCCGGACGAAAGCGGAACTTGCCGTCAGGATGGGCGAACCCATTGATGAAATGGGCATCATCGAAATCGGGCTGGCGGTCGAACCATTTGTTCTCGAGAAAATAATCGTAATCCGGCAAGCCGCTTCTCGATAGAACCCTGTCGATCATCTCGCGGGCAGAGAAGCCGAAGCCCGGACGATCTGCGATGCCAAGGCGTTTGGCCAGTTCCTCGATGACGAAAAGATTGCTGCGCACGGTTGGCGGCGGCTCGACAAGCTTCGGGCCGAGAAGGATGTGGTTCTGGCCGCCGGCGCGGTAGATGTCGTCATGCTCGACGAACATGGTGGCGGGGATGACGATATCCGCCATCTCGGCTGTATCGGTCATGAACTGCTCGTGTACGGCAACGAAGAGATCGGAACGGGCGAAACCGCGCTTCACCAGCCGCTGTTCCGGCGCGATGTTCACCGGATTGGTGTTCTGGATCAGCATGGCCGTGACAGGACCGCGATGGCGCAACGCCACGGCATCGCCGGTCAAGGCGCGGCCGATCTGCGACTGGTCGATCATGCGGATATCCATATCCTTCATGGCTCGGCCGGTCAGTTCGCTCGCGTCCATGCGGAAGATATCGCTGTTCGAATGAAAGGCGCCACCGCCTTCATATTGCCACGAGCCGAGAACGGTGGCGATCGACGCTGCCGCATGCATGGCGATCGCGCCGTTGCGCTGGCGGGTGAAGCCGTAGCCGAGGCGGAAGTAGGTCTTCTTCGTCGTTCCCACGAGCTTGGCGAAGGTTTCGATCTCGTCGACCGAAAGGCCGGTGATATCTGCCGCCCATGCCGGCGTCTTCGCCTTCAGATGTTCTTCGAGGCCTGTGGGATCATCGGCATATTTGGCCATATAGGCGCGGTCGGCATAGCCATCGCGGAAGGCAATATGCATGACGGCGCAGGCAAGCGCCGCATCCGTGCCCGGCTTGACGATCAGCGCCATATCGGCCTGCTTCATCGTCGGGTTGTCGTAGATGTCGACAACAACGATCTTGGCGCCGCGCTCCTTGCGGGACTTCACCGCATGGGTCATGACGTTGACCTGGGTTGCCACAGCATTCGTACCCCAGATGACGACGCAATCGGTACGGCCCATCTCGCGCGGATCGGGACCGCGCAGGACGCCCGTCGCCATGGTGAAGCCGGTCCAGGCCGGATTGGTGCAGATCGACGAGAAGAAGCCGGAATAGCGCTTGGCATGGCGCAGCCGCTCGATGGAATCGCGCTGCACCCAGCCCATCGTGCCGGCGTAGAAATAAGGCCAGATCGCCTCGCTGCCATCCTTGGCTTCCGCCCTCACAAAGGCTTCGGCGATTTCGTTAAGCGCGTCGTCCCAGGAAAGTTCCTGCCAGCGCCCCTCGCCCTTGGCGCCGGCGCGGCGCAACGGCTTCATCAGCCGATCGGGGTGATAGAGGCGCTCGGCGTAGCGCGCGACCTTGGCGCAGATGACGCCTGACGTGTAAGAGTGGTCGTTGGCACCGCGCACCCGGCCGATCCTGCCGTCTTCAGTCAGATCGACCTCCAGCGCGCAGGTCGAGGGACAGTCGTGCGGACAGGCGGTGTGGCCGATGCGCGATTTGGCTTGGATGGGGGTCGCAATGTTCATGAGGTTTGTATATTTCAAGCAGGGACCGGCCACTAGAGACAATCCGGCCCATCTCAACAATTCATGCGGACTTCAACGACGATGAACTATCGGCACATCTACCACGCGGGCAATTTTGCCGATGTCTTGAAACACGCCGTTCTCGCGCGCCTCGTCCGCTACATGCAGAATAAGGACAAGGCCTTTCGCGTTCTCGACACGCATGCAGGCATCGGGCTTTACGATCTCTCATCGGAAGAGGCGCAGAAGACGGGCGAATGGCGCGACGGCATCGGCAGGGTGCTGGAGGCGGAACTCGTGCCGCAGGTCGCCGAACTGCTGGAGCCCTATCTCACCGCCATTCGCGAGCTGAACCCAGAAGGCGGCGTCCGGCTCTATCCCGGCTCGCCGAAACTCGCCCGCATGCTGTTTCGGCCTCAGGACCGGCTTTCGGCCATGGAACTGCATCCGGACGATTTTCAGCGGCTTCACCGGCTGTTCGAAGGTGATCATCACGCCCGCATCACCGAGCTGGACGGCTGGCTGGCGCTTGGCGCGCATCTGCCGCCGAAGGAAAAGCGCGGTATCGTGCTCGTCGACCCGCCTTTCGAAGAGGAAGGCGAATATGAACGACTGGTCGACGGCCTGGCGAAAGCCTGGCGCCGTTTTCCTGGCGGCACCTATTGCCTCTGGTATCCGATCAAGAAGGATGCGCCGATCAAGCAGTTTCATGAAGCATTGCAGGCGCTCGAAATTCCGAAGATGCTCTGTGCCGAGTTGACCATCAAAAGCGATCGCGGTTTCACCGGGCTTACCGGCTCAGGCCTCATTATCGTCAATCCGCCTTTCACGTTGAAAGATGAGCTACATGCGCTGCTGCCCGCGTTGAAGGATATGCTGGCGCAGGACCGCTTCGCCTCGCAGCGCGCCTTCTGGCTGCGCGGCGAACATTGAATTCGCTCTAGAATCAAATAGGCGGAGCGGGACGTCGTCCGAAAACCGCTTACACTTTTTTCATCAGGCTCCAGCACATCCACAGGTGATCCATGAGACTTCTCTGCGCGCCCGCCTCCCCTTTCTCCAGCAAGGTGCGCATGGCGGCGCGCCATTTCGGCATCAAGCTTGAAGAAATCCATGTCGATACGAATGCCGGGCCATCGCTCCTCATCGACAACAATCCGCTCGGCAAGATCCCGACGCTGCTGACCGACGAGGGCGACGCCATTTTCGACAGCCGCGCGATCATGCATTACTTCCACCGGCGCAAGGGCAAGTTCTATCCGACCAAGAAAAGCAAACGCACGGAAGTCGAGGTTCTGGAAGCGCTATGCGACGGTACCAACGAGTGCCTTTTGTCGATCGTCTACGAACGGCGCGTTCGCGAGCCTGAAAAGCAGCACCAGCCCTGGATCGACCGGCAGTGGACGAAGGTAGCGCGCGCGCTCACCCATCTCGACGCCGAGCCGCCGAAGATCGGCAAGAAACTGCATGCTGGGCATTTCGCATTCGCCGCCCTCATCGGCTATTTGCACCTGCGCTTCGAGGGCCAGTGGGAAGCGGACTTTACCGGGCTGATCGAGTGGGAGCGTGAGTTCGAGAAGCATTTCCCGGATTATCAAGCGATGAAGCCACGCGCTCAGTAAAATCTCATCGAGTGCATCGGTACGGCGGCACGACGAGATCGGACGCCGTTATCGCCTTTGGCATAGTGCTCAAACAGAAAGAGCCGGGAGTTTCCTCTCGGCTCTTTCTTCATTCCATATCGGCAAGTAATTAGAACTTGACGCCGATACCGACCTTGACGCTCTGCTCGTCGTAACCGCGCGAGAAGCTGCCGGAGTCGAGGTTGAAGGTCTTCTTGCCGTAGTCCGTGTAACGGTACTCGAGGCGAGCCGTGATGTTGTTGGTGATGAAGGTTTCAGCACCAGCACCGACGGTGTAGCCAACTGCCGTTCTGCTTTCAGACGAGGTAGCGTCGGAGAGCTTGTTCTGGCCGAGTGCCAGACCGGCCGTGCCGTACAGCATGAAGGGGTTGAAGTCGTAGCCGAGACGGGCGCGGACAGAGCCGTTGACGCCGTTCTTGGCGGTCAGGCCGTTGCGGGTAGCGTCAGCGCCGGAGTAGCCGAGGTCAGCTTCAACACCGTATACGATCTGGCCCTGCTGCCAGTTGTAGCCGGTGAAAGCCTGGCCGCCGAAGCCGTAAGCGTTACCGTTGCGGGTAAAGTGGCCCTTGTTCCAGTCGCCTGCACCACCGATGTAGAAGCCAGACCAGTTGTTGACCGGCGGAGCTACGTCCTGTGCGACGGGCGGCTGCGGAATCTGCTCAACGGCGTCGGCAGCGTGAGCCGCAGTGAAACCGCCGAGGGCGAGAGCGGAGACCATGAGGGTCGTTACGAGAGTACGCATACTTTTCTCCTTATCAGTCCCGTGTGCCTCATCTACTGTCTTTGACTTCGAAGCGTCACGAGCAATTAAAACAAATCCCTCCCGGATCGAGGTCGAAATTGGAGTGCAAATGAGGAATTGGAAGAGCCAAAATATGATATCATTGTGGCACAGACATGGCTGAATTTCGATGTTGCTTCACCGCAACAGATGAATTGTTAACCATAACCAATGGTTAAAGCGTGTATACTTATTTTAATCTAAATACATCTCAAGCTTTACATAAATCACTTCAAGAACGTTATCTGCCTGGGCACCTTTTCATATGGTGTATCGAAGCCCTATATGATCACCGGTCAGGTAACTACGAGCTAAAGGCGATCTCTTGGGCCAGGAAAAACTACGCACGGCATTGATAACCGGCGCCTCAAAAAGAATAGGCCGGGCCATCGCAGAGGATTTGTCGGCTCATGGCTTTGCCGTGGCGCTGCATGCCAATCAATCCTTCGCCGAGGCAGCGGAAATTGTGGCGAAATTGCAGCAAAAGGGCCGAAAGGCAATTGCGATCAAGGCTGATCTGCAAAATTTGGACGAGACGTCAAGCCTTGTCAAAAGGGCTACAGATGCACTCGGTCCGCTCGATCTGCTGGTCAATAATGCCTCAGCCTTTCTCGGTGATTCCGCCGGCCATTTCGATGCAGAAGCCTTCGAGGCGCATTTCGCGGTGCATGTACGCGCCCCGTCTATCCTTGCCGCCGATTTCGTCCGGCAATTGCCTGAACCCTATCAGGGCCTCATCGTAAACGTGGTCGACCAGCGTGTCTGGGCCCTCACACCGCGCTTCTACTCTTATACTCTGTCGAAAGCGGCGCTTTGGACCGCGACGCAGACGATGGCACAGAGTTTTGCGCCCCGCATCCGCGTCAATGCGATCGGCCCCGGCCCGACCGTGCGCAGCGTGCGGCAGACCGAGGAGGACTTTCAGGCGCAGATCGACGGCCTCATATTGAAGGCGGCGCCGGGGCTCGAAGAATTCGGCCGCACGGTCCGCTTTCTTTTTGACACGCCATCGATCACGGGCCAAATGATAGCGCTCGATGGCGGCCAGCATCTTGCCTGGGAAACGCCTGACGTGGCGGAGAGTGCGGAATGAACGGACGAAAGCTGCCTGACGGCGGCATTCTCTACGACGAATCGGATGATATCGAAGACGACATCGAGGTTGAGGGCGATGCCGCCGCCTCCCCCGTTGCGCCCGTCGACTGGAACGAGGGCGGCAAGAACGAGACCGGACTTCGCGGCGCGGAACTGATCGCCGAATTCGTCAAGCGGCTGCCAAACAATCCCGGCGTCTACCGCATGTTCAACGAGGCCGGCGACGTACTCTATGTCGGCAAGGCGCGGAACCTGAAGAAGCGCGTCGCCAACTATGCCATGGGCCGGGTGCATTCCAACCGCATCGCCCGCATGGTACGCGAAACCGCGAACATGGAGTTCGTAACCACCCGCACGGAAACCGAAGCGCTGTTGCTGGAAGCGAATCTGATCAAGCGCTTGCGACCACGTTTCAATGTGCTGCTGCGAGACGACAAGTCGTTTCCTTATATTCTCATCACAGGCGATCAGCGCGCGCCGGCCATCTTCAAACATCGCGGCGCCCGCGCCCGCAAGGGCGACTATTTCGGCCCTTTCGCGTCAGCTGGCGCCGTCGGCCGCACCATCAATTCGCTGCAGCGCGCCTTCCTGATCCGCACCTGCGCCGACAGCGTTTTCGAAACGCGCACGCGGCCCTGTCTGCTCTACCAGATCAAGCGCTGTTCCGGGCCCTGCACGCATGAGATCAGCGATGCAGGCTATGCGGAACTGGTGCAGGAGGCGAAGGACTTCCTCTCCGGCAAGAGCCAGAACGTCAAAGCGCATATGGCCGAGGAGATGAACGCCGCGGCCGAGGATCTGGATTTCGAACGCGCCGCCGTCTTCCGAGACAGGCTGGCTGCGCTTTCGCATGTGCAGAGCCACCAGGGCATCAATCCGGCCGGCGTCGAGGAAGCCGATGTGTTCGCCATCCACCACGAGGGCGGCATTTCCTGTATCCAGGTCTTCTTCTTCCGCACCGGGCAGAACTGGGGCAACCGTGCCTATTTCCCGAAGGCCGACCCGTCGCTTTCGGGCGCCGAAGTGTTGAATGCCTTCCTGGCGCAGTTCTACGACGACAAGCCGGTGCCGCGGCAGATCCTGCTTTCGGAAACGGTTGAGGAAATCGATCTGCTTGCGGCGGCTTTTGGCGAGAAGGCCGGGCACAAGGTGGCGATCCTGGTGCCGCAGCGCGGTGAGAAGCGCGATCTGGTCGATCATGTCGTCGCCAATGCCCGCGAGGCGCATGGCCGCAAGCTGGCGGAAACGGCATCGCAATCGCGGCTGCTCGAAGGCTTCAAGGAAACGTTCCGGCTTCCCTACGTGCCGCAGCGCATCGAGATCTACGACAACTCCCATATTATGGGGACGAATGCGGTCGGCGGCATGGTGGTGGCTGGGCCGGAAGGCTTCGTCAAAGGCCAGTATCGCAAGTTCAACATCAAATCGACCGACATCACGCCGGGCGACGACTTCGGCATGATGCGCGAGGTCATGACCCGGCGCTTCTCCCGCCTGTTGAAGGAAGAAGGCAAGCCCGACCGCAACGCCGCGGCGGAAGCCTCCGGCGCGGACGCCGCCGACCAGCCCTTCCCCGCCTGGCCCGATGTCATCCTCATCGACGGTGGCCAGGGGCAGATGACGGCCGTGCGCGCCATCCTGGGGGAACTCGGGATTACCGACAGCGTCATTGCCATCGGCGTCGCCAAAGGCGTCGACCGCGATGCCGGGCGCGAGCGTTTCTTTGCTGCCTCGCGCGAAAGCTTCACGCTACCGCCGCGCGACCCGGTGCTCTATTTCATTCAGCGCATGCGCGACGAGGCCCACCGCTTTGCCATCGGCTCGCACCGCGCCCGGCGCAAGAAGGAAATGGTGAAGAACCCGCTGGACGAGATCGGCGGCATCGGCCCTTCGCGCAAGCGGGCGCTGCTGCAGCATTTCGGCACCGCCAAGGCCGTTTCACGCGCCGCCCTCTCCGATCTGATGGCCGTCGAAGGCATATCGGAGGGTGTAGCGCGGCAAGTCTATAACCATTTCCACGAGGACGCCGCGAAATAGAAAATCGCGGTCGCAAATTCCACGCAATAGCGGTGAAAAAACAGAAACAATGTTGACGATAAGCTAGTCAAACCATCATCTAAGCATGACCCCAAAAAGTGCGAGACGGTTTTTGGATCAGATCATGCCCAATCAAATGGCTGTGACGAGATGAGGCTTGAATAAAGGCTCACCGAAACCGCCGAGACAAACGAGACGAAACGATTCCATGGCTTCGCGCGCTTACAGCATCCCCAACCTGCTCACCTATGGCCGCATCATTTGCGTGCCGCTGATCGTTCTGTGCTTCTTCATCGAAGGCAAGCTGGAAGGATCTGACTTCGCGCGCTGGGTTGCTCTGTGGATCTTCATCATCGCCTCGATCACCGACTTCCTTGATGGCTACCTCGCGCGCATCTGGAACCAGACCTCGAATATCGGCCGCATGCTCGATCCGATCGCCGACAAGCTGCTGGTCTCCGCGATCCTGCTTTTGGTCGCGGCCGATGGCACGATCGCCGGCTGGTCGCTCTGGGCCGCCATCATCATCCTCTGCCGCGAAATTCTGGTTTCGGGCCTGCGCGAGTATCTGGCGGCGCTGAAGGTCAGCGTTCCCGTGACGCGCATTGCGAAATGGAAGACGACTGCCCAGCTCGTGGCCATCGCCTTCCTGCTGGCTGGGCCGGCAGGCGACAAGGTGCTACCCTATACGACGGAAATTGGCATCGCGCTGCTCTGGGTTGCAGCGCTGCTGACCATCTACACCGGCTATGATTATTTCCGTGCCGGCCTGAAGCATGTCGTGGATGAGGAATAATGACGAAGCTCGTCTATTTCGCCTGGGTGCGTGAACGGATCGGCAAAGCGGAAGAAGAAATTTCCCTTCCCGCCGAAGTCGTGACCGTCGGCGATCTTCTGGGTCATTTGAAGAGCTTGGGCGAAGAATACGAGGCGGCACTTCAATTCCCCGAAGCTATCCGCGTTGCCATCAACATGGAGCATGCCGATCATGACGAACCTATCGCCGGTGCACGGGAGATAGGCCTTTTCCCGCCGATGACGGGAGGATGAGGAGCGGTCAGGCGGCGCCCGAGCAATCGATCCAGTGAAGCGATTGCAGCGACGAACGCCCTTCGACTGGCTCAGGGTGCCAAAGCGAAGGAGCGGGAGACTCCTCAATCTGTTTGGAGCGGGCAATCAAGGAAATGCGATGATTTCACCATTCGTCAAAGTTCAGCGCGAAGATTTCGACCTCCAGTCGGAGATCGACCGGCTGACGAATGGCCGGCACGATATCGGCGCGGTCGTAACCTTCTCCGGCCTTTGCCGTGACGAAGGCGGCACGCTCGGCGCGCTCGAACTCGAACATTATCCCGGCATGGCGGAGGCTGAGATTACCCGTATCTCCAATCTTGCCATCGAACGCTTCGAACTTCTCGGTCTGACGGCCATCCACCGCTACGGCAAGATTGAGCCGGGCGAAAACATCGTGCTGGTCATCGCCGCAGCATCCCACCGGCAAGCCGCATTCGACGGCGCCAATTTCGTTATGGACTTCCTGAAGACCTCCGCACCCTTCTGGAAGAAAGAGCATGGCAACGACGGCACGGAAGGTGGCTGGGTTTCAGCCAAGGATGCCGATGATGCGGCTCGCGCCAAGTGGACGGGCGACAAATAGGCTCAGGGGGCGACCCTTTCCCGTCGGCTCAGCACCAGCAAAAGCACAAGCAGCGAGAACATGACGAAGTCGCGCCACAGGAACGGACCGTAGGCGCCCCACATGGTCTCGGACAGCCCGAGCAGCGCCGCGCCGCCCGCCGATTTCAGCGGATCGGAATAGCCGCCAACCGCCGCGATCATCAGCACCTTCAGTCCGAACATCAGCCCCGCCCCGAAATCCATCGTGCCGTAGTAGGACGTGGCCATCAGGCCGCAGACGGTCGCCACCAGCGCGGAAGCCAGATAGGCAATCAGGAAGACGCGATTGGCGCTCGCGCCGCAAAGCTCGGCGGCGAGAGCATCATCGGTCACGGCGCGCCAGATGCGGCCCCACCCCGTGCATTTGAGGACAAGGGCGCCCGCGAGGATGACAAGGAGCATCAGCACCGTGTTGAGCAACTGGATTTCGGTCAGGGTCACCTGAAAGCCGCCACTCTCCCAGAAAACGATCGCGCGGTTCAGAAAGGGCGGCAACCAGATGCCGCGCGTATTCGAGGCCAGCCGGGCGGTTTCCATCAGAATGATCATCATGCCGAGCGCTGCGACGATGATCGTATTCGGCGATTTGTGCGAGAGAGGCAACATGATCGTGCGACCGACAAGAAAGCTGGTGCCGAGCGTATAGGCCGCCGAGACGCCGGCACCGAAGGCGAAAGCAGCGGGCAGGATGAGGTACATTCTCGTATAGCCGACATCCGTAAAAAGCACGAGCATCTGACCGGAGAAAGCAAAGAGCGCGCCATAGGTGATGTCGGCCCGCTTCATGACGCCAAAGACGATGGAATAACCGAAGGCCAGCGCCGCATAAAGTGCAGCGATGGGAACGGCATTCGCCAATTGCTGCAGAAGATATGCCATCCACTCCTCCGGGAACCAACAAATAGTAACTGGCAAAATGAATTTTACCAGTTATAATTTTTGTCATGACCTTTTCCTGGACTCCACATCGCTTTTCCGGGGGCGCGCTTGCGCTCGATGTCGCCAACAGCGTGATCCTGCGCCATGACGACGAGCGCCGGACCGATCGCTTCGAGGCGACAGGGCATATGGAGAGCTTCCCGAAGGCGGCCGCCAACTTCTGTGCCGAGCGGGCACTCTTCGGCAACATTCTGCCGGTGCAACGGGAAAACAGGGCGGAGTTCATCGCGCTGCGCGAGACGATCGACCGCTATTTCCGAGCGCGCGTCCTCGGCGAGGATGCCGACGCGCTGCTTGCGGATCTGCTTACCGCATTGGCGAGGGTTTTGAGGCACGCTCAAGCCGATGGCCTCGATGCCGCGACGGTGCATTCGGCGCTGCGGCTCATCGCCATGCCGGATCCCGAACGGATGAAAATCTGCCGTAACTGCGGCTGGCTCTTCATCGATCGCAGCAAGAACAAGAGCCGTGCATGGTGCGACATGGCGGTCTGCGGCAACCGTGCCAAGGCCAGCCGGCACTACCGGCGCAAGAAGGAGGAGACTGCACCATGACAATGCGAAGGATCATGCTGACTGCCATCGGCGCGGGGGCGATCGCCGGCCTGGCGCTGTCCGGCTGTCAGAGGAAGGACGACCAGGGGCCGACCGAACTCACCGGCCGCATCTTCGTATTCAACTACCGCGTGGCGAGCGCGACCTATATGATCACGCTGAAGAAGATCGCCCCGATCCCCGATGGTACGACGGCGGTTGCGGAGTTCGAAAATCCGGCAGGTGGCGATCCGCTCGTCATCCACGAGAAGATCTACTCCTTCTGGGACAAGATCACGCTGGAAAGTCCGGATCTGCGCTGCGTGCGCAAGGATCGCCCCTATTCCGTCTCGATCAAGCTGGTGGATGCCAGCGACAAGACGCTTCAGACGATCAAGACCGAAGTCAAATCCGATCTCGATCAGACGGTGCTACCGACGAAACCGCTGGTGGTCGGCCCCGCCTACACCGCCAATCCCGATGTCTTCAAGGGAGACGGCAGCACCGACTATGGGAAGGATGCGGCCTGCCCGGCATGAAAAAAGCCGGGATGCGATCCCGGCTCTTTCACAGTCAATTCAAATCGTTCAGCGATGGAGCTGAGAGGCTGAATCAGCCGACGATTTCGGTTTCGGAGAACCAGTAGGCGATTTCGACGGCAGCCGTTTCCGGAGCGTCCGAGCCGTGAACGGAGTTTTCGCCGATCGACAGGGCGAAGGTCTTACGGATCGTGCCTTCGTCAGCGTTGGCAGGGTTGGTTGCGCCCATGATTTCGCGGTTCTTCAGGATGGCGCCTTCGCCTTCCAGGACCTGAACGATGGTCGGGCCGGAGGTCATGCCTTCGACGAGTTCGCCGAAGAACGGACGTTCCTTGTGAACGGCGTAGAAGCCTTCAGCTTCGCGCTTGCTCATCCAGACGCGCTTGGAGGCGATGACGCGCAGGCCGTTGTCTTCAAAAACCTTGGTGATGGCGCCGGTCAGGTTGCGCTTCGTTGCGTCCGGCTTGATCATCGAGAAAGTACGTTCAATCGCCATGGGTCCGTTCCTTGTAATCAGAGAAAAGTGGGCGGTGTTTACCTGCCTCAAAGCCCGAAAACAAGGGGGATCGGCCAATTTCACGCCGCTGTCACAGTCGAAGCGTCCGATTCGCGATCGGCACGGTGGCACTGCCAAGGTTTATTTGCAAATCTGGCGGCAACACCGCCGCACCATTGGGGAGAAGTCATATGCTCAAACATTTCAGGATGCTTGCCGACTACAATCGTTGGGCCAATGTTCAGGTCTACAATGCCGCCGCCGAGCTTAGTGATGCCGAATTCAACGAAGACCGTGGCGCCTTCTTCGGTTCGCTCCACGGGACGCTTAATCACCTGCTGATAGCGGATCGGTTATGGATACATCGCTTCAACGGCACCGGCGGGTTGCCGGCATCACTCGATGTCGTCCTACATGACACGCTCAAAGGACTTTACGGCTTACGGGAGGCGGAAGATCGGAATATCATCGGCTGGTTGGAAACGCTCGATGCCGATGCGCTTGCCGTCAATATTACCTACACCTCGATCCTGCGGCCGGGCGCCATTACCGTTCCCCTCCACGCGGCGATATCGCATATGTTCAATCACCACACCCACCACCGCGGCCAGTGCCATACGATCCTCACATCCATGGGCAAGCCGTCGCTGGTGCTGGACCTGCTGCACTTCCTGCGCAGTGAAGGGACACATTGGATGTGAGCAAGAGGCGAGCCGCAATTTTCCGCGTTCGCCGAAGCGTTGAGCACCTGCCTCATTTTGTTGCGGCGCAGCGTGAATAGGGCATTTTGTTCATGTTCCCTTAACCTGCCGACCTGCAGATTGAGAAGATATATCAGATCACGGTCATGAGCAGGCATGAAGAACTCGCAGACAGGCGTTTCGGCATATTCCATCGATGAAGATGAGACGGAAACCGAACTTGAAGTCATCGGCCGCTTCATGATGCGGCTGAAGGTAAGGAACCTGCCGCGCAACTATCAGCTCTTTCATGAGGCGCTCTATGGCCAGAATGGTGATCTTGCTGCTGAGATCGAGGCGCTAGGCCCCCTTCCCCCGCAAAGCGGGCTCGACGAAATCGGCCTGAAGTATCGTCTCGTCAGCCATTGCGGGCTCGTTGCTCGCAAATCGGAAAGCGATGCGGCGGAAATGCTGCGCGAAGTGGCGGATCAGCTCGCCAAGGGGCTGATGAAGAAGCAGCATTTCGCCCGGACCATCGAACAGGCATCCAATACAAGCGATGCGCTCGACAGCCTCAACGCATCGCTCAGCAATCTCATGCTCTACGAAACGGAGCTGACCGAGAGGCTGAGAAACTGCACAACCCCGCCGGAGCCATCGCGCAGCGCGGGCGCCTGAACGCTCTCGCACTCTTGCCTTCGGCGCCGAGTTCGGCCAAAACCGCGCCATGATTTCGATTTCAGACCTTTCCGCCCGCATTGCCGGCCGCCTTCTCATCGACCATGCCAACGTGACGCTTCCGGCGGGCACGAAGGCTGGCCTTGTCGGCAAGAACGGCGCGGGCAAATCCACGCTGTTCAGGATCATTACCGGTGATTTCGCTGCCGAAAGCGGCTCGGTCTCGATCCCGCGCAATGCGCGCATCGGCCAGGTTGCGCAGGAAGCACCCGGCACCGAGGAGCCGCTGATCGATATCGTGCTTGCGGCCGACAAGGAGCGTGCGGCATTGCTTGTGGAAGCCGAAACGGCGACCGACCCGCACCGCATCGCCGATATCCAGACCCGGCTGGCCGATATCGGCGCCCATTCGGCCGAAGCGCGTGCCGCCAGCATCCTTGCCGGTCTCGGCTTCGATCATGAGGCGCAGAAGCGCCCGGCCTCTTCCTTCTCCGGAGGTTGGCGCATGCGCGTCGCGCTCGCAGCCGTGCTGTTTTCCGAGCCGGATCTGCTGCTGCTCGACGAACCGACGAACTATCTCGATCTTGAGGGCACGCTCTGGCTGGAGGATTACATCCGCCGCTATCCGCACACGGTCATCATCATCTCGCACGACCGCGATCTCCTGAATACGGCGGTCAATTCCATCGTGCATCTCGACCAGAAGAAGCTCACCTTCTATCGCGGCTCTTATGACCAGTTCGAGCGGCAAAAGGCCGAAGCCGACGAGCTGCAGATGAAGGCGAAGGCGAAGAACGATGCGGCGCGCAAGCACCTGCAGAGCTTCATCGACCGCTTCAAGGCCAAGGCTTCGAAGGCGCGGCAGGCACAATCGCGCGTCAAGGCACTGGAGCGGATGGGAACGGTCGCCTCCGTTATTGAAGATCATGTGATGGGTTTCAGCTTCCCGGAACCCGAGAAGCAGCCCGCCTCACCTATCATCGCCATCAGCGGCGGCGCCGTCGGCTACGAGCCGGAAAAGCCGATCCTGAAGCGGCTTAACCTGCGCATCGACGCCGACGACCGTATCGCCCTGCTCGGCTCGAACGGCAACGGCAAGTCAACATTCGCTAAGTTCATTTCCGGCCGGCTTGATGCCGAAAGCGGCGATGTCCGGCTCGCTCCGAACCTGAAGATCGGTTTCTTCGCCCAGCATCAGCTCGACGATCTCATTCCCAACCAGACCGCCGTCGAGCATGTGCGCCGCCGCATGCCCGAAACACCGGAGGCGAAGGTGCGCGCTCGCGTCGCGCAGATGGGCCTGGCGACCGAGAAGATGGACACGCAGGTCAAGGATCTCTCCGGCGGCGAGAAGGCTCGCCTGCTGATGGGCCTTGCCGCCTTCGATGCGCCGAACCTCTTGATCCTCGACGAACCGACGAACCATCTCGATATCGACAGCCGCAATGCGCTCATCCAGGCGTTGAACGACTATTCCGGTGCCGTCATCCTCATCTCGCACGACCGCCATCTGATCGAAGCGACGGTCGACCGGCTGTGGCTGGTGCGCGATGGCACGGTTTCGAACTTCGACGGCGACCTTGAAGACTATCGCAGCCTCGTCGTTGCGAGCCCCAAGCTGAGGGATGACAGGGGCAAGGCAAACGGCGGTGACGATTCCGTTTCCAAGGCGGATCAGCGCAAGCTCAATGCCGATCGCCGCGCCTCGCTCGCGCCGCTCAAGAAAAAGATCAACGAAATCGAGTCCTTGACCGGCAAGCTTGAAAAACTGATTCAGGCGCTTGATGCGGAACTTGCAGATCCCGCCCTTTACGAAAAGGCGCCCGCCAAGGCCGCGGAGAAGGCAAAGCAGCGTTCCGACGCAGCCGACAAGCTCGCCCTGGCCGAGGAACAATGGCTGGAATTGTCATCCGAATATGAAAGCGCGATGGCCGGTTGATCTCAGCGAATTCTTAACGGTTCCGAGACAGATCCTAACCGATCATTAACCATAATTACCGAAAGTGCGCTCAACCTTCATTGACATCGAGTGTTGAGCGATTCCCATGAATTACCGTGTTTTATTGGCTGGGCTAGCCGTGTCCCTGGTACTGGGAGGATGCGCGTCCAAGCCGACCAACGATGCTTCGCTCAAAACCGGTTATGCAGCCGAAGAGTCGCGTCATAAGCCGTTGAAGGCTAACGACCCTGTCGACATGGAGCCGAAAAAATGGCTCGTTGCCGACTTGGAGACGCGGGAGCTGCAAGGCATGAACGGCCCGCATGATCTTGCCGGCCGGACGCTGGAAGTCGCCTCCCTCAAGGACATCCGGCTCGTCGACAAAGAAGTCATCCTGACATTCGACGACGGTCCCGCCCCGGGCAAGACGGATCGCATTCTTGCCACGCTCGACAAGTTCGGCGTCAAGGCGGCGTTCATGATGGTCGGGGAAATGGCGCAGGCGCACCCCGCGACCGCTCGCGAAGTTCTCGCGCATGGCGACGCCATCGGCAGCCATACCTTCCGTCACCCCGATCTCGACAAGATGACCTTCGACGCGGCCATGAACGAGATCGCCCGCGGCAAGGATGCCGTGACCAAGGCGATCGGCACGGATGTGCCGTTCTTCCGCTTCCCCTATCTCGCTGACTCCAAGCGCCTGCGCAATGCCATGGCCGCGCACGACATGATCGTCATGGACGTGGACATCGACAGCAAGGATTACTTCACCTCGACGCCCACCTCTGTGGTGGAGCGCACCATGAAGCAGCTTGGTCAGCGCGGCCGCGGCATCGTCCTGATGCACGACATCCACCAGCGTACGGTCCGGATGCTGCCCGTTCTTCTCAGCCGCCTCGAAAAGGAGGGCTACAAGGTCGTCACGCTGAAATACAAGCGCAACCCGACGCCTGCGACCAACCTTGTCGCCCAAGCCCAAACCTCGATGGTGCGCTGAAGCCGATCAGCCACCACGGATTCGTAGGACTAAATAGCCGCGGAAGCACGGTTGCTTCCGCGGCTATTGTTTGATTTGGTTGCAGGCGACCACCACCAACAATGGAATGGCGAGCCTCGATGCACCTCCACCTTGAGCACGACGACGACCCCAAAACCCTGCAATTCGTTGCCGAGAAAGACGCCGAATCCGAGCGCGTCTTGACGACCCCGGAGTTCGAGGCGGACCGCGACGCCATCAAGGCGATGATCGAACGCGAGGACCGGCTGATCGCCACGACGCGGCGTGGCAACTGGCTATTCGATTTTCATCGCAGTGCCGATCATCCGCTCGGCCGCTGGTATCGACTGCCGGCCGACCTTGCTCCCCTGCCTGATGCGCCCTGGGAGCCGATCTTCGATCTCGACGCCTTCTGCGCACGGGAAAATAAGCTGTGGCTCTGGCGTGGCGCACTCACCTGCCCGTGGGAGCCGACACGCGTGCTGATCTGCCTTTCCGACGGTGGCTCCGACCCCATCCGCATGCTCGAATTCGACTGCGAAGCCAAGAGCATCGTCGAAGGCGGCTTCGATACGCCGGCGGTGCGGAGCCACGCGACATGGCTCAGCCGCGACGAAATCGCCTATTTCGGCTCGATCGACCGAGAATCATCGACGCGCTCGGGCTGGCCGCGCGTCGGCCGCCGCCTGAGGCGCGGACAGGCGCCGGCGGATGCGCCGATTCTTTATGCCGCCGCCGATAGCGACGTTTACGGCTCCTGCGCCGTCTTCGATCCGGTGCTTGCCGGCCTGGCAACGGATGCAACCACCCGGCCGATCCGTATCTTCACCGCCAGCCACGAGATCAGCAATTGCAGCCTGTTCATCGAAGATCACGACGCCTCCTTGCGGAGGATCGATCTGCCGACGGATATCGATTTCGGCTTCAATCAGTCTCATCTCGTCTGGCTGGCCAAGACAGACGAACGGATACCGGCCGGAAGCCTGGCGCTGCAGCCTTTGCCATTGAAGCCTGATCAAACCGACACGAGGCGCATCCTGTTCTCACCCGGCGAGCGGCAATCGGTTTCGCAATTCCTGCTCATGCGCGAATGGTGTGCCTTCGTCGTCTCGGACAATATGGAGCCGCATCTTTTCGTTTTGGATCTGACCAAGCCGGATGCTGAAATTCAGGAAATCGCGCTGCCCGCGGATGTCCAGACCCTGTCTCTCCAGACGCTCTACTCGGATCTGCATCTCGGAGACGACACGCTGCAGGTCTACGGCTCGGGCTTTGTGCAGAAGCCTTCCTGCTACCACCTGAACCTCAGCAATCGCCAGGAACCACTGGAGCTCAAGCTCATCGCCAGCGCGCCCAGCTATTTCAACAGCGAAGGCATGACGTCCTTCCTGCTGGAAGCCACTTCCGAAGACGGTACGAAAGTGCCCTATCACATCGCCTTGCCGAAAAGCTGGACCAAGGGCGAACTGCCGGTGCTGCTATATGGCTATGGCGGGTTCGATGTCTCGCTCGGGCCGTATTATTCCGGCGTCATCGGCCGCTGGCTGGAACAGGGCAACGCCTATGTGATGGCCTATATTCGTGGCGGCGGCGAATTAGGCCCGAACTGGCATCGCACCGCCAAAGGACGCGGCCGCCACAAGGCTTTTGCGGATTTTGCTGCGGTCGCCTGCGACCTCGTGGCGCGCGGCTACTCCAAACCGTCCCGCATTGCCGGAAACGGCGGCAGCAACGGCGGGCTGCTAACGGGTGTCATGGCGACGCGATATCCTCAGGACTTCGGCGCCATCTGGTGCCAGGTGCCCGTGCTCGACATGACCCGCTTCCATACCTTCCCAGCCGGCAAAGCCTGGATCGACGAATATGGCAATCCTGAAAATCCGGCCGATCTCGACTATCTGCGGTCCTACTCGCCGTTGCACAACATCAAGCCGGCCTCCGAGATCAGCTATCCGCCGATCTATATCGAGAGCTCGAGCAACGACGACCGGGTCCATCCATCCCATGCACGCCGATTTGCCGCGCGCCTGGAGGAACTCGGCCATCATCCGCTCTTCCATGAATTCGGTTCGGGCGGCCATGGCGGCGACGGTGCGTCGAGCGAATTGGCGGCTCGTACCGCGTTGGGATACAGCTTCCTGCGCGAGACGATCGTGAAAGCGAAGGGTGCCTGACCCATCGCCCGACGCTCTTTGATGTCACCAAGAAAAAGCGTGAGGAGCGTGATTTGCGGGGGCGGCGCGTAAACGAGCTGCCCCATCGCGATCAACCACCCTTGCCCGTCGGCGGCATTCTGTTAAAGATCGCATCAATAATCATACTAATCGAGAGACACACATGTCCCCCATTAAGCTCGCTATCGTTGGCGTCGGCAAGATCGTCCGTGATCAGCACCTTCCGTCCATCGCGAACAACGCGGATTTCGAACTCATCGCTACGGCGAGCCGTCACGGCACCGTCGACGGTATCCCGGCGTTCACGACCATCGAAGCCATGCTCGATGCCGTGCCCGCGATCGACGCCGTTTCGCTCTGCATGCCGCCGCAGTATCGTTATGAAGCCGCCCACAAGGCGCTTTCCGCCGGCAAGCATGTCTTCCTTGAGAAGCCGCCCGGCGCGACCTTGAGCGAAGTGGTCGATCTCGAAAACCTGGCGAAGGCCAAGGGCGTCTCCCTTTTTGCCAGCTGGCATTCGCGCTATGCACCCGCCGTCGAAGCCGCCAAGGCCTTCCTTGCGGGCACGACGATACACAGCGCCCATGTTATCTGGAAAGAAGACGTACGCCATTGGCATCCGAACCAGGAGTGGATCTGGCAGGCTGGCGGCCTTGGCGTTTTCGACCCCGGCATCAATGCGTTATCGATCGTCACCCACATTCTGCCGCCACTCTTCCTGACCGGCGCAACGCTGGCATTCCCTGAAAATCGCGATTCCCCGATCGCTGCGGACCTGCACTTCAAGAGCGGCGCTGGCCTTCCCGTTCACGCGGAATTCGACTGGCGCCAGACCGGCAAGCAGAGCTGGGATATCGTCGCCGAAACGGCAGGGGGCCAGATGGTTCTGGCCGATGGCGGCTCCAAGCTTTCCGTCAACGGCGAGCTGACCTTCTCGGCGCCGGAAGCCGAATATCCTTCGCTCTACCGCCGTTTTGCCGAGATCGTCAAAGCCGGCACATCGGACGTCGATGTCTCGCCACTGCGTCATGTCGCCGACGCCTTCATGCTCGGCAAACGCAAATTCGTCGAAGCATTTTACGATTGATACACATTTCCCGGTGAAGACAATACGCTCCGCAACGTGCTAGCGTAGCGTATAGTCCTCATCGGAGATGATGCCTATGGCATCGGAACATGAACAATCCTTCGGGCTCGGCGTTGGTCACAAATCTGTCAGGCTCGCCGAGCCAAATCAAAGTTGGCACGAGGCTTATTTGCTGGAAGAAGCCGCCATCCGCGGCGCTCTCGGCGAACTTGCCGTCGATGTCCAGCATTTCGGCAGCACCTCCATTCCGGAGATCAAGGCCAAGCCGATCATCGATATCGCGGTGGGGGTGCGGCGTTTCGACGACGGCCTCGCCTGCATCGAGCCGATGGCATCCATCGGCTACGTCTACGCCGGCAGCAATATAGTCCCCGACGATCATATTTTCGGCCGCGACATTGCGGGAGACACCCGCACCCATCTGGTGCATGTCGTCGAATATGGTGGTCCGACCTGGCGCAATTTCCTCATGTTTCGCGACCGAATGCGCAGGGAGCCGGAGCTGGCGCATGCCTATGAAGCGCTGAAAGTCGAGCTGGCGGCGAAATACGCCAATGATCGCGCGGCCTACACCGCTGCGAAAAAGGACTTTATCCAGAAGATCCTTTCGGAAGGCGAATAGAGCAGCTCCCCGCCAGACGACGGGATGCGCTCAAGCTTTCTTTTCCCAGCGGCCATCCTGCGTCTGCTGCCAGTAGGTGAGGTTATGTCCCTCGCCCTTCAGGCGCTTCCACTGGGCGCGCGCGCTTTCCAACTGCTCCTGATCATAGCCGTCGAACATCAGCACGACGCGCTGATAAGCTCCGACATCCGTGACTTCGGCGCCATCGATGAAGAAGCGTACGGTGGCGCTATTTATATTGTCGGGCGAAACGGTCAGCAAAACCGGCTGACGGCCTGCCGTCTCCTCTTCGTCGGTGCCATGCGGCAGGAAACTATCTTCACGATATGTCCAGAGATGGGTATCGAGAAGATCGCGCCGCGCGGGCTCGCGCAACTGAACGGCGACCTGCCAGCCGCGCTCGACGCTTTTGTCGAGCAGCGGCGGCAGGGCATCTTCGAGTTTCGATTCTGTCAGGTGATAGAAGAGTACGTCTGTCATGCGGCCTCTTCTATCTCACAAAGCCCGGCAGGTCACGATTCGTAGTTGGCCCGAACCAGTTCGTCGAGCAGGCGCACGCCGAAGCCGGAACCCCATGACTGGTTGATCTCATCCTGAACCGAACCCATTGCCGTGCCGGCGATATCGAGATGCGCCCAAGGCGTTTCCCCAACGAAACGCTTGAGGAACTGAGCGGCGGTGATCGAACCCGCATAACGACCGCCGGAGTTCTTCATGTCGGCAAACTTGCTATCGATGATCTTGTCGTAATCCTTGCCGAGCGGCATGCGCCACAAGCGCTCGTCGGTGACGAGGCCTGCTGCCGTGAGTTCACCCGCCAGCGTGTCGTCGTTGCTGAAGAGGCCAGCTTGCAAATTGCCGAGCGCAACGAGGATGGCACCGGTCAGCGTCGCCAGATTGATCATGATTTGCGGCTTGAAGCGATCGTTGGTGTACCAGAGCGCATCGCAGAGAACGAGGCGGCCTTCGGCGTCCGTATTGATGATCTCGATCGTCTGGCCGGACATGGAGGTAACGATATCGCCCGGGCGCTGCGCATTGCCATCGGGCATATTCTCGACCAGGCCGATGACGCCGATGGCGTTCATCTTGGCGCCGCGGGCCGCAAGCGTATGCATGAGGCCGGTGACGGCTGCGGCGCCGCCCATGTCGCCCTTCATCTCCTCCATGCCGGCTGCCGGCTTGATCGAAATGCCGCCGGTGTCGAACACGACGCCTTTGCCGACGAAGGCGACCGGCTTGTCCTTCGCCTTGCCGCCCTTCCATTGCATGATCACCAGACGCGGCGGACGGGCGGAACCTTGAGCCACGCCGAGCAGCGCGCCCATTCCAAGCCGGCGCATCTCCCGCTCCGTCAGGATTTCGACCTCGACACCGAGTTTTTCCAACTCCTTGGCCTTGGCTGCAAACTCGACCGGGCCGAGAACATTCGGTGGTTCGTTGACGAGATCGCGCGCAAGGATCACGCCGCCGGCGATGGCCTCGGATGCGGCGAAGAGCTTCTTCGCAGAAGCCGCTTCCTGTGTGACGATCGTGACCTTCACGGCCTTGCGGCCATTGCCCTTCTCTTCTTCATCGCCCTTCTTCGTCTTATATGTATCGAAGCTGTAGGCCCGCAGCAGCATGCCCAGGGCAAAATCGGCGGCTTGCTTGGCTCCGACATCGACGCCATGCGCATCGACGAAAATGGCGACTTTCTCGACATTGCGAATCTTCCCGGCTGCGCTGCCGCCGAGTTTCAGCCAGTCATGGGCGCTGACATCCTTCGCCTTGCCCGTGCCTATCACAATAATCCGATCGACCGGCGCACCTTCGGGAGCGATAATGTCCAGGCTGCTCAACGCCTTGCCCTTGAAGCCGGAGACCGGCGCGGCTCTGGCGAAGACATTGGCCGGATCGGCGCTCTCGGCTCCCGCGGGCAAGTCTCCATCCGTACCTTTCAGAAGAATGGCCAGACCACCGCTGAGGCGAGTCGACTTGGCGAAGGAAATCTCGAATTTCACAGACATCTCTGCTCCACTAATTACGCATATTCATCAGGTGAATTCCTTTACAACCATCATTCAAGGTTTCATTAGGGAATACAAGCGATTGGCGGCATATTCCCGGAGGAAGCGGATTGACGGCCACATATTTCCTGTCATTCAATGCACCTAAAATTGTAAGGCTGGCGTTTCGCGGAACCTGGCGACATTAGTTTTGCTGCGAAAGGCAATCTTGATCACAGACTCCAACAGCCCGAGCCGCGGCGGTCGCTTTCCCGAGCTTCTGCGTCCACGCAACGCTGGCGATGCCTTCATCAGCCTTTTTTGTCTCTGGTGGGGCCTGCTGGGTCTGTTTTCGCTCTTTCCACAAATCGACCTTGCGGTCGCGAAGCTGTTCTTCGTACCCAAGCAATGTCTGGTTCCATCGAGCCCCGGGCAAATCTGCGGATCTTTCCCCTACAGCGATGACCGGATCCTACGTCTGCTTCGGGAAGCGTTTCTCGACCTGCCCTATATCGTAGCATTCGTTCTCGTCTGGATGCTGTTCCGCTGCTGGCAGCATCATGGGGCAACTTTCAACAGCCTCCGAGCAAGAAACCTCAAGCTCGCGCTCGGCACGCTACTGATCGGCCCGGTCCTTATCGTCAATCTTTGGCTGAAAGCCTTTTCTGGCCGGCCGCGTCCGCGGCAGACCGACCTCTTCGGCGGTGCGCTCGATTTCGTCCAAGCGGGCTCCTTTGCCGGCAAATGCGTCAGCAACTGTTCGTTCATCTCCGGTGAAGCGGCGTCGGCGGGCTGGCTGTTTTGCCTGATCTTCATCATACCGAAACCGATGCGCTCTCTCGTAGCGATGCCGATTGCCGTCGTTTCATTGCTGATTCCGGCGCTTAGGGTGGCTTTTGGCGCGCACTACCTGTCCGATGCCGTGCTTGGCTGGCTGTCTTCGCTCGTCGTATTCGCTGCCCTGCTGGCATTATCTCAAACAACACACAACAGAAGAATCTCGGAAAATTAACGATTTTTTCGCAAGTTGGTTGTCGCCAAAAAAACGCAAACAGCGTAGATGAGGATGAAATCTCTGTCGGTTCGCCCGGCGAGTGTTGCGTTTAAGGGCCGGCATGAAGTTATTCGAAACCTATATCGCACGGCGTGCCGGTATGATGTTCCTGGTGGCGTTGCTGCCGGTGCTCGCTATCATTTGGACCACTCAGGTCCTGCAGCGAATCAATCTCGTAACAGATAGCGGCCAGTCGATGGGGTCGTTCGCGAAACTCGCGACCCTCATTCTGCCGACGATCATTCCGATCGTTCTGCCTTTCGCACTCGTCATCGGCATTACACAGACATTGACTGCGATGAACAGCGATTCCGAGCTGACTGTCATGGAGGCGGCCGGCGCCAAGCGGAGCATCATCATCCGCCCGATCATGATTCTCGCTATCGTGGTCAGCGCGTTTTCGTTCTTTGTAGATAATGTCGTCGAACCCAAGGCCCGTGTCGCCGGTCGCCAGATGGTGGCGGAAGCCTATGCCGACCTTCTCTCGACAGTGATCGAAGAAAAGAATTTCCGGCGTATCGAAGATGGCCTTTATGTGCAGATCTCGCAGCGCCTGTCGGGTCGTATCCTCAAGGGCCTCTTCGTCGTGGATTCCAGAGACCCCTCTTTCGATCTCATCTATTACGCAAAGGAAGGCGCCGTTGATCCGAGCGGCACATCCCTGCTGATGAAGGACGGCGAAGTTCACCGCAAGACCGCCGATGGCAACGTCTCCGTCATCAAATTCGATTCTTACTCCTTCGACCTCTCGGATATGACCCAGAGCCGTGGCCAGGCAACTTTGCGTGCCAGCGACCGCAGCCTCGGCTTCCTGCTCAATCCGGATCCGAATGATCCTGATGTCAAAGCACGGCCGGGCAATTATCGCTCGGAACTGCATCGCCGCCTCAATGAGTGGGCCCTTCCGGCGATATTTGCGCTGATCTCGCTGGTGATAGCCGGTGATGCACGCTCACATCGCGAGGCGCGGCTGCATCCGATGGTTTCGGCGATGACGATCGCTTTTGCGCTGCGCTGGGCCGATTTCTATGCGGCCAACCAGATCGACAGCAATCCCAAGTTCGTTGGCGTTCTCTACGCCATCAACATTCTTTCCGCTCTCATCGCCATTGCCCTGTTGTTGCGCAGCCGCAAGATGACGATGCCGGTTACGATCCGGAATCGCCTCAACAATTGGAGGCAGAAAATCCAGGATCGCATACCGACTGCGCCAGACGGTTCGAACGGGAGCGGCGCATGATTTTCGGCACGCTCGGACGCTATTTCTTCAGCCGCTACATCGTAACAACGTTCTGGTTCTTGCTTGGCGTTGTCTCGATCGTGTACCTCGTCGATTTCAGCGAAAATGCCGGCAGGCTTTCCGGCTTGCCCGGCTATACGGTTTCGCTCGGCCTGATCATGACGGCCGTCAGACTGCCGCTCATTCTGCAGCAGACAGTGCCCTTCATCGCACTTTTCGTCGGCATGACGGTTTTGATCGCGCTCAATCGGCGCCGTGAGCTGGTCATCGCGCGCGCGGCGGGCATTTCCGTCTGGCAGTTCATGGCGCCGTTCATCGTAGGCGCTTTTTGCGTGGGATTGCTGACCACCCTCGCCCTCAATCCGGTCGCGGCATGGGGTCAACGCCAAGCCGAAACGATGGAAGCCGATCTGCGCGGCGATCCTTCCTATCACAACCGTCTTTCCGTCCCGTGGCTGCGTCAGTCGAGCGGAAAAGACGACACGATCATCGGCGCCAAGGCCATTTTGGACAATGGAACGACGCTGATGGGTGTCGTGTTTATCCACTTTGATTCACAGGGAAACATCGTCTCCCGGCAGGACGCCCAGTCGGCAAAGTTGCAAGATGGTTACTGGCTTCTTAACAATGTCATCGAACGGCGGCCCGGCGAGATACCGGATCACAAGAGTTCGATGCAGGTTCGTACGAATCTGAAACAGGATTTCGTATCCCAGCGTCTGGCGCAGCCGGAAACCATTGCTTTTTATGATCTTTCTAATCGAATAAAGGTCGCGCGGTCCTTCGGCATCTCGACCAACGCACTCGAAACGCAGTTTTATTCGCTCGCGTCGCAACCACTCCTTCTGGTGGCAATGACGCTGATCGCAGCAACTGTGTCCCTAAAATTCAGCAGATTCAACCAATCGCGTTCCGTGATTCTGGGTGGAATCCTCTCAGGCTTCGTGCTTTATGTTGTCACCGTGCTTGTAAAGGCATTCGGGAGCAGCGGAGTGGTTCCTCCCTTCGTGGCGACATGGGTACCCGTGATCGTCGCATTGGCATTCGGAGCAACGATCCTGCTTCATCAGGAGGACGGCTAAGTGGCGGCAGGCAACCGCGAGAGTATCAGAAAGATTGTAGCTGCCCTTATTACGGGCACGGCTGCATGTGCATATGTTATGAGCCCGGTCGTCGCGTACGCCCAGTCGAATAATAGCAACAGCAATGGCGGCACTGGCGCTGTGACCTCTCCCGTAAAGGTCAACGTGCCGGAGGGCTCGAAACTTGTCCTCTCGTCCAATGAACTGACCTATAATAAGGACGCACAGATCGTCACCGCCACCGGTGCCGTTCAGATCAACTATGGCGGCTATAAGATGGTCGCTCAAAAGGTTGAATATAATCAGAAAACCGGTCGGATGATGGCTCTCGGCAATGTCGAGCTGATCACTCCGGACGGCAATCGCATGTATGGTGACAAGATGGATGTCACCGACAGTTTTTCCGACGGGTTCGTAAACGCGTTACGCGTCGAAATGCCCGACAATACCCGCATGGTCGCCGAGAAAGGCGAACGTGTCGGCGGCACGCAGATGATTCTGACGAAGGGCGTCTATACGGCTTGTATGGCCTGCTCCGAGCAAGGCCGCGCGCCGTTATGGCAGGTCAAGGCTCAGCGCGTCGTTCAGAATGGCGTCACCCATACCATCCGTCTTGAGCATGCTCGCTTCGAGCTGTTCGGTCAGCCGATCGCCTATGTCCCGTGGATCGAAGTTCCCGATAACACGGTAAAGCGCAAGTCCGGCTTCCTGTTCCCGTCGGCGAGCATATCGCAGCGGCTCGGCGTTGGCGTGAGAGTTCCTTACTACTACGTCATATCGCCCAGCATGGATGCCACGGTCACCGCCACCGGCTTCACGAACCAGGGACTGCTGCTTGAAGGCGAATTCCGTCAACGTCTGGAAAACGGCACGCACACCCTGCGCGTTGCCGGTATCAGTCAGATGGATCCCGGGACATTTACCGCGGGCTCAAGCGATGCCGAGCACAAGAATCGCGGCATGATTTCCTCTAAAGGGGACTTCAGAATCAACCCGCGCTGGACCTTCGGCTGGGATGTTATGTTGCAGACCGACAATAACTTCTCGCGTACCTATGGTCTGGATGGCATTAACCAGAGCACACATACAAACCAGGCCTATTTGACCGGCATCGGAAAGCGCAACTATTTCGATATGCGCGCCTTCTACTATAATGTGCAGAATGCCGATGATAGCAACACGGCGCAAAAGCAGCAGGCATATGTCTATCCGAGCATCGACTATCACTATGTCGATCCGAAATCGGTTTATGGCGGCGAGCTGTCGGCGACGATGAACTTCACGCACCTGTCGCGTGACAAGACTTCGGTGCTCGACGCCACCACCGCGCTCGGCGATCCGGCCCTCAATGACCGTTATCTCGGCCTCAAGGGGGACTATACCCGCCTCAGCACCGAACTGCAGTGGCAGCGCACCTTCACCACCGATGAGGGACTGGTGCTGACGCCGCTCGCTGCGGCTCGAGGCGATGTTTATGGTCTGGGCATGAACTCCCCGGGCATCGGCACCTATTCCGGGAACTATGACGGCAGCGACTATGCGACGCGTGGTATGGTCACCGCAGGTCTCGAGGCCAAATATCCGTTCCTGATCACCACGAACAACAGTACGCATGTGTTCGAGCCGATCGCGCAGGTCTATGTGCGCCCGGACGAGCAGCTTGGCGGACGATTGCCAAACGAGGATGCACAGAGCTTCGTCTTCGATGCGACCAATCTGTTCGATCGTGACAAGTTCTCCGGCTTCGACCGGGTAGAAGGCGGTACGCGAGCCAATCTGGGCTGGCGCTATACCGGCAGCTTCGACAACGGCTACAGGTTGCAGCATATCTTCGGCCAGTCCTACCAGTTGGCGGGCCGCAACTCGTTTGCGTCCACGGATCTGGCGGGCGTCGGCTCGGATTCCGGTCTTGAGACGACCCGATCCGACTATGTCACGATGTTCGGCTTGACGACGCCGCAGGGCATCTCACTGGCTACCTCCTATCGCTTCGATGAGAAGGACTTCGCCTTCCGCCGTGGCGACACGTCGGTCGGCTTCGCAAACGACATATTCCAGACTTCCTTGATCTACACCCATATTGCTGCCCAGCCGCAATACGGCTTTACGAGCAATCAGGACGAAATACAGTCGCGCGCTCAGATCAAGTTCAAGGAATACTGGTCGGTTTTCGGAACAGTCAGCTACGACATCAACAATGGTCAATTTACGCGCCAGGGTGTCGGTCTCTCGTATGAAGACGAATGCACGATCTTCACGGTCTCGTTCCTCGACAAGAAGGATTCGACCTCCCAGGCCGCAAGCGATTGGTCCATTGGCGCTCGCATCACCTTCCGCACGCTTGGCGACATCAACCTCGGCAATGTGCAGAACGCAACGTTCTGATCCATTGAAATAGCAGATAAAGCCGGCCTCGTGGCCGGCTTTATTGTTCCAACATGAGCCGCAATTCCTTTGCGTCATTGTTTCGCCGCAAGGATTTTGCAATTCATCGCGCCTGATGTAGACATGTGGCGCAAACTTGCCGTATTGCGCCTATGGCGTGCGGATATGGCGCACGCCGACAGAAAGACCTTTGGGAAGGGGTAGTTGATGTTTTCTGGAAAGACACCGATTCGCGCTCTGGTGTTCGGAGCTGCAGCCCTGGTCATGGCAAGCTTCGCCGTGCCGAGCAGCGATGTCGCTTTCGCGGCAAGCGAGGTAAAGGTCCTTGTCAACAGCCAGGTCATCACATCGGGCGACATCGCCAAGCGCATCAACTTCCTGAAGTTGCAGCGTCAGAAGGGCGACCTCAATAAGATGGCGAAAGAACAGCTTGTCGATGAGACGCTGAAGCGGTCGGAAATCTCCCGCCTGCGCATGTCGGTATCGACAACGGAAGTCGACGCAGCCTTTGGGCGCTTTGCCGCCAGCAACAAGATGTCAACCCAGCAGCTCGGCCAGATCCTCGACAAAATGGGGGTGACGGTCGATCACTTCAAATCCTATATCGCCGTTTCCATGAGCTGGCCGCGCGTCGTTAATGCGCGCTTCGGCTCGGCTAGCCGCCTCTCCAACGACGCTCTCGTTACCCGGATGACGGAGAACAAGACGAAGCCTGTTACGACGGAATACTTCCTGAAGCAGATGGTTTTCGTTGTCCCAGCGGCAAAGCGCAATGCCGTCCTGAAGTCGCGCAAGGCGGAAGCGGATGCATCGCGATCGAAATTCCCGGGCTGCGACCAGGCAAAGGCCTTTGCTGCGACCATGCGGGATGTTTCCGTTCAGGATCTTGGCCGCGTACTCGCACCCGACGTCCCGGAAATCTGGAAGCCGTTGCTCGAGAAGGCATCCGGCAATACGACCGCATCCGTCGTCACCGACCGCGGCGTCGAATACATCGCCATTTGCTCTCAACGTCAGGTCAACGACGACGTAGCCGCAGCGGCTGTGTTCCGCGCCGAAGACATCGGCAAGAACAATGCTCAGGGCGTCAGCGCCAACGACAAGAAGTACATGGACGAGCTGCGCGGCAAGGCGCAGATCGTCTATCGCTGATCGCCAAAATGTCCTCGCACCCATCCATTCCTCTGGCGCTCACGCAAGGGGATCCGGCAGGCATAGGTCCAGATATCACGCTTGCAGCATGGCTACGGCGCGACGAGCTTGAGCTGCTGCCTTTCCTGTTTCTTGGAGACACAACCGTTCTTCGAGAGCGGGCCGCCCAGCTAGGCCTGAATGTGCCTCTGCAGGAGGCCGATCCGGCGACGGCATGCGAGATCTTTCGTGATGCCTTGCCGATCCTTCAGATCGATGCAGGAAGGGCTGTTGTCGCCGGAGAGCCGCACGTCGAAACGGCACGAGGCACTATTGCCGCCATTGAGATGGGCGTTTCGCTCAGCATGAGGGGCAAGACATCGGCGATCGTCACCAATCCGATCGCCAAGTCCGTTCTTTACGATGCGGGCTTCGGTTTTCCGGGTCACACCGAATTCCTGGCGGACCTTGCAACGCGTGCGACAGGCAAACCGCACATGCCGGTTATGCTTCTCGCCGGTCCGAAGCTTCGCGCCATCCCGGTCACCATTCATATTCCCCTGAGGGATGTACCGCAGGTGCTGACCTCAGATCTTATCGCCGAGACCTGCAGGATCACCGACCACGACCTGCGCACCCGTTTCGGTATTGCCAAGCCGCGCCTGGCGGTTGCCGGCCTCAATCCGCACGCGGGAGAGAACGGCGCACTCGGCAAGGAAGATGACGAGATCGTCAGACCGGCAATCGATGTCCTCCGTGCTGAGGGGATCGATGCCTTCGGTCCCTTGCCGGCAGACACGATGTTCCACGACGAGGCCCGCCGCCGGTATGACGTCGCCATCTGCATGTATCACGATCAGGCGCTGATCCCGGCCAAGGCGCTCGGTTTCGACGATTCCGTCAACGTGACGCTCGGGCTCCCCTTCGTCCGCACGTCCCCCGATCATGGCACGGCCTTTGGCATCGCCGGCAAGGGCATCGCCAAGGAAGACAGCCTGGTGGCCGCCCTCAGGCTGGCGAGTGCGATCAGCGGCAAGACTGGAAACAACACCTGATGGCTGCTCTCGATGGCCTGCCGCCCCTGCGCGATGTGATCCAGCGTCATGGCCTCGACGCGCGCAAAGCACTCGGCCAGAACTTCCTGCTCGATCTCAACCTGACCCAGAAGGTTGCCCGCACGGCAGGCTCTCTCGAAGGCGTCACCGTTTTCGAAGTCGGCCCTGGGCCAGGCGGCTTGACGCGCGCAATCCTCGCACTCGGAGCCGCGAAGGTCATCGCGGTCGAGCGGGACGCGCGCTGCCTGCCGGCGCTGGCGGAAATCGCCGACCATTATCCCGGCCGGCTTGAGGTCATAGAAGGCGATGCGCTGAAAACGGATTTTTCGGCTCTTGCTCCGCAGGGGCCAGTCAAGATCATCGCCAACCTGCCCTATAATGTCGGAACACAGCTTCTGGTGAACTGGCTCTTGCCTATGCAATGGCCGCCGTTCTGGCAGTCGCTGACTCTGATGTTCCAGAAGGAAGTCGGCCAGCGGATCGTTGCCCAGGAAGACGACAATCACTACGGGCGTCTCGGCGTGCTCTGCGGCTGGCGCACACAAGCGCAGATGGCGTTCGACATCTCGCCACAGGCCTTCACACCGCCACCGAAAGTAACGTCGACGGTGGTGCACCTAATCCCGAAGGAACATCCCATTCCTTGCGCTGTCGAGAAGCTTGAGGCTGTGACTCAGGCGGCCTTTGGCCAACGCAGAAAGATGCTGCGTCAGAGCTTGAAGCCGATCGGCGGCGAAGCGCTGCTGCTCAAGGCCGATATCGACCCGCAGCGCAGGGCTGAAACGCTTTCGGTGGAAGAATTCTGCCGGTTGGCGAACGCTCTTTAGAACAATGTTGCGCGAAAATGCTCAGCGATTTGGCGAGCACGACATGTGCAAACGCAAAGATCTGAAGCGCGAGACGTTAATCTGAAAGATCGCCGCGCGCTTCAGACTATTCTCAGAGCTTCGGTGTCTCTTCCAGCAAATCCCGAACGAAATCGAACATGCCGTGACGGCGATCGCGGCGCAGGCGCTCGGCCTTGACGATCGACTGGACGGCGTCGAAGGCGACGTTCAGATCGTCATTGACGATGACGTAATCATATTCGCGCCAATGCCCGATCTCGGCCCGCGAATTGGCGAGGCGCATGGCGATGACCTCTTCGGAATCCTCTGCCCGGCGATGCAGGCGCGATTGCAGCTCCGTCATGGTCGGCGGCAGCACGAAGATGGAGACGACGTCGGCCGGCATCTTCTCCTGCAACTGCTGAGCGCCCTGCCAGTCGATGTCGAAGAGCATATCGCGTCCCTCTGACATGGCCGTCTCCACAGGCTCGCGCGGCGTGCCATAGAAATTGCCATGGACTTCGGCCCATTCGAGCAGCGAGTCGGAATCGCGAAGGCGCTCGAACTCGCGCTGCGAGACGAAATGGTAATGCACGCCCTCGATTTCACTCGGCCGGCGCTGCCGGGTCGTGACGCTGACCGAAAGGCTCACCTGCTTATCCTTATCGAGCAAGGTGCGCGCAATCGTCGACTTGCCTGCGCCTGACGGCGAGGAGATCGCAAGCATCAGCCCTCGGCGGGCAATCGGAATGGAAGTGGATGTCGCCGGCTTCATGGCCTACTCCAAATTCTGAACCTGTTCGCGGAACTGGTCGATGACCACCTTCAGCTCGATGCCGGCAGCAGTCACCGCTGCTGCATTCGACTTGGAACAGATGGTATTCGATTCCCGGTTAAATTCCTGTGCAAGAAAATCGAGCTTGCGGCCAACAGGCCCGCCCTTGGAAAGGAGGTCGCGCGCTGCAGCCACGTGGGCCTTCAACCGATCGATCTCTTCGCGCAAATCGGCCTTGGTGGCAAGGAGAGCCGCTTCGGCATGCAGCCTGTCGCGGTCAAGACCCGCCGAGCCCTCAAGCAGCATGGAGACCTGTGTGGCCAACCGACCAGCAATCTCCTGCGGCGAACGCGAAGGATCACGCTCGACGGTGTCTGTCAGCGTCTCGATCGTGGTGACATGACCAAGCAGGATCTGGCCGAGTGCTTGCCCCTCCCCGCCCCGCATATCACGAAGATCGCCAAGAGCAGCCGTGAGGCCCGCCATGATATCGGCATCACGCGCGGCAAGCGCCTCTTCGCTTTCCTCGGCTTCCTTGAATTCCACCAGGCCGCGAACCGCCATGAGGCTATCCAGACGCAACGGCGCGGGATCGATGACACCGGTGAGCTGATCCCGCAAGGCGAGCACGGCTGCGAGCGCATCCTGGTTCACGACGACCTCGACGCGGCTATCCTCGACCGACAGCGACAGACCGACCTGGAGATTGCCGCGGGAGAACCGATCGGAGATCAATTTACGAACATCCGTCTCCAGTCGCTCCAGCCCCTGCGGCAGACGCAACCGGACATCCAGCCCCTTGCCGTTTACGGATCGCAACTCCCACGCCCAGCGACCACGCCCGCTCGTTCCCTCACGCCGGGCAAAACCGGTCATGGACTGCAATGCCATGCAAGCCTCCGAAAATTCCTATCCCCTATCCGTCGAAAATCATCGGATTACGGATCAATGTAAAGTGAAACCGCGCCATGACCTTCGCCGAACCCATGGCGCAACAAGGATCAGTTGGTCTTCTTTTTCTGCTGGGCGCCGGAGCCTGGGGCCGTCGTGCCGTCGTCAGGCTGGCCGTCGACGGCAATGGAGCTTGGATCTTCGCCCTTTTCGGCGACAAGCTTGCGCCAGCGCTTGACGTTGGCATTGTGCTCTTCCAGCGTCGCTGCGAACACATGACCGCCCGTGCCGTCGGCAACGAAATAGAGGTCCTGCGTCTTCCAGGGGTTGGCGACAGCCTCAAGCGCATCCTTACCCGGATTTGCGATCGGCGTCGGCGGCAAGCCCTTGATGATGTAGGTGTTATACGGCGTCTCCTTCTTCAGGTCCGACTGGAAGATCGGACGATCGGAAGGCTTTCCCTCGCCGCCGAAGAGACCATAGATAATCGTCGGATCCGACTGCAGGCGCATGCTTTTGCCGAGACGGTTGAGGAAGACGGAGGCGACGTGAGCGCGCTCATCCGCAAGGCCGGTTTCCTTCTCGACGATAGAGGCAAGCGTCACGAAATCCTGCTTGTTCGCCAATTGCACGGTTGAATCGCGGCGCTCCCAGATCTGGTCGACCAGCTTTTTCTGCGCGCCCGCCATCTGATCGACGATTTCAGTCCGCTTGGTTCCGCGCGTGAATTTGTAGGTGTCGGGCCTCAGGCTACCCTCGGGCGGCAGCGCCGACGGCAAATCGCCTTCCAGCACGGTATCGGCCTGCAGCTTGTTGAAAATTTGCCGAACCGTGAGCCCCTCGGGCAAGGTTACCGAGTACAGGATGGATTTGCCCGACTTCAGCAGCTCCATGATATCCTTCATGGAAGCGCCCGCTTTGATCTCGTACTCACCATTGCGCAGCGTTTCGCCGTGCAGATAAGTGGTCGTCAGCCAGCGGAAGATGCGCTGATCGGTGATTATGTTGTTTGATTCCAGCCGGTTGGCAATTTCATTCAGGCCGGCGCCATTGCGCACGATGAAATTGGTATTGGTCGTCAGCGGACCTGGGCTCTGATACACGGAGAAGGCATAATAGGTGCCTGCAACGGCCGCAATGACGACGAAAACCACCAGCGTCATCAGGAAGTTCAGGAAAATCACCATCTGGCTGCGAGCTTTACGCGAACGCTTCGGCGGATCCGGAACCCGCTCCGGACGCAGGGCTTCATTTGCCGATTTGGGTATGATCGGCCCCTTTTGTCCGTTTGGAGTTCCGTTGCTCTGGTTCGTATCGCTCACCGGCAATCCCTTCCCTTTTTAATTGCCTGCTCTTTGGCCAAGCAATGCGGCAAAAAACAGGTCCAGAGGATAAGCCGGGGCCTGTTGAGGTTCCGACTTAGACCGATCAGACATTACCCCTGTGCATCATCCGGATGCATAGGGGTAACATTCGGGAACGGCGCATGGGCTTGCCGAAGAACATTCCCGCTTTCGCAGTTACTATGCCTCATACCGACGCAGGACAAGCGATGCATTGGTGCCGCCAAAGCCGAAGGAGTTCGACAGGGCGACATTGACGTCCCGCTTGCGCGCCTTGTGCGGAACGAGATCGATGGCTGTTTCCCGTTCCGGATTGTCCAGATTGAGCGTCGGCGGAACGATATTGTCGCGAATGGAAAGCGTCGCAAAGATCGCTTCGATCGCACCGGCAGCGCCAAGCAGATGGCCCGTCGCCGACTTGGTGGACGACATCGAAATCCGCGATGCGGCATCGCCGACCAGCCGCTCGACGGCGCCGAGTTCGATCGTGTCGGCCATGGTCGAGGTGCCGTGGGCATTGATATAGTCGATATCAGCTGCGGCCAATCCAGCACGCTTCAACGCCGAGGTCATGCAGCGGAATGCGCCTTCGCCATCTTCCGACGGAGCGGTGATGTGGTGGGCATCGCCGGAAAGGCCGTAGCCGACGACTTCGGCATAGATCTTTGCGCCGCGCGCCTTGGCATGCTCCAGTTCTTCCAGCACAACGATGCCGGCGCCCTCGCCCATGACGAAACCATCGCGGTCACGATCATAGGGGCGCGAAGCCTTCTGCGGCGTATCGTTGAAGTCCGTCGAAAGAGCCTTGCAGGCTGCAAAGCCGGCAAGCGAGATGCGGCAGACCGGCGCTTCGGCACCGCCGGCAACCATGACGTCGGCATCGCCGAGCATGATCAGGCGGGCAGCGTCGCCGATCGCATGTGCGCCCGTCGAACATGCGGTGACGACCGCATGGTTCGGACCGCGCAGCTTGTGGCGGATCGAGACCTGGCCGGAAACGAGATTGATGAGGCGCCCCGGAATGAAGAAGGGCGAGATGCGGCGCGGGCCCTTGTCGCGCAATGTGTAGCCGGCTTCGACAATGCCTTCGAGGCCACCGATGCCCGAGCCGATCATGACGCCCGTGGCGATCTGATCTTCATCCGTTTGGGGATGCCAACCGGCGTCAGCCAGCGCCATGTCGGCGGCTGCCATGCCATAGATGATGAAAGGGTCGACTTTGCGCTGCTCTTTCGGCTCCATCCAATCGTCAGCATTGAAGGTGCCATCGGTGCCATCGCCGACTGGAATGCGGCAGGCGATCTTTGCAGCGAGATCTTCGACCTCGAATTCGGTTACGAGGCGAGCACCATTATGGCCGGCAAGCAAGCGCGACCAAGACACTTCGGTGCCGCAGCCCAAAGGTGATACCATGCCGGTACCCGTGATAACGACACGTCTCATCGCCCGCAGACCCCCGTCTTTTTATGATGATATGCGTGTAAAAATGCTTCGTGCGGCTTCGCCGGACGAAATAGGGCGGACTCTTCAGCCCGCCCCTTCAAAAAGCGCAGAAGATTAGGCCTGAGCCTTCTCAATGAACTTTACCGCGTCGCCGACCGTCAGGATCGAGTCAGCAGCGTCGTCCGGAATTTCAACGCCGAATTCTTCCTCGAAAGCCATGACCAGTTCGACGGTGTCGAGCGAGTCCGCACCCAGATCGTCGATGAAGCTTGCGCTTTCAACAACCTTGTCGGCGTCAACGCCAAGATGATCAACAACAATTTTCTTTACGCGTTCTGCGATATCGCTCATGTCGGTTTCCTCGACCTTATATCCTGATCAGAATGCCCTGTGACATCCCTACCTATTCAAACCTGCAGCATCTGTCCTGACGCCGCTGGCAAACCCGTTCAACCCGGCATTGAGATCCGGTCCAGCGCCTTGAATGCGGCCCAGTCCGTCTGCATTTTCCGGACGACTGTTCACAGTCATGGCCCGCTTAACACGGTTTAAGTCCGTCGCAAAGCCAGAAAATAGCCGGCTCCGGGTTGCTCAACATGCTATTGGAGGGAAAGTTCCCTCCAATAGCAATTCCTTTAGATCATCGCCATGCCGCCATTGACGTGGATCGTCTGACCCGTGACGTAGCTGGCTTCCGAGGAAGCGAGATAGGCGACGGCGGAAGCAACTTCCTGGCCTGTGCCCATGCGCTTCATGGGAATGGCTCCCATGATGGCTTCCTTCTGCTTATCGTTCAGTTTGCCCGTCATCGCGCTTTCGATGAAGCCAGGCGCAACGCAGTTAACCGTGACGTTGCGCGTGGCGATTTCCTGCGCCAGCGACTTGGTGAAGCCGATCATGCCGGCCTTGGAGGCGCAGTAATTCGCCTGGCCGGGGTTGCCCGTGACGCCGACGACCGAGGTGATGTTGATGATACGGCCATAACGGCGACGCATCATCGGATGGGTAAGTTCCCGCGTCAGACGGAAGACGGCCGTCAGGTTGACTTCGAGAACCGCATCCCAGTCCTCGTCGCTCATGCGCACGAAGAGGCCGTCCTTGGTGATACCGGCGTTGTTGACCAGGATATCGACGCCGCCGAGTTCCTCTTCCGCCTTGACGCCAAGCGCCTTCACCTCGTCGCGATCCGACAGGTTGGCCGGGAAGATCTTGACGCGATCGCCCAGTTCGGACGCCAGCGTTTCCAGCTTTTCGACGCGCGTGCCGTGCAGGCCGACAATGGCACCCTGCTTGTGCAGGAGCCGGGCGATTTCTTCGCCGATGCCGCCGGATGCGCCGGTTACCAGGGCCTTGCGGCCGGTTAAATCAAGCATGTGTTTCCCTCGCTTCTAGATTTTCAGCCGAGCAGTGCTGCAAGCGCCGTGTCGATATCGGCAGCATTGTTGACGACAATGCCGTTGACCGACTTGTCGATGCGGCGGGCCAGACCCGTCAGCACCTTGCCGGCGCCGATCTCATACAATGTCGTGACATTGTTGGCAGCGAACCATTCCACCGTCTCGCGCCAACGCACCTGGCCGGTGACCTGTTCGACCAGCAGCCTGGCGATCTCGTCGGCGTCCATCACCGGAGCCGCCTTGACGTTGGCAATAACAGGCACGACCGGATTGGCCTTGGCGACGCCGGCAAGCGCTTCGCGCATGGCTTCGGCGGCCGGCGCCATCAGCGCCGAATGGAAGGGTGCGGAGACCGGCAGCAGGATGGCGCGCTTGGCGCCCTTGTCGGTCGCAAGCTCGGCAGCTTTTTCGACGGGAGCCTTCTCGCCGGAGATGACGATCTGGCCGCCACCATTGTCGTTGGCGATCTGGCAGGCGCCCAGCGCCGATGCTTCCGCACAGACGGCGATAACATCAGCATGCTCGAGGCCGATGATCGCGGCCATCGCGCCGACACCGACCGGAACAGCCGCCTGCATGGCGTTGCCGCGGATGCGCAGAAGCCGCGCCGTGTCTGCAAGCGAGAAGGTGCCGGCTGCACAGAGAGCGGAATATTCGCCAAGCGAATGACCGGCCACATAGGCGACCTTGCTCTTCAGATCGAGGCCACGTGCCTGCAGAACGCGGATGACAGCCATCGAGACGGCCATCAGCGCTGGCTGTGCATTGGCCGTCAGCGTCAGCTTGTCTTCCGGGCCATTAAAGATGACGTCGGAGAGCTTTTCACCGAGCGCTTCATCGACCTCTTCGAAGACGGCACGCGCCTCGGCGAAATTGTCGGCAAGGTCCTTGCCCATGCCGACGGCTTGGCTGCCCTGGCCGGGAAATGTGAAAGCAACAGTCATTATAAAGCGTCCTTTTGGGGGTCGTTTTGCTTCCCAATGACATTGTTTGCGGTGGAGTCAATAGCGCAAGTCCCGGAGCCACAAGCTTTTGCGCATGCGAAACAGCATGATTTTCTTCTTGCACTCGCTCAATTCGAGCCTAAATTCCCGCTATCCCCTCCCTCAGGTTTTTCTTTCGTCTTCCAAGGTTTTCTCATGAAATATAAGAATTTAGGCCGCACCGATATTTCCGTCTCGCAGATTTGTCTGGGCACAATGACCTGGGGAACGCAGAACAGCGAAGCCGAAGCGCATGAGCAGATGGATTACGCCATCAGCAAAGGCATCAATTTCTTCGATACGGCCGAAATGTACCCGACGACACCCGTGGGCCCGGAGACGCAAGGGCGCACGGAAGAGTACATCGGCACCTGGTTTGAGAAGACGGGCAAGCGGAAGGACGTGGTGCTCGCCACCAAGGTCGCCGGTCCTGGCCGCGAATATTTGCGCGGCGGACAAGGCCCCGACGCCGCCAATATCAATGCGGCTGTTGACGCCAGCCTGAAACGGTTGAAGACCGATTATATCGACCTCTATCAGGTTCACTGGCCGAACCGCGGACATTTCCATTTCCGCCAGAACTGGCGATATAATCCTTTCAATCAGGATCGCGCGAAGGCGGTCGCCGACATCACCGAGATCCTCGAAACGATGGGCGCATTGGTGAAGGCCGGCAAGATCCGCGCCATCGGCCTGTCAAACGAGACGACCTGGGGCATTCAGAAATATCTGACGATTGCCGAGCAGAAGAGCCTGCCGCGCGTGGCGACCACGCAGAACGAGTACAACCTGCTCTACCGGCATTTCGACCTCGATCTGGCCGAGCTATCGCATCACGAAGATGTCGGGCTGCTCGCTTACTCGCCGCTGGCCGGCGGTATCCTTACCGGCAAATATGTCGGCGGCGCACGGCCGGCCGGCTCGCGCGGCTCGATCAACCAGGATATCGGCGGCCGCCTGCAGCCGCTGCAGGAACCGCCGGTCAAGGCCTATCTGGAAATCGCCGCCAAGTACGGCATCGATCCTTCCAAGCAGGCGCTCGCCTACTGCCTCACCAAACCCTTCATGACCTCGGTCATCATCGGCGCGACAACGATGGCGCAGCTGGAGACCGATGTGGCCGCCGCTTATGTGACGTTGCCGACCGAAGCCCTGGCGGAGATCGAGCAGGTTCACCGGAAGTATCCGATGCCGATGTGAGGCTGGAAAGGCGCCCCCAATTTACCGCGGGGCGCCGCAGCCTATCTAAGAAGTGAGATTAGAAGGCGCTCCGCCGATGCCTTACTTTTCAATATTGGACACAACGTCGGGCTCAGAACCATAGGCCCCACGCAACTCTTCCTGCCCTTGAGCCCTGTCCACGGACTTATGAAGCAGGATCGAGCGATAGCCGTCAGAATGCCGCCCCTCGATCAAGGTGACATCGGCGTTGCCCGGATTGTCCGAGCGTTCGAACCAGTCGACCGGATGATGCAGGAAGTTCATCTCGAAGGCCCGGTTGGTCACGCCATGGCCGACGATAATGATATTGTTCTTCCCGTTTTCGGCGTCGTGCATGACGGTCTGCAGGAACAGACGAACGCGCTGGGCGACATCGGCGCGGCTCTCTCCATCCGGCGGTCGCGCATAGAATTTGCCGTTGTTGTTGCGAAGCCTCGCCCATTTCTCGAATTCGTCGGGGAATTTCCGCTTCTGTTCGGCATGATCATAGATTTCGGTGAAGAGCCCGAAATCCTGCTCGCGCAGCAGGTAGTCCTCCCTGACATCCTCGATCAGATCGGCCGGCAGAACCTCCAGCAAGGCATCCTTGCTCTGCCGCGTGCGCAGGAAAGGCGAATACCAGACGTTCAGCCTGCGCAGTTCGGCACCGGGTAGCTCTTTGAGATAGCTCGCGATCGCCTGACCCGCCCGCAGCACCTGCCGATGTCCCCACTCTGTCAGCGGAACGTTGTGATCACCGAACTGCCGGTAGGCGCTGTCGTCGATATTGCCGAGGGATTCGCCGTGCCGGACCAGAAAGATACGCATGAACAGACCGTGCTGCCGCCATTGATATCATCGCATCATGACCAAAGAGCCAGCCTCACGCAATGAGGCGACAAGATCGGCAGGCCTGCAAGTTGCCGCTTCCACAATTTCAACGTTAACGAGAGTCAAAAGTAAGCGCGGCCTTGTAGAAAATCAAAACCTATGAAAATCATAATCTGCGATGGGTGGGGGTGAGCGTGGTGAGGCCATTTCAAATAGGCTGCGCCTTAGTTTTGGGCATGATCTTTTTTGCAAGCGATGCGGTTGCCCGTCTCAGCTACAGCCACATGACGACTGACGACGGATTGCGCTATGTCATTGTGGACGGCTCGTTCGAAGCGGACGACGACCTGAACAAATTTCGCAAGGCAGTGAAATCTTATCGTGCGAACGCGGTCACCTTCGATAGCCCTGGTGGAAATATCCGGAAGGCGATCGAACTTGGAAGACTGATCCGCTCGCTTGGAATGAACACGGTCGCCGTGCGTGTACAAGAATGCGCATCCGCCTGCTCTCTGGCATTCCTTGGCGGCGTCGTTCGCATTGCGGATGCTGGATCGATCGGTGTCCACAAGGCTTCGTTCAACGACACAAAGGGTATGCGCGTTGAAGAGGCCGTCGCAGCGGTCCAGACGATAACCGCCGATGTCATATCCTACATGACGGATATGGGTGCCGATCCCGGATTGTTGAAGCTCTCCCTGCAATATGATTCCGATGACATGCGCTATCTTTCTGCAAGTGAGATGAAGCTCTATCGTGTCACGACCCCGGATGCAGATGAGCCGGCAGCGGCGGCGGAACCGCAAGCCCCCGAGAGCGCGGCTGTCGATCTTGAAATTCCTGTCGCGAAGAATGGAATTGTCCAGCATCCGAAAGGCACGGCACCCTTAATGGCGAACGCCACGGAGAATACAAAAACAATTGCCGATTTTGCGAGCGGAAGCGGGCTTGAGATCAAGGCCAGCAAGGGCGAATGGTATGAGGTCTCGATCGGTGGATATAACGGATATATGCAGCAAACCTGGGTATGGGTTCGCGAATTCGACGAGGGACCATTCGGGAAAAGCTATATTCAGATCAAGAGCGAGGATAATCTGGAGGCGGCGAAGTCGCTCGTTCTGACTTCCGCACTCCCTTTGGCGGTGCATCTCACAACAAATGGCAGGTTCGCGGTCGCGGTCAGAGCGACGGGCAACAACGACACCCAAAAATCCCTGTATCAGATGCTGCGTGCCAGCAATGCTATTCCGAAGGCCGCATTTGTCACCTATGGCAATACATATGTCCGGGAAGTCTGCTGTGGCGATTTGCTGTCGAACAAGTAGGCGACATCTACTATAAGAACTCCGTGTCGATTTCTTCGAATTTCGTCACTCCCCTTGCCTTTCTGAGAAAAATCCGTATAAGCCGCCCTGTTCGCAACCCGGTCTTCTGGCTGGTGGCTGAACGGAGGGCCGGTTTTCCGAGAGGGGAATCGTTCGGAACGGAAGCGTTCCAGCCTCCCGTGTCTCCGCTCTCGACCGTCTCGGAAACGCTTTTCTTGCTTGGGTTTACCCTCTCAGGAGCAGTCGTTGAGGCTTAGCCGCCGAATATCGGGTTCAGACCAACGCAAGAAAGGCAAAGCTATCCATGGCTCTTTACGAACATGTATTCCTTGCCCGGCAGGATATTTCCGCTCAGCAGGTCGACGCCCTCGTAGAACAGTACAAGGGTGTTATCGAAGCTAACGGCGGTAAAGTCGGGCGTATCGAGAACTGGGGCCTCAAGTCCCTCACCTACCGCATCAAGAAGAACCGCAAGGCCCACTACGCCCTGATGGACATTGATGCTCCGGCCGCTGCGATCCAGGAAATGGAACGCCAGATGCGCATCAGCGAAGACGTCCTGCGTTACATGACGATCGCTGTCGAAAAGCACGAAGAAGGCCCGTCTGCCATGATGCAGAAGCGCGACCGTGACGACCGTCCGCGTCGTGACGGCGACCGTCCGGAGCGCAGCTTCGGCGATCGTGGTCCGCGCCCGGATCGTGGTGACCGCGAAGACCGTCCGCGCCGTCCGCGCGAAGACCGCGTATAAGGAGATTTGAGAATGTCTGAAGTTTCCTCCGCACCGGTCCGCCGTCCGTTCCATCGCCGTCGCAAGACCTGCCCGTTCTCGGGTGCCAATGCGCCGCGCATCGACTACAAGGACGTTCGTCTCCTGCAGCGCTACATTTCCGAGCGCGGCAAGATCGTTCCTTCCCGCATCACGGCCGTTTCCCAGAAGAAGCAGCGCGAACTCGCCCAGGCGATCAAGCGCGCCCGTTTCCTCGGCCTGCTGCCCTACGTCGTCGCTTAATAGCGCCGGACGCAGAATGAATAAGGGGAAGGCAGCAATGCCTTCTCTTCTCCCTTTCGCGATGGGCGCGGATCGGAACCTTGAAACCCCATGTTGGGGACGGCTTTCTGGCCCGAGTGCCGAGAGCATCCTCTAACTGCTCGATACGAAGCAGGACAGCGACGTGAAGAAGTTGAACGCAAAAGAGCTTGGCATCGGCGCTCTCGCCGGTCTGACCGCCGCCTTACTCGTGTACGGCGCGACGCTTCAGCCATTGCTGTTCATTCTCTTCGGTGCGCTTTCAGCTCTTCCCATCCTGATCGTCGGCCTCGGCTGGGGCAATGTGGCCGTCATCACCGCCGTCGTGGCAGCCGGTATTGTCGGCACATTCGTGCAGTCGATGTATTTCGGGGTATTTGCCGTCGTACTGGCGCTGATTCCGGCATGGCTGAGCCATCTTGCCAATCTGGCACGGCCTGCATCCGAGCTTGGCGGCCCGGATCACCTGATGGCCTGGTATCCGCTCTCCGACATTATGCTCCACCTCTGCGGCCTCGCCGCCGTCGTCATCATCATCGCCGGCGCGGTCATGGGCTATAATGCCGATCTCGTCAGCCAGGTGGTGGACGTCTACGTCAAGGTCATGAGCCAGCAGCAGCCGACGCTGGACGTCGATCCGATGGCGATCGCAAAGACCAAGCTCCTCATGCTCTACGCCATCCCCATCGCCTGGGGCATGATCTGGGTTATGATGATGCTGGCAGCCTATTATGTGGCCACACGTATCGTTGCCGCCTCGAAACACAATCTTCGTCCGCGCGAGGACATCCCCTCGTCGCTGCGCATGAACCGCAACGCCATCTTCGTTTTCCTGGCGGCGATCGTGGTCATCTTCTTCGGTGGCGTGCTGGCGCTCATCGCAGCCGCCGTGCTCGGTGCCTTCGGCGCGGGCTTCATCGTTTCCGGCTTCGCGTCGTTGCATTACCGCACGCGTGGCAAGGACTGGCGCATTCCGGTGCTGGTGCTTTGCTACCTCGCGTCTTTCCTGCTGACGCTACCGCTCCTCATCATCCTTGTTCTCGGCCTCTATGATATCCGCAAGGCGATATCACTGACCCCGCACAAGAATGCCGATACATCCAAACCAACCGACACGAAAATCTGACATCGAAAGGAACAAGAAAATGGAAGTCATTCTTCTCGAACGCATCTCCAAGCTCGGCCAGATGGGCGAAACCGTAAAGGTTCGCGACGGCTTTGCCCGTAACTACCTGCTGCCGCTCGGCAAGGCGCTGCGCGCCAACGCCGCCAACAAGGCCCGTTTCGAAGCTGAGCGCTCGACGCTCGAAGCCCGTAACCTCGAGCGCAAGAGCGAAGCCCAGAAGGTTGCCGACGTTCTCGCCGGCAAGTCCTTCATCGTCGTTCGCTCGGCTGGCGAAACCGGCCAGCTCTACGGTTCGGTCGCTGCTCGTGACGTCGTCGAAATCCTCGCTGCAGAAGGCTTCAACATCGGCCGCAGCCAGGTTCACCTGAACACGCCGATCAAGGCTATCGGCCTACACGACGTTGCCATCGCTCTTCACGCCGAAGTCGAAATCAAGGTCGAGCTGAACGTTGCCCGTTCCGCCGAAGAAGCCGAGCGTCAGTCCAAGGGCGAAACCCTCACCTCCGCCGACGCCATCTACGGCATCGACGAAGACGCCCTGCGTCCGGAAGACTTCTTCGATCCGGAAGCTGACCGCGACAACGAAGACGAAGCTTGATCTTCACGTCTTCGCAGCATTGCCTATGAAGAAGCCTGGGTCTCGCGACCCAGGCTTTTTGTTTGCCGGCCGAAAGCAATTCCTTCTGTCAATCGCCGGCCTTGGCCTCCGGCAGCGGCGCCGAATCCTTGTCGATCGAGACGATAACCGACATGCCGGGCGCCAGTTCGCTCGCCAAAGGCTGACCATCCTCGATCTTCACCCGGACGCCGATGCGCTGAGCAACCTTGGTGAAATTACCTGTCGCATTGTCGGGCTTGATGACGGCGAATTCGGAACCGGCGGCCGGCGAGAAGCGCTGGATGCGGCCCTTGATTTCGCGATGGCCGAGTGCATCCACCGCAATCGTGGCCGGCTGATCGAGCTTCATGCCATTAAGCTGTGTTTCCTTGAAATTGGCGATGACCCAGACATCCTTCGGCACCAGCCCCATGAGCTGCGTGCCTGAAGTCACATACTGGCCAAGGCGAACACCGACTTCGCCGACGCGGCCGTCCTGGGGCGCCCTGATCGTCGTGTTGTCCAGATCGATATCGGCGAGCTGCACTGCCGCCTCCGCGCCGCTGACACCGGCCTCCAGCGAAGCTCGGTTAACGATGATGGTCGTCAGATTCTGCTGCGAGACGTCGAGGGCCGCCTTAGCCTGATTGACCGAGGCTTGGGCCTGCCGCAGCGTTGCCTGCGCCTGCTCGGCATCGCTTGTCGTCGACACGCCTCTGGCGACCAGCGTCGTCACGCGATCGGCGGCAAGCTGGGCACGTTTCAGCGCCGCATCGGCGCTGTCGATCTGCGCCTGACTGGAGACGATGCCGGCCTTGGCCGCCTGTTCCTGCTGCTGTGAATTGGCGAGTGCCGCCTTTTGCCCGGCAAGTGTCGCGCGCGCCTGCGCCACCTTCTGCTTGTAGATGCGGTCGTCGATCTGGGCGAGCACATCGCCTTCCTTGACGAGCTTGTAGTCCTTGATCGGCACGTCGGTAATGTAGCCGCTCACCTGAGGACTGATGGTCGTGACATAGCCTTTGACATAGGCGTCGTCGGTGGTCTCCACCGAGGTTTTGAACGGCGGCAGGTGCCAGGCATAAAGCACGAGCATGACACCGCCGATACCGGCGAGAACCGCAATGACTTCGATGGGGGAGCGAACGAGCCTCGGCATGGAGCTACTTCATTTCCTCATGGGTTGGATGTCACGACCCGCGACTGATCGTCCGCGAGCCGCGTCCGAACGAAGCGATAGAAAACATGGATTGTAAGGCCCGCCAGCGACAGCAGGGCAATCACGGCGGCAACGAGGAATGCATCGCCATAGGCGAGCATGTTGGCTTCGCGGCTCACCTGCGCGCCGAGCAGCGCCATCCCTTCCCCTTTCAGAAGGGCACTGTCGCCGATCACCTTGCCATAAGAGGCCGAAAGCCGGCTGACGCGATCGGCCACATGCGGATCGGTCAGCAATACGCGCTCGGTCAGGATCGCCGAATGGAACTTCTCGCGAATAATAATCAGCGTGCCGTAAAAGGCAGAGCCGATGAGGCCGCCGATACTCTGCGTGAAGGTGAAAACGACAAAGAAGGTCACCAGATAGGGCGGCCCCTTGGATATGGCCGCCCTGAAGCCTTCCGACATGGACGGCGGCAGGAACAATGCCGCTCCCGCAGCGACAAGCGCCTGGCTGAGATACATCTGCTCCGGCCGCGTCAGGTTCGTGACCTGCGAGTCCATCAAGCAACCCGCCGCCATCAGGATGAGCGCGACGAACTGTATCTGCCAGGTGAAGCCATAGTTCATGAACACGGTGCAGATGAGACCGCCAATGATCGAGAACGCGAGGATGATCCAGTACAGCATGGAGAGCTGGTCGTAGAGCAGCCCGATTCCGTTTTGGTAGAAGGTCATGACGACATAGGTCTGCTCGGCAGCAATCAGGCGAAAGATCAGCAGGATCGCCGTCAGATGCAGGATTTCCGGCCGCAAAAGCCAGCGCACGTCGATAAGCGGTGTCGACCGTCGGAGATCGACGACGATAGCGGCGGTGATCGACGCGATGCCGAGCGCCAGCACGACGCCGAGCCAGGGCACTTCCAGCCACCAGTAAAGACGGCCGACCGAAAGCGCCACCGCAAGACAGCCGAAGCCGATCGCCACCAGCAGATAGCTGAAGATATCGCCGAGGACGATGACCTTGACGCGCGGAGGCGGCGTCAACGGCAGGAGATAGATGATTGGCATGACCAGCAATGCCAGCGCCATCTCGAGCGTGTAAAGCCCGCGCCACTCGCCGTAATCGAGAAGCGAGGGCGATACGAGGCGGGTGACGGGAGCGGCAAGCAGTGTGTTCATCATCGCCAGGCTGACGCCGACGGTCATCTTCTTGGCCGGCTCGAAGGCTTCCAGCATGTAGAGAAAGCCGAGCGTCGAGAGCGGCGCACCGGCAATGCCACTCAGAAAGCGGACGACGATTGCCGAGTGCAGATCGGAGACGAAGAGATTGAGCAGCGAGGCGAGCACGAAGCCGAGAATGCTGACCTCGGCAAAATTACGCACTCCATATTGCAGGCGGATTTTCACCAACGCAATGGCGAGACTGACATTGGGCGCCATATATGCGGCCGAGAGCCATGCGGATTCGGTGGTCGTTGCCGCGATCGTTCCCTGAATCTGGGTGAGATTGGCAAAAGCGAGATTGAGACCCAAGCCCTGGGTCAAAAAGAACATGACGGATGCCGCAATATAGAGCGGCACTTTCCAGCCCGGCATAGGCGGCGAAGCGGGGGGAACGGCGTTGGCTTCCGTGTTGGCGACCGAACCCGGATCACCGCTCATACGCTACCTCATGATTTACCCACGTTCTGGACGTTGGCCGTCATCGCGCGGATAACCTTGAGCGCCACGCCGACGTCCTCGTCCGAAATTCCCTCCAAGATATCCGCACGCACACCGGTGGCAAGGGCTTCCACCTCGGCGGCGACGACTTTTCCGGATTCCGTCATGAAGATCTGCTTGGCGCGGCGGTCGGACTGGGCCGGGCGGCGCTCAATGAAATTCTGCGCCTCCATCGCATCGAGGATACGCACGAGCGTCGGCGTCTCGAGCTCCAGCTCGTCGGCGAGCTCCCTTTGGTTGATCCCATCCCTGCGGGAGAGTTTGCGAAAAACCCTGGCGCGGGAAAGCGTCATGCCATGTTCGCGAACAAGCGCATCAAACGCAGCGCGAAGCTTGCGGTTGAAAGCAAAAAGGTCGTCGAAAAGTTCTTGTCTCGATGGAGTTCCGGACATCATTACAACTTTATACTATTAGCACCCTACCCTAACTCATAGGAAATAAACAGATTTTCGCAATTTTTCAAGCGTGATGGCAGCAACAGCTAATGCACACCTTGAAAGACCCCGCTAAAATGTTCCCCACGATTAATTCGCCTACGTGATTCGTGTGTCGATCCTTGCGTTGCAAAGTGGTCACAAGAGATTTTTTACGTGGCGGAGATCTGTCCCTGTGGACGAGTGGAACAACGTTGATAGACCCGACCGATTTGTGACGCTTGACATGCTCATGCGTTTGCGCTGTTGACCGTGACGGCGGAACGTCGCAAACCAGTCGACACCCTAAAGCACGAAGAGATGGAAAATGAACGAAGCTGCGCGCAAGCTTGCCGCTATTGCTCCCGCCGAGCAGCATTATCGCGAAGCGCCCAACAATATCGAGGCGGAGCAGGCTCTGCTCGGCGCCATCCTCGTCAATAATGATGCCTATTATCGCGTCTCCGACTTCCTGAAGCCGGTCCATCTCTATGAGCCGCTGCACCGGAAGATCTTCGAAGTCGCCGGCGACATCATCCGCATGGGCAAGACGGCCAATCCGGTCACGATCAAGAGCTTCGTGCCGGCGGACGAGAAGGTCGGCGACATGACGGTCGCGCAATATCTCGCGCGCCTTGCCGTCGAAGCCGTGTCGATCATCAATGCCGAGGACTATGGACGCGCCATTTACGACCTGGCGCTGCGCCGGGCGCTGATCACCATCGGCGAAGACATGGTCAACATCGCCTATGACGCGCCGCTCGACATGCCGCCGCAGACGCAGATCGAAGACACCGAGCGCCGGCTGTTCGAGCTTGCCGAAAACGGCCGCTACGACGGCGGCTTCCAGGCCTTCAACGATGCCGTGGCGCTGGCGATCGACATGGCGGCAGTCGCCAAGGAGCGCGATGGTGGCCTTTCGGGCATTTCCACCGGCATCCACTCGCTGGACAGCAAAATGGGTGGCCTGCAGCGCTCCGACTTGATCGTCCTTGCAGGCCGTCCCGGCATGGGCAAGACCTCGCTCGCCACCAACATCGCCTATAATATCGCCGCCTCCTTTGAAGGCGAAGTACAGGCTGATGGTTCCACCAAGGCTAAGAACGGCGGTGTCGTCGGCTTCTACTCGCTCGAAATGTCGTCGGAACAGCTCGCCACCCGTATCATCTCCGAGCAGACGGAAGTCTCCTCGTCAAAGATTCGTCGCGGTGATATCAACGATGCGGACTTTGAGAAGCTGGTTGCCTGTTCGATGATGATGCAGAAGGTGCCGCTTTATATCGACCAGACCGGCGGTATCTCGATCGCACAATTGTCGGCGCGCGCACGCCGCCTCAAGCGACAACGCGGCCTCGACGTTCTGGTGGTCGACTACGTCCAGCTGATGACCGGCTCGGGAAAATCGAACGAGAACCGCGTCCAGGAAATCACGCAGATCACCACCGGCCTGAAGGCGCTCGGCAAGGAACTGAACGTTCCGATCATCGCTCTCTCCCAGCTCTCGCGCGCCGTCGAAAGCCGTGAAGACAAGCGGCCGCAGCTTTCCGACCTTCGTGAATCCGGCTCCATCGAGCAGGACGCCGACGTCGTGCTTTTCGTGTTCCGCGAGGAATATTACGTTAAAAATTCCGAGCCGCGCGATATCAACGACCCCAAATATGCCGAATGGGAAGCCCAGTTCGAGCGCGTGAAGGGTACGGCCGACGTGATCATCGCCAAGCAGCGTCACGGACCGACTGGCACTGTGCGGCTCGCCTTCCAGTCGGAATTCACCCGCTTTGCGGATCTCGCCGACTCCTCGTTCATTCAATACGAAGAGCACTGACAAGAGGGCTTTGCGGGGCATAATGCGCCGCAGCACTTTTTCTTTTCATCGATGATCATTATCCTGGCCGGAGCGACATCACCTCCGGCCATTTCTTCGTTAAGGCGGCTCCATGACAGACAATTTCGATGACTACGACGCTTTCGCTTCCGCCGGCCTGCGGTTGACGGTCGATCTCGGCGCTCTCGTCGAAAACTGGCGCGAGATGGCCCGCCGTTCCGGCAAGGCCCGGACATCGGCCGTGGTCAAGGCCGACGCCTACGGACTCGGGATCGAGGATGTCGGTGAGACGCTCTACGCGGCCGGCGCGCGCGACTTCTTCGTTGCCACCGCCGACGAAGGCGCGACTTTGCGACTCTATGCGCCGGAGGCACGCATCTTCGTGCTCTGCGGCATCTGGCCGGGCATGGAGCGGACATTCTTCGAAAACGATCTCGTTCCGGTTATCGCCTCGGAAGAACAGCTGACCTTCTGGATGTCGGTCCTGTCGGAATACGGCGACTATCCTTGCGCATTGCAGGTCGATACCGGCTTCAATAGGCTGGGCCTGCCCATGGAGGATGCGATCGCACTTGCCGACGACGTCTCCCGCCCGGCAAGCTTTGCACCGGTGCTTGTCATGAGCCACCTTGCCTGCGGCGACGATCCCTCCAATGCAATGAACCGCCAGCAACTCGAGGCCTTCCGCAAAGTCAGCGCCGCCTTCGAAGGCATCGAGGCGAGCCTTGCCAACTCCGCCGGCATTTTTCTCGGGCCGGACTATCATTTCGACCTCACCCGCCCCGGTATCGCCACTTACGGCGGCGAGGCCATACCCGGCATTGCCAATCCAATGCGCCAGGTGGCAACCGCGGAGGCTCGGATCATCCAGACCCGCTCCGTCAAGGCCGGGGAAACGGTCGGCTACGGCCGCGCGCTTCGGTTGACGCGCGACAGCCGGTTGGCGATCGTCTCTGCCGGTTATGCTGATGGTTACATGCGCAGCCTGTCGAGCGCCGGCGTGCCGCTGCGCCAGACAGACGTGGTTGCCGGCCATGGCTTCATTGCCGGACACAAGGTCCCGGTTGCCGGTCGCATCACCATGGACCTCACGATCTTCGATGTGACCGATCTGCCGGAAAATCTGGTCCGTGCCGGCGACTATGTCGAACTCTTCGGCAACAATATCCTGGTCGATGACGCAGCCCGAGCCGCCGGCACGATCGGCTACGAGATGCTGACAAGCATGGGGCTCAGACATGAGCGCCGGTATATCTCGGAAGAGATCGAGGAATAGCCCGATATTGAAGTATCTCCGCGCCGGCGGAAACTGTCGCTCACTTTGCGGTCGGCGCTCTACCGAGCGCTGATTGCCAGACGCACGCCGAGCGCGACGAGCAAAGTGCCAAGGCCGCGGTCCAGCCAAAGCCCGAAGCTGCGATTTCGCCTGAGAGCCTCCGTCAGGCGACCGCCGAGCAGGATGAGCGGCGGCTCGATGAAGGCCGCCACGACGATGATCAGGCTGCCGTGCAGCAAAAGCTGCGCCCAGACCGGCCCGGCACCCTCGATGACAAACTGCGGCAGGAAGGCGAGAAAGAAGATCGCGACCTTGGGGTTGAGGAGAGCGACGAGGATCCCCTGCCGATAGATCCGCCCCCAGGACAGCGCCTTACCTGCCTCCTTGATCCAGGCGCCGTCGCCCTTCGAGCGGAGCGCCTGTATCCCGAGCCTGATCAGATAGACGGCGCCGATCCACTTGATCGTCGAGAAGGCCAGAGCGGAGGCCGCAAGGATCGCCGACAGGCCGGCGGCAGCCATGAGCACGTGCAGGCCGGCGCCGCTCCAGATCCCGAACAGGGCGGCAAAACCCGAGCGCATGCCACTTCTAATCGTATGGCCGAGAATGAAGGCGATATCCGGCCCAGGCGATAGATTGAGAAGAATCGCTGCAGTCAGAAAGGCAATCCAGTGGGCAAGCGAATAGTCGAACATCGGCCACCATCCAGAAAAAGGCTGGCATAAAGGCTCGCACGATCAGCATTGATACGGAAATCATTAGTTTTGATGGGCTGCGAAAGACATTATCTGACTGCCCAAGCGATTCGTTGCGAAAAGCGGAGCAATTGAACTTTGAGAACAGCATTCTATGGCTAAAGCCCGGACACAATTCATCTGCCAGAACTGCGGTACGATCCACAACCGCTGGGCAGGCAAGTGCGATAGCTGCGGCGCGTGGAACACCATCGTCGAGGAAGATCCCATGGGCGGGATCGGCGGCGGTCCAGCCAGGACGCCGAAGAAGGGCAAGCCGGTGACGCTGACCTCGCTTTCCGGCGAGATCGAGGAAGCACCGCGCATCCATACCGGCATATCCGAGCTAGATCGCGCCACGGGCGGCGGCTTTGTGCGCGGCTCGGCTGTTCTCGTCGGCGGCGATCCGGGCATCGGCAAGTCAACGCTGTTGATGCAAGCCGCCGCAGCACTGGCCCGACGCGGGCACAAGATCATCTACGTCTCCGGCGAAGAAGCGGTGGCGCAGGTTCGCCTGCGCGCACAGCGGCTGCAGGCGGCCGATACCGATGTGATGCTGGCAGCCGAAACCAATGTCGAAGACATTCTGGCGACGCTTGCCGAGGGCAAGAGGCCTGATCTCGTCATCATCGATTCCATTCAGACCCTCTGGAGCGAACTAGCCGAATCCGCTCCCGGCACCGTGACGCAGGTACGCACTGGCGTGCAGGCCATGATCCGCTTTGCCAAGCAGACCGGCTCGGCGATGGTGCTGGTTGGCCACGTCACCAAGGACGGCCAGATCGCCGGTCCGCGCGTCGTCGAGCATATGGTCGACGCCGTTCTTTATTTCGAAGGCGATCGCGGCCATCACTATCGCATCCTCCGTACGGTCAAGAATCGTTTCGGTCCGACGGATGAGATCGGCGTCTTCGAAATGTCCGACAGGGGTCTGCGCGACGTACCCAATCCGTCGGAGCTTTTCCTCGGCGAACGCAACTCGAAGTCGCCGGGCGCCGCCGTCTTCGCCGGCATGGAGGGCACCCGCCCGGTGCTCGTCGAAGTGCAGGCGCTGGTGGCGGCGACCTCGCTCGGCACGCCGCGCCGCGCCGTCGTCGGCTGGGATTCGGCGCGGCTATCGATGATTCTTGCCGTACTGGAAGCGCATTGCGGCGTTCGCCTCGGCCAGCACGATGTTTACCTCAATGTTGCGGGTGGCTATCGCATTTCCGAGCCGGCGGCCGACCTCGCGGTCGCTTCTGCACTGGTTTCCTCCCTGGCCGGTCTTGCTCTGCCCGCCGATTGCGTCTATTTCGGCGAAGTCAGCCTGTCGGGCGCCGTCCGGCCGGTTGCGCACACCGCCCAGCGCCTCAAGGAAGCCGAGAAGCTGGGGTTTTCCACGGCCGTCTTGCCTGCCGCTTCCGCCGACCTGCCAAAGGTCAATGGTGGACGCTGGAGCGAGATCGAAAGCCTGCCGGATCTGGTGGTGCGCATTGCCGGATCGAAGGCCGCGCTTAAGCGCGCGGAAGATGAAGACTGAGCCATACTTCAGCCGTCCTTGACGTAGAAGAGGCTCATACTGAGGCCGATGCCCGCCACATGGCGCGGCAAGTCTTGAAGTGGATTATACATGCCCATTACGATTTTCGACGGTATTGTTCTCGGCGTTCTTCTGTTTTCCGCCGTTTTGGCCATGGTTCGCGGCTTTTCGCGCGAAATTCTTTCGATCGTCAGCTGGGGCGGTTCGGCCGTCGCTGCTTACTATCTCTATCCTCTGCTTCTTCCCTATGCGCTTCAGTACAAGGCCGATACCAAGATCGCGACGATCGCTTCGGCCGGCGTCATCTTCCTGCTGGCGCTGATCATCATTTCCTTCATCACCATCCGGATTGCCGATTTTATCATCGACAGCCGCATCGGCGCCCTCGACCGGACGCTCGGCTTCCTGTTCGGCGCGGCTCGTGGCCTGCTGCTCATGGTTGTCGTCGTCGCCTTCTGGAACTGGCTCGTCGCGCCAGCCGCGCGGCCGGACTGGGTCAACAACGCCAAGTCCAAGCCCTTCCTCGATTCGATGGTCGAGAAGCTGAAGTCGGCGCTTCCTGAAAACGTACAGGCGATGCTGCCGCCGGAGATCCTGAACAAGATCGCTCCGAACCAGCAGCAGCGGACGCAACCTCAGGAAGGCGGCGACAACGCGGCGCCGAACGATGCGGCACCGTCCGACGACGCACCGGCACCGCAGACAAACAATTGACATTGCGTTTACAGGCCTGGCGTTTACAGGCTTGACCCGCCGCGCGATAATCGCCATGTGAGCGGCAAGAAACATGAAGATCCGGCCCGATATGTTTTCCGGCCGGATTTTCAGCTATTTTAGTATCCTGTCGTGACGCCGCCCGATCCGCCACGTTGAGAGCAAAGGCCAGCAGCCATGAACCATTCCTTCTCCATCGAGAATGACATCGACGGCGACACGCTGCATGAAGAGTGCGGCGTGTTTGGCATTTTGGGGCACCCCGATGCGGCAACGCTGACGGCGCTTGGCCTGCACGCCCTGCAGCATCGCGGCCAGGAAGCGGCCGGCATCGTCTCCTTCGATGGTCAGCGCTTCCATTCGGAGCGGCGGATGGGTCTCGTCGGCGATCACTATACCGATCCCGCCACGCTGGCGCGCCTGCCCGGCGACCGCTCCATCGGCCATGTACGCTATTCCACGACAGGCGAAACCATTCTGCGTAATGTCCAGCCGCTGTTTGCCGAACTGGAAGTCGGCGGCATCGCCATCGCCCACAACGGCAACTTCACCAACGGCCTGACGATGCGCCGGCAGCTGATCGCAGACGGCGCCATCTGTCAGTCGACCTCTGATACCGAAGTCGTCCTGCATCTCATCGCCCGCTCCAAGCATCCTTCCTCCTCAGACCGTTTCATCGATGCCATCAGGCAGATGGAAGGCGGCTATTCGATGCTCGCCATGACGCGCACGAAGCTGATCGCCGCGCGCGACCCGATCGGCATCCGGCCGCTTGTCATGGGGGAACTCGACGGCAAGCCGATCTTCTGTTCTGAGACCTGCGCTCTCGACATCATCGGCGCAAAATATGTCCGCGACGTTGAAAACGGCGAGGTCATCATCTGCGAGATCCAGCCGGATGGTTCGATCACCGTGGACGCCCGTAAGCCCGAGGTTTCCCAGCCCGAGCGCCTATGCCTGTTCGAATATGTCTATTTCGCTCGTCCCGACTCTGTCGTCGGCGGCCGTAACGTCTATGCAGCTCGCAAGAACATGGGGATCAACCTCGCCAAGGAGGCACCTGTTGCCGCCGACGTGGTCGTGCCGGTGCCGGACGGCGGTACGCCCGCCGCCATTGGCTACGCGCAGGCGAGCGGCATTCCCTTCGAGCTCGGCATCATCCGCAACCACTATGTCGGCCGAACCTTCATCGAGCCGACGCAGCAGATCCGCGCCTTCGGCGTGAAGCTCAAGCATTCCGCCAACCGCGCCATCATCGAGGGCAAGCGCGTCGTACTGGTCGACGATTCTATCGTGCGCGGCACGACGTCCGTCAAGATCGTGCAGATGATCCGCGATGCCGGCGCCAGCGAAGTGCATATCCGCGTCGCCAGCCCGATGATCTTCCATCCGGATTTCTACGGCATCGACACGCCGGATGCCGACAAGCTGCTCGCCAACCAGTACAGCAGCCTGCAGGCCATGTGCGACTATATCGGTGCGGATTCGCTTCAATTCCTGTCAATCGACGGGCTTTACCGCGCCGTCGGCGGCGAGCCGCGCAACAATGCGCAGCCGCAGTTTACCGACCACTACTTCACCGGCGATTATCCGACGCGCCTGCTCGACAAGGAAAGCACCAGCAACGTGCGCAAGCTTTCCGTTCTCGCCAGCAACGGCTGAACGCGACAACAGCCGACACAGCAACGATTGACAGGGGCGCCCTGCCCCTTTCTCTTTCCCACGCATTCGGATCAAGGCAGCATGAGCGTCAATCTCAAGGATAAGATCGCCCTCGTCACGGGAGCGTCGCGCGGTATCGGTTACTTCACGGCACTGGAACTAGCCAAGGCCGGCGCGCACGTCATCGCCTGCGCCCGCACGGTCGGTGGACTTGAGGAACTGGACGACGCGATCAAGGCAGCCGGCGGTTCGGCGACGCTCGTTCCCTTCGACCTTGCCGACATGAACGCCATCGATGCGCTCGGCGCCTCCATTTTCGAACGCTGGGGCAAGCTCGATATCCTCGTTGCCAATGCCGGCGTGCTCGGCGTGATCTCGCCGATCGGCCATGTCGAGGCCAAGGTCTTCGAAAAGGTGATGACCATCAACGTCACCGCCACCTGGCGGCTGATCCGCTCCGTCGAGCCGCTGCTGATGCGCTCCGAGGCCGGCCGCGCCGTCATTCTTTCCTCGGCCGCGGCTCATCGCTGCCGGCCCTTCTGGGGTCCCTACTCCGCATCAAAGGCTGCCGTCGAGGCACTTGCCCGCACTTGGGCCGGAGAAACGCAGAGCACACCGCTGCGCATCACTAGCGTCGATCCGGGTGCTACCCGAACCGCGATGCGCGCCCAGGCGATGCCCGGCGAAGATCCGGATACGCTGCCGCATCCCCGCGATGTCGCCCAGGCGATCCTGCCGCTCGTGGGTGCCGATGTCACCGAAACCGGCAAGCTTTTCGTCGTGCGCGAAAACAGGCTCGTCGACTATCGGATGCCTGAATAAAAAACACCCTCTCCCCGTGCGGGAGAGGCCTACTCCCTACTTGACCAAATTCTTTCGGCGCGCGATAAAGCCGCCCATGAAAACGGTTATCTGCATTATCTGCCGGAAGATTATTCGCTAGCGTTTCGCTGGCCTGGCCGTTTTCGTCTCCCAAAATCCAAGATGACAAACGTCCGGCCTGCCGGTGACGGTATTTTTCGGATTTATGCCTTGGGAGAATGAAATGGGCACCGAGCTGCAACTGAAGTTCTACAACACGCTGACGCGCGAAAAGGTCGGTTTCCAGCCGATCGACCGCAACAACGTCCGCATGTATGTCTGCGGCCCCACGGTCTATGACTTCGCCCATATCGGCAATGCGCGCCCGGCCATCGTCTTCGACGTGCTCTTCCGGCTGTTACGGCACGTCTATGGCGAAAGCCACGTTACCTATGTTCGCAACATCACCGATCTCGACGACAAGATCAACGCGCGTGCCTTGCGCGACCATCCCGGCCTGCCGCTGAACGCGGCGATCCGGCTGGTAACGGAGAAGACGGAGCGGCAGTATCGCAAGGATACGACCGATCTCGGTTGCCTGGAGCCAACCGTGCAGCCGCGCGCAACCGATAGTATCGAGCAGATGATCACGATCATCGAAACGCTGATCGCCAAGGGTCATGCCTATCGGGCGGCCGGCGAAGTGCTGTTCGACACCAAGTCGATGGCCGATTACGGACAGCTTTCGAAGCGCAATCTCGATGAGCAGCAGGCCGGCGCACGCGTCGCGGTCGACGAGCATAAGAAGAGCCCAGGCGATTTCGTGTTGTGGAAGCTGTCGGATGAGAATGAGCCCGGTTGGGAAAGCCCTTGGGGTCGCGGCCGTCCGGGCTGGCATATCGAGTGCTCGGCCATGAGCGGCCGCTATCTCGGTGACGTCTTCGATATTCATGGCGGCGGTCTGGACCTGATCTTCCCGCATCATGAAAACGAACTTGCCCAGTCGCGTTGCGCCAATGGCACGCATGCCATGGCGAATGTCTGGATGCATAACGGCTTCGTACAAGTCGAAGGCCGCAAAATGTCGAAATCGGAAGGCAATTTCGTCACGATCTACGAACTGCTGGAGGCGGACAAGCTCGGCGGCCGAACATGGCCGGGCGACGTGCTGCGGCTTGCCATGCTGATGACGCATTACCGCGAGCCGATCGACTTCTCGGTGAAGCGCCTCGAGGAAGCAGAGCGGCTGATCGCCAAATGGCCGGCGGCTGACGTCAGCGACGCCTTGCCGGATCCTACGGTGCTTACCGCTCTCGGGGACGATCTCAACACCGTCGCGGCCATTCAGGCGCTGCATGCCCTAGCGCAGGCCGCCAATGCCGACGCCAGCCTCCTGCCCACCTTCGCAGCCAGTGCTGATCTCCTCGGCCTGCTACCGAAGAAGGCGGAGGTCGACAACGCCGTCGTTGCGGAAATCGACGCCAAGGTGCGCCAGCGCCTGGAGTTGCTGAAGGCAAAGAACTTCGCCGAGGCCGACAAGCTTCGCGAAGCGCTAACGGCAATGGGCGTTCAGCTCAAGGACGGCAAGGACGCGGCAACGGGTGAACGAACCACGACTTGGGAGATCAAGCGGTGAGCATGATCCACACCGGCGGCTGTCAGTGCGGCGCGGTTCGCTTCCGGGTGCGGGGCGAGCTGAAGGATGCGTCGATCTGTCATTGCCGCATGTGTCAGAAGGCCTTCGGCGCCTATTATGCGCCATTGGTCTCCACACGCGGTGCGGAACTTATATGGACGCGGGGCGTGCGGAAGGTGTTTCAATCCTCCAACTATGTGAAGCGCGGCTTCTGCGGGGATTGCGGCACGCCGCTCACTTATGAGGCACCCGATGGCATTGCGGTCGCGGCTGGCGCCTTTGATGACCCCTCGCAGCTGCCGCCCGTCATCCAATATGGAACGGAAGGCAAAATTGACTTCGTCGACCGGCTGCATCTGCTGCCGGGATGCCGGACGGAGGACGATGCCGAGCAGGCGCCCTTCGTGCTGGAAATCGTGTCGTACCAGCATCCGGATCACGATACCGGGGCATGGCCGCCGGAGGTCGGAAAATGACAATGACGACGGGCCATAGCGGTGGATGCCAGTGCGGCGCGGTTCGCTATCGCACCGTTGGCGCGCTCGGCTACCCCCATCTATGCCATTGCCGCATGTGCCAGAAAGCATCCGGCAATTATGCCTTGCCATTGGGGAATGCCAAACGCGCCGATTTCGAGCTGACGCGTGGCGAACCGTCTTGGTTTCACTCGTCCGACCTTGTCCGGCGCGGCTTTTGTCGCACCTGCGGTACGCCCCTGTTCTATGATGTTCCCGGTACGGTTTCCATCAATGTGACGCTCGGCTCGTTGGATGAGCCGGCGGCAGTTCAACCCATCGCGCAATCGAACCCGGCGGGAAAGATGCCTTGGTTCCATGCGCTGGATGTCCTGCCTATGGAGCCAGATGAGGACGGCTCTGATCGCGCGGTCTCGATCAAGCGCTCCAACCACCAACATCCTGACTATGATACCCAAAGCTGGCCAGAGGAGAAGAGCCATGAGTGAAGCCACCAGAAGCGGAGGATGCCAGTGCGGGGCGGTGCGGTTTCGCATTCGCGGCGAGCTCGGCCGGCCGTCGATCTGTCATTGCCGTATGTGCCAAAAGCAGTTCGGCAGCTTCTTCTCCGCGCTGGTGACGGCACCGGATGAGGGCCTGGAATGGACCCGGGGCGAACCGAGCTATTTCCAGTCCTCCGTCAACATCGAGCGGGGTTTCTGCAAAAACTGCGGCACGCCGCTGACCTATCGCCATCCGGGGGGCCTCGAAATCGCCATCGGCGCCTTCGACGAGCGCGACGATCTGGCGCCGCAGATTCAGGTCAACTACGCCTACCGCCTGCCCTGGGTGGATACCATCTTCGACAAGCCCGTTCATCAGGACCCGGATTTCTACGCCCGACAGGAACAGATCATCTCCTTCCAGCATCCGGACCACGATACCGAAATCTGGCCGGCGGAAGGGCTGAAGATTTGACATCGGCATCGCGTAGGGCCTTGCCGAAAGTGACGTAAGGCCCCTCGCGCTGGCCGCTCCTCCCCCTCCCTGCAATGGGTTCGGACGTGGCGGATAAAAGCACACCACAATCAAGCCGGTTCGCCGGAGGAAACAGTATGACACGCGAAAAAATCTATCTCTTCGACACGACGCTCCGTGACGGCCAGCAGACGCCCGGCATCGATTTTTCGGTCGAGGACAAGATTGCCATCGCCACCATGCTGGACGAGTTCGGCCTCGATTATGTCGAGGGCGGCTATCCCGGTGCCAACCCGACCGACACTGCGTTTTTCGAGCAGAAGCGTACGAAGTCGGCCTCTTTCGTCGCCTTCGGCATGACAAAGCGCGCTGGCATCTCCGCCTCCAACGACCCCGGTCTTGCCAGCCTGCTGCAGGCAAAGGCCGACGCGATCTGTTTTGTGGCAAAGAGCTGGGACTATCACGTCAAAGTCGCTCTCGGCTGTACCAACGAAGAAAATCTCGAAAGCATCGGCGAGAGCGTCAAGGCGGCTGTGGGCGCCGGCAAAGAGGCGCTCGTCGACTGCGAGCACTTCTTCGACGGCTACAAGGCCAACCCGACCTATGCGCTCGCCTGCGCCAAGACGGCCCATGATGCGGGCGCGCGCTGGATTGTGCTCTGCGACACCAATGGCGGCACGCAGCCGCCGGAGGTCCGCGCCATCGTCGAGGCTGTCATCGCCTGCGGCGTTCCCGGCCACTGTCTTGGCATCCACGCCCACAACGACACCGGCCAGGCTGTCGCCAATTCGCTTGCCGCCGTGGAAGCCGGCGTGCGGCAGATCCAGGGCACGCTGAACGGCATCGGTGAGCGCTGCGGCAATGCCAATCTGGTGACGTTGATCCCGACGCTGGCGCTGAAGCGCGCTTACAGCGAGCGCTTCGAAACAACGATCGATGCGGAGCGACTGGTGGGTCTCACCGAACTTTCGCATGCCTTCGACGAGCTGCTGAACCGTTCACCCGATCATCAGGCGCCTTATGTCGGCGCATCGGCCTTTGCGACCAAGGCCGGCATTCATGCTTCGGCATTGCTTAAGGATCCGCGCACCTACGAGCATGTGACGCCCGAAAGCGTCGGCAATTTCCGCAAGGTCATGGTTTCCGACCAGGGCGGAAAGTCGAATTTCATCAATGCCCTGAAGCGGCGCGGCATCGACGTGGGTAAGGACGACCCGAAGCTCGACCAGCTGATCCAGATCGTCAAGGAGCGCGAAGCGACCGGCTATGCCTACGAAGGCGCGGATGCAAGTTTCGAGCTGCTCGCACGCCGGACACTCGGCACAACCCCGGAATTCTTCTCGATCGACGGCTTCCGCGTCATGGTCGAGCGCCGCTTCGATTCCCATGGCCGGGTGAAAATCGTCTCGGAAGCCGTGGTCAAGATCATCATCGATGGCGAAACCATCATGTCGGTTGCCGAAGGCGACGGCCCCGTCAACGCCCTCGATCTGGCGCTGCGCAAGAACTTCGGCAAATACCAGCACGAGATCGACGATCTGGAACTGGCGGATTTCAAGGTGCGTATCCTCAATGGCGGCACCGAGGCCATCACCCGCGTCCTCATCGAATCCACCGACAGCGACGGCGTGCGGTGGTGGACGGTCGGCGTGTCCGAAAACATCATCGATGCGTCGTTCCAGGCTCTGATGGATTCCGTCATCTACAAGTTGATGAAGAACCGGCATATGGCAGGCAAGATCGCCGCGGAATGATGCGCCGCTCATCAAAAAGGTTGACGATGCCGTCAAGGAAATGAATTGGCCACGCCGCGCGCCTTGGAGTAATCCCGTCTCAAATAACAGAGCATTTCCAGGAAAAGCGCGAAGCGGTTTTCCGTCCGGAATGCGTAGAGAAACAAGAAGAGAGAGCGTTTTCGCGATCCAATGAAAGGCGAAAATGCTCTCGGGAATGACGGGAAACGCTCATGGCCACCGATACGATCAAGCCGGAAATGAAAAGCAATGACGGTCTGCGCGGCTTCGGCTATGCGATGACGGCCTATCTCTTCTGGGGCATTCTGCCGCTCTATATGAAAGCCTTGGCGCATATCCCGGCTTTAGAAGTCATTGCTCACCGCATTTTCTGGTCCGTTCCGGTCGCGGGCGCCGTATTGCTGGCTCTGGGCGGCATGAAGGACGTGAGGGCCGCTTTCCGCAATCCACGCACCATTGCGATGGCGTCGCTGACCGCGACGCTCGTCACGATCAATTGGGGCACCTATGTCTGGGCGATCGGCGCCGGCCATTCGCTCGATGCGGCGCTCGGCTACTTCATCAACCCACTGTTCAGTATCGCGCTTGGGGCACTGCTCCTGAAAGAAAGGCTGGCGCCCGTACAGATCATCGCGATCTGTCTTGCTGCGATCGCGGTCGTCATCCTGACGATCAAGGCCGGCACCCTTCCCTGGGTTGCCCTGTCCCTGACCTTCTCCTGGGGCTTCTACGCCTTTTTCCGCAAGACGCTGCCTGTCGGCGCCAATCAGGGCTTCTTCATCGAGGTGCTGCTGCTCTGCATTCCGGCAACGCTCTATATCATCTATCTCGAAGCGCGCGGCGAAGGTCACCTCTATCAGACCGGCCTAACGGATACAGCGCTTCTGCTGGGCTGTGGGCTGGTGACTGCGCTACCGCTGATGATTTTTGCAAATGGCGCAAAGCTGCTGAGATTGTCGACGATCGGCATCATGCAGTACATCGTACCGACGATGGTCTTCCTGATTGCCGTCTTCCTGTTCAAGGAACCATTCGGCTCGACACAGATGATCGCCTTTTCGCTGATCTGGGCAGGGCTCGTGCTCTACAGCTGGTCGATGCTGCGTCAGAGCAAAGACCGCTAACCCATAATTATAGTTAGCAAAACATAAAAGCGCACCGCGACTTCTCGGGTCGGCCGGTGCGCTTCGGCTATTTGGCTCTGCAGAAGTCTTTATCGCAAGACCGCTTCGCGGTTCCACGCGACGCGACCATGCATTGATCACAGCTTGGAGATGACCGCTTCTTCGCCGCCGCGGTCGCCGCGTGCCTCGGCGGCATGCTTGCGGATGGCCGGGATAATATCGTCGACCTTGTCGATGACAAGCGGCTGGACGCGATGGGCCGTGTGGACGAAGCCCTCTTCCGTCATGTGGCGTATCAACTCCATCATCGGATTCCAGAAGCCGTTGATATTGGCGAAAACCATCGGCTTTTCATGTCGGCCGAGCTGGCCCCACGTCATGATCTCGACGATCTCCTCCAGCGTGCCGATACCGCCCGGCAGCGCCACAAACGCATCGGCACGCTCGAACATGGTATGTTTGCGCGCATGCATGTCAGGCGTTATGATGAGCTCGTCCAATTGACCGAGCGAATGGCGGGTCGCTTCCATGTCGACGAGAAATTCCGGAATGATGCCGGTAACCTGACCGCCGTTTGAGAGCACGCCGCTTGCGACGGCGCCCATGATGCCCTTCGTTCCGCCGCCATAGACCAGGCGCAGGCCGTTTTCGGCTAAGCTTTTGCCCAGCGCGCGGCCGGCAGCCATGTAGGAAGAATCGCGGCCCGGCCTTGAGCCGCAATAGACGCAGATGGATCGGATTGGCACAGAATCGTCGGTCATGACTGCAAACAACTATGCTGCAAATGCTCAGTCAAGAATTTTCGACGGAAAACTTGTGTCGGAACATGCGAAAATGGCTGAGAAAGCTTGTAAAAACAGGCGAAATCGCTAGCAATTTCAGGAGTTGCGACGACTGCGCCGCGTGGAGATGAATGATGATGAAGAACCGTGCCGGGTGGCTGGCTCTGTTGGTGTTGGCAATTGCGACCCTCTTGATGGTCTTTTTCGTGATGCCCCGCATCAACGGCAACAAGAACCCGATCGGTGATGTCGTCAATCAGGCCGGCAGCACGGTGAAAAATACCATCGAGGAAAATGCGCAGAAGGCTGGCGAAACCGCGCAGAACGCAAGCCAAGCAACGCAGAATGCCGTATCGAAGGCAGTCAACACGGCGGATCTTGCCAAGAAGCTCACCGATCTGACCGTTGCCGCAACAACCTCGCTCGGCGAGCTCAAGGCACTGTTCAAGGACGGCAACACACCGGCCCAGGACGCGTTCGCAGCGGCGAAGACAAAGTCGATCACCGCATTGCAGTCGATCGTCGGCTTCGCGCTTCCGGAAGGCATGGATGCCGCGACTGCAGGCCTCGCCAAGAAGGCCCAGGATGGGGCCGCCAAGGCGCTTGCCATCGTTCAATCCCTGCCTTCCAATGCCGCCGAGGCAAGCAGCGCAATCGACAAGGCGTTGGCTGCGCTGAGCGGTCAGCCGACACCCGAGCCGCAAGCTGCAGCGAAGTCTTCGGTCCCGTCCTTCGACGTGCTTCGCGTGGAGCCGGACGGCTCGACTGTGATCGCCGGTTCGGCCGAACCGAATGCCAAGCTTGAGATCGTCGATGGAGAAAAGGTCGTCACCACGACCAATGTCGGCCCCAGCGGCGACTTTGCCGCCGTACTCGACAATCCGCTGCCGCCCGGCGACCATGAGCTCGTGCTGCGCGCCACCGGCAAGGACGGCAAGCCCGTCAACTCGGACGAAGTCGCCACCGTCTCTGTGCCGAAGGACGATTCAACACAGCTTCTCGCAATGGTGTCGAAGCCCGGCACGGCAAGCCGCATCATTACCGCGCCATCTGCCAAGCAGGGCCGCGTAACGTCGACGGAAGAGAGCACAACGGCAACCAGCACTCAGGGCAATGCAGCGGCGACCCAGGCCGCCAAGCCGCAACAGCAACAGGACACAACCATCGCATCCGCCAACCCGGCCGCGAGCTCCCCGAATGTGAAGGCGGACGAGCGGCCCGACGTCATGGTCAATGCAGTGGAGATCGAGGGCGACCATATTTTTGTTGCCGGCACCACGAAGCCGCATGCCAAGGTTCGCGCCTATGCCGACGACAAACTGATCGGCGAGAGTGCGGCTGGCGCAGACGGACATTTCGTCGTCGACGGCGCGATGCCGCTGGCCGTCGGCAATCACAAGATCCGTGTCGACGTACTTGATGAAGCAGGCAAGGTCGCAGTGCGCGGCAGCGTCGACTTCACCCGTCCGGAAGGCAACCAGATAACCGTCGCGGCACAGACACCGGCTGCTAACACACAGGCACAATCGGCTTCCGCAAGCCTGGTGCCGCTCGACCAGGGCGAGCTTACCAAACTCAAGGAAGGTGCCGGCAAGGCCTTTGCGCTTCTGAAAGGTCTCTTCACCGACGGCAAGCAGCCGGATGCGGAGCAGCTCGCCGCTGCTCGGTCCGGCACGGAAATCGCGCTGAAGTCGCTTTCCGAGTTCCGGCCGTCCGTCAACGCGACCGCCGACCTGAAGAAGACTGCCGCCGATGTTGCAGCGGCTGCCGGCAGGGCTCTAGGCGTACTGCAGGCTCTGCCGAAAGATGCAAAATCGGTCGGCGCGGCATTGCCCGGTCTCGAGCAGCTGATTGCGGTGATTACCGCACCCGTGCAGACGGCGCCGGCGAAGCCCAAGGCCGAAATCTCCTCCAGTGAGAATGGTCTGAAGACGGTAGAACAGGCACCATTGTCGCAGGATACCGGCGCCGTGATCATCCGTCGAGGCGACACGCTCTGGCAGATCTCGCGCCGCATCTATGGCGCAGGCGTGCGCTACACGACGATCTACCTGGCGAACGAGGACAAGATCAACAATCCGGACAGGATCCTGCCCGGACAGGTGTTCGGCCTGCCGAAGGATGCGCTGCCGAATGCCGAGGAGCTGCATCGCAAGCGGCTCTCGGGCGAACACCTTTAGAGCCTCCCGCAGTATGCGGTAACAACATTCATCGGCCAGGCGCGAACAACGCCTGGCCGATGCTTTTATGCGGGATAAAAATGGTATAAGCGTCGCGCAACCCTCATCGCCTTCACGCAACGGCCATGCCCTTGCGTCTGAAGGTCTTTTCCAGCCGGGCCGACCCAATGGTTGCCAATACCCGGCTGTTTCAGTTTTCGCCGGAGACGGACATGGCAGACGGCAAGAAGACCATATCGGCGGATTCCAGCAATCCATTCAGCACGATCGTCAATCTCTGGCCCTATATGTGGCCTGCGGGCCGCATGGATTTGAAGATGCGCGTCGTCTGGGCGACCGTCTTTCTGCTGGTTTCGAAGTTCTTCCTGCTGCTGGTTCCCTACTTCTTCAAATGGTCGGTCGATGCGCTGAACGGCAAGATCGACATGCAAGGCATCCTGCCGGTTTTCATGCTCGGCGCCATTGCGCTGATCATCGCCACGAACCTCACGCGCCTCATCCAGCTCGGCCTCAATCAGCTCCGCGACGCGCTGTTTGCGAGCGTCGGTCAGCATGCCGTTCGCCAGCTCGCCTATCGGACCTTCGTGCATATGCACGAGCTGTCGCTGCGCTTCCACCTGGAGCGCAAGACAGGCGGCCTTTCGCGCGTCATCGAGCGCGGCACCAAGGGCATCGAGACGATCGTTCGCTTCACGATCCTCAACACCTTTCCGACCTTCATCGAATTCCTGCTGACGGCCATCATCTTCTGGCGCGGCTACGGCTTTTCCTACCTCGCGGTGACGGCGGTCACCGTCTGGCTCTACATCTGGTTCACCGTCAAGGCGAGCGACTGGCGCATCTCGATCCGCCGCACGATGAACAACAGCGACACAGACGCCAATACCAAGGCGATCGATTCGCTGCTGAATTTCGAGACGGTCAAATATTTCGGCAACGAAGAGATGGAAGCCAAGCGCTTCGATCAATCGATGGAACGCTACGAGAAGGCCGCCACCAGCGTCTGGACATCGCTCGGTTGGCTGAACTTCGGCCAGGGCCTGATCTTTGGCCTCGGCACGACAGTCATGATGGTGATCTCGGGCCTATCCGTTCTCAATGGCCACCAGACCGTGGGCGATTTCGTATTCATCAATGCCATGCTCTTGCAGCTCTCTGTGCCGCTGAACTTCATCGGCTTCGTCTACCGCGAAATCCGTCAGGGTTTGACCGACATCGAGGAAATGTTCGACCTTCTGGAAGTGCAGCCCGAAGTCGTCGATGCCCCCGATGCCAAAGAGCTGGTGATCGCCAATGGCGCCATCTCCTTCAAGGACGTGCATTTCGCCTATGATGCGGCACGGCCGATCCTGAAGGGCATTTCCTTCGAAGTGCCCGCGGGCAAGACGGTCGCCGTCGTCGGCCCATCAGGAGCGGGAAAATCGACCCTGTCCCGCCTGCTCTACCGCTTCTACGATGTGCAGAGCGGCACGATCACCATCGACGGCCAGGATCTTCGAACCGTGACGCAGAAGAGCCTGCGCAAGGTGATTGGCATGGTGCCTCAGGATACCGTGCTGTTCAACGACACCATCGCCTACAACATCCGCTATGGTCGGCCGAGTGCGAGCGAGGCAGAGGTGACGGCGGCGGCAGAGATCGCCCAGATCGGCGATTTCATCCGTCACCTGCCCGAGGGCTTCGAAACGAAGGTCGGCGAACGCGGCCTCAAATTATCCGGCGGCGAGAAGCAGCGAGTGGCCATCGCGCGCACCATTCTGAAAGCTCCGCCGGTTCTGATCCTCGACGAGGCAACTTCGGCGCTCGATACGACGACCGAACGGGAAATACAGGCAGCGCTCGACGTGGTCTCCAAGAACCGCACGACGCTGGTCATTGCCCACCGCCTTTCGACAGTCATCGGCGCGGACGAGATCATCGTGCTGAAAAGCGGCGTGATCGCCGAACGCGGCACGCATGCGGACCTACTGGCCCAAGACGGGCTTTATGCGTCCATGTGGAGTCGCCAGCGCGAAGCAACACAGGCGGAAGAACACCTGAAGCAGGTGCGCGAAAACGACGATCTCGGCGTGGTCAACCGGCTTGCGCCGGCAAACTGAGCAGACTTGCGTCTTCGGCGCCGCTCTCAGCGGTCGCAGCGAGATTTCAGGCGAAGATCTTGTGCACTCCGACTGTCACGAACCTGAGATGACAGCTTGCTAGGTACGGGGCTCACTTAATAGGGAGCCCTCAATGCGTACTTTTGCCAAAGCCTTAACGTTGCTGCTCGTCGTCGGTGTCGCCTCGCCGGTTTTCGCCGACGATGCCAAGCCGTTTGCAGATGCCAAGGAGATCAACCTCCTCAATCTCCTGCCGCCGCCGCCCGCCAACGATTCGGCGAAGACGAAGGCTGAACTTGGCGAAATCCTGACGATCCAGGTTACCCGCACGCCGGAAATGGCAGCTCGCGCCGTAGCAGATGCCGAAGAAAATGTCTGGCGCTTCTCCGACGTCATCGACAGCCCAAAGTTCACCAAGGACAACCTGCCGAAGTTCTCGGCCTTCTTCGACCGCGTCGTCGAGACCGAAGGTGCCGTTGTCGATCCGGCCAAGGATGTCTGGAAGCGCCCGCGCCCGCATCTCTACAGCGATCTCGTAAAGCCGATCGTGCCGCTCTCCAAGTCCGGCTCCTATCCGTCAGGCCATACGACGGTCGGCACTCTGATGGGCATCGTGCTGGCGAACATGGTTCCGGAGAAGCGCGACGCCATCATGGCCCGCGCCTGGGAATACGGCCATAACCGCGTTGTCGGCGGCATCCACTACGCCTCCGACATCGAAGCCGGGCGCATCGCCGGCACCGTCATCGCCGAAACCATCACGACGCATGACGACTACAAGAGCGAATATGAAGGTGCCAAGGCCGAGCTGCGCGCCGCTCTGGGCCTCTGATCTTCCTCCGAGCATAAAAACATAGGTACGGCCGCCGGTTTCCACCGGCGGCCTTTTCATTGCGCCGCACGAGCAGACGTCAGCAAGGCTTTTCAGGGGTGGACAAGCATCGATGTGCTGCATTTGCTTGGATTGCGCTGTCGGCGAACGCGCGAAAGCATTGCCCATGACGGCGTTTGGCTGTAGTCACCGTCGACTGGTAGTCAGAGCAAGACCGCTTATCTTGTTCTCATCTTTTGATTGGCGTCCTCGCGCTCGGCAACCGGAATCGGTTGCCTCAGAGGTGCCCTAACGGAGTAAGCCGTAGATGAGCTTGTTCAACAGTGTGCGCAACGTCATCGTTCCGGTGCACAAGGAAGGCTATCCCTTCGTTGCGGGGTTCTTCGTCGCATCGCTGGTCCTCGGCTGGATCTTCAAGCCGCTCTTCTGGATCGGCCTGATCCTCACGCTCTGGTGCGCCTATTTCTTCCGTGACCCCGAGCGCATGACGCCGCAGGACGATGATCTGGCAATATCGCCGGCCGACGGCAAAGTTTCGGGCGTGCAGATGGTGACGCCACCGGCGGAACTCGATCTCGGCAACCAGCCGATGCTGCGCATCTCGATTTTCATGAACGTCTTCGATTGCCATGTGAACCGTTCGCCGATGCGTGGCCGCATCACCAGCATCGCCTACCGCCAGGGCAGCTTTCTCAATGCCGAACTGGATAAGGCAAGCGAGCAGAACGAACGCAACGGCCTTGTCATCGAAACGAAGCATGGCGCGATCGGCGTGGTACAGATTGCAGGCCTCGTCGCCCGCCGCATCCTTTGCTTCGTCAATCCCAACGAGCCGCTCGACGCCGGCGAGCGTATCGGCCTGATCCGCTTCGGTTCGCGCCTTGACATCTTCCTGCCCGAGGGAGCATCGCCGCGCGTCGCCATCGGCCAGCGGGCGGTTGCCGGCGAAACCGTGATTGCCGAATTCGGCTCCTCAAAGGGCCCGACCGTTAGCCGCCGCAGCTGAACCTGGAGCATTTCCGCATGTAAGCGGGGCCGCAGAAATGCTCCATATCATTGTTTTCACGCAGTTCCTGGCGCAAGCTTGCTTCGCATCTTTGCTGGAATTGCTCTAGGACCAAGAGTGAGATGAAAACGCCTTTTCCGCCTTTCGAGCCGCATGGGCCCAATGACGAAGCGCGCGGACCGCGCCTCCGGGAAATCCCCTTGCGGCTCATCGTGCCGAACATGATCACCGTGCTGGCGATCTGCGCTGGCTTGACGGGCATTCGTCTCGCTTTTGAAAACCGTTACGAACTCGCAGTGGCTGCTGTACTGGTCGCCGCCTTTCTCGACGGTATCGACGGGCGCGTCGCGCGGCTGATGAAGGCCACATCGAAGTTCGGCGCGCAGATGGATTCGCTCGCCGACATCGTCAACTTCGGTGTCGCTCCGGCTCTGGTGGTCTATATCTTCCTGCTCGATCAGGCCCATTCGCTGGGCTGGATCGCCGCACTCATCTATACGATTGCCGCAGGCCTTCGCCTTGCGCGCTTCAACGTGATGGCCGAGCGCGAGCACAAGGCCTCCTGGCAATCCGAGTATTTCGTCGGCGTGCCCGCTCCGGCGGGCGCCATGCTGGTATTGCTGCCAGTTTATCTCGGCTTCCTGGGGCTCACGCCGGATCGGACGTTTGCCTATTGGGGCGCCGCCTATACTGTCCTCATCGGCTTTCTGCTGGTCAGCCGGCTTCCCGTCTGGTCCGGCAAGACGGAGGGCAACGGCATCCGCCGCGACCTCGTATTGCCGATCATGCTCGCTCTCATGGTCTATGTGGCGCTGCTGATGAGCTACACATGGCATGTGATGGTGGTGACGGTCGTCGTCTACCTGCTGTCGCTGCCGCTCGGCGCTCGTTCATGGGCAAAGAAATACGGCACCTACACCATCAACGGACCGGGCGACCCTGACGTTGACGACGCCAACGACGATATCGGCAGGCATATCTAGCAGGCGCATGAAATGCTGTCGTGCGTGCCTCCCGCGACAATAGCGCGCGCAACCGCAAGTCGGTAAGTTTCCCTTATCATTCGAGAGGCTTAGCAGAGGCGGGAGGACGTCGTGTTTCCCCGTCAGCGGCGCTATCCTGCAGTATGGCGACCCGTGCGCCGACTGGCTTTTTGCACGAAGACTCTCCGCTAATCTCTCGAAATATGGTCATTGTTTACAAAAGCTGATTGGAAAACGCCTTCGATTTGTCATGATTTACGACGAGATAGCGAAGCACGACAGTGAATCGCGAAGTGCTCCGGGGGAGCATGGTGAGGAGTAAATCATGACGCAGAAAAAAGACGAACCAGCACAACCGCAGGCAAAGATCGATCCCAGCAAGCTTTACCGCCCGCTTGGCCTGAAAGCCGTTCTTGCAGCGCATCTGATGCTGAAGACCAAGCCGCTCAAGAAGAAAATCGCCTGAACTTGAGTGCCGTGAGCCGGCTGCCAAGCAGCCTAGGCACATGAACATCCTGTTGCGACGCCGGCCGCCGAATGGCGGTCGCTCAGAAGAAGCTCAGCTGGCCATCGTCGGGATCTGACTTCTTTGACGGCTTCTTGACGGGCTCAATCGCTACCGGTGTCTGCAGATCCGGCCCCATATTGGCGACCTTGTTGACTTGATCCGAAACCGGAATCGCTTCGAAAAAATCCTCCTGCACGGGTGCCATCAGATCAGCGACCTCTCGCGGCTCTTGCGTCTTGCAATCGAGCCAGCGCGCAAAATCCTCCGGCTGGATGACGACAGGCATGCGGTCATGGATCGGACGCATGGCGGCATTTGCCGCAGTCGTCAGGATGGCGCCGGTATCCACTTCCGAACCGTCGGCCGACGACCACGTCTCCATCAGTCCTGCGAAAGCGATGACGCCTCCCCTTCTTGGACGGATCCAGTAGGCCTGCGACTTCTCGCCACTTTCCTTCGACGGCCGATGCCATTCGTAAAAGCCGGAGGCCGGAATGAGGATGCGGCGGTGGCGCATGGCGGCCCGGAACGACGCCTTGCCGATTGCCGTTTCGGCGCGCGCATTGATCAGCAGCGGAAACTCTTTCGGATCCTTCACCCAGGAAGGCGTGAAACCCCAGCGCACAAGAAAGGCGCGTCGATCCGGCAGGTTGCTGCCAGGCTGTTGCCTGTCGCCTGATATGACGACGAGGATCGGCTGTGTCGGGGCGATATTGTAACGGGCCGGAAAGCCGTCGAGCAGCAACACGCCGAGCGCATCACCCACATATTCCGGCGTCGATGTCAAAGCGAAGCGTCCGCACATGAAGCTTGTGTTGCACCCGCAAGGCGCCGGGTCAAGCGCAAGCTCAGCCGCGCGGGCCGAGGAGGATGAGGCCTGCACCGGCAAGACAGATGGCAGCACCGGACATGTCCCACCGGTCCGGCAGCCGCCCCTCCACCAGCCAGAGCCAGAGGATGGAAGCGACGATATAGACACCACCATAGGCCGCAAAGGTACGGCCGGCGGCTTCGCTCGGCACCAGCGCCAGCAGCCAGGCAAAGATCGCCAGCGACACCAGACCAGGCGCCAGCCACCAGATCGGCTTTGCCAGCCTCAGCCAGGCCCAGAAGGCGAAACAGCCAGCAATCTCTGCCAGGGCCGCAAGAGCATAGAGTGCGAAGATCATTCCGGGCGCCCGCCTATTCGGCGAATACGAATCGCCGGTCCAACGATGGCGAGTTAAGGAGCTTTCCCGCGGGACAGCAAGGGTCGTTTCCTATAGAGATCGTGAACCGATGGCATTGCGCCAGCGCCTTCAAGGCTCATCATGCGAATGCGAACAGACCGATGAACTCTATTCCCCGCCCCGCCTCCTCCGCCATCCTCGAACGTGACGGCCGATTCCTTCTGGTGCTGCGCAGCAATCCGCCATCGGCCGATATGTATGCTTTTCCAGGCGGCAGGGCGGAAGCGGGCGAGACCCCTGCCGCGGCCGCGCTGCGGGAATTCGAGGAGGAGACGGGCATCAAGGCGCGCAATCCCCGGCTGTTCGAGACCTACGACCTGCGCTCCCATGCGTCGGACGGCACCCTCACAAGCCATTTCCTGCTGTCGGTCTTCCTTGTCGATGCCGACAAGGACGCCGTTGCCGTCGCAGCCGACGATGCCGCCGAGATCGGCTGGTATGCGCTTGAGGAGATTCGCGCCCTGCCCGTGCCGGCGAGCGTGCTGGAATGCGTGGAAAGAATTGCCGCCGAGAGCAAGGCCGGCCACCGATATTAACGATATGGAGCAATAACGAGGTGAAAAGCCGGCATGATGCCTTGTTCACGTCATGCTTGTCCGGTCAACATGGTTACATGATTCATAACCGCCTTGGCCGACCGCTCCTGATTTGCATTGCGCTTGCCGCAGCGTTTCCCGCTGTGGCGCAGCCGGCAACAAGCGCGCCGCCGGCACAGGCATCCGACAATGCCGATGCCGAACGACCAACACCCTATGACGACCGGCTTTCGCGACTCGCCGAAATTCTCGGCTCCATCGATTACCTGCGCACTCTCTGCAGCACCAAACAGCAGGAAGGATGGCGCGGGGACATGCAGCAACTGCTCGATATCGAGACGAAAGGCGAACCGAAGCGCAAGGAGAGACTGACGGCCGCATTCAACCGTGGGTATCGGTCATTTGCCTCGGTTTACGCGAATTGCACGCCACAGGCCCTTGTGGCCGAGGAGCGATACCGTAACGAAGGTGCAACACTGGCTACAGAAATCACCGCCCGCTTTGGAAATTAACGTTTTATTAACCCCTTTTCATACCGAGCCGTGTCGTTTTAGGAAAAGGCTGATAAAGTTATTAAGCAAGTGGTAAGGACATGAACGTCTCGAGGAAAGAAACAATGGAAACCAGCCTGAATGAAATCGACGACATGATCGTCCATGAAAAGATGCAGGCAGCGCTGGAATACCAGAATGAAGCTTGGGCCGACGGCATGGCCGACGGTATCGAGCCGGAAATCATTGCCGATGCAGCCATTGCGCATGCTATCCGCGAGACGATTCGCATTCAGGGCGAACAGGGCGCAGAGGCTTTGCTTGAATCGCTACGTGAGCGCATGCTCGCCGGCGAATTCTCTCCGAACCGTACCCTGCAATAACAATCAGAGATTGCTGATGCGTATATTCCAAGGCAATGAGTCCCGTCGTTCCATTGCCTCCGTTGCTGCTGCGACGCTGTTGTTGAGCAGCGCCGTCTTGCCGCTGCCGGCATTCGCCTTCTCCGGGCTTAATCCGCCTGCTCAGTTGCCGGGCGCCGCCGGCACCTCAGGCTCAGGCCAACAGAAGACCGAAAAGCCTGTCGAGCAAGCGCTGGAAGCACCGGCCAACAATGCGCTGCCGGCGCCTGAGCCGCTGATCAACAAGCAGGCCGGCCAGAGCAATAACGACACTTCCGCGGCCAGCAAATCGGTCGAGTTCCTCTTCGATATCGACAAGGCGCCCGAGCCCGTCAAGAAGCTGCGCGCGGCGATCGTCGAGGCCGCCGCTTCGGGCGATCTCGAGCGTCTGCGGCCGCTGATGAATGTCGGTGGCGGCCTCAAGCAGACCCAGGTCACGGCGGACGATCCCGGCGAAGATCCGATCAAGACCCTGCATGACCTCTCCGGCGATCCGGATGGGATCGAAATCCTGTCGATCCTGCTGGATATCATGTCCACGGGCTTTGCCCATGTCGGCCAGGGAACGCCTGACGAAATGTATGTCTGGCCCTATTTCGCACAGAAAGACATCAAGGCACTGTCCGCGCCCGAAAAGGTGGATCTGATGCGCATCGTAACGGCCGGCGACTATGCCGACATGCTCGAATTCGGCGGCTACAATTTCTATCGCGTCGGCATCACGCCGGACGGCCGCTGGAAATTCTTCACCTCGGGCGAATGATCCCACCGGGGAACTTGCGGTTCCCCGCCTAAGGCCCTACCTCTGAGTGGTGAATCATGTCGCGCCAAGCCGTGTAGCGGTTTTGCGGCGGCGAGATGCGCGAAATCAAAAGCCTGAGGCGTGGATAGCGGATCTGGAAGATCGCGGCACGCGCAACGGTCAAATCAGCGGATCCAACATGCCAGCCGTGTTTCTGAAAGATCGTTCCTTCATCCGCGTCGTCGGCGCGGAGGCGGAATCGTTCCTGCACAACCTCATCACCACCGACCTTGTCTCGCTCGCAGCGGACGAAGTGCGCCCCGGTGCGCTGTTGACGCCGCAGGGCAAGATCCTGTTCGACTTCATGATCCGGCGCGATGGTGCGGACTTTCTGATCGAAACGGATGCGACGCAACGCGAAGGCCTGTTGAAGCGGCTTATGCTCTATCGTCTGCGCGCCAAGATCGAGTTTACTCCCCTCGACGTGGAGGGCGTCACGGTCGGCTGGGGCGACGCGGCAAGCGACGGTCCTCGTGACAGCCGTTTCCTAAAGGCTGGAATTGTGCTGACCCGCACGCCCGGTCAGCACGGCCACGACGACCGAGCGATGTACGACGCACTGCGCATTGCCAATGGCATCGCCGTTTCCGATCGTGATTTCGCGCTGCAGGATGCGTTTCCGCATGATGTGCTGATGGACCTCAATGGCGGGCTCGGTTTCCGCAAAGGCTGCTATATCGGCCAGGAGGTTGTCTCGCGCATGCATCATCGCGGTACGACCCGCAGGCGCGTCGTCATCGTCGACGGTAGTACGGACCTTCCCGCGTCGGGGATGGAATTGACGGCAGGCGGCAAGCCCATGGGTTCGCTGGGATCGGTCGACGGCAGCAAGGGTCTTGCGATTATCCGCATCGACCGCGCCGGTGAAGCGATCGCATCGGGAACTCCGATCCTTGCAGGAGATGTCGAAGTCTCGGTATCGCTTCCCACTTGGTCCGGCCTCACCTTCCCAGCGCCGGCCGACGAGGCTTCGGCATGAGCTCGGCCAAAACTCCGCGCGCCTGGCAGCGCATGCTATCCGGGCGACGGCTCGATTTGCTGGACCCTTCGCCGCTCGACGTCGAAATCAGCGATATTGCGCACGGACTTGCCCGTGTTGCGCGCTGGAACGGCCAGACCTCGGGCGACCACGCCTTCTCGGTCGCGCAGCATAGCCTTGTCGTTGAGGCAATCTTCCGGCACCTCAATCCGGCAAGCCCCGACGAGTGGCTGGCCGCGCTGCTGCACGACGCACCGGAATATGTGATCGGCGACATGATCTCGCCGTTCAAATCCGTCGTCGGCGGCGGTTATAAGGAAGTGGAGAAGCGGCTGGAAGCGGCGATATATCGTCGCTTTGCCTTGCCACCCCATTGCGCGCCGCAGCTGAAGGACAAAATCAAGAAGGCGGACACCATCTCAGCCTATTTCGAGGCGATATTGCTCGCCGGTTTCACGCCGGAAGAAGCCCGCAAGTTCTTCGGACAACCCCGCGACATTACGAGGGAGATGCTGCCGATCGAGCCAATGCCGGCGACCGAAGCCCAACGGAAGTTCCTGCAACGCTTCGAGGAGATCGAGGCCGAACGCGCGGAAATGAGGATCGGCGCGTGACTGGCATCGTCGTGTCGCCGCTTGCCCGCATCGCGGAGATGGCCGTGCGTCATGGTGCGCGCGAGATGATCAGCCTTATGGCGAAGGAACAGAACTTTCATCGGCCGGCGGTCATCAAAGCGGACAGGCATCTGCTGCTCAGCATGAACGATATCAGCTTTGCCGGCACCGGCGACCTCATCGCCCCGCAGGAGGCGCATGTTCGCGCCATCGTCGACTTTGCGGGAGAGTGGGATCGTGCATCGCCTCTACTCGTCCATTGCTGGATGGGCGTTTCACGCTCGCCCGCAGCAGCGCTGATCGCCGCTCTCGCCGTTCATCCGGACCAGGACGACATGGCGCTTGTCCGTCGCCTGCGCTCCGCCTCGCCTTTTGCGACGCCGAATACGCGTCTGGTCGCAATCGGCGACGATATGCTCGGGCGAAAAGGAAAGCTCGTTGCGGCGGTAAAAGAGATCGGCCGCGGTGCGGATGCCGATGGTAATGCGCCATTCGTGCTGCCCGTGTCCGGGAGCATCGCATAGAAAACGAAGGCCGCGTCTGCGCAGCCTCCGTTCGCTTCATCCATAGACCATCTCTGCGGTTCAGGCTGCAACACTGCCCGTCTGGGCAGCGCTATTCGCCTGATCGGAGTCGTACTGACCGTAGGTGTTCTGATAAAGGCTCGACGGATCCTGCATCTCGCTAAGAAAGGCATTGAACACCGCATTTTCAGCGATCGTCGCCGGACTTGTCTCGCTGTCGCCCGCTGCTGGTTCCAAAGACAGCATATCAGCGGCAGATGTGTCGGAAGACTTCAGCGCATCGAGACCTTCGGCAAACTGATCTTTCGTCAGCAAGCCCGTGTTCTGCGCGTCTATGCTCGCGAACAGGTTTTCGGCATCGCTTTCGCTCATGTCCTTCGGACGACCGGCGACGAATTCCTTTTGCGAGATCTTGCCATCCTGATCGGCGTCGAGGCTGGCGAATAGCTGATCCATCGGCGATTGGGATGGCGAACCATCGCTCGATGTCGAGGAGTCGGACTGTCCAGCACTTGCCTGCTGCATTTGCAGCAGCATCGACGCCAGGTTTCCGGAGAAAATGTCCGTGGCGCTTGGATCGCTGCTGCCGTCACTGTCTTCATCGTTGAGAATGCTCGCCGACAGAAGGCCCGATTGGGCCGCCTGCTGCAATTCCTGAGCATCCACAACGCCGTCCTGGTTCTTATCAAGCGGACTATACGAGGTAGCCGTCATGCTGCTTCCAATTGAAGAAACGCCACTCATCCAAATCTCCTAAGCAAACGCCCTTGGCGTGTTCGACTGCCCCCCGGCACGCTTAGTCAACCGCACATAGGATAAGGGGATTTGCCAGGCTGGATCAGATGGGTGTTAACTCGTCATTAACCATAATTGACGGGCCGAGAATCATATTGCCGGTGCGCATGCGCCGGCTGAAAACAACCAGCGCATGCGGAGCCTGGCGCAGGGTTTCGAACCGGATCTCGGCTGCTTTGAAGCGCATCGCAATCTCTCAGATACGCTTGTTGCGCTTCAGCTCATCGATTTGGTGCGTGTCGCACAAACCGCTCGGCACTTTTGAGCGACAGGCTCTAGCGGATGACGGCACAAGCAAGACGTTTGCCGGCGCCGCCGACCGGCTGGCTGCGGTAGTCGTCCGATTCCTCGTGGATCATCAGCGTACGGCCACGGATGCCATTCTTGTTGTTCAGCGAGACCATGCCGTTGAAGACCTGCGCCCGCAGCTTGCCATCCTGATCGACATACTGGTTGGGCATATCACCCGCATGCGGCCCCTTGGCGGCAAGAAAGCCATGCTCCGCTTTCGCGGGATTGAAATGTCCGCCCGCAGAATCGAACCCGTGGGTGTGGTCGCACTTGCTGCTTTCGTGAATATGAAAAGCGACCCAGCGATTGGCCGGCAGGCCGGAGACTTCCATCTCGATCAATACGCCCGACCTTCCCTCGGTCAACGTCGCTCTCCCCGCCTGCTTGCCATCAAGTCCGACAAAATCGGCCGTGGCCGTTTGCTGGCTTTGGGCCGCCGCAGGCATGGCTGCGGCCAGTGCGAGAATTGCAGCCATCATCATAGTCCGTCTCATGGAGCGGTCTCCCTTTTGGTGGTTGCTGTCTAACGCATTGCGGATACGAGTGTTCCGCCGACAAGAAAGTGAATTGCATCAAACAAATAAAGCGGCCTGCCATCATCTGGCAGGCCGCTTCAAGCAATCAGACGAAAGCGGCTATTATCAGGCCGCCATGTTGTCGATGTCGTACTGGCCGTAGGTGTTGTTATAGGCGTCCATCGGCGAAAACAGATCGATATGGGTTTCAGACTGCTTGGCCCTGGCGGCTACATCGGAATTCGGCAATTGCAGGAGTTTGGCCATCAGGTCGCTCATGGCGCTGCCGGAACTATCCGCTGAACTATTATCGGCATTCTGTTGGAAAATACCGGGGCGCTCGCCAGCTTCGCGTTCTTCGCCGCTGAGCATACCATCGCCATTGGTATCGAGACGCGCGAGCGTGCCGCGATAAGGATAAGAACTATTGGATACGGAAGATACATGGGACATTCGAATCTCCTGTGGTAGGAGCCGCCTCATGCGACGTCGTTCGCCCTCACAACATTCAGGGCCAGACTATGAGTCTTTGATAAGCTGCTTCGCTCTATCAGTAAATACGAATTATTAATGGGCATTAACTATAATTTTCAATTAGTAAATCGGAACCAACGCATATTCTCCTGACCGCTTTCGCCAAGCTTTCAGGCATAATCCACTGGAATCATAGACGAATTTGGCCGCAAACCCTTACTGTGCGGTCCAATTGGTATATTGTACGAGCGATTGCCCACGGAGAGGACCTGATGGAGCTGCTACCGTTTGTCGTCGTGATCGCCGGTTTTTTCATACTGCTCGGATACAACCGGCGGATAAAGAGACTGGAAATTCGCGTCCAAGAGCTGCAGAACGCCATTGCTGGCAAGATGCTCCCCGCGGATCTGTCCGACTCGGCCGGAGCAGAGGAAACGCAGCCTGACGCTGTGCCGCTACTCAGCGAAGCCGGGCTTATCCAGGCAACCGAAGCCGCGATCGAGACCTCGCCCACGGATGACACCGAAGAACCGGCCCTGGCGGCCCGGACCGCTGCCGACATGCTGACGGATGGCGGCGCGGAGATCACGTTTCCGGAAACGACGAAACCGAAGGAAAGCCTGGAAAGCACGATCGGTGCACGCTGGGCGGTCTGGGTCGGCGGTATCGCGCTCGCCCTCGGTGGCATCTTCTTGGTCAAATATTCGATCGAGAGCGGTCTCCTCAGCCCGGGCGTCCGCCTCGTGCTTGCGGCGATCTTCGGTCTGATCCTCGTTGCAGCGGGCGAAGTCATCCGCCGCCGTTCCGCGCCGGTCCTTGGCGATGCGTTCCAGAATGCGATGGTGCCTGGCGTATTGACCGCAGCAGGCGTCGTGGCGCTATTCGGCTCTACCTATGCCGCACATGGCATCTACGGCTTTATCGGACCGGCAACGGCTTTTGTTCTCCTCGCACTGATCTCGCTTGCCACCCTTGCCCTGTCGCTGTTGCACGGACAGGCGCTGGCGGGCCTCGGTCTGCTCGCCTCGATGGTCACCCCTGCCCTTGTAGCGCCAACCGCGCCAAGACCCTGGGTCCTTTTCGGTTACCTCGTTCTAACCTGGCTCGCGACCCTTCTAGCGTCGCGGCTGCGCCGCTGGATGATCGCGCCATCGCTTGCCAACGCGCTGCTCAGCCTTTGGCCCTTGGTCTATATCTCCAACAGCCCGGTTGTGGACTTCACGCCTGCCACATTTTCTGTCCTCGCCATGCTTGGAGGCACCATCTTCCTCTGGCCTGGACGCTACCAGACTGCCGTGATGGCGATAGATGACGCAACGATAGAGACTGAATCCGATCCGCCGCAGCGGCGCAGCGGCGATGGCTGGGGCGCGTTCTTGGCCCGTCCACCACTCGGCATGACGCTGACGGCAACGATCGGCGCCCTGACGGTTGCTCTCTCGCTGCTGGGCGACAGCCTTGCCTACGGATATCCCATCGTCGATGCCGTGTTCATGTTCGCAGCGCTTGTCGCAGCGGTGGCCGCCTTCGGCGCCGGCCGGCTGCATGCGGCCTGGGCGGCAGTCCTGTCTGCGGCCGTTGCCATCCTAGGCGTGTTCGGCCTGCTGACGAACTGGATCTATGGCCTCGACCCCAGCATCGTCGATGCACTCGCGCGTATGCAAAACGTGGTGATCTACGAAGCACTCGGCCTCGGCGCTATCTTCGTGCTGATCGGCAGCTTCTTCCTGCGGCGTTTTGCGGAGAGCGAAAAAACCTTTGCTGCGCTCTGGAGCGGGATCATGGTCGTCGTGCCGCTCGCCATCGCCGCGATCAGCTTTGTCAATTTCGGCAACTGGATTGTTGACTGGCTGCATGGTCTCTATGGCATCGGGCTCGCCGTCGCGCTGCTGGCGCTCGCCGAATGGCAATATCGCCGCTCGGGCGACGGATGGAATCTGCCGACCAACGTTCTTGCTGCCGGCTCGTTCGCTGCCGCAGTGTTTGCCTTGCATATGCTCACACATCACGCCGTGCCGACCATTCTGCTGCCGCTCCTCGGCATTGCCTATCTGCTCATCGGACGGGCGCGAGACTGGCCGGTCCTGCCATGGACGATGATCGCAGCCTTGATCGCTGCCATGGCGCGCATCGCCTGGCAGCCGACCATCGTCGATCCGGCCGAGCTTGGCACGACGCCGGTCTTCAATATGCTACTGGCGGGCTATGGCATCCCCGCGGCGCTCGCAGCCGTGGCTGCCTTCATGGTCCGCCGCACTCCCAACATCCGTCTGCGCAGCACGCTTCAGGCCTTGGCGTCGTTCCTCGTTCTGCTGACGATCGCCATCCTGGTGCGCCACGCCATGAACGGTGGCGTCCTGAACGACGCGGTTCCGACGCTCGGCGAACAGTCGATCTACACGCTGCTGGCGATCGGCGCTTCCGCGACGCTGATGGCCCTGGACCTTAGCGCCGCAAGCCCTGTCTTCCGATACGGCAGCATGGCGCTGGGCACGCTCTCGGTGATCATGATCCTGACGCTGCATCTGCTCGGACTGAACCCGTTCATAACGGGCGAGAGCACCGGCCGCATCCCGTTGTTCAACCTGCTGCTGCTGGGCTACCTCCTCCCAGCCATCGCCTATGGCGGGTTGGCGCTGCTGGCACGAAACCGGCGGCCTCCGCCTTATGTCGCGATGCTGGCCGTTGCCGGGGCCGTGATGGCCTTTGCCTGGGCAACGCTGACGGTGCGCCGCTTCTGGCAGGGGGAGTACATTCCCTTCTGGAACGATTTCATCCAGGGCGAGCTCTATTCCTACTCGGTCGTCTGGTTGCTGATCGGCATCGCCCTTCTTGGGCTAGGCGCCCGCTTCGAAGCGCGGAGCTTGCGCATTGCATCGGCGGTGCTGGTCTTCATCGCCGTCGTCAAAGCCTTCCTTATCGACATGGCAAATCTTGAAGGCTTCCTGCGCGCCCTCTCCTTCATCGGTCTCGGCGCAGTGCTGATCGGCATCGGCCTGTTCTACCAGAAGATCCTGACACGGAAGAAAGCCACGGAGTGATTGCGGCGAATCCTTTCGCCCGTTAGGAAGTGGCTCTGCCGACAGATCATTCCGGAGCGCTTGCCACAATGGACACCAACAGGATGGCGCGGGCCTTTGCCCCGTTCGAAACGCTGGCTGCGGATCTCATTCCACATGCTGCCGCTGGGGACGATGGCTCGCATGATATCGCCCATATCCTGCGGGTTTTCAGGAGCGCCATGGCGATCCAGGCCGAGGAAGGCGGCAATGCCCGAATCCTTGCCGCCGCCGTGCTGCTGCATGATTGCGTTGCCGTGGAGAAGAATTCGCCGCATCGCGCACAGGCCTCACGGCTAGCCGCAGAGAAGGCATCGGGCATCCTGCGGGAGATCGGCTGGGCGGATGAGGATGTTGCAGCTGCCGCGCATGCGATCACCACCCACAGCTTCTCCGCCAATCTTCCGCCCGAAACCCTGGAAGCGAAGATGCTACAGGATGCCGACCGGCTGGATGCAATCGGCATGGTGGGCGCTGCACGCTGCTTCTACATCGCAGGGCGTCTCGGCTCGTCTCTCTACGATCCTTTCGACGCGCTTGCGACAGAACGACCACTCGACGATAAGCGCTTCGCCATTGACCATTTCGAGACAAAGCTGTTCAAACTTGCGGACGGTTTCCAGACCGAGACCGGACGCAAATTTGCCGAAGCGCGGCATGATCGGCTGAAAACCGTGCTCGCTATGTTCATCGACGAAATCTGAGGGCTATCCATGCGCGTCAGCGATCTTTTCATCTATCCGCTCAAGAGCGCACGCGGCATCGCCATCCCTTCGGCCGCCGTTGACGCCTTCGGTCTGGCAGGCGATCGCCGCGCCATGCTGGTCGACCCTTCCGGCCACTTCATTACTCAGCGCGAATTGCAGGCGCTGGCGCAGATCGATATCCAGCCCGGCCCTTCCTATCTGCGCCTGAGGATGGAGGGAAAGCCCGATATCATCGTGCCGCCGCCACACCCGGACAATCGCATGGATGTCGTCGTCTGGAAATCAGCGGTCAGCGCATCCGTCGCGGATGAGGAGACCAACAAGGCTCTGTCAGGCTGGCTTGGCCGCGAGGTCAGGATGGTTTTCTTCGACAGGCTCGCCAAGCGCCTCGCCAGCCCGGAATGGGCGGGCGACGATTCAACCGTTACCTTCGTCGATGGCTATCAGATCCTCGTCACCACGACGGGCTCTCTGAAGGCGCTCAATGCCAATCTGGCCGCCCATGGGGAAGGTGCCGTCGGCATGGAGCGCTTTCGTCCGAACATCGTCATCGATATCGATGAGGAATGGCCGGAAGATCGCTGGGCAGCGATCGAGGTCGGCGGTATTCGCCTTGATCTCGTCAAGCCCTGCTCACGCTGCATCATGACGACCCAGGACCAGAAGACCGGCTCGCGTGACGTGCCGAACCCGATGCCCGCCATGGGCCGCATCCGCATGTCGGCCGACCGCCGCGTTCCCGGCCCACTCTTCGGCTGGAATGCCGTGCCGCGCGGCGATGGTTCGGTCAAGATCGGCGACGCGGTGACGGTGCTTGAGGAACGGCCGGAGGGCTGGGCGCTCAAGCGGCGATAGTCGTTCCGCCGTTTGTTTAGCTTGCGGAGCTAACGCAGCAGGCGCATGCTTATAGCTCGTTTTGAACCCGTCGGTTGCGGCTAACATAGACGCAGCGCGCGGGCTTGCACGAGGTGCGTCCGATGGAGTGCGCCGGCTGCGGTTTCGATATTCAGAGCGGCTTTGCTTTCTGTCCGCGATGCGGAGCAAGGCAACCTATCGCTTGCGCCGCTTGCGGCTATCCCTGCCAACCGGATTTCGTCTTCTGCCCCCGTTGCGGCGCCGCGACTTCTGACAAGAGGTCCCCTCCTCCCACCGCCACTACCAAGCCGAACGTCGAGACGATGCCGGTAAAATCCGATGGCGATGCCGACCGACGGCCGGTGACCGTGCTTTTTGCGGATCTCTGCGGCTTCACGACGCTGAGCGAGCAGATCGACCCGGAAGTCATGCGGGTGTTGCAGAACGACTTGTTCGAAGAGATGACGCAGGCGGTCGAGGCCTATGGCGGCTTCGTCGACAAGTTCGTCGGCGATGCGCTGCTGGCCTTGTTCGGCGCGCCGGTCGCCCATGAAGACGACCCGGTGCGGGCACTGAACGCAGCACTTAACATGATCGAGCGGGCGACGCAGGTCGGCGAGCGCTGGCAGCCCCGCGCTGGCGTGCCGCTGCGTCTGCATATCGGCATCAATAGCGGTCCTGTCGTCACCGGCGGCTTCGGCGCCATCAGCGCAAAATCCTATTCCGTGACCGGCGATACGGTGAACACGGCCCAGCGCCTGCAATCGATGGCCGGCGAAAACGATATCCTCGTTGGACCGCTGACCTATCGCCTCACCCGCCATGCTTTCGCCTTCGACAATCTCGGCGCCCAAAGCTTGCGCGGCAAAAGCGGCAATGTGCTTGTGCATCGGCTGACGCGGCCACTCGAAGCGCCACATACGGCGCGCGGTCTCGAAAGTTTCGGCCTTCAGGCACCGATGATCGGGCGGGATACGGAGTTGTCTCGGTTGCTGACCTGCCTCGACCTTGCCTGCGGCGGTGCGGCACAACTCGTCCGTCTCATTGGCGATGCAGGCATCGGCAAATCGCGGCTGGCCAACGAGTTCATTGGAATTGCCGGCAATGCCGTCCGCTTTCAGGGCCTCGCCATCCGCAAAGCCACCTGCTCGCCTCTCGGCGAACAGTCCTATGGGACACTGGCCGCGGTCGTGCGCAGCGCCTACGGCATCGGCGAGCGGGACGATCTCGGCAGGACGCGACAATTGCTGGCGAATGGATTCCGCGCACTTGACCTCACGCAGGAGGATGTCGACGGGCTTCTACCGCTTTTCCTGCATGTGCTTGGTCTCGGCGATCCGAGCGGAGCGCTGCGGCACATCGAGCCGGAGCAATTGCGCCGGCAGATCTTCTATGCCGTGCGGACCGTCTTCGAGCGGCGCCTGGCGCAGGGTCCGCTGCTGCTTGTCATTGAGGACCTGCATTGGGCCGATGCCGCCTCGCTGGAAGTGCTTCGCTTCATGATGGATCGGCTGGAGCGCAGCCGGCTGATGCTGCTTGCGATCTACCGACCGACATCACAGATCGATCCGCTGGATTCCAATCGTGTCAGCGTCACTGTGCAGCGTCTCGGTCCGCTCGTCGCGGCAGATGGGCAGAAGCTGCTTGCTGCTTTTTTCCGCGAGGATCATGGCAAGCTGCCGGCCGCAATGCGCAAACGCATCCTTGATCGTGCCGGTGGCAATCCACTTTTCATCGAAGAGATTCTTCGAGGATTGATCGACATGGGTGGGCTGCACAATGACGGTCAGCGCTGGGAACTTGCTGCGGAAGACACCGATGTCAATATTCCGGTCAATCTGCAGGCCCTGTTGCTCGCCCGTGTCGATCGTCTGCCACCGGAGATCAGACGGCTGGCGCAGGAGGCGGCGGTGGTCGGCCCAAAGTTCGACACCCTTCTGCTGCGCAGCGTTGCCAGCGAACCTCATGTCATCGACGCGGCGTTGGACTATCTTTGCGATACCGATATGATCGAGGAGTTGCGCGGGCCGGATGCCGGTGCTTCTCCCACCTATCGTTTCAGCCAGTCGCTGCTGCACGACGTCATCTACCATAATCTCCTGCTGCAGCGGCGCATGGAGCTGCATCACCGGATCGGCCGTGTTCTGGAACGCCAATATGGCGCAACGCCGGATCGGCCCGAGCATCTGGCCCAGCTCGGCCATCATTTCAGCCTGACCACGGAAAAAGCGAAGGGCGCCGGCTATCTGATGGCAGCGGGCGATATGGCACGCAAGACCTACGCCAATGACGATGCCATGCGGCTCTATCGCCAGGCGCTCGCAACCTTCGAAAACGAGCCGGAGGTGGCGCCGGAGCAATCGGCGCTGCTGGAACGTCTGGCTGATCTCTGCGGCCCCGCCGGTCGCCGCGACGCCGCCTTAAGCCATTATCAACGGGCGCTCTCGATCCATCGCAACGGTGACGATCGAATTGCGGCGGCCAGGATATTGCGCAAGATCGGCCGGCTGCATCTCGAGGCGGGACGCCGCGATCAAGCGGAGGCACATTGCGCCGAGGCGGAAACGATGATCGCGACGATCGACTCGCCGGTCGAACACGCGCATCTCCTGCAGGAGCGCGGCCATCTTGCCTTCCGCATGGGCGACCAGGCGGCAGCTGCCGAATGGGCGACGCAGGCCCTGCAACGGCTGCAGACGCTCCCCATCGACGGAACGACCGAGGCCGGGCGAGAGGCGGCGCGCGCCATGGCGGAGGCGCTGAACACCAAGGGCGCAGCGCTCGCACGGCTTGGCCGCCGCCGCGACGCCGTGCTGGAAGTGGAGCGCAGCCTCACCGTCGCCGAAAAGGCCGATCTGCAAAGCGCTGCCTGTCGCGCCTATTCCAATCTCGGCGTACTCTACACCATTGTGGATCCAGCCAACGCCATCAAGATCTGTCGGCGGGGGCTGGAGGTCGCGACCCGTATTGGCGATCTCGGCTTTCAGGCCCGCCTTCTCGCGAACCTTGCCGTTTCCTGCTGTACCTTTACCGACCGCTGCGCCGCCGAGGGCGTGCCGGCGGCCGAGAAGGCCGTGGAAATCGACCGGGCGCTGGATCAGCGTGACCACTTGTCTGTGCCCTTGATCGTTCTGGGGCAGATCCATCAATGTCACGGGAAGCCGAAGCTCGCGCGCAAATATTACGAGGAAGCCCTTGAGGTTGCGAAGGAAATCGATGAGCCGCAATTGCTCTTTCCATGCTATGATGGCTTGGCGACACTAAGCCTGGAACATGACGACCTGGTCGAGGCGGAGCGTTTTTTCACGCTGGCTCAAGATGTATGTGCCCGCCACAACCTCGATCCGGGCACGCTTGTCGTATTGCCGTTTCTCGACTGACTGTCCTCGTTGTGACGGTCGCCGGAGATCTGTTGGGAGAACCTATTCAAGGAGATAAAGGGAGGAACGAGACATGCAGGAGAACCATACCGAAAGACCGTTGCAGCCGGGAGATCGCGCGCCGAATGTCGTGCTGGATGCGATCACTCGCCAGGGCAAGATCGCGATCGACGATTTTCGCGGCCAGAGGCCTGTGCTTGTGGGACTATTCCGAGGACTGCATTGTCCCTTCTGCCGCCGTCAAATCGCCGCAATGTCCGAACTCACGGGTGCCCTTCAGGAAAAAGGCATCGACAGCCTGACCGTTGTCAACACGCCGATCGAACGCGCCCGGCTTTACTTCCGGTACCATCCGCTTCCCAATCTGCTGGCTGCTTCCGATCCGGAGCGGGTATCGCACAGGGCCTTCGGTCTGCCGAATGTCCAGTTCACCGAGGATGAGACCGACTGGCCGCACAAGGTCGGCATAAGCGCGGTGCGGTCGATGCGCATCGAAATGCCGAGCGAACTTCCCCAGCCGATGGATCCGATGACGGCGATGGAGTTCCTCGACAAGGCGGATGGCTATGAAATCACCGAGGACGACAAACATATGGTTGCGACAGGCGAAGGCCAGCTCGTCGGCGAATTCCTGCTCGATCGGGATGGTGTCATTCGCTGGTGCTTCACCGAGGCCGAAGAGGCCGGTCGTCATATGTTCGGCATTCCCGCCCCGCGCGAGGTGATGTCGGCAGCGTCCAACATGGCTGTTTGAACGAGCGATCTTTCCGCTTGGAGCCATGCCTTGAGCATGATCCTACGCGCTGCGCGCTCAAGGGATCATGCTCTATATTTTAGCCGCAACGGCCGGGCGCTCCTGTGGTGTTTCCAGGTCCAGGGTTGCCGCGTTCAGTGCTTTCATCGCCGCCTGGATGAAGCCTTCGCGCGCCGCGGCGATCTGAATGCCGCGCGGCTCATAGACGTGGCGATGCAGAAAGAATCCGGTCAGACGAAAGGCAGCAGAAAGGCTGTCTCCATCAGCAGCGACCACGGCTCCGGTCGTCAGAAATGGCGGCAGGATCAACATCTTATCCGCCCATGGCATGCCAGCTGCGCGGCAGACGGCCCGCCCGCTTTTCGGCGAAACGAAGGCCAGATCCTCACGCCCGCCAGTGGCCGCGCATTCGGTCAAATCGAGACCGAAACCGAGATCGTTCAAGACGGCAAGTTCGAAACGCACGAAAAGTTCGCCGGCGTCGGCAGGGTTCTGCAGGTTTTCCAGAATGACGTCGAGCGCATCATAAAGATGCGGGTGCGGGTCGCGCTCGGGCAGCAGCCGAAGCAACGCAGCCATCGCCTGCACGCCGTAGACGGCGGTGGCGGTTTCCATCAGCCGCGCCGCTCTCAACGTCACCGGTTCCATACGAAATTCGCCCAGATGCTCGTGCAGCCTCGCTCGCCAGGTCGCTTCTACGAGATTGCCGGCCTGCAGCACCGGCTGCATAGAGCGAGACCTGCCACCTCGCACCATTCCCATGTGACGACCCCGCGAACGCGTCATCACCTCGACGACGACGCTGGTCTCGCCGTGGCGCTTGACGCCCAAGATGATCGCGTGGTCTTGCCACTGCATCGGCCGGTTTATCCTAAAAGAATGTCTCGATTCGAGTTTAGGACAAATGACCCCTGATGTCACATGGCGGAGGGTTTGCCGATGGCCGACAGCGTTTGGACGAAAAGCCGCATGGCTTGCTCATCGAAAGGCTTGTTCAAAAGCGGCACATGCCGCAGGTCCGACGGAAAGTCCAGCGTATCGGAATAGCCGCTGACAAAACCGAAGGCGATGCCGCGCTCCAGCAGCAAACGCGCGAAGCCGAAGCTCGTCGTTTCCCCCAGATTGACGTCCAGCATCGCGAAATCATAGCTATCAGAGTGAATGGCGCTAACCGCCTGTTCCAAATTCGAGGCAATTTCAACTTGCCCAATCCCGACAAGGCGCAGTATTTCCTCCACCTCCATCGCAATAATGAGATTGTCTTCAAGAATAAGGACACGTTGAAGCATCATCTCAACGTCATCCCCAAATGCATGCACCAAGCCATACGGCCCGTTAAGAAATTCCACATCTATCCCTCCGGCGCCAATCATCGGCCCGTATTGAATGGAAGGTTTCCCATCCGTTCCTGGCTAGGTCTGTTGTGACATGACTTCGCCTGCAACCCGCTTCGCACTTTTTGCATTGCGGTACTATGGGCTCGTCGATGTGCTCCAATCGCTTTTGCCGCCGGGGTTAGTAAAGAATGAAACTGGTCGAAAAGTGACGGACGTATTAATCTAAGCTGATACAGTTGAGGCCGACATTTAAAAAAGACATGTCGCCGATCACAATAAATATCGTCAAATGAAGGGTCGCTTGCCCGAATCAGGATTGTCCCAACCGGCTACATCTGCGAGGCCCTTCGCATCCAGAACGCTGCAGCCGCGATCCTGCCAGAGAATCAGTCCGCGCCCGGCCAGCTTTTTCAACGTCTTATTGGTATGGACTACGGAAAGGCCGAGCGTATCGGCGACATGCTGCTGCGTGATGGGAATGACTTTGCTGCCGTTGAAGAGACGAAGAGCGTGGGCGCGCTGATACAGATAGGCAATGAGATAGGCGGCTCGCTCAAGGGCTGATCGGCGTCCGATGCTGAGCAAATGTTCGTCCAGAATCCGCTCTTCGCGTGCCGCAATCCAGGTCAGATCGAAAGCAAGAGGCGGATGGGAGTTGTAAAGCGTCATCAGTTCCGTGCGCTCGAAGACACAAAGCGAGATCGGCGACAGCGCTTCCGTGGAATGCTGCATCTCCCCCATGATAGAGCCCTGCAGCCCGATAAGATCGCCCGGCATGACATAGTTGAGGATCTGCCGTCGGCCATCCTCCAGCGTCTTGTAGCGAAAGCCCCAGCCGGACAGGATGGTGAAGAGATGCGCGCTATGGGCGCCTTCCAGAAAAATGGTAGCGCCCGCATCGACGAGCAACTCGCCTTTCTTGAAGCCGCTGATGAAATTCAGCTCGTCACGCTCGAATTCCCGAAAATGCGGCAGAGACCTCAGCGGACATTCCTGACATGGAGTTCGCTGTCCATGCATCGCCGCGGCCTTCATCATGAAACGCTCCCCTGTGTTGCATCAGTTCAGGCGACGCGCCCGATAAACTGTTGCAATATAAAGCATTCAGGAGAGCAAAGTTCCATCAGTGCGGGAAGTCGAGGCCCATTTCCCGGAAGCGCTCGGGATCGTCGCCCCAATTCTCGCGCACCTTGACGAAGAGGAAGAGATGGACAGGCTGCTCCAGTATCTCGGAGAGCTCCTTGCGCGATGCAGTCGAGATCGACTTGATCGCCTCGCCGCCCTTGCCGAGGGCAATCTTCTTCTGGCTCTCACGCTCGACATAGATCACCTGCTCGATGCGAACCGAGCCGTCCTTGCGCTCCTCCCACTTCTCCGTCTCGACATGCGAGGAATAGGGAAGCTCCTGATGCAGACGCAGGAACAGCTTTTCGCGGGTGATTTCGGCAGCGAGCTGGCGCATCGGCAGATCGGAGATCTGATCCTCGGGATAATACCAGGGGCCTTCCGGCAGTGTCTTTGCCAGATAGTCCATCACATCGTCGCAACCGGAGCCATTCTCAGCGGAGATCATGAAGGTCTGATCGAAGGCGATCTTCTCATTGGCGGCAGCAGCAAGCGCCAATAAGTCCTCGCGGCGGACGCGATCGATCTTGTTGAGCACGAGGATTTTCCGCTGCGGAACTTCTTTCAGCCCTTCCAGAATGGCTTCGGCGTCGCCGCGCAAACCGCGCTCGCTGTCGATCAGCAACATGATGAGATCGGCATCCTTGGCGCCGCCCCAGGCCGACGTCACCATGGCGCGGTCGAGGCGACGGCGCGGCTTGAAGATGCCGGGCGTATCCATGAATACGATCTGCGCATTATTGTGAATAGCGATGCCGCGAACGACGGCGCGCGTCGTCTGCACCTTGTGGCTGACGATCGAAACCTTGGCGCCAACGAGCCGGTTGAGCAGCGTCGACTTGCCGGCATTGGTCGGGCCGATGAGGGCCACGAAGCCGGAATGGGTCGGGCCGCCATGTTCAACCGTGCCGTCGTCGGCGGGCGCATCTTGCTGATTGGTCATCTTTTCCGTCGTTTCCACGGCCTCCCCGATCTCATTCCGACAACAGGAAGGCTCAATACTCTTGTTTCTTTCGGCATTCCCCACGGAAAACCGCTATGCACTTTTCCTGGAAATGCTGTTTTCCTGTTCTTCCGCATTCAAGACGGAAAACTGCTGCGCATTTTTCCCGAAATGCTCTCGGCAATCACTTCTCAGAGGGTTGAGACTGCCATACGCCTTCGCGCTCCAAAATCCGCGTTGCCGCCACCTGTTCGGCCGCGCGCTTGGAGCGATCAATTCCTGTTTCGGGTGCGGTTCCCGTCACTTCCACGGTCACCGTGAAGCGGGGATCATGATCCGGTCCGCTGCGATCATCAACCCTGTAGATCGGGGTTACGCCGAATTTCGCGTGCGCCCATTCCTGCAGTTCCGTTTTTGCGTCGCGTCTCGCCCCGTCGGGCCGAACCGCGCGGCGCTGCCAATAGCGCAGAATGAACGTGCGCGCCACTTCGAGGCCACCATCCAGATAAAGCGCGGCAATCAGACTTTCGACGACATCGGCGCGCACGTTGAGCATGCGCTTGCCGGTCAGCTTCTTCACGTCGGCACCGGTGCGAATGTAGAGATGCAGCTGCATCTCGTCGGCAACTTCGGCGCAGGTTTCGGCGCTGACCAACTGATTGAGGCGAACCGAAAGCTCGCCTTCTGTTGCCGTCCCGAAAGTACGGAACAGAAGCTCGGCGATGCATAGGCCGAGAACGCGGTCGCCGAGGAATTCCAGCCGCTCGTAATTGCCCGACTTGTGCGTGCGGGCGCTGGCATGTGTCAGCGCCCAATCGAGGCGATCCCTTTCGGCAAACTCGTAGCCTATCGCAGATTCAAGCTTGACGCGATCCGCCTGCGAGAGCGTTTGCACTTTCGTCATTCGACAACCTTGAAGAGGCGATCCCAACGCATGTTGGTCGGCCATTTCCAGATTTCGCGGAACGACGTGTCGTGGCCGAGCGAGAAGAAGATGACACTGGCGCGACCGATCAGATTTTCGAACGGCACGTAACCGACATCGAAGCGGCTATCGTCGGAATTGTCGCGGTTGTCGCCCATCATGAAATAATGTCCGGCCGGAACGACGTATTCCTGCGTGTTGTCACCGCGCGAATTCGGCGAAAGATCGAGCGTATCGTAGACCTTGCCGGTATCCGGCATGCGCTCGCTGTAGACGGGGATCTTGTCGCCCGGTTCCTGGCTGTAGTCAGATGCGAAGGTGCCGTGCGGCTCGCGCGGCACTGCCTGACCGTTGATATAGAGAACGTCGTTCTTCATCTGGATGCGATCGCCGGGCAGACCGATGACGCGCTTGATGTAGTCGACATCAGGATTGGGCGGGAAGCGGAATACGACCACGTCACCGCGCTTCGGCTCGCTGGAGAAGATGCGGCCACTGAACAGGTTCGGCGAGAACGGCAGCGAATACTTCGAATAGCCATAGGCGAACTTGTTGACGAAGATATAGTCGCCGACAAGAAGCGTCGGCATCATCGAGCCTGACGGAATGGTGAATGGCTGAAATAGAACCGTGCGGATGATCATGGCCAGGACAAGCGCCTGCACTATGACCTTGATGTTTTCCCACAGAGCATTCTGCTGTTTAACGGCTTTCTCGGACACGCAGTCTTGTTCCTTTTTCGCACCCCACCGGCGCAACTTGCATTCGGCTTCTCTCTACTCGCTTCAAATCACCGCGGCAATGCCGCCGGCGTCAAAAGCAGCATCCGACAGCGATTCAGCCCTCTATCGGCAATGCCTCGATGATCACGAAGGCCTGAGCAAGAGGAAAATCATCCGTTATCGTCAAATGAATGGCAGCGCGATGATTCTCAGGCAGCATGGAAGCCAACCTTTCCGCCGCTCCTCCCGTCAATTGCATGGTCGGCTTGCCGCTCGGCAGATTGACGACGCCCATGTCTCGCCAGAACACGCCCTGCGCCAGTCCGGTGCCCAACGCCTTTGAGCAGGCCTCCTTGGCGGCAAAGCGCTTGGCGTAGGACGCGGCCTTATTCTTGCGGCCTTCGGATTTGGCGCGCTCGATATCGGTGAAGCAGCGATCCGTGAAGCGGGCGCCGAAGCGCTCCATCGTCTTTTCGACACGACGGATGTCGATGAGATCGCTGCCAATGCCGATGATCATGATGCGGCCCTCCCGGCGGCCCAGACGACGTCAGTGTGATGTCGGGTCAGTTTGATGTCAGACGCTCGACGAATTCTCGGCAAGCTCCAGGCGCTCGCGGGCGCGCTCCATCAGCCTCTCCTTGCGGCGCGTCTTGAAGGTCTTCACGCCATAATAGGTCAGCGCATAGACGATCACGCCCGAGATGATCGCGGGTGGAATGCCGCCGATCAGCATCGGTTTCAGGACCGGATCCCAGATTTGAAGGAGATCTCCCTTGTGCCAAAGCGCCGGCAGATCGACGCCGCCACCCTGGCTATTGCTGTCGCGCGCCAGGATCAGATGGCCGATCTCCCAGGTCAAAGCCCAGATGAAGGGGTAGGTAATGGGATTGCCGGCGGCCAGACAGCCGAGCGCGGACGCGATGACGTTGCCGCCGATCAGATAGGCGATAATGATCGCCATCACGAAGTGCACGCCGATGAACGGTGTCCAGGACACCACAATGCCTGCGGCAAAGCCGGCCGCAACCGAATGCGGCGACGCTGCAAGGCGAACGAGGCGCTTGCCAAAGTATTGAAAAGAACGAACGAAACCTTTGCGGGGCCAAATGTGCTCCCGCAACTTTTCCTTCAGTGTCAGTGGTTTTCGGCGACGAAATAGCATGCGGCTTATCTAGTGCACTGCGGGCGGTCATGACAAGACCGGCCAAACATATCCAGTGCCCGTTAGAAGCCGAAAGTACGGCCCTTTTAGGAACGTCGTCCGCGCTAACGCAGAAAGAAAGACGTTCTTTCATTTTCAGGCAGCATTCCCGCAAGTTCGGGAAGCTCCAAGGGCGCAGCAGCAGCACGCCCTTCTTGGTCTTGGAAGTATTGGCAGCGGTTAACGCTGGCGGAACAGACCGCGATCGACCTGACGCTGACGATATTCAAGGTCAAAACGGTCGTGCGAGCCATTCAGATAAGCCATCTCGCGTTCTTCAACGCTCGGAACGCGCAGGGCGCGGGCGATTTTCTTGATCGGGCTAAACATTGTCTTCTCTCATCTCTGTTTCGTTTCTTCGATGACCAGAAGATAGGCCCGAGAGAGGTTAATTACCACCTCTCTAAAATAGACACAGCCATGCGATAAGCGCATAGCTATCCGGAAAGCTGCTCATTTTTGGTCATAAAATGATCACAAAATATGCAGGCAGCATCAAATCGACCATGACGCCGGGCGGCGTCACTCATAAAGCCGCTTCACCGTGGCAATGCAATCGAGCTCCTTGAGCTGCACCAGAAGCTGGTTCAGCTGACGCAGATCCCAGACTTCGACGTCCAGCGCCATCTCGGTGAAGTCGGCGGCGACGCGAACCGTATTGAGAACGCGAATATTGACGTCGACATCGGCGACGGTCTGCGCGACCTTTGCCAGAGTGCCCGGCTCGTTCAGCGCGTTGATCAGGACGCGGGCAGCAAAGCGGGACTTGTTGGCTTCGTCCAGATCCCAGCGTACATCAATCCAGCGCTCGGGCTCGTCATCGAACCGCTGAAGAACCGGCGACTGGATGGGATATATGGTGATGCCCTTGCCCTTTTCCATGATGCCGACGATGCGGTCACCGGGAACGGCACCCGTCGGTGCAAAATGCACTTCGACATTGGCCGCCAGACCACGGATCGGTGGCGCCTCCGCATCATCGGCCAGATCGGCCTTGTTCTTGCCGGGAATCTTGAAAATCATGCCGGAGGCGCTGTGGACGTTGAACCAGCCTTCATCCCCGGCCGGCTTGACGGTGACGCGCTCATCCTGATGGTCGGGATAGACTGCGCGCAGCACATCGAGCGACGACATCTCCCCTCGCCCGACGGCGGCGATGGCATCTTCCACGTCCTTCTGGCCGAGACGATGCAGGGCCGGCTTCAGGGCATCCCGCGAGAAGATCTTGCCGGCACGCTCGAAGGTGCGCTCCAGAATGCGGTGGCCGAGGCCGGCATATTGCTTGCGAATGGCAAGCCGGGTCGCACGGCGAATAGCCGCGCGTGCCTTGCCCGTCACGACGATCTCTTCCCAGGCCGCCGGCGGCACCTGGACGCCGGAACGGATGATCTCGACTTCGTCGCCGTTGGTCAGTCGCGTCACCAGCGGCATGATGCGGCCGTTGATCTTGGCTCCAACGGTGGTGTCGCCGATATTGGTGTGAACCGCATAGGCGAAATCGATCGGCGTCGCGCCGCGCGGCAGGGCAATCAGCTTACCCTTGGGGGTGAAGCAGAAGACCTGATCCTGGAACAACTCAAGCTTCGTATGCTCGAGGAACTCTTCGGGACTATCGCCCTCGGCCAGCGCCTCGATGGTGTGACGCAGCCAGGAATAGGCGCTGCTTTCCTTGGAAAGAACGTCGCCATCGCCATTGCCGTTTGCGCCGTCCTTGTAGAGCGTGTGGGCGGCGATACCGAACTCGGCGATCTCGTGCATGCGCTTGGTACGGATCTGCAGCTCGATACGCTGGCTGGAGGGGCCGACGATCGTGGTGTGCAGCGAGCGGTAGTCGTTCTGCTTCGGCGTCGAGATGTAGTCCTTGAACCGACCGGGAACGACGCGCCAGCGAGTGTGCACGATGCCGAGCGCCCGATAGCAGGACGGTATGTCGTCGACGAGAAGACGGAAGCCATAGATGTCCGAAAGCTGCTCGAAGGAGAGCGACTTCGACTGCATCTTGCGGAAGACCGAGTAAGGCTTCTTCAGCCGCCCCTTGACCATGGCATTGGCAAGGCCGTTGGCCACCAGCAGATCGCGCAGCTCGGTCTCGATCTTCTTGACGAGGCCTTCATTGCGTCGTGACAACTCCTCCAGTCGCTTGGTGACGGTGTCGTACGCCTCGGGGTTGATATGACGGAAGGAGAGCTCTTCAAGCTCTTCGCGCATGTCCTGCATGCCCATGCGGCCGGCAAGCGGCGCATAGATTTCCATCGTTTCTTCGGAAATGCGAGCACGCTTTTCCGGCGACATGTGATCGAGCGTGCGCATATTGTGCAGGCGATCGGCAAGCTTCACCAGAAGCACGCGAACGTCGTCGGAAATGGCGAGCAGCAGTTTGCGCAGGTTTTCGGCCTGCTTTGCCTTCTTGGTGACGAGATCGATTTTTTTGATCTTCGTCAGCCCCTCGACCAGGCGACCGATATCCTCGCCGAACAATTCGTCAATCTCGGCACGTGTCGCCGTCGTATCCTCGATCGTGTCGTGGAGGAGCGCGACCGCAATGGTCGATTCGTCCAGGCGCATATCGGTCAGGATGGCGGCAACTTCGAGGGGATGGGAGATATAGGGATCGCCGCTTGCGCGTTTCTGCTGGCCATGCTTCTGCATCGCATAGACATAAGCCTTGTTGAGCAGCGCCTCGTTGGCATCGGGCTTGTACTTCTGCACCCGCTCAACAAGCTCATATTGCCGCATCATTCCAAGGCTACTCCCTCAAAAACAAAAGCGCGCCAGTCATATGACCGGCGCACGCATCCCCTCATCATATCGCTCCTGCCCGGAGCATCAAGATCGACGATCAGTAATCGTCGCTTTTTTCCGGCGGAACAAGGCCTTCGATGCCGGCCAGCAGTTCTTCTTCCGACATCTGGTCGAAAGTGACGGCTTCCGGAGCGTCTTCTTCCTCGTCGCTGGCAGCCGAAGCACCACCGGCCGCAAGCAGGCTTGCTGGATCGGGCTCGGGCTCATCCACTTCGACATGCTTCTGCAGCGAGTGGATCAGATCTTCCTTGAGGTCGTCGGGCGACAGCGTCTCATCAGCGATTTCACGCAGCGCAACGACAGGGTTCTTGTCGTTATCGCGGTCGATGGTGATGGAGGAGCCCTGCGAGATCAGGCGGGCGCGATGGCTGGCAAGCAGCACGAGCTCGAACCGGTTCTCTACTTTATCAATGCAATCTTCTACTGTGACACGGGCCATTGCCTGTCCTTTGCGGTCGTGATGTCGTCATCATGTCTCGGAGTAGCACGCCGATACAAGCAAACGATGGCAAATTCAAGTTTTTCCTGTTTGAGCCCCTGCGCGCAATCCCATAAAGTGCTAAAATTCTCCTAGACAAATGGTGCATTCCACCTAAGATTGCTTGGAATATCGCGTAGCGTGCCCTAAATCTCGTTTATATGAATAATTCATAAAGTAATTCGAATTATTCTTCGGACGCTGTACAAGGCCTTGTTTTAGCTTACCTTTGAATAAAAAGATTACGTTTTTGTAACAGTGGATATGTAAGCGATGTTTGACCCACGCGAGAAAATCGCACTTTTTATAGACGGCGCCAATCTCTACGCTGCATCTAAGAGCCTCGGCTTTGACATAGACTACCGCAAGCTCCTGAAGGCGTTTCAAAAACGTGGATATCTGCTGCGCGCCTATTACTACACCGCCCTCATTGAGGATCAGGAATATTCCTCCATCCGCCCGCTGATCGACTGGCTCGATTACAATGGCTACAAGGTCATTACCAAGCCGGCGAAGGAATTTACCGACTCCATGGGACGCCGCAAGATCAAGGGCAACATGGACATCGAGCTGGCGATCGACGCCATGGAGCAATCCGAGACCGTCGATCATCTGGTGATCTTCTCCGGCGACGGCGACTTCACGACGCTGGTGGAAGCTTTGCAGCGTCGCGGCCGCAAGGTTTCGGTGATTTCGACGATGGCGACCCAGCCGCCCATGATTGCCGACGACCTGCGCCGTCAGGCCGATCACTTCATCGACCTCGTATCGTTGAAGGCCGAAATCGGCCGCGAACCCTCGGAACGCGCTCACCGCACTGCAGATGTGGCTCATACGGAAGCCGACGCCGAACAATAAAGCCGAATGGATGGCTGCCTGCGGTCTTCGAAGCCAGACTTCTGTGGTTGCTTTACCTATGCTTGACGGAACCCAGCCGCTCGCCGGGAATCAAGGCAGTTCGGCTAATGCAGTAGGTTTTAGCCGTTGTCCTTGAGCAGCCGGCTCTTCTGGCGGTTCCAGTCGCGTTCCTTCTCGGACTCGCGCTTATCGTGCAGCTTCTTACCCTTGGCGAGCGCCAACTCAAGTTTTGCACGGCCGCTATCGTTGAAATAGATCTTCAACGGCACCAGCGTCATGCCCTCGCGGTTGACGGCGGAACGCAGCCTGCCGATTTCGCGGCCGGAGAGCAGCAGCTTACGGCGGCGACGCGGCTCATGATTGAAGCGGTTCGCCTGCAGATATTCCGGCAAATAGGAGTTGATGAGCCAGATCTCGCCGTCTTCATCGGAAGCGTAGGATTCGGCAATGTTGGCCTTGCCTTCACGCAGCGACTTGACCTCCGTGCCCTTCAGCACGAGACCCGCTTCATACGTGTCGATAATCTCGTAGTTGAAGCGTGCCTTTCGGTTCTCCGCCACGATCTTGTTCACTACGCGCTGGCTGCCTTTGGGGGCCATGATTGTTCTTCTTCTTTTCTGACGTCATTCCGGCTGCGGCTAACAGCGCGGCCCAGGTTTCAGCACTCTAAATAAGCGAGACCGCTCTCCTTGTGAAGAGAGCGGTCTCGCAGAGTTTGGCAATGAGTCTGCAATCGGCCTCAGTTCAGCAGGCCGGCATGGCGCATGGCCGCATCGATCGCAGCTTCCGTGCGGGGCTCAAGGGTCGACAATAGCGGTGAGCGGACATTGCGGCTCATCCGACCAAGACGGGAAAGGCCATACTTAGCACCGCAGAGACCAGGCTCAAGGAAGATCGCCTTGTGCAGAGGCATCAGACGGTCCTGATACTCCAGCGCCTTGGCATAGTCGCCGGCAAGCGTCGCCGCCTGGAACTCGGCGCAGAGGCGCGGCGCGATATTGGCCGTTACCGAAATGCAGCCGATGCCACCGTGAGCATTGAAGCCCAGCGCCGTTGCGTCTTCACCGGAAAGCTGGCGGAAGTCGCTGCCGCAGGTGATGCGCTGCTCGGAAACCCGTTCGATTTTGCCCGTCGCATCCTTCACTCCGACGATGTTGCCATAGGCCTTGGCGAGTGCACCCATCGTCTCTGGCGTCATATCCACGACCGAACGGCCTGGAATGTTATAGATGTAGATCGGCAGCTTCACGGCTTCGGCAACGGCGGCGAAATGAGCGAAGAGCCCCTTCTGCGTCGGCTTGTTGTAATAGGGAGTGACGACGAGCACGGCGTTAGCGCCGACTTTTTCGGCATGCTGGGCAAGCTCGATCGCTTCACGCGTATTGTTCGAGCCTGCGCCCGCCATGACGGGAACGCGCTTGTTCGCCACTTCGATGCAAAGCTCGACGACACGCTTGTGCTCGTCATGCGACAAGGTCGGCGATTCGCCCGTTGTGCCCACGGGCACCAAGCCGCGGCTACCCTCTTTTATCTGCCACTCGACATGGGAGGCAAAGGACGCCTCATCAAACTTGCCAGCGTCAGTAAAGGGCGTAACGAGTGCGGGAATGGACCCCTGGAACATACAAGTCTCCTAGCGGCGCTGCCTTCATGCTTCAGCCGCAATCCATGGTTATGAATCCGCGCACCATAAAGCGCCGGCTTGACGGCGACAAGCGCGCTTTGATTGGTGTGGGGCAGTTTCCGATATGATAATTGATTGAAATTCGAACCGCCGGTAAGGTTTCGTTAATATAGCATTAGGCAAATGGAAAGGGCCTGATTGTTTTGTGAGTAGCCGGATGAAAAGACCTGTGATGATCTGGACCGCCATGGGCCTGGCGGTTGCGTGGGGCGCTTTTGCGTCTCAACCTTCCGGCCAGCCCACAGCGATCCGCGGCGATGTCGCGATGTCGACGCCGGATCCGATCAGCACGGCCGCCATACCGCGTGGCGGTGCCATTGCCCCGATCAGTGGCGATTTGAAGGCCGGTCTCGATGCGCTCTCCAACAAGAACCCGATGCAGGCGCTTGCCGTCCGCAACAGCATGCGAGAAGGCACGCTCGACCGTCACATACTGACCTGGGCGATTGCGACCTCTGGCCAGCCGGGCATCCCATCCGGAGAAATTGCCGCCGCTGCGCGCGAACTTGTCGGTTGGCCGGGTCTTAGCAGCCTGCGTGCGAACTCGGAGCGGGCGCTCTACATCGAAAATCCGTCCACGGAACAGATTCTCGCTGCCTTTGGCAGCACCCAGCCGGAAACCGTGGAAGGCTCGGTGATCCTGTCTCGGGCGCTCGTGGCGCGCGGCTCCGCATCTCAAGCTGCGAAGCTGATCCGCAAGATCTGGCGTACCGAGGCGCTCGACAAGCCTTTCGAAGACAAGATCCTCGCCGAATTCGCCGCGCTGCTGTCGCCCGCCGATCATAAGGCTCGCATGGACTTTCTGCTTTATCGCGACCGTACCGCTCAGGCGAAACGCTTCGGCGACCTCGGGAAGGCACAATCGCTCTACAAGGCCTGGGCTGCGGTCAACGATCGCTCGAGCAAGGCCGACGGGTTGATTGCGGCGATCGACGCCCAATGGCGCAAGGATCCTGCCTATCTCTACATGCGCATCAAGAACCTGCGCTGGCAGAACAAATATGACGATGCCGCCACCCTGCTTGGACAGATGCCCAAGGATCGTAGCGTGCTCGTCAGCCCCGGCCAATGGTGGAACGAGCAGCGGATCGTCAGCCGCGGGTTGGTGGATCAGGGTGACTTCAAAGATGCCTATCGCGTCGTCGACGCCAGCGTCGCAGAGAGCCCGCAGGATGTCGGCGAAGCCGAATTCCATGCCGGGTGGTATGCCTTGCGCGGTCTGCAGGACGGAGCGAGCGCATCGGGCCATTTCCGCAAGATCCTGCAGGTGTCGAATGGGCCGATCTCGCAATCACGCGGCTGGTACTGGCTCGGACGCGCGGCCGAGGCGGGTGGCCCGGGCAAGGCAGCCGATTTCTATGCCAAGGCGGCGGCCTATCCCAGCACGTTCTACGGCCAGCTTGCCGCCGAGAAACTTGGCCGGCGGACGCTAGACGTCACCTATCCTTCCCCCTCGCCCACCGATCGCCAGCGCTTTCAGGCACGCGAGGCGGTGCAGGCGATTTCGCGGCTCGAAGCGGCGGGACATGGCTGGCGCGCCGAGGCAATCTACCGCGCATTGGCACGACAGCTGGATGGCCCCGGCGAAATCGCCTTGCTGGCAGCTCAGGCAGAGCGCTCCGGCAATCATCAGCTTTCGTTGCAGATCGGCAAGATCGCCTATGGCCGCGGTGTCGATGTCGCCGCGCTCGCCTTCCCGATCGGCGTCATTCCGCAGAACGCCAATATCTCGGGTTCCGGCAAAGCTTTGGCCTATGCCATCGCCCGACAGGAAAGCGCCTTCAATCCGGCTGCGGTCTCCTCGGCGAATGCGCGCGGCCTGCTGCAATTGCTGCCGAAGACGGCCAAGGCGGTCGCCGGTCGGCACGGCATAGCCTATTCCGCCGAAAAACTGACGCAGGATGCCGGCTATAACGCCACACTTGGCGCTCACTATCTCGGCGAACAGATCGACACGTTCGGCGGCTCCTACATTCTGACCTTCATTGCCTACAATGCCGGCCCGAACAAGGTTCCCGAGTGGATCACCCGTTATGGCGACCCGCGCGGCAAATCGCTCGACAACGTCATCGATTGGATAGAGCGCATCCCCTTCCCCGAGACGCGCAACTACGTCCAGCGTGTCATGGAGAACTATCAGGTCTACAAGGCCCGGCTTGGGCAGAAGACCGATATCGTCAGCGATCTCGTCAACGGCCGCACGTGATCGGGCCGGCGTGCTTGGGTGCGGTTGTGCAGACCGCGGGATTGACGCTACATTTCTCGTGATATCCCAAGCACGAGGCACGATGCATGCGCAGCGATGACAAAAGCGGCTTCCTTGTTCGAACGATAGCGGCCGAGGACGGCCTGAAGCTTTATGTTCGAGACTATATCGGTGACGCGCAGGCCACACAGGAACGGCCGCCCATCATCTGCCTGCCGGGTCTGACGCGCAATTCGCGCGACTTTCACCAATTGGCGATGCTCTTGGCGTATCATTCAGCAGCGCCCTACAGAGTACTGACGCTCGACGCCCGCGGGCGCGGGCGGTCCGAACGGGACGTGGACAAATCCCACTATAATCTCGTGGTCGAAACCCAGGACGTCGTTAGCCTCTGCTCCACACTCGACATCCCAAAAGCCGTCTTCATCGGCACCTCGCGCGGCGGCCTCGTCATGCATCTGCTCGCGGCCAGCCGTCCGGATCTTCTGAAAGCGGCCATTCTCAACGATATCGGACCTGCGATCGAAAAGCCCGGCCTGGCTGAAATTCGCGACTATCTCAATCGAGACAGAAAACCGGCCGACCGGGACGATGCCGTTGCCATTCTGCGGGAGAATCACGGCGCCACATTCACGGCGCTTGCCGACGGCGACTGGCAGGACATGGCCGGCGCGATCTATGACTTTCGTGACGGCAAACCCGTGGCCGATTATGACCCGGCCATCGCCCAACAGCTGCTAGCGCTTGATTTTGAAGCACCTCTTGCGGACCTTTGGCCGCAATTCGAGGCCTTCAACGACACTCCGCTGATGGTGATTCGCGGTGAAAACACCAAGCTGCTGAGCACGCGCACCATCGAAGACATGGCGCGCCGACATCCGGGCATGGTCATCAAGTCGGTGGCGGGCCAAGGTCATGCCCCTCTCCTGCATCTCGGCGATATCCCGGAAGTCATTCGAAGCTTTCTCTCAGCGCTTTGAGGCAAGCTGATCGGCCTTCGGGACTGTGCACAATAAAAAGGCCCGGTTGGGAAAACCGGGCCTGCCCTTTTCTGATCGGAGGTCAGATCAGAAAATCTGTCGATGTCGATTCGGCGGACCGAATTAGAAGCTGCGCTGGAAGCGGAGGATACCAGCCCACTGATCCTGGTTCACAGAATCGAAGTTGGTGTAGGAGACTTCCGGCTCGATGAGCAGGTTCTTGACCGGGTTCCACTTCAGGTTCGTGGTCGCGGCAAAGATCTTCGAGTCGGTGTAGGCGAGCTGCAGGTTCCACTTCAGCTTGTCGTTGACCGGAACGCCAATGCCACCCCAAACTGCCCAGTCACCCCAGCCGCAGAGATCGCCACGGCCAACCGGGCAAGCAGACGCGTCGAGGTTCGAACCGGCATACTGGTTCAGCTTCTTGCCGTCAGTGTTCCAGCCACCCATCAAGAAGGCCTTGAAGACGCCGAAGTCAGCGTCGACGCGAGCCTTGATAGCGCCTTCTTCGACGATCGAGTCATAACCGCCGACGACCTTGAAGCCGAAGTTGCCAACCTTGTAGCCGATACCGGCAACAGCGTTCGGAGCATAGTGGTTTTGCTCTGACTTAACCCAGGCGCCGCCGAAGGAAGAGGCATCCGCACCGGAGTTACTGTCTTCAACGGAGACCACAGCCGTGAAGCCGTTGCCGGCGTCGTAGTTGTAGCTGATCTGGTTCAGTTCGTACGGGCCGTCATAGACCACGTCGTCGTTGATGACGTCGCCGGCATAACCGGTGAAGACGTTGTACTGCGAGTCAGCCTTACCGACGAGGAAGCCACCGAGGCTGATGTTAGCCCAGAGCAGCTTCGTGGTGGTGGTGTTGCCTTCCTGCCAGTCCCAACGGATGACAGTGTTGGTCTTCAGCGGACCGTATTCGGTGTCCGATGCAGTATCGAGGCTCAGCTGAGCGCGAGTATGCCAGATAGTGCCGTTGTGGGTATTCGGGTTGTAAGCATCGTACCACTTGCCTTCGGTACGAACCAAGCCGCCGACCTTGAGGCAGGTTTCGGTGCCCGGAATGAAGAAGTAGCCTGCACCGTATGCGTCGCAGATGCGAACGTATTCCAGTGGCTCCGGCTCAGCAGCAACGATGGCGTCGGCTGCGTGAGCACCGGATACTGCTGCCAGCGCAGCAGCGGAGCCGAGAAGAAGGCTCTTGATGTTCATTGGAAACTCCAGTTTCAATATCAATAAGGCGCAAGACATCACGCCGAAAAATCGACGTTCCCCACCCTACCTAGTTTTTAAAGTTGACCCCTGATCCGGGAGAACCAAGACCGTAAGTCTTGCTTCTGATTTGGACCCTACAGATCGTTTTTTTCAGAGCAATATCAGATACAAACTGTCGGCATTTATGACGCGCGTTTCAAACGGTGCGTTGCACAAAAATCACGTCGCAAATTCGTCATATTTCTGCCGCGTCGAGAATAGGTTCTGCTTAAGATTACACGGAAAAAACTTTCGCCCGATAAGCGATATCCGTGGCGGAAGTGTGCTGCGCCGGGACAGCCGGCTCTATACTTCCAATATCAGAAAGAAATGCCGCTATAGACAACGCAAAAGGCCCGATCTTTCGACCGGGCTTTTCCTCACCGAAGTGAGAAATCCTATATGACCGAAGTCATACTAGATTAGAAGCTGCGCTGGAAGCGGAGGATACCGGCCCACTGGTCCTGATTGATGGAATCCCAGTTGGTGTAGGAGACTTCTGGCATGACCAGGAGGTTCTTAACCGGGTTCCACTTGACGTTCGTCGTAGCGGCGAAGGTCTTGTTGTCGGTGTAGGCGAGCTGCAGGTTCCACTTCAGCTTTTCGTTGATCGGAACGCTTGCACCGCCCCAAACAGCCCAGTCACCCCAGCTCTGGCCGATCGAGTCGCCATTAGCATACTTGTTGAGCTTGCTGCCATCGGTGTTCCAGCCGCCCATCAAGAAGGCCGAGAATACGCCGAAGTCAGCGTCTACGCGAGCCTTGATGGCGCCTTCTTCAACGATCGAGTCGTAACCGCCAACGAGCTTGAAGGCCCATGCGCCAGCCTTGTAGCCAACACCGGCAACGGCGTCAGGAGCGTAGTGGTTGTGGCTGTCTTCGCCGTTAGCACCAACGGCGCCCGTGCCGGAGTTGCTGTCTTCAACCGAGATCACAGCCGTGAAGCCGTTGCCGGCGTCGTAGTTGTAGGTGATCTGGTTCAGTTCGTACGGGCCATCACCGATAACGTCGTCGTTGATGACGTCGCCGGCATAACCGGTGAAGACGTTGAACTGCGAGTCTTCCTTACCGACGGTGAAGCCACCGAGGCTGATGCTGGCATGCAGCAGGTTCGTCTTGGTCGGATTGCCTTCCTGCCAGTCCCAACGCATTTCGGTGTTGGTCTTCAGCGGGCCGTATTCGGTGTCCGAAGCCGTCTGCAGCTGCAGCTCAGCGCGGGTGTGCCAAAGGGTGCCGAAATGAGTGTCCGGGGTGTAAGCGTCGTACCACTTGCCTTCGGTACGAACCTTGCCGCCGATCTTGAGGCAGGTTTCGGTGCCCGGGATGAAGAAGTAACCAGCGCCGTATGCATCGCAGATGCGGACGTATTCAAGCGGCTCCGGCTCAGCGGCAACGATAGCGTCTGCTGCGTGAGCACCGGATACTGCTGTCAGCGCGGCAGCGGAGCCGAGAAGAAGGCTCTTGATGTTCATATTGACCTCCAGTCAAAGTTTTTGTCGAGAATGAGAACTACCCGAAGGTATTCCCTGTCCCATCCTCGCGTTTCAAGAAGTGGACGATCAATCGCCCTCGCTTCCGAGAGTGAAAATACAAGACGCGCTCTGTCACGCAATCGACATCTTCTCGGAAAGGGTGATTTGCGTAAGCCTTCTGTAAGCCCTGTTGCCGAAAGGACACAAAACGACGGCGGCGCGGTAATGTAGGTTTAGACTTCGTTAAGAAAATCCTTAATCTACGGGCACTTATGCGGCGGCTCCCAATATAGCCCAGGACGCGAGATTCGGCCGTAACGCGGCCATTGCCTGACAAAACAAGGGGTTCAGTTGAGAATTGAACGCCAGTTGTACTCTTTGCCATACAGATCGCTGGTAGCAGAGAGCTCAAAGTCCGCTCTCCCCACCGTCCCGAATCGACGCACGTACCCCGAATGATTCTGCCTTACCTCTTTCGAGACGACATTAGGGACGACGTTTGAAGACGACTCAGCACGATCGCGTTGAGGAAATTTGAAGGAAACAGCGAGACGGAAGGTCGCGTGCCACGTGATATTACCAAGCAGACGAACCTGAGTTCGATGCTGAGCAATGGGCGATCTTATTCTTGAGATTGAAATGGCGGAGAAGATGGGATTCGAACCCACGATACCATTTCTGGTATACTCCCTTAGCAGGGGAGCGCCTTCGACCACTCGGCCACCTCTCCGGTGCGGCCCTGATAGGGCCATTCATTTATCGACGCAAGCGCTTTTTCGCCTTCACCCACGTTCTTTCCGAGATTCGGCAATAGCCGGCTGCCGAATCCCGTGTGCTTGGAAGATATGAGGCGTATCAGGCCAGCAGCTGCTTGAGGTCCGCCGCGGGATCCGAGAGAATCGCTCTGGAGGGATTGGCGCCCGCTTCCAGAAGCTTCTTGCCGGCAACATAGGCCTTTGCATCGTTTACAGCGTCGACGGCGATGAAGCGGCCCTGCTTGAAATACCAGACGGAAGCGGCCCCCTCACGCGCGCCGGGCCGCAGCAGCGTCTCGTCATAGCCGAGATTGAAGCCGGCAATCTGCAGCTTCACATCATATTGATCCGACCAGAACCAAGGCTTTGGATCGTAGGCCTTATCGCCACCGGCAATGATCTCTGCGGCGGCGTCCGCCTGGTCGACTGCGTTCTGCACCGATTCGAGGCGGATTCGCGTGCCCTCCCATGGTAGCTCGACGCAATCGCCCATGGCGAAGATCGAGGGGTCGGAGGTACGGGCGAACGAATCAACGACAATGCCATTGCCGACCTCCAGGCCTGCTTCCTTGGCAAGCCTGTCATTCGGAGCAACCCCGATACCCACCACGACGAAATCGACCTCGATGGTGGTTCCATCGGAAAGCTCGGCAGCGACGACATGACCGCTGCGGCCGACAAGCTGCTTCAGCCCCGTCTTCTCGCGAATGACGACATCATGTTTCTGATGGATCGCTCGGAATATGTCGGCCGTTTCCTTGGCCGCGACCCGCTGCAGGATCCGGTCGCTCATTTCGATGAGAGTAACTTCAAGGCCGCGATGGCGTGCAACGGCTGCCGCTTCCAAACCGATATAGCCGCCGCCGATAATAAGGACGCGGCGGCCTGGGCGCATCTCTTCCGCCAGAAAATCCGCATCGCGCTTGTCGCGGGCGACGTATACGCCTTCGAGCGCACCACCGACGGAGGGCGGAAGGCGACGCGGTGTGGAACCGGTGGCCAGCGCCAGCGTCTCGTAATCCAACCGCGAGCCATCCTGCATCACAATCTGCTTTGCGGCGCGGTCGATCTGCTCGACCCATGTGGACAGACGGATCTCGACATTGTTGTCGGCGTACCATTGTTCCGGGCGGAACAGCAGGCGATCGAAACTCATCTCGCCTAGGAGGTACTTTTTCGTCAGGGGCGGTCGCTGGTAGGGAAGGCTTTCTTCAGCGCCTGCGATGGTGATCGGCCTTGAATCACCAAGCGCCCGCAACTTGGCTGCGAGCGCGAAACCCGCCTGCCCGGCCCCAATAATGACCAATCTGCCCGTCACGATCCGTTCTCCATATTGTTATTATATGGTGTGCCGCCAGCATGAGACAGGCAGGCGCACCTATGGCCTCAGGGGTAACGCCTACCTCCGCAAGCGTCAATCACGACTGAGCCTGCGCCCGGGATCGGGAGAAAATTAGGCCGAATGACAAGCGGTTCTGCTTTTCTTTAAATAGAGGAACCGCCCATCTTCTTGGTTTTTTTTGCATTCGGGGCGGAGAACCGCCGCACATTTTCGCGGCACGTTTTAGAGGGCGATCTCGACCCAGCGCTGCTCATGGAACGATCGCGCCATGGCATGGACGGATTTCTCGATGCGCAAGCCATCTGAGAATCCGACGACTGACGCAGTCTCGCCGGAAATGGCCCGGATCAACTCGTGGCATTCGATGATCTTGAGGTCGTTGAAACCAAGGCCGTGACCAGGCGCCGGAATGAAGCGGTCGTAGGGCTTATGAGCCGGTGCGGCCAGCACCTTGCGGAAACCTTGTTCGCTGTCCCTGCCCTCGGCCTGATAAAGCTCGAATTCGTTCATGCGCTCCTGATCGTAACAGATCGATCCCTTGGAGCCGAAGATCTGTAAGGCTATTCTTCCCTTTCGGCCCCAGGCCGAGCGATTGGCCATCAGTACAGCAGAAATGCCACCGCCAAGTCGCATCAGCACATTGGCGAGATCGTGATTCTCGACGGCGCGGCTGCCGCCCTCCTTCAATGGCCGCTCGGCATAGGGCTTCACCATATCGGTGATCACGGCCTCCACATGCCCAAACAGGAACCACAGCAGCGAGAGCGGGTGCACGGCGAAATCGTCCAGGGCGCCGTAGCCGGAGGCAAGCTCGCTCTTCCAATAGAAGAGGCCGTTCGGATCGGCCATGAAATCTTCGTCCATTTCGACGCGGACATGGTTGACGGCACCGATCGCGCCGTCTTCGATCAACGACTTGATGTGCCGCATAACGGGGTTCTGGATATAGTTGTAACCGAGAATGGCGACCTTGCCGGAGGCTTTCGCCGCAGCGAGCATACGCTCGGCAGCATCATAGGCCGGCGCCATCGGCTTTTCGCACCAGACATGTTTGCCGGCCTCAAGTGCGGCAATCGCCATTTCCGGGTGGAACTGATTGGGTGTGGTGACAGAGACGACATCGACCTCGGGATCGGCAATAAGGTCACGCCAGTTGGCCGTCGCTCTCTCGAAGCCGAATTCATCGCCCCTCGCCTTTGCCAGATCGGCATTGGCTTCGGCCAGATGGACTAGCCGAGGCCGTGCCACGTCGCCGAATACGGTCTTGACCGCATTCCATGCCAGCGCATGGCACTTGCCCATATAGCCCGTGCCGATCAGTCCAACGCCCAATGGCTTCATTTGCCCATTCTCCTCCGCTTCCACCCGAAGCGAAGTCATTTTTGGAATGTTTAGACCGTTTTGGCAAGCGCACTCTCTTGACCTCCCAAGCCAAACCTCAATAATTCTCCATATTTTCCTTTTAAAATTAGATACTTAAAAATATTCGTGCCGAACAAATCGAAATCCGCTATCTTTGCAAATATGGAATACTTATTCCATCACAGGGGCAGGATGGCGGAAACGGGCATGGATAACGGTATCGGCACGCAGACAAAGGTGCCGCGCGACTTCGAAAGTCTGCGCAGCAACATCATAGAGCGCAAGAACGCTATGCCGAAGCGTTTGGCGCAGGTTGCCGCCTTCGCGCTTGGCAATCCCGATGAAATTGCCTTCGGCACGACGGCGAGTATCGCAGCTGCCGCCGAAGTCCAGCCTTCGACGCTGGTCCGTCTTGCGCACCACCTCGGCTATGAGGGTTTTTCCGACCTGCAGAGCATCTTTCGCGAAAGATTGCGCGACCGGACACTGAGCTATGAAGAGCGCTTGGTGACCCTCGAACGCTCCGGCGTTGAAAACGAGGATGCCAGCATTCTCTCCGGCTTTCTGTCCGCGGCAAGCCAATCGGTCAACAAGCTCGCTGCGACCATTGAGACAGAGGCGTTCGCCAGGGCCGTCGATGTGCTCGCCGCCGCCGAGACAATCTATCTCATCGCCAAGCGCCGGTCCTATCCGCTCACCGCGCACATGGCCTACGCCTTCTCCAAGCTGAATATACGCCATCAGATCGTCGCGTCCCCGAATGGCATCGACAGCGAGATCGCCCGCTTCGCCACGGAAAAAGATGCCGCGATCGCTGCGAGCTTCTCCCCCTATGCCGCCGAAAGCCTGTCGCAGGCGCAGGATCTGGCGTCACGCAACGTGCCGGTCATTGCGATTACCGATTCGGCCTTCTCGCCGCTCACTGCCTGTGCGACCCACTGGTTCGAAGTGGCCGAGACCGACTTCGCCGGTTTCCGCTCCATGTCGGCTTCGATGGCGCTGGTCATGGCCCTCCCCGTCGCCATTGCCGAGCGGCGGCGAAAAGCTGCTGCAAAAGCCGATAAAACGAAAATGGAATAAATATTCCGAATTGACAAAAAATCGGAACCGATGTTTCATTGCGTCCAGGATAACGGCAGCGAAAACGGCCAGCCAATCCGCCGCAACCGGGACGATACGAATACCGGCACTTTCAATGACGCATGATCTCGGCGCAGGCTGAAGAGCAAAAGAGGTCATGCATGGACGGGAGGACATCATGGCACACGACAATTCTGGCGCCGAGCCGGAGACGAAACTCGATGTGATCACCATCGGACGATCTTCCGTCGATCTCTATGGTCAGCAAATCGGCTCGCGACTGGAAGACATTGCCTCCTTTGCCAAATCAGTCGGCGGCTGCCCGGCCAATATCGCCATCGGCACCGCCCGGCTCGGCCTGAAATCCGGCCTCATCACCCGCGTCGGCGACGAGCAGATGGGCCGCTTCATCCGCGAGCAGGCCGCCCGCGAAGGTGTTGCCGTCGATGGGATCGCCACGGACAAGGAGCGGCTGACCGCACTTGTGCTGCTGGCGGTCGAGGCCGAAGGCGTCTCGCCGATGATCTTCTACCGCTCCGACTGTGCCGACATGGCGCTGAACGAAGGCGATATAGACGAAGGCTTCATCAAGTCCTCCGGCGCAGTTCTGGTCTCAGGCACACATTTCTCCAAGCCCAATACCGAGGCGGCGCAGCGCAAGGCGATACGCATCGCCAAGGCGAACGGCCGAAAGGTGATCTTCGACATAGACTACCGGCCGAATCTCTGGGGCCTTGCCGGCCACGCCGAGGGTTTCGAGCGCTATGTGAAGTCGGATCGCGTGTCCACCAAGATGAAGGAAACGCTGCCGCATTGTGATCTGATCGTTGGCACGGAAGAGGAGATCATGATCGCCTCGGGTGCGGACGACGTGCTCGGCGCCTTGAAGGAAATCCGCCGCCTCTCGTCCGCGGTTATCGTGCTGAAGCGCGGCGCCATGGGCTGCATCGTTTATGAGGGACCGATTTCTGACGATCTCGAAGCAGGCATTGTCGGCCAGGGTTTCCCGATCGAGGTGTTCAACGTTCTCGGCGCCGGCGACGCCTTCATGTCTGGCTTCCTGCGCGGCTATCTGCGCGGCGAGCCGCTGAAGACCTGCGCCACCTGGGCCAACGCCTGCGGCGCTTTCGCCGTTTCCCGCCTGCTCTGCTCGCCGGAATATCCGACCTGGGCGGAGCTCGACTTCTTCCTGAAGACCGGCAGCAAGCACCGCGCGCTGCGCAAGGATGAGGCGATCAACCATATCCATTGGGCAACAACCCGCCGCAGCGACGAGATCCCGCTACTGATGGCGCTTGCGATCGATCATCGTTCGCAGCTCGTCAGCATCTGTGATGAATTGGGCCTTGGTCACGACAAGATCGTCGCCTTCAAGCGGCTTGCCGTCGAGGCGGCGGCGCGAGTAGCGGATGGCCGACCTGGCTATGGGATGCTGATCGACGAGCGCTTCGGGCGTGATGCCTTCTTCGATGCCGCAACCAAGAATTTCTCCTGGATCGGGCGTCCCGTCGAACTACCGGGCTCGAAGCCGCTGAGATTCGAATTCAGCCAGGATATCGGCTCGCAGCTCGTCGAATGGCCGCTCAGCCATTGCATCAAGTGCCTGTGCTTCTACCATCCTGACGATCCGAAGGAATTGAAGACGGAACAGCAGGAGAAACTAAGGACGCTGTTCGAAGCCGCACGCAAGGTCGGCCGCGAGCTTCTGGTCGAGATCATCGCCAGCAAGAATGGTCCGCTGACTGACGATACGATTCCGACGGCCTTGGAAGAGCTCTATGCGCTCGGCATCAAGCCGGACTGGTGGAAGCTGGAACCACAGGAATCGACATCAGCCTGGAAAAAAATCGATGCCGTGATCGCCAAAAATGATCCATTGTGCCGTGGTATCGTGCTGCTCGGCCTGGAGGCGCCAGCGGAGGAACTGATGCGCAGCTTCGAGGCGACGCTGGCAGCGCCTTCGGTGAAGGGTTTTGCCGTCGGCCGGACCATCTTCGCCGATCCGGCCCGGGCCTGGCTCTCAGGCGCCATGAACGACGAGGAAGCGATTGCCGACATGGCCGGCCGCTTCCGGCAATTGACGGCAGCCTGGCTCAAAACTCGCGGCCTGTGAAATTCTGGGGCGGCTCGGCTTTCTGAGAAGCTCTGAGCCGCTCTATCTCTTTGTTTTCTGGCAATTCCGGACGGAAGACCGTTACGCATTTTTCCTGGAACTGCTCTAGCATTTGGGAGGCGCCCGATGGGCAAGACGATTCGATTGACGATGGCACAGGCCGTCGCGCATTTCCTCAAGAAGCAGATGACCATCATCGACGGGCAAAAGCAGCCGATCTTCGGCGGCGTCTGGGCGATCTTCGGCCATGGCAACGTCGCCGGCATCGGCGAAGCGCTCTATCAGGTGCGCGAGGAACTGTCGACCTTCCGTGCTCACAATGAACAGGGCATGGCCCATGCCGCCATCGCTTTTGCAAAAGCGAGCTTCCGTCAGCGTTTCATGGCCTGCACGACGTCGATCGGCCCCGGCGCGCTCAACATGGTGACAGCCGCCGGCGTGGCGCATGTCAATCGCATCCCCGTTCTCTTCCTGCCTGGCGACGTCTTTGCCAACCGTGCACCCGATCCGGTCTTGCAGCAGATCGAGGATTTCGGCGACGGTACCGTTTCCGCCAATGACGCCTTCCGCCCGGTTTCGCGCTATTTCGACCGCATCACCCGTCCCGAGCAGATCATGTCGGCGCTAAAGCGCGCCATGCAGGTGCTGACCGATCCGCTTGACTGCGGGCCAGTGACGCTTTCGCTCTGCCAGGATGTGCAGGCCGAAGCCTATGATTATCCGGAAAGCTTCTTTGACGAGCATGTCTGGACCCAGCGCCGTCCGCAGCCGGATGCCGACGAACTGGCAAACGCGATCGCATTGATCCGCCGTTCGGAAAAGCCGGTCATTCTGGCCGGCGGCGGTGTGCTTTACTCGCAGGCCACCAAGGAACTGACAGCTTTCGCTGAAGCGCACGGCATTCCAGTCGTTGTCACGCAGGCAGGCAAGTCGGCCATCGACGAAAGGCATCCTCTGGCGCTCGGCTCGGTCGGCGTGACAGGCACGTCGGCGGCCAATGCCATTGCCGAGGACACCGATCTGGTGATCGCTGTGGGCACGCGCTGCCAGGACTTCACGACAGGCTCCTGGGCACTGTTCAAGAATGAGAAGCTGGCGATGGTCAGCCTCAACATCGCAGCCTACGACGCGCTCAAGCACAATAGTCATCCACTGGTGACGGACGCGCGCGAGGGGTTGAAGGCGCTTTCCGCCGGCCTTGTCGGCTGGCGCGCTCCGGCAGCGCTTGCCGAGAGGGCAACGCAGGAAAAGAAGATCTGGATGGAAGCAGCCGCTCGGGCAATGGCGACCACGAACGCCGCCCTGCCCTCCGACGCCCAGGTGATCGGTGCAGTTACGCGGACCATCGGCGGCGAGAAGACCATCGTGCTTTGCGCGGCAGGCGGCCTGCCCGGCGAAATGCACAAGCTCTGGCCGGCGACGGTGCCCGGCAGCTATCACATGGAATATGGCTTCTCCTGCATGGGTTACGAGATTGCCGGCGGGCTCGGCGCGAAGATGGCCCATCCGGAAAAGGAAGTCGTCGTCATGGTCGGCGATGGCTCCTACATGATGCTGAATTCCGAACTGGCGACCTCGGTCATGCTCGGCTTGAAGATCACCGTCGTCCTGCTCGATAACCGCGGCTATGGCTGCATCAATCGCCTGCAGATGGCAACCGGCGGTGCAAACTTCAACAATCTGCTGAAGGACTCGCGCTTCGAAGTGATGCCGGAGATCGATTTCCGAGCACATGCGGCCAGCATGGGCGCGATTGCCGTGAAGGTTTCCTCCATCACCGAGCTGGAGCAGGCCATCGAAGCCTCGAAGAAGAACGACCGCAGCTCGGTCATCGTCATCGACACCGACCCGTTGATCACGACGAATGAGGGCGGCCACTGGTGGGATGTCGCCGTTCCAGAGGTCAGCCCGCGCGCCGAGGTCAACAAGGCCCGCGCGGCCTACGAGAAGGCCCGCGCCTCCCAGCGCATCGGCTGATCGATTTCCGACAGTTTTCCGGAGGAGCTGAGACGCTCCTCCATCACTAGGCCGGATGATTTTCGGTCCGCTCGACCTAAAATCATCCGGCCGAGAATTAAAGAATTAGAGCATGATGTTGTCCGAAAACCGCTCACACTTTTCGGCATCATGCTCGGTTTTCAAGGAGACTATTGATGAAGGCCAAACTCGGCATGTCGCCCATCGCCTGGTGGAACGACGATCTTCCTGAGCTCAGCGACGACGTATCGCTGGAAGAATGCCTGCGCCAGTCGCGTGGCGCAGGCTTTACCGGCATGGAACAGGGCCGGCGCTTCCCGAGCAATCCCGATGAGATGCTGCCGATCCTGCGCGCCGCCGACGTGACGCTTTGCGGCGGCTGGTTTTCCGGCACGCTCGTCAACGAGGAGCTTGCGGCCAACAAGGATCGCATCGCGCCGATGATCGAGCTGTTCAAGGCCGTCAACGCGCCTTGCATCGTCTATGGCGAAGTCGGCCGCTCCATCCAGGGCGACCGCTCCAAGCCGCTCGCCACCAAGCCGCGCCTTTCGGATGACGAGATGAAGGCCTATGCCCGCCGCGTCACTGAATTCGGCGAATGGTGCGCCGAACAGGGCATGCCGCTCTCCTACCATCATCACATGGCGGCCGTCGTCGAAACCGAGCCGGAACTCGATGCTTTCATGCGCAATTCCGGCGCGGGCATTCCGCTGCTGCTCGATGCAGGCCACCTTGCGTTTGCCGGCGGCGACGTGCTGCGCGCCATCGACAACCATCACGCCCGTATCAACCATGTGCACGTCAAGGACATCCGCAAGCCCGTCGTGGACGGGTTGGATCGTAGCCGCCAGTCCTTCCTCGATGCCGTCGCGCTCGGTGCGTTCACAGTGCCGGGCGATGGCTCGCTCGATTTCGGCGCCATCGTCAAGCGCTTCGCCGATTACGGCTATGAAGGCTGGTTCGTGGTCGAGGCCGAGCAGGATCCGCGCAAGGCGCCACCGCAGAAGATGGCCGAGATCGGCCATGCTGAACTGATGCGCGTCATGACGGCGGCGGGCTACACCGTGGAAACCGAAGGCTTTCCCAAGGGATAGCCAGAGCGTTTCCGCTTTTCTTCGAATCGCGAAACGCTCTAGCTCTTTGTTATCTAGCAATTCCGGACGGAAAACCGCTGCGCACTTTTCCTGGAATTGCTCGAGAGATGAGCGCTCCGCGCCGATCGAAGGATGGCGAGGAGCGTTTCCAAGCAATGGAGGAAGAAAACCCATGCCCAATCTCAAGGTCAAACCTGACGGCTCCCATGGCCGCGTCACCCATGTTACGCCCGAAAGCGCCGGCTGGACCTATGTCGGCTTCGACCTCCACCGCCTGAAGCCGGGTGAAACAGCCTCGGCCGAAACCGGCGATCGCGAGGTCTGCCTCGTCTGGGTCAGCGGCAAGGGAAGCGCCAAGGCAGGCACAAAGGATTTCGGCTCGCTCGGCGGGCGCATGAGCCCCTTCGAAGGCGCGCCGCATGCGCTCTACATTCCAGCCGGCTCGAACTGGTCAGTAACCGCCGAGACCGATCTGGAGCTGGCCGTCTGCTCGGCACCGGGCGGCGGCTCCCATGAGGCGCGTGCCATTCCGCCGGGCACGCATCCGGCCCTGACGCGCGGCAAGGGCACGAATGTCCGCCACGTCAACAACATCATGCCGGAAGACGACGGTGCCGCGCATTCGCTGCTCGTCGTAGAGGTGATCACGCCGGGTGGACACACCTCGTCCTATCCGCCGCACAAGCACGATCAGGATGATCTCCCGAACGAGAGCTTCCTGGAGGAGACCTACTATCATCGCCTTAACCCGCCGCAGGGCTTCGGCTTTCAGCGCGTCTACACAGACGACCGCTCGCTGGACGAAGTCATGGTGCTGGAGGATGGCGACGTGACGCTGGTGCCGAAGGGCTACCATCCCTGTGCCGCCTGCCACGGCTACGATCTCTACTATCTCAACGTCATGGCTGGGCCGAAGCGCATTTGGAAATTCCACAATGCCGTCGAGCACGAGTGGCTGCTCAAATCCTGAGATAGCATTGTGGTTCTTAACCACCCGCCCTCGTGGTTCGAGACGGCCCTTTGGGCCTCCTCACCATGAGGGCTAGTCTCCTGCACGAGACTACACATTGAACTCGCCTCATGCGACAGGGAGCTGTTTTACGCGACGATGTGCACTCCATCCTCACCCTGAGGAGCGAAGCCTCGAAGGGCGAGGATGGCCCCAAGCTTCTCAACAGCGAAAAGGCCGCGCCTAAAAGCGCGGCCTTTTCCATTCTTATGCAGGCAACAAGCCGTAGCGCCATTTCCGATCCCTGGCGTTGCGCGACAGCACGAGCCAGGTGAGCAGGATCATTCCCGCCTCTGCGAAGATAGGCGTCATCCAGATCCCCCGTTCGCCGAAGACGAATGGCAGGAGGAATGTCAGCGGCAGAGTGAACAGATAGGACCGTGACAGACCGAAGATCGCGCCGCGTTTCGCATCGCCGATCGACTGAAAATAGGACGACAGGATGATCGCCTGGCCGAAGATGAAATAAGCGCCAATCGTCCAGGGCAGGATGCGGCCGACCTCTTCGACGATCAGGGGATCGGCAACGAAAATCGAGCCCAGATGCCTCGCCAGCAGTTCGACGACAAGTTCGACGGCGGCGCAATAGACCAGGGCCGAGATCATCGCGATGAGAACGCTATGGCCGACACGAGCCGGAAGCGCCGCACCATGATTGTGACCCGAGATGGTCTGCAGCGCGATGCTCAGGCCCAGAAGCGGCAGATAGGCGAAGGTCATCACCCGCGTGACGATCCCGTAGGCGCCGACGGTCGCAACATAATCCCCCTGGTGCCAGATCGACAGGTTGAAGAGGATAGCGGCCGAACTCAGCGAGATGCCGATGAAGCCGAGGCTCATGGGGGCGCCGAAGGCAAAGATGCCGCGCCACTCACGAATATGCAGCGCCCTATCGACCCAAAGTCCGTTGGGCCGACGCAGGCGATAGACGATGACGATCGCCAGGCAGATGAACTGCGCGATGATCGAGCCACCGGCAGAGCCGACCACGCCCCAATGGGCGACGGCTATCAGCAGCCAGTTTGCCAGGATGTTGAGCAGCGTCGAGGCGAGCGTCACGAGCGTCATGAAGCCGAGCTTTCCTTCGCAACGCAGCCCATCGAGATGCAGCGAGAGGAAGAAGCTGATCGGCGCGAAAGCAACCATGACGCCCATGAAAGCCTCGCCGGAACGGGCAACCTCCGCGTTTCCTGCCGCGGCGACGGAAATGAACTGCCGGGCCGCGAGCCAGTAGACGAGGTTTACGATGACCACGACGGCGATCGCCAGCGTATGGGCGCCCGTAAACACGGACTTAGCCCCTTCGCGGTCTCCGGCTCCGAGACGGCGGGCAAGAATGCTCGCCATGCCGTTCGAAACCAGCGTCTGCAGCGCGACCAGCAGCATGAGCGCCGGGAAGATGAGGCTAACAGCCGAGAGCGCGTCGGCTCCGACATAGACGCCGAGGAAATAGGCGTCGACGACGGCGAAGAGGCCGCTGACTGTGGTGATGATGATGATCGGCGTTGCTGTCTTGGCAAAGACGCCTGGCAGCCAGCCGGTCAGAAACATATTGGCTTCAGTATGACGTGTCATGGTGGTACCCACACAGAATCGCTCGTTATTGGCGAAGATAGCGGTCTATCGATAGAAGATGAATGTCAGATGTCGAGAACGAGATGCGGTATGCCGTTCGACGTCTTGCGTGGCGAAATGCCATCGGCATCGACCTGGGCGTTGATGCGCTGGCGGAATGCCGAGAAGCTCTCGAATTCCACCACATCAACCGGTTCGTCGAAGTGAATGGTGATCCGGTAGAGCCCGCCTGACTTCGCCGACATCGCGAGAACCTTGCCGGTGAACGGCTTGTTCAGGTAGCGCCCGCGAACGGCCGAGCCGACATCGAAGGGCGCATCAGGCCCATCATTGGGTTTGGCCGCAAGCGCCGAGAGCGTGTTCCAGTCGCGCAGCCCATGTTGCTTCGCGATCAGTTCCAGCGCCGTCGAGTGGCTCATGTCGTCGCCGCGCTCGGCCATGGCCTGACGCAAACGTCGAGCCTGAGCCTTCAATTCATCTATGGACGGATACGTCGTCATAGGATCAGCCTTTGCTAAGGCACGCAATTACGACCGTGAAACGGAGCTCGCATTACCGTCAGTCAGCATGCCCTATATGGCTGTGACCAAGAACAGCGAGGACTTCACCTTGGATTTCCATCCGCGAGCAGCAGGCGCCTCGAACCGACAGGTCGTATGATCCAAGCCGATCCCGCTGTCAAGATGCACCCAAATCGGCACAAATGGCGAACCCGTTAAAATTCTACCGATGCAATTGACGCTTCGGCAAAGTCTCCGTGCAAGGTTGATGCGGTAACCGAGATGAATTCGGTCTGTTCTTCAACAGGGAATGACAATGCTTCGCGCAACGCATCTGGCGAAAGTCAAATCCGAAGTCTATGAGCGCAGCTGGGAACGTTTCTTCGTCCAGCGGCCTGCACGGCTAGTGGCCGTGCGTCCTTGCCTTACCGGCATTTCCGTGCGCAGCGCCGAGATCGTCGATATCTCGCGTGGAGGCGCCAGCTTTGTCGTCGGCACGACCGTCGGTCTGCCGACCCATTACTATCTGAACATCCTCGGCCTTGCCTATCGCATCGCCTGCGCCGAAGTCAGCCGCAACGGCAATCGCGTCCATGTCCGCTTCATCAACCTGATCGAACCGGAAACATTGCGACGCGTCGTGCGCGCCGATTTCATGATCGGCAACGTCGAAGCGCTGGCTGCACGCGGCAAGAGGCAGTAGGCGTATTGGCGAGAACTGGGAACGCAGCTAGCGGCTGCGTTCGGGTTTCTGTCGGACAAGCGGCCCCGCTGGCGGCGCCTAGGATGATACAGCGGCGAGAGCGATCAATGTGACAAAGACGCTCAAAGGCGCAAGGTGCGAATATTCGCGGTGGCGTAGGACGCTTAGCAGCGCAGCCGCAATGATTGCCGCGCCAAGCACCATCCCTGCCATGCGGCTAACAGGAAACGCGATCATTGCGGCGCTGACTATCTCCAACCCACCGGCGACAATGCCCCACCAGGGCGGGTAGCCCCAGCGAACGAAATCGTTTCGTGTCGCGGAGCTGCGGATCGCGTTTGCAAGACCTGCGCCGGAAAATGCGACAACCAAAAACCAGATTGAGAGAATCTGAACCATCTCAGTGCCCACCGATGAGCATGGGGATGGCAGCCAGGACCATAATCACCGCCGTAAGGCCGTGAATGCCGAAGGCACTTTTGCTGGAGCCTTTAGCTGCGAGAATGAGCAGCATGTCGCCGATCGGGATGATCGCTTCGACCAGAAGGACGATGCCGATCTCCCTCTGAGTGCCCCACACCATAAATGCAAGCACGAGCAGTCCCGCCACGATGTCGCGAACTCCCTTGAGGCGCAGCCACCAAGGGATATTGGGGCCATCGTCAGGAAGCGGCAGGCCAAAACCGCGCATCATGGTCATTGGGCTCGCGATATAGCCGGTGCCAATCGCAATAATCGCGAGAGCCACAAGCAGCGCGATCCCGTTAACAAGCCAGTCCATCTTCAATTCTCCTAGCGTAGCAATATAATCTATCATCGCTAGATGATGACTTAGCATTGCTAGATAGTCAAGCGATGCTATAATTCAAGCGCGCATTTGCCGTGCGGACATGGAGCTTTTGGGATGACTGTCACAGACCGGAAAATTCGGGAGCGAGCCGAGCGCGAAGATCGCATCGTTGCTGCAGCGCGCGCGATCGCGGAAAGCGAAGGATGGGAGGCCGTTACCATTCGCCGCCTGGCTAACGAAATCGAATATAGCCAGCCCGTCCTTTATTCACATTTCGCGAGCAGGGATGCCATCGTTGCGGCGGTTGCCGTGGAAGGTTTCAAGGAGCTCGCAGCCGTTCTTCGTGCGGCAGCGCACGCGGCAGACGGACAACGCGACGCTCTCATGAAGGTCGCCACGAGCTATTTTGCCTTCGCACTCAGCCGCCCCGCACTCTATGACGCCATGTTCATCCTACCGACCCAGTTGATATTCGCCGAAGCGGAAACGAGAGCAGAACTTCGGGACGGTTTCGAAGCGATTACAGCAGTCGTGTCGCCGTTCTGCATGGATGTGGAGATCGTAACCGAGACTTTCTGGGCAGCCCTTCACGGGCTTGCCGAGCTCGAACGCTCAGGCCGCGTGAGGCCTGGCATGCATGAAAAGCGCATCGCACTTGTCGTTCAGGCGATCATCAACGCTGAAAACGCCGCACCGAACTAAAAAGCTCATGTCATTCGGTCGCAGCGTGCCAAATGCCGCTATCCGGAAGCGGCGCTTTTCTACTCTTGCAACCACCGGCCAAGCGCCTATTCTGCCGCACCTTGCAACTGAATTCGGGAAACAAAGCCAGCATGTCCGCCTTCTCGCGCTTCACGCCGCTGATCAGCGCCCTGCCCTCCACCGTCCCTTTCGTCGGCCCCGAAGCGCTGGAGCGTCAGCGTGGACTGACGGTCAAGGCCCGTATCGGCGCCAATGAAAACGGCTTCGGGCCTGCGCCCTCCGTCATCGCGGCCATGCGTGAACGTGCTGGCGATATCTGGATGTATAACGATCCGGAGAATTTCGAGCTGAAGCATGCGCTTGCAGCGCATCTCGGCATCCAGCCTGCCAATATCGCGGTCGGCGAAGGCATCGATAGCCTGCTCGGCCTGATCGCTCGCATGGTTATCGAGCCCGGCACACCCGTCGTCACCTCGCTCGGCGGCTATCCCACCTTCAATTTCCATGTTGCCGGTTTCGGCGGGCGCCTCGTCACCGTGCCCTATGTCGATGATCGCGAGGATCTGGAAGGGTTGCTCGAGGCTGTGAAGCGCGAGAACGCGCCGCTCGTCTATTTCGCCAATCCCGACAATCCGATGGGAAGCTGGTGGGAAGCCGAAAAGGTCGTCGCCTTTGCCCGCGCACTGCCGGAAAACTGCCTGCTAATCCTCGACGAAGCCTATAGCGAAACCGGGCCTGCAAGTTCGCTGCCTGATATCTCGGCCCTGATCGATCTGCCAAATGTGCTGCGCACCCGTACCTTCTCCAAGGCTTACGGTCTTGCCGGCGCCCGCGTCGGCTATGCCATCGGCGCGCTCGAGACGGTGCTGACCTTCGACAAGATCCGCAATCATTTCGGCATGAACAGGCTGGCGACCGCTGCCGCCCTCGCCGCGATAAAGGATCAAGCCTATCTCACCGAGGTGGTCGTCAAGATCCAGACAGCGCGCGAGGTTATAGGGACGATAGCTCGCGACAACGGCTTGCTGCCTCTCGCTTCCGCCACCAACTTCGTCGCCATCGATTGCGGCCGCGACGGCGTCTATGCCCGTGCCATCGTCGACGGGTTGATCCAGCATGGCGTCTTCATCCGCATGCCGGGGGTCGCCCCGCTCAACCGGTGCATCCGCATCAGCGTCGGGCCGAAGCAGGATCTGGATCTCTTGGCTGAAGCGCTGCCCAAGGTGCTGAAGGCGATCGGCTGATCTTCTGAGCGATTCTGGACCTTGCTGAATTGCGAAGTTATAAGTCGCTCATGTCGTCTTGCCAGAACCGCTCTCCGCAAGCGTGAAAATGCGCGGGGATTATTCCGTCGTCCGCGTCGTAGATATACAGCGTTACCGGACACCGCTGCTGGTTCGCCCACTGGATTGCTTCGTGAACGGACACGTCGTCCCGGCTCGCGTAGTCGATGGTCAAGCCGGGTGGCAACTCATCCGCCACATCTGCGTCTGCGCAGCTATTGTCATGCTCTACGGCTTCGATGATTGCGTTCACACGCTTCCAACGATAGCGCCGCTTTCGTCGATCGATGACATTCCAGATCATTGGATTTGCGCGTCGTGTCGCGCTGATAATTTGGCTAAAACCGTCAATATCTTAGCGACTTTGAAGCACGAGCGATAGTCTCCACCGCCATATTGCCCAACACATCGACGTCGTACGCCGGCGGCATGAATGGAGTGGGGCCTGCATAGTCCAAAACGACGAAACCGCGCCAGCCTTATGCCGGCTGGTCGCGGTTTTCATCATTCGGCTGGCGTCTCCGTCGGCCGCCGACATCCCCTCCTTCGAGGTCAGTCTTCATGTCGCGTCTTATGCGGCACGCTTCAGTGCGTCGTCATCCACTCGCGAGCGGCGCGGAGCGCGGTCGCGAGCTGCATCTTAGTCAAGGTTGCGGCAACGTCGGCACGAAGCTCGGCGGCCCGCGCACTGCCACGGATGGCAGCGATATTCAACCATTTATGGGCGGCAACGAGGTCTGCGGAGCAGCCCCGGCCAGTCGCATAGTTCACGCCCAGTTCGCAAAGGGCATCGGCGCTATTACCACCCAACATGGCCATTTCAGACATCGGTGTTTCGAAGCGTGCCATCGGTTTTGTCCCTGTTTGCTTACGTTTGCATCTGCCCTGTTTTCCGTCCGAACCTTGCCGTCGTTCGCGGCTTTCCGGTTCTTCCGGTCGGCGGGTTTGCCCCGCTCGTTTGATGGCTTCACTATCGCAGACGGCTTTCAAAAAACGGCTAAAATGCATGCTTAATTCGATGCAAACAAAGTACAAATGCTTGGTAAACTTCGGTTTTTGTTAAACATCGCTTCCCTTGCAAATTAAGGATTTTCGCGCAAGCTTTACCTTTCGTTAAGATCCGGATTTAAACCCTTCATTCACCACGAAAAGAGCTGCGATAATCAGATGCGATGTTTTTTCGCGCCGTGCCGAGGCCCTGCAACAGGGCATTTGCGCCTGAAATCAGTATTTACCTTTACGTTAGCGTCAGATAACTTCACCCTATTCCCGGCGTTCGAGCCGGGCGGCGTCCGGGGAGGAACATCACTATGATCCGTGCCACCATTCTTGCTACGGCATTGCTCGCAAGCGCCAGTGCGGCTCTTGCCGAAGAGCCGATCGTCGGCAACTGGAAAACCGTAGCGGGCGACACCGCCGCCATCGCGCCCTGCGGCGACAGCTACTGCGTGACGCTGAAGACCGGCAAATATGCCGGCAAGCAGATCGGCAAGATGCAGGGCAAAGGCGGAAGCTATACGGGTGAGTTGACCGATCCATCCGAAGACAAGACCTATAGCGGCTCCGGCACCGTGAGCGGCAATACCGTCAGGATGAAGGGTTGCGTTTTGAAGGTATTCTGCAAATCGCAAACATGGACAAGGCTTTAAAGACCTTCGGCTCCAAGAAGAAGCCCGGCCTTATGCCTACCCGCCACCTTTCGGGCAGGATTTTTGCTGCGTGTTGCTAGCGGTAAACGCACCCTCAAGTCCGGTAATATTTCTGAACGCCGGATGAACCGGCATCTCAGCACCCGTTCAGCCTGACCATGGCAAAACAGTGTCCAGTATGGGGCACGGTAGGGCCAGGAACATGGACTCGATCATCATCGCACGGCGCTTTGTAGTTATTATGCTGTTTGCGGCCGTCTTCGCATTCAGCTTTTCGGTTGCGGTCGAACATGCCGGCCGCAGCGGCGCACAATCGCATTTTGGGGCAAGCTTCACCTGCGTGCAGACCGGCGCGCCCTACTGCACGACAGTACAATAAACAAGTGCTGACGCACCTCGGATGACCGGGGTGCGAATCCCGCAAGAACAAAATAGCTGAGAAAATCCAGAGCCGCCTCTTGCAACGTCGTTTGCTTGTTAACAACGACACTCTATAATGGCTCATGAGCAACCGAATCTCTCCTTTTTCGCCCCTCGACATCTCCTCCCCCAGCCCGTTCCAGCCGCGGACATTCGATGATCCGGCCAAGGCGGTCGAAGCGCTGACGGAGCTATACGAACGCAATACGGCGTTCCTGATCGACAATTTCACCAAGCTCGCCAAGGGTGCGCCGATCACGGCGCGCTATCGCGCCTTCTATCCGCAGGTCAGCATCGAGACGACAAGCTTCGGCCATGTCGATTCCCGCCTCTCCTACGGCCATGTCACGGCGCCCGGCGTCTACACGACGACGATCACGCGGCCGCATCTCTTCAAGCATTACCTGAAGGAGCAACTGACGCTGCTGATGCGCAGCCACAACGTTCCGGTTGTCGTGTCCGAGTCGACCACACCGATCCCGCTGCATTTCGCCTTTGGTGAAGGAGCGCATGTCGAGGCATCCGCCAGCGTGTTCGAGGATATCCCGCTGCGCGATCTCTTCGATACGCCTGACCTCAACACCACCGATGACGAGATTGCCAACGGCGAATATATCCCGCCGCCGGGCCAGCCCTCGCCGCTTGCCCCGTTCACGGCACAGCGTATCGACTATTCGCTGGCCCGTCTGGTCCACTACACGGCGACCAGCGCCGCGCACTTCCAGAATTTCGTGCTGTTCACGAACTACCAGTTCTATATCGACGAATTCTGCCAATGGGCCCGCGATCTGATGGCGAGCGGCGGCGACGGCTATACCGAATTCGTCGAACCCGGCAACATCATCACCAAGGCCGGCTCCAGCCAGCCCGAAGGCGACGTGACCACACCGCGGCTGCCGCAGATGCCGGCCTACCATTTGAAGAGGAAGGGCCATGCCGGCATCACCATGATCAATATTGGCGTCGGCCCGTCCAACGCCAAGACGATCACCGACCACGTTGCGGTGCTGCGCCCGCATGCCTGGCTGATGCTCGGCCATTGCGCCGGTCTGCGCAACAGCCAGCGGCTAGGCGACTATGTGCTTGCTCATGCCTACATGCGCGAGGACCATGTTCTCGACGACGACCTGCCGGTCTGGGTGCCGATCCCGGCGCTCGCCGAAGTGCAGGTCGCGCTGGAAGCAGCCGTTGCCGAAATCACTGGCTACGAAGGTTTCGAGCTGAAGCGCATCATGCGCACGGGCACGGTCGGCACGATCGACAACCGCAACTGGGAACTGCGCGATCAGGCAGGCCCCGTGAAGCGGCTGTCTCAGGCCCGCGCGGTCGCGCTCGATATGGAATCAGCCACGATCGCCGCCAACGGCTTCCGCTTCCGCGTTCCCTACGGCACGCTGCTCTGCGTTTCGGACAAGCCTTTGCATGGCGAACTGAAGCTGCCAGGCATGGCGACCGCCTTCTACCGTACCCAGGTGAACCAGCATCTGCAGATCGGCATCCGCGCCATCCAGAAGCTGGCCGCCATGCCGCCGGAAACACTGCATTCACGCAAGCTGCGCAGTTTCTTCGAAACGGCGTTCCAATAGGGCCAGAGCTTCTGCCCTACCGCCCGTCTGTAGGCATCGAAACTACCTTTGCAACGGCCGCGACTTGCGGCCGTTCGTCGTTTGGCTGCGCACCCAAACTCAAGCACAGGATCAAGAAGGCAAAGCCTACAAATCCGATCCAGATGCGGTACACGACTCTGCCGGCATCGGCCGCCTCCAGCAGCTCTTCTTCCTTCAGCGTCTTCCTTTGCCAATAATGAACGATTGCGGCTTCCAGACTGTACATCTCCGTCACTCCTTGTCGTGATGACGGAACTGGTCGACCGACGTCGAGCTTTTTCGACAGCGGCGGAAATTTTTGCCATGCTGCCAATCTGGGTGTCGATTTGCGCGAAAGCCGCTCGTCTAGAGCCGTCAGCAAATTGAAAGAGGAGACGCTGCGATGAAATATCTCTGCCAGGTCTGGTTCGATGGCACGGCGCTCGACGTCATGACCAAGGAGGAAAAGCACAAGCTCGATTCGGATTCGCTCGGCTATGACCGCGATCTGATGGCAAGCGGCAACATGATCCACGCCGAAGCGCTGCAATCGCCGCGATCGGCGGTGACGGTGCGGGTCCGCAATGGTGAGACCGCGGTGACGGATGGTCCCTTCATCGAAACCAAGGAGTATCTTGGCGGGTTTATTCTGATCGACGCGAAGGACCTGAACGATGCAATCCGCATTGCCGCCGGCATTCCGCTCGCCAAGCTTGGCGCAATCGAGGTACGCCCGATCTATTCTTTCGGCCCGGACACTTGAGGAGGTAACCATGAAATTCCTTTGCCAGGTCTGGTTCGAAACTGCCGAGATCGCCAAGCTTTCCGAAGAGGAAGGGCGAAAACTGACGCAAGATTCGATCGACAACGACAATCGGTTGCGCAACAGCGGCCATATCATCGTCGCCAATGCGCTGCATGAACCGAAGGCTGCCAAAACGGTTCGGGTGCGCCAAGGCCAGGCCGCTGTCACCGACGGCCCCTTCGCGGAAATGAAGGAGCATCTCGGCGGCTTCGTGCTGATCGAGGCGAGAGACATCGAGGAAGCGACTGAAATCGCCGCGACCTTCCCCGTTACCCGCTACGGCATGATCGAGGTTCGCGGCGCCTACGACATCCGCTTTCCGGACGAATAGCTAGAAGGGAGAACACATGCGGTTTCTATGTCTAATCTACACATCCATTGACGTCGACGGACGTCTGAATCAAAGCGAGATCAACCATCTGATCGGAGAGCATTTCGTTTATGACGAAGGCTTGCGACGGGACGGCAGCCTGATCGTTTCGGATGCGCTGGAACTGCGAAACAAATCGATCGTCATCCGGCCGCATGGCAAGACCTTTTCGGTGACGGACGGGCCATTTGTGGAAACCAAGGAATATCTGGCCGGCTTCTATGTCATCGACGCGCCGGATATGGAGAGCGCAGCGGAGATTGCCAAACGCATCCCCTCGGCGCGCTACGGCGCCATCGAGATCCGGCCAGTGCGGACCCTGACCCTTAAGGGAGACCTTGCGGAGATATCCTGACGCCGTGCCAACGAACCAAACCATCGACAGCATCTATCGCAGCCACTCGCGCCGCGTGCTGGCAACGCTGATCCGTCTGCTCGGCGATTTTGACCGGGCCGAAGAAGCGCTTCACGATGCCTTTGCGGCGGCGGCGCAGCAATGGACGCAGGAGACGATCCCGGCCAATCCCTATGCCTGGCTTGTTTCGGCCGGCCGCTTTCGCGCCATCGACCACATCAGGCGCCGGACACGCTTCGATGCCGCGCGCTCGGACATTGCCGACAGCCTTTACCCGGAGGGAGAGGCGATGGAGACCACGGAACCCGAAGAGATCGAAGACGACATGCTGCGGCTGATCTTCACCTGTTGCCATCCCCTGGTGCCCGCCGAGGCGCGCATGGCGATGGCGCTGCGCGAGGTTTGCGGGCTGACCACGGAAGAGATCGCCCATGCCTTTCTGATTCCGGCGCCGACCGTTGCCCAACGCATCGTCCGCGCCAAGAACCGCATTCGTTCCGCCCGCATTCCTTATGAGGTGCCAGGCAAAACCGAATTGCCGGAGCGGTTGGCCCAGGTACTGCACGTCATCTATCTCGTCTTCAACGAGGGTTATTCGGCATCGTCGGGCTCTGCGGTCGTCCGCGCCGGTCTCGCCGCGGAAGCCATTCGGCTCGGCAGGCTTTTGCTGCAGCTATTGCCGGATCCGGAGATCGAAGGGCTTCTTGCGATCATGCTGCTGCAGGATTCGCGGCGGCTTGCCCGCACGGATGCCTCAGGCGATCTGGTGCTGCTGGTCGATCAGGATCGCGCGCTCTGGAATCGCAGCCAGATCCGCGAGGGTCTGCTATTGTCGGCAAGAGCCATGTCGGCTGAGAGCGTCGGCAGCTATGCGCTGCAGGCCGCGATCGCGGCAGAACATGCTCGCGCAGTAACCGCTGGCGATACCGACTGGCAGCAGCTCGTCGCGCTCTACGATCTGTTGTTGATGGCCAGTCCCTCACCCGTGATCGAACTCAATCGGGCCGTGGCAATCTCCATGCGCGATGGCCCGGCTACAGCGCTTTTCATCGTCGACGGCCTGCTGCACGAAGAGCGCATGGCGCGTTATCATCTGACCCATGCCGCGAGGGCCGATTTCCTGAGACAGCTTGGACGATTGGACGAGGCGCGGCAGGCCTACGAAACTGCGCTTTCGCTTTGCCAGCAGGCACCGGAACAAGCGTTCCTGCGCAAGCGATTGTCCGAGCTGGATGACATTGCGCGGTGACAATCGCTTCAGCTGCGCTTGCGCCCGACCAGCAATCCGATCGCAGTTCCCGTCAGCGCCGACACGATGATCAGCAGATGTGCATTGATGCTGGCCTGCGCGAGATTTTCGATTGCTTCCTTCGCGCTTGAAGCACCGAAGGCCATGGCGCCGGCGGTGATGCCGGCAGGATAAGTGCCGACGCCTCCCGGCGCATGCACCGGAAGCACTGATGATAATTCGCCGCCGAGCGCACCACCGAAGCTTGCTGAGAGCGGAGTGACGTTCATGAGGCGGAGCGCCCAAGCGAGCACGACGACCTTGACCAGCCAGTTGACGACGGTCGTCAGCCAGGCGCGCGCAAAGGCCCGGGCGTTGACCGGCAGGCCACGCTCCAGCTCGTGCACCAGGCCCTGCGCCTTCTTCGGCAGGATGCGGGCGGCAAGACGGATCAGCGGCCGGCGGGAGATAAACCCAGCGACGGGCAGAAGCAGAAAGGCTGCCCACACAATCCAGGCCAGGACATGATAGGACGAGGCAAGCGCAAGACCGACGCCGGCTGCGGCCAACAGCGCGTGCAAATCGAGCAGGCGCATGACGAATAGCGCCGATGTGCCCCGCGCCAGCGGGATGCCGAACTCCGAGCGCATCAACACCGGGAAGCTGGTCTCGCCGGTGCGGAAAGGCATCATGATATTCAGCAGGTTATGGACTTGCGTCACACGGAACAGCGCCGTGAAACGGCCCGATGTTTCCTTTGGAAAGTAATCGTAGATGCGCCAGGTTCGCAGGAAATAGGTGCCGGTCAGAAGCGCGAGTGCCAGAAGGATCGGCAGCGCGCCGACCTTACCCCATTGCGCCAGAATGGAGTCCCAGCCCCAGAACCATTCGATGAAGGCAGCGTAGGCCACGACAACTGCGAGGGTCAGTAGCGTCATTCGGTTGCGAATAAACCAATTCTGTCGACTGGCCACCATTGGAGTCTTCATGTAGTTAGGGCACCCAAATGCGAGCGGAGGCTGAGCCCGGACGTTTCGCTCGTTTCCGTCCGGCAGGTTCTGCCGGTCTTTTAGGAGAAAGAAGAGTTGCAGACAACGGCAGAGTCGACCCTCCCCCAGGCCGATGCGGCAGACCAGCTGGAGCTTTCGCTGGTTGTGCCCGTCTTCAACGAGGAAGAAAGCGTCGGTCCGCTGATCGAGCGCATCTGTACGTCGATGACCGGCTTTACCAAGCCCTGGGAACTGATCCTGGTCGATGACGGCAGCGCGGATGCGACGCTTGCCAATGCGCGCCGGTCGCTGACACGCGAAGGGCTGATCCTGCGCATCGTCGAACTGCAGCGCAATTTCGGCCAGACGGCCGCCATGCAGGCCGGCATCGATGCCGCCAATGGCCGCCTCATCGCCACCATGGACGGCGACTTGCAGAACGATCCGAAGGACATTCCTTCGATGGTCGATGAACTGGAACGGCGGCAGCTCGACCTGCTCGTCGGCTGGCGCAAGAACCGCCAGGACGGCCTCCTCCTGCGCAAGATCCCGTCCTGGTGCGCCAACTACCTGATCGGCCGCATCACCGGTGTCAAGCTGCACGACTATGGCTGCAGCCTTAAGATCTATCGCGCCTCGATCATCAAGCAGGTCAAGCTGATGGGCGAGATGCACCGCTTCATTCCGGCCTGGGTCGCAGGCGTCGTGCCGAGCTCACGCATCGGTGAAGTGCCCGTCACCCACCATGCCCGCCAGCACGGCACGTCGAAATACGGGATTTCGCGTACCTTCCGCGTCATTCTCGATCTGCTCTCGGTGATGTTCTTCATGCGCTACAAGGCGCGGCCCGGGCATTTCTTCGGCTCGCTCGGCCTCGGCCTTGGCGCGCTTGCAGCGATTATCCTGTTCTGGCTGTTCATCGATAAGTTCATCTTCGGCGACGATATCGGCAGCCGTCCGCTGCTGATGGTCGGCGTCGTGCTGCTCTTGTCCTCCGTTCAGATGATCACGACGGGCATTCTCGCCGAAATGATCGCCCGCATCTATTATCGCGACGATCTCTCGCCGAACTACATCGTGCGCAAGATCTTCGACCGCGAGCATCAGGACGTTTGAGTTTCCGATCGGAAGCTGGACTGCTGACTTCGTGATCATGCCCTCCGTGCGCCGTCCGTTGGCGCACGGCCGTCGTTGAAGCGAAGTGCCGCTTACGAGCGCATGTCAGCCCAGACGGCATCGAGCGCTTGCCGCGCGATCCGTACCATCGTATCCACTTCCTCATGACTGATGATAAGCGGCGGCGAGGCCAGCATGCGGTCACCTGTTGCGCGCAGCACCAGACCGTTTGCCAGGGCATGGTTGCGCACGGCCGAACCGACCGCATCCGGTTTTTCGAACCTACGGCGGGTGGATTTGTCCGCGGCAAGCTGCAAGGCGCCCATCAGGCCGACGCTGACGGCTTCGCCGACCATATCGTGATCCGCAAGACTGCCCCACGCCTTGGCGAAATAAGGACCGATGTCGTCGCGGACGCGCTCGACCAGCCGCTCCTCCTCGATGATCCTCAAATTCTCGATGGCGGCAGCCGCGCAGACGGGATGGCCCGAATAGGTGAAGCCGTGATTGAACTCACCGACCTCGTTGATGAAAACATCGGCGATGCGATCGCTGACGAGCACGCCGCCGATCGGCAGGTATCCGGAGGAAAGTCCCTTGGCGATTGGTGCAAGATCGGGCTCGACGCCGAAATGCTGAAAGCCGAACCACGAGCCCAAGCGGCCGAAGCCGCAGATGACTTCGTCCGAAACGAGCAGGATATTCCGCGCCTTGCAGATGCGTGCGATCTCGGGCCAATAGGTTGATGGCGGGATGATCACCCCGCCGGCTCCCTGCACGGGCTCGGCAACGAAGGCGGCGACATTGTCCTCGCCCAGTTCGTCGATCTTCTCTTCCAGTTCACGGGCGACCTTCAAGCCAAATTCTTCCGGCGAAAGATCGCCGCCCTCGGCGTACCAGTAGGGCTGGCCGATGTGGACGACGCCCTGGATCGGCAGATCGCCCTGCTCGTGCATGTATTTCATGCCGCCCATGCTGGCGCCCGCGACGGTGGAGCCGTGATAGCCGTTCCTGCGAGCAATGACGGTCTTCTTCGCCGGCTGGCCGACAGCAGCCCAATAGACGCGCGCCATGCGGAACCAGGTGTCACTAGCTTCCGAGCCGGAATTGGTGAAGAAGACATGGTTGAAATGCGGCCCGGCACGGGCGCAGACCTTCTCGGACAGCAATGTCGTCGGTGTCGTCGTCGTGCCGAAAAACGTATTGTAATAAGGCAGCTCGTTCATCTGCCGCATGGCGGCTTCGGCAATCTCGGTGCGGCCATAGCCGATATTTACGCACCAGAGGCCGGCGAAACCGTCGAGATACTTCTTGCCGTTGCTGTCAAAGATATGTGCGCCCTCGCCGCGCTGGATGATCCGTGTGCCATCGGCATTCAGCTTCTTCATATTCGTGAAGGGATGGAGATGGTGGGCAGCATCGACGGCGGCGAGATTGGAACGGCTTGGCGTGTCGGACATCTGCAAGATTCCTGTCGGATTGAAAGGCTGGCTTTGATCAGTTACGACCATGCCGTGAGCATTGGGGATTTACAAGAGCATGGCTGCCGACACCGCAACCGAAGGTAACGCGCGCATCGAGGTGCTGATATCGGACATGAACGGCCGGCTGCGCGGCAAGCAAATTCCAATCTCAGCCGAGAAAAAAGTGTGGTCCGGCGCCGTGCGGCTGCCGACCTCGACGCAATCGCTCGACATCTGGGGCGACGATAATGACGATATCACCGGCCTGTCGCTGACGATCGGCGATCCCGACGGGACCTGCGTTGCCGACCAGCGCACGCTCACCGACATGCCCTGGGCTCCTGCGGGATCGAAACAGGTGCTGGCTACGATGCATGAACTCGACGGCAGCCCAAGCTTTCAGGACCCGCGCGCCATCCTCACAGCCGTTCTCGATCGCTACAAATCGCTTGGCCTGACACCCGTCGTTGCGACCGAGCTGGAATTCTATCTGCTCGCCGGCGACTGGCGGGAAAGAGGCGTTCCTTCGCCACCGGCGGCCTTGACCTACCGGGGCGAACCGAACGGCTTTCAGGGTTATGATATGGACGCTGTCGACCTGCTTGACGGTTATCTTGAAACGCTACGCGGTTATGCGAGGGCGCAAGGGTTGCCAGCAGACGCGACGACTGCCGAATTCGGAGCCGGGCAGTTCGAGATCAACCTGCTGCATCGCCCGGATGCATTGGCGGCTGCAGATGACTGCATCATGCTGAAGCGTGTGGCCGAGCAGGCAGCACGCAAGCATGGCCTGAAATCGACCTGCATGGCCAAGCCCTATACTGACGAGGCCGGCTCAGGGCTGCATGTGCATGCGAGCATCATCGATACTCAAGGCCGCAATATCCTCGATGCGGCCGGCGGCGAGCCGAAGAGGCTGAAGTCGGTCTGCGCCGGGCTGTTGCAAACCCTGCAGGATGCGCAGCTGGTCTTTGCACCCTATGCCAACTCTTATCGCCGTTTCCAGCCGGGCTCGTTTGCACCGGTCGATCTCACCTGGGGTTTCGGCCATCGGGGTACGGCCGTGCGGATTCCCGAGAAAGACGGACCAGCCGCCCGCATCGAGCACCGCGTCGCCGGCGCGGACGCCAATCCCTATCTGATGCTGGCAGCAATCCTCGGCGGCATGCTGCTTGGTCTGGAGAACGACCTCGATCCCGGCGAGGAATCAACGCCCGCATGCGTGCCTGTCGATGCGCCCAAGCTGACCCATGATTTTCTGACGGCTGTCGAGCGCTTCCGCGCCTCGGCCTTCATCGCCGATGTCTTCGGCGAGCGATATCAAAAGCTCTACGGCGATACGAAGCATAAGGAAGCGATCCGCCACCTACGCACAGTTTCCGATTTCGATTATCGCACCTATCTGCCGCGCCTCTGACGGTCTCAGACGGCGAGGCTGTCGATCGCCCCCTCGCGCTCGACACGGGCGGCAGTTCCTTGTCGCACCATCACCCTGAGTTCGCCGGGATGCACCCTGAGCGTCACATCGCGCTCGAGCGGCAAAAGCTCGCCATCCATGACGCAGTTGGCCAGCTGGCGTAGCTTCGGAAAATGCAGGCGCACCTCGGGCGTATGCATGACCATGACATCCGTGTTGTCGCGCACCCGGCCACGCAGCATGTCGATCGCAAGGCGGGCGACACCGAGCGGCCGCAAAGGCTTTGCCATATAGAAGCCCAGCTCGCCGCTGCGCAGACTATCGGCATAGAGCAGCGCGTTGGTGCCGAAGGGATTGTTGGAGACGGAGATCGCCGAGACATGCCGGCGTTCACTGATACCGCCGGCTTCGAAATCGACATCGAATTCCGGAGGATTGGCGATGACGCCGAAAGCGGCTCGGGTGCTGGCCGACATCTTTCCGATGCGCGAGCGATAGGTGTAGCTGTTGCGGTAGCGCACCATGCGCGCATGCAGACCCGCCGAAAACTGATGCACGAAAGCGCGGCCATTGGCGCTGCCGATATCGACATTGTCGACCTCGCCGGTCGCCAGCACGCTCAGCGTCTGCCAGATATCGAGCGGCAATCTGAGAGAGCGGGCAAAGAGGTTCATGGTACCGGCCGGAACGACGCCAAGGGCGACGCCGTTTCTCCAGGCAATCGCAGCGGCTGCCGAAATCGTGCCGTCGCCGCCGCCGGCGATGATGCCGTCTATATCATCGCGGCGGGCCGCCCGTTCCATCGCCGAAACGATATTGCGTCCCTCCACGATCACAGCTTCGAAATCGTGACCGGCGTCACGGAAGATCTGCTCCGCCCTCTTCTCATAGGCAGCCATGTCGGTCGTTCGGAACGTGCCGCCATCACGATTGAAAAAGCCGATCAGCTTCATCGGGGCTCTTGGTCTTCTCTCAAATTCTATCTCAAAAAAGGGGCTGACGCCCCCGTGCGCTTTCACAGAGATGGTTTCGGACAAGGCGATTTCAAGCATTGCGCCGCCTGCACAGGAAGCAGAACCGGCCGGCACTTATGCGCGAATGGATATGCTGCGCTGCAAAAAATGCACAGGACAGGAATGGTACGATCATTGATATTGTTGTTTGTGGCATGTCCATGCCGTCCCAGTCCATTTATTTTCCCATGATGCGCCGAGTACCTGGTTTCAGCGTCCGCCGCGCGATTCGCGGTGCTTCGACCCGATTACCGCCCAAGGAGTTTTCGTGAGCGATATTGCCGTCGAGGTTCTCGATACCCAAACCTCCCTGGAAACGCCGTCGCGCACCGCCATTGCGCTGGTGACTTTGGCACTGGCCGTCGGCAGTTTCGGCATCGGCACGGGCGAATTCGTCATCATGGGGCTTCTGCCCGAGGTCGCCGATACCTTCGGCGTCACCACGCCACAAGCGGGCCATGTCATTAGCGCCTATGCGCTCGGCGTCGTCGGCGGCGCGCCGATCATTGCCGTGCTCGCCGCCAAGATGGCGCGCCGCACGCTGCTCCTGCTGATGATGGCGCTCTTTGCCGCCGGCAATATTTCCAGTGCGTTTGCGCCGACCTTCGAAAGCTTCACGGTGCTGCGCTTCATCACCGGCCTGCCGCATGGCGCCTATTTCGGCGTCGCAGCGCTCGTTGCCGCCTCCATGGTGCCGGTTCATCGTCGCGTGCGGGCAGTCGGCCAAGTCATGCTCGGCCTGACGATCGCGACGCTGATCGGCACGCCGATCGCCACCTATCTCGGCCAGCTTCTCGAATGGCGCGCAGCCTTCATGATGGTCGGCGGCGTCGGGCTCGTCACCATGCTTCTCATCGCCCTGTTCCTGCCGAAGGACAAGGTCGAAGAAGGCGCCAGCATCACGCGCGAACTGGGCGCACTCAAGCGCATTCAAGTTTGGCTGACGCTGGGTGTCGCGGCCATCGGCTTCGGCGGCATGTTTTCGATCTTCAGCTACGTCGCCACGACGACGACCCAGGTCGCCGGCCTTGGCACCGCCATGGTGCCGGTCGTGCTGGCACTCTTCGGCATCGGCATGAATGTCGGTAACATCGTCGGTTCGCGCCTCGGCGACATCTCGATCAAGGGAACGATCGGCGGCATGATGATCTTCAATGTCGTCATCATGACGTTGTTTGCACTCACCGCCGCCAACCCCGTCATGCTCTGCATCTGCGTCTTCCTGATCGGCTGCGGTTTTGCCGCCTGCCCCGCAGTACAGACCCGCCTGATGGACGTGGCAGCCGATGCGCAGACGCTGGCCGCGGCCTCCAATCACTCCGCCTTCAACATCGCCAACGCGCTCGGCGCCTGGCTCGGCGGACTGGTGATCTTCTGGGGCTTCACCGCGGCAGCGACCGGCTATGTCGGCGCGGTCCTCTCCGTCGGCGGTCTTGCCGTCTTCGCGCTGTCAGTTGCTCTGGAGCGCCGTACCGGTCACGCATGACGCCAGTTGCTGGCGGCCGTCATGGCAGAACACATTCTCTTCGCCCCATACGGCCATGGCCTTGATGATCGGCCCAAGGCTGGCGCCTAGCGGCGTCAGCGCATAATCGACACGCGGCGGCACCACCGGAAAGACGGTGCGTGAAACCAGCCCGGATTCCTCCAGCTCCCGTAGTTGCTTGGTCAACATACGCTGCGTCACCGACGGCAGTTTGCGGCGGATCTCGTTGAAGCGCAGCGTTCCCTCCATCAGGTGAAACAGGATCACGCCCTTCCATTTGCCGTCGAGCAGGCTGAGCGTCGCCTCGACCGGACAACCCGGAAAATTCCTGACAAGCTTGGAACGGGGAACCGACATCGACAGTATCCTTTTTGTACCTACGTACAGAAATTGTGCATTCTTGCGCCATGTGAGGATAATGCGCATCTAGCCACTGTGCAACAAACCTAGGAGCTTCTCCCATGCGCGCAGTCGCCTACAAGCAACCGCAACCTATCTCCGCAGAGACATCCCTGATCGACGTCGAACTGCCGACGCCCGAGGCAAAGGGCCGCGATCTGCTCGTCGAGGTGAAGGCTGTTTCCGTCAATCCGGTCGACGTCAAAGTCCGTGCCAATGTCGCTCCGAGCGACGACGCGTATAAGATCCTCGGCTGGGATGCGGCCGGGATCGTCAAGACGGTCGGCCCCGACGTCACCATGTTCAAGCCGGGGGACGAGGTCTTCTATGCGGGCGCCATCAACCGCGATGGATCGAATGCCGAATTCCATCTGGTCGACGAACGTATCGTCGGCGCCAAGCCGAAGAGCCTGGATTTTCCAGCGGCGGCGGCACTGCCTCTGACTTCGATCACCGCTTATGAGGCACTGTTCGATCGTCTGAAGGTGCAAGACCCCGTTTCCGGTGTTGCCAATGCCATCCTCATCATCGGCGGTGCGGGCGGCGTCGGATCGGTTGCCATCCAGATCGCACGGGCTCTAACCGATCTCACCATCATCGCCACGGCATCCCGGCCGGAAACACAGGCCTGGGTGAAAGAGCTCGGCGCTCACCACGTCATCGATCATTCGAAGCCGCTTGCCCCGCAGATCGAGGCCCTTGGCATCGGCGCGCCGGCTTTCGTCTTCTCCACGACGAATACTGCCGACCACATCACCTCAATCGTCGACGCCATCGCGCCTCAAGGCCGGTTCGCGCTGATCGACGACCCGAAGACGCTCGATGTCGTGCCCTTCAAGCGCAAGGCAGTATCGATACACTGGGAGCTGATGTTCACACGCCCGCTCTTCAGCACCGCCGACATGATCGAGCAGCACAAGCTGCTGACCAAGGTCGCGGAGCTGGTGGATGCCGGCAAGATCCGCTCGACCCTGACCGAGACCGCGGGCACGATCAACGCCGCCAATCTGAAGACGGCGCACGCCCTCGTCGAGACCGGCAAGATGAAGGGTAAGATCGTTCTAGCGGGCTTCTGAGCGATCGGATTTCACAGCAATTCGGGCTGGGCGCATGTCGTCCGGCCGCATTGTTTTAACGCATTTGCATCAGGCTTTATTGCGTCGCAAAAATTTGCAGCCGCCTAACCAAAATTTTCTCGCAGGATCGTGCGTTTAGGCACGTCCGCCTCTTGACTTTTTATGCCTTCGGCGCGACTTCTCCGCACATGGGGAATACCGTTTTTCCATGCCGATTAACCGGAGCCATCTTTAGATGCCTAGCGACAGTAGTAGTCGATTGCCTTTGCCGTCAGTAGCATTCGTGCACTAACCGACTCCTGTCGGCTCGCCACGATCCGCTACGACGGCGGATCGACCGGAAAGGCGAGCTATAATGAACATCAACAGCTTTCCCGCGCGGGCTGGCAATGCCGCTCGTGCATTCATCAATAACAATCGCGGCGCCACCATCGCCGAACGCGTCGAGTCGCTGAACGTACTTGATGTGGCCGAAGCCGCACGCATCCTCGCCAAAATGCCGGAAGAGCGCGCCGTGCGCATTCTCGATCGGCCGGAACTGCGCAACGCTCCTGCCATCCTCGAAGTCATGGGCAATGCAGACGCTTCCCGGCTGCTGCACGGCATGTCCAACGACCGCGTCGCCGACGTGCTGCTCGACATGGATGTCGACACCCGCGCCCGGCTCTTTACCACTTTCGACGAGCATGCACGCCAGGCTATCCAGGGCCTGATGGGTTATCCGCCGCGCACAGCCGGCGGCATTATGACGACGGAGTTCGTCAGCGTTCTCGCGAGCTGGACCGTGGCGCAGACGCTCGATCACGTTCGCCAGGTCGAGCGCTCCCGCGAAACCGTCTATGCCATCTATGTGCTTGATGACGAAACGCATGTGCTGCTGCATGTCGTGACGCTGCGTCGCCTGATCACCGGCGAGCCCGATGCCTGTATCCTCACCGTCGCACAAAAGGGCACGCCAGTCACGGCACCGCCGCTGATGAAGCAGGAGGATGTCGCCCGTCTGATCCGCCGGCACGATCTGCTGGCGCTTCCTGTCGTCGACGACAAGGGCCACATGCTGGGGATCGTCACCGTCGACGACGTTATCGATACGATGATCGCCGATACGACCGAGGACGCTCAGAAGTTCGGCGGTATGGAAGCCCTCGGCCAGCCCTACATGAAGATCAGCTTTGCCGGTATGATCCGCAAGCGCGCCGGCTGGCTCGCAGCCCTGTTCCTCGGCGAAATGTTGACGGCGAGCGCCATGCAGCATTTCGAGGGCGAGCTGGAAAAGGCCGTGGTGCTGACGCTCTTCATTCCGCTGATCATGAGCTCTGGCGGCAATTCCGGCTCGCAGGCAACATCGCTGATCATCCGCGCGCTGGCGCTTGGCGAGCTCAAGCTCTCCGATTGGTGGCGCGTGGCGCTGCGCGAACTGCCGACCGGCATCGTGCTCGGCGCAATCCTCGGCCTTGTCGGTTTCACCCGCATCATCGCCTGGCAGAGTCTTGGCCTGTTCGACTACGGCCCGCACTGGCAACTCGTCGCCCTGACTGTCTTTGCAGCCCTCATCGGCATCGTCACCTTCGGTTCGCTTGCCGGCTCGATGCTGCCATTCGTTCTGCAAAAGCTGCGGCTCGATCCGGCCAGCGCATCGGCTCCCTTTGTCGCGACGCTCGTCGATGTCACCGGTCTTGTGATCTACTTCTCGGTGGCACTGCTGATCCTCAGCGGAACGATGCTTTGACGGCATCGAGATTTTCATCACAAAAGGGGCTGGCAACGGCCCTTTTTCGTCTTCATTCCGGCATCGGCAGCTTCAGTGCACCATTGGCCTTGATCGTCCGTATCGCGAAGTTCGAGCGCAGATCGACCACACCGGGAAGAGCCAGCAGCTTTTCCGACATCACCTTTTCATAGGCGGCAAGGTCCGCCACGACGACTTCCGCCAGGAAATCGGCGGATCCCGAAATCAGGTGGCATGCAACGATCTCTGGAATAGCGAGCAGCGCCGCCTGCTGCACTTCGGAATTTTCCTTCGAATGATGACCGACCTTGAGTTCGACGAAGACGGTCAAACCGAGACCGGCTTCCTTGCGGTCGATATCGGCGCGATAGCCGCGCAGCAGCCCTGACTTTTCCAGGTTGCGAATGCGCCTGAGGCAGGGCGATGGCGAGAGATTCACCCGTTCCGCGATCTCGACATTGGTGGCGCGCGCATCCTCCTGCAGGCAGTTGAGGATCGCAATATCGAACTTATCCAGTTTTGGCATGATCGAGAAGTTTATAAATCCCAATTAGCAGATTGTTGCTCATAGCATTGTTTCTGCGCCATAACTAGCAAGGACATGCCTCGGCCTTCGGCGCTATCTTTTCCTCATTCAAAGATGATCCGCATGGATGGAAAGGATATGTCGATGACCGCTTTGTCTCTCTCCACACGCAAGGCAACGCCCACCGCGATGGGCTACGCGGGCGCTATCGTGACCGTATTGATCTGGGCGAATTGGATTCTCGCGACGCGCCACACCGCCGAGACGCAGATGAGCACGATCGACCTCGGCCTGATCCGCTATGGCGTGCCGGCAGCAGTCTTGGCCCCCGTCTGGCTGCGGACCGGCCTGCTACCGAAGGGCGTATCATTGAAGCTGCTCGCGCTGATGGTCTGCGGCTCCGGCGCCCTCTTCTTTCAGCTGACCACCTTCGCCATCCAATTCACACCCGCCTCCTCCGCCGGCATTCTGCTCGGCGGCTCCATGCCTCTTGCCGCCGCCGTGATCGGCGTCCTGCTATTTCGCGAACGGCTGGATCTGACGCGCTGGCTCGGCCTTGGCGGCATCGTCATCGGCGTTGCGATCCTACTAGTTCGCAGCCTGTATGGCGTACAGATCTCCTGGGCCGGCTTCACCCTGCTGCCGCTCGCCGCTCTGCTGTGGGCAGCTTATACGCATGCCTTCCGGCGCTCGGGCCTGACTGCGATGCAATCAAGCGCGATCATCGCCGTCTGGTCTTTCCTGATCCATGTCGGCCTGGCCGCCATTTTCGGAAGCTCGCTGACTTCGGTGCCCTTGCCGGAAATCGGCCTGCAGATCGTCAGCCAGGGCTTGCTGTCGGGTCTTGCCGCGACGCTGGCCTATGGTCTTGCCGTCCAGGCTCTTGGTGGCACGCAGGCAGCAGCCTTCACCGCGATTACGCCCGTTCTTGCCACGATTGGTGGCGGCTTCCTGCTCGGCGAAGAAATCGGAATAGCCGGCGTTGCGGCAGCGATCGTGACTGGTGCCGGTGTCGCGCTTTCCACCGGCCTGCTCGCTCGCAAGCCCGCCCAGCATTAATTTCCACCCTGCACAGGGATGGAGCTTCGACAGGGCCAAACGCTTCATTGCAGCGTTTGGCCCTATCTTCGTGATGTCACTCACATATTCGGATAGACCGGCCCCTCGCCGCCCTGCGGCGGAACCCAGTTAATGTTCTGGTTGGGATCCTTGATGTCGCAGGTCTTGCAGTGGACACAATTCTGGGCGTTGATGACGAAGGTTTCCTTGCCGTCCTTCTCCACCCATTCATAGACGCCGGCCGGACAGTAGCGCGTCGAAGGTCCCGCAAAGACATCATGCTCGGAATTCTTCTGCAGCGCCATGTCTCCGACCTTCAGATGCACCGGCTGGTCTTCCTCGTGGTTGGTGTTCGACAGGAACACCGAGGACAGACGGTCGAAAGTCAGCACGCCATCGGGCTTCGGATAGTCGATCTTCTGGTGCTTGGCGGCAGGCTCCAGCGAGGCGGCATCCGTCTTGCCATGCTTCAGCGTTCCAAAGACGGAGAGGCCGAACAGCTGGTTCGTCCACATGTCGAGGGCGCCGAGCACTACGCCGACCGCCGTGCCGAACTTCGACCACAGCGGCTTGACGTTCCTGACGCGCTTCAGATCCTTGCCGATATCCGTCTGGCGCCATTCGTTCTCGATCTCGATCACTTCGTCATTGGCGCGACCGGCGGCGATCGCCCCGGCAATCTTGTCCGCTGCCAGCATGCCCGACAGCACCGCATTGTGGCTGCCCTTGATGCGGGGAACGTTGACGAAACCTGCCGAGCAGCCGATCAGCGCGCCGCCCGGGAAGGTCAGCTTCGGCACGGACTGGTATCCGCCCTCGGTGATGGCGCGGGCGCCATAAGAGATGCGCTTGCCGCCTTCGAAGGTGCCGCGAATGGCGGGGTGGGTCTTGAAGCGCTGAAACTCTTCGAAGGGGAAGAGATAGGGATTCTTGTAGTTGAGGTGCACGACAAAGCCGACGGCGACCAGATTGTCTTCCAGATGATAGAGGAATGAGCCGCCGCCCGTCTTCATGTCCAAGGGCCAGCCGAAGGAGTGCTGCACGAGGCCCGGCTTATGGTTCTCGCGCTTGACCTCCCAGAGCTCCTTGATACCGATGCCGAATTTCTGCGGTTCACGGTCTCTCGACAGATCGAACTTGGCGATGAGCTGCTTGGCGAGCGAGCCGCGCACGCCCTCGCCGATCAGAACATATTTGCCCATCAGCGCCATGCCGCGCGTGTAGTTCGGACCGGGCTCGCCGTTCTTCTCGATGCCCATGTCGCCGGTGGCAACGCCGATGACGGCGCCCTGGTCGTCATAGAGCACTTCGCTTGCCGCAAAGCCCGGATAGATCTCGACACCGAGCGCTTCCGCCTTCTCGGCCAGCCAACGACAGACATTGCCGAGCGAGACGATGTAATTGCCGTGATTGTTCATCAGCGGCGGCATGAGGAAATTCGGCAGACGTAAGGAACCGGCCGGGCCAAGGAACAGGAAATGATCTTCCTTGACCTCGGTCTTGAAGGGATGTCCCTCCTCGTCGCGCCAACCCGGCAGCAAGCGGTCGATGCCGATCGGATCGACGACGGCGCCCGAGAGGATATGCGCGCCGACCTCAGCTCCTTTTTCGAGCACGACGACGGTCAGATCCGGATTGATCTGCTTCAGCCGGATTGCAGCCGACAGGCCAGCAGGCCCCGCCCCGACAATCACGACGTCGAATTCCATGCTCTCGCGTTCCGGCAGCTCGCTCGCGTCAGTCATTCACTCTCTCCGCTTGGCCGGCATCCTTGATATCGGATCGCAGCCTTATCCCCTTTTGGGCATCTTCCCCGCTTCATTTATCTCTTGTCAAAATGGAAAGGAATTGTCGAGCCGGGAAGCGACAGGCAGTCTCCCAATTCCCCCACCGCACCATGCAAGTTAAATTACTCTTACGTTAACGTCAATATTTTGCCTGCCCTTGCGACCTTCTCATCAGGCACGGCTTTCAAAGTCGATCGAGAGCACTCTATAAATAGGGTTCAGCGGTTCCATAGCATGAAGGGGTAATCGACATGGATCTTCGTATCGAGGGAAAACGCGCGCTGGTGCTCGCCTCTTCCAAAGGGCTTGGCCACGGCATCGCCGTCGCTTTGGCGCGCGAGGGGGTAAACGTTCTGCTTTGTGGCCGTAGCGGCGAACGGCTCGAGAGCAATTGCAAAGCCATCAACGCTGAAGGCAAAGGCCGCGCGGACTGGGTCTGGGCGGATCTCGGCGACGAGAACTTCGTCGAGATCGTCAGCAAGGCCGTGACCGAGAAGCTCGGAGGCATCGATATTCTCGTCAACAATAGCGGTGGCCCGACGCCGGGTACCACCGAGGACATGACCGCCGACAGGCTGGAGACCTACTTCGTCACCATGGTATCGCGGATCATAACGCTCACCAACGCGCTTGTGCCCGCAATGAAAGTGCAAGGCTGGGGCCGTATTCTCACCGTCGCCTCTTCCGGCGTCGTCGAGCCGATCCCTAATCTGGCGCTCTCCAATACGCTACGCCCCGCGCTCGTTGGCTGGAGCAAGACCCTTGCCAGCGAAGTGGCAGCCGATGGAATTACCGTCAATTTGCTTTTGCCGGGCAGCATTGCGACCGACCGGCTGACCGAACTCGATACGGCTGCGGCCAACCGTGGCGGCAGGAGCCTGGAAGACGTCAGCGCCGAGCGTCAGCAGCGCATCCCGGCCGGTCGCTACGGCCGCGTCGAGGAGTTCGCCGCCACTGCCGCCTTCCTCTGCAGCGAGCCGGCAAGTTATGTGACCGGAACGATGGTTCGTTGCGACGGAGGAGCGGCGCGTTCTCTGTGAGACGGATCATCTGCCGAAGGGAGACGGGCCTCTTGTAAAGAAGGCCCGTCAACACAATTACGTGAGCATAGGCTAGAGCCGCTATGAAGATTTCGGCCCGCTTCTCACTATAAATGCCGGAAAAGAACGTATGGCTGTCCAATTATTACATGGCGGCAATCAAAAAATAGTCATTTGACTATTTGCTGCGCCGCACAACCGGCAGCGGCTTCAAAGCTTTCCAAGCTTTAATTTTTCGTCCCGCCGAACTGTGGTAAATTGCACAGGATGAGCGTTCATGAATTCACGTTATTGGGACAGAATTACCGAACGTTAGCAGTGACGGCGATGTGATGGATTGCGGCGAAGCCCGTCTTTGTTGTGCGACGCAATAGATACACCTCGATGTCATCGCGTTTTTTGCAACTCGCTTCGACCGGTTCTTTAAATATGAAAAAATTCTGGCTTCCCCTCGGTCTCTTCGTCGTTGCAGCCCTTGCAGCCTGGGGCTACCGCGACCGCATTCCTTTTCTTTCCGCATTTGTCGACAAGGCCTCCGCAGAAACCAAAGATACCAGCAAGACCGCAGCGGCTGGCAGTAAAAAGCATCAGGCCGGGCCTTCGGTCGTCAAGACGGTAGCGGTGGAGAATAGAACGCTGCCGAGCGACATCACGGCCACCGGTTCGGCCGTGGCGCAAAATGCGACAACGATCGCCGCGCAGGAATCCGGCATCATTACCTCAATCGAGGCGCAGGACGGCGCGATGGTGAAGGCTGGCGACCTCATCGCCAAGCTGGATTCGCGAACGGCACAGGCCGCCGTCGACAAGGATCAGGCTAATATAGTCAAGGACCAGGCGGCGCTCGTGGCGGCGGAATCAGCCCTCAACCGCGCCAAGAGCCTGCTTGCCAATGCCGGCACGCAACAGACGGTCGATCAGGCGGTCGCGGCGCGCGATACAGCAGCAGCCGACGTCAACGCCGACAAGGCCCAGCTTGCAGCCGACCATGTTCTGTTGGAAAACACGCAAATCCGTGCGCCTTATGACGGTCGCCTCGGAAATGTCGTCCCGAGCCCCGGCGCCTACGTCACGCCCGGCACTGCGATCGTGACGATCACGCAGTACAATCCGATCTACGTGCAATTCCACATGCAGGAAAATCAGCTCCGGCAACTGGAAGAAGCCATGAAGGCCGGCACCGTGCCGGTCAGCACCGTGCCGAACTCGACCAAGGGCAAGTCCCGCCAGGGCGCAGTCAGCTTCTTCGACAACACCGTCGACCCCTCTTCCGGCACTATTCTTGTCAAGGCGAAGTTCGATAATGCCAATGGCGCGATCTGGCCCGGCCGATCGGTCAACGTCGTCATGCATCTGACCGACAATCAGCCCGCGATTGTTGCCCCGACGGTTGCGATCAGCCCAGGCCCCGAGGGCTTCTATGCCTATGTCGTCAAGGACAGCAAGGTGCATCTGACGCCTGTTACCGTAGAGCGGCAGAACGGCGGCTACTCGGCCATTGCCAAGGGGCTGACGGAGGGAGACCATGTCGTCATCGAAGGACAGGTTCAGTTGATCGATGGCCAGAATATCGTCGAGCAGTTCAACGACGAAAAGCCTGAGAAGGTGGCTGCAGCCAACGACCAGTCGAGCCAGAAGAGCGAAACGATTTCCGTTGGAGCGCAGCAATGATACCACAATTCTGTATCCAACGACCGGTCGCGACGACGCTTCTGGCGCTGGGTGTGGTCATGGCCGGCCTTGCGGGCTATCAGCTCCTCCCCGTCGCCGCCCTGCCCCAGGTGGATTTTCCGACCATCAACGTTTCGGCCCAGCTGACGGGCGCCTCGCCGCAGACGATGGCGACCTCGGTTTCCACACCGCTGATCAAGCAGTTCGAAACCATTCCCGGCATCAGTGAAATCTCCGCAACAAACTCGCTCGGCAACACCAGCATCGTCCTGCAGTTCGATCTCAACCGCAGCATCGATGCCGCTGCGGCCGACGTTCAGGCCGCTATCTCGAATGCAACGCGGCAATTGCCCAACAATCTGACGACGCCGCCTGGCTATAGAAAGACCAACCCGGCAGACGCACCGATCATGCTGCTTGCGGTGCAGAGCGATACGATGCCGCGCAGCAAGCTGGACGAAATCGCCGAAGACATTATTTCGCCCTCGCTGTCCACCCTTCCCGGCGTTGCGGAAGTGACCGTCTATGGCGCGCAGACCTATGCCGTGCGCGTCGAGGTCGATCCGAGCAAGCTGCAGGCTCGCGGTATCGGCATCGAAACCGTCAACTCCGCCATCGTCAACGCAAACAGCCAGGTTCCGGTCGGCACTCTGCAGAATAGCAAGCAGAGCATGACCCTTAACGCCAACACGCAGAAGACCAATGCAGCACAGTTCAAGTCGCTGGTCATCGCAAATCCAAAAGGCGCACCGATCCACCTAAGCGATGTCGCCGATGTGCAGGACAGCGTGCAGAACGTCAATGCCGGCTCGTGGTACGACGGCAAGCAGGCGATCATTCTTGCCATCCAGCGTCAACCGGATGCCAACACCGTCGATGTGGTCGATGTGATCAAAGCCAAGCTGCCGCAGCTCCATGCGGAAATCCCGGCCTCGGTGCAGACCCATGTCATGAACGACTCGTCGCAGCCTATCCGCGATGCGATATCGGACGTGAAGTTTACCCTGCTCCTGACGATCAGCCTGGTCGTTCTCGTCATCTACCTCTTTACCGGCCATGTGACGGCAACGATCATCCCCGGCCTTGCCGTGCCTCTGTCGCTGATTTCGACATTCGGCATGATGTATGTGCTTGGCTACAGCGTCGACAATATCTCGCTTCTAGGATTGACGCTCGCCGTCGGCCTTGTGGTGGACGACGCGATCGTCATGCTGGAAAACATATTGCGGCATGTCGAAGAAGGCATGCCGGTGCTCCAGGCGGCGATCAAGGGATCGGCCGAAGTAAGCTACACCATCATTTCCATGTCCATCTCGCTGATTGCTGTGTTCATCCCGATCCTGCTGATGGGCGGTGTCGTCGGCCGCATCTTCAACGAGTTCGGCATGGTGGTCGCCATCGCCATCGTGTCTTCCGCAATTGTCTCCCTCACCGTCACGCCGATGCTCAGCTCGCGCCTGTCGGCAGGTCACAGCCAACCACCCTATCCGGTACGCCTCTTCAACCGGGCTTTCGACTGGACCCAGCGCGGTTACGACAAGGGCGTCGCCTGGTGCTTGCGCAATCGCGGCACGGTTCTGCTCAGCTTCCTCGCCTCCGTGGCGCTCTCGGTCTATCTCTTCATGGTGCTGCCGGCGAGCTTCTTCCCGACGGAAGATATCGGCCGACTGCAAGTTTCCACCCAGGCGCGTCAGGATATTTCCTACCCGGCCATGCGTGAACTACAGAGCCAGGCCGCAGCGCTCGTCAGGCAGAACCCGGCCGTCGACCACGTCATGTCCATCGTCGGCGGTAGTGCCCGCCAGCCGTTGAACAACGGCACCATGTTTGTCCAATTGAAGCCGAAGGAACAGCGTCCGCCGCTGGACCAGACGCTGCGCGAACTGCGGACCAGCATTGGCACCGTAGCGGGCCTCAAGGCCTATATAACGCCACAGCAGAGCCTGCGCTTCGGCGGCCGCCAAACCGCCAGCCAGTATCAGTTGGTCGTTCAGGCTTTGAGCGCCGACCAGACCAACCTCTGGGCCAACAAGATGTTGGATGCGATGCGCCGCGACCCCAGCTTTACCGACGTTGCATCAGACGAGCAGAACAATGCGCTGCAGGCCAATATCGTCATCGACACTGAAAAGGCAGCGCAATACGGGATCAACAACAATCAGCTGCGGACGACGCTGGAGGAAGCCTTCGGCGGCTATGATGCCGCCCAGATCCAGACCACCGGCGACAGCTACGACGTGATGGTCGAATTCGACACAAGCAAGCCTTGGGATGACCAAAGGCTGCAGGACATCCACATTACGTCGTCCAACGGCTCGCTGGTCCCCCTGTCGAACTTCGCTCATGTCCAGCGCACGACCGGTCCGGTTACCATCAACCAGACGGGACAGCTCGTTTCGACCACCGTGTCGTTCAACCTGCCGGCTGGCGAAGCGCTTGGTGATGCCACGGCGCGGATCGATCAGATCAAGAAAGAGATCGACATGCCGGCGGACATCTTTACGTCCTACGGCGGCACCGCCCAGATCTTCCAGCAATCGCAAGGCAGCACGCCCTATCTGATCCTTGCCGCCGTGTTGACGATCTATGTCGTGCTCGGCGTTCTCTACGAGAGCTTCATCCATCCGTTGACCATCCTGTCGGGCCTGCCGGCTGCCGCCCTCGGCGCTCTGCTTGCCCTCAAGGTCTTCGGCTTCGACCTCTCGATCATCGCGCTGATCGGTCTGTTGATGCTGATAGGCATCGTGAAGAAGAACGCGATCATGATGATCGACGTGGCGCTGGAAACGCTTCGATCGACAACGGGCATATCGCCTGCGGAGGCGATCCACGAAGCCTGCGTCCGTCGTTTCCGCCCGATCATGATGACGACCTTCTGCGCACTGCTCGGCGCTCTGCCGATCGCCGTCGGCGGCGGCGCGAGCTCCGAGCTCCGTCAACCGCTCGGCATCGCTGTCGTCGGCGGCCTGGTGGTCTCGCAGCTTCTGACGCTGTTCATCACGCCTGTGATCTTCCTTGAGATGAACCGCCTGAACGAGTTCCTCGCTCGGTTCGGCCGGCGCAAGGACGAGGATCCGCATCACAAGGAACCGCCGTCGGCTATTGCCGCGGAGTGACAAAGGCGGGCGCCGAGAGGCGTCCGTTTCATTTGTCCCGGACGCTACCGACAATAGGCCAAGGCGCCGGCTGGAACAGTTCCTGGGCGGGGAAATAAATCCGGCACGGCGTCTTGCACTTGCCGAGCAGCCATGCCATGACGCGCCCTCTTTGCGATCTGGGCGCGCCTTGCGCCTCGTCGGGGCCTTGCCCCAATCCATACAATCTCAACGGAAAGGAGTGCGGGCATGGCTCGGGCGCTTGGTTTCGACTTCGGCACCACGAATACGGTTCTGGCGATGGCCGATGGACCTGAAACGCAATCTGTCGCCTTCAACAGCGCCGCCGGCACGGCTGACAGCATGCGCACGGCGCTTTCCTTCATGAAGGATCCCGGACTGGGCGCAGCCGCGCTCAAGGTCGAGGCCGGACATGCGGCCATCCGCCAGTTCATCGACAATCCCGGCGACTGCCGCTTCCTGCAGTCGATCAAGACCTTTGCCGCAAGCGCGCTTTTCCAGGGCACGCTGATCTACGCCAAGCGCCATAGTTTCGAGGATCTGATGGAGATCTTCGTGCGCCGTCTGCGTGCCTATGCCGGAGAAGGCTGGCCGAGCGACGTTTCGCGAATCGTGACCGGGCGCCCCGTGCATTTTGCCGGCGCCAATCCGGACCCGGCACTTGCGACAGAGCGCTACAATAACGCCCTCGCCCGCTTCGGCTTTCCCGAGATCCATTATGTCTACGAACCGGTGGCCGCCGCATTCTATTTCGCGCAGAACCTGAAGAAGGACGCGACAGTATTGGTAGCCGACTTCGGCGGCGGTACGACGGACTATTCTCTTATCCGCTTCGAGACCGTCGCCGGCAAGCTCACGGCCACGCCCATCGGCCATTCCGGTGTCGGCATCGCCGGCGATCACTTCGATTTCCGGATGATCGACAACATCGTCTCGCCGGCCATCGGCAAGGGCAGCTACTTCAAGAGCTTCGACAAGCTGCTGGAAATGCCCTCTTCCTATTATGCCAATTTCGGACGCTGGAACCAGCTTTCGATCTTCAAGACCTCGCGCGAATATGCCGACCTGAAGACGCTGGTGCGCAGCAGCCTCGAGCCCGAGAAGCTCGAAACCTTCATCGATCTCGTCGAGCATGATGAGGGCTATCCGCTTTATCAGGCCGTATCGGCCACAAAGATGGCGCTCTCGGCCGAGGAAGAGGCTGAGTTCAACTTCCCACCGCTTGGCAAAGCCGGCCGCCGGAGCGTTCGCCGCGCCGATTTCGAAAACTGGATCGCCGAGGATCTCGCCCGCATCGAAGGGGCTCTTGACGATGTCCTGACGACGACGAACACCTCGCCCAACGCCATCGACAAGGTGTTCCTCACCGGCGGTACGTCCTTCGTGCCGGCAGTCCGGCGCATCTTCACGGAACGCTTCGGGCAGGAGCGCATCGAGACCGGCGGCGAGTTGCTGTCGATTGCGCACGGTCTTGCCCTGATCGGTGAGCGAGAGGACATCAGCCAGTGGACGGCGTGAGATAGCGGGCCGCCCTGCCCTTTCGCTCCGGCGCTGTTTTGATTGACGCCTTTCCGCTTTTCTTCGAATCGCGAAAAGGCTCAATCTTTTTGTTTTCACGCAATTTCGAACGGAAAACCGCTATGCACTTTTCCTGGAATTGCTTTAGGGTTCCCCCATGATTTCCGCCAGCGACCTCACACCGGCCGAACTTGCTGCCCTTCTGCATTTCCATGCGGATGCCGGCGTCGATTGGCTGCTGGAAGAGGAGCCGGTGGATCGCTTCGCCGAATTCGAGGCCATGCGCGCCGCTCGCCAAGGCGCAAGGGCTGCACAGCCGCGGCCGGACGCTCCGCAGCCGGCGAGCAGAGTGCAGCCGGATCGCCGCCAGGCCGCGAAACCGGCCGCTGCCCCGCCGCCCGCTTCACCACGCAATGCTCCGGCCATTCCCGACGAGCAAGCGGTCGAGCAGGCGCGATTCGCGGCCGAAAGTGCTCGCTCGCTCAGCGAACTGAAGACCGCGCTCGAGGCCTTCAACAGTTGCAATCTCAAGAACAGCGCCCGCTCGACCATCTTTGCCAGCGGCTCTCCGGAAAGCCGGATCATGGTGATCGGTCCGATGCCGAGCGCCGATGACGATCGCGAAGGCACACCGTTTGCCGGCCGTGCCGGACAGTTGCTCGACAAGATGCTGGCCTCCATCCGCCTGCAGCGCGAAGACATTCTGCTGACCAACGTCATTCCGTGGCGCCCGCCAGGCAACCGCGCACCGTCAGCGCCGGAAGTCGAGATATGCCGTCCGTTCATAGAGCGGCAGATTGCGCTCGCCGAGCCGAAGGCCTTGCTGCTGCTGGGCAATTTCACCGCAAGGCACTTCTTCGAAAGTGCTGAAACGATACACGGACTACGCGGACAATGGCGGGAAATTGGCATTCTCGGCCGAACGATACCGGCGATCGCCAGCCTGCACCCGCAGGAACTGCTGACCGCACCAATCAACAAGCGGCTCGCATGGAGCGATCTTCTGGCGTTCAAGAATCGTATCGACGCCGAAATATTAGGCTGATTTTCGTTACAATTAACAGAATATGACACGAGCTATGCATTTTCGCATGACAGTTCATCGTTGTTGTGCATTGCGAAATCAATGTTGCGCTGCAATATATAATCATGTCTTGGGAGGAATCTCGAAAGGAACCAAGGCAATGACTATGCGTTTTCGCCCTATTCACTGCGGGTTTGACACCCTGCGTCGCGCCCTTGAGCCCGTGCGTGCCACAAACGGGCATCGCAACCTCGGCATCGCTGCCAATGAGCAGATGACAGCCCGAGGCACCGGCATCTCGACCCGCGTTGGCCGCCCGACCGCCATTTTCGCCGATTTCCGCGCCTGCTAATCAACAGGCGCGAAGTCGCATTCGCGCGACTCCGAACGCATTTCCGTTGGAATCCAACGACGAAAATCCTCCGTCTCCCTATTTTCATAGAATTCCGGATGCAAAGCAGGGTTCACCGCTTGCTGGAATTGCTCAATCTTTCAGGAACTGAATCATGTCTTCGGGCTTACGCTCACTCATCAGTCTTTTCGATTCTGTCGCGCATATCGGCTCTGCCGTACGGGCAGCCGAAGAGTTCGAACGCTCGCGGAGCCTTCGCGGGGACGAAAGCCGAAACTTGAGCCCCGCCCGCGCGGCAGCTGCGAGCATTCCTCTATAGGGAATTCGAAGACCGGGGCAGCCGCGACCGGTTTCGCCATCTCTGGTGAGAGATCCCCGCAAAGGCCGAAGCGCAAAACCTGCCGACATCTCAACGAGTATTAGCTCTTTTGATCGGGTTGCCCCGTGACTTGCCGCGCCCAGGCAAAGGCTTCGTCGATCGCCGCAAGCTTCACGGCTTGCCACCCGCAATATTGATCCAGGAAGTCGCGTGAGATCCACATTCGCGTTTTCTTCGTCTCGTCGTACCACCCTATGTCGCCACGATCGGCGGACTTCCGGAGAAGACGCTGCAGATGGGTGCGCGATATCATGAAGTGCGCCGCAAGCGCGCGGGCATCGATCCGCCCGATGTCGATCTGCGGACCCGGCTCCCCACTGAGATCCATTTGCGACATGATATAGTCGACGACAAGGCCTCCAGCCTCAGTCCATAGAAATAGGCCGACGGATTCCGGCGGCTCGCGCCAGACCTCGGCTTCCAGACAGTAACGCGCCATGCGCGGCTGTGCGAGATCCATCAGTTGCGGAGCGGCAGCCAGCGCCGCGGCGCGACCACCATCATCCAGCAGATCAAGCGTCGCCAGATTGGACAGGCACCAGCCGAACATCCCCGTCAGGCTAGCCTCGGTCGGCACGTAGCGTCGCGGGCGCCGGACATGACCGGGAGCCAGCATCAGAAAGCGATAGGTGAGCAGCTCGTCGATAAAGCTGAGCACTGTATTGCGGCTGGCGACGCGGTGATGCGTAATCAGATCGCGAAGGCCGACGACGGTCAGACCGGAACCTGGCACCGCCGGATCATATTCAAGATGAAGCGCATAGGCCGTCTGCGTCAGAAGCCAACGCTGATGCGAGGCCAGCATGCGGGCAATCCGCGGACCATGATCGTAACGATTGCGCAGCGCCTCTGCGAGAAAACGCAGTGACGACACGAATTTAGGATGGCGAGCAATTTGCTCGATAGAAAAACTCAATCGGGCCTCCTTGGGGTGCCCTTCTCAACGTATCAACAAAAGGAGGATGTTTCATTTTTGTGAACGAGTTCACCGGAATCGATCATAATTCCGACATCTAATAGCGTGCTATAGTTATGTAGCTGTGCTTATACCGCAAGAGACTAAACAAATAATTTACTTTAAGTAATTGTTTCCTTGAACAGACCTGATGACGTTCGGCAACGGCACCTCAAGGATGGTGGGTCACCCAGCGCAACGATTGTCGCCCCGATTATCCGCAAATGCGGGTAGTAGGTGAGTGTGTGAGGATCCGGTATACATCCGCAGGCAGAGCTTGACCGGGCAAACGCGACGGATCGTCACCCCAATACTTGTTGTGCCACAACGGAACATTTCAGTGTAATGATATGACTTTAACTTTGGTTCAGATTTCGATGTAATGATGCGGCGACTTTCGGTCCGGAGGAGGGCTTCGGACTGTGCGGCAATGCATAGCCTGATCAGGATAGACCATGCGAACAGATACCGGCCAGATCGTAAATCTGGCAGACTACCGTCCTACCGACTTCGTTCTGGAACGCGTGGACCTCACCTTTGATCTGCACCCAACCGAAACGAAGGTTGAAGCGCGGCTGATTTTCCATCGCCGCGAAGGCATCGACCCGAAGGCGCCGCTGGTGCTGGACGGCGACGAACTGGTGCTATCCGGATTGCTGCTCGACCAGGGCGAACTGCCCACCGAGCAATATGTTGCCACCCCCGAGAGTCTGTCAGTTCGCGATCTTCCCGAGAGCACACCCTTCGAGTTGACGATCACCACCGTCATCAATCCAGAGGCCAATACGCAGTTGATGGGCCTCTATCGCACCGGCGGCATCTATTGCACGCAGTGCGAGGCCGAAGGCTTCCGCCGCATCACCTATTTCCCCGACCGGCCTGATGTTCTCGCCCCGTATACGGTCAACATCATCGCCGACAAGGCTGCCAATCCGCTGCTGCTGTCGAACGGCAATTTCCTCGGCGGCGCCGGCTATGGTGAAGGCAAGCATTTCGCCGCCTGGTTCGATCCGCATCCGAAGCCGAGCTACCTTTTCGCGCTCGTCGCCGGCGATCTTGGCGTCGTCGAAGATACCTTCACGACCATGTCCGGCCGTGAAGTGGCGCTGAAGATCTATGTCGAGCATGGCAACGAGCCGCGTGCGGCCTACGCCATGGATGCGCTGAAGCGTTCGATGAAGTGGGACGAAGAGCGGTTCGGACGCGAATACGATCTCGACATCTTCATGATCGTCGCCGTGTCGGATTTCAACATGGGGGCGATGGAGAACAAGGGTCTCAACGTCTTCAACGACAAATACGTGCTCGCCGACCCCGAGACGGCGACCGATGCCGACTATGCCAATATCGAAGCCATCATCGCGCATGAATATTTTCACAACTGGACGGGCAATCGCATCACCTGCCGCGACTGGTTCCAGCTGTGCCTGAAGGAAGGCCTGACTGTTTATCGCGACCACGAATTTTCCGCCGACGAACGTTCGCGTCCGGTCAAGCGTATCGCGGAAGTCCGCCATCTGAAATCGGAGCAGTTCCCCGAGGACAGCGGCCCCCTTGCCCATCCGGTCCGCCCGACAAAATATCGCGAAATCAATAACTTCTACACGACGACCGTCTATGAGAAGGGCAGCGAAGTCACGCGTATGATCGCGACCCTGCTCGGCCGCGATCTCTTCAAGACGGGCATGGATCTCTATTTCGATCGGCACGATGGTCAGGCCGTCACGATCGAGGATTTCGTTAAATGTTTCGAAGATGTCAGCGGCCGCGATCTCACGCAGTTTTCACTGTGGTATCATCAAGCGGGCACGCCTCTCGTAACGGCTTCCGGCGCCTATGATGCCGACGGCAAGACCTTCACCCTGTCGCTCGAACAGATGATGCCGGCGACGCCGGGCCAGGCCACCAAGAAGCCGATGCATATTCCGCTGCGCATGGCGTTGATTGCCGAAGATGGAACCGCGATCATGCCGGCATCAGTCAGTGGTGCGGAGCTGACCGACGATGTGCTGCATCTGACCGCGCAAGCGCAGACGGTAGTCTTTCACGGCATTCAATCACGGCCGGTGCTGTCGCTGAACCGCAGCTTCTCGACGCCCATCAACCTGCAATTCAACCAGAGCGCAGCCGATCTCGCCCTCATCGCACGCTACGAGACCGATCACTTCGCCCGCTGGCAGGCGCTGATCGATCTCGGGCTGCCCAATCTACTGCAGGCGGCGCGCGATGCCCGGCAAGGCAACGATATCACATGCGATCCGGCGTTCGTCGACGCGCTCTTGGCTGCGGCCGCCGACGACAGTCTGGAGCCTGCCTTCCGGGCACAGGCGCTTGCTTTGCCGAGCGAAGCGGATATTGGCCGCGAACTTGGCGGCAACAATGATCCCGACGCGATCCACGTAGCGCGCCGAGCTATCCTCAAGCAGGTTGCCGAAGCCGGCAAGGATATCTTTGCGGCACTTTACGACAGCATGCAGACGACTGGCCCCTTCAGTCCGGATGCGGCAAGCGCCGGTCGGCGAGCCCTGCGCAATGCGGCGCTGGCCTATCTCTCGCAATTGGATGGCAATCCGGCGCGCGCAAAAGCCGCCTATGACGCGGCAAACAACATGACCGATCTCAGCGCCGCGCTGACAATTCTGGCACATCAATTTCCGGAAAGCGCGGAGACGGCGGCAGCCCTCGAGCATTTCCGCGACCGCTTCGCGGAGAATGCCCTCGTTATCGACAAATGGTTCGCCATTCAGGCCGGGATCCCTGGCGCCGACGCGCTTGCGCGCATCCAGCGCCTGATGGAGACCTCGCAGTTCAAGCGCACCAATCCCAACCGGATGCGCTCCCTGCTCGGCACCTTCGCCTTCGCCAACCCGACCGGTTTCGGCCGTGCCGATGGCGCAGGCTACAATTTCCTTGCGGACGAAATCCTCGATATCGACCAGCGCAATCCGCAGCTTGCGGCGCGTATCCTGACCTCGATGCGCTCTTGGCGCCTGCTCGAACCGGTGCGGGCCGACCACGCCCGTTCAGCTCTCCTGCGGATCGAGCGCACTGCCGGCCTTTCGACCGATGTAAGGGATATCGTCGACCGCATTCTCAAGGAGTGATCTCGATCACTCGCCATGCTGATCTGAAAGGCCGGTTCTGACCGGCCTTTCAGCTTCAACGAGTCCCGCGACTGCGCAACTTACCGCTGCGTGTGCGGAAGATGCCAAAATCACAGATGGTTAAGAAAGTTTTACCGCACCCTCTGGACAAGCCGAATCACGAATGATTCATTAGGGCAGATTCGGGCGAGCGGCGCAGCGAATCACACGAGGGACAAGGCTAAAGCGATGGTGGACGTGCGGCGGGCAACCGCAGCCGATGGACGGCTGCGTGTTAATTTCGACGGTCTGAAATCCTGGCATAGCGGCGTTACTGATCGAACCGGCATACGGGTGGAGACGATATCACGTCGCTTCCCGCAGACCGAACATATCCTCAAGCGCATCATCCCCGTTCTCATCGTTTCCTTCCTGATGGTCGTGGCCGCCTCGCACTTCTTCGGCATGGTGACCGAGCATGGCCGGATGGCTTCTGCCGCCCGCCGCACAACCTCGCTTTCCATCGCTGCCGCATCCGCCGCCTTTTCGAACGACGCCAGCCTGTTTCAGATAGGCGACCGGGGTGGAGCGGAGCGGAAGCTGGCCACCTATCTGCCACAGGACCGGCTGGACGCCGGTGCATTCGTCCTGCTCGTGCAATCAAGCGGTCGCGTTTTCGGCTCGTCCGCTGCCGGCTCCGCCTATATCGGCATGTCGATCTCCGATTTCTTTCCGCAAGTATCCGCCATCCGCAGCTTCGGCGACCATGCCGGCGTGATCGAGACGACGATCGCTGGCGAGCCTTACTATGCCGCCATTTCGTTGATCGGCGACAAGGGCGATTTCGTCCTCTCGGCAGCGTCAATGGATCAGATCGAAAAGCTTTGGCGCGACGAGCTGACGCTCAACGTCACGCTCTTTGCCGGCATCTCTTCGATCCTGCTCGTCATTCTCTATGCCTACTACACGCAGGTACGGCGGGCCCGCGACGCGGACGAGATCTTCCTCGAATCCAATCTGCGCGTCGAGACGGCGCTCTCACGCGGCCGCTGCGGTCTTTGGGATTTCGATTTCACCAGCCGCGAGTTTTTCTGGTCGCGGTCGATGTATGACATGCTCGGGCTGCCGGCGGCCGACAAGCCGCTCGCCTTTGCCGACGCGGCCCGCCTGATGCATCCTGACGACAGCAGCCTGCACATGCTGGCACGTTCCGTCACCCGCGGCGGCGCCGGACAGGTGGATCAGATCCTGCGCATCCGCCATGCCAAGGGGCACTATGTCTGGATGCGCGCCAGAGCGCAGATCATCCGCAACAATTCCGGCCGCGTGCACATGATCGGCATCGCGATGGACGTAACGGAGCAGCACCGGCTGGCGCAGCGCTATGCCGAAGCCGACCAGCGCCTTGCCGATGCGATCGAATGCACCTCCGAAGCCTTCGTCCTGTGGGACAAGAACGACCGCCTCGTGATGTGCAATGCCCATTTCCAGCAGGCCTACGGCCTGCCCGACAATGTGCTCGTGCCCGGCACCGAGCGCGCCGTGGTCAACGCGGCAGCGGTGCGGCCCGTTATCGAACGGCGCATCGTCGATCCCGGCCGCTCCAACCATTCGCAGACGACGGAAGTGCAATTGGCCGACGAGCGCTGGCTGCAGATCAACGAGCGCCGCACCCGTGACGGCGGTCTCGTCTCGGTCGGTAACGACATCACGCAGTTGAAGCGCAACCAGGAGCGCCTTCGCGAATCCGAGCGCCGACTGATGGCGACGATCAACGATCTCTCGGCATCGCGGCAGATCCTAGAGCGGCAGAAGGCTGAACTTTCCACCGCAAACACCAACTATCTTGCGGAAAAGGAACGTGCCGAGGCCGCCAACAAGGCCAAATCGGAATTCCTCGCAAACATGTCTCACGAGCTGCGCACGCCGCTCAATGCCATCCTTGGTTTTTCGGAAATCCTGCAAGACCAGATGTTCGGCCCGCTCGGCTCGGCGCGCTACAATGAATATGCCAAGGATATTCACGACAGCGGCAAGCATCTGCTCAACGTCATCAACGACATCCTCGACATGTCGAAGATCGAGGCAGGCCATATCAAGCTTTCCCGCGAGCAGGTCGATCTCGCGCCGCTGATAGAGGAATGTCTGCGTTTCACCCGCATTCCCGCGGCAAACAAGAACATTCTCGTCGAGCAGTGCATTTCCCCCGACATCAAGCTCAGCGCCGATCGCCGGGCGATGAAGCAGATCGTGCTCAACCTGCTTTCCAACGCCGTGAAATTCACCAATGACGGCGGTCGCATCGCGGTGCGCACCCGCAGGGTCGACGACGCGGTGATGCTTGTTATCGCCGATACCGGCATCGGCATTCCGAAATCGGCGCTTGGCAAGATCGGTCAGCCTTTCGAGCAGGTGCAGAGCCAATATGCGAAAAGCAAGGGAGGCTCCGGCCTCGGGCTTGCGATTTCACGCTCGCTGACGGTGCTGCATCAGGGCCGCATGCGCATCCGCTCGCGCGAAGGCGTAGGCACGGTCATTGCCATCCGTATTCCGGACCAGGATTGATCAGTTTCCGACTGTCGCCTGAAAGATTTTCCGGACCGCTTTCGACAACCGCTTCAGCTCCGCTTCCAGCGTGCGAATATCCGGGCAATCGCCAGCGCGGCAGACCAATTCGATCAGGCCGGAAGGCGTGTTTTTCGGATCGAACGTACCGTCGATGCAGAGGCGGATAAGCTGTGACACTTCCGTGTAGAGATGCAGCGCCTCCAGGCAGATATCCAGATCGTTACGATCCATCAGGCTGCCGCCGAGCAATTTCAGCGCTTCTGCCGTGCTGAGCCCGTTCGCGTCGATGCCGACCCCGCGGGCCGGTGCGATCAGCCGCAGATATTGCGCGATGAATTCGATATCGATCAGTCCGCCAGGAATGAGCTTCAGATCCCAGATGCTCTCCGGCGGCTTCTCCTGATCGATCAGGCCGCGCATCTCGCGGACATCCTTGGCGATCTTGGCGACATCCCGCGTCGAGGACAGGATCTCGCCGATGATGCGCTCTGCATCCAGCGAAAACTCTTCGTCGCCGCAAATCAGACGGGCGCGTGAAAGCGCCATGTGCTCCCAGGTCCAGGCTTCCTCGCGCTGATACTTCTCGAACGAGTTGATGCGTGTCGCGACCGGGCCTTTGTTGCCGGACGGGCGCAGGCGCATGTCGACTTCATAGAGCACGCCTTCGGCCGTAGGCGCCGAAAGAGCCGCGATCAGGCGCTGTGTAATGCGTGTGAAGTATCGCGTCGCATCCAGCGCCTTCGGGCCGGAAGATTCGGCGGCAGCATCGTCGTAATCATAGAGCAGGATGATATCGATGTCGGAACCGGCCGAAAGCTCGAAACTGCCGAGTTTGCCCATTCCGATGACGGCGACGCGGCCGCCCGGATATTCACCATGCGCCGCCCGGATTTCCTTCATGACAGCATCGAGCGCCGCCTCGACGATGAGATCGGCAAGATAGGTGAAGGCGCGGGCCGCCATGGTCCCGCCGATTGCGCCCGTCAACAGGCGAATACCGATCAGGAAGCGCTGTTCGGATGCGAAGATCCGCAGCAGGTCAAGCGTCTCTTCATAGTGCCTTGCCGGGGCAAGGAAGCTCTTGAGGCGCTCGGCCAGATAGTCGCGCGTCGGCAGCTCGGCCATCAGGCTCGGATCCAGCATGCCGTCGAAGACGTGCGGCTTGGCCGCGATGATTTCGGCGAGCCGCGGTGCCGACGACATGATGTTGACGATGAGCGAGAGCAGTGCCGGATTGGTTCCGAGCAGCGAGAAAAGCTGGATGCCCGCCGGCAGGCCGGAAATGAAGCTGTCGAAGCGCAGCAACGCCTTGTCGGCGCGCTTGCTTTCGCCGAAGACCCGCAGCAGCTCCGGCGTCAGCTCCGTCAACCGCTCGCGCGCCTCTACCGATTGCGTGGCGCGGTATCGTCCGTAATGCCAGGTGCGGATCACATTGGCGATATCGGACGGCCGCTCGAAACCGAGACGACGCAGCGTTTCCAGAGTGTCGGGATCATCGCCCTGGCCGGTGAAGACCAGATTGCCGGTTTCGGACGATAGTTTCGTTTCCTGCTCGAACAGGCGCGCGTAGCGGCGCTCCACCGCCTTCAAGGTCGAGACAAGCGCCTCGGAGAAAGCCGGCAGATCGGCAAAACCCAACATGAACGCGATCCGGCGAAGCTCGGCATCGGTTTCCGGCAGTAGATGCGTCTGCTCGTCGCGCACCATCTGGATGCGATGCTCGACATCACGCAGGAACCAGTATGCGGTGGCCAGTTCGTCGCGCGTTTCCGCGTCGATCCAGTTTGCCTTGGTCAGCTCGGCAAGCGTCTCCTCGGTCGCACGGCTACGCAGTGCCGGCATGCGGCCGCCCGCGATCAGCTGCTGGGTTTGCACGAAGAACTCGATTTCGCGAATGCCGCCGCGACCGAGCTTGACGTTGTGCCCCTTCACAGCAATCGCACCATGGCCCTTGTGCGCGTGAATCTGCCGCTTGATGGAATGGATGTCCGCGATGGCAGCGTAGTCGAGATATTTGCGGAAGACGAAGGGCACGAGATCGCGGATGAACGCCTGGCCTGCGGCAATGTCGCCGCCGACAGGCCTCGCCTTGATGAAGGCGGCGCGCTCCCAATTCTGGCCCCTTCCCTCGTAGTAGATCATCGCCGCATCGACCGGGATCGCCAGCGGCGTCGAGCCGGGATCGGGGCGCAGACGCAGATCCGTGCGGAAGACGTAGCCATCGGCGGTGCGCTCCTGCAGAATCCGCACCAGCCGTCGCATCAGCCGCGGGAAAATATCGATCGCATCTTCGGGATTGGGGACAATCCCGGCCATCTCGTCGAAGAAGACGACGAGGTCGATATCGGACGAGTAATTCAGCTCCTTGGCGCCGAGCTTGCCCATGCCAAGCACGATCAGGCCGGAGTTTTGGCTTGGAACGGCGGTATCGGCAACCGAGATTTTGCCCGCCTCGTGCGAGGACAGCAGCAGATGATCGATCGCCGCCGATATCGACGCCTCCGCCAGTTCGCTCAGCCAGCGGGTCGTCGTTCTGCCGTCATGGATCCGCGCGAGGTCTGCAAGGGCGGCGAGAAAGGAGGCGCGGCGCTTGGCGACACGCAGGCGGCTCATCACTTCGGATTCCGAGGGCGACTGCTCTTCGCCATCGACGGGCCGCCAGGCATTCCGGGCTTGTTTGACCAGCGTTTCGATCTGTGGCGTCAACGGCTTTTCGATAGCGGCCACGAGCAATGACGGCTCGAGATTGGCCGTTTCGCGCAGATGCGGCGATAGAGCGAGTACGGCGACGACGAAGTCCCTGAGTGCACTTTCACCGGCGAGCAAGGCGGCGATAGCCGGCTCTGCGGCGGCCATCTGCTTGAGGTCGGCGAGCGCAGATTTCGTCTCTGTCTGGTTCAGCGGCCGTAACCGCCCAGGCGGGACATCCCGCAACATATCGCCTTGCGTCATCGTCATGCAGCGCTCCCCATGAGCAATCGGATAAAGCAGGATTAACCTATTGTTTCTGCATGGGGAAGATCATCGTTACCGTTAACCCCTTCGCATCGGCACTCTCGGGATTGGTATCCGAAAGCTCCAAGCGTCCGCCGTGCAGCTCCATGACGGCCTCCACCAGCGCCAGGCCAAGCCCGGTTCCCGGTTTGGAACGGCTTTCATCCAGCCGGAAAAAGCGTTTCACGACATCGGCACGCTGATGAGCGGGAATGCCGGGGCCATGATCCGCAACGGCAAGCATCACCGCATCGTGGGTGTGCGACAGTTTCAAGGTTACCGTCGGCTCCCCTTGGCAGCCGGCCGCATATTTGAGTGCGTTGTCGATGAGGTTGAAAAGTGCCTGGCCGATCAGTTCGCGATTGCCCTGCACCTCGACGTCAGACTCGATATCGGCGGTGAGCGTCAGACCGGCCTCCTCGGCCACCGGCTCGTAAAGCTCGGAGGTATCGGCGACGATGGACGAGAGGTCGACGCCGGTCATCTCGGCTGCGACGGATCCCGCCTCGACGCGAGAAATCATCAGCAGCGCATTGAAGGTGCGGATCAGTTGGTCGGACTCGCTGATAATGCCTTCCAGAGCGACACGGCGACCATCGCTATCGGCATTGTCGAGCGCATCGGCCGCCTTGTTGCGCAGCCGGGTCAGCGGCGTCTTGAGATCGTGGGCGATATTGTCGGAGACCTGCCGCAGCCCTTCGTTCAGCTTCTCGATGCGCCCCAGCATGGAATTCAACGACGCCGACATACGATCGAACTCGTCGCCGGAGCCGCCGACGGGCAAGCGCTGCGAGAGGTCGCCGGCCATGATCTTGCGGCTGGCATCCGTCATCCGGTCGATGCGCTTCAAGGCATTACGGCCGATGCCGAACCAAATGACCAGCGCGCCGACGCCCATGATCGCCAGCGCCAGCATCAGGGCCTGGCGCACCAGGACCCGGAACCGTTCCGGTTCGCCGAGGTCGCGCCCGATGAGGATACGCAAGCCGTTATCGAGGATGAAGATATTGGCGATCGCCAGGTGGCGGCGCTCGGGATCGTTCGACGCGTCCGTATAGCGCTCGTAGATGAAGGGCAGCTCCGTCCAGCCGGACTGGCCGAGCACTCCGGGTTGCACCGAGGCAACGTTGCCGGCGAGGATATCGCCCGACGGACCGGCTATGACATAGAGATTGGCGCCTGGCTGGCGAGCCCTGCGCTCCATCGTGCGCAACAGCAAGTTCAGCCCGCCAATGTCGTAGGCGCGCTTGACCTGGCTGACTTCCTGTTGGACGGCATCGCGGATCTGCCCCGTCAGCAGTCGCTCGGACATAGCCGTGACGTAGAAGACCAGCGTGGCGGCACACAGCGCAAAGAGGAGGATGTAGAGAGCGGAAAGGCGGACTGCCGTCGACTTGAAGAGGACGCGGAAGCGACTCATCACTCGTCCTTGATCATGTAGCCGGCGCCGCGAATCGTCTTCAACAGCGGCTGGCTGAAATCCTTCTCGATCTTGGAGCGCAGCCGCGAGACGTGGACATCGATGACGTTGGTCTGCGGATCGAAATGGTAGTCCCAGACATTTTCAAGCAGCATCGTGCGGGTGACGACCTGGCCGGCATTCTTCATCAAATATTCCAGCAGGCGGAATTCACGCGGCTGCAGCGGGATTTCCTTGCCACCGCGGCGAACCTCATGCGACAGCCGATCCAGTTCGAGATCGCCGACGCGATAGAGAACATCCTGCTCGGGCGTGCCCTTGCGGCGCCCCAGCACTTCCACGCGCGCGAGCAGCTCGCTGAAAGCATAGGGTTTTGGCAGATAGTCATCGCCGCCGGCACGCAAGCCGGTGACGCGGTCATCGACCTGCCCAAGCGCCGAGAGGATCAGAACCGGCGTGTGAACGCCTTTGCGGCGCAATTCGCTGATGACGGAGAGGCCATCACGGCGCGGCAGCATGCGGTCGATAATGGCGACGTCGTAGGTGTTTTCCGTGCCCATGAAGAGACCGCTCTCGCCGTCGCTGGCGTGATCGGCAACAATGCCGGCCTCGCGAAACGCCTTGGTGAGATAGGCCGCCGCCTCGAGATCGTCTTCGATGATCAGAATCTTCATGTGGGCGACATTACCTGCCGAGGGTGTCTCGGCACAACCGGATTCGGAAGGATTCACGGCATGTTGGCCAGCGGTTGTCATCTTTCACCTGCCTCGGAGCCAGTCATCTTTGACGTCAGTTAAAGAAGAAGCCGCGCAAGCCGTAGCTGCGCGGCTTCCCATTGCATTCTAAAGCGCGTCGCGATCTTCAGATCGCTTCTTGCGCTTTAGATCCTTGTTTGTGCGCATGTCGTCGTCGCAAAACCGCTACACGCTTTTGCGCGACATGCGTTGAAGACTGAAAGGATCAGCCCGCATTGATCGGCAAGGCGACGAAACGGCTGCCGTCACCGGACTGGATCTGGAACAAGGCGCGCGTGCGGCCGTCCTTCTTGGCCTGCTCGAGAACCTTGACGATGTCCTTCGCGCTCGAAACCTGCTGGTTGTTGACCGAGGTGATTTTCTCACCTTCCTTCACGCCCTTGTCGGCGGCGTCGGAGTCCGGGTCGACGGCAGTGATTGCGACGCCCTTGCCGTCGTCGGCAGGGCCGACGGTAAGGCCGAGGTCGGCCAGCGCCTTTTCGGAGGACGGCTGCGACTGGTTCTGCTGCGAGTTGTTGCCGTCATCGTTCGAAGCCTGGCTCTGATCGAGCGGCAGCGTGCCAAGTTCGACGGTGACCGACTGAGACTTGCCGTTACGCCACAGGGAAACCTCGACCTTCGCGCCCGGCTGCATAGCGCCGATGCGACGAGCGAGATCACGCGGATCCTTGACGGGATCGCCGTTGACGGCCGTGATCACATCGCCGTTCTTGATACCGGCCTTCTGTCCGGGTGAGCCATCCTGCGGGGAAACGACGAGTGCCCCGCTTGCTTCGGAAAGGCCGAGAGATTCGGCAATATCCTTGCTGACAGGCTGGATCTGCACGCCGAGCCAGCCGCGCGAAACGGTGCCGGTCTTGATCAGATCGGTCACGACATCCTTGGCGGTGGTCGCCGGAATGGCAAAGGCGATGCCGACGCTGCCGCCCGACTGCGAGAAGATGGCGGTGTTGATGCCGACCACCTGGCCATTCAGGTTGAAGGTCGGGCCACCGGAATTGCCCTTGTTCACCGGCGCATCGATCTGGATGTAATCGTCATACGGGCCGGAATGGATATCGCGGCCACGCGCCGAGACGATACCTGCGGTGACCGTGCCGCCGAGGCCGAACGGGTTGCCGACGGCAACGACCCAATCGCCCACACGGACCTTGGAGTCATCGGCCCAGCCGACATAGGTGAACTTTTTGCCCTTGGGATCGACCTTCAGCACTGCGAGGTCGGTGCGCGAGTCCTTGCCGACGAGCTTGGCGTCAAGCTCGGTGCCATCGTTGAGAACGACGACGAAGGCTGCGCCATCGGAAACGACGTGGTTGTTGGTGACGATGTAGCCGTCCTCGGACACGAAGAAGCCGGAGCCCTGAGCGACCGGCCGCAGGCGACCCTTGCCATCCTCGGAATTCTTCTGCTGGCCTCGGCCCTGCTGCTGCTCGAACTGGCGGAAGAACTTCTTCAACGGATGATTGTCCGGGAGATCGTCGAAGCCGCGACCGAGGCTGAAGGAGTCGTCTTCATCGGAAGCCGAGTTGACCCGCGATTCCACGCGGACGGAGACGACTGCCGGCGACACGGCATCCACGACATTGGCGAAGCTCGGAACCTGCGGGGCCTGAACGTTCACGGCATCGGCATAGGAGCTGCTGACTTCGGCGGGAATGCCCGTGGCGAGAGCAGCAACAGCAAGGCCGGCGACGACAGAAGCTTTCATAGCAGTGCTACGGGACAAGGTGTCCTTGATATTCCTAAACATATGCGAGTTACCTTCTCTTCTCTCGTCAGATTTCCGCCGGCGCAAGCCAGCGGTGACTTGTGGTGGTAAAGATATAAGGCGCGGGACCTTACGGCGAACTGTCCGCCCCATGAAAAATTGGTAATGTAGGGAAATGATGGCAATGAGGTGAAGGAAGATGACGCAAGCGTCACTTTCCCAAGATCTCGTCCAGTTGCGCCTCTTCTTCGGCGCTGAGAGCCTTGCCGGTTGGTTTTCCGGCGCGGCGGCGGGCATAAACGGCAAGAGCGATGCCGCCCAGGACGAAGAGCGTGATCGGCGCGCCCCAGAGTATCAACGTCTTCGCGGTGAAGCGCGGCTTCAACAGCACGAACTCGCCATAGCGCGAGACGACGTAGTCCAGGACCTGCTGATCGGTATCGCCGTCGCCGAGGCGTTTGCGGACCAGCAAGCGCAGGTCGCGGGCGAGATCGGCATTGGAATCGTCGATGGACTGGTTCTGGCAGACCATGCAACGCAATTCGGCTGATATCGTGCGTGCCCGCCCCTCCAGCGCCGGATCGGGCAAGACTTCGTCGGGATTGACTGCGAAGGCCGAAAGCGGTGTCAGAAACATTGCCAGGCAGAACCACAGCAGGATAGCCAGGAATGGACGCCGGCGACTGGCAGACAACGATATCCCCCCGGCACTACTCATTCGGCTGGCTCCATAGCGGAACGGGCCGGTTTTGCCTTCCGGCTCGGGGCGCCGACGCGCAGGCGCCGGTCGCTGAGCGACACGAAACCGCCGATCGCCATGACAAGGGCGCCTATCCAGATGCAGAGGATGAACGGCTTCCACCAGATGCGCACGACCATGCCACCATCCTTGCTGGCGTCCCCAACCGACACGTAGAGCTGGTTCGGCCCAAGCGTCAGAATGCCGGATTCGGTCGTTCCCGTCCGGCTCGCGGTGAATACCCGCTTGGATGACGACATTTCGGCAAAGGCGACACCGCCGCGGCTCACGGTGAAGCGGGCGCGATCCTCGGTGTAGTTCGGGCCGACAGCCGGCTGCATACCCTCGAAACGCAGGCTGTAGCCGCCGAGTTCGGCTGTCTCACCCGGTTTCATGCTGGTGATGTTCTCGGTCTCGAAGGTCGTCACCGCAACAATGCCTAGCACGGTAATGCCCAGGCCTGCATGGGCGAGCGCCGTCCCGAAGGCTGAGCGCGGCAGACCGCGCAGCCGGTGCCAGGCGACATTTGCCGCAACCTTGCGAATGCCGGCGCGATACCAGAGATCGGCCAGCGCGCCGAAGATCAGGAAAAAGCCGGCGGCAAGGCCGAGGACGGCCAATACTGGGCCGCCATGCTTGAGATAGAACAGGACGAGCCCGGCCAGGAAGGCAAGACCCGCGACGACGTAGAGCCGCTGCAACGCACCGAGCAGATCGCCCCGCTTCCAGGCAAGCAGCGGACCGAACGGCACCGCCACGAGGATCGGCGTCATCAGCAGGCCGAAGGTCAAGTTGAAGAAGGGCGGTCCAACGGAAATCTTGTCGCCGGTCAAAGTTTCAAGCGCCAGCGGATAGAGCGTGCCCGTCAGCACCGTGCCGCAGGCAACCGTCAGGATCAGATTGTTGAGAACCAGCGCCCCCTCGCGCGAGATCGGCGCGAACAATCCGCCGGCGGCGAGTTTCGGCGCACGCAAAGCAAAGAGCGAGAGCGCGCCGCCGATGAAGACCAGGAGAATGCAGAGAATGAAGATGCCGCGCGCCGGATCGCTGGCGAAGGAATGAACCGAGGTCAATACGCCGGAGCGGACGAGGAAGGTGCCGAGCAGCGAGAGCGAGAAGGTGAGGATCGCCAGCAGCACCGTCCAGATTTTCAGAGCGTCACGCTTTTCCATGACCAGCGCGGAATGCAGCAGTGCAGTGCCGGCAAGCCAAGGCATGAAAGAGGCGTTCTCCACCGGATCCCAGAACCACCAGCCGCCCCAGCCGAGTTCGTAATAGGCCCAATAGGAGCCCATGGCGATGCCGAGCGTCAGGAAACTCCAGGCGGCGAGCGTCCATGGCCGAACCCAGCGCGCCCAGGCGGCATCGATGCGGCCTTCGAGAAGCGCTGCGACGGCGAAAGAAAAGCAGACGGAGAAGCCGACATAGCCGAGATAGAGCAAGGGAGGATGGATAGCGAGGCCGATATCCTGCAGGACGGGATTGAGATCCTTGCCTTCCGCCGGCGCGGGATCGAGCCGGATGAAAGGATTGGATGTCAGCAGGATGAAGACCAGAAAGGCCGACGAGATCCACGACTGCACCGCCAGAACGTTGGCACGCAAAGTATCCGGCAGATTGCGGCCGAAGAGCGCGACGAGCGCGCTGAACAGCACAAGGATCAACAGCCATAGCATCATCGATCCCTCATGGTTGCCCCAGACGCCGGAGATCTTGAAGATCAGCGGCATCAGCGAATGGGAATTGGCCCAGACGTTGAAGACAGAGAAATCGGAGGCGACATAGGCATAGGTCAGGACGCCGAAGGAAAAGGCGACGAGCAGGAATGTGACGACCGAGCCGATGGGTGCGATATCCATCATCGAGATGTCGCCGCGCCGCGCGCCGATGACAGGCAGAATGGAGACGATGAGCGCGGTCGCCAGCGCCAGCACCAGGGCATAATGTCCGAGCTCTATGATCACCGGGTCGCCTCCTCGCCCTTCCACACGCCGTCCGCCTTCAGCTTGTCGGCGACCTGCTTGGGCATGTAGCGCTCATCATGCTTGGCCAGCACGCTGTCGGCAACGAAAACGTCGCTGCCCGGCACGAACTTGCCCTCGGTCACCACGCCCTGCCCTTCCCGGAAGAGATCCGGCAGGATGCCGTCATATTTGACCTTGATGGTATCGGTGCCGTCGGTCACGGCAAACTGAACCTGCGTGCCCTGTCCCCGCACGATGGAACCCTCACCGACAAGGCCGCCGAGACGGATCAGCGTTCCGGCATTGACGGGGGTCTTGGCAAGATCCGCCGGCATGTAGAAATAAGCGACCGACTGGCTGAAGGCGAAGAGCACGAGCAGCACGGCGGCGGCGATGAAACCCATGCCGCCGGCAATCACAGCCAGACGTTTCTGCTTGCGGGTCATTGCTGCGTCACCTCCGTCGGCAGTCCCAATTCCTTCGCCAGCGCCAGAAGCTGCTGGCCTTCTCCTCCATCGGCCGGGAAAGCCGCAAGGCCCCGCTTCAGGGCGTCCGCGGCACGATCCCGATCGTTCAGCACGGCATAGGATCGGATCAGCCGCATCCATCCCTCGAAATTCTTCGGATCGTCCTTGAGCTTTGCATCGAGGCTTTCGACCATGCCTCGGATCATCTGCTGGCGATCGCCGCTGCCAAGCGCATTGGCGGCGGCAACGTCCGCGGCGGTGGGATTGCCCGGTGCGTTGGTATTTGCGGTCGCTATCGGCTGGCCGCCATTCTTGACGATATGCTCATTGACGGCTGCAAGCCAGGGCGCATCCGGTGGCGACTGTTTGGCGAGCGCCTCGAAGGCAGTTTTCGCGTCGGCGGCCTTGCCCTCCTGCTCCAGCGCCAGCGCCAGATAGAAGAGCGTACGCGGATTGGCAGCGTCGAGCGCTAGGGATTGCTGCAGCACGCCGCGTGCATCCGCCGTCACGATACCATTCGCCTTGACCACCAGCACTTCGCCCAGATCGCCGAGGCGTGTCGCATTCGGCCCGAGTATGCGAATGATGTTGCGATAGGCGAGTTCCGCGTCGCCGATGCGATTGGTCTTGAAATAAATCGGCGCCAGAACTTCCCAACCCTTGGCATCGTCGGGGTTCTTGGCCAGATGCTGCTCGATCTTGACAATGGAGATGGCGAGATCGCCTCCCGATTTCTCCAACCGTGCTTCCAGCGGCTGCGAGGGCAGGCCGGGATTGCCGTTGGCCAGATAAAGACAGAGACCGACAATAGGCAGAATGGCGATGATGAAAGCCTGGGAAAGGCGATAGTTGCCGCGAGCGGACGATTTCGCTTCACTCGGCTGATCTTTGGAAACAGCAATAAGACGCCGGCCGATCTCCGCGCGAGCATAGCTTGCTTCTTCCTTCGAGATCAGCCCCCCGGCCAAATCACGATCCAGCTCACGAAGCTGATCGCGGTAGACCTCGACCTCTCCGGAACGACCGTCGTCGGCCTCTTTCGCACCACGCAGAAGAGGATAGAGCAGCACAGCGCCGACAACCGCCGTGATAACGGCCACAAGAATCCAGAACAGCATAAACGCCCATTACTTTAACGGGGCGCTTATTCCAACCGCGAAAGCCCTGCTGACGAAGATTTGAGGCGTTTGGCCGCGCCTTTCGGCTTTAGAATCTAGTCGAGCGGCGTCCAGGTGCCGTCGTCATTGCGGCAGGCGGCGCCTCTTCCGGTCGTCGGCTTGCCGTCGACGGTGATGGTATGGGTATATTGCCGGCAGTTCTGCGAACCGACCTGATAGGGCGCGGCAGCGACGACCTCACCGCTCGCAGCCTTCCCCTTCCAGACCACGGGCTGGCCAAGCGGTGCGCTTTCCAGCGCCCGATATTCCGCCTCCAGCGCCCGCTGCTTATCGTTGTCGCCAAGCTTGATGCCTGTGCGGTCGATAATGCCGCCATCGAGCGCCGCGATAAATGTCGCCGACGCTGGCGGCTTCGACGAGGAAAGCAGGCTACCGCTGCCGTCCTTGCCACTTGTGGTGGAACAACCGGAAAGCGCAATTGCTGCGAAGAGAGAGGGGGCGACCAAGAAAGAGGTACGAAGCTTCATACAACCGAACCAGTATCAAAAAGCAAAACCATAGGTACTGCGATGCGGCATCATCATGACCCACAACGTCTTTTGGCATCAAGGCGTGCGTCACGCAACATCCTTCGTCAAACCGGGTAGAATTAGGCTGGCGCGAAGGCCGCCCCAGGCGCCTCGGGACAGTTCGAACCGGCCCTGATATTCATTGGTGATCTCGCTGACGATCGACAGGCCGAGGCCCGTACCGGGCTTGCTCTCGTCGAGCCTGCGGCCGCGCTTCATCGCCTCGCGGATCTGATCCGGCTCAAGACCTGGGCCGTCGTCCTCTACCACCAGTTCCACCCAATAACGGCGCGCCGGATCGAGGCCCTTGACCTCGGCTGGCGCTTCGGTTGCAACCACGCGAACCTTGTTCTGCGCAAACCGCGACGCATTTTCGAGGAGATTGCCGACCGTCTCCTCAAGATCCTGCTGCTCCATGGCAAGCGCCAGATTGGGGGAGACGGTGAGTTCGAACTCCTTGTCCGCATTGAGCCGCCGCATGACGCGGACGAGCCGCTCCAGCGCGGGCTCCGCCTCTGTTCGCGCCAGCACGGATTCGCGCTGCGCGGCAATGCGGGCCCGATTGAGATAGGATTGCACCTGCCCCTGCATGGCCTCCGCCTGGTTCTTCACGAGATCGCCGTGCGAGCGCTCCAGTACGCGCGATTCGTTGAGCAGCACCGCGATCGGAGTTTTCAGTGAATGGGCGAGATTGCCGACCTGCATGCGCGCGCGCTCGACGATGCGACGGTTGCTTTCGATCAGTGCGTTGACTTCGTTGGCAAGCGGCAGGATCTCGCGCGGAAAATCGCCCTGCAGCCGTTCGCTTTCGCCGGCACGAATGCGCTCCAGCGCGGCGCGCGCCTTATCGAGCGGTTTCAGGCCGTAAAGAATGGCGAGCGCATTGACGATAAGGCTGCCTACGCCGAAGCCCACCAGGGCGAAGTAGAGGCTGTGGGAGAAATTGCTGACGTCGTCCTCCACGACGGCGACGTTGCCCGTGACACGGAAACGCGCCGCACGGCCATCCGTATCGAGCACGACTTCGGTTTCGGCCACCTGGACGCGATTCCCGAAGGCGTCGGTGACAACATAATAGCGCTCATAACGCTTGTCGAAGGGTGCCTCCAGCACCGACAGCACCGGCAGATTCGACGCGCCCAGCGAGGGCGACGCCAGCGGTGTCGCGGTATAGGTGCCAAGCGGCTCGACTATCCAATACCAGCCGGTCTTCGGCTGGGCAAAGCGCAGGTCGCCAAGCTGCGGATTGCCTGACAACGCACCCTGATCGCCGATCGTAACCGAATTGATGACGCTGGAGAGCTGTGCCCGCAACAGATCCTGAAAACCGCGTTCGGCGCTCTTGCGATAGATATTGGAAATGACCAGGCCGATCACCACAAGCGCCATGGCAGACCACAGTGTGGTCAGCAGCAGAACGCGCGCCGTGAGCGACTTAATTCGCATTGGTCGGAGATTGGATTCGGTAACCAAGGCCACGGACCGTCTCAATCAGATCGACACCCATCTTCTTGCGCAGGCGCCCGACAAAAACCTCGATCGTATTGGAATCGCGGTCGAAATCCTGATCGTACATATGCTCGACCAGCTCGGTGCGCGAAACGACTTCGCCCTTGTGGTGCATGAGGTAGGCGAGAAGCCGGTATTCATGCGAGGTGAGCTTGAGCGGCTTGCCATCCACCGTCGCCTTCGAGCTTTTGGTGTCGAGGCGGACCGGGCCGCAAACGATTTCCGAGGAGGCATGGCCGGCGGCGCGACGGATCAGGGCTCGGATGCGGGCGAGCACTTCCTCGACATGGAAGGGCTTGGCAACGTAGTCGTCGGCTCCCGCATCGATGCCGGCAACCTTGTCGCTCCAGCGATCGCGTGCCGTCAGGATCAGCACCGGCGTTGCGCGTCCGGCGCCGCGCCACTTCTCCAGCACCGTGATACCGTCCATTTCCGGCAGGCCGATATCGAGGATGATGGCATCGTAGGGCTCGGTATCGCCGAGAAAATGCCCCTCTTCACCGTCAAAAGCCGTATCGACGACATAGCCTGCCTCTTTCAAGGCTTCGGCAAGCTGGCGATTGAGGTTGATATCGTCTTCGACAATCAAAATGCGCATATTTGGATCCAATTTCCCCGGTTCGAGAAACAGTACTGTAAATCGAGCTGCAGTGGAATCACGGAAACGATAAGATTTTACGTGAAATTCAAGGTCTTAGAACATTCGTCGGGCGCGATGCCCAAGATGCCTTCACATCGGCACCTTCATCGTCACCTTGCGCGGGCGCTGCCCATTGCCTTGCACGAGAACGGTAATGACACAGCTATCGCCCGACGGCTGCGCGGAAAGGAGTTGCCCGCCCGTCTTTTCAACCACTTCGGCTGCAGCCTCGCTGCAATCGTTGCTGGCTCGGGCCACGAGGGTCGTCGGCGGCGTAGGCAGAACAGCCGAGCTGGCCAACACAAGGGCCGCTGCTGCTATGCTTGATAATGAGGCCATGCTTCGGACTTCCCACAGGGACATTAACTTGAGCAAATATGTACCCAAACACGTCTGAATGGCAAATGAATGGGCCGTAATTTTCCGCTTTCAACGCCTTCAACGAGCCTGAAACAAGATTTAACCGTTTGAATTCATTGAATGTGCGATCATAAGACTACCATGATGACAGCCGATCGGCGCTCCGCGACATATCGCCGGTACAATCGCACAGCAATGCATATTCGAGCGGTATCTAAATAGCTGATCTGAGCATGAGCAAAACAGAGGCTCAGTCAATTTTAATCATTATCGAGTATCTTTAATGACACAGGCGCAACACGAACGACCGCGCTACCATGGCCAATACAATTGGCCTTAAGGTGTTTTACTGAGGTAAGACACCTTGCTTTCCTTGAGTCTTTTGAATCGCTTGGGGCGACTTCCTTTCAGATTGAATCCGCTGCCTCAGACGCCGATTCAAGAACTTCAGGTAAAGAATCCGGGCGCGGATAATTCGATTCCGCCGGCGAGCACAATCACCTGAAATGGCTCATTGCGCTCTTATGGTCGCCTCGCAATTTCGCGCCGTTCAGAAGGGCTCCCGGACGGCAGCTGATGTCTCGTAGTCGGCCGCAATCCGCATTTCCCGCAGAGGACGCACGCGCTCTATGGAGCGCTGATAGTTCGGGTGAGCTTTGTAGGCGGCAAGTGCTGCCTCATTGTCGAATTCGCCGTAGACGACGAGATCGATGTCGGTGCCGAACTGATCGGTCTTCACATTCGTCCCGATCTCCAGCAGACGTGCGTGTGGGATGGCCGTCAAAATTGAGAGGCCGGAGCGGACCTCCTCAAGCTTGGCGCGATCGGGAACAGTGAAAAAGACGATATGACGGATCACGCGACAGCTCCTTGTGCATGAGCGAAGATCCGCGCGATATCACGCGTATCAGCGCAATTCAATGAAGGGGCTCGATCTCTGCCAAGGCTTCGTTGTCGCAGGCTTCACAGGAGCGATTTTCTGCGTGGAGCCGGGCGTGATACGCTTTTTCCATGACCGACGAGGATCTCATCGCTCTTGCGCTTGGCCTGCCGGAGGCCACGGAAGGCTCGCATTTCGGAACGCGCGATTTTCGAGTGCGCGGCAAGATCTTCATGACGCTACCCGGCCCGGATTTCTGCGTCGTGAAGCTGACGCCCGATCAACAGCAAATGGCCAGGGCGACCATGCCCGAAGAGGTTGCTGCCGTGCCGGGCGGCTGGGGTCTCAAGGGCTCGACTCGTCTCTTCCACCATCGCGCCGACAAGGACGCGGTCGCAATGCTCGTGCGGCGAGCCTGGCGGAATGTGGCGCCGAAATCTATGGCTTTGCCGGAGGATTAGGCAGCATATCGTCTTCGACGGTCAGCGGCCAATCGACGACGAAATCCTCGAAATCATCGAGATCGACATCGGTTTCGCTTACCGTGCGGCCCCGCGCGGACACCCCGGCGATATGCACCGTCTCCGGATCGCCCGAGACGAGCGGATGCCACCAGTAGAGATCGCGACCATCGTTGACGAGGCGATAGGCGCAAGTGGGCGGCAGCCATTCCAGCTCCGGCACTTTTTCCGGCGTGAGCTGCACGCAATCGGGCACGAAATCCCAGCGGTTCGGATAGCTCGTGCACTGACAGCTTTCGCCATCCATCAGCTTACAGCGGATCGAGGTGAAATAGACGTCGCCGCTATCCCACTCTTCCAGCTTGTTGAGACAACAGAGCCCACAGCCGTCACAAAGGCTTTCCCATTCCGACGGGCTCATCTCCGTCAGGGTCTTGCTTTTCCAGAAGGGTACTTCGTCTGTCATCATCATCGTCCTCGCCGCCCGGCTAAGGGGAATTCGGGCTGCGGCATGCATGTCTCTTGTTCTTTTCTCTAAATCAACCAATTATTCAATTAGCCGTCCTATGAGATAATAGGCTTTGTGTGTGCCGCAAGGAAACACGCAGCAGTATTGTGGTCGGGAAGTAGAGCGTGGAAGACCCATCCAATCCAGAAAACGGGCCGAACATGGAGCCCGAGACGCCACAGGATAATGGGGCCGGCAAGCCGCGGCGGCGGAAGCTGTATTTTTTCCTGCGTCTTGATTCCTGGATCGACTCCACCCTTTGGAACGCCGGCTTCCGTCTTGCGGAGGCCTGGGAAGAGATCACGATTTTCTTCCGCCGCTTTCGCGTGCGTGGCTGGAAGCGCATCCTTTTCGAATTGCTCGGCGAAGGCCTGACGCTGGGCGCTGCCGGCTCCGTCGTGATGCTGATGCTTGCCATGCCGGCCTTCGAGGCGACCCAGGGCGACTGGCGCAATCGCGGCAACTTCGCCGTCACCTTCCTCGACCGCTACGGTAATGTCATCGGTCATCGCGGCATCATTCATGAGAATTCCGTACCGGTAGACCAACTGCCGGATTATTTCATCAAGGCAGTGCTTGCGACCGAAGACCGGCGCTTTTTCGACCATTTCGGCATCGATGTGATCGGCCTGTTCCGCGCCGTGACCGTCAATGCGCAGGCCGGCGGCGTCGTTCAGGGTGGCTCGACGCTGACACAGCAGCTCGCCAAAAACATTTTCCTCAGCAACGAACGCTCGATCGAGCGCAAAATCAAGGAAGCCTTCCTTGCGATCTGGCTGGAGGCCAATCTCTCGAAGAAGGAGATCTTAAGCCTTTATCTCGACCGCACCTATATGGGCGGCGGCACCTTCGGTGCGGCGGCGGCCGCGCAATTCTATTTCGGCAAGAGCATCACCGACGTCAATCTGGCGGAAGCCGCGATGCTGGCAGGCCTTTTCAAGGCGCCGGCGAAATATGCGCCGCATGTCAATCTGCCGGCGGCGCGTGCCCGTGCCAACGACGTGCTCTCCAACCTCGTGCAGAGCGGATTGATGACCGAGGGGCAGGTGATCGCCGCCCGGCGCAACCCGGCTTCGGTCGTCGATCGCGCACAAATCGAATCTCCCGATTATTTCCTCGACTGGGCCTTTGATGAAGTGCAGCGGCTTGCCACCCGCTTCCCGGAACGCTCGCTGATCGTCCGCACGACCATCGACATGGGATTGCAGAAGGCAGCGGAGGATTCGATTCAATCGAGCCTGATGGAATATGGCGAGCGCTACCACGCCAAGCAGGGCGCGAGCGTGATGATCGAAAACGGCGGCGCCGTCCGCGCCATGGTCGGCGGTAGCGACTATGGTGAAAGCCAATTCAACCGCGCGACCAAGGCGCTGCGTCAACCTGGCTCCTCCTTCAAGATCTACACCTATTCCGTGGCGATGGAGAGCGGCATGACCCCGACCTCGGTCGTCGTGGACGCACCGATCTCCTGGGGCAACTGGAGCCCGCACAATTACGAAAACCGCTATGCCGGCAAGATAACGCTGACGACGGCCATCACGCAATCGATCAACACGATCCCGGTGCGTCTGGCCAAGGAAAAGCTCGGCATTCAGCCCATTCGCGAGATGGCCAAGGCCATGGGCGTGGAAACGCCGATCCGCAACGACAAGACCATTCCGATCGGCACGTCTGAGGTGACGGTGCTCGACCAGGCGACGGCCTATTCCGTTTTCCCTGCCGACGGCATGCAATCGAGACGCCACGGCATCGAGCAAATCACCGGCTATGACGGCAAGGTGCTCTATGATTTCGGTCACGACGAGCCGCCTGCCAAGCGCGTGCTCAGCGAAAAGGCCAATTCCTATATGAACCAGATGCTGACGCAGGTTCCGGTCATCGGCACCGCCCGCAAGGCGGCTCTGGACAACGGCATCGTCGTCGGCGGCAAGACCGGCACGACGCAAGCCTATCGCGATGCCTGGTTCATCGGCTTTACCGGCAATTACACCTGCGCCGTCTGGTTCGGCAACGACGATTATACATCGACGAACAACATGACCGGCGGCACTCTTCCGGCAATGACCTTCAAGAAGATCATGGACTATGCCCATCAGGGCATCGTGCTGAAGCCGATTCCAGGGATCAGCGATCCGTTCCCCGCGCAAAAGCCGCAGACGGCATCCGCCAAGAAGCCGGCGGATCCGGCAAATGGCAGCCTGCCACCGCTCGTGCGCCCTCGCTCGCTTTCGGTGGACTCGACGAGGGTCCTGCGCGATATCGGTGAAAAGCTGAAGGGCGCGGCTCCGCTCGAAGCCCAGAAGCTCGCAGCGGCGAAATAGCGACCGCTAAGCCGGCATAACTCCCTACACGGGCGTCCCGCCCTTCCCCCTGCGGTCAGAATCAGGAATAAATCGATATCGATTTGTCACGAGGACGATCCCAGGGTGTTCCGAGTTCCCTTTCTTGTTGCGCTTTCGCTGCTGATCGCTTTCGGCGGCGGGATCATGTTCACGCTCTTTGCGCTGAATGCGACATCCGGTTTCGGCGCCATTAAGCTTGGCGCCTGGCAGGCGTTCCCGGAAATGCAGACAGCGGATGCAGACCCTTACGCGAAGTCGCATCGCGCCCGTGCCGGCCGGCTGCTGTATGGAACTGCCGAAGGACTGGTCTTTACCGCCTCAGACGACGATGGCCGCGCGAGATTGACGACGAGCTGCAGCTATCGCATCAGCGGCCAGACGCCGCCGGCGCGGCTCTGGACGCTGTTCATCGCCGGCAATGACGGCCAGCCGATCGAAGCGACCGCCGGGCGCCCCTCCACCATCAATTCATGGGTCGTGCTGCGCAATCCGGATTCAAGCTTCAGCATCACCGTTTCGCCGAATGCGCAGGCGGGCAATTGGCTTGCCCTGCCCACCGCCGGCAATTTCCGGCTTGTTTGGACGCTTCTGGATTCCCCGGCGGCAAGCAGTTCCGGTCTGATCGACCTCACCATGCCGAAACTCGAGAAAATCGGGTGCGGCAATGTTTAAATATGCTTTCGCCATTCTGACCGGTCTTTTCGGCGCGGCGCTGCTGCACATCGTCATCATCCTGGCGCTGCCGCATTTCTCCGACCGCGATGCCTATACGCGTGTATCCGACGAGGGCGACGAGAACCATTTCTACGTGCTCGACGAAGCGGATGACGACGCGGGACTATCCAATACCGACCCCTATATTCGCACTGCTGTCTGCGCATACGATATAGAAGACAAGCCGGTGCATCTGACCGCAAAGGGCAAGGTGCCGTTCTGGTCCCTTGCCGTCTATGATGCCGCGTCTAACGAGGTGTTCAGCATGAGCGACCGCACATCCGTCGGCGGCGCTCTCGACCTGTTGCTTGCCTCTCCTGTCCAACTGACGGGAATACGCAAGGCGCTGCCGCCGGCTCTTGCGCAATCGATCCTGGTGGAGGCTCCGCATGCTCAAGGCTATGCGGTTCTGCGCACGATGGCCCCGCAGACAAGCTTCAACGATGCGGCGAAAGAATTTCTGTCGCAAGCCGGCTGCGACGAGTTCAGCAACAATTGAAACCAATGGGCGACGATGCAAGCGCCTTCGATCGCCACATCCGGCAACGCAGGGTGACCCGTAGCAAGCGATAGGTGCGGGTTTCGCGTACCAACGGATTTCGTCAGGCGCGCGTTACTTGCCTTTCACCCGCTTGGGTCCAGCTCCCGGACGGTGAGTAGGAGTGTCCAAGTGCTCGTAACGCACCCCGGTAAACAGCAATATTCTCGCTTCCACCGGCTCCTTCTGGGCGCGAGGCGGCAGGCGCAATCGCCAATCGGAAAGAGATACTATCTTTGCCATTCTCGTCTCCATTTACGTCTCGAGACGGATGAACTTGCGACTGATTTCACCCTACCCGCCACCAAGGCAGGCTAGCGCTTCCCTTTCTCAACCCTATCCTCTCCGGTTAAAACAAGGGACATTTACGCCTTCTCGCGGCATTTCAGGAACGCCTCGGCATAGGCCCCGCTATCGGTTCCCATGCCTTCACTGCATGTGATTACACTCTGCAAACAACTGCTTTCTTCGGAATTCAGACATATCGCAGTTAACAGAATGCTAATCTTCGTCGCACGTCATCCGTCGCACGTGTCGTCATGCTCTATTAACGCGGCGATGGCGGCTTTGGTTTCATTCACCGCGGAAAAATATTGAATGCCGGCTTTCTGAATAAATATAATAATATCAGTCTCTTATTTTCAATATCGGTGTAGACGAGAAGTGCACCGCCCCTGAATTCGTTGCATAAAAGCGTCACGCAAATATTATTTGCGCTCACGAAAAATTAACGTATTGTAAGATCGCTAATCGAGGGCGAAACATGTTTGCGACGGGCAACTCCGTCTTCTCTCCAGAGGATGTCATGGTCCTGCGTGGCGCGCTCGATGAGTGGTGCCAGGAGAGGCGCATCGACATCAAAAGCGCCGAAGCACAATTCGCAGCAACAGCCGCGCTCGGCCTTTTCCAATCCGGCCACAACACTTCCGAAAAACTCCTGACGGCTCTGCGTGAACACAGGGGCATCTAAGCGCCGTTTCGGGCGTTGCCACTCCAAGCGCATCTCGCTGTGGATAAGCCTGCGGAGGCAACTGGCGCCCTCCGAGCCGAAACTCTCATAAGTTGAATTCTGAAACGAGCAACCCTGCGGCGAAAGCGGTCTATGGCCGGGCATAGCCTCTGATCACCGCCCTATTCCGCAGAAACGCCGCGGTTTCATTCGCGCAAGCTTAACGCGCAATTTTTATTCGGATTTTAATAAAGTTTTCACGAACCATTAACCCAACCGGCCTTAGTCTTTCCCGAAAGCCAGACAAGGACGGCCGTGTCCATGCCCGTTTCGCCAATCGTTGCCGCGGACGCCCCGCTACCGGGAAGCGTCACTCGACACGATCGGAAGATGGTGCGGCAACATCGGCCGTCGATGATCCGGTTCCCCGTGTTTTTGTTCTGCGTATCAGTGTGGGTGTTTGCGTGCGTGACCGGTTTCGAGACCTTGAAGAGCCTGCAACAGTCCGGAAAAAGGACGTGGTTCTGATGGCGACGATCACCAGCTTTGAAGGCATGGGGCACCCGTCCAAATCGGAACTTCGCCAGTTCGCTGAACTTTTCACGCCGGTTTTCCAAGCTTCCTCGGAGGAGGCAAAGCGCCAGGCAGTAGCGGCCCTCTCCCAATGCCCGACCGTGCCACAGGCAGTCGCCCTCTTCATCGGCTGTCAACCGATCTCGATTGCCGCTCCCTTCCTCACCGGTTCTCAGGCGATCGATGACGACACCCTGATCACCATTGCCCGGACGCAGGGAGCAGCCCATGCCCGTGCGATCGTCAGCAGGCCGTCGCTGTCACCCAAGGTGATCGACGCGCTCGTCGGCCTGCATCAGGCTGAGCCGGATCGCGGCATGGCTATGCAGGACGCCGCGATGAATGCGCCCATGGTGAAAGTCGAGACGATCGAAACCGATCGCCTGGCGCGCGAAGAAGCGCTGCGCATGCAGATCAAACAGGCAGCGCGTCATCTGGCGCGGGACGACAGGGATCGTCTCGGCCTGCGCAGCCTAGGAGAAATGCAGGAAGCGCTACTCGTTCGTTTCGCACGAGAGCGCGACGCTCTGCAGTTTGCGACTACGCTTGCCGATGCGCTTTCATCGAGCCAATGGTTGGCGGAACGCATCATGCTCGACACGTCGGGACAGCAATTGGCCGTCACGCTGGTAAGCCTCGGAATGGGTATCGCGGATGCGGTCTATTCGCTCGAGCGCTTCTATCCACATCTGGCTGAAAGCCACGGCAGCGTCAGCCGTGCGTGGCTTGTGCTTGACGGCATCGACACCGAAGAGAGCCAGAGCCGTGTCGAAGCCTGGCGTCGGGCCGACAGCTATACCTATCTCCCACAGGACAGCGTTGCACCTCGCCCCGCCGCCCCGCTGTTCGGCGCCAAGTCCGTTTCGATCCGCGAACTGAGAGTGGCCGGCAAGCGTTGAAGCACCTGGTGATCTTCAAGATTCGCTTTAGGTCTTCGATCTTGCCTATGCCGTTGCCGTAACGCCGCGCCGCACTTTTGCACGGCATGCTTTGGCGGCCTCAATCCAAGGGATTGCGGCGCAGTTCGGCCAATGGGACGATATCGGCAATGTCGTCCGTCTCCAGCTCGATGATCCACAGATCCGGATCGAACTTCAGTTCTCGATCGAGCGTCTCGCGAACCTGCTCCGGCTGCCGCCGATCGACGCGAAGCTCGAACAGGCGCCCTGTGTCCCCTTCCCCGTCAAAGAAGCTCTGCGGCGCCGGCGCATAGAGGGTTTCCAGACCATCGCGGAAACGTTGCCGGATGAAGATCGCTCCCGCCTGCTCTTCGCCCTTTCGCTCGACGGCGGCAAAATCGCCCCGGGCAAACATCCGGCGCGTCATGGCGGAAACGAAGATGTCGCTGCGCAATCTCATGATCGAGCTATAGCGTCGAGCAGTTTGTCAGGCAATTGAAGCGATGGATTAAAGCGCGCCGATATCCTGAAGTTTCTTCAGCACCACCATGTTGGGCTCACCGGTCTCAGGCAGACGATAGTGCTTTTGGAAGCGGCGAATGGCGGCCTTGGTCTGTTCGCCGGCGACGCCGTCGATGCTGACATTGCTATAGGCGATGTTGCTCAGGCCCTTCTGAATCTGCATGACCATATTGACCTTGGTGACCGGATCGCTCGACACGGGTTTCGGTGCAACGGCGCCGGTCCTCAAGGTCTTGTCGGCATTCTGTATGGCGGCGGCCACCGGATCGATTGCATCGGCAGTAGCAGACACGTTGACCGGGCGCGGCGCAGGAATGGCCGCGGTGTTTGCCTTGGTGACGGCGGCGGACGGCGGCCCTCCCGCAGCCTTGCTGGCTTTCAAGGCCGCCAGAAGCTCGGGCGTCGGTGCACCCGTCTGTGGTAGGCCGGACGCTTCTTGAAAGAAGAGGATTGCGGCTGCGGTGCGCGATCCCGGTACGCCGTCTGCAGCGCCATCGTAGAGGCCATGACGGATCAGCTCGGACTGTACGTCGGCAATCAACTTCGCTGGCGCGGCTGCAGACTGAGAGGCAGGCGGGCTGCCGGCGGCAGGTGCGGCCGCGGTGGAATCCTGCCGCTCGATGCGGAATGTCGTAACATTGCCGGCATCAGTTTGCTGCGCATGCAGGAACGATTTGCGGCCGGGGATCTGATAGGGAGACGCAGGATCACGCGTACGCAGCAAGGGCGATGGATGCGTGCCGGGCTGATACCAAAGCGCATTTGCCGTAACGAAGCCGAAAACGCCGAGAAAGAGCGCGATGCCGCCGGCGATGGCAGGGTGCCGACCGACCGCGCCGCCGACCAGGCCCGCAAACACACCCGCTCCGCGAAGGCCGAGACCGCCCAGCGCGGTGCCGCCGCGCAGGCTGAGGCTGCCCAGGGCGACCACTCCGCGAGAAGCGAACCCAGGCTGCTTGCGTTTGCCTTTGCCTCTTCCCTTAGGCGATTTTCGCTTTTGCGGCGCCATCCATCCCTTCCTCTTTTCGCCCTTCACTTATCTCCACAGTATGTTTCAGACGCGGCGGAAAATCGACCGGGCGATTGACATCCACAGGCTGTTGTACAGCCGAGGCGCCCGAACCGTCGAACGGAATGAGAATTGTGATCACCGTGCCCTCGCCCGGAGCACTGGCGATGGAGAAGCTGCCGCCATGCAGGGCGACGAGCCCCTTGACGAGCGACAAACCAAGGCCGGTGCCTGCATAGCGACGGGTGTAATCGTTCTGGATCTGCACGAAAGGCTGCCCGAGGGAGGCCAGCCGTTCGCTGGCAATACCGATGCCCGTATCGCCGACCGAGAGTTTCAGCATACCGTCCGTCAACGCTGCATCGACGGTGACCGCGCCACCCGCATCGGTGAACTTGATCGCGTTGCCGACGAGGTTGATCAGAATCTGCTGGATGGCCCGTTGGTCAGCCACGACATCGCCGAGACCACGCTGAATGCGGCTCGAAAGAGTAAGTCCCTTTTCCTTCGCCTGCAGTCCCAGCATCGCTTCGCATGTCGCAATGGAATCCTCGATCGAGAAGGCTTCCATCATCAGCTCATAGCGGCCGGCTTCGATCTTACTCATGTCGAGCATGGTATTGACCACCGACAGCAGATGCGCACCGGACTGGCGGATCAGGCCGACATATTCGCGTTGGCGGTTGTTTTCGAGCTTACCGAAATATTCGCCGCTGAGGATATCCGAAAAGCCGAGGATCGCATTGAGCGGCGTGCGCAGCTCATGGCTGACGGCGGCAAGGAAGCGCGACTTGGCGTCATTGGCCGATTCGGCCTCTGCCGCCTTGCGGGCAGCATCCTCACGAAGCTGCTGATCCTGCGAGATATCGCGAAGCTGGCTGACGATCGCGATCAGCCGGCCATCGACATCGCGGCGCGCCGTCAGTTCCACGCGAACATGGACGAACTGCTGGTCGCTGCCGATGACGGCGGAGCGCTCCAGCCGGAGGTCGACGCAGAAGGCGTCCTTACCCTGGCGGAGCAAATCGATGGCCTGCAGGAAGACGATCCGATCCGAGACATGGATCTGCTCGATCAAGCCGCGACCCGTCGGATCGCGCATCCAGCCCAGGAACTCGGCCCGGTCGCGGCCGCCGACGGTGGTGACGTTCCCCTGCGGATCGAGCAACAATACGAGGCCAAAAGCAGCTTCCAACATCAGGTCGCGATGCTCGACGAGAACGGCTTCGGAAGATTGAGCGGCTGGCCGCTGGCGCGACAGCGCGATGCTGCCGACCGCGGAAAACAGAAACGCAGCGCATACGGTCGCCACACCGGCTGGCAGAGCCACGGCTGGGCTGGTGATGAAGGAAAGCCCTGCCGGTACGGCAAAAAGCGCCACCGAGGAGGCAAGCGCAAGCCGGCGAAGAATCGCCAGCTCCTGCGTCCGGACTTCGCCATTACCACTCGTCCCGGAGAGCCAGCTTCCGCTCACCCGATCCACGAAGGCTACAGCCCCGACTGCCATGTCACTCAATACGCGCACACTACAACCCGTCAAAACGGTCACTTATTGGACTGCACAATAGGCCTTCGCGACTTAAGGAAAGAATAAAGAGAGAACCCGCCGATGGGCCGAAAAAGCTCCAAAATCCCGTTTTGGCGCAGAATGCGAGACCTTTGTTTTTTGTGGTTAACAGCGGGTAAGCAACGGATTTTATTCATATTTCCGCCGCGCGTTAACTTTTTCGGCGAAGCGTGGAGCCGCAAAGCCCTGCATATCAGGCGGATAGGGCGAGACATGCTTAACAGCAATCGCTACAATTTGAACGAAATGCCGGGCGAAATCGGAAAGCTAAAATTTGAATCAAATTTGCCGAAAAAGCCGCCGAGTTTTGCAAAGCAATGTTGTCCTCTGCCGGATAGGGTCAAGTCACATCGGACGAATGAAGTCCGAATCGGCGATTGCGCCGACAGACAGAGAGGATGGGCAGGAAAATGTGGTTTCTGATTAGAGCGGGGTTCTGGTTTTCGCTGGTTCTCATGTTCCTGCCGATCTTCGCCAAGCCCGAAGGCGCGCCGAGGCCGGCTGGCGAAGCGACCCTGCAGGTTTCCGATGCGATTTCGGCCGCCTCGGGCGTCGTTCAATATGTCGGCGCCATGTGTACCGAAAAGCCAGAGGTTTGCGTCAAGGGCGGCGAAACGCTGACGGCACTTGGATATCAGGTCGGCGACGGTGCCCGCGTCGCCTATGACATGCTCGGCCGCCACTTCAAGGATCAGTCCTCCAATGCACCTGCCAACGTTGCAACGGCGGCGCATGCCAGTGCCGAGCAGATTGCCGCCACGACGCAGCCGATGCCTGCAAGACGCATTATAGGAACCGAGACGGCCGATGTGGTCGTGACCGGGACGGTGCGGCTGCCCGATTCCGTACCGCTACCGAAGCCGCGCCCGCGAACCTGAAACGTCTCCTTCTCCCCCAATCCGACGCCGCGAGCCCTTAGATGCCCGCGGCGTTCTTTTTTGCCGTGGGTTCAAATCATCAGCCGTTTCGCCTATATCCAAAGTCAACGGATAATGTGGACAGATACAATGGCTGCGCTTGATAAGATCATCGATGACTTTTCCTTCCTGGAAGACTGGGAGGATCGCTATCGTTATGTGATCGAACTCGGCAAGGCTCTGCCCGATCTGCCGGATGATAAGCGGACACTGGAAAACAAGGTGCAGGGCTGTGCAAGCCAGGTCTGGCTCGTCACACATGCATCCGGAGATCCGGAGAACCCGATACTGACCTTCGAGGGTGATTCCGACGCGCATATCGTCCGTGGGCTTGTGGCGATCGTGCTCGCCACCTATTCCGGCAAGCCGGCCTCGGAGATCGCCGCACTCGATGCACTCGACGTCTTTGGAAAGATCGGCCTGGTCGAGCATCTCTCGTCGCAGCGCGCCAACGGATTGCGTTCGATGATCAAGCGCATCCGCGAAGAAGCAAGCATCAGGACTGCGGCCTAAACTGCTTCGGAAAAGCTCGGAGCATTTTCCATTCCGAGCCATGCGCCAGAGCATTCAAGTCGGCGCACTTGCAAGATTCCGTCACCGCATCACCGGCAAGGCCGCCGCTACTTAGCGGCGATACACAAAACCCGGCTCGAAAGCCGGGTTTTGAAAACCGCTGAAACTCTTAGCGGGAGCCGCGCTTGCGGCGCTGGCCAAGACCCATTTCTTTCGCAAGCCGGGAACGTGCTTCTGCGTAAGCGGGCGCTACCATCGGGTAGTCGGCGGCGAGATCCCACTTTTCGCGATATTCTTCCGGGGAGAGACCGTGATGGGTCATCAGGTGACGCTTCAGCGACTTGAAGCTGCCACCGCATTCCAAGCAAGTGATCTGGTCATCCTGGACCGATTTGCGGACCGATACGGCCGGCTTCTGCTTTTCCACGACAGCAACGGCAGGGGCCGGGGCGGACGTGTTGCTTAAAGCGGAATGTACGTCGGAAATCAAATTCGGAAGGTCACTGACCGGTACGACATGGTTGCTGACATAGGCCGCAACGATGTCGGCAGTCAGTTCAACCAGTAACTCCTGCCCATTGCCAAGGGCCGCGTCTGACATTGTGTTCTCCTGTTCATCGGCTTGCTTGCTGCACCGCGCCCCACAGAGCGCGCAGGTACAGCGTTGCTATAAGATCTGCGCTCATCCCAGAAATCTGTTGATCATCAAGTTCCCGTAGCGCCGAGCAATCCGCACAAACGTATTGCTCGCATTCGTAGCAGCGACCGACAAAAAACGGTGCATAACGCCATATTTCTTACCGCAGGAAATCCACCCCTAGACTTCATGCGAGGAAAACCGTCTAATGCCGCCTGATGTTAGGATTAGCGATCGCGAAAGGTGATCTCCAATCGTTAACCGGAAGAAAGTTTCGCCCAGCTTTTCCCAAAAGAAAGTTAAGAGCATTGTGAGCTTAAACCCGGTCGAGACTAATTCAACATCAGAACTCTACTTGAATCTGAATTAGCACTCTTTACCCAAATGTCCAGTTTTTAATCCCAACATTTCTTTGCAAAAATTTCATCTACAAAAAAGCAGGTAACTAAAGAGGCGAACTTGCGTTGCTTCTTCTTCAATCTCCGCGTTTGTTAGCCCTTCTTTCCATACCCGCGTTTCGCGATTCTTCGTTGCAATAGTAGTTCATCCCGTACGGAAGGTTCCGTCAACCTGTACCCAGCTTCATGCGCGGCGCGTGCAAGAAGATGTGCAGCGATCGGCGCAGTCAACGCGAAGAAGACGAAACCTGCTAAAGCGCGGGCCAGAATCGACAAATCCTGTGAATGAATGCCGACTGCTAGCAGTAGAAGTCCCGAGCCCACAGTCCCGGCCTTCGACGCCGCATGCATGCGGCTGTAGAGATCGGGCAGGCGCACGATACCGATGGCGGCTATGAGCGCGAACAGCGCACCTCCGACAAGAATGACGGCCACGATAATCGCCCAAACCAGATCCATTAACGCCCTCCCTTACGCCGTTTGCCATGTTTGCGCGTCCTTCCGCCAAGCGATTCGCCCTTACCACCCTGATCCGAGAGAGGCTGCTTAGAGGAACTAGATTGCCCCTGCGTGATGATAAATCGAGCAAAGGCAACGGTCGCGAGAAAGCCGACAAGGCCAAGCGAGATGGCGATATCGATGTAGAGCATGAAGCCTGTCTTGATGGCGATGACAGCAATGAAGCCGATCGCGATCGCCACCAGCATGTCGAGCGCCAGAATCCGGTCCGGCAAAGTCGGGCCTGTCACGACGCGATAGACCGTGAACAGAAATGCCAGGCTCAAAATGCCTAGAGCCATCATTGCCGCGGCCGAAACGACGGATGCCGCTATCATCGGAAAGCCTCCATGATCCGCCGCTCAAAACCATCGGCTATACTTCGCCGGATGGCGTCCGGATCGGAGCAATCGAGCGCATGGACATACAAGGTCTTGCGATCTTCCGAGACATCGACAGACAAGGTGCCGGGTGTCAGCGTGATGAGGTTGGCGAGCAAAGTGATTTCGAAGTCACGCTCCACGGTCAGTGGAAAGGCGAAAATCCCCGGCTTCACGTCCATCCTTGGGCTCATGACCGTGACGGCGACCGCCCAAGCCGATTTGGCAAGCTCGCATAGGAACAGCAACAGCAGTGCGAGGATGCGGCGAACGCGGCCGAGATAGAGCGTGCCTCCGTAGGACGATCGCACGACGGTGAGTGCGAGCGCGGCAAGGAAGAAACCGAATACCAGGTTGAGGAACGATGCGCTGCCGGTGATGGCGACCCAGACGATGGCAAGCAGGAGATTGAAGACCAGGAGGATCATTGCGCGTTCCCCGCCTGCGGGAAGACCGAATGCAGATAGGCGGCTGGTTGCTCCAGTCCGGCAGCGGCCACCTGCGTCAACTGCAACAGCCTCTCCGGAAACACGCCGAAGCCAATGACGAGGGCAGTCAGGGCAATGAGCGGCAGCCCCGCCTGCCACCTGATCGGCTCCGAAGCCATAATCCCCTCATCCGCAGCCGGCCGCCAATAAGCCAGCAGGAAGACCCGACCGAAAGCGATCGTGGTCAGGAAGCCCGCGAGCAGGATTGCCGCCGCGAGCCACCAGGCTCCGGCCGCCAACGACGCCTTCACCAGCACGACTTTCGGCCAGAAGCCGGAAAATGGCGGCAGGCCGCTGACGGCAAAGAACAGTATCAGGGAAAGGCCGGCGAACCAGCCGCTTCGCCGGTAAAGCCCGCCGAGCGCGGTGAGCGAAAAGCTGCCACCGAGCCGGGCGGCTTGACCGGCCATCAGATAGAGCGCGGTCATCAACACCATCGAGTGGAACGCATAGAAGATCGCGCCGCTGAGACCATCGGCACCGCCAAGCGCAACGCCCGCCAACATCGTGCCGATGCCGGAAATAACGATATAGCCGAGCAAACGGCGAATATCGCTCGACCCGAGCGCACCCAGTACCCCGGCCAGCATGGTGGCAATGGCAACAACCGTTATCATAGGCCCAAGCTCGGCGCGCTCGACCGGCAGCAGCATGACCAGGACCCTGATGAGCGCATAGACGCCGACCTTGGTCAGCAGACCCGCAAAGAGCGCCGAAACGGTGATGCGCGGCGTGTGGTAGGAAGCGGGCAGCCAGAAATTGACTGGGAAGGCGGCGGCCTTCATGCCGAAGGCCAGCAGAAACAGGCCAGCCAGCGTCATCATTGGCGCCGTGTTGCCGCCTGCCCTCGCCTTGACGGCAATATCGGCCATGTTGAGCGTGCCGAAGACGGCATAGAGATAGCCGACCGATATCAGAAACAGCGTGGTGGCGATCAGGTTCAGCACGGCATATTTCAGCGCTCCGTCGATCTGCTCCCGCTCCGAGCCGAGGATGAGCAGGCCGAAGGACGAAATCAGCAGAACTTCGAACCAAACATAGAGGTTGAAGACGTCTCCGGTCAGGAAGGCACCGCTGACGCCCGCGAGCAACAGCATCAGGAAGGGAAAGAAGCCGTAGCGGCGGCCGCTGGTGCCGATTTCTGCGAGTGCGTAAATGCCGGCGGCCAGTGCCACGATCGCCGCGGTCAGAGCCAGAGCCGCGCTGAGAAGATCGACGCTGAAGGCGATACCGAAAGGCGGCAGCCAGCGTCCCATGACCATCGTTACCGGTCCATCAACGACGACCCTGTAAAGCAAGGCGGCGTCGGCCAGCACTAGGAGCAGCAGTCCGGGAATGGCGATCCAGGGATGCCATTCGGTGCGGTTGCGCAGCATCAGAAGAATGGCGCCAAGGCCGATGCATAGGCCAACCGGCAGGATGACCAGCCAATGCGCGAGCGGCACCGGTGCAGCAACCAGTGCGGCGGAAAGATCGGCGGGAATATCGGTCGGTCCGGCCATTCGTCAGTACCCCAGGGGCGGCAGCGGCCGCTCGTCCGGTTCGGCTGCCTGCATCTCGCCGGTATTGTCCGTCTTGAGATCCTGATAGGCCCTGTAAGTCAGGACGAGCAGAAAGGCCAGGAACGAGAAGGAAATAACGATGGCAGTCAGGATCAATGCCTGCGGCAGCGGATTGGCCGCCGACAGATCGAGCGTGCTGGCGCCTTGCGGAATGATGGGCGGCACTTCGGGCGTTATCCTGCCCGCAGTAAAGAGCAGCAGATTGACGGCATTGCCGAGGATGGCGATGCCGAGCATGATGCGGATCGAAAACTTCGACAGCATCAGATAAATCGCCGCCGAGAAGAACAGGCCGACAAGAACGGCAAAAACAGCCTCCATCAGTCGACCTCCCGCTCTTCGAGCGCAAGCGCAATTGATGTGATCGCACCGACGACGACCAGATAGACCCCGATATCGAAGAGCATCACCGTGGAAAGCGCCACTTCTACACCGAACAGATGCGGATAGACCCACAGCCCGGTCATGAAGGGCACGCCAAAGACGATGGACAGGAAGCCTGCAAGCGTCGACGCCAGCAGGCCGAACCCGGCGATCGTCAACGGATGAAGGACGATGGCGCGGCGCACCGCAGTCACGCCGCAGGCAATGCCATAAATCGCGAAGGCGGATGCGGCGATCAGACCGCCGATGAAACCGCCGCCGGGTTCGTTATGACCGCGCAGCAGGACAAAGACGGAAAAGAGCAGCATCAATGCGGTCAGAAAGGGTGCGGCGGTCCGAAAGATCAGCGTGTTCACGAGCGCTCGGCCTCCATTCTATTTTCGACATCGGCCTTTTCCTCACGGTCCGGATCGTTGGCTGCAAGCTTGCGCTCACCGCCCGCACGGATGCGGATCAACGCCAGGATGGCCAGTCCGGTCATGGCAACGACGGCAATCTCGCCGAGCGTATCCGTACCGCGGAAGTCGACGATGATAACGTTGACCACATTGTCGCCGTGGGCGATCAGCTTCGAGTAACGGTCGAAGAATGCAGTCAGCGTCAGATCGAAGGGAGCCTGCGTCGCCTTCAGCAGGAGAAGCGAGAAGCCTGCCCCGCAGCCAATCGCGAGCAAGGCATGGGCAAACATTTTCAGCGGCGGACGGCGATCGGCCGACGAAAGACGCAGCCTCGTCATCACCATCGCCAGAATGACGACGGACAGGGTCTCTACCATGAATTGCGTGAAGGACAGATCCGGTGCGCCGAACAGCAGGAAGATGACGGCGACGGCAAAGCCCTGGATGCCAAGCGACACGATGGCTGTCAACCGATCTCGCGCGAGAACGACCGAGGCAAGCCCGATGACGGCAATCAGGAAAATGGTCGCCTCATGCCACTGCAAATTCGGCCGGGCCGGCATAGCCGGAAGCTCGCCATACACAACGAGCGGCACCAGCAACATGGCCGCAAGGCAGAGAAATGTAACCGTGACGTAGATTTCCAGGCGGCCCGGCTGCAGGATGCGTGAGACCGCGTGCGACAACCGCACCAAGCCGGAGATAAGGCCATCGAAACCACGATCCGGTCCCGGCCCCAGGTGCCGCAGGATGACCGACATGACGAAACGAGCGCGATCAAGCTGCCAATAGACCAGGATACCAGCCAGCACGGTTGCGAGCGAAAGCGCCAGCGGCAGACCGACATGCGGGATCGGCGAGGCGGATATATGCAGTTCCTTGCCGGCAACGGCACTGGCCATCGGCGACGTCACATAGACATGCCATGCCCCCGAGAGCAGAGCCGCCGCGAGGCCGAGCAAGGCGAGCAACACCGGCCCGAGCCACAACAGCGGCGGCGCTTCGTGCGGATGACGCGGCGTATCGACCAGAGGCCCGACAAAGGGCTTCAGCGCCACGGCAAAGGCGATGGCGAACATCAGGGCATTGCCGGCGACGGCGACGATCGTCAAAACGACCGCCCATGGCCAGGCCTGCGCCAATGCGGCATAGATCTCCTCCTTGGCAATAAAACCGAAGGCGGGCGGCAGGCCGCCCATCGAGATGGCAGCGGTGAGCGCGGCGGCGAAGGTGAGCGGCATTGCCGAACGCAGCCCGCCGAGGCGCGTGATGTCACGCGTTCCCGTCTCGTGATCGACGATGCCGGCGACCATGAACAGGGCGCCCTTGAACAGCGAGTGCGCCACCAGATAAAGGACCACGGCTTCGACGGCATAATCCGTGCCGAAGCCGGTCAGCAGCACGAGCAGTCCGAGAGAGGATACCGTCGTATAGGCAAGCTTCAGCTTGAGGTCGGTCTGACGGATTGCCAGCAAGGTGCCGACCAGCAGCGTCGCCGCACCGAAAACCGGCAGGATCGTCTGCCATGCCGCCGTATCGCCCATGACCGGATTGAGCCGCATCAGGAGATAGACGCCAGCCTTCACCATGGTAGCGGAATGCAGATAGGCCGATACGGGCGTCGGCGCTTCCATGGCGTTGGGAAGCCAGAAGTGAAATGGAAACTGCGCCGACTTGGTGAAGGCGCCGCCGAGCACGAGGATCAGGGCCGTGAGATAGAACGGGCTTGCCCGCAAGACATCGCCGGAGCCCAACAACTCCGACATCGAGCCGAGACCGGTGATCTGCCAGATGAGCAGCAGGCCCGCCAGCAACAGCAGCCCTCCTCCACCGGTGACGACCAGCGCCTGCAGGGCCGCCCGCCGCGACGCCTCCCGGCGATGATCAAAGCCGATCAGCAGGAACGAGGTGATGGAGGTCAGCTCCCAGAAAACGAACAGCGTCAAGAAACTGTCCGCAACGACAAGACCTAGCATCGAGCCCATGAAGAGGAAGATGAACGAAAAAAAGCGCCCGAGATCCGCATGTCCCTTCAGGTAGCCGCCGGCATAAAGCACGATCAGTGTGCCAATACCCGTGACGAGCAGTGCGAAGGTGAGCGAGAGGCCGTCGAGCAGCCATGAAAAGCGCAGGCCGAGACTCGGCACCCAATCAAAGCCGCCTCGAATCGTCTGTCCCGCTGCGATCTCAGGCAGAAAGCTGCAGAAATGGAGAAAGGCAAATGCCGGGAGCAGCGCCAAAAACCAGGCCGCATTGTGTCCGAGGCGCCGAACGAAGACGGGCGCGATCAACGCACCCAAAAACGGCAGACATAGAGCCAGGAATGTCAGGCCCGTGACACCGGCCATGCCTTCTCCCTGCTGAACGATCATGCGGAATCCGGCAAAGCCGGAGCTAGAGTGCAGGGATAGGCGAATGGGTTGATCGCCTCAAGTGCAAACGGTCGAAAACCGGTATTAAACCACTGAAATCGCTTTTCGACGGGGCAAAGCCAGGCAGTTGCCATGGATATCGAGCCCCTTCGAAGCAAGACTTTAGGAGGCTCGGGAAGGAGCCCGCGCATAGATGCATCGACCCGGCGGAAAATCATACAATCCTGCATGGCTCGCAATGAAGCTGTAACGAATTTGAGCTAATTTTGTATCATTTCCAGAATCGCTATGGAATTTCCGCTGAAAAAATGCGCTATTCTTGACCGGTTTGCAGACCCCGCCTCCGGAAACCGCAATGCTTGCCCGCCTGATAGCTTTCCTGCTGCTTTGCCCCGCCTCGGCGTTTGCCGCCGAGTGGTGGTCCTATGACGATGCAGGCTTCGGCTACGCGATCGAACTGCCGTCGGACTTCCATCTATCGACCCCTTCCCATGACGCCAATCGCTTGTCGCTGTCGCCTGCGGACCGGTCGGCCATGCTGCAGGTTTTCGGTACGGCGCTCGCAAATGGCGATTTCGTGGAAGAGGCAAATGTGCGCGTTGCCCTCGCTAGGGATCAAGGCTGGAAGATTTCCTACACCAAGTCGAATTCACGCGGCATCAGCTTTTCCGGCACGAAACAGGGCCGTATCGTCTATGTGCGCGGCGTGGCGCTTTGCAACGGCGGAGCGGCCTTCTTCCAGATGGATTACTCGAAATCCGACATGCAACGCTATGACGCCATCGTGATGCGCCTGGTGCGCAGCCTGCGCCCGACCAAGAAGTGCACGCCGACGGCGCAGGTCGTCAAAACCCTTCCGGCGACAGGCTGAAGCAGGTGAGCACCGCCGAGTAATGTACGGCGGCGGCGGCAATAACAAAGCCGTGCCAGATGGCATTTTGGAAGCGCAGCTTTTCCCAGACGTGGAAGATGACGCCAAGCGAATAAATCACCCCGCCGATGACGATGAGCAGCATCGATGCGGAAGGAATATGCATCGAAACCGGCTTGGCAACGATGACGCCGCTCCAACCCATGGCGAGATAAAGCAGGATCGCCAACCGATCGTAACGCCCCGGGAACAGGCATTTCAACACGATGCCGAATGCCGCGAAAACCCAGACGGCGATCAGCATGGCAAATAGCAGCGGATCCTCGGCCCCACGCTCGAGAAACGGCGTGTAAGTGGCAGCAATGAGCACGTAGATGAAGGAGTGGTCAAAGCGCCGGAGGAACCATTTCGTCCGCGACACCGGCCAGAGATTGTAGGTGAAGGACATGCCGAGCGTCAGCACCAGGCCGACGCCATAGATCCAGGCGGCAGCAATCGCGCCGTAGGAACTCCAGACGGTCGCGTAGAAAATCAGGACAGTCGCACCGATTAGCGCAAAGACCACGCCGATACCGTTGACGATGCTGTCGGCGATCACTTCGTATCGATCGTATGCCCAGCGGATGCCTTTGTACTCGGTCATTTGTTCGTACGCTCAAATTCCGTAACGGCTCGATCCTTGCACCTCGCAAATGGGGAAGCAACTGCGTCAAACTGGCATTTCGATCAATCTTCGTGAACGACACCAGCTACATCGTCAACGCTTGGCGAACGCTCAATCCGCAATTTCTGGCCTTCTGTGAACAATCGAAATCCGCCATATAGAAAGGCAAGTACAGCGGGCAGAGGATATCGAAGAGGCATATCAACCGGCGAAACCTTCCGCTCGCCACTGACGGCTCACCTGCCGCCAACGCCGGTTGCCTTTTCTAGAAATGTAGAGGTTGGAATTGCCCATGACCGAAACTGCCCCCTCCTACGCGCTTACCCGCCCCGCCTATGTCGGCCAATCGCATCTCGTCGTCACCGATCTGCCGCTCGTCTCCCGCTTCTATCAGGACATGCTTGGCCTGAAGGTGATAGAGAAGACCGCAAGCGGTGAAGTGCTCGGCGTCGCCGGCCAACCGCTCCTGACCCTGACGACGGATCGCGCTGCAGCTCGGGCGCCGCGGACGGCGGCCGGCCTGTTTCACACCGCCTTCCTGCTGCCGAGCCGCGTCGAGCTTGCCCGCTGGCTCCGCCACGCCGCGCATAACAACGTCGCGCTCGAAGGCGCATCCGACCATATCGTCAGCGAGGCGATCTATCTTTCCGACCCCGAAGGCAATGGCATCGAGATCTATGCCGACCGGCCGCATGAGGAATGGACCTTCCACGACGACGGCACGGTAGAGATGGCGACGCTCAGGCTCGATCTGCAGAAACTCTACGAAAGCGCTCCGCAGGACCGCTGGGACGGCATGGCCGACGGTTCGGCGATCGGGCACATCCACCTGCAGGTCGGCGACGTCGCCGAAGCGAACGCCTTCTATCGCGATGTCCTCGGCATGAAGGTCATGGCGGCGCGCTATCCCGGCGCGACCTTCCTTGCGACGGGCGGTTATCACCACCATCTCGGCGCCAATACATGGAACAGCCGCGGCGCCGGCATACGCTCCGAACACATGACCGGCCTTTCGGATTATACCTTGCGCTTCAACGACAAGGCTTCGCTCGACAAGGCTGTTGCCGCTCTGGAGCAGCATGAGATCAAAACCGAAAAGCGCGACGGCGGCATTTCGCTGCGCGACCCTTGGGGCATAGGCCTTAATCTGGTCGCCTGACCGCTTCGTTCAATGTGCTTTCGCAAGCCCGTTTCGGAACCGGAACGGGCTTTTTCGCGTTTGAATCTCGAGGCAATCGTGCCTCGGGGATTTGAGTGCATGGAGACCGATAGAAACGCCGGAATCCAGCCAGGCGGACCGGAGCGTCGCGATGGGAACTCCGGCGGGCGGCAAAACATGTCGCAAGGATATGGCAACGACGCAACCACTTCCGAACCGGCGGACAATCCGCCAACCGGTCAGCTTCGCATCGCCGCCGAGTGGGCGACCATAGGTATCTTTCTTATCCTTGCTCTGGCCGGCGTTTATATGATGTCGATCATTCTCATTCCAGTGACCCTCGCCGTCGTCGTCGGCATGATCCTGGGGTTGGCGGCTGAGAAACTCAGCAAGCTCGGTGTGCCGCGCGTCCTCAACGCCGTTCTCCTCTCATCGGCCGTAGCGCTGGCGATTTTCCTCGTCATCAATGCGCTTGCCGGGCCGCTGGCGAAGCTGGCGCAGGAGGCTCCCGATTTCTTCCAGCGAACCGCGGATAGGCTGATGCCTTATCTCGACCGGTTCAAATGGCTGCACATTTCGCCGGAAACCTTCCAGAGCGGCCCGATGTCGATCACTACCCTCCTGGAAAACAGCGGCAATGTCCTGCATGTCGTTTCCAGCAACCTCACCCCGGCCATCGTTCAGATCCTGATCTTCTTTGCGGCGCTGCTCCTGTTTCTCGTTAGCCGGCTCAGCCTGCGCAAGACGATCATCATGACCTTCTCAAACAGGGCGGCGCGACTGACGACAATCAGGATTATCTATGCGGTGGAGCAGGTGCTGGGTTTTTATTTCGCCACGGCCTCATTGATCTATGCCGGCATCGGCGTCGCGATGACGATTATCGCCTACGTCGGCGGCTTAAGCGTGCCGGTGCTCTGGGGCGTATTCGCCTTCGTTGCCAGCTTTATTCCATTTCTCGGCGTCACCACCATGACGATTGCATTGGCAATCGCCGGCATCATCACGCATTCGGACATAGTCTTTGCGCTCGCTCCCGCCATTGCCTTCTTTGCAGTCCACCTCGCTGTGGAAAATCTGGTCTTTCCAGCCGTCATGGGCCGTCAGTGGGAACTCAATCCCTTTGTCGTCTTCTTCGCTATCATCTTCTGGACATGGATGTGGGGTGCCGTCGGCGCCATGTTGGCGCTGCCACTGTCGCTGATTGTCATGACCGTGATCGACGAGCTCTTCATCGAAGAAAAGGCCCAGCCGCAACTGCCGGGTTAAACCAATTCCACGAGAAGCGGCGCGGTTTGCTGCCGAAAATGCGTGAAAACAAAGGGATAGAGCATTTCCGTAACTCAGGTTGAAAACAGATATACTCCAGCCGGTTCACGCCATCAGTTCGTCGTGCCGTCGTCGCCCTTTTCGGGAATGTCCTGAAGGCGGACGAACTGCACGCCTTTCGCTTTCAGCGCCAGGATGCTCGCGGCCACCCCCTCGCCGGCGGCATGCGTCGGCTGGTTGATATGGGAAATGATGACGTCGCCGTCCTTGGCGGAGACATATTGCTTTTCCACCATCTTGGCCGGCAGGAGCGAACCGCCGTCGCCATTCACCGAATAGCCGGCGATCCGGTAGCCCATGCCGCGGATCTGCTCGATCGACGAGCGGCTGTATTTGGCGGTCGCGCCGCGGAACCAGCGTGGTTGCGGTATGCCCGCCGCGATCATCGCATCCGCCCCGCCCTTCACTTCCTGGGCGACCGCCTCCGGCGAGCCGGCAGCAGGGATGCCGTAGACCTGGGTCGGGATGTCGACGGCCGGGATATGGTTCTGCCCGTGGTTTTCCAGCTCGAACAAATCCGGGTGAGCCAGGAAGACTTTCAATGCGTCCGGATTGGTGCGCAGCCAGCGCGCGGTCACAAAGATGGTTGCCGGGATGCGCTGATCGACCAGGGTGCTCAGAATGCGCGGGTCGGTCTTGCCCATGCAGGCGTCGAAGGTGAGCGCGATGCGTGGCGCGCCCTTGCCGGCTCGATTGACGCGCAAATGCGGCTCGACGAGCTTGACGTTCGGGGCGGCTGCCTTCGGCGGCAGTTGCGGCCAGCCTGCCGGCGGTTGTTCAGGCTGCGCTGCATAAGCAGCGCCGGCAGCGAGAAGAAATGCGGATGCAAGCACAAAACGGTTCATCAAGCGGCCACCGGGCGAATCGAGACAATCTAATCTGACGGAAGACCGTGGGATCACCACGGATTTTCCACCTCTCCGCTCGCCATCTTCCGGCAACACGCCGGAAATATGGCAGACCGAGGGCAAACCCACCCATATCGCATCAGATATACGCTGGGCTTAGAAAGCATCACGCTCCGGGCTTCAACCCGTCGGCGTCTATGCTACGATTGATATGAGGCCATCGTAACACTATCTGCGTATTTTCCGTGCTCCCGAAGAGAGACATGCATGAGCCGCGATCCGTATGAAGTATTGGGCGTAAAACGCGACGTCCCGCAAAAGGATATTCAAAGCGCCTATCGCAAGCTTGCCAAGAAGCTGCATCCAGACCTCAACCCCGGCGACAAGCAGGCCGAGGACAAATTCAAGGAGGTCTCAGCGGCATACGGCATCGTCGGCGACGAGGAGAAACGCGCGCGTTTCGACCGCGGCGAAATCGACAGCAGCGGCGCCGAACAGGCACCGCGCAACTATTATCGCGACTACGCCGCCAATGAAGGCCAGCGTGGCCCCTATCAGAATACCGGCGGCTTTGCCGATTTCGGTGATGCCGATGACATGTTTTCCAGCTTCTTCTCGCGGCGCAGCCGAGGCCATTCCCAAATGCAGGGTCAAGATCGTCACTATACGATGGAGGTCGACTTTCTTGATGCCATCAACGGCGCGAAAAAGCAGATCAGCCTGCCTGATGGACCGGCCCTCGACGTCCAGATACCGCCAGGTACCCGTGACGGGCAGACGCTGCGGCTGAAGGGCAAGGGCGACCCCGGCTTCAATGGCGGGCCAGCCGGCGATGCTTTGATTTCGGTGCATGTCCGTCCGCATCGGTTCTACACCCGTGACGGCGACGACATTCGGCTGGAGCTGCCGATATCGCTGACGGAAGCAGTGCTTGGCGGCAAAATCAGGGTTCCCACTCCCTCCGGCGCCGTCACGGTGACGCTGCAGCCGAATTCCAACACGGGCAAGACATTGCGGCTGAAGGGCAAGGGCGCGCCTGTACGCGGCAAGGACAATGGCGACGCCTATGTTACCCTGAAGATCGTGCTTCCGGATGCGTCGGATCCCGAGCTGACGCGTTTCGTCTCGGAATGGGAAGCCGGCAAGACACAAGATCCCAGAAAGACCATGGGAGGATAAGCGATGAACGAGAGAGAGTTTCGACTGCACCTCGAAATCGAGACCACGGTGCTGGAAGTCTGGATCTCACAGGGCTGGGTGGTGCCGGAGGTGACGGATCAGGGCCGGAACTTCCGCGAGGCCGACATTGCCCGCGGCCAGCTTATCCTCGACCTCGGCAATGCCATGGGCGTCAACGAGCCCGGCGTCGATGTCGTCATGGATCTGGTCGATCAGATCCATAGCCTGCGCGCGACGCTGCGCGATCTCACGGACGCTGTTCGCCACCAGCCTTCCGACGTGCAACAGCTCATCCTCTCGGAGCTCAATCGCGTCGAGGTTCTGAGGCGGCGCTGACGGCACCTGTCAGTCAATTGTAGAGATAGTGCTCCTGCCACGCCTCGCGCGGCACTTTTTCGCCGATCTGGTAGCTCAACTCCCGGACATGAATGTGCTTCGGGCCAGTGACGCAATTGTAGGAGAGATGATACCAGTCGCCCTTGCTGCGGAAGACCGCACCCGGCGCATCCATCGAATCCGGGTTCATGGCGGGGTCGCTGAATGTGTAAGCGATGACTTTATCCGGCTTGAAACCCGTCTTTTCCGTGCCGATCCGCTTCATTGCCTCTGCATCGCATGCCTGCTCCATGCGTTCCGATGGATCAAGCTTCTCCAGTTGTTTCTTCATTGCCGGATCGACAGCGAAGGCGGAGTTGGCGACAGCAGCCAATGGAATGAGGATGGCAACGAGTTTCAGCATGAAGACCGGTCCCTTGCATTATTCTGGATTTGGTTGCGTCCGTTCCATCAGGGATGGCGGTTCGACCGCCTTTATGTCGACGCAATGTATGCCGACTTCGATAAAGATTGTGGTCTCATCAAGGCAGCTCCCCCCAACGGTTTCCCGCAAGCTGCCTACTGCGCTATTCCTCGGATCGAGATCGATTTGCGGAATCTTGAAGCATTTAAAGGCGCTGCAGCGCCCCTGGCGCGCGATGAAAGATGCGCGATACCGTAGTCGATCAACAGTAGTTTACCCGACTTGTATGAAGCTTGAGGGGAGAGTTCCCTATTGAACCTCATGCGGCCCGCCTCTATTTCTCTGTTCTCTTCGCATCCGACTTTCACTCCAGAGAAAGCGCACTCGTGTCTGTATTCAAGAACCTCCCCACCCCGCCTGCCGCCCCGAAGCATCCTGTTGCGGATACGCGTCACGGCATCAGCCGCAGCGACGATTACGCCTGGCTGCGTGCCGACAACTGGCAGGCGATGTTTAAGGATCCGTCGATCCTGGCGCCGAAAATCCGCGCTCATCTGGAAGCTGAGAACACTTACATGAATGCGGCAATGGCCGACACGAAGGAACTGCAGAAGGTTCTCTTCGGCGAGATGAAGGGCCGCATCAAGGAGGACGACAGCTCGGTGCCGGTCAAAGACGGCCCCTATGCCTATGGCACGCTTTACGTCACCGGCGGCGAGCAGCCGCATTATTTTCGCGAAGCCCGCAACGGCGGCGAGCGCAAGCTGCTGCTGAACGGCGACAAGGAGAACGAAGGAAAGTCCTATTTCCGCCTTTCCGGCCTCGATCACTCCACCGACCACAGCCTCGGCATCTGGGGCTATGACGACAAGGGCTCGGAATATTTCACGCTGAAGGTCCGCAACCTCGAGACCGGCGAGGATCTCTCGGATGTTCTCGAGAACACCGGCGGCGGCGGCGTCTGGGCGCCCGACGGCAAAAGCTTCTTCTACACGCTGCAGGACGAGAACCATCGCCCGTCCAAGATCTATCATCACATCCTCGGCACGCCGCAATCGCAGGACCGGCTCGTCTACGAAGAGGAGGATGCAGGCTTCTTCATGGGCGTCGGCGGCTCGCTGCTCGATGACTACATCTTCATCGACATCCACGACCACGAGACCAGCGAATATCGCATCATCGCGACTTCCGACTTGACCGCCGAGCCGAAGGTGGTCGCCGTGCGCGAAACGGGGATCGAATATGAGCTCACCGAAGGTGGCGACGTCTTCTACATCCTGACCAACGACGGCGACGCCAAGGATTTCAAGATCATGGAAACGCCGGCCGACAGACCGGGTAAGGAAAATTGGCGCGAAGTGGTGGCTCACAAGCCGGGCACGCTGATCCTCAACCACATGGCTTACGCGCGCCACCTCATCTGGCTGGAGCGCAAGGATGGCCTGCCGCGCATCGTCATCCGCGATCGCCGCACTGGCGAAGAACATTCCATCGCCTTCGAGGAAGAGGCCTATTCGCTCGGCCTGCAGGGGGCTGCGGAATACGATACCGACGTCATCCGCTTCTCCTACTCTTCGATGACGACGCCGAGCCAGCTTTTCGACTACAACATGGTGACGCGCGAGCGCACGCTGTTGAAGACGCAGGAAGTGCCCTCGGGCCACAACCCCGCAGACTACATCACGCGCCGCGTCTTCGCGCCCGCCTGGGACGGCGAAACAGTGCCGGTGACGCTGCTTTATCGCAAAGACACGCCACTCGACGGCACTGCGCCCTGCCTGCTCTATGGCTACGGCGCTTACGGCATCACCATTCCGGCCGGCTTCAACACCAACTGCCTGTCGCTTGCCGATCGCGGCTTCGTCTATGCCATCGCCCATATCCGCGGCGGCAAGGATAAGGGCTTTGCCTGGTACGAAGACGGCAAGATGGCGAAGAAGACCAACACCTTCAAGGACTTCATCGCGGCTGCCGACTATCTGAATCAAGAGAAGTTCACCTCTTACGCGAAGATCATCGCCGAGGGCGGGTCGGCAGGCGGCATGCTGATGGGCGCAATCGCCAACATGGCGCCGGAGAAATTCGCCGGCGTCATTGCCGCCGTGCCTTTCGTCGACGTGCTCAACACTATGCTCGACGACACCTTGCCGCTGACGCCGCCGGAATGGCCGGAATGGGGCAACCCGATCGACAGCAAGCAAGAGTATGAGCAGATCGCCGCCTACAGCCCCTATGACAATGTCGGCGAGAAGGCCTATCCGCCTATCCTCGCGCTCGGTGGGCTCACCGACCCGCGCGTCACCTATTGGGAACCGGCCAAGTGGGTTGCCAAGCTGCGTGACAAGACGACGGGCGACGCGCCCATCCTGCTGAAGACGAATATGGATGCCGGCCATGGCGGCGCATCCGGCCGTTTCCAGCGTCTGGAGGAAGTGGCCTTTGAATATTCCTTCGCCATCAAGGTCGCGGGCAAGATGTAGGCTGAAGTCGGGAGGAGCGAATGGCAGTCTTTGTGGCCCTGCTGCGTGCCGTCAATGTCGGCGGCACCGGCGCATTGCCGATGGCAGAACTCAAGGCGCTCTGCGAGGAGATCGGCCTCACCGACGTGAAGACCTATATCCAGAGCGGCAATGTGCTCTTTCGCTCCGACGAGGGCGAGGCAAAGGTGCAGGCACGACTTGAAGAGGCACTGGCGCGCAAGATGGGAAGCTCTCCGGGCGTCATCCTGCGTAGCTGCCAGGAACTGGAACATGCGGCCGACAATTCGCCCTTTCCGCATGCCAAGCCAAACTATCTGCTCGTCAGCTTCCTGCCGGATGAACCGCCGAAGGATGCGCTGGACAAGCTCGTGGCACCCGGCGGCGAGGAAGTGCATATCGCCGGCCGCGAAATCTATGTGCATTATCCTGATGGTTCCGGACGCTCGAAACTGAAGCTGCCGGCGCTGAAGGCAGGTACATCGAGAAATCTCAACACGGTACGGAAACTCGCGGAGATGGCGCGCGAGCTGGAGGCGAGATAGGGACGCGCAGCATCACTTTGATGCGACCCGCCAAGGAGGGTCTATCCGGTTCGTTCCCGCAAAATAAAGGACGACCCGGTTCCCGCCTGGATCGAACAACTCGGCCTCACGCCAGAGCCAGCTTTTGTCTTCAGGCCCGCTTGTGAAGCCGATACCGGCCGCTTTGAGACTTTGGACCACCTCATCCAGATTATCGCACTCGAAGTAAACAGTTGTACCGCCGCCGTCTGCTTCGCCCTGATGCAGGGAGAATGTACTGTTTCCATCCGGGCAGACGAAACGTGCATATCGCGGGCGCGCATCGACCACAGGCTTGAGACCAAGAGTAGAGTAGGAACTCCATCCCGCATCCAAGTCCGGCATCGTCACTGTCACTTGATTCAGACGCATGCTTTCTCCCCCGTGTTTCGAAGCATTTTCAGCCGGCGCTCATATGGCCTTACCGCCACTGCTTCGTTCGCCGACGAAATCCCCGGGCCGTCAACCAACTAGGTCAAACCCTGCCTGGAACAAGCGCCTTGCGCCTCCCCCTCAGCAACCTTACCTTATACACATGAGCTCTCCTCTTCACGATGATACTGCACTTCGTGCGCCACCCGTCGCCTTCGACAACAGCTATGCGCGCCTACCGCCGCAATTCTTTGCGGATCAGGCCCCGACGCCTGTCGCAGCCCCGAAGCTGATCAAGTTCAACGAGTTGCTGGCGCGGGAACTCGGGCTCGACGTCGATGCCTTGAGGCTGGATGCTGCGGCGATCTTCTCCGGAAACGAGCTGCTGCCAGGCGCGCGGCCGATCGCCATGGCCTATGCCGGGCATCAGTTCGGCAACTTCGTGCCGCAACTCGGCGACGGGCGCGCGATCCTTCTCGGGGAAGTCAAGGACCGCAACGGTAGACGCCGCGACATCCAACTCAAAGGCCCGGGACCGACGCCATTTTCACGGCGCGGTGACGGACGCGCCGCAATTGGCCCAGTTCTGCGCGAATATATCGTCAGCGAGGCCATGCACGCTCTCGGCATTCCGACAACGCGGGCACTCGCGGCCGTGAGCACCGGCGAGCCTGTCTACCGCGAGGAAGTGCTTCCGGGCGCCGTTTTCACGCGCGTTGCGGCGAGCCACATCCGCGTCGGCACCTTCCAGTTTTTTGCGGCGCGCGGCGACACGGACAATCTGAAGGTTCTGGCCGATCATGTCATTGGCCGCCATTATCCTGATATCAGCGACCGCGCGAACCCCTATCTTGCGCTGCTGGAGGCCGTGGCCGAGCGGCAGGCCACGCTCATCGCGCGCTGGCTGCATGTCGGTTTCATTCACGGCGTGATGAACACCGACAACATGACCGTGTCTGGCGAGACGATCGATTTCGGCCCCTGCGCCTTCATGGATGCCTATGATCCGGCGACGGTCTTCTCCTCCATCGACCGGAATGGCCGCTATGCCTATGCCAATCAGCCGGCGATCGGCCAATGGAATCTCGCACGCCTCGGTGAGACGCTTATTCCGCTGATCGATCCATCCGTCGACACGGCGATCGAACTGGCGAATACCGTCATCAAAGCTTATGGCGAACGCTTTCAGGCCCACTGGCTCTCGGGCATGCGCGGCAAGATCGGCCTTGCAAGTGAAGAGGAGGGCGATCTCGATCTCATCCAGTCGCTGTTGACGATCATGCAGCAGCAAGGCGCGGATTTCACACTGACCTTCCGCCGCCTCGCCTCCGTTGCAGCCGACGAGGACGTCACCGATTTCGCGGCGACCTTCCACGATCCGCAAGCCGTTGCGCCATGGCTTGCGCGCTGGCGCGAGCGCCTTGCCAGGGACCCTCAGTCATCCGGCGCACGGGCGAGTGCCATGCGAAAGGTCAATCCGGCGTTCATCCCGCGCAACCATCGAATCGAACAGGCGATCCAGGCTGCAGTCGAGGACGACGATTTCTCGCTGTTCGAAGCGCTGCTGGAAGTATTGGCCAAGCCCTATGACGATCAGCCTGCCTTCGCACCCTACACCGAGCCACCGTTGCCCTCGGAACGAGTGCTGCAGACCTTTTGCGGCACCTGACACAACTTAGGACATAAGCCCCAGACAGGCTTGGAGAGTCATCGTCGCGCCAACCCATAGGGAGACATGACGATGAAAGTGCATGGCAGCACCCAGAACTATTTCAGCGCCCCGATCCGCAGCAACCAGCAGGATGCGGATTCCGACGACAGCACGCCCTTCAGCCTGCCTGATGACGGCGAGCAGCAGGACAAATCGCAGGGACCGTCGATCGCATCCAGTAGCGGCATCCCCTCCTCAATTTCATCGGCTTTCTGGCTTAGCCAGATCGGCGCAACGTCGACTTCGGCAGCCGACGGCAGCGGTGCAGAAGACGATGGATCGAGCGCCATCGACGGCAGCAGCAAGACGGCTTCATCCAAGAAATCCAACCAGGACATTCTGGACGAATTCAGCAAGTGGGCGAACATGACGCCCGCGCAGAAAATCCGCGCGCAATATCTGGAAGCACACGGGCTGACGGAAGAATCCTTCAGCCAATTATCGGCCGAAGACCAAAAGGCGATTACCGATCAGATTGCCGCTGAGATCAAGCAGAAGCTCGGCGTCGGAAACACCGATGGCGACAGCGAGAAAGAAGCAGACGGCGCAGCCTCGGCCTTGTCCTTGGTCTGAACTTATTGCGACGCTACATGAAGGCGATGCGATCCTGATTCACATCTCGATCGCATCGCCTTGTTTTATCTAGCGGATTTTCGTTACTGCCCGACCATGCCGACGACGATTTTGCTGATCTCGGCGAAGGCCGCTTCCACATCCTTGGCAGGCGCCGTGGTTTCCGCCACAAAGGTCGTCACCAGAACCGGCCCGCGCTCCGGCGGCCAGATGACGGCGATATCGGCATATGAGCCATTGTTGCCGGTGCCGGTCTTGTCGCCGATCTTCCATTCCTTGGGCAGTCCTGCGCGCAGCCGATTATTTCCAGTGGTATTTCCGACTAGCCAGTTGACCAGTTGATCCCTGGAGGTTTCCGACAGCGTGTTGCCGAGTGTCAGGAGGCCGATCGTATCCAGCATCGCATCGGGCGTGGTCGTGTCACGCGGATCGTCCTTGGTCGCTTGGTTGACGTCGGGCTCATTGCGATCGAGGCGTGTCTCCGTGTCGCCGGTTGAACGCAGCCAAGCCGTGAGCGCCGCCGGACCACCAAAGCTTTCCAGCAGCAGATTGCCGGCGGTGTTGTCGCTGAGCGTGATCGCTGCGCCGCAGAGTTCCGCGACAGTCATGCCCTCGGTGCCGGCATGCTTCTCGGTTTCCGGGGAATAGGTTACCACTACGTCTTTCCCGTAGGTGACGCGGCGGTCCAATTTTTCGACCCCTTGATCGACCCGCGCCAGCACGAAGCCGACGGCAAGAGCTTTGTAGGTACTGCAAAGGGGAAACCGTTCCTCTTCGCGGCTTCCGAGCGAAATATTGGTCTCCGTGTCGAGGACGGAGACCCCAAGTCGTCCGCCGATCTTCTTCTCCAGGGCCGCCAATTGCTTGTCGACATCGTCGGTCAGCTGCGTATTGCCCTGCGCGCCGCCATCGCCGTCCGGCGACTGTCCGTCTGACGGCATTGCAGTATTATCCTGAGGAGCAGGCGCGGGCGTGGTGGCGGCCTGGGCAAAAAGCGCTTTCGGAGCGAGCGTCAGAGCAGGAGCAAGCAGAGCGGAACCTGCCACAAGGCGGCGACGGGTGAGCAATATGGGCATTCGAAAGCCTCCAGCAGAATCGGACCGGATTGTGGGCTATGCGAGGAATATGGCAAGCCTCCGGCCGGCCCGATTGCTACCGGATTTTATGCCGCCTTGTCGACTGTGACTTCAACGGTGACGTGAGAGAGTTCGTGAATGTTGGCCGGCCGCGTCTCGATCGCGCCGCGGATTTCGCCCGGCAGATCCTCTCCTTGCAGAATGAAATCGAGCGGGACGGCCAGCTGAATCGGCTGCCGAGCAGAAGCGCGGCAATGGCGAGAACCGGGGTCATCGACCGCGTGACAGCGGGCCTGTTCGCTTTCCGCATGCAGCACCTCCCTGCACGGACGCTCGGCCTCGAACGCACGCTCCACGGCATCCATCTGACTTTGAGGCGGCGGACGCGCAATAACAGCCTGGCTTGCTGACGTGTGATGTGGGACATCCGGATCTCCAGTTGTATGGATGGCTATTGCTCCCTGCCCTTGCAAAGACGAGCGATCAGCGGCATATATAGCTCTAGAGACTAGAGATTTTCGCCTTAGACGAGGCCATGGAAATGCTCTCTCTCATTTTGTTACGCAATTCCGGGCGCAAAACGGCTACGCACTTTTGCTGGAATTGCTCTGGAGGTATCGGAGACGAGAGATGCTGACGATCGGTGATCTATCCAAGCGTACCGGCGTGAAAGTGCCGACGATCCGCTATTACGAACAGATGGGCCTGATCTCGGAGCCTGATCGCAGCGAAGGCAATCAGCGGCGCTATTCCAAGGCCGATCTGGAGCGCCTGGCCTTCATCCGCCATGGGCGCGATCTCGGTCTGACGATCGATGCCATCAAGGAGCTGATCTCGCTCAGCCAGCACCCGGACCGCCCCTGCGTCGGCGCCGACCGCATTGCCCGCGAACATCTGGACGACGTCCGCATTAAGATCGCACAGCTGAAGCGGCTGGAGCATGAGCTCGAGCGCATCGTCTCGCATTGCGACGGCCACAGCATCGAGGACTGCTATGTGATCCGGGCGCTGTCCGATCACGGGCTTTGCGAAGCAGAGCATTGAGCCCCCATTGACAAATGCGCTGAAGCGGATCATGTAAGCGCCCATGATCACGCACGCGCTCCATAACTGCTCGTATTTTTGGCTGTACCTGTAAGGGGCGGCCAAGACAGATCATTTTGTCAACAAGCCGCCGTCAGGCGGCTTTGTTGTATCGGCAGCGTCCTGACGGCTCATTTAAAAACAAGGACGCAAATGCCATGCTAGACGATAGCGACATCTCACTTCTTCGCCCGCCCGTTCTGACCATTCGCAGCGCGCAGCCGCGAGACCTGCCCGAGCTCAACGACATGATCCGGCTTCTGGCCGCCCATCACGGCGACCCTTCCGGCTCGACGCCCGAGCAGCTCGAGCGCGATCTTTTCGGCCCGCTGCCGTGGATCACGGCGCTTGTTGCCGAAGGCGAAGATGGGCTGATCGGCTACGCCATTCTCGTGCCGCTCTACAAGGCACAGGAAGGCCAGCGGGGCATGGACCTGCATCATCTCTTTGTACGTGACGGCCATCGCGGCCACGGCATCGGACAGCATCTTGTCGACCGCGCCCGCGACATCGCCCGCAAGGCCGGCTGCAGCTACCTTTCGGTCGGCGCCGCGACAGGCAATTTCCAGGCCCATCGCTTCTACGAACACATGGATTTCAAGCCTCGTCCGGTCACCGGCATGCGCTATCTGCAGGCTCTGGCCTGATGCCGGCCTTCAACGGGATCGCCATTGGATCCTGACTTCCAGAACCTTTACGGTTTTGCGCATTCCGGATGGAAAACCGCTGCGCACGCCTCCTGGAAGTGCTTCAGCGATCGATGGCGATCCCGCGGCCAGCAAAGAACTTCTCGAATGTCTCCAGCGTCATCTCCGCATTCTCGCGCGTCGCATCGACGTGACCGGACGGATTGTGGAAGCGGATCTTTTTGCCGTCGATGGCTGTCACCAGCACCAGATGGCCGCCCTTTGCCGGCGGCTCGGTCTCGGGCCAGCGGATGGAGTGATGGACTGACGCAATGAAAAATTCAGATTGGGTGAGGATATCGACGATGTCGGTGATGGAGATCCCGGTAACGACCCTTGCCATCAGACCGAAGCGATCGCGAACGAAGGGTATAAAGGGCGCGTAGATCAGCCCCCTGATCCTGCCATCCGGCTCCTCGACATAGCCGCCATAATCCCTGCAGCCCATGGCCAGATCCATGATCGGGGCCGCTTTACCGGTGCGGGCGGCAAGCACCATCTTCAGGCAGGCCATGCCGCAGAGGTTGGCAGCCCAATGGGCATATTCCTCGATATCGCGCGCACCGGAGGACGCCCAGAGTGGATCCTTCAGCAAGGCCGCCCGCGCACCTTCGGTGACGACAGCCAGAGTCATGTCGGGCGTTTCCCATTGGCTGAAATAAGGAACCTTCTGCGTCACCCTTGCGTCCACGACCACCCTCTCCCGGTACCGAATCCAGTTGCTACAAGCTCGACGGAAAATGCGCTAGAAAAAAGGCTATCGGCTTCGATCCGCAACTGGAGGTGCATCTTGGAACAGCGGTTCACATTCGATGGCGTCGCCAAGCTCTACGATAGTGCCCGCCCGCTTTATCCCGATGCTCTTTTCACGGATACCATCGAGTTTGCGGGGCTGGAACCTTCAGACCGGATGCTGGAGATCGGCTGCGGTACGGGACAGGCGACGGAAGGTTTTGCCCGTCAGGGGCTTTCGATTCTCGCCATTGATCCCGGCGAGGAGCTGCTCGCAGTTGCGCGCAAAAGACTAACGGAATTTCCTCAGGTGCGGTTCGCACAAACCACTTTCGAAGCATGGTCAGCGGAACAAGGAGGCTTCAAGCTGATAGCGGCGGCGCAATCCTTCCATTGGGTCGCGCCGGAACTGCGCCTTGCCAAAAGTGCGGCTCTGCTGGCGCCGAGAGGTGCGCTTGCTGTCTTTGGCAGTGTGCCAATGCCGCCCGAGCCGAAATTTGCGGAGAGATTTGCCGATATCTATGCCCGTCACGCCCCGCAACTTTCAGGACCGCCCGTCGAGTCCTGGTATCTGCCCGACGGCCCGTTTGCCGGGCAGCTACGGCAATCCGATCAATTCGAAGCGCCAACAGAGCATTGCTATCGCTGGAGCCGGTCGCACACGGCACAGAGCTATACGGACCTGCTTCGTACGCTCTCAAGCTACCGGCTTCTGCCTGAAGGCCGGAAGGAGGCTTTGCTTGCCGAACTGGCCGATGCAATCGCCGCCCAAAGCGATGTATTCGAACTGCATTACGAAACGCATCTCTATCTCGCCCGCCGTTCAAACGAGACCTGAGCGCCGTTCGACCTATCTCTTGGGCAGCGCCTTCAGATAGGCAGCAATCGCTTCGCGGTCCGTCGCTGGCAGGTGGGCGATGTTCTGCTGGACCTCGGCCATCGAGCCGCCGGCGGAATCGTAGTCCGGGGTGAAGCCGGTTTCGAGGTAATTGGCGATATCTCCGGCACTCCAGCCACCGATCGCCTTGGAGCCGGGCGTAATATCCGGGATTTGGCCCTTGCCCTCGGGGTTGGGCGCACCCGCCAGCCATTGGCCGCCTATGAAGCCGCCGAGACTGTCACGCGGCGTATGGCATTCGCCGCAATGTCCGGGGCCTTCCACCAGATATTGCCCGCGTTTGACCTTCTCATTCGCGCTGGCAAGGATGGCGCGCGGCTGATCATTGAGATAGAGGAACTTCCAGCTGCCCACCGCCAGCCTGATATTGAAGGGGAAGGGCAGTTCGTGCGGCGGAGCGACATTGTTGCTCTTCGGCAGCGTCTTCAGGAAGCCCCAGAGATCGTTGATGTCCTTGTCGCTCATGCGGGTATACGAGCCGTAGGGGAAGGACGGATAGAGATGCTCGCCTTGCTTGCCGACGCCCTGTTTCATGGCATTGCCGAAATCGGCAAGTGTCCAGCTGCCTAGCCCGGCCTTTTCGTCCGGCGAGATGTTCGGCACATGGAAGGTGCCGAAGGGGCTGGTGAGCGCCAGACCGCCCGAAAGCACGAGCTTGGCATCGCCCTGAGCGCCGGACGCAGCATGACAGCTCGTACAGCCGCCTGCCCAGAAGACCCTCTCGCCATTCTTGAGATCGGGATCGCCAAGATTGGTCCAATGGCTTGCCGGCAAGGGCGAAGGCGCCGTCACGACATAAAAGGCACCGCCGCCAAGGACGACCACGCCGAGGAGACAAAGCAGCCACCGGATAAACCGCGCCATCACAACTACCCCCTTCCGGCTTCAAAGCCGATGCGCCCCGCGCCGGTCACAAACCGGACGCGGGGCCGAAACCAACCCTGAGACGAAGCCGCGACCTACCGCTTAGTCCTTCTTGACGCGGTAGGCCTGATGACAGGCGCCGCATGCACCGCCAAGGGCCTTCAGCGTCGAGCCGACGTCTGTCTTGTCGGCCGGAAGCTGGGCGAGCGCCGTCTCGGCATCGGCGGAGAGCTTGGTGGCCTTGGCCTTGAAGTCGTCGAGGTTCTCCCAGATCTTCGGATTGACTTCGGCATCGCCCTTGTCGCTCTGCGGGTTGAACTGCTCCGGGAAAGCCTTCGCCGTTTCGGCAATCGTCGCCAGCGATGCCTTGACGATATCGGCGTCATAGGGCTTGTCGCCCTTGGCAATCGCGCCGAGAGCTCCCGCAGCGCCGCCGATCTTCTTCATCATCCCGATACGGGAATCATGCGTGCCGTCGGCTGCGACGACCGAACCCAGGGCGATGCTGGCCAAGGCCGCTGCCGCCACAATCGCTTTCCATTTCATTTCGTTCTCCTACCTATTTCCGAATGATCGAGGCCACGAAGGCGACCCGACGCATGAGTACGGGCGACATGTTTGCCGGTTTCCACTCCGGCAATGAAGTCACAAAGTGGTGAGAGCTAAGTGAAATCAGTGTCATGCTATCGACACATGCATTCGCCAAATCAATCCTCACGCCAATTTCAGGCCCTCCCAGACCGTAAATGCCGAAACCGCAACCAGCAGCAGACCGGCCGCGCGGCCGGCAAAGGCAGTTACCCTGGGGTTGGCGACCAGCAGCTCGCGGCTGCGCCCGGCAGTAACTGCAAGAGCGCCATAAACGGCAAATTGGGTTGCGATGGTCATGGCTCCCATGATGACGGCCTGTATCCACATCGGACCGTAATCCGGCTTCAGGAACTGCGGATAGACGGCGAAGATGAACAGATAGGCCTTGGGATTGATCAGGCAAGTGACCGCTCCCTGCCGGAAGGCTTTCCAGGCAGAACGGCTGCCGGCGGGCCCTTCTCCGCCGACGGTGATGGAACTGCGCATCAGCGTATAGCCGATGAAGGCCATATAGGCGCCGCCAATGACGAGCAGCGGATTGAAGAGAACGGGCACGAAATGCATCAGCAGGCCGATGCCGACCGCGCCGTTCAGCGAGTGCACCGCCCCGCCGAGCATGATGCCGCCCGTCGCGGCAAGGCCGCGATTGCTGCCGCCGGTCAGCGAATTGGCGAGCACGAACAGCATGTCCATGCCCGGCACGATGATGATCCCCAAAAGAAGAAGAAAGAAAAGCCAAAGATTCTCTGCATAACCCATGTCAGTTGCCTATCGCCCTCTCCATGAAGAGCGGAGAGGAAATGATTGATTTTCAAGTCGATAGACGATCTTATATGTAAAACCAACTGACAGGGTGTTGTCAGTAGCCTTCACTTTCGGGGCGAGAAATGCGCAAGGCATCACGCCTTTTCGAGATCATCCAGATCCTGCGGCTGGCCAAAAGGCCTGTAACGGGGGCCGATATTGCCGGCCAGCTGGAGGTGACGGTACGCTCGGTCTATCGCGATATCGCCGCACTCCAGGCGATGCGGGTGCCGATCGAGGGCGAGCGCGGCATCGGCTATATCCTGCGGCCGGGTTTCGACCTGCCACCGCTGATGTTCTCGATCGAGGAGATGGAAGCGATCGTGCTGTCGCTGGCGCTCCTGGAGCGCACCGGCGACGCCGAGCTGAAACAGGCTGCCAAGCGCGTGACCGCCAAGATCGCCGGCGCCGTGCCGCCGCCACTGCGCCAGACCCTCGATGCCAATGCGCTGCATGCCTGGGGATTCGCGGCGCCCTCAGCATCCGCAATCGACCTGGCACTCGTCCGCCGTGCCATTCGCGACGAGGAAAAGCTCGAGCTTGCCTATCGCGATGAACTCGGCCGCGCCACGGAGCGCATCATCCGGCCAATCGCGCTGATCTACTATGCCGAGGCGGCGAATATCGTCGCCTGGTGCGAGCTGCGCCAAGCCATTCGCAATTTCCGCAGCGACAGGATCGAGGACTGCCAGCCGACCGGGCTCTGGTTCAAGGGCGAAGGTGACGGCCTCAGGCAGATCTGGGTGAACGGCTGGCAGACGAACGCCTCCACTGCAAACGCTTGAGATGTTGCTGGACAACGATCACGGGACCGGATCCTGTCAAGCCAAACAGCCTCTCCTCGCATGTCCGACAAGCCACAGAAGGGACGCGATCGAAAGGCGGAGGCTGCCCAGCAAGAGCTCAGCGCAGCGTCAAAGTTCGATCGACTTCGCGCCCGAAACCGGTGATCTCCAGCCGATCCTCGTAGACCGAGACGATTGCGTAGGCATTGGTGTCTTCGGTATCGACCATGCCTTTGAAATTGACGAAGTAAGTGGCGCCCGACACTCCGAAATTGCCGGCATGATTGTGGCCGTTGAGATAGGCGACGATATGGTCATGCCCGGCCAGAAGCGAGAGCATCCGCTCGCTGTTCAAGGCGTTGTGGCCATTGTCCGGGAAGACCGGATAATGGTTCATGACGACGACCTTCTCGCCTGCCGCCTTCGCTTCCTGCAGTTTCTCGGCAAACCAGTCGAATTGCCGCTCGCCGATGGCGCCGTTCCAGCGCTGGCCGTTGAGCGCTCCCGCATCGTCCAGCACCTTCATCAGCTCCTTTGCCTGCTGTCGACGCGGATCTCCTTCCGGCGGAGCGAAGACGCTGATCTCGTTGCCGTCGAGCGCAATGAAGCGATAGCCGGAATGGCCGAAATCGTAATAGGCGGAGGGCATGCCGGCACGTGCGGGCACATTGTCGAGATGCTCGGGCGCTATCGCGAAATCATGGTTGCCGAGCAGGAAGTGCTTCCGATGACGCAGCGTCTCATAGACCGGCAAGATCGCATCAAAACTCTTCCATTCGCGATCGATGATGTCGCCAAGCGTCACGACGAAGGCGATATCGTGCCGGTTGAATTCCTCTATCGCCGAACGAAGTTTGGCAAGGCTGTTCGCGGGATAGCGATTGAGGGTCAGATTGGGCTCGAGATCGGCATATTGCGGATCGGCGACGACACCGAAGCGGAAGAGCGGTGCTGATGGCATTCAGCCTCCTTGGGCGGCATCCTTGGAACGCCAAGCGGCCCACGAATACGTCAATATGGGCTGACGATACGAAAACACCCGACGCCATCAAGACGCCGGGTGCGAAAGCCAGCCTTAGCGGCAGACCTTACTTCGTGGCGGCTTCGTAGCGCTCCAGGACGTAGTCCCAGTTGATCAGGCTGTCGATGAAGGCTTCGAGATACTTCGGACGCAGGTTGCGGTAGTCGATGTAGTAGGAGTGTTCCCAGACGTCGACGCCGAGAATCGGGTCTGCACCATGAACCAGCGGGTTTTCGCCGTTCGGGGTCTTGGAGATTTCGAGCTTGCCGTTCTTGACGGAAACCCATGCCCAGCCCGAGCCGAACTGCGTGGCGCCGGCAGCGGCGAAATCAGCCTTGAACTTGTCATAGCCGCCGAGATCGGAATTGAAGGCAGCTTCGAGCTTGCCCGGCAGCTTGTTGCCGCCGCCGCCCTTCTTCATCCACTTCCAGAAATGGATGTGGTTGTAGTGCTGGGCAGCATTGTTGAAGAGGCCTGCATTGGTGCCGAAAGACTTCTTCACGACTTCTTCGAGCGACAGGTCGGAAAGACCGGCTTCGGCAGCGAGCTTGTTGCCGTTGTCGACATAGGCCTTGTGGTGCTTGTCGTGGTGATATTCGAGCGTCTCACGCGACATGAACGGCGAAAGGGCGTCGTAATCGTACGGAAGTGCAGGCAATTCGAAAGCCATGGTCATATCTCCTCTTGGCAGAAAATTGCGGTCGGCAGGTGACCGGAACATAGGAGCGGTCGCCAGGAAGAGCAACCGGCGACATGCCAAAAAAGTTGCCTGCAGGAGCAAAAATTGCCTTATTTTCAATTGGGTATAGCATCTACTTTAAAACTAACCTTATTGAATACATCGGTATCGGGATGCACGCCGCGACACCGGGATGGAATGTCGACAAAGGCAGGAGCCGCAGCTAGTTTCGCCGGAGTTCGCCCTGATGAGAAATTCCCCGTGACAATCGCTTGCCTACACACTGCCGAAAGCAACATTGCCATCTATGAGACTGCAGCGAGGGTGCTCGGACTGCCCGATGGTACGCTGCGTCACCATGTCCGTGCCGACCTTCTTCTCTCCGCCGAAGCGGCCGGACGGTTGACCGAAGAGATTTCCGGCGAAACGGCTGCTCTCCTTTGGCATCTCGCCGAGGATGCCGATGCCGTGGTGCTCAACTGCTCAACGCTCGGACCGGCAGCGACGAAAGTGGCACCGGGCGCGGCGGCACATATTATTCGAGCGGATGCTACGCTTGCCGACGAGGCCGTCAGGGCTGGCGGCAAGATCATCGTACTATGCACAGTGGAAACGACGCTCGCCCCGACGACGGCGCTTTTCGAGGCGGCGGCGAAGGCGACAGGCGCCGAGATCGAGGTTCGGTTGGTGCCGGGTGCCTGGGCGCTGTTTCGTGCCGGTGATCTGTCCGGCTATCTCGCGTCGATAGCCGATGCCGTCAAGGCAGCATACGGCGAAGGTGCTGTCACCATCGCCTTCGCGCAAGCGTCCATGACCGATGCAGGGCGTCTTCTGCCGGAAGGCTATCGGCAACCGATGAGCGGTCCGGTGACTGCGCTTGCGGCAGCCATGGCGAAGATTGCGGGCTAGTTTTTACAGGTTTCGGCCGAAATAGACGTTCACCTCCAAGATGCGATCACCGGCAAAGCGGATCAGCTCGACATTGCGAAAGCTGCCGCCATCCATCTTCTCGGCGCGATAGCCGACGATCACATCGTCGCCATCGGCCAACAGATGTTCGATATGAATGTCGCGGAAGGTCTTTTCCTTCGGCCAGCATTGCTCGAAGTAGCTCTTCCGGTCGATATGATCGTCGCGCGGGCTGGAAAAGGTGAAATCCGGCGCCAACATCGCATCCACGATCTCGGGACGCTGGGCCAGATAGGCGGCGAAGAGGCGTTTGACCGTGTCGCAGCGGGCATCGTCCAGGGAATTCGTCATGTGTCTCCTCCTTGGCAGCCGGTGGCGTCATGTCCGTCCGGCAGATACCGATTGCAAAACGCAATCGGTTAATAACATAAGGTGAGCGAACCAACAAGGCGGTTTGCGGACTTGGCATTGCCTTGGACGTGGTCCAAACTCCGCGCCAACCCCATCGAAGCAGGAAGCCATCGCCGTGTCCGAGGCTCATCATCACATGTTGGAAAAGCTGCGCCGCTTGGCAGCGAAGGACAACCGCCCGGCGGTCACGCCGACCGGCGTCGGCAGCTATTCGACGCTTTTCACCTTCGTCACACGCGAACGCGAGCGCATTGCCGGCTCGGCCTTTTCACAGGTCTCAATCGTCGCCGTGCTCGAAGGTTCCAAGGAAATCGTCAGCATGGGACGGCAACGGCACTTTACGGCTGGCACGGTGATCGTGCTGCCCGCCGGCTGGAGCGGTGATGTGGTCAACGACCCAGATCCACAGACGGGCGTGTATCGGGCGATCTTCATTACCTTTCCCGAGGAGTTGACGCGCCGGGCGGCAAAGGCATTTCCACCTGCCCAGATCGCCACACAGGCGGAGTTACCCCTTGATCCATTGCTGGCGGCGGCCATCAGCCATGCCGGTGAAGGCATTGCTGAGGGCAACATGCCGACCCCTTTGATCGAGCACAGGCTTCTCGAAATCCTCATGGTGCTCGGATTGCGCGGCGCCCTGCCCGGCTCGCCCGAGACCACAGCCGAGGCTGTGCGGGCGCTGGTGCGCTGGCAGCCGGATCGCTCCTGGACGGCCGATCTCATTGCCGCTGAACTCGGCACCAGCAATGCGACACTGCGCCGCCGTCTGTCGCGCGAAGGCGCAGCGTTGCGCGATGTTCTCGCAAGCGAGCGCGTGGCGCTTGCAACGACCCTTCTGGCGGAAGACGGGTTGTCTCTGCGCGAAGCGGCCCTTGCCACCGGCTATCGCTCGCCACGCCGCTTTGCCGATCGACTTCGCAGCGCGTGAGCGTTTCCGACCGCATTTTGAGCGTTTGCGTGCGCAGTCGCTCGTTCCGAATTTGTTAGACCCTGTCCTCGAAGGCTCACAGGAGCCGCAACATGAAAGGGCAACATCATGAAAACCATGCTCAAAGTTCTGAACGCCATTGCCATCACAGCTGCCGCCGCCACGCCGGCGCTCTCGGCCGATCTCAAGGTGACCTTCGCAAAGAGCAACGGCCGGATGCTGCTGCCGGAGAACGCCTCCTGCATCGCGACGGGATCCGACAAGTCGGCGCCCGGACCGAACAAAAGCCTCGGCGTCTCTTGGTCGAAGGGGCCAGAGGGAACCCGCTCCTATGCGGTGACCATGGTCGACCCCGACGTTCCCACCGATTTCTCGCTGTTCAACAAGGCTGACAAAACCATTCCGAAAGACTTCAAGCGGATGGAGTTCGTTCATTGGGTGCTGGTCGATATCCCGGCGTCGCGCACCAGCCTTGCCGAAGGCACGGACGGAGACGGCCCTTCCTCAGGCGGCTTGCCGCTTGAACGCACGGCCTACGGACGGCGCGGTCAGAACGGAGCCGGCGGCGGCAATTTGAGGAATGGGCCGCATGGCGGCTACATGGGCGCCTGCCCGCCCTGGAATGACGAGCGCATTCACAGCTACCACGTCACCGTCTATGCCCTCGACGTCGACCAACTGAAGCTTCCCGATCTCTTCACCCGCGCCGATCTGATCGCCGCCGCGAAGGGGCACATCCTGGCATCGGGCAGCCAGGAATTATTTTACACATTGAATGCAAAGGCCGAGAAATGACCGAGACGAGATGGGATGCAATCGCACCGGCTGAGCCGGAAACCGCACATTGGATGCGGAACCTGATCATCTGCCTCGTCGGTTCGTTCACCACGATCGTGGCGATGACACTGCTGCTCCCCTTCCTGCCGCTCTATGTGGAAGAACTCGGCGTCAGTGATAAGGCCGCGATCGTGCAATGGTCCGGCATTGCCTATGGCGCCACCTTCTTTGCCGCCGCTTTTGTCGCGCCGCTCTGGGGGCGGCTCGGCGATATCTACGGCCGCAAGCTGATGCTGATCCGCGCCAGCCTCGGCATGACGGTCGCGATCTCGCTGATGGGCATGGCCGGCAATGTCTGGCAGTTGGTGGCGCTGCGGCTGTTCACCGGCCTTGCTGGCGGCTATGCCTCGGGATCGATGGTACTGGTGGCCGCGCAGACACCGAAGCATCGTTCCGCATGGGCGCTCGGCACGCTGTCCGCGGGCATCATGGCGGGCAATCTGGTGGGACCGCTGATCGGCGGCGCGCTGCCGCCTGTTATCGGCATTCGCGGCACCTTCCTGCTGGCCGGCGGCGTGATCTTCTTCACCTTCCTGGCAACGACCTTCCTGATCAAGGAGGAGAAATCCACGGCGCGGAAGAAGGCGGCAAAGGCAAGCGGCAGTTGGGCCTCCATTCCGGACAAACGTCCGGTCATTGCCATGCTGTCACTCGGCCTGCTTTTGATGCTCGCCAATATGTCGATCGAGCCGATCATAACAGTCTATGTCGCGCAATTCGTCACGGACGCCAACGTGACGATGGTGTCGGGCATCGTCATGGCCGCTGCGGCGCTCGGCAGCATCCTGTCGTCCTCCTGGCTCGGCAAGCTCGCCGACCGCATCGGCTACTGGAGCGTCATCATGGCGGTCCCTGCCGTCGCGGCGCTGCTGCTCATCCCTCAGGCCTTCGTCACGTCGGCCTGGCAACTGATCGCGCTGCGCTTCCTGATGGGCATTGCGCTCGGGGGGCTCCTGCCCTGCATCACCGCCGTCATCCGGCACAACGTTCCCGATGCGGCGACGGGTAGCATCCTCGGCCTTTCCATCTCATCGCAATATGTCGGTCAGGTGGCAGGGCCTGTGATGGGCGGCTTTGTCGCTGGCCATATCGGCATGCGCGCCGTCTTCCTGGGCACATGCGTGCTGCTAGCGCTCGGCGCGGTCTATTGCTGGTGGGTGAGCCCGAAGAGGGAAACGGAATAGCCTCGTCAGCGAAAATCGCTAGCCGTCAGGATGTAGAGGCGCCGTCGCGTGTAGCCATAGGCTTTCGCGGCGGCCTTCTGAATCACATCACGTCCGGCATCGAAGGCGGCAAGGTAACCCGCTTCGGTGCTGGCTCCCGGAAAGACATCGGCATCGACGAGAAACGGAACCTCGAACATGCCGTCATGACCGGTAAAACGGATTCGGTTTGCCGAAGCGTCGTAGCTACGGCTGCGGTTAGGAAAGTTCAGGCCCATCGTCGAGTACTCCATAACAAAACAGATCCGGCGTCCCAAAGAGGGCAGACGGCTTCGATTGCTTTCGATGTCACCAGGTCAATCCGAACAGCATCGAATAGATGACGAAGCCGATCGCTGCGACGACGCAAAGCTGCAGGAACAGCCGTGATAGTCGAAAAGATAGACGGAAGCAGGAAGGGAGATCTTCATGGCGGCCTCCTTAGTGGTTGTGCCGACCAAATTCACAATAGCATAAAAGCTGTCTTCGCGCCGCTTATTTTGGATTGAGTTCGCGCCTAGATTATCGCCATGGATCTTCGCTTGCATCTCGCAAACCACGTCGACAACCTTGGGAAACATCAGTGCTACCGACTTTTGAAACCGACCGGCTGATCCTGCGCCCGCGTGCGATGAAGGATATCGAGGATTGCCTCGCCATGGATCGCGATCCGGAGGTGACGAAATTCATTCCGGGGCCGTGGAACGATCCGGAGGCGCACCGACTATTTCTGACGGGCCGCATCACAGCTGATTTCGGAGCGGGTCTCGGCTATTGGTCAATCTTCGCCAAGAAAAATCGTCAGCAATTTCTCGGCTGGGTTTTACTGATCCCCGCAGATGCAGTCGGACCGGAAATAGAGATCGGTTGGCGACTGAATAGAACCGCCTGGGGCAAGGGGTTTGCGACGGAGGCAGCAAGATCGGTTCTTACCCACGCCTTTGCTACGCTCCGCCTCGAATATGTGATTGCCGATATCGCTCCCGGCAATGTTGCGTCGATACGAGTTGCCCAAAAACTTGGCCTCTCGGCAAGGCATGAGACGAGATATCTCGATCAGCCGTTTGCATCCTATCAGATCGACAGGGCCGCCTTCGAAACGAACGCATCAGCATACTGATCCGGCGGAAAGCTCGGCGCCACCGGATCAGCGCTTCAGAACGTTGATAGAGCGCTCACTCTTCGCTGGCGCTGCGGCCGTGTGCCCAATCCATATAAAGCTCCAGCGCCTTGCGGGCGACCGGTCCTTCCTGGAATTCGCGATCGTCCAGGCGCTTGACCCCGACAACCTTGGAATAATTGCCTGTCGTGAAAACCTCATCAGCGGCCTTGAACTGCTCCACTGTGAGCGTTTCTTCACGGACGTCAAAACCTTCCTGGCGCAGCAGGCCGATGACACGGGCGCGAGTGATGCCGGCAAGGAAGGTGCGGTTGGCGATCGGCGTGTAAACGATGCCGTCCTTGACCATGAAGACGTTGGATGCGGCGGTTTCGGCCACGTTGCCGTTCATGTCGCAGACGAGCGCATTGTCGAAGCCGCGCTTCTTCGCTTCCAGAATCATGCGGCCGCTGTTCGGATAGAGCGAGCCTGCCTTGGCGTCGGTCATCGCCGTTTCCGGCGACGGGCGGCGGAAGGGCGAAACGGTGAGCGTGATGCCGCCATTGCCGCCGAGCGGCGCTTCGAACAGGCAGAGCGCGAAACGCGTCGATTCCGCATCGACCGCGACAACGCTGCCGGCCGAGCCATGCTCGCCCCAATACATCGGCTTGATGTAGATCGGCGTCTTGCCGTCGAACTTCTTGATGCCTTCCCAGGCGAGCGCTTCGATCTCTTCAGCCGTCTTGACCGGCTTCAGGCCCATGGCAACGGCAGAACGGTTGACACGCTGGCAATGCAGATCGAGATCGGGCGCGATGCCATCGAACCAGCGCGCGCCGTCGAACACGGTCGAGGCGAGCCACATGGCATGCGAGGTCGGCCCGATGAGCGGCGGATTGCCGGAGAGCCACTCTCCTTCGACATGGGTCCAGGTGGTGGAGCGGGGCGACGTATCGACGGACATGGGTGTTTCCTCTCTTTGAGCGGCTCAGCTTTTCACGTAATCTGTGAACCGCTCCATCTTTTTGTTTTTACGCAATTCCGGACGGAAAACCGCTACGCACTTTTCCCGGAATTGCTCTGGTGGCGAAGAGCAAATAGCCGCGCAATCTCAGGGTCAAGCAGAAACTGCGCGGCAAAATCCATTTGCAACAAAGCGCCCGATACCGCATTCATAGCGCAATTTTCATGCGCCGAAACAACAACTTGACGAATGGGTTCATCAGGAAAAATGATGGACCGTACGGATGGCAGGCAAACAGGGAGAACTCCGATGAAAGCGATGTATTACGAGTGTTTCGAGGCAACGCCCGAGATCCGTACCCTGCCCGATCCGACGCCGGGCGAGGACGGTGTTGTTATCGCCGTCGGCGCGACCGGGCTCTGCCGCAGCGACTGGCATGGCTGGATGGGGCACGATCCGGATATCAAGCTGCCGCATGTGCCGGGCCATGAGCTCGCCGGCAAGGTCGTCGCGACGGGTCGCGGCGTCGTCCGTTTCAAGGTCGGTGATCGCGTCACCGTTCCCTTCGTTTCCGGCTGCGGCCACTGCGCCGAATGTCATTCCGGCAACCAGCAGGTCTGCCCGAGCCAATTCCAGCCGGGCTTTACCCACTGGGGTTCCTTCGCCGAATATGTTGCGATCGATTATGCCGACACCAATCTCGTTCACCTGCCCGAGACGATCGACGATGCGACAGCGGCAAGTCTCGGCTGCCGCTTCGCCACCTCGTTCCGAGCCGTTGCCGACCAGGCAAAGACACGGCCAGGCGAATGGATCGCCGTGCATGGCTGCGGCGGCGTCGGCCTTTCGGCAATCATGATCGCAAGTGCCCTTGGCGCCAATGCCATCGCCATCGACATTTCCGACGAGAAGCTGGCCTTCGCCCGCGAATGCGGGGCCGTGGCGACGATCAATGCGGCTAGCGTGGCTGACGTTAGCGAGGCGGTGCGCGAGATTACCAAGGGCGGTGCCCATGTCTCGATCGATGCGCTCGGCCACCCCACGACCTGCTTCAACTCCATCAAGAACCTGCGCCGCCGCGGCCGGCACGTGCAGGTCGGCCTCATGCTCGGCGACTATGCTACGCCGCAAATCCCCATGGCGCAGGTCATCGGCCATGAGCTGGAAATCTACGGCAGCCACGGCATGCAGGCCTGGCGCTACGATGCCATGCTCGACATGCTTGCCGCCGGCAAGATCGCGCCGCAGAAGCTCATCGGCCGCAAGATCAGCCTGGAAGAGGCGGTTCCCGCGCTGATGACGCTCGACAAAGCCGAGGGCAAGGGCATCAGCGTCATCACGCAATTTTGAACCCAGCCCTTGAGGCGCAGGAAACCTCAGGATTGACCTAGCTTTTGCGGTTCAACCGAACGATGAAGGCGCGCTTTCGAAAAACTGTCATGCAATCGGGATAGACTCTTTCATCTAGTGCCCTTGCACAAATGTCATTTCGTGCCCAGATTGCCGCCCATGCCCGATAGCGAGCCTCATAGTTCCTGCTCCAGGAAAACCGGCCCGACAAATAGCGATCCGGATAGCGACGGCTGTATCAGCCGCGCGATGGCAATGGCGCGCGGCATCTCACTCGACAAACAGAAGGAAAGAATTGGCGGGCTCGTCACGGCCGGCGCCAAGCTTGCACATTGATGATCTTCGACTGGCTATCCGACCCTTCCGCCTGGATCGGTCTTGCTACCCTGATCGTTCTCGAGATTGTTCTCGGTATCGACAATCTCGTCTTCATTGCGATTCTGGCCGATAAGCTGCCGCCGCACCAGCGCGACGCCGCCCGCATGATCGGCCTGGCACTGGCGCTGATCATCCGCCTCGCGCTGCTTGCCTCCATCGCGTGGGTCGTGACGCTGACGACGCCGCTGATCTCCGTCTGGGGCTTCGGTCTCTCCGGCCGCGATCTCATCCTGATTTTCGGCGGCCTGTTCCTGCTGTTCAAGGGCACGATGGAGCTGCACGAGCGGCTGGAAGGGCATGAGGCGCAGGGCGAGAAGAAGCTCGTCCACGCCGTCTTCTGGCAGGTGATCGTGCAGATCGTCGTGCTTGACGCGATCTTCTCGCTCGACAGCGTCATCACGGCCGTGGGCATGGTGCAGGAACTCTCGATCATGATGGTCGCCGTCATCGTCGCGGTCGCCGTCATGCTGTTCCTCTCGAGGCCGCTGATGGCCTTCGTTTCGAAACATCCGACCGTGGTCATCCTCTGCCTCGGCTTTCTGATGATGATAGGCTTCTCGCTGGTCGTCGAAGGCTTCGGCTTCCATGTACCGAAGGGCTATCTCTATGCCGCCATTGGTTTCTCGATCATCATCGAAACGCTGAACCAGCTCGCCCGCCGCAACAAGGAGCGGCTGATCACGCCGAGCAATATCCGCAATCGCACAGCCGATGCCGTGCTCGGACTTCTCGGCGCCAAACGACCGCAGGGTACGCTCGGCGAGCCCGCCGAGAAGAGAGCCGAGCAGACCGTCAACGAAGAAGTGTTCTCCACCGAGGAGAAGGATATGATCCATGGCGTGCTGACGCTTGCCGACCGTTCGGTCCGCTCGATTATGACGCCGCGTACTGATATCGCCTGGCTGGATCTCGACAAACCGCGGGCAGAGCAGCAGCGCCGCGTCATCGAGATGGGTCATTCGCGCTTCCCGGTCGTGCGCGGCAGCCTCGACGATTTCGTGGGCACCGCCAGCGCACGCGACGTCCTGCGCGACCTCATGGAAAAGGGCGAGATCGATGTGGAACGCTCGATCCGCCAGCCGCTCGCCGTGCACGAGAGCATCAACGTTCTCAAGCTCATGGAGCGGTTGCGCCAGACAAACCAAGCGATGGCACTGGTCTTGGACGAATATGGCGAGATCGAAGGACTAGTGACGACGACGGATCTCTTCGAGGCAATCGCCGGCGAATTCCCCGACGAGGAGGATGAGCGGCTGACGATCGACAAGGGCGAGGATGGGTCGCTGACCGTCGACGGCTGGATCGACATTCGCCATCTCTCCAAGCTGGTCGGCATCGATCTTGTTGACGAAACCGATCGCTACTCGACCCTTGCCGGATTCATCCTGTGGGGCCTCGGCCATTTTCCGCACGAAGGCGAGCGCTTCAACTCCGGCCGACTGGCCTTTGAAGTGGTCAAACTCAATGGCCGAAATATCGACAAGGTCCGGATCCAACCGTTGGAATATGCAATCTAGAAGAGGATAGACTCATGGCATGGTCTGCTGGCCAGTACGTGAAATTCGAGGATGAACGCACGCGCCCGGCGCGGGATCTCCTGGCGCAGGTGCCGCTGGCAAGCGTCGAGCGAGCGATCGACCTCGGTTGCGGCCCAGGCAATTCGACGGAACTGATCGTCGAGCGATACGGTGCCGTCGGCGTCTCTGGCCTCGATAGCGACGACAACATGCTGGAAGCGGCGCGCAAGCGCATGCCCGGCACGGTCTTCGCCAAAGCCGATCTCGCGACCTGGCGTCCCGAGAAGCCTGTCGACCTGCTCTTTGCCAATGCCGTCTTTCAGTGGCTGCCGAACCATCTCGATATTCTCGACCATTTAATGGATGGCCTGAAGCCGGGCGGCGTGCTTGCCGTGCAAATGCCGGACAATCTGAACGAGCCAAGCCATCTTATAATGGAGGAAACCGGCAAGAGCGGTCCATGGAGCCAAGTCTTTGCCAAGAAGAGCGTGCGCCGCAATCCGCTTCCCGCCCCCTCGGTCTACTATAGCAGGCTGATCGGCAAATCGGCTCGGGTCGATATCTGGCACACCAACTACAATCACGCGCTGGAAAATGCGGCTGCGATCGTCGAATGGGTAAAGGGCACAGGCCTGCGCCCCTATCTCGACCATGCCGGCGCCGAGCATCGCGATGCTTTCACCGCCGAGTATCTGAAGCATATCGAGAATGCCTATCCGCCGCTGGCCGATGGCAAGGTGCTTTTGCGCTTTCCCCGGCTCTTCATGATCGCCGTTAAGAAGTAGGATACTCCCTCCCCCAAAGTCTGCCGACGGCGCCGCGCGCCACATCTGGCGCGCAAAGGTCACTGTAACACGTTAAATCTGCTGCATAATTTTGTCCCTAAATCGATTTCGATTTAAGGAATTATGCAGTAGAACATCAGCAGCCAAAGCTGAAACAGCAATAGCTCCGAGGAGATAGTCGATGTCGTCCAGAAGCCCCCTTTATGGCCGCCGCAAGGAGAAGCGCTCATGACCACCCCCGACGTCGCACCCGCCCCGCCACTGACATTCGTAATCTTCGGCGCCGCTGGCGATCTCACCCGGCGCCTGCTTATCCCGACGCTGATCAACATGACCCGCAGCGGGCTTGTGGGAGAGGATCTGCACATCCTCGGCGTCGGCATCGAGACCGGCGGCGTGGACATGCTGCTGGGGCGGCTGGAAGCCTTCCTCAAGACCTCCGGCGACATGGATGATCCACAGCGTCAGGCCGCGTGGCAGAGCCTGAGCAAGCGCATCAGCTATATCTCGGGCGATTTCACGCAGAACGGCGTCTACAAACAAATCGCCGATTACCTATCGAATGCACCAAGCGCTAATGCGGCGTTCTATTTCGCCGTACCGCCGCAATTCTTTGGCGACATCGCCGAAAAGCTATCCGAGAACGGGCTGATGAACGAGGCGACCGGCGCCTTCCGCCGCATCGCGATCGAGAAGCCCTTCGGCCACGATCTTGCCTCGGCGCAGGCCCTAAATGCGCGGCTGCTTAATCATGTCCACGAAAGCCAGATCTACCGCATCGACCATTTCCTCGGCAAGGAAACCGTCCAGAACATCATGACGACGCGCTTCGCCAACATGATGATCGAAGCCTTGTGGAACAACAACTATATCGACCACGTGCAGATCACGGCGGCCGAGCTTGTCGATGTCGGCACCCGCGGCAAATTCTATGACGCGACCGGCGCGCTGCGCGACATGGTCCCGAACCATCTCTTCCAGCTGCTGGCGATGGTGGCAATGGAGCCGCCGAACAGCTTCGATGCGGAATCGATCCGCAACGAAAAAGGCAAGGTGCTGAAAGCCTTGCGCGCCTATTCGCGCGAAGAAGCAGCCCAAAACGGCGTGCGCGGCGCCTATACGGCCGGCCCGATCGCCGGCCGCGATCTGCCGGCCTTTACCCAGACGCCGGATGTATCTCCCGATAGCAATACCGAAACCTTCGTGGCGCTGAAGCTTCTCGTCGACACCTGGCGCTGGGCGGGCGTACCGTTCTATCTGCGCACCGGCAAGGCGATGAAGGCGCGCGATACGGAAGTGGTCATCACCTTCCGCCAGGTACCCTTTGCGCAATTCCCTCGTCACGGCACCCAACCGGAGCTGCCTCCGAACAGGCTGATCATCCAGGTGCAGCCTGACGAAGGCCTGGATATGGAAATCTCGATCAAATCACCGGGGCTGGTGCTGAAAACCGCGCCGGTTTCACTCGACTTCCGCTACGCCGACAATTTCGACATCGGCAAGCAGACCGGCTACGAAAGCCTGTTCTACGAACTTTTCGTCGGCGACCAGACCCTCTTCCAGCGCGCCGACGGCATCGAGGCAGGCTGGGCGGCCGTGCAGCCCTTCCTCGATCTCTGGGCCGAAGGCGGCAAGCCCGATCCTTATGCTCCCGGCAGCTCAGGCCCGGCTTCCGCCGACGAACTCATCGAACGCGATGGCCGCAAGTGGCACCAGATCGACGGGGCCGCGAGCGGTAAAAGAGTTTGAGGCTGAAAACGGGCCGGTGTCGGTGGGTGCCGGCCCTTTCAGCTACGCCTCTATCAGCTCTTCACGGTTTTTTTGAGCAGTCCACCGCAGCAATTGTGAAGTTATCCGAATTCTGAACCGTCTCTCTAAGGACTGTACAGCCGGTTGCTGCTTCCATCGCTCTCACATTGCCGGCGTAGATATTTGGGTCGATAATCAACAGCGATGCGCCGGTTGGGTGATTCAAGGCCGCTTGCCAAGAGTTTTTGCTCGAAAGCGGCCTGACCGAATATTCGACACCATCGATTTTTACAACTTTTGATCCTGGAAAGTAACTTGAGACGCCTTGGCAACCAGCTAACCCAATAAGTGCAACAACTGCGAAAAGCCGCTTCATATTACCCTGTCCCCCCAGATAGCTCCGACACCGACTACAATGTGCAAGCAGAAGCTGCAAGCGCTCTTCGGTTAAAGGCGCTATATAAATTTGCTGTAAGAGCGAGTCTGCAAGGAGCGGCATCTTCAGCCGCTTGCACCTCGGCAAACCCTCATAGCGCCAAGCCAAAAATGGTGCGCGATGGTCGCAAAATGGCATCAGATCGACGGGGCCTCGAGCGGCAAGAGAGTTTGAAGCTGAAAATAGGCCGGTGTCGGCGGGTGCCGATACAGGCCGATCCAACTTCTATTCGGTAAGCCCGTATAGAACTCGTTCCGCCCGACGGGCTTGCAGCACGGCAGCGAAGAAGCGATCCTGTTCCGGATCATCGGCAAGTGCGTTGAGCATGAAGCCAGCTTCATGCCGGGTTGCCTGCCTCCCCATATAGCCGCCGCGCTCAATCCAGAAGCTCGGATAGTCCTGACCGGGCCGACAGGAATTTGCCGAACTGATCGCATACAGATATTGCCTGCCATAGCCCTGCATTAGAGCCGGTATAGTGAATGTTTCATTCTTGTCCCGTCCATGCCCGTCAGAGCATGCGCAATGAAAGATCAACTCGACGCGCCCCTCATAGTCCCGCCAGAGTTCATTGAAACCCCAGTCGCGGCAAATCAGGAAGCCACAGGCGACGCCGTCGATATCCACGACAAGCTGGTGGTGACCCAGTTCGAAAGCGCGCAAGTCGTTGGTCGAGCAGCAGCGCTTGTCATAGCGGCCGACGAGATTACCCTCGCGATCCACGACATAGATCGAATTAAATTTCTTGTCGGTGGCTTCGTCACGATGAACCGAGCCGGTCACGACCCAGACACGATAGGTCCGCGCCGCTGATCGGACGGCCTCCAGCGCCGCATGAAGGGCGCCCCAATCGAAGCCGGTCCATTCGGGCCAATTGGCCGAACCATAACCGGACAATGCACATTCTGGGAAATGCACGACATCTGCACTGGCCTTTGCCGCTGCCTCGATGAGCGACCGCATCCTGGCGACATTTTCTGCAATATCGTGGCCAACAGGAATTTGCGCTGTCGCCACCCGCAGCCGGTCCGGCGCGCCAACGGCTGATGGCCGCTTATGCCAGGTATAGGCACCATCCCATTTCGCCATGCCAATACCTCTCGGCGCCCGACTCGCGCTGCTCAGAGCTTAGCAGAGTCCGAGATGGCAATGGACGGCACTGGCTGGCGCTGCGCTAACATTTGTATCCGACTTTAATGCTCAGCCCGCTACCCATGAAGGGGCGGTCCGCCGCGCCGCCTTGACCATGCCCGACGCTCCATCGTTCCGGCCAGACAGTATGCTCCAGACCCGTTGCGGAAGCCCCACAGAATGAACTCCATCCGTGATCGGCCCGCATCCTATAGAGCATACCACCCGGCCCCATGCCGGCATGCAGAGCAATGTCGATGTCGATGTCGAGCGCCTTTCCAGGTGAGAGATCCGGTCCGAACCAATGGTGCGGACTGCGGCCGGGATCGCGGCCAAGGACCAAGGTCAGTGTCTGACGCGGGCCGCGCAGCCCGAGCCATAGCTTGGCGGTGCTATGAGAATCGAAAACGGAGAACAAGGTCTGCGCCGGCGCATATGACCCATCCGCCATATGCCCGGTGATCTTGAGCTGAACGATACAATCGGCACCCTTCAAGCCACCGAAGCCGACATCATGCAATCCGGGCGATAGCTCCCGCGAAGTTCCGACTGGCTTGAAAGGCCATTGCAACCGTTCACGGACCAAGCCGTCCGCGTCCAGCACCTGATAGCGCAATCCTTCCGCATCCAGTGCCGCCTGAACGCAATGAAGATATTCCACCCCTTCCGGCATCCTGTGCGCCGTTCCGGCGCCTGCCGTACAAAGCTGTAGAACGCCGCGATGAACCTGAACGTCGAAGGCGAGCATATGGCTACAAACATAAGCCAGGACATCCGCTTCCACGAGAATATCCCAGAAAGGCGTTGTATATTCGTGGCCGATCTCACGCTGATAAGTGCCGGAGTAACCGTTGACCGGGAAAACGGGATGATGGCCGAGAACGATTTTATGTCTCGCGTCGGCATGCGCCCTCAATGTCGCCTCCAGCCACTCGGTTTCGACATGGCCCTCACCACCCAAACCAGTCCACAACGTATGGACGAAGACCAACAGCAGGTCGCCGCGCCGAACCCAATAGGATAGCCCCTCCTGCCCCAGCGGCCCATTTTCCGGCAGGCGGAGCACCTCGCGGAAAATCCTTTCGCTCATTTCGTCGTAGGTCGTGTGGTTGCTTGTCGTGTGCCAGAGCGGCGTCTGATCGCGATCAAGCCAAGCCATCTCATGGTCGAGCCAATGCCGCCATTGTGCACGCAGCTCGTCCGGATCGGGCGTGAGGCCGATGACCTCGTCGCCGGGAAATAGAATAAATTCAGGCGGCGGATCAAGCCGCCGCAACACTGCGTTGACAGCGGCGAAGGTTCTTTCATGCAACGCGCCCGGAACGCCCGAACAGGAATCACCGTAAAGAACGAACTGGTGACCTGGGCCGGCGGGCACAAGCGAGCGGATGAGGCCGACAGACATCAACGTTCTCCTTAAAAAGGACGACCCTCGCCCCTAGAGGAGCGAAGGTCGGAGAATTGAAGCAATCAAAACCAGTACTGCGAACCGGACCCGCCAATTCGCGAGGTAAGGTTTGCCGAGCCAGCCCCTCGCGAAACGAGAAGGCCCTTGCTTGGCGTCAGATGAACTGGCTGAGGCCTGGAACGGAATTCACCACCTGGTCCACGACATCGTTGCCGGCATATTGCCGGGCGGTCGCAACCGTTTCCTTGGCGAGCGAGGTGATATCGCCCATGCCGAGGCCGGTGCTCATCAGCTGCTGGCCGAGGCCCATGATCCCACCGCCGGCGCCAACCGCGCTCAAGAGACCGCCGAGAAGACCGCCGCCACCCGAGGCGTCACCGCCGTACTGGGCGACCAGATCAGTTGCGCCGGGGAAGGATTCGATCATCTTGGTAACGGGGCCTTCCGGAGCTTCGCGCTGCAGGAAGCCGAGGATCATGCCGACGGCCTTCTCCGCGAGGTCCGGAGCGATGCCGGCTTTGGTCGCGATCTGATCAATAACTTCGTTCACTGTGGCCTCCTGCCTTTACGACGTTAACGTCAACGTAACTCAATGAAGCAGCCGACACAAGCCGCGCCGGGCACCGTCATTCTACCAGAAGCGGAACCGTGACGCGAATGGTTGTCCCCCTTCATTCGAGTTCTTATAACAGTGTCAGGACAAATCAATGAATGGCCCTTGCAGCCCCAAAAGGGTTGCTGTGCCGCCGCCCTGGAACCGGATGATTTTGGATCGAATCGATCCAAAATCATCCGGTTCCGGAATCAAATAGGTAGAACATGATGTCGTCCGAAAACCGGTGACACTTTTCGGCATCATGCTCTAAGGGAGACGACACCATGCCGCAGCAGGATGGACAGATTTTCGTCGGCGCGAGCCGCAATCCGGATGAAAGCATCAACAAGGACGAGTTCCTGACGCTGAAATTCGGCAACCGCCACGGCCTCGTCACCGGCGCCACCGGCACCGGCAAGACGGTGACTCTCCAGGTATTGGCGGAAGGCTTTTCCAAGGCCGGCGTGCCTGTCTTTTGCGCTGATATCAAGGGCGATCTCTCCGGCATTGCCGTCAAAGGCGAAGCCAAGGATTTCCTGCTGAAGCGTGCCGAGGAAATTGGCCTTTCGCCTTATGAATTCGATCAGTTTCCGGTCATCTTCTGGGATCTCTATGGCGAGAAGGGCCACCGCGTTCGCGCGACCATCGCCGAGATGGGACCGCTTTTGCTGGCACGATTGATGGATGCTTCCGAAGCGCAGGAAGGCGTGCTCAACATCGCCTTCAAAATTGCCGACGAAAATGGCCTGGCGCTGCTGGATCTCAAGGACCTGCAGGCGCTGCTGAACTATATGGGCGACAATGCCAGCGAGCTTTCCAGCAAATATGGCCTGATCTCGAAATCCTCAGTCGGCTCGATCCAGCGTGCAATGCTCGTGCTGGAACAGCAGGGTGCGGAAAACTTCTTCGGCGAACCCGCCCTGAAGATCTCCGACATCATGCGGGTCAGCAACGACGGATACGGCCAGGTTTCCGTGCTTGCGGCCGACAAGCTGATGATGAACCCGCGGCTCTATGCGACCTTTCTGCTGTGGCTGCTGTCGGAACTGTTCGAGGAACTGCCCGAGGTGGGCGATCCGGAAAAGCCGAGACTGGTCTTCTTCTTCGATGAAGCGCACCTGCTCTTCAACGATGCGCCGAAAGTGCTGATCGAGCGCGTCGAGCAAGTGGTGCGCCTGATCCGCTCCAAGGGCGTCGGCGTCTATTTCGTCACCCAAAACCCGCTCGATGTGCCCGAAACCGTGCTGGCCCAGCTTGGCAATCGCGTCCAGCATGCCCTGCGCGCCTATACGCCGCGCGAGCAGAAAGCCGTGCAGACGGCAGCCTCCACTTTCCGGCCCAATCCCGCCTTCGATTGCGCCGAAGTCATCACGACGCTCGGCACCGGCGAAGCACTGGTGTCGATGCTGGAGGGCAAGGGTGCGCCATCGATCGTCGAGCGCACACTGATCCGGCCGCCTGCCGGCCGCATCGGCCCGCTTAACGATACGGAGCGTCAGGCCGTCATGCATGCCAGCCCGGTGGCAGGCATCTACGACCAAACGATCGATCGAGAATCCGCCTATGAGATCCTGACCGAGCGCGCCCGCAAGGCTTCCGAGCAGCAGAGCGGCAACGCAGGCGATGGCTGGACGCTACCCGGCTTTGGCGGAGACAGCAATAAACCGGCCGGCCGTGGTCGCTCGGGCTACCAGCGGGAGACGATCATGGAAGCTGCACTGAAAAGCGTGGCGCGCACGGTCGCCACGCAGGTAGGCCGCGCCATCGTGCGAGGCATCCTCGGCAGTTTCAAGAGGTAAGTCGACACCTCCCCCTTGACGGGGAAGATCACGACCAAGCCGCGGGCGGGGTGACATGCCGCAAACCTGGAGACCACCCCACCCCGGCCCTACGGGCCGACCCTCCCCCTCAAGGGGAGGGTGGAGATCAGCGCACCGGCGCGACGAGCGAGAAGAACGCTCCCTGCGGGTCGGTCGCCTGGACGATCCAGCTGCCGCCGGGGACTTCCATGGGACCATTGACGATCGTGCCGCCGCCTTCGGTGATGCGCGCGATTGCCGCGTCGATCGCCGGAACGTTGATGTAGAAATTCCAGGCGGCCATCGGCATTTCTGCCGGCTTGGTCATGATGCCGCCGAAGTCGCGATCGCCGATCTTGAAGATCTTGTACTTGCCCATCGGGCCCATATCGAAATCGGAGCTCAGTTCCCACCCGAACATCTCGCTATAGAAATCGAAAGCCTTCGGACCGTCGCCGGAATAAAGTTCGTGCCAGCCGAAATATCCCGGTGTCGCAGGGGCTGCGGGCTCCCAATCCTGACCCGGTAGCGGCGTAAACAGGCAGAAGGCCGCGCCATAGGGATCGGAGACAACGGAAAACCTACCCACGCCCGGAATATCCGTCGGCTCGCGATAGGTCTTGCCGCCCTTGCCAACGACCGTCTTGGTGGCTTCGTCGACATCGGGAACGCCGATATAACCGGTCCAGCAAGGCGGCGTGCCCATGGCTTTCGCCTCTTGTGGCAGGATCATCAATCCAGCGACGGGGCCGGCGCCGGCGCTGAAGAGCGTGTAGTCCATTCCGACATCAGGCATTCCGGCGTCAGCGGCATCCCAGCCGACAACCTTGCTATAGAAGACCTCCGCCGCCTTCATGTCCGTTGTCATCAACTCGTACCAGACGAAATATCCCTTCTCAGCCATCGAAGCTCTCTCCCTATTATGATTGTTGCAGTATCGGTCTCATCCTGAGCCGGCTCTCAGCGCAACTCATCATCGCCGATAAACGTGACGGCGAAACGATGATCCATCGGCCGGTTCGTCAGTCTTCGGCAGACGCGCATCAGCTACAACTAGGCAGAACGGGCAATGCATCAACCCCGCCCTGCTGCAACTTGCGCCAGGCCGCGCCATTATACATCAATGGCAGCAGGAATGCGCCTTGGCAGCATCCTCATATTCGTCATGGCGGCGCACGAAATTCATTGTGCTGCTCTCGTTGCGACCCTTCGGCGCCCGGTCGAGGATCATCAGCGTACCGATCAGTTCCTCGGGGCCACGCGCATAGCTCGAATAGGTATGGAAGATATTGCCGGATTCGTCCTTGTAGAAAGAACTGAGACCCGGAAGCTCATCATACCCCTCGGCCGCATCCATCGGCGTGAAGTTGTAGAAGACCGTCTCGCCGGCAAGCTGCTCCTTCGAGAAAGAAACGTGATAGTCGAAGTTGAAATCGTTCGAGAAGGACGACACCCAGGGGAAGCCCCAGCCCATGCGCTTCTTGTAGGCGCCCACCTTCTCCAGCGGCGCACGCGAGACGGCGACCAGCGTCACGTCATGATGGTTGAGATGGGGAAGCGCCCCGTCGAAATGATCGGCAAGGAAGGAGCAGCCGGTGCAGCCGGCATCCCAATCGGGACCGAGCATGAAATGATAGACGATCAGCTGGCTGCGGCCATCGAAGAGATCGGCGAGCGTCTTCCTGCCAGCCGGCGTGTCGAAAATATAATCTTTGTCGACCTTTACCCAAGGCAAAGCCAGGCGCTCCGCATTGACGCGATCGCGCAGATGGGTTGCTTCTTTCTCTCTGGCGAGCAGTTGACGGCGGGCTTCGAGCCACACGTCCCTGGAAACGACCTGGTTCATTGTCCGCGCCCTCCTCCGGCGTTTTCATTCCCAAATCTTGACAAATACATTGATATCAATGTTAATAAACCATGTCAAACGCAGTCGAAATCCCCTTTGAAACCACACTGTTAGTGCGTGACACCTGCCTCTGCCTGCATGTGCAGCGCGCAGCCCGCGCGCTAGCCCGGCGCTTTGATGAAGCGCTGAGACCGTTCGGACTGACCAACGGCCAATTTTCCCTTATGATGTCGTTGAACAGGCCTGCGCCGGCATCCATGGGATCAGTCACGGCACTTCTGGCGATTGACCAGACGACGTTGACGGCCGCGCTGAAGCCGCTGGAGCGGCGCGGATGGGTCAGCATCGCGCCCAATCCGAACGATCGGCGCGCGCGCCTCCTTAGCCTGACACCGTCAGGCAAGGCAGCGCTTGCTGCCGCGGTTCCGGTCTGGAAGGTGACGCATGCCGCCCTTGAGGAACGGCTGCCGGATGGTAATGGCGACCAGCTGCGCCGAGATCTCGCTACTCTGCTCTGAACTCGGTCGACAGCCTGGGATCACCCTCGAAATCCTGCCGTTCGAAGCCGATACGGCGCCGGGGAAATTCGCACAGCGCCTGCACGCCGGCGCGCGACAGTCGAATGCGCCAGGTCTGACGCTCCACCGGCTCCCGAGCCGAAAAAGCCTTGGCAGTCAGCAATGCGATGTTCCTGCCCCCTTTGGGGTCTCGGACAGAACGATAGAGGATCGCCTCGATGCCGCCCGACCGCGCCGCTTCTGCGAGCGACTGGCATGCCTCATAGTTTACCGGATTGGTCCATTGCTGACGATCGCGATCCAAAGGAGGCGCGGTGAGATCGATCACCGCCTTCGTGGCGATCGCCGCGGCGAAAGCGGTATATTCGGCCGCGTTGGCAGGCAGCGGCGTGTCAGGAGAGTCGCGGAAGAACAGCAGTCTGTAGAAACTCATCTCCGCCAAAGCGGTCTCCACCTGCTCCGAGGCGTAGAAAACGCCGAGCGTGCGACCTGCCCGACGAAAACGCGACCCATGGGGGTAGATGGCGCCATAACGAAAGGGTGTGGCGAGCAGATAGTCGAGCCCGACGCATTCCGGCGGCAGGACCGGCTTGCTTTCCTCCAGCAGATTTTCGAGAAGCGCCTGCTCTTCCAGCGTATCGACAAGTTTCAGCGTCGAGACCTGATGCTGCGATTCCACCAGCCGCCAATAACGGCCGGAAATGGCCCTCGCCTCAGATGAGAGCGCGGCGGGCGTCCAGATAGGCAAGGACATCGGTCAAACCAGAAATCGAGGTAATCCTGTCGATGGGAGCGGCAGCAAAGGCGATATTGCCGTTGCGCAGCCACTGTCGCGCCACTGTCTCGTCACCACCAACAATCGCATCCAGCGAGCGAAAGAGACGAACGAAAAGCACACCAAGCTCGAACGGCTTGCTGTCGCGCTCCAGAAGATGATCCTGCCGCTTCATGCGCGATACTGTCGCCTCCGAAACCCCGATGACCGCCGCCAGTATGCGCGCGTTCAAGCCAAGCCGTTCGGCCGCATTGACCACCGCCTTGGTGATGACGAGCGCCTCGCCGGGCTTTGCTTGATTTATTGCTTGAGCTTTTGCCATAGCCGCATCCTTTCCTAAGAAAAGATATAGCAACTTTCTTGCAAAAGAAAAGGAGCGGCAGGCTATGCCTCCGCTCCCGATCGGTTTTATTTCGCCTTATCAGGCGTCATATACGGTCAACTTAGGCAACCGTGAACGGCACTTCGGTCGAGGTGCGCATGGCGTGGCTGTAGGGGCATACGATGTGTGCGGCAGCGGCCAGCTTTTCAGCTTCGGCCTTGTCCATGCCGGGAATGTGAACAGCCAGGGAAACTTCGATACCGAAGCCGGTACCGTCTGCACGCGGACCGATGCCGACCGTCGCGGTGACTTTCGCATCTTCTGGAATCTTGACCTTCTGCTGGCCTGCGACAAATTTCAGGGCACCCAGGAAGCAGGCAGAGTAGCCGGCGGCAAAAAGCTGCTCGGGATTGGTGCCGGTGGCGCCATCGCCGCCTAGTTCCTTCGGCACGGTCAGCGTGACATCAAGGACGCCATTTTCGGAAACTGCATGGCCGGCGCGGCCACCGGTGGCGGAAGCTTTGGTCGTGTAGAGAATAGGCATGTCATGTCTCCCTTCGGTTTGGATGATTTTTATATACAGCACGATTTAATCGCGCGCAATATGTATTTTTTGCAATTTGATTTTGCACGGTGAATTTGTGACAATGGCGCAAACAAGAAAATGGCGGAGCGGCGATGATAGACAGTGCGAATGGGCAGATTGTGATACCCGATGAGGAAAAGCGCCTCGAACGGCAGCTTTGCTTTGCCGTTTACAGCGCCGCGCATGCCTTCAACCGTGCCTACAAGCCAATTCTCGATCGCGTCGGCCTCACCTATCCACAATATCTTGTCATGCTCGTGCTTTGGGAAAAGGGCAGCCTTCCCGTGAAGGTCATCGGCGAAAAGCTCGATCTCGATTCCGGCACGCTTTCACCTCTGCTGAAGCGGTTGGAACAAGCAGGGCTGATCGATCGCGCGCGCGACACAAGGGATGAGCGGCAGGTAATCGTTTCGCTGACGGAGGAAGGCGCTGGCATGAACTGCCAGGTCGAAACGATCATGGGCGCCATCGGCCAGGCCACCGGTTGCAATTTATCCGAGATCGGCGATCTTCGCGACCGACTGCGGCAGCTAAAGGCCAATCTTGCAGCAGAGTGAGTCGTCCGCATTTCGGACGAAAGGCCACTGCACGGCCTTCTTGAAAGCATTCCGTACACGGCATACCGAAAAAGCGGGTAAAATAGCGAAGGGCGCCTCATTCGGGCGCCCTTTCTGTATTTCGGTAGGGCGATCTTACGTCGTTACGAGGATCGGCGCGCGTTCCGGCACCCGATCGTAGAGATCGATGACATCCTGGTTCAGCAAGCGGACGCAGCCGGACGAAACGGCTTTGCCAATGGAGCGCCAATCCGGATTGCCGTGCAGGCGATAGAGCGAATCCTGCTTGTCTTCGAAAATATAGAGCGCGCGTGCGCCGAGCGGATTCTTCAGCCCCGGATCCATGCCGCCATTGGCGATGGAGAACTTGACTAGTTCCGGCTGGCGGGCAACCATCTCATCCGGCGGGTTCCAGCGCGGCCACTTCTTGCGCCACTGAATGATGCCACGGCCCTGCCAGGCAAAGCCTTCGCGACCGACGCCGATACCGTAACGCATGGCAGTACCGCCCTGCTCGGTAACGTAGAGCATGCGCTGCGTGGTGTTGACAATAACCGTGCCCGGTGCCTCGCCGGTCGGATCGACCACGCGCTGCCGGTAAAAACGTTGATCGATCTGCTGATAAGGAACAGCCGGCACATGGAAGCCGCCGTCATCCAGCGCGGCATAGATCACGGCAGGATCCGGCTGCTCGCCATCATAGCTGGAGAACCAGCTACGGAACGGTTTGGGCGACCCGGTATATTGCACGGGGCTGACGATGGGCCCGCTGTTGACGGTGGAGGCACAGCCGGCGAGCGTAGAAGCGGCGCCGATGCCAACGAGGGTGAGGAAATTACGTCGGGATAGCGAAGAAGGAAGGCTCATGTCGACAGCATAGTTCCTGTTGAGACGGAAGCGAGAACCCGCGATGCATAAGCTGATTCGGCTTCCCGAGAGGTTTGCAGAGACAAAGGCAAAACTAAAGAGCGCAGGAACGCCCCGCTATCGCACTTATGCAACATCACGAAAATTTGTGGTAAAATAGCCTACAAAACCACGATTTCTGCCCGGGCCGATACCCGGTTGTAGAGATCTATCACGTCCTGGTTGAGCATTCGCACGCATCCGGACGAAGCGGCACGGCCGATCGACTGCCAATCCGGCGTGCCGTGAACGCGATAAAGCGTATCCTTGCCATTCTGAAAGATGTAGAGCGCCCGCGCGCCGAGCGGATTGGTCGGCCCCGGATTCATACCACCGCGCGCAGCCGACAGCGGCTTCATTTGCGGCTCACGAGCAACCATCTCGGCCGGCGGCGTCCAGCGCGGCCATTTCTGCTTCCATTGGATCAGACCCCTGCCGTGCCAGGCATAGCCGGCCGCACCAAGGCCCACGCCATAGCGCATGGCCTTGCCGCTCGGTTCGATCAGATAGAGAAAATGATCCCTGGTATCGACGACAATCGTGCCGGGCCGCTCATTGGTCTTGTAGTCCACTTCCTGACGCAGGAAACGCGGATCGATGCGCTTGTAGGGAATGGCCGGCAGCGTGAAGTCGTCTTCGCTCTTTTGCGCATACATGGCCTGATGCACAGGATTGAAGGTCGGCAGGCCGTAGGTCTGATGGAACTGGGTGCGGAAGAGATCGCGCGATTGCGGTACTGGCTGCACTGGCAGGCGATGCACCTTCTGCGGATCGATACCCTCGGGACGATAGAAGATCGGCGCCGTTTCCTGCACGAACCGATCTGGATCGGTTGCGCCGGTATCGGGAATGATGCTGCAAGCTGACAATGTCATCAAAGCGGCAGCAGCAAGCAGGCGACGGGAAACGGGCAGCAGATCGACCATCATCGGAAACCAGTTGAAACACATATCGGATCACCGACATGATGAACGGTCCGGCTGGAGCGAGGCTGGCGTCGATGGCGAAGGCATTGCGCGGATTGGCCAAACGCCTGGTTTTCGACGCAGAGCCAGGCCGCCGCGATGCGAAGATGGCGCGGATAAATCAATCCCCCGAGATTTGGGCGTGATGTCTCCGTCGCATCGCTTTGCCACACTGGCGCCTGCCGGCAGAGCCGCGGGCCAGTCCGCCAGGCTAGGTCGCTACGTTTTCGAAGAACCGGATGCTTTGTTCGATCTCGCCCGGCAAGGCCGAATTGTGGCTGCCCGGGACGGTTGCCATGTCCATTTTCACGCCGCCGGCCGTCGCGCGCTTGGCCAGCAGGGCAAGCCGCGAATCGAAATGGGCCTCTTCCGTGCCGCGAAACAGCTTCATCGGGCATCGGAAACTATGCGCGTAACAGAGCGGCGAGCGCATCTGGAATTCGCGTGGGTTCTTGGTGTTGAAACGGATATCCTGCGGATAACGGCTGAAGAAGGCATAGGCGTCCGGATTGCCCGATATTGGTGCGGCCGCGCGGAAACGCTTGGTCGACATGGCAGTCAGCATGGCGAGCGTGCCGCCGATGCTGTGCCCGGCCAGAAACAGGCGATGCGGATCGATGCCGGGCAGATGCCGAAGCCGGTTGGAAGCCGCCAGCACATCGGCGACCTCGTCGTAGAAGCCCGAGAAGTTGCCCTTCTGCCCGTTCTCGCCGCGCATCGAAGGGATCATGACCACATAGCCCGCTTCGACATAGGGCTTCATCAGCTGCCAGTGCCCTTGGCCGATGGCATTGCCGCCGTGCAAAAAAACCACCGCCGGCTTCAAGGTGCGCTCGCGCGTATATTTGGAAACCCAGGCAACCAGCTCCAGCTCGCCGCCGGCGCCGCTACGGTAGAAGAGCTTGTCGGCCGTGGGCGGCGTCACAAGCGGCTCGTAGATATCAGGCGCCGGTCCCTTGTTCACCAGGTCAGTGCGGAACACGCGACGTTCCTTGCTGTAATTGCCCGAAAGCAGCGGCGGCGCGTCCTCGGCTTTTTCCTCCGCGACTGCACTCTTGCTATCGGCGGGCTTGCCGCCGGTCGTGCTGTCGTCGGCGGCTCTCATGACGTTCGGCGCAAAAAGCACGACGGCCAGGCCGGCAAGAATGCCGCGACGATTGGGACGAAATGTGGTGTCGTCAGACGTGGTCATAGGCTCTGTCCAAATATGCCGGCGCGGTTCGAATCTGCACAGGTTGAAAGGCAAGGCCAACTCACATTGTGGTGAGGATTCGCCCTGGTTCATTCATCAACAACGGGAGCCTTCGCGTCAATTAGCGCAATCAAACTTTCCAGCCGATCCGCCTCGTAAGGAGGCTTGTCGAGACGCAGCCGGGCAATGCGAGGAAAACGCATCGCGACACCGGATTTATGACGCGTGGAACGGTTGATACCTTCGAAGGCGACTTCGAGAACAAAGCCGAAATCGCGATCGGCGCGAACAGCCCTCACCGGGCCGAAACGATCGACCGTATTGTCGCGCACGAATTTGTCGAGCACCTCCAGCTCGGCATCGGTGAAACCGAAATAGGCCTTGCCGACGGGCACCAGCTGCTCTCCCTCCGGCGTCATCGCCCAAACGCCGAAGGTGAAATCGGAATAGTAGCTGGATCGCTTGCCGTGGCCGCGCTGGGCATACATCAGCACGGCATCGACATTGTAGGGATCACGCTTCCACTTGAACCAAGGCCCCTTGGCCCGGCCGGCAAGATAGGCGCTATCCTTGCGCTTGATCATGACGCCTTCGATCACCGGATCGGGCGGCGAAGAGCGCAGCCGATCGAGTTCTTCCCATGAGGAAAAGTCGACCAGCGGCGACAGGTCGAAACGGTCGTGAGGCGCTGCCTCGACAATCTCCGCCAGCCGCTCGCGCCGATCGAGAAAACCGCGGGCGCGGACATCTTCCGCCCCATCGAAAAGAAGATCGTAGGCGCGAATGAAGGCCGGAAACTCGTCCAGCATCTTAGAGGTGACGGTCTTGCGGTTGAGGCGCTGCTGCAGGTCGGAAAATGTGCGTGTCGGGCTGTTGGAACGTACGGTGCCGCCGACCAGCAGCTCGCCATCCATGACGCCTTCGAAGCTCATCGCGTCGACAATGTCCGGGAAAGCGGCGGAAATATCGTCGCCCGAGCGGGAGTAGAGCTTGCTCGTCGCCCCGGAGCGCGAAAGCTGGACGCGAATACCGTCCCACTTCCATTCGGCGGCGAAATCTTTCGGCTCGAGCCCGTCGAGATCACCGGGTTCGACCGGGTTGGCGAGCATGACGGAATGGAAGATCGCCGGCGTCGCGAGTATAGGCCGCTCGCCCTTCCCTTCAAGCCAATGGAAGAGGCTTTCATAGGGCGGCTGCAGGCCATGCCACAGCGTTTCGATTTCGGCGACATCCTTGCCGCTGAGTTCGGCCAGCGCCTGCTTGGCAAGCCGGGCTGAGACGCCGATGCGCAATGCGCCCGTTGCAAGCTTCAGGAAGGCGAAGCGGCCCGAGGTATCCAGCCGATCCAGCAGGTCGCGGACGAAGCTGCGCACCTCGGTTCGCCCGAGCGCGTTCATGCGGCGTACGACCTCGCCAAGCTTCGGCTGTTCGCCCGGGAGACGCTCGATGTCGCTCTTCTTGTCCCAAACCAACGAGATCGTTTCGGCGAGATCGCCGACATAGTCGTAGGAATAGCGGAACAGCACCTCGTCCATACGCTCGAGCACGAGTTCGCGCAGCATGGCTGGCTTGACGTTGCGCACCTCCAGCGTGCCGGCGATGGCGGCCAGGCCATAGCCACGATCGGGATCGGGCGTATCGCGGAAATAATCGGTCAGCAGCTTCAGCTTGCCGTTGCGGCTCGGCGTCAGCACCAGGCGGTCGAGAAGGTCGGCAAAGGCTTTCATCAATCGCCCTCGTCTTCATAGCCGATGAGATGCAGCGGCTTGGCCGTGATACCCTGCAGCTCGCACCAGCGCACCAGCGCCTCTTCGCGGCCATGGGTGACCCAGACCTCGCCTGGCTTCAGGTCGGAGATCGTCTCCGTCAGCTCCGGCCAGTCGCAATGGTCCGATATGACCAGCGGCAGCTCGACGCCGAGCTGCTTGGCACGCTGGCGCACCATCATCCAGCCGGAGGCAAAGGCTGGGAGCGGATCGTGAAAGCGTCTTGCCCAGCGATCCTGGAACGTTGAGGGCGGGCCGACGACGACGGCGCGGTGGAAGATCGACTGATCGCGGCTTTCGATGGTGGCTGGCTTGAGCTCGCCGAGCGCGATACCCTGGCTGACATAATAGTCGCACAGGGTTTCCAGCGCGCCATGAATGTAGATCGGCTTGTCATAGCCGGCATCGCGTAACAACCGAATGACCCGCTGCGCCTTGCCGAGCGCATAGGCGCCGACCAGATGGGTTCTTTCCGGGAACTGCCGAAGCGAGGCCAGCAGCTTGCGGGTTTCGGCCATGGGATCGGGATGGTGGAAGACCGGCAGCCCGAAGGTTGCTTCGGTGATGAAGACATCGCAGGGAACCGGCACGTAGGCCGCACAAGTCGGGTCCGGCCGGCGCTTGTAGTCGCCCGAGACGACGATGCGCAGGCCATCCTTCTCCACCGCGATCTGCGCCGAGCCTAGTACATGGCCCGCCGGATGGAAACTGACCTTCACCCCGTTGATCGTTATCTCCTCGCCGAAGGCAACCGGCTGCTCCGACCCGGCAAAATTATCACCGTAGCGGATGCGCATAATATCGAGCGTTTGGCGCGTGGCGAGCACATGGGCGTGGCCGGAGCGGGCGTGGTCGGAATGGCCATGCGTGACGAGCGCCCGCTCGACCGGCCGCACCGGATCGATGTAGAAGCCGCCGATCGGGCAGAACAGCCCTTCGGGCGCGGGATAAAGCAGTTGGTCAGGTCTCATGACTCAAGAGGATAGCGCTATTCGCGCGTTTAGGTAGCGATGGCGGAGGTTTTTTAATGGCAGCGGCGCTCCGGCTGCCGGTCCGGCAGATCGAAAACGAGCACATCCTCGCTATAGGGTTTTGCTTTCGCCACGACGACACCGTTCGGATCGACGATTGCGCTGCTGCCATAGCTCACCCAGCCGTCGGCATTGCTGCCGACCACATCCGATGCCATCACCCAGCACCCCGTATGCCTGGCGCACATCTGCAGGCTCGATATGCCCGGCCTGTGCCACCTCTCCGCCTTGTGGGGCCTGAGCATCAGATTAATAGGATTGCAGATGAGACCGGCTCCCTTCTGAGCCAGCCGACGCGCCGTATAGGGATACCTCAGATCAGCGCAGATGTTGATGCCGAAGCGCCAATATCCCTCTTCCCATACGGGAAAATCTGTTCCGGGCGAGCAGCCGCTTTCGAGCGGATGGGCCTTGGCATAGACTCCAACGATCCGCCCTCCCTTGGCGACCAGCGAGCTATTGTAGAGCGCCTCGCCCCGCCTCTCGAAAAGGCCGACGATCGCCGTCGTCCTGCCCGAGGCGAAGCGGCTGACAAGAGCGTTCAGCCTGGCATCATCGAGAGAGAGTGCGCGGCTCCGCGCGATGGTCTCATCGTAGCTATGCCCCTGCAGGTAGCATTCGGGAAAAAGCGCGAGATCAATCCCCTGCGTTTCAGCCCAAGCCAGATCTCGCGTCAGGATCTCGGCCGCCTGCTCGACGGCATCGAAAACTGCCAGGCGTTGGAAGGTCGCGATCCGCATGCGGCAGAGCTAGCATGAGTGGTGAGTCGCCCCTAGCACCAACCATGCCCGGATTGGTTAAGGAAAGCTCAAGGCTGGCCCGCATCCACCGAGGCCAACATATGCAAGTAATGGCCAGAGGACGAAAACGTGCCAAAACGGTACGGATTTGCTTGGCACGATTTCTGCTTGGCCGATGTCGTTTCGGGAGCCTGCAATGATTCATCGCCGCGCCTTCATCACCTCTCTGGCCACTTCGGCGGCAGCCGGCCTGTTCGCGCCCGGCATATTGGCTGCGCCACTTACGAGGACCAATGGTGCCGAGCTCCGCGGATCGATCGATGCCATCGCCTATAAGACGACGCCTGGCGCCAGCGACTTCAAGAGCGGCAAGCTGCAGGCGATGATCGACAATGCCGCGCGCAACAACATGCCTTTGATGCTACCGCCCGGCAACTACACCGTGTCCAACCTGACACTGCCGGACAATACGCGGATTATCGGCGTACCCGGCGCCACACGATTGATCTATGGCGGCGACGGCTATCTGATGAATGCCGACAAGGCCAAACGCATCGAGCTTTCCGGCCTTGTGCTCGATGGTGGCAATCGCTGGCTGGCCGACTATGCCGGAGCCCTTCTGCAGTTCACAGGCGTCGGCGATGTGCGGATCGACAATTGCGAGATTGCCGGCAGCCGCAAGCATGCGCTGCAACTGGAGCGCTGCGGCGGCCGGATTGAGCGCAGTAGGATCTCCGGAGCCGCCGAAGCCGGTATCTATTCCGTCCAATCCACTGGATTGCAGGTGACAGGCAACAGCGTCGAGGATTGCGGCAATGGCGGCATCCTCATCCATCGCTGGGGCAAGGGCGAAGACGGCAGCAGCGTCACCGACAACCGCATAGCCCACATCCGCGCCAATAACGGCGGCACGGGTCAGAACGGCAACGGCATCAATGTCTTCCGTGCCGACGGCGTGCAGGTCTCCGCCAACCGCATCAGCGATTGCGCCTTCTCGGCGATCCGCGCCAATTCGGGATCGAATGTGCAGATCTCCGGCAATCAGTGCCTGCGTTCCGGTGAGACGGCGATCTTTTGCGAATTCGAATTCGAAGGTGCCGTCATCAACAACAACCTGATCGATGGCGCCGCAAACGGCATTGCCGTCACCAACTTCGACAATGGCGGCCGGCTCGCAAGCGTCACCGGCAATGTCATCCGCAACCTGTCGGCCACAGCTCCCTATACCCAGGACATCGGGCTCGGCATCGGCATATCAGCCGAGGCCGATACGCTGATTTCAGACAATGTCATCGAAAATGCGCCGCTCTGCGGATTGAGGCTCGGCTGGGGACCCTACCTCCGCAATGTCAGCGCGACAGGCAATATCGTGCGCCATGCCGGCATCGGCTGCGTCGTGTCGGTGGTAGATGGCGCCGGCTCGGCCGTCATCTCGAACAATATTTTCCAGGAAACGGAGAAGGCCGCGATCATGGGCTTTCGCTGGGACAAGGCAGCCTCCGGCGATCTTTCCGCCGGAAGCTCGCAATTTCCGCAATTGACCGTGGCGAACAACAGAGTGGTTTAAGCCTGCCGCCAGTTCGGCTGCCGCTTGTCGAAAAAGGCGGTAATGCCCTCTCTCGCCTCCTCGGTTTCCCAGGCATCGGCCAGCTGCTCGACGACGTCATCGATCATACCGTCGGTGATCGGCCGGCCGACCGAGCGGGCCAGCGCCTTGGCGCGTGCCGCGGCCTGCGGAGATGCGGACAGAAAATGGCGGATTTCGGCCTCGACGGCCTCGTCCAGCGCTTCCTCGGCGACGACCCGGGACAACAGGCCAGTGGCGTGTGCCTGCCATGCGTCGATGATCTTGCCGGAAAGGAAGAGCGGGCGGGCATTCGCTTCGCCGATACGGGCGACCACATAGGGGCTGATCGTGGCAGGGATGATGCCGAGGCGCACCTCCGTCAAGCCGAAGCGGGCCGTTGATGCGGCGATGACCATATCGCAGACGCTGAGGACGCCGATACCGCCGCCGAACGCATTGCCCTGAACACGGGCGATCAATGGCTTGGGCAGCTCGTTCAGTGCCTTGAACAGCATGGCGAGCCGGCGCGCCTCGACCATGCGGCCCGCGCGCGTTGCATCGAACTGCGCCCGCATCCAGCCGAGATCTCCGCCCGCACAGAAGCTTGCTCCCTCGCCCGTGAGCACGACGACACGGACCGTCTTGTCATTGCCGAGATCGCGGACTGCCGAGGTCAGGGCATCGATCATCTCGGCCGAGAGCGCATTGTGCTTGTCCGGCCGTGTCAACGTGAGGCGGGCAACGCCGCGCTCATCGGTGGCGATATGGATCGTTTGCGACGTCATGAAGTGCTCCTGAGACTGCGGGCAAAGGCGGCGGCGCGGGCGAGCTTTTCCTCGTCGAGGCCAGTCTCGTAGCCATGCGCCATCAAATAATCGTGGACCGCGACGGTATCGACATTGCCCTTCGCGCCGGGGGCGAAAGGGCAACCGCCGAGACCGCCTGCGGCGGCATCGAACACGCGCAGGCCGCGCTCGAGAGCAACGGCGATATTGTCGAGCGCCCGACCGGATGTGTCGTGAAAATGTCCAGCGAGAGTCGTAACCGGAAGTTCATCCAGAACCGCGGCAAGCATGCGATCCACGGCTTCCGGCGTCCCCCTGCCGATCGTGTCGCCGAGGCTGATCTCATAGCAACCGAGCGCCCGCAATTGCCAGGCGACATCGGCGACACTCTTCGGCAGCACGGCCCCTTCATAAGGACATTCGACAACGCAGCTGACATAGCCGCGCAACGGAACGCCGCGATCGCGGCTTGCGGCAGCCACCGGCCGGAAGCGCTCGATGCTTTCGGCGATCGAACAATTGATGTTGCGCTGCGAGAATGTTTCGGAGGCCGATGCAAAGATCGCCACCTCATCGGCACCGGCCGCAAGCGCTGCCTCGAAACCCTGCATATTGGGAGCCAGCGCCGCGTAACGCACGCCCGGCCGGCGCTCTATTCCGGCCATGACAGCGGCGGCATCGGCAAGCTGCGGCACCCATTTCGGGCTGACGAAGCTGGTGACTTCGATACGGTCGAAACCACTATCGGAAAGCAGATTGACCAGCTCGATCTTGCGCGCGGTATCGATCGGCTGCTTTTCGTTCTGCAGACCGTCGCGCGGCGCCATCTCGACGACGGTGACATGGTTCGAATGCTCCTGCATCATGTCGCATCCTCCGGACGAAGCGACAGCAAGACGGCGCTCTCGCTTGTCTGATCCCCTTCACCAACATTCAGGCTCTCAACGATACCGTCGCGCATCGCCGTCAGTGTCAGCTCCATTTTCATGGCCTCCATGACGATCAGCGCCTGTCCCTTCGCCACCACATCTCCCTCGCGGACGCGGACGATCTTGACGAGGCCGGGCATCGGCGCGATCAACCGATCACCTCCGGCAGCCGCCTCCTCGCCGCCGTCAAGCGGATCGTGACGATGGAAATGATGCGTTTGCCCATCCATGAACAAGGTCGTGCCGTTCGACGCCTCGAACACGGTGACATTTGACTGGCGGCCATCGATCTCGATACGGCGAGCCTCACGGTCCCCCGCCAAAAGCCGGAGCGGAATGCTACGATCCTCAAGCGCGACGCTGAAAAGTGCCCTTCCTTTTGCGGTCACGCGGCAATGGGTCTGCCCGCGGTCATAGTGCAATGTAACGGGACGGTTCGCTTCGCCCCAAAGCTGCCAAGGGCCGAGCGAAAGCCAGGGATCGCCACCAGTCGCGCCAGCAAAGCCGCCTGCTTCGGCAACCGCGGCGACAGCCAGAGCACCATCGTCGGGCTGCCGCGCCGAGGTCAGCGCCTCCACATCGCGGTCGATCAGCCCGGTGTCAGGATGACCGGCGGCAAAATCCGGCTGGCGGCTGAGGCGGATGAGGAAATCGAGATTGGTGGTAGTTCCGGCAACTTGCGTTTGCTCCAACCCGCGCGTGAGTTTTGCAAGAGCGGATTGACGATCCGACGCATGGACAGTCAATTTTGCAATCAGCGGATCGTAGTGCGGGGTGATGGTATCGCCCTCGCGCACCCCGGCATCGATGCGGACATCGCCTTCGGGAAACCGTAAGTGCGCGAGCGTGCCGGTCGCCGGCAGGAAGCCGCGCGAAGGGTCTTCCGCATAGACGCGGGCTTCGAAGGCCCAGCCGTTTATGGCGAGCTCATCTTGAGACTTCGGCAGCGGCTCGCCGCTCGCAACACGCAACTGCCACTCCACCAGATCCACGCCGGCGATCGCTTCGGTGACGGGATGCTCGACTTGAAGGCGGGTATTCATCTCCATGAAGAAGAAGCGATCCGGCGACAGACCGTCAGAGACATCGGCGATGAATTCGACCGTGCCGGCGCCGCGATAGTCGATGGCGCCGGCGGCGCGAACGGCCGCTTCGCCCATGGCGCTGCGCATCTCCTCGGTCATGCCCGGAGCAGGCGCTTCCTCGATCACCTTCTGGTGCCGGCGCTGCAGCGAACAATCGCGCTCGAAAAGATGCACGGCATTGCCATAGCTGTCACCGAAGACCTGGATCTCGATGTGACGCGGCTTGATCAGATATTTCTCGATCAGTACGGCATCGTCGCCGAAAGCGGATTTCGCCTCGCGCTTGGCCGCTTCCAGCGAGGCGGCGAAATCCTCCCTCCGGTCGACCCGGCGCATGCCCTTGCCGCCGCCGCCGGCCCGCGCCTTGATGAGCACGGGAAAGCCGATGCCATCAGCCTGTTCGGCAAGGAAGCCGGGCTCCTGCGCATCGCCGTGATAGCCGGGAACGATTGGTACTCCCGCTCGCTCCATCAGCGCCTTGGCGGCATCCTTGAGCCCCATCGCGCGGATCGAGGCCGGCGACGGGCCGACGAAGACGAGGCCCGCGGCCTCGACGGCTTCGGCAAAGTCCGCGTTTTCCGAGAGAAAGCCGTAGCCGGGATGGATGGCTTCCGCACCCGTGCGCTGAGCCGCCGCAATGATCTTTTGTTTCGAAAGATAGCTCTCGCTCGCCACGGCCGGGCCGATGTTAACGGCCTCGTCGGCCAGTGTCACATGTAAGGCATCCCGATCGGCGTCGGAATAGACAGCGACCGTGCGGATACCCAGGCGCCTTGCGGTGTAGATGACCCGGCAGGCGATTTCGCCGCGATTGGCGATCAGTATCTTCGAGAACATCGGCAGACCCTATTGCGCGGCAATGACTTCGACTTCGAGCAACCAGGCCGTGTCGAAAATACCGGCGATCACGACAGTCATGGCCGGCGTGAGCGGGCCTAGATATTCGGCGCGGATCTCACGGTTTTCCATCGTGTGGTGCCGGTCGGCAAGAAAGGTGGTGACCTTGACGATATCATCCTTGGTCATGCCGGCCGCCTTGAGTTGGGCATCGACATTCAGCCAGGCTTGGCGAGCCTGCGCCTTGAACCCGTCAGGCAGCGTATCGTCCGACGTCATCGGGATCTGCCCGCTGACAAACAGCAATCGCTCGAAATTTTCGAGCTTTACGGCCTGCGCATAGCCGCCGCGTGGCTGCGGCGCATTCTTTGCATTGATGGTATCGCGTTTCATTTCCATCTCCTCACATCCTGAACAGACCGAAGCGTGTGTCTTCGATCGGCGCGTTGAGTGCTGCTGAAAGCGACAGAGCCAGCACGTCGCGGCTCTTGCGCGGGTCGATGATGCCATCGTCCCAGAGGCGGGCCGAGGCGTAGAGCGGGTGGCTCTGGGTTTCGAACATCTTGAGCGTCGGTTCCTTGAAGGCGGCCTCCTCCTCTTTCGTCCAGGGCTTGCCGGCGCGAGCCAGCGCTTCGCCGCGCACGGTGGCGAGCACGCCCGCCGCCTGCTCCCCGCCCATGACCGAGATGCGGCTGTTGGGCCAGGTCCAGAGGAAGCGCGGCGAATAGGCGCGGCCGGCCATGCCGTAATTGCCGGCACCGAAGGAGCCACCGATGAGCATGGTGACCTTCGGAACTTTGGTGGTCGCCACTGCCGTCACCAGCTTGGCGCCGTTCTTGGCGATACCTTCCGTCTCGTATTTCCGGCCGACCATGAAGCCGGTGATGTTCTGCAGGAAGACCAGCGGGATCTTGCGCTGTGAGCAGAGTTCGACGAAATGCGCGCCCTTCAAGGCCGACTCCGAGAACAGGACACCGTTGTTGGCGACGATCCCGACGGGAATGCCGTGGATGTGGGCGAAGCCGCAGACCAACGTCGTGCCGTAGCGCGCCTTGAACTCATCGAGGCGAGAGCCATCCACCATGCGGGCGATGACCTCACGCACGTCATAGGGCGTGCGCAGGTCTGAAGGGACGATGCCCAGGATTTCTTCGGGATCGTAGAGCGGCGCCTCGGGCGTGCGAAGCTCGACACCCTCAGGTTTGCGGCGATTGAGATTGGCGACCGCCTGTCGGGCGAGCGCAAGCGCGTGGGCATCGTCGCGCGCAAGATGGTCGGCAACGCCGGAGAGGCGCGTATGGACGTCACCGCCGCCGAGATCCTCGGCTGAAACCACCTCCCCCGTCGCCGCCTTGACGAGCGGCGGACCGGCCAGAAAGATCGTTCCCTGCTTCTCGACAATGATGGTTTCATCCGACATGGCAGGCACATAGGCGCCGCCTGCCGTGCAGGATCCCATGACGACGGCGATCTGCGGAATGCCGGCTGCCGACATATTGGCCTGATTGTAGAAGATGCGGCCGAAGTGATCGCGATCCGGAAACACCTCGTCCTGGTTCGGCAGGTTTGCGCCACCGGAATCGACGAGATAGATGCAAGGCAGGTTGTTCTCCGCCGCAATCTCCTGCGCCCGCAGATGCTTCTTCACCGTGATCGGATAATAGGTGCCGCCTTTGACCGTGGCATCGTTGCAGACGATCATGCAGTCACGGCCCGAAACGCGGCCGATGCCGGCGATCAGGCCGGCGCCCGGTGCATCGTCGCCATGCATTCCGTGGGCCGCCGTCGCGCCGATTTCCAGAAACGATGTGGCGGGATCGATCAAGCCGGCAACGCGATCGCGCGGCAGCATCTTGCCGCGACTGACATGCCGTTCGCGCGCCTGCGCTCCGCCGCCTTCCGCCGCTTTCGACGCCGCAGCCGCGGCGACCCCGATCGCCTCCAGCAACGCCGCACGATTGTCGCGGAAGCGATCGGAATGCGTCGATATCTCTGATTTCAGGACGGTCATGCGGCCTCACTCGATCAAGTCAAATGGAATTCGAAATCAGGCCGTTTCGCCGAACAACTCGCGGCCGATCAGCATGCGCCGGATTTCGGACGTGCCGGCGCCGATCTCATAGAGCTTGGCGTCACGCAGCAGCCGCCCGGCGGGGTAATCATTGGTATAGCCATTGCCGCCGAGCGCCTGGATGCATTCGAGCGCGAGCGCCGTCGCTTTCTCCGCGGAATAGAGAATGCAGCCGGCCGCATCCTTGCGGGTCGTCTCGCCGCGATCGCAGGCGGCCGCCACCGCATAGACATAGGCGCGCGCGGCATTCATGGTGACATACATGTCGGCGAGCTTGCCCTGCATCAGCTGGAACTCGCCGATGGACTGGCCGAACTGCCTGCGCTCATGCACATAGGGCATCACCACATCCATACAGGCCGCCATGATGCCGACCGGACCGCCCGAGAGCACGACGCGCTCATAATCGAGCCCCGACATCAGCACGCGAACACCGCCATCGACTTGCCCCAGAATATTCTCCTCCGGCACTTCGCAATCCGTGAAGATCAGCTCCGACGTGTTAGAGCCGCGCATGCCGAGCTTGTCGAGCTTCTGGCCGACGGAAAACCCCTTGAAGCCCTTTTCAATAAGAAAGGCAGTAATGCCGCGCGGGCCGGCATCCGGCGAAGTCTTCGCGTAGACGACGAGAACATCGGCATCCGGGCCGTTGGTGATCCACATCTTACTGCCGTTCAGCACATAATGATGGCCGCGCTTTTCAGCATGAAGCTTCATGGAAACGACGTCGGAACCGGCACCGGGTTCGGACATGGCGAGCGCCCCGACATGTTCGCCCGAAATCAGCTTCGGCAGATAGCGCTCCTTTTGGGCCGTCGTGCCGTTGCGATGGATCTGGTTGACGCAAAGGTTGGAATGGGCGCCGTAACTGAGGCCGACGGAAGCGGACGCACGGCTGATTTCTTCCATGGCAACCGTATGGGCAAGATAGCCGAGCCCTGCCCCGCCGAGCGCTTCGTCGACGGTAATCCCAAGCACGCCGAGATCACCCATCTCCCGCCAAAGATGCATCGGGAAACTGTTGTTGCGATCGATCTCGTCGGCAAACGGCGCGATACGGTTGGCCGCGAAACGGCGCACCTGTTCGCGCAGCGCTTCGATGTCCTCGCCCAGCGCGAAATTCAATCCCCCTTCGAACATCCTGCTTCTCCTCCCGACCGTCCCAAACGTCCGATCCTTGTCAACGTATATCTCTTTATGCCCGCTTCAAGCGCCTGCCTTAGCCATCATGCGGCATTGGCCGACACTTGCCGCGTCTCCTGCGTCGCCTCATAGGCTTTCATCCTGTCGGCAATCGTCATCATGATCGTCTCAATGGCCTTGTGCTTGACCGGGCCGAAGCCTCTGATCTCATCAAACAGAGAGAGAATGGCGAGAGCCTCCGCTTCGTTGTCGTGGCGCAGGCCTGCGAGCACGCGCTCAGCAATTCCTTCATATTCGGCGATCATGCGGCGCTCCAATCGACGTTCCGCCATATAACCGAAGGGGTCGAAAGCGGTGCCCCGCAGTCGTTTCATCGGCGCCAGAGCGCGCAGTAACGGCAGGATCCAGGCACCGAATTCACGCTTCTTCGGTCGGCCGTTCGGATCCTTCCCGCCTAAGATCGGCGGCGCAAGATTGAAGGCCAGCTTGAAATCGCCCTCCATCTCCTCCCGTAGCTGCGCTTCGAAGGAAGGATCGGTCAGGAGACGAGCGACCTCGTATTCATCCTTATAGGCCAGAATACGCGCATAGGTGACGGCGACAGCAAAGGGCACCTTGTCCGACAGGCGTTCCCTGATCGCCAAGGCGTTGGCATGGGCCACGAAGCGGCCGTAACGCTCGGCAAGTGCCTCGTCCTGATAGGTAGCCAGATGGGCCTTGCGATGCTTGATGAGATCTTCGAGGCCCATATCCGCCAGTGTCTTGCCAGCATCCGGCTCGGTGATCATGGCCTGCACGGACTGCGGGTCATGCGCCAGAAGCCGGCCCCAGGAGAAGGCGGCAAGGCTCGCCTTGACGGCGACGCCATTGAGCTCGATCGCCTTCTCGATCGATTCCAGCGACAGCGGCAGCAGGCCGCGCTGCCAGGCAAAACCGGTCAATAGAATATTGGTCGAGATGGCATCGCCGGTCAGCTCGGTTGCGATGCGATTGAAATCGAGGAAGACGGATTTGTCGCTCACAGCCTTCGCGATCGTGTGCTGGATCGAGCCGGCCTTGAAATCGAAATCGCGATTGCGCACGAAATCGGCAACCGGCATCAGGCCGGTGTTGACGATGGCCGTGGTGCGGGCCTCCGAGCAGAGCGTGATCGCATCCTTGGAGGCGCCGACAACCTCGTCTGCAGCAAACAAGAGATCGGCGCCGCCGTTGACGATCCTCGATGAGGTGACGTCGCCCTGGTTTAAACCGATGCGCAGATGGCTCATGACGGCGCCACCCTTCTGGGCGAGGCCGGCCATGTCGAGGATCATCGGCACCTTGCCGTCGAGATGCGCGGCCATACCAAGAATGGCGCCGATCGTCAGGATCCCGGTGCCGCCGACGCCGGCAATTGCGATATTCCAAGGGCGGTCGACGATGACAGGAATTTCAGGCAGGGGCAGCTTGATATCGGCAGGTGCGCGCGCCTTCCGCTTGCGGCGCTTGCCGCCATGAACAGTGACGAAGGACGGGCAGAAGCCTTTGACGCAGGAGAAATCCTTGTTGCAGCTCGACTGGTTGATCTGGCGCTTGCGGCCGAATTCAGTCTCCAGCGGCTCGACGGAGATGCAGTTGGATTGTACCGAGCAATCGCCGCAACCCTCGCAGACAGCCTTGTTGATGAAAACGCGCTTGGCCGGATCTTCCATCAGGCCGCGGCTGCGGCGACGGCGCTTCTCGGCGGCACAGGTCTGGACATAGACGATCGCCGAACAGCCCGCGGTCTCGCGCAAGGTCAGCATCACCTGATCGATATGGTCGCGATGCAGCACCTTGACGCCGGGCGCCAGCTCGGAGGCGCTGTAGGCGTCGGGATTATCGGATAGCAAGTAAATCGGCTTGACGCCCTCGTCATGCAGCTGCTTCGTCACCAACTGCGGCGTAAGGTGCCCGTCGATCTGCTGGCCACCGGTCATGGCGACCGCATCGTTGTAGAGCAGCTTGTAGGTGACATTGACCTTGGCGGCGACGGACTGGCGGACGGCGAGAATGCCGGAGTGGAAATAGGTGCCGTCGCCGAGATTGACGAACATGTGCTTTTCGTCGGTGTAGCGTGCAATCGCCGTCCACGGCACGCCTTCGCCGCCCATCTGCGTGAAGGTCTCGGTGCTGCGATCCATCCAGGTGACCATGTAGTGGCAACCGATGCCGGCGGCGGCGCGGCTGCCTTCGGGAACGCGGGTGGACGTATTGTGCGGACAGCCGGAGCAGAAGAACGGCGTGCGGTTCAGCGGCGCGACATGGCTTCTGCTGATCTGGCCACGCTCGGCAAGATAGGCAAGCTTGGCGGCGATGCGATCATGCAGACCCCGGTCGAGATCGAGTTTGACGATGCGCCCGGCGATCGCCCTGGCAACGGCACCGACGGTCAACGCAGAAGACAGGCTGAGATAGGGTCTGTCGTGCTCGTCGAACTTGCCGACAATGCGCGGGCGCACATCGGCGCGCCAGTTGAACAGCTGCTGCTTGATCTGGTTTTCGATGATCTCACGCCGCTCTTCGACGACCAGCACCTCGTCCAGCCCTTCGGAGAAGTGCCGCACCGCCTCCGGCTCAAGCGGCCAGGGCATACGGACTTTCAAAATACGCAGGCCGATCGCCGCCATTTCTTTGGGGCCGATCTCGAGCTCGCGCAGCGCCTGCAGCACATCCTCATAGGCCTTGCCGGAGGAGATAATACCAAAGCGGGCATTGGGCACGTCATGCGTGATTTCGTCGACGCGATTGGCGCGAGCGAAGGCGATGGCGGCATAGGCCTTGTAATTCTGCAGCCGGTCATCCTGCATCAAAGGCGGATCGGGCCAGCGGAGATTGAGGCCACCGGGGGGCAGTTCGAAATCGGTTGGCAGTACGAACTGCCGCCTTTCGCCGGAGAGATCGACAGCCGCTGTTGTCTCGACTGTATCGGCGATGAACTTCATGCCGACCCAGCAGCCGGAATAACGCGACATAGCGATGCCGAGCAGGCCGTATTCAAGAAATTCGTGGATGGACGAGGGATAGATGACCGGCATGACCGCCGACATGAATTCGTGGTCGGTCTGGTGCGGGATGGTCGAGGATTTGGCGGAGTGATCGTCACCGGCAAAGCAAAGGACGCCGCCATGCCTGGAAGTGCCGGCGGCATTCCCGTGCTTCAGCACATCTCCGGAACGGTCGACGCCGGGGCCTTTGCCGTACCAGATGCCAAGTACGCCATCCTTGCGGGCGCCTGGCGAGAGGCCTACCTGCTGCGAGCCCCAAACGGCTGTTGCGGCTAGATCCTCGTTGATACCCGGTTGAAAGGTGACGTCATGCGCATCGAGATAGGTCTGTGCCTTCAAAAGCTGCTGGTCGTAACCGCCGAGCGGCGAGCCGCGATAACCGGAAATGAAGGCTGCTGTGTTGAGCCCGGCGGCGCGGTCGCGCCGCATCTGGGTCATGGGCAGCCGCACCAGCGCCTGCAGGCCCGTCATGAAAACGCGGCCGTCCTCTGCCGTATATTTGTCGTCTAGCGAAACGCCGGTCGCAAGCATCTGCTCTCCTCCCGAGATCGCAGTCACCGATTGCCCATATGCATTTCACCGGATGCCTCCTACCGCATCCGACGAAAGCCGTGAGGGAACGGTAACACGCAGCGCCGCTAATTTCTGAACGAAGGCTAAGCCTCCGCAGCATGATTTGCAAAGATTTCGGGCGGTTGACAGATGTTTTCGTGCTTGGTGAGCAAGCGCACTGTCATTCATCACGAGCTTTCATTGCCGATATCAGCGCCAGGGCCTTTTACTCCCACGACCCGCCCAATAATGTCGCGCCGACTCGAATCTGGGAGACCTCATATGCTGACGATCTACGGCGTCTATCGCTCGCGCGCCTCGCGCAATTACTGGATGGCTAGGGAGCTCGGTATCGAGTTCAAATCCGTACCGGTCATCCAGGGCAGCCGGCTTGCCAATCCGCTCGCCGCCGATGCACCGATCAACACGCTGTCGCCGGAGTTTCTGGCCGTCAATCCGATGGGCATGATCCCCTGCATCAAGGACGGCGATCTGATGATGCATGAATCGCTTGCCATCAATCTGTACCTCGCCCGCAAATATGGCGGCCCGCTCGCGGGCGCGGCGATCGACGAAGAGGGGTTGATGACGATGTGGACCATGTGGGCCGCAAACGAAGTCGAGCCGCACAGCGTCGCGATCGTGCGCATCTATGACAATGCACAGGAGAATAGCGAACCGGGCAAGGCCGGGATCGCCGTTGCCTGCCGCTCGCTGAAGCGGCCGCTCGCCGTCTTGGAAAAACATCTGTCAAATCAGCAATATCTTGTCGGTGGCCGCTTCACCGTCGCTGACCTCAATCTTGCGGAAGTGCTGCGCTACGCTCAGACGGAACAGGAACTCTTCGACGCCCATCCTGCGGTGAAGGCCTGGATCGAACGCTGCCAGTCACGCGCCGCCTACAAAGCCATGCAGGCAACCCGCGGCCAAGAGCCGGTCTGAATCCGTCTGGAATCCAAGACGTGGAGCATGATGTCGGCCTGACATCACCTAGGTTTTTCGGCATCATGCTCTATCGGAAGAGACGCATGCTCTCTTCCATTTCTTCGCGGATCCAGGCCTTGAAAGCGGTGACCTTCTTCGGTTCCCGCACACCTTCGGCCGCAACAAAATAGTGGCCGAAGCCGGTCTTGGCGCGGATGCCGAAGGGGTCGACAAGGCATTTCTGCTCCAGGGCGTAGGCGGCCAGCGTCTGCCAGGCGAGCATCACGCCCTGCCCGGCCATGGCCGCATCCAGGCACAGCGACGCGTCGTTGAAGATGTGCCGCTCTTCCATGCCATGGCCTGACAGGCCTGCTTGTTTCAACCAGACTTCCCAGCCGAACATCGCGTGGCCGTCGATGACGGCCGGCACCTTCAGAAGATCGGCAGGCTCGTGGAGCGTGGCGGCCACCCGTGGTGTGACGACGGGAAACACTTCCTGCGCCAGCAACAGTTCGGATTCGACATCCGGCCACCGCCCGTTGCCAACCCGAATGCCGATATCGACATCCGACGTCGCCGGATTGATCAGCTTCGTCGTGGCGTCGATGCGCAGGCGGATATCGGGGTGACGATTGGCAAAGCGATCGAGGCGGTACACCAGCCAGCGGGCGGCAAAAACCGGGGCAACGGAAATGGTGAGGATATTCTCATCCTTATGCTGCGCGACGGCCACCGCTGCCGACAGAGCCTTGAAGCCCTCCTCCAGCCGGGCCAGTACTGCGCCACCGGCTTCGGTCATCAGCATGCCCTTCGGCGTGCGCTCAAACAACGGTCGGCCCAATTGCCCCTCAGCCTTGATAACCTGCTGGCTGACCGCGCCGATCGTTACGCCAAGTTCATCTGCGGCAGCCTGCAAGGACCCCAGCCGCCCCACCGCCTCCACGGCTCGAAGACCATTCAAATGTACGCTGTTGAGATTTCGCATATAGAATATCTATATCAGCATCTCATCATTCTCAATTGATTAAAGCGCAGAACAGCGCGATTATTGCAGCATGGAATTGAAACCCGCCGCCGCCCGACCGGCTGATGACCCCATGGTTGCATCTATGCGGAGAATTTCAGGAGACATGCCATGTCCATATTGAAGTTTTTCTTCAATGACTTGCAGGATGAAGACCGCGAGCGGAAGAACGACCCGCTGCAGCACCCCACGCTCGCTGCAATGTCGCTGGAGGAGTTGGCCGACTTGCCGTTGATGCCGGAAAATCTGGGTCGAGAGGTGGAGATGCAGCAGAAGCCTTCAAGGGGAGTTGCCTGATTTCTCACGGCGATACCCAATGATAGGTTTCCAAAACGCGCCTTTCGCTCGTGAGAGACACGGACCAAGCCTCTATGCCTGGGATAAGATTTTCGTACCACAATCTCTCAGCACAGGGAGCAATACAGCTCTCCAAGGCATAACCGGGATAGAGGCGATCTGGCATTTCGCGCGCAGTCGGAGATCCAAGCTTGTTAAGAACAACCTCCTCTGTGTCTCCCGCGCCAATTGTTTCGAAAGCGGCGCTCCAATTTTTATGATATTGGGTACGGCCTAAGACGATCGCAACAAACGTCACAACGACGATAATCGCGGCAAATTCCGAGCGCGCTCTTTGGCTAAGTGGCATGGGACGCCGTCCCTTTGGGATTGCTTACTGGGTGAGGAAATATATTCTTCCTCTTGCAAACACAACCGATCCGAGCGCAGCAATGGTCGAACATACCGATCTAGGAACGATTTATGAGCGGCTACAGCGTCTTGTCTCCAACGCTAGATTGCCGGAGGTCGAACCCGGTACACATTACGGCCTGCCGGCTTTCAAAGTCGGCGGCAAAGCTTTCGCGACCGTCAAGAACAACGAGACCATCGTCCTAGCCTTGCCGATCGACCGCAAGGAGCAGCTGATCGAAATGACGCCGGAGATCTATTTCCAGACGGATCATTATGTCGGCTGGCCTGCTCTGCCTCTGCGCATCGATACGATCGAAGATGAGGAACTGGAACTGCGCTTGATCGAGGCGTGGCGATACCGCGCCCCGAAAAAACTTCTGGCCAGATTCGGCTGAGGCCCTCAGCCGGCTTCGACGGCAAGCGCCTTCTTGACAGCAGGGCGCTCAAGCATGCGCGCATAGTGAGCGCTCACCTTTGCGAACTGGTCGCGATCGACGCCGTCTCCCGGCAGCCACTTTGCGATGGTGAAGAGATAGCCGTCTGCAACCGTATATTGATCGCCCATCACCCAAGGCCCCTGGAGCATGCCGTCCTCGATAAGCGCGAAGCTCTCCGTCATGGTTTGCGGCACTTTGGCTTTCATCGCCTCGATGGCTGCGGCATCGTCCGTCCAGCGATAACCACGCCCCTTGTGCGAATGGTTGACGTGGACAGTCGACGACAGATAGCTGTTGAAGGCCTGCATCTGGGCGAACGCGAAGGGATCGTCGAGCGGCGCCAGCTTTGCGGCGGGCACGATCTGGGCGAGGTAAGCCAGAATCGCAACGTTTTCCGTAATCAAGCCCTTGTCCGTAACCAGCGCCGGCACACGCCCCTTGGGGTTGACAGCCAGATACTCCGGCTGGCGCTGATCGCCATTGGCGAGGTTGAGGCGCCGGGGCTCATAGGCGAGACCGGATTCTTCCAGGGCGATGAGGCTGGCAAGAGCACAGCTTCCGGGCGCAAAATAGAATGTCAGCATGTTCCGTTCCTCGATTGGATTCCCGGGGAAGCTAAAGGCAAGCCGGGCAATACGGAAGTGGCCGATGCTGATACCTTCTACAAAAGGTTTTGATCGATCGGGAATGCATGCCCATCCTCATGGGGCTAGACTATGAGGATGGGCGAGCGTGTCAGGCGCAGCCGGGAACGTCTTCCAGCTTGTACCAGACGGGAATGCCGCGTTCGCGGGCTATGCGGACATCATTATCCGCCCCCTTGGAATCGCCCGGCAACCTCAAAACTCCTTCGCAAAGCTGCAGCAGACGGCCGGCCGTCGGGTGGAAGATCTCTTCATAAAGATCGTCGCCGATGCTCTTGCCGCCGGCAGCATGCCAGACTGGCAGAGCGACCCATTCGCCGATCATTGGCAGATGTCCGGCCTTGAACAGGGCGTAGGATGGCTCCTCCAGACGCTTGAGGTTCTCGGCCATCTTCTTCGGATCGTCCCCGGTGCCGGAACGATAGGGCCCGGCGATCAAGATCAACATGTCATTTCTCCATTTTCCTCCTGCTTCCTGCAGGAATTTGCACGAATATGCGCATATTTTCTTGAATGTCGAATCTATTTTGATAGAATCGCGATGTTTCGTGAAATAACGTGCAGAGATCGACATGCTCACCAGCCAACGCAAAGCCCTCATCCTCGACAGATTGCGCCGTGACGGCCAGGTGGTCGCCAAGGCACTGGCCGACGATCTCAGCCTGTCGGAAGACACGATCCGCAGGGATCTGCGGGAGATGGCGACGGAAAAGCTCTTGAAACGCGTGCATGGTGGCGCATTGCCGCTTTCCCCCGACCTGCCGGATTTTTCGGCGCGTCAAGCGGTGTCATCGGAGGAGAAGCGGCGACTTGGCGCGTTTGCCGCGCGCATGATCGAACCGGGCCAGACTGTGTTTCTTGACGGCGGCACCACCAATGCCGAGATCGTCCGCCACTTACCCAAGGATCTGGCCGTCACCATCGTCACCCACAGCCCGACCATCGCCAGCGAGCTGGAGCATCATTCGGCTATCGACGTGATTCTGATCGGCGGCAAACTCTACAAGCACTCGATGGTGGCAACAGGCGCTGCGGCCATGGCGGCGATCGCCTCGATACGATCCGACATTTTCTTTCTTGGCGTTACCGCCGTTCATCCGGTGCGAGGCGTCTCCACCGGCGATTTCGAGGAAGCCGCCATCAAGCGGCATATCGCTCAATACGCGGCGGAAACCTATGTCTTGGCGACAGCAGACAAGCTCGACGCGGCGTCGCCGTGCCAGATTCTACCGGTGACGGCGGTCTCCGGCCTGATCGTGCCGGCAGATATTTCCGAGGAGAGCCTGACACCCTATCGCAACGCCGAGGTGCCGATTCTGCCTGCCTGAAGCCGGCATTGTCGTCGAAGGACTGGAACAAGCGGCGGCATTGGGATTTAGATGGCAATGAACATGATCCAGTCGAAGATTGATCCTATCTCAGGCTGAGATGGCCTGCCCAGCAGCGATTACCGATCAGGTCCAGCTCAAACCTTGCAGGTTACGGTCGCACATGAACGAACGCCGCATTCACCAGATCTTCGAAATCAGCATCCTGCTGAAAGGCGCCCATGCCCTGATCGAATGCATCAGCGGCCTGATCCTGGCGCTCGTCAGCACGGAATCCATCCTGCGCCTGGTGAATTGGCTCGTGCAGCCCGAACGACTCAACGACCCCAAGGATTTCGTGGCGAGCCACCTACATGCCTGGGCGCAGGATTTCTCCGTCAGCACCAAGAATTTCTACGCCTGGTATCTCTTGAGCCATGGTGTAGTGAAGGTGCTGCTCGTCATCGGCCTGCTGAGAGGCAAGATGTGGGCCTATCCGGCATCGCTGGTGGCGCTCGGTTTTTTCATCGCCTACCAGCTGTACCGCTTTACGGACACGCACGGCATCGGGCTCATAGTCCTCACCGTGTTCGACCTGTTCGTCATGGTTCTCATTTGGCACGAATACAAAATCGTCCGGCAACATGTGCCGGCACGATAGAGCGCCGTGCTTCCTTTCGGAAGCATGGCGCTCTATCTCTTTGAATCTACGCGTCAGGCTCTTCGAAAATCGTTCAGATTTTCGGGCCGATGCTGTAGGTCAGAGGCCGTAGCAATGAGTAGAGTTACGCCGTCAGGGCCGAAGCCGGCCTGATATCGCCGACGTGGATGCCGTTCCAGTTCTTGAAGGACTTGTTGGCGATCGCCATCAGGCCGGCATGAACGGCACCGTCCTTCTCGAAGAAGCGTGCAAGCGTTGCGGCAACCATGACTTCCGTAGCACGGCCGGTGCCATCGTCGCATTTCAGAGCGACGGCGATACCCTGCTCCGGAATCGAGGCGCAGAACACGCCTTCGGCGCCGGTCTTGGCGAAGATGCGGCCTGGAGCGACCTGCATCAGCTTGGTGCAGGCGCGGTCGGTGCCCGCGACGTAGAAGGGTTCGGCCATGCAAGCCTCGAACAGCCGGCGCGACGCCTTGGCGCGCAGCGGCTCAAGGCCGACGCCGGTTGCCATCTTGGCAAAGCCATGCGCCAGCCCCTTGAGCGGCACGGCATAAGTTGGGATCGAGCAGCCATCCGTGCCGCAATTGTCATGGCCGAGAACGGCGCCGGTCAGGCTCTGCATGGTGTCGCGGATCTGTTGCTGCAGCGGGTGCTCGTAGCCGACATAGCCCTTGGGGTCGATATCCTGATGGCAGCAGGCGCAGACGAAGCCGGCATGCTTGCCAGAGCAATTGTTATGCAGCGCAGTCGGCTTGTCGAGCGTGCGCGCCTGGTGGATGAGGGTCTTCTGATCGGAAGACCAATGCGCGCCACATTCCAGCGTGTCGACATCGCGGCCGGCGCGCGCCAGCATGGAAGCGGCAAGCGCAACATGCTCGTCCTCGCCATTATGGGAGGAGCAGGCGAGCGCCAGTTCCTTGTTGCCGAAGCCATAGGCGTCTGCGGCGCCGCTTTCGACCAATGGCAGGGCCTGCATCGCCTTGCAGGCGGAGCGCGGAAACACGCCCCTGTCGATATCGCCAACCGAGAAGACCACTTTGCCGTCGCCATCGACCGCAACGATGGAACCGCGATGGCGGCTCTCGACCAGATTGCCACGGGTGACTTCGACGCAGACGGGATTCGACATGATGGGATGCAGCCTTTGATTTGCGGGATGGCCACTGATAGCCGCTGCGCCCCGGATTGCCAATCTAGGATCTGTCCATCCGCATGAAAAAGCGGATCGCTCAGGCGGTCGGGCTGATCCGGTATGCGCATCGCCGCGCGCCTAGCAGAATATGCTCCTCCCGCTCGACGTGCGCATCGAGCACGATGCGGAAGGTTTCAAGCTCGGACCGGCAGAAGCCGGCGCAGGCGCAGGCAGCGGCACATATCGGGCAATGATTCTCCACCAGCATGAGCGAGCCATCTTCGCGTTGCCAGTAATCGGCCATATAGCCCTCCTGGGTGCGGATGGCGGCAAGGCTTGCGACGCGTGACGCCAAGTCGGCGGTGAGGTCGATTTCGCTGCGATAGCGCCGCAGCGTCTCGGTTTCACGGGCAGAGATGACGGTATCGACGGCACCCTGCCCCAACTGGCTGACCATGGTCGCAAGCAGGGTCGCTGTGAGATCCGCGTGCCCATCGGGAAACTGCCGATTGCCGGCGGCCGTCAGGTGCCAGAGCTGCCGCGGTCGCCCTCTGCCCGCTGCCGCCTCCGCCACGGGCTCGACCAGCCCCTCCTCCGCCATCTTCGTCAGCTGCTGGCGCGCCGCCTCGGACGATATGCCCAGCGCATCGCCGACAGCTGCAGCGAGTTGCGGTCCATCGGTTTTCAACAGGATCAGAATTCTGTTGGCAGGTGATTGGCGCATTTTTCCAAGTTGTCTCTTGTTTTAATTCGGTTGCTGTGTAATTTTCCAAATCATAACTTGGAAAATAACCAACCGCCAGAGCTTTTCCGTTTTTTACACGGCGTCACGGAAATGCTCCGTCTCTTTGCTTCACGCAGTTCCGGACACAGCATCGCTGAGCATGTTTGCCGGGATTGCATTCAGGAAATACCGAGGCTCATCCGATGTCCAACATCGAACACTCTACTCCCCTCAAGTCGGCCACCATCTTCACCCTGTTCTCGCCAAGGCTTCTGCCCGCAACGTTGATGCTTGGCGGTGGCGTCACGCTCTATGCCGTCGAATCCTACATCACCGCCACCATCGCCCCTTCTATCGTCCGCGACATCGGCGGCCTTGAACTGTTCTCCTGGATGACGACGCTTTTCGTCGCGGCAGGCGTGCTCGGCTCGATCACGGTCGCGACCCGGCCGAAGGGCGTCGGCCTGCGCGCCGTCTATATTGCGGCAGCTCTCACCTTCGGTATCGGCAGCCTGCTCTGCGCCATCGCACCGACCATGCCGGTACTGCTCGTCGGCCGCGCCGTTCAGGGCTATGGCTCGGGCATGCTGTCGGGCCTTGCCTATGCCTTCATTCGCTTCATCTATCCGGAACCGCTGTGGCGCAGAGCATCGACGCTATACGCCGCCATATGGGGTGTGGCGACCGTGCTCGGGCCGACGCTCGGCGGCCTCTTCGCCACCGGCGGCGCGTGGCGGGAAGCTTTCATCGTCCTCGTGCCGCTGGCCGTCCTCATGGCGTTTTCGGCCCGCCGGCTGCTGCCCGATGTCGCAGACGACCGGACGGACACCAGAACACCGCTCGTCCAGATCATACTTCTACTCGCCGCAGTCCTGTTCGTCAGCGTTGCCGGCACGATCGAACACGGATCCTTGAAGGCGGTGCTGATCGCGGTTTCGATCGCGCTCGTTGCAGCCATGGTGCTGATCGAGCGTAAAAGCGAGATACGCCTTCTTCCCTATGGCGCCGTCATGCTCAGCAATCCGATCGCGCGGCTCTACCTTACGATATTCACGATGATGCTCGTGCTGACGAGCGACATCTATATCCCCTACTTCCTGCAGACGCTCCATGGCGTAACGCCGCTGGTTTCCGGCTACCTCGTGGCGCTGGTAGCGCTCGGCTGGACCATCGCCGCCTTCTTCAGCAACTCATTCACTGGCAGGCCGGCGGCCATCGCCATCATAGCCGGCTGCATTCTCGAAACGGCTGCCACGGCATCATTGATCCCCTTCCTCGCAACCGCGACGCCCTTCTCGGAAGTCGCGGCATTTGCGCCGGCCGTGATCGCCATGTTCCTGATGGGCTTTGGCGTCGGTCTCGGTTGGGCACATCTCGTCACCAGGATCATCGGCACGGCCAAGAAGGCAGAGCAGGACAAGGCCTCAGCGGCGATCTCGATGACACAGTCGCTTGGGGGCGCCTTCGGCGCGGCCCTGACCGGCGTTATCGTCAATAGCGCAGGACTGACCCATCCGGGCGGCATCGCCGGTGGCCTATCCGCTGCACATTGGCTCTATGCGTTGATGGCCGTACCCGGTCTGGTCGCGATCGTCCTTTCCTTTACGATCAAGCCAGCTTCAGCATGATCTTGCCGATGTGATCGCTGGTTTCCAGCAAGCGGTGCGCCGCGATCACATCGTCGAAGGAGAATTCCTTGTAAATGACGGGGGCGACCGTGCCCTCGTCCAGCAGCGGCCAAACCTGAGAAAGCAGGTCGTCGCGAATTGCGCGCTTCTCCTCCGCCGTGCGCGGGCGCATGGTGGAGCCGGTGACCGTCAAGCGCTTCACCATGATCGGTGCCAGATTGATCTTGTCCGCAACTGCACCACCAAGGAAAGCGATGATCGAGAGGCATCCGTCGCGGGCGAGCGACGCGAGGTTCTTCTCCAGATAGGCGGCGCCGATCATATCGAGAATGATGTCGACGCCTTGGCCCGTCTCGGCCTTGATGACCTCAGCAAAATCCTCTTGCTTGTAGTTGATCGCCCGCTTCGCACCGAGCGTCTCGCAGGCCTCGCATTTTTCCTTCGAGCCTGCCGTCGTATAGACCGTTGCGCCAAAAGCACGCGCAAGCTGGATCGCCGTCGTGCCGATGCCGCTGGAACCGCCGTGGATCAGGACGCTTTCGCCTTCGGTGAGGCCGGCCATCTGGAAGAGATTGGCCCACACGGTGAAGAAGGTTTCAGGAAGCGCTGCCGCGCGCACCGCGTCATAGCCATTGGGGAAACGCAGCGCCTGACCGGCGGGCAGCGCGCAATATTCGGCATAGCCGCCGCCGTTTGCGAGGCCGCACACCTTGTTGCCGATCGCAAACTCGGTGACGCCGGGCGCGACATCGACGACTTCTCCGGCGACTTCCAGCCCCAGTATCGGGCTTGCATCCTTCGGCGGCGGATAGGTGCCCTGCCGCTGCGCGACATCCGGCCTGTTCACGCCGGCTGCCTCGACGCGAACGAGGATTTCGCCCGGGTTCAGAGTGGGCAGAGGTTTGCGGCCTATGGTCATAACCTCAGGACCGCCGAAGGTCGGCAAATCCACGAAACGCATTTCAGACGGCAAGGGCATCGCACAATCTCCTATCCCGATGGAGCACTGGAGATAGTTGAGCCGGCGACGCTTGAAAAGGAGGGACCGTACGAGGGCGTCAATTCGTCTCGGCGAGAGCGAGGAAAGCGACGCCGACGCTGCTCTCCTTCGCCTTGGCCTTGATGCCGGCGATGGAGGTACTGACGCGGTTGATATTGTCGATCACCAGTCCCTCGGGCAATTGCAGCATACCGATCGAGCAGCGCATGAGCGGGAACTCGGCTTCGGCGCCGCTGCGGTCGTGGCCGTGGATACGACCGGCCGCGCGGTCCTCGGCCGAATAGAGATTGAGCACATCCGCATGAAAATCGGCAAGCAGCCGATCCAGAACTTCGCGAAGCTCTGCCATGCTCCAGCCGCTGACGCCGATGAAGAAATCGTCGCCGCCGACATGGCCGAGGAAATTGCGCTCGGCAAAGAAATAGCGGCGCATGAGCGCCGCAAACAAGGAAATGGCATGATCGCCGAGATGGAAGCCATAGGCATCGTTGAACGGCTTGAAATTGTCGAAATCGCAATAGCAGAAGTGCCTGACCTCATCTCCGTCGCGGCCGATGCTCTGCATGAAATCGTGGATCGCCCTGTTGCCCGGCAGGCCGGTCAGCGGGTTCTGATCCTGGGCGATCTTCAGTTGCTTCTCGTTGATGACCTTGATCAGCGACGCGGCCGAGACGATGCCGGCATAATGCGTGCCTTCGGTGACGATCAGGCAATCGCTACTTTCCATATTGGCGAAGATTGCCATCAGCGTATCGGCGTCGGAATCGAGGCCGACGATCGGCGCCATCTCGACGAAATGCGAGATTGAGCGCTCATAGACCTTGTTCTTCAGAAGGTCGCGGCCAAAGGGCTGATAGATATATTCCTTCAGCTGGTACTCGTGGATGATGCCCCGCGGCTCGTCATTCGCATTCACGACGGGGAAATAGGCGCGGCGCGGATTGCGGCGGAAGAGCTCGAAGACGCTATCGATACTGTCGCTTTCGCGGATGGTCGGCAGCACCTCGATCTGCTTGCGGATGAGGATTTCGTCCAGCGATTGGCTGTTGCGCGCCGTCTTGCCGAGATCCTGCAGATGCGGAAAGCTCTGTTTCAGCTCGTTGACCAGCACCGTCGGGCGAGCGATGAACCAGCCCTGGACCAGATCAACGCCGAATTCCCGGCAGGTCAGGAATTCCGCTTCGGTCTCGATGCCTTCGGCGATGACGCGCGTTCCGAGGACGTGGGCGATATTGACGAGATTTCTCAGAATATGCCGCTTGCGGGCGCTGCGGTCGATATCGACGATGAAATGCCGGTCGATCTTGAGATAGTCGACCGGATAATCAGACAGTAGCTTCATTTCACCATGGCCGACGCCGAAATCGTCGATCGCCAGCTTGAAACCCGCATTGCGCAGCTTGGACACCAGCGCTGAAAATTCGGGCACCATGGTATTGTCGAAGCGCTCGGAGAGCTCGAAGCAGACGGACGAAGGCGCAACTCCGGCCTTTTTCATGTGCTGCAGCAAACTGTCGACCAGTGCGATGCCCTGCGAGATCAGGCGGACATCCAGATTGAGGAACAGGGTTGCGGCGCCGACATTCGGAAGTGTGGCAAATTTCGCCAGCGCCCGGCTCGTCACCATCTGTTCCAAACCGAGAAGCTGGCCGGTACGCTCGGCTTCGTCGAGTATGTCGATCGGACTGTCGAAACCGATGCGTTCCTGGCCGCGCATCAGCGATTCATAGCCGAATACAGCGCCGGTACCGGCTTCCACGATTGGCTGAAATGCGTTTTCGATCACGAGCTTAGCGAGAGTTACGATCTGGTCGCTGGCATACCGGCGCAATACTCCGGGCTCGACTGCGGCAGTCAGGGACATGCCCATCTCCATACGGATTTTTTGATCAAATTATTTGAGTAAAACTTTGGATCTACCGCGTTTTCAACCTAAGATGCGCCATAAAGCGTCAACGAAACCTTTCCCGTATGTGAAAGTTTCGTGAATGGTAAAGCAATATTAACCATTCATCCGGCCGTAAATTCGGGCTCACCGGCATACATCTTGACGCTCGGACAAGAGTTGCAACTCAGTTATGCGTGTGCGTTTCCGCCTCATAATCGGCGAACATGTCGGCAACACAGCGCCCGCCCCTGTTCGCCTCATCATTGGCGGCGATCGGCACATCGCAGACATCGCTTCGCTTGCGCGCAGCATCCCACATGCGAAGCGCTTCGCGCACGACTTCACTGCTTGAGGCATAGGTGCCGGTGTCGACTGCAGCACGAATGCCGGCAGCCTGAAGCGGAGAGATGGAAACCGTTACCATCGGCATGATATTCCTCCCTTGACGTTATCAAGCGGAAATTCGCTGGAGACCTATTCCGCGACCTTCAACGGTACCTCCCGACAAGTCCCTCAGACTTGCCCGCTCCAGATGATGGCACCGTCGCTACATCAATTCGACGCCGCTCCGCCCTAGACGCAGCGGCGCAAAGAGTAGCGCCGCTCACGCTCCTTGTCAAAAAGTAGCAGTTCGTTATCCCTTTTGGGAACGCCCTTACCGCCGAAGGACGAGCCCGAAAGCGACGAGCGTCCATCCCTGGAAAATCAGATCGAACGCCAGGAAGAGTCCGAGAATCCATAAGCTGTTGACCGGCCAGCCGAGCATGATGGCGATGCCGGCAATGGCGGTCGCGACGCCACCGATGACGATCCAGATCCAGCCGCGCTCCGGCTTCACCTTGCGTCCGACCCAGACGCGAAACGTGCCGGCGATGATCAAAGCGACAGCGAGGAACAGGGTCAGCGCCGCGGAGGCGAGGAGCGGGTTGGTAAACGCCAGAATGCCGGCAAGCGTATAGAGCAGACCGCTCAGCACCCAAAAGAGGATATGCTCCCACCCCCTCACCTGAAAGGCCTGCGCTAGATGCACGATGCCGCCGATCAGCATCAGCACGCCGACATAGTAGACCGACGCCACGGTGGCGATGAACAGATTGCCGAGCGCAATGCCGCCGCAGACCAACAACAATATGCCGAGGCCAACAAACCAGCCCCATTTGCCGCGCATTGCAGATGAGGGAACTCCATCAAGAACATCGACCATGATCGCACCTCCTCCTGGGTGGAAGTATGACACAGAAATACAACTCGGAAAGAGCCGGTGCATTTTTCGGCGAAACCCGCCAGCGTAATGGATTTTTTTATTGATTGATCAGTCAATCAAAAATAAAGTCACGCTCAGCTCTGGAGATTGACACATGCCGAAAGTCGGAATGGAACCAGTGCGCCGCAAGGCGCTGGTGGATGCTGCGATGCGCGTGATCGGCGATCATGGCTCGCTGACCGTCACCATGTCCGAAATCGCCAAGCAGGCCGGTGTTTCCCCTGCCCTTGCGCATCACTATTTCGGCAGCAAGGAACAGCTGCTGATCGAGACCGTCCGCGTCCATCTGCAGCGGCTGCGCGACAGTGTGGTGACTGCGCTCCGGGAGGCGAAATCACCGCGCGACAAGCTTTCGGCCGTCATCCGCGTCAGCTTTCAGGCCGATCAGTTTGCGCCGGAGACGATCGCTGCCTGGCTCGCCTTCTATGCCGAGGCGCAGCGCTCCGAAGAGACGCGGCGCTTTCTCGTCATCTACGCGCGTCGCCTGCACTCCAATCTGGTCGCCAATCTCAAGGCATTGTGCCTGGCAGGCGATGCCGCGCGGATCGCCGAAGGTGCGGCCGCCATGATCGACGGGCTCTATATCCGACAGAGCCTGCGCTCCGCGCCGATCAGCACTGAGGCGTCCATCGCCCTGACGGAAGACTATCTGACGACCAACCTCAATGCGTTGAAAGGCTGACGCGATGCTGACCGTCTGGGGCCGCAAATCGTCATCCAACGTGCAGGCGCTCATGTGGTGCATCGGCGAGCTCGGCCTTGCCTATGAGCGCATCGATGCGGGCTTCAAGTATGGTGTCACCGACACGCCCGAGTTCCTCGCGATGAACCCGAACGGCACCGTTCCGATACTGCGCGACGGCGACGATGAGCCGCTCTGGGAAACAGGCGCAATCCTGCGCTATCTCGCCACACAATATGGCGACGATACGTTCTGGTCCAAGGACGTGCGCCATCGCGCCCAGATCGACAAATGGGCCGAATGGGCCAAGATCAACATTGCCATGAACTTTACCGGCCCAGTGTTCTGGCGCGCGGTGCGCACAGCTCCTGCGCTCAGGGACGAAAAGGCGATCAACGCGGCCGTTACCGCGCTAGGGGCGAAGCTTGACATCGCCGAGTCGCAGCTCGGACGGCATCGCTTCCTCGCGGGCGATAGCATGACACTCGCAGACATACAGTTCGGGCATATTCTCTATCGCTATTTCGACATCGACATCCAGCGCCCTGCCCATCCGCGGCTTGAGCGCTACTACCAAAACCTGACCGAGCGACCTGCTTTCCAAGAGCATGTCATGGTGTCCTACGAAGAGTTGAGGGTTCTATAATGCGCGCACAACCGAAAGCCTCGCATTTCATCGACGGAGAATATGTCGAGGACACCGACGGCACACTTATCGAAAGCATCTATCCCGCGACCGGCGAAGTGATTGCCCGCCTGCATGCGGCAACGCCTGCCATCGTCGAAAAGGCAATCGCTAGCGCCAAGCGGGCACAGCCGGAATGGGCAGCCATGAGCCCGACGGCGCGCGGCCGCATCCTGAAGCGGGCCGCCGACATCATGCGCGAGCGTAACCGCGAGCTTTCCGAACTGGAGACGCTGGATACCGGCAAGCCAATCCAGGAAACCATCGTCGCCGACCCGACCTCCGGCGCCGACAGCTTCGAATTCTTCGGCGGCGTCGCGGCAGCCGGCCTCAACGGCTCCTATATCCCGCTCGGCGGCGATTTCGCCTATACAAAGCGCGTGCCGCTCGGAGTCTGCGTCGGCATTGGCGCATGGAACTATCCGCAGCAGATTGCCTGCTGGAAGGGCGCGCCTGCCCTCGTCGCCGGCAACGCCATGGTGTTCAAGCCTTCGGAAAACACGCCGCTCGGCGCGCTGAAAATCGCCGAGATCCTTATCGAAGCCGGCCTGCCGAAGGGACTTTACAACGTCATCCAGGGCGACCGCGAAACCGGGCCGCTGCTCATCAACCATCCTGACGTTGCCAAGGTTTCGCTCACCGGCTCGGTGCCGACGGGCCGCAAGGTCGCGGCTTCGGCCGCCGGCAACCTCAAGCACGTCACCATGGAACTCGGCGGCAAGTCGCCGCTGATCGTGTTCGATGATGCCGATATCGACAGCGCCATAGGTGGTGCCATGCTCGGCAATTTCTATTCGACGGGCCAGGTCTGCTCGAACGGCACGCGCGTTTTCGTCAACCGTAAGATCAAGTCCGAATTCCTGAAGCGCCTGAAAGCCCGCACCGACGCTATGCTCATCGGCGACCCGATGGACGAGGCAACCCAGATCGGCCCGATGGTGTCCTGGGCGCAGCGCGAAAAGGTGCTCACCTATATCGAAAAGGGCAAGGCCGAAGGCGCGACGCTGGTCGCCGGCGGCGGCATTCCGAACAATGTCTCCGGCGAGGGCTATTATATCCAGCCGACCGTGTTTGCGGATGTCACCGACGACATGACGATCGCCCGCGAAGAGATCTTCGGGCCGGTCATGTGCGTTCTCGATTTCGATGACGAGGCCGAGGTCATCGCCCGCGCCAATGCGACCGAATTCGGCCTTTCCGGCGGAGTCTTCACCGCCGATCTCACCCGCGCCCATCGCGTGGTCGATCAGCTCGAGGCCGGCACGCTGTGGATCAATACCTACAATCTCTGCCCGGTCGAAATCCCCTTCGGCGGCTCCAAGCAATCCGGCTTCGGCCGCGAGAATTCGCTGGCCGCACTGGAGCACTATTCGGAACTGAAGACCGTCTATGTCGGCATGGGGCCGGTGCAAGCACCTTATTGATGCAACCTCGGGGCTCAACCTCGCCCTTCGAGGCCGCCTATGGCGACACATCAGGGTGAGGTCGAGAGCTGCCAACAGCAAGCACGGACGATGATCCGCCTCATCCTGAGGTGTCGCCAAAGGCGGGCCTCGAAGGATCGGGGCGGCCACAGGGAGATAAATATGCAGCAAGCAGATTTCGTCATCGTCGGCTCGGGTTCGGCCGGCTCCGCCATGGCTGCGCGCCTGTCGGAGGACGGCAAGCACTCGGTTATTGTTCTGGAGTTCGGCGGCAGCGATTTCGGCCCGTTTATCCAGATGCCGGCGGCACTTGCCTGGCCGATGAGTATGGACCGCTACAATTGGGGCTATCTCTCCGAGCCGGAGCCGCAGCTCAACAATCGCCGCATCACCGCGCCGCGCGGCAAGGTGATCGGCGGGTCTTCCTCGATTAACGGCATGGTTTATGTGCGTGGCCATGCAGAAGACTTCAATCGCTGGGAAGAGCTCGGCGCTCAAGGCTGGGCTTACGCCGACGTGCTGCCCTACTTCAAGCGGATGGAGCACTCGCATGGCGGCGAAGAGGGGTGGCGCGGCACCAAGGGCCCGCTGCATGTGCGCCGGGGCGATGCTCGCAACCCGCTCTTCCACGCCTTCATAGAGGCGGGCAAGCAGGCGGGCTTCGAGGCGACGGAGGATTATAACGGCAGCAAGCAGGAAGGCTTCGGCCTGATGGAGCAGACGACTTGGATGGGCCGGCGCTGGTCCGCGGCGACAGCCTATCTCAAGCCCGCGCTCAAGCGGCCGAACGTGCAGCTCATCCGCTGCTTTGCCCGCAAGATCGTCATCGAAAACGGCCGTGCAACGGGCGTCGAAGTCGAGCGTGACGGCAAGATCGAGGTGATCAGGGCGAACCGCGAGGTGATCGTCTCCGCCTCCTCGTTCAACTCGCCGAAACTGCTGATGCTGTCAGGTATCGGACCGGGTCAGCATCTGCGCGACATGGGGATTGAGGTAAAGGTCGACCGGCCGGGCGTCGGCGCTAACCTGCAGGACCATATGGAATTCTATTTCCAGCAGACGAGCCTGAAGCCGGTATCGCTCTATTCCTGGCTGCCCTGGTACATGCAGGGCATCGCCGGCGCGCAATGGCTGTTCTTCAAGAAGGGGCTCGGCACCTCAAACCAGTTCGAAGCCTGTGCCTTCCTGCGCTCGGCGCCGGGCGTCAAGCAGCCCGATATCCAGTATCACTTCCTGCCTGTTGCCATCAGCTACGACGGCAAGGCGGCGGCCAAGAGCCACGGCTTCCAGGTGCATGTCGGCTACAATCTGTCGAAATCGCGTGGGAACGTCACGCTGCGCTCCTCCGATCCGAAGGCCGACCCGGTGATCCGCTTCAACTATATGAGTCACCCGGAGGACTGGGAGAAGTTTCGCCACTGCGTGCGCCTCACCCGCGAAATCTTCGGGCAAAAGGCCTTCGACGATTATCGTGGCGCTGAGATCCAGCCGGGAGCAAACGTCCAGACAGACGACCAGATCGATGCGTTCCTGCGCGAACATCTGGAAAGCGCCTATCATCCCTGCGGCACCTGCAGGATGGGCTCAAAAGACGATCCGATGGCGGTGGTCGATCCCGATACCTGCGTCATCGGCGTCGACGGCCTGCGCGTTGCCGACAGCTCGATCTTCCCACATGTCACCTACGGCAACCTGAACGGCCCCTCGATCATGACCGGCGAAAAGGCGGCCGACCATATTCTCGGCAAGCCGAGACTGGCGCGCTCGAACCAGGAGCCCTGGGTCAATCCGCGCTGGGAAACGAGCGATCGGTGAGATCGGTACAGCTCATCACCTGCAGCCGGTTGACGTAGCAGCACAGTCGGCGCAGAGAGACGGCCAGCAAAGTGAAGCTCTGTAAGACAGTGTGACTATCTTAAGACGTCGTTTTTAAGCAGATTGCCCGAACAGAGTCCGCAAAGACCCGTCCATCAATCCGCCGGTCACACGTCCCATGCCCCCGATCTACCGCAAGTCCAAGCTGCTTCGCCGTTCCCGCGTCATCTGGGGATCTTTCAATCTCTGGCGACCGCGTCTGGTGTTCTGGACGGGCGCTTTGGCGATCGGCGTTATCAGTGTCGGCTTTGCCAAGCTTGCGGATCTCGCACAGCGAACCTTTGCAGGCGTAACCCAATCGGGCGAGTGGATGTGGCTGCTGCCATTGGCGCTGACGCCCCTCGGTTTCGTGCTCTCGGCCTATCTCGCGGCGACGCTGTTTCCGAACTCTCAAGGGAGCGGCATTCCGCAGGCGATCGCCGCGCGGCATCTGCACCATGACGAAGATCGCACGAAACTGCTGTCCCTGCGGCTCGCTTTCGGCAAGATCGTGCTGACCATATTGGGGCTCTTGAGCGGCGCCTCGATAGGCCGCGAAGGGCCGACGGTACAGGTCGGCGCATCCTTCATGCTGGCCGTTGCCCGCTTCGGCGGCATGGCGCAGGCGAAGGGGCTGATCCTTGCCGGCTCCGCCGCCGGTATCGCGGCTGCCTTCAACACGCCGCTTGCCGGTATCGTCTTTGCCATCGAGGAGATGAGCCGCACCTATGAATCCCGCGCCAATGGTCTGGTCCTGACCGCCGTCATCCTGTCCGGTCTAGCTGCTCTCGGCCTTTCCGGCAGCTACAACTATTTCGGCACGGCCGATGCTGCACCGACGATGCTTCGCGACTGGATCGTCATGCTGATCTGCGGCATAGGCGGCGGCGCGCTCGGTGCCACTTTCAGCGGACTGGCACTCTATGCCGGCATCCGTATCCGCCGCTGGGCGCAGCCGCAGCCGCTCAAACGCATGCTGATCCTCGCCGGCCTTTGCGGCCTCTTCGTCGCAGCGGTCGGCGTCTTTTCCGGCGGCCAGACCTTCGGTACCGGATACGAGCAGGCGCGCGGCGCGGTCGAGGGCCACGCCCTGCCGCCGCTCTTCTTTGTTGAAAAGCTTCTCGCCAGCTTTCTGTCGATGATCTCAGGCATTCCCGGCGGCATTTTCGCGCCGTCGCTTGCCGTCGGCGCCGGCTTCGGCAGCACGGTGGGCACACTGATCGGCGGCAGCGTGGCGCTTGCCGCGATCCTTGGCATGGCCGGCTATTTCGCCGGCGTGGTGCAGGCGCCGATGACGGCCTTCGTCATCATTCTAGAAATGACCGGCGACCATCAGGCCGTCATCCCGATCATGGCGGTGTCGATGATCGGCTACGTCACGTCGAGGCTACTGTCTCGCGAACCGCTTTATCACGGCTTGTCGCGCGTCTTCATAGCGGCAGCAATCCGGGCTCGACGCGCAATGGACAAGGAGGCTGGCGGGGAACACGCCGCCAGCTAGAGCGTCTACCGACGCATCCCGGACGGAAACCGCTGCGCACCTTTCCCGGAAATGCTCCAGGGTCCGGTTGGCTTCGCGCAACTGCGCATGGACAAGCGTCCAATGCCGTTGCTCGGCACGTCTCTCAGGCCATCAGCCTCGTAACCTCGGCGCCGTCAGCCTGCGCGACGGCATCGGCGATCGTGGTCGAGAAGAGAACCTTGCGGGTCGCATCCGCGACCCGGGCAAAGACATGGCGGATTTCGCAGGTCTGCTCGCCGTCACAATCATCGCAACGACGATAGGCGGTGAGCGACAGACAGGGCAGTGGCGCGATCGGCCCGTCGATAATGCGAAGGATCTCCCCGAAGGTGATCTCTTCGGCCGGCTTGCGCAGGAGATAACCGCCCTGCTTGCCACGCCGACTAATCACGATACCCTGATGCTTCAGGTCAAGAAGGATCTGCTCCAGAAACTTCTTCGGGATCTTCTGCTGGGCGGCAATGTCGGAAATCATCATGGGCTCGCCTGCCCCTGACTGAGCCAGGGCAGATAGCGCCCGCAACGCATATTTCGCTTTTTGAGTAATCATTTCGAACCGCTTCACACACACATGCGATACGTTCGGCCGATGGATTCAGCCGGTCCGCTCCAGAACTCCTCAGCCCTCGTCCCGGGGGCAATTTCGAAGCACCCACACCCCTGGCGCAATGCCAGGAAACATTAGCAACCCAGACTTGTTGTCATTCTTCGTCGCTATGCCCTTAGTTTAACTTAAAATGCGCCGCCACGCATCATTTCGGGCATCACTTCCGATTTCCATTTGACAAGCTATGTGTAACTCTACTATTTCTATAGACATTAAAGCAAGCACTTAAACATGGTGAGCCATAGCAAGTGCACCCGAAGAGCCGCTTCCGGCGGAAAAGCGCCTTGGTCAACAGCCGAGGCGGTCGCTTTTCTTTATCGGCGCTTCTTCATGGAGATATTTGCTCTCCAGCCGTATCCTTTCGAAATCTATTTTTCTGTCCGTTGCCCGGACTAGCTGCGATACTCCGGGCAACATCAGGACAGGATCCCCCATGACTGCCATCACTTCAATTGAAGATGCAGCGACACTCAACAGCCAGCTCGCATCGCTCGATCTCGCCGGCCGTCTGTCCCTCGTCGCCAGCCTCGGTGGCCGCGCCGTGTTCACAACCTCGCTCGGGATAGAAGATCAGGTGATTACAGCCGAGATTGGTAACCATCGTCTGCCGATTGAAGTTGCGACCCTGCAGACCGGCCGCCTCTTTCCAGAAACGCTTGCCTTGATCGACGAAACGGAAAGCCAATACGATATCAACATTGTCCGTTACGAGCCGGAGCAGGCCGATATCGACGCCTATGCCGCAAAATTCGGTCTGAACGGTTTCTACGAAAGCGTCGAAGCCAGGCATGCCTGTTGTGGCGCGCGCAAGCTGAAGCCGCTTGCGCGTGCACTTTCGGGCGCCAGCATCTGGATCACCGGTCTGCGTCGCGGCCAGTCCGCCAATCGCGCCGATACGCCGTTTGCCGAATTTGATCCCGAGCGCAACCTGATCAAGGTAAACCCGCTGGCCGATTGGGACATCGATGCCATCCGCGCCTATGTCGCAGAGAACAGCGTTCCCGTTAACCCGTTGCACGCACGCGGCTACCCTTCCATCGGCTGCGAACCTTGCACGCGCGCCATCAAGCCGGGCGAGCCCGAACGAGCCGGCCGCTGGTGGTGGGAAAACGACGAGAAGCGCGAATGCGGCCTGCATGTTCACGAAGAGGGCGCTGCCGCAACAGCGCAATAAAGCCCAGCCGGCTCCCGACATCGATCCGAAGCGCGTTTCACCGCCGCCGGTCTGCCAGGAGCCATAGCATCTATTCCTTCCGGCCAGCCTTCCGGCCGGGGCACTTGAAAGTTCTGGAGTTATAAATGCCCGATAGCCGTCCGGATACGGAAATCTCCAATCCGCAAAGCACGAAGCCGCCGCTCGATCCGCATCTGAAGGCGCTGGAAAACGAAGCCATTCATATCTTCCGCGAAGTTGCGGCCGAATTCGAGCGTCCTGTCATGCTCTATTCGATCGGCAAGGATTCGTCGGTGCTGCTGCATCTGGCACGCAAGGCCTTCTATCCCGGCCGTGTCCCCTTCCCGCTCTTGCATGTGAACACCGGCTGGAAATTTGCCGAGATGATCACCTTCCGTGACGAGATCGTGAAGAAGTACGATCTCGATCTGATCGAGCACATCAATCCGCGCGGTAAGGCGGAGAACATCACCCCGTTCACCTATGGCTCGGCTCGCTATACCGACGTCATGAAGACGGAAGCGCTGCGTCACGCACTCGATGCCGGCCAGTTCGACGCCGCTTTCGGCGGTGCCCGCCGCGATGAAGAGGCCTCGCGCGCCAAGGAGCGCATCTACTCCTTCCGCACGCCGGACCATCGCTGGGACCCGCGCAACCAGCGCCCGGAACTCTGGAACGTCTACAACGGCCAGATCCGCAAGGGCGAAAGCGTTCGCGTCTTCCCGCTGTCCAACTGGACCGAAGTCGATATCTGGCGCTACATCCAGGCCGAAGATATTCCGATCGTGCCGCTTTATTTCGCGGCAAAACGTCCGGTCGTCGAGCGCGACGGCATGATGATCATGGCGGCCGACCCTCGGCTCGAACTGTTGCCCGGCGAGGCCAAGCGCGAAGAGCTCATCCGCTTCCGTACCCTCGGCTGCTTCCCGCTGACAGGTGCGATCCGTTCTACCGCCACGACCCTTGAAGAGATTATTGCTGAGTTGGAAATTGCCACGGTTTCCGAACGCCAGGGCCGCGCCATCGACCGCGACCAGTCCGGCTCCATGGAAAAAAAGAAGCGCGAAGGATATTTCTGAGATGACCGCAAACGCCAACGTCGTCGCCCTGCCCGCTGTTGGGCCTGCCGCCGAACCAGCCAAGGCCGTCCGCGACTCGCGCCCGCTTCGCCTGATCACCTGCGGCAGCGTCGATGACGGCAAGTCGACGCTGATCGGTCGTCTGCTCTGGGATACCAAGGCGGTCAAGGAAGACCAGGCCGCCACGCTACGACGCGATTCCACCGGCAAACAGAACGATCTCGGCCTGCCTGACTTCGCACTGCTGCTCGACGGTTTGCAGGCCGAGCGCGAACAGGGCATCACCATCGATGTCGCCTATCGCTATTTTTCGACGGACAACCGCTCCTTCATCGTCGCCGACACACCCGGCCACGAGCAATATACGCGCAACATGGCGACCGGCGCCTCCACTGCCGATCTCGCCGTCCTGTTGATCGATGCGCGCGTGGGCATTCTCGAACAGACCCGCCGGCACGCAACGATCGCTTCGCTGCTCGGCATCAAGCAGTTCGTGCTAGCCGTCAACAAGATCGACCTGACGAATTACGACCGCGCCGGCTTCGAGAAGATCTCGCATGATTTCCGCGAGTTCGCGCTTTCGCTCGGCGTCAAGCAGATCACGGCCATCCCGATGTCTGCTCTGAAGGGCGAAAACGTCGTCTATTCCGGCCAGGCCGTCATGCCGTGGTACAGCGGCCCGACGCTGGTCGAAGCGCTGGAACTGGCAACCGTTCGCTCGGCGCAGACCGTCGGCTTCCGCCTTTCCGTGCAGCGCGTCTCCCGCCCAGGCGAAAGCTTCCGCGGTTATCAGGGCACGGTTGCCGGCGGCTCGGTGAAGCCGGGCGACAGCGTCATGATCCTGCCGTCTGGCATGGTCGCCAATGTCTCCAAGATCGTCACTTTCGATCTGGTGCGGAACGCTGCCGTTGCCGGGGATGCGATCACGCTCGTTCTCGACCGCCAGGTCGACGTATCGCGCGGCGACATGATTGTCGCCATCGACAGCCAGCCGCAGTCTGGCCTTTCCTTCGACGCGCAGATCGTTGCTTTGCAGCCCGAGGGCATTGAGCCCGGCAAGCGTTACTGGTTGAAGAGCGGCAGCCGCCGCCAGCGCGTCCAGGTGCAGCCGATTGCGCAACTGGAGCTGAAGACCGGCGCTTGGGCACCGGCGCAGGCCCTGTGGATGAACGCCATCGGCAAGGTTCGTCTTTCCTTCGATGAAGCGGCCGTCTTCGACCCCTACGATCAGAACCGCTCAACGGGCTCCTTCATCCTGATCGATCCCGAAACCAACAATACGGTTGCCGGCGGCATGATCACCGGCAAGCGCACCGATATCGGCGGCATCCACAAGGAAGGCCAGCGCGTTCTCCTGTCCTTGCCGGCCGATCTCGCCGAGCAGATCATGGCAAGCGAACTCTTCGCCAGCCGTCGTGACGAAACCGACGTTCGCCGCGTGACCGCCGCCCAGGCTGCGGAAATCTGGAGCAACGCCGCAAGCGACATCTGATCACGGCATAGTCTGAAACAACGAGAGGCCGATTTCGATCGGCCTCTTCTTAAAAATGATGCGCCGCGCTCGTCCAGATCAGCGCAATATGTCGTCGAGCGCTGCCAACAGCCGATCGCATTCGGCATCCGTTCCGATAGAGATGCGCAAGAAGTCGCTAATGCGGGCTCCTGAAAATCTCCTGATCAGTACCCCCCTGCTCCTTAGCTCCGCCGCCAGGTCCGCGCCCGGTTTGCTGGCGTGTCTTGCAAACACAAAATTGGCAGAAGACGGAAGCACCACGAAGCCGAGTGCTTGAAGTGCAATACCCAAGCGACCCCTAGTCGCAATAACCAGCGCGCGGTGACGCTCGAACCAGTCGCGATCCTCCCAGGCAGCAATGGCGCCGGCCAAGGTGAGCCTGTCGATGGGATAGGAGTTGAAGCTATCCTTGACGCGCTCCAGTGCCTCGATCAACGGCCTTTGCCCAACGGCGAAGCCGACACGAAGCCCGGCAAGCCCGCGAGACTTCGAAAATGTCTGGACCACCAGGAGATTGCGGTATTTGCGCACCAGCGGAATGGCGCTTTCGCCACCGAAATCCACATAGGCTTCGTCGATCACGACAACCTGCTCAGGGTGCTCCCGCACAAGGGTTTCGATATCGGCAATTGGCAGGCCGATCCCTGTGGGAGCGTTGGGATTGGGCAGGATGATCGCGCCGCAGGATTGGCGGTAATCGGCGACCCGAACCCGCATCCTGGCGTCGAGAGCCACTTCCCGAAACTCGATGCCATAGAGACGGCAATAGGTCGGATAGAAACTGTAGGTGATATCAGGGAACAGCAGAGGCTCTTCGTGATTGAGCAGCGCCTGGAATGTATGCGCAAGGACTTCATCCGACCCATTGCCGATAAAAACCTCGTCCTTGTCCAGCCCATAGCTTGCAGCGATGGCAGCCCTCAGTCCACGCGCCGTCGGATCCGGATAGAGCCGCAGCGTGTCGGATACGGCCTTCGAGATCGCCTCCAGCGCAAGCGGAGAAGGACCGTAAGGGTTTTCATTGGTGTTCAGCTTGGCAATATCGCTCATGGCAGGCTGCTCGCCGGCGACATAGGGGATCAAGGAATGAACAACAGGACTCCAGAAACGGCTCATCGTGATCCCCACATCTTGGCGGTTGCAGGCGGTCTTGGTATCGCGCGGTTCGATTTGCGGTCAATATGGCAAATGCTGCCATCGAAGGGAGCTTTCGGCCCTTAGCAGTCGTTGGAACTCTGAGATAAGAGGAAATATCGGGCTTGCTCATGGCTGCGATAGGCTTGAAGCGAAGTCGGATCGTGGTTGCCTCGATTACGGCAGGATTGAAACAAGGAACCCAAAGCTTGACGCAATTGGTCTTTCGCAGGGCGTCCGCCGCCGACCTGACAACGATAGTGACCTTACTCGCGGACGACGTTCTAGGTGCCGCGAGAGAAGCGGTCCGGCCGGAGGATGCGGCTCAATACCGCGAAGCATTTTCCGAGATCGAAGCTGATCCCAATCAGTTTCTGTGCGTTGTCGAGGATGGAAGCGAGATCGTCGGGACATTTCAGCTGACGATTATCCCCGGGCTGTCGCGCCGAGGGGCCAAGCGTGCCCAGATCGAAAGTGTGCGAGTTTCCCATTCAAGGCGAAACGAACAGATCGGCGAGGCCATGTTCAAATGGGCCATCGACTATAGCCGCTCACACGGATGCGCCTTGATGCAGCTGACCACCGACAAGGCACGTCCTGATGCGCACCGCTTCTACGATCGGATGGGTTTTGAGCCCACCCACGTCGGTTACAAACTGCAATTGTCATGATCGAAGCTGGCTGCCGAAGCTAAAGTGACGACTATCGGCTCAATCCGCAATCTCGCACGAGTGTCGAAGACGAGCCGACTTAGCCCCTTGTTCATGCGTTGGGTGCCGCGGGCAAGATATCGCAGCTCTTCGCGAACAGCCGCTCGCCGAGAAAATCGACGAATACCCGGACCTTGGGCGACAGGTGGCGGCTCGATGGCCAGAGCATATGGAAGTGGCCGGGTTCATCGATAAAATCATCAAGAACGGTTAGCAGCTTACCTTCGGCAAGCGAACTACGCACAAGGAAATCCGGCATGCACCCGATGCCAAGCCCGGCGACGGTCGCGCCGCGCACCGCCTCCATATTGTTGCAGGAGAATGCCGTTCTGATGCGCAGATCCGGCTCGCCTTCAGGCAGGCTCAAAGGCCACTCCTGCAGCTTGCCGCTATTGGGAAATCGGAAGCGCACCGCTGAGTGCTCGTTGAGCGCCCTCGGACAATCGGGTGTGCCGTGGCGCTCCAGATAAGAGGGGGCGGCACAAAGCAACATCTGGAATGGCCGCAGGGTGCGCGACATCAACCGTGAATCCGGTAGGTCGCCGCTGCGGATCGCGACATCGACGCCCTCCTCGATCATGTCGACAATGCGGTCGTTGAAATCGATATCGAGTTCGACCTCGGGATAGCGAGTTACGAATTCCGGCACCACCGGCAGCAGGAAATGATAACTGACGATGGGCACGCTGACGCGTAGCCTTCCGCGCGGCACCGCCACAGCCTGCGCAAGCGAGGCCTGGGCATCGTCGAGATCATCGAGCACGCGCCGGCAGCGCTCGTGAAAGAGGCGCCCCTCCTCGGTCAAACGAATGCTGCGGGTGGAGCGCTGCAGCAGCCGGACGCCGAGTTGCCGCTCCAGAGTGGTCACCGCCTTACCGACCGCGGAAGCCGACAGACCGAGCACGCGCCCTGCGGCTGCGAAACTGCCGAGATCGGCGGTCCGCACAAAAGCATTCAGGCCACTCAGGCGATCCATGGCACTCCATCCGAGCGTTTTTTTCCGATATATGCGGAACTATAGCCCCATTATCATAGAATTACAGCAAAACTATCCTGACTGGGTAACTTAAAGCCGCGGGCAACGGCGCTCGACGCACCCACTCCCAGGGATACCCACGGCTTTCCTTGCTCGAACCCAACGGGAATCCCGATGATCTCGCCCAAGACACAGGTCGCAAGTCCGACCGAAAAATTCTTTGTTCTCGTGGCAGTCTGCTGCGCCGCTGCAGCCATGCCCCTGACATTTACAGGTCCAGCCGTCGCGCTGCCGGCGATCAGCCGGACGCTTGGTGGCAGCCCCATCGCCCTCAACTGGGTGACCAACGCCTTCATGCTAACCTTCGGCAGCAGCCTGATGGTCGCAGGTGCACTGGCCGACAGCTTCGGTCGGCGACGCATCTTCCTGGTGGGCGTCGGCTGTTTCGCCCTGTTTTCAGCAGGCCTCGCCTTTGCCGGCAATATCGTCCTCTTCGACATCTTGCGGGCATTGCAAGGTTTGGGCGCCGCTGCCGCCTTCTCCGGCGGCATGGCCTCGCTCGCGCAGGAATTCGACGGCAGCGCACGTATGCGGGCTTTCAGCATCGTCGGCTCCAGCTTCGGCGTGGGTCTCGCCTTCGGGCCGATCGCTTCGGGCTTGATGATCGATGCTTTCGGCTGGCCATCGATCTTTCTCCTCGTGGTCGTGTTGGCGCTGCTCGCACTCGGCCTCGGCGCATATCATCTGCGCGAATCCCGCGATCCCGATACAGCCGGACTCGATTGGCCGGGCGCGCTAAGCTTCACCCTTGCGCTGACGCTTTTCACCTATGGCATGCTGCGCGCGCCGGAGACCGGCTGGAGCGATCCGCTTGTCATTGCTCTGCTTGTCGGCGCAGCCTTGCTGTTCCTCGTCTTCGGCATCATCGAACGCTCGGTGAAGCGGCCGATGCTGGATCTCACCCTGTTTCGCTATCCGCGCTTCGTCGGCGTGCAACTACTTGCGGCGGCACCCGCTTATGCCTTCGTCGTCCTCCTGATCCTGCTGCCGGTGCGCTTCGTCGGGATCGAGGGCATGAGCGAGATTGCGGCCGGGCGGACGATGATCGCGCTTTCGGCTCCGCTTCTCATCCTGCCTATCGCCGCCGGCCTTCTGACCCGGTGGTTCAGTGCCGCAACGATCTGCGGCAGCGGCCTCATCGTTTCGGCAGCCGGTCTCTTCTGGCTCAGCCATTTTGCCGCAGGCTCCCCGGCATCGGCATTGATCGGTCCGCTGCTGACGATCGGCGTCGGCATCAGCCTGCCCTGGGGCCTGATGGACGGGCTTGCCGTCAGCGTGGTTCCGAAAGAGCGCGCCGGCATGGCGACCGGCATCTTCAGCACAACGCGCGTCGCCGGCGAAGGGGTTGCGCTTGCGGTCGTCAGCGCCATCCTCTCCGCGTTCATTCAGTCGAATCTCGGCGCGACGGCGAGTGGGCAGGCTTCATCTGCGGCCCAGCGGCTTGTCACAGGCGATCTTGCCGCCGCCGCATCGAATGTACCGGCGATCAGCCACGATGCGCTGATTAGCGGCTACGGCAATGCCTTCAGTTCGCTGCTCTGGCTGCTGACCGCGATCACCGCCATAACCGCAATCGTGGTTTTCACCTTCCTCGGCAGAGGCGCATCGGCCGACATGGCCGAAGATGCAACTCCCTTGCCGGAGGAAGAGGAAGTGCTCCGCGTAAAGAAGGCCTGAGCCGCATCGTTAGCGCAAAACCGCCGCCCATTCTTGCGCGACATGCGTTAGGCGTGTTCAAAAAGACGTCGTAGGGCAGCCGCACGGGCGGCCCTACGCTCATGCCAAAATGGCGAATAAAGGGCTGAATTACGCCGCAAGCGCTTCCGAGCCGCAACATAATATTTCGCTGACACATAAAATGTGCGCATCCAAATGCGGCGCGGCGTGCTCTCTGAAGCAAGACTAGGCTAGTGTTCGCAAGCGCGGCTGCTATATCATCGCCCCATGATCTCAGACCGGTTTTTGAAGATAATCGCATGGACTTATATCGCGGCCCTCGTGGCCGTGACCCTTGCGCATCTCAATTGGCAGGTCGCGTTCGGCAATCCATTTGACATCCTGCGCGCCGGCGCACTGTGCATTGCCGGCATGCTTGCTCGCCTTGCCTATCCGCAGTCCCCTTCCTTCACCTGCCTCCTGATGATCGGCAGCGTGCTGGTGCTTTGCCTGTCGCATTTCCTCGCCAACGGCAATTACGGCTCGACGCTCGACATCGTCGTCGGCATGATCAGCGGGCTTTGGGGCATCATGCTCGGATCGGTTCTGAGCAAGGTCGTAGCTTCAGCCACCAAACGAACCGCGTAAACTTCGAAAAGCGCCATTCCCTTATAAGAGTCTTCGACGGCTGACACATTCGATACGCCGTCGTAACGTCTTGGCCGCAAGCGCCGCTCACGTGCACTTTCAGCGCTCATTCAAGTATATCCGACGCAACCAAAGGAAGTATAGCGGCCCTTTCGTTTCTCAAAATGACTATTACCAAGACAATATTACGTACAACTTACTATTTCTGTTGGTATATGTGGCATTCGTGCAACTAAAATTTTTAAATCACAAAAATGCGAAGCTGAGAAAAATATATCATATAACTTTACAGGAGTTCCTCTCTAATAGGACCAGAAGCGGGTGGGGCCCGTTTCTCCCGAGTCGGGGTATTTAAACAGGGATAGGGTTAGGGCACGTCGATTTTTCGGCGCGATTGCCTGTGCCCAATCTATATTGGATTGGAGTTTTTATGAACATCAAGAGCCTTCTTCTCGGCTCCGCTGCTGCTCTCGCAGCAGTTTCTGGCGCTCAGGCAGCTGATGCCATCGTCGCCGCTGAGCCGGAACCGCTCGAATACGTCCGTATTTGCGACGCATACGGCGCTGGTTATTTCTTCATTCCGGGCACGGAAACCTGCCTCAAGATCGGCGGCTACGTCCGTACCGAAGGCAAGTGGTACAATGCTTACAACCCGGCTGACCGTTTCGGCACGCTGTGGCACACCCGCGCTCAGCTGAGCCTCGATACTGCATCGGACACCGAATTCGGTCCGCTGAAGACCAACATGGTCATGCGTTGGGACTGGCAGGATGGCGGCGCTACCACCACGAAGCTGGTATTCGCGAACATCAGCCTCGGTGGCTTCCTCGTCGGTAAGGCTGACTCGCAGTACAACTCGTACATCGGCTATGCTGGCGGCGTCATGAACGACGACGTGGTCTATGACGGCCCGTACGAACTGAACCAGTTGACCTACAACTACGATGCCGGCAACGGCTTCACGGCCGTGGTCTCGCTCGAAGACAGCAACTCCGGCACCGGCGCCACCGGCGTGAACGGTGAAGACAGCTCCAACCACTACCTGCCGGACGTCGTTGCAGGTGTTGGCTACAAGGCTGGCAACTTCGGCTTCAAGGTCGTCGGCGGCTACGACTCGATCGTTGAAGAAGGCGCTGTCAAGGCTCGCGTCGATGCCGACTTTGGCGTCTTCAAGGCCTTCTTGATGGGTGGCTGGAACACCAACGGCGACAAGCTCAACAAGTACGCAAGCTCGAACGGCGCTGGCCCTGCCAAGCCGATCGGCTGGGGCGACTGGGCCCTCTGGACCGGCGTGACCGTTCCGATCAACAGCAAGCTGCAGGCCAACGCTCAGGTTGCCTACACCGACTCCAAGATCTTCGCTGCTACCGCGAACGTCAAGTGGACCCCGGTTAAGAACCTGCAGATCACGCCGGAAGTATCCTACACCAACTGGGACTCCATCAACCAGGACCAGTGGGCCGGTATCCTGCGCTTCCAGCGCACGTTCTAAGACCTCGTTTTCGAGATCTGATCTGACTTGACCCCTGATCGGATGAGGACTGGCCCGACTTCCAGCGAAGTTGGGCCGGTCTTTCCGAGACAGGGGTTAACTCATTTGTCGATGCGAGCCGCCACGCAGGTGACGAACCCTGCGAAAAGCGCGGCGGTCGAAGCCAGCCTGCTGGCAGGCAAACACCCGCACATCGATTTCGATTGTGGAGAGAAAGCGGCGCTACGGCGCGAGCTCTTTCGTTTCCCGATGCCAACCTCATCGACAAGCAGGATTTTTTGTCGTAGAGACAGCGCATGTCGACTATCTGCGCATACGCCTCGCGATTTTATTCGTACCGCTGCTCTCAGCGGAGGCGGGCCTGTGCGTAGTTAGAGAAGACACGACAGCAAAGACCCGAACAGCCGCTAGTCTACCTGGCGGCTTTTTTGTCGCCACGGTATGACCCCGAAAGGAACCGATACCGTGTTGAATTCCACTGATGATTTGCGCATCGTCGAGATTACGGCGCTGACGCCGCCTTCTCGCATCATAGATGAGATCCCCCGCGACGAAGCGGTAACGAACACCGTTACTCAGGCGCGCGGCGCCGTTCACAATATCCTTCGCGGCAAGGACGACCGCCTGATCGTCGTCATCGGCCCCTGTTCGATTCACGATCCCGCCGCCGCCCGCGAATATGCCGCGCTGTTGAAGGAGCAGCGTGACCGGTTTGTCGGCGATCTCGAAATCATCATGCGAGTCTATTTCGAGAAGCCACGTACCACAGTCGGCTGGAAGGGTCTTATCAACGACCCTCACCTCGACGGCAGCTACCGTATCGAGGAAGGTCTGCGCATCGCCCGCAAGCTGCTCATCGACGTCAATGAAATCGGCCTGCCGGCGGGCTGCGAGTATCTCGACACCATCACGCCGCAATATATTTCCGACCTCGTCAGCTGGGGCGCCATCGGCGCAAGGACGACCGAAAGCCAGGTGCATCGTCAGCTGGCATCCGGCCTCTCCTGCCCTGTCGGCTTCAAGAACGGTACGAATGGCGACGTTCGCATCGCGCTCGATGCCATCGTTGCGGCTTCGCAGCCACATCACTTCCCTGCGGTGACCAAGGAAGGTCTTGCGGCAATCGCTTCGACCCGCGGCAACGAGGACTGCCACATCATCCTGCGCGGCGGCAAGCAGCCGAATTATGACACGGCAAGCGTCCAGGCGACCGCCGAGCAATCCCTCAAGGCCGGGCTCGAGCCGCAGATCATCATCGACGCCAGCCATGCCAACAGCAGCAAGAACCCGGAAAACCAGCCGCTCGTCGTCACCTCGGTTGCCGAGCAGGTGGCAGCCGGCGATCGGCGAATCAAGGGCATGATGATGGAGAGCAATCTCGTTGCCGGCCGCCAGGATCTCGTACCGGGCAAGCCGCTGGTCTATGGCCAGAGCATCACCGATGGCTGCATCGACTGGCCGACCTCCGTCCGCACGCTGGAAGATCTGGCAAAGGCTGTCCAGGCACGACGCCGGGCGGACTGATACCAGCCCCATTAGGGAGATTGGTTCGGGTCAAATACGCCGGTAGTGCGCGAGGCTCAGGTAGCTCTTTCTAGGCCCGCGCACATGCCACATCTCGGCCCAGACATCTGAGGCGCGAAAGAAGAGACGGCCCCGGTAGAGATCGGGGCCGCAATGATGGACTACATGCTGCGAGGCGTCTTCGCCGATGCGGATGAATTCCGAAAGATTGGGGAAACGCACGACGAGATCACCGTCTGTGCCGTCAAGCCGGTAGGTGCGGCTGCTTCTCAGGGTGACGTGATCGCTTCGCGTATCGCCATGTTCTTCAAACTGGACAGGCGTCACCAACGCCTGTCCCTCGAACGTGATACGGGTGCGGTTGAAGCGATCGATGATCCGCCGCTTCACCTCCCATGTGCCGAGAAAGAGGTCCAGCCGGTCGATACCGGCCGATCCTTCCATCAGGAGGCTGCGCGCTGAGCTGTATCAGCCTGCCGGCGGGGCAGCTTCCAGCCGGGCCGGGCAAAGTGGCAGGTATAGCCGTTGGGATAGCGCTCCAGATAATCCTGATGCTCCGGTTCCGCCTCCCAGAAATCGCCAACCGGTGCGACTTCGGTGACGACCTTGCCAGGCCACAGGCCGGAAGCATCGACATCGGCGATCGTATCGAGCGCAACCTGCTTCTGCTCTTCGCTGGTGTAGAAGATCGCCGAGCGGTAGCTCAGGCCGAGATCATTGCCCTGGCGATTAAGCGTGGACGGATCATGGATCTGGAAGAAGAATTCCAGGAGATCGCGATAGCTGATCTTCTGTGGATCGAAAATGATCTCAATCGCCTCTGCATGGGTGCCGTGATTGCGGTAAGTGGCATTGCGGACATCGCCGCCGCTATAGCCGACGCGCGTCGAGATGACGCCGTTGTAACGGCGGATGAGATCCTGCATGCCCCAAAAGCAACCGCCGGCGAGAACTGCACGTTCCGTTGTCATCTTACATCCTCCACTTGATCGATATAGGCGCCATAACCCTCGGCTTCCATGCTGTCACGCGGCACGAAGCGGAGAGAGGCCGAATTGATGCAATAGCGCAAGCCACCGCGATCGATGGGGCCATCCGGGAAAACATGGCCAAGATGGCTGTCGCCGTTTGCAGAGCGCACTTCTATGCGGACCATACCGTGCGAGATATCCGTCAGCTCACTGACGTTGGCGGGCTCGATTGGCTTGGTAAAGCTCGGCCAGCCGCAGCCGGAGTCGAATTTATCCGCGGAGGCAAAAAGCGGCTCACCCGAAACGATATCGACATAGATGCCCGATTGCTTGTTGTAGAGATATTCGCCTGTGCCCGGACGCTCGGTGCCGCTCTGTTGCGTCACGCGATACTGCTCAGGGGTCAGCTTGGCTACCGCTTCTGCCGTCTTGCTGTATTTGCTCATTCTTGTTCTCCTTGCCCGTCGGCACACATTTCGAGCTTGGCCAAGGCCTGCGGGGAGGAACCAGGGACGGGTATCAAGCTCGATCAGCGCTAAGGGAATGATTGCCTGCCCAATATAGGCATCACTCGGTCGATTTGCCATATCGATCACGCGTGCGTGACGCCCTGCCCTTGCGAGCGCTCAAGCATCCGCAGCGCAGGCAGCGACGTAGATTGCCGCGAGCGCTTCGATGCCGGCCTGATCGTCACGATCGAAACGGCCGGCAATCGGGCTGTCGAGATCGATGACGCCGAAAACCCGGCCATCGCGGAACAGCGGCACCACCAGTTCCGATTGCGAGGCAGCATCGCAAGCAATATGGCCCGGAAAGGCGTGCACATCCTCGACAAGGATCGATTCCGCTTTCTCGACCGCGGTTCCGCAGACGCCACGGCCCACGGCAATGCGCACGCAGGCAGGTTTGCCCTGGAACGGGCCGAGCACCAGTTCGTCAGCGGCTTGCAGAAAATAGAAGCCTGCCCAGTTGAGATCCGGCAACATTTGAAAGATCAGCGCCGATGTATTGGCGGCATTGGCGATAGCGTCCTTCTCACCGGCAAGCAGCGCCTGCAGTTGCCCTGCAAGTTCACGATAGAATTCAGGCTTGCTGTCGCTCTCAATCGCTTTTTCCGCAAACATCGCAGGTCGCTTTCTTTAAGTCTCTTGTCCTTCAGAAGCCGACATCAATCCTTGTCGTCCGGATCATCGGGGGGACACGGCCAGACCGCCGGCGCCTTCAGCCAGGATGGCAGCTTGGTGGAATTGTCGCCGCAGGCAAGATTGAGCTGTGCCTGCTGCAGGCCCGCCGCATTCGACAGATCAAGGCCTTCGATGCGGGTCAGATACATGAAGGCACCGCTGAGGGAGATCTGTCCCTTTATCACCGCGCCGCTCAGCGTCGCGCGAGACAGATTGGCAAACGAGAAATTCACATCCGACAGGACCGCCTTGTTGAAATCTGCGCGGCCAAGCTCAGCCTTCTGAAAATCAGCATTGGCGAGCTGCGCGCTGTCGAATTCCGCCCGCTGCAGTTCGGCATTGGCAAAGGAGGCGCCGTTGAGGGATGCGTTGCTGAAATCAGATCGATATGCCTCGATCTTTTTGAAATTCGCGCCATCTGCCTTGGCATTCTTCAGCCAGGCACGCACCAAGGTCGCTTTATCGAGGTTGGCCGATGTCAGGTCGGCATCGCTGAGATCCGTGCTGTCGAAGTGGGCGCCGGCAAGGTTGGCGCCGTGCAAATCGCTACTCTGCAGCATGATGTTGGTCTTGCTGCACTTGCTCCAATCCAGGCCCGGCGCGGGGACATTGCCGCAATCGGCGGCGCTGAGGAAATTGGTGCTGGAAGCGAGAAGAAATCCGGTGCTCAGGATCAGGATGCCGAGGCCTGTCGCGATCCCCAGCTTGCGCATGATCATATTGCGCAGCCGTCGCCACAAAGGCCCCTCGCCCGCCAATGCGGCCGCTCCTTCAGCAAAACTCATCCATCCCTCCACTATAGCGCCCACAAGCCACCCGTTGCCTGAGTCGATGCCTGTATTCCCTTTGTATATTGTGCTTCGTACGACAAAAAGAGCCGGCATTGCAAAAGCATATCTGAAGGGAGGCCGGATGCCGAGCGGGAACCGGGAAAGATGCTGTGATGGCTGATGGATCGAGCGCCAGAAGCCTTCACGGCGAAGGCTGGACAGTTCGTCTGTTGCTTGGGATTTTTCGGGATATATCGGAATTTTCAGCTGGTCGGAGTGGAGTGATTCGAACACTCGACCCCCACGTCCCGAACGTGGTGCGCTACCAGACTGCGCTACACTCCGTGACCAGCGGCGCTTCTATAGACCAGCCATTTTTGATGCACAAGCACCAATTTAAAAAAAGCGTTTGATTTTTGACGAAAAAATTACAGCGGCATCTGCCTAGAAAAACGGCAGGAAACGGGAGCCGAAATTGCCGGCGTGCAAAAGACGCAACAGATCGATTAAAATCCCTCTTGAACACGCGGATGGGAATTTTCTTTTGCCGGCTTTGGCGCTAAAGCCCTTAGCGGGACAGGTGGAAACGTCGTTGGACAGAGCGGCTTTCCGCAACCGAATGCGTGACAGAAGCTCAAGGACGACACGATGAATATCCGCATGATTACCGCGGCGGGACTGTTGCTGGCGCTAGCCGGTTGCAGCACCACAACCACGACGACAAAGACAGCAGTCATTCCGCTGCTCGCCAAGAACCCCGTTCAGGATCGCTGGGAAGGCAAGTCCGCAGGACGCTTCTTCGCAGCATACGGGCCGCCACTTTCCGATCGCGACGAAAGCGGCAATCGTGTCTACACCTGGCGCGGCGGCTACAAGAACCTCACCATCAAGACCAAGGACGGCAAGACGACCGGCAAGCGCTCCCTCAGCTGCAAGGCCGACATCGTCACCAACCAGAGCTACGAGATCCGTTCGATCCGCATCCTCGGCGACCAGCCAGGCGTCAGCGGTCCCTCCTATTGCGCCGAGCTTCTGGCACCATCGGAGAAGGTTGAAAAAGCCGAAAAAGCTGACAGCGCCGACTGAGGCCAAAGCTTCATCACGAGACAATGCCAGCGGGCGGTCTGCACGGGCCGCCTGCTTTTGTTTGTAGACTAACGGCCAGGATCTGACGTTCCACGAAATTGGGCACACTGACCCATCTTGCGAAAGGCGCATGCCTGCCGACAATTCTGTTACCGGGTGTCCACTGAACATGGAGAGAAGGAAGAGTGTGGCTGGGGCGCCAGGATTCGAACCTGGGAATGCCGGTACCAAAAACCGGTGCCTTACCGCTTGGCGACGCCCCAACAGAGGAAATGGCTGCAATATCTGCCAAATCGGCGTCTGATTAGCAAAGGTCGCTTGCCGCCACAATCACTAAGTTATGCGTGAACGCATATTTCTGTGTGCTTTTTTGGCGGCTATGATAGGTCTTGCTGCGCTGCAATCCGAATGAGGAGGCCCGATGAGCCAGTTTCGCGCCCGCCCGCCGGCTGTTCCCACCGTACTTCTCGATGACGCTGCCGTGCGCATTACGCGCTGGGATTTCGAGCCAGGCGCCGATACCGGCCACCATGTCCATGGCCTCGGCTATGTCGTCGTGCCGATGACGGATTGCCAGTTTTTGCTGGAAGAGCCCGGCGGCAGCCGCCGTGTCGACATCGCCAAGGGTGCCGCTTATCGGCGCGAGGCGGGCGTCGAGCACAATGTCGTCAACGCCGGCTCCGAGCCGATGTCCTTTATCGAAATCGAATACAAGCAATCATGAGCACACCTGACTTCGACCTTGCCTTCGAGCCCGCCTATGGCCGCGCCGTTCCCGTTGCACCCGGCATCGAGCGAATGACGGTCAACAATCCGAGCGCCTTCACCTTTCACGGCACCAACAGCTACATCGTCGGCAGCACGTCGGTGGCGGTCATCGATCCCGGCCCCGAAAGCGAGGCGCATTTCGCCGCCTTGATGGAGGCGCTGAAGGGCCGCGAAGTCACCCATATTTTCGTCAGCCACACCCATCGCGATCACTCGCCGCTCGCCAAGCAGCTGAAGGAGGCGACGGGCGCACTGACCGTCGGCGAAGGGCCGCATCGCTCCGCGCGACCGCTCCATCGCGGAGAGGTCAACCCCTTTGCCGAAAGCTCGGATATGGAGTTTCAGCCGGATATCGTGCTTGGCGACGGTCAAAGCATCTCCGGAGACGGCTGGCAGATGACGGCGCTGTTGACGCCGGGTCACGCAGCCAACCACGCCTGCTTCGCACTCGAGGGCACCGGCATCGTCTTTTCCGCCGATCATGTCATGGCTTGGGCGACGTCAATCGTCGCGCCGCCGGACGGTTCGATGGCCGATTACATGGCCTCGCTGGAGAGGCTTCTCGCCCGCGAGGACCGCCTGTTCCTGCCGGGCCATGGCGGGCCGGTTAAGGAGCCGGCCTCTTTCATGCGCGGCCTCAGAACCCATCGCCGCATGCGCGAGCGCGCCGTGCTGGAGCGCATCAAGGCCGGCGACCGCCTGATCCCCGACATGGTGAAGGCCATCTATCGCGACACGGACGCGCGCCTGCACGGCGCAGCGGCGCTTTCGGTGCTGGCACATCTGGAAGACCTGGTCGAGAAAGGCCGCGTCGAAACAGATGGCCCTCCGGCGTTGGCGGGAGCATACCGCCCCCTCTGAGAGGCCTCAGCTTCCCGCTATGCCCAGCAACTCGGCATCGAGCGCTTTCAGGAAGCCGTCTGCCGTGTCGGCGCTGACACCGAGATCGTTCTGCCCGTAGCGGGACGCGACGCGAATATCGACGAGCGTCGTTTCAGCTTCCTCGCGGATCCGGATCAGCACGTCGCAGGGCAGGCCGAAAATGCGGGTGCGCATTTCCCCCTGCAGGATGACGTCGGTGTTCTGGCGGATCAGATCGGCGACGCCATCCCGGAAGGGGCGCGGGGTCGGCACCGGAATGAAGTCAGGCATGTCGCCGACGGCGGTATCGTCCTGTGCTGGGCTGGCGCGCTGCTGGAGACGCATGCGGCGTTTGGGCTTCGCAGCGCCGTTCGGATCGGCCACCTCCGCGCCCTCTGCCTTGACGACGGTAATGTGGCTGTCCCTCGCCACCTTGCGCACGGCCTCCAGCACGCGGTCGGCAGCCCCTTCGTAGCGGCGGCTGATCAGGGCCGGATAAGCGTCGAATTGCGCCTGCCGCTCCTGCTCGTTCACCAGATGGCGCAACGGCAGCCAGATCTGCCTGGCGTCCGGTGTCGCCAACCATTGCGGCGGGTCGCTGAGATCAGTCGAGACTTCGTAGATCGGCGGGCGGGTCCAGAAGCGCTCCACGCCAAGGCCGAAGATGGCAAGCGGCAGGGCGGCATAGATGATTGCCTTGACGGCAGAAACGCCGCCGAAGGCAGCGCTTTGCCAAAGCTGGGCAAGACCGATCGCCGCCAGCACCACCGCGATCGCAGCGCAGCCCGCCGAGATCAGCATCAGCAGCACGAAATAGGGCATTTCCAGCGGCCCGAAACGATGCCCGATCAGCGTCACGCCGCACAGCACAAGCGCAAAGGCGGCGATGAGGCGCGCAGCGCGGGCAGCATGTGAAACAGGACGGTCGAAACGAATGGTCATCAAGTGCTCGTCGGCGCGTCGGATCGGAAGCCGGATGCACCGAATCCCGGATAAGTGATCCATGTTTAAAGCAGGAAATGATGAAAATAAATCTTAAGTCATGCCGTCCGTGAGCGATGCCTTGCCAAAGTTCAGTCCGGTGACGGATCGCCGAAAAACGTGAGCGCTTGCTTAAATTCCCTAAAAAGGCCATTCTTGGGCGTTTTATCGAGGCTTCGAAGGGACTTGATGAGATGGAACCGATGCTTTCTCAAGACATCGCAGCCCGGCCGCTGCCAAATGCGGCCATTGTCGCGGCAGACGCAACAGACCCGATATTGCCGCTTGAGCTTCTGGAACTGGAACTTTCCCTTGAGGGTTTTTCCGGTGGAGAGCCCTCCTTCTGCGAAGCTGTGAGGCGTGCCGCCGCGGCCGTGCATGGCGACTTTTTGTTCGATCTCCCAGCCACAGGATTGATCGCCGATTGCCGCCGGCTGGCGGTCATCAGAATTCCGGAAGGGAACACCACGATGCGCACCCTTTTTGCAGCGCTCGACGAAGACGGTGCAGAAATTCGCCTCCTGGAACCGGACGAGGAAACCGAGCATCTGCTGCGGTTCGCCGACGCCTTCGTCAACCTGGTGCAGCGGCTGCCCGAAAAGCCGAAGGAAGCTGCTCAATAGTCGTTTCGGCCTGCGGCGACGATAAGCCTTTCGCGCCATGCGGCGTAGCGCTATAATTCCAGTCTGCAAAGTTGCATTCAGGATACTAAGTCATGCGTCTCGTCGCTTCCATTTTCGCGCTCCTCGCAGTCGCTTTCGTGCTCTCCTCTTGCCAAACTGCCGAGGAAATACGAGCGGCCGATGAAGCGAGATGCGGTGGCTACGGCTTCAAACGCGGCTCGGAGAATTTCGCCAATTGCCTGATGAATCAGGATCTCAGTCGGCGAGCCGATCAGCGTGCGTTCATGGAAAGCAACGATGATTTCTTCTGGGGGCCGACGGTCGTGGTCGGCGGCCCGGGCTACTACCATCATCGCGGTTATTGGCGCCGCTGAACGAAGCGCGGCCCGATAGAACGCCTCCCGGAATCGCAAAGCGCGTCAGACTCTTGCCTTGATCGCCGCCTGCGCTGCAGCCAGCCGTGCGATCGGCACGCGGAAGGGCGAGCAGGACACGTAGTCCAGCCCGATGTCTTCGCAGAAGTGGATCGAGGCGGGATCGCCGCCATGCTCGCCGCAAATGCCGAGCTTCATGTCGTTGCGCGTGCGGCGGCCGCGCTCGGCCGCGATGCGGATCAACTCCCCTACCCCATCGAAATCGAGGGATATGAACGGGTCGTGCTCGATGATGCCTTTGCGCTGATAGGTCGGTATGAAAGCGGCCGCATCGTCACGCGATATGCCGAAGGTGGTTTGCGTCAGGTCGTTGGTGCCAAAGGAGAAGAATTCGGCGGCCTCGGCGATGATATGGGCGCGCAATGCAGCGCGAGGCAGCTCGATCATCGTGCCGACGAGATAGTCGATCTTCATCTTCGCTTCGGTCATGACGGCACGCGCCACCTCATCGATCCGGGCCTTGACGTAATCCAGCTCTGAACGCAGACCGACGAGCGGCACCATGATCTCAGGCACGACAGCGGCGCCCGTCTCGCGCGCCGCCAGAACCGCCGCCTCGAAGATCGCGCGTGCCTGCATCTCGACGATCTCCGGATAGGAAATCGCCAGCCGGCAGCCGCGATGGCCAAGCATCGGGTTGAACTCGTGCAGGGCGTCGACGCGCTGGCGCAGTATGGCCGGCTCCATGCCCATGCTGCCGGCAACCTCGGCGATCTCCTCGTCCGTCTTCGGCAGGAACTCGTGCAAGGGCGGATCGAGCAGGCGGATGGTGACCGGCAGGCCATGCATGATCGTGAACAGCGCGGTGAAGTCGAGCCGCTGCATCGGCATGAGTTTGGCAAGAGCCGTGCGACGACCCGCCTCGTCTTCGGCAAGGATCATCTCGCGCATCACGTGGATGCGGTCGCCCTCGAAAAACATGTGTTCGGTGCGGCAAAGCCCGATGCCCTCGGCGCCGAAGGAGCGCGCTGCTCGCGCATCGGCCGGCGTATCCGCGTTGGTGCGCACCGTCATGCGGCGGGAGCGGTCGGCCCAGACCATGATACGTCCGAAATCGCCTGACAGTTCAGGCTGAATCATCGGCACCTCGCCTTTCAGCACCTGGCCGGTCGAGCCATCGATGGTGATGATATCGCCCCTGGTCAGGATGACGCCGATGCCGATCAGCTTTTCGTTGCGCATGTCGATGCGCATCGTGCCGGCGCCGACGACACAGGGGATGCCCATGCCGCGCGCGACGACGGCGGCGTGGCTGGTCATGCCGCCACGCGTGGTCAGGATCGCCTCGGCCGCATGCATGCCGTGAATGTCTTCCGGGCTGGTTTCGATGCGCACAAGGATGGCCTTGCGGCCTTCCTCTTCAGCGACAATGGCCTCCTCGGCGGTGAAGACGATTTCGCCTGTGGCGGCACCCGGCGAAGCAGGAAGGCCAGAGCCGATGACCTCGCGGCGAACGCGCGGGTCGATGGTGGGGTGCAGCAGCTGATCGAGCGTCATCGGGTCGATGCGGGCTACTGCTTCGTCTTCCGTGATCAGCCCTTCGTCCACCATATCGACAGCAATCTTCATCGCCGCCTTGGTGGTGCGCTTGCCGGAGCGCGTCTGCAGCATCCAGAGCCTGCCACGCTCGATCGTGAATTCCAGATCCTGAACGTCGCGATAATGCGCTTCCAATTGCGAGCAGATGCTGCGGAACTCCGCGAACGCCTCAGGCATCAGCTTTTCCATCGACGGCCGTTCGTAGCCGGAGGCGATGCGGGCGACTTCAGTGATGCTCTGCGGCGTACGAATGCCCGCGACGACGTCCTCACCCTGCGCATTGACGAGGAATTCGCCGTAAAGTTCCTTCTCTCCCGTCGACGGGTTGCGCGTGAAGGCGACACCCGTCGCGGACGAATTGCCGAGATTGCCGAAGACCATCGCCTGGATATTGACGGCGGTGCCCCAGGCCTCTGGAATATTGTGCAGGTGACGATAAGTGACGGCGCGCGCGTTCATCCAGCTCGAAAATACGGCGGAGACGGCGCCCCAGAGCTGCACTTCCGGATCCTGCGGAAAGGCTTGGCCCAGCTCTTCCTCGATCACGGTCTTGTAGATCGAGACGACATGCTGCCATTCGACGGCGGTGAGATCGGTATCGAACTCATGGCCGAACCTGGCCTTCTCGTCTTCCAGAATGCCTTCGAAGACCTCGTTATCGAGACCCATGACCACATCGGCGTACATCTGGATAAAGCGGCGGTAGCTATCCCAGGCGAAGCGCGCGTCGCCGGCATCGTGGCCGAGCGCCTGCACCGTTGTGTCATTGAGGCCGAGGTTGAGAACCGTGTCCATCATGCCGGGCATCGAAGCACGGCCGCCTGAGCGGACGGAAACCAGCAGCGGTCGCTCGATGTCGCCGAACTTGCGCCCGGTAACGGCCTCCATCTGCTTCAGGCCTTGCATAACCTGCGGCTTCAGCTCGTCGGGAACTTTGCGACCATTTTTGTAATAGGAGGTGCAGGCGTCACAGACAATCGTCAGCCCCGGGGGAACCGGCAGGCCAAGGTTGCACATCTCGGCAAGATTCGCGCCCTTGCCGCCGAGCCTCTCAAAGTCTCCAGCACCACCCTCGGCCTTGCCGTCGCCGAATGTATAGACCCACTTCGTCATTGTCTCGTCCAACTCCCGAGGCTGAACTTAATTCATTGAGCGACAAATGAAAATCGGCAAATACGGCAAAATGTTGCGCCGCACAAAAAATACAGACAAATCGGCAGATTTCTCTTCATCGCCGATCGATTCGGAGTTAGCTATCGCTGATGCAATTTTTAAGGGCACTATTCAAAAAGCCAACAAATGCGCCTGCAACCGATTCGATCCCGTCCTATCGGATCTATACGCGCGAGTTCGATAAAATCCTCAAGGCCAGCCAGCTAGACGAGGTCCTGGGACCAATCTCAATTGAGCACGCCACAACGTTAGACGCGGCATGGCAACGATATCAAGGCGCGCTCCTTGATTGGCGTATGGAATGCAGTCTCGCCGCCCTAGAGGCTTCGCGGCTCGTGCGGATTCAAACCACGGAGCAGATGCGCGCCGACACTGTGGTTTCAATCCTAGTCGACCACTCCGGCTCGATGAGAGGGCAATCGATATTGCTGGCGGCAGCGACAATAGATGTCGCTACTGATTTTCTGGTGCACCTCGGCTGCAAGGTGGAAGTTCTCGGTTTTACAACAACTTCTTGGAAGGGCGGACAATCGCGAAAACACTGGCTTTCCGAACGCCCGCGACGAGCTAAGCCCGGACGACTCTGCGACCTTCTCCATATCATTTACCGGGCAGCAGATAGCAATTTTCCCCATGCTGGATACCTTAAGCCGATGCTGAGACCAGATTTGCTGAAGGAGAATGTTGATGGCGAAGCGCTACAATGGGCCGCAAAGCGATTATATGCGCGGCCTGAAACACGTAAGCTACTGTTGGTTATTTCCGACGGTGCCCCTGTAGATGATTCCACACTTAACGAAAATGACCCTCTTTTCTTATCAAGACATCTAACCGAAGTCATTGGAACCATTGAAACAGAGTCCGTTATCCAACTGGCTGCCATAGGCATAAACTATAGCGTGAATCGCTATTATCGTACCGCCGAAGAAATCGAACTTCCTCAAGATCTAGGTGTGTCTACGCTTCATTTTCTGCAGCGCTTGCTGCTGAACAACGAACCTCAGAAATCAGACTAAGCCAGCGTTTCCCGCCGCGCTAGGATCTTGTCGATCCTCATGCCATCGAGATCGATGATCTCGAAATGCCAGCCGTCAAAAGTGAAACTCTCGCCCACTTCGGGCAGATGACCGAGCTGGTAGAGCGCGAAGCCCGCGAGCGTGTGGAAATTCATGTCTTCCTCGCCCTCGCGCAGGCCGAGCCTCGCAAACGCGTCATAGACCGGCATCATGCCTTCCATCAGCAGCGAGCCGTCGGCGCGCTCGACGACATCGGGCGCTTCGTTCTCCATATCGGGGAGATCACCGGCAATCGCCTCCAATAGGTCTGTCTGCGTGACGATGCCTTCCAGACTGCCATATTCGTCGATGACCATGGCGAGGCGAACGGGCGCGCGCTTGAAATTTTCAAGCACCTTGAAGACGGCTGTGGACTCGTGGACAACCAAGGGCTGGCGGATGACGGCCATCGGGTTCAGCGGTTCGCCGTTCAAAAGCTGGTCGAGAAGATCCTTCTTCAGGATCATGCCGATCGGCTCGTCGATCGAGCCGCGCGCGACCAGAAGCTGCTCGAAGCGGCTTTCGCGAATGGTCTTGTGCATTTCCTCCACCGTATCATCGGCATCGATCCAATCGACCTCCAGCCGCGGCGTCATGATGTTGGAGACATCGCGGTTGCCGATATTGAAGACGCGTTCGACCAGATCCTGTTGTGCCTGTTCGAGCAGGCCGGCTTCCTGGCTTTCGGCGATCAAGAGTTTGATCTCGGCAGGCGAATGCAGCGAGCCTTCACCGGCGCCAGGCCGCAGCCCGAAAAGCCGCAGCACGAGATTGCCAAGGCCGTTGAGCACGGTGATGGCCGGGCGCAGCAGGAAGAGAAACAGGCCGAGCGGCCGCACCACGCCCAGGGCCGTACCTTCGCTGCGCTGCAAGGCGAGGCTCTTCGGCGCGAGTTCGCCGAGCACGATATGGAGAGCGGTGATGATGATGAAGGAAATAGCGACGGCGATCGCATGAGAGCTGGCCGCGGCCCATGCTCCGGGTAAGAAATCGAGAAGCGGCTCGAGAAGATGGGCAAGAGCGGGCTCGCCGACCCAGCCGAGAGCGAGCGAGGAGATCGTGATGCCAAGCTGTGTGGCCGCCAGATTGGCGTCGAGATTGTCGACCGCCTTCTGCAACGACTTGGCGTTCATCCGCCCTTCGGCAACAAGCTCCGCCACGCGGCTGCGGCGAACGGACACCAGAGAAAACTCAGCCGCAACGAAAAAGCCGTTGGCGGCAACGAGCAGCAGTACGGCAAGTATTCCGAGGAAATCGAAAATACCGCCACCAGATCCAGACATACTTCCCTTCCGGGCGGATTAGCGCCACATGTTGTTGATCGAGAACGAAACTATCACGCTTTCCGGCTGTGCGGCAGCCGAAGCGGCAATTTCTTGTTTATATCAGAACAGTTTTCTTTCCTGCCGGAAAGCTCTCAGGCGATTTCGCGCAACCGCTCGGCCGTCTGCAGGTCGACGGAGACAAGCTGCGACACGCCCTGTTCGGCCATGGTCACACCGAAGAGGCGATCCATGCGGGCCATGGTGATAGGATTGTGGGTGATGACGACGAACCGCGTCTCGGTCGAAGCGGCCATTTCATCCATCAGGTTGCAATAGCGTTCGACATTGTGGTCGTCCAGCGGCGCGTCCACTTCGTCGAGAACGCAGATCGGTGCGGGATTGGTGAGAAACACCGCAAAGATCAGCGCCATGGCCGTCAACGCCTGCTCGCCGCCGGAAAGCAGCGTCATGGTCTGCGGCTTCTTGCCTGGCGGGCGGGCGAGGATTTCGAGACCGGCCTCAAGTGGGTCGTCCGACTCGATGAGCTGCAGCTCGGCCGTGCCGCCGCCGAATAGGTGCGTGAACAGCCGTTGGAACTGCGCGTTGACGATGTCGAAGGCAACGATCAGGCGTTCGCGGCCCTCGCGATTGAGGCTCTGGATCGCGCCGCGCAGCTTGCGGATGGCATCGATGACGTCGTCGCGCTCCTTGATCAGCGCCTGCAGCCGCTCCGTCAGCTCCTTGCTTTCTTCTTCGGCACGCAGGTTAACGGCGCCAAGGCGCTCGCGCTCCATCTTCAGCCGCTCCAACTCGCGCTCGACCTCGCGCAGGTCCGGTATATTCTGCGATGCCGAAAGGCCGGTCAGGCGCATCGCCTCATGCGGCTCGACGTTCAGCGCCTGCCGGATGCGCAGCTCGCTTTCCTGCCGCCGTTCCCGTGCAGAGACCAGACGTTCCTCGACACGGCCGCGTTTTTCGCGGCTTTCGGCAAGTTCGGAAAGCGCCGTCGCCGCATGACGATCGGCTTCGCGCTGAACGACCTCGGCTTCGGCAAGACGGTCAGCCGCCAAGCGGCGGGCGTCATCGGCCTTCTGCAGCTCGTTCATCAACGAGCGCCGCTTATCGTCGAATTCATCCGGCGCCAGGTCAAGCTCGGAAGCTTCGTCGCGCGCTTCCTCTTCGCGGTCGCGCAGGGTCTGGATGTGCTCTTCGGCGCTGGCCGCGCGCTGGCGCCAGGTGTCGCGCTCCTGGCGGATGGCCAGAACGCGACGCTGCCGCGCCTCGTTTTCCCGGTTCAGGCCCTCGTGGCGGGCGCGAGCTTCAGCGAGAGAGCCACGATCCGTCGCGACCTCCGCCTGCTGATCGCGCAGCTTCAGATCGACGGCGGAAAGATCCGGAGCGTCCTCCAGCTCGATGCGGGCATTTTCGTCCTGCACCGCCACATCTTCCAGCTGTTCCCGCAGCCCGCTGACCGCCTCGGCGATCACATCACGGCGGCGGATAAGATCGCCGGAAGCCCGTTCGGCAGCGGCCAAAGCATCCCGCGCTTCGGAAAGACGACGAGCCGCAAGACGGCTTGCATCGCGGGCGGTTGCCAAACGGCTCTCCTCGCCCCGAATGGCATCCGCGGCCGCCGAAAGCCGCTCCTCGGCTTCAACGAGCACATCGCGCGCGAGTTCGGCCTCGGCTTCCAGCTCGGAGAGGCGATTCTTCTGGGCGAGCCGCAGGGCAGCCGCGCTCGGGGCATCGGCACCGGTCACATGGCCATCCCAGCGGAACACGGCGCCATCCTTGGTCACCAGCCGCTGCCCCGGCTTCAACTCCGACATCAAGCGCAGAGCGTCTTCAGCCGAAACAATGCCAATCTGGCGGAGGCGGCGTGTCAGTGCCGCGGGCGCCCCGACATGGGTGATCAGAGGCGCAACGCCTGCCGGGAGCGCCGGATCGCCGGCGCCGCTTCCATTGTCTGCCCAATAGACCGGGGCCTGCGGGTCGAGCGAAGACTCCAGATCGTCGCCGAGAGCCGCGCCAAGTGCCGTCTCAAAGCCGCGGTCGACACGCAGCTCCTCAGCAACAGGTGAAAAAGCGCCTGATGTATCGACAGCCGCCAGCATCTTGGAAATGGTGCGTGCTTCTGTTTCCAGCGCGTTCAAGCGTGCCCTTGCCTGCTCGACCGGTCCGCGCGATAGTGCCTCGGTTTCGCGAGCCTTGGCAAGGATCGCCTCGATGCGCTGGATCTCGCCCTCGCTATCGGCAACGACATTTTCCGCCGCCTCGACCATATCGCGCTTTTCACCGGGGTCCGGCAGATCAGCCATCTTCTCGTCGATGGCGGCAAGTTCGCGGTTTGCTTCGTCGGCCTGGCGCTCAAGCCGCATCTTGCGGTCGGCGAGATCGCGAATGGCGCGCTCCAGCTGATTTCGGGCGGCAGCGGCCTCGGCGCGTTCCGCGGTCAGAGCGGTAAAGATTCGTTCGCTGTCGGCAAGCTTGGCGGCAGCCTCCTCGAAGGCCAACCGCGTCTCCTCGGCAAGCCTGCCGGAATCGGCGACAATATCGGTAAGGTCGGCTTCTTCTGCGTCCAGCTTGGCAAGAATGGACGCGTTGTCGGCAACCAGGTTCTCTTCGCGACGGATATCTTCGCCCAACTGCGCCAGTCGGCGGGTCAGCTCGTCGCGACGGCGCAGGATGCGGTTGGCATCCTCTTCCAGTTGATTGCGGGCGAACTGAAGGCGCTGCAGCGCGGCTGCGGCCTTCGCCTCTTCGTCGCGCAGCTCCGGTAGCTTGAAGCTGGCGATACCCTGCGCCTTTGCCGCCTCCATCTGAATCTGCGCCTTTTCGGCGACCAGAACGGTTGCCTGGTTGAGCGCGCTATCCGCCTCAGCCTCGGCTTCCTTCGCCTGCACCCAGCGGATATGCAGCAGCATCGCTTCGCGTGCGCGAATGTCGGCCGAGAGCATCTTGAAACGATTGGCCTGCCGTGCCTGACGCTTCAGGCTCTCGATCTGGCTTTCGAGCTGCGAGGTCACATCGTCCAGCCGCTCGAGATTGCTTTCAGCGGCGCGCAGGCGCAACTCGGCCTCATGGCGGCGCGAATGCAGGCCGGAAATGCCTGCCGCCTCTTCCAGGAGCTGGCGGCGTGCCTGCGGCTTTGCCTGGATCAGCTCGCCGATACGCCCCTGCCCGACCATGGACGGCGAGCGCGCACCGGTGGAAGCATCGGCGAAAAGCAGCTGCACATCCTTGGCGCGCGCTTCCTTGCCGTTGATACGATAGACTGAGCCCTGCTCGCGCTCGATACGGCGCGTCACCTGGATTTCGTCGCTGTCGTTGAAGGCTGCCGGCGCGGTTCGGTCACTGTTGTCGAGATAAAGGCCGACTTCTGCGGTGTTGCGCGCCGGACGATTGCCCGATCCTGAGAAGATGACGTCGTCCATGCCCGACGCGCGCATGTTCTTGTAGGAATTCTCTCCCATCACCCAGCGCAAGGCTTCGACAAGATTGGACTTGCCGCAACCGTTCGGACCGACGACGCCGGTCAGTCCACGCTCGATGACGAATTCCGACGGCTCGACAAAGGATTTGAAACCGACGAGCCGAAGCCTGTTGAACTTCATGAGCTGATCTCCACCCTCACCTTGAGGGGGAGGTAATAGAAAGCAGGCGCGCGGCCTTGGCCGCCCGCCTGTGGTTCAAAAAGGCGCGGATCAGAGCAGGCTGTCGATAAGCTTCGACATGGCACCAACAGACATGTCCCCTGCATAGCGCTTGCCATTGATGAGGAAGGTCGGCGTTGCGTTGACGCCGAAATCCTTGGCTGCGCGTTCACGTACAGAGTTGACATCATCCAGAAGCTTCTGGTTCGTCAAGCATTTCGTGAAGCTATCCTCAGTAAAACCAGCGAGTTTCGACATCTGCAGCAGTGCGGCGCGGCCATCGACATCAGGCGAGGCCCAGGCGATCTGCTGCTTGAACAGCATCTCGACCATCGGCATGTACTGCTCCTGCGGGGCGCAACGAGCAAGCATGAAGGCTGCGGCAGCACGCGGATCGAACGGGAATTCGCGGATGATGAAGCGCACCTTGCCGGTGTCGACATATTTCTGCTTGATCGTGTCGAAGGTCGTGACGGCGAAATGCGCGCAGTGCGGGCAGGTCAGCGACATATATTCGACGATCTTGACCGGCGCGTCTTCCTTGCCGAAGGCGATTTCCGGCAGCGGGCCGGGCTTCAGCACTTCATTCATGTCTACGTTGCCATCCGACGGGGGAATGGCGTCGTCGCCGGACGCGGCGGATGCGGTGTCGGCAAAGGCAGAGAACGCCACGGAAAGAGCTGCAACGGCAGAGCCGCCCAGCAGGTGGCGCTTGGTCAAGAGCATGTCGGACATCGGCATAGAGTCACCCGTCGTTAAAAGAGGTCTTCGAATGTTTCATGCGATATAACGGCTGATTGCCGCTAACAAGGCACGGTTGACCAACTTTCTTCAAAGAATTGTGACCTGGCGAAGACGAACAACTTAAATTTCATCCACAATTCTTCGAATTGGTCGCTTAGCCAGCCTCTCAGCGCCGTTTCCAAACCATGGCAGTGCCCAGCCTCTGGATTGCCGCGCGAATTTTCTCGTCCTCGATGCCGTCCATCATGCTCTCGAGCTTTCTTGCGGCTTCGCCCTTCAGCGGCGGCGGCGTGCGGGATCGCTTCGAAGCCACGGAGACCGGCTTCTGCACGATGCGGATCTGATGAACGGCATGAAAGCCGAAAAAGCCGTTGATGCGCTGAATGAGTTCACCCTGCGCATGGGTAAGGAAGAGGGCGCGGGCACCTTCGCAGGCGATCGTCAGCACGCCCGGTTGATATCGGTCGTCCATGCCGGGGCCGCCGCGCTTTGCCCAGGCGATCTTTTCCGGCCGCGTGCAATCGGCGAAATCCTCGCCGGCAATCTCGTCCCAGCAGCCCAGCAATGTCGTATTGATGCCGGCGCGCTTCGCCAACACGGGATCGACGATGCCGTTGGTCAGCTCGGAAATCTGTTTTTCGCCTTTTCGGGGATAACTCATCGCAATCGGGTTCCGGCACATGCTTTGTGCGCTCGGGACCTTGATCGCTCGGCGCAGCTTGGCCAAGTATAGAGCACTTCCCATCGATGCGGCAAATCATGACCACGACTTTAGAATCACCTTCGGCCGCTTCCCTGCTTGCCTGGTACGACCGCCATCACCGCGACCTACCCTGGCGCGTCTCGCCGCCCATGGCGTCGCGTGGCGTCAAGCCGGATCCCTATCGCATCTGGCTATCGGAGGTGATGCTGCAGCAGACGACGGTGCCGGCAGTCAAATCCTATTTCGCTAAATTCCTGGAGCGCTGGCCGACCGTCAACGATCTCGCTGCGGCGCCCAACGACGATGTCATGGCCGCATGGGCTGGGCTCGGCTACTACGCACGCGCCCGGAACCTGAAGAAATGCGCGGAAGCCGTCGCAGCCGAACATGGCGGATGCTTTCCCGATACGGAAGATGGCTTGCGAACGCTGCCCGGCATCGGTGACTATACCGCTGCCGCTGTTGCCGCTATCGCCTTCAATCGCCAGGCAGCCGTGATGGACGGCAATGTAGAGCGTGTCATTTCGCGCCTCTATGCGATCTCGACGCCCCTCCCCGCCGCCAAGCCGCTGATGAGGCAGAAGGTCGCGCTTCTGACACCTGCAGATCGGCCGGGTGACTTCGCCCAGGCGATGATGGATCTCGGTGCGACGATCTGCACGCCGAAGCGCCCCGTCTGTTCGCTCTGTCCCTTCAACGGCGCCTGTCAGGCGCTGGCCGCGCATGATCCCGAACGTTTTCCGGTCAAAGCCGCCAAGAAGGACAAGCCTATACGGCAGGGGGCGGCCTTCGTTGCCGTCAATGACGAGGGTGAGATCTTTCTGCGCCGCCGCGTCGAAAGCGGGCTACTTGGTGGGATGACCGAAGTACCGACGACGGGCTGGACGGCCCGTATCGACGGCGAGACCGGTATGGAGGCTGCCCCCTTCCCCGCGGAGTGGCAGCAGGCGGGAACAGTGACGCACGTCTTCACGCATTTCGAGCTGAGGCTGTCGATCTGGCGCGCCAAGTCGGTCTCGCAGAATGACAACCATGACGGATGGTGGGAGCCGGTTACAAATCTTGAAGAGCAGGCGCTGCCGACAGTCATGAAAAAAGCGATCGCTCAGGCTATTCCCAATGCGTTCGCAAAAGCACGCATCCCAGAAAAATCAGGCAAGAGAGAATCAGGAACTAACTTATGACCACGGAAATACGGCATATCGTTTTCGATATCGGCAAGGTCCTCATCCACTACGATCCGAACCTCCCCTACAGCCGCGTCATTCCGGACGCTGCCGAACGCGAATGGTTCTTCGCCAATGTGTGCACGCACGACTGGAACATCGAGCAGGATCGCGGCCGAACCTGGGAAGAGGCCGAGGCGCTACTGATTGCCGAACATCCGGAGCGCGAAGAGCAGATCCGCGCTTTCCGCAAGCATTGGCACGAGATGGTCCCGCATGCCTATGAGGACAGCGTCTCCATCATGGAGCAGCTGATTGAAGAGGGTCGCGACGTCACCATGCTCACCAATTTCGCCTCCGACACCTTCCGCGAGGCGCAGGTGCGCTATCCCTTCCTCAACAAGCCGCGCGGCGTCACGGTATCCGGCGATATCGGGCTGATCAAGCCGGACGTTGCGATCTACGAAACCCATGCTAGGAGTTTCGACCTCGATCCGGCCGCGACGATCTTCATCGACGATTCGCTTCCGAACGTCGAAGGTGCTCGCGCTGCCGGCTGGCACGCGGTCCATTTCACCGGCGCCGAGAAGCTGCGCAGCGATCTCGCCGCCCACGGCATAAAGGTTTGATCCAATGACTTTCGATCCCGCAGAACGCATCGAGCTGTTTCACGACGCGATCAATCGCATCAATTACGAAGAGATCGAGAATTTCTTCGCCGAGAACGCCACCTATGTCTCCAACGGTGTCGGCAGCCTTGCCGGGCGCGATGCGATCATGGAGGCCTTCCGCGGCTACTTCGACAAGTATCCCGATCAGACCGCGTCGAACTCACTGGTCGAGACGCTGACGCCACTTTCCGGCCGCGCCGTCTGGTCGGTTCGCGCCACCAACAGCAAGACGGGCCAGCCGCTGATCCGCGAGGGCGAAGAGACGATCACCTTCGATGAGGATGGCCGCGTCGTGCGTGTCGACGTCACCGACTATCAGGAATTCTAAGAGCAATTCCAGGAAAAGTGCGGGGCCGCTTTCCGTCAGGAATTGCTGGAAATCAAAGAGACAGAGCTTAGACTCTTAAAACCAAAGACGCCCAGGGCCTTACCGCGTGTTTCGTCGGCAAGGCCCTGGGCGTCTCGTCTTCTTCCCTAACTGGAGGTACACGACGGAAGAAGACGGATATGTCGATCTGGTCGAAGACCTCCCGGAAACCGTGGGGCGGTTTGCGACGGGAAACCTGCGAGCCAACGGCGGAGACTACTCCACCTTCGCCAGATCGCTGCGGATGATGGCTCTGAGTTCGTCGATCGGACGCAGGGAACGCCCATCGTCGAAATGCCAGAACATCCATCCGTTGCATGCATCAAGGCCCTGGACCTTCGCGCCAAGGCGATGAATGGAACCAGCCTCGCCGCCGGAGGCGACGGTGCCGTCGGCACGGACGATAGCGCTGTAGCGGCGCTTCGCATCGGTCAGCACCTGGCCGGGCTTGATGAGGCCGCTCTCGATGAGCACGTTGAAAGCCACGCGAACTTCGGCCTTCTTGCCGGTCATGACGGTCAACTCCGCCTTGCCGAGCGGCTCGACGGCGGCGATGCGGGCGCTTGCCGCATCGATATAATCCTGCTCGCGCTCGATGCCGACGAAGTGGCGGCCGAGACGCTTGGCAACAGCGCCGGTCGTACCCGATCCGAAGAAGGGATCGAGAATGATATCGCCAGGCTTGGACGAGGCCATGATGACGCGGGCAAGCAGCGCTTCCGGCTTCTGTGTCGGATGCACCTTCTTGCCGTCGTCGCCCTTCAGCCGCTCATTGCCGCTGCAGATCGGGAATAGCCAGTCGGAACGCATCTGCACATCGTCGTTGGCGGCCTTCATCGCATCGTAGTTGAAGGTATAGCCCTTGGCCTTGGCGTTCGGACTCGCCCAGATCATCGTCTCATGCGCGTTCTGGAAGCGGCGGCCCTTGAAGTTCGGCATCGGGTTGGTCTTGCGCCAGACGATGTCGTTGAGGATCCAGAAGTTCAGATCCTGCAGGGTCGCACCGACGCGGAAGATGTTGTGATAGGAACCGATGACCCAAATCGTGCCCGTCGGCTTCAGCACGCGGCGGCAGGCGAGCAGCCAGGCGCGGGTGAAGGCATCATAGGCTTCGAAGGAGGCAAACTGGTCCCACTCGTCATCGACAGCGTCGACGAGCGACTGGTCTGGACGATGCAAAGTGCCGCCAAGCTGGAGATTGTAGGGTGGGTCGGCGAAGATGACGTCGACGGATTGATTGGGCAGTGCCTCAAGAGCGGCTACGCAATCGCCCTTGATGATCGTGTCGATCCAGGAGCCCGGAACTGGGGATTTCCTGAGGTCGGCAAGCGGGAAAACTGACGCCATTTGATACTCGCTGTTACACTGACTCGATGCTCTTAACTGAGTGTTATGGTTACCTAACTTGGTTACCAAAGGCTAAAGCGGCGTCATAATTTTCAAATTCCCGGTTGCCGCCGGGAATTCGTCGCGTGGCGATTGAGGCTACCTCACCGTGCCGTCCGTCCTGTCATGCATGGCGCGGCTGTCGGTCGGCGCTTCGTCCCGCTCCATCATGCCGTAGTCGCGCAGGACCTGCGCCACGCGCAGCTGATAATCGGCAAAAACCGTTGCACGGCCGGCCCTCTGGGCGGCGCGGTGTGCCTCGCGATTTCGCCATTCGAGAACGGCGGCCTCATCGCGCCAGAAGGAAAGCGACAGAAACTTGCCTGGTTGGCTCAGGCTTTCGAAGCGCTCGATCGAGATAAAGCCATCGATCGTTTTGAGTTCGGAAAGCAGCCTTGCGGCAATGTCGAGATAGTGCTGACGTTCATCGGCATGCGGGACGACTTCGAAAATAACTGCGATCACGGCGATACCCTCGGAGCATGTGGCAGGGATACATTTTTCAGGAAAATACGATCCTCCTGCAAGATGAAACGCTCGCGGCGAGCAAAATCGAGATTGGCTCTCGCGAGCGGGTCGGCGGCGAGGCTCACTCGATAGGCCTCGTAGGCGGCCAGATTCTCGATGTTGTAGATGCCGTAAGCCGTTGTCAGAGAGCCCTCGTGCGGCGCAAAGTAACCGGTAAGATCGGCACCGTTGCGCGGGATGATCTGGCCCCAAGCCTTGCCGTATTCGGCAAATTCCTGCTGCTTGAACGGATCGATCTGATAGCGGATGAAACAGGTGATCATTGGTTTTCTCCTTTGCTGATGGCCATTTCTCCCACATTGCGCTGCGGAGATGCTTCGGTTAGGGTCGAAGTATGAAGGAAGGTCCTGACATTGCACAAATCGGCTCGCTGATCGGCGATCCGGGGCGGGCGAACATTCTGACGGCGCTGATGGGCGGCCGTGCACTGACCGCGACGGAGCTGGCCGCGGCGGCGGGTGTGACGCTGCAGACCGCAAGCGCGCACCTCTCCAAGCTGGAGGCAGGTGGCCTGCTGGCGCAGCGCAAGCAGGGCCGGCATCGCTATTTCACGCTCGCCGATGACGGCGTCGGCAAGCTGCTGGAAGGAATCATGGGCTTTGCCGCAAGCCGCGGCCATCTGCGCCATCGTCCAGGCCCGAAAGACCCGGCGCTGCGCAAGGCGCGCATCTGCTACGATCACCTCGCCGGCGACTATGGTGTACGGATGCTCGACAGTCTTGTGGCAACCGGCGCTATATCGGCCATGGGCGAAGGTCTGAACCTGACCCCGCATGGCGAGGCGCATCTCGGTTCCATCGGCATTGACGTCTCCGAATTGCGCTTGAACCGTCGTCCGCTCTGCCGGTCCTGTCTCGACTGGAGCGAGAGGCGCGCGCATCTGGCCGGCAGCCTCGGCAAGGCGCTGCTGTCGAATTTCCTCGACAAGGGTTGGGCGCGACGGACCGAAAACAGCCGCTCGATCTTCTTTACGCCGGAAGGCGATCGCCGCTTCCTGGCGCTCTTTCCGCTCGAAACCACCGGCCAATCCTAAGGCGCGTCCCTACAGCAAGGCACTGTCCGCTACTGCGCCGCCTGCTCGTTTAGGCTTGCCCAACCAGCACGCCTGCGAACTTACCCTCAGCGATCCGGTTGCACAGATCTCCCCATTCGCAGCGGCTGCAGGCACGGCGAATCTGACCGCCAGCGAAGTTACGTCGTAACTCCGCCAGAAGAGGAGCATCGGGCATTATCACCGCGCCCGGCTCAAGCTTTTTGCCCAAAAGCGTCGCCACATCAGCAAGGGCGAGGGCATCTCGCTCAAGGACGGATGCGTTGAAACAATGCGGATCCTGCTCATCGAGCAAGGGCGCACAGATATCGTCGGGGCCGGAGACCAATTCGATCTCCTCCCCTGCGGTCAGCCATTCGGCGATGCGGCGATAATTGTCGGTGAAGGCGGGCGTGTAGCCTTCACCGACGAAAGTCAGCATGCAAAGCAGATGGTGGGCGCGAAGCCGAACCGTCAATTCAGCTTTGCCTTGCCGCCATAGGTCTTGACCGCCTTCAGCACAGCAGCCGCCAGAGCCGATTTCAGCACCGCGCCGAGGATGAAGGGGGCAACGCCAAGCAGCCAGCCTTTTTCGGCACCGATCAATGCGGCAAGCCATGCGCCACCGATCGCAAGGCAGAGGATGTTGGCCGAGAGATGAGCGAGAAAACTGCTGACGACCCGGTCACCGCTCCAGCCACGTTCGGCAAGCAAACCGACGAGGGCACCGATGATCGGGAACGAAGCGAGATAACCGGCCGTCGGACCCATGAAAGGCGCAATCCCCCCTGCTCCGCCCGCAAGAACGGGAAAGCCGACTAAAGCTTCGCCCAGCCAGGCCAGAATGGTCACGGCGCCAAGACGCCAGCCATAGAGCGCACCGATCATCGTGACGGCAAAGGTCTGCATGGTGACCGGCACCGGCACTATCGGCACGGAAATCTGCGATGCCAGTGCCAATACCAATGTTCCTGCGAGGACGAAAACCGATTTAACCACCAGTGATCGCTGGCCGAGGCGGAGCGGATCGAAGGCGGCTTCGTCATGATGATGGGACAGGGACATGGTCTCTCCTTCCAAATTATAGATAATTTTTAATTCCCATCTATTGTATGTCTGAGTTTGCAAAACCAGGCAAGTGACGGGTGTGGAAAATTGATTCACTGGCGCGCAAGCACCGAGATCGCTACTGATTTCCGTAAGGGAGGAGGAGCCAGACGCCATTTTCGGGCGCGACGCCATCAATGCGCGATCGCTAGCAATCCCAGGTGGAGAGCCATCACCGCCGCATCCGAAGACGACATGCAAGCGCAATAATGTAGAATTATCTATAATTTCCCGATCTTAGCCAACGATCGCGAAGGCTTCGCGAGTGGAGCCGGAGGCTGTGCGAACAGGCGCACGACCGATCCATTGCACATGCTTTTGCAGGATGGCCGCAGCCTCATCCGCCCGACCCTGACGCAAGGCGGCAAGGATAGCGCGATGATCGTGATCCGTGCGCTTTTCCCAGCCGGATTGCCATGCCGAGAACAGAAAGCGGGCGCTGGCGGCGTGGAGATCGTCGATGGCGGCCAATAGGCGCGCCATATCGGAAGGCGCCAGGATAAGACGATGGAAGCGGCGGTTGGCCTCCTCCCACGCATAGACGTCGGAGGCGGCATCCCCTTCCCGGGTCGCCTCTTCGGCCGCATCCAGGATGGCCGGGGTCAGATGCTGCGCCGCGTGCCTCAAGGCGAGACCTTCCAGTGCGGCGCGCATTTCGGCGACTTCCCGCACCTCTTTCAGATCGAAGGAAGCCACGCGAACACCGCGACGCGGCAGATTGACGGCCAGACCCTGCGCTTCCAGGCGGCGAAACGCCTCGCGCACCGGAACATGGCTTGTGCCGAATTCCTCGGCGATATGATCCTGCCGCAAGCGCGCATCGGGCGCGAGCTCGCCGCGGATGATGCGGTCGGCAAGCACCCGGCTGATACGGCTGGCAATGGTGTCGTCGTGCTCTTTGGCCATGACCGATCCTTAATGACGGCCTTGCCCGATGTCGAGCGGCAAGCTGGCGTCATCAAGCCTTTTGAATCGGTCTCGACCCTTTCGATCCTTGCAGTACAGCCATGTCCGCCAATTGGTTGAGCTTTGTCGACACATCGTGTAAAGCGCGACGGTCGTTTTTCAGGGCATGTTCCAAGATGCGAGAATTTTCGCCGGAACTTACCAAACCCAGCCCATACCAAAGGCAGCAATTTTCATGAGCAATGGTTTCGACCTCATCATCTTCGACTGCGACGGCGTTCTGGTCGATTCGGAAATCATCGCGGCGGAAGTCGAATCGAAACTGCTGACCGATGCAGGCTATCCGATCAGCGTCGAGGAAATGGGCGAGCGCTTCGCCGGCATGACCTGGCAGAACATTCTCTTCGAAGTCGAGCGCGAAGCCAGCATTCCGCTTTCGGCGTCCCTGCTCGACAAATCGGAAAAGCTGCTGGACCTGCGGCTCGCCAATGATGTCCAGGCTATTCAGGGCGTACCGCTTGCGCTGTCGCGCCTGCCGATGCCGCGTTGCATCTGCTCGAATTCCAGCGCTGCTCGCCTTGAGATGATGCTTACCAAGGTCGGCTACATTAAGCTGTTTGCGCCAAACATCTATTCCGCCAAGGACCTCGGCGCCGACCGGGTGAAGCCCAAGCCGGATATTTTCCTGCATGGCGCCAAGCAGATGAATGTCAGCCCCGCCAGCACGATCGTCGTTGAAGATTCGATCCACGGCGTCCAGGCGGCGCGCGCCGCCGGGATGCGCGTCATCGGCTTCACCGGCGCATCGCATACCTACCCCTCGCACGCCGACCGCCTGACGGACGCAGGCGCCGAAACCGTCATCAGCCGCATGGCCGACCTGCCGAGCGTGGTCATGGCACTCGCTGAATGGGAAGGCGTACTCTAAAGCGCGTCGCGATCTTCCAGATTCGCTTCACGGGCTTTAGCTCTTTGATTTTACGCATGTCGTTATGGCAAAACCGCTGCACGCTTTGGCGCGACATGCTTTAAGACAGCCGAGATTACCGATGAAAGAAAAGGCCCGCCGATCGATCGGCGGGCCTTTTCTTTTCAAATCGCAGTGGTCTCGCAGCGCCAGGCCGGCGCCGCGATCGAATGCCTTAGTGGCGCTTTTTACGCACCGGCCTGTCACCCTTTACGGGCTTCTGCGGACCTTGATCGAAACCGATCTGAACGATCGTGAAGCCGCCGGAACCGCCGGCGACCTGGATATCGTTGTTCGTGAACAGGAACTGCGCCGTACTTTCGCCCGGCGGGATCTCCGCGACGAAGTTAATGGTCTTTTTATAAAGCGCCTTATCATTGTCCATGACGGCGACGTTGATCGGCAGTGTCACCTTGCCGGAGCTACCCATTGGACCGGCGACCAGACGCCCCTGTGCGACAACCTGAATGCCGAGGCTGGTGCCGTCGGAGCTGCATTGGCGCGTGGCCTGTGCGAGCGAGGCCTGATAGGCCAGCTTGCTTGCATCGTCCTTGGCGCCCTTGGCGTATACCTTGTAAACGGAGTCCTCATCGCGAATGACGGCCTGAGGGCACTTGCCGACGACATAGCCGCCAGCGCTTGTGGGGGCAGCACTCGCAGCGCCCGCCTGCGGCGCGACGGTAACATCGGTTGCAGGCTGTTTATCACTGCTGCCGCCGATGCCGAGGGTACTGCAACCGGTCAGCAATGCCAGAAGCGAAGCGGAGAAAAGACGACGCGAAACCTTGCCAAACACTATAATTCCACCCTCTCCATATATTTCATAATTATCGGCCTGCAGCCCGCCAAACGGGACTTTTATGACACTTGGCGATGGTCTATACCAGCGGCGCAGTGAAAAATCGATTGGGTAGACACCGTTTTGGCTCACTTTTCGAGATCGACAGATCGGCATAAACCGCCGCCAACGGGCGCCAATCCCACACGTCTTGTGCAAACGCGAAAACCACGGGGCTGATCCGGCGCAAAAAGACAGGCCGGCACCGTTTCGTTCCTCTACTCTCTCAACCGATCACTCAGGCAATTTTGCGACCAAAGGAATCCTAGACCGTGGACTATATTTCAACGCGGGGAGAAGCCCCTGCCCTTGGCTTCTGCGACGCTCTCCTGGCTGGCCTTGCCCGTGACGGCGGGCTCTATGTTCCCCGTGAATGGCCGACCCTGACGAAAAAAGAAATCCGGGCTTTCCGCGGCAAGAGCTATCAGGACATCGCTTTTGCAGTGCTTTCGCCCTTCACCAATGGCGAGATCCCCGCCGACGTATTCCGCGGCATGATCGACGACGCCTACGCCACCTTCCGGCATCCGGCCGTGACGCCGCTTGTCCAGACTGGCCCGAACAGCTTCGTCATGGAGCTCTTCCACGGCACGACGCTCGCCTTCAAGGATGTCGCCATGCAGTTGCTGGCACGCCTGATGGACTATGCGCTTGAGAAGCGCAGCCAGCGGGCGACCATCGTCGGCGCGACATCGGGAGACACCGGCGGCGCCGCAATCGATGCATTTGCCGGGCGCGAACGGACCGATGTCTTCATTCTCTTCCCGCACGGCAAGGTTTCGCCGGTACAGCAGCGGCAGATGACCACCTCGACCGAGGCCAACGTCCATGCGCTTGCAGTGAAGGGCAACTTCGACGATTGCCAGAACCTCGTCAAAGCCATGTTCAACGATGAGGCCTTCCGCAACAAGGTCAGGCTCTCCGGTGTCAACTCGATCAACTGGGCGCGAATTATGGCGCAGGTGGTCTATTATTTCACGACGGCGGTTGCCCTCGGCGGCCCGGATCGGAAAATTTCCTTCACGGTGCCGACGGGCAATTTCGGAGATATCTTTGCCGGCTACGTTGCCAAGCGCATGGGCCTGCCGATCGAGCGGCTGATCATCGCTACCAACGAAAACGATATCCTTGCGCGCATGCTGAAGACCGGCCGCTATGAAATGCGCGAAGTCAAGGCAACGACATCGCCCTCGATGGATATCCAGATTTCCTCCAACTTCGAGCGGTTGCTGTTCGAAGCCAACGGACGCGATGCCTCCAAGGTGCGGGCCGCCATGGAAAGCCTGAAACAGTCCAACGGCTTTTCGATCAGCGAAGAGGCCCTGAAGTTCATCAAGAAAGATTTCCGGGCCGGCCGCGCCAGCGAGAAGCAGGTGGCCGAAACCATCCGCAAGACCCTCGCCGATACCGGCTATCTGCTCGATCCCCATACGGCAATCGGCGTCTTCGTCGCGGAAAAGAACGAGCGTCCGACGAGCCCGATGGTGACGCTTGCCACTGCCCATCCAGCGAAATTCCCCGCAGCAGTAAAATCCGCATCCGGTATTGACCCAGCGCTTCCGACGTGGCTTGCTGGTCTGATGACCAGGGAGGAGCGTTTCGAGGTTCTCGATCCGGAGCTTAAGGCCGTTGAGAGCTTTATCGGCAAGCACACCCGGGCCGGCGAATAACAGACGCGGAAAGACAAGCGATGACAGTGGAGTGCACCCGGCTCGCGTCCGGGCTGACAGTAGCGACCCAATCGATGCCACACCTCGAAAGCGTGGCGCTCGGCGTTTGGATCAAATCGGGCTCGCGTAATGAGACCGAGGCAGAACACGGGATCGCCCATCTGCTCGAGCATATGGCGTTCAAGGGCACGGCGCGGCGCAGCGCCCGCCAGATCGCCGAGGAAATCGAAAATGTCGGCGGCGAAGTCAATGCCGCCACATCCACCGAAACCACCTCCTACTATGCACGAGTTCTCAAGGATCATGTGCCGCTCGCGGTCGACATCCTTGCCGACATCCTGACAGAATCCGCCTTCGACGAAGAAGAGCTGGCGCGCGAAAAACAGGTCATCCTGCAGGAAATCAATGCGGCGAACGACACGCCCGACGACGTGGTCTTCGACAAGTTTTCCGAGGTCGCCTATCGCGGCCAGACGCTGGGGCGGGCCATTCTCGGCACGCCCGAAACCGTCGTTTCCTTCTCGCCGGCACAGATTCGTCATTACCTGGATCGCAACTATACGACCGACCGCATGTTCGTCGTCGCAGCCGGCGCGGTCGATCATGAAAGCTTCGTGCGACAGGTCGAGGAGCGCTTCTCCAGCCTGCCGACCAAACCGTCCGCTCCGCCCGTTATCGAGCCTGCCCGCTATATCGGCGGCAATATTCGCGAAACGCGCGATCTGATGGACGCGCAGATCCTGCTCGGCTTCGAAGGACGCGCCTATCATACGCGCGACTTCTACTGTTCGCAGATCCTCGCCAATATTCTCGGCGGCGGCATGTCCTCGCGCCTCTTCCAGGAAGTGCGCGAATTCCGCGGCCTTTGCTATTCGGTCTATGCCTTCCATTGGGGTTTCTCAGATACCGGCATCTTCGGCATCCATGCCGCGACCGGCGGCGAGAACCTGCCGGAACTTCTGCCCGTCATCGTCAACGAGCTGCGCAAGTCGTCACACGACATTCAGCAGCAGGAAATCGAGCGCGCCCGCGCCCAGATTCGCGCCCAGCTTCTGATGGGTCAGGAAAGCCCTGCCGCCCGCGCCGGACAGGTTGCCCGACAGATGATGCTCTACGGCCGCCCGATCCCCAATCAGGAAATGCTTGAGCGTCTGCAGGGCATTACCATTGATCGCCTCACGGATCTTGCAGGCCGGCTGTTCTTCGATACAGTACCGACGCTTTCGGCGATCGGGCCGCTGGAGCAGCTTGCGCCGATGGAAGACATCGTGACGTCGCTGTCTTCGCCGGCGCCTGCCTCGAAAAGCGCTAGCGGCTAAGGGCACGCCGCAAGCCGATGGGTTCAATTCTCGGGGGAGTGCTTGGCGGCATGCAAAAATCTGTCTTTCGGTTTCTCTCACGTCATCCGGACGCGGTTGAACTCGAAGACGATACTTATTTGCTGCGCCTGCCGCGCTACTCCGACTTCAATCAATGGCATAGGCTCAGGGCCGAAAGCAGGCGTTTTCTGGAGCCCTGGGAGCCGACATGGCGGCATGACGAACTGACGGAGGGCGCCTACAGGGCGCGCATCATCAGGGGCAAGCAGGAGTATAATTCCGGTCAGGCCATCCCGCTGTTCATCTTTCTCAAGGAAAACATGACGCTGGTTGGAGGCATCACGATCGGCTATATTCGCCGCGGTGCTGCGCAGAGCTGCATGATCGGATATTGGATGGGCGAGCGCTATTCCGGTCAGGGCCACATGTTCGCCGCACTTCGGTTGGTTATACCCTATATCTTTTCCGGTCTTGAGTTGCACCGTATTGAAGCAGCCTGTATTCCGGACAACGAGCGTAGCATGCGGCTTTTGGAAAAAGCCGGTTTCCAACGGGAAGGTCATTTGCGCGGTTATCTCAAAATCAACGGTCAGTGGCGCGACCATGTGATGTTCTCAAGGCTGGCAGCCGATGCCAACCCGAATCGAAGCTACGACCAGCGATGATCGCCGGAATGATGCAGACGAGGCCGATGGCCGGGCGGCTATGCGCTGTTATCGCAGCGCTTGCAGTCACCATGTTGCTGCTGGTCGCCGGAGTGGCGCACGCGGCCGAGCCCGTGAAAATCTCGCGCGACGACACCGCGCTCGACCTGACGGCAACCACCGAGATCTACACCAACCAGGGCGAGGCCTTTCAGGTTTCGACGGCCGCCGGCACGGACGGCATCAGGCGGCGCATCGAGGTTCGTTCCTCCTCGCCAAACCATCAGGGCGACTGGGCGGTTTTCGCGCTCGCCAACGTCTCGGAAGAACAGCTTGAGCGCGTCATCGTCGCTCCGCATTTCCGTCTGGTGAATTCGAAGGTCTTCTGGCCCGATCTGGGCTCGCAACGCATCGTGGCGATCACGCCCAGCGAAGGCTTTGCACTCGACCGGCAGCCAAGCGACGAAGCGGACGTTTTCCGCATTACGCTGAACCCCGGCGCGGTCGTTACCTTCGTTGCCGAACTTTCATCTCCCAATTTGCCGCAGCTCTATCTGTGGGAACCCAACGCCTACAAGGATACGGTCAACGCCTTTACGCTCTATCGCGGCATCGTGCTTGGCATTGCCGGTCTGCTGGCAGTGTTCCTGACCATTCTTTTCGTGGTCAAGGGCACATCGATGCTGCCGGCGACGGCGGCACTCGCCTGGGCGGTGCTCGGCTATATCTGCGTGGACTTCGGCTTCCTCGGCAAGCTCATCAGCATCACCTCCAGCGACCAGCGAATATGGCGTGCCTGTGCCGAGGTGGCGCTCGCGTCGAGTTTGGTGATCTTCCTCTTCACCTATCTCAATCTCAATCGCTGGCACGCACATCTCGGCTATGTGACGCTCGCCTGGGTGCTTGGCCTTGCCCTGCTCTTCGGTGTCGCGATCTACGATCCGTCTATTGCGGCCGGCATTGCGCGGCTGTCGCTGGCGCTGACGGCAACGGCCGGCCTGCTGCTGATCATTTATCTCGGCTTCAGCCGTTATGACCGCGCCATCCTGCTCGTACCAGCCTGGGCGCTGATCCTCGTCTGGCTGTTCGGGGCCTGGATGACTGTCATGGGCAAGCTCGACAACGACATCATCCAGCCGGCACTCGGCGGCGGCCTCGTGCTCATCGTCCTGCTGATCGGCTTCACCGTCATGCAGCATGCCTTTGCCGGCGGTGCCTTCCAGCAGGGTCTGTTCTCGGATCTGGAGCGGCAGTCCCTTGCGCTCACCGGTTCCGGCGATACCGTCTGGGACTGGGACGTGGCGCGCGACCGCGTGGTCACGACACCAGACATCTCGATGAAGCTCGGCCTTTCGCCCGGCAGCATGCACGGCGCGGCCCGCAACTGGCTGCCGCGACTGCATCCCGACGATCGCGACCGCTTTCGTGCGACGCTCGACGTGCTGCTGGAACATCGGCGCGGCCGGCTGAACCACGAGTTCCGCATTCGCGCGGAGGATGGACACTTCCATTGGCTATCGATCCGCGCCCGGCCGGTGCTCGGCTCTAATGGCGAAATCATTCGCTGCGTCGGCACCATCGTCGATATCACCGAGCAGAAGAATTCGATCGAGCGGCTGCTGCATGACGCAGTGCATGACAATCTCACCGGATTGCCGAACCGTCAGGTCTTCCTCGACCGCCTGCAGTCCGTCCTGACGCTCGCCTCGGATGGCAATCAGCTGCGTCCGACAGTCATGGTGATCGACATCGACCGCTATAAGCTCGTCAACGACACGCTTGGCTTTGCTGCGGGCGATAATATTCTGATCGCGCTGACCCGGCGTCTCCGCCGCCTGATGAAGCCGCAGGATACGCTGGCGCGCCTTTCCGGCGACCAGTTCGGCCTCATCCTCGTTTCCGAACGCGATCCCGCCAAGGTCGCAGACTTTGCCGATGCGATCAGCAAGGCGATCATGGTGCCGATCAATTTCGCCAACCGCGAGATCATTCTGACGGCATCGGTCGGCCTGACGTCCTGGGTCGACCAGCAGGAAAATGCAGCCGGCATGCTCAGCGACGCCGAACTTGCCATGTATCGCGCCAAGCGCGCCGGCGGCAATCGCGTAGAGCCTTTCCAGCCTGCGTTCCGCAGCTTTGGAACCGATCGGCTGCAGCTCGAAACCGACCTGCGCCGGGCGGTAGAGCGCAAGGAGCTTTCGCTCGTCTATCAGCCCATCGTTCGGCTGGAAGATGCGGAAGTCGCAGGTTTCGAAGCGCTGATGCGCTGGGAGCATCCGAAGCGCGGCAATATCCCGCCGTCGGAGTTCATCCCGATTGCCGAAGCTTCCGACATCATCGGCCCGCTCGGCATGTTTGCGCTCGAGCAGGCAACGAACGACCTGAAGGCATGGCAACGACAGACCGGCGACCTGCCGCTGTTCGTCTCCATCAACCTTTCCAGCGTGCAGCTGCTCAACAACGAGCTTTACGACGATATCCGCGCCCTGCTCGCCAAGACCCACTGCGATCCGCACCGGATCAAGCTGGAGCTGACGGAATCGCAGGTGATGGAAAATCCGGAGCAGGCCCGCCTCGTCCTCGACAAGCTGCGCGATGCCGGCATCGGTCTGGCACTCGACGACTTCGGTACGGGCTATTCCTCGCTAGCCTATCTCACCCGCTTCCCCTTCGACACGATCAAGCTCGACAAGGCGATGGTGCGCGACGAGAGCGACAAGAAGGCCGTTCTGCTCCGCTCGGTCATCTCGATGGCGCGCGAGCTCAACATGCGCGTCGTCGCGGAGGGTATCGAATCGGAAGAGGATGCGCTGGAACTCGCCAAGATCGGCTGCACCTACGGCCAGAGCTTCATCTTCGGGCCGCCAATGGGTTCGGATTCGGTCGTCCGCCTGTTGAAGGAACGCTTTCCGCTGACGAAGCGCGCTTAGTAACGGCAGCGCCGGTCAGGCGCCATCGATCAGCTCCCTTATATAGTCCAGCTTTGCGACCACCTGTTGTGAGAGGACGAAGGGATAGGAATCGGGCTGCCCCATGCTGCGCTGGATGGAATTGATCGCTACGCTTAGAGGGATCCAGGCGCTGACGAGCTGTTCAGCGCTCTCAGCCTTGTAGGAATTGAAATCCACCTCAGCGGCCATGTCGTGATAGCGAAGCGGGTCGATCGCCAGGCCGAAGGAGCGCGCCGTTTCCAGCGTATCGACGATATGCAGATAATGCGCGAAGCACTCGGCAAAATCCTCCCACGGGTGAGAGCTCGCATAGGCGCTGATAAAACACTCCTGCCAGTTTGCCGGCGGGCCGTTGTCGTAGTGGGATTGAAGTGCGGCTCCGTAATCGGCACGCTCGTCGCCGAAGACGGCGCGGAAGGCCTCGAAACCGTCGCGGTCGCGAACAAGCTTGTTCCAGATAAAATGACCGGTCTCGTGGCGGAAATGGCCGAGCAAGGTACGATAGGGCTCGTTCATCAAGCTGCGCGCCTGTTCGCGTGTTGCGTCATCGGCCTCGGCGGCGCGAATGGCGATCAGCCCTTCCTCGTGGCCTGTCATGGCCGGAACGACCGCGCCACCCTGCACCTCATCCTCAAGAAAATCGAACACCAGGCCGCCCTGTGGATCCTCTGTCCGGTCGGGATGCGGCAGCGCCAAGCGCAGTAGCGAATAGAAGAGATGCCTTTGCGCCTGCCCGATACGCCGCCAGCGATCGACGCCCTGTTGCGTATGCGTGTTCGGCACGAGACGATTGTGACGGCAGGCGACGCAATAGGCTTGCGGATCATTCATATCGACAAGCCAGTTGCAGATATCGAGCTCCGCGTTCGCGCAGAAGCGGACTTGGCGCGTGGGCTCCGAGACCAGATGCCAGTTCGGAGCTTCGTCGGCCTCCAGCGCATAGATCGCGAGACGATCCGGCACAAAGCCGAGCTGATGGCCGCAGCGGATGCATTGCCTGTTATCGAAATGGACCGGCTGGCCACAATGATCGCAGGTAAAAAGCCGCATGCTCCCCTCAACAACGATAGGTGGGCCCAAATTGAAGAGCCTGCCACGCTTCCGTAACAGGCCCTTCCTCCCAACATCGCTGCTACAACGCCGATTTAACGGAGCAGCGAGCCCGGATTGGTTGATACAACCCGCCGACTACATCCGGTCGACTACACCCTTGACCTTATCCTTGGCCTTGCCAACGGCGGTCTGCATCTTGCCCTTGGCTTCCTGGGCGGCGCCCTTGGCGCGCATTTCCTTGTCGTTGGTCGCCTTGCCGGCCATCTGTTTGGCCTTGCCGGCGATTTCATTCACCTTGCCGGATACCTTGTCGGTCGTTCTGCTCATATCTGACGCCTCCTTGGCTGGCACGGCGGCATTGCCGTTGCTCTGTCAAGATAACGTCAAGGGCGTCATTTCGTTCCGAAATAACGCAGATCGGCTCAGCTATGGCCAGCATGCGGCGAGAGCATTGCGGCATTGATGCCCATCAGGGCCAGGGCACGCTCATACTTATCGTCGAGGCTGCGGTCGAAGATGAGCTCTTCGTTCGCCGGACAATTCAGCCAGCCATTGTTGCCGATCTCTGCCTCCAGCTGGCCTGCGCCCCAGCCGGCATAGCCCAGCAGCATCGTGGCGCGTTTCGGGCCGCTTCCCTTGGAGATGGCCCGCACGATGTCGAGCGTCGCCGTCAGGCTGATATCGTCGCTGACCGGAATGCTGCTGTCGCTGAGATAGTCGTCGGAATGCAGGACGAAGCCGCGGCCACTTTCGACCGGCCCTCCGGTCTGGATCGGGAAATTCCGCGCATCCGCCGGCAGCACGATGGCATCGTCGTCCTTGATCATATCCAAATGCAGAAGGACATCCGTAAATGTCAGCTTCTGAGGCCGATTGATGACGAAGCCCATGGCCCCGGCATCGGAATGAGCGCAAATGTAAATGACCGTCCGGTGGAAGTTCCTGTCCTCCATGCCTGGCATGGCGATCAGGAACTGACCGTCGAGCAAACCTCTTTCGCGTTTGTTCTTCAGCGTCGATAGGGACATCGTGCCTCCTGACCGCAGTCCATAGCTGCACCGCTAAAAAGCAAGATGGGGCAATGTGATAAATCAATCAACTGAAAATGATCATTTCTTTTTAAGCGACGCTGGCTCCATGCCGCCCGATCCGCTAAATCCTCTGTCCATGACCGGATTAGCCACCCTCACCCGCCTGCCGGCAATATTTGCCGGCGCATTTGCTGCTCTCGCTTGCATCGGATCGGCCGGATATGCGGCAACAAGCGACTGGGTCGACAATGACGGCGGCCGCATGCGCCTCGTGGCGCTGCCTCCCGATGCCGAAGGACATATCCGCGCCGCCCTGCAGATCGAACCGCAGCCTGGCTGGATCACCTATTGGCGCGAACCGGGCCAGAGCGGAATTCCGCCACAGGTTACCGCCAAGCCAGAAAGCGGCGTGACACTGGAGAAAACCAGCTATCCAGTACCGAAGCAGATCGTCGTCGGGAACATACATGAGATCGGTTATGACGCGCCGGTGACACTGCCGCTCGATTTCCGCGTTACTGGAAAGCCGCCAACGAAGCTGGAGCTGACCGCCTTCATCGGTCTCTGCAAGGAAATCTGTATTCCCTTCCAGGCGGATTATTCGCTGCCGCTTTCGGCAGGGGAGAAGCCGACGGCGCATGAGCTCGCTCTGCTGGATGCTGCAAAGGCGCTACTGCCACAGGGCCCCTCCTCCGATTTCGCCGTTCAGAGCCACAGCTTTTCGGCGGATGCAAAAAACCTCTCGCTACGCCTCGCTCTGCCGGAGACGGCCGGCAATGCGCCTGATATCTACGTTACCGGTCCTGCCGGCTACGTGTTCTTCCAGCAGGCGAATGCGAAAAGAGAAGGCGGCGTCTATTCAACCGATATAGCGATCGGCAAGCTGCCGAAGAACTACGATATCAAGGGCAAGAGCTGGGGCATTCTGGTCGTCGATGGTGACCGCGCCATCGAAACCACCCTTGCGTTCGAATAGGCCGGATCTATAGTTTCGCACGACAATCCGTTCCGATCGGGTGCAGCACACGCCCCCGAAACCATGCCCCCAAGGAGAGAGACGATGACCATCGCAATCGGCGACAAACTGCCCGCCGCCACCTTCAAGGAAAAGACCGCGGAAGGCCCGGTCGAAATCAGCACCGGACAGCTCTTTGCCGGCAAGCGCGTTGTGCTCTTCGCCGTTCCCGGCGCCTTCACGCCCACCTGTTCGCTCAACCATCTGCCGGGTTATCTGGAAAATCGCGACGCCATTCTCGCCAAGGGTGTCGATGATATCGCCGTCGTCTCGGTCAATGACTGGCATGTGATGGGCGCCTGGGCGCAATCGTCCGGCGGCATGGGCAAAATCCACTTCCTCGCCGACTGGGACGGCTCCTTCGCCAAGGCGCTCGGCCTCGATATCGACCTCTCCGCCGGCGGTCTCGGCGTCCGCTCCAAGCGCTACTCCATGCTGGTGGAAGATGGTGTGGTGAAGTCGCTGAACGTCGAGGAAAGCCCGGGCCAGGCAACGGTTTCAGGTGCGGCTGCGATGATCGAGCAGCTATAATTCCGACCATTGAGAGAGGCTGGGCGTTCTGCGGCCAGCCTCTCTCAACTGCAATGGGTCCCACGCCCTAAGGGATCGCTATTCCTCATGCCTGCTCGTCACCCTGATGTAATATCCATCCGGGTCTACTATGCGAAAATCGCGCAGGCCCCATGGCTGCAAGGTAAGCTCGGATACCGAATGGCCACCAGTTTTAGCGGCGCCATAGGCAGCTTCCAAATCCTCAACGCTCAGCACGATTTCGACGCCGAGGCCTGGTCGTTCGCCATTCGCAGCTCGAAGTGGATGATCAGGTCCGAGGGCCTCTCGCTTGTTGACGGAGATGATAGCCTCGCCATTCGAGAGCATGGTGTATTGCTTGCTTGTCTCGCCAACCACCTGGAAGCTCAGCGCCTGTTGATAGAATTCAATCGACGCCGTCACATCGGCAACAAACAATTCAAGCCTTAGCTTCATAACATTCTCCCCTACCCGTCGCGTAACTTTATCGCTCGATATTGCGCGAAGATAGGACTGTCGTGAGCACCATGGTGAGAAGGTGCCGGCGATGTCAGCGGTAAATATTCCAGCCTTGTTCACCGCAATTTCACGGCAACGCACCGCCTGCCTCTTTTTTGCCGTATTTCATCGGCTACAACATGTAATGTTATTACATAAAAGAAAGCCCCCGAATGCCTTTCGATCGTGATCCATTCGCGCCCTCGCTGATTGGACGCTCCGCCGTGATGCGTCTTGCCTATGTGGCTGTCGGCATTGCGGTTCTCTGGGCAGCCATTGGCTGGGCAGTGGCGCTGGCATGAGTGATCTGATCCGCCTCGAAAACCTGACCGTCACCTACGAGCGTCATCCGGCCGTGCATCATGTCTCTGGCGGATTCGCCCCAGGCAGCCTGACGGCGATTGCGGGGCCGAACGGCGCGGGCAAATCGACATTATTGAAGGCGATCATTGGCGAATTGCGCCCGGCAGAGGGACGGATCGACCGCGGAGCCTTGATGCGAAACGATTTCGGCTATCTGCCGCAGGCGGCGGATATCAACCGCCGCTTTCCGATTTCGGTCGCCGATACCGTCATGCTTGGTGCCTGGAAGAATGCCGGCGCATTCGGCCATTTTTCGCGTGAGGATGCGGCGCGGGCACGCGAGGCGCTCGGCATCGTTGGGCTTTGCGGCTTCGAGAACAGGCATATCGGTTCGCTCTCGGCGGGGCAGTTCCAGCGCGTGCTCTTCGCCCGGCTGTTGTTGCAGGATGCGCGCGTCATCCTGCTCGATGAACCCTTCACCGCCATCGACCAGCGCACGACGCGCGATCTGCTCGAACTCGTTCTGCGCTGGAACAAGGAAGGACGCACGGTCATCGCCGTTCTGCATGATTTCGAGCAGGTGCGCGCTCATTTTCCCGAGACGTTGCTGATCGCCCGCGAGCTTGTCGGCTGGGGGCGCACGCAGGACATCATGAGTTCCGCCAACCTCGTCAAGGCGCGCGCCATGGCTGAGCGCTGGGACGACGAGTCCGAAGCTTGCCTCCCGGAGGGGGACGAGCACGAACCGGCGGCGGGTGACCACGCAAGGCGGGAGCCGGTTCAATGACGATCTACGACATCTTCCTCGCGCCATTCGCGGATTATGGCTTCATGCGGCGTGCGCTGATCGCTTGCCTGTGCCTCGGTCTCGGTTCCGGCCCGATCGGCGTGTTCCTGATGCTCCGGCGCATGAGCCTGATGGGCGATGCCATGAGCCATGCCGTGCTGCCCGGCGCTGCGATCGGCTATCTCATCGCCGGCTCGCTGTCGCTGACCGCCATGGGGCTTGGCGGGCTGGTGGCGGGTCTCTCGGTGGCGCTCCTTTCCGGCCTCGTCAGCCGCATGACCGTGCTGCAGGAAGATGCGAGCTTTGCCAGCTTCTACCTGACCTCGCTAGCGCTCGGCGTCCTCATCGTCTCCTTGCGCGGCTCCAACATCGACCTGCTGCATGTGCTCTTCGGCACCATTCTGGCGATCGACGCCCCTGCCCTCTATCAGATCGGTGCGATCACCTCAGTCACACTGCTGGCGCTTGCGATCATCTATCGGCCGCTTGTCATGGAATGCTTCGATCCCGGCTTCCTGCGTGCAGTCGGCGGCCGCGGGCCTGTCTATCATTTCCTTTTCCTGCTGCTCGTTGTGCTCAACCTTGTCGCCAGCTTCCAGGCGCTGGGCACGCTGATGGCCGTCGGGCTGATGATGCTGCCGGCTGCCGTCGCGCAGCTCTGGTCGCGCAGCCTGCCTGCGATGATGGCGATCGCGACGGCAACGGCGGCGGTGTCGGGCTATATCGGCCTCATCGCCTCCTACCACCTCGAATTCGCGTCGGGGCCGACCATCATCATCACCGCAAGCCTGATCTACGGCTTCTCCATCCTCTTCGCACCGTCGGGCCTTGCCCGGCGGTTCTTCCCCCGTCCCCATCTCCGGGGCTAATCCGAACAAGGAGACTCACATGAATAAACAGAGACTGCTTCTCTCAGCGGCTGCGGCTGCCTTCGTCGCCTTCGGCGTCGCGGCGCCCGCTTCCGCGGAAACGTTGAACGTCGTCGCGTCCTTCACCGTCCTGGCCGATGTCGTCAAGCATGTCGGCGGCGACCATGTGAAGGTGTCGAGCCTGGTCGGCCCGAATGGCGATCCCCATGAATTCGAGCCCTCGCCTGCCGATGCCAAGACGCTGAATGCGGCAAAGGTCGTCTTCGTCAGCGGCGAAGGACTTGAAGGCTGGATGGATCGGCTGATCACTGCGTCGGGCTATAAGGGGGCTCCTATCGTCGCGTCGGAAGGCATCAATACCCGCACGATGGTCGATGACGGCAAGACGGTCACCGATCCGCATGTGTGGAACAGCCCGGTCAACGTGAAGGTCTGGGTCGCCAATATCGAGAAGGCGCTTTCCGCGGCAGATCCGGCCGATGCGGCCGACTTCAAGGCCAATGCCGAGCGCTATACCAAGGTGCTGACCGAGCTTGATGCCTATGCCCACAGCAAGTTCGACAAGATAGCCGACGACCGCCGCAAGGTGCTGACGAGCCATGACGCCTTCGGCTATTTCGGTGGCGAATATAAGGTGAACTTCCTCGCTCCACTCGGCTTTTCAACGGAAACAGAGGCGTCAGCGGCCAAGGTCGCCCAGTTGATCGAGCAGATCAAGACGGAGCATGTGAAGGCCTATTTCTTCGAAAACTCCAACGATCCGCGCCTGGTCAAGCAGGTCGCCAAGGCAACCGGCGCAGAGCCTGGCGGCGAGCTTTATGTCGAGTCCCTCTCCAAGGCCAATGGCCCGGCTCCGACTTACGAAAAAATGTTCCGTTATAACGTTGACCAACTCGCCGCCGCTATGGCCAAGTCGAGCTAAGCAGCCAGCTGGGCAAATCAACGAAACCAGACCGCAGGTATGTTTCGCCTGCGGCCTGCTCTGTTTAGATATTGAGATCGAAGACCATCAGGCCGGCGAGCCCGCCATCGATCGAGGAAACGATCCGCTCGCCGACGGCAACGTGATCGGGATGCACGAGATAGGCATCCCGCGCTTCCGGGCTCTCGAAGGTCACGGTAAAACCATCGACGAAGCCGCCATGCAGACCTTCCGGCGAGACGTTCGGCCCGTATTTGACCTCGACGATACCGGGAATGACCTTCTGCAAGGCTGCAACCGATTCGAAGAGCGCCCTCTTCTCATCCTGTGTCATGGCGGATTTGAGCCGAAGAAAAACGCAATGCAGGATCATGCCTACCTCCCCTGAGTGTCGCGGCCAGCATAGATGGAAAGACTAGCGGAGCAAGACGCGGCACCGCGACCATCGCAATTTTAGCCGCAACGAATATTGCCGAGAGACGTCTCCCCTTCCCGCAAGACCGGCGGCGTTTCCCTTGATTCGAAAATTCCGGCTTGACGTATTCATAGCCGGGCAGCTATACGTCAATTCATAGCTGACGAGGTATGAATTGAGATGTCGAACACGCATGACTTGCTGTTCCGAACGCTTGCCGATCCGACGCGCCGGGCGATTTTCGAGAGGCTGTGTCGTGAAGGGGAAAAGACTGTTGCGGTGCTGACGGCCCGGGCCGGCGTCTCCCAGCCCGTCGTCTCGAAGCATCTTGCCGCGCTGAAGCGCGCGGGCCTTGTGCTTGACCGCCCCGAAGGCCGGCAAACGCATTACAGCGCGCAGCTTGCAGCACTGGCACCACTGACCGACTGGACGAAAGAGATGACCAGATTCTGGGAGAGCCGGTTCGACGACCTTGAAGATCTACTGAAAAGGATGGACCAATGAACGATACATCAACCGAGATCCGCTCCGTCGTTGTCGAGCGGGACGTCGCCTTTCCGCCGGAAAAGATCTGGCGCGCGCTGACGCAGCCGCATCTGATCGAGGAATGGCTCATGAAGAACGACTTCAAGCCAAGCGTGGATCACCGTTTCAAGCTCAGTGCCGAATGGGGCTCGATCGACTGCCGCGTGCTGGAAGTGGAGCCCAACAAGAGCCTCTCCTACACATGGGATGCTTATGGCCTGGAGAGTATCGTCGTCTGGACGCTGACGCCGACACGCACCGGAACGCGCCTGCGCATGGAGCAATCCGGCTTCCGGCCCGATCAGCAGCAGGCCTATGTCGGCGCTCAATATGGCTGGCAGAAATTCTTCGACAATCTGGATCAGGTTCTGGCACGCCCGGACTGACATTCGATCGACCTATTGAAACGACAGGAAGCAAGAGCGGATCGGCTCGCCTTTGGAGGAGGCAAGATGAACTGGAGCACCTATATTCGGCAGGCCCACCGTTGGCTTTCCATCATCTTCACGATGACAGTTGTCGCCAACTTCGTTGCGATGGCGATCGGGACGCCGCCGCCCTGGGTGGTTTACTCACCCCTGCCGCCGCTCTTCCTGTTGCTTTTCAGCGGCCTCTACATGTTTGCCCTGCCCCACACCGCCGCAAGGCGAGGTGCGCACAGCGTCGCTGACTAGGGGTGTTGGCCAAAGGCTGCGAACAGACGGCCGTGCCTTCAATTAGCAGGCACGGCGTCGCACATTCCTGCAATTGCGGGGGCGGTGACTGACTATTCGCCGCCCCTCTTGAGCGGATGCCAACCCAATATCGACTTTGCCTTGGCATTGGAGACCAGGCCGCCGTCATCGACTATGTTGAAAACGCCGATCGCCGAGGTCTGCACCGCAAGCAAGACCGCTCGCGCGGCATCATCCACGTGCAGGGTTATCGCGCCATTCGGCGCATCGCAGCCGGTGCCCGGTCCATAGAGCAGACCGTTGCGCAATACCGTGCCGGCGATGCCTGAAGTCACGAGGCTGAGAGACTCGAGCGTCCGCACCGCGGTTGCGCTTTCCTGCAGCGGCGTTTCCTCTGTGATCGGGCCCATGCCGGTCTGGTAGGCCCAGGCGATACTCTGCGAGATCATCCGCTTAGCCCCTGCGGCCACGGCGGCATCGACAAGATTTCTGGTTCCCACCTCGCGAATGCGAGCATTGCGAACACGCCCCTCCTCCATCAGCGCAGGATCGAGACCGAAGGGCAGATCGGTCAACTGATGAAGAACGATGTCAGGCTTTGCCCGCTGCAGCGCTACCCCGAGCGCTTTGGCGTCGAAGACATCCACAACCACGGGCGTCGCGCCGGCGGCTCGCAGGCTGTCCGCCCGTTCCGGCTTGCGGGTGGTACCGTGGACGGTAAAGCCTGCCTCGATCAGCATCGGAACAAGCTTGCGTCCGATCGCGCCGGTCGCGCCGGCAAGGAAAATGGTCGCGGACATTCGACGCTCCTTGGGAGTTTGCATCATTCTCGGTCCAGGCTTTTTCTCATGGCCTTGGCCCGCAAAACAGATGCAAGAATTGCCGATTTGACTAGGCCAAGATCGAACTCAGTCCTCACGATCCGCTGCGACGCAGATGTCTCTCAATCGTGCAGCGAGCGTCGCGGCCATTGCTTTGGTTGTGATGTTGGTGAAGCCGAGCAGCAGGCCATCGATCGATTGTGGCCCCATATACCAGAGCGAGAGCGGTTGCAGACCGAAGCCCTCGGCCCTTGCCAACGCCGCTATCCGACTTGCGGGCGCGCGATAGCCCTGGAATTGCACGACCAGATGCAGGCCGGCGGCCGGTGAAATTGCCGCAACCCGATCGCCGAAGACATCGTGCATGATGTCAACCAGAAGCTGTCGGCGTTCGGCATAGAGGGACCGCATCTTCTTGAGATGACGGATGAAATAACCCTGTTCGATGAAATCGGCGACGACAGACTGATGAAATTCGGGGCAGCCGGCGCTCACCAGTCGGCAGGCACGCTCGAAGACATCGATCTGCCCGGGAGGCACGACCAGATAGGCCAGCCGAAGCCCCGGAAAGAGAACCTTGCTGAACGATCCGGTAAACAACACCCGCTCGCCGCGATCCATGGCCTTGAGAGACAACGGAGGCCGGCGATTGTATCGATATTCGCTATCGTAATCGTCCTCGACGATCCAGTGTTGTCCCTCCTCGGCCCATTTCAGCAGCTCGCTGCGCCTTTCCTTGGACATCATCACGCAGAGCGGACTTTGGTTGGCAGGCGTGACGATGGCGAAGCGGGCGTCCGGCGCAAGCCGCCTGCCCTCCTCCACGACAAGCCCGTCTGCATCGACCGGCACGGGATGAAGTTTTGCGTGTATCGACAGCAGGAATTCCCGAGCGACCGGATAGCCTGGATCCTCGAACCAAATGCCATCGCCCGGATGATAGAGAGACCGCATGATCAGCTCGAGGCTGGCGCGATGGCCCGCCGTTACGAACACCTGCTCAGGCCGGCATGCGATGCCGCGCGAGAACGCAAGATAGCCAGCGATGCGCTCTCGAAGCGCCATGAGGCCTGCCGGCTCGGGATAGCCGAGCTGCGCCGCACCAAGTTGCCGCGAACAGCGGCTGACCAACCTGCTCCAGGTCTTGCGAGGAAAGGCATCGAGAGCGGGAAGTCCGAGCTGGAATGGCCGCGCATTCGGCGGTTGCTCGATCAGGCCATGCCTTGTGGCAGAGGGCGATGGTGCGGCTGTCTCCGGCGTTCGCAGTCGCATGTCGACGAATGTGCCGGCGGCGCCTCGGAACTCGACATAGCCCTCTTCCGCAAGGATCTGATAGGCCAGATTGATCGTTCCGCGTGACAGGCCGAGTTCGCTTGCGAGCGCCCGCACGGATGGCATCCGATCTCCCGGCACCAGGCGTCCTTCGGCGATTGCGGTCTTGAAACGGGCGCAGATCTGCAGGTAGATCGGGTGACTGTCATCACGCGAAAGCGCGATGTCTTTCGCGTGATCCGTAGGTGCCTGTTTGGCCATGACGGCTCTATTCCTGCATATCGGGGTGCCGCCCCTCTTACGATCCCGCGACGGCCGAGACTAGCCCGAAGACGGGATTGGCGGCAAGCTGCCGGTCGGCGCTGACAAGAGACTGTTCGGCCGCATCCTGCCTCGCCATACCCTGCAGATAGATGAACGCCACGCTGCTGATGCCGATCGTTGTCAGCACATGGGTGAGATAGGGTGAGAGATAGTCGGGTTGCCGGGCATGCGGGCCATTATGCATGCCGCCGGAACCGACAATGACGAGCGCCGGGCGATCCGCTAGCAGGCCGACCTTGTAGCCATCCCGGCGCGTGAAAGTCCGCTCGTCACGCAAGACATAATCGATCCAGAGCTTCAGCGAGGCCGGGACGGTAAAATTGTGCATCGGTGTCGCGATGATCAGATAATCACAGCCGATGACGTCCTGAATGAAAGTTTCCGACTCTACGAAAGCCGGCGTTTCCCTCCTTGCCCGTTGAACGATCGCATCCGCATACGCTCCTGAGATCGGGGATGGACTATTGGCTGAGAGATGGCGCTCGACCAGGCGAATATCCGGCTCGGTTGAGAGCAGATTGTCCGTCGCTTTCCTTGCCATGCCATAGGCGCGCGACGCCGGCCCTTGCGGGCTTGCATTGACAAGCAGGACGGACTTCATGCGCCCGCTCCCTCCAGAAGCTGGCCGAAATGCAGGCCGCGCGCGAGCAAGCCGTTGCGGAAATAGAAGCGCTGCGCCAACGAATTGGCGAGCCCGGTGTCGAGCACGAGCATGGTCCGGCCGTCGGCCTTTGCCAACGTGCGAACCTGCTCTATCAGGCCTTCGCCCAGCCTGGAGCGCTGGGAAGATTTGCGCACCACGAGGTCGTCAATATAGGTGAAGCGACCGTAGATCAGGTTTTCAACATGGCGGTAGCCGGCAAGCCCCGCCAATTCACCATCCTGCCAAACGCCGAGTAGGCGATATCCATCCTGCTGCTGGCGCCGGACACGGTCACGATAAAAGTTGGCGTCTTCGATATGTGGCCGCAACTCGCGCATCACAGGGAAGCTGGCCCCGATATCGTCCGCGCTCTCAATATGTCTGTAGATCATGCTGGCTCTCGCTGACTAGGAACAGCCAAGAGCTACGCCTTCCATGGCTCGGTCAACAGAACCAAAATACGAAAAATGGAGTGGGCCAAGGCCAGTTTACTCGATGCCGCGCCGCCTTGTCGCTGCCATAGGATCTCACCGACGCCTGTCATAGCTCGTCGTTCCTCAAAGGCTTATCTCCGCAGTCCTATTTGGACTGACCTGCCGCTTCACGACACCAGCTCAGATTGCAGCCAGTCGACATGTATTGCATCAGACCGCCTTCCGGACGCCATCTTTCAGCGGAAAGAAGTGCTGCGAAAGATCCATTGATGAAGGCTTTCAATCGGTTCCGGGGATGACATGAAGAAGCTTTTAGCCATTGCACTCTTATGTGCCTGCATTGTCACGGGAACGCTCTATGCCTCGGCTGGCGGTGACTATCCGCCACTCAAAGATGGTGACCTGATTTTCCAAACATCAACCAGTAACCAATCAGGCGCGATCATATTTGCGACCGGCTCGACCTATTCACACATGGGCATCGTCAAGAACGATCACGGCGCAATCACCGTCATCGAGGCGGCAGCGAAGGTCACGGAAACGCCGCTAAAAGCCTGGGTCAATCGCGGTTTGCTGGAGCGGGTGGCCATCTATCGCGATCAACGCCTCACACCGGATATAGCAGAGCGGCTCCTGTCCTATGCCCGTACGCTCTACGGTAAACCCTACGACCTGTTCTTCTCCTTCAACAACGACGCGATTTACTGCAGCGAACTGCCCTATCTCGCCTACAAGGCCGTGGGTATCGAGATCGGCAAAGTGCAGAAGATATCGGAACTGAATATCGACAACATGCTCGTGCGAAAGCTGGTTCAATCACGGTGGCAACGCGACAGCGAATGCACGGAGCGCGGTTTTGATTTCGACCAGTGCTACCGATATATCCTCAACCAGAACCTCGTCACTCCGGTCAGCATCGCCAATGATCCGAATCTCAAAATGATCTATTCGAACTATCCGCTTTAATGGCTATGAGCATGGGAATGTCGCCCTGCCCGCTCCAGTCCTAGCCAGATCAAGTCGCGTTGAAGCCCGCATGATAATCGACATGCCCAGAGGGCACCGCAGACCCATTAAGGACCAATCTCATGAAATACTCGGCTGGCACTCCATCGAGCACTAGGCTGCGATCATTGTCGAAACCGAGACGCTTGTAGTAACCCGGATCACCGAGAACGACGCAGCCTTTGGCATTCATCTTCGCCAGACGCGAAAGACCTTCGCGAACAAGCGCTCCGCCAATGCCCTGTTTCTGGCGATCCGGCGTCACCGAGAGCGGGCCAAGCCCATACCAGCCAATATCTTTTCCATCGATGGTGACCGGCGAGAAAGCGATATGTCCAACGACATCTCTCTTCTCGATTGCCACGAGAGAAATCGCCAGCACCCCGGCACTACGAAGAGCATCGACAATTTCCGCCTCGGTTTGACTGCTGTGCTCGACCGCGGCGAAGGCCATCTTCGTTATATGGCGGATCGCCTCGATGTCTCCCGGCTGCTCGGGGCGGATTTCCATTCTGCATCCCCTATTATCTGGCGATCCAGGCTCGTCTGCCTATCCCGCCAACGGGAAGGACGATACAAGACCTACTTCTTCTTGAAAGGCTCCATGCCCTTGCGCGCCAGCTCGTCCGCCCGCTCATTTTCCGGGTGGCCGGCATGGCCCTTGACCCAGTGCAGCGTCACCTTGTGGCGGTTGTAGGCTTCATCGAGCGCCTGCCACAGCTCGGCATTCTTCACCGGCTTCTTGTCCGCGGTCTTCCAGCCGTTTTTCTTCCAGCCGAAGATCCATTTGGTGATGCCGTCCTTGACGTAGACGCTATCGGTATAGAGATCGACCTCGCAAGGGCTCTTCAAGGCGCCCAGGGCCGAAATCGCCGCCATCAGCTCCATGCGGTTGTTGGTGGTGTCGGCTTCACCGCCCGACAATTCCTTCTCTACCTCGCCATAGCGAAGAACGGCGCCCCATCCGCCAGGACCGGGATTGCCCGAGCAGGCGCCGTCGGTGAAAATATCAATGTGCTTCATGCCTCTAGCCCGTATTCAACGGCAGAAGCGATCTGGCGATGGAAGCGCAGCTTGCGCAGATATTCGATCGGGTCCTTCTTGGTGACCAGAGCCCCGGCCGGCGTCGTCAGCCAGTCGTAGAGCCGGGTCAGGAAGAAGCGCAGCGCCGAGCCGCGGGCGAGCGTCGGCAAGGCGGCAATCTCGGCCGCACTCATCGGCCGCACGCTCTGATAGCCCTCCAGCAGCGCCTTGCCCTTGGTGATGTTGTAGGCGTGATCCTTCTCGAAGCACCAGGCGTTCAGGCAGATCGAGACATCATAGGCGAGCAGATCGTTGCAGGCGAAATAGAAATCGATCAGGCCGGAGAGCTTGTCGCCTAGGAAGAAAACATTGTCCGGGAAAAGATCGGCATGGATGATGCCTTCGGGCAGGCCCTTCGGCCAATGCTGCCCGAGAAAATCGAGTTCGCCGCGAATTTCATCCTGCAGGCCGGCTTCGACTTCATCTGCGCGCGCCTCGGACTTTTCCCAAAGCGGCCGCCAACCGTCGACGGACAGCGCGTTCGGGCGGCGAATTTCAAAACCCTCGCCGGCGATATGCATGGCGGCGAGCGCCTTGCCGACTTCGCGGCAATGATGCGCCTCAGGCTTGCGCAGCCACATGCCTTCGAGGAAGGAGATCAGCGCGGCAGGACGGTCCGAGAGATGGCCGAGCAACGCGCCGTCGCGGCGCGGCAAAGGCAGTGGGCAGGACAGGCCACGACTTGCCAGATGCTGCATCAGCCCCAGGAAAAACGGCAGGTCGCCCTTGTCGACGCGCTTCTCATACAGCGTCAGGATCAGCGGATCGCGGCTCGTATGCAGCAGGAAGTTCGAATTCTCGACGCCCTCGGCAATGCCCTTGTAGGAGAGCAACTCGCCGACCTCGTACTCCGTCAGGAACCACTTCAAATCGTCTTCGGTAATATCGGTATAAACGGCCACGAAACAGTCCTGAACTTGAGCGCCTTTCGACGGCTATTCGCCGTTGACAAAGGCCATATCTGAGGTCGTCAGCTCTATACTGCGCAGCTCGCGATTGACGAGGAAATTTTCGGTTTCCTTCACAGTTTCCGCGAGTTCCACCACAGCATTATAGCGGGCGCGGAAAGCTTCGATGATCTCGTTGACGATGACTTCTGGCGCAGATGCACCAGCCGAGAGGCCAACGGTTTTGATATCGCCGATATTGTCCCAGTCGATTTCCGAAGCGCGCTGGACAAGCACCGATTTCGTCGCCCCTGCCCGCAGCGCCACTTCGACGAGACGCTTGGAATTCGAGGAATTCGGCGCGCCGACGACGATGAAGAGATCGCAGCCCGGAGCCGCCTCCTTCACCACTTCCTGTCGGTTGGTGGTGGCATAGCAGATCGAATCGGCTGAAGGCGCTGTGAGGTTGGGAAAGCGCTGCTGCAGGCGGGCGATGACACCGGCGGTATCGTCGACCGAAAGCGTCGTCTGCGTGACGAAGCCGAGATTGTCGGGATCAGCTGGCTCATAGGCATCTGCATCCTCAACGGTCTCGATCAGCGATACCGCACCTTCGGGAAGCTGGCCCATCGTGCCGATCACCTCCGGGTGCCCGGCATGGCCGATCAGGACGACATGGCGGCCAAGACGGTTGTGGCGCATCGCCTGCTTGTGCACCTTGGAGACCAGCGGACACGTCGCATCGAGATAGAAGAGATTGCGGGCATCGGCATCGGCCGGCACGGATTTCGGCACGCCATGAGCGGAAAAGACGACGGGTTGGGCGCGATGCTCGGCCGGGATCTCGTCCAGCTCCTCGACGAAGATGGCGCCCTTGGCTTCCAGACCCTCGACGACATAGCGATTGTGCACGATCTCGTGGCGGACATAGACCGGCGCGCCATAGGCCTTCAGCGCCAGCACGACGATCTGGATGGCGCGATCGACACCGGCGCAGAAGCCGCGCGGCCCGCAGAGCCGGATAGTCAGGTCAGGTTTGGAAACGGCTATATTCATATCTCTTCCGAAATGCGGGACGATGGCTTGCGCTTAGATAGGTACGCCCTGCCGCCTGCTCCAGAATATCGCAGCCCTTCTTCGAAGCGCCGTGATGTTCCATCTATTCAGTTCCGCATGATTTATCCAAAAACCGCTGCGCACTTTTCGGATCATGCTCTAGCCGAATATTCCATCGAAATGAAGCTATTCTATTGCATGGCCCTATTGTGAGGGCGCATCCGGATGGCGCTTGCGCCACCAGGAAATGGTGACGATGGCAACCAGCGTCACCGCCAACCCATACCAGGTCACCGCATATTGCAGGTGGTTGTTGGGCAGATCGATGATGGTGACGCCGCCCACCGGCAAGCCTGCGGGGTTAGGTGTCTTGTCGGCATCGATGAAGAAGGGCAGCACCTTATCCTTAGGCAACCCGACGCTGGAGGCCATGGCATCCAGATCTTTCCAGAAAAAGAAATTTTTGGCGAGATCATTGTCCGGCATGCCATCGGGCCGGCTTGCGAGCTTGCCGCGGGCGAGACCGGTAACGGTCTGATCACCCGTCAGCAGTCCCTGCTTGCGCATCTCCGGCTCTTTGGCCGCGGAGGGCACGAAGCCTCTGTTGACGAAGAGATAGCGGCCATCCTCAAGCTGCAGCGGCGTATAGATGTCAAAGCCGGGCTCGTCGCCATAGGTGGCAAGGAAGTGCCGTTCCTTGTTGTTGAGATAGTGGCCATTGGCTGTGACCACGCGATATTCGATATCACCGCCCGAAGCTGCCATCGCCTCGATTGCCGATAACGGCACGGCCGGCGCATCCTTGCGGGCAGCAATATCCGCAAGCAGGCCTTCCTTCCATTGCAGCCGCTCGACCTGCCAGGTGCCGAGCCCCAGCAGAATGACGAGCACGATAAGCAGGAACACCGCCTTGCCGATCTGCCACAAAAGATTGGGGCGGCGAGCCGGCACGGCCGCCTCACTCGCCACTGATGCGTCCCTCGCTGGCATTATTGCGATACTGCAGCGCGATCAGAATGCCCTTGCACCAGCGCAGCGAAAGCAGCGATAGGATAATGGTCAACGGCGCGAACAGCACTATGTAGACCCAGATCGGCGGCGCGTAATTGACCTGCATCCAAAGGACCAGGCCGATGACGATGAAGCCGACGATCAGGATGACGAATACGGCCGGACCATCGCCCGCATCGGCGAAGGCATAATCGAGATCGCAGGCGGAGCAGCGCGGCTTGATCGACAGCAGCCCATTGAAGAGCTTGCCGTGGCCGCAGCGCGGACAGCATCCCTGGATACCGACCTTGAACGGGTCGACGGGTGCGAAGAGAGCACCATCGTCATGTGGTGCACCAGTGGGGTTTTTGTCTTGCTCTGAGCTCAAAGTTCCGTCTCGATCAGCCTGCCATTACGGGCGAGTATTCTGATCTCACCCCCGTCATAATCAATAGCCGCGATGCGCCCATTCGTCCAATCGAAAAGCTCTTATGTTGCTGCATCCGGGCCGAGACACCATAGAAGGATCCATCCCTTGGAACACAACAACGGCATCGCCGCGGGTCGCATCATCATCCTCAACGGTGCGCCGAGATCCGGAAAATCGAGTATTGTCGAAGCCATACAAGCCGGATTTGACGGCGTGTGGGTCAATCTTGGCGTTGACGTTTATGTGCGACACGTGACGCCCGAGCGCTATCGCCCGGGCATCGGCTTGCGCCCCGGCGGTGAACGACCCGACCTCGAGCCGCTCGTTCCGCGCTTTTATGCCGCACTCTATGAATCGATCGCCGCCCATAGTCGCGCCGGCTTCAATGTCGTCGCCGAGTTCGGGCATCACGACGCCCATTCACGTCCGCTCGGCATCCTTGGCGATTGTGCACAGCAACTGGCTGGGTTGCCCGTTTTGTTCGTCGGGGTGCGCTGTTCGCTCGACGTGGTGATGCAGCGTCGCATGGCGGAGGGGTCTGAAAGACAAGGCACCTACGTTGCGGTTCAGGCCGGCGCGCCTATCCCGACGCCAGTCATCGCCTGGCAAGAGCATGTGCACAAGCCCGGCATCTACGACCTGGAAGTCGACACCACAGCAAGGAGCCCGCAGGAATGCGCCAAGCAGATCCAGCAGATGCTTGCATTGGGCGCTCCGCACCCATCGGCGTTTGAGCGACTTGCCACCGCCGGCTGACAAGGGGCTTTGGCGACCGGTGGCTAGGATTCGAGCAAGCGGATATAGCGCTCGGCCGAACGGGCGACGCTTTCCTTCGCGCCCATCGGTATGAACTTTTCCTTCCAGGGGCCGTAGATGCGATCGAAACGGAGAGCCGCAGCGCGATCTGCGATGCGGCTGACTTCGCGCGCCGGCAAAGGGATCGCGTTCGGAAACGAATGCATGAAGGAGACCCAGCGTCTGTCAGCCACCACATGGATGGTATCGCCGACGAGAAGGACACCCCTTCCGTCTGCGCCGGCCCGCCACTCCAGAACGCTGCTCCCGTCGAAATGTCCGCCGAGCCGGTGGAGGGCAATGCCGGGCAGCACTTCGCGGCGATCGCCCTGCCATGGCTCGATCAATGGGCTTGGCCGCTGGATATAGGCAAGATCGGCCTCGTGCAACAGGATCGGTACGCCGCCCAACGCCTCGCTCCATTCCACCATGCCCGTATAGAAATGTGGATGAGACAGGCAGATGGCCTTGAGGCCACCAAGTTCCTGAATACGAGCTCGTGTTTTCTCATCGAGCATGGCCGTGCAGTCCCAAAGAACATTCCCATGCGGAGATTGCAGGAGAAGCGCCCTCTGCCCGATGCCGATTGCTGGAGCAACGCTGATGCCGGTCAGGTTCGGCTCCAGCTCATCCCACTCATTCAGGTGGATCGTGGTAAGCGCTTCGCGTGCGAGCCACTGCTGGCCGCTTTCGGGAACATACTGCCGCTCATCCTCGCAAATGACGCAGTGGGAGGGGTAGTCGTCACTCGGTGCGAAATGAGCGCCGCATGCCTTGCAGATCCAAATGGACAAGGGAGCAAACCTCCATGAACAAGGGGAATCCGATAACCGGGGGAAGCAGTGAAGATCTCATGGCTTCCCGTCGAAACAATGCCGCCGCAAAAGCCTCGGATCGAGATGGCTTTTGCGGCGACAGGATTTCACAGTCTTGGCTGAAATTCAGCCGGCTTTAACCAGCCGCCAAAGGCGCGCCCCAGCTGCCCCAGATATAGATACAGAAGAACAGGAACAACCAGACGACGTCAACGAAGTGCCAATACCAGGCGGCCGCTTCGAAGCCGAAGTGCTGCTTCGGGGTGAAATCACCCCTGATGGCGCGCACGAGGCAGACCAGCAGGAAGATCGTACCGATCAAGACGTGGAAGCCGTGGAAGCCGGTCGCCATGAAGAAGGTCGCGCCGTAGATCGAGTTCTTGAACGCGAAGGGAGCGTGCGCATACTCATAGGCCTGCACACAGGAGAACAGCGCACCGAGCAATACGGTAAGCGCCAGACCCTGGATCAGTCCCTTGCGGTCGCCATGCAGCAGCGCATGGTGTGCCCAGGTCACCGTGGTGCCCGACAGCAGCAGGATGACGGTGTTGTAGATCGGCAGGTGCCAGGGGTCGAGCACCTCGACGCCCTTCGGCGGGAACTGGCCACCAAGGAAGGCCGTACGCGACGCCTGGATCGCCTCGTTCGGGAAGAGGCTGACATCGAAATAGGCCCAGAACCAGGCAACGAAGAACATCACCTCGGAGGCGATGAACATGATCATGCCGTAGCGCAGATGCAGGGACACGACGCGGGTATGCGCGCCCTCATGCGCCTCCTTGATCGTATCGGCCCACCAGCCGTACATGACATAGAGGATCAGCGCCAGGCCGATGAAGAACAGCCAGGGCTGCGCGAAGTTCAGCCCGAACAGATGCAGCGCGCCGCCATTGAGGTAGCGCATAAAGCCGACACCACCGAAGGTGATCACGAAGGCACCAAGGGCCGCAACGATCGGCCACGGGCTGGGATCGATAATGTGATAGTCGTGTTTTTTCTGATGCGCTTCGGCCATATCAGCAATCCCCGAATAACTTTTTCCCATATTGCTTCCGGTCGAACCGAAAAGCACTCTCCATCAAAGCTTTTTTTCCACCGGCCGCACTGCGGCGTCGTTGGATGCCACGGGCTTTGCGCCTTCCCGTGGATAATAGGTGTAGGACAATGTCAGCGCATTGATCGTCTTGGTTTCCACCGCCGTGGCGATCTCAGGGTCAACGTAGAAGACGACAGGCATTTCGCGCTTTTCCCCGGGCGCCAGATCCGTCTCGTTGAAGCAGAAGCACTGGACCTTGTTGAAATAGACGCCTGCTTCCAGCGGCGAAACATTGAAGATCGCCTGACCGCGTTCCGGCTTGTCGGACTTGTTCTCGATCACGAACTTGACTTCGATCGTCTCGCCGATCTTCGGGTTCACCGATTTCTGCACCGGCTTGAAATCCCACGGCAAACCGGGCGCGACATTGGCGTCGAACGAGACCTGAATCCGCCTGTCGAGAATGACGTTTGATACCTGTTCCGTGCGCTGGGTGGTGCCGTTATAGCCCGTCACCTGGCAGAACATACGATAGAGCGGCACGGCTGCAGCGCACATGGCGCTCATGCCGATGACGAAGCTCAGGCACATGGCAACGACCAGCCCGTTGTTACGGCCGCCCGCTTCAGTGCTTTTCTTTGCCCCCTCCTCCATCACGCCTCCTCAAACGTGTCCGGAACCGACCTTGATGATAGTGATCGCGTAGAACAGGATCACCAGGCCAGCCAATACCAGGCCGAGTGCTATATTGCGCCCGCGCCGCGACTTCTTCTGCGCTTCCGTCAGCTTGACAAGCTCGATCATAGCCAGCCTCCGGACATCAGCACGGCAACAAGCCGGTCGATCAGCAGTGCGGAAAAGATCGCGAAAAGATAGAAAATGGAAAAGCCGAACAGCTTCTTCGCCGGCACCATCTTTTCATCGCCATCGGCCATGCGCCAGACGGCGATGGAACAGTGAATGAAGATCACGCCGAGAATTGCTGCGACGATGCCATAGCCGAGACTTGCAAAGCCCATGAAGGCGGGAACGACGCCGATGATGGCGGTCAGCACGGCATAGACGACGATCTGGTTCTTCGTCGCGGGGATGCCGGCGACGTTCGGCAGCATCGGCACGCCGACGACCTCGTAGTCACGCATCTTGAACAGGGCCAGCGCCCAGAAATGCGCCGGGGTCCAGAGGAAGATGATGAGGAAGAGCACGATGCTCTCCATCGGCACGCTACCCGTCACGCAAGCCCAGCCGATGACGGGCGGGAAAGCGCCTGCCGCGCCGCCGATGACGATATTCTGCGACGTCGAGCGCTTCAGCCACATCGTGTAGATAACGGCATAGAAGAAAATGGTGAAGGCAAGGATACCGGCGGACAGCCAGTTCACAGCCAGCCCGAGGATCGTCACCGAGAAGCCCGACAGCACCAGACCGAATGCCAGAGCTTCGGACGGGCTGACGCGACCCGAAGGGATCGGCCGGCGTGCCGTGCGGCTCATGACGGCATCGATATCGGCGTCATACCACATGTTCAGTGCGCCGGATGCGCCGGCGCCAACGGCGATGCAGAGGATGGCGATGAAACCGAGAACCGGGTTGATGTGGCCGGGAGCCACCACCAGGCCGGTGAAAGCGGTGAAGACGACCAGCGACATCACGCGCGGCTTCAGAAGCTCGAAATAATCGCGCGCACTTGCCTCCGACAGGCCGCTTTCGGCTTGCTTTGCAAGTGCTTCGTGATTGTCGATGACCGTCATTCTTTTTCCAATTATTCAGTTGAACCGGACGCCGTTTATCACGGCGTCCGGAAATAGACTACTTGATGCGCGGCAGCTCTTCCCACTGGTGGTGCGGCGGCGGCGACGAAAGCTGCCATTCGAGCGTGGTAGCGCCCTCACCCCAGGGATTGTTACCGGCAACGCGCTTCTTTGCGAAGGCATCTATAACGCCCCAGAAGAAGAAGCAAAGGCCTACGGCTGCGACATAGGAGCCGATGGAGGACACGAAGTTCCAGCCAGCATAGGCATCCGGATAGTCGATATAGCGGCGCGGCATGCCCGAACGACCCAGGAAATGCTGCGGGAAGAACACCATGTTCACGCCGATGAACGTGATCCAGAAGTGCCAGTTGCCAATGCGCTCATTGTACATGTAGCCGGTCATCTTCGGGAACCAGTAGTACCAGGCGGCGAAAATCGCGAAGACGGCGCCGAGCGACAGGACGTAGTGGAAGTGCGCCACGACGAAGTAGGTCGCATGCAATTCACGGTCGAGGCCGGCATTCGCGAGCTGAACGCCCGTGACGCCGCCGAGCGTGAACAGGAAGATGAAGCCGAGTGCCCAGATCATCGGCGTGCGAAACTCGATGGAGCCGCCCCACATCGTCGCGATCCACGAGAAGATCTTCACGCCCGTTGGGACGGCGATGACCATTGTCGCGAAAACGAAGTAGCGCTGCGTGTCGAGCGAGAGGCCCGTCACGTACATGTGGTGAGCCCAGACGACGAAGCCGACAGCACCGATCGCGACCATGGCGTAGGCCATGCCAAGGTAGCCGAAGATCGGCTTGCGCGAGAAGGTGGAGATGATGTGGCTGATCATGCCGAAGCCGGGCAGGATCAGAATGTAGACTTCCGGATGGCCGAAGAACCAGAACAGGTGCTGGTAGAGCAGCGGGTCGCCGCCGCCTTCAGGCGCGAAGAAGGTCGTGCCGAAGTTGCGGTCGGTCAGAATCATCGTGATGGCGCCTGCCAGAACCGGCAGCGACAGCAGCAGCAGGAATGCGGTGATCAAAACCGACCAGGCAAACAGCGGCATCTTGTGCAGCGTCATGCCCGGAGCGCGCATGTTCAGGATCGTGGTGATGAAGTTGATCGCACCGAGGATCGAGGATGCACCGGCGATATGCAGCGCGAAGATGACCAGATCGATCGCCGGGCCAGGATGGCCGACGGTTCCCGACAAGGGCACATACATCGTCCAGCCGCCGCCTGCACCGTACGCACCTGCCGGGCCTTCGACAAACATCGAGAGGATAAGCAGCAGGAAGGCCGGAACGAGCAGCCAGAAGGAGATGTTGTTGAGGCGCGGGAAAGCCATGTCCGGCGCGCCGATCATGATCGGCACCATCCAGTTGGCAAAGCCGCCAATCATCGCCGGCATGACCATGAAGAAGATCATGATCAGGGCGTGAGCGGTGACGAAGACGTTGTACATCTGCTTGCCGCCATCGATGGCGGCATCGCCGGAATAACCGTAAACCATCGACGCCAGACCGCTGAAGATCTGAATGCCGGGCTCCTGCAATTCCATGCGGATGGCAACGGAGAGGAGGAAGCCGATCACGCCCGCGAAGATCGCGAAGATCAGATAGAGCGTGCCGATGTCCTTGTGATTCGTCGAAAACAGCCAACGCTCTGCGAAGGTCTGCTTGTGGGCGTGATGATCATCATGCGCATGTGCGTCTTGCAGACCGTGCGAATGATCGTCGTGTGCCTTTGATCCAGCCATTGTTCCTACCCCTCTTACTTGGCCGTGTTTTCGGCGACCTTGACGGTCGTCGGTTGGTCGACAGCGGCCATCAGAGCCTTATTCGCCTTACCCAGATCGGTTGCAGCGGCAGCAAGCCATTGCTTGTACTGATCGTCGGAGACGACACGAATTGCGATCGGCATGAAGGAGTGATCCTTGCCGCAAAGCTCGGAACACTGACCGTAAAACAGACCTTCACGATCGGCCTTGAACCAGGTCTCGTTCAGACGACCCGGGATAGCGTCGATTCTGACGCCGAAGGACGGAACGGCGAAGGAGTGGATGACGTCAGCCGGAGCAGCGGTGACGAGAACGCGGACGTTCTTGCCGACAGGCACCACCATTTCATTATCCACAGCCAGCAGCCGGGGATATTTCGACTTGTCTTCCTTGCCGGCCGCCGTGCGATCCGGCTCTTTCAGCATGAAGGAATCGAAAGCGACCGGCGTCGCGCCGGCGTTTTCATATTCGTAATTCCACTGCCACTGCGTCGCCGTCGCCTTGACGGTCACGTCGGTCTGCTGCGGAAAAGTCAGCTGGTCGGTGAGAAGATTGAAGGAGGGAATTGCCAGAAACAGCAGGACGAGGACGGGACCGATGGTCCAGATCACTTCAATCAGCGTGTTGTGGCTCGTCTTGGACGGAACCGGGTTCCTGGAAGCCCGGAACTTTACCATGACCACCACCAGGAGGACGAGAACCAGCAGCGTGATCGGAATGATAAACCAAAGCGTGTATGCCTCAAACCAGCGGATTTGATGCATGATGCCGGTTGCCGCTTCCTGCATACCGGTTTCCCAAGGTTTCGGCTGATCGGCGTAGCTACCTGTCGCAAAAAGCAGACAGATCATAGCCGCCAGAGCCGCGTAAGCTCTCTTAATCACGATGTCTCTCCCTCCAGCGTTTGATCCCAGATCTTCCTCAAACGCAGTATCCCTACAATCCATTGCGCTTCAAACCACAGTTTGGGGTGCTCCGCAACAACTCACGACATTTGTTAGTGCGGCATTTTTGCGCGAATCCGATCCCCTCGCCGGCCGAACAAGGCAAGCATTTCATCATCATACGAAAAATTGCATCGCGGTCCATGGCGCCACCCCGACAAAATGGAGTAGACGTCGTATTTCCGCCGCAGTCGATTGGAATCCAGCACACGGGGCTTTTCATTTGCTGGCATGGGCTTCAACAATAGCGGCACTGATTCGAATCTAGAGGTTTCCATGGGTTTTCGTTCCCTCGCCCGGCTTTGGCTTGTTACCGGCAGCGTCGTCGCTGCGGTCGCAGCACCTGCATGGGCGCAACAAGCGCAACAGACTCAGCCCGCGCAGCAGACCCAGCAGCTACAACCTCAACCGCAGGGCCAGCCGCAGCCTCATACACAGCAGGTTCCCACCAGCCAGGTTCCGCAACCGCCGGGTACGGTGCGCTCCAGCCACGGCGCCTGGTCCGTCGTCTGCGACAAGCCCGCGGGTGCTTCGACAGAGCAATGCGCCCTGATGCAGAACGTGATCGCCGAGGACCGTCCGGAAATCGGCCTTTCCGTCGTCGTCCTGAAGACCGCCGACCGAAAGTCGAAGATCCTGCGCGTTCTCGCCCCGCTCGGCGTACTCCTCCCGAACGGCCTCGGCCTCAATATTGACGGCAAGGATATTGGCCGCGCCTATTTCGTGCGCTGCTTTGCTGACGGCTGCTATGCCGAAGTCGTGCTCGAAGACGAATTGCTGAAGACGCTGCGCAGCGGCGCCAACGCAACCTTTATCGTCTTCCAGTCGCCCGAGGAAGGCATCGGCATCCCCGTCGATCTGAAGGGTTTCGCGGACGGTTACGACAGCCTTCCCTGACGGCATGGGCTTGCTCTTGCGCGGCGCGAAGCCTACATCGGCGTTGAACGGAGCACAGCACCCATGAATACCGATCTCCTTACTCTTTTCGATGCCGACGAAGCCAAGCTGCGGAACATCGTAGCGGAGGCACTTTCGGGCGCCGACGACGGCGAGCTCTTTATCGAACACGCCCAGGCCGAATCGCTGACCTTCGACAACGGCCGGATGAAGGGTGGAAGCTTCAATACCGAACAGGGCTTCGGCCTCCGTGCGGTGGCCGGCGAAGCCGTGGGCTATGCGCATGCTGGTGATCTTTCGGAAGCTGCGTTGAAGCGTGCCGCCGACGCCGTGCGCGCCGTCACCTCAGGCTATGCCGGCTCCTATGCCGCCGCACCTCAGCGCACCAACAAGGTGCTCTACGGCGACGAAAATCCGATCGGCACGCCGACCTTCGAGGAAAAGGCAAAGCTTCTCCAGGAGATCGACAGCTATCTGCGCGACAAGGACGACAAGGTGCGGCAGGTGACGGCTTCGATCGCAGCCAGCTGGCAGGTGGTCGATATCCTTCGCGCCGACGGCCACCGTGTGCGGGATATCCGTCCGATGACGCGAATCAACATCTCCGTCATCGCCGGCGACGGCGACCGCCAGGAAGCCGGCTCCTTCGGCACCGGCGGCCGCGTTGGCTTCGGCGATTTCGTCACCCAGGACAACTGGCGCCGTGGTGCGGACGAGGCTCTGCGCCAGGCGCTCGTCAACCTCGAGGCGATCGAAGCGCCTGCCGGCACGATGGACGTCGTGCTTGGCTCCGGTTGGCCGGGCGTCATGCTGCACGAGGCTGTCGGGCACGGGCTGGAAGGCGATTTCAACCGCAAGAAAACCTCGGCCTTCGCCGGTCTGTTGGGCCAGATGGTAGCCGCACCCGGCGTTACCGTCGTCGATGACGGCACGATCGAGAACCGCCGCGGCTCCATCACCATCGACGACGAGGGCACGCCTTCGGCCTACAATGTACTGATCGAGAACGGCAAGCTGGTCGGCTATATGCAGGACCGGCAGAATGCCCGGCTGATGGGCATGAAGGCAACCGGCAACGGCCGGCGCCAGGGCTACGCCCATACCCCGATGCCGCGCATGACCAACACCTACATGCTCGGCGGCGACAAGACGCCGGAAGAAATCATCGCGTCTGTGAAGAAGGGCATTTATGCCGTCTCCTTCGGCGGCGGCCAGGTGGATATCACCTCCGGCAAGTTCGTCTTCGGCTGCACCGAGGCCTATCTCATCGAGAACGGCAAGATCGGCGCGCCGATCAAGGGCGCCATGCTGATCGGCAACGGCCCGGATGCGATGAAGCGCGTCACCATGATCGGCAATGACATGAAGCTCGATACCGGCATCGGCAATTGCGGCAAGGCCGGTCAATGGGTTCCCGTCGGCGTCGGCCAGCCGCATCTGCGGATGGACCAGATCACGGTTGGCGGCACCAAGGCCTAAAAAAGCCCCTGCTCTCTTATTCCTGCGGGCGAAAGAGCCATTTGCGCTCGACGGCAGCGGCCAGATCCAGGCCGTTGCGATGCGCGAACAGAAGGACATGGCCGAGCACGTCGGCCGTCTCGTCAGCCAGAGCTGTCGCCATTTCCGTGTCGGTCATGCCTTTGCGCCGGCCCCGGCCCGTGACCCTGTTCCAGATCTGGATCAATTCACCCATCTCCTCCTGGAGCTTCAGGACGAACCAATCGTCGTCGCGCTCCAGGCTGTGATCGGCAGCATAGGTCGCTGACGCCGTCTCGAATTGCATCATCAGATCTTTCAGCATCGATATTGTTCCTCTTATGTTCTCAAGCAGAAATGAACGATTCCGACAAAAAAGTCGAGCCGGCGGAGTTTTGCCCCGCCGGCTCGCATATTTCCAGTTCGTAGAGCCTTTCCGCTTTTCTTCGAATCGCGAGAATGCTCTGTCCCTTTGTTGTTACGCAATTCCGGACGGAAAACCGCTGCGCACTTTTCCCGGAATTGCTCTGTGATGCTCAGCCCTTGTTGGGCAGCAGCATGCAATCGAAATCCTTGCGCTTCAAAGCCGAGCAGGCCGAGTTTGCGTCGTCGCGGCTGGCGAATCCAACGAAGCGGGCGCGATAGACCGTGTTGCCGCCCTTGCCGACTGCTTCGGTGTAGGGCGATGCATTGGCAAGGGCGCTACCGGCGCGGGATTTCGCTTCGGACAGCAGGTCCTTGGCGGCCTGCGCGCTCGGTGTTGCCGCGATCTGCACCTGCCAGCCGCCGCTTGCTGCGGGCTTGTTGCTGGCTACGAGGATCTGATCCATCGCAGCCGGGCGGTCCATCGGCACGGTCACGTTCGAGCCTGCTGCATAGGCGAGCGGAGCAACTTCCGCGCGCTTGCGCGTCGTTGCAGCGACAGTGGTCGTGGCGGTCGTCCGCGCGTCGACGTCAGCTGCAGCGTCGTCCGATGCCGAGGCGACCTCGACCTGCTTCGCCATCTTGCCGCCGCCGACGCTCGCCATCAGGCGCGATGTCGCGACCGAGCTTGCCTTCGGAACATTGCGATCCAGCAGCGAGGCCATCAGCGCATCGCGACCGCGTGCAGTGGCGCCGCCCATGACGACGCCGATTACCCGGCGGTTGCCCTGGCGCACGGCGCTCACAATGTTGAAACCAGAGGCATTGGTATAGCCGGTCTTGATGCCGTCCATGCCTTCATAGCGGTACATCAGGTTATTATGACCGCGAACGCCGCGGCCACGATAGTTGAAGCTTGTCTGCGAGAAGAGCCGGTATTCCTGGGGGTAGTTGTTGATGAGCGCGACGGCGAGCGTCGACATGTCGCGTGCCGTCGTCCACTGCTGCATGTTGGGAAGGCCCGATGCATTCAGGAAGGTGGTGCGACGCATACCGAGTTCGCGCGCCTTCTGCGTCATCAGGCGGGCAAAGCCGCTTTCGCTACCGCCGAGCGCTTCCGCCATGGCGGCGGCTGCATCGTTGGCCGACTTGATGATCATGCCGTCGACGGCTTCGCGCACGGTCACGGTGCCACCCGGCTTCAGACCGAGCTTGGTGGGGGGCTTGGCAGCGGCCGCGCTCGAAACGGGTATCCTGGTGTTCCAGCTGAACTTGCCACGATGGATCGCCTCGAAGGTCATGTACAACGTCATCATCTTCGTCAGCGATGCCGGATGATTGAGGTTGTCGGCATTGCTCGATGCCAGCACCTGGCCGGTCTTGGCATCCATTATGAAATAGGCGCTGCCCGCGAAGCTTGCCACGGGCGCGCTCACCAGTAAGACGGCCGCAGACAAGGCCATCAAAAGTCTTTTCATATTCGTCCCCAACCGAAAAAATGCCAACACACCGCATCAATCTCTGTATGATTTTGCGACAGAAAACCTGATACCAGTGCGATATTGAGGCAACAGCCTCCATAGTTCTCCAATTTTGCCTTTCCTGGTAAAATAACTATTAACGCATTGGAAATTATAGCAAAGATTCAGTAAGGTTTAACGGGAATGGGCTAGTGCCTTAGCATTCGGCAACCGGATCGATCCGCATGGAACAGGGCATCAAGCTTCATCTGAAGCGCGGGATGATCTCCGGCGGGCTTGAGGTTGCCGCAATTCTTAAGGGCATGGGCCTGCTGCGGGATTGCGCCGGCCTCGGCACCATCTTCACCCTGCATCATGTTCGCCCCGCCCTTCCCCGCCGCTTCGCACCCAATGGGCATCTCGAAGTCACCCCCGATTTCCTCGACCTTGCGATCACGCGTCTCAAGAGGGACGGCTACGAGTTCCTGCCTCTTGAATCGGTGCCGGAGCGTGCGGCGAGCGCAAAGGGCAAACGGCCTTTCGTCGCCCTCACCCTTGACGACGGAAACCGCGACAATCTCGAATTTGCCCTACCGATCTTTGCCCGCCACAATACGCCCTTCACGGTTTTCGTCGCGCAGGGCCTGTCGGAAAGAACCCATAGCCTGTGGTGGGAGACGCTTGCCGAACTGCTTGAACGGCAGGATCGATTGACCTTCGATTTCGGCTCTGGCCAGGAGTTCGTCCCACTCGGCACGCCTAGCCAGAAGGAGGCGGCCTTTTCCCGTTTTGTCGCCTTTGTCCATGGCATCGACGAGAGCGAGGCTGTCGCGCGCATCGACGAGCTCGCCGTAAGGAATGGTTTGGAGCCGCTCGACATCGTCCGTACCTCAATCATGGATCGGGAAGAACTGAGAGACCTGGCGCGTCATCCGCTCGCCTCGCTCGGCGCGCATACCGTCAGCCACCGTGCTCTGGCACGCCTGCCCGAGGCGGAGGCGGCCGCGGAGATGGCGCTATCGGCCGATTACGTGGCAGAGATCATCGGAAAGCGGCCGACCACGATCGCCTATCCCTACGGCACGAACGATGCGGTCTCGCCGCGCGAAGGCAGGCTTGCGGCGGAACTCGGTTTTTCCGTCGGCGTCACGACACGGCCTGGAATGATCGATCAGGCAAGCGGCAATGCCCTCACCCTTTTGCCGAGGCTTTCGCTCAACGGTCACTATCAAAAGGCGCGTTATGCCTCAGCGCTTGCCTCCGGCATCCCCATGCGGTTGATGGGACGCCGGGAGGCGCCTTAGAGCGCCGCGCTTCCTCTTGGAAGCAAAAAAGGATGCTCTAAGTCTTTGAATCTACGCATCAGGCTTTCCGGAAATCGATTCCGATTTTCGGGCCGATGCTGTAGGCCCGCCGGACGACAGGCTTGGATCTTACGGATACATTCGCACCTTCTGCCAGGCGCCTTCCGGCACATCGCGGCGGAATTCGATTCGGTCGTGGAGGCGGAACTGGCGGTCGTGCCAGAATTCGATCGACAACGGACGAATGCGGAAACCGGACCAATAAGGCGGGCGCGGAATGTCGCCGATCGCATAGCGAGCCGTATATTCGGCAACTGCCTTTTCCAGCGCAAACCGGCCCTCGAGAGGACGCGACTGCTTCGAAGCCCAGGCACCGATTCGGCTGCCCCGCGCCCGCGTCTTATAATACTCGTCCGCTTCCTTGTCGGTGACCACCTCAACCAAGCCGCGCAGGCGCACCTGACGGCGTAGCGACTTCCAGTGGAAGCACATGGCCGCTTTCTTCTGGGAAAGAATTTCTTGGCCTTTCTGGCTTTCGAAATTCGTATAGAATACGAATCCGTCGCTATCGAAACCCTTCAGAAGGACCATGCGGACATTTGGCAACCCATCCTTATCTACCGTTGCCAGAGCGACCGCATTCGGATCATTGGGTTCAGTGGTCTCCGCCTCGCGCAACCATGTTGCAAAAAGAGTGAAGGGTTCGTTCTGTTCGGTGAAGTCACCGCTTGTTAACTCGTTTTCCGACATATTAGTTCAAATACTCCGCAATTCCTAGAAACAGCCGGCCCTCAGGCTAGCCGAGACACTCGGGTGGAAGTCATAGCAAAATCGACCGTTCATACAAAGCGCAAGCTTGCAAAAGACGCGACGATGGCGCTCGCCCTCGCCTCCCTTTTCGCCCTTGGCGGCTGCGTTGGCGGCGGCATGGACTATCTGAGCTCGGCGAAAGTGGACCGCAGCGTTTCTACCGGCACGATTGCGGCCGCTCCCGTGACCACGGACAGCATCTCCGACGAAGCGACCGTCCGCAATGCCGTAACCTCGGCAGATCTCCACAAGCTTAATGGCCAGTCGATTCCCTGGGCCAATGCCTCCACCGGCAGCGCCGGCGTCATCGATACGATCGTCGAGAGCAACGCTTCGGGCGTGGTCTGTCGCCAGTTCCGCACGACCCGCCACTCCTATGAGGGCATCGCCAACTTCTCCGGCAGAACCTGCCTTGTCGGGCTCGGCGAATGGCAATTGCTGAGCTTCCAGCAAGCCGGCTGATTGGCAGCCACCCATTTTTCCACAGACAATGCGCCCCAGCTCTATGAGCCGAACAGTGTGCATCGCATACCATATCAATGTTCAGCATCCATCGTTAGCAATCGGCTAACCATCCCGCGAAATGCCCTTTGCCGGCCCCCATGCGGCGTAACGCCTGATTAGCAACTTTTCCCGCAGGATCATCCCATGCGCATCGACCTTGCCCTCCCCCGGGGCGCAAGCCGGTGAAACACGGTTCATGGATTCATTTGTTTGAGGTGCTCTCACGGGGTCGGGCACACTTAAGAGACGGCGGCGGGAAACATGCGTGATCCTTACAAGGTGCTGGGCGTAAAGCGGGATGCCGGGGCGGACGAAATCAAATCCGCATGGCGCAACCTCGCCAAGACAGCGCATCCCGATCACAACATGGGCGATCCGACCGCCACCGAGCGCTTCGCCGAAATCGGCCGAGCCTACGAGACTTTGAAGGATCCGCAGAAGCGCAGCCGTTACGATCAGATCGCTCGCATGGCCGAAGCAAAGGGCCAGAGCACGGAGCAAACCATCATGCAGCAGCGCCAGGCCGCACGCGAGATGGCCGAACGTGCCAAGGCAGCGCGGGCCAATGCTGAAAAGGTGATGGAGGAACTTGCCCGGGCAAATGCCCGAAAGGCCGCTGCAGCGGCTGCCTCCAATTCGCAGACGGCCGCAAACGAGTCACCCGAGGATATGGTCGAGCGCATTTTCGGCGCCAAGGCGAGCCGCGCTACGCAGCAGGAGCAGCCTCAAGTTCAGGCTCAGGCGCAGGCCGAGACCGTTGCGCAGCAGGCTGGCAAGCAACAGGCCGCCAAACCGCAGGAAGCAAATCCCGCCCCGGCAGAGGATGTCCAAGAGGAAGAAGAGCTGTTGGCGACGGGCACCGGCTCCGGCGGCTCGCGTTCCGCCTTCGGCATTCTGAGCTCGCTCGTGCGCCGCATCACCGGCGGAGGCACCCAAGACAAGCAGCCGGAGAAGACGCCCGAGGTGGCGGCGGAAGCAACTGTGACGCTCGACGACATGCTGAAGGCCCGCTGGATCACTGTTCCCCTGTCCGACGGTCGCGAAGCCCGCTTCCAAGCGACCACGGATGTCGGCAATGGCCAGGTACTGCATCTGAAGGGCCAGGGATTAAAACTGCCGGGAATGCTGCGCGGCGATGTCGCTGTCACCATCCACCTTTCTACCGATACCCGCTTCATGCCTGATGGCCACAACATCCGCACGACACTGCCTGTGACGATAGAAAATGCAGTGCTCGGCTGGGAGACGACGGTCGAGGGATTGAACGGGCCGGTCAAGCTTGTCGTACCGGCATGGTCCGGCTCGGATCAAATCGTTCGTATTCCTGGCGAGGGATTGCCTGATGGCAACGGCAGCAAGGGCGATCTTATCGTCGAACTGCGGCTGATGCTGTGGGAAAAACCGGACGACAAGATCACCGACCTGATGCGCAGCATGCGCGAGGGGCTTTTCCTGTGAAATTTTGGTGACAACAGCACCCTTTGTTACGATCCCTAACAGTTGATGATCTTTACGATGCTTGAACAGGGGAACGGCCTATGCCATAGGCAGGGTCATTCGAAAGTTCAAGGGAGCAGAATATGGCTCAATCCACTGGCCTCATGGCAGGCAAGCGCGGCGTCATCCTCGGCGTAGCAAACAACCGTTCGATAGCGTGGGGTATTGCCAAGGCCTGCTCGGATGCCGGAGCCGAAATCGCACTGACGTGGCAGGGCGATGCCCTGAAGAAGCGCGTCGAGCCGCTCGCTCAGGAACTCGGCGCCTTCATGGCGGGCCATTGCGACGTCACCGAGCCGGCGACGATCGATGCCGTCATCGACACGCTGGAAGCGAAATGGGGCAAGATCGACTTCGTCGTGCACGCCATCGCTTTCTCGGACAAGGACGAGCTAACCGGCCGTTACCTCGATACCAGCCGCGACAACTTCACGAAGACGATGGACATTTCCGTCTATTCCTTCACGGCAGTTGCACAGCGCGCCGAGCGAATCATGAATGACGGCGGCTCCATGATCACCCTCACCTATTACGGTGCAGAGAAGGTCATGCCGCACTACAACGTCATGGGTGTCGCAAAGGCGGCTCTTGAAGCAAGTGTACGCTACCTCGCAGTCGATCTCGGCAACCGCGGCATCCGCGTCAACGCGATCTCGGCTGGTCCGATCAAGACGCTCGCAGCTTCCGGCATCGGCGACTTCCGCTATATACTGAAGTGGAACGAGTACAATGCGCCGCTAAAGCGGACCGTCACGATCGACGAAGTCGGCAACTCGGCCCTCTACCTGCTGTCCGATCTGTCGACGGCCGTTACGGGTGAAATCCACCACGTCGATTCCGGCTACCACACGGTCGGCATGAAGGCTGTGGACGCGCCTGACATTTCCGTCGCGAAGGACTGATCAACAGGAAGACTGACCGTGTCGCCAATCCTCTATGTGATACGTCACGGTCAGACAGACTGGAATGCCGAGCGCCGTCTGCAGGGGCAGAAGGACATCGACCTCAATGCCATCGGCCGCGAACAGGCGCGGCAGAACGGCGTCGACCTCGGCGAGATACTGGCATTCGAAAACCAGCCATTCGATTTCGTCGCAAGCCCGTTGCGGCGTACGCGCGAAACGATGGAGATCGTTCGCGGCGCCATGGGCTTGCCGCCCAAGGGCTATGAGACCGACGACCGGCTGATCGAAGTATCGTTCGGCGCCTGGGAAGGTTTCACGCTCAAGGAGCTGAAGGCCACGGAGCCGGACAGGCTTGCGGAGCGCAAGGCTCACAAATGGGACTTCATCCCGCCTGGCGATGACGCCGAAAGCTACGAAATCCTCTCCTGGCGTGTCGGCTCCTGGCTGACATCGATCGAGCGCCCCACCGTTTGCGTCTCGCATGGCGGTGTCATCCGCACGCTGTTCCGCCTGATCGGCGATGTTGCAAAGGAAGAGGCGGCCGAAATCCCAATCCATCAGGACCAGATCCTGAAAGTCGACCCGGAGATGAAGATTATCGGCTGGATGTAGGCTAGTTCGAGGACACTCGACGGGCTTCCGCCCGGAATTGCTAAAGCCGCGCATCAGCACGAGCCTGACGTCTTCAAGCACCGCCGCCAGTGGCGTGGCGGCACCAAGCTTACTGAACGATATCGAGATCGTTGACGACGCGCTTGCCGTCGACTTCCGTGTAGAAAACCACGACCTTGACGCCGGCCTTCAGGCCGTTGAAGTCGAAATCCTCAGGCACCTGATAGTTCTTGCCGTCGTCCAGCGTGATGCTGAAATTCTGCGTATCGACCTTCTTGATCGTGGACTCGACATCAGCACTTTCAGCGAAAGCTGCGACAGGAGCAAAGAGGCTTGCCGTGGCCAAAAGCGTCGCTACGAAAAAGCGCATGGTCGTTACCCTTCAGGTCGATTTACTTGTGATTTCTTATGCGGCGCAGATAACACTTCGAATATGGCGGAAGTTGCCCTCAATAGTGGCTTCGCCCGCCCAATTGATGAATGTACTGTCACAATCCACAATCTGGATTAATCTTTGTTTACCATGTCGATGGCGAACGCAAGACTGGGCCGGAAACCGTTTCCGCGATGGCGGAAAGAAAGATTTTGTCTTGCCGGCATTTTGGCCTATGAGTGTGCCGCAATTGCAAAAGAGAAGACGCGGTCTGTTCGTCAGGCTGCACCAATCCGGTCGTTTTCCATGTCGCACAATACATTCGGTCATCTTTTCCGCGTTACCACCTGGGGCGAAAGCCACGGCCCGGCGCTCGGCTGCGTCGTTGACGGTTGCCCCCCCGGCCTGCGCTTCAAACTGGAGGATCTTCAGGTCTGGCTCGACAAGCGCAAACCGGGCCAGTCGCGCTTCGTCACGCAGCGGCGTGAGGACGATCTGGTCAAGGTACTGTCGGGTGTGATGTTCGACGAAGACGGCGAGACGATGATCTCGACGGGCACACCGATCTCGATGCTGATCGAGAACACCGACCAGCGCTCGAAGGATTATGGCGAGATCGCAAAGCGCTATCGCCCCGGCCATGCCGATTATACTTATGACGTCAAATACGGCATCCGCGACTATCGCGGCGGCGGCCGCTCGTCGGCACGCGAAACGGCGGCGCGCGTTGCGGCAGGCGGCATTGCCCGTCTCGTCGTGCCCGGCGTCACGATCCGCGGCGCGCTGGTGCAGATCGGCAAGCACAAGATCAACCGCGCCAACTGGGATTGGGCGCAGGTGGATCAGAACCCCTTCTTTGCCCCCGATCCCGAAATCGTGCCGGTCTGGGAAGACTATCTCGACGGCATTCGCAAGGCCGGCTCCTCTATCGGCGCAGTTGTCGAAGTCGTGGCCGAAGGCGTGCCGGCAGGCCTCGGCGCCCCGATCTATGGCAAGCTCGATCAGGATATCGCCTCGCTGCTGATGTCGATCAACGCGGTCAAGGGCGTCGAGATCGGTGAAGGCTTCGCATCCGCCGAACTGACCGGCGAGGAAAATGCCGACGAAATGCGTATGGGCAACGACGGCAAGCGCATCTTTCTCTCCAATCACGCCGGCGGCATTCTGGGCGGCATTTCCACCGGCGAACCGGTGATCGCCCGCTTTGCCATCAAGCCGACCTCGTCGATCCTGACGGAACGTCAGTCGATCGATGCCGACGGCCATAATGTCGATGTGCGCACCAAGGGTCGCCATGACCCGTGCGTCGGCATTCGCGCCGTGCCGATCGGCGAAGCCATGGTTGCTTGCGCCATTGCCGATCATTATTTGAGGGACCGTGGCCAGACGGGCCGGGAAAGATAGGAATTTCGAGATGCCTTACGACCAGAAGCGTGTTGTCGATGCCATCCGGGCGTTCGAGGCCGGCGAGATCGTCGTTGTCATGGACGACAACGATCGTGAAAACGAGGGTGACCTGATCGTCGCTGCGGTTCACTGCACGCCCGAGAAGATGGCTTTCATCGTTCGCCATACATCCGGCATCGTCTGCACGCCGATGCCGCGCGAGGAAGCCAAGCGGCTGAACCTCAACGCCATGGTGGCGGAGAATGATTCCGCCCATACCACCGCCTTCACCGTTTCCGTCGACTTCAAGCACGGCACGACGACGGGCATTTCCGCCGACGACCGGACGCTGACGGTGCGCAACCTCGCCAATCCGAATGTCGGTCCCGCCGATTTCGTTCGCCCCGGCCATATCTTCCCGCTGGTTTCACGCGAAGGTGGCGTGCTGATGCGCTCGGGCCATACCGAAGCCGCAGTCGATCTCTGCAAGCTGGCCGGTCTGCCGCCTATCGGCGTCATCAGCGAACTCGTCAATGATGACGGCACGGTGATGCGCGGCCCACAGGTGGCCACGTTTGCTGAGCAGCACGAGTTGAAGATGGTCTCCGTGGCCGATCTCATCGCCTATCGCCAGCGCAAGGAAACGCTAATCGAACTTGGCGCCAGCTTCGATATCGACACGCCGTTCGGCAAGGCACGCGCCCACACCTATTCGCTGCCGTGGGACCCAATGCAGCACCTCGCCGTTGTTTTCGGCGACATCCGCGACGGCATCGACATTCCGGTGCGCCTGCATCCGGAAATCGTTGCCGAAGATATTTTCGGCAAGCGCAGGCCCGTCGACTTCTACATGAAAAAGATCGCCGAAGAGGGCCGCGGCATCATCGTCTATTTGCGTGAGGGCTCCGTTGGCGTCGGACATTCCGACAACAACCGCAAGACGCGTCAGGCGGAGCGGGAAAGCCACGCCGAAGCGCAGGCACGCGACAATGAATGGCTTGAGATCGGCCTCGGCGCGCAGATCCTGAAGGATCTCGGCGTCAGCTCGATCAAGCTGCTCACCAGCCGCGAACGACACTATGTCGGCCTCGAAGGCTTCGGCATCAAGATTGCGAAGACGGAAATCTGCTGATTAGCTCTTGCCGCCGCATCTCATCCGTTGCGATCAACCGCAATCGCAACGGATCATTGTCAGTGTCATTCTACATTCGCTGACGGGACAGTATCGCGTGCGAAGAACTCGCGATCTAAAAGACCCATCATGATGTCGTCATGCCAGCTGCCTTTGACGTAAACTGTCTCACGCTCTCTTCCTTCGACAATGAAGCCGCATTTCTCATAGGCGCGGATAGCGCGCTTGTTATAGGCTAGCACGCGTATTCCGATGCGATGCAGCTTCATCTCCGCGAAGGCATGGCGCAGGAGAAGAGTGATCGCTTCGGTGCCAAAACTTTTGCCAAGCAAGGCGGGATTGCTGATGCCGATCGCCATCGTCGCACGCCTGTCCTGCAAGTTGACGCTGTCCAATCTGATTTCGCCGGCGAAGGCTCCATCGATCTCGATGACCCATGTGTGTGGACGCTCGGAGAGCCATTGCACCCATCGGGCCGCACCCTCGCGGGTCATGGGCTTGATATCGTCCTTATCGATGCCATACATCTCCGAGATTTCGGCATTTGTGCCCAGGGAGAAGCGCACATCGGCATCTTCGTCACAGGGCGGGCGGAGCCTGACATTGCGGCCCTCAAGAACTGGCGACGACAACAGGCTCTCCCCTTTTCGAATACGCTCTTTCGAGCGAATGAAGCAAACGTGTTACGCGCCCCGCCAGCCTTCGAGAAATACGACCTTTTCTACGCCGGTGAAGCGGGCGACGCGCTCCAACTCAGCTTCCAGCTTCTCCAGCCGGCCAGCGGAGGCCTTGATACCCGGCTCCAGCCACAAGCGCTTGACGTCGAGAGTGCTCGCCTTGCGGTCGGCCTTCATGTCGATCCGTCCGATCAGCCGGTCTCCCTCGAGCAGCGGGAAGACGTAATAGCCATATTCGCGCTTGGGCTCGGGCACGAAAATCTCGATGCGATAGAAGAAGCCGAACAGGCGTTCGGTGCGGTTGCGATCCCGCAATGTCGGATCGAAAGGGCTTAGGACGCGGATGCGCGCCGGTGCTTCCGGGTGATTATCGAGCGTCTCGTAGAAATCTTGGAAGGCATAGGACGGGCGCGCCTTGCCGCCGCCGACGGGCTCGATCAGCACATCGGTCAGCTCATCGCGATGCGTCTCGACCCAGTTCTTGGTCTCAAGCGGCGTCACCAGATCCCAAAAGGCAGCGATCTCGCCCGAGGTGGCAAAGCCAAGCCGCTGCAGCGCGCTGCGGCAAGCCCAATCGACGAACTCCTCATGCTCCACTTCCGGCTCGTGGAAATGACGCGGCAGAACGCGCTCGACGAGGTCGTAGACCTTCTGGAAATTGCTGCGGCCTGCAATCGCGAACCTGCCGGTACGCCAGAAATATTCGAGCGCCGTCTTGTTCGGATGCCAGTTCCACCAGCCGCCGGAGACGTGATCCTCCGCCTTGACCTCGCGTGCGGTAATGGCGCCGTTCTTCAGTACGCGTTCGTAGGTTTCATCGAAGGCGGCTTCGAACCCCTCCCCTCGCCATTTTCGCCAGCGCTCGACGATCGAGACCTCCTCGCGACGAAAGCGATGCTTCCAATAGACGAAAAAGGCGCTCGGCAGGATGGAGGCGTCATGCGTCCAATTCTCGAAGAGCGCGCCATCCTTTTCCAAGAGTTCCGTCAGGTGCTCGCGTCGATAGGTCTGGTTGCGCGAAAACAGGATCTGGTGATGGGCGCGCTCGACGGTGCCGATGCTGTCGACCTGCACGAAGCCGATATCATGGATGAGCTGCAGCAAACCCGCCTTGCTTAAGGCGCGGTTCGGTGGGTTGGCGAGCCCCTGCTTGGCAAGGAACACGCGGCGGGCGTCACGATTCGAAAGCAGATTCGTCATAGGCAGATCATAGGCATAAATTCCCATGCTTTCAAAGAGGCACCGATTTGATAATTCGATGCGATGCGCTATAGCTCCGCGATCACACGACCGAATAGGGAAGCAGCTTGGACATCCGCTTCGAAAATGCCGGCGTCGATTACGGCGTGCGCACCGCGCTGTTTCCGCTGAGCCTGACGCTTCGGGAACGCCGCATCGGTGTCATCGGGCTTAACGGCTCCGGCAAGACGACTTTCGCGCGGCTGATCAACGGCCTCATCAAACCGACAACCGGCCGCATCTCGGTCGACGGGCTCGACACCGTCGGTGATGCCGCCAAGGTCCTTGGAAGGGTCGGCTATATCTTTCAGTCGCCGCAGAACCAGATCATCCTGCCCATCGTGCGGGACGACATCGCCTTCGGGCTCAAGGCGCGCGGATACGACAAGGCGCAAATCGAAACGGCCGTCGATAGCATTCTCGATCGCTTTGGCGTCGGCCATCTTGGTTCGCGGCGCGCGCATGAGCTTTCGGGGGGCGAGTTGCAGATGGCGGCGCTCTGCTCGGTGCTCGTGACCGGCCCCGATATCCTTATTCTCGACGAACCGACCAATCAGCTCGATCTCAAGAACCGGTCGCTCGTGCAGAATACCATGGCAACGCTGCCGGAAAACGTCATCGTCATCAGCCACGACCTGCCGCTGCTTGAGGATTTCGACCGGGTGCTGCTGTTCGATCAGGGACGGCTTGTCGCCGATGCGCCCGCAACGGAGGCCATCGCCCGTTACAAGGAGATGGCGAGCTGATGCAGACGCTGCATGTGGATGCGGATACATGGATGCATCGGCTCTCGCCGCGTGCGAAGCTGCTTGCGCTTGCCGCACTCGGCCTCCTGCTGTTCCTGACCCAGTCCATCCCGGTGCTCGCCTGCGCAAATCTTGCCGGTGCCGGCCTTTATTTTCGCAGCGGTCTGCCTGTCGGAGAAGCGCTGAAGCGGCTGCGGCCAATCCTCATCTCGATTGCGGTGCTGGCGGTCTTTGCGGCGCTCTTTGGCCCGCTCCACATCGCCATCGTCACGGCGCTCAGACTGACGGCGCTCGCGCTGTTCGCCGCCGCAGTGACCGCAACGACATCGATGTCCGCCTTCATCGACGAGATTACGGCACTCGCCATGCCACTCGAAAAGATCGGCCTGCTCAAGGCGGCCGATATCGGGCTTGCCGTCGGTCTCGTCATCCGTTTCGTGCCGGAAATTCTCGATCGCTATCGGGCGATCCGTGAAGCGCATCAGGCGCGCGGGATCAAAGTGAGCCTGCCCACGACGCTCGTCCCGCTGATCATCCTGACGCTGCGCGATGCGGACAATATTGCCGCAGCGATTGACGCGCGCGGAATTCGGCGGCAATGAACACAGATCTGTTTCGCAAGGAGCCGGCATGAACACCCGCGACCTCGTCCTTTCGGCGCTGTTTGCCGCCATCATCGTGGCGCTCGGCCTGCTGCCACCGATCCCGATCGGCATCATTCCCGTGCCGATCACAGCGCAGTCGCTCGGCGTCATGCTCGCCGGCGTCGTACTTGGCGCCAAGCGCGGCACGATTGCCGTGCTGCTGGTCGTCGTCCTCGTGACGATCGGCCTGCCGGTCTTGTCGGGCGGCCGTGGCGGCCTTGCCGTGTTCGCTGGCCCAACTGCCGGCTTTTTCGTCGGCTGGATTTTCGCGGCATTCGTTACCGGCTACCTCTCCGAGCGGCTGGTAAAGCCCGAGCAGAGCAACCTCGCACAAGGCGTCGGCTTCTTCATCGCGGCTGTCGTCGGCGGCGTTGTGGTGCTCTATGCCTTCGGTATCGCCTGGCTCGCCATCAATATCGGCTTCGGCAAGGCATTTTTCGGATCGCTGGGTTTCGTGCCCGGCGACGTCGTCAAGGCAGCCGTGGCAGCGCTCGTCGGACGCGCCGTAATGGCCGGTCACCCGCTGCTGCCGCAGCGGAGCTAAGATGATTCCAGCAAAAGCGGATAGTAGTTTTCGTCAGCACCATCCTTAATGTATTGACATGAAGAAATCGCGCGAAATTACAGAACTAAGAATTATGCCTTTTCGTGAAAAGGTAATACGCCTTATATTTCTAGCTATTTTATTTGCATTCTTCTTATTTATAGTTGGTATCCTTAAGTCCGATTTGGCGATGTATATCGCTGGTTGTTTATACATTTACATATTCTATTGCGTCTATAAGGGAGAGGTCGTTTTTCCCATTCATTTTCGCAATCACACCAAGAATCAGAAATAGCACTGTCGAAAGTTCGATATAGATAATGTTGTGAGTCTCAGCACTTTCCTAGACTCCAAATCACACTCCGATCCTCTACCTAACTTCGGCATAGTTCACGCCAGATATCTGTAGAGCCAATCGCGTGTGTCTTCCGGCAGCGAGACGGGTTCATGCTCCTCGCCGCGGACCGCGAGCCATAGGATTTCCACCTCGGCCGCCAGTTCGTTGCCGGTTTCGACAGCAACGACGAAGCCGATCGACTTTCCGCCGATCTTGTTGACGCTGACCGAGAAACGCGCAAGATCATCGTAACGAAGGGCCCTGTGCAGCGAACAGGATGCCTTCCTGGCCACATAGATGGGCTCGTCATCGACCAGGGGTCGCGTGCGCCAGAAATTCGAAAGCGCCGTCTCCGCCTGCGAGATGTAGGAGGCGATGAACATGTGCCCGTGCCGGTCGACGTCGCGCGGCGGCACCCTTACCTCGATGACATCGGATCGCTCTATATTCATCATCACGCAACAACCCTGGCCGACGCCATACTGACCTTAATGAAAGCTTAACACCGCCCCTTGATAAGTAAACGGGCGCCCTGCCAAAGTGGTTAAGATGGATTGTTGACATCGTAGTGACATTGTCCATGTCCTGTAATAGGCGTCACACCTCTTCTATAGATTGGCCCCATGAGCACACGTCTTTACGAACACCCGATCTTTCTTGAACATATTGTCCCGCCGGGCCACCCGGAGCGGCCCGACAGGCTGCGGTCGCTGAACATCGCGCTGGAACATCCGAATTTCGAGCGGCTGGACCGGCGCAAGGCGCCTGCCGCGCTCGAGGAAGCGGTCTTGCTCGCACACCCGGAAGAGCATCTGGAGTTCGTCCTGCGCTCGATGCCGGACAAGGGCGACGACGGCGAGATCCACCAGATCGAGGCCGACACCTACGCAAGCCCGAAGACGCTGCAGGCGATCATGCACGGTGTCGGCGGCGCCATGGCGGCGGTCGACGACGTGTTTACGGGTGCTGCGGACAATGTCTTCGTCGCGGCCCGGCCGCCGGGCCACCATGCCGAAAAATCCACGGCGATGGGCTTCTGCTTCTTCAATAATGCGGCGATCGCGGCCCGTCATGCACAAAAGGTCCATGGCGCCGAGCGCGTCGCCATCGTCGATTGGGACGTCCACCACGGCAACGGCACGCAGGACATTTTCTGGGATGATCCATCCGTGCTCTTCTGCTCGACCCACCAGATGCCGCTCTACCCGGGTACGGGCAAGAAAGACGATCGCGGCGCGCACAACACCATCGTCAATGCGCCGCTTTCCCCCAACACCGGCGGCGACCATTTCCGCGAGGCTTTCAAGTCGCGCGTGCTGCCGGCGCTATATGATTTCCGCCCCGACCTCATCATCATTTCGGCCGGGTTCGACGCCCATCACCGCGATCCGCTGGCCCAATTGAACCTCACCGGCGAAGATTTCGACTGGGCGACGGGACGGCTGCTTGAGGTCGCAGACCGCAGTGCCAACAATCGGGTCGTCAGCCTGCTCGAAGGCGGCTATGATCTGGAAGGCCTCGCCGAGTCGGCGGGGATGCATATTCTACGCATGATGAAGGGTTGACGATGAGCGAGAACGCCAAGGTAGATGTTTCAGGCTATTCCTTCGAGAAGGCCGTGGCGGAGCTCGAGAGCATCGTTGCTCGGCTCGAACGCGGCGATGTGGCGCTCGATGAGTCCATTTCCATCTACGAGCGCGGCGAAGCGCTGAAGAAGCATTGCGAGGCGCTGCTCTCGGCCGCCGAGAACCGCATCGAAAAGATCAGGCTCGACCGCGCCGGCAAGCCGCAGGGCACGGAACCGCTGGACGGGCAGTAAGGCAAGCGGGAAAATTTGAGTTTGCCTGACATTCCCGGTAGGTTGAACGCCAACCGAAAGGAGAGCCGATATGTCTTTCTTCCCAGGCAAAGATCCTCAGGCCGGCGATGCCTTCGCCTGCGACGCAATCGAAAATCTCATTATTCCGCGCACCAGCGACCTCGGCGGCTTTTCCGTACGGCGCGCGCTTCCGAGCAGCCGGCGGCGGCTGGTGGGGCCGTTCATCTTCTTCGACCGCATGGGCCCGGCCATTCTGCGGCCCGGCGAAGCGCTCGACGTGCGCCCGCACCCGCATATAGGCCTTTCCACGGTCACGTACCTGTTCGACGGCGAGATCCGGCATCTCGACAGCCTCGGCACGGCGAAGGTCATCCGTCCGGGCGACGTCAATCTGATGACGGCAGGACGCGGCATCGTGCATTCGGAGCGCACGCCAGAAAACCTGCGCGACCATCCGTTTGCCATGTCCGGCCTGCAGACCTGGCTGGCTCTGCCCGACGACAAGGAGGAGATCGACCCCGCTTTCGCCCACACTGAAAAGGATGATCTGCCTGAGATCGCCGACGGCGGCGTCACCGGGCGCGTGGTGATCGGCAGCTTCGAGGGCCTTACCTCGCCGGTAAAGTCCTTCTCCGATACGCTCTATGTCGATCTTCAGCTGCAGGCGGGCGCGAAGTTTCCATTTAGCGCGGCACATGAGGAACGGGCCGTCTATATCCTCTCCGGCTCGCTCGTCGTTGCCGGCGACCGCTTCGCACAGGATCAGCTCCTGGTTTTCCGCCCAGGCGATGCCATTACACTGGAAGCTGCAGAAAAAGGCTGTCACATCATGCTTTTTGGTGGTGCGGCGCTCAATTCGAAGCGCTATATCTGGTGGAATTTCGTGTCGTCTTCCAAAGAGCGGATTGAAAAAGCCAAGGAAGAATGGCGCACAGGCCGCTTCGACATCGTGCCGGGCGACGAGGAAGAATTCATCCCCCTGCCGGAAGGCTGACGGGTTCATGACAATCCCACATGTTTCGTGTTCGGGATCACCTTGAATTCGGCGCCTTTTGTCGCAATTTGTTTTGACGTAAAGGCGGATCGCCGCCCAAGAATAGCAAGAAAGAGGCTTCCGCCTTGACACAGATGCCACAGACGCCCCTGCTCGATCAGGTCCAATATCCTTCCGATCTGCGGAAGCTGGACGATCGGGACCTGCCGCAGCTCGCACGCGAGGTCCGCGATGAGATGATTGATGCAGTGTCTCGCACGGGCGGGCATCTCGGCGCCGGCCTCGGCGTCGTCGAACTCACCATCGCCATTCACAGCGTCTTCAACACGCCGAACGATCGCTTGATCTTCGATGTCGGGCATCAGTGTTATCCGCACAAGATCCTGACCGGGCGGCGCGATCGCATTCGCACGCTGCGCCAGGAAGACGGCCTTTCCGGCTTCACGCGCCGCGCCGAAAGCGAATACGACCCGTTTGGTGCCGCGCATTCGTCGACATCCATTTCCGCCGGTCTCGGCATGGCGGTTGCCGCCGACCTCGACAAGACCGACCGCCGCGTCATCGCAGTCATCGGCGACGGCGCCATGTCGGCCGGCATGGCCTATGAAGCCCTGAACAATGCCGGCGCGCTCGATGCGCGACTGATCGTCATCCTCAACGACAACGACATGTCGATCGCCCCGCCGACGGGGGCGATGAGCGCCTATCTCGCCCGCCTCGCCTCCGGCCGCACCTATATGGGCTTCAGGGATTTTGGAAAGAAACTGACGGCCTATCTCGGCAAGAAGGTCGACCGCGCCATCACGCGGGCAGTCGAACACGCACGGGGCTATGTGACCGGCGGGACGATGTTCGAGGAGATGGGCTTCTACCATATCGGCCCGATCGACGGCCATTCCTTCGAGCATCTCTTGCCCGTGCTGCGCAATGTCCGCGACAATGCGCAGGGACCCGTGCTGATCCATGTCGTAACGCAGAAGGGCAAGGGTTATCCGCCAGCAGAAGCCGCCGCCGACAAATATCACGGCGTCAACAAGTTCGATGTCATCACCGGAACGCAGACCAAGGTGAAGCCGAACGCGCCGAGCTATACGAGCGTCTTCGCCGACGCCCTGGTACAGGAAGCAACACTCGACGAAAAGATCGTCGGGATTACCGCTGCCATGCCGAACGGCACGGGACTCGACAAGCTGCAGGAATTCTTCCCCAAGCGCTGCTTCGATGTCGGCATTGCCGAGCAGCATGCCGTAACCTTTGCGGCAGGCCTTGCTGCCGAAGGCTACAAGCCCTTTGCCGCCCTCTATTCCACCTTCCTGCAGCGCGCCTACGACCAGGTGGTGCACGACGTGGCGATCCAGGGACTGCCGGTGCGCTTCCCGATCGACCGCGCCGGCTTCGTCGGCGCCGATGGACCGACGCATGCCGGCTCCTTCGACACCACCTTCCTTTCCACCCTGCCCGGTTTTGTCGTCATGGCTGCAGCCGACGAGGCGGAACTGAAGCATATGGTGCGGACTGCCGCAGCCTATGACCTCGGCCCGATCTCCTTCCGTTATCCGCGCGGCGAAGGTGTCGGTATCGAATTGCCGGAACGCGGTCTGATCCTCGAAATCGGCAAGGGACGCGTGGTCAAGCAGGGCTCGAAAGTCGCGCTGCTATCCTTCGGAACGCGCTTGGCCGACAGCCTCGCCGCCGCCGAGGATCTCGATGCCGCCGGCCTGTCGACGACGGTCGCGGATGCGCGCTTCGCCAAGCCGCTGGACCACGACCTCATCCGACAGCTTGCGGCCCACCACGAGATGCTGATCACCATCGAGGAAGGCTCCGTCGGCGGCTTCGGCAGCCAGGTCATGCAGTTCCTCGCAAGCGAAGGCCTGCTCGACAACGGACTGAAGATCCGCTCGCTCGTCATGCCCGATATCTGGATGGAACAGGCCAAGCCCGAAGCCATGAACGCCAAGGCCGGCATCGACCGGGCCGGCATCGTGCAAACAGTGTTCCGTGCGCTTGGTCGCGGCAGAATCGTAGAAGCGGCTGGTTAACCAGCCGCGCTGGCGGCGTCACCACGCACCGCCTTTGTTCTGTGATCCTCAGGAGCCGAACACTGCCACACGATCGCGGCCGGCTGCCTTTGCCTGATACAGGGCGGCATCGACGTTGCGCAGCAGCAGTGCGCGCGTCGTCCCATCCCGCGGCGCAATGGCAGCACCGATGCTCAGCCGGGCAAAGATGGACACGCCCTCTACCGCGAATGGCGCCCGGAAAGCAGCCAGCAGCCGTTCGGACAGGGAAATGAGTGCGCTCCCCTCCGGCAGGTCCGGAACGAAAACGGCGAATTCGTCGCCGCCCATGCGCACGACGATATCATCGGCACGGATGACGGAACGGATGCGCGACGCCGCTTCGCACAGCACCTCGTCGCCGACATTGTGACCGAAGCGGTCGTTGATCGCCTTGAAGCCATCCATGTCCAGATAGAGAACGCCAAAGCTCCGGCCGGCTGAGATGGCGGCACTCAAGGCTCCATCGACGATGCCTTCCAGCGCCGACCGATTGAAGAAACTGGTCAGAGGGTCCGTCATGGCGGCCGTGCGCAGGCCGTTTTCGGCGATGCCCATCAGCAGATTGTTCTTCTGGAGACGCAGGAGTGCGCTTGCGATCTGCGCAAACTGCGTGAGGCTACGCTGCTCGCCTTCGGAAAAACCTCTTGCCTTCTGATCCAGAATGCAGAACGCGCCGACGGGTAGGCCATTTTCCAATCTGACCGGCGCGCCGGCATAGAAGCGGAAGCAGGGATCGTCGAGCACAAAGGGTGCGGTCTTCAATTCCGGATCCTCGACCAGATCGGGAATAACCAATAGCCCGTCGTCGAATACCACCCGGGTACAGATCGACATATCACGCGAGCACTCGGTGATCTTCAGACCGGCCTGCCCTGCGATGCGCTGCCAGTCCTCGTCGATGATGTTGATCGCAGCATAGGGGGTTTCGAACACGCTTCTCGCCAGCTCGGCAAGGGTGGCAAGCTCTGGCGTCGGACTGCTGTGAATAGCATTCAGAGAGCGTACGGCCAAAAGCCTTTGCGTTTCATTGGCCGGAACTCGGACGAGCTGTCCCATTCGAATCTCCCTAGGCGATCATTCCGCGCTTATAAAAATGGCTGTTCGCCATTGAGAGCAACCGTGCCGCCGATCAAATATTTAATAAATCTTGACCAAAGAATGGTCCGCCGACCCGTGGAAAACGAACTCGTCCGCCGAAGGCTCTGCTTATCAAGGGAAGGAGCATTATCGTCAGGTGATAGGACTGCGCCAAGATAAGACAGGCGCGGCATGGCAGGATCCTATACAGCCTGTGCAAAACCGGCTTCGCCTGCCGAAAATCAGCGAATCGATGAGACTCGCGTCATGCGGCGGTCTTTTGACAACCATCTTGCTCGAGCGATTCGCAGTCGCTCCCAGGTGGTCGCGCCATATGCGGACAAGCTTCAATTGACGGGTGTCGCAGCGAGAATCAAAATATCGAGGTCGTGCTCCGGATAGAAATCCTGGGCCGTCATCTGGAAGGTGGTCGGACCGGTTTTCTTGATGTCCTTGCCGCAGAAGCTGATGTAGTTTTCCGGGCTGCCCTTATCCACGGTCAGTTCGAAATGCTTGATCGGGCCCGACCAATTGGCACCTGTCGTCAGCACATAGGAGATCCAGCTTTCCGTGTACGTGCGGCCACCCTTGTCGGCGGCGGCGGCGAGCTTGGTCGCAGTCTTCAGGAAAGCCTCGTCGAGACAATATCTGCCGCGATAGGCCTGCAGCTGCTGCGTCTGATACTCTTCCTCGCCGGCAAAGGTGATGGCCACGGTGCCCCCGACGCTTGGCTTATAGCGATGCTGGACAACGATCTTGGCCTTGGCTGGAAACTTGGTGCGCCACCAATAGGTCGTATGCAGCGTCCACATCGGCGTCGGATGATGCTTCATCCCCTGACCGTCATTGTCGTATTCGTCGTCGGTAATCAGGCCGCGCGCCGTCCAGTCTTCCAGCACGTCGGCGGGCAGCTTGGCGGCGGCATCCATTGCCGCGCTGCTCAGCGGCAACAATGGCACGCCATGCGCCTTCAGCTCATCTGTCATGTCGACACCGGCGACGGTCACCCTTTGCTGCAGGGTTGGCGTTATGACCTTGCCGTCCTGCGTCACCGTGAAACCGAGGAAATTGTCTGCGTCGACATTGCCGGCATCGACCGTGCTATCGACATCGCCCTTGATATCGGGCATCGGGAAAGCGACGATGCTCTCCACCTCTTTGTCGGAGGTATTTTCGAAGATGTAATCGACGCGGACTTCGGCTGGCGAAATGAACAGCTTTTCCTGGGCCATGCTGATATCGCCGGTGCGGACATAGGCGAGACCGCCCGTCCTCAATTCGGCCATGGTATCATTCGCCAAGGCTGGCGCCGCAAACATCGCCAATAGCGCCGCATAGCCACCGATTTTTCGCATGTTGCTCCCCAGCCGCTGATTTGTTCAATTAAGGCCAGCCGCAATCCGCCGTCAACGCCGCGATCAGCACAAAAGGCTTGCAACGCACCGCATTGACCGGCATGGACAGCCTATGTCTGAACCGCAACGCCTCGACCAGCTTCTTGTCTCCCTTTCGCTCTTCGCCAGCCGCTCCCGTGCGCGCGATGCCATTCAACGCGGCACCGTGACCGTGGACGGCAAAGTCGTGACCAAACCGGGCGCATTGTTTACCGAAGAGGCGCAGATCGGCATCGACGATCCTGCCCAGGATTATGTCTCGCGCGCCGCCTTGAAACTGGTGGCCGCTCTCGACCATTTCGGCCTCGATCCGCGTGGACAAAGCTGCCTCGATGTCGGCGCGTCGACAGGGGGCTTTACCGAAGTGTTGCTAGAGCGCGGCGCAGACCATGTCACTTCGATCGATGTCGGTCATGGCCAGATGCACCCGCGCATTTCGGCCGATCCGCGGGTGACCAATGTCGAAGGGCTGAACGCCCGCAACCTTGCCGCCGAAGATATTGGCCGACCCATTTCGTTCGTCGTGTCCGATGTGTCCTTCATCTCGCTGAAACTAGCCCTGGCGCCAGCGCTCGTTCTTGCCGAGCCGGGTGCGCGCGCGGCGCTTCTTGTGAAGCCGCAATTCGAGGCCGGCCGGGATGCGATCGGCAAAGGCGGGCTGCTGAAGGACCCCTCCTCCGCTCCATCAGTCGCCGCCGAACTCGAGCGCTGGTTTGTTGAGGACATGGGCTGGCGTAGCCTGGGTCTTATCGACTCGCCGATTGCGGGCGGTGACGGCAACCACGAATTTCTTCTTGCAGGGATCAAGCCATGAGCACCGAAAACGTCACCATCCAGAAGCTCGGCGGTCAGGGCGACGGCATAGCACAGGGCGCCGATGGACCGATCTACGTGCCCTTCACGCTGCCGGGCGAAACCGTCGCCATCGCGCGGGTGAAAAGCCAGGGCACGCTGATGTCGATCACGACCGCTTCGCCGGACCGGCAGGAGCCGCACTGTCGGCATTTCGGCCCGCACGGCGTCAACGGCACGTGCGGCGGCTGCACGCTGCAGCACTATGCCGATGCGCCCTATCGCGCCTTCAAGCGCCAGCTCGTCGTCGATGCGCTACGCTCCAAGGGCCTCACGCCGGAGGTCGACGATATCGTCGCGGCGCATCCCGGCGAGCGGCGCAGAGTCGTCTTCGCCGCGCGAAAGACCGAAAAAGAAATGCTGATCGGCTTCAACCAAGCCGAAAGCCACCACATCGTCGCCATCGAGGAATGCCCCATCGCCTCTGCCGGCATCATGGCGCGCCTGCCGGCCATCAAGGCCATCGCAGCGGCTATGGCCATCAATGCCGAAGCCTTCCGTATTTCGGTGCTGGAGACCTTGACCGGGCTCGACCTGGCCGTCGATGGCATCAAGTCGCTTTCGGACAAGCAGCGCCGCAGCACGGTCGAAACCGTATTGTCGCTTCGCGGCATCGCGCGCGTATCGCTGAACGGCGAAATCCTGGTGGAGCCGGCAAAGCCGATGATCGAATTCGGCGGCGTGCAGGTTGCCCCGCCGCCGGGCGCCTTCTCGCAAGCGACCAAGCAGGCCGAGGACGCCATGGCTGAGCAGGTCACCGCTCATGTCGGTAAGGCAAAACGCATCGCCGACCTCTTTGCCGGCAGCGGCACCTTCTCGCTCCGCCTGGCGCGGATCGGGCGCGTGCACGCCGTTGAAAGCGAGGACAAGCCACTTGCCGCACTCGATCATGCCGCCCGCAACACGCAGGGCCGGAAACCCGTCACCGTCGAGCGCCGCGATCTCTTCCGCCGGCCCCTGATGGCCCAGGAACTGAAGGTCTACGATGCCGTGGTCTTCGACCCGCCACGCGCAGGCGCGGAGTTCCAATGCAAGGAGCTTGCCCGGTCCCAGGTCAAGAAGATCGTCGCCGTCTCCTGCAATCCGGTGACACTTGCCCGCGATCTCGCTTTGCTGGTCGAAGGCGGCTACCGCATCACGCGGGTAACGCCGATCGACCAGTTCCTATGGACCTCGCATGTCGAGGTGGTCGCGGTGCTGGAGAAATAAGCCTTCACCGTTTCATGAAGGCTTCGAAAGCAGCGCGGGCCTCGGCACTCTTCAGCTGAGCGGCGAAATGCCCGGCTTCCTGCTGGATGCGATCAAGGACCGCTTCCGGCGAGCCGCGCATGAGGTCTCGGGCAATCCGCAACGCTTCCGGCGGTTTGGCGGCGAGTTTTGCCGCCAGCGACAGCGTTTCAGCCTCAACCGTTTCCGGCGACGTTACCTGCCAGATCAGTCCGGCTTCCTTGGCCTGTGCAGCGGAGAAACCCTCGCCGAGCGCGAGCAGGGCAAAAGCCCGCTGATGTCCCATCACGCGCGGAGCGATCAGGCTCGACGCTGCCTCCGGAACGAGGGCAAGGTCGACGAAAGGGGTCTTGAACAGGCTGCGGTCGGAGGCAACCGTCAGATCGCAATGCAGATGGATCGTCGTGCCGATGCCGATCGCCAGGCCGTCGACGCCGGAAACGACCGGCTTCCTGGCGCTCGCCAGAGCAATCAGAAAGTCCACGACTTCGCGGCCCATGCTGCCGCCCATTGCGAAGGCAAGGAAATCGGTCATGTCGTTGCCAGCGGAAAAGCAGCCTTCCGTGCCGAGGAAGACGTTGACGCGGATGTCAGACGTATCATCCGCAGCCTTCAGCGCGTCGGTCATCGCCTGATACATCGCACGGGTAATGGCATTTTTCTTTTCCGGCCGGTTGAACCGGATGATCTGGACATGCGGCGCCGTTTCGGAACGCTCGATCAGAATGTGGTCGGTCATGGCCTCTCCTCAGGCAAGGGCAATACGGGCAGCGTTGAGGCTGGATGCGCCGACCAAAACACGATCGGCGAGCGCCGCCGTTTCAGCCAGCAGATTCTCGGCAGTAAAGCGGCAGAGTGCGATACGCTTCGCCCCCTCACCGTCGGCAGCATCGGCAAGTCCTCCCTTGGCGAGATAGCTTCCGGTGAGCACCAGGCCAAAGAGCCGCTGGTAGGGCGTGGCGCCGGCCAGAGCCTCTGCAAGAGCACCATCCGCCTGCCTCGACAAAAGCCATTCCCCTGCCTTTTCGAGATCGTCGATGGCCGAGCGCAGCCGTGGCGCAGTCTCCCCGAAACCTTTCAAATTGGACTGGGCGACGGCGTCGGCGATCCCACACAGTTCGGCGATGAAACCGCGCATATGGTCGCCGTTGGCGATCGTCAGCTTGCGGGTCACTAGGTCGATGGCCTGAATGCCGTTGGTGCCTTCGTAGATCGGCGCGATGCGCGCATCGCGCAACAGCTGCGCCGCTCCGGTCTCTTCGATAAAGCCCATGCCGCCATGGACCTGGATGCCAAGCGAAGCAACATCGACCCCGGCGTCGGTGGAGAAGGATTTGGCGACCGGCGTCAGCAGCGCGGCGCGCTCCTGCCAGTGCTTCGCCTTCTGCGGATCACGATGCGACATGTCGATCGCCTCGGCGCAGGCATAGCAGATGGCGCGAGACCCCTGCGTCAGCGACTTCATGGTTAACAGCATGCGGGCAACATCGGGATGCTCGATGATGGGGCTCATTCCAGTCGCCGCGGTGCCCGGTGCCCGGCCTTGCGTCCGCTCTCTGGCATAGGCGATGGCCTTCTGTGTAGCCGCCTCGGCAATCGCCACGCCCTGAATGCCGACGGCAAGACGCGCGTTGTTCATCATCGTGAACATGCAGGCGAGGCCCTTGTTCTCCTCGCCGACGAGCCAGCCGATAGCGCCCTTCTCGCTGCCATACTTCCCGTCGCCAAAGATGAGCGTGCAGGTCGGTGAACCGTGGATGCCGAGTTTGTGCTCCAGCGAGTGGGCGAAGTAATCGTTGCGCGCCCCGAGCGAGCCATCCGCGTTCACCAGGAATTTCGGCACGAGAAAGAGCGAAATGCCGCGCGTTCCGGCAGGTGCGTCCGGCAGGCGGGCGAGAACCAGATGGACGATGTTGTCGGTGGCCTCATGATCGCCCCAGGTGATGAAGATCTTCTGGCCGAAGATGCGATACGTCCCGTCGTCGCGACGTTCGGCGCGTGAGCGCAAAGCGCCCACATCAGAGCCTGCGTGCGGCTCCGTCAGGTTCATGGTTCCCGTCCACTCACCAGATACGAGCTTTGCCAGATATGTCTTCTTGAGGTCTTCGCTGCCATGAGCCCGCAGGGCCTCGACAGCCCCCATGGTCAGTGTCGGAGCGAGGCCGAACGCCATCGAGGCGGAATTCCACATTTCCAGCGTCGCGATGTTCAACATGTGCGGCAAGCCTTGCCCGCCGAACTCCTCCGGCCCGGTCAGCCCGTTCCAGCCGCCTGATATCCAGTCGCGATAGAGCCTCTCCCAGCCATCGGGAAGAACCACCTTGCCATCGACCAGTTTGGCGCCCTGTCGGTCGCCGGCTTCGGCCAGCGGCTCCACTTCCTCGCCGGCGAAGCGCCCGGCCTCCAACAGAATGGCTTCGACGACATCGGCGCTGAGATCGCCGAAGATGCCCTGCTCCATCGCATGCCCCAAGCCGGCAACATGGTTCAGCGTGAATGCGATTTCCTTGACGGGCGCCTTGTACATGCTGTCTCCTCCGCTCCGTAATTCCGTTCACAACGGAATTGCCCAGTGTTGTCCTTGGCCTGCCTCACCCGAGCCGCTGGCAATGAAGAACATTGCTAGTTTATTTTTACGTAAACGTCAATTTTTCTCGGGTCGTCATGAAGGGCGATTTTCCGCCAGCCCGGAACAGTCCGTATTTGCCGCATCGGTGCGTGCAATATCTCAACGGGACCGCAGACTTGTATAAAAACCGTCATGAACTAAGACTAAAGGCAACTATTCAGACAATGCGAACGATCCGGCCATGAACACGATCATCTCCGCCAACAAGATACCGGGCTTCGTCTGGGCCTATCGTCTGCGACCGGGTTCGGACAAGCCGGAACGGCTAGCCGACGATATCGACCGGGCAACGCTGTTTGCGGGAGACGGCTTCCTTTGGCTGCATCTCAATCTCGTCGATGCCCGCGTCCCGGCCTTCCTCGCCGACGCGCCAGGGCTGAACGATGCCGCGCGCATAGCCTTGACCACGCATGAAACTCATGCCGCGATTACCGTCGACGAGCAGATGCTTTTCGGCACGCTGGTCGATTTCCAGCGCGAGTTCGCCCACAACACCCATGATATCGGCTGGCTGCATTTTGCGCTGACAGACCGCATGCTCATTACCAGCCGGTTGCAGCCCCTTCGCAGCCTCGACCGAGCCAGGACGCTGATCGAAAAGAATCCGGCGCGCTTTTCAAGCCCGGTGGATGTTTTCGAGGCGCTGGTCGTGGAGTTCCAGCGAGCCCTGATCTCCGTCGTTATCGAGATCGGCGAAGAGCTGAACGCCATCGAAGATTTCGTGCACGGCAATACGTCGCAAGACGAGCGCGCGCAGCTTCCGCCCCTTCGCCGGACGATCGTGCGGCTGCACAGACACCTGCGCACGGTGCTTTCCCTGATGCGTCACGCCGCCGCCTCGGATGACGAGGAGATGCCGCTCGGCTTCGACGACGTCGCAGGGCGTCTGACCGGCCGGCTGGAGGCGGTCGAGCATGACATCTATGCGCTGCAGGAACGCGCGAGGCTGCTGCACGAAGAAATCGGCTCGAAGCTCTCAGCCGAGATCAATCGCCATCTCTATATCCTGTCGATCATGACGGCGTTTCTGCTGCCGCCGACGCTGGTAACCGGCTTTTTCGGCATGAATACATCGGGCTTGCCGCTCGCGGGCGGCTCCACCGGCACCGGATACGCGGTCGGCTTCATCATCGCCTCCATATTGCTGGCATGGTGGCTGCTGAAGCGCGTCAACATTCTCTGAGACCGAGATATGCAAAGGCCGCCCGGCGGAAACCGGACGGCCTTTTGTTTGCAACTCTCAGATCTATCGCTCTCACGCAACCCCACGCGGAAGCTGCCGAACGTTTTTCTGAAATTGATCTGTCTGTAGCTTAGAAATACGGCGAGTAGCACTGCCGGCGCGGGCCGTAATTCGGCTGGAAGGTGTTGTCGTAGGCGCGATAGGAACGATAACGCCCTTCACACCAATCGACGTGACGAGGGTTTATGCCCGCGGACGGAGCCGGAGCCGGCTCATAGTAACGCGGCTGGCTGGCGATAGCGCCACCGATCAAGGCGCCGGCACCGAAAGCGGCCAGCGGAAACCAATAGCCGTCATGATAGCGATAGCCGCGACGATAACCCGGATAACCGCGATAGCCGCCATACCAACCTCGGCGATAATAGCCGCCACGATAGTCGCGCCATTGAACCTGCTCGACATTGCCGACAGACTTTTCGGCGGGCACGACCGGTGCCGTGGGCATCTGAATGGCGAAGGACGGCGTGAAGCTCGTCAAGGTAACTGCGGCCGTTACGGCTATGGTCGCAATTTTCGCACGGAAACCAAGCATTTTTATCTCCATTCCCTGGTTCGGCTTGTGCTCAAGCCTATAGGTTTCATGTCGGGAATGCTTCCCGAGCAAGGTTTCGCTGCCTGCTTCGTCGTATATCCGAATAGACGAAAAGAAACGCGGCAGCACACTATTTGGTTCCTTAAATCCCTACCAATCTAAGGAGTTATGCGAGGGCTCCACGTCGAGCTTATAGTGTTTGCCTTCTTAACCCAAGATTAACCAGCAATCCTTACTATTATTTCATGAAAGGATCCTGGCAGAGCCACGCCCTGATTTGCACCTTCCTCACGGTTCTGAGCTTCATAGGCCCGGCGACAAAACCATCGGCTGGTGAAAATCAACCTTGGACGGACCCGAAAAACGCCCTTATCGTCGACGCTTACGAGCTGAATACGATCGACTGGAGTGCGTTTCTGCAGGATAAGCGCATCGCCGCCTTCATCTCGAAAGCCTCGGACGGCCTGCCGGCGACCTATAATTGCGCCGCTAAACCCGCGGGCGACACGCCTGCCCACTGCAAGACGATATGGCGCAAATACGCCATCAGCCGCGAGCTGTATCAAACCCGTCGCATGCTGGCGAAAACAAATGGCCTATTATGGGGCGCTTATCATTTGGGACGACCGGGCAATCCCATTGATCAGGCCAATCATTTTCTCGACTATGCCGCGCCGCAGCCGGACGAGCTGATGGTGCTGGATATTGACGGGATGGACCCCACCCAGTTCATGTCGCTGGACGATGCCCAGATCTTCGTCGCGCATATCAAGGTCAGAACCGGGCGCTACCCTATTCTCTACACCAATCACAACACCGCACAGTACATTGCCGATCACCGCAATCTCTATCCGCTGCTGTCGCGGCTGCCGCTCTGGTATGCCCGCTACAAACCGGACGTGAAGGGCACATTCCCGCTCGGCAACTGGGACAGCTACGCCCTCTGGCAATTCGTCTCGTCGGAGAACTGCTCCGACAAGAGTTGCCCCTATCGCGTTCCCGGTACTCTGACCGATATCGACGTCAATGTCGTGCCGATGACCAAGGTGCAGCTCGCCGAGATCTGGCCGCAGGGCGATCTCGTACCGGCCAAGCCACTTCCCGCCCCCGACCTAACGATCGCTCTGGACGCGACCTGTAGCGGACCACGGCAGACGCTCGTGTCGCTGCTGCTCGACCCCGTCGTGACGGCATCGATCCCGCGATCCAAGCCGGTCGCGGAAATCAACGAGTTGAACTATCAGGATTTCTAGAGTCGGAGTTTCCTCAGGCCTCGACCTGCACATCGGTCTTCGGACGCGAGCAGCAGGCCAGGATATAGCCCTCTTCGATCTCGTCATCGAGGATGCCGCCATTGTGGCTCATCTCGACCTCGCCCGAGAGCTTCAGCACGCGGCAGGTGCCGCAGAGACCGGATTCGCAGGCGGCACCGATGCGCACGCCGGCGCCGCGCGCGGCCTGTAGCACGGTCTGACCGGCCGGGCAGGCAACATCCTTGCCGGCCATGGTAAAGCGGATGGTCGTGGCAGCTTCTGTCGACGCGTCGTCGGTGACCTCGGCGAGCGGCGTTGCCGCATTTGCCGGCTGGAAGCTCTCCTGATGATAGCGCGACATGTCGAAGCCATGCGCTTCCAGCATGGAGCGGACGGCATCCATGAAGACTTCCGGACCACAGCAGAAGATCGTGCGATCCATGAAATCTGGCGAGAGCAGCCCGATCTTGGCCTTGTCGATGCGGCCCTTCAGCCCCGACCAGAGATCAGTGCGGCCGCAGCCTTCGACGATCAGGCCGAGGCTGAGGTTCGGCATGAAACGGGCGAGATATTCGAGCTCCGAACGGAAGATGATGTCGGCGGGGCTGCGCGCGCAGTTGATGAAGCCGATATCCGACAGCGGCGCGGTATCGGCCATGTAGCGGGTCATGGACATCATCGGGGTGATGCCGGAACCGGCCGAGACGAACAGGTATTTCTCGCCGGGATGGCGGATATGGCTGAAATCGCCGAGCGGTCCGAAAGCCTTGATGCGCATGCCGGGCTTCAGATTATCGAACATCCAGCGCGTGCCGATGCTATCCTTCTGCGCCTTCACCGTCACGGCGACCGAGAAGGGCCGCGACGGCGTAGACGACAGCGTGTAGGTGCGCATGACCGGCTCCGGTGTCGTCGGCAGCTCAAGCGTCACGAACTGGCCCGGCAGATAGCGGAACCAGTTGTCCTTGTCGGACCCGAATGTGAAGGTCATCACATCGGGCGCTTCAGGCGTGACCGAGAGGCATTTGAGTAGATGCTGCCTGTCACTCCAGGGCTGCATCTGATCGAGGTGTCGATGACTATTGGAGGCGGTCTTGCTCATGCTTAGGCTACCGCCGAGAGCTTGGCCTGATCGCCCTGCAGACGGTCGATCATGAAGTTCGAATACCACTCGACGAACTGCATGACGCCGCCTTCATGGATTTCCGAATAAGGACCGGGCTCGTAGGCCGGCGAGTGGATGCCGAAGGCATTTTCCTCGACGATGCGGCGGTCCTGATCGTTGGTTTCGTTCCAGACGTGGGTCAGTTCCTCGATATCGTAATCGACGCCTTCGACCGCATCCTTGTGAACCAGCCATTTGGTGGTGACGGCGGTTTCCTCGGCATTGAGCGGCAGCACGCGGAAGGAAATCGCATGGTCGCCAAGCAGGTGGTTCCAGGTGGTCGGGTAGTGGAAGAGCAACATCGTGCCGATGCCGTTCATCGTCACGTCGGAAGCTAGCTGACGCTTGACGGCCTTCTGGCCGGACATGGTGTAGCTTTCTGCTCCTTCGATCAGCGGCATACGGGCGGTACGGAACTGACCATCCGGCGAAATCTTGAACTCGCTCGGCAGGCCTGCGGCTTCGCAACGTGCCCAATGCTCCAGGATGATCGGATCGCTCATCGCGCCCTGCACGCCAGTAACGGTCGGCGCTTCCGGGAAGGTGCGGCAAAGTTCGGGATGATTGGCGGCGCAGTGGTAGCACTCGCGGTTGTTTTCCCAGACCAGCTTCCAGTTGCCCTTCTCGATGATGGTGCTCTGGAAAGCGACCTTGGCTTCGCTCATGCGATGAGGCGCCATATAGGGCTCGATTGCAGCGCGGACCGGGGCGAAATCCGGCGCATTCTTCGCAAGGCAGATGAAGATGTAGCCGGCGACGCTTTCGCAGTGGACTTGCTTCAGAGAATACTGGCTCTTGTCGAAATCTTCCGCCATCTGGCGGGCAAAGAGCAGGGAGCCGTCGAGCTCGTAGGTCCACTGGTGATAGGGGCAGACGAGCTTGGCCGAGGAGCCACGCTCGGTCGTGCAGACGCGCGAACCGCGATGGCGACAGCTATTGTGGAAGGCCCGGATCACCTGGTCGCGACCGCGAACGATGACAACAGGATATTCGCCGATCTGTACGGTGAAGTAGTTGCCGGCGCGCGGCACCTCGCAATCATGGCCGATGAACAGCCAGTCGCGATAGTAGATCATTTCCATATCGAGCTTGAAATAATCCTGATCGATATAGAAAGGCTGCTCCAGGCTGAAGCCCTCGCGGCGGCTCTTCAATTGCCGCAAAACATTGCTTTTGATATCCATTTGCCTATCCTCGCGCAGTACCGGGAGCGAGGGGGGACCTGCGCAACCGTCAGGAACGGCTGAAGCAGTATCCGACCACCCGTCGCGGTCAGTAAACCATATCTGCCCAAGGCTGGTTTCCGGATTCTGGAAAGGCCCTGTTGCCAGGACATCCTCCTCCCTAATGGACGGCACCTTGAGATTGACATCATCATAGCTCCCGGCCCTACCGCCCGCTGCGCTACAATGCGACATCGACTTCGAAATTGACGACAGACGAAACCATATCTGGGGAGGGTTGCGTACAGCAATCATATTGAAAGAAGATTCAATCCTTTAGGCGTCGCAACGACTGGCCTTCGATACGACCTCGCCAGGCCTTCCGGATGACGCTTTATTCTGTTTGCGACAGAGCGACCTGCGATATCTTCTCACACCGGCCCTTGTGCTGCGGAGAGCGCGCGCAACGCTGTCACCGCACGCTCGGCATCACTCGCCGGAACGAAGATATGGTCGTGATAGTAGGCTGCGACGACATTGGCGCTGATGCCTTCATTTCCGAGAGCCGTGGCGAAGGCAGCGGTGAGGCCGACGGCCTCCAGCGAGGAATGAATTTCGAGGGTGATCATCCGCATGGCGGGAGCCGTCGCAAGGCCAGCCTCGCGCGCCGCGGCCAGAGGAAGGATCAAGGTCACGCCCTCCCGTTCGCGGAAAAACCCGACCGGCTCCAAGTGCATATGGTCGGACAGAGCAGAGGTCGGCACGGTGCAATAGACGAACTCGCCCTCGACAAGGCTGGGCCTCATGCCGGAAAGCAGCTGCTTGAGATCGGTTACTCCGGACATGTTCCTGGTCTCCTTAAGAATATGCGGCCCGCGCCGTTAAGCCCTGCTCAAGCCATGTGCCATATTATGTGGCCTCCAGACCTTTATAGCGAGATCCGGCATGGCCAAACTCAGATATTTCGACACTGGGAAGCCCGCCGACCCAGAGCCGACCCCAGCGGTATCGACAACGGGGCACAGCGAATTCCTACGAACCGGCCGCATCAATCGCGACAGGCCGCATTGGCTTGCCGAAGAGCGGCGCTACATGACCCATCAGGAGGTCGCGGAGCGCACGGCGCAGAAGCTTCGAAACGCCGGGGAAAAGACCCATGACCGGTTAAACGGCTTTCACAAGTCGATTCGCTTCCCAAAGCTCATCTTTCATCACACGCTGAAGGACACGCCGCATTTAGGCTATTGCCACGTCACCGCCGCGCGGACGCAGTTCGCTCAATATGAGGACGTGAACTGGGCCTTCTACATCGCCAACTTCTTTGCCCGCATCGGCCAGGAAGAGAATTTCTTCGAAGACATCAACCTCAAATATTCGCGGATGTATTTTGCAGTCGCGGTCCATCCGGACAAGGAGGCTGAGGATAAGAGGCTGACGATCAATCGCGACATTCGCGGCAACGGCGTGCTGTTCCACACCCACGATCCGCAGATCGCCATCCGCAACGTTCTCTTGCTTGGCGCCCGCAACGAGCAGCTTCGCGACATCATTCGCCAGCTTTGACGATTGATCCGAAAACTCGAAGGGCATAAGAAACGGCCTGAACTGCAAGCAGGCAGGCCATGGCACGACACATAGACATTCTCGAACATCCGCAAACGGCGATCGAAGTCGCGACGGCAACGCTCGCCGAGGGCTTGCCGATCGGGCTGCCGACGGAGACGGTCTATGGCCTCGCCGCCGATGCCACCAACCCAGCCGCGATTGCCCGCATCTACGAGACGAAGGGCCGGCCGCGCTTCAATCCGCTGATCTGCCACATGAGCGATCTCGCCATGGCCGAGCGCTATGCCGTCTTCGACCCCATTTCGCGCAAGCTCGCTGAAGCCTTCTGGCCCGGGCCGCTGACGCTCGTGCTGCCGCTGAGATCCGATAGCGGCATCCATCCGCTGGCAACCGCCGGCCTCGACACGGTCGGCATCCGCGTACCCCAAGGCTTTGCCGGCAATCTGATCCGCGCCTTCGACCGGCCGCTTGCTGCACCGAGCGCCAATACGTCGGGCAAGATCAGCGCCACCAGCGCCGATCATGTCGATGACGATCTCGGTGAGCGCATTACCCTCATCCTCGATGCCGGGGCTTCGGTCGTCGGCGTGGAGTCGACCATCGTCAAGGTCGAGGACGGCGAGATCCGCCTGCTGCGGCCCGGCGGTCTGGCGGCGAGCGAGATCGAGCGGGTGGCTGGCAGGGCGCTGAAGCGCAAGAAGAAGGCTTCGGCGGCCATCGAGGCGCCCGGCATGATGGCTTCACATTATGCGCCAGGAGCGGCCGTGCGGCTGGACGCGACCGAGGTTTCCGCGAACGAGACGCTGATCCGCTTCGGGACACCGGACATTGCCGGCATCGAGAAGGCTGTTGCCGTGCTGGATCTCAGCGCCAACGGCGATCTCTCAGAAGCGGCGGCAAACCTCTTCGATTTCATGAAGCGTGCCGATGCCACCGGCGCTGCGACCATTGCCTTTTCGCATATTCCAGACGAGGGCCTCGGCGAGGCCATCAACGACCGGCTGCGCCGCGCGGCCGCGCCCAGAGAGTAAATCAGCCCGACATCATCAGGCAAAGGACACGCCATGAGCAGCTCCGCCCCCTCCTCCGATCTTCTCGACCGCTTCGCTGCCATCGTCGGCGAGAAACATACCGTACGAGACCAGGCGGAAATTGCGCCGCATCTCGTGGAAAATCGCGGCCTCTATCATGGCGCTTCGCCCATGCTGCTGAAGCCCGGCTCGGTGGACGAGGTGTCCGCGATCCTGAAACTGGCAAGCGAGACCGGCGCGGCCATCGTTCCGCAGACCGGCAATACCGGCCTTGTCGGGGGGCAGACGCCGCGCGAGGGCGGCTCAGATATCATCCTGTCGCTGGAGCGCATGAACCGCATTCGCGACATCGATCCGGTCGGCAATACGATTGTTGTCGACGGCGGTTGCATTCTGGCCGAGGTCCATAAGGCAGCGGCCGAGCACGGCCGCATGTTTCCGCTTTCGCTCGGCTCGGAAGGCTCCTGCCGCATCGCCGGCAATCTTTCCACCAATGCCGGTGGCACAGCCGTTCTTGCCTATGGCAACATGCGCCAGCTCTGCCTCGGCCTCGAAGTGGTATTGCCCACGGGCGAAATCTGGAACGGACTGCGCCGCCTGAAGAAGGACAATACAGGCTATGACCTGCGCGACCTTTTCATCGGTGCGGAAGGCACGCTTGGCGTCATCACCGGCGCTGTGCTGAAACTCTTTCCGCAGCCTCTCGGCCATCAGGTCGCCTTTGCCGGCCTGCAGTCGGTCGACGATGCGCTGACCCTGTTCAAGAACGCCTCCAGTCTCTGCGGAACTGCGCTGACCGGTTTCGAGCTGATGCCACGCATCGGCGTCGAGTTCACCGCCCGACATATTCCAGGCGTGCGCGATCCGCTTGAGACTGCCCATCCCTGGTATGTCCTGATTGACATATCCACGTCCGATTCGGCTGAGACGGCCGAGCGGATGATGACGGCGCTGCTCGAACAGGGCTATGAGGCCGGCCTGATCCAGGATGCGACCATCGCCAGCTCCGAAGCTCAACAGCAGGCCATCTGGCATATGCGCGAGAGCATGTCGGACGCGCAGAAGCCGGAAGGCGGCTCGATCAAGCACGATGTTTCCGTGCCGGTGGCGCAGATCCCACAATTCATGGCGGAGGCCGAAAAGGCCGTTGTCGCCGCCATGCCGGGCGCACGCGTCTGTGCCTTCGGCCACATGGGTGACGGCAATATCCACTACAACATCTCCCAGCCCGTCGGCGCCGACAAAGCGGAGTTCATCGGCCACTGGCGCGAGATGAACAAGATCGTGCACGGGCTGGTGCTGCAGCATGGCGGCTCGATCTCCGCCGAGCATGGCATCGGCCAGCTGAAGCGCGACGAGCTGGCTTCGATCCGCTCCGATATCGAGATCGACCTGATGCGCCGGATCAAGACCGCCTTCGATCCCGCCGGGATCATGAACCCAGGCAAGGTTCTCAAGGTCTGAAACTCAAGAGCTTTTCCGCTTTTCTTCGAATCGCGGAAAAGCTCTATCTTATTATTTCCCAACGCATTCCAGACAGAAAACCGCTGCGCACTTTTCCTGGAAATGCTCAGACCGTTACGACAACCCGCTCCGAGGCGAAACAGCCGATCTGACATGAAATGATCGTGCCATCGGCATCGATGTCTTCGCCAGCATAGGCAAGCACCGGTACCTGCCGGGATTGCTGCAGGAAACGTGCTTCAGCCTCTGTCGGCATGCGCGCCGTGATGTCGGTGGAGCGGCGCCAATAGTCGGTCACGCCGTAATCCCTCAGCGCCGTTGTAAACGAGCCCGTCGCGGCGAATCTCTCCGCCAGACTAGGAAAACGTTCAGCCGCGCAGCTGCGCATGACGACCGAGACGGGAAGCGCATCGGCATGGGCGACGACGCACATTTCCAGCACCAATTCACCCGGCTGGAGATTGAGCCGCGTAGCGATATCGGGGGTTGCCGGGACTTCTCTTGCCGACACAACCTTGCGCGTGAGATTGGCATCCGTCGCAGTCAGATCCTTGCTGAAGCGCACCTTTTCGCCCAGCTGAAAGCGCACGGGCATGTCGGCACGGACATAGGCGCCGCTGCCCCGCGCGACACGCAGCAACCCCTCCCCCTCCAGCTCGGCAATCGCACGGCGCATTGTCACCCGCGAGACGCCGAACTGTTCGGACAAGGCCCGCTCGCTCGGCAGGCGACTGCCGGGAGCATGCCGCCTCCCATCGATGGCGCTTCTGAGTTCCGCAGCGACGGCAGCCCAGCCTCCCGCAGATTTTGAGCTTTCGCCCTGCCGATTTTTCTCGTTTATCACAAATCTGTCGCCTTGAAATTGGTATATACCAATCTATAGAGATCTGGAACGTTTATGGAAGGGCTCGGCATGGTCGACAAGCGCATATATGTGGCATCCGTGAGCAGCAGCGACGTGCATGGTTTCAGCAAGCAGACCAAGGACCATATTCAATTGCTTACGGGGCTCGGCGTAGAGGGCGATGCGCATATGGGGGTGACGGTAAAACACCGCTCGCGCGTCGCGGTCGATCCCACCCAGCCCAATCTGCGCCAGGTGCATATCATCCATGAAGAGCTGTTCGAGGAGCTGGCAGGAAAAGGGTTTTCGATCGCGCCGGGCGACATGGGCGAGAATATCTCGACCAGGGGGGTCGACCTGCTTTCCCTGCCTCAAGGCACGCGCCTGCATATCGGCGAGGAAGCCATCGTCGAGGTAACGGGCTTGCGCAATCCCTGCAAGCAGATCGATGATTTCCAGAAGGGCTTGCTGCATGCGGTACTCGACAAGGATGCTGATGGCGGGCTCGTTCGCAGGGCCGGGATCATGGGCATCGTCTCGCAGGGCGGCCGGGTGCAACGCGATGACGCGATCCGTGTCGAACTGCCGCCGCTGCCGCATATCAAGCTCGAGCGCGTCTGATAAAAAGGAAGCGGCCCTCCAATGGAGAGCCGCTTCTTTTTTCATTCCGATATCGCGCAGGCTTGACTGCCCAGGTGATCAGTCAAAGTCTTCCTGGCTCGCATTGCCGCCGCCATTGCGGTTGCCGGTGATGATCTCGCGCTTGCCGACGTGGTTGGCGGGACCGACCAGACCGTCCTTCTCCATGCGCTCGACGAGCGAGGCGGCGCGGTTGTAGCCGATGCCAAGGCGGCGCTGGATATAGGAAGTCGAGCACTTCTTGTCACGCATGACCACCTTGATCGCCTGCTCGTAGAGATCGTCGCCGTCTTCCGAAGCGATCGCGCCCTTGTCGAAGACAGCCGTATCTTCTTCCTCGGCCTCATCCTCTTCGTCGGCCGTAACCGTATCAAGATATTCCGGACGGCCCTGCAGCTTCAGGTGGGCCACGACCTTTTCGACTTCCTCGTCGGAAACGAAGGGTCCATGAACACGGGAGATGCGGCCGCCGCCGGCCATGTGCAGCATGTCGCCCTGGCCGAGGAGCTGTTCGGCACCCTGCTCGCCGAGAATGGTGCGGCTGTCGATCTTCGAGGTCACCTGGAAGGAAATGCGCGTCGGGAAGTTCGCCTTGATCGTGCCGGTGATGACGTCGACCGAGGGGCGCTGCGTCGCCATGATCAAGTGGATACCGGCGGCGCGCGCCATCTGGGCCAGACGCTGGATCGCGCCTTCGATCTCCTTGCCGGCAACCATCATCAGATCGGCCATTTCGTCGACGATGACGACGATATAGGGCATCGGCGTCAGATCCATTTCCTGGCTTTCTTCGATCGGGGCACCGGTGCCCTTGTCGAAGCCGGTCTGGACCATGACATGGATCGTCTCGCCCTTTTCCTTGGCGGAGGCGACGCGGCTATTGTAGCCATCGATGTTGCGCACGCCGAGGCGCGACATCTTCTTGTAGCGATCCTCCATCTCGCGCACCGCCCACTTCAGCGCCATGACGGCCTTCTTCGGGTCGGTAACGACGGGGGTCAGAAGGTGCGGGATGCCGTCATAGACGGAGAGTTCCAGCATCTTCGGATCGACCATGATCAGGCGGCACTGTTCCGGCGTCATGCGATAGAGCAGCGACAGGATCATCGTGTTAATCGCGACCGACTTGCCCGAGCCGGTGGTGCCGGCAACGAGCAGATGCGGCATCTTCGCGAGCTCGGCAATGACAGGCTCCCCGCCGATCGTCTTGCCGAGGCCAAGCGCCAGCTTGTAGCCGCTCTTCTCGAAATCGGGCGAATCGATCATCTCGCGGAAGTAGACGGTCTCGCGGTTGACGTTCGGCAGTTCGATGCCAATGACGTTGCGGCCGGGAACGACGGCGACGCGAGCTGACAGGGCCGACATCGAACGGGCGATATCGTCTGCAAGGTTGATGACGCGCGAGGATTTGACGCCAGGCGCCGGCTCGAATTCATAAAGCGTGACGACCGGGCCGGGACGGACATGGATGATCTCGCCCTTGACGCCGAAGTCTTCCAGCACGCTTTCCAGCAGGCCGGCATTCTGCTCCAGCGTTTCCTGCGTCATGATCACGCCGGAACGGACGGCGGGCTCCTGCAGCAGTTCGCGCGGCGGCAGCTCGTACTCGCCGTCGGCGCTACGGGCAATCGGCCGCCATTCGGGCGGCGTCAGCAATGCGGGCCGGCGCGGCGTGATCCGCGATGGCGGCGCGTCAATCAGACGCTGCGCGGCGGCCTCGACAGCCGGAAGCGCCGGTGCAGGCTTGGCAACAGGCTCAACGGGTTCAACCGGTGCAGATGCGGCAACCTTCGTCGGCATCGGCGCCAGGACCATGACCGACGCCGGGCGGGTTTCGGCTGCCGGAGCGGCTTCCGCGCCATAGACGGCTGCCACGAAAGCGGGCGGAACGAATGCTTCCGGGGAAGCCATGACTTGCGGCGCGGCAGGGGCTGGCTCGACGATCACCGGCGTCGCTTCGACAACGGCAGTCTGAACGATGGCTTCCCACGCTGCCAACTCGTCCATGGCAGGCGTGCTGACCGCTACCGGCGCAAGGACGGGAGCAGCTTCGACCGGAGCGACGAGTTCCGCCACAGCCGACAGCTCGATAGTTTGTGGGGCTTCGGCAACCGCGGCGGGCCGGCGGCATTCGACGACGCGGAACTTCGCGACGATCGATTCGGCTTCGACCTCAAGCTGGGGAACCGCCGGCTGGGCCGACTCGCCCCTGATGGCAGAGACGAATTCGCCGTCGAAGGGCATCGCGTCCCAGAAGGCGAAATCGGAAAGATGGGTAAGCCGCGACTCGACCACAGGCGCGACGACTACGGACTCGGGAACACTTGACTGAACAGGGGAAGCATCCAGCGCGATCGCCGGAGCCTTCGAAAATGCGGTAGCGATAACGGTCATCTCCAATGCGTCCGGCGAGGTCGCCGGGGATTTCTGAATGAACGAAGGCATGTAGCCTTCAACCGCAAAAGGCATGTCCTCGAGCGGTGGCAGGTGGAACTCGACGGGTTGTGCCGGCTGCGACGGCTGGGGCGCCACGATCGCGGGCGCAGCCTCGACAACCGGCTGCTCCATCACCCGCATCGCAACATGCGTGGGGACGGGCCGCGTGACCTCGACCGGCGGTTCTGCGAGCGGGCGGCGGCTAATGATTTCGTTCTCCCGCGTGCGGGTGAAGCGGACATTCGGCCCCATAAGGAACGCGTTCTGCCAGCCCGGCGAGGCAAGATCCTCAGCCGAGATACCTTGCGGCAGAACGGGCATGACTGGAGCACTCTCCGCCGGTGTCGCCTGCAAGGCTTCGACCACCGGTTTCGGGGCTGCGGCGGCTCTCTGCCTTACCTCTTCGGCACGGCGCAGTTCCTCGGTGCGGCGCTGCTCCTCGGCCTTGCGCTTGGCTTCGCGGGCATTGCGAATCTTCTCTTCGAGAAATGCCCGGCGAGCGGCAATCTGCTCGGCCCGGCGTGCCTCTTCGGCCGCCTGTTCGGCTTCGAGTTCGCCCTCCGGCTGGACGCCTTGAGACGCGTTTGAAAGTGTCGTTCGGGAAAGACGCATGAGACCTGCAACCCAGTCATTGATATTGCCGATGGCTTCTCAAATCGAATAGGGCAAGGATGGTTAATAAGTTCCTTCCTGGCGCCCCTCAAAGCTCTTAATTCCCGCCCGCTGTGCCGGCGAAACAACATCGAAAATCCCGCGCAAAGGCGCGCGCGGAAACAGCTTTGCCGCGCGGGAACGCGGCAAGAAGGCGGTTTAAATTTTTTGTTTGAGCCGCTACTTCGAAGACGACAATTGCGCGATCGAGAGCAGCGTATCGGCGCTGATGCCAATGCCGGGCGAAGAGCCGCCGAGAATCGACAGAGCCGGCGACGTGGACGACGTCGTATCGTTCTGCATGTCGTACATCGCGGAGAACCGTTGCAGCAGCGAATTGACCTTGGTCGGATCACGCAGATCACTGACGTTGATGAAATTGCCCAACATCTTCGCCTGCGTATCCACATCCATCGACGACATCGCGCTCGGCAGGCTGAAGGTCGTGGTGACGACCTCGTAGAGCGCTGCGTCACCCATGATATCGTAGACCGAATTGATATTCGGGGCCTTGCGCTGGAAGTATAGCGCCAGCCGCACGCCGGCATTGGTATCGCCTTCCTGATCTTCCAGCGTCTGGCGCAGGAAGAGATCGTTGGTCGCCGAGAGCGCCCCCTGATTTTGCGCAGAGCCAAGTTTGCTGTCCGTCAGCTTGCCATCCGTGCCGAAGTTGAACGCCTGGACAATGCTCTTGAACTTGGCGCCATCGGAGGTGTTGATGAAGCTTTTCGGGTCTGACGGATCGGAGGCGAAAGCCTTCTTCAGCGTCGCGGTGTCGACGGTCTTCGGATCGATGCCGTTGGCCGTGAGGATGAAGTTTGTGAGCTTGCTGTCGGCCAGCAGATCCGTGACGCTCTTTACCTTGGTGATATTGGTCGCAAAATAGGTGCCGGCTTCCTTTGCATCGCTTGTGGCCTTGGTCAGCAGCGCTCCCGTCAGCCCGGCCGTGCTGTGGGTGGAATATTGGGAAATGTAGCTGTTGACCTGGGTCGGCGACAGGGACTGAACGGGAGCTTTCAGATTGCCCTTGCTGTCGAAGTTGAAAGCTTCGGCGAGCGCGGTGAAGCGAGTGTCCTTCAGCGAACTGACGTAGCTCTTCGGATCGTAGGGATCGCTCTCGAGAATCTTCGTCATCTGCGACTTTGTGATCTCATTCACGCCGATGCCATAGGCACGCAGCGCCATCTGATAGAGCTCGGGCGCGCTGTCGTTGGACGTACTGCTGTCAGCCGTATTGCTCGTGAAGAAATCCTTGATGGTCTTCACGCTGGCAAGGCGGTTCTTGTAGTTGTTGACGGCGTCCGTCGTCAGGCTCGATTGCGACGTCTTGTAATTGTTGATGTAGGCCGTCGAGGCGGCATTGATCGCGCTCTGCGACTGCGCCGTCTGGCCGGCGGCCAGCGTTCCGTCGGATTGGAAATTGAACGCGGCGACGACATTCGTCAGGCCGAAGATGGAAGCGGTGGTGGGATCGGCGAAGGCGTTCTTGAAGATGACCGTGGGCGTGGTCGGATCGATACCATAGGCCGTCTTGATATAATTGAAGAGGCGCGAATCCGATGTCAGCTGATCGACCGAGGTTACCGAGCCGATATGGTCCTTGTAATACTGGTCGTTGTCCGCCGCGCCGACACTGGTGACGAACGAGGGCACCGTGGAATTGTAGGCGCTCATCACATCGGACTGTTGGCCCAACGTTTGCGGTCCGCCGGAGAAGTTGGTCGCATAGGCTGATGTCATAGCGCTCACCTGCGCCGATGTCTGCGCCTGCGAGCCGGAAGCAACGGTGCCATCGCTCTGAAAATTGAATTGGGCCATGACGCTTGTCAGGCCGTTCGAACTTGCGACGCCGGCATCTCCGGCCGAAGCATTGAACTGGTCGGCGGTGATGTAGGCCGGGATGTTGAGGGCGGTCTTGACGTACTGGAAGAGCCGTGTGTTGGAGGTCAGCTGATTGACCGAGGTGATGTTGCCGATGTTCGCCTGATAATAGGCTGTGTCGCTGTCAGGCGTCGAGGCCTTGACCGTGCCGTCGGCGTTGAAATTGAATTCGGCCGCGAGAGCCTTGTCGGCCGTGCCGCCATTCTGGTTGAGATAGCTGTTGGGATCGTTCGGATCGCTCGTCAGCATCTGCTTCAACGCGGAATTCGACGTATAGGTCGGATCGATGCCGTAGGCCTGCAACACGTAGTTTCTCAGACGCGTGTTGCCAAGAAGGTCATCGACCGTCTTAACCGAGCCGATATTCTGGCTGTAATAGCTCGTTTCCGTGGCCGCGGATGTCGCTTCATTTGTAAACGATTGCTGATAGAGCCCGATCAGATCGTCTTCCTGCGCACTCGATTGAGCCGTCTTCGTGCTGCCCGTACCGAAATTGAACGCTGCAGCGAAGGCCTTGTATCGTGGATCGTTCAGCTTATTCGCAAAACTGCTGGAATCGCTCAGGTCGCTCGTCAGCACCTGTTTCATAAAGGCCTTGGCATAGGTCATGTCCGAAAGCCCGTAGGCTTCCATGGCATAACTGTACAGCTGATAGTCATTCACGAAGTCATCGACGTTGGTTACTTTGCCGATATTGGCATTGTAGTAGTCGATCTGGCGCTTGCTTTGCGACTGCGTCGCCACCTGCTTGAGCGAGGTGGCCATATCTCTGGTTGCGATCGTATAACCAAGATAGGTGGAAATCATCAGCAGAGTCCCAATAGATCTTCAATATAGTCGGCGAATCCTCTGATGATTATTACACACAAACCTTACCCGAGACTTACACGCGCTCACTTTATACGCGTACTATATTGACGCAACGGCCTTGCCGTGTATTCACCTTATGGAAACCCTGATGCATTCGACTTTGCTAACCATTTGAGGACGCAAAGTTTTCTTAACCTCGATTTTTAAGCTGTCTGGAAGGGACGGCGCCTAATCTGCCCAACAACGAGAGGACAAAAGTTCTCCGAGAGAAGACCGGAAACCGGCTCTCAGGTAAAGCAAGGGTAGAGAATCGATGACAAATACCGTCCTGAAGCCCGATTGGGCTGGAACCACACTGCGACTTGATCCGACGCGCTTTCCGCAACAGGTCAGCTACGCCATGCGCGGTGCCGAGGGTGACGTCACCATTACGATCGACGAGCGCGGCGCGGTGCTGCGCAAGATCTTGCCGTCCAGCGGCCTGCCACTGTCCGTCGCTCTGCCGAAACGCGCCTTCATGGGTGTCGCCGCCCGCGCTATCGACCATGGCGACGGCGAAGTGACCGTTACGCTGGAGCTGCATCACTCCGATCCAGACCTCTGCATTCCCCTCCTCGTCGCTCACGACCTAAGCGACATCGCCGCCGACTGGCGCTCCTGGTCGGAAGCCTTCCGCATTCCGATGCTGATGATCGAAGCCGATGGCGTTGCCCGGCCGCTCGAAGAGCATCTCGGCGGTATCCGCGCGCAGGACAGCCAGCCGCGCCGCCGTCATGCCTATTTTGCAGACCGCCGCCCGCGCTTCCTCGTACGCCGCTCCACCGGCAAGCTCGGCATCAAGATGAAAATCGAAGGCCGCGAGATCATCGCAAGGCGCTAAGCCTACAAAGACAATTCGGATATTATCGATGATCGGCCGCAGGGGTTTCCCCTCGCGGCCGAGATCTTTTACGGCAACAGCGCTCGCTCCATGACGATCGTGCGTTCCTCTCCGTAATAGCTATCTCTTTGGACCGTGAAGCCAAGCCTGGCATAGAAGCCTTGGGCGGTGACCGATGAGGAAACGGTCAGCTTTGCGATGCCGTTGGCTTTGGCCCTGCGCTCGATCGCCGCCATCAGCTGCAAACCGATGCCCTGCTTTTGATCCGATGGAGAGACACGGTGCCATCGAGGCTTGCGGTGTCCAGGACGACAGCGCCATCGACCGCAACGAAGACCGTTCGAGAGCCCAGAAGGTTCAACACGGCGGCAGGACTGAAATTTTCGGCGACCCGGTCGATGACGGCGGGAGAATAATCACCCGCATTGCTCTGGCGACGGGCGGCGACGATCACGCGGCTGATTGCTTCCGCATCATCTTCCTCTGCCAGGCGGATGTCGCAGGCCACGTTGCACCTTCGAGCGGTCAGGGAACGAGAAGCAGAAACGACAGGAAGAGCCCGGCAAAAATGATCAGGCCGACCCGGTTGTTGGATTTGAACAGGGCAAGGCATTGCTCGCCGTCATTGATGTCGAGCACGGCGATCTGGTAGGCGAACATGCCCCCGGCAATGACGAGGCCGACATAGGACAGCCAGCTTGCACCAGCCAAGGCAAAGGCGATCAGCATCAAGAACAGCGTGGCGCCATAAAGGCCGACCAGCCAGAGACGCGTCTGATCGCCGAAAAGCCGGGCGGTCGAGCGCACGCCGATCAGCTCATCGTCTTCCTTATCCTGATGCGCATAGATCGTGTCATAACCGATCGTCCAGAGGATGGACGCCAGATAGAGGATGATCGGGGCGAATGACAGACTGCCGAAAAGACCTGCCCAACCCATCAGCGCACCCCAGGAAAAGGCAAGGCCGAGGAAGAATTGCGGCCAGTCGGTAAAGCGCTTGGCGAAGGGATAAAGCGCGACGATGCCGAGCGACAGCACGCCGAGAATGACGGTAAACCAGTTGAACTGCAGCACAACCAGCAGGCCCACGAGAGCCTGAAGCGCGATGAAGACCTTGGCCTGAAGGCGCGTCACGCGGCCCGAAGGCAGCGGCCGCGACCGCGTGCGCGCCACCGACATATCGATCTCGTGGTCGACCAGATCATTATAGGTGCAGCCGGCGCCGCGCATGGCGACAGCGCCGACGAAGTAAAGAACGAGGTAATAGATCACCACGAAGCCCGGCGAGCCATGCCCGATGGAGACCGAGGCGTTGGCGGCGAGCGCGACCGACCAGAAACACGGCCACATCAAGAGCTGCCAACCGATCGGCCTGTCCCAGCGCGCCAGCTGCGCATAGGGCCACAGCCACGGGGGCAGCACACGATACACCCAGTTTCCGGATGGCGCGTCAGCGACGCGCCCGTTGATGTCGCCTGTCTCTTGCATGAGCGAGTAGTAGTGATATCAGGCGCTCAAGGTCAAGCGGCGACGGGGCCGCGGCCCCGCTCATTCGTCAGTTGGCCGTGAAGTTGAACTTGTAGCTGGCCGACATGCCGATCAGGAGCTGGTTGCGGTCGCCGCGCTCCCGCACGAGGCTGCTGTCGGCGGCAGGACCGGTCAGGCGGGTATATTCCACGAACGTGCTCGTGGTCCAGTTTTCCGAGGCCTTCCAGGTCAGCGCGCCGCCAACGCCAACGGACTTGACGCCGCCGCCTGGACTATATTGGCTGAGCCCGGATGCTGCCGCCTCCCGCGCGTTGACACCATAATAGGTATTGAAATAGTCGTTGGTGGCAACCGTCATGCGAGGGCCGCCGGATAGGCGCAGTTCCGGCGTAATGTCGGTAAAGGCATCGACGGCGGCATCGGCGACGAGGCCGCTATGGGCACGAATGCCCTGGCGCACTTCGACACGGGCGCGCAGCCAATCGGTCGGATAAACCTCGGCGAAACCGCCGGCTTCCAGACCCCACTTCACCTTTTTCAGGCCGATGAGTTCGCGCCCATCGCTGCTGTCGCGGCTGCGCACGAACTTGCCGACGATACCGAACCGGAAGGCATCGCTTTCGATGAGAGCGAAAGAAGGGTTGTCGTTGCGCGACGAGAAGCGCGGTCCTGGCCCTTGCCTGCCGACCGAGATCAACGGCTGCCACTGCAGCCTGTTGTGCTTGCCGCCTTCGAATTTCGGTGCCGAGAAACCGGCTGCGCCGACGCTTAGATACCAGTTACCCGACCAAAAATGTTGACCATCTGCGGCAGCCGCAGAAGCGGAAGCAACGAGTAAACCGAAACTGATAAAAAGACGCGATCTCGCGAACATGATGCAACCCCTTGATACGCAATACAAAGGGCCATACACGCGGCCCTAGAGTTGCCCCAAGCTATTCGGATCGCGTTACCGCTCTCTTAACCACAACGAACTGTTACCGACGGGCTGCGAATTTAAGCAAAATCTCACCAACCACCAACTCGCGCCGATCTGTCGCGGTGATTTAAATCAGGCGTGGATTATTCAATCATAGGTATTGATCAGATGTTGCGAGCAGTATCTGATCAGTCGAAGCCCCTAGTCTGCAAAGAGAAACCCATGAAGACCACATCCCTGATTTCCTTAGGCTTATTTCTCGGCATCGGCGTGGCACTTTCAAGCTGTGTCGGCGCTCCGATCAGCGGCGCCAAGCAGAGTCAGTTTTCCGTCAGGGTCGCACCCGGCAAGAAGACAAAAATCACCAGCACCTCGCTTGTAAAGCAGGATTGCACCTTCGCAGGCTTCCCCTATACGGGCGTCATCAAGGACCCGACCCATGGCAAGGTCGAGATCGAGCATGGCCCGGTGGCCTCGAAATTCCCGAAGGACAGCAATGCCTATCTGTGCAGCGGCAAGACGGTTCAGGGAAACATCATCTACTATACGTCAAACGCCGGCTTCACCGGGACAGATCAGTTCACGTTGCGTCTGACGGGATTGAATACCGACGGCACGGTGCAGGACGGAACATTCAAGGTTCATGTCGGACGATAGTCCGAAAGTCGGCCAACCCAGCAAACGGTAATACTGAAATGCAAACGCCGGCCCATGGAAGTCCAGGGGCCGGCGTGATCGAATGCCCGGAGGCAAGCGTTTAGAACATCACCTTCTCCAAAGGAGCGCGCGTTGCCTCGAACTCTTTCAGCTTGGCCTCGCGTTCCGCAATGTAGTTGCGGTTATCAGGTACGGCGAATTGGTTCTTGGTGATCTGCATCTGCATGATGAAGAGTTCATCCCAGCGGAAGCCCATTTCGGAGCCGGCCAGATAGAACTCCCACATGCGGAAGAACTTCTCGTCGTAGAGCGCGACGGCATCGGCCTTGCGCGCGACGAAGTTGTTGCGCCAGTGCCTCAGCGTATAAGCGTAGTGCATCGGCAGGGTTTCGATGTCCCTGGTCAGCAGCCCGGCCTTTTCGAGCGGCGGCGTGGTTTCTCCGATGGACGGGATGTAGCCGCCCGGGAAAATATACTTCTCGATGAAGGCGTTGGTGGCGTAGCTCGGCTTCGGCCGCGTGATGAAGTGCAGCAGCATTACGCCGTTGTCGTCGAGCAGCTCCGCAATCTTGTTGAAGAACTTGCCGTAGTCGCCAATACCGACATGTTCGAACATGCCGACGGAAACGATGCGGTCGAACTTCTTGCCGGTCAGATAGCGATAGTCCTGCAGCTCGAAGCGGACACGGTCAGAGAGGCCGCGCTTGGCCGCCCGCTCGCGCGATACTTTCAGTTGCTCTTCGCTGAGTGTGATGCCGGTCACGTCGAGGCCCGGATAGGCTTCGGCGAGATACATGGCCATGCCGCCCCAACCCGAGCCGATCTCCAGCACCTTCTGACCAGGCTCGACCAGGAGCTTGGCGGCGATGTGGCGCTTCTTGGCCACCTGCGCTTCGTAGAGGCTGATGCCGGGCGGGTTGAAATAGGCACAGGAATACTGCCAATCCTCATCGAGGAAGAGATCGAAGAGCTTGGCCGACAGGTCGTAGTGATGCGCAACATTGTATTTGTTGCGGTTGATCGGCGAACGGCTCTTGATCTGCTGCAAGACGATGCGGCCGAGCAGTAGCGCCGCCATGCGGAAGTCGAAGATTTCGTTGGTGGTGTTCTGCTTCACCAGAGAGAGGAATTCATAGATATCCCCCTGCTCCAGAATGAAGCGCCCCTCCATGTACATTTCGCCGAGCTTCAGCGTGGGATCGCGAGCAATCGCGTCTTCCGCCTGCTGATCTGCGATGCGCGCGACGATGGTTTCGCCGGAGCCGTCACCGATCATGTGCGTCTCGCCCGATGCGAGCGTGAGCTTGAGGGAGCCTTTACGGATGAGTTTCTTAACGAGAGAAAAAAGTGCCGACGCCATGGACGCCTCGAATGTTATGACATGACATTAAGGCAACTTTAGCGTCTCACAGCCGAGTGGCAAGATCAGCTTTTCGCACACGCTGGCACTCTGGCAACAACTCTGCCAGAGTGTGACATTCTTGCATAAACTCTCGCTAAGTCCTTATTTTCGTTTAAGTGCGTCAGCCAGGGCCGCACCAAAACTACCTCGTTCCTCGGTCTTTGGACGGCTATTGTTCCTAACGCCAGCGTTGCGAGCACCACCTTGCTCGCGCGACTCACGCCCGGAAGGGGCCGCCACAGTGCCGCCATCTTTGCGCATGGAGAGAGCGATTCGCTTCCGCTTCACGTCCACTTCGACCACGCGTACCTTCACCACATCGCCGGCTTTGACCACCTCGTGCGGATCCTTCACGAAGCGGTCGGCCAGTTGCGAGACATGCACCAAACCGTCCTGATGGACGCCAATATCGACGAAGGCGCCGAAGGCGGCGACGTTGGTGACCGTGCCCTCCAGCAGCATGCCGAGCTTGAGGTCGCTGATCTCGTTCACGCCTTCGGCGAAGGTCGCGGTCTTGAAGCTCGGGCGTGGGTCGCGGCCGGGCTTTTCCAGTTCAGCGATAATGTCGCGCACGGTCGGCAGGCCGAACTTGTCATCGATGAACTGCCTGATATCGACGGCCTTCAGCGTCGCCGTATCGCCCATCAGCGTGCGCAGGTCGCGACCGCAGGCGGCAACGATCTTCTTGGCAACGCCATAGGCTTCAGGATGCACGGAGGAAGCATCCAGCGGCTCCTTGCCATTGGGGATGCGCAGGAAGCCGGCGCATTGTTCGAAGGTGCGCTGACCGAGGCGGGCGACCTTCAACAGATCACGGCGGGTTTCGAATGCGCCTTCGCCGTCGCGATGCTTGACGATCGCCTCGGCGATCGACGGGCCAAGGCCCGAGACGCGGGCCAGCAGCGGCGCCGAGGCCGTGTTCAGATCGACACCGACGGCGTTCACCGCATCTTCGACAACCGCATCCAGCGAGCGGGACAGCTTCTGCTGATCCACGTCGTGTTGATACTGGCCGACGCCGATCGACTTCGGCTCGATCTTCACCAGCTCAGCCAGCGGATCCTGCAGGCGGCGGGCGATGGAGACGGCGCCACGCAGCGAGACATCCAGGCCGGGGAACTCGAGTGCTGCCGTTTCCGAGGCGGAATAGACGGAGGCCCCCGCCTCCGAGACGATGACCTTCGTCGGCTTGGGCGCCGGCAATTCGGCTAGCATATCGGCCACCAGCTTTTCCGTCTCGCGGCTGCCGGTGCCGTTGCCGATGGAGATCAGCTCAACCTTGTGCTTGCGGACAAGGGCCGCCAAAGTCGCCTGCGTACCGCGCACGTCGTTTTTCGGCGGGAACGGGTAGACGGTCGTCGTTTCGAGAAGCTTGCCGGTGCCGTCGACGACAGCCACCTTGACGCCGGTGCGGATGCCCGGGTCGAGACCCATGGTGGCGCGCGAGCCGGCCGGGGCAGCCAGCAGCAGATCCTTCAGATTGCGGGCGAAAACATGGATCGCCTCTTCTTCGGCGCGCTCCCGCAGCTCACGCATCAGATCGAGCGACAGCGACATGGAGAGCTTCACGCGCCATGTCCAGCTTGCGACGTCCATCAGCCAGCGATCGCCGGGCCGGTTCGGGCCGATCTCGTAGGTGGTGGCGATCATCCGCTCGACCGGCTTGTTCGGCGAGACGGCGTCCACATCGACGTCGATCGTGAGCGTCAGGACCTCTTCGTTCCATCCGCGCAGCATGGCGAGTGCCCGGTGGCCAGGCGCCGTTGCCCAGCGCTCCTGATGGGCGAAGTAATCAGAAAACTTGGCGCCAGCCTCCTGCTTGCCGTCGACGACGACGGCCTTCAAGGTGGCGTTCGTTTTCATATGGCCGCGCAGCTTGCCGAGGAGCTCTGCGTTTTCGGCAATGCCTTCGGCGATGATGTCGCGTGCGCCTTCCAGCGCAGTCTTCACGTCGGTCACTTCGGCCGTGATGAAGCCCTCGGCGAGAGCGGCGGGCTCTTTCGAACGGTCAGCGAGGATGGTGTCAGCAAGCGGGCCGAGGCCGCGCTCCCTGGCAATCTCGGCGCGGGTGCGGCGCTTCGGCTTATAAGGCAGATAGAGATCTTCCAACTCGGCCTTGGTGGCGACGGTGGCGACCTTGCGCATCAGCTCGTCGGTCATCTTGCCCTGACCGGTGATGGATTCGATGATGGCCGCACGACGTGCTTCCAGCTCGCGCAGGTAAACGAGCCGCTCGGCCAGCGTGCGAAGCTGCGTGTCATCGAGGCCACCAGTCACTTCCTTGCGGTAGCGGGCGATGAACGGCACGGTCGCGCCTTCATCGAGAAGCTCGATGGCGGATTTAGCCTGATCCGGGCGAGCGTTGATCTCGGCGGCGATGGTTGCGGCAAGGGAACGAATATCGGCGGCCATGTGACTCTCTGAACTGGACAATCGTGAGGGGGACCATAAGCACGATCCCGCTGGCATAAGAAACAGTTTTCGACGCGAGACGCGCTGATCCCCCAGGGAAGAGGCGATCTCGCGTCCAAACCATATCCCGCTTTAGCGATAGAAAAAGGCGTGGCAATGTTGGTCGCCAAACCTCCACAGGATTTGACGCTTGACCTTTGGCCTAAGCCCGCTTAACCGCGCAAAGGGATACAATGAAAGGGCAAGCCATGAGAGTTCTGTTGATCGGATCGGGCGGACGCGAGCACGCACTGGCCTGGAAACTGGCGCAATCGCCTCTCATGACGGAATTCTACGCCGCGCCGGGCAATCCGGGCATTGCCGACCATGCAACGCTTGTTGCTCTTGACGTCGACAATCATGATGCCGTCGTCGCCTTCTGCAAGGAAAAGGCGATCGACTTCGTGGTCGTCGGGCCGGAAGCGCCCTTGGTCGCCGGCATCGCCGACAAGCTGCGTGCCGCCGATATCGCCGTATTCGGACCGTCTGCCGCTGCCGCGCAGCTCGAAGGCTCCAAAGGCTTCACCAAGGATATCTGCGCCCGTTACGACATCCCGACGGGCGCCTATCAGCGCTTCAACAATGCACCGAAGGCGAAGGCCTATGTTCGTGCGCAGGGCGCGCCGATCGTCGTCAAGGCCGATGGGCTTGCTGCCGGCAAGGGCGTCACAGTCGCGATGACGGTCGATGAAGCGCTTGCCGCGATCGACGACTGCTTCGAAGGCGCATTCGGCGAGGCCGGCGCGGAAGTCGTCATCGAAGCCTTTCTGGATGGCGAAGAAGCAAGCTTCTTCTGCCTCTGCGACGGCAAACATGCGCTGGCGCTCGCCACCGCCCAGGACCACAAGCGTGTCGGCGACGGCGATACCGGTCCGAACACGGGCGGCATGGGCGCCTATTCCCCGGCCCCGGTCATGACCGCTGAAATGGTCGAGCGCACGATGAAGGAGATCATCGAGCCGACTATGCGCGGCATGGCGGAAAGCGGCCATCCCTTCTCGGGCGTCTTCTTTGCAGGGTTGATGATCACCGCCAAGGGTCCGGAACTCATCGAATACAATGTCCGCTTCGGCGATCCGGAATGCCAGGTGCTGATGATGCGGCTGAAGAGCGATCTATTGCCCCTGCTCTTTGCCTGCGCCAACGGTACTCTGGACCAGGTGGGGGCCGAGTGGAGCGATGACCCGGCGCTGACCGTGGTCATGGCCTCCAAAGGCTATCCCGGCTCCTATGCGAAGAACACACCGATTACCGCATTGCCTGAGGACAGCGAGGGCGCCAAGGTGTTTCATGCAGGAACAGCCTTGAAGGACGGCACGCTGGTCGCGACCGGCGGCCGCGTTCTCAACGTGACCGCGACCGGCAAGACCGTTGGCGAAGCGCAGAAGCGCGCCTATGCCCTTGCCGGAGAGGTTAAATGGGAAAACGGCTTTTGCCGCAGCGACATCGGCTGGCGCGCCGTCGAGCGCGAAGCGTAAACAAAAGGGTCGATGCCGCGGGCGGCGATCCATTAAATCTTTACCTAATCTCCTGACGGTATGGAAACAAAGCTTCGCTAATGTCGCCATCAACCTAGATGGAGCTGTTTGCGATGCGTATCCTCTTCCTGACCTTGGCATGCGTGCTGGCCGGCAGTTCCGCCATGGCCTCGTCCATCCAGTCTGTCGAAGGCACGATGCGCAGCGGCAAGAGCAGCATCGTCGCGAAGAGCTGTGCCGACTGCCCTGCCCTCAAGCCGCAGGAGAGGGAAAAGGAATATACCGTTCCGACGCTGGCACCGGGCACGCAATCGGTCGCCATCCGCACGATCGACGGTGAGAAGAAGGTGGTGCGCACCGAAGCTTGGATGGGTGGCTCTCCAGTTATGTTCGTCAGCAAGCCTACCCCGGAGGCATTGGCCGCGGCCGACACATCTCCCGATGGTATCGACCTGGCCGCAAAAACCGCGGCTCTGCAGCCAGTAGCGGCGGCGACCGTTCCCGCGCGCCTTGATATCTCCACCTTTGAGCTTCGCCAATAGAAATGAAGCTTATTCCCCTGTGACGCCGGCACTTCCGGCGCCGGATCAGTTATGGCGCGAGCGATATTCGATTCTTTATTTAAGAATATTCGAATAATCAGAATAAAAGATTCAGCAATCCAGTAAGAATTGCCGTTAACTGCAACTCAGAGCAGATATTACTGCTGCTTGTGAGAGCATATCCTTGGTTTCATCTGGGGATCGGCACAACCATGCCCCTGCAATTAAAGATTTTTTAGACATAAATAGCGATTTTACTGTCACCGGACAGCAGCATGTCATTCAAGCAGCGGCAAACGTATTGGGGCTCTCTCAGGCGCTCGCACAGGCGGTAGGATACCGCACCGGTATTTAATTACCTGTGGAGGCACCATTGAAGAATCTCAAGATTGCACATCAACTATTTGCCCTGCTCGGCGTCCTGATGGCCGCCTTCGCGGTGGCCACCTATTTCCAGATTCGGTCTCAGGCCGATTCCATCTATGATGATCGCTTCGACATGCTGCGCACGCAGGTCGAATCCGGCATTTCCGTTATGAACCAATATTATCAGCGTGAAAAATCCGGCGAGATGACACATGAGGCGGCTCAGGCCGAGGCCTTCAAGGTATTGTCGCATGTCAGTTTCGCGCCGTCGGGCTATTTCTTCGGCTTCGACTACAATGTCGTCCAGCGCATTCACCCGAGCCCGGTCAATATCGGCAAGGACATGTCCTCGCAGGTCGACAAGAACGGCACCCATTTCAGCAAGGAAATGGTCGAAAAGGCCATCAAGGGCGGCGGCCGCACGATCTATTACTGGAACAAGCCTGGCCATCCCAATAGCGACTTCTTCCTGAAGGGCAGTTATTCGGCCGCTTTCGATCCCTGGCAGATCGTGCTGGGCTGCGGCGTCTACATGGACGATCTGCAGGAACAGATTAACGCGACGATGTGGCGTGCCCTGCTGATCTGCGGCCTTGTTTTCGTCATCGGAATCAGTGCGGCTCTCTATTGCATCCGCGGCATCACCCGGCCGCTCGCCGATGTCCACACTGCCCTCAAGGCCGTGGCCGACGAAGATGTGAAGATCACAATCCCGCACGTCGACATGCGCAACGAAATCGGCCTGATGGCCAAGGCAACCCAGGCGCTGCAGGAAAAGATCCGTGAGCGCCATATGCTGGCCGACCGCCAGGCAGCGCAGGAACTCGAAATCAGCAGCGAGCGCGAGCAGAACCTGCGCCAGCAGCAGGACGAAGCCCGCGAACAGGCGCGCGTCGTCTCAGTCATCGGCAAGGCGCTCGAAGATCTTGCCCGCGGCGACCTGACGGTGCGCTGCGGCGATCTCGGCGCCAGCTATGCCGGCCTTCGCAACAACTTCAACGAGGCGCTGTCACATCTCGAAGCCGCGATGGGCCGCGTCAACGCCAAGGGCAACGACATCGGTCTCAGCAAGGAAGAGATCCGCCGTGCCTCCAACGAGCTGTCGCAGCGCACCGAGCGCCAGGCCGCCAGCCTCGAAGAGACCTCGGCAGCGCTCGACGAGCTCACCGTCGCCGTTCGCCAGACGGCGGAAGGCGCAGACGAGGCCAGCAAGCGCGTTCATGCTGTCAGCGCCGAAGCATCGCGCAGCGATGCGGTGGTCGCCCAGGCCATCGAAGCGATGAGCGGCATCGAAAAGTCTTCGGACGAGATCGGCAAGATCATCGGCGTCATCGACGAGATCGCCTTCCAGACCAACCTCCTGGCGCTCAACGCCGGCGTCGAGGCGGCGAGAGCCGGCGAATCCGGCAAGGGCTTTGCCGTCGTCGCCCAGGAAGTGCGTGAACTGGCCCAGCGCTCCGCGGCAGCCGCCAAGGAGATCAAGGACCAGATCGCCCGCTCATCCGGCCAGGTCGACCAGGGTGTCCGTCTCGTCGGCGAGGCAGGCGAAGCGCTGAAGCGCATCTCCGACCAGATCAAGGCCGCCAACGAGATCGTCTCGAAGATCGCCCACAGCGCCTCCGAGCAGGACACGACGCTGCGCTCGATCTCCTCTTCGATGAACCAGCTCGATGCCGCCACGCAGCAGAACGCCGCCATGGCCGAAGAGACCACCGCATCGGCCGAGACGCTCGCCGCCGATACGGAAGATCTTCTCGCCCTCATCCGTGGCTTCCGTGTTGCCGAAGGCCGCTCGGCCATGGATCATCGCCGCGCCGCCTAATCAGCGTAGGGCAGAAAACCGAAACCGCCGGGCTCGCGTCCGGCGGTTTTCTTTTAAGCTGCGATTGGCTGCTTTAGTCTGCGATTTTCAGCCGCTCGACCAGGCGGTCGATCTCGCGATCGGAATAGACTTCGATGCCGGCCTGCCTGAGCAATGCCGCTGTGACGCCCATGCCATTCTGCCGGCCGCCGGAGAATGAGCCATCATAGATGAAGCCGGAGCCACAGGACGGGCTGCCGTCGATCAGGAGGGCATAGCGACAGCCCGTTTCCTGTGCGAGCGCCAGCGCATTTTCCGCTGCCCGACGAAACTCCGCCGTGACATCGCCGCCGGTGATCTCCATGACCTTTGCCGTGCCGGCAAGCACATCCTCGCCGGTCGCGCCGCCTGCAATCTCGGCCGGTGGCCTCGGTACGGCCATCCCCGCGGACATTTCCGGACAGATCGTCACCAACAGCCCCTCCTCGCGCCAGCGATCGATCGCCGGATGTACAAGCGGCTTGGAACGGCCGTCATAACGGACGGCGTGGCCCATAAGGCAGGCGCTGACGAGGATCTTTCCGGTCATCGCGCCCCCATGTCTTATCCCGCAATCTTTGAGAAGTCGGCAACAGTGCCGGTTGCTTCGCGGATCAGGCGCAGCAGAGCCAGGCGATTGGCGCGGATGGCGGCGTCTTCGTCGTTGACGAACACGTCCGCGGCGAAGCGATCGACCGGCGCGCGCAGCTTGGAAAGGGCCGCCATGGCTGAGCGGAAATCTTCCTTGGCGATCGCATCGGAGGCTTCTGCGGAGGCGGCCTTGACGGCCGCGAAGAGATCCTTCTCCGCATCGAGCTTCAGCAGGGCCTCCGAAACGCCATCGGCAACGACGGTGCCCTTCTTCTCCTCGGCGGCCAGCAGCTGGGTGGCGCGCTTGGTGCCGGCGAGCAGGTTCTTACCATCCTCGGAGGTGATGAAGGCGGTCAGCGCCTCGACGCGACGGGCGACCATCAGCACATCGTCAGTTTCCGGCGTCAGCACGGCGTCGATCAGGTCGTGGCGGGCGCCAAGATCGCGGAGATAAACCTTGAGACGATCATGGAAGAAAGCGAGCAGGTCGGCATCCTTGGTGGTTGCGAGCAGCGGCAGGCGCACCCCGCGCTCCAGAAGGATGCGGACGACGCCAAGCGCGGCACGGCGCAACGCGTAGGGGTCCTTCGAGCCTGTCGGCTTTTCGTCGATCGCCCAGAACCCGACGAGCGTATCCAGCTTGTCGGCGAGCGCGACCGTGATCGCGACCTTGTCCTCGGGGACGCGGTCGGACGGGCCTTGCGGCTTGTAGTGATCTTCAACCGCCGTCGCAACGGAAGCGTTCTCGCCCTGCAGCGAGGCGTATTTGCGGCCCATGACGCCCTGCAATTCGGGGAACTCGCCGACAGCTTCGGTGCGCAGATCAGCCTTGGCCAGCACAACGGCGCGATCGACCAGAGCGGCATCGGCGCCGGTGATCTTGGCGAGGTCAGCCGCCAGCGCACGGATGCGGGCAACGCGCTCGCCCTGGCTGCCGAGCTTGGCATGGAAAGTGACATTAAGCGCGTCGAGCTTGGCCATGCGCTGATCGAGCGGCTTCTTTAGATCGAGGCCGAACTTTTTAGCCGAGGCTTCCAGCGTTTCGAGATCGGGCAGATCGCCCTGGTCACGCTTCCAGAAGTGCAGCGCGTCGGACAGACGGGCGCGCACGACCTTGCCGTTGCCGTGGATGATTTCCTTGCCGCCATCCGTCGCCTGGATATTGGCGACGAGAATGAAGCGGTTGGACAGCGTCTCGCCGGCCTGCGGACGAGTGACGAAACACTTCTGATTGGTCTTGATAGTCAGGCGGATGATCTCGGACGGGATCGACAGATAGTCTTCCTCGAAGGAGCCCATCAGCACCTGCGGCCACTCGACGAGGCCGGATACTTCTTCCAGCAAGCCATCGTCTTCGACGAGTTCCAGGCCATTGGCAAAAGCGACGTCGCGGGCATCATGCAGGATAATGTCCTTGCGGCGCTCCGCATCCAGAACGACGTAAGCCTTTTCCAGGCCCGCGGCATAATCCTCGAAACGCTTGACCGTAATCGGGCCTGGCGCATGGAAGCGATGGCCATAGGTCACGTTGGAAGCAACGACACCGTCGATCTCGAAGGGGATGACGACGGTCTCTTCATGCTCGGTGCCGAAGGTGCAGACGATGGACTGCAGCGGGCGCACCCAGCGCAGCGAGCCGGGCTTTACCGATGCCTTGCCCCAGCGCATGGATTTCGCCCAGGGGAAGTTTCTTATGATGTCGGGCATCACGGCCGCAACGATCTCCTCTGCGGCGCGACCGGGCTTTGAAATCACAGCAACGTAGAAATCGCCCTTCTTCGGGTCGCTCTGCACCTGAGCTTCTGAAATCGAAGAAAGGCCTGCGCCACGCAAAAAGCCTTCGATCGCCTTCTCGTTGGCATCGGTGCGCGGACCCTTGCGCTCTTCGCGCACATCGGCCGAGCGCGCGGTCAGGCCGCGAATGTCGAGCGTGAGGCGCCGCGGCGTCCAATATTCCCTCGCCCCCTCATAGGAAAGACCCGCTTCGACCAGGGCATCGGTCACCAGCTTCTTCAGGTCACCGGCAGCCTTGCGCTGCATGCGGGCGGGAATTTCCTCGGAGCGGAGTTCGAGAAGGAGATCGGGCATGGGAGCTGTCTTTGCGTTGAGGCAGAAATGGTCCGGGCGGACTTAGCAAGCCCGGCGACAAAAGTCACCAAGGCAAACGGCGAATTTACCACCCTCCACCGCCTCCACCGCCGCCGCCGCCTCCGGAGAAGCCACCGCCGCCACCTCCTCCACTACCGAAAGCGGAGGACGAGCTGGAGACGGGTGCGGGAATGGTCGAGGCGATGGTGGAAGCCATCGAGGAAGAGAAGTCGCCGATCGTTCCGCCAATGTTGCCCGGGCGGAAGTCGCCGGAATACCAGATTGGCGCATAGGCGGCGGCTGTTGCTCCCGCTGCCGTGGCAAGCCATGTCTCGAAGGCGCTGGACCATGGTTTTTCAACACCCAGCGCGACCGCATAGGGCAGCAGCGTTTCGAAATGCCGTGGCGACATCTGTGGTGCGCCCTGCATGTTCATCCGGTCGCGTTCCGCCAGCGTCAGATATTGTCTGAGACCGGCAATGCCATCCATCATCTTACGCCCGAGCGGCGTCGGCGCGCCCATCAGGAAATAGAAGACGACGTTGAGCACGAAAATGCCGACGATGCCTGCCACCAGCGGCAAAAGACCCGCCTCCCAGAGCGGCACGACCGCGGCGGCAAAACCGCTAACGGCAATCGAGACGAAGACGAAGCCGAAGAAGGCGAAGATCAGCACCGAAACAATGCGCTGGGCGAGGCTCGCATTATGCCTGCGGAACCTGCGGCCGATCGAGCTCGCAAAGATCGTCACGAAAATCGACAGGAAACCGGGCACGACGATCAGCGGCAGCGCATTCTCGTGCAGGCGGCCGAAGATGACGATCGCAGCCAGAACCAGAACAGAAAGCGCAATACCGGCAATCACATAGAGCGAATTCGCCTTGTAGTACTCGCCGCGATGATCGCGCTCGATGGCGCTGCGGAATTTCGAGCCGAGCCGCTGCACCACCTCGCCGTTCGCCTTGTCGATGACAAGTGGAGAGAGTGGCCCGACGGCCTGCATCAGCACCTTGTCGCCACCGCCCAGATCAGTGCCAGCCTTGCCCGTGGGGCGGATGACCACCTTTCCCGCGAGATCGTCGAGAATGACATAGCCGCGCACGGCAAGATCGATCGCCGTTGCCGAGAATGCCGTCCAGCTGGAGCTGGCAAAACCCTTATTGTCGATATAGTTGACCAGCGCCGGTGAAATGCCTTCGGGCGGATCCCAGCGCGGGACCATGACGCCGGCCGGCGGGTCGCGGCCAACCGCAATCCAGCTGCGCATGTAATAGACAAACAGCAGGATCAGGCCGCCGATGGCGATCGTCGTGTCGAGATGATCCCTGAGGAACCAGCCCCATTGCTGGCTGTCGCTCGGCGGCGCAATCGCCCCTTTTGCAAGCTTGATGGCGATTGTCAGACCTTCGGCGCTCGCGAGCGGCCGGGTTGTCGTAAAGGTAGCTACATTGCCGTCCGCGCTGGCGCTGGCACTCTTGCCGTTGGCGCCGAGCGGTCCGGTGAAGAAGGCAAGCTGCTGCGGCTGCACGCCGTCAGGCAAGGTGACGATCGCCCTGGCACTCGCAATCGGAAACAGCCAGCCATTGCCGGTCACATTCCAGTAAAGCTCGTCGTGATCGTCGAAATAGCGCATCTGACGATTGGTGTCGTAGGTGATGCGGAAGCTATGCGGGCCGGGTTTCAAGACCCGCTCGGCATTGCCGATGTATATGCGCTCGCCGCCCCTGATGCGCTCAGTGCGCCAATCCTCCGGCTGGCCGTCGCGTTCGACGGACACGACCTTGAAATCCACCTGGATCTCCCGGCCGCCGGCATCGGTCATAACAAGCGGAAAATCGCGGAAAATACCGCGTCTGATGTCTTGGCCTTCCGAATTGACAGCAATGGTCTCGACCACCCGCATGGAGCCGTCGCGATGCAGGGCAATCGCCTGATCGAATTTGGTGATGAGTTCGGCCGCGGTGACAGCCGTTGCGCAAAGCAGCAGGCAGAGAGCCAGGAAGAACCCGCAAAGCCGTGTCATCACTCCCCCAAAGGATGGCCGCGGCGCCGTTGCCGGCGCCGCCTTGCGTCAACAATGCTTCCGCACCCCACCATCCCTCGGAATGGCGGAGCGTCAATCTTCGTAAGAGACCCCGAGCGAAGCCAGCACGTTCCAATAGGACGGGAAGGTCTTGGCGACGCAATCGGGATCGAGAATGGTGATGCCACCGATCTTCAGGCCGGCGAGCGCAAAGCTCATGGCAATGCGGTGATCGGCGAAACTGTCGATCTCCGCAGGCAGCACCTTGCCGGCGAGGCTCGGATCGGATGCGACGATCAGATCGTCGCCCTCTTCCGTGCCGAGGTTCGGAACGATGCGCGACAGGCCGCTCGACAGTGCGCGGATACGGTCGCATTCCTTGACGCGCAGGTTCTCGATGCCGACGAAGCGCACCGGCGTTTCGTTGAAGGCGGCAAGGACGGCAAGCGTCGGGATAGCATCCTGCATCTGCGAGCCGTCGATGACGGCCGGAAGATGCGGGAACTTGGAAATCAGATCATAAGCTTTCGCATCCGGCTGAGAGAACTGTTCGGCCGGGGTGCCAAGATCGATCTTGCCGCCACCAAGCACTTCAGCTGCCCAGAGATAGGTCGCCGCAGAGGCGTCCGGCTCGATCAGGAAATCCGCGGCATGATAGCCGGTGGGCTCGACGCGCCACGCGACAGGGCTCACGCGCTCGACTTTGGCGCCGAAAGCACGCATGGCCGCAACCGTCAGATCGATATAGCCGAGGGCGCCGATATGCTCGCCGAGCAGCTCGACATCGACGGCGCGGTCGCCGCCGGCCGCCATCATCAACAGCGCCGAGACATACTGGCTGGAAAGGCCGCCATCGATCTGCACGCGGCTTGCCTCGAAACGACCGGTACCATTGACGGTCACGGGCGGGCAGCCGGTTTGCGTGGAAGCATCGATGCCGAGCGAGCGCAGCGCGTCGACGAGCGGGCCGATCGGCCGCTTGCGCATATGCTCGTCGCCATCGACGATGACCTTGCCTTCGACCAGGGCGGCAGCAGCTGTCAGGAAGCGTGTCGCCGTTCCGGCATTGCCGAGAAAGAGAGGAGCTGCGGGCGCCTTCAGCTTGCCGCTGCCTGTCACGATGAAGGTGGTATCGTCAGGCTCATCGATCGTGACGCCCATGGCGCGCAGCGCTTCGGCCATATAGCGGGTATCGTCGCTCTTCAGCGCGCCTGTTAGCCGGCTAGTGCCCTTGGCAAGGCCTGCCAGGAGCAGTGCGCGGTTGGTGATCGACTTCGATCCCGGCGGCATGGCGCGCCCGGTCAGAGGCTTGCCCGGCGGGATAATCGTGAGTTTGGCTCTACCCATCATCATTCTCTTTGGTCAGAGCCTTTCCACTCTTCTTCGAATCGCGAAAAGGCTCAATCTTTTTGTTTTTACGCAATTCCGTACGGAAAACCGCGACGCACTTTTCCTGGAATTGCTCTACTGCATAATTCCTTAAATCGGAATCGATTTAGGGATAAAATCATGCAGCAGATTTAAAGCACTACAGCGACCTTTGCGCGTCACATGTGACGCGCGGCGCTGTAGCCAGGAAAACGGCCGATGGCCGTCGGTCGGCATCCTTTACCGCCTCGCATGAAAAACCGATAGCAAAAATCTCAGAACTTTACCGTGGGAACGGCGCGATCCGCTTCGTTGGTGATTTCGAAATAGGCTTTTTTGACGAAGCCGAAGAGGCCGGCGATGAGGTTGTTCGGGAAGGTCTCGACCTTGACGTTCAGATCGCGTGCAGCGCCATTGTAATAGCGACGAGACATCTGGATCTCGTTTTCCGTCTTCTCCAGCGACTGTTGCAGCTCGACGAAGCCCGTATTAGCCTTCAGATCCGGATAGGCTTCGGACACGGCCATCAGACGGCCAAGCGCCTGGCTGAGAATGCCTTCGGCCGCAGCACGGCCGGCGACATCGCCAGCTGGCACGGCTTGGGCAGCATTGCGCGCCTGGGTGACCTCGACCAGCGTCTTGTTCTCATGGCCGGCATAGCCTTTGACCGTCTCGACCAGATTGGGAATGAGATCGGCGCGGCGCTTCAACTGCACGTCGATGCCGGACCAAGCCTCTTCGGCGACCTGACGAGCGCGAACGAGCCCGTTATAGATAAAGACGACGTAGAGCGCGGCCAGAACTATGATCGCGAGAAGAATGAGCATCTGATATCCCCGTGGCGACTGCAACCATGGGGACACTACAGCATCGGCCCGAAAATCGGAATCGATTTTCGGAAGGCCTGATGCGTAGATTCAAAGACATTGAGCGCCGTGCTTCCTTTCGGAAACACGGCGCTCAAGGCAGATTTATGGGCAATGTCACCCGGCTTTCGTGGCCGCATAGGCTGCGGGATCGTCGCCAATGCGCGATCTCATAGAAATCTGCCTTCGGATTCTCCCGAGGTGCGCCTAGCGAACATTTGTTCTGGGGAGCGCGCGTCTCACGCACTCCAACCCAAATTCAGGCTCAGGCAGCCTGTTGGTTCCAGTTGACGCCGCCGGCATCGGTCAGCAGGAAGGCCTCGCCACAAGCCTTGGCCAGCGTGCGCACGCGCAGAATATAACTCTGGCGTTCCGTCACCGAAATGACGCCGCGGGCATCGAGCAGGTTGAATACGTGGCTCGCCTTGATGCACTGGTCGTAGGCCGGGAAGACGCACTTATGCAGGCGATGGTTTTCGCTGTCGCCAGGGGCGCCAGCTGCCAGCAATGCCTGGCATTCCTTCTCCGCATCGATGAAATGGCGATGCAGCATTTCCGTGTTGGCATATTCGAAATTATGCCGGGAATATTCCTGCTCGGCCTGCAGAAATACGTCGCCATAGGTGATCTTGTCTTCGCCTTCGAGGCCGTTGAAGTTCAGGTCATAGACGCTGTCGACACCCTGAACATAGGTTGCGAGACGCTCCAGACCATAGGTCAGCTCGCCGGCAACAGGCGCACACTCGATGCCGCAGACCTGCTGGAAATAAGTGAACTGTGAGACTTCCATGCCGTCGCACCAGCATTCCCAACCGAGACCCCATGCGCCGAGCGTCGGGCTTTCCCAGTCGTCCTCGACAAAGCGGATATCATGCAGAAGCGGATCGAGGCCGATCGCCTTCAGCGAGCCGAGATATAGCTCCTGCAGGTTCGGCGGATTGGGCTTCAGGATGACCTGGTACTGATAATAGTGCTGCAAGCGGTTCGGGTTTTCGCCATAGCGGCCGTCGGACGGGCGGCGCGACGGCTGGACATAGGCTGCACGCCACGGCTTGGGACCGAGCGAACGCAGCGTGGTGGCCGGATGGAACGTGCCGGCGCCGACTTCCATGTCGTATGGCTGCAGAACCGCGCAACCCTTGTCGGCCCAGTAATTGTGCAGCGTCAGGATCAGCGCCTGAAAGGAGCGCTTCGGGTTCATGTGGTCGGGCACGTTGGCAGTCATGGGAGCTGATTTCTTCTGCTAGCGAATTGTTTGGCGGACAGGTGCCACGGCGGGGCGAACGGGTCAAGTTTTTACTCTGCCGCGTGTAGGAGCAATGCTGGAGTTTGGTTCCGAAGAAGGCCCTCAGAATGGATTGATGACCGTCAACCGCTTCTCTACTATCAGGCCACCGTGCAAATCTTCCGAATAGAACCGCTCGCAGCCAGCCTCGATCGCCGCGGCTAACATAGTCGCATCATAGAAGGAAAGCTGATAACGCTGGGCAAGCTCCAACCCTGCGAATGTGATTTTCTCACTTACCGGAATGATGGTTCCCGACAAAGCAACGAGAGCATCAATTGCCTCGCGAATATCAGGCCAGGACATATTGAGCTTCTTGCGCGCGACATTGGCAAACTCGTTTAGCGCCTGCGCGCTGATAGCGAATGGCTGAGCTAAAAGCGTCTGCGCCTTTTCAGCCCGCTCCCCCTCCATAAAAGCGTAGAGAAGAACATTGGTGTCGAGAAAATCCAAAACAGGACGCATCAGCGGGAACTGGCGTCTTCGCGATCAAACTTCCAATCCTCGGGAAGTTTGAGCTTGAACGCTCTGATCTTTTCCATAGCTCGGCGCCGCCTGTCGTCACGTTCGATTTCAAAGGCATTTCCTTTGCCGATACGCACAACAATATCATCGCCTTCCTTCAGGTCGAGGGCATCAACAACCGCAGAAGGGATGCGGATAGCCAGACTATTTCCCCATTTTGCGACCTGCATGAGACACTCCGATGATATACGACAAGGAATGTATATCAAGAACTTTTGCGTGAAGCAATTTGGCTATTCATCCTCGCGCTTCACCCGGTATTCTCCGGTCTTCGGATCCTTGATCAGCGTTCCCATCGCGCCGGTGCGCCGCTCCGTTTCGGCGCGGCGGGATTTTTCGGCAAGCCGCTGTGCATCGCGGACGAAGCGCCGATACAAGAACCAGATGCCGCCGATGACGACGATGAAGAAGATGATCCGGGACATTACCCAGCGCTCCCGATTACAAACCGTACCGGCCCCACAATGCCTTTTCCTCTGCCGCTTCGGCAAGCCCGGCTGCAAGGCCAGCGCCAAGGCCGTCCATGCTGCCCAGCGAAATGCCCGGAGACTTGCGACCGAAAAGGCTGCGAGGCGTGGTGACCAGCGCAAGCTTGACCTTGTCGCCGAAGCGCTTCCTCAGCTCCTGGCGCATGTCGCCGAGACCATCGATGAGGCCAAGCTCAAGCCCGCGGCTGCCGGTCCAGAACAGGCCGGAGAACACCGTTCCGTCCGCCGAGAGCTTTCCGGTGCGCCGCTCCAGCACCATGTCGATGAAGACCTTATGGATCTCGAGCTGCAGGCTTTTCAGATACTCGATGTCCTTTTCCTTCTCGGGCTGGAAAGGATCGAGGATCGCCTTGTTCTCACCGGCGGTATAGACGCGGCGCTCGACGCCGATCTTTTTCAACAGTTCGGGAAAGCCGAAGCCGCCGGAGACGACGCCGATCGAGCCGACGATGGACGTGGCATCTGCAATGATCTCATCGCCTGCAAGCGCGATCATGTAGCCGCCGGATGCCGCGACATCCTCAACGAAGACTAGGACCTTCTTCTTCTTTTCGGCCGCAAGATCGCGGATGCGATTGTAGATCATGCGCGACTGGACCGGAGAGCCGCCCGGCGAATTGACGACGATGGCAACGGCCGGCGCTTCCTTCATGTCGAAGGCCCTTTCCAAAGCCTGTGCCACGCCCGCCAGATTAAGCGATTGCCGCAGCGGACCGCCGCCGGAAGAGATGACGCCGCTCAGACGGACGACTGGCACGATCACCCGCTCCTTGCGGAAGCGCTTCGGAAGCATGCGTCTCAAGAACTCAACCATTCGTCATCCCTGAATCATGATGTTTGCTGCCCGTGATGTATGCACGGAAACGGCAAACGCAACATTACGGATCGTATTTCATGCCCCGACCGCAACCGGTCGACAGACTAGCGGCGCGGATAGGGCGCGCGGCCGTTGTTCATATCATCGACGAAATCGGTGAATTTGTGTGTCCCCTCGCCATGCATGGTCAACGGCGCTCGCAACGCCAATCTCGCCCTCGATCCCTTGATTGCCGTCACCAGGATACGTACGGCGCTCTCGCCTTCGCGCGGATGGATCGGCGTGATCTCGATGCCGCCGAAGCGCCGGCCGCAGGCGGCGATGATCTCGCCGATCGATTCCGGCCGCGCGATCAGAGACAGCTGGCCACCGGGGATCATGATCGCACCTGCCGTGCGTATCCAGCGCTCGAACAGCCCCTCGGTCATAGCGTGCGCCTCGGCCTTCAACGCATCGGGCGTCAGCCGGTCGCTGGCATCGTTGAAAGGCGGGTTCATGATGACATGGTGGAAGCTGTCGTCGATCAGGCCCGCTTCGTTGCGACCCTTACCGGTCAGCGTCACATCGGCTTCGATCACCGAGATGCGATCGGCAAACCGCGCATTTTCCGGCAGCAGCAGGCTCTTGCGGGCGAACGCGGCCATATCGGGTGAGCGTTCGAACAATACCACCTCAGCCCGATCAAGCCGCGATGCGACTGCCATGCCTGCGGCCCCGGCACCTGCGCCGAGATCGGCAACCCTCACTGCCCGCTCATCGGCGACGAGCGCTGCAAGCAGCATCGCATCCATGCCAGAACGATGCCCCCTGCCCTTCGGCTGGACGATATGGAATGCACCGCGGTGGAAGGCGTCGATCGTTTCGGAGGGACTTTCGGCCATGGCGAACCTCAGCCGCGCGCCGAGCGCAGCTCGTCGCCGAGACCGGCATCGATGAGGATACGCCGAGCCTGATCGGCACGCTCCTCCTCCACCAGGAAACGGCGCGGCAGCATGCCGAGCGACCCCTCCAGGACGCTCATGGCCTGATCCGCAACGAAGCAATGAATCCCCGCATCCTTCATCAGACTCTGCGCAAACGAGAGCAGGACGGGATCGTTGGTGCGGATGAGTTCGTGCATAAGCCCTAGAATTCCTGTCAAATTTACGCGACGAGACAATTCGCCTCTTGCCGCTTGTTTCGCCCCTTCTTATTGTGCTTTGCAGAAAATGAACAGGAGTCCGGATCGTTGGGCGTCGTGATACCGCTGGAAGAAAGCAAGAATAAACTGGCATCCATCAAGCCTTTGGTGGATCTGACCAAGGCGGACATGGAACGCGTCAATCAGCTCATCCTGTCGAAAGCCGGCTCCGATGTTCAGATGATCCCCGAGGTTGCCGAGCATCTCATCTCCTCTGGCGGCAAGCGCCTGCGGCCGATGCTGACCATCGCTTCGGCAGCACTCTACAACTATCAGGGCGACAACCATATCAAGCTCGCGACCTCGGTCGAATTCCTGCACACGGCCACGCTGCTGCATGACGACGTGGTCGATGAAAGCGATCTGCGCCGCGGCCGCTCAACTGCCCGCATGATCTGGGGCAACCAGGCAAGCGTGCTGGTCGGTGACTTCCTGCTCGGTCAGGCCTTTCGCATGATGGTTGAGGTCGGCTCGCTCGACGCGCTCGACGTCCTGTCTTCCGCCGCCTGCGTCATCGCCGAGGGCGAAGTGCTGCAGCTTTCCGTTTCCAAGAATATGGAAACGACTGAAGACGATTATCTCTCGGTCATCCGCGCCAAGACCGCGGCGCTTTTCGCAGCTGCGGCCGAAGTCGGCCCGATCGTCGCCAATGCCGGCAAAGCAGAACGTAACGCGCTGAAGTCCTACGGCACCAATCTCGGCCTCGCTTTCCAGCTCGTCGACGACGCACTCGACTACGGCGGCAAGGCTGCCGATCTCGGCAAGAATGTCGGCGACGATTTCCGCGAGGGCAAGATCACCCTTCCGGTGATCCTCGCCTATCGCCGCGGCACCGAGAAGGAGCGCGCTTTCTGGCGTGACGCCATCGAAACCGGCAACAACAGCGATGAGAATCTCGAGAAGGCGCTCGGCCTCATCACGAAATACGGCGCGCTGGCCGACACCATCGCCCGTGCCGTCCATTACGGCACCATCGCCCGCGACGCTCTGGCACCTTTGCCGGAAACGCCATGGAAATCAGCACTTCTCGAAGTGATCGATTTCTGCATCGAACGCGTTAATTGATGGCGGCTGCCTGAATTTGTTGCAGGGCCGCTTCAAAAAAGCCATCCTGTTGTGAATCAGTTGACACGAATGCGTTATGCCGCCGGCGATTTCGCTGGCCGTCCCTCGATGAAAGGCTTTCTAATGCGGCAGAGACTTGCCATCCGTTTCCTCTCGGGCGTCGCCCTGGCAGCGGTCCTTTCGGTGTCCGCCCTGAGTGTCGCGCGGGCTGAGAACAAGCCGGCAAAGGCGGAGATCACCGCTCCTGTCGCCTTCGATCCGGATAATGTCGATACGTTCGCCGGTGCATTCCTTGCCGCTCGTACGGCCGATGTCGATCACGACTATGACACTGCTATCGCGCTCTACAAGAAAGCGCTGATGATCGACCCCGGCAATCCGGAAATCCGCCAGCGGTTGATGATCTCGCTGCTACTCAACGGCAATCTCGAAGAAGGCGTAAAATACGCCAACGAGCTGAAGAGCGATCCCTCGGTCGAGCGGGTCACCACGATCGTCCGCGGCATGGACGCCATCCGCCGCCACGAATATCGGTCGGCGCAGGAAATCCTCAAATATAGCGGTCCGAACGATCTCGACCGGATGATGACTAACTTGCTCTCCGCATGGGCCCGCGCCGGTTCCGGCCGCGGCAAGGAAGCGATCTCGTTGGTCGACAAGATGAAGGGACCGGACTGGTTCAACATCTTCAAGAACTATCATGCAGGCGCCATCGCCCTGTCGATCGGCGATATCAAATCCGCTCGCTCGCACCTGAACGACGCCATCCTCGACAAGACGGGCGGCGCGACGGCCCCGGACACCTTCATGCGCGCCGTCATGGCGCTTGCACGCCTCGAAGCCAAGGCTGGCGACAAGCAGAAGGCGCTCGATGCGATTTCGGTCGGCGACAATCTCGTCAGCAATTACGCGCCGCTCAATGCGCTGCGCGACAGCATCAGCAAGGGCGACACGCCCGACCAGCAGGTGACCAACGCCAGCGAAGGTGCGGCCGCCGTGCTCTTCACCGTCGGGGCTGCACTGAACCGCGACGGCGCCGAGGATGTCGTCTCACTCTACCTGCAGATCGCCAATGCCCTCGACCCGAATGCTGCCGACACGCTGGTTCTGCTCGGCGGGCTTGCCGAGAAGCAGGATCAGACCGATCGTGCCATCGCCTTCTATAAGAAGGTGCCCGATAATTCGCCGATGGCCCGCATCTCGGAGCTGCAGCTGGGCCTCGCCCTCGCCCAGGCCGGCAAGATCGACGACGCGCGCAAGCATCTGAAAGCGCTGATCGATTCCGATCCGAACGATATCCGCAGCTACCTCGCCTATGGCAGCGTCCTTTCCGATGCCAAGGACTTCCAGGCCATGGCTGAAACCTATGACAAGGCCGTGCAGATCATCGGCCCTGTGCCGAAGCGCAGCGACTGGGCCGTGTTCTTCCAGCGCGGCATTGCCTATGAGCGGCTGAAGAAGTGGCCGGAGGCAGAGCCGAATTTCAAGAAGGCTCTTGAGCTCAACCCCGATCAGCCGCAGGTGCTGAACTATCTCGGCTATTCCTGGGTCGACATGAACATGAACCTCGACCAGGGTCTGAACATGATCAAGAAGGCGGTCGAGCTGAAGCCGGATGACGGCTATATCGTCGATTCGCTTGGCTGGGCCTATTTCCGCCTCAGCCGTTTCGACGATTCGGTGAACGAACTGGAGCGGGCAGCGCAGCTCAAGGCCGGTGATCCCACGATCAACGATCACCTCGGCGACGCTTACTGGCGCGTCAACCGCAAGCTGGAGGCGGTCTATCAGTGGAACCGCGCTCTCGCTTCGAAGCCGGAAGAAGCCGACATTCCGAAGATCAAGGAAAAGATCGAGAAGGGCCTGCCTGTCCTCGATAACGACCCGAAGACGGTCGACAAGAGCAAGCAGCCCGATCCAGCACCGCCGCCGGCTCCGGATTCGAGCGCGCCGGCTCCGGTCGATAAGAAGTCATAAGACTTCCCATGAACGCGATCTTGGCAGCGGGCGATTTCGACCTCACGGAGGAGGCGCCCGCAAAGATCAATCTTGCGCTGCATGTCACCGGCCGCCGCGCCGACGGTTATCACCTGCTCGATATGCTTGTCAGTTTCACGCGCCATGGCGATCGCCTTGGCTTTCGTGCAAGCGAGCATGACGCATTCAGTCTTTCCGGACGCTTCGGCCCGCTTCTTGCTGTGGATGCCGAGGCCGGCGACAATCTCGTGCTCAAGGCGCGTGACCTGCTCCGACAGGCCGCCGGCCGCGAAACCCCTGCAGTTCATATCCATCTGGAGAAGAACCTGCCGATCGCCTCGGGTATCGGTGGCGGCTCGGCGGATGCTGCTGCGACGCTGCGTGGGCTGATGCGGCTGTGGCGGCTCTCGCTGCCGCAAGAGACCATGAAGACCATCGCCTTGAAGCTCGGCGCCGATGTGCCGATGTGCCTTGCAAGCCAGCCGCTGGTGGCGCGCGGCATCGGTGAGGCAACTGAGCTGCTGCCGGCGTTTCCCTCTTTTTCCTTGGTACTCGGCAACCCACTCGTCGGCGTGTCGACACCAGACGTATTCCGCCAATTGTCCCGCAAGGATAATCCGCCGCTCTTGTTTTCATCGCAGCTGCCGCAGGGACAAAGCGAGTGGATCGACACCATCAAGACTTTGCGGAACGATCTGGAACCGCCGGCGCGCTCGATCTGCGCCGGGATTTCAGTGCTGTCCGGTTTGATCGAAAGCCAGTCTCCGATCGTGACGCGCATGTCCGGCTCGGGCGCAACGTGCTTCGGCATCTTTGCCGATCTCGCGCAGGCGACGGAAGCTGCCGCCTCGCTTCACAGGCAGCGGCCGGACTGGTATTTCCAGGTGACGGAAACGATCGCGGGAGAAGTATGATGGCCGCTTCAATCAACGAAAGATCCTTCATTCCCGTTGGCATCGCTGTGTTGACCGTCTCTGATACGCGCACGCTCGCCGACGACAAGTCAGGCGATATGCTGGTCGCACGTATCGCTGACGCCGGTCACAGGCTTGCGGCCCGCGCCATCGTGCCCGACGACAAGGAACGCATCCGCGCGCAGGTGGAAGCCTGGACAAAGGACGACGCGGTCGATGTCGTGATCACCACCGGCGGCACGGGCTTTACCGGCCGCGATGTCACGCCCGAGGCGCTGGAGCCGCTGTTCGAAAAACGCATGGATGGTTTCTCCGAGGTCTTCCACCGCATCTCCTACGACAAGATCGGCACGGCAACGATCCAGTCGCGGGCAACAGGCGGCGTTGCCAACGCCACCTTCATCTTCGTGCTGCCGGGTTCTCCCGGTGCCTGCAAGGATGCTTGGGACGGCATACTGAAGGCGCAGCTCGATTACCGGCATATGCCCTGCAATTTTGTGGAGATTATGCCGCGCCTTGACGAGCATCTGAAGCGCGGTGCCGGTTCCAAATAGGTAGGTCGCGCAAAGGTGTCGAGCGGGCTTGCAAAAACGACACGCGACATCAAAAACCTACAGCCCGACAGGAGAACCCGAGAGATTGCGAAACGCTGCAGGCCTTGGTCGATCACAATGCCTTTCGGAATATCAGGTCTTCTGGCCCGGCAAGACAGGAATTGATTCCCAACTCTCGCCGTTGAGGATAATGCAGCTGCGGCCGGAAACGTCGCTGAGCATCAGTGTCCAGTTACCGCTGTCGGCGGTGTAGACTTCGAGGATCGTGCTGGTGTCGAGCTTGCCGACGGCCGAGAGCTTCTCGGAGAGGTGATCGCTGAGAAAGCCGACGAGATCTACTCGCTTGGCACAGGCGAGCATCGCCTGGGAAGCGCCTAAGCCGGGATAAAAGATCGCTGCTGCCACAAGGGCCATCGCCGTGAAGCGGGTGAGCATCGTGCGTTTCATAACGCACCTCCTTTCGCCGGCATGCCGGCGGACGAGGAGTGCTGCGCTAGCCTGTTCCGCCGCATATCGGCATCATGATGGTCGGCCGCCCCACGCGACACGCGAAAGGTGCCGCCACTTGGGGAATTATCGCAGCTATTTGCAGCTTTTCAAATGGAATCGCGAATCGGGCTAGCGAGCGGCGCGCGCTACCCAGGACGGGATGAGCTCGCTGGAGAGGCGCCGGCTCTTCTGCCCTTCGGCAAATTCCGCCAGCCGCATGCCATTTCTAGCCGTTGCAATGGCTTGCGGCTTGGATAAGAGCCAGCCCAGCTCCAAGGGAGCTTTGGCGCGGCCAATGCGTTGCAGAAAAGGTCGGCGATAACCGCGCGATGCCGTAAAGCGCGCCGGAACCTTATTCAGCGAGACGTATTCCGCAATCTCATCTATCCAGCCCGCTTGCGGCCGGGCACCGGGCTCGACGAGCAGCAGCCATTCGCCACGTGCCGAACGCAATATATCGTTAATATCCCACTGCGAATAGAAACGGCAGCCTGCAGCATCCGCCACCCGCGAAGTACCGTCCTGCGAGCCGTGATCGAGCACGACGACATCGCAGACGAGGCCTTCGATCGCCCCCTGCACCAAGGCTGCCAATGTCTGCGCCAGCTCAGGTTCCTGATCCTGGCATTCGATGATGACTGTCAACATTGCCCATTTATAGAGCGGCGCACAATTTATTGCCAGCGCCTAACCCTCGCGTCCGAGTGTTTAAGAAATGCGAGATAATCGCGCTCCAAATCTCCTCGCGATCGCATCGGGAGCCTCGAACGAACGGGGATGATAACGGCGACTTCACATTTTTGTTCTTGCATTGTTCTCATTTGTCGGATAGGAATTTAATCACCTTAGACGCGGCATGCAGCGCCATGAACCGCCCTGGAGCCACCGATGAACGAGCAGTCCCTCGCAGGGCAGGCCGCATTCGCGCCTGCCAATACGCCAGACATTGCCAACGCTCTGATCGCCGATGCCGGCCTCAGGGTCGACGTCGAGCGCCGGCGCGGGCGCGGCGCGGGCCTGAACCCGAACGGCCGCTTCGAGAAGCAGCAGCGCGAGACCTTCGACGACGGCTGGCAGACGCTGGAAGAGCTCCCGCCCTTCAAGACAGAGGTGCAGGTCGAGAAGCCGCGCACCGCCATCACCCGCAATGAATCGCCCGATATCCCCTTCGATCGCTCCATCAACCCCTATCGCGGCTGCGAGCATGGCTGCATCTACTGCTTTGCCCGCCCGACCCACGCCTATATGGGCCTATCGGCAGGGCTGGATTTCGAAGCGAAACTGTTTGCCAAGCCAGACGCAGCCAAGCTTCTGGAACGCGAGCTGGCAAAGCCAGGCTATAGGCCTCGGGTCATCGCCATTGGCACCAATACGGATCCGTACCAGCCGATCGAAAAGGAATGGCGGATCATGCGCCAGATCCTCGAAGTGCTGAACCGCGCGAACCATCCGGTCGCGATCGTCACCAAGTCGGCGCTGGTGATGCGCGATATCGACATTCTGAAGGAGATGGCCGCCAAGAACCTAGTTCGCGTCGGTCTCTCAGTGACGACGCTCGACCGGAAACTGGCGCGCACCATGGAGCCGCGTGCAGCCACGCCAACACGCCGGCTGGAGGCGATCCAGGCGCTGAGCGAAGCCGGCGTCCGCACCTCGGTCATGGTGGCGCCGATCATCCCGGCCCTCAATGATCACGAGATCGAACGTATTCTCGAAGCTGGCAAGGCGGCCGGCGCGCAGGAGGCGAGCTACGTCATTCTGCGGCTGCCGCTGGAGGTGAGCCCGCTATTCCGCGACTGGCTGCTGCAGCACTACCCGGATCGTTATCGCCACGTCATGTCGCTGATCCGCTCGATGCGCGGCGGCAAGGATTATGACGCCGATTTCGGCAAACGCATGAAGGGCGCCGGACCCTATGCCTGGCAGATCAGCCGGCGCTTCGAGATGGCGACGCGGCGGCTTGAGCTGACCCGGCGCAACATCGCATTGCGCGACGACCTGTTCGTGCCGCCCGACGGCAGCGGCGTGCAATTGTCGTTGCTCTGATGCTTCCTCGCGGGTTGTCCCTGTACCCGCCGGAAAAGCCCCCTGGTTCGCCGCTCTGATCCACCGGGGGCTTGCAGGAGATCGGGTGGTGTGCGAGCTTCGCCGCATGCCACGTAGCACATCATCCGATTCTCCCATGCTTTTCGACGATGGGCCCATCGTTCCGTCCTTCGAGCTGGAACTGATCGCCCGGCGCGCCGGGCACTGGCCGGTTGCCGGTGCAGACGAAGTTGGCCGCGGACCGCTCGCGGGACCGGTCGTCGCTGCCGCCGTCATTCTCGATCCCGAACGTATCCCCGAAGGGCTGAATGATTCCAAGCAGTTGACCGCGGCCAGACGGGAAAGACTGTTTGTCGAAATTCTGGCAACTGCGACGGTTTCCATCGCCTCATCAAGTGCAACGCGCATCGATGCTACAGATATTCGCAAGGCGAGCCTCGATGCGATGCGCCGCGCTATTTGCGGCCTAGCCGTGCCGGCAAGCTATGTGCTGACCGATGGCCTCGATGTGCCGGCCGGCCTCAGCTGCCCGGGAAAGGCCGTGGTCAAGGGCGATGCGCGCTCCTTCTCGATCGCAGCCGCTTCGATTGTCGCCAAGGTCACGCGCGACCGGATGATGGCGCGTGCGGGCAGCGTCTTTCCCGCCTACGGCTTCGCTGCCCATGCCGGTTACGGTACTGCGCAGCATCGCGCCGGCATCGAACAGCATGGCCCCTGCCCTCTGCATCGCATGAGCTTCCGCCCGCTGAGGAAAGACGTGGTCTGAGGCGACCGAGATAGTTCACCCCTCAATCAACAAGCCCAGCGGTGATCTCCAAAGACCATTTCAGCACATAGGCTATGTCGTGGCGATAGATGCGATCGTGACCATCCTGCAAGTTCCGGCGATAACGCTCGACGCCGCGTGAAGCCTCGTGCTCCATGAAAGCAAGCAATGCTTCCAGCCTTGCAACGATGGTTTCCGGAATGAGGTGGCGGGCGTCAATCGACATTCCATACGCATCGACAAACATGCGTGCACGCCTAATCTGATCGTCCAACCTGCCCAGGCCTTCCACCTCAACATCCGAAGACAGCGGTGCCCACCGGTAGATGGCATAGGCGATATCCCAGGAGCGCGGGCCTGGATGAGCGGCCTCAAAGTCGATGATACCAGTCACTTCACCATCGTTCAGAAGGACGTTGTAAGGCGCGAAATCTCCATGACAGATGATCTCAGCAGGCTCTCTGGAGGATAGTTGCCATACGAGCTCCCTCTCAAGACAAGGCAGGAGCAGCGCGGAGCAATCGTGATAATGGCGAAGAAGAGAGGCTGCGGATCGCAGGGCCTTTTCGGTGCGCATTTCGCGACTGCTATCGAGATCACCCGTTGCGCCGGGCAGATAGCTCACCCTCTCCCAGACAGCATCAAAGCTGATCGGCGCGGGCGCCGCGGTAAAGCCATGTTCGGGTAAGGCCGCCAATAAAGCGTGTATGTTCGGCGTCCACGGACACGCCTGCCGCAGGACAGTGTCGCCATCGCGAAGCGGCCCTTGATCGTGCGATGTTTGCATCTGCCTCCCCTTCCCGTGAAACGATCTAGACGTGCATGGTAACGCTAGTCAAACGGCGGAAAGTGAGATGAAAACAAAAAACCCCGCCGAGGCGGGGTTTTCGAAGTGCAATCTCTCACACGCTCAGTTCAGTTTGGTCTTCACTTCATTGACTGCGTCATTGAAGAGACCTGCCTGAACGCTTCCGCCGGCCTTGTTTGCAAGCACGGTTTCAGCGGCGGCAATCGCCAGGTCAACGGCAGCGGAGCGAACCGCCTTCATTGCATCGGCTTCAGCCTGCTTGATCTTCTGCTCGGACAGAGCCGTACGGTTGGCGACGAATTCCTCCGTCTTCTTCCGGGCTTCCGTCGTCAGCATCTCGGCTTCGCGCTCGGCAGCGGCAACGATATTCGCTGCGTCTGCTTCGGCTTCCTTACGCTTGCGCTGATATTCGGCCAGCAGATGCTGAGCCTCTTCGCGCAGACGCTTGGCTTCGGCCAGTTCGTTGCGGATCTGATCGGCGCGGTCGTCCAGCGACTTTGCCATCATGCCCGGAACTTTCAGGTAAACGATCAGAGCGAGGAAGATGAGAAGGCCGACAAACGCGAAGAAAGTATTGTCTAAAGCGAACATCGATCAACCCTCCTGCTTGGCGGACGCGGCGGCCACAGCGGACGCGACGTCGGCTTTGCCGGCGACATTGCCAACCAGCTGCTCGACGACAGCACCGGCCGTCTCTTCGGCAATCGCGCCTACATCGCCAAAGGCTTTCGCCTTAATCTCTGCGATACGGGCTTCGGCAGCCTTGAGCTTTTCGGCCAGGCTTGCTTCGATCGCCTTGCGATCTTCCTCAGCCTTGACTTTTGCAGCATCGCGGGCGCTGGCACCGATGGTGTTCGCCTTGGCGCGAGCTGCAGCCAGATCGGCTTCATAGGTCGCGACGGCAGCGTCGGCTTCGGCCTTCAGACGCGAAGCTTCCTCGATATCCTGGGCGATCCGGTCATGCCGGCTTTCCAGAATGCCGCCAACACGCGGGATGACGATCTTCTGCATGGCCACGTAGAAGATGACGAAGGTGATCACCAGCCAAAGCAGCTGTGACGGATAGGTCGTATGGTCGAACGGCGGGAATACGCCGCCGTGATGGCCTTCATTCGGCGCACCCGTTTCCGTGTGCACCGCTCCGGCGGCCGGCGGTGCTTCGTCAGCATATGCCGGGGTCACAAACATGCTCACCTCCAGGTGGTCTGCAAATACAAAGAATCACGGCTCGCTAACCGCGAACCGTGATCTATGACGCCGCTGATATCAGACGGCGAAGAGCAGGAGGAGAGCGACGAGCAGCGAGAAGATGCCCAGAGCTTCCGTAACGGCGAAGCCGAATACCAGACGGCCGAACTGGCTGTCAGCAGCCGACGGGTTGCGCAGTGCGCCGGACAGGTAGCTGCCGAAGATATTGCCGAGGCCGAGAGCCGTGCCGGCCATACCAAAGCAAGCCAAACCTGCGCCGATGAACTTTGCTGCTTCCGCGTCCATGTTGAACTCCTTTGAAATGGTTGTGCGGTGAATGACTGACGCCGTTAGACGCCAATGTCTTTATCCTTAGTGGCCACCCGGATGGATTGCGTCATTGAGGTACATGCAAGTCAGTACCGCGAAGACGTAAGCCTGAAGGAAGGCGACAAGGAACTCGAGACCGGTGATGGCGACGGTCATGATGAGAGGAAGGATAGCGCCACCGATGCCGACTGCGCCGAGAGCTCCGAGCGAGGCAACGAAGCCTGCGAACACCTTGAGCGTGATATGGCCAGCCAGCATGTTGGCGAAGAGACGAACGGAGAGCGAAATCGGGCGGGAGAGGAACGAGATAATCTCGATGATCACCACCAGCGGCAGAAGGATGCCGGGAACGCCGTGCGGTACGAAGAGCTTCAGGAAGCCGAAACCGTGCTTGATGAAGCCGTAGAGAATGACCGTAAGGATAACCAGCAGCGCCAGCGCGAAGGTAACGATGATCTGGCTGGTAACGGTATAGAAGTAAGGAACGAGACCGAGCAGGTTCGCCGTCAGGACGAACATGAAGAGCGAGAAGACAAGCGGGAAGAACTTCATCCCCTTCGTTCCCGCCCCCTCTTTCAGCATGGAGGCAATGAACTCATATGCCATTTCCGCGACTGACTGGGAGCGGCTCGGGATGACGCCGCGCGGTGCTGCGGCGAAATACAGGAAGCCGGCGGAAAGCACGGCGGAGGCAACCATGAACAGCGAAGCGTTGGTGAACGAAAAATCAATTCCACCGATGTCGATCGGGATAATCTTGAAGATCAGGAACTGATGGGTAGGATCGTTTGCCACCGCTTGTTCTCTTTCATTTTCCCGCTCCACCGAGCGGATGCCTCTTATTTGGAAGCAGCGACATAGCGCCGCCTCCGCTCATTTCTTGTCAGGCCTACGTTCATCGAGCATAGGCGTCGCCACCCTGCCTGCAGACCGCAGCACATTCAGTACGCCAGCGCAAAATCCGAGAAGCAGCAGAATAATCATGCCCCACGGCGCTGTACCAATAAAACGGTCGAAGACGTAGCCCAGAACGGCGCCAACGATGATTGCGGCTATGAACTCGCTGGAAAGCTTCATCGCCTGAGCGTAGCCCTTGCGGCTCACCTCGGCGCGAACCTCCCCGTGTTCACCCTCTCTCATCTCGGAGCGCTTGTTTGCCAGTTCGGCCCCCAGTTGCGCTCGTCGCTGCTCCAGACCTTCGTCGCGGTCATCCGCCATGGTGGTATCCTCCCTGTTCTCGTTGCGCGTTATCCCATTACCCCGGTCAACGCGTAAACGAACAGCAGGTTTCGCCACCTTTCGGCCCGTTTTGAAGTCGCGCGCAACATAGTTTTAGGAAAAAGCATAGTCAAGGCGTAGACGTCATCTGTCCAGCCATAAATTAGCCTAATTAAATCATGAGCTTAAACAGAAAAAGCCGTGCCGGGTGAAAACTGAGCCGAAGAATCCTCTTCAGCCCAGGCTTTCCTGTGGCCTTTTTGCAGGTGATCGCACGCTTTCGTTCGGCGAGAACACCCGAACCGGGCTCCTCAGCTCCAGCCGCCGCCATAGGTCCTATAGAAGATGTGCATCCCTATACGACCGACCTTCACCATTTCGGCGGCCCAGCTCGGACGGACATAGACCGCATGATAATGAGTGGCGGAGCCGACTTCCGGCAGCCAGATCTTGCCGGCGGTCACCGCCATGGCGACCTGACGGGCAATGCGCCAGTGCTCCGGCGAGTTCACTCGCTCCTTGACGTTGTCGCAGGCGAAGGAAAACTGGCAGGCATTGTGCCAATCCTCGTTCTGGTAGACGACGCCGCAGATGGTCTTGGGATAAGCCGGATTGCGAACTCGGTTGAGGATGACCTGGGCGACGGCCGCCTGCCCCTTCACGGATTCGCCGCGCGCTTCGAAATAGATGCCGGTCGCCAGGCACTGCTGTTCATCCGAAGAGAATACTGATGGCGGCAGGACGTTTGCGGCCCAGGAGTGATCCTTCGGTCCGATCTGCGGCACGAAACGCCCTTCGCCGTCCTGATCCTTGGCAAGGATGCTGTCGAACGGCGATGTGCGGGCATAGTCCGGCGCCGGCGATGCGTAAGCGGCGGCCAAGACGTCGGCTTTCTGATTGGTGACGAGGTTTGCAAGATAGGTCGGCACACTGTCATCCGGCTTTACCGGCTGCTTCTTGTAGAAGGCAGTGGCAATCTGGATTTCCTTGCCGCCGAGTTTCGGCTTCAGGAAAGCGGTGCGCTCGCCGGTATCGGATTGCGGGCGGAGCAGCATGCTTTCACGCTGCAGCACCGAGCCGGCGGAAAAATCCTTCGGCGGCTGCATCGGCGCGACGGCAACCACGCGGCTCTTCTTCGCCCGCCTGTTGACGCGCTCTTCATCCGGGCGCGGGTCGCTACCTTTCTGCTCGGACTGGAAGGCGATCCGGCGACCATCGGGCAACACCAGACCACCGTCGCCGACGGCGGTGGCGGCTTTCGCATCTCCGAAGGCAAGCTCAGCCTGGTGCGTGGAACCGGCCGGTGACGCGGTCATCACCATGCGCCAGTTGGCCCCTTCCCGATCGATGCCCGCGAGCAGGCCGGCAAGATCGCCATAGGCGGCCTGTGCTGGAAAGATGAGCCAGGCGCAAAGTCCGAAGACAGCTGGCGACGTCCAGTTCTCCGGCAGGAACCGCATTTTTCGGCTGATATAACGCGAACGAGACAACACCGGACTCCAAACGGCACTCGACACCAGGAGCCGGAATAATCTCCCATTAACCTTGATGGATGGTTAATTCGGATGGTTACGTGTTGCCAACGTGGCGGGCGTGCTCAAGCTGGCGCCCCGGAGAATTACGTGAAGACCTTGAGTAGCTCCGCCCCGGGTGAAGGCCCAATGTGCTCGGCCTCCATATACCTGCGTGTTAGCAAGACTGCTACATATGTCCAGCCGACGGCCTGAAAGGCGTTGGCCGCCAAAGCCAACAAAATGGCATAGATGTTTAGATGACCATCCACAATCAGCTCCACGCTGCTGAAGGACATCTCAACCATAGCTGCTATGAACGTGGCAACGAGAGGCATGGCTAGGCCCAGGAGCACCAGAAGCACCGTCGAAGGGAAGCGCGCCAAACCTCTTCGTAGAGCATCTCCCATGGTCGCATTCGTGCCCTGAATTTTTGCCGGTAGCCAAGTTCCCAAGAGCGAAAGAATAATGGAGAACGTTGCTATATATGCGAGCGTCGCCCAAATCACGATATATGCTTTACTCGAGCCATCTCCGCGCAAAAGCAATATCAAGGCGGGTACCATCAGTATAAACGCCAGCAGGGCGAGCACGAAACTCCTGAACATGTACCCGCCAAACGGAAGCTTATTGCCTCTGGTTGCCGTCGTGAAATTCTGGCCTCGAAGAACGGAGTTCTGCACATTCATAACCAACAGGGCCGATAGAAAGAATATCACGCTCGTTGCTGTCGATTTCTTGGAATATTCGTCGAAGACGGCGACAGCGACCGAACCTATGATGAACATCGCATAGAACGCCGGATTGCTACGCATGGTGGATAAGGTCTGCTTGAGCATTCTCGATGTCCCCCTCCGAAAGCAGCGAGCTATTCACTTTTAAATTGAATATCATCACACTCTACTTGCGCAATAGAAAAGCAAAAGGCCTGGCGGATATCCGCCAGGCCTTTCGAGAAGCAATGACCGCGTGTGCGTTAGATGATGACGTGCGAGCCGAGTTCCACCACGCGATTGGCCGGCAGGCGGAAGTAATCCGAGGGGTCGGTCGCGGCGTTGGCGAGTGCGATGTAAAGTCGGTCCTGCCAATGCGGCATGCCCGACTTCGCATCCGGCACCAGCTTGCGGCGACCGAGATAGAAGGAGGTCGACATGATGTCGAACTTCAGACCGGTCTTGCGCAAGGTCGCCAAAGCCTGCGAGACGTTCTGCGATTCCATGAAGCCGAAGCGCAGCTCGACGCGCGAGAAGCGGTCGGAAACCTTTTCGACAGAATAACGCTCTTCCTGGGCGACGCGCGGCTTGTTGGTGGTGCGGATCGTCAGGATGACGTTCTTGTCGTGCAGGACGTGATTGTGCTTCAGGTTGTGCAGCAGTGCGGCGGGTGCCGATTCCGGATCGCTCGTCAGGAAGATCGCCGTGCCCGGCACATGCGCGGGCGAATGATCGCTCTTGCGCTCGATCGAGCTGACGAAGGACGACAGCGGGATATCGGTGTGCCGCGTCTTTTCCATCAGGATTCTCGTGCCGCGGCGCCAGGTCCACATGATGACAGTGAATGCCGTTGCAATCGTAACCGGAACATAGCCGCCGTCGTGGATCTTCAGAAGGTTGGCGCCGAGGAAGACGAATTCCAGCAGCAGCAGCGGCGTCAGCACGGCGGCAGCCATCGGCAACGACCAGTTCCAGCGAACGCGGACGAACTCGAAGGCCATGATCGAGGTGACGACCATCGCGCCGGTGACCGAAATACCGTAAGCAGTTGCCAACGCGTCCGAGGTCTTGAAGCTCAGCACCAGGAAAATGACGCCGAAGAACAGCACGGTGTTGACCGACGGCAGGAAGATCTGGCCGGTATTGGTCTCGGAAGTAAACAGGATTTCCATGCGCGGCAGGAAACCGAGATGGATGGCCTGCCGTGTCAGCGAGAAGGCACCTGTGATCACGGCCTGGCTGGCGATGATCGTCGCGAGCGTCGCGAGAATAACGACAGGCAGGATCGCCCAATGCGGATACATCAAGAAGAACGGGTCGGACATGGCCTCCGGATTGTGCAGAACCAGCGCCCCTTGGCCGAAATAGTTTAGCGTCAGCGACGGGAAGACCAGCACAAACCAGGCCCACTGGATCGGGCGGCGGCCGAAATGGCCGAGGTCGGCGTAGAGCGCTTCGGCACCGGTTACGGTCAGGAATACGGCACCGAGCACGACGACGCCGAGAAAGCCTTCGCGCAGCAGGAAGCTGATCGCATACCAGGGATTGAGCGCCGCCAGAATGCTGTAATCATCGGAAATGTGCATGATGCCGGCAAGGCCCATCACGATGAACCAGATGGCGGTGATCGGGCCGAAGAAACGGGCGACGGCGCCGGTGCCATGCGATTGGATCGCGAAAAGCAACGCCATGATCGCGACCGATATGGGCACGATGTAATCGGACAGTTGCGGCGTGACGAGCTTCAGACCTTCGACCGCCGAAAGAACCGAAAGCGCCGGCGTGATCATCGCGTCGCCAAGGAAAAGCGCCGCGCCCAGCAGGCCGAGCAACATCAGAATGGCGGTGTGGCCATTCGCCGTCTTCATCAACAGGGCAAGCAGCGACAGCGTGCCGCCTTCGCCGTCATTGTCCGCACGGAGCAGAAAAAGGACATATTTGATGGTGACGATGATGGTCAGCGTCCAGAACATCAGCGAAATGACGCTGATGACTTCGCCGCGCGTCAGCCCATCTGCAGCGACCGGTTTCAAAGCTTCGCGAAAGGCGTAGAGCGGGCTCGTACCGATATCGCCATAGACCACGCCGATCGAACCGAGCGCGAGGTAGGCAAGCTTACGAGCGTCCATTTTCCCGTCGGGAGAATGATGGGTTTCGTTAGACATTCAGGATCACTAGACTCTCAGAGCCAGCCTTTCCAGCGAAAAAAGAAAAACGGAACGATGGCGGATATGACCATCAGCGTCAGCGACGCCGGGTAGCCGTAGGCGAAATGCAGTTCGGGCATACGCTCGAAATTCATACCGTAGACGGACGCCACGAGTGTCGGCGGCAGGAACACCACGGAAGCGATCGAGAAGATCTTGATGATGGCATTCTGCTCGATATTGATCAGTCCGAGCGACGCATCGAGCAGGAAGGTAATGTTGCCTGCGACGAAGGAGGCATGCTCCGACAGGGATTGAACATCCCGCGACACATTGCGGCAGAGCTCCTTGGTCTCCGGATCCTGCTGCATGGCGGGGATGGTATGCAGGAAGGTCAGCACTCTGGACAGGGAACTCAGGCTGTCACGTACCTTGCTGATCGTACGATGATAGCCTGCAATGTCCTTGAGCTTTTCTTCCAGATAGTTCGACGGACGGCGAATCTTCTTCAAACGATCGCCGAATACGTGCACCGACAATATATCGATACCGGACACCGCCTGTTCAAGGACCTCGGCGGTGCGGTCGACGATCGTTTCCAGCAGCTTGACGAGGAGCGCGATGCCGGTGCGCCGCTCCTGCGGAATGCGCGGCAGCGCCGCAATGAACAGCGCGAAGGATTTCGGCTGCGCATAGCGAATGGTCACAAGCCGATTTCCCGTCAGGATGAAGGCGACATCGGTCAGCATCGGCAGATTGGTGTCGGCCTTCCACAACAAGGAGCCTGTCAGAAAGACGGAACCATCTTCGATATAAAGCCGGCTCGACGGCTCTATATCCTTCATGTCTTCGCGGGTCGGCACTTCGAGCCCAAGAAGGCGCTCGATATTGGCTTCCTCTTCGCGCGATGGTTCGACCATGTCGATCCAGACGGCATTGTCAGGCAATCGCGCAGCGGCCGAAAGATCCGGAAGCTCAAGAGGCTTGGAATCTGAGCAATAGGCAGTGATCAACCGCGAGCTCCCGCCGCAGGGGCAAAGCTACGGCCGAAGCGTGTTGCGCACGCCTGCCGCGATCCCACCAATGGCCAACGAAAAAAGCTCATAAAACCCCGGTCTTGTCCCGCCGGGCCGGCCGGGAATCCGTGTCCACGTTGCACTGCGCTGCTGTACCAGCCCTTCGCCCGCCCCAGCGAAATCGCCGGTCCGAACAAGGCAGAACCACCATTCGGCGGGGAACAATCATCGGAAATAACCGACCGGCTCCACGCCGGCGGCGCATATGCAGCAAAGCTCGCAAAGAATCAAGTCACAACCCCTTCATTGCGCGCTTTCACCGCGGATTTTGTAATCCCGCGAAGTCATATCACAGGATACAATCAAGACAATCCGTCGCTCTATAGAAAGCAGACAAGGCGCCGTGAATTATTCGAACACGATCGCCGGGGCAGGACGCTGCGGCGTGTCAGCGATTTGCTTCCAGACCTTGGCGGCGATTTCGCGATAGATGCCGGCTGTTACACCATCCGGCTCGGCGACGACGAGCGGCGTTCCGGCATCGGAACTCTCGCGGATGCCCATGGTCAACGGAACCTCGCCGAGGAAAGGCACGCCGATCCGCTCTGCTTCCTTTCGGGCGCCGCCATGACCGAAAATGTCGTAACGCGCGCCGGTATCCGGAGCGATGAAATAGCTCATGTTCTCGATGATGCCGAGGGCGGGAACCTCGACCTTGCGGAACATGTTCAGCCCCTTGCGCGCATCGATAAGCGCGAGGTCCTGCGGTGTCGAAACAATGACGGCACCGGCAAGCGGCACCTGTTGCGCCATGGTGAGCTGCACGTCACCAGTGCCGGGCGGCATGTCGACGACGAGCACGTCGAGCTCACCCCAGGCGACTTCGCGCAGCATCTGCAGCAGCGCGGACTGAACCATCGGCCCGCGCCAGATCATTGCGGTTTCCTCTTCGACGAGGAAGCCCATCGACATGACCTTGAGGCCATAGTTCTGCATGGGATTGATGATGCGGCCATCGATCTGCGTCGGACGACCGGAGATCTTCAGCAGGCGCGGCATCGACGGGCCGTAGATGTCAGCGTCGAGGATGCCGACGCGCAGACCGTTGGCCGCAAGGCCGAGAGCAAGGTTGACTGCGGTCGTCGACTTGCCGACGCCGCCCTTGCCCGAAGCGACGGCGATGATGGCGCCGACACCCGGAACGCCGATCTTACCGGCGCGCGGCTGTTGCTGCTGCTGGCCTTGCGGATGAGCGTGGGCATGGCCGTGACCATGAGGAGCGGCTTGGGGCGTGGCCGGGCGCGGCGTCGGACTGCCGGCCTTCTTGTCAGCCGTCAAGGCAACCATGGCGCCCTTGACGCCGGGCATGTCCTTGACGACACGCTCGGCCGCAAGGCGCATCGGCTCGAGATCCTTGGCGCGCTCGGCGGGAACGGTGATGGAGAAATACACCTTGCCATCCGAGATGAAGACATCCGACACCATGCCGAGCTCGACGATATTGTGCTCCAGGTCCGGGCCACGAACCGTCTTCAACGTTTCCAGCACCTGTTCCTTGGTGATGTCTGCCATGCCATCCTCGCTGCGCGCTGCATCGAAAGTGCGGCATGCGCCGCAATCTCTCGAAATCCATCTGGCTTAGATAGTGGAGTGGCAGGAGTTCGCCAAACGAAAATCAGCGCCGTCGTTAAAAAGCGCTTCGGTTGCGGCCGGCAGGTCCGCCGGGTCTATGACCCTACCAGCCGCAACACACTCCCAACCTGGGAAGACGTTTGCGGGCCGACATAGAGCAACCATCGGAAAGGAATAGGGCAAGAACGTGAAAAACGGTCTGTCTATGTCGTCGATCTTGCTAAGCGTGTTAAATAAGCAACAACCGCCGCCGGTGCCTGCGCCTGGAGAAGCGGTGGCGATGGCATCGGCGACGGTCATTTGATCCGCGCCATTGTTCGGCGCTGTTATCAAAGTCCCCTCCGGACTTCTATCTCTTGATAAGCAGGAAGCGTGCCAACTTTGCAGCTCTAAGAAAATATCAATTATTATAATTAGTTAGACGAAATTCCCGCACTCTGACCGACTTAGCGCAATAAAAGCCTCCGCACATTTTATGCGCACCGTGCAAAATTGAGGCAGAAAGCCGTACAAATCTCGATCACCAAGCCCGCGATCGCTACTTGATCAATCCCACTCGCAAAGCCTTGGCAACGGCTTGCGTGCGGTTGACGGTGTCGAGCTTCTTGGTTGCCCGATTGAGGTAATGATTGACCGTATGTTCCGAGAGCGACAGGATTTCTGCAATCTCGGCGCTGGTCTTGCCTGCCGCTGTCCAGTTCAGGCAATCGATTTCGCGGTCAGTGAGCGCATCGACGACACGCACATCCATGCTGCGGATTTCCGCGAGCCGATCAAAAACGTGAATTGCTATATAGTAGAGATCCTTGATTTCCTCGGGCGTAAAAGGCTCCCGGTCGCCGGCGAGCGATACCGCACCACGAAGACCGGAGACGTCGTGGGTCGGCAGATAGACGAAGCGCGTCATGCGAAACCGCTCGAACAGAGCGACGACGAACTGGGATTTACTCTCCTCGCGGTTCGGTGTGGCGGCGACATCATAGACAAAAGGCAGAGTCGTACGACGCATGCGCTGCAGCACGGGACTGGTCGGCAGCAATCCCTCTTGATCGTAGATCGAAAGGAGTTCGGCCGGCCAATTGTTGATCACCGAATTGCTCTGCAAGTCGAAGGAGGTGATGGGCGGAAGGTTGACGATCATGAACGCCCGGCAGCGATAGACCTCCGTCAACCCCTTCATGAAGCGAAACACATCGAATTGTGTTTTCAGCCTGCCGATTTCCTCAATGAAATCCTCGCCACGAGGAGATGCGCCCGCCTGCATCAATGCTGCCATTATTAGTCTTCTTTATGTAAAAGAGGGAAGAATAGGCAATTTCCGTCGCTCTCTCCCTCGGCGTCATCGTACCAGCCCCGGATAACCGGCGCTTGCGCAAATATATACTTTATAGAATTTCCCTTACGTCAATGTTCATTACTATTATATCCGCCCACCATCTCGCAAAATCCTCTATGACTCGCCAATCATTAGAGGATAATGGCAGTTCTTACGCACATCTCAACAATCAAATTCAGGTTTAAGACACAATTCAGCTAAGATCTTGCACGAATAACGATAAATTAACCGAATTTAAGTGACAGCCGTATCAAACCGGCACAGTCTTAGCGCTTCGGACCCATCCGGTTGCGCATATCGGCCATGATGGAATCGGCCGTCGCCACCACTAGTGGCGCCCATTCCTGCAGCTTGGCTGAGGTAACGCGATAGGCCGGACCGGTTACGGAAACGCCGGCCAGCATGTGATCGCCATGCGGACAGATTGGCGCGGCAACACAGCATATGCCGCTCTCATGCTCTTCTCGATCGAATGCATAGCCCCTCACCCTTATATCGCGGATATCCGCGAGCAATTCGGTGGCGCTACGTAAGGTATGCTCGGTATAGGGCAGAAATTCGAGACCAGCGATCCGCTCGGCGAGTGCGGCATCGTCGAGCGCGGACAGGGCCGCCTTGCCGACGCCTGTGCAATAGGCCGGGGACGCGTTGCCGATCTGCGAATACATGCGCACGGACTGCCGCCCCTCGACCTTATCGAGATAGATGACTTCCACCCCGCGCAACACGCCGAGGTGCACGGTTTCACCGGTTACCTCCTGCAAGCCTCGCAGATGCGGCTCGGCTACAGCGCGGAACTCGTTGCTGGCCCAGCTGCGTGAGGCCAGTTTCAAAAGCCTGATGCCAATGAGGTAGCGGCCATCGCGATCGACCTCCAGCAACCCTTCCTCGACGAGATGGGTCAGTTGGCGATGCAGAGTACCGCGTGGCTGATCGGTGAGCGAAAGGATATCGGTGAAGCGCATCGGTGCGTCTGCAAGCGCGACGAGGTCAAGCAACGCGACCAGCTTGCCGAGCGTGCCGGTTTCTCGTTCGCGGCGGCTATCGCCCTTCTCGCGGTCGGAACTCAGCTTCGTAGCCTTTCATTTGTCGCCCGCGCTGCGCGGGGCATCCTTGACATAGTCAAAGTGTAATTGGATAATTCCACATAGTCAAATTTTGTTCCAAATAATGGAACTTTATCACGAACAGAGGAGGAAATACCTTGGCTGGCACGCAGGCACAATTTCCCGATCTGAAAGATCGTACCGTGCTGATCACCGGCGGCGGCACCGGCATCGGCGCGGCACTTGTGGAAGGCTTCGCCCGACAAGGCGCAAAAGTCGCCTTCATCGATATTGCCGAAGATCCGAGCAAGGCGCTTGCCGCGAAACTCTCGGCGCAGTCGGGGCATGCCGTTTCCTTCTATCATGCCGATTTGCGCGATATCGGCCAGATCAAGAATACGGTCGCTGCGATCGAGTCCGATCTTGGAGCCATCCGCGTGCTCGTCAACAACGCGGCATGGGATGACCGACAGGATATCGACACGACGACCGAGGACTATTGGGACAACAGTCAGTCGATCAACCTCAAACAGGTCTTCTTCGTGTCGCAGGCGGCCGCACCCGGCATGCGGGCGGCCGGCGGTGGAGCGATCGTCAATTTCTCCTCCATCGTCTTCAAGATGAACCCGCCGGCACTTTCCTCCTATGCGGCCGCGAAATCGGGGATCATCGGACTGACGAAGAGCTTTGCGGGTCGGTTCGGCCCGGAAAACATCCGCGTCAACGCCGTCCTGCCCGGCATGATCGTGACGGATCGACAGCTCGAACTCTGGCTGACGGAGGATGGCATGGCCAAAACCGTCGACCGACAGTGCCTCAAGCGGGTGCTGAAGGCCGAGGATCTCGTAGGCCCGGTACTTTTCCTTGCTTCCGACTGCTCGGGCGCGATGACGGGACAATCCGTCATCGTCGACGGCGGCATTTTCTAGTGAAAGATTTGGAGCATTTCCTATGACAAAACCCGCATTCATCGCGGTGGATTGGGGCACCAGCAGTTTCCGACTGTGGCTGATCGGCGAAGACGGCAGCATTCTGGCGGAACGCAGAAGCGGCGAAGGCATGACGACGGCCGCCCAGACCGGCTTTGCCAAGGTCTTGCAGGCGCATTTGGACGCCATCTCCGCCCCCTCGGATATTCCGGTCATCGTCTGCGGCATGGCCGGCGCGCGCCAGGGCTGGGTGGAAGCAGGCTACATCGACACGCCGACATCGCTTGCCGCCATTCTCACGGGCGCGGTTGCCGTTCCCGGCGAGGCGCGTGACGTTCGCATCCTGCCGGGCCTTGCGCAGCGAGCCAAGGAAGCCCCCGATGTGATGCGCGGCGAAGAAACGCAATTGCTCGGCGCGATTGCCGCCGATGCGAAGGGCGAGCAGATCGTCTGCATGCCGGGAACTCATTCGAAATGGGTGCGCGTGGTCGATGGTCGTGTGACGGGCTTCTCCACCTTCATGACGGGAGAGCTTTTCGACGTCATCACCAAGCACAGCATCCTCTCCCATGCCGTGGCCGGCGCGGCCGACATGCCCGCCGATGCCAAGGCCTTCGATACCGCGCTGAAGGCAGCCTATGAAAAGCCGCAGCTCGCCACCAATCTACTGTTCACCGCCCGCTCCGGCCAGTTGCTGCACGGCACGACGGCCGCCGGCGCGCAGGCACTGATCTCCGGTACCTTGATCGGCGCGGAGATCGCGGGCGCGCTGTCATCCGCCGGACAGGGAGCGACCATCACCCTCGTCGCCTCCGGTCGATTGCAGGCACTCTACGAGGATGCGTTCCGCAGCCTGTCTCTCACCTACCAGACCATAGATGCCGATGCCGCCGTCCGCCGGGGGCTCTCCGCCGCCGCCGAAGCCATCTGGTTCAACAAGGAAAGCAAAAGCTGATGACCACCCGTGTCCCCTTCCCGCCCATGAAGCGCCCGCTGATTGCCATTCTTCGCGGCATCAGGCCGGAGGAAACGGCCGAGATCGTCGGCGCCCTGATCGAGACCGGATTCAGCGCCATCGAGATTCCGCTCAATTCGCCGGAGCCTTTCCGCTCGATCGAGATCGCGGCAAAGATGGCGCCTGCCGATTGCCTGATCGGAGCCGGTACGGTTCTCACGGTCGAAGACGTGGACAGGCTGGATGGCGCCGGCGGCAAGCTGATGGTGACACCGAATGTTGAGCCTGCGGTGATCAGCCGCGCTCGCGACAAGGGCATGGTGACGATGCCTGGTGTCTTCACCGCCACCGAGGCGCTTTCGGCGGCCCGCGCTGGTGCTACCGGCCTGAAATTCTTTCCCGCAGGCGTGCTCGGCGCTTCCGGCATTACAGCCATCCGTGCCGTGCTGCCGCCCGAGCTCGTTATCGCCGCAGTGGGTGGTGTTTCGGACAGGAATTTCTCCGATTACACCAAGGCCGGCATCCTGGCTTTCGGGCTCGGGACCAGCCTCTACAAGCCTGGAATGACGGCAGCAGAGGTTGCCGAACGCGCCAAGACGACCATTTACGCCTATGACGCCGCCATAGGAGCCTGACCCATGACCGATATCCATGATTTTCAGGGAAATATTCTCTGCAACACCTCGTCCGTCCTGGGAGAAGGCCCGACCTACGATCCCGATACGGACACCGTCTGGTGGTTCAATATCCTCGGCAAGGAGCTGCATGAACTGCACCTGCCGACCGGTAAGAAGCAGGTTCACGCGTTGCCGATGATGGCGAGCGTGCTTGCCCGCGTCGATGCCGAGCGGCAGATGATCGCCACCGAAGAAGGTTTGTTCCTTCGCGATATCGCGAGCGGCGAGTTGAGCTTCTACACGGCGATCGAAGCCGACAAGCCGGAGAACCGTTCCAACGACGGCCGAACACACATTTCCGGATCGCTCTGGATCGGCACCATGGGCAAGCGCGCGGAATTGCAGGCAGGCGCCATCTATCACGTGGCGGCCGGCGGCAAAGTTACCAAGATCTTCGATCAGATCAGCATTCCGAACTCGATCTGCTTTTCGCCCGACGGCACCATCGGCTATTTCACCGATACGCGCGTCAGCCAGCTTATGCGGGTTCTGGTCGACCCCGAAACCGGGCTTCCGGCAGGCGAGCCGATCGTCATGGTCGACAGCATGGAGGATCCGGGCGGCTTGGACGGTTCGGTCTGCGACGCAGACGGCTATATCTGGAACGCCCGCTGGGGTTCCGGCTTCGTTGACAAGTATAGCCCGGACGGCCTGCGCATCGAACGCTATCGCGTGCCCGCCATGCAGCCCTCCTGCCCGGCCTTCATCGGCAAGAACGCCGACCGGTTGGCGGTGACGACCGCATGGGAAGGGCTCGATGACGAGGCCCGGTCCATGCAGCCACAGGCCGGCGCGCTTCTCGAGCTTGGCCCGACGGTCCGTGGCGTTTTCGATCCGCCATACAAGCTTTGATTGAAACATGCCTTCGCGTCAGTTCACGCGAAGGCCACTCCTGCGACGTTGCTCACGCTACGGCGATCTGCCCAAATCTTGCAAGAGTGAGCGTGAGCATTTTTCGACACTGCTGCGGCCTTCAAATTTCAGCCTTCATTATGAGGCCAACCATTTGTTTTTTCACAAAATTACTGCAATCTACAGCTTCGAAGACCCGACTTTCTGCAACTTTTGACGGAACCAATGCTTCTCTGAGCCATTAGCCTTACGACCGGTACGATGATGGTCAGTAAGCAAGAAGCCCACTCGCACCGGTATGCATGCGTTCCATTAGGCATGCCCATCAGAATGAAAGGTAGGTTCACGATGACTGGGAAACTTTTCACTTCCGTTGCTGCGGGCGCGATCTTTGCCGCTGCATCCGTTCTGTCGCCAATGGCTTTCGCCCAAGCACAGCAGCCTTCGAACGGCGGGACAGATAATGGTGGCGGCAACGCGCCGCTGACCCAAACCGCTCCAGCGACCCCCGGCGCAGCAAAGACGAACAATGCGATGCCGCAGACCAAGGCGCAGGCTCCAGCTCCTTCGACGAGTACCGAGCAGGCGGGCGGTTATCTGACCACGCAGTCCGCGGATCAGATCAGTGCCAAGACCTATATGGGCCAGTCGGTCTATAATGGTCAGAATGAAAGTATCGGCAGCATCAACGACCTGATCTTGCAGAAGCAGGGCGGCGTTGTCGCCGCAGTGGTCGGTGTCGGCGGCTTCCTCGGCATGGGCCAGAAAAATGTCGCCGTCCCCTTCACCAAGATCAGCGCCACCCAGAATGCGCAGGATGGTACGATCAAGCTGACGACGACAGAAACGGCCAATGCGCTGAAATCGGCGCCTGAGTTCAAGACGCTTGCAATGCAGGCTTCGGATAGGGCGGCAAGTTCGGCCGGAACGTCGACCATGCCGGCAACCGACAGCACGACAACGTCTTCGACCAGCAAGTAACGGGGTCGATCTCAACCAAAAGCGAAGCGGCGACCCTCGTGGGCCGCCGCTTTCATTTGGCACTTATAGCTTCAAGCGATCTCGCGCTCGCTGCCCTGTTCGAAGTAATGGGTTTGCAGATAGCGAAGCGTCGCGGCGCTGTCGGCGGGCTTGCCGAAGTAATAGCCCTGCCCCATGGCGCAGCCGAGCGCTCTTAACTTCGCAGCCTCGGCATTTTCCTCGATACCTTCGGCGACCACACGCAGTTCCAGCCCCTCGCACATGGCAAGCACTGCCTTGATGATATGTTCCGACGCCCGGTCGGAATTCATGCGGGAGACGAAAGCGCGATCGATTTTTACCTTGTCGAAAATGAATTCACGCAGGCGCCCAAGGCTCGACTGGCCGGTGCCGAAATCGTCGAGTGAAATACGAACTCCGGCCGCGCGAAGATCGGCAATAATCCGATGGGCAGTGTCGGCCGAGCTCATCACGGCGGTTTCGGTGATTTCGAGCTCAAGCCGATGGGGGTCGAGACCAACGCGGGCAAGAATGGCCAGCACGCTGCTGCTGGTGCCCGGATCCATCAATTGCGCCGAGGAGAGATTGAAGGACAGGAAGAGGTCACGCGGCCAGGAGAGAGCGGCTTCGGCAGCCTTGCGCAGCAGCGTCTCCGACAGTGCGTCGATGAAGCCGCGCTCTTCGGCAAGCGGCACGAAGACGGCGGGAGAAACGAAGCCGAGATCGGGATCGTTCCAACGGGCAAGCGCCTCGAAGCCTAGAACCATATTGTTGGCGAGCGAAACGATCGGCTGGAAATGCACGTCGATGGCATCGGAAATGATGGCATTTCGCAGGGCCTGCTCGAGCTGGGTCGCCCGCTTCATTTCCTGGGCGATTTCGCGGGAATAGACGGTGATCTGGCCGCGACCGCGGCGCTTGGAGCGATAGAGCGCAGTTTCGGCGTTCTTCAGGAGATCGTCGAATTCCTCCCCTCCGAAGGGATGGATGGCGAAACCGAAGGAGGCGGACAGACGGACATTGCGATCACCGAGATCATAGGGCGCCGACAGGACCTCGCGGATCATCTGCCCGAATTTCTCGGCACCGACCCGTTCGAAGACCAGAGGCAGGACGAAAGCGAACTCGTCTCCATCGTGGCGCGTGACAGCCGCGCCATCCGGAATGCAGGCCCTCAGGCGATGGGCGACCTGGCAGAGGATTTCATCGCCGGCCTCGACGCCAAACAGATCGTTGATCGGCTTGAAGGAATCCAGATTGACGATGCCGATGGTGAAGGGCGCAGGATCGCTGGCGCGCTCAAGCGAAAGCTGGCGCGTGCGTTCGCGCATGCGATGACGATTGCCCAATCCCGTCAGCGGATCGGTATAAGCTACAGCCTGCGATTCCTGACTGACTGGCCCAGACAGCATTTCAGCCGATTTCATATTCGGTTCCGATGTTTTCTCCACCCTGGACGAAGCATGAAGGCGAAGTCTTAACAAAGGATAGCGAGACGACAACCAATCGATACCAACGACAACTTGCCGCCAGATGTGGTATCATTGTAACATTTACCTGCTCTGAACCTTACGAGCAGAGCGCATATACTTCTGAAATACCGTTTCGATAATGTCCGGACTGACCGGCTTCAGAACGACATCATCCATGCCGGCGTCTTCACACTCCTTGCGATCGCGCTCGAATGCCTGCGTCAGCACGCCGATGATCGGCGTATGCGAGCCGCTGCCTTTTTCCGCACCGCGGATCAGCCTTGCGGCCTCGAAACCGTTTAAGCCAGGCAGCGTAATATCCATCAGGATAAGTTCGGGACGATGTTCCTGCCACAGCCGCACGGCATCGTCGCCGCTGGCCGCGATGGCATGGCTGTATCCAAGGCCTTCAAGGATCTGCGCAAAGACGATCTGATTGATGTCATTGTCTTCGGCGACCACGACTTGCACCCGGCGCTCCTCGCCCGCGTCCCCTCGCCGCCATTCCGGCGCTGGCCCAGACTGCGTGGCGTCTCCGGCAAGCGCGCCGCGAATATTGCGATTGAAGTGGCGGGCAATGAGGAATGTCAGTTCGGTGGCAAGCTGCGATCCATCCAGCGAAAGAACCGCCACGTTCTGCCGCTCGGCCAGCTCGATGCCGCGCTTGCCCAGCTGATTGTCGACGATGACGAGATCGATCTTGACGCCATGCGCACTCGCCACGTCCAGAAATGCCGCCTCTTCGTTCTCGTCGTGCACGACGCAGGCTTCGAAGCCATAGGCGCCGAGCGTCTTAAGCGCAGCCGTCTCTGCCGCGAAATCGGCTGTCACGACAAGCACCTTGCGACCGCTGAAGCTTTCGGGCGCGAAGGTCTCCATGGCAGCCGGCCGGCGCGAAACGGCCTGCAGCGCTGCCATTGGAACATAGGCGCGGCGATAGGATCGGTCGCTGTTCTCCCGGATATGCGACGCAAGCGCGAATTCGTCGAAATCACTTCCGTCCTTCGGCAGATCCTGCATGGTGCCGACGAGGAAATAGCGGCCGGGCTTGCCGATGCGCTGCTTACGCGTGACGATATCGCGCTCGAGGCCGTCACGGGCAATCTGGCGCTGACGCGAAATCGACATTTCGCCGGTCTCGATGACGTGCCGGTCGCTCTCGTCAAATCGAGTGGCAAGGTCGGTGGAGAAGAGATCGATGCCCTTGCGCCCGCGAACTTCGTCCGCTGCTGTCTGATATTTGTCGCAGAATGCCCTGTTGACCGCGACATAGACCATGTTCTGGTCCTTGACGAAGAGCGGAAACGGCAGGCCGTCGAGAATATCCTCGGTGAGCTGCACACGCTCCATATCGATGCGCCATTGCTCTTCGCGTTTCTTCATTTCGGAGACATCGGAGAGAATGCAGAAACCGATACCGGATGACAGCCGCCGATTGATGATGCGGACACGGCGATCGTCGACAAAATGTTCCGTCGTCTCTGATCGCTCACGCCAATGCGAGGCGATGCGTTGCGAAATCCAGCCGTCGCGATTGGCCACCGATTTGCTGGGGCCAGCCTGACAGAGCACGCCTGTATCGAAGACGGCGCCGAGAAAATCGCGCAGACGGGTGGAGGATCGCAGAAATTCAGGCTGGATTGGAAAGAAGTTCAGAACCTGGCGGCTGGCGAACAGTAGAAGATCATTCTTGTCGTAGGCGAAGAAAGCGCTGGAAAGCCCGTCGCAAAACGCATCAAAAAACATCGAGTGCAGGTTGCTGCCGGAAGGCGGATCTTCCGTCATCATTGCCAAAGCTGCCTTCTCAATCTCGGCAGTCATTCGTTCTATTCCTACACTCTACCAGTTTCACAACATGACAAATCGACAGGGCGGCGCCCGCTCTGCAGGTAAACTTATGAAAATATCATGCTGGCCTGGGCACTTGAAGCAGATGGAACCATGGCTCATGGAAGTTGACGGCCACCAACCTGCCGTCAAGAGCCCTCAGCGTGCACGAGGCGCGCCATCTGCAGTCATTTCAAGTTCTTGCTCGGCAACCTGTCATCATTCCCTTAAACATTGATTAAACCCCTCGGCAAGGCACGGAAACGGGTGGAAGAGACTGGGCAAATCGCCTTTCCTCTTTCTTCTCCGCCGCGAATCCACGAGAATGCAGCAATGGCCATCAAGCAACTCTCCGAAACCCTGATCAACCAGATTGCCGCCGGCGAAGTCATCGAGCGCCCGGCGAGCGCCGCAAAGGAATTGATCGAGAATGCGCTGGACGCCGGTGCGACGCGCATCGAGATCGCGACGGCCGGTGGCGGCAAAGCATTGCTGCGGGTCAGCGACAACGGCTCCGGCATGGAAGAGGCGGATCTGGAGCTTGCGGTCCGCCGCCACTGCACCTCGAAAATCTCCGATACGCTCGAGGATATCCGCACGCTCGGCTTCCGCGGCGAGGCCCTCCCCTCCATCGCTTCCGTCGCCAAGCTGTCGATCGCCAGCCGTAGAACGGGTGCCTCGGGCGGTGCGGAGATCGCCGTTGCCGGCGGCAAGGTGCTGCATCTGCGCCCGGCTGCGGCCAATCCCGGCACGATTGTCGAGGTGCGCGACCTCTTCTTCGCCACGCCAGCCCGCCTGAAATTCCTGAAGACGGAGAAGGCGGAAGCGGCAGCCATCACCGAAATCGTCAAGCGCATGGCAATCGCGTTTCCCCGGGTGCGCTTCGTTCTCTCGGGCAGCGACCGCTCGACGCTTGAATTTGCGGCGACCGGCGACGACCATCTCGCCCGCATGGCGCAGATCCTCGGGGCCGAGTTCAAGGACAACGCCATCGCCCTCGATGCCGTGCGCGAGGATGTCAGCCTCACTGGTTTTGCCGGGGTGCCGACGTTCAATCGCGGCAACTCGGCGCATCAATATGCTTTCGTCAACGGCAGGCCGGTGCAGGACAAGCTGATCCTCTCGGCGATCCGCGGCGCCTATGCGGAAACCATCCCTTCCGGACGCTACCCCGTTGCCGTCCTGTCGCTGACGCTCGACCCGGCGCTAGTCGACGTCAACGTGCATCCGGCGAAATCCGACGTGCGTTTCCGCGATCCCGGCCTCGTTCGCGGCCTGATCGTCGGCGCCGTGCGCGAGGCGCTGGCGCGGGAGGGCGATCGCGCCGCGACGACGGGAGCGGACGGCATGTTGCGCGCCTTCAGCGCCGGCCGCTCCGGCTTTCAGCCCGGGTGGCGGCCGTCGCAGTCGACCACGCCCTGGACGCCGGAGACCTCACCAACGCGCCCCTATGCCAGCGGCTATGAAAGAGCGGCGTCATCTAATGGATATGGTTTTACCGAGAGGCCGCAGGCGAGCTTTGACGGGCTTGTAACACCCACCGCACGCGCAGAGGCACCGCCGCAGGTGGAACCGGTGCGGGCGGAGGAACCTTCTCGTTTTCCGCTCGGTGCTGCGCGCGCGCAGCTGCACGAAAACTACATCGTCGCCCAGACCGATAGTGGTCTTGTGATCGTCGACCAGCACGCCGCGCATGAGCGGCTGGTCTTCGAAGCGATGCGCAAGGCCCTGCACTCGAAGCGGCTGTCCTCTCAGGTGCTGTTGATCCCCGAAATCATCGATCTTCCCGAGGAAGATTGTGATCGGCTGATGGCGTTTGCGGAGGAACTTGGCGAACTCGGCCTTGCCGTCGAACGCTTCGGCCCCGGTGCGGTCGCGGTTCGGGAGACGCCAGCCATGCTCGGTGAAGTCGACGCGCAGGGCCTGATCCGACAACTGGCCGACGAGATCGCCGAGTGGGATACGGCGTCCGGCTTGGCCGCCAAACTCGAATACGTCGCCGCGACCATGGCGTGCCACGGTTCTGTGCGTTCGGGACGGCGGTTGCGGCCGGAGGAGATGAACGCTTTGCTGCGCCAGATGGAGGCGACGCCGGGCTCCGGACAGTGCAATCACGGCCGGCCAACCTATATAGAGCTGAAACTGTCGGACATCGAGCGGCTCTTCGGACGTAGCTAGAGACGCCTGAGTTCGAAAGGATTAGGATGTTTTCCTAGTCGAGGTGCTACGGATGGAAACCCGCCAGGCACTTTTCCTGGAAATGCTCTGGAAAAGTGCCGTCCATCGCGGTATGGCAAACAGGTGACAGAGATCAAGGACGGCAGGATATGAATCTTTTCGAGGGACACGGAAACCGCGAGGCGAAAATTCGCTATCTCGACGGCGATTTCCAGATCCTGATGCCGGGTTCCCACGTCATCTGCGCCATGACCGGTCAACGCATTGCGCTGGACGAGCTTCGCTATTGGAGCGTCGCCCGCCAGGAGCCCTATGCCGACGTGATTTCCTCGCTTGAAGCCGAAAAACGCGCCGGCGCTCTTCCCAATCAGAAGCGCTGACTTCTCCTCCGCTTCGCGTATCGCGACACGCTTTAGCCAGACCTGACGCTGCTTCCCTCCCGCAGACGGCGCTCGCGAGCGGCTGCGATCGCCTTGTCGATGATCATGCTCGGCGCCTGCGGATCTTCGAAGACCATGTCGATCTCGATGACCCTGCAACGCCCGAGCAACTCATCCGCACGGCCGTGATGGCCTATCAGGCGAACGTAATCCTTTGATGTGGTGACAATCTCCAAGCCTTCGCGGGAGGCGAGATCGAGAATATCCGACACCTCATCCTCGCCTGGATGCTCATGGTCCCCGAAGGTGCGGGTGGCCGCGATATTTGCCCCGAGCGTCTCGACGGTGCGAAAGAACTTGCTGGGGTCGGCGATGCCGGCGAAGGCAAGAACATTCCGGCCGCGCAGGTCCTCCTGGCCACGAACCTTGACTGCAGCCGTGAAGAACGGCTTTCCGGCACGGGCGGCAAGGCGAACGACGCGATCGGCCGCGCTGCCATCCCCAACCTTCAATATGCCGGAGGCGTAGAGGAGCTGCGTGCGCAGCGGTGCCCGCACCGGGCCTGCCGGAACAAGATAACCGTTGCCGATGCCCCTGCCAGCGTCGATGACGACAAGGGCATAATCGATGGCGAGATGCGCGCTCTGGAAACCGTCATCCATGATGATGAGATCGGCACCTTCGCGCACGAGCCGTTCGGCGCCCTCGGCACGACGGCGCGCAATGACCGTCAAGGCTTCGCGAGCCAAGAGAAGCGGCTCGTCGCCGACCGCCGTTGCGTGATGATGTGCGGGATCGACGACGGTCGTAACATCGAGCGAGCCGCCGTAGCCGCGGCTCAGGAAGCCCGGCGTCAGGCCCTTGGCCTTCGCAGCCTTGGCAAGCGCAAGCGCCGTAGGTGTCTTCCCCGCCCCGCCGACGGTGAAATTACCGATGCAGATGACCGGCGCGCGCACGGAGGCACGGTGGGCATGCACCATTCGATGCCCGGCAATGCGGCCATAAAGAAAGGAAAAGGGCGAGAGCCCCCACGCACGCCAATCCGGTTTTCGCCACCAGAAGGGTGGTGCTTCCGATACCATATTCTATTCCAGCCTCGCGCCTGATACGTCAGCAAAGTGGCAAAAAACGGCAGATCGGATGAAAAAGCAAGCCCTTGCCAAGATCAGGCAAGCTGGGCGACCGGCATAAGCAGGCTTTCCAGCTCGGTGATATCGTTGAGGCAATAGTCGGAGGCGGCGGTCAGCGTCTCGCGCGACCCGGTGCCCGTCAGCACGCCGACGGTTAGGCCGACGCCGGCATTGCGTCCCATGTGGAGATCGTGATTGTTGTCGCCGACAACCGCGACCTGCGCCGGCGAGAGGCCGGTTGCCGCATAGAAGCCAAGCACCATGCCGGGCTCCGGCTTGGTGCCGAAACCGCTGTCATAGCCGGCGATATAATCGAGATAGTCGATGAAGCCGAAGCGGCGCGCGGTCTGGCGGATGGAACGTTCGTTGTCGCTCGACGCAACGCCGAGCTTGTAGCCGCGCTGATGCAGCCTCTGAAAGAAGGCGGCAAGGTCGGTGACGGGGGAAGAGAAATCCGCGGCATGTGCAAAAAGCGCGTCCAGCTTCTCCACCAGCTCGGAAACGGCCAGCTTCGAGCCGGCGACCACGAGGCCCTCGGAAATCTGCCGGGTATTGCCGGCCGCCAGCAGGCTGTCAGGAACAATGTGACCGGTGATCGGGTCCATGCCGCAGGCGGAAAGCAGATGATCCGCCAGAATGGGATCGTCTTGGGCGGCAATTCTGGCCAGCTCGCGATTGACCGGCAGCCAGCTCGCATCATAGTCAAGCAGCGTGCCATCCTTGTCGAAAAGAATGCCCGCAATCGCTCCCAGCTTGACCGCTGCCATGCCTTTTCCTTCTTAACCGTTCGCCAGCGTCTTCGGCATCAGCCGCGCCTTCACCGACAGCGGATTGATGTAGGGCTCAAGCCCCTTGACGGTTGCCGCCAATGCACCGCGCATATCATGCACAGCAACGAAGCCGGCATCGATCATTGTGCGCCGTGCCGTGTCGTTGGTCAGCAGATAATGCACGCCGCGCGCCAGCATCTCGGTATCGCGCACCATGCGGGCGCTGCCGCGGCGAGCAAGCACCTGATAGGCGTCGCGGAAATTCTGGACATGGCCGCCGGTCAGAATCGCGCAGCCGAGCATGGCAGGCTCCAGCGGATTCTGGCCGCCTTCGTTGAACAGCGACTTGCCCATGAAGGCGACTTCGGTCATGCGCAGATAGAGCCCCATCTCCCCGATCGTATCACCGAGGAAAACATCGACATCCGCCGAAAGGATATCGTTGCGGGTGCGGCGGGCCACCTTTAAGCCTTGCTCGATGAGCATCGCCTCGATCGCATCGCAGCGGTCCGGATGGCGCGGCACGATGATGGTGAGCTGGCCGTTATGTTCCTTGAGCATGGTATGAACCGTGCCCGCGGCAGCCTCCTCGCCCTCGAAAGTCGAAACCGCCGCCCAGGTCTTCCGGTTGCCGATTTGCTTCATGTAGCTGGCAAGCGTCGGAGCGTCATAGGACGGCGCGTCGGTATCCACCTTGAGGTTTCCTGATTTGAGCACCTGCACGGCGCCGAGATCGCGGTAGCGCTCAGCATCGAGATCGGACTGGGCAACAACGAGGGCAAGATTTTCAAAGAGCGCCTCAGCCAGCGAAGGATGTTTGCTCCAGCGAGCGAAAGAGCGATCCGACATGCGGGCATTGACGAGAATCTGTGGAATACGGCGCCGGCCAAGCTCGGTGATGGTCGTCGGCCAGATCTCGGATTCGGCGAAGATGGCGCAATCGGGCTGCCAGTAATCGAGGAAACGGCGGATGGCCGGTCGGAGATCGAGGGGCACGTATTGATGAATGACCTCTTCGCCGAGGCGCTCATGCGCCACCTTGGCCGAGGTGATCGTGCCCGTCGTCAGGATGACGTGAATGTCGCGGCGGCGGATTTCGCGGATCAGCGGAATGACCGCCGATGTCTCGCCCACACTTGCGGCATGGAACCAGATCAACGGTCCCTGAGGCCGGTTAGCGCTCGCATAGCCGGAGCGCTCCAGCTTACGGGTGCCGTCTTCCTTGCCCTTGGCCGCACGGACCGCGAGATACGGCCCGAGAAACGGATAGACAGCGATGCCGCCAAGACGATAGGCGCTCAAGGCAAGACGCGCCCTGAGGCTGCTCATCTCGATCGACTCCTATCCCAGCTGATCATCATCGATGCCAATCCTGATTATCAAACGGCCGGATAAACGGCCGAGTTTTCGTTCTTATTGTGACAAAGATACTGTTTCGGTGCCGGATTTAAAGCGATAACGCCTCTCCGGACGAAAATATCAAACGCAAACTTTGGTATCAGGCGGCTTAGGAGGCCGCCTTTTCCTGCGGATCGAGCAAACGATGCAGATGGACGATGAAGTAACGCATGTGGGCGTTGTCGACAGTCTGCTGCGCCTTGGACTTCCAGGCCGTCAGTGCGCTCGCATAGTCGGGATACATGCCGACGATGTCGAGTTCCTTGAGGTTACGGAATTGAACTTCTTCGAGGTTCTCCAGTTCACCACCGAAGACGAGGTGCAGGAGCTGCTTTTTGCCGCTGGTATCAGTCATTTTCGTCTCTTTCTACTATCGTCCCCCTCCGCTCTTCATCTGAGGGATTTTGACGCAAAGGTCAACCGTCTCTTCGGTGGGAAAGCTGGCGGAGAAACTCCGGCAATTGCGCTGCCGACGCGCCACAGAGTTCGTCATGGGACACTTGCTGGCGATTGTAGCGCAACATACTGCCTGAGAGATCCACAAGCGCTCCGCCTGCCCGCTCCAGAATGAGATCGGCGGCGGCCAGATCCCAATCATGGGAGTTGCGCTTGACGATCGTTCCTTCGAGGCGCCCATCCGCCACCATGGCGAGGCGATAGGCAAGCGAAGGGATATGCTTCACGCGCTCGACGTTCCTGCGAAAATCAGGATCGAAACTCTTGAGCATGTCTTCGCCGGTCGCCAGTCGATGCGGATCGTCACCAAGCCTTTGCGAAACGCTGATGGGCTTGCCATTCTTCAGCGCCGGACCACCGGCAGTCGCGACAAACAGCTCGTCCAACGCCGGTGCGTAGAGTACACCCGCCACAGGCCGTCCGTCGGTGACGATGGCGACGCTGACACACCATAGTTCCAGGCCAGAGAGAAACCCCCTCGTACCGTCGATCGGATCAACGACGAAAACAGTCGCCTGCGACAAGCGCTGCTCATCGTCGTCCGTTTCCTCGGAGAGCCAGCCATAATCGGGCCGCGCCGAACGCAGAATGGCGGCCAGGCTCTCGTTGGCGGCGAAATCGGCCGCGCTGACGGGCGACTGGCCGTTATTCTTCCACCAGACCTCAGGCGATTGCCGAAAGAAACCGAGAGCGATTCTGCCCGCCTCGAGTGCGGCCTCAACAATCAGGTCCACATCATTAGGCCGGCCGGCCGTCTGGTCATCGCTCATTTACAGTTCCAATCTCTGCCGGTCGTTAACGTCCGGCAAGCGTCATGCCCTCAATGGCAAGCGTGGGGGCGGCAACGCCGAAATCGCGATCGATGTCGTTCGCCGGCGTCACGCGCATGAACATCTCCTTCAGATTGGAGGCGATGGTCACCTCCGACACCGGGAAGGTCAATTCGCCATTCTCGATCCAGAAGCCGGTGGCGCCACGGCTATATTCGCCTGTTATCATATTGACGCCCTGGCCGATCAGTTCGGTGACATAGAAGCCCGTCCCGACGTTGCGGATCAGTTCCTCGGGCGAGATATCGCCCGGCTCCAGCGCGAGATTGGTGGATGCGGGCGATACCGCCGTGCCACCGCGCACGCCGCGGCCGTTGGTCTTCAGGCCGCCGCCGATTTCGCGCGCGGTCGCGGTCGAGAGGAACCAGGACTTCAGCGCGCCATCCTCGATCATGACCAGCCGCTTGCCGGACACGCCTTCACCATCGAAGGGACGTGAGGACGGGCCACGTACGATCAGCGGATCGTCGGTGATCGAAAGGCCTGCCTTCAGCACCTGCTGGCCCATCTTGTCGCGCAGGAAGCTGGTTTTGCGGGCGACGGATGCACCGTTGATCGCGCCGGCAATATGGCCGACGAAGCCGCGGGCAACGCGCGGATCGAAGATGACGGTGACGTTCCTGTCCGTCGGAACCTGACGCGGGTTGACGCGCTTGACCACACGCTCGCCGGCACGGCGGCCGATTTCCTCGGCAGCGTCGAGATCGGCGAAATAGAGGCGGCTGTCGAAATCATAGTCGCGCTCCATGCCAGTGCCCTCGCCGGCAATGACGCTGACGGAGCGCCCGAAGCGCGAGCCCATGTAGTGGCCGGCAAAACCATGCGACGTCACAAGCACGAGGCCGCCCATGCCGGCGGAAGCGCCGGCGCCGGAAGAGTTGGTGACGCCGGGAACGGCAAGCGCTGCCGCCTCGGTCGCAAGCGCCGCTTCCCACAGCTGCTGTGTCGAAACCTCGGTCGGGTCGAACAATTCGAGATCGGGGTAGCTCTTGGCGAGATCTGCCTCTTCGGCGAGGCAAGCAAAGGGATCTTCCGGCGAAACCTTGGCCATGGCCACGGCGCGCTCGGCAAGTGCGTTCAGATCGAAGCCCGGATTGGCCGAAACGCTGGCGACACGATTGCCGACAAAGACCCTGAGCGAGAAATCGTCGCTCTCGGAGGATTCAGTGCCCTCGACCTTGCCGAGGCGAACGCTGACGGAGTGTGCGCGCGATCGCACGACGACGGCATCGGCCGCATCCGCACCGGCTTTCCGGGCGAGATCGATCAACTGGCTGGCACGGGAAAGCAGAGTGGCGGAATCGATTTCTGAGGTCATGATTTGGCCTTTCCTTCGCGTTCCATTTATTGTGCACTACATAAAGCATCAAGGGCGGCAAAGCCGATTCTTGTTCTAATCCCTTCACGCCTGGTTGTTTATGATGGCCATGCGTTGCAAGACCGCCTGCCCCACGGAAAGAAAAAGACGATGTCCGCCCCCAATACGCTTTTCACCGAAACCCTGCTGCTGCTCGGAGGTGCCGTCGTCACGGCGCCGATATTCAAGAAATTGGGGCTCGGCACGGTGCTTGGCTATCTGGCCGCCGGCGTGGTGATCGGCCCGATCCTCCACAGCATCGGCGACAGCGAAGCCGTGTTGGCGGTCGCCGAACTCGGCGTCGTCTTCCTGCTGTTCATTATCGGCCTGGAATTGAAGCCGTCCCGCCTCTGGCAGATGCGCCGCGATATTTTCGGCCTCGGAACGGCACAGGTCGTCTTCAGCGGCGTGGCCTTGATGGTCGCCTCCTATCTCGGCGGCATAGCCGGCTGGAAAGGCAGCATCATCATCGGTTTCGGCCTGGCGCTCTCCTCGACAGCCTTTGCCATGCAGATCCTCGAGCAGCAGGGAGACGTCAATACGAGATACGGACAGCGCTCGTTCTCCATGCTGCTGCTGCAGGATCTGGCCATCGTGCCCTTGCTGGCGCTGATCACCGTCCTCGACGGCGCGAAGGAAACCTCCAACCCACTGCCGAGCCTTGCGATCGCCGTCGGCGCGGTGGCGGCGATGATCATCGCCGGCCGCTATCTGCTGACGCCGCTGTTTCAGGTGATCGCACGCACCGGCGCCCGCGAAGCGATGATTGCCGCTGCCCTCTTCGTCGTCATGGGATCGGCAACGCTGATGCAGCTTGCCGGCCTCTCCATGGCGATGGGCGCCTTTCTCTCGGGCGTGATGCTGGCGGAATCTTCTTACCGCCACGAGCTGGAAGCCGATATCGAACCCTTCCGTGGCGTCCTGCTTGCCATTTTCTTCATTGCTGTCGGCCTGTCGCTGAAATTGGAAGTGATCCTCGACAACTGGTTGCTGATCGTGCTTGCCGTGCCTGTCATGATGGTCATCAAGGCGGTGGTGATCTATGCGCTTTGCCGCGTCACCGGCTCGCCGCAAAATGATGCAGTGCGCATCGCCGGCCTCCTGCCGCAAGGCGGCGAATTCGGCTTCGTGCTCTTCAGCGCTGCGAGCGCCAGCGGCGGGCTCTTCTCTGCCAATACCGCATCGACGCTGATTGCCATGGTGACGCTCTCCATGGCGCTGACGCCGCTCAGCTCCGCGCTCGCGAAGCGCCTGATCAAGGGCGATGCGCAGGAAGAGCTGGAAGAGGATTTCGAGGGCGCGGGCTCCGATGTGCTGATGATCGGCTTTTCGCGTTTCGGCCAGATCGCCGCGCAGATCCTGCTCGCCAGCGGCCGCGATGTCACCGTGATCGACTTCTCCGCCGATCGTATCCGCCAGGCATCGAGCTTCGGCTTCCGCATCTATTTCGGCGACGGCACCCGCAAGGACGTGCTGCGCTCCGCCGGCATCGACCGAGCCAAGATCGTCGTCGTCAGCACGCATCTGCGCGAGGTGACGGACAAGATCGTCGAACTCGTGCAGACGGACTACCCGCATGCGCGCATCTTCGTGCGCTCCTATGACCGCGTTCACTCGATCGAGCTGCGCCACAAGGGCGTCGATTACGAGCTGCGCGAAACGCTGGAATCCGGTCTGCTCTTCGGCCGCCGCACCCTTGAGGCGCTGGGTGTCAGCGAGGCGGAGGCCTATGAGATCGGCGAGGATATCCGCAAGCGCGACGAGCAACGGCTCGTGCTGCAGGTGAGCGAGGGGCTGCAAGCCGGCACCGACATGCTCTACTCGCGACCGGTCAAGCCAGAGCCGCTGGTCAAGCCGAAGCGCGCGGCCGAGACCTACAGCGATGCCGACGATCTGGTGGCCTTGCCAGAGGAGGAGCCGGAGCGGGCTTAGCTGGCTGTCATTAGGCGGCTTTGCGGAGTTCGGCAAAGCAACTTCGGGAAAAGGGAAATGCCCTAGTTTTTCGCCATTATCACCCGGTCCAGGGCGAATTTGAGTTCGTCCTTGACGCCGGCGGACATGGCGAGAATATCGCGGGCCTTCAGAAAATCGAGAACGCCGGTGCGGCCGACAATCGGACGCAGGAAGATTTGCGGCGCCTGGAGGCGCAATTTCAAGGCGATGTTGGACTGCATGGTCAGCTGGCCCGCGCCGAACAGGCTTTCGATGCGGTTCGGAATGTGCCGGCCACCACCTTCCGGGCCGCCGACGACGTCGACGCCGATGATGATATCGGCGAGCCCAGCCAGATGCTCGTAGGGAACCGGGTTCATGATGCCGCCATCGATCATCACGCAATCACCGAGCTTTACCGGCATGAAAACGGCGGGAATTGCGGCGGATGCGGCGAGAACCGGAAACAGCTCTCCCTTTTCGATCACCACCTCGGCCTGGCCGTAATAATCTGTCGTCACCACCTTCATCGGGATATGCAGCCCCGAGAAATCCTCGGGAAAAGCGGGGGGCAAGAAAGCCCGGAGAATGCGTTCGAGATTGAACTGGCCGAAACGGATGCTGCGCATGTTGACCGGCCGCAAGCTCCAGATCTTGTTGAGCACGGCGGGCCGGTTGCCGACCGTTGCCAGCGTATAATCCCGGATTTCGGCACCGCTCATGCCGGCGGCCATGGCCGCGCCCATGATCGAGCCGATCGAGGCACCCGCAATCGCAACCGGACGGATGCCGAGTTCGTCCAGCGCTTCTATGATGTGGATATGAGCGAGGCCCCGCGCACCGCCGCAGCCGAAGGCAACCGCGACGCTCGGCGTGCCGGAGGCGGCAGCCGGATAGTCGCTGCCGACGAAATCAGCGTAGTCGCCCATTTCCTTCTCCTTCCACCGCTATGCCGATCGCGGCTGATAACGGAAGAAATGCATCTTGCTGTCGCCGAAGGTGCGCACCTCCAGAAACAGGAAGTCCGGCGGCACTGCAACGGTCACATCGGCGCGCTCCTCAAGGATCGCGAGGGCTCCCGGCACCAGCCAGCCGCCTGCTGCGGCAGCGGCAAAGGCCTTTTCGCCAAAACCCTTGCCATAAGGCGGATCCGCAAAGAGAAAATCGAAAGGCTCGAGATTGCCGACGCTGCCGAGATCGGTCGCGTCCCGCCGCAACATGCGTGTGCGGCCATGCAAGCCGAGCGCATCGATGTTTTCCCAGAGCAGGCCCCTGCCTTCGACACTGCTTTCGACGAACAGCACATGGCGGCAGCCGCGGGAGGCTGCCTCCAGGCCGACCGCACCCGTGCCGGCGAAAACATCCATCATCCGGGTGCTGTCGATGGCCTCCGGATAGGCATGGCTCAGAATATTGAACAGGCTCTCGCGCGTGCGATCCGCCGTCGGACGAATGTCGTTCGACTTCGGCGTTGCAAGCGAGCGACCGCGAAACTCACCGCCGACGATCCTCACAGCGCGTCAGCCCCTTCCGCCCTTGGGGCCGCCCCTGCCGGCGCCACCGCGACCGGGACCACCACGGCCCGGGCCACCGGACGGACGACCGCCGCCACCGGGCTTGCCGCCAAAGCCGCGCGGGCCGCCGGGCTTGCCACCCGGTTTGCCGCCAAAGGATTTACCACCACCCGGCTTCTTGCCGAAGGGCTTGCCGGCCGGCCGATCACCGAAGGAACGCTCTCCCTGCGGACGGTCACCGAAGGGCCGATCGCTACGCGGCGGGCGGTCCCCAAATGGGCGATCACCCCGAGGCTTATCACCAAAAGGACGGTCACCGCGGGGACGCTCGGAGCGCTGCTCGCCATCGAAGGACCTGGCGCGCGGACGCTCGTCTCCCCCGGCACGCGGACGCCGGTCACCACGGGGCTTGTCACCAATAGGACGGTCACCGCGTGGTGGACGATCCCCAAACGGGCGGTCGCTGCGGGGACGTTCGGAACGGGCTTCGCCGCCGAAGGACTTCGCACGAGGACGGTCGCCACCCTCTGGTCGCGAGCCGCGGGGTTTGTCGCCATAGGCACGATCCCCACGAGGCTTGTCGCCAAAGGACCGGTCGCCACGCGGAGGACGGTCGCCAAATGGACGGTCGCGCGGCGGACGATCACCCTGAGGGCGATCGCCGCGGGGGCGGTCAGAGGAGCGCTTACGATCGAAGCCTTCGTCATCGCCGCGCGACCTGCGCGGCGCTTCCTCGCTCGAACGGATCCATTCGCCATCACCCTCGTCGACGCGATTGATGCGAACGCGGGGCCCCTCGTCCGGGCGGTCGAAGCCGCCGCGCTGGGGACGCTCAGGTTCGCCGCGCCTTGTGGCGGTCTTGATATTCTTAGCGGCCTTTGCAGCTGCTTTTTCGCCGAGTGGGCGGGCGCCAGGCGCCATCCAGACATTGGCGTTGCGGCGCGCGCCAAGCGGCTGGCGCTGCGGCCGGTCCTCGTCCTTGCGGCCACCTTCTCGACGGCCTTCATCCCGGCGATCATCGCGCTTGGTATCGAGACGGCTCAAGGCCCGCTCGCGCTTGTCTTCCGGGCGCTCGCGACGAGGACGTTCTTCCTTGGTCGGGCGTGCGGAGGCCGTGCGCGCAGGCTTCGCCTCCACCTCTTCGGCATCAGCAACAGCCGGAGCATTGTAGAGCGGTGCGTCGAAATTCGCCTTGGCATCCTCAACCAGACGCGGGCCGAGCTGATCGCGCAGCGTACGACCGCGGACTTCGAGCACGCGCCCTTCCGGCAACTCGCCCAGCTGGAACGGACCGTAGGAAATGCGGATGAGGCGATTGACATCAAGGCCGAGCGCGCCCAGCACGTTCTTGATTTCGCGGTTCTTGCCTTCGCGCAGGCCCATGGTGATCCAGACGTTGGATCCCTGCGTGCGGTCGAGCGTCGCCTCGATCGAGCCGTAGAGCACGCCGTCGACGGCGATGCCTTCCTTCAGCTTGTCGAGCGCTTCCTGATCGATCTCGCCATGGGCGCGGACGCGGTAGCGGCGCAGCCAGCCTGTCGTCGGCAGCTCGAGAACGCGCGCAAGGCCGCCGTCATTGGTCAGCAGCAGCAAACCTTCGGTGTTGATATCGAGACGGCCGATCGACATGACGCGCGGCAGTTCTTCCGGCAGGTTGTCGAAAACGGTCGGGCGCCCTTCCGGGTCGGCATTGGTCGTCACCAGGCCGGCCGGCTTGTGGTAGAGCCACAGACGCGTGCGCTCGATGCCGCGGATCGGCACGCCATCGACCTCGATCTTGTCCGAAAGGGTCACGTTGACCACCGGCGTTTCCAAGAGGACGCCATTGAGCGTGACGCGACCGTCGAGGATCATGCGCTCGATGTCACGACGCGAGGCTACGCCGGCGCGCGCCATGACCTTGGAAATGCGCTCAGCCTTTCCATCTCCGGCTGCCGCCTCGGCTACAGCGCCTGCGGCCGAAGCCTTCGCCGGCTTCGCAGCATCGCGCTTTATCGTCTTCTTGTCGCCAGCAAAGGGTTTCGACCCAGGCCGCTTGGGCTTGTCATTCATTGTCATTTGTTGTTTGCCTGAATTTTTAAGGCGTGTTCCTATCAGGTCGCGCCCCTGCGGTTAAGTGGAAAATCTTGAATGGCGGCTACAAATCATTTCATGGAGCTTGCACTCGCCGAAGCGCGCAGTGCCGGAGAGCGTGGCGAAGTGCCGATCGGTGCCGTCGTCGTCCTCGACGGCAAGATCATCGCCAGGGCCGGCAATCGCACCCGCGAACTCAATGACGTCACCGCCCATGCCGAAATCGTCGCCATCCGCCTGGCCTGCGAAGAGCTCAGCCAGGAGCGGCTTGCAGGCGCCGATCTCTATGTCACGCTGGAGCCCTGCACCATGTGCGCCGCGGCCATTTCGTTCGCGCGCATCCGCCGTCTTTACTATGGCGCCGAGGATCCGAAGGGTGGCGGTGTCGACAATGGCGTGCGATTCTATCAGCAACCAACTTGCCATCATGCGCCGGAGGTCTATTCCGGCCTCGGCGAGATTAGTTCCGCCGAAATTCTGAGACGCTTCTTTCAAGCGAAACGCTCCGAAGACTGAAAAGCGGCGGAGCTGGCGCCGCCGCTTTCTCAAGTTGCTTACTGGAAGGGCTTCCACCAACTGCTGTTGTTGGACTGCTGCGCAGCTTCGGCATCCTTCTTGCGCTTCTTTTCCTTCTTCGACTCGGGCGTGCCGACGTCGTTAAGAGCTGCCGGATCGGAAACCTGACGATATTCCTGCGGCGGGTCGATGAGGTAGCGGCGCTGATCGATGTAAGTACCGGCCTGATCCTGGCGGGCGGCGCGATAGGCGGCCGTCTGCTGCGCTTCGGTCATGCGGTTCTTGCTGGTGTCGGCCTGAGCCAGCGGCGAACGATAGTTGACGTCGTTCTTCTTCGCGTCGGCTTCCGCTGCGAGGCGCTTACGGGCGTCTTCTGGCGATTCCAGCCAAGCCGGATTGTCCTTGCTTGCCAGCGACTGCTGCGGCACCGTGAGCGCGTCTTTGTCTCCACCCACGACAAGGCCGGGGCGGTTCGGATACTTCACGCCCTTATCCTTCGGCGTCGCGGCCGAAACGGAAGCGATATCGCCAAGATCGTCCATGAGCTGCACGCCAGCCGTCTTGCCGGTACCGTAAGTCGGGCTGCTGAGGCAGCCGGACATCACGCCGCAGCCAATCACAAGTGCCGTCAAGCTGACGCCGACACGAACGCTATGCATCGCTCTCATGAATACCCTTCCCAGCCATGCCGGAATAAACGTAACAGAACCCCATTTCACGGCAACTGCCGCAAAAATCAGGCCAATTTCAGGCAGCTTTTACCGGATGAACACTGCAAAGGCAATTCACCCGGTAATATTCTTCAGTTGACACTAGAGCGCCGTGCTTCCTTTTGGAAGCACAAAGGACGCTCTACCTCTTTTACTCTACGCATCAGGCTTTTCGAAAATCGATTCCTATCTTCAGGCCGATGCTGTAGCGAGTTCGCGCAGCGCCAAAGCGTCACGCGCCGAGACATCCGGGTATTCCGGGTCTGAGCCGACGTCGGTCGTGATGCGCCACGAACGGGCACATTTGCGGCCTTCGGCAAGCTTCGGAAGCACGCTGACCTTGGCGGCATCGTCGAGACGGAATGCATCCGCCGGGCCTTCGCCGCTCTCGATGGTGATGCTCGACGTGATGCAGATTTCCGAGAAATCCTGCCCTTCAAGCGCCTTCAACAGCTCAGGATCGGCGACATAGACGACCGGGGCGGCTTCCAGCGAGGAGCCGATCCGCTTGTCCTTGCGCTCGATTTCAAGCGCGCCGGTAACGACGCTGCGCACAGCGCGGATTGTCTTCCACTTCTCGGCGAGCGCTTCGTTCTTCCATTCGGAAGGAACGGTCACGAACTGCTCGAGATGCACGGAAACAGCCGACGGATTGCGCGACAGCCATGCCTCTTCCGTCGTGAACGGCAGCATCGGCGCCAGCCACGTCACCATGCAGTCGAAGATCGTGCGGATGACGGCGAGCGAGGCGCGGCGGCGCAGGCTCGATGGCGCATCGCAGTAGAGCGCGTCCTTGCGGACATCGAAGTAGAAGGCCGACAGCTCGACATTGGCGAAATCGATCAGGGCGCGGGCGATGCGCTTGAAGTCGAAGGCGTCGTAACTTTCGCGCACCAGCTCGTCGAGCTCGGCAAGACGGTGCAGCATCAGCTGCTCTAGCTCCGGCATATCGGCATAGGCGATGACCTCACCCTTGTCGTGCGCCAGCGTGCCGAGCATCCAGCGGATGGTGTTGCGCAGCTTGCGATAGGCGTCGACATTGGTCTGGATGATGGCTTTGCCGACGCGGAGGTCTTCGGCATAGTCCGAGGTCATGACCCAGAGGCGCAGAATATCAGCGCCGGCATCCTTCATCACTTCCTGCGGCGACGTGACATTGCCCTTGGACTTCGACATCTTTTCGCCCTTCTCGTCCATGGTGAAACCATGGGTGAGGACGGCATCATAGGGCGCGCGGCCACGCGTCGCCGCACTTTCGAGCAGCGACGAATGGAACCAGCCGCGATGCTGGTCGGAGCCTTCGAGATAGAGATCGGCCGGCCATTTCAGATCCGGGCGGTCCTCCAGGGTAAAGGTGTGGGTCGAGCCCGAGTCGAACCAGACGTCGAGAATGTCCATGACCTGCGTCCAGGGCTCGTTGGCCTTCGCGCCGAGGAAGCGCTCGCGAGCACCTTCGGCAAACCAGGCATCAGCCCCTTCCTTTTCGAAGGCTTCGAGGACGCGGGCATTGACGTCGTCGTCCTGCAGGATCTTGCCCTGCTCATCGACGAAGATCGCGATCGGCACGCCCCAGGCGCGCTGGCGCGAAAGGACCCAATCCGGGCGCTGCTCGATCATGGCGCGCAGACGGTTCTGGCCGGCAGCCGGTACGAAGCGGGTGTCGTCGATCGCCTTCAGGGCACGACTACGCAGCGTCGAGCCGTCATCGAAGTCCTTGTCCATATAGACGAACCACTGCGGCGTATTGCGGAAGATGACCGGCTTCTTCGAGCGCCAGGAATGCGGGTAGGAATGCTTCAGCCTGCCGCGCGCAAAGAGCGTGTTCGTCTCGATCAGCGCCTTGATGACTATGTCGTTGGCGTTGCCCTTCTTGCCGTTGTCGTCCATGACGCGGCCACCCTCGAAGCCGGGAGCGTCGGCCGTATAGAAGCCGGCGTCATCGACCGGGAACGGGATGGTGGCCGAGATACCGCGCTTTTCGAGATCACGCGCATGCGACATCCAGGCGTCAAAGTCCTCGCGACCGTGGCTCGGTGCGGTGTGCACGAAGCCCGTACCAGCATCGTCGGTGACGTGATCGCCATCGAGCAGCGGCACCTTGAAGTCGTAGCCGAGAGAGGCGAGCGGATGCGCGCAGGTGATAGCAGCCAGATCGTCGGCAGAGACATCGGCCAGACGCTTGTACTGCAGTTTTGCCTTGGCGAAGGATTCTTCCGCAAGCTTATCGGCGAAGATCAGCTTCTCGCCGGGGCGCGGGCCGAAATCGTTGGCGGCTTCCGTAACTTCGTAAAGCCCGTAGGACACGCGCGACGAATAGGCGATCGCACGGTTGCCGGGGATCGTCCAAGGGGTCGTCGTCCAGATGACGACGAAGGCGCCGGCAAGATGTGCAGAGCCTTCGGCCACCGGGAACTTAACCCAGATCATGTCGCTCTCGACATCGGCATATTCGACTTCGGCTTCGGCGAGCGCGGTGCGCTCGACCACCGACCACATGACCGGCTTGGAGCCACGGTAAAGCTGGCCGGTACGGGCGATCTTCAAAAGCTCGCCGGCGATGCGGGATTCCGCATGGAAGTTCATGGTGAGATAGGGATTGTCGAAATCGCCGACGATGCCGAGGCGCTTGAACTCCTCGGACTGGATCTTGATCCAGCCGGCGGCAAAGTCGCGGCATTCCTGGCGAAACTCGTTCACCGGAACCTCGTCCTTGTTCTTGCCCTTCTCGCGATACTTTTCCTCGATCTTCCACTCGATCGGCAGGCCGTGGCAGTCCCAGCCCGGAACGTAATTGCTGTCATAGCCGCGCATCTGGAATGAGCGGGTGATGACGTCCTTCAGGATCTTGTTAAGCGCGTGGCCGATATGGATGTGGCCGTTTGCATAGGGAGGGCCGTCATGCAGGACGAACTTCTCACGGCCGGCGGCGGAGGCGCGCAGCTTTTTGTAGAGGTCCATCTGCTGCCAGCGGCCCACCAGCTCCGGCTCCTTTTGCGGCAGGCCGGCGCGCATCGGAAAATCAGTTTCCGGCAGGTAAAGGGTCTTGGAATAGTCCATCTTTTCGGTGGTATCGGTCATAGTTCTGACAATTGCCTCGGTGTCTCGGGCGTCTTGCGCTTGAAAAGCGCAGCCATATGGGGATTTTTCGGCGGCGGAAAGCGCCCTGGGAGCGGGCGCCAAAAACCCGGACCTTCCGGCAGCTTAAAGCGCGCGGAAGGCCGGGCCAATAATTCGTATCGATAGGCTCAGCCGAAATTGGGTCATAGCCGCCGGTTCATAGGCGTTTTTTCCAAGGAAAGGAAGAGGAAACAACGCGCGCGGCACATAGAAAGACCGCGGACGTTTCCGCCAGCGGTCGATAGGGTGTTGCGCGTATCAGGCGCGCGCGGTGGCGCGTGCCGGCATGACTGCATTGAGGATGACGGCAACGACGATGTTTGCCGCCAGCGCCAAAAGCCCCGTATAGGCCGTGAAACCGGCATCTCCGAGGGGAACCATATGCAGCGGCTTCCAGCCGGCATCCCAGACAAGGTAGGTGCCGCCGAAGAAGCCGACGAACCAGCCGGCCAGCAGCGCAGGCGCCCGGAACCATTTGGTATAAAGGCCGAAGACCAGGGCCGGCAGGGTTTGCAATATCCAGATCCCGCCTAAAAGCTGCAGATCGAGTGCAAATTGCGTCGGCAGGAAAATGATGACGAGAAGCGCGCCGATTTTGACGATGAGCGAGGTCATCTTGGCGACCTTTGCCTCGCCGGCATCGGAAACCTGCGGATCGATATAGGCCTTCCAGAAGTTACGGGTGAAGAGGTTGGCAGCGCCGATGCTCATCACGGCGGCAGGGACGAGCGCGCCGATGGCGATTGCCGCAAAGGCAAAGCCGGCAAACCAGCTTGAGAACAAGTTCTGGAACAGGGCCGGGACGACATCATTAGCGCTGTCCAGCTTCAGGTTTGCCGCGTGGCCCATGTAGCCGAGCAAGGCCAGCAGACCGAGCAGCAGCGTATAGGCCGGCAGTAGCACGGCATTCTTGCGAATGGTGTTGCCGCTGTTGGAGGCGAAGATGCCGGTGAGCGTATGCGGATACATGAAGGCCGCAAGCGCCGAGCCGAGCGCCAGGGTCGCATAGGCGACATACTGGTTGCCGCCAAGCAGCAGACTGCCCGCTCCCTTGGCCTTGAAATCCGCATCGGCCGCGGCAAAGACATTGGCATAACCGCCGAGTTTGGCCGGGATGAGCGCAATGGCGGCAATGACAACGATATAGATCATGATGTCTTTGACGAAGGCGATCAGCGCCGGCGCACGAAGGCCTGCAGAGTAGGTGTAGAGCGCCAGGATGATGAAGGCGACGGCGAGCGGCAATTCACCGTGAAGCCCGAGAGCCTTGAACACCGCCGTCATGCCGACGAGCTGCAGAGCGATATAGGGCATGGTCGCGATGACCCCGGTAAGCGCAACCGCCAGTTCGAGCGCACGGGAGCCGTATTGGCCGTGCACGACATCGCCTGCCGTGACGTAGCCATGATCCTTCGCGCGCCGCCACAGCAGCGGCATGACCATGAAGACGAAGGGGTAGACGACGATCGTATAGGGCAGCGCGAAAAAGCCGTAAGCGCCGACCGTGTAGACCAGTGCCGGTACGGCGATCACGGTATAGGCCGTGTAGAAGTCACCCCCGACGAGGAACCAGGTGATCCAGGTGCCGAAGGTGCGGCCGCCAAGGCCCCACTCGTCGATATGGGCAAGGGTCTTCGGCCGGCGCCAGCGGGCGGCCACGAAGCCCATGACGGTCACGAGCGCCAGAAAGAAGATGAAGACTGCAAGTGCTGTCGGATCGATATCAGTCGTCATTGCGCATGCTCCGATAAGCGATCCACGTCAGCAGAGCGGTGATCGGCACCCAGGCCAGTTGATACCAGTAGAAGAAGGGGAAGCCGAGCAGAACCGGATCGTGAGCGTTATAGAAGGGGACCCAAAGCAAGCCTATATAGGGGATGACGAGCAGCCAGCAGGCCGCCGTTCCAAAACGTTTGTCCATTACCTGCGCCTTTCGGAAAAGGGACGCGGCGACTCGCGCCCTGCAATATGAGCATTGCAGCATCTTTCCACGCGCTCAAGGCAAAAAGATACCGCACTGCCGCAATCCCTGCGCGCAGTTTTCTATAATGAAGTCAGGAGAAGGCGATGCAGCGATCGATGTCGCTCAGTGGCTGGACGCCGGCAAGAAGCGCCCTTGCCTCTTCTTCATCTTTTCGGATCTGTGCGACCAGAGGATCCAGCCCGTCGAATTTCAGTTCCGGGCGGAGATAGCCGAAGAAGGACACCGAACAGATTTGGCCATAGAGATCGCCGCTGAAATCGAAGACGAAGGTTTCAAGCAGCGGCGCGCCATTGTCCGTCACCGTTGGGCGGCGACCATAGCTCGCAACAGCATCGCGAATGATGCCGTCGGCTGCGCGGAACCTCACGGCATAAATGCCGGCCTTCAGCGATATTTCCGGCGGAAGCTGCATGTTTGCCGTTGGGAAGCCGAGCGTACGACCGAGCTTCTCGCCGCCGATGATGGGCGCTTCGACGGTATAGCGATAACCGAGCATCCCGGCGACCTGGGCCACCTCCCCGTCGGCGAGCAATGTGCGGATGCGGCTTGAGGAGATAACCTCGGCATTTTCATCGCGAAAAGCATCGATGAGCGTTACGCCGAAACCGTTGCGGCTGCCGGCGTTCATCAGGAAGGCCGGGCCACCCTGGCGATCATGGCCGAAATGGAAGTCGAAGCCGGTGACGACTTCGGAAGCGTGCAGCCAATCGATCAGGATCGAATGAACGAACTCATCGGCCGAGCGTTGAGAGAAAGCGCGGTCGAATGGATATTCGATGACGGCATTGAAACCGATGGCTTCGAGCAGACGCGCCTTCAGCGGCGCCGGCGTCAGGCGGAATACGGGGTGATCCGGGCGAAACACGGTGCGCGGATGCGGCTCGAAAGTCAGCACGAGAGCCGGAATGCCGCGCTCCCTGGCAATCTCCAGCGCGCGATCAAGCACCGATTGATGACCGCGATGAACGCCGTCGAAATTGCCGATGGCGACGACACCGCCCTTGAGAGCATCCGGAAGCGCGTCGCGCGTCTCGTTGCGATGGAAAACGGTCATCGGCTACCACTCCGGTCAGACTAGGCGCGGCATCCACCACTTCGGTGAGGCCTGCTCGCGCGCCAGAAAGGCACCGAGAGCAGCCTCATCCGTATGCCCGTCGACCATATATTCGCGAGCGTGGATGCCATGGCTGATATAAAGAAGATCAAGGCCGTAATCGAGCGCTCCGCGCACATCGGTCGGCATGCCATCGCCGATGGCGACGACGCGCGACAGCGGAAACTCACTCCTGACCTCGCGGGCCGCGGCAATCGCCGCATTGTAGATCGGCTGATGCGGCTTGCCGGCGATACGCGTCTGGCCGCCGAGGCGCTCGTAATAGGCCGCCATGGCACCAGCGCAGGGGATCATCCGATGGCCGCGTTCGACCACGAGGTCCGGATTGGCGCAGATGAGCGGCACGTTGCGGACGGACCAAGCCATCAGCATGTCCGTATAGTCGTCAGGCGTTTCGGTCTCGTCGTCGAAGAAGCCGGTGCAGACGATGCTTTCGGCCTCACCGACATCGACGCGCTGGACATCCAGCCCTTCGAGGATGCCGGTATCCCGCTCCGGACCGAGCAGAAACACCTTCTTCGGGCCTTCGGCAATCAGCTTGCGGGTGACATCGCCCGACGTGATGATACGGTCGTAGACGCTGTCTGGAACGCCGATCGCCCGCAACTGCTCGACCACTTTGGGAGCGACACGCGGAGAGTTGGTGATGAGGACGACGGTTAGACCTTCAGCGCGGGCGGCTTCTAGCGCGATCGAGGCTTCCTTGTAGGCGGTGACGCCATTGTGAAGCACGCCCCAGACGTCGCAGAGCGCAACATCATAAAGTCCGCCAATCTCGCGAAAGCTCTCGATCCGTTTGCCCATGCCATCCTCGCATTACATAAATCACGGGCTGACATCGCAAACCGGCCGGCAAATTACAAGAGCGGCACGCGAGGTTTTTGCGCCGCACAAGGCCGGAATGACAGGCACCGGCAACCTCGGCGAAGCGCAAATAACGCGAGTTAGGCATCAGCAAGACTGCCAAGAAAGAGCGGCGCGACACCCTTCTCCATGAGCCCAAAAGTGGTGGAGTACATGCAACGGGATGCTAAGCGGGATCGCGATGGGCATTAATCATCCTAGAAACAAGGTGACCAGCGCCGTAAAAATTTCACAGTGCTGTTCTTGACTCACCCAGTAGCCACCCCTAAATCACGGTCGCTAGCACTCGCCGATGCTGAGTGCTAACAAAGCCCATACGGATCCCCCGCTGATCCGTGAAGTCATTTGATCGAGGGATTAGACAATGGCAACCAATTTCCGCCCCCTTCATGACCGCGTCGTCGTTCGTCGCGTTGAGTCCGAAGCAAAGACCAAGGGTGGTATCATCATTCCCGATACCGCCAAGGAAAAGCCGCAGGAAGGCGAAATCGTCGCTGTAGGCTCTGGCGTTCGTGATGAATCCGGCAAGGTCATCCCGCTCGACGTCAAGGCCGGCGATCGCATTCTGTTCGGCAAGTGGTCGGGCACCGAAGTCAAGCTTGATGGCGAAGACCTTCTCATCATGAAGGAAGCCGACATCATGGGTATCATCGGCTAATCCAGCCGGTTTCCCCTTTTCCGATACAGCTGACGGGCCATAAACCCGTTCAATGCGAATTCAGGAGTTTTTAGACATGGCAGCTAAAGAAGTAAAATTCGGCCGCAGCGCCCGCGAAAAGATGCTTCGTGGCGTTGATATCCTCGCTGACGCAGTGAAGGTCACGCTCGGCCCGAAGGGTCGTAACGTCGTTATCGACAAGTCCTTCGGCGCTCCGCGCATCACCAAGGACGGCGTTTCCGTCGCCAAGGAAATCGAACTCGAAGACAAGTTCGAAAACATGGGCGCCCAGATGGTCCGCGAAGTTGCTTCGAAGACCAACGACGTCGCCGGTGACGGCACCACCACTGCAACCGTTCTTGCCCAGGCGATCGTTCGCGAAGGCGCCAAGGCTGTTGCAGCCGGCATGAACCCGATGGACCTGAAGCGCGGTATCGACCTCGCTGTTGCAGAAGTCGTCAAGGATCTCCAGGCCAAGGCCAAGAAGATCAACACTTCGGAAGAAGTTGCGCAGGTCGGCACGATCTCCGCAAACGGCGAAAAGCAGATCGGTCTCGATATTGCTGAAGCCATGCAGAAGGTCGGCAACGAAGGCGTCATCACGGTTGAAGAAGCCAAGACCGCCGAAACCGAACTCGAAGTCGTCGAAGGCATGCAGTTCGACCGCGGCTACCTCAGCCCGTACTTCGTAACCAACCCGGAAAAGATGATCGCCGATCTCGAAGACGCGTTCATCCTCCTGCACGAGAAGAAGCTCTCGAACCTGCAGGCCATGCTCCCGGTTCTCGAAGCTGTCGTTCAGACCGGCAAGCCGCTCCTCATCATCGCTGAAGACGTCGAAGGCGAAGCTCTTGCTACGCTCGTCGTCAACAAGCTGCGCGGCGGCCTGAAGATTGCTGCTGTCAAGGCTCCTGGCTTCGGCGACCGCCGCAAGGCCATGCTGGAAGACATCGCCATCCTGACGGGCGGCACTGTCATCTCCGAAGACCTCGGCATCAAGCTCGAGTCCGTTACCCTCGACATGCTCGGCCGTTCCAAGAAGGTTTCGATCTCCAAGGAAAACACCACGATCGTCGACGGCGCTGGCGCCAAGTCCGACATCGAAGGCCGTGTTGCCCAGATCAAGGCTCAGATCGAAGAAACCACCTCCGACTACGACCGCGAAAAGCTGCAGGAACGTCTTGCCAAGCTCGCTGGCGGCGTTGCCGTGATCCGCGTCGGCGGCTCGACGGAAATCGAAGTGAAGGAAAAGAAGGACCGCATCGACGACGCTCTCAACGCGACGCGCGCTGCTGTTCAGGAAGGTATCGTACCGGGCGGCGGTATTGCTCTCCTGCGTTCTTCCACCAAGATCACTGCCAAGGGTGAAAACCAGGATCAGGAAGCTGGCGTCAACATCGTTCGCCGCGCCCTGCAGTCGCTGGTTCGCCAGATCGCTGAAAACGCTGGTGACGAAGCTTCGATCGTTGTCGGCAAGGTTCTCGACAAGAACGAAGACAACTACGGCTACAACGCCCAGACGTCCGAGTTCGGCGACATGATCGCAATGGGCATCGTCGACCCGGTCAAGGTTGTTCGCACGGCTCTGCAGAACGCAGCTTCGGTTGCTTCGCTGCTGATCACCACCGAAGCCATGATCGCTGAACTGCCGAAGAAGGATGCCCCTGCTGGCATGCCGGGCGGCATGGGCGGCATGGGCGGCATGGACATGATGTGATAGGCCAACGGCCTAATCACAGGAATGTCCATAAAGCTTCGCCCATGCACTTTTAGTGCTTCAGGCCGCCAAGCGGCCTGAAGTGGCGGCATGGACATGATGTGATAAGGCCTTAGCCTTATTCGATTGTTCAATCCGGCATCCGGAATTGACGAAGGGCGGCTCTCGGGCCGCCCTTTTTGTTGTGCCAAACCGATCCATGCGCAAATCCCGCAAGCTCTCCTGGCAATGCAATTTTGTGCAACTTCCCCATTGCCGTTTTAGAAAAAGCCCCTATAACTCGCAGCGCAGCGATTTTGGAGAGTAAGCTGCAATACACGAAAATTTTACTGATTTTGGGCAGGATTAACCTGCGGCGTGGCTTAGCCATGACCTTCGAGGTTGGGTTCGTCCAAATTTATTACTTGAAAATGACTTCGCAGGTCGGCTCGCCATCCGGGAACTTTGTTGAAAGACGACAATAGCGGAGGCGCGGTTCTGTTTTCTTCATGACGGTGCAGCAGGCAGTCAGACCTTCAATCCGACGACATATGGAATTCAAACGCAGTGCGCAGGAGCCCTTGCGCTCAAGTGGTGGGGATCAGCTTGTTCAAGATTGCCAAAGCAAATTTTGCGGCGCCGTTTGCGCCTGGCTCGCTGGCGTTTGACAGCCAAGATCCCGATCTCCTCGCGCAATTCTGTGTTTCCGAAGGCTGGACCGGCGACCTGTCGAGCGGGCTTATCAAGCTCGGGCAGTGGAGCACCATGCTGCATGGGTTGAGCTCTTCGGAATGCGGGCTCCTGAGCCTGATGCACTGCTACGATGCGCAGGATCGCGCGCGCATCCTCGATCTTTTCGAGCAGGCGGCAACGGCCACGTCGTCTTTCTGCTACTCGACAACGACCCGCGGCGCCAACGGTAATCGCCAGCCGATCTTCTGCGTCGGCGAATCGATCGCTGCGGACGAACGGCATTCCGGCAGCATGGTCGGCGTCTTCCTGTTTCCACGCTTCAAGCTGGAGCCGGGCAGCCAATTGGCGACCCGGCAGTAAGGCTGAAGCACAATAAGTGCGAGGGCTCCTGCCCTCGCTTCGCCAGACGCCGTCAATCCCGCTTCGGAATGTTCAGGCCGCGCTGGCTGGCCGGGCGTGCAAGCGCACGGTCGAGCCAAGCCATGACTGCGGGGAAGCTTTCAAACTCCAACACCTCACGACCGCCGTAGAAGACATCGACTCCGCGCACCCACGGGAAGGTGGTGATATCAGCAATGGTATATTCGTCGCCCATGATCCACTCGCGCCCCTGCAGGCGGCTTTCGAGAATACTCAGGAGACGCTTGGCTTCGTCGCGGTAGCGCTCTACCGGATATGAGTTGTTGGCGACCTTATCGGCGGCAAATTTGAAGAAATGACCGAACTGACCGAACATGGGGCCGACGCCTGCCATCTGGAAGAAAACCCATTCCAGCGTCTCGTAGCGGGCCGCAGCATCACTTGGGATGAGCTTGCCGGTTTTTTCCGCGAGGTAGACAAGGATCGCGCCGGATTCGAACAGGCCGAGCGGCTTGGCGCCCGGACCATTGGGATCGATGATCGCAGGGATGCGGCCATTTGGATTGAGCGATAAGAATTCAGGCGACTTCTGGTCATTGGTGCCAAAAGAGACGAGATGCGGCTCGTAAGGCAGACCCAGTTCTTCAAGAGCGATGGAAACCTTGACGCCATTCGGCGTCGGCAGCGAGTAGAGCTGAATGATATCCGGATTGCTGGCGGGCCAGCGCTTCGTGATCGGAAATGACGAGAGATCGGCCATGGAACTCGCTCCTTAAGACTATGATTTGGCAATGAATTGGCGCCACCATAGCCGATACCGCGCATATGGGAAGAGGCCTGCCAGCACCATTGTTCAATGATTGTGAACTAATTGTATGCAGTTGTTTATCTTTCCAGCCTCTGAAAAATCACGGATATCTGTCGCCAGAAATTGTCGCCACCGAACCAAAACGACTTCACTGGAGACTGTCATGTCCAATACCAACAACATCGTCATTCTTGTGGCGCGCATCCTGCTCGCCTTCATGTTCATCTTTGCCGGTTTCGGCAAGCTGACCGACCCGGCAGGCACGGCCGGCATGATCGCCGGCGCCGGAATGCCGGCCGCAACGCTGCTCACCTATCTTGCTGGCGCGTTTGAATTCGTCACCGGCGTCTGCGTTCTGATCGGCTTCCAGATCCGCATCGTCGGCTGGCTGCTCGCCGCCTTCTGCGTCTTCACCGGCATCGTCTTCCATCTGGGCACAATCAATGTTCCGGATTTCCCGGCAGCCGCCAACGGCTGGATCAACGGCCTGAACTTCGTGAACTTCCTGAAGAACATCACACTGGCCGGTGCCTACATCATGCTCGCCACCAATGGCGCAGGCGCCTACTCGCTCGACGCACGCCGCGGTGTCTACGCGACGGCTTGATTGACCGTATGCTTCCCAAGACAAAAAGCCCGCCTGGAACATCCAGGCGGGCTTTTTTTGCGTGAATAGGAAACAGAAAGATCAGAGCACGCTGCGCACCGCCGCAATGATGCGCTGAACCATCGGGTCGCCCTCATGGCTTTCCTTGCGGGCGCGCACCAGGCAGGCTTCCGAGCGAAGGATGATGCCATCCGACAGGATCTTCAGGTGATTGGCCCGCAAGGTCGAACCCGTCGAGGTGATGTCGACGATGATATCGGCTGAACCGGCAGCAGGAGCGCCTTCCGTCGCGCCGAGGCTTTCGACGATGCGGTAGAGTTGGATGCCGTGCTGGCTGGAGAAGAACTGTTGGGTCAGGCGCCAGTATTTCGTCGCAACCGTCAGTCTGTGGCCATGACGAGCACGGAAATCGGCGGCGACGTCGCCGAGGTCGGCCATCGTATCGACATCGAGCCAGATCTCCGGCACGGCGACGACGACATCGGCGTGACCGAAGCCAAGCCTTGCGCAGAATTCGACGCGGCGGTCGGCTTCCGCCATGCCCTCACGCACCAGATCCTCGCCGGTGATGCCGAAATCGACGCTGCCATTGCCGATCTCGCGGGAGATTTCCGAGGCCGACAGGAAGGCGATTTCGACACCATCCCAGCCCTCGACACGGCCGCGATAGGAGCGGTCGTTGCCAACGGCGACGATGGGCATGCCGGCGCGCTCGAAAACGGCCGAACAATCGTCCTTCATCCGGCCCTTGGAGGGCAGCGCAATGGTGATGGTCATCAGGCGGCCCTCGCATTTTCGATCCGGTCGAGCCAAAGCGCGAAACCGACGGCCGGGATATGGTCCTTGGCGCCGAGCAATGTCATCAGCCGGTCGAACCGGCCGCCGCCGGCAAGCACTGCGCTCGATCCGGCCACCGTCACCTCGAAAACGAGGCCGGTATAGTAATCGAGCGGGCGGCCGAAGGCGGCGCGATAATCAATCTTCGTGGCATCGACGCCGGCCTTGGCCAATGCGGCGACGCGGGCATCGAAGCTCTGCAATGCCTTGCCGAGCTTCAGGCCTGCCGCATCGGCAAAGCCGGCAAGCGCGGCAGAGGCATCCGCCAGCGGCACGCTCAAGGACAGGAATTCCTCCAATACGAGGAATGCGGCATCATCGAGCCGGGTTTCCGACAGCACCAGCTTCTCGCGAAGGCGGCGGGCGATTTCCTGCGGCGAGCGGCTGGCATTGGTGGAATATCCGGTTGCCTGCATGGTGGCGTCGATATGCTTGACCAGCCCCTGCTCGTCACCACGATTGAGGAAATCCAGCACATGCGCATCGAGCCCCGTGACCGGCTGCGGGCTTGCGAGCCGCGCCAGCAGGGTTTCGAGCTGCATCATGTTGCCGAAGGCGTGGATCAGCCGCTTCTGCCAGCCTGACGGCAGGCCGAGCGCCTGTACCACGGCCTCGAAAACGGCCTGATCGCCAAGCGTGACCGAGAGCGGCTTGCCGGGGACCAAACGGTTCAGAATGCCGATGGCATCGCCGATGGCGCGGGCGTCGGCGCTGGCCGTGTCGCCATCGCCTAGATCCTCGATCCCAGCCTGATAGAACTCATGACCGCCTTCGCGGCGCTGGCGAAAGATCTCGCCGAGATAGGAATAGCGCTTCGGCGTACCGGTAGCGGTTTCGATATGGCGCAGGCAGACCGGGATGGTGAACTCCGGACGCAAGCACAGGCTAGCGCCGGTTTCGCTCTCGGTCATGAAGATACGCCGGCGAAGATCTTCGCCGGCCATATCGAGAAAGGGTTCAGCCGGCTGGATGATGGGTGTATCCACCCTCTCCGTCCCGCGGAGGGTAAACTCATCAAGCAAATCGCCGGCGAAATCCGGAAGGTTGATCAGGGGCATCAGCCCGCCCTCTTCCGGTCTTCCGCGTGCGCCGCCAATATTTCCTGCACCTTCGCGATCAGCTCGGATTCCGGCACGGTTTCCTGCGCCACGCGAGCCTCGCGCCAGCTGGCATTGTCCTCGATCTCACCGGAGAGGCGCTTGCCTTCGATCAGATCCTTGATCTGGACGACGCCCTGGGCGCGCTCATCGCCACCCTGGATGATGGCGATCGGGCAGCCGCGGCGATCGGCATATTTCAGCTGGTTGCCGAACTTCTTCCAGTTGCCCTGGAACATCTCGGCGCGGATGCCGGCGGCGCGCAGCTGCTGCGTGAAGCGTTGATAGCGCCCCATGGCGTCGACATCGCCATCCATGACGGTGACGAGCACTGGCTCGATCACTTCTTCCGTGCCGAGCTTGCCGAGGTTCTTCAGCGCCGTCATCAGGCGCGACACGCCGATGGAGAAGCCGGTGGCCGGCACCGGCTGACCCATGAAGCGCGAGACGAGCCCGTCATAACGGCCGCCGCCGCCGACCGAGCCGAAGACGACCTTTTCGCCCTTCTCGTTGGTGACGTCGAACAGCAGCTCGGCTTCGTAGACCGGACCGGTGTAATATTCGAGGCCGCGAACGACGGATGGATCGATCTTGATGCGATCGGCCTGATATCCGGCGCTGGTCACGAGGCTGCCGATGAAATTCAGCTCGTCGACGCCCTCGACGCCGTTGGACGTGCCGGCAACAAGCTCCGCAAGCTGAACAGCGCTTTCGGCGTAGTCCTTGATGCCGACGAAGAAGAGCACCTTCTCGATCTGATCGGCATTGAGGCCGGCACCCTTGGTGAAGTCGCCGGACTCGTCCTTGCGGCCGGGGCCGAGAAGCAGCGCCACGCCTTCCGGGCCGAACTTATCGAGCTTGTCGATGGCGCGCAGTACGTTCAGGCGCTGGCCGGCCTTGTCGTCGCCGCCGAGACCGATGGCTTCCAGCACGCCGTCGAGAACCTTGCGGTTGTTGACGCGGATCACATAGTCGCCACGCTTGATGCCCAAAGCTTCCAGCGTGTCAGCCATCATCATGCACATTTCGGCATCCGCCTGCACGCCCGGTGCGCCGACGGTATCGGCGTCGAACTGCATGAACTGGCGGAAACGGCCTGGGCCCGGCTTCTCGTTGCGGAAAACATAGCCGGCACGATAGGTGCGGTAGGGAAGCTGGATCTCGTTGAAGTTCTCGGCGACATGACGGGCAAGCGGCGCCGTCAGGTCGTAACGCAGCGACATCCACTGCTCGTCATCATCCTGAAGCGAGAACACGCCCTCGTTCGGCCGGTCGCTATCGGGCAGGAACTTGCCGAGCGCATCGGTATATTCGAACAGCGGCGTTTCGACAGGATCGAAACCATAATGCTCGTATACCCTACGGATCTTAGAGGTCATTTCGTTGACGGCACGAATGTCGCTGGCCGAACGATCGACAAAGCCACGCGGCAGGCGGGCCTTGAGCTTCTGCGGTTTCTTCTGTTTGTCGCTCATATCTAGGGTAATCCGGTACGGGAACAGTCGCGGTTAACTAGCGGATTGGGCTGAGTGCGGCAAGGATTGTTCTATGCTAACGACGGACAAAAACCAGACAAGGCGACATAGATACCATGCCATATGCGATCGTTCTGAAATGCGCCAACGACAACGCCGCCCCGGTTTTGGATCTCTGGCGGGAGGCGAGCCGGTTCGAAGCCGCTCCATCGATGGAGGCGCTGAACTACGCACCGCATCTCACGCTTGCCGTCTATGCGGATATCGCTCCCTCCTTGCTGTTTGCAGCTGCCGAGAAGGTCTTCGGCGCGATGCGATCCTTGCCGATCGAGTTTTCGGGCATCGGCCATTTTCCGAACGAGATGCTGGTGCTTTGGGCACGCCCGGCGGATGATCGGATCCTGAAGAACATACATGCCGCCATTCACGACGAGATCGACCCCGCACTCTGCCACGAGCATTCCCGCCCGGATCGCTGGGTGCCGCATTGCACCATAGCGATGAAGATCCCCTCGGGCTCGGCGGACCAGGCGCTGAAATGGGCCGCGGCAACGCCAGGCCGATTCACCCTCACCTTTAACGTCGTGGATTGCATCAGCTTTCCGCCTGTCGAAGTCCTGAGAGAAGTCAAACTGCTACCTTGATCGTCTCCCAACGTGGGGGGATCGCAATTTGCGCTTGTCTTTGCCGCGAGCGCATCTAGGTTCCGATTCATGCGCTTGTTTGCGATCCTGACGATGGTAGTTGCCTGGCTGTTCTACGGCGCCATGCCGGCGCTCGCGAACTGTCCCATCTGCGATTCCATGTCCGCAGCGCCCCCGACATCGACGATGACCATGCATGGCGGCATCGCCGATATGGCTGGCATGACAGGCGGCATGATGCAGCATCAGGACAAGAAGCCGGAAAATCCCTGCGCCGGCGGGATGGATCACGTGGCATCCTGCGCGGCCTGTCTCGCCTTGATGCCGACGCTTGCGGTCACAGGCGGCAAGCTTGCATTCTCCTATCCCGCGCCCGAGCCCGGCCAGCGCCTCGCCGACTCCCGGTCGCAGCCGACACAGCCCCCTCCCCGATTTGCCTGACGATCATCTGCATTCCATCAACGAGCGACCGTCCGCTCAAATCCGGATACCGTCCAGAAACGGAGAGAATAGCTATGTCCACTTCAAAATCGCTTGTGCTTGCCGGTGCCTTTGCTTTCGCCCTCGGCCTTCCCGCCTTCGCCGAAGACATGCCGGGCATGGATATGAGCAAGCCCATGGGTGACCAAGGCGCCTCCAGCAAGGCCTACAACGACGCCATGGGCAAGATGCACAAGGACATGATGATCCACTATAGCGGCGATGCCGACGCGGATTTCGTCCGCGGCATGATCCCGCATCATCAGGGCGCGATCGACATGGCCAAGATCGAGTTGAAATACGGAAAGGATCCGGAACTGCGCAAGCTGGCGAAAGCGGTCGTCACCGCGCAGGAAGCCGAGATCAAGGAAATGAAGGCCTGGCTGAAGAAGCACGGCAAGTAATTCATCCACGACGGCAGGTGGCAAGCAAGTGCCGCCTGCTTCTTGCGGCTCAATCCATGATTCCAGGCAGGCGGGCGGCCAGCAGATCGATGATCACGCGCATCTTCAGCGGAAGATGCGGCGTCTGCGGCCAGACGGCATAAATATTGACCGGCCGGCTGGAGACGTTCAGCACCTGCGCGAGCCTGCCGGCATATACATGGTCCCGCACCAGCCAGCAGGGTAGCCAGGTAATCCCCATCCCGGCAACAGCCGCATCTGCAATGACCTCCAGATCGTCAAAGCGCAGCCGCGTTTCCGGGAGGTAGTCAACGGCCGTGCCGTCACCCTGCAGGAAGGTCCATCGCTTCGTCTCGCCGGATCGTGCGTAAACGACCAGATCATGGCCGCCGAGCTCCTCGATGGTCTGCGGCACTCCCCTTGCAGCCAGATAATCCGGCGATGCGCATAACGTCATGCGGTGGAAAGCGATCTTGCGCGCAACGAGACCGGCTTCGTCGCGCAGCACGCCGTTGCGAATGGCGAGATCGAAGCCTTCATCGAAGAGATCGACCACGCGATCGCTGAAGGAGAGGTCGAGTTCCAGTTTAGGATGCATGCGAGCAAGCTCGAGCAGCAGCGGCGCGAGGCAGCGGCGGCCGAAAAGCACGGGCATCGAGATGCGCAGGCGGCCGTTGACCTCACGCTTGCCTGATTCCAGCATGGCTTCGCCCGACTGTATCTCGTCCAGAGCCCGGCGGCAGCGCTCGTAAAAGGCCTGCCCTTCGTCGGTCAGGCTCTGCATCCGCGTTGTGCGATGGAACAGACGCGTGTTCAAACGCCGCTCCAACTTCGCAATGGTCTTGCCGATCGCCGAACGCGACAGGTTCATGCGCGCCGCCGCTGCCGAAAAGCCGCCTGCTTCGACCGCCTCCACAAATTCCGGAATGCCGTTGAGCATGTCATTCATGACGATTGCTTCCTTCAGGGAACCATTTAGCGGAAATAATATCGCCACTGGCGACATACAAGCAACGATATGCTGCGCTCATTCCTTCCAATTCCTCTCAGGAGATCATGATGACGAAGAGCATGAAGCGCTGGACCCTCGATAAGATCGCCGTCGGCGCCCCTTTGAACCTTACGGAAACGGCGGTTCCCACGCCTGCGCGCGGCGAAGTGCTCGTGCGGGTGAAGGCCGTTTCGCTGAACTATCGCGACAAGCTCGTGCGCGAGACGGGCATGGGCCTGCCGATCCAGTTTCCGTTCGTGCCGGCATCCGACATGGCGGGCGTGGTCGAGGCGATCGGAGACGATGTCACCAGATTCTCGACCGGTGATCGCGTCATTTCGACCTTCCATCCCGGCTGGATCGACGGCAAGCCGCTCGGCGACGCCCGCAAACCTCCCTACAAGACATTTGGCGGCTTCTATGCGGGGGTGCTCGCCGAATATATCTCCGTGCCGCAGGATTGGCTCGCATCGGCGCCGACGAGTCTGGATGACGCCGAGGCGAGCACGCTTCCTTGTGCTGGTCTGACGGCGTGGTTTGCGCTGGTCGAGCGCGGCAAGATCAAGCCCGGCGATCGTGTCCTGGTGCAGGGCACCGGCGGCGTGGCGCTGTTCGGCCTGCAGATCGCCGCCGCTCAGGGTGCTGAGGTGTTCGTCACCTCCTCGGGTCCGGAAAAGCTCGCTCGGGCGAAGGCGCTCGGCGCGCATCACGGCATCGACCGCAACACCAGCGACTGGGTGGAAGAGGTCTACCGCCTCACCAACGATCAGGGCATCGATCACATCATCGAAATCGCCGGCGGGCCGAATTTTGCGCAGTCGCTGAAGGCGGTCGCGCCGCATGGCCGGATTTCCGTCATCGGCGTCCTCGAGGGCTTCGACATCTCCGGCCCGGCGGCACCGCTATTATTGAAATCTCCTACCGTACAAGGCATCGGCGTCGGCCATCGGCGCGCGCTGGAAGATCTCGTGCATGCGGTTGACAGCATCGGCCTGAAGCCGGTCATCGACCACCGCTATGCGCTTGATGAGGTTCCGGCAGCCTTCGATCATCTCGATCGCGGCCCTTTCGGCAAGATCGTCATCGAGCTGTAATCGCCGCCGGGCCGCCACGAGACATGACGGCCCGGCCTCTCCACGATATCAGGCCTTCGGCTCGAAGGGCTGCGGCACGCGCTGAGCGCCCTGGCGAGCTAGCATCCAGCCGGGATATTCGGGCGCAAGGGCACTGACGTCATCGAGTTTCGCAATATCGTCGACATCGAGCTTCAGCTTGACGGCTGCAAGGTTCTGGTCGAGCTGATCGAGGCGCTTCGCGCCGATGATAATGCTGGTGACGAAAGGCTTCGCCAGGATCCAGGCAAGCGCGACCGTGGCGACGCTGGAGCCGTGCTTTTCCGCCACTTCTCGCATGGCTGCGACGCAGGCCCAGGCACGGTCCTTATCGACCGGCGGAAAATCGAAGCTTGCACGCCGTCCCTCGCCATTGCCGGGAGCGCCGGGACCGTATTTACCCGAGAGTAGACCGCCGGCGAGCGGCGACCAGACCATCAACCCGAGCTTTTCCTCCGCCATCAGCGGCACGATCTCACGCTCCAGATCGCGGCCGGCGATGGAATAATAGGCCTGCACGGTTTCAAAACGGGCAAAGCCGCGGCGCTCGGAAATGCCGAGCGCCTTGGCGATGCGCCAGGCCTGCCAGTTGGAGACGCCGACATAGCGGACCAGCCCGCGGGACACGAGATCATCCAACGCCCGCAGCGTCTCGTCGATCGGGGTTACCCGATCCGTGGCGTGGATCTGATAGAGGTCGATGTGATCGGTCTGCAGGCGATCAAGGCTGGCCTGCACGGAATCCATGATATGGCCGCGCGAGGCGCCGCGATCGTTAGGCTTGTCGCCCATGACGCCATAGACCTTGGTGGCGATGACGACATCCTTGCGGGGCACGTTGAGGTTTTTCAGCGCCTGCCCGAGCAGCTTTTCCGAGTTGCCGAAGGAGTAGACGTCGGCGGTATCGATGAAATTGATGCCGGCGGCGAGCGAGTTTTCCACGATCTTGTCGGCCAGCGCCTGGTCGACATCCGCGATAGAGCCCCAGCTGCTGTTGGGATTGGCCTCACCGAAGGTCATCGTGCCCAGGCAAAGTTCGGAAACGAACATGCCGGTATTGCCGAGTTGGTTGTAACGCATAGGAGAAATTCCCTTGTGGTCAACCGGAAGACGCTTCCGGCCGGTGGACTCTTATTCTCTTGGCTATGAATTGGCCTCGGCATTGCAGCCGCGATGGCGCTGCCCTGGAGAGGTCGTAAGACGGTCGTCGATACCCGGCTCTGGCTCCGCGGCGATCGAGACAACAACGACATAATGCATCACAATCCGATTTCAACGCGAGAGCCGCGGGCGATCACGATGCAGTTACCGCTACTTACTCTTGCTTCCCCGCCAACGGAGGATAGACTCCGGTCCTCATCCTTATGCGGAACGCAAATACCATGTCGCAACGCCCCTTGACCACGATCGGCTTCGACGCCGACGACACGCTCTGGCAGAACGAACAGTTCTACCGGCTCACGGAACTGCAATTTACCGATCTGCTCGCCGACCATGCCGATAGCGACCATATTTCTGCGCGCCTGCTCGAAGCAGAAAAGCGCAACCTCCGCCACTACGGATTCGGCATCAAGGGCTTCACGCTTTCGATGATCGAAACGGCCATCGAGATCACCGAGGGCGATGTGCCAGCGAGCGTCATCGCGCAGATCCTTGATATCGGCCGCGATCTTCTCGCACATCCCGTCGAAACGCTGCCGCATGTGCGCCAGACGCTGGAGGCCCTGTCCGGCAACTATCTGCTTGTCCTGATCACAAAGGGCGACCTTTTCGACCAGGAACGCAAGCTTGCCCAATCCGGCCTCGGCGACCTCTTCGATGCGATCGAGATCGTCTCCGACAAGAATGCTTCCACCTATCGCCGCATCTTCTCCAAGGTCGGCGACGGCCCGGAACGGGCGATGATGATCGGCAACTCACTGAAGTCTGATATCGTGCCGGCGCTTGCGGCCGGCAGCTACGGTGTCTTCGTGCCGCACGAGCTTACCTGGGCCTTCGAGCATGTGGAGGAGCCAACGGAAGCGCCGCGCTTTCGTAAGATCGGCCATCTCGGAGAATTGTCCGAGGTCATACAGGCGCTGTCCTGAGCCTCGGAGCCGTTGTCATAAACAACTCCGGACGGAAAGCGGCGACGCGCTTTTCCTGAAACTGCTTACTGCCCCTGCTTGGAGCGCGGTGGGAACAGCGTCGGTCCCTGATCCTTCTGCTGGTCGGCGGGCGCCTGCTGTGCCGCCGGCGGATTGGGATCGATAAGGATTTCATAGGGGGCGCCGAGACCGCGGCGGCGGGTGACGCGCGAATAGTAAGGCTTGATCAGCCAGGTCGTGTCCTGGTTGACGGCCACATCGGCGGTGTTGCCATCCTCATCCGTGCCGAAGAAGGATTCGTCGTCATTCGAAGACAGATCGAAGATTGCCATGAAGGTATATTTGCTCTTCGAGCTGAAGGTGATCCGCACATGCTGGCCCTTTTTGAGCGGCAGCGTGTAGACCTTGCCCTTGCCGAACTTCGTCCATCCCGTCAATTTCTCGAGCACGGCCGGGAAGCCGAGCTTCTCGATCTTCTCGCCGCGGTCGAGCTGCGGCAGCTGCTGCTGGGTGTCGCTTTGAGCCAGCGCTGCGGAGGCACCGAACAGGGCTGATATTGTCAATGACATGCCGAGGAGCGTACTCTTCATGGCCGCACCAATTCGCAGCGCATCGCCTCGACCTCTTTCCGGCAGTAGCAACCTTCAAGGTGATCGTTGACGAGGCCCATCGCCTGCATGAAGGCATAGACCGTGGTCGGGCCGACAAAGGTCCAGCCGCGCTTCTTCAGGTCCTTCGAAATCCGAACGGAGGCCGGCGTCGTCGGGTTGGCGCGAAGATGCGCGAGGTCGAAGATTTCGGGACGTTCGGCCGCAGCCGGCTCGTGGCTCCAGAAATAGCGTGCAAGCGATCCGAATTCGCCACGCATCTCGATGGCGCGGCGGGCATTGTTGATGGTGGAGACGATCTTGCCGCGATGGCGGATGATGCCGGCATCTGTGACGCAGCGCTCGATATCGGCATCGTCGAACCTGGCCACCTTCTCGAAATCGAAACCTGCGAAAGCGGCGCGGAAATTCTCGCGCTTGCGCAGAATCGTCAGCCAGGACAGGCCCGACTGGAAACCTTCGAGGCAGATCTTTTCGAAGAGCCTGATGTCGCTGACAACAGGGCGACCCCATTCGTCGTCGTGATAGCGCTGATATTCCGGTAGGTTACCATGCCAGAAGCAGCGGTCCTTGCCATCTTCACCGGTGATGATGCCCGTTTCGGCCATTTTCGCGATTCGTCCCCTATTTCGGCGTGCGCCACCGGAAACCGGTATGCAATTATCGGATAAAACCAGATCAATCAAACGCTTAAATTCATAAGCCGGTTTCGATGATCGCGCATTCCGATTCATGATTTACCACTTGAAAACCATCTTTCAAAACCAAGCGGTAACCCTGATAAAGCTTTATCGGCTTCTCGGCATTTTGATGAATAGATGTTTACCATTCGCTCGCGCGCAAGTGGCACCATGGCTTCGACCGGGCGCCGATGCGCCCATCCTCGGCCCATATGTAGAGAGTTTGTCCGATGATGAAACATGCCGTTCTGTGCGCTGCCGGCGCTCTGAGCCTGCTTGCCTCTTCCGCCCTTGCAAGTGATCGTTATCAGTCGCGCCCGCCCGTTATTGTCAGCCCCGATCTGACCGCTCCCTGGGTGACGCAGCTTGGCGGCGGCGTGCAGCCGGTCGTCTACGCCCGTCCGATGGTGCGCCGCGCAGCCGATCCTCGAATGGAACAGCAAGGCGATCCGCAGGTTCGTCGGGTCGTGCAGCCACGCGGGCTGTTCTCGCGCCCCGTCGTACAGCAGGTCGCCATGGCCCGTCCGCAGTATCCGGCCGTCCGCGGTCAGGTCGACCCGCAATTCCTGCCGCAGATCGTCGACTACCAGACCAAGGAAAAGCCGGGCAGCATCGTCATCGACACCAACAACCGCTTCCTCTATCTGGTGATGGACGGCGGCAAGGCGCGGCGCTATGGCGTCGGTGTCGGCAAGCCCGGCTTCGAATGGGCTGGCGCTCACACCATTACCCGCAAGCAGGAATGGCCGGATTGGACGCCGCCGTCCGAAATGGTGGCGCGAGAAGCTGCAAAAGGACATTACCTGCCGGCCCGCATGGATGGCGGCGAAGCCAATCCGCTCGGCGCGCGCGCCATGTATCTCGGCTCCACCCTCTATCGCATCCATGGCACCAATGCGCCCTGGACGATCGGCAGCGCCGTTTCCTCCGGCTGCATCCGCCTGCGCAACGAAGATGTCACCGATCTCTACAACCGCGTGAAGGTCGGAACCCGAGTCGTCGTGATGTAGTCAGTGAGGCATCGGCGAAAGGTGTGGCGAGCATGGTCGGTCGAGGCCGAGAGTTCGCCGCGCCCATCCGCCCTCGCCCTATAATATTGAGGCGACTATTTCTCGCCCAATGATAGAAGAAACCTCCGGATTCTCGGACGATTCTTTGCCGCGAGCATTTTGATCTTGATCCGCCCGCAGGTTCCGGTAGTTTCTTGCCGAAATCAGCGAGGGGAATGACATATGAAAACAGGACTATCCGTCGTGGCGGCCGGCGCCGTTGCGGCTCTTCTTCTTGCGGCTTCGAATGCCGCAGCCTTCACCGCTTCTGCTCCCAGCGTCGCACCGGCCACCCGCAGCGATGTCATCCGGGTTGCCGTGCAGCCCCAGGGCCAGGTTAAGCCTCAGTTCCAGCGGCGGTTGGTCCGGCTGTCGACCAACGAAGTGCCCGGCACGATCATCATCGATACCAACAACAAGTATCTCTATCTCGTCGAGGGCAACAACCGCGCAAGACGCTACGGCATCGGCGTCGGCCGCGAAGGCTTCGGATGGTCCGGCGTGGTCAAGGTCGGCCGCAAGGCGGAATGGCCGGGCTGGACGCCGCCGCCGGAAATGCGCGTCCGCGAGGCCAAGAAGGGCCACAAGCTGCCGGCCTATCAGGAAGGCGGCGAGGATAATCCGCTCGGCGCGCGTGCCATGTATCTTTATCGCAACGGCAACGACACAGCCTTCCGCATCCACGGCACCAATCAGCCCTGGAGCATCGGCCTGAACATGTCTTCCGGCTGCATCCGCATGATGAACAAGGATGTGACGGATCTTTATGATCGTGTTCCGATCGGCACGAAGGTCATCGTCGTCGGCCCCGGCAACAAGCAGGGCGAAGTCAGCTATGAGGATCGCGGCGTCGATCTGCTGAGAACCATGTTCGGCGGCTGATCGGCTACGGCCACCCAAGTCCGACCGCAATGATCATCCCGGGGATGTTTCGGCAATTGCCGGCAACTCCGGGACGTTTTCCACCGGAATATCGCGCATTCCTTGCTATCCGCAGCAACACACTGTTGCGCCACGGCTACAGCCGCGAGCCTATCGTGCTGCCCTACCGATAGGGCCATTTACATTCAGTTTCATGTCAGTTCTTCTGCCTAAGCGGTCTCTAGCCACTAGTGACTGTAATGGAAGCGTAATTGTAGCGTGCTTAGCTAAGTAACACATTCGCCATCCGGGGATTCTTCATGCATCGTGCATTTCGTATCAAGCAACCGGCCATGACCGCAGTTGCGATTTCGGCATTCCTGTTTGCGGCCGGCTCTGCTTCGGCGGAAATGCAGTTCTCGGCCTATGGTGGCTTTCAGGGCGCGACCGGCGGCAATGTGACGACATCCGATGGGGCGGATTTCGACCCGAATTGGTCGGGTAAATCCTTCAAGATGCCACCCTATTTCGGCTTCCGCGGCATCTGGTGGCTCGATCAGTTCGACAAGCCGAACTGGGGTGTCTCGCTCGACTACAGCCATGCCAAGGTCTACGGCGACCTCGGCAATACGCCGGGCTGGTCGCATTTTGAATTCACCGACGGCCTGAACATGCTGACGTTGAACGCGCTGTATCGCTTTCAGGATCCGAGCCGCAACTGGACGCCCTATGTCGGCCTCGGCGCCGGTATCAACGTGCCGCATGTCGAAGTCACCCGCGCCTCTGGTACGACCTTCGACTATCAGTTCGGCGGCCCATCGCTGCAGGCCCAGGCCGGCGTCAGCTACCAGTTCGCCAAGCACTGGTCGACTTTCGTCGAATACAAGGGCAACTATAACTTCGTAAACAATGTCTCGATTGACAGCGGCGATACGCTGAAGGCCCGGGTCTTCACCCACGCCATCAACTTCGGCGTCTCCTTCAATTTCTAAGACTGCATCGCCCTAGGCTTGACCGATTCCCCAGACCAGTTCTGGCTTGGGGGATTGTGTGTTATATAATGGCCTATGAGCCTTTCCTATTATCGATGTGACTGGATCCATCCGGAGAACGAGGATCCTGTCGTCGTCTATTACGAGGTTGATGTGGCCGGTGATGTTCCGCGGCTCATCGACGTGTTCGCTGACGGCCGGCGGCAATGCATGTCGATTGTCGATTTCGCCTTGCTGGGACCGAACAGGCAACGCGTCACCAGCCTGGTCGAAGGCTCGTTCTACGATGGCATAGCGGGCCTGATCGACGGCCTCTTCTTCGAGGATGGTCAGGAACGCATCAGCATGACGCGCATCGCCGCCGACAAATTCGAGATCGAATGGCAGACGCATCGTACAGCAGAGTCACGTTGATGCAGATCGCCGACACGCCGAAAACAGCTTCACCGGAGATGGGTCAGACGGCAGTCGGCTGCAATCCCTTCAGCTTGGCCGGGACTTCGCCGCCATAGGCCCAATCGAGCAATTCTACCGTATGCAGGATCGGGATGCCCGTTCCGGTGGCGATCTGCGTGATGCAGCCGATATTGCCCGTTGCGATGACATCGGCCTTCGTCGCCTCGATATTCCTGACCTTGCGGGCCTTCAGCTCGGCTGAAATCTCCGGCTGCATAATGTTATAGGTGCCGGCCGAGCCGCAGCAGAGATGCCCTTCCGCGGGGTCGCGCACCGTAAAGCCGGCGGCCTTCAAGAGGAGCTTCGGCGCCATGGTGATCTTCTGCCCATGCTGCATGGAACAGGCGGAATGATAAGCGACGGTGACGCCGCGCGGCATATGCGAGGGCAGATCGAGGCTGGCGAGATATTCGGTGATATCCTTGGCAAGCGCGGATACCTTCGCCGCCTTTCCGGCATAGGCGGGATCGAGGCGCAGCATGTGCCCGTAATCCTTGATCGTCGTGCCGCAGCCGGATGCCGTAATGATGATCGCATCGAGCCCGCCGGCTTCGATCTCGCGCGTCCATACGTCGATATTGGCGCGGGCGGCGGCAAGCGCCTGCTCTTCGCGCCCCATATGGTGTACCAGCGAACCGCAGCAGACCTCCCCTTCCGGCGCTACGACCTCGACACCAAGGCGCGTCAGCAGGCGAATGGTCGCTTCGTTGATCCCGGGATCGAGCACCGGCTGCGCGCAACCGGTCAGGATCGCCACGCGACCGCGCCGCTCGGCCTGCGGCTCATGCCGGCGGGGCCTGGAAAATGGGGACGGCGCCGGCACGCTGCGCGGCGCGAGGTCGAGCATCGCCGCAAAGGGCTTCAGCGACGGGATACGCCTCAACAGACCCTTCAACGGCTGGCCGAGGCGCGCAAGACGCAGAGCGAAGCGGAAGCGGCTAGGATAAGGCAGGACCGCCGCCAACACATTGCGTGTGATCCGGTCCATCAACGGCCGCTTGTAGGTGTTCTCGATATGGGCGCGGGCGTGATCGATCAGGTGCATGTAATCGACACCCGAAGGACAGGTCGTCGTGCAGGCAAGGCAGGAAAGACAGCGGTCTATATGCGTCGTCACCTCGGCATCGGCGGGCCGGCCGTTTTCCAGCATGTCCTTGATGAGATAGATGCGGCCGCGCGGGCTATCGAGCTCGTTGCCAAGCGTCACATAGGTGGGACAGGTGGCGGTGCAGAAGCCGCAATGCACGCATTTGCGCAGGATAGCCTCGGACTCGGCCACATGCGGATCGGTAAGCTGTTCAGGAGTGAAATTGGTTTGCATCGAACAGAGCCCCGTCACGCCATCTTGCCCGGGTTGAAAATCCCGGCCGGATCGAACTTTTCCTTCACGCGCGCCGAAAGCAGCGCCACGGCCTCGGGCTGCGGCTGGAAGGCCGGTGTCGTCGCGCGGTGGGCCGGCGTGGCGCGCAGCAAGGTCGCATGTCCGCCGCCCAAGGCATGAATATAGCGGCGTAGTACGTCACCTTCCGGCTCGGCTTCCATTCGCATCCAGACGAGGCCGCCCTGCCAATCATAATAGGCATCAACCCCCGCTTCGAGGCGCAGAGCGGCGACAAGCTGGTGGCCCGTGCCCGGCGCAACCGACACGCGCCAGATGGGGCGCATCGTGCCGTCGCAATAGGGCTTCACGTCGCGGATTTCGCGCCAAAGCCTGCGGCTGTCATCTTCGCCAAGGCGTGCCACCGAACCAAGGCGACTCATGGCGGCTGTCAACTTCTCCGCCCGCACCGAGACGGAGCCGGCAAGCCCCTCGATGCGCAATACCGTCGCCTCCCCTCTCGGCAGCTTGCCGTCGAGAAAGGACCAGCCGACGGTAAGCGGCAGATGGGCCGCTCCCGATACTTCCAGCGGCAATGCCATGGCGGCAGCCATCGCTCGCGCCGCCTCGGCATCGTTAAGGCCGGTAACGACGATCGTCTCCTCGGTCTTCGGCCGTGGCGGCACACGGAAGGTCACCTCCGTCAGAAGGCCGAGCGTTCCGTGCGAGCCGGCCATCAGCTTGACGAGATCGAGGCCGGTGACGTTCTTCATCACCCGCCCGCCGGCCTTGACGATTTCGCCTCTGCCATTGACGAAGCGAACGCCGAGCAGGCTGTCGCGCGCGGCACCGCTGACGAAGCGGCGCGGGCCGGAAATATTGGCCGCGAAAATCCCGCCAATCGTCGGCTCACCTTCCGTCGCCATCAGCGCGCGATGATCCATGGGCTCGAACGTCATCATCTGGCCGCCTTCGGCCAGTGCCGCTTCGATTTCGGCAACCGGCGTGCCCGCACGCGCGGTCATCACCATCTCACCCGGATTATAGGCAACGATGCCGGCAAGACCTCGGGATGACAGCACCGCCTCCGCAGCAACCGCATTGCCGAAGCCGGATCGCGTGTTGCCGCCGACGACGGCAAGAGCCGCGCCGCGTGCCGCGTGATCGCTGATGATGGAGGCGGCTTCCGCCTCGGTCGTGGGATGGAACTCGTTCATGCGGCGTCACGCCCATCCAGCGGAAACACCTTGGAAGGATTGAGGATCCAGCCGGGATCGAAGGCCGCCCGCACCGCCATCATCTGGTCGAGATCGACCTTGTCATACTGGTGCCGCATCAGGTCGCGCTTCTCGATGCCGACCCCATGCTCACCGGTGAGACAGCCACCGGCATCGACGCAAAGCCGCAGGATGTCGTTGCCGGCCGCCTCTGCCTTGGCGGCGTCCTCGGGATCGTTGGCATTGAAGAGGATGAGCGGATGCATATTGCCGTCGCCGGCATGGAAGACATTGGCGACACGCAAACCGTAGCCGTCGATGATCTCAGCCGTCTTCTTCAGCACATAGGACAGCTGGCTGAGCGGCACGGTGCCATCCATGCAGATATAATCGGCGATGCGGCCAGTGGCGCCGAAGGCGGATTTCCGGCCCTTCCAGATCAAGGCCGCTTCTGTTGCCGACTGGCACTCCCGCACCGTCTTGACGCTATGGGTGCGGGCAATGGCGACGATACTTTTCAGCATGTCGTCCATTTCCGCCTCCGAGCCTTCGACCTCGACGATCAGCAGCGCGCCGACATCAAGCGGATAGCCCGCTTTTGCAAAGGCCTCGCAGATCTCGATCGCCGGCTTGTCCATGAATTCGATGGCGACCGGAACGATACCGGCCGCAATGACATCGGCAACACAGGCACCTGCTTCTTCCGAGGTATCGAAACCGAACAGCACCGGCCGCGCGCCTTCCGGCTTGGCGATCAGCCGCACAGTCGCTTCCGTCACGATGCCGAGCTGACCTTCCGAGCCGCAGACGAGGCCAAGCAGATCATATCCGGCTGAATCCAGCGCCTTGCCGCCAAGATCGACGATCGTGCCGTCGGTCAGGACGAGCTTCACACCCAGCAGGTTGTTGGTGGTGACGCCATATTTCAGACAGTGTGCCCCGCCGGAATTCATGCCGATATTGCCGCCGATGGTGCAGGCCAGCTGCGAGCTTGGATCCGGTGCATAGAAGAAGCCATCGGCCGAGACGCTTTCGGAAACATTCAGGTTCGTGACACCCGCCTGCATCGTCGCCGTGCGATTGGCATAATCGATATCAAGGATGCGGTTCATCTTGGAAAGCCCGAGAACGACGGCATCCTCCTGCGGGATCGCGCCGCCGGAAAGCGAGGTGCCGGCGCCCCGCGGCACAACGGGAATGCCGTAGCGGTGGCAATATTTCATGACAGCCGCCACTTCCGCGGTCGAACGCGGCAATGCGACCGCAAGCGGCACGCGCCGATAGGACACGAAAGCATCGGTTTCAAAGGGAACAAGTTCGCGCGCCTCATGAATGAGACATTCCGGCGCAAGAAGATCGGCAAGGTCGGCTACGATCGTGCTGCGGCGGGCGAGAACATCCGCGCGCGGCTCCAGAAATGAAATAGCCTCGGCCATGCCGTCCTCCTCCTGCGTCCGATTTGGGGCGTCGGCTCCTTTTAACGCATTACAGGCTTAGCGCTTTCCCAAAATTGGCGCAAATGATAAGCATTTATTCCAAAACAGGAAATAATAGTGCATGACCAATCTTGGGGATCTTGAAATCTTCGCCAGCGTCGTCGCCACAGGCAGCATGTCGCTGGCCGGCCGCGCGCTCGGCTTTTCTCCCGCCGTCATTTCGAAACGCATCAAGCGCCTGGAAGACAGGCTCGGCACGCGGCTTTTGCAACGCACGACGCGGCAGATTTCGCTGACGGAGGCCGGCCAGGGCTTCTATGACCGGGTGCTTGCCATCCTGGCCGGGCTGGAAGAGGCGGAAGCCTATATCGCCGGCCGCTCGGCGCAGATGCAAGGTACGCTGAAAATCTCCGCGCCCACCTCCTTCGGCCGGCTGCACATCGCCCCGCACTTGAAATCCTTCATGCAGGCGCATCCGGACCTGGCGATCAATCTGGTGCTCAGCGACGAATTCGTCGATATCGTCGGCGGCGGCTTCGATATCGCCATCCGCATTGCCGAACTCACCGATTCGAGTCTCGTCGCGCGTAGGCTTGCTCCCGTGCGCAGGGTGCTCTGCGCGGCCCCCTCCTATATCGAAACCCACGGCATGCCCGTGGATATAGAGGATTTGCGCCGGCATATCTGCCTGCCGGCGCACAACCACGATCCCTGGCGGCTGGATGGCCCCAAGGGAGGCCTTACCTTCCGTCCCGAGGGCAAGCTGATCACCAATTCCAGCGAGGTCATCCGTGAGGCCGTGATTGCCGGCTTCGGCATTGCGCTGCGCTCGACCTGGGACATCGGCCCCGAATTGCGCGACGGTCGTCTCGTCCAGGTGCTGCCGGCTTATGAGGGGTCGCACAGCGTCACGCTTTCGGCAGTCTATCCGACCAGGCAGTTCCTGCCGGCGAAAGTGCGCGTCTTCATCGACTTCCTGACGGAACTTTATGGCCCCGTGCCCTATTGGGAGCGATAAGAGAGGTCTTCGAAAATCGAGGAGATCAGCATGTCCGCGCTTGAAACCATTCGCTCCGATCTTTCGAACATCACGCGGACACGCTTCACCGTCGTTCTCGGCGACATTACCAGGCTTTCCGTCGACGCCATCGTCAATGCCGCAAATAGCAGCCTTCTCGGCGGAGGCGGCGTCGATGGCGCGATCCACCGGGCTGCCGGGCCGGAGCTTGTTGCCGAATGCCGGATGCTGAACGGCTGCAAGACCGGGCAAGCGAAGATCACCAAGGGATATCGCCTGCAGGCCAGGCATGTCATCCACACGGTCGGTCCCGTCTGGAACGGCGGCGGCAATGGCGAGGACGGGCTGCTTGCGGCCTGCTATCGCAACAGCCTCGGCCTAGCCCGCGAGCATGGCCTGAAGAGCATCGCCTTTCCCGCAATTTCCACGGGTGTCTACCGCTTTCCCGTTTTGCCCGCCGCAGAGATCGCCACGCGCATCGCCGTTGCTGAAAGTACCGATGGCGCTTTCAGCGAGATCATCTTCTGCTGCTTCGGCGACGAGATGGCCGGGCTCTATGATCGACTGCTGCCGGAAGCGCTGGCGAGCGCCTGATGGTGCCGCCCGTTAGCGCGCCAAATCCAGATAGGCGGAGGCAACCATGGCGTCGATATCGGCGGGAACAGGGATGACGCAGGCTTCCCTGCCGAGCCCGCCCTTGGCGACGCGCTCCAGGCAGCGAGCCTGCAAGGTAAAGCCGAGATCCATGGATTCGACCGTGTTGCCGAGCGGGCGCGGACCGGCGAGATTGGCCATGTGGCCACCGCCGAGAATGTGGAAGGCCCGGCCGTCACGCATACGCACGGTCTCGATATATTCGGCCTCGTAGCGATCGATGCCGGCGACCTCAGGGCTACTGCGGAATGCCTCGACGTCGATCTCATGCGGGAAGTGGCCGCCATTCATCAGGATCGCGCCATCCTTGATAAGTGACAGATCGGCCGCGGTGATGATGTTCGGATAGCCGGTAACGGTCACGAGGACATCGGCAGAGCGGATCGCCGCTTCGCGCAATGGCGTCGTGAAGCCATCGAGATGGGCTTCGAGCGTGGTGACCGGATCGATGTCAACGACACTGACAGCGGAAAAGGCATTGCGGAAACAGGCTGCCGTCCCCTTGCCGCAGGCGCCGTAACCGAAGACGGTGACGCGCTTGCCGTTGGTGGAGCGATTGGTGAAGCGCAGATAGCTCTCGAATAGGCTCTGCCCGACGGCATGGCGGTTTTCGGCGACTTGCTTGATCGGGCTGTCGTTGATGACGAGGATCGGCATGTTGAGCTTATCGCGCATCGGCATTAGCCGGGTGCGGCCGGAGGTGGTTTCCTCGGTGCCGCCAAGAAGATTAGCATAGGGCTTGTCGGCTGCACGGGCAAAGAGATCGCCGCCATTGTCGAGCAGCAGATCCGGTTTTTCCGCCAGGATCGCATCGAGGCTCGCGCCATGCTCATCGGCATCGCTGGTCTGCGTCGCAAAGACCTTGATGCCTTGGGCGCGCAGATAATCCACTGTTTCCGGCTGGGTGCTATTGAGATTGCCGGTGCAGACGAGACCGGCACCGCCGGCGCGCAAAGTCATCAGCAGCGCGACCGTCTTCGGCTCCAGATGAATGCCGGAGCCGATGGTCAGGCCGGCAAAGGGCTTCGTTTCGCGAAATTCTCTGGCCGTGGCGGCGAGCAACCGGCAGCTATGGGCAACCCAATCGATGCGAGACAAAGAAGAAGGCTGATGCATGACGTGCTCCTGGCGGCTGGTTCGTTGGGCCGATCTGGCACGATGGGCAACGGCCTGTCGATGGACATTGGAATAGGCCGCATGGCAGAAAATCTGCCATGCCCGTGGGAGACCAATATATGGCCGAATGTCCTACTAGGATTGCGCCGCCCCTGCCCGGCTCAGCCAGTCAGCCAGGCGGACGAGCGCGGGATCCTTCGTGTCGCTGCTGCGAATGCTGAGGCTGTAGCCTGCCGGCCGGTGAATGAAGCCATAGGGCGCGACCAGCGTCCCGCGCACGAGATCGTCACCAATGGCCGTCCGGGGCGCGATGGCAACGCCGAGGCCGGAGCGGGCGGCGCCGATGGCCAGCAGCAAATCCTCGAATTCGCGCTTGCGGGCGAACCGGACAGGCGCGCGGCCGCTTTCCGAAAACCAGTCATCCCAGAGGCTTGGAGCGGAACGGCTGCCGAGCGCGACCGCACCGGCCAGGGCGGCGACGCCGGAACCAAGACTCAGGCGCGACGAGACGTCCGACGTGGCAACAGGACCGAATTCGTCCTCCATGAAACGTATGGCCGTGATATCCCGCGTCGGCCTGTATTCCCCGCCCATGATGACCGCTTCGAGATCGGCGCGCCTCGCCAGCGGCTCGACCATCGCCATCGGCACGATGTCTATATCGATGCCGTCGAGGGTTGCCTGCAGATCGGCCACCCGCGGCATCAGCCACCAGACGGCGAAGGCCGAGGGAACGCCAAGGCGAAGCGTGCGGCGATTTCCCTCCGACAGTTCCGCGGATGCCCGCGCGAGAATACCGAAGGCAACGCCTATAGAATCGGCAAAGGCCCGGCCCTTCGCCGTCAGCACGAGCCGGCCGTTTTCCCGATCGAACAAGGGCACGCCGAAATGGGTTTCGAGCAGGTTCAATTGCTGCCTGACGGCACCGCGCACGACGCCGAGTTCCTCCGCCGCCTTCAGGATGCTGCCACGGCGCGCCACGGCATCAAAGGCGCGCAGCGCGTTCAAGGGCGGGAGGCGTTGAGGCACGACACGATCGGGCATGGCAAGGTTTTATCTTTCTTTCCAAGGCAATAACGCATAGGCCCAAGCAACTGCGCCATCTGCGGCATGAAAATGCTGTTGAATGTCGCTTCCAGCACAATCCCTGGCGAATATCAGGGAGCAAGTCCTGTTACTTTTATCTACTCACCTCTCAATAAATTTGTGGGGAAATACCATATCTCCATATATGGAACGCAATTTTTTTCCACACAATGTTATGATCGAAGCAAAGCAGAATCCCCAACCCCAAAGGTGAACCGACAATTGGCCATACTCAGCCGTATAGCAAATGATGTGCAACTCATGTTTCGGCGTCCGCCGCGACAACAGTATGCCGCGCTCTGTTATCGGCTGAAGAAGAAGACGGGTGAGCTGGAGATGCTGCTGCTTACCAGCCGCGACACCGGCCGGTGGGTCATTCCGAAGGGATGGCCGATGCCCGGCAAACTCTCCCACGAAGTCGCGGCGCGCGAAGCCTATGAAGAGGCAGGCGTGCGCGGGGCGGTGGAAACAACACCGCTCGGCTCCTTCGGTTACGACAAGGTGCTGAAAGACGGCATTCAGGTGCCCTGCCGTGTGCAGGTCTACGCGCTTGAGGTCAATGAACTCGTCAAGAACTTCAAGGAGAAGGGCGAGCGCTCGATGGAGTGGGTTTCCTGCGACGAAGCGGTCAAGCGCGTGCGCGAGCCTGAATTGCGGGATCTGATCCTTGCCTTCGCACAGCGGATGACGCAAACCAGCGCTATCGCGCAGATAAAGTAAGCCACATTAGTCACAAGAAATTGTGTCAGGATCGACGGTGGATATTGCGCGGCCTCGCAGCCGGCGCAATACGAGAGTTTTGTTTCAGAGAATAGCATGCCCGACCGACCGGCCACACCAGTAAAACGGACGCTCGATAAGGACCTCGACAAATTCACCTATGTCGAGGATGCGACCTACCATGTCACCAGGCGTCTCGTGGCACCGGGACTGGGCCTGATCTTTCTCGGCCTCGCTATGGTCTTCGCCGGCATCTACGTGTTCGACAATCCGCGCGCCACAGTGATCTTTGCAGCCGTCGCGCTTGCCGGCTACATGGCCATGAACATCGGCGCGAAGGACGTGGCCAACAATGTCGGCGCGGCGGTGGGGGCGCGTGCGATTACCATGACACAGGCGCTGGTCATGGCGGCCATCTTCGAGATCCTCGGCGCGACCATCGCCGGTGGTCCGGTCATCAACACGATCTCAACGCATATCGTCGATACCGACCGGATCATCAGCGTCGGCAAACTGGCCTGGCTGATGATGGCGGCGCTGCTGGCCGCGGCCCTCTGGATCAATTTCGCGACCTGGCTCAAAGCGCCGGTCTCAACCACGCACACGATCGTCGGGGCTGTCGTTGGTGCAGGTGCTGCATCGGTCGGCCCGGAACTGGTGAACTGGCATGTCCTGGCGGCAATATCTGCGGGCTGGGTGATAACCCCTTTCCTTGGCGGCACCATCGCCGCCGGCATCCTCTATTTCATCGAAACCTTCATCATCTATCGCGATGATAAGATTGCCGCCGCGCGACATTGGATTCCGATCCTGATCGGACTGATGGCCGGTGCCTTTGCGGGCTATCTCGTCGTCCAGCTGGAACCGAAGGGGGCAATCCCCAATATCGGGAACGTGGCGATCGGTGTCAGCGTCGGCATCATCACCTGGCTCGTTGCACGACCGCTGGTCGCGGCGCAGTCCGTCGGGCTCGAAAACAAGAACAGCTCGCTGCGCAAGCTTTTCCGTCTGCCACTGATCTGTTCCGCAGCGCTGATGTCCTTTGCCCATGGCGCCAACGACATCGCCAATGCCATCGGCCCGCTGGCGGCTATCGTGCGCGACATCGGCATCGGCGGCTCGCTCAACCTTGTGGCCGAGACGACTGCCCACAAGGCGCCTTTCTGGGTGGTCATGATCGGCGGCTGCGGCATCTCCGTGGGCGTGCTGCTTTACGGGCCGCGCCTGATTCGCCTTCTTGGCGAGCAGATCACCAAGCTCAATCCGATGCGGGCCTATTGCGTAGCCGTGTCCGCAGCACTTACCGTTATCGTCGCCGCATGGTTCGGCTTTCCGGTGAGCTCGACGCATATTGCCGTCGGGGCGGTTTTCGGGGTCGGCTTTTTCCGCGAATGGTCGACTGTCGGCTCGAAGCGGCGCCTCGCCTACATGCGCAAGAGAGCCGAAGCCGCGGGCATTCCCTGGAACGAGCCGGAAACCACCGACGAGCGCAATCCCGACGAAATCCATCGCCGCCGCCTGGTGCGCCGCTCGCACTTCATGACCATCATCGCCGCCTGGGCGATTACCGTTCCGGTTGCGGCCCTGCTTGCCGCCGTCGTATATTGGGTTATGGTCGCGCTCTTCATTTAGGACGGTTGGGCTTCTCATCGGATCCTCGTACCGCCTCGTCATTTGTATTTGCGCAATTCCGCAGGGAAGACCGCTGCGGACTTTTCGCGGAATTGCTTTAGGGGGGTAATCCATGCGCGCCAATTTCCGCATGCAGCGGCTGTTCGTGACATCAGATATCAAGGCAGGCTCTGCCATCGAGGCCGATCAGGATCAGTTCAACTATCTCGCCAATGTGCTGCGCATGGAGGATGGTGCCGAGCTTCTGATCTTCAACGGCCGCGACGGTGAGTGGAAAGTCAGCGTCTCGTTCCCCTCCCGCAAGCGCATCCTGCTGACGCCGGTCGAAGAAACGCGGCCGCAGCCGAGCCCTTCCGATCTGCACTATCTCTTCGCGCCGCTGAAGGTGGGACGGCTCGATTATCTCGTGCAGAAGGCCGTCGAAATGGGTGCCGGCCTGCTGCAGCCGGTCATGACGCAGCATGTGCAGGGCAAGATCACCAATCTCGACAAGGTCAAGGCCAATGTCATCGAGGCAGCGGAGCAATGCGGCATCCTCGGCATTCCCGCTGTCGCCGAACCGGTAAAGCTGACCGACCTGCTTGCCGGCTGGCCGCGCGATCGTCGCATCATCTATTGCGACGAGGGCGATGCCGGCCAGAATCCGCTGCCGCTGCTGTCGCAGGTAAAGGAGAAGCATCTGGCGCTGCTGGTCGGGCCCGAGGGCGGTTTTTCCGAAGAAGAACGTGCTCTGCTGCGCAGCCTAGATTTCGTTACCGCCATTCCACTCGGGCCGCGCATCCTGCGCGCCGACACGGCCGCCGTTGCCGCCATGGCGGTGATACAGGCGGCGATCGGCGACTGGAACTGAGTTTCACTCCAATACGGCGACGACGGTCGCGACGATCAGCAGGATCGCCAGCGAGATGTTGACGATCCGCGACACCGTCGGATCTTGTAGAAAGCGCGAGAGCGACGCGCCGACGAGAAGCCAGACCATATGGATGGTAATGATCATGCCGGTCAGCAACGCGATCTTGACGGTGGCGTCGAGCAAGCGTTGATCCTGAAACAGGCTGACGGCGGCAAAGACGGCTGCAATCGCCAGATAGGCCTTGGGATTGGCGACGGCGAGCAGAAAGCCGCCGGAGAAGGCTGGAGCCGCCTTATTGTCGTTACTGCGCGACAGCGGCGGTGCGGTGGCGATCTTGAAGGCGAGATAGAGGATGTAGACGGCCGAGACCGTGGTCAGCACGAAGGCACCGTGCGGCACGGACAGGACGATCGCAACGACGCCGGCCGCCACGGCCAGCAAGACCGCGACTGTGCCCGCGATCAGGCCGCAGACATAGCCAAGCGACCGCCGGAAGCCATAGGCCGCCCCCATTGCCGTCGCGCTGATCGTCGAGGGGCCGGGACTTCCCATGATGACCAGTGAAGCCAAAAGCAACGTCAATATGGGATAATAAAAGCCGTTTGGGCCGTTCATCGATATGCTCCGCTGATGTCAGTGGAGGCAAATTATCGGCGCGAATAGCGAGATGTCTTGAACGCTTGTGCAATATGCCGTCGGCAGACACGAGTGCGATGCACTTGCGAGACATAAAATCCTATTTTTTTGAACGACCCTTGAAAGAAATTCACTTGCACCGTACCTCAATCCGCGTCAATCACCCTCCAATTGACCTGCGACCGGCGCGGGTTCTCCTCCGAGATCTAAGGTAATACCATGGCGCGCGATACTACCGACCAGACTCCGCTCAGCTCGGTCTCGGAAATGACGGCCTATCTGGCGGCCGGCAACAAGCCGAAGGAAAAATTCCGCATCGGCACGGAGCACGAGAAATTCGTATTCTTCCGTGCCGACAACAGCCCCGTGCCCTATTTCGGCGACGCCAGCATTTCCGCGCTCCTCAAGGGGCTGCAGGCAAAGAGCGGCTGGGACCCGATCATGGACGGCGAGAACATCATCGGGCTCGGCGAACCCACAGGCATGGGCGCGATTTCGATCGAGCCGGGCGGCCAGTTCGAACTCTCCGGCGCGCCGCTCGAAACCATCCACGAGACCTGCAAGGAATCGAACAACCATCTAGCGGCAGTGCGCGAAATCGCCGAGCCGATGGGGATCCGCTTCCTCGGCGTCGGCGGCAGCCCGAAATGGACGCTGGCCGAAACGCCGCGCATGCCGAAATCGCGCTACGAGATCATGACCCGTTACATGCCGAAGGTCGGCACCAAGGGTCTCGACATGATGTACCGCACCTGTACGATCCAGGTGAACCTCGACTTCTCGTCGGAAGCCGATATGCGCCGCAAGATGCGCGTGTCGATGAAGCTGCAATCGCTGGCAACAGCGCTCTTCGCCTCCTCGCCCTTCACCGAGGGCAAGCCGAACGGGCTTTCTTCCTGGCGCGGCGAAATCTGGAAGGACACCGACAATCGCCGCGGCGGCCTGCTCGATTTCACCTTCCGCGACGATTTCGGCTTTGAGGACTATGTGAAGTGGGCGCTCGACGTTCCCATGTATTTCGTCGTACGTGACGGTCGTTACCACGACTGTACGCATGTCACCTTCCGCCAGTTCATGGACGGCGCCCTGAAGGGCGAAATCGCCGATTGGGAACCGACGATGGGCGACTGGACGAACCATCTCTCGACGCTGTTCCCCGACGTGCGCCTCAAGCGCTTCCTCGAAATGCGCGGCGCAGACGGCGGCCCCTGGCGCCGCATCTGTGCACTGCCGGCCTTCTGGGTCGGTCTGCTCTATGACGACGAGGCTCTGACGGCAGCCGACGCGCTGACTAAGGACTGGAGCTTCGACGAGGTCAATGCGCTGCGCGATGTCGTCCCGTCGCAGGGATTGAAGGCTTCCATGAAGGGTCATAGCCTCATGGATGTGGCGCGCGAAGTGGTCGGCATTTCCCGCCTCGGCCTCAAGAATCGCGGCCGCTTGAACGGCGATGGGCAGGACGAAACCGTGTTCCTGGCACCGCTCGATGAGGTGCTTGCCAAAAAGGGCACGCTCGCCGACGATCTTCTGATGCTCTACAACGGCCGCTGGAACCAGTCAGTCGAGCCGATCTTCGAGGAATATCAGTACTGACACCGGGCTTGCCTGCCTTCATCGCCTCGACGGCATGAAGGCAGAAACCGGTATGCGCCCTCCTTTTTCCCGCTATACTATCGGAATCAAGCGCCGCCTGATTCCGAAGCGGCCTCATTGTGGGGAAAGGGACTTCGATGCTGCCACTCTTCGACATGATGATGCAGGCACAGAACGGCGCCGCCACGGAGGCCATGGCCAAGCAGTTCAATCTCGCGCAAGAGCAAGCGGCGAAGGCGATGGCCGCGCTGATGCCCGCATTCTCGACCGGCTTCAAGCGCAGCGCGACGGACCCCTATAATTTCATGGGCGTGATGCAGGACATCACGTCAGGTAGCTACGCCAAATATTTCGAGGACATGAGCAAGGCCTTCACGCCTGAGGGCATCGCCGACGGCAACACCGTGCTGGCGCGGCTGTTCGGCTCCAAGGATGTTTCCCGCGCGATCGCTACACAAGCTGCGCAGATGACCGGCGTCGGCCAGGAAGTCTACAAGCGCATGCTGCCCGCCATGGCTGATACGCTGATGGGCGGCCTCTTCAAGGAGACCAGCGGCCAAATCCCGCAGATGGCCAATCCCTTTCTTAATACCGCCATGGGCGAGATGATGCAGGGCTGGCTGCAGACCATCGGTTTTGCGCCGAAGCAGAAGCCCACGCCGCAGGCGAGCATTTTCGACAATCCCTTCACGCAGGCGATGGAACTGATGTTCGGCGCCGATCCGGCCAAGCACGAGAAGGCCGCACAAACCAATCCCTTCCTCGACAATCCTTTCGCCAAAGCGTTCCAGGACATGATGAGGAACTTCCCGATGCCGGTCGCCCCGGCAAAGGAAGAGCCGAAGGCCAAGCCCGCCGCCGGTGTCGACATGGCGGCCTATACCGAGATGTTCAACGCCATGTTCGACAGCGGCCTGGAAGTGCAGAAGAACTATCAAAAGAACATGGAAGCGATATTCGACAGCTATCTGCAAGCTGACAGCAAGCCGGCGCCGACGCAAAGCTAACACTTTAGTCGATATCCCGTCATGGATGCTGGTTGGGCGTCTTTGCAGGCCAATGCCAATTGCAGGCATTGTTCGAAATTCCGCACAGCCCGTGCGGATTGCACCCAGTTATCAGACACTGAGACACGGCCTATCTCTCACTCATCTTGAAGGGAGATACCCATGTCCATCATCGACCAATCCGGCAGCTTCACTCTCGGCGACCGCCGCGTCAAACGGCTCGGCTATGGCGCCATGCAACTGGCTGGCCCCGGCGTCTTCGGCCCGCCCAAGGACCACGACACTGCAATTGCAGTTCTGCGCCAAGCCGTGGCGTCCGGCGTCGATCACATCGACACCAGCGACTTCTATGGGCCGCATGTCACCAATCAACTGATCCGCGAGGCGCTTCATCCCTATCGCGATGATCTGGTCATCGTCACCAAGATCGGCGCGCGACGCGGCGCCGATGCATCCTGGCTGCCGGCGTTTTCAGCTGACGAGCTAAGGCAGGCGGTTCACGACAATCTGCGCAATCTTCAGCTCGACGTCATCGATGTCGTCAATCTCCGCATCATGCTCAATCCGCATCACCCGAGCGAAGGTTCGATCGAAGCGCCGCTGACGGCTCTTGCGGAGCTTCAGCGTCAAGGGCTGGTGCGGCATATCGGGCTTAGCAACGTCACGCGCAGCCAAGTCGCCGAAGGCCGCAAGATCACAGAGATCGTCTGCGTGCAGAACCTCTACAATCTTGCACAGCGTACGGACGACGCGTTGATCGACGAGCTGGGACGCGACGGGATCGCCTATGTGCCCTTCTTCCCGCTCGGCGGCTTTACACCATTGCAATCTTCGACGCTCTCCGATGTTGCGACCCGCGTGAACACGACGCCGATGCAGGTCGCCCTCGCCTGGCTTCTGCATCGCGCCCCGAATATCCTCCTCATTCCGGGTACTTCGTCGCTCAGCCACCTGCAGCAGAACATCGCCGCAGCGGGCCTGACGCTGCCTGGCGATGCGATCGCGGAACTCGATCGCATCGCGGGTCCGAGCCACGCCTGACAACGCCGATCAAGCATTCGGCAATGCCGAGACGGTTCGCGCTGGAAGCTCGAGCCGTCTTTCTATGCCGATATTGTCGAGAAACACTTCGTCGTGGCTGACGACCAGGAGCGCACCATCATAGGCACGCAACCCCGCTTCGACGGCGGTGATGGAATCGATATCCAGATGGTTTGTTGGCTCGTCCAGAATCAGCAGCGAGGGCGGCACCGAGCCGCCGAGCACGCAGGCGAGCCCGGCTCGCAGAAGCTGCCCGCCACTCAAGCTGGACACGATCTGCAACGCGGCATCAGCGCGGAACATGAACCGTGCCAGGGCTGCGCGGCAGGCATTCTCGTCTGCGTCCGGATTGATCCTTCGGAAATTGTCGCGGATCGACAGCGACGGATCGAGAAAACTCACCCTTTGGTCCAACAGAGCGAATGGAAGAACACGCACCGTCCCTTTCCACGGTTCCAGCGCGCCTGATATCAACGCGAGGAGCGTCGTCTTGCCCGATCCGTTCGGCCCGGTGATCGCGACGCGCTCCGGTCCCGTCATGACGATATCGAGATTGCGAAAGATCGGCCGCTCGGGATCGTAGCCGGCGGTAACACCCTCCAGCCTGAGCACGACCCTATTTGCCGGCAAGCCGGACGTCGGAACCTTGACCGTGAGGGGCTGCAGGATCTCGATCTTTTCGCGGGCAGCTGCGGCATCCTGCAGGGCCTGGCCACGCCGCCGTTCGGCAAGCCGTGTGTTCTCGCCGCCCGTCATCTCGGCCCGCTCTTTCATCCCGCCAAGCAGGATGCGCGGTATGCCGCCCTTGGCCGCCATTTTCCGACCGGCCTTGTCGCGTCTCGCCTGACGTTCGACAGCCGCCTGGGCGCTTCTCTCCACTTCGGCGACGCGCTTCTCGGCCTCGGCGAAATCATGCTCGGCTGCGGATAGCTCCAGCGCTTTGCGCTCCCGATACTGTGTCCAGTTGCCGCCATAGCGCGAAGCGCCGAGCGACGTCAGCTCGACGATCGCGTCCATGGTGTCGAGCAACTCGCGATCATGGCTGATGACGACGGCGCCTGCCCTCCAGCCCACCAGCAGATCGATCACAGCCGCGCGGCCGTCGCGGTCCAGATTGTTGGTTGGCTCATCGAGGACCAGAAAATCGGGATCGTCGAGGATGAGGGCTACAAGGGCGCAGCGGGTGCGCTGCCCGCCGGACAGGGTGACGAGACGCGTCTCCGGCAAGACCTCGAGCCCGACACGATCGAGTGCCGAAGCCATGCGCTGCTCAAGCGTCCAGTCGGCCGAGGCAAGCTCCTCATTCGTCGCCTCGCCCAGCTCCGCGCGCTGCAGAACGGCCAGTGCCTCGCGCGCACCAAAGAGATCGGCAACGGTTTCATCTGCCTGCACCTGCACGCTCTGGCGCAGGATTCCCAATTTGCGGTTGAAGGAAATCGTACCGGATTGCGGCTGCAGATCTCCGGCGACGAGCCTTATCAGCGTCGTCTTGCCGACGCCGTTGCGGCCGACAAGACCGGTGCGTTCGGCGCCGAAGCTCAGATCGAGATTGGAGAGGAGCGGCCGGCCGTCAGGCGTGGACCACGAAAGATTGGATAGAACGATGGATATGGACATGAATACGAATTTCCTCGATAGCAAGGCTGAAAGACATTGCGGTCGAGGTAGAATCCATTGCGGCACACATCCTGTTGGTATTGGCGATGCCTATAAGCTAAGCGATAAGTTGCGTCGTTTCAAGGCGAGATCGTTCAGGCTCTGCATCAAACACAGCGAAGGATGCCATCCAAGCACCGCCCAGGCGTCCTGGTGTCACGCTTTCGCATCGATGGCGTCGAGGAAGCTGATGACGCGCTTCCATGTGAGGTCGGCAGCCTTGGCATCGTAGTCCGGCAGGCTGGCATCGGTGTAGAGATGGCCGCCATCACCCGGGTATCGGAAAATCTCCGCCGCGAGCCCGGAGCGATCGACGGCCCGTCGCCAGTCGGCAACGTCCTCCTCCGATTCGAATGGATCCGGCTCGGCCAGATGCAGCTGCAGCGGCAAGCCCTTGCGCGCATTCTCGACGATGGAGGCGATGCCATGCAGGAACAGAATGCCGGCGGTCTCGCGGCGCTTTGGCCATAGGCTTGCGGCAACCGCAGCGCCCATGGAAAACCCGGCAAGCACGGTTGAGGCAGGCAAACCGGCCAGCGCCCATTCCGCTTGCTCACAAATCGTGGGCCAGCCGATTTCGTCCTTGAAGGCGAATCCTTCCTCGATCGACCGGGCGATCAGACCGTCGTAGAGGTCCGGTGCGAAGGCCTTGTGCCCTGCTGCCTGCACACGCTCCACCGCCTCGTGTTCGAGCTGCCGCAAACCGTAGACGGAGTGGAAGAAGATCACCGTTGCCATCGTCGTATCCTGCTATTTCGATCAGGCCCTAAGATAAGACAGTTGATGGGGGAAGCAACGTATCCGTGCACATTCACCCGCTGAACGGACCCCTTAAAGAAAAAACCCGGTGTTGGCCCTTGGGCCGAACACCGGGAAAGAAGCAGGGCTTATTGGCTGTCACCCTGCGGGGAAACGATTGCCCGACATCAGCAACGAGCGCTGGTGAAGGCTGAAGAGCGCGCGCAGCGGCGCGCGGACTGGGTCAAATGGCTGGACGGATCCTCGAAGAAGGTCGAGGTAGTCAACGCGGCGCTGAGGTCCTGGCGAGTCAAGCCGATATCTCTCAACTGGCTGTCGTCAAGCTCGTTCAGATAGTCGATCTCGCGACGATTGCGGAGAGCACGCCAGACGGAAGCCGCTTTACCAAAAGCAACCGTCATACGAGCCGTCAGAGACAGCGATGGCGTTACAAGGCCGAGGGTCTGATCTGTCGCGCGCATTTCCGTAATCCTTTCCTTGGGGCACACGCCAGCCGAGCCCCTTCCCAGGGATCGGGGAAAGGGCACAGGCCGGGAGGAGTTCGACAGGAATGTCTGTTCGATTGGTATGCTGAATTGCATTCAGAAGATGCCAAAGCCCTATTGATCAGTCCAACGAATGTTTCTAATGATAACTATCAAACTCCTTTATAGGTGAACCATGTCCGCGCCGCTTGATATCGATCAGTTGCAGACCTTCATCGCAATCGTGGATTCCGGCAGCTTCACCAAGGCAGCCGACCGCGTGTTCAAGACGCAGTCGGCGGTTTCCATGCAGATGCGCCGATTGGAGGAGCGTGTCGGCAAGCAGCTTTTCATCAAGGACGGCCGTGGCAACCGGCTGACGGCCGAGGGCGAAAAGCTTCTGAACTACGCCCGCCGGATCATTCGCCTCAACAACGAGGCTATCGCCGCCTTCGACGACAACCGTCTCGAAGGCACGCTGCGCATCGGCACGCCGGATGATTACGCCGACCGCTATATGCCCGAGATCATTGGCCGTTTCGCCAAGACGCATCCGAATGTCGAGCTCTACATCGTCTGCGAACCCTCGGTGGATCTCGCCGAGCGCATGCATCGCGGCGAACTCGATATCGCGCTCGTCACCCACAATCCGCGCGAGCGCATGTCTGATGTCGTGCGGACGGAGCCGCTCTGCTGGGTCGGGTCGGCCAATCACCCGCTGCGCGACGACGCGCCCATCCCGCTCGCCGTCGGCCGGCGCGACTGTCAGTGGCGCCAGCTTGCCTGCTCGGCGCTCGATGCCGGCGGCCGCGAATATCAGATCCTGTTCACCAGCTGGTCTTGCACCGTCGTTGCCGCCGCGGTACTGGCGGGTATGGCTGTCTCGGTCATGCCTGAATCGGCTCTGCGAACCGGCATGAAGGTCCTGACCCAGGCCGATGGCTTCCCGGCCCTGCCGCCCGTACAGATCGGCATCATGAAGCGGCCCGGGCTTTCGGTATCGCTGATGAACGCCATCACCGCGCATATCTCCGCCTGCCTGGACAATATCACGCCGGCCGTTGTTGATGATGACCTCGATGGCGATGTGAAGACCTATGCGCGTATCTATCCGCGCCAGCGCGCCAATCAGATCTTGCCGGGTTGGTGAGCTAGAGCCTTTTCACTTTTCTTCGAAACGCGAAAACGCTCTATCCTTTTGTTTTAAGCAATTCCGGACGGAAAACCGCCGCGTACTTTTCCTGGAATTGCTCTGGCGGCCCACCACCCGATCGCCCTCGTTGGTTAGAGCGCCGGCTCCGCCAGCAATGTGGTGCGGATTACCTGCTTCCATTCGCCAAGCATGCGTTTTGCCATGCCCTCGTCGCTCATGATGGCGAAGCGAACGGACGCACCGATCAGATGGCTGAAAAGCTGGGTGCGCGCCTTCAGGTCGATGCGGCTTTCCGCCGGCAGGAAAGGCTGAATGCAGGTCAGGAAGATCTCGGCGACGCGATTGCTGTGCAATATGTTGAGCTGCAGGATATCCTTGTCGATATCCGTACCGAGCCAGACGCCAAGATAGGCCGGGTCGCCGCGAAACTCGCTATAATACCAATCGATCATGCCGCAAACCAGCTCGATGGCGTGGTCCAGCGATGTCACCGAGGAGAAAGCTTCCTCGACCTTCTCCTGGATGAGTTTGGCATGACGATCGAGCAAGGCCCTGACGATCGCGCCCTTGTCCGGAAAATACTGGTAGACGGAACCGATCGGAATCGCTGCGACCACAGCCAGTTCGGTCATCTTCATGGCGCTGACGCCCTTTTCGGCGATCAGTGTCGCCGCGGCCGAGAGGATGGCATCGACACGTTGGATACTCCGCTCCTGCTGTGGCCTTTTTCGGAACGTGATGCGGTCTGGATTATCCGGAGTCATTCTTTACCCGTTTCATTATCATGCTGAACGGCGCTCAAGCGCGCCAAACGCTATGCCACCGGACGGGTTCAATGTGCGTAAACGGGAAAAGTCCAATTTTACTCATTACTTAGGAGCTTTGATCAAAGCCTGGAGCAGCGCCCGAAACATGGTTTCGGCCGGGTAATCAGCGTGTGAACGGCGAGCCTGCGGAGGCCAACCGTATCATTCTAGGACAGATGCTTCTTCAGAAACTCGATCGTCCTGCCCCAGGCCAGATCGGCAGCCTTCTTGTCGTAACGGGCAGCCGACGTATCGTTGTTAAAGGCATGATTGACGCCGTCATAGACGAAGATCTCGAAGGTCTTGCCGCCGGCCTGCAGCTCCTTGCGATAGGCGTCGATACCGGCATTGATGCGATCGTCGAGGCCGGCGTAATGCAGCAGCAGAGCTGCCTTGATCTTGGGCACCTCGCTTGCCGCCGGCTGTGCGCCATAATAGGCAATGCCTGCCTTCAGCTCGGGCGAGATCGTCGCGAAACGATTGACGAGGCCACCGCCCCAGCAGAAGCCGACGGCACCGACCTTGCCGTTGGAACCATCGAGCTTGGCGAGATAGGTCAGGCTTGCCTCGGCATTGGCCGCGGTCAATGCCGGATCAAGATTGGTGAACATATCCCGCGCCTTGTCTTCATCGTCAGGCGTGCCGCCAAGCGGGGAGAGAAAATCCGGCGCCAACGCCACGAACCCTTCCAGCGCCACGCGGCGAGCGATATCGCGGATATGCCCATTGAGGCCGCGATTCTCGTGGATGACGATGACACCGCCCAGTTTGCCGGACGCCTCCTTTGGTTGGGCGAGATAGCCCTTCATCTCGCCCTTGCTGCCGGCAAACGTCACGTCCTTTGTCGCAAGCCTGTTGTCGTCTGCGGCGATGACCTCGGCGCTCGCCTTGTTGGCAGCAAGCAGCGGCGCGATGGCGGCAGCAGCTCCGGCTGAGCCCGCGAGCTTGGTCAGCTTGTCCATGAAGCTCCGACGATCGAGCGTCAGATGCGTATATTCGTCATAGGCGTTGATCATCGCCTGCGTCACAACAGGCTTTTCCGTGCTCATGGTTCCGTTCTCCCTGTTTTCTTGGCAGCAAGCTGAAAACGACCGGCCACCCGCTGACAAGATAGGTCAGCGAGCGACGACGTAACGGTAAAGGAAAAACACAAAGACGTGACCGCGGGTTGCGCCCACAGTCACGCTGACCGCATCAGGAGAAGGCGAGCCAGATGCCGAGCCAGACCCACATGCCGACGAGAGCCACGAAGCCGAGCGCAAAGAGCGGGCTGCGATAGCGCAGGTCGTTGCTGGTTACATGCACGAAGGCATGGGCATAGCGTGTGGCAACGAAAATCCAGGCGAGGATCACGGAAGGGAGATTATCCGCCTGCGTGGTGTAGAGCAGGACGCAGCAGACGTGGAAGAGCAAGGGAAGTTCGAACTGGTTGGCAAGGCTGTTGCGCACCGCAAGGCTCTCGGCAGGCTCGTTCGCCGCATGGTTCTCGCGAAACTGCACGGGCTGGATACGACCGGCCTTGACCAGAACATGGCGGCGCCACCCAAGGAGCGCGTAGAGGCCGAAGACAAGCACCGCATGCGCCACCATGGGCCGGAACATTTCATAGCCTGTCACACCGCCAACTCCTTTGGAATTTCCGAAAACTATACAGCAGATCTAAAATGCGACAGCGACCGTTGCGTATGACGTATGACGCACGGCGCTGTAGTCGATCAGGACGGTTTGGAGCCGTCCCGCGAGAGGTAGCGAAAAATCGCGAAGCGGGCCAGCAGAATAACCGTCACCACCAGGGTCAGGAACTTCAGCCTGACGATAATAGGCAGCGCGCTTGAGAGAAGCGCCACCGTCGCATCCGATGGCGTTGCCGGCGGATACAGCATGAGGCCGGCGATATTCTCGGCATAGTCGACAACGGCATAGAAGATCGGCAGGCAGAAAATAAAGAACCTCGCGCCCGGCGGGATCGCGCGGCCGAAGAAGAAGCCGTTTGGGCCGATCATCTGCAACAGGCAGAACAGCAGACCGCCGAGTACGAGCGGAAAGATCAGCTCCGGCCCCAGATACATGGAATGCAGGATGGCGGCCGGATCGGGATGATCTTTGAGGTAGCGCAGCATGACGATGACATCGTCGCGCTCATAACCGCCGATGCGCGCATCCAGCATCTGTTGGCCGGCTGCCGCCTCGCTGAAGGCGCGCACGAAGCCGGCGTAGATCCAAGCGAATAGTGCTAGGGAAAGAGCTGCTAGGATCGCCGCCAGGCCCTGTACGGACCTGGCATTGCCCTGAGCGCGATCGTCCATCGATCAGCCGCCTGAGCCCGGATAGTTCGGGCTTTCGCGGGTGATCGTGACGTCGTGGGCATGGCTTTCGCGCAAGCCAGCGCCGGAGATGCGCACGAAGGTCGCGCGCTCCTGGAACTGCTTGAGATCGGCGCCGCCGACGTAGCCCATGGCGGCCTTGAGGCCGCCTGCGAGCTGATGCAGGACACCCGCAACCGGACCCTTGTAAGGCACCTGGCCTTCGATGCCTTCCGGCACGAGCTTCAGCGTGTCGCGAACCTCGGCCTGGAAGTAGCGGTCGGCCGAGCCGCGGGCCATGGCACCGACGGAGCCCATGCCGCGATAGGCCTTGAAGGACCGGCCCTGGTAAAGAAAGACTTCGCCGGGGCTTTCGTCCGTGCCGGCAAGCAGCGAGCCGATCATGACAGCCGATGCTCCGGCGGCGATCGCCTTGGCAAGGTCGCCAGAGAATTTGATACCGCCATCGGCAATGACAGGGATATTCTGTTCCCGCGCCGCTTCGACCGCCGACATGATAGCGGCAAGCTGCGGTACGCCAACACCGGCAACGATGCGGGTGGTGCAAATCGAACCGGGGCCGATACCGACCTTGACTGCATCGGCGCCAGCATCGATCAGTGCGCGCGTGCCGTCATAAGTGGCAACGTTGCCGGCCATGATACGGACGGAATTGGAAAGCTTCTTAACGCGGGCGACGGCGTCGAGAACGCGCTGCGAATGACCATGGGCGGTGTCGACGACCAGAAGGTCGACGCCGGCCTCGATCAGGCGTTCAGCACGCTCGAAACCATCGTCGCCGACATTGATGGCCGCGGCAGCGCGCAAGCGGCCCTGAGCATCCTTGGAAGCATTCGGGTTAAGCTGCGACTTCTCGATGTCCTTGACGGTGATCAGGCCGACCAGACGGCCATCGCCGTCAACAACGAGCAGCTTTTCGATACGATGCGTGTGGAGCAGGCGCTTGGCTTCCTGCTGTTGCACGCCATCCTTGACCGTCACGAGATTTTCGCGGGTCATCAGCTCGTAGATCTTCTGCTTGGGATCGGAGGCGAAGCGGACGTCGCGGTTGGTGAGGATGCCGACGAGGCGATGCGACTTCTCGACGACCGGAATGCCGGAAATGCCGTGCGCCTTCATCAAGGCGAGCGCTTCGGCAAGCGTGGCGTCCGGACCGATGGTGACCGGATTGACCACCATGCCGCTTTCGAACTTCTTGACCTGGCGAACCTCTTCGGCCTGCTGCACTGGCGTCAGGTTGCGGTGGATAACGCCGATACCGCCGGCCTGCGCCATGGCGATCGCCAAACGGCTTTCGGTCACCGTATCCATCGCCGCTGAAATGATCGGCAGGTTGAGATCGATATCCTGGGCGATGCGGGTGGCGACATTCGTCTGGCCGGGCATGACCTCGGAGTGTCCCGGCTGCAGGAGCACGTCGTCGAATGTCAGAGCATCCAACCCGGTTGGCGTTTCAATGATGCGTGCCATGGCCAATTCCTTCGTCTGTGAAAAACAGGAAAGCCCGGAACGAATCGTCTACCGGGCGATCTTGCAAGTGTTGCTTGGAAGTTGGCGAGGGCTGGTAACACGTCTATGACAGGAAGGGAATAGCAAAAAGCTACCGGCTGGTATGTCCGGCGCGCAGGCTTCGCCTATCGCCTCGAATAAACAGCTTCGCGTCGTCGGATAGCTCCCTGCCAGCCTCGCGCACGGCCGTTACGGGCATGCCCCGATCAAAGTTGCGATCCTCAGCCCGGCCGCCTTGATCTACCTTGCAGCGGCTGCGAAAAGCTGATGTTCGAAAGGTTGGAGCAGGCGACGCGCGCCTCCAGCCCATGTCATTGGGAGAGACATTTGAGACAGCGAATAATCGTGTGCCCGCTTATTCAAAACGAAGGGGCATATCTGCTCTGCAAGATGCCGCAGAATCGCGGCGTGTTTCCTGGCCAATGGGCACTTTCCGGCGGTGGCCTCGAGCCGGGAGAGCGCCTTGAGGAAGGGTTGCGCCGTGAAATACGGGAGGAGCTCGGGGAGAAACTGCAAATCGCCAAGATCCAGCCCTGGACGTTTCGCGACGATGTCAGGACAAAATCCTATCCCGACGGATCTACCGAAGAACTTCACATGATCTACCTGATTTTTGACTGCGAGACGGCAAATCGCGAGGTCACCATCAATGAAGAATTCGAGGAATATGCCTGGGTCGAGCCGCAAAATCTCAAAGACTACGATCTGAACGAGGCCACGAGATCCACCTTCGCCGCCAAAGGCGTGCTGCCGGCTTAGAGCACTACCGGGAAGATACCTGGCGCTTTTCCCGGTAGTACAACTTAGCGAACCATGGCTGATCGGGACTAGGCCGGTCGATCTGCCCCTAGAGGTCGAACTGGTAGGTCTTCGGAATGTAACGGAAACCTTCCGCCTGCTTTTCGACGAAGCCGACGGCGGGGAAAGGCATGTGGAAACCGAGGAAGGGAATGCGGTCGGCGGCAATCATGTCGAAGATTCGCCGGCGGGTCTTGGCGGCTTGGGCCTTATCGACATCGAAGCGGACCTCCCAGTCCGGGCGACCAAGCGACAGGACATAGTGATTGGCGGTGTCACCAGTCATGACAAGCTGCTTGCCGTCCGATTCGAGATGGAAAACGAGATGGCCGGGTGTGTGGCCGGGAGCCAGCATGGCGGTCATGCCGCTGACGATAGGGTCGCCGTCCTTCAGGAAAGTCATCTTTTCGGCAAAAGGTGCGACATTCGCCAGCACTGCCTTGTAACCGCCTTCGGCCGGCGTTCCTTCGCGCGCGTTGTCCGTCCAGAACCCGTATTCGATCTCGCCGGTGACATAGCGGGCATTCGGAAAGGCCGGAGCGCCCTCCTCCATTAGGCCGCCGATATGATCGCCGTGCAGATGCGTGAGAGCAACGACGGTGACCTGCTCCGGCGCATAGCCCGCAGCCTTCAGCCCCTCGCGGAAACGGCCGAGGCCGCGCGCGCGGCCGGCTGCACCAAAGCCCGTATCGACGACGATCACATCCGAGCCCGTATCGATGATCGCGGGCGCGTAGCTGTTGACCAGCCTTTCTGTTGGCAGGAAATTCTGTTCCAGCAATTTGCGAACGGTATCCGGTGCCTGGTTCGAACCGAAGGTCTCCCAGGGATTCTCCATGATACTGGTACCGTCCTTGACGACGGTAATGGTACAGGATCCCAATTTGAACTGATGCATGTCTAGGGGCGGGACAGCCGTCAAGATCTTACTCCTTGTGTAGATGCGCAACGTAAGCTGCGCCTATCGTCGCCGGCGGCTGCAGCTCGATAGAGCTTTGCGCTAGACCGAAATTTGGTCATGACAAGCCAATCCAAATTCGCTAATACACCGGGTAACGTTTTATGCGTTTAGCATTTACATGCTCTTAGCATATGTCAAATCCTGCATTCCGGCCCTATGGCAAGCGATATCACGAAGACGTGATCCCCAAGCCTTCATCGAGCAGAATCCGGGATTGGCAGCAGCCGCGCATAGGACTACAGAGCGGCTGGCCGCGCTCAAGCGGCAGCCTTCCCGAAGACAGATCTATCAAGGCAGATGCCTATGAATCGCATCGTTCCGTTGATCCTCGCCGTTGCCCTTTTCATGGAACAGATGGATTCCACCGTCATCGCGACGGCACTGCCGGCCATCGCCAACGATCTCCATGTCGGCCCGATCACGCTCAAGCTGGCGCTGACTTCCTACATGGTGTCGCTGGCCGTATTCATTCCGATCAGTGGCTGGATGGCGGATCGGTTCGGCGCCAAGAACATCTTCCGGGTCGCCATCTGCGTCTTCGTCATCGGCTCCATCATGTGCGCCTTTTCCGGCGGCCTCTTGGAATTCGTCTTCGCCCGCTTCCTGCAGGGCGTTGGCGGCTCGATGATGACGCCGGTCGGGCGCCTCGTGCTGGTACGCACCACGCAGAAGAGCGATCTGGTCTCGGCCATGGCGCTGCTGTCCATTCCGGCGCTCGTCGGCCCGCTTGCCGGGCCGCCGCTCGGCGGCTTCATCACCACCTATGCCTCCTGGCACTGGATCTTCCTCATCAACGTGCCGGTCGGCATCCTCGGCGTCATCCTCGCTTCGATCTTTCTGCCGGATGTGGAAGCGACCATGCCGCCGAAACTCGATATCATTGGCTTCCTGCTGACGTCCTTTGCCGCATCCGGCATCGTCTTCGGCATGTCCGTCATCAGCCTGCCTGCCTTGCCGCCCTATATCGGCATCTCTGCCGTCGTCATCGGTGCCATCTGCGGCATTCTCTATATCGCCCATGCGCGCCGCCATCCGGCACCGATCCTGGACCTGTCATTGCTGGGGAACGCCACCTTCCGCGCTTCTGTCACCGGCGGCACGCTCTTCCGCATCTGTATCGGCGCCATGCCCTTCCTGACGCCGCTGATGCTGCAGCTCGGCTTCGGCCTCAATCCGTTCCAGTCCGGCCTCATCACCTTTGCCGGCGCGATCGGCGCGATCACCACAAAGTTCATCGCCCGCCGCGTCTTTACCGCCGTCGGCTTCAAAACGGCGCTGCTTTCGGCGGCCGCCGTTACAACAGTCACGACGATCTGCACCGGTTTTTTCCAGCCGTGGACCTCGCACCTTATCATCGTCGCGATATTGCTGATCGGCGGCTTCTCGCGCTCTTTCTTCTTCACCGGCATCAACGCGCTCGCCTTCGCCGATATCAGCGACAGGCAGGCCAGCCAGGCGACATCCATGAGTTCCGTCATGCAGCAGATCAGCCTTGCGCTCGGCGTCGCCGTTGCAGCCATGATCCTCGAGACCTCGACCTTCTTCAACAGAGCCGAACTTCAGGTTCGCGACTTTCATGTCGCCTTCTTCTGCATCTCTGTGCTGACGGTGCTCGCCACCATTCCCTTCATCCGGATGGATCGCAGCGCCGGCGCCATGGTTTCCGGCCACAAGGCTGGCCTGAAACGCGTCTCAGGCCTTGAGCCGCAGGTGCAGCAGCCGGTCGCCAAGTGACGCCGTCCGGCGGACGCTTGGACGCGATCGAAGCCTATTCCGGCCTTTCGCAGACGGCACTCAGCTTGTTGCCGTCGGGGTCACGGACATAGGCGGCATAGAAATTGGCGTGGAAGGAGCGCAGGCCCGGCTTTCCCTCATCGGTGCCGCCGCTAGCGAGCGCCGCGGCATGGAAAGCATCGACAGCAGCGCGGCTTTCGGCATTCAAGGCAACCATGGAACCATTGCCGATGGTTGCTGCCCTCTGATCATAGGGCTTGACCACCCAGAGCCGGCAGCGCGTATCGCCTTCACCGGCATAGCCGATTTCCTCATCCGATTCGCGAAGGCACTGATAGCCAAGCGTGAGCAGGACCGCGTCGTAAAAACCGCGCGAGCGAGTAATGTCGTTGGAACCGAGCGTTATGTAGAGAAGCATGATTGAATCTTGATCGTCCGTGATGCCTTGGGAAACGGTATCATCCAACGAAAAAGTCAGTCAGATCAAGCCTCCGCGGCTTCCTCTTCGGCCTTGCGTCCCTTGAAGCCCTTCGCCAGCAAGAACATTTCGACCGATTCGGCTCGCGATGCGCCAGGCTTCACATGGATGACCTGACGGAAATTCTGCTTGAGGAAGGTCAGCAGATCGCGCTCCGTGCCACCCTGGAAGGTCTTGGCAAGGAAATGCCCGCCCTCTCCCAGCACTTCGACGGCGAAATGCGCGGCAACTTCGCAAAGATGCATGGTGCGCAGGTGATCGGTGCGATGATGACCTGTGGTCGGCGCCGCCATATCGGAGATGACGAGATCGGGCGTACCGCCGACGGCATCGATCAGCCGCTGCGGCGCTTCCGGATCGAGGAAGTCGAGCTGCAAGATCGTCACGCCGGGAATGGGCGCCATTTCCAGGAAGTCGATCGCGGCGACGCGGATATCGTCTTCGGTCGATTCGGTCACCTTGGCGGCGATCTGCGACCAGCTGCCCGGTGCAGCGCCCAGATCGATGATGCGGCGCGCGCCCTTCAGAATCTGATGCTTCTCGTCGATCTCCAGCAGCTTGAAGGCCGCGCGGGCGCGATAGCCTTCAAGCTGGGCGCGCTGCACATAGGGATCGTTGATGTGCCGCTGCAGCCATTGCCGCGAGGAGGCCTTCAGCTTCTTTTTCTTGACGCGCTGGCCGAGCTTGCGGCCCGTGCGGTTGCCGGCGATGGTTGGCTTGGTCACGTCTGCGGCCCCTTCGTATCCCTCGGTCGATGCCCCCTGCGCGAGCGGCCCCGCCGCCAGACGCCGTCATCCGCCATCATATCAGTCAGCAATCCCTCGCGCAGGCCGCGATCGGCGACACGCATGCGCGGGCTCGGCCAGCGGCGGCGGATCGCCTCCAGAATGGCGCATCCCGCCAGAACCAGATCGGCGCGATCCGGACCGATGCAGGGATTGGCGGCCCGGCCGGCAAAATCCCAGGACAGCAGCTTGGCCTGCATCGCGCTCACTTCATCATCCGACAACCAGACGCCGTCCACCCGGCGCCGATCGTAGCGCGGCAGATCGAGATGGACGCCGGCAAGCGTCGTCACTGTGCCAGATGTGCCGATCAGATGGAAGTCGGCGCTGTCGCGCGCAGCCCCCTGCACGGGCGGGCAATCGAAACGCTCCAGCATGCGCTGCACTTCGCACACCATCGTCTCGAACAGCTCCGGCGTGACGTCCCGGCCGCCATGCCTTTCGGACAGCGTCACGACGCCGACAGGCAGCGAGGTCCAATGGGTGATATGATTGGCAAGGCGGCTGGAACGATTTTCGCCGATGCGGATGACCGCAATTTCGGAGGAGCCGCCGCCGATGTCGAACAGCACGACCGAGCGCGCTTCCGGTCCCACCAGCGACGAGCAGCCAGAAACGGCAAGCCGCGCCTCGGTCTCGCGATCGATGATCTCCAGCTGCAGCCCGGTTTCGGCGGTAACGCGTTCGAGGAAAGCTTCGCCGTTGTCGGCCGCGCGGCAGGCCTCGGTAGCGATCAGCCGCATACGGCGGATTTCGCGTGTCTTCAGCTTGGCGGCGCAAATCCGCAAGGCTTCGACAGCCCGATCCATGGCGTCGCCCGAGAGGCGGCCGCTGGCGCCAAGCCCCTCGCCGAGGCGCACGATGCGGGAAAAGGCATCGACAACCCGGAACTGGCCCGGGCGCGTCGGCTGCGCGATCAGCAGCCGGCAATTGTTGGTGCCGAGATCGAGGGCGGCATAGAGGTCGAGCGGACGGGAATCGGCCTCGGCATAATGATGCTGGCCCTGACCTTCACGTCGCGGCTGCGATTGCCTAACCTGCCGGTGATCGTCGTGAGCCGGCGCTTGCGCGTTCGCTAATGTACTTGTGGGAGCGACGAATTGCGCGGTTTTTTCATGCGCCAGCGGCCGGCCCTGCAGGCCACGCTTGCTGCGATGCTTGCGCCTATTCTTGCCGCTCTTGTGCGATGACCGATGGCCATGATCCGCCGCAGCGCGATGCTCGGCCGTTGATGAAGGGTGCTGTGTCTGGGGGGAAGATTGCGCATCACCTTGTGCTCCACCGCGCGCACGGCGTCGGCGCTTACGCTTTTTGGCCGGAGAACCGGCTTCATCTTCCACTGGGCGCATCGCCGCCTGGCTGGACTTGCCTGCCTGACTGGCCTCCGCAGAATGAGCGTTCGGGCGACCATGGCCGCGCTTACGCTTCGCGCGCCGGGAGGATTTATCCTTCCTGCGCTCTACTGCTGACGCCCCGTTTGCCTGCGGCGCTGAGCCGCTGTCGGGGTCACTCACGTATCTTTTCCACCGCGCCGCGCAAGGCCCTTAAGGCATGCTGCTGGCACTCGTTCGATTTTCGTTGGGCAAAGAATACCAGCAGGATGGGTTTTCGCCAAATTCTTTTTGAATCACGCCATTTTAGCCGAGCCCCAAACAGCCATCAGGCGACCAGGCGCGACCTGATATCAGCTGCAAGTTGCTGTATCCGATCGATCGGCGCGTGACCGATCAGCATGAAGGCATGCGTGGCGCTCGACCAATAGACGACGTTCATGCCTCGGCGGCTTTCCGAACCCGGTGCAGCCGCGCCTTTGGCAGAGCGAACGATACACAGCGCCATCGGCCCGCTTTCCGGGTCGAGATAGGCGATCTGAGCCAGGGGCTTGCTGTCATAGTTCAGGATCTGGGCACGTTTGAAATCAATGCCGGGCATGGCGACGGCTTCCGGCGCCAGAGAAAGGCCGAGCTTGTTGCCGACGTCGTCGAGCTGCGCAACCTGTTGTGCATGATCACCCGCTGGGGCGTTTAGCGTGTCCGCCGTATAAAGCGAGAGGTATTCCGCCACCGCAGCGCGCCATTCGCTGTCTTCATCGGGTTTCGAGAGCTGGCGGTTGACCGCGATCACGCCGCGATCGATCGCAATGGCGGCTACGAAGCTTGCGGCGATTGCAGCCAGGAAGCCGCGACGACCGATACCGGCGGTACTGGCGTTAAGTTTTTCGGCCGATGAAATTGTGGCGAGCATGGCTTCCAGCCTTGCTGCCGGCGCCTGGGCGAGCACGGGCTCGAATGCATCAGCGAATGGCAGCGCGCTGCGCGACAGAAACTCAAAACGCTCCGCCACACGCGCATCGTCGGCGATCAATCGTTCGATCCATTCACGGTCGGCATCCTCAAGCTCGCCATCGATGAAGGCGGTGAACTGCTCGTCCGTAGGCATTTGTGCTTTGCTCAACTCACTCATTTCTATTCCCCAGTCGCCCGCCACCGGAAGACACCCCTCCGGCTACTGCCCCCATGCTTTCCGCAAGCTTCGTCCGTGCGGCCGCCAGCCGGCTCATCACCGTTCCGATCGGCACCTCCAGGATCTCGGCCACTTCGCGGTAGGAAAGCCCCTCGACGTAAGCGAGGAAGACCGCCGTGCGCTGTGCTTCCGGCAGCGCCTGCACGCGCTGCAGCACCTGCCCGGCGAGAATATGCGTTTCGGTCTCCAGCGCGCCGTCGAACACGAGCGTCTCGTCGGCATCGACGAAGCCCTGCCCCATGCGCACGCGCCGCGAGCGAACCTCGTTGAGCCATATCGAGTGGAGGATGGCGAACAGCCAGCGATCCAGCCGTGTGCCCGCCGTGAACTGCGACGCCCGTTCCAAGGCCCTGACGCAGGTCGCCTGCACGAGATCGTCGGCAACATCACGCTGGCGCGACAGCACCACACCGTAACGCCATAGCCGCGCCAGATGCTGGGACAAGCCCATCCTGATATCGTCTTCGCTCGCTATGACATCCTCCGCGACATCCGCTTTCCGGAGAGCCGCCGATCTTTTCGGCGGCTCCGATCCAGTCCGACTATAAGCAGAAATCGCGGTACGAGCGACCGGCATCATTCCCATAGCCTTCGCAAAGCTCCCTGCTTATCGCCTTCATGATTGCCCTCACATCGTCATCACATGCTGGAGGGGTTCAGGATGGCGGCGTGAAGGTCGCGATATTCCTCGCAGGTCGTGTTGCCGCAGAGTGCCTTGATCGTATTCAACTGATCCTTGGCGAGATCCATCCGACCCTTGATGACATAGGCTTCGCCGAGATATTCGCGCACCAGCGTATATTTCGGATCCATGGCGACGGACTTGGTGTAGTAGGAGATACCCTCATCCGTACGGCCGAGCTTGCGGGTGGCATAGCCGCGATAGTTCAGCGCCTCGGCCGTGTTCGGGTTCTTCATCGTGTCCAGAACTGCGAGAGCTTCCTGGTAGCGATGATCCTTCTTAGCCAGTGAATAGGCGTAGTCGGCGCGATTTTCGTCTGTGACGTTTGCGCCCTGCTGCTTCACGCATTTCTGGCTCTTCTGGTCGTAGATTTCTCCCTTCTTGCAGGTCGGCGTCGTGCTTGAATCATTGCCGGCTGCAAATGCCGGAATGGCGAAGGCGCCAACGGCCAGGCCGACGCCGATCGTGATGGCAGCCAGGCGGAATCTATTGGTCTTCATGGAATGTCTCCTTGGCAAATGAACGTTGCGGGTGGAGAACACACCGTCTGCCAACTTTATTCGGTACGCCGCGCAATATTTTCGCGCGAGCGGCGCAGGGGGAGCCGTCACTCTTTCGTGACTGCTGCGGCACCGAATAAGCCGGTGCCATCGCGTGTTTCCACAGAGTGCCCTCGAAGGGCCACAGGAGACCCCCGTGACCGATACCGTCAAACTTTTAAGCCTCGCCGTGGCAACGCCCGACAACATCATCCTCCAGACGGATGCCGCCGAGACGGCAAGCCGGCTGTTCTCGGATCGATTTCAGGACTTCAAATATCTCGCCCGCGTGTTCGAGAGCACCGGCATTCGCAAGCGCCATCTGGCGCGGCCGCTTTCCTGGTTCGAAGAGCCGCATGGCTGGCAGGATCGCATGGGCGCTTACGCGGAGGTCGCATCCGAGCTTTTCCGCCGGACCGCAACCTCGGCGCTGCAACGCGCCGGCATTGACGCCGGAGAAGTCGATTGCATCGTCACGGCCTCATCGACCGGGCTAGCGACTCCGAGCCTCGAAGCGCGGCTGGCCGGAGAGCTGGGTTTCCGCTGCGATATCGAGCGCGTACCGATCTTTGGGCTTGGCTGCGCGGCAGGCATCTCCGGTCTTGCCGTCGCGACGAACATGGCAAAGAGCCGGCCCGGCGCGGTCGTGCTCTTCGTTGCGATCGAGCTCTGTTCGCTTGCCTTTCGCCTGGACGAACTGACACGGCCCAACATCATCGCGACCGCGCTGTTCGGCGACGGCGCCGCGGCCTGCGTGCTGCGCACTGGGGACGGCGGCATTGCGGAAATCGTATCGACGGGCGAACACCTCTTCCCCGACAGTCTCGGCATCATGGGCTGGAAGATCGACGACACGGGCTTCGGTATCGTGCTGGAGCAATCGCTGCCTACCTTTGCGGAGGCGCATTTGAGAGGCGCGGTCGCCGGTATCCTCGAGCGAGCCGGACTCTTGATATCCGACATCGACCGCTTCATCTGTCATCCCGGTGGAGCGAAGGTGCTGGCGGCACTGGAGGCGGCCCTCAGCCTGAAGGAAGGGTCTCTCGATATCGAGCGGGAGGTTATCGGCGACTACGGCAACATGTCTTCGCCGACGGTGCTGTTCGTCCTCGAACGGGCGATCGCGGCAGGCCTGCCGCGACTTTCAGCGCTGCTAGCCCTTGGCCCCGGCTTCTCGGCAAGCTGCATCACGCTGAAGAGGGTTTCATGATGCTGTGGCCGTCGATCGCACTCTTGAGCTTCGTAACGCTGCAACGTTTGGCGGAGCTGGTCTATGCCAGACGCAACACCGTTGCCCTTCTGGCCCGCGGCGGCAGGGAATGCGCATCCGAACACTATCCCCTGATGGTGGCGATGCATGCGGCCTGGCTGCTCGGATTGTGGTTGCTGGCGATCGGCAGACCGGTCGCGCTTGGCTGGCTTCTTCTGTTCATGTTGCTGCAGGGCCTGCGTCTCTGGGTTCTGGCAACGCTGAAGGAACGTTGGACGACCCGGATCATCATCCTGCCGTATGCCCCTCTCGTGGAGGGAGGTCCCTATCGTTTCCTCAACCATCCCAATTATGCTGTTGTCGCCGGCGAGATCGCCGTGCTGCCGCTTTGCTTCGGCTTGCCGCTCTACGCAGTGCTCTTCTCGCTCTTGAACGGCATCATTCTTGCGATCCGCATTCGCGCCGAAAACGCCTGTCTGAAACAGACTGTGACCTGACTACATTTTTCGTTTGCACCATCGAAATTTGGCAGGCATTTTCGATGCTTAGAGCGCTGTTCACGCAATGGTAGCCAACCTTCGGCTGGGCCGCGCTACCATGCAACGAATATGCGAATAGCAGGACAAAATGACAAAGGACGCAATCGTTCTCGGCGCCGGCATCGTCGGCGTTTCGACGGCAATCCATCTGCAGCGGCGGGGGCGCCAGGTCGTCCTCGTCGACCGCAAAGAACCCGGTCGAGAGACGTCCTTCGGCAATGCCGGCCTCATCCAGCGCGAGGGCGTGGTGCCCTATGGTTTTCCGCAGCAACTCGGCCTGCTGCTGCGCTATGCCCTCAACAATCGTGTCGATGCGCATTATCATCTGCGCGCCCTGCCCTCACAGCTCGCCTTCCTGGCCCGCTACTGGTGGAATTCGAATACCAAGCGCCATCAGATGATCTCGCGCGCCTATGCGCCTTTGATCGAGCACTCCATCAGCGAACATCACGACCTTATCGAAGCCGCGCATGCCGAAGACCTCATTCGCAAGGACGGTTGGCTGGAGCTCTACCGCTCGAACGAGAAGCGCGATGCGGAATTTGCCGAGGCGGAACGCCTCAACCGCGAATTCGGTATCAGTTACGAGGCTCTGAGCAGCGCGGAGATCGCGACGGCAGAGCCGCATCTGAGGGGCAATTTTTCTGGCGCCCTGCGATGGCGCGACCCGTGGTCGGTGCTCGATCCGCACGGACTGATATCAGCCTATCGCCGTTACTTCGAGAGCATCGGCGGCCGCGTGACGACCGGCGATGCCGTTTCGCTCGGCATGTCGGGATCTGCCTGGAGAATGGTGACGGCTGAGGGATCCATCGAAGCGGAAGATGTCGTCGTCGCACTCGGTCCCTGGGCCGATCTGGTCACGAAACGCTTCGGTTATGCCTTCCCGCTCGGTGTGAAGCGCGGCTATCACATGCACTATGCCACCGAAGGCAATGCCGTCCTCAACAACTGGATGGCGGATGCCGAAAGCGGCTATCTGCTGGCACCGATGAGCCGCGGCATCCGGCTGACGACCGGCGCCGAATTCGCGCGGCGCGATGCGCCGAAAACGCCAGTACAGCTCGCCCGCGCCGAGGCGCTTGCGCGCGCCGCCTTCCCGCTTGGCGAAAGGCTCGATCCTGAGCCGTGGATGGGCGCCCGCCCCTGCACGCCGGACATGATGCCGATCATCGGAAAGGCGCCGCGGCACAACGGCCTGTGGTTCGCGTTCGGCCACGCCCATCATGGGCTGACGCTCGGCCCGGTAACCGGCCGTGTGCTTGCCGAACTCATAACCGGCGAGAAGCCGCTCATCGACATCTCAGCCTACAGCCCAAACCGGTTTGCGCCGTGAGCTTTAGTTCGAGAGAATAGCCTGGAGATTCCTGACGGAAGCATCGACGATCGCCGCGACCGTATCGTCGATGTCGACGGTTACGACGCCGGGTTCGCCGGTCGGCACTTCCAGCGTCTGCAGCTGGCTTTCGAGCAGCGATGCGGGCATGAAATGTCCCTTGCGCTCGCCCATGCGCTTCGTCAGCAGCTCCTTCGAGCCGTGGAGATAAATGAAATAGAGATGGCCGCCGGCGGACGCTCGCAACCGCTCGCGGTAGGTCCGCTTCAGCGCCGAGCAGGAAACGGCGATGCCTTCCCCCTTGGCCAGGCTTGCGGCGATTTCCTGGCCGATCTTTTCGAGCCAGGGCCAGCGATCCTCGTCGGTGAGCGGAATGCCCTTGCTCATCTTCTCAACATTGGCCGCCGGATGCAGCGCATCGCCTTCGATGAAGTGAATGCCGAGCCTGGCTGCGACACCCTCGCCGATCGAGGATTTGCCGCTGCCGCTCACGCCCATCACGATGATGGCGAGAGGAGTATCCTGATTATCCTGCATCGGGCCTGTCCGGAATGATTGAACTGAATCGGGCATGGTCGCTTTGCCAGCCATGCCCGATTCGCAACTTGGATCAATCCAGCGGAAAGAAACAGGAAAATTTGTGCGAGCCATCGCCCGCCAGTTCCGGCGCGACCTGCCGGCACTTGTCCTGAGCGCGCCAGCAACGCGGATTGAAGTGGCAGCCGGTCGGAGGGTTGAGCGGCGACGGCAGCTCGCCCTGCAGGCGGATGCGGTTCTTCTCGCGGTCCGGATCGGCGATCGGCGTCGCCGACAGAAGCGCTGCCGTATAGGGATGGCGCGGACGGCTGAACACCTCTTCGGCGGTACCGGTTTCGACCGGGCGGCCGAGATACATCACCATCACGTCGTCGGCGATATGGCGGACGACGGAAAGGCCGTGCGATATGAAGAGATAGGCGAGGCCCATCTCCTTCTGCAGGTCCATCAGAAGGTTCAGAACCTGCGCCTGGATCGACAGGTCGAGCGCGGAAACCGGCTCGTCGAGCACCAGCACCTTCGGCCGCAGCATCAGGGCGCGCGCAATGGCGATGCGCTGACGCTGGCCGCCGGAGAACATGTGCGGGTAGCGATCATAGTGCTCCGGGCGCAGGCCGACACGCGCCATCATCTCCTCGGCCTTGCGGCGGCGGGTGGCGGCATCATCATCGGTATTGATCTTCAGTGGCTCTTCCAGGATGGAACCGACCTTCTGACGCGGGTTGAGCGAGCCATAAGGGTTCTGAAACACGATCTGCACGGCGCTGCGCAGGCTGCGGTCGCCAAGCCGCGCCGGCTTGCCATCGATCAGCAATTCGCCCGCCGTCGGATTTTCGATCATGGTGACCAGGCGGGCAAGGGTCGACTTGCCGCAGCCGGATTCGCCGACGACGGCCAGCGTGCGGCCCGACTGCAGGCTGAAGCTGACGCCGTTCAGCGCCTTGACGGTCGCCTCCGGTTTGAAGCTGCCGCGCTTGATGGTGTAGAAACGGGCGAGATCGCGCCCTTCGAGAACAGCGCCGGTCATGCGGCACCTCCTGCAGATTGCGTGGCGGCAATGCCGGGATGACCGAGCGGCTTGCCATGTTCCAGCGGATAGTTGCAAAGGGTCAGGCCGAATTCAGCGCCCTGGCGCGTGACGCCCTTATCGCATTCCGGCGTGGCGAAGGAGCAACGGGGCGCAAAGAGACAGCCCGTCGGCCGATCATGCTGACCGGGAACGACACCCGCGATCGACGGCAGACGCTCGCCGACTTCGGCGCGCTCCGGCAGAGCCGAGAGAAGTGCCGCCGTATAGGGATGATGCGGATCACGGAACAGCTCCTTGACCGGCTGTTCCTCGACCTTCTGGCCGGCATACTGCACCTGAACGCGTTCCGCCGTTTCGGCGACCACACCCATGTCATGGGTGATGAGCACGAGCGCCATGCCCTGTTCCCGCTGCAGGCGCACGAGCAGATCGAGGATCTGCGCCTGGATGGTCACGTCGAGCGCGGTGGTCGGCTCGTCGGCGATCAGGAGCTTCGGATTGCAGGCGAGCGCCATGGCGATCATGACGCGCTGGCTCATACCGCCCGACATCTGGTGCGGGAAGTTTGACAGGCGATCCTCTGGTGCGGGGATGCCGACGAGATTCAGAAGCTCGATCGAGCGTTCGCGGCGCGCCTTGCGGTCGAGGCCCATATGGATACGCAGGGTCTCACCGAGCTGGAAGCCGACCGTGAAGCACGGATTGAGGCTCGACATCGGCTCCTGGAAGATCATCGCCATGTCCTTGCCGATGATCTTGCGGCGCTGACGGGCGGAGATACCGCGAAGGTCTTTGCCATCGAACATCATGCGGTCGGCGGTGATCTTTGCCGTCCAGGGCAGAAGTCCCATCATGGCAAGCATGGAGACCGACTTGCCGGAGCCGGATTCGCCGACGATTGACAGGATTTCTCCCTTGTCGCATGTCAGCGAGACGCCATCGACAGCCCGGAACAGGCCGGACGAAGTCTGGAATTCAACGGATAGATTTTCAATATCGAGGAGTGCCATTACGACCTCTTCAGCTTCGGGTCGAACGCATCGCGCAGGCCGTCGCCCATCAGATTGATGGCGAGAACCGTGATCAGGATGCAGAGACCGGGGAAAGTAACGAGCCAAGGGTTGCTCTGGAAGAATTCACGCGAGTCCGCGAGCATCGTGCCCCATTCCGGCGTCGGCGGCTGGGCGCCCTGGCCGAGGAAGCCGAGTGCCGCCGCATCGAGAATGGCGGCCGAGAAGGCAAGCGTGCCCTGCACGATCAGCGGCCCAAGGCAATTCGGCAGGATCGTCTTGAACATCAGCCGCAGCGACCCGGCGCCGGCGACGCGCGAAGCGATGACATATTCCTTGTCGCGTTCGGTCATGACCGAAGCGCGTGTCAGGCGGACGAAATGCGGCTGGTTGACGATGGAGATCGCAATCATGGCGTTCGTCAGGCCAGGCCCGAGGATTGCCACCAGCACCAGGGCGAGCAGCAGCGACGGGACGGCAAGGATGATGTCCATGATGCGCATGATGATCGTGTCGGTACGGCCACGCACGTAGCCGGCGACGAGGCCGATCAGGATACCGGCGAGCGCCGAAAGCGAGGCGACCACGAGACCGATGAACAGCGAGAACCGCGTGCCATAGATGAGGCGCGACAGCAGATCGCGGCCGTTGGCGTCGGTGCCGAGCAGGAAGCTGCTGTTGCTGCCCTGTACCCATGCCGGCGGCAAGCGCTGCATGTCGCTGCCGTAGGCGACATCGGGATTATGCGGCGCCACGACGCCGGCGAAGATCGCCAGGAACAGAACGAAGAGGAAGATCACAAGGCCGATGACGGCGCCCTTGTTGCGAGAGAAGTAATACCAGAACTCCGCGAGAGCGGAAGGACGGTCGGTTTTGACGCTTACCGTGCTCATGGACCGCTCCTAGTGACGAATGCGTGGATTGACGAAGCCGTAGAGCAAGTCGACAGCGAGATTGACGAGCATGACGATACCGGCGATCAGAAGCAGGCCACCCTGCACCACCGGATAGTCGCGCTTGAAGACTGCATCGATCATCCATTTGCCGATGCCCGGCCAGGAGAAGATGCTCTCCGTCAGAATGGCACCGCCGAGCAGCACGCCGACCTGGAGGCCGATCGTGGTGACGACCGGGATCATGGCGTTGCGCAGCGCATGCACGGATACGACGCGCAGAGGCGAAAGACCCTTTGAGCGCGCCGTGCGCACATAATCTTCACCGAGCACTTCGAGCATGGCGGAGCGCGTCTGGCGCGCGATGACGGCGAGCGGGATGGTGCCAAGCACGATCGTCGGCAGGATCAGCGAATTGAAGGCGGACCAGAAGGCACCCTTCTGACCGGACAGAAGGCTGTCGATCAGCATGAAGCCGGTGATCGGCTTGAAGAAATAGATGAGGCCGATGCGGCCAGAAACCGGCGTCCAGTGCAGATAGCCGTTGAAAACGATAATCAGCAGCAGGCCCCACCAGAAGATCGGCATTGAATAGCCGACCAGGGCGACGCCCATGACGCTCTGGTCGAACCAGGTCCCTCGCTTGACGGCGGCGAACACGCCGGCCGGGATACCAAGACAGATCGCCAGGATCATCGCACAGATCGACAATTCGAGCGTGGCCGGGAAGAAGGTCAGGAAGTCCGTCAGCACGTCACGCTTGGTGGTGATCGAGGTGCCGAGGTCGCCTTGCAAGGCGTTCCAGACATATTTGCCGTACTGAACGACCATCGGCTGGTCGTAGCCGAGATCATGCGAGATCTGCGCGTGGCGTTCCGGCGACATGACGCGCTCGCCCGACAGCAGCATCACTGGATCGCCAGGAAGCAGGCGAATGAAAGAAAAGGCAACGATCGACACGCCAAGGAATGTCGGGATCAACACCGCAAGGCGGCTGAGAAGAAATCGCAACATGACAGTTGTCCAAATTTTTCCGGCGGTCAGACAGAGTGTCTGACCGCCGGGTCGCCCGGTCCTAGCCGGGCATTCTCACAGATTTTTTGTTATTCGGCGATATCGACGCCGTCGAAGCGGTGAACGCCGAGCGGATCCTGGAAGTAGCCGGTGACGTTCTTCGTCATTGGCATGAAGACTTCGGAGTGATCGATCGTCATCCATGGTGCTTCGCGCTTAAAGATGACCTGGGCCTGTTCATAGAGCTTGGTGCGCTCCTTGACGTCAGCCGTCTGCTTGGCCTTCTTCACCAGATCGTCGAATTCCTTGTTGCACCACTGTGCACGGTTGTTGCCACCGACGGCATCGCAGCCGAGCAGTGTGTCAAGGAAGTTGTCCGGATCGCCGTTGTCGCCGGTCCAGCCGAGGATGGCCGCACCGTCGCGGTCCTTAGCGGAGGAGAGCTTCAGGTACTGAGCCCAGTCATAGGTGACGATCTCGACCTTGACGCCGATCTTGGCCAGATCTGCCTGCATCAGCTCGGCAGCGCGACGCGCATTCAGCATGTAAGGACGCGAAACCGGCATAGCCCAGATCTTCATGCTGAGACCCTTGACGCCAGCCTTTTCAAGCAGCTTCTTGGCTTCGTCCGGGTTGTAGGCGTCGTCCTTCACTTCCTTGTTGTAGGACCACATGGTCGGCGGGATCGGGTTGGTGGCAACCTTGGCAGAGCCCTGGAACACGGCGTCGACGATGGCCTGCTTGCTGACGGCCATGTTGAGCGCCTTGCGCACTTCGACCTTGTCGAACGGAGCAACCAGCGTGTTATAGGCGAGGTAGGAAACGTTCAGACCAGCCTGCTCGAGAACATTGAGGTTCTTGTCGGCCTTGAGGTCCTTAATATCGGCCGCGTTCGGGTACGGCATGATGTTGCATTCGCCAGACTTCAGCTTCTGCGCGCGAACGGATGCGTCCGGCGTGATTGCAAAGACGAGATCGTCGATCTTTTCCTTGCCCTTGAAGTAGGTTTCGTTTGCCTTGTAGCGGATGACGGCATCAGGCTGGTAGGCAACGAAGGTGAACGGGCCGGTGCCCAGCGGCTGCTGGTTCATCTGCTCCATCTTCTTGTCGGCCTGCAGCTTGTCTGCATATTCCTTCGACAGGATCGAGCCGAAGTCCATGGCCAGGTCGGCGAGGAAAGGCGCTTCCGGGCGGTTCAGCACGAACTTCACGGTGAGGTCATCGACCTTCTCGATCGACTTGATCAGCTTGGGGAAGCCCATGCCGTCGGCGTATTCATAAGAACCGCCAGCGACGTACTTGGCCCAGGGGCTGTCTGCGCTGATCTGGCGCCCGATGGCGAAGATGACATCATCGGCGTTGAGGTCGCGCGTCGGCGTAAAGAAATCGGTGGTCTGGAACTTCACGCCCTTGCGGAGCTTGAACGTATATTCCTTGCCATCGGGGGAAACGGTCCAGCTTTCGGCAAGGCCCGGCTCGATCTCGGTGCCACCGTGCTTGAATTCGACGAGACGGCTGTAAACGGTACGCGAAGAGGCGTCGAATGTATTGCCTCCCGTGTACATTCCCGGATCGAAGCCTTCCGGCGAGCTTTCCGAGCAATAGACAAGTGTTTTCGACCAGGCGGACGTTGCCATGACCGAAGCCAAGGCTGTCACTGCCAGCAGGGCAGAAATCTTTTTCATGATATCGTTTCCCAGATTTGTTATTCTTTTGAAGCCGTGGATACCCCAGAGGTTCCCATTCGGATCGCGCCGATGGAACTTTATTTTATGTTTGAAAGCAACAAGCCCCGCCTAAATTTTTTCCAATTTTCCGAGTTTGGAAATTTTCGGCCGAAAAAACCTCTGAATTGGTAATTTTCTGCCAGATTTTTGCGTGATTTTATCAGATTCAGGACGATTTCATGCTTTCTCGTGGCGAGATGCCGATCATCCAAGGCCGCCATACGGGCCTCAAAAAACAAAAATCCGCGGCTGCCGGTGGCAACCACGGATGGAAAGCGCTCTGCAACTCGAAGCAGAATCAGGCAGCGGGAGCGGCGACCGAAGGCTTCTTCGCAATTGCCCGGTGATCCTGATCGGTCAGGCCGAGCAGGAAATTGATCTGCGGGCGGGCCTTGACGAGATCGTCGATGGAATATTGCGTCAGCACGTCGAAGAAGGCGTTCAGTGCCTTGCGCAGTGCCGAGTTGAGACCGCAGCTGTCGACCAGCGGACATTCCACGACGCCATCCTCGAAACATTCCGCCATGGCGAAGCTGTCTTCGGTAACGCGGACGACGTCGAACAGGCTGATGTCGGTCGCGGGCTTGCCGAGGCGAACGCCGCCATTGCGGCCACGAACGGTTTCGACAAGGCCCGCCTTGGTCAGCGGCTGCAGGATTTTGAACAGGAACAGCTCGGATACGCTGTACGCTCTAGCAATTTCCGGGATACGGCTCAGGTGTCCGTCATTGGCGGCGCAATACATCAACATGCGCACGGCGTAATTGGTCTGTTTCGTCAAACGCATGCCAATCTCCTGGAATCAAGGCCGCTTAGGGGGTTGGACCGTATATAGTGGCTTTCTTAGTTTTGAACAATTCCAAAATATGAAATTAATATTCAGCTTATCTCGTCGGCCCAAAAGTTCCTATCCGCTCGGCTGCCTTCCCTTGGCCTCCAGCTCCCGGACATAGTCGAGGATCGCCTGCTTGCGCTCTGGCGTGCCCGGATGGGTCGAGAGCATGCTGGTCTTGTCGTGATCGTTGAGCTTCATCTCGAGCAGATCGAAGAAGCGTGACAGCGCCATTGGATCTTTACCGGCCGCCCGCATCAACTCCACCGAACGACGATCGGCCTGGGCCTCGGCTTGCCGGGAGTAGGACAGCGCAAGAAGGCCGCCGCCCTGCGTGAGGATATCCTGCACGCCGGAGCCGACGTCGCCAGCGATCAGAAGCACGAGACCGGCAACACCCGCAGCAGTGTAGAGTTGGCGGAGACTGTGCTTGTATTCGACATGACCGATCTCGTGGCCGAGCACGGCATTGATCATCTCCTTGTCGCTTCCGGCAAGCTCTACAAGCTGATCGGTGAGAACGAGATTGCCATCCGGCAGCGCGAAAGCGTTGGCGCCAATGAGGCCGCCATCGCGGAAATTCAGGTGATAGCGGTTCGCGCCGCCCTGTGCGTTTGAAGCTATCCTGGCGAAATCGTCGCGGATTTCCGTTTGCTCCGCCGCAGACAGCTTGCTGGAACTGAAAGTGACTTGGTCCAATGTCTTCATTGTTCCCGCCGACATCATTTCCGGCACTACCGGCGGCGTCACCAGCACGGCCACTTCCACCAACGCCGGCAAGGCGTAGCGATAGATGACGGAGGCAAGAACCAGCACCGCCAGGATGAAACCGATCAGCCTCGGGCGCACGATCTCAAGGTTATGAATGACGCCGCTGCGCCCCTCTCCACGGCTCCGCAGATAGGTGTCGATTGCGTCGTTATCTCGGGTTTCGAAAACAGATTCATTTCCGAAAGCGATACGGCGCGGAACGGAGCCGACGCGCTGACTGATCTCGATATCGGAGCGAACGCCCCAGACGAGTCGCCTGTTCTCCTCCCCGTCCTCATTCGACACCACAATCAGCGAGCCGCCGACATCCAGCAGCCGGGCGGGAACCTCCCGGCTCGAATGCGGCGGATGCCAAACACCCGTCGCGATCGTTTCCGGCTCAGAAGCCAAAGTCGAATCCATCGACATCGAGATATTCCGCGCTGATCGCGCTGCCGGTCGAGCGGATTTGATCGAAGACGACGCCGATCTCGCCGTCGACATGGACCGCGGTATGCTCGGTGAGAAAACGCTGCATGCGTACGGCCGCCCAGGGGCGCATCAATCCGAGGGTTACCAAGGTAACAACGACGTTGGAAATCGCGATCCACGCATAGCGCCGGCGACCGAGATCACTTCTGAGCTGATGGCGGCGGTCAATCGTTGCGGCCGACCAGATGATGTTGCGTACCGCGGCGCGGTAGTAGAGGCCAGCCAATATGTAAATCGGGAAAACAAGCACAATCATCCAATGCCACAGGCTGATGCTGCCCATTCCCCAGCCCATCGAATTTCCGCCGAAACCGATCATGGCGGCGCTGAAAAACCCCAAGACCACGACAGCCGCAAGTATGATCGCAATTGCGGTAATGAGTGCCTCGTAAAGCGCGCCCAACCGCGGCTCTGTCGCGAAAGGCCGATCACCATATCGAAGATTGTCGAAGACATATTTATAAAACCAGCGACTGGCGATCGGGGACAGAAGCCCGACCGAAACCACCGTCACCAGGGCACCGAGGAAGATGGCTTTAAACGCGCCACCATAGGTGCCTACGAAATCGAAGCGTACATTGCGGTAGCTCGTAACCCGCGCGTTGAACCTGAGGCCGCGCATGAGGAACCATGGGAATATCACCAGCATGATGGGCCAGACCACCAGCAACGCCAGCGGTGCGGCATGCGACAAGATATTTATGACAATGAGAAAGCCGAACACGATCAGCCGACCGATGAGGATCTGCTTGCCCTTGGCGTGATATTCGAAACTGTGGTCCAGAAGAACCGTATTCCCATAGAAGTATCGATTGCGCCGCACCTTCGCCCAGGCCGAGTAAATGCCCAGGGTGATGATGGTCAGCAGGATATTGACGATCCAGATACCAAAATACTCGGAAGCATTGCCGGTGAAGGAAGCCCGCTGGAAAAAGCGGCGTCCACCCGCCGGATCGTGTTGCTCGACAGCTGCCATATTTGTAATCCCCTACCCCACAAGAGGACGAGCTTGCCCGAGCGCGCCAAAAGGCATCGATCGCCGGGGATGTGCTGCGCTACACATCGCTCGCCTTACCGTTGCACTTGAGAGCAGGAAAACCGGCACCGATCAATGGAAAAATGATGGCGCGCCATTCTAGACGGCTGGTGGACACTCAGGGTGTAGCAACCCATACCGCCATTTCGCAGCCGCCCGGCTCGCGGAAATGAAAGCGCCGGCCGCCGGGAAAATCGAAAGCGGGACGGGTTATGACGCCGCCTGCAAATTCGACCGCCCGCTGTGCTGCCTCGAGGTCGGAGGTCCGCACCACGGGCAGAGGGGCTCCCGCGGCCTCGCCAGCATCTCCGTCAATACCCGCAGCGATACCGGCTGCTTCGATCACATGGTAAGTCGGCCCATAGCTGATAAAGCTCCAGTCGAAGGCCTCCTCAAAGAAGCGGCGGGTCTTCAGGCCGTCTTTCGACGGAAATTCGAGATAGTCGATCTGATAGGTCGCGGACATCTTGGTCCTCCCGTTGTTCTCTTTTTGTTCTAGTCGAAAACGACGGCCTAGACAAGATGACTCTATCGAAAACAAACGCAATAAAAAACCGCCGCCCGAAATATCCCGGACGGCGGTCGATATTGGCGATGGCGCTAGGGCTTACTTCATCGTAGGCATGACGAATTCGGCACCATCCTTGATGCCGGACGGCCAGCGGGCGGTGATCGTCTTGGTGCGCGTCCAGAACTTGATCGAGTCCGTGCCGTGCTGGTTGAGATCACCGAAGCTCGAAGCCTTCCAGCCGCCGAAGGAGTGGTAGGCAAGCGGAACCGGGATCGGAACGTTGACGCCGATCATGCCGATATTGATGCGCGAGGCGAAATCGCGGGCCGCATCGCCGTCACGGGTGTAGATGGCGACGCCGTTACCGTATTCGTGCTTCATCGGCAGTTCGAGCGCTTCTTCGTAGTTCTTGGCACGGACGACGGACAGAACTGGCCCGAAGATCTCGGTCTTGTAGATGTCCATGTCAGGCTTGACGTGGTCGAACAGCGTGCCGCCGACAAAGTAGCCGTCTTCATAGCCCTGCAGCTTGAAGCCGCGGCCGTCAACGACGAGTTTGGCGCCTTCTTCGACGCCACGGTCGATCAGGCCGGTAACGCGGTTGTAGGCGTCCTTAGTGACGAGCGGGCCGAGATCGGCCTTGTCGTCGGTATAGGGGCCGATGCGCAGCGATTCGATCTTCGGAACCAGCTTTTCAACGAGACGGTTGGCCGTGTCTTCGCCGACCGGAACTGCGACCGATACCGCCATGCAACGCTCGCCGGCCGAGCCGTAACCGGCGCCCATCAGAGCGTTGACGGCCTGGTCCATGTCGGCGTCGGGCATGATGATCATGTGGTTCTTGGCGCCGCCGAAGCACTGGGCGCGCTTGCCGTTCATAGCGGCCGTACCATAGACGTAGCGGGCGATCGGCGTCGAGCCGACGAAGGAAACCGCAGCGATATCCGGATCAGTCAGAATGGCGTCGACGGCAGTCTTGTCACCGTTGACGACGTTCAGGATGCCTGCCGGGAGACCGGCTTCGATCATGAGTTCGGCCAGGCGGATCGGCAGGGACGGATCACGCTCGGACGGCTTCAGGATGAAGGCGTTGCCGCAGGCGATCGCAGGCGCAAACATCCACATCGGGATCATGCCCGGGAAGTTGAACGGCGTGATGCCGGCGCCGACGCCGACCGGCTGGCGGATGGAGTACATGTCGATCGAAGGGCCTGCGCCTTCGGTGAACTCACCCTTCTGCAGGTGCGGAATGCCGCAGACGAATTCGCAAACTTCCAGGCCGCGGATGATATCGCCCTTGGAATCTTCAACCGTCTTGCCATGCTCCGAGGAGAGCAGGGTCGCCAGCTCATCCATATTCTGGTTCAGCAGTTCGACGAACTTGAAGAAAACGCGGGCGCGGCGCTGCGGATTGGTGGCCCCCCATTTCGGCTGCGCGGCCTTGGCGTTTGCGACAGCTGCGCGCAGCTCATCGACGCTGGCGAGTGCTACCGTTGCCTGCACTTCGCCGGTTGCTGGATTGTAGACGTTGCTGGTGCGTCCGCTCGTGCCGGCGACGCGCTTGCCGCCGATGAAATGACCAATCTCACGCATGGATGTGCCTCCTCGTTTTCTTCGATGGCTACAGGATGGCACTTCAATTTGCACAAATCAATGAGCTGTTATAAGCAACCGTTGTGCAAAAATTGAAGTCCTAGCGCATGTCGCGCAAAAATGTGTAGCGGTTTTTGCAACAAGGACATGCGCAAGATCAAAGGCTGAAAGCGCAAACGGGTGGGCAAATGGATTGGGATGACGTCCGCATGTTTCTCGCCGTGGCGCGTACAGGGCAGATCCTTGCCGCCTCCAAGCGGCTCGGCGTCAACCACGCCACCCTCTCCCGCAGGGTGACGACGCTGGAGGAACGCCTGAAGACGCGGCTGCTGGTGCGGCGCACCAACGGCTGCGACCTGACCGCGGAGGGCGAGATTTTCCTGCACGCGGCCGAGCGCATGGAAACCGAGATGCTGCGCGCGCAGGCAAGCATCGGCCATCTCGACAGCGTCATTACCGGCACCGTACGCATCGGGGCGCCCGACGGGTTCGGCGTTTCCTTCCTCGCGCCGAGGCTCGGGCGATTGATCGCCCGCTATCCGGAACTGCGCATCCAGCTCGTGCCCGTTCCCCGCTCCTTTTCGCTATCGCAACGCGAGGCCGATATCGCGATCACGCTGGAGCGTCCCGAGCAGGGGCGGCTGGTCTCTTCCAAGCTGACCGATTACACGCTCGGGCTCTATGCCTCGAGGGCCTATCTGGAGCAGGCCGGTCTGCCCGACAGCGTCGAGGCGCTGAAGCTGCATCCCCGCATCGGCTATGTCGAAGATCTGATCTTCACCGCCTCGCTGAATTTTTCCGGCGAGATCATGCGCAGCTGGGACGCAGCCTTCGAGATATCGACCGCGATCGGCCAGACCGAAGCGGTGCGTTCCGGTGCCGGCATCGGCATCCTGCATGATTACATCGCCCGGCAGTTTCCGGAGCTGACGCGCATCCTCCCAGACGTCTCCATCAAGCGCGCCTATTGGACCACCTATCACGAGAGCGCCCGTGACCTAGTGCGCGTCCGCACCGTTGCCGACTTCCTGCAGGAGCTTGTGAGCGAAGAGCGGCAGATATTTTTGTAGGGATTTCTGCCCATCCTTCCTGTCTCGGCGGCTCGTCGTTCTCATCCGGGTTGGGAACCGGAATTTCGTCCGGCAGGCCATCCGGGTCCGGCTCTTCAATCGGCGGCCTCGGCACCCAGCCAGGCTCCGGGACCGGAGGCGACTCGGGGATCGGCTCGTTCGGTACAGACATCGGCCCGCTCCTTGCGTCTCGTTGTTGATAAGAACAGAACGATGCGCGGACGGCACGGTTCCATGCCAATTCCGGCATGGTGGCTAGACGGATCATCATGTGCGCTTCGCTCCGTCATGCATCCTGATGCTGGACAATGAGCGGGCGAGGCCTAGTATTTTCAAATCAGGATCAGGGAGCCAAAGCGATGAGCGACAAGAAGCAGCAGAAGCTCGAAGAAAAAGAGCACAAAGAACAAGACGACTATCTGGAGGAAGCGCTGGAAGAGACTTTTCCGGCGAGCGACCCGATCTCGCCTGGCCATGTGTCGAAGAAGCCGGAAGACAAGAAGTAACCCTCATCGTCCCGGATAGTAGCGGCTGCAGGGCGGGAACGTTCTGCTGCACGCCTGAATCACGGCGAAATCAAAGCTCGTCATGCTTGTCAAAACAGACCACATAGCATAATGGTTGCAAACCAAACAAACGAGGGAGGTGCACGGATGCTCAAAACGTATCACTCAATCGCACGCTCCGGCATCAGGCTAGGCCGCAAGCGCTAGGCCTGCCGGACCACCCATATCGGAACCACATCGCAATCCCTCATTTTCAACGCGGGGCCAAAGCCCGCGTGATGGGTTCTGCATGTCTTCCGATCCGACTTCTCTCGAATATAGGGGCGCCGTTCGAGCGCCATTGGAAAAATGCATCCAAAACAAAACCGGCAGCCTCACGCTGCAGATCGTGCTGCCATTATCCTTGAGCGGGTTAGCCGCGAAGACTACCAGTCGGTGCTCTCATTGCGTCCGCATGATCACCAGACATCCTATGTGGCCAGCAATGCGGAATCGTTGGAGGAAGCAGAGCAGAATCCTGCCTGCATTCCGCTTATTATCCGAGCGGCAGGTGAGCCGGTGGGATTTGCCATGTACGCACTTGATGACGACGACGGCAATTACTGGATCTATCGCCTCATGATCGACGGCCGCTTTCAGGGACGCGGATATGGGAAGGCTGCGCTAATCCAGATCGTCGAGCTGATATCGGAGATCCCGCAATGCCCGTGTGTCGTGCTCGGCGTGCATCCCGAGAACGAAAAGGCTCGGCGGCTTTATGAGCATGTCGGGTTTCGCCTGACCGACGATGTTATCAATGGCGAGCTCGTCATGAGATACGACTTCCAGAAGTAAACTGAGATGGCCGGGGCGCAACGGCGCGGCACCGGCCATTTTCACCCGCATTCCGTCAGGTGGCCCTGGGTTCGCCTCGATACATGTTCTGGGCGGTATAGGTATCAATAAGGAAAGTTTGCAGATCTGCCGAGCGTGAAGGCCGTTCACCGCCATAGACCGGACGCAACGTTGCACACGGCTTCTTTGCCTGAAGCAAAACCAACAATCGAATTTCAGTGGGAATTGAATGGTACGGTTGGGGGGTCTCGAACCTCCGACCTCAGGTGCCACAAACCTGCGCTCTAACCAACTGAGCTACAACCGCACATGCTCGCGTCGCCGCGAACGGGGGTGACATACGAGGACTTTGAAATTATTTCAAGTCCTATCTCCCCGCAATATAAAAAAGCTTTGCAGATATCCAAATGAAGATGCGTCGCCGGATACCGATCAAGGCGCATATATCCGCCACCTCCAACGAAAAGTCCCGCCTCAGGGTCGTTGACCTGGGGCGGGACGTTCATGCCTTGGGAGGCTTATGGAAAGCAATTAGGCCTTGAAGGAGGACATTGCCTTTTCAGCGGCGTCTTTGGCCGGCTTTGCCAGCTTTTCAGCAACCTTCTTGGTGGTTTCCTGAATGGACTTGGCCTGCTCTACGGTGACTTCGGCCTGCTTGCGGATGAAAGCGGTCTGAAGTTCGAAGAGTTCGGCGACCGACTTGACGCGAAGCAGGGCTTCCATGTGCGCCAGCGAGCTTTCGGCATTGGTGCGCAGAACGTCAATTGCCTTGAGGCCGATTTCGACCGAGCCAGCCTGTGCGGTCTGGACAGTTGCTTCAACTGTCTTGCCGGCTTCCTCGGTGGCGGTCTTCAGCTTGGCGAAGGCTTCCTTCGACTGGGCAGCACCCTTTTCGGCGAAATCGCGGAAGGATTCGGAGAACTTGGACGGATCGAATGCAGCCGTTGAAAAAACGTCGTCTTTCTTTACAGTAGCCATGATTACGCTCCTATGCGGGTCCTCTTGGAGGCACCCTTCGTGAACCTGTGTGAGGCTTATATAATATAAAGATTTGTGCAGCGCAACATATTTTTGCACCGCACAACGCGTTAACCTTTCCGGCCGAAAGATCGGGCCTTTGCTGGACCCGAATGCGGGTGGCGGTTATTAATAAACCGTTAAAACACGAGGGGCGGTCACGCCCGCAAAACAGGTTGGAATATGCCCGCAATTCAATATCCGTTCATTGACATTGCCGTGCATCCGCGCGTTCGGGAACGCTTTGCCCGTGGTGAGGCCATGGTCATGTTTTCGGCCGGGATGGACCGCGTGCTTTGGGCGAACGGCGCTGGCGCCAACCTGTTCGGCTACGACATCATTTATGATTTTCTCGACCAAGGGCCGAAGTCCGGCGATGTTTCCTTCCGCCAGATCGAGGCGACGGCACGCGGCCTCAGCACCGTCGGCGAGCAGCGCACATTTCTCATCCGCATGGCCTCCGGCTTCCGGCGTTCGGTGGTGAACGCAGCGGTCGAGCGTATCCGCATCCAGCAGGGCGAAGAGGCGATCCTGTTCTCATCGCCGGTTTCGTCCAAACCGATGGCTCTATCGGAATGCGCCAGGCGCATGATCGACGGTTTCGACGACCCCGATACCCATATGGCCGTCATTGGCCGCGATGGCGAAATCGTCGCCGCATCCGAGCGTTTCCGCATGCTCGACATCACGCCGCAGACGGCGCGCATGCTGACGACCATGGCCGGCGCCCAGTCGGACCGGCTGATCAAGCGGCCAATCCCCACCGGCCGCGGCTATCTACCTGCCGCCATCGGCAAGCTGTCGGAAATCCCGGCGCTGCATCTGCTTTTCGTCGTCGAGACGGTCCTCGGCCATCTCGACCCGACGGAAGGCCCTGCCAGCCAGGTAGCACCTGCCGCGACCGAACCGGTGGCTGAAGAAACCCGTGCAGAACTCGAGGCAGCGACAGCTGACGAAGCGCCGAAGCCCGAGATTGCAGCGCCCTTTGGCGACGTCATCGATGCCGTCGCCCATATCGAGGAGCTGGATGAGACACCGGAATATCGCGTAGACGAAGAGCAGGACGTGGCGCCGGTGACCGGCGACGTCGGCGAGTCCTTGTCCATGCCGGCTATGATGGACGGTCATGGCAAGGATGCGGTCGAGACGAGCGCGCCCGCTCCGGAACCGCACACAGAAGCCCCAACCCTGGACGAAACGCACGCCGCCGATGCCGGCGCGGAAACCGTTCCCGAGCCAGCCCCGCCCGAAGCCTCATCGGCCGATGACGGCACTGCCGATGGATTCGTCTTCAAGCGCAATGGCCGGGCCACGCGCTTCGTGTGGAAGATCGATGCCGCAGGCCGTTTCAGCGAGGTTTCCCGCGAGTTCGCCGATGCTGTGGGACCGCATGCCGCAAAAATCGCAGGCCATGCCTTCACCGAGGTCGCCGCCCGTTTCAACCTCGACCCGGATGGCAAGATCGCTGAACTGCTGGCACGCCGCGACACGTGGTCGGGACGGACCATCTACTGGCCGGTGGAGGGCACGGGCCTGACGGTACCGGTCGATCTGGCTGCCCTGCCGACCTATACCCGCAGCCGCGAATTCGACGGCTTCAGAGGCTTCGGCGTCGTTCGCCTGGCGGATGCCATCGAAGATCCTATGAAGCACGGCATGGCGCTGGATGGCGAGGAAAACCCGGCCGTCGAGCCCGAGGTTGCGCATCAGGACACCGACGCCGCGACAACCGCACGCGAGCAACCGGCTCCCGAACAGGAAGACGCTGCCGCTGCCAGTGCAAATACCGAGCAGACAATTACGGATAGCGATCCTGTCGTGAATGCAGAGCCGCCCGCCTTGCGAATTGTCGAGACGCCGAACCGCCGTCAGACAGACAAGATCATCCGGCTGCACGAACACCGGACGCAGGCGCAGGCAAGCCTTTCGCTCAGCGAACAGGCAGCTTTCCGCGAGATTGCCAGACAGCTCGAACCCTTCGGCAAGCGCGCCGAGACCCCTGCCGAACAGCCGCCGATCGAACCGGGCGAGAAGAACAGCGATATCGTCCCGCAGGCGAATGCGGCCGATGAGCTTCTCTCCGATGGTAGCGAAACGGCAATCGCAAGCGATGAGGCTGCCACCCAGCAGGATAAGGTGGACTCGGCAGTCGAGACTTCCTCCTCAGAGCCTATTGCCGAACCTTCCGAGGGGCATGAAACGGCCGGCGAAGACGTCGTAAGTGCCGGAACTCACCCCGCAGCGGCGGATGCCTCCGCCGAGCCGGAAGAGGATTTCGATCCTATCGACGTGCTGAACACCACCATTCCGCCGCGCGTGAAGATGCGCTCGGGGCTATCGCCCGATATCGTCGACCAGTTGCCGCTTGCTGTCCTCGTCCACGCCGGCGACCGGCTGATCCACTGCAATCCGGAATTTCTGCGGCTGACAGGCTATGAGAACCTGACGGATCTCGAGCAAGTCGGCGGGCTGGATGCGCTACTGCAACGCAACGATCTGGAAGGCAAGACCGAGCAACCGGGCACGATGATGGTGGTGCGCGCCGATGATGCGCTCGTGCCGGTTACCGCGCGGCTGCAATCGATCCGCTGGGAAGACGGCACCGCCCTAATGTTGGCGCTGATGCCCGTAGAGAAGAACGAGCGGCCTGCTCCGCCACCGCAGCCTGTTTCCGAGGAAGCCAAGCCTGAACGCATCCTCGAAAAAGTCGCCAAGCTGCAGGTGGAGATCGAGGAACTGCGCTCGACGCTTGAGACGGCGACGGACGGGGTGATCATCGTCGGCCAGGACGGCGAGATCCGCTCGATGAACCGCTCGGCAAGCGCGCTGTTCAACTATGATGACCAGGAAATTCGCGGCAAACCCTTCGTCATGTTGTTTGCGCATGAGAGCCAGAAGGCAGTACTCGATTATCTCGGTGGCCTCGCCGGCCATGGCGTTGCCAGTGTGCTCAACGACGGCCGCGAAGTGATCGGTCGCGAGGCGTCCGGCGGTTTCGTGCCGCTGTTCATGACCATGGGCCGGCTCAACTCTTCGAATGGCTATTGCGCCGTCATCCGCGACATCACACAGTGGAAGCGCACCGAAGAAGAGCTGCGCAACGCCAAGCGCGCGGCGGAAACCGCCAATGCCCACAAGACGGATTTTCTTGCGCGCGTCAGCCATGAGATTCGCACGCCGCTCAACGCCATCATCGGGTTCTCCGACATGATGGCCGGCGAGCGCTTCGGGCCGATCGGCCATTCGCGCTATGTCGAATATGCAACCGATATCGGCCGCTCCGGCAGGCATGTGCTCGACATCGTCAATGACCTGCTCGATATCTCCAAGATCGAAGCTGGCGAGATGGATCTCGATTTTGCATCCGTCGGCCTCAACGAGGCAATTACGGAAGCGGTATCGCTGGTGCAGCCGCAGGCCAACAGCCAGCGCGTCATCATTCGCACCGCGCTGTCGCAGGCCGTGCCGAATGTCGTTGCCGACCTGCGCTCGATCAAGCAGATCGCGCTCAACATTCTGTCGAACGCCATCCGCTTTACGCCGTCGGGTGGCCAGATCGTTGTTTCTACATCTTACGAAAACAATGGCAGCGTCGTGCTGCGTATCCGGGATACCGGCGTCGGCATGACGCGCTCGGAACTTGAGCAAGCGATGAAACCTTTCCGCCAAGTTTCGACGAATTCCCACAAGCGCGGTGACGGCACCGGCCTCGGTCTGCCGCTGACAAAGGCGATGGTCGACGCAAACCGCGCGACCTTCTCGATCAACTCCTCGCCAAACGAGGGGACGCTGGTGGAAGTCACCTTCCCTTCGCCGCGGGTGCTGGCGAACTAAGGGAGGCCTATCGCGGCAGCCTCTGCTGCCGTGCATTCACTCGACGCCTCTATTGTCAAAACCAGAGATCGCGCACGCATTTTCCAGCGGAAGGAAGATCTTCGAATGTGTCCAGTCCGTCGAAGTGATCGATGGGCAGGTCGGCGACGAGATCCGGCGACGCAAGCCGCAGATTGACCGCCATGCGCCGGCGGCCATCCTTTTGCAGCCGCATACTGCGCCAGCTCAGGACGCAGGCGCAGGTCGGGCAGAACAAGATCTCGAGAGAGGGATCCTTCTCTTCGGCGCGCGTGTAGGACGCGGTTGGCCCGCTCTGCGAAATCCGCTCCCCTTCATAGTCATAGGCCCACAGAGTGCCGTAACGCCGGCAGAGCGTGCAATTGCATGCCGTGATCGAGCCGGGATCGCCAGTCAGGGTCCAACTCGCCTTGCCGCAATGACATGAGCCGATCAGCATAAATCCGACGTCCAATCCCCTACCTATTCGAAGATGGTATTCTGCTATATCGGCGAAGTGTCTGCAAATGGCGCCCCTTCCCAGGCAATGTCCTGCGACGAGCGCGTCCGCCGGATCTGCAGCGAACCGCCTGTCCAAGTGCCATTCAGTCCGACGGAGAGCAGGATCCCCATCGGACGTCTGTCGGCCGGCATATTCCTCTCAGAGGCTATGCCGGCCATCCTGTTTAGGCGCGCTTGGGCAGCACCAGGTCGCCGACCGTGTACGTGTGAAACTCGCTCTTCGAGACGGTGTCCAGCTTCCGGAATTTTTCGACGAAATGCGGATCGGAGAAGAACTCGCCGACATTGCCGGCATCCTGGATCGCCTCGATGTTGACGACAGTCTGACCATCCGAGCTTTTTGCAAGGCTGCTCCAGAGGAAGCCTTCCTTTCGCTCGGCGACATAGTGCACGACATCCTGAATGATGGCGAAGGCCTCCTCCTGCTTTCCGGGGTGAACGTGGATGACGTTGACGATAAAGGTCGTGGGAGCGGGAGAGCCCGCAAAGCTGGCGATGTGTTTCGTTTCCATGATTGTCTCCATCTGAAGCTCGGGCTGTTCAGCCGCGGCGGCATCTGGATATCCGGCGCGAGATAGCGGATAAAGGAGCCTGTATTCTCAACATATCGGACAAAAATTCCGGAATAAGGCATCATGGACAAGCTCGGAACGCTCGGCATTTTCATCCAGGTCGCCGAAGTCGGAAGTTTCATTGCCGCCGGCCATCGCCTCGGCATTTCAGGCTCTGCGGTCGGCAAGGCCATTGGCAGGCTCGAAGATGAGCTCGGCGTGCGATTGTTCAATCGCTCGACCCGCAGCATGGCGCTGACGGAAGAAGGCAGCTTCTTTCTGGAGGCTTGCTGGCGCATTCAATCGGAATATGAGGAAGCGCAGTCCAGACTATCCAGCTCGCAGACGGTGCCACGCGGGCAGTTGCGCGTGAGCCTTCCTTTGGCCGGCATGCTGCTGATGCCGACATTGTCGGCCTTCATGACCGCATATCCGGAAATCAATCTCGATCTCGACTTTACCGATCGGTTGGTCGACGTCATCGAGGAAGGGTTCGATGCCGTCATTCGAACCGGAGAGGTCAGGGACACGCGGCTGATGAGCCGCAAGCTCGGCACCTTCAAGCATAGGATCGTCGCCTCGCCGGACTATCTGCAGGCCTATGGTCACCCGAAGATGCCGGAGGATCTACTACGGCATCGCTGCCTTCACCATCGCTTTGCAAATTCAGGAAAGCTCGAACCTTGGCCTTTGATCCGCGGCGAAGGTGAGATGAAGCTCGACCTGCCGGTGACGACGGTTGCCAGCACACTGGAGCCGCTGATCTATCTCGCGGAACGCTCATTCGGGATTGCCTGCCTGCCTCCATTTGCCGTGGCATCCGAGATCGCGGAAGGAAAACTGATTTCGCTGTTGGGTGATCATCTGGCCGACACGGGAACCTTTCGCGTGCTCTGGCCCACCAATCGGTATCTATCCCCGAAGGTTCGCGCCTTTGTGGATTATATGGCCGCGAACCTCTTTGCCGAATGAAACGATACCGATAGCCGTTAGGATGCGCGGGCTACTTTCGACCTTAGAAAATCCCGGTCTGCCGGCGAGAGGGTTTGCAACGGCAGCGTGAAGAACTGGTTCGGCCCGATGAATATCATCCAATAGGCCGGACGCTCCCAAATTTCCGTGACCGTCGACCAGGGGATCGTCGCCGACCCGAGATCGGACACGACATCCAGTCCTTCGTCACGAAATGTCAACTCGGCGCGAGGTGTTCGCATCCTGTGGAACTTTCCCACGGTATTGCGATGATGAGCGACCCACATCACTGCAATCATGGCCGGCGGAAGAAGGATGATAACGAGCATGATGGCCGCTACCCATCCGCGATCGCCATTCCACAGTAGCAGGGCGATCATTACCACCTCTGCCACCCAAAGACGTTTCTTCCCGAAAATGCCGCGCCTCCAGACAAAAGTCCGGACGGCATCGCGCACGATGTCTTCGGTGTAGGTAACTTTGATGGCGCTGTTCTGCACCTTTTACTCGCCGCTTGCCGGGCGATCATGGCCGGCGACAATCCCGGTTGAAACCACGGTCTCGAAATACTCGACCTTCAAGTCGAAGGAGCGCAGAAGCTTCTGCGTGCTCGGCTTCACCACCGCATCGTCGAAATCACCCTTACCGAAATGGCCGGCGGCAGCCATGTCGGCCCAAAAGCTCATGACCACAAGCTCGTTGTTTTCACCGCGCACCTTGCGGGCCAATGTCGCACCGAGATGGCCGGGAAGCTCAGCCATTTCCACGAAGGTGGTCGTCTCTAGGTGCCGGGCATAGGCTGCCAGCACTTCATCGGAGCCGGCAACGGCCCGCCAGGAACGAACGATCATGTGAAGTCCCTATTCCGGCGCGCATGTTGAATCTCGTTGGCGTGCGCCCGATTCCGATCCTGATTTATGCATCACTTTTGCGGCCCTGCAATCGCAAATGCTTGCGCATCGTAGGTTCCAAATCCCGGAGTCGACAGGTGTGCGTCCTGCGCCTGGCGCAAGGAATGATTTCTCAACCGATCGGATCATCAGCCGCGCCCGCTTGCGAGCGCGGCGCCGAGCTCATTCGCCTCGCGACTTCGCAGCCTTGCGGGCCGACCGCGAGTTCGGCTTGCCGCCCTTGGGAGGGCCGTCATTCTTGGCGAAGTTCGGCTTGCCGGATTTCTTTGCCCAGGGCTTCTTGTCGGAACGTTCGGAGACGTTGCCTTCCCCGGCATATGCCCGCTCCGGCTTACGGTCCGACTTCCACTTCGGCTTGCCGCCTTCTGGGCCACGGGCGCCCTTGTCGGCGAAGGGCTTCTTCTTCTCGAAGGCCCCTTCCCGCCGCGCCTGCGAAAAATCCGGCATGCCGGCTAGCGGCTTGACGCGGATGCCGCGCTCCAGCGTCTTGTCCGGGCCGATGGCCGAAAGGAAGCGCTCGATGCCGTCCGGGGAAAGCTCGACGAAGGTTTCTTCCGGCTGCATCTTGATGGCGCCGATGTCGCGCTTGGTCAGGTTGCAGTTGCGGCAGAGCATGGGGATCAGCCAGCGCGGTTCGGCATTCTGCTTGCGTCCTACGGAGAGCGACACCCAGACGCCGTCGGTGAAATCGTTCCGCCCGCCAGATGGACCATCATCGCGGGGGGTGACCGGGAAATCATCCCGGCGGGGCTTTCTGCGCTCGCCTTCGGCTGGGACATCCTGCAGTTCTTCCGGTGCGGAATGGCCGGCGCGGTACTGCCGCAGGAAAGCGGCCGCGACCTGCTCGGCGCCATGGCGCTCCAGCAGTTGTTGGACGATGGACTTTTCGTCTTCGGCAAGCGCGGCGGTAAAGACCGGATCGGCGAGAAGACGCTCGTCGTCACGCTCGCTCACCTCGTCAGCCGAAGGCGGCTTTGCCCAGGTGGCGCGGATGCGGGCTGCTTCCAGCAGGCGCTCGGTGCGGCGGCGCGCGCTGAGCGGCACGATGAGGGCACTGACACCCTTGTTGCCGGCGCGACCCGTGCGGCCGCTGCGATGCAGCAGCGTGTCCGGATTGGTCGGCAAGTCCGCATGGACGACCAGCTCCAGGCCCGGCAGATCGATGCCGCGGGCGGCGACATCGGTTGCGATGCAGACGCGGGCACGGCCATCGCGCATGGCCTGAAGAGCGTGGGTGCGCTCGTTCTGGCTGAGTTCGCCCGACAGAGCTACTACAGAAAAGCCGCGATTGTTGAACCGTGCCGTCAGATGATTGACGGCAGCGCGTGTCGAGCAGAAGACGATGGCGTTGCGCGCCTCGTAATAGCGCAGCACGTTGATGATGGCGTTTTCCCGGTCGCTTGGGACGACGGTCAGAGCCCGATATTCGATATCGACATGCTGCTTGGCTTCGGAAGCGGTGGCGATGCGAACGGCATCGCGCTGATAGTTTTCAGCGAGCTTGGCGATGGAACGCGGCACGGTCGCGGAGAACATCAAGGTGCGGCGCTCGGAGGGCGAGGCTTCCAGAATGAATTCCAGATCTTCGCGGAAGCCAAGATCGAGCATCTCGTCGGCTTCATCGAGCACGACGGCGCGCAATTGCGAGATATCGAGCGAGTTGCGACGGATGTGATCGCAGAGACGGCCAGGCGTACCGACGACGATGTGGGCGCCACGTTCGAGCGTGCGCCGCTCGGTGCGCATGTCCATGCCGCCGACGCAGGACGCGATCGTCGCGCCGGTCAGACCGTAGAGCCACTCCAGCTCGCGCTGCACCTGCAGCGCCAGTTCGCGGGTCGGCGCAATCGCCAGTGCCAGCGGCGCACCGGCGGGGCCGAAGCGGTCTGCGCCATCAAGCAGACCGGGCGCCAGCGCCAGGCCGAAGGCGACCGTCTTGCCGGAGCCGGTCTGCGCCGAGACCAGGGCATCCTTGCCGGCGAGGCCGGGATCGAGCATGGCTTTCTGCACCGGCGTCAGCGTTTCATAACCGCGCTTCGCCAAAGCCTGGGCAATCGCAGGAACGATGCCTTCGAATTCAGTCATCATCTGTCTTTCGGAATTCTTCGCCTGCCAGAAGGCGGCGATCATCGTGGCCCGCACGTCGCAGGCCTCTTCTTCAAGCCTGCACATACTTGGTCGGCGGCCCAATGTACAGAGCGGCCGCGTATTTGCGTGCAATCTAACGAAAAAAAGGCAGCGAACGCGCTGCCTTTGAGAATGGTGCTGTCAAAAGAAAGCTCGAGTCGGTGAACTTCATGTTTCGGGAGCCGGGATAAGCTCCAATCCGCTGCTGACGTATGCGAACGGTCTCAAGTTGTCCTTTACGTTTGACCAAGCTTTCTTAACGCGAGGTTACCGAAGGATGGTCATCGTTTGCCCCTCAGTTTTTAGGTCTGCCTTAACTTTTGAGCTCTTCCAGCCCTGCAAAGAGATCCAGCGCCTCCGGATTGGCGAGCGCTTCCTTGTTCTTGACGGGGCGACCATGCACGACATCGCGTACGGCAAGCTCGACGATCTTGCCGGATTTCGTGCGCGGGATGTCGGCAACGGCGATGATCTTGGCCGGGACGTGCCGCGGCGAAGCGCCGGTACGAATGCGGGTCTTCATCGTCTTGACCAGATCCTCCGTCAGCGCTGCGCCGGAAGCGAGCCGGACGAACAGCACGACGCGGACATCGTCATCCCAATCCTGGCCGATGCACAGCGCCTCCAGAACTTCGGGGATCTGCTCGACCTGATTGTATATCTCGGCCGTGCCGATGCGCACGCCACCGGGATTGAGCGTCGCGTCCGAGCGGCCGTGAATGACGAGGCCGCCATGAACGGTCCATTCGGCGAAGTCGCCGTGGCGCCAGATATTGTCAAAGCGCTCGAAATAGGCGGCGCGATATTTGGCGCGTTCGGGATCGTTCCAGAACATGATCGGCATGGAGGGGAAGGCCTTGGTGCAGACAAGCTCACCCTTCTCGCCGCGCACCGGCTTGCCCTCATCGTTCCAGACATCGACGGCGAGGCCAAGGCCCGGTCCCTGGATTTCGCCACGCCAGACCGGCTGCAGCGGGTTGCCCAGCACGAAGCACGAGACGATGTCGGTGCCGCCTGAGATCGAAGCGAGCTGGATATCGTCCTTGATGCCTTCATAGACAAAGGTGAAGCCCTCGGGCGACAGCGGCGAGCCGGTGGAGGTCATCAGCCGCAGGCTCGTAAGATCATGCGAGGTCTTCGGCGTCAGGCCGCTCTTGTGCACGGCATCGATATATTTAGCCGAAGTGCCGAACAGCGCGAACTTCTCTTCCTGCGCATAGTCGAACAGGATATTGCCGCTGGGGGCGAAGGGCGATCCGTCGTAGAGGCAGAGCGTCGCGCCGGCAGCAAGGCCGGTCACCAGCCAGTTCCACATCATCCAGCCGCAGGTGGTGAAGTAGAAGACCTTCTCGTCGGGCACCACGCCGCAATGCAGGCGATGTTCCTTGATCAGCTGCAGCAGCGCGCCACCCGTCGAATGTACGATGCATTTGGGAACGCCGGTCGTGCCGGAGGAAAACAGGATGAACAGCGGATGGGAGAACGGCACGGCGACGAATTCAACAGCTTTCGCCCCGAAGGGCGCGATGAAGTCGTCCAGTGTCTTTGCGCCGGGCGTTGCCACCACCACGGCATCGGCGCTGCCGGCATAAGGCACGACCAGGGTCTGCACCTTCAGCCGCTCCGATATCGCGCTCACCTTCGCCGTCACATCCTGCAGCTTGCCGCTATACCAATAGCCGCTGCAGGCGATGAACAGCTTCGGCTCGATCTGCCCGAAGCGATCCATAACGCCCTGCTCGCCGAAATCCGGAGAACAGGAGGACCAGATCGCACCGATCGAGACGGCCGCCAGCATGCAGGCAATGGTTTCAGGCAAGTTCGGCATCATCGCCGCGACACGATCGCCCTTGCCGACGCCGAGCGCGCGATAGGCCTGTTGCAGCCGCGATACCATCGCGGTCAACCGATCCCAGGACCAGCGATCGCGAACCTTATCCTCGCCCCAGAAAACCAGCGCGTCGCCCTCACCGCTTCGCGAGAGCAGGTTCTCGGCGAAATTCAGCTGCGCGTCGGGAAAGAAGCGGGCCTCCAGCATGAGGTCGTCATTGATCAACGCCCGCTCGCCGCGTTCTCCCTTGATGCCGCAAAAATCCCAGACCGCCGTCCAGAAGTCTCCCCGTTCGGCAATCGACCAGGCGTGAAGACCATAGAAGTCTTCCAGAGATAGGCCAAAGCGGCGGTTGCATTCCTGCATGAAGGCAAACATGGGGCTTTGGCGTCGGGATATTTCCGAAGGCGTCCAAAGCGGCTGCTGATCCTGCATATTTCTCTCCCCCGTTTTTACTCTATATAGCAATGCTGCAGCGCATTATAAAGTCATGCTATCGCAGGCCATTCCGGTGCGTGATGTTTGCATCGGCGAGACATTTCCTATATCCGGCAAGCATAGGCAGATCATCCCAATCAGGTTGAGAGTTTCCACGGGATATGAGAACGTCGCGAAACAATAAGTGGTGGTTGACGATGCGATCGGTCTCGCGATGGTTGCCTGCGTTTGTCCGAACCACCGGCATCGTTCTTCTGACCCTCCTCATCGTCTTTGCCGTCTTCAGGGCTACCGCACCCTTCCTGATCTCCAGCGGACTTGTCCGTTCCGGCATCGAGAAGGCGCTTTCGGACTGGACGGGATACAGGGCGCAGATCGAGGGCGACCCGACACTGGAATTCTGGCCGACGCCGCGCATAACGCTCAACCAGGTCACCATTCGCGAACCGGCAAAGAGCGGCAAGGTGCTCGGCCATGTCGACAGTCTTTCCGCGGATTTCTCGCTGCTGCCTGCAATCCGCGGACATGCGCATTTTCACGAGTTCCATTTCCTCCGCCCCGTCATCTACATCCGCCGCGACGAAAACGGTCTGATCGACTGGACCAATGAAGGCCGCCTGTCGAAAGCGATCGAACAGGCGGAGACCTCCTCGGATCAGACCGTGCCGATGCGAAAGGATCAGGATGCCGCCATCGGCACGCTGACCATCGAGGACGGCAGCGTCGAGATGACGGATGATCGCAGCGGCAATGTTTACAAGATGAACGGCGTCAATGCCGACATTTCCTGGCCGCGGCTCTCGCAGCGAATGACCGCCGTCGTCCTCGCGCGCTTCAACGACCAGGACATCAAGCTCAACTTCGATTCCGAGCAACCACTGCTGTTCTTTGCCGGCAAGAGCGTCAATGCCAAGACAAGTTTCTCTTCACCGGTGATCAGCTGGGCCTATAACGGGATCATCAGCCTATCGGACTTTTCGACGCTCTCGGGCAATCTGGACCTCAATGTACCGAATGTGCCCTCCTTCCTGGCATGGAGCGGCCAGCGCCTGCCTGCGGCCGACGCTCTCAAGAACGTCTCGCTCAATGCCGATGTGGTGGCTGTCGACAAGAGCCTGCGTTTCAACAATCTCAACTTCAAGGTCAATGACTCGGCCGCCTCCGGCGTCATGGACATGAGCTACACGACGACCGGAAAGCCCAAGATCTCGGGCACGCTCGCCTTCGACCAGATGAACCTCAATCCGTTCCTGGCCGCCTTCTCGATGCGCCTTGCCGCAGAGACCGCCATCAATGCGCTTCTGAATGGCAATCCGCTGCAGCGTCTCGACCTCGATATGCGGCTCTCTTCCAACAAGGCCGCGCTCGGTCCGTTCCAGTTCGACAATATCGGCGCAAGCCTGCTGGTGGCCGGCGGCAAGGCGAAGTTCGATATCGGCGACAGCGGCTTCGAGGGTGGATCGCTGACGGCGCATCTGGAGGTCGCTCCCGGCGATTTCGACGGCGGCGGCAAGCTGCAGATATCGATCCGCAACGCGGATTTCGGTGGGCTCTTCACCCGGCTCAAGCTGCCGGGACCGCTGCCGCTGACCACGACCGGGTCTCTCGATCTGGCGCTCAGCACGACCAAGCCGATCTGGGTCGCCACGTTGAGCGACGTTGCCGGTCAGATGCACTTTACCTCGTCGGCCGGATCCTTCCGCGAACTCGACCTTTCGTCGTTCAGGTCCCTGGCGGCCGATAAGGCCTTCTTCCGGATGGGCGACGTTGCCGATGCGTCCTTCGACTTCGACAGTGTCAAAGTCGATGCAACCTTTGCCAAGGGCTCTGCCGAAGTTCAGAACGCGACGATTGCCGGCCGCAACGAGACCATCACCTTGAACGGGGTTGTTCCGTTCCGCACCAATGGCCTGGCTCTGTCGGGTGCCCTCGAGGCTACGTTGCCCACTGATGCGGACGAGTTGCCGATGCTGCCTTTCTTCCTCGGTGGCAGCTGGCCGAATCCGGTGGTTTCGCCGGTGACGACATTGCTGCAAAAGCCGCAACAGCCCTCGCAGCAGTAGTTTTCCGCTGCGCCCGTGAGCGAGACTGCCGATCATCGTCCTGCGGCTGCCGCCTGCTCGTCCCTCTGACGCTGCACTTCGCGACGCTTGGTCACGATCGAGGCGCAGATGACGCCACTCGCGACGACGCCGATCAGAATGGTGCAGACGGCATTGATCTCAGGCGTCACGCCAAGCTTGACCTGGCTGTAGATCAGCATCGGCAGCGTCTTGGCGCCGGCGCCGGATGAGAAGGTGGCGATGACCAGATCATCGAGCGAAAGCGTGAGCGCCAGAACCCAGCCCGAAAACACGGCTGGCGCGATGATCGGCAGCGTCACCTCGAAGAAGGTGCGCACGGGCGGCGCGCCGAGGTCCATTGCGGCCTCCTCGATCGAGCGATCGAAGGTCAGCAGACGCGATTGCACGACGACGGCGACGAAGCACATGGTCAGTGTCGTATGCGCCATCACGATCGTCCAGAAACCGCGATCGACCCCCGACGTGACGAAGAGCAGCAGCAGCGACAGGCCGGTGATCACGTCAGGCATGACGAGCGGTGCATAAATCATGCCGGAAAACAGGATGCGGCCGCGGAAGCGCGTGTAGCGCACCAGCGTCAGCGCCGCGAGCGTGCCGAGCACGGTCGCGATCGTCGCCGACAAGAGCGCGATGCGCACGGTCAGCCAGGCGGCGCTCAGCATCGTGTCGTTGCTGAAGAGGTGCACGTACCATTGCGTCGAGAAGCCGCCCCAGACGGTGACCAGGCGAGAGGCGTTGAAGGAGTAAATGACCAGCAGCAGGATCGGCAGATAGAGGAAGGCCAGACCGAGCGTGACGGAAACAATGTTGAAACGAGACCAGCGGATCATCGATTATCTCCCCTTCTCGTCGGCCTTGGCCTGGAAATGCTGGAAGAAGACGATCGGCACCACCAGCACCAGCAGCAGGATGGTCGCCACCGCCGAGGCCAGTGGCCAGTCGGTGTTGCTGTAGAATTCGGTCCAGAGCACCTTGCCGATCATCAGGGTTTCCGAGCCGCCGAGCAGGTCGGGAATGACGAACTCGCCGACAGCCGGGATGAAGACCAGCATGCAACCGGCGATAACGCCGGGAAGCGAAAGCGGAAAGGTGACGCGCCAGAAGGCGCCGATCGGCGTGCAGCCGAGATCCTGCGCCGCCTCGATGAGCGTGCCGTCCATCTTTTCCAGCGCGGAATAAAGCGGCAGCACCATGAAGGGCAGATAGGAATAGACCATGCCGATGTAGACGGCGGTATTGGTGTTGAGGATGACGAGCGGCTCATGGATGATGCCGAGCGCCGTCAACAGCTGGTTCAGGAGGCCGGTTGTGCTGAGGATCGACATCCAGGAATAGACGCGGATGAGGAAGCTCGTCCAGAAGGGCAGGATGACCAGCATCAGCAGCGTCGGCCGGATCGTCCGCGGTGCCTGCGCCATGCCGTAGGCGATGGGATAGGCGATGATCAGCGTCAATAGGGTCGAAATGCCGGCGATCTGCAGGCTTTGCAGGTAGGCGTTCATATAGAGCGGGTCGCCCGTCAACCACACATAGTTGTCGAACGACATGGTCTGCAGCTTATCCCACCAGTCGCTGAAACTGTCGGCCCAGGCGAATGACGGATCGTAAGGAGGCACGGACAGCGCCTTCGTCGACAGCGAGATGCGGAAGACGATGAGGAAGGGTGCCAGAAAGAAGATCAGCAACCAGGCATAGGGAACGATGATGACCAGGCGCTGATAGATGGAAGAGCCGAGCGCTTTCATGGTCAGTCCTTCAGCAGCACGCCGGCATTTTCGTCGAAGGATACCCAGACATTCTGATCGTAGGCAAAGGGTTCCTCCACGGCGCGAACGGCATTCAGCGACGAGGCCTTGAGCACTTGCCCGCTCTTCAGCTTCACATGGAAGACGGTCATGTCGCCGAGATAGGCGATATCCCAGATTTCACCTTCGGCAGCATTGACGGAGGCGTTGGCGGGTGGGCGCGGCGTTACCCGCAGCTTCTCCGGCCGGATTGCGATGCTGGCGCGGCTTCCCTCGCTCGGGACATCGCTGGTCGCTGCGCGCAGGGTAAAGGCTGAATCGACAGCGATTTCGACGATGCCGGTGTGCGCGGAGGTCACATTGCCGTCGAGTATGTTCACATCACCGATGAAGTCGGCGACGAAGCGGCAATTGGGCGCTTCGTAAATTTCGGCAGGCGTCGCCACCTGCACCACCTTGCCATGGCTCATGACCGCGATACGGTCCGCCATGGTCATCGCCTCTTCCTGATCGTGAGTAACGACGACGAAGGTGAGGCCGAGGCTCTGCTGCAGATCCATCAGCTCGAATTGCGTCTCTTCGCGCAGCTTCTTGTCGAGCGCGCCGAGCGGTTCGTCGAGCAGCAGCACCTTCGGCTGTTTGGCAAGCGAGCGGGCAAGCGCCACGCGCTGGCGCTGACCGCCGGAAAGCTGGTTGGGCTTGCGCCTGGCAAATTGCTCGAGCTTGACGAGCTTCAGCATCTGCGCGACGCGATCGTCGATTTCCGCCTTCGGCATGCCATCCTGCCTGAGGCCGAAGGCGATATTCTTTTCCACCGACATATGCGGAAACAACGCATAGGACTGGAACATCATGTTGACGGGGCGGCGATAGGGCGGCGTGCCGGCAAGGTTCTGGCCGTCGAGCACGATTTCACCCGTCGTTGGCTGCTCGAAGCCTGCCAGCATGCGCAGCAGCGTTGACTTGCCGCAGCCCGATGCACCAAGGAGTGCGAAGAATTCACGATTGTAGATATCCAGGGAGAGGTCGTCGACGGCGGTGAAATCGCCGAACTTCTTCGTCACGTTCTTGAAGGAAATGTACGGCTTGGCCGAAGGATCGGTCCAAGGAGCAAAGGAACGCCGGATATTACCGAGTGACTTCATCATCTATCCCCAAATGGACGCCCTGAACGGGCTTTCCGAGAGCATTTCCGCCTTCCATCGAGGCACGGAAACCCCCATTCTTCTTGTTTGTTTGTGCATTTCGGACGGAAAGCCGCTGCACTCTTTTCCCGAATATGTTTCAGCGCGCCTCCCCCCTTCTCGGAGCGCTCGCGATTCTGAAACTATTCTCTTAAGGAAAGGCCCGGACGTTGCCGTCCGGGCCGCTTCGAATTATTGGCCTGTGGTGACCTTTGTCCACAAGCGCGTTGCCACGCGCTGCGTTTTGGAGTCCCAAGGCGTGAGGGTGAACAGTTTCTCGCGGACCGCATCGGTCGGGTAGACAGCGGGATCCTCCAGCACATCCTTGCTCACGAATTGCTGCGATGCCTTGTTGCCATTGGCATAGGCAGTGAAGTTGCTGGCCTTGGCGATGACTTCCGGCTTCATGATATAGTTGAGAAAGGCATGCGCTTCAGCGACGTGCGGCGCATCGGCCGGGATCGCCATGACGTCGAACCACATCTGCGCGCCCTTCTTGGGGATCGAATAGCTGATCTTCACGCCGTTCTTTGCTTCCGCGGCGCGGTTGCGTGCCTGCAGCACATCGCCGGAATAGCCGAAAGCTACGCAGATATCGCCGTTGGCAAGCGCATTGATGTATTCCGAGGAATGGAACTTACGGACGAAGGGGCGGACCGCCGTCAAGAGATCTTCGGCCTTCTTGAAATCCTCCTGCTTGGTCGAGTTCGGATCAAGACCCAGATAGCGCAAAGCGGCCGGAATGACGTCGGTCGGCGAGTCCAGCATATAGATGCCGCAATCCTTGAACTTGGCAGCGAGCTTCGGATCGAAAACGATGTCGATGTCGGGCGCTTCGTCGGAGCCGAGGATCTGCTTCACCTTGTCGACATTGTAGCCGACGCCGCTGGTGCCCCACATATAGTCGATCGCGTACTGGTTGCCGGGATCGTAGGTGGCGATGCGCTGCTGCACCGTGTCCCACATGTTGGTGATGTTCGGCAGCTTGGACTTGTCGAGCTTCTGGAAGACCCCCGCCTTGATCTGGCGCTGGAGGAAATAGGCCGTCGGGACGACGATGTCATAACCGGTCTTGCCGGCGAGAAGCTTGGTTTCCACCGTCTCGTTCTGATCGAAGGTATCGTAGACGACCTTGATACCGGTTTCCTTGGTGAAATCGGACAGGATCGAGTCATCGATATAATCCGACCAGTTGTAGATATTGACGACCTTGTCTTCTGCCTGAGCGACGGTTGCCAGCGAAACGACCGTGAAAGCCGTTGCTGCAAGCCTAGCGAACATGGACTTCATAATCTCTCCTGATACGTTCAAGGGTATCGTGGCGACACCCAACCCTCTGTTTTTCCCGTTAGACTAGAAAGGAAATCGGAAGGCGACAAGGGGAAAAGCATGACCCCTTCCTCTTTCGCGGATTTGCCGGTCAGCGTCGTAAGAGTGGCGAATGGTTGGGGAGAGCTTGCCCAACCGAGCCTCAAGCGTAGGTCGGACGCTTGCCGGCAAACAACTCCGAATGGCTTTTCAGCAGTCGGGCCATGCGATCGACGACGGTGCGGATTTCGCGGCGATGACGATCCGCATTGTTCATGACGATCCACTGCCGGTGACGCAACGAAGCGATCTCCTCGCCTGCCCGTTCCAGCCTCGGCTCCTGATCCCCGACGAAGCAGGGCAGAACGGCAATACCCGATCCGGCCAGGACGAGGTCGTACATCGAACGCGGCCGGCTCACTGTGAAGGCGATCCCTTCCCGCTTGTTCTGATAGGGCCAGCGCAGATAGGCCGAGATCGCCTCTTCCTCCGCGACGGCGATCCAGCGCTGAGGCCCGGCAAAGCGCATGTTGCGCGCCTGATAGGCGGCATAGGCCACATCACCGGTCTTGATGGCGGCAAGATTGCTCTCCTCGGGTTCAAAGGCGCGGATGCCGATATCGCTTTCGCGGTGGGCCAAGCTCGCGCGGCGTTCGCCCAGATGCAGATCGATGCGAAACCCGTCGCGTTCCGAGCAGATGGAAGGCATATTCTGGCTGAGCAACCATCCAACCCAGGTGCCGGCTGCGATACGGACGATCGCGCCGCCCTGCGCATCGCGTTGCCAGCTATCCACCTTGCGGGCGGCCGCCTCCATTTCCAGCAACTGATCGAACAGCGCCTGACCGTCACCAGTCAGTGTATAGCCGGCCTGACTGCGTTCGAAGAGCGGCCGGCCGATCTGCTGCTCTAGCTCCAGCATCCGCCGACCGATGGTCGCGGGGCTGAGACCGCTTGAAGCGACGGCCCCCGTCAACCCGCCGCCGCGGGCGACATCGAGGAAAAGTTGATAGGAATCCCAACCGGTGTTTTTCATGAGTGAAAAACATAGGGCGAAAACGGCTATTTATAAAGCAAATTCGTGTGTGTAGTTGAAGGGATGCCTCACAACATGGAGATGTCTCATGATGGACAGCATCGCTTTGGCCAAGGCCATCGAATTGCAAACCCAAGCCCGCGAAGAGCGGTGGCGCAGGAACGAAGACTTGTTCTATCACGACTACAGCATGGATCCTCCAGCCCTCGTCGTCTGGGCCGGACGGCTGATCACAGGCCTGGGCGCATTCGTTGCAGCAATGAAAAAGGCGGACCGGCGAGATGTCCGCCGGTCCGCCTGTGACGATTGCGAGGATACTGGCTGCGATCAGGCAGCTTCCTGCCGTGCATAGCCGCTACCGTAGCCGGCCTCGATCCTGAACTGCTGGATGAGATGCAACAGTGTGTCGGCTTCGCTGGCCAGTTCTCGGCTGGCCGCCGTGGTCTCCTCGACCATGCCGGCGTTCTGCTGGGTCATCTGATCCATGTGGTTGACCGACGCGTTGACTTCCTGCAGCGCACTCGCCTGGTCGTGGCTTGCGCGGGCAATGCCTTCGACGTGCTGGCTGATGGTGACGATCTGGCTGCTGATCTGCGCCAGCACGGCACCCGCTTCCTGCACGAACTGCGAGCCGGAGTTGACTTCCTGGGTCGACTTGTTGATCAGCCCCTTGATCTCCTTCGCCGCGGCTGCGGAGCGTTGCGCGAGTTCACGCACCTCCATGGCGACAACGGCGAAGCCCTTGCCGGCCTCGCCTGCGCGGGCTGCTTCGATACCGGCATTGAGCGCCAGCAGGTTCGTCTGGAAGGCGATCTCATCGATAACACCGATGATCTGCTCGATCTTGTGGGAAGCGTCTTCGATGCGCGTCATCGCATCGATGGCGTTGCCGACCACGACGGAACTATCATCGGCACTGCGCTTGGCTTCGCGCACGATGGTGTCAGCATCCTTGGCGCGCTCGGCGGAGGAGCGAACCGTGACGGTGATCTCATCGACTGCGGCTGCAGTCTGTTCGAGCGACGCCGCCTGCTGCTCGGTGCGCTTCGACAGATCCTCGGCGGAAGCGGCCATTTGGTTGCCGTTGCTCTGGATCCTCTCGACATTGCTGCGCACCTGGCTGAGCGTTTCCTGCAGACGAGCAAGCGAGCTGTTGAAATCCTGACGCAGCTGCTCGAGGCGGCCGATAAAGGGCGTCTCGATGGTGGCGGAGATATCGCCCTGGGCCAGGCGTTCGAGACCGGCGGCAAGCTCGCTGACCGCGAAGTCGATCTGCCGGTCAAGCTCGCGCTTTTCCGTGTCGTTGCGCTGACGCTCGTGTTCGGCAGCGGCGCGCTCTTCGTCGCTCTGCTCCTCGATGCGGATCTTGGAGATGGCATTTTCCTTGAAGATGCCAAGCGCACGGGCCATGTCGCCGATTTCGTCATGACGTTGCTCGCCGGAGATCGAGGTCTCCAGCATACCATCGGCGATCCGGCGCATGGCGGCGGTGATCTGGCCGATCGGGCGCTGCAAGGTCAGAACTAAAGCAATGCCGCCGGCGACCGAGAGAATGATACCGAGAGCGGTTGCCAGGATCGAGATGTAGTTCGCCTGATCGCGTTCGGTGCCGGCGCTCTGCTTCTGCGTCTCGGCAAATGCGGTGAGCTGACCCCAGACCTGATCGAGCTGCTGGCGGGCGCCCGCATATTCGCCGACCCGCTGCGTGATGATGTCGACGAGCTTCACCGCTGCGCCGTCCATCGACTGGATCGCCGGACGAATGGCTGCATCGATATCGCCGGCAAAATCCATGCTCTGGGCGCTCTGGTTGAGGGTATCGATATCCCCGTTGAGCTTGGAGATTTCCTGCCGCAAGCGAATAAGATTGTCCTTGTTCGTATTGGCGTTGAATTCGGCGAGGACGAGTTGCAGCGAATAGATCGAATCCTGCAGGCGGCGGGTGTCCTGGAGGATCGAGTTCGTTTGCGCCACGCGGGCATCAAGCGATACGAAGGTCGTGGTCGCCTGACGCATCATCTGCGTCGCCGTCAACTGCGTATAGGTCGAGGTCTGACGGAAGCGCGACAGGAGGCGTCCGACATTGGCAACGCTGTCGTCGGTCGGCGCATCGGCGCTTTCGGTGGCAGCCGTCAGATCCTTGATCGTGCTAATCAGCGACTGAACGACGCTCTTCTGGTTTTGCGGCAGGGCGAGATCGATGGCGCGCTGCGCCTTGTTCAGATCCGTCAGCCGGTCCTTGAGGAGCTTCATCTTGTCGGCGGGCGTCGCGGCCTTGTTGAAATCTTCCGCCACGGAGACAAGCAGGTCGCCGCCCTTCAGCAGGCGGTCGGCAGAGCGCAGCGTCGAGGTCGCGTCGGCTTGATCCTGCCGTACTTGATCCTCAAGCTGCTGGCTGTTGAAATTGACGTTGAAGCGAGCGCTGATCAGCGCCTTCTGTGCGTCGTCGATCGTCTTGCGAAGCGCGAGTTCCTGCTCGTGCAGCGTCCACAATCTGCCGACGAGGTTGGCCATGTCGGCGGTCTTGGTGATCGCCTGATTCAGGTTGTCGCGACCATCCGCTTCCTGGCCGAGTTGGCCGAGCGTCGTATTGAGCACGCCCTGCTGGGACTTGATGTCTCCATAAAGCTTATCGCGCTGTTGCGTATTGGTGATGCGCAGGAAGTCGTCCATCGAACCATAGAGGTTCTTGAAGCCGGTTAGCGATTGCAGGACGCTGTTGGAGATTTCCATCCGCCCCTGCAGAAGCCCGGACGCGTAAAGTCCGGTGAGGCCGACGGCGGAAATGCTGATGACGAATGGAAGGACGAATATGAGAACCTTCGTCTTGATCTTGAAACGCGATAGTATCTTATCAATGAACATTGTGGTCCTAACCTCTCACACACCGCTCCCCATCGGCGCCACCTCGGCGCTGACCGGATGTATAACCATCGTTCTTGAAATATTCGCAGGCGGGGTTCCCGAGTAAAAAACGGGAAGCAATCATTGCTTCGGCTCTAACGTGCAGTAGAGCGCCCCATGAAATCGTCGCGAATTGTGGGTGCGATTAATTAATTTTCAGATAAGGGGGCCGGCGCAGGTTGTATCGTCGGTAAAAACACCGCGAATGGTTGGTGCCACCCGTGTTCCGAGCCGAGGAAAGCCGCCGCCGAGCGACGGCTGCATGGTGTCTTCTGCGGCGCTGTCAGAGGCCGCGTATGGCCAGCAGAGCGATGCAGGCAGCGGTAACGCCGGTCGCCAACATTAAAAGTCTTGCTGCCACGAGTTTGGCATTGTCACGGGTCTGAGCGATTGCAATGGCGCGAGCACGACGCTTTGTTCTGTTCATGAGTATATTCCCATTTTCGCACTGACACGATAACCGCCAAAAGGTACTTTCGGCAACTGCCAATGTATTCACGAAAGATGTAAGAAAGGAAAACGCGAGTACCAGAGGTGTGTTCCATTTTGTCACAGTTGCGATAACGCCTTGAAATGGAAACTCAAACTGCCTCGCCCGCAACGTGGCCGGACGCCCAGGCCCATTGAAAGTTGTAGCCGCCAAGCCAACCCGTGACGTCGACGCATTCGCCGATGAAAAAGAGGCCCGGAACGGTTTTCGCCTGCATCGTGCGGGAATCGAGAGAGGCGGTGTCGATGCCGCCTAGGGTTACTTCTGCGGTCCGGTAACCCTCCGAACCGGACGGCTTGACGGACCAGGACTGAATGGCCGACGCAAGTTGCTGCAGGCGCTTGTCGGATTGATCGGCCATATTGCCGGCCACGCCTTCGCTCTCGACGAAGTGCTGCGCCAGGCGTTTCGGCAAAATCTCGGCAAGGGCTGTTTGCGCCGACTGGCGGCCATTGGCCTGTTTAGCCCTTTTGAGAAGTCCGAAGACATCGATATCGGGTTCGATGACGACGGTGATATCCTCACCCTCGCGCCAATAGGAGGAAATCTGCAGGATCGCGGGGCCGCTGAGGCCGCGATGCGTAAAGAGCAGCGCTTCGCGGAACGCCGTCTTGCCGTGCCGAAGCTCGGCGGGGGCTGCAATGCCCGACAGCGGCGACATCAGCTGGAGCAACTGAGGATCGAGCGTCAGCGGCACAAGGCCCGGCCGGGTTTCGACGACAGGCAATCCGAATTGTTCGGCGATGCGATAGGCAAAGCCTGTTGCGCCCATCTTGGGGATCGACTTGCCGCCAGTCGCGATGACGAGTGACGTCGCTTCGAAAACGCCTTCGGAGGTGCTGACACGATAGCCGGCGGCGCTCTGCTCGATATCGCCGACCTCCGTTCGCAATCGCAGCTGCACACCTGCTGCCCGCATCTCGTCGGTCAGCATGCGGATGATGTCTTTTGCACTGTTGTCGCAAAAGAGCTGACCGAGCGTTTTCTCGTGCCAGGCAATACCGTGGCGCGCGACCAGGGCGATGAAGTCCTGCGGCGTGAAGCGGGCAAGCGCCGATTTGGCAAAGTGTGGATTTGCCGACAGGAAGTTCTTCGGGCCGGCGTGGATGTTGGTGAAATTGCAGCGGCCGCCGCCCGAAATGCGGATCTTCTCGCCCGGCGCACCGGCGTGATCCAGCACGACGACAGAGCGCCCGCGCTGGCCGGCACGGATGGCACACATCATCCCCGCAGCGCCCGCACCGAGGACGATCACATCATATCTGCCAGCCACGTTTAAGCCCTTCAATCTTCGCCGCACTCCCTTGTCATTCTTCCATCATACGGCGAAAGTCCGAGCGGTTTTCCCCCTCGCCAATTGGCAAACTGCGGTTATGATGCAATCACCGATCAACCCAAATACGGTGTTTTATGCCCGCGAGAAAGACCCCGCTGAAAGCTTCAGTGCCTGCCTCGAAAATCCCTACGGTGCCTCCCAGCCTGCGATCGGCACGCGGCGTGGCAAACTGGAAGGAAGCAGCCCAATGGCTGCGGGCGCGCGGGATCGAAGACATAGAATGCATCACGCCTGACCTTGCCGGCGTACCGCGCGGCAAGATGATGCCGACCTCGAAATTCACCTCGAATACATCGCTGGCGCTGCCTTCGGCGATCTATCGCCATACGATCTCAGGCGAATATCCGGAGGAGACCGAGAGCTTCCGCTACGAACCGCGCGACAGCGACCTCAAGCTCGTGCCGGATCTTTCGACGCTTTCCGTCGTGCCTTGGGAAACCGATCCCACGGCGCAGGTGATCTGCGATATCGTCAACTCCGAAGGACATGCGGTGTCCTACACGCCGCGCAACCTCTTGAAGAAGATCATGGGGCTCTATCGCGATCGCGGCTGGAAGCCGGTGGTCGCCCCCGAGATCGAATTCTATCTGGTCGCCAAGAATGACGACCCGGACTATCCGCTGCACCCGCCGAAAGGCCGTTCCGGCCGCTCGATCCTCGGCGGGCAAGGATATTCGATCGCCGGCATCAACGAGTTCGACGAGTTGATCGACGATATCTACCATTTCTCAGAGAAGCAGGGGCTTGAGATCGACACGCTGATCCATGAAGAGGGTCCGGCGCAGCTTGAAATCAACCTGCGCCATGGCGATCCGATCGAGCTGGCCGACCAGGTGTTCATGTTCAAGCGCACCATTCGCGAGGCCGCGCTGAAGCACGGCATCTATGCAACCTTCATGGCCAAGCCGATGCAGAGCCAGGCGGGCTCGGCGATGCACATCCATCAATCGGTGGTGAACATCGAAACGGGCAAAAACGTCTTCACCAATCCGGACGGCAGCCCTTCGCAGGAGTTCTTCTATTTCATTGGCGGCATGCAGCGTTATGTCCCGAATGCGCTCGCCATGCTGGCGCCTTACGTAAACTCCTATCGCCGGCTGGCGCCGAACATGTCCTGCCCGGTCAACAACGCCTGGGGCTACGACAACCGCACGACGGCCTTCCGCGTACCCGTGTCCGATCCGCAGGCGCGGCGCGTCGAGAACCGGCTGCCCAGCTCCGACGCCAATCCCTATCTGGCGCTGGCAGCCTCGCTTGCCTCCGGACTGCTCGGCATCATGAAACAAGTCCAACCAACCGCGCCGACGGAAGATTCCGCCAATGAGGGCTCGATCGACCTGCCGCGCGGCCTGCTGGAAGCGATCGCCCTTCTCGAAGACGAGCCGGCTTTCGAAGAGGTTCTCGGCAAAGACTTCATCGACATCTATGCCGGTGTCAAACGCGGCGAATTCGAAACCTTCATGCAGGTGATCAGCCCGTGGGAGCGGGAATTCCTTCTGCTCAACGTGTGAAGGAGGTCGCCGATGACATTGCAGGAAACATGGCAGAGCCCGATCGCACCGGGCCTTTCATTCTACCAGGCGACCGTCGGCCCGCGCCCGAGCTATCCGAAGCTCGACGGCTCGCGCAAGGCTGACGTTGCAATCGTCGGCGGCGGCTATACCGGCCTTCAGGCCGCCTATAGTCTTGCCAAGGGCGGTGCCGAGGTCGTGCTGATCGACGCCAACCGCTTCGGCGACGGCGCCTCCGGCCGCAATGGAGGACAGCTCGGCACCGGCCAGCGTTGGTGGCCGGAGGAGATGGAAGAGAAGATCGGCTACGATCGGTCGAAGGCTCTTTTCGATCTGGCCGAGGATGCTAAGCACTTCCTGCTCGACTTCGCCTCGGATCACGGCATCGACATCGACTTCCTGCCCGGCCAGATGAATGTCACGCACAAGCGCAGCTACAAGCGCGACTACATGGAAAATGCCGAGATCGCCGCCACCCGCTACGGTTATCCGCATATGAAGTTCATGGACGAAGCCGAGACCCATGAGCGGCTTGGTTCGAGCTTCTACCTCTACGGCGTCAGGGATATGGGCACCGGCCACATCCATCCGCTAAAGCTGCTGATCGGCCTTGCTCGCGTCGCCGCCGAAGCGGGAACATCCCTTTTCGAAATGACCAAGGCAAAGGGCTTCCGGCAATCGGGCGGCAAGACGATCATCGAAACGGATGGCGGCGAGATCACCGCCGACCGGGTGTTGATCGCCTGCAATGGCTATATCGGCAATCTTGAGCCGGTGACGGCAAGCCATGTCATGCCAATCCGTTCCTTCATCGGCGCCACCGAGCCGCTCGACCGCTTTCCGCAGGTTCTTCCCGGCAACGAAGCCGTGGCCGATTCGCGGTTCGTGGTGCGTTATTTCCGTAAATCGAAGGATGGCCGCCTGCTGTTCGGCGGGCGCGAGGCCTATACGTCTGACAATCCGCGCGACATAACGCAGCATATTCGCCGGCAGATCGCCGAGATCTATCCGGCTCTTGAGGATATCAAGATCGACTATGCCTGGGGCGGCTCGGTCGGCATCACCATGCCACGTCAACCCTTCGTGCGCGAGGTCATGCCGGGTGTCACCTCCATCGGCGGCTATTCCGGCCATGGGGTCATGCTGTCAAATTATTGCGGTAAACTCTATGCGAAAACGGTTCTCGGGAACGCGGACGAACTTCATCTCTTCAAGGAGCTGAACATCCCTGCGTTCCCCGGCGGAGCGCGCATGCGGGCACCTCTGCTGTTCCTGGCGCTCTCGTGGTTTGCACTGCGCGACAGGTTTTAGAAACCGGAAGATGAATTCTTCCGTCGGCGACCCGCGCCAAAAAGCCGAGTCTGAATTTTGCAATGCACACTGGCCTTTTTAAATCGATTAGATTAAAAGGGGCCTTAACCAAGACCGATTGAGAGATACCTCATGAGCAGCCAGATCATTCCCGTTGAACCATTTGATTATGTCGTTTTCGGCGGCAGCGGCGACCTTGCCGAACGCAAGCTCCTGCCCGCTCTTTACCATCGTCAGGTCGAAGGTCAGTTTTCCGAGCCGACGCGCATCATCGGTGCTTCGCGCAGCGCTCTTTCCAATGAAGAATACCGCAAGTTCGCCGACGCCGCCCTCAAGGAACACCTGAAGAAGGGCGAGTATGACGAGGCCGAGGTCAAGAAGTTCCTCGACCGCCTGTTCTACGTCCCGGTCGATGCACGCAGCGATGCCGGCTGGGATCAGCTCAAGAAGCTTCTGGACGAAGGCAAGGAGCGCGTACGCGCCTTCTACCTCGCCGTCGCGCCTGGCATCTTCGGCGACATCTCGCAAAAGATCCACGAACACAAGCTGATCACCAAGCAGACCCGCATCGTCGTCGAAAAGCCGATCGGCCGCGACCTCGCATCGGCTCTGCAGCTCAACGACACCATCGGCAAGGTCTTCAAGGAAGAGCAGATCTTCCGTATCGACCATTATCTCGGCAAGGAAACCGTGCAGAACTTGATGGCGCTGCGCTTTGCCAACGCCCTCTATGAGCCGCTGTGGAATGCCAACCACATCGACCACGTGCAGATCACGGTGGCTGAATCGGTCGGCCTCGAAGGCCGCGCCGGCTACTACGACACTGCGGGCGCCCTGCGCGACATGGTGCAGAACCATATCCTGCAGCTGCTCTGCTTGACCGCGATGGAAATCCCTTCATCCATGGATTCGGAAGCCGTTCGCGACGAGAAGCTCAAGGTTCTGCGCGCGCTGAAGCCGATCGACGCTTCCAACGTCGAGCAGGCGACCGTTCGCGGCCAGTACCGCGCCGGTGCTTCCGCGGGCGGCCCGGTCAAGGGCTACCTTGATGAACTTGAGGGCGGCGTCTCCAACACCGAGACCTTCGTCGCCATCAAGGCCGAGATCGGCAACTGGCGTTGGGCCGGCGTTCCCTTCTACATCCGCACCGGCAAGCGTCTTGCCGGCCGCGTGTCGGAGATCGTCATCACCTTCAAGCCGATCCCGCACAATATCTTCGATCAGGCCGCCGGCCGCATCGTCGCCAACCAGCTGATCATTCGCCTGCAGCCGGATGAAGGCGTCAAGCAGTCGCTGATGATCAAGGACCCTGGTCCGGGCGGCATGCGCCTGCGCAACGTCTCGCTCGACATGAGCTTCGCGTCTGCCTTCAACGTCCGCAATCCGGATGCTTACGAGCGCCTGCTGATGGACGTCGTTCGCTCCAACCAGACGCTGTTCATGCGTCGCGACGAAGTGGAAGCGGCATGGGAATGGGTCGACCCGATCCTCAAAGGTTGGGAAGCAACCGGACAGCAGGTGCAAGGTTACACCGCCGGCACGTGGGGTCCGAGCCAGGCTATCGCGCTCATCGAGCGTGATGGCCGCACCTGGCATGACGATATCTAATCCGGGACGATAACGATGACAGCGAATATGCATGCTTTCGCCAATGGTGCCGAACTCGCCGGCAAGCTCGCGGACAAGGTGGCCGAGACCCTCTCGGCTGCTGTCGCCGCGCGCGGTTCCGCAAGCATCGCGGTCTCCGGCGGTTCGACGCCGAAGGCCTTCTTCCAGGCGCTGTCATCGCGCTCGCTCGACTGGGGCAAGGTGACGATCACCCTCGTCGACGAACGGTTCGTACCGGCGGACAATCCGCGCTCGAACCATCTGCTCGTTCAGGAAAACCTGCTGAAGGACAAGGCGGCCGCCGCCACGTTCCTCCCACTTTATCAGGCTGCGGCTTCCGTCGAGGAAGCCGCCGTCATCGCCACGGAAAAGACCAGGGCGGTCGGCCATCCATTCGATGTCGCCATCCTCGGCATGGGCAACGACGGCCACACGGCATCGTTCTTTCCGGGCGGCAGCAATCTCCAGACCGCACTCGATCCGAACACCCCGCGCGGCATCATCACGATGGAAGCGGAAGGTGCGGGCGAGCCGCGTCTGACGTTCACCTTCTCCAGCCTTCAGGATGCCAGATTGCTGGTGCTCCATATCGAGGGAGAAGGCAAGAAGGACGTTTTGGCCAAGGCCGAAGCGTCGGGCGAAGAAACCGAGATGCCGATCCGCGCCATGCTGCGTCGGGCCGCCTCTCCGGTCGAGATTTATTGGGCTCCCTGACGCAGCCGGCAGGCCGCGTCATCGAACCCTGAATGACACAGCAACATGTGCTGCGCCATGTGCCCTTGCGGGCGCAGCGGCAAAGCATTGACTTTTGGACCTCGCGCCGCGCCCGTTACCAAACCAGATCTTCGGGCTTTGCGCAGAACAGACGGAGGCAGATCGACCATGGCCGCTGACGCCCGCATTTCCAAGATTACCGCACGGATCGTCGAGCGCTCGAAGCCGACGCGCGAACGCTATCTGGACCGCCTGCGCAATGCCGCAACCAGGGGAGCACAACGCTCCGTGCTCGGCTGCGCCAACCTCGCACATGGCTTCGCCATCTGTTCCCCCTCCGAGAAGGACGCACTGGCAGGAGACCAGGTGCCCAATCTCGGGATCATCACATCCTATAACGACATGCTCTCGGCGCATCAGCCTTTCGAGACCTACCCGGCCATCATCCGCCAGGCGGCGGCCGAGGCCGGCGGCATCGCGCAGGTAGCCGGCGGCGTGCCGGCCATGTGTGACGGCGTCACGCAGGGCCAGCCCGGCATGGAGCTCTCGCTCTTCTCGCGCGACCTGATCGCCATGTCCGCCGGTATCGGCCTGTCGCACAACATGTTCGATGCGGCCGTCTTCCTCGGCGTCTGCGACAAGATCGTTCCCGGCCTCGTCATCGCCGCCCTCTCCTTCGGCCATCTGCCCGCCGTCTTCATTCCGGCCGGACCGATGACCTCGGGCTTGCCGAACGACGAGAAGTCGCGCGTGCGCCAGCTCTATGCCGAGGGCAAGGTCGGGCGTGCCGAACTGCTCGAGGCGGAATCCAAATCCTATCACGGCCCCGGCACCTGCACCTTCTACGGCACGGCCAATTCCAATCAGATGCTGATGGAAATCATGGGCTTCCACATGCCAGGCGCCTCCTTCGTCAATCCCGGCACACCGCTGCGCGAGGCTCTGACGCGCGAGGCGACCAAGCGCGCGCTCGCCATCACCGCGATGGGTAATGAATTCACGCCAGCCGGCGAGATGATCGACGAGCGTTCGATCGTCAACGGCGTCGTCGGCCTCCATGCCACCGGCGGCTCGACGAATCACACGATGCATATCGTCGCCATGGCGCGCGCGGCCGGCATCGTGCTCACCTGGCAGGATATTTCCGAGCTGTCCGATATCATTCCGTTGCTGGCCCGCGTCTATCCGAACGGGCTTGCCGACGTGAACCATTTCCATGCTGCCGGCGGCATGGGCTTCCTGATCAAAGAGCTCCTGAAGAAGGGGCTGCTGCACGAGGATGTGCGCACCGTTTACGGCCACGGCCTCGGCAACTACTCCATCGACGTCAAGCTCGGCGCCGACGGCAATGTTGCCCGCGAACCGGCACCGGACAAGAGCCACGACCCGAAGGTGCTGGCAAGCATCGACTCGCCATTCCAGAGCAATGGCGGCCTGAAGATGCTGCGCGGCAATATCGGCAAGGCGGTCATCAAGATTTCCGCCGTCAAGCCGGAACGCCATATCGTCGAGGCGCCGGCCGTGATCTTCCACGACCAGCTGGAAATGCAGCAAGCCTTCAAGGATGGCAAGCTGAACCGCGATTTCGTTGCTGTCGTCCGCTTCCAGGGGCCGAAGGCCAACGGCATGCCGGAACTGCACAAGCTGACGCCTGCGCTCGGCGTGCTGCAGGATCGTGGCTTCCGCGTGGCGCTCTTGACCGACGGCCGCATGTCGGGCGCGTCGGGCAAGGTTCCTGCCGCGATCCACGTGACGCCGGAAGCCGTCGATGGCGGCCCGATCGCTCGTATTCGCGAGGGTGACATCATCCGCATCGACGCGATCGCCGGCACTCTGGAAGTGCTTGTCGACGCTGCCGAGATGGTCGAGCGAGAACCTGTCGTCGCCGATCTCTCGGGGAACGAGTTCGGCATGGGCCGCGAGCTTTTCGCTCCCTTCCGCCGTGCCGCAGGCCCGGCAGACCAGGGTGCTAGCGTATTGATTTAAGGGCAACTTACAGCTGCCTGCGTCATAGGACTGACAAGTGAATTGACTAATCCCTTGGGTATTGCACGCCAATTCCCAAGGGTAGAAATTCATGTTGAAGTCATTGCTCGGACGCCGCCAGGCGCTGAAACTCCTCGCCGGCACGGCCGTCCTGCCTGTGCTCATTTCGGCCATGCCTGCCGAAGCTGCACAAAAGCCTCTGCGTGTCGTCATCCTGTCGGACCTGCATTCCGCTTACGAGCGCATGGGCCAGTTGCTGGCGACCATCGAAAAGCAGGTCGCAAGCAATGAGGGGCCGCATCTTGTCGTGCTGAACGGCGATCTCTTCGAGTCCGGCAATGTCGTGGCAACACGTTCGGCTGGCGAGATCGACTGGGCGTTCCTTGCAGCCCTTGCGAAGGTGGCGCCGACCGTCGTCAACATCGGCAATCATGAGCCCGATCTCGACAACGACCTCGTTAATTTCGTAAGCCGCGCCCGCGGGCTCGGCGTTACCGTTCTCAGCAATATCATCGACAAGCGCACTGACGCGCCCTACACGCAGTCTTCGACCCAGCTGACGCTCGATGGCCGGTCGGTCACCATCGCCGGATTTGCGACCGACGCAATCAAGACCTATCCCAAAGCCACGCGCGACATGCTCGACATTCCGCAGCCGGTGGAATGGGCCAAGAAGAACCTTCCCGGGATTCTCAAGAGCGGTGGCATCAACATCGTGCTTAGCCACGCCGGTGTCGTGGCGGATCGCGACATCCTGCCGATCCTTCCCGACGGTACGCTCATCATCGGCGGCCACGACCACCTGAACCTCACCCACGAACAGGGTGCCACGCGCTATGTTCACACGGGTTCCTGGTCGACGGCGATCACGGTCGCGACCATTACCGCGCCCAGCGCGGCAGCGGCTCTCCAACGCGTCGCAATCGACGCGGCCGGCGCTCCCTCCGCCGCACTCAAGGATCTCATCCCGGCCGTGCTGGCCCGTCATCTCACCGATGAGGATCGCGCAACCGTCGGCAAGAGCGACAAGACCATGACAGTGGACGAGGTTGGCCGGTTCGTTGCGGACGTGTTGGCGAAAAGGACAAAGGCGGATATCGGCTTCGTCGGCCACACCTCTTTCGGTGCGGGTCTGCCTCAGGGCGAAGTTAACCGCTACAGCTTCAATGCCTCGGTGCGCTTCGACGGCAAGCTGATGCGGACCGAAGTCGACGCCGCCGTGCTCGCGGCCATCCTTGCCCGCTGCAATCAGGACGGCGACATACCGCTTGCAACGCGCACAGGCGATTATCTCCACGCCGCACCGCTCAATCAGCCCAAGAAGGAGCGTTACACGCTGGTCTGCAACGACTGGTCGGCCATCAACCAGAAGAGCTATTTCGGGCGCGAAGATCTGATGTTCTCGGAGGTGGCCGATGCGAAGCTGAAGCAGGCGGTTCTCGACGCGTTAGCCGCCGGGTGACACTGTAGCAACCAGCCCTCTGGCCGGAGGGTGGGTTCCTTTGCGAACCGGGATAAGCATGATCCGCAGGAAACGGTCACCGTTGTTGCGGATCATACTCTAAACTTGACGGTTGCCGCGTGCATGATTGCCAACAGCCCTCGGCATTTCAGCCGAAGGCAGCGGCGTGATTTTCGCAATGTCCGTGGCGTCAGCCGCGAATATCCAGCACGCGGTTCTTATGGGCCGGATGGGTGCTGTAGACGAAGATCTTGTTCATCTCCTTGTCCGTCAGCAGACGCAGGAAGCGGACTTCCACCGTGTTGTTGGGGAAGACCTTCATCAGCACGCAGCCCACCTTGGTGATGCGGGCGTCTGGGATATCCAGATAGAATTGCTTGGGCAAATTATACTGGGTGAGGATCGCAAGGATCGCGCTGCTCTGCGAAATGCGGATAATATCGCAGCGGCGGGAGGCGAGGTTCATCACACCTTTTTCGGTGTATTCGAGCCGTGCCGCGTTCATCGTATCTTCCATACGGAACCGCACTTCGCGGTCATACATGAAAGATTCTTCCTTGTTGAGGAAATGCTGACCTGAATTAGCTCTGCCGAACGCGGCCATCTTGGTAGACCCCTGGGGTATATTATGAAGGCAAGACTAGCAGCGGGTCTTTAACAGAAGGTTTGGACGCGCCGGCCCAAGGTGAATTTTGTTGTTCATCTTGGCTTGAGCCGGCGACGTTCTGTGAGCGACTACTTCCGATAAGAATGGCCGCTGGCATCAAAGAGATGCAGCTTCTGGCGGTCGGCGGCAAAACGCATCTTCTGGCCGCGATGGATATCGGCGATGCCGGGGATCTTGACGATGATCGGTTCGCCATCGACCAGGCCTTCTATATAGAGCTGCGTGACTTCGCCGAGTGCTTCGACGATCGAGACCTCGCCTTCGAAGAGATAGTCGTCGCCGGTCGCAAGGCGCAGATCTTCCGGACGCACGCCGAAGCTTGCCCGCTTGCCCTTTTCGGAAGCAGGGGTCGGCGTATCAAGCGTCACCGACTTGCCGCCCGTCAGCGTCACAGTCGTCGTCGCGCCGGTTTCGGTCACCGTTGCGGGAATGATGTTCATGGCCGGCGAACCGATGAATTTTGCCACGAAGAGGTTTGCTGGACGCTCATAGAGTTCGAGCGGCGCACCCACCTGCTCGACGCGACCTGCCGACAGAACCACGATGCGGTCGGCAAGCGTCATGGCTTCTACCTGGTCGTGGGTCACGTAGATCATCGTCGTTTCGGGCATCGAATCGCTGAGCTTGGCGATTTCGATGCGGGTTGCGACGCGCAGCGCGGCATCGAGGTTCGACAGCGGCTCGTCGAACAGGAAGACTTTCGGGTTGCGGCAGATGGCGCGACCGATGGCGACGCGCTGGCGCTGACCGCCCGACAGAGCCTTGGGCAGGCGCTCCAGATATTGGGTGAGCTGCAGGCTGGCCGCCGCTGCGCGCACGCGACGGTCGATTTCCTGCTTGCTTTCGCCGGCGATGCGCATGCCGAAGGCCATGTTGTCATAGACAGTCATATGCGGATAGAGCGCATAGGACTGAAACACCATGGCGATACCGCGCCTGGAGGGCGGGACCTCGTTTACCTTCTGACCGGCAATCATCATATCACCGGCGGTGATGCTCTCCAGCCCGGCAATCATCCGAAGCAAGGTGGATTTGCCGCAACCCGAGGGGCCGACGAAGACGATGAACTCGCCCTCGTTGATCTCCAGATCGATGCCGTGCAGCACATGCACATTGCCGTAGGATTTTCTGATGTCCTTCAGAACAAGTCCCGTCATCTAAGCTCCTCCTCCCAAAGGCTCAGCCAAGACGCGCGAAATAAGCGCCCCAGGCCGGAATGTCGATTTTGTTGCCGTAGTTGTTGCTGGTAAAACCGTGCCCCGTCAATGCCTGCCAATTGCCTTCGGGTAAGGTTGCCATGGATTCCACAGGGCTCATGTTGAGAACACAGAGAATGGTCTCGCCCGCATGAGTGCGGGTGTAAAGCAGCACATCGCCCTGCGGTTGCGAGAAGGCGATATTGCCCTTGGCGAAGGCCGGGTGCTGCTTGCGGAAGGTGAGGAAGCGGCGATACTGCTCAAGCACCGAATTCTCATCGCCCTGCTGGACACTGACGGCGCGCAGAATGTGCTCCACCGGCACCGGCAGCCAGGGCTTTACCGTGGAGAAGCCGCCCTGCGCGACTTGGCTGTCCCAGACCATCGGCGTGCGGCAGCCATCGCGCCCCTTGAACTCTGGCCAGAACTGGATGCCGTAAGGGTCCTGTAGATCCTGATAGGCAAGATCGGCCTCGGTGAGCGCCAGTTCCTCGCCCTGATAGATGCAGACGGAGCCGCGCAAGGTCAGCAAGAGCGCAGCATAGAGCTTGGCGAAAGCATCGCGGTCGGCGACCAGATTGCCCCAGCGGCTGACATGGCGCACCACGTCGTGGTTAGAGAAGGCCCAGCAGGCCCAGCCTTCCGGGGCGGCGCCGTCGAAATCATTCATCACCTCTTCGACACGCTCCGGCGACAGAGCATCCGGCGCGAGGAATTCGAAGGCGTAGCACATATGCATCTTGTCGCCGCCGGAGGTGTATTCGCCGACGATCTCGAGGCCGCGCTGGCTGTCGCCGACTTCGCCGACGGCGGCAATGGCCGGATATTCGTCGAGCACGGCGCGGAAGCGCTTGAGGAACTCCAGGTTCTCAGGGCGGTTCTTGTCGTAGAGGTGTTCCTGGAAGTTATAGGGGTTGACCGCCGGCGCGGTGGAAGCGTTGCGGCGGGAGGGCTCAAGCGCCGGATTGTCGCGCAGTTCCTTGTCGTGGAAATAGAAATTGATGGTATCGAGGCGGAAACCGTCAACGCCGCGGTCGAGCCAGAAGCGCACGACATCGAGCAGGCGGTTCTGCACTTCCGGATTGTGCAGGTTCAGATCCGGCTGCGAGGTCAGGAAGTTGTGCATGTAATATTGCATGCGCGTCGGATCCCAGGCCCAGGCCGAGCCGCCGAAGATCGACAGCCAGTTGTTGGGCGGAGAGCCATCCGGCTTGGCATCGGCCCAGACATACCAGTCAGCCTTGGGATTGTTCTTGCTCGACCGGCTTTCGACAAACCAGGGGTGCCGGTCGGAGCTGTGCGACAGCACGAGGTCGATCATCACCTTAATGCCGAGGCGATGGGCTTCCGTCATCATCGCGTCGAAATCGGCTAGCGAGCCGAAGATCGGATCGACATCCTCATAGTTCGAGACATCGTAGCCGAAATCGCGCATCGGCGAGGTGAAAAAAGGCGAAATCCAGATCGCATCGACGCCGAGCGCTGCGACATGCGGCAGACGGACCGCGATGCCCTTGAGGTCGCCGATGCCGTCGCCGTTGGAATCCTGATAGGAGCGCGGATAGATCTGGTAGATCACCGCGCCGCGCCACCAGTCCTTGTCAACTTCTAAGGTCGATTGAGGAGCAATGCTCATGCTGAATGGGTCCTGTGTCAGTAGATGTTTTTGGATCAGCCCCCCTTCACCGACCCAGCGAGCAGACCGCGTACCAGATAGCGCTGCAGACCGAAGAAGACGAGGAGTGGAATAAGGATTGTAACAAAGGCCGATGCCGTCAGGATTTCCCAGTTGCCGCCGCGTGAGCCGAGCAGCGCATTCAGGGCCGCCGTCAGGACCAGATGATCCTTGTCGGTGCCGAGGAACACCATCGCGATCAGGAGGTCGTTCCATACCCAGAGGAACTGGAAGATCGCAAAGGAGGCAAGCGCCGGGAAGGACAGCGGCAGGATGATCTTAACGAAGATGTCGAAATCGCTGGCGCCGTCGACGCGGGCGGATTCGATGATCTCCTTGGGCAGGCCGGCAATGTAGTTGCGCAAGAGATAGATGGCGAGCGGCAGACCGAAAGCGGTGTGCGCCAGCCAGATGCCGGGATAGGTCTTCGAAGGCACGCCGAAGATCTGGCCGATCTCGTTGTAGATGCGCAGAAGCGGGATCAGCGACATCTGCAGCGGCACGACGATCAGGCCGACGACGAGCGCGATCAGGATCGTGCGGCCGGGAAATTCCATCCATGCCAGCGCGTAGGCTGCAAAGGCGGCGATCAGGATCGGTATGACCGTTGCCGGGATCGTCACCGTCAACGAATTGATGAAGGACTGGCCGATGCCTTCGCCGCGCAGCACGGTGCGATAGTTGTCAAAGGTGAACTGCGGCGGCGTGGCGACGGTGAGGTAGACGCGCTTGGAACGCGCATCCGATTCGAATGCGCCGTTCTTCTGGTAGCGATAGCTGCCATCGGAATTGATCGTAAGGGTTTCGCCTTTCTCCAGTTCGGCGGGTGCCCCGGCCTTGTAGGCAGCCGGCTCCTGCACACGCAGGCCGAAGGACTGGATCTGGCCGCCGCCTTCGACGGCGAGCGTTCCCGAAATCACGAAGTTTGCGCCGTCCGGCTTGGCCTTATCCGGACCATCGAGACGTGCGGCCGTCGTCCGCGAGGAACCGGCAAAGGCCGTCCACCAGCCGGAGACGACGATCTGATCCTTGTCACGCAGGGCGGTGACGAAGATGCCGAGCGTCGGCAGGAGCCAGAGGAGAACGATGAGCAGCACCGCCGCATGAACGAAGATGCGGGCAGGACCGATGCGACCGAGATTTCCAAGCATGTCAGCGCCCCTTCATTTCTGCGTTTGCACGACGAATGTTCCAGATCATGATCGGCGTCACCGCCGCCATGATGACGAGCGCGATGACGGCGCTACGGCCGCTGTCGCCGCCACCACGGAACATCCAGTTGAACATCAGGTTGGCGAGCACCATCGTGTTCCATTGGCCATTGGTCATGGTGAGCACGATGTCGAAGACCTTGAGGACGAGGATGGTGATCGTGGTCCAGACGGTGGCGATCGTGCCCCAGACCTGCGGCACCATGATCTTCCAGAAAATCTGCCAGCCATTGGCGCCATCGATGACGGCGGCTTCGATGGTTTCTTCCGGGATGCCACGCAGCGCTGCCGAGAGAATGACCATGGCAAAGCCGGTCTGTATCCAGATCAGCATGACCATCAGGAAGAAATTGTTCCAGAAGGGAATGGTGATCCAGACCTCCGGCGTGCCGCCGAAAAGCTGAACGACGGCATTCAAGAGGCCGATCTGGGTGTCGGTACCGCCGCGATATTCATAGATGAACTTCCAGATGACCGAGGCGCCGACGAAGGAAATCGCCATCGGCATGAAGATGACGGCCTTGGCGATGTTGCCCCACCAGATGCGGTCGGTCATGACGGCAATGACGAGGCCGAAGAAGGTACAGGCCGCCGGTACGACGGCGAGCCAGAGGATGTTGTTGAAGATCGACTGGCGGAACTCGGTATCGTTCAGCGCCCAGACATAATTGGCGCCACCGACGAACTTGTTACCATCAGGCCCGTAAAAGGACAGAATGAACGTCGCCACCACCGGGTAGACGAGATAGACGATGAGCAAAAACAGCGCCGGCCCCAGGAACAGCCAGGGGCGGATGAGGCCTCGGCGGCGGAGATTGACGGCGGCCTGATGGACATCGGCTCCCTCCTTTGCGGGAAAGATCAGGTCCAAGAATTTGTTGGAGAACCAGAAGTATGCGGCGCAGGCGGCGACACCGAATATCATGGCGCCAATCGCCGATAGGATCTGCGAAAACATTCATTCCCTCCCCGAATTTACCTGCTTGAGGCCGTCACTCCGGCATCGGCCGCGCTCAGAAGACGCGCCGTTTGAATGCTTAGCGCCGCCGCCGGCACGTTGCCGGCGGCGGTTGGGCAGTGATGTCTTACTTGATGGCGTCCCAGGATTTCTGGATGCCGTCGGCAACATCCTGTGCGGACTTGCCGCCGACGAAGTCCACCATGCCGGTCCAGAACGAGCCTGCGCCGATCTTGCCCGGCATCAGGTCGGAACCGTCGAAGCGGAAGGTAGTGGCGGAGGTGAGAATTTCGCCTTCCTTGCGCAGCGTGTCGTTGGCGTAGGCAGCCGTGTTAACGGACTTGTACGGCGTCAGGAAGCCGGACTGCGCCATCCAGACTTCCTGGGCGATCGGCGTATGCAGGAACTGGATGAAGGCGCGCGCGGCCTTCGAGTCCTTGGTGACGGCGGCCAGCGTGCCTGCGCCTTCGACCGGCTTGCCGAGTTCCGGATGCGAGGCAAACGGCGGGAAGTAGAAGAAGTCCGCATCCTGGCCGAGCTTCGTGCCCTCCGGGAAGAAGGACGGGATGAAGGAAGCCTGCTTGTGCAGGTAGCACTTCGGCGGAACCGTGAAGAGGCCCTTCGGGCTGTCGCGGAAGTCCGTCGAGGCAACGGCCGCAACACCGCCGGCGACGTATTTCGGGTTCTTCGCAAACTTGCCGAATTCCTCGATGGCGGCGACGACCTTCGGGTCGTTGAACTTCAGGGTGTTGTCGACCCAGTGATCATAATCCTGCGGCGCGTTCAGGCGCAGCATCAGATCCTCGACCCAGTCCGTTGCCGGCCAGCCGGTGGCGCCGCCCGAACCGAGGCCGATGCACCAGGGCGTACCGCCGTCCTTAACGATCTGGTCGGAGAGCTTGACCAGGTCTTCCATGGTCGTCGGGACTTTGTAGCCGGCTTCCTCGAAGTTTTCCGGAACGTACCAGACCAGCGACTTCAGGTCGGCCTTATAGGGGAAGGCATAGAAAGCATCCTTGCCGTCCTTGCCCTTGTAGGTGCCATAGCCGACCCAGCTGTCGCCAGCACCGTAGTTCGTCTTGACCCAGCCAGCGAGATCATCCCCGAGCGGAGTGAGGTAGCCCTTGCTGGCGAGGTTTGCGAGCAGGCCCGGCTGCGGCAGGATAGCGACGTTCGGCGGCGAACCGGCCTGCGTGTCGATGACGATCTGCTGCTCATAGTTTTCTGAAGACGAGTACTTGGCGTTCACGCCGGTCGCTTCGGTGAAATAGTTGAGGACGCTGGTGAAGAGCGCTTCGTCCTCGCCACGCCAGGGACCGAAGATGGTCAGCGTCTCGCCCTTGAGGTCGGCGTGCGCAGCCTTGAATTCGTCGTAGCTCTTCCAGTTGAATTTGGAATCCTGGCCGGGCTGGAACTTCAGATCGGCCGCCATCGCCGTCCCTGCCATGAGAGCGGCAGCGGCAACGGTCATCAAAAACAATTTCTTCATGTGGTTGTCCTCCCAAATAACGAAATCTATGAGCCCAAACACGTTTCCGTGCGATACGCTCCATTCCTCAAAGCGCTTTGGCTACCTTCTGTCATCCATTGAGGACGCGACAAAGTCAAGTGATTTTCAGGATTCCGCTAATATGCAAAGCAAATCTCGCACTGCAGCACAAAATAAGCGGCAATATCTTCGCTAATTATCTTGTCTCATCCGCTCCGCCTGCTACATATTGAAAGCGCTTTGGAAGCTATAGACGCGTCGGGAGGTTGCGTTTGTATCTTAGCGACTGAAGAGTTGGAGGAGCCTAAATCCGTGAATCTGAAACAGCTATCGCAACTGCTGGGGCTGTCGCAGACGACAGTCAGCCGGGCCTTGAACGGATACCCCGAGGTCAATCGCGAAACGCGCGAACGTGTCCTCAAAGCGGTTCGGGAAACCGGCTATCGGCCCAACAAGGCGGCGCAAAGGCTTGCCACCGGCAAGGCCGGATCGATCGGGCTAGTCATGCCGACCTCTTCCGGCAATTCTTCGGACGCGCATTTCAGCGAGTTCCTGACCGGCCTTGGCGAGGAAGCTCTGAAACACGACTTTCATTTCGTGCTGACACCGGCCGACCCGAACGACGAAGTCGGCGCCCTGAGGCGGCTGGCCGCAAGCGGCAATGTCGATGCTCTCTTCGTCAACTACATGCGCGGCCACGACCCGCGCCTGGAGATGCTGAAGACGCTTTCCATGCCCTTCCTCGTGCATGGGCGCTCCATCGGCTCGGAGCCGGATTATCCCTTCCTCGACATAGACAACGAAGCCGCCTTCTATGAAGCGACGAAATTGCTGCTGCAGCTCGGGCACAAGCGCTTCGCGCTGCTCAACGGCCCTATCTACCTCGATTTTGCCATTCGCCGAAAAAACGGCGTCGAAGCCGCTCTTGCCGAACGGGGTCTCACGCTGGACGAGGATTGCGTCAGCCACACTCCGATGACCGACGAGCAAGGCCTGCTGGTAACGGAGCGTATTCTGCAGATGGAAAGGAAGAAGCGCCCGACGGCGGTGCTTTGCTCCAGTACGGTGCTGGCGCTCGGCGCCGTGCGCGCCATCAACCAGGCAAAGCTCAAGCTTGGCGAAGACATCTCGATGATTGCCCACGACGACGTGCTGACCTTGCTCAAGCCGGAGAATTTCACTGTGCCGCTGACGACGACGCGCTCATCCTTGCGCTCGGCAGGCGTACGCATCGCCGAGCGATTGATCGGCGAAATCAAGCAGACGGAAACTTTTCCAGCTCAAGAGTTGTGGAAAGCGGAGTTGATCGTGCGCGCCTCGACCGGCGTCGCGCCGGCCGATTGATCTCACATCGGGTGGCCTTGGACGAAAGACCGCTCCGAATTTTTCTCGACATGCTTAGAATCGCGGCGGCACTTTGCCTGCCGCACGATGGGCGGCGATGACGGTATTGGCCATCAGCATGGCGATCGTCATCGGCCCGACGCCGCCTGGAACCGGCGTGATCGCTCGTGCGACTTCGGACGCCTCCGCATAGGCGACATCGCCCACCAGACGGCTCTT